>CAWCHT010000001.1:0-586809 GCA_963795465.1 Vulcanimicrobiota bacterium
ATCGCTTGCTGACGCTACGCGCCGCACTTTTCGAATGATTCGGGCAGCTGGCGCGGGCGGTGCGAGCGCATCTGGGACAGGAGCACCGGTACGCGCACTGCATTCGCGTCGCGCGAATGGCGGAGACGCTGGCGCGCGCGCACGGCGTCGATACCGGAAAAGCGCGCGTCGCCGGCATGGTGCACGATTTAGCGCGATTGTATCCGGAACAGCGGCTGCTGCGGGAATGCCGCGAAGCGTGCATCCCGATCGACCCGTACGCGAAACAGCATCCCGTCGTGCTGCACGCTCCGCTCTCGGCATTTCTCGCCCGTTCTCGTTTCGGCATCGACGATCCGCAGGTGCTCAGCGCCGTCGAAAAGCACACGCTGGCGGCAGCGCAAATGTCGCGCTTGGACTGCATCCTGTACTTGGCGGACGGCTTGGAGCCGGGACGAGACTTTGCGGAACGGGCGCAGCTGGCCGCCCTCTGCCTTGTGGATTTGAATGGGGCGATGCGTGCAACGTTGCGGGCGTCCCTGCGGTATCTGAATCAGAGACAACTGCCCATTGCGCCGCCGACGGCGGCCGCGATGCACTCGTTCGGCCTGCGGGCCGACGCACTGGAGGTACGCACTGCCGGACATTCTTGAGATCGTGCGCAGCGCCGCGCTGGACAAAAAAGCCGAAGACATCAGCGAAATCAACGTCGCGGGGAGAACGATTCTGGCCGATCGCTTCGTCGTCGTGACGGGGAGATCGAAAATCCAAACGCGATCGGTTGCGGACAGCATTGCCGAAAAAGTCAAAGAAGCCGGCCTGCCGCCGGCGCGTATCGAGGGCTATGCCGACGGCAACTGGATTCTGCTCGATTTGGGAGCGATCATCGTGCATGTTTTCACTCCGGAGCAGCGCGCGTTCTACAATCTCGAGCGGCTTTGGTCCAGCGCGCCGGAACGGCAAGCGCAGTCGTCGTGAGCCGGCGGAAAACCGTACGCTACGAAACGCAGTCGGCGCGCCGGCGCAGGCAATCGCTCTTGCGCGCAGGCGTGTGGATTTCATCTTCGTTTTCGCCTTCAGCATCGTCGGCGGCCTGATCGCCGTCGGATTCATTCATTGACGCTTTTTTGATCGAGGAACAACTATGAAACGCGCACTTCCCCTGCTTCTGGCGGCCATGCTAGCGATGAGTGCAACGGCGCTCGCCAAAGATTTCGTTCAAGATCAAGCCGGGATGCTCAGCCCCGATGTGGTGCAGCAGCTGAACGCGCGCATCGGCAACTTCAACGCGCAAACCGGAAAAGAAATCATCGTGCAGACGGTTGCGTCGGTTGCCGGCGCAAACGTTAGCACCGCAGCGCAAAATGCGTTCTCGCAGCAGCAAGTCAACGGCGTTCTGATCTTCGTCGACAAGGGCGATCGGAAGGATTGGATCGTGCCCGACCGCGCGGCGGTGCAGGCCGGCTGGTGGACTTCGGCCACTTCTTCATCGATAGCGCAGGCGATGCAGGCTCAATTTCGAGCCGGCGATTACGACGGCGGCATCACGACCGCGGTCAACCAATCCTTGGACATCTACCGCTCGCATTTGAGCTCTCTGCGCGGCTCGCAACCGTCTTCGGCCAACGCCGCTACTTCGCTTGCGCAAACGAACCAAGGAATGCACATCAGCGTGTTTTGGTGGATCATCATCGCGCTGTTCGCGTTCTTGATCATCCGTTCGATCATGCGCGCGGCGGCGGGACCTCGCGCTTACGGTGGCGGCATGAGTCCCGGCGCCCCGGGATACGGGCCCGGCGGTTATGGACCCGGTTATGGCGGCGGATACGGCTGGGGCGGAGGCGGCGGCTTTTGGAGCGGCCTGCTCGGCGGCCTTGGCGGGGCATGGCTCGGAAACGAGATGTTCGGACGGCAGAACATCGGTACCGGCGCTTGGGGAAACGTCGATCCGACCGGCGCGCAGCCGCCGGCGGACGCAGGCGGCTGGCAATCCGATCCGGGGCAGGCCGGCATGGGCGCCGGCGGCGGTGATTGGGGCGGCGGCGGTTTCGGAGGCGGCGACATGGGCGGCGGCGGCTTCGGCGCAGGCGGCGGCGACATGGGCGGCGGTGGGGGCGGCTGGTAGCGCTAACTTCCGATCGCGCGAAAAACGTGAAGCGCGTGCACGAACGCTTCGGGTTCCACGCGAACCTCGCCGCGAAACGGATAGTCTACGGCAGCGATCAGATACAGCACGAGTGAAAGCGAAAATGAGAGCAACCCGATGATCGCGATGAGCGACCACGGGTTGCGGTACGCGAAAAGATACGTGAAGAAGATCGTCGCAACGGCGCCGGCAATCAGAATACTCCAGACGAAGCCGTTCACCCCGATTGCTCCCAGCGAAGTCCGGTAGTCGCGATCCACCATTGCATCGTCGATGCTCTGCAGCATCGCGGCGTGCACGTTCTGCGCCGCCATCGTCCTGACGGGAAGATGGCGAATTTGAAAGGCGATGCGCTCGATGAGCTGTTCCGCGCCGGCGTCCTGCCTCCCATGCTGCATTTCGGCCCACTCGCGATCGACGACGGTCGTAACGTAGCGGCGCACCTCGGCGCGCAGCAGATGCGCTTGCGCGGGAAACACGTCGCTTTTTCGATAGACGACGGTCAAACGCCCGGCTTCATCGTACGTGCGCTGCTCGGAAAGCTCGAAGTGTTCCCAAACGCCGATCGCCAGAAATGCGAGCAACACCGCGTACACTACGCCGACCACCGCGAAGACGAAACCCGCTATCTCGTTGTGTTCGCTGAGCAGCGCGCGAGGGACGTAACGATAGAAGAGCAGGCCGCCCGTGACCGCAACCAGGACCACCACGCCGATAAACAGCGTGGCACCGGCAAGTACGGGTAATCCCGAAAGCGCCTGAAAGAGCACGCCGCCCGTATTTCCGAGTAACGAGGGCGCGCCCTGTGCCGGCGGGAAAAGCGCCGGCTATGCGACGTTGTTCAGCCGTGTTTGTAGCGCTCTTTTTTGCATTCCAAGCCGCGCCGGTTTCCGCGCCGGCGCAGGGTTACGATAATGCAATCTTTGCCGGCTTGAGCTGGCGAAACATCGGGCCGCTGCGTGGCGGCCGCGCTATAACCGTCAGCGGTGTTCCGGGGAAGCCCGATACGTTTTACTTCGGTGCCGTAGGCGGCGGCATATGGCAAACGGACAACGCGGGCCGCACGTGGCGCCCGATCGCGGACGCGCTTCCGGTCGCATCGATCGGAGCGATAGCGGTCTCCGGCAGCACGATTTACGCCGGCAGCGGCGAGGCCGACATGCGCTCGGACATTCAGCACGGCGACGGCATGTATAAATCGCTCGACGGCGGCGCTACGTGGAAGCATATCGGTTTGGACGACACGCGGCAGATCGGCCGCGTCGTCATCGATCCGCGCGATGCAAACACGGTGTATGTCGCGGCTCTGGGCCATCAGTACGGACCCAACGCCGAACGCGGCGTTTTCAAATCGACGGACGGCGGCGCGACGTGGAGTAAGATTCTTTATCGAAATCAGAACACCGGCGCAATCGACATCGCGATGGACCCGAGCGATCCCGACGTGCTGTATGCATCGCTTTGGCAAACGCGTCGGCCGCCCTGGAACGTCTATCCGCCGAGCAATGGTCCGGGCAGCGGTCTTTATCGCACCGCGGACGGCGGAAGGACGTGGACGCACGTCACGGGAGGCGGTTTTCCGAGCGGCGTCTTAGGACACATCGGAATCGCCATATCGGCCGCCAACCCCAAGCGCGTCTACACGACGGTCGATACCAACGACGTGAAAACCGGCGGCATCTACCGGTCGGACGACGGCGGCGTAACGTGGACGCGGACGGACGGCGAAGAACGCATTTGGAAACGCGGCTGGTACTTCGGGCAGATCGCCGCCGATCCGAAGAATGCCGACGTCGTGTACGCGATGAACACGTCGACGTACCGCTCGACCGACGGCGGCCGCACCTTTACCGCGATCAAAGGCTCGCCGGGCGGCGACGATTATCACGCCTTGTGGATCGATCCTGCCGACTCGAACCGGATGATCCTCGGCGGCGATCAGGGCGTGCTCGTTACGCTCGACGGCGCGAAAACATGGAGCTCGTGGTTCAACCAATCCACCGCGCAAATGTACCACGTCGTCACCGATCACCGCTTCCCGTACTGGGTTTACGGCGCTCAGCAAGATTCGGGTGCCGTCGCCGTTCCCAGCCGCAGCATCCACCGGCAAATCTCGATGTTCGACTGGAAGCCCATCGACGTCGGCGGCGAAAGCGGAACGATCGCTGCCGATCCTTTGCATCCGGCGCATCTGTACGGCAACCCGCCGACCTACGAAAACGTCGACACGAATTGGGAAGCGTCGATCGATCCGACGGTAAAATATCCGGATACGGTGTGGCGCAATACGTGGACGCTCCCCATCGTTGCTTCACCGCAGAATCCGCGCGTGCTGTACATGAGTCACCAGCGCATTTTCCGCACGCAGGACGGCGGGCGGTCGTGGCGGATCATCAGCCCGGATCTGACGCGTTCGCGTAACGCCGTTCCGGCGAACCTCGATCCTGCGACGGTCGCGGACAGTACGGGATTGCCGCGCCGAGGCGTCGTGTATTGGATTGCGCCTTCATCGGCGCGCGCGCATGAATTGTGGGCCGGCACGGACGATGGTTTCATTTGGATCACCCGGGATGAAGGTCTGCACTGGCGCAACGTCACGCCGCCGCAGCTGACGCCGTGGAGCAAAGTCGCCATCATCGACGCCTCGCATTTCAGCGCAGCCACCGCATACGCCGCGATCGATCGCCATCGCCTCGATGACAACCATCCGTACATTTACCGGACGCGCGATTTCGGACGCAGCTGGACGTTGATTACTGCCGGAATACCGGACGACGAATCGGTCAACGTCGTCCGTGAGGATCCGCGCCGGCCGCGACTGCTGTATGCGGGGACCGAACGCTCGGTGTACGTTTCGTTCGACGACGGAGGTCGCTGGCAGCCGCTGCAACTCAACCTGCCGCACGCGTCGATGCGCGACGTCGTTTTCAACGGCGACGACATCATTCTCGCGACGCACGGCCGCGGAATCTGGATCCTGGACGATGTTGCGCCGCTGCGTCAAGTCACCGCATCGATTGCACGCTCCGCCGACCATCTGTTCAAGCCGCCCGCGGCGTACCGAACCCGTCCCGGCAGCGATCAAGGCACGCCGATTCCGCTCGACGAGGCCGCGCTCCCCAATCCGCCGAGCGGTGCGATCTTCGATTACTCCGTTGCGCTCGCGCGCACGCCGCTGGTTTTGGAAGTCCTCGACGGTTCGGGTAAACTGGTTCGGCGCTGGTCTTCATCGGATACGCCGCCCGCGGTGAACGCTCGGGCTTTGGACATTCCGGCGTTCTGGGTCCAGCCGCAGCAGCCGCCGTCTTCGGCTCCGGGCGGGCACCGCTTCATCTGGAATTTGCAATACGCCAACACCGTACTGGCACCGCCGGGGCGTTACACCGTCCGCATGAGCGTCAACGGAAAGACGCAGTCGCAGCCGTTGGACGTGCTCGCCGATCCGACGTACCCTGCAAGCAATGCGGATTTGCGCGCGCAGTTTGCCCTGGCGCAAGCGATCGTCGCGCAGTCGCAAGCAGTAGCTGCGGCGCTCAAACACGCGCGCGCACTAGCCGGCTCGCACCCGCAACTGCGGGCGCTGGTAGGACAGGCGCCCCCCACGTCACCGGACGACTCCGTCGGCAAGCCCGCGCAGGACTTCAGCAGCTTGCGCTACATCGGCGATGCGCTGCAGAACTTGCTGATCGGCGTCGAAGCCGGCGACGTGCGCCCGACGCATGATCAGGACGAAGCATTTGCGATCTTGCGTGGGAAGGCCGCTAAAGCGATGGCATTACTGCGTTCGCGTTAACGTGCGGTCGTACCAGCGGTCGAGGTCGGCCTTGAAACGCACACGCGCCTGCGGATTCAAATACACCATATGCCCTGAGTCGTAGAATCCGAAGGTGATATTGCGCTCCAGCGGCGGCGCAATATCCATGTGTTCGAAGGTGTAATACGTCGCAAAAAACGGCGTGGCGAAATCGTAGTAGCCGTTGCCGGAAAAGACCTGCAGATGCGGGTTTTGCGACATCGCCGCCGCGATGTCCGGCACGACGTTGGCCGGCGGTTCCTGGCCGTTGTGGTGCATGTCCCAACGCGCGCCCAGCAAGCCGCCGTAAGCGGTCGGGCGGTACAGCAAGTTGCTGTAGTAATGCAAGTCGTCTGCGACATACCGCGACCAGGTGGAAACGACCGCGCTGTTCATTCCCACGTCGGAAGGATCCCAGTCCGGCGCGTCGCTCATGCGGTCGACGCCGTAGGTCGCATAGCGTGAATCGTAACGCCCGAGGACGATGTCGCGGTCGCGCAGCAGCTCCTTTTCATAATAGTAATACGGGATGCGCATATGCGAATTGCGGATGTACGTTTCGGACAGCCCCAAATAGTCGTGCAGCCGGCGCACGACGCTGTCAGCTTCCGCCGGATTCAAACGATCGCCCTGTTCGAGCGCGTGCAGATATTCGTTGCCGGCAAAGCGTTCGACGTTGCTCAGAAATGCGGGCAGGCCGCCCGCAGTGCGAACCGATTTGCGGTGATACCACGCGGTTGCGGCCTCGCTGGGAAGATACAAAACGTACGCCCAGTCGCCTCCGCCGATGGGGTTGAACCCGCCCAGGCCGGTAAGACCGAAGTTCAGGATCGACGATAAGAAGACGACCCCGTTGATCTGCACGTTCGCGTCTTGCAGCATATTCACCAGCACGGCGTCGCGCGTCGTTCCGTAACTCTCACCGAAAAGGAACTTGGGCGAGTTCCATCGGTTGAACTGACTCAAATAGCGCTCGATGAACTGCGTGAACGCGCGCCCGTCCTGATCGATGCCCATGAAATCGGCAGGCTTGCCGTATCCCAAAACGCGGCTGTATCCGGTATTGGGGGCATCGACGAACACCTCGTCGGTCCGGTCCAGCAGGCTGTCGGGGTTGTCGAGCAGCGTGTACGGGGCCGGCGGCGTTGCGCGGCCGTTGACCAGTTTTACGCGAACCGGCCCGAACGATGCCATGCGCAGCCAGATCGTCGAGCTGCCCGGTCCACCGTTGTAAAAAAAGGTGATCGGACGTTTATTCGCGTTCGCGCCGTCCTTGGTATACGCCACGTAGAACATGCGCGCGGTAATCTGGTCTTTGTCATTACGCAGCGTAATCGTACCGGCGCGTGCGGCATACCGAATCGCTTGTCCGCCGACGTGGTTGACGTGCTGCGTCACGGCGTCGGGCGTTGCCGGCGGAATGTACGGTTTGTGTTGTTTCGCCGGCTGTTTGGCCCCCGGAGCCGCAGCGAGCAGGCTTGCGGTGAGCGCGAGCGCGGCAGTGCGTTTGACGAGCTTCATGCCTGCCACGTCAGCGCCCCAGCGCGCTGTCGTACCAGCGCGCAAGATCGGACTTGAAAAGCGGGAGCGCGGAATCGTTCAAATACACCATATGCCCCGATTGGTAGAAGCCGAAAGTAATGTTGTTTTGCAGCGGCGGCGCAATGTCGAGGTGCTGCAGCGTGTACACGGTCGCAAAAAACGGCGTGGCAAAATCGTAGTAACCGTTGGCGGAGAAGACCTTCAAACTCGGATTCTGCGTCATCGCCACCGCTAAGTCCGGCGCAACGTTCGTCGGGACGCGGCCGTTGTGGCTCAGGTCCCACGAGCTGCCCTTGGCATAGATGATCCCGTAGATATTCGCCCGGTACCGCAGCGGCGTGTCGTATTTCAAGTCGTCGCGCAAATAGGCGTTCACCGCGGTGGTGAACGGCGCATCGATCGAGGAATCCGTCGGGTCCCAAGGCGGTCCTTCGTTCGAGGCGGGCTGCAGCCCGTACGTCGTGTAGCGTGAATCGAGGCGGCCGAAAACCACATCCTGCGAACGGAGCAGCTCCCGCTGATACCGGTCGTACGGAACGCGCAAATTCGATTCGAGAACGTAGGTTTCCGGGATCCCCAAATACGAACTGAGCGCACGCGCAATCGCGTCGCGCTGCGCGGTGCCGAGCCGATGGCCCAAATAGAGCGCATCCATATACCGGCCGGTTGCGAACTGCTCGACGTTGGAAAGGAACGCGGGCAAACTCGCAGGTTTGTTGCGGATTTTATCGTGATACCACGCCGTCGCCGCTTCGGTCGGAAGGTAGAGCACGTACGGCCAGTCGCCGTTTGCATTCGGTTCGCCGTTACCGTAGTCCAAGCCAAAGTTCAAAATCGAGGAAAGCAGCACGACGCCGTTCAACGCGATGCCGTGGTCGAGTAAATACGAGGACAACGCCGCGGATCGGGTGGTGCCGTAACTCTCACCGAACAGAAACTTGGGCGAATTCCAGCGGTGAAACGTTGTCAGATACCGCTCGATGAACTGCCCGAATGCGGCAACGTCTTGATCCACGCCGAAAAAGTCTTTTTCTTTGCCGTTTAAGATGCGGCCGAATCCGCTGTCCGGCATGTCGATGAACACTAAATCGCTCTTGTCGAGCAAAGAGTACGGATTGTCGCGGATTGCGTACGGCGGTGCGCCTGAAGGCTGCGCGTTGCCGGCTTGCACGCGCACCGGACCGATGGAACCCATACGAAGCCACATCGTGGAACTGCCGGGACCACCGTTGTAGAGGAAGGTAACGGGACGCGCGGTGCCGCCGGAATCAACCGTATACGCGGTGTAGAACATCCGCGCCGTCGGTTTGCTTTTGTCGTCGGTCAGCGTAATTGTTCCGGCGCGCGCGGTGTACGCGTACGCGGTGCCCCCAATGGTTACCGTATGTTGAGTCACCGCGTCGGGGGTTTCGCTCTCGGCAGCGGCGCTGGCGGGCGGCGGCGACGGTGAGGGTGACGGCGAGGGCGTAGCGCCCAGAAGCGCCTGCAAACAGATCAGCGCCAATGCGTTTCGAAGGGTCATTCCGCGATATTGGGCCCGCTGCTTTTCTCCCCTTTGCGCCCGCTCACCAATTGCAGCCCTGCGCCATGTTTATGGCGTCCTGCGTGCCGTCACAGCGGTGCCTTTCGCCGTGGTTCCGGAAACGAGGCGTGCATCGACCGCAATCGGCGCGCCGTCCGGAGTGATCAGTGCTTCCTCCGCGGCAATCTGCTCGGGGACGCGCAGGTCCAGGACGTGCCCGTCCGCGCAATGCAGCCTGCACCAGCATCGTTGCCGGCGGATCGTCCGCGCTGAAATTGACCGGATCGCCGCCGCGATCGACGATAAACGACCTCGAGCCTGCGGTTGCCATCACCGCATTGCACGCCGGGCAGCGCAGTTCGAACAGATGGACGAGATCCAAGAACGGCATCGCGGCGCGCTAGTGGTACAGCTCGTGCTTCAGATCGTCTACGGCGCGGATCATCGCCTCGAGATACGGCAGCATCGCGGTTTTAATGCGCGCCAGCCGTTCTTCGCCTTGCGCGGTTATCCGGTAGATGCGGCGCGATCGTTTGGTGGGATGATCCCACGATGCATCGACGAACCCGCGCTCCTCCAGGCGCCGCAGAAGCGGGTAAATCTTGTTGGTATTGACCGAAACCAGACCTCCGCACAACGCATCGATGCGCTGCATCAAACCGTATCCGTGATCAGGATTTTTTTGCAGCAGATGCAAGATGAGCGCCGGAAACAGCGTCTTGCTCTTGATCGGCCCGCGAAGCACCTCGTCTACCCGATAGGGCTGCACGGTCACTGAAACAATCGCTCGATTTGCGCGGCATACTTGGCTTCCATCACGCGGCGCTTCATCTTGAGCGTGGGCGAAAGTTCGCCGCTCTCGATGCTGGGCTCTTCCGGCAGAATCGCAATTTTTCTGACCTGCTCGAACCGTGCCAGATCGACGGTATGCTCGTGCACCTCTTTGGCGAGAAAGTCATGAACGTCGGATCGCTGCGCAAGATCGCGTGCCGGCACGGCCGAATCGATCCGCAAGTGCGCGCGCAGCAAATCCCAGTTCGGGGAAATCAGCGCTGCGGGATGCGCACGCGAGTCGCCCACCAGCATCACTTGGTTGACGTAGACGGATCGCTTGATCGCGGACTCCACCCGTGCAGGCGCGATGAATTTACCGCCCGACGTTTTGAAAAGTTCTTTCTTGCGATCGGTTATGCGCAGAAAACCCTCCGCGTCGATTTCGCCGATGTCGCCGGTATGATACCAGCCGCCTTCCATCACCTGCTCGGTCGCCGACTCGTTACCGTAATAGCCCAGCATGACGTTCGGCCCGCGAACCAAAATTTCGCCGTCGTCCGCCACCCGGATTTCAACTCCCGGGATCGGCCGGCCGACCGTGCCGTAATGATTGTTTTCATACGTGTTGACGGTCACTACGGGCGAACATTCGGTGGGGCCGTACCCTTCGATAATCGTTACGCCGAGTCCGAGCATCGTCATTGCCGTATCGACGTGCAGCGGCGCCGAACCGCTCACCAAAAACTTCACCCGGTCCAGGCCCAAACGTTTGCGAACCTTCTTCAGCACCACACGCTGCGCTACGGCGTATTGCAGGCGCGCCGGCAGCGCCACGCGCGGCTGCATGACGCGCGCCGTCATGTAGCGCCGTCCGGCGCGCAGCGCCCACGGCACAAGCCGCGCCTGAAGTCCGCCATGAGTCTTGGCTCGCGCGGTAACGCCGGCGATCAACCGTTCGAAGATGCGCGGCACCAACGTCATGGCCACCGGACGAACGCTTTGCATATCGCTCAACAGCTCGTCGACGTGGTGACAAATGTAATGCTGAACGCGCGTCAGCAAATACCCGTAGACGATGCAGTGCTCGTAAATATGCGAAAACGGCAGCACGGAAAGCACGTCGCTTCCTTCGCGCAGAACGGTGAACGCCGTACCGAACGACGACTGCGCCGTAAACGCCAGGTTATGATGCGAAAGCATCACGCCTTTCGGTTCGCCGGTCGTGCCGGAAGTATAGATCAAAACGGCCATGTCGTCGGGGCGGCAACCGGATTCCCATTCGCGCGGCCACTGCGGATGGTCGGCGCGCACGGCGCTTCCCCGTTTCTCAAACTGCGCCAGCGAATCCGAACGCGCACTTTGGAAAACGATGCTGGGCGGAAGCGCGATCTTCGCTTGCGTCAAACGGTGCAGCGCATCGTACGTGTCGGCAAACAGCAGTTTTGCCTGCGAGTTCGAAAGGATGTATCCGACTTGATCGGCTGCCTGCGTCGGAAAGATCGGCACCACGACGCAACCGGCAAACAGAATCGCAAAATCGACGACGATCCAATCGACGCTGTCGGCGGCAATCAGCGCAACCCGATCTCCGCCGGAAAGACCGGCATCGCGAATGGCGCACGCCAGGTTTTCGATTCGTTGGAGCAGCTCGTCGCTGCCGGTCGCACGCCAAGCCCCGTTGGACCGCTCGAGCAGAACGCGCTCGCGCTTCTTCTCGAGCGAACGCCGAATCAGGCCCGGAAGCGTCTCCACGCGCAATCGCTTCGCGGCGATTTACGAGCCATCATGCACGGTAAGGTATGGCGAAATCGCATCGATGCGCCGCTGCGTCATTCCGGCGACGTCGGCGAGTTCGTCCAGCGATGCAAAGGGGCCGTTGGTGCGGCGATACGCGACGATGCGTTCCGCAAGCGTCTGGCCCAAGCCCGGCAACTGCGAGAGTGCCGCTTCATCCGCCGAATTCAGGTCTAGCGCAGCCTGCGGCATCACGCGCTTTTTCCGGCGACGGGCGCGATGTTTGCGGAGCGGTCGCGGCGTCGCTTCGCCGATTCGCGTCACCCGAATTTCTTCGCCGTCCGCGATATGCTCGGCCAGGTTTACGGCTTCGGGATCGGCGTCGGAGCGAAAACCACCGGCAATTCGCACCGCATCGTCCACTCGCGCGGATGCATCGACCCGGTACAATCCGGGGTGCTTCACGGCGCCGGCCACGTACACGACGGCAATGCTTGCGTTCAAGCGCGCGCGTCGAAGCGAGCGTTCCGAATGCCGATGCGGGCGCGGCGCGGGAGCGGCAACGGTCAGGGCGGCCGGTGCGACGGGGTGCCATAACGCCAGCAGCACGAGCACGCCGACGCCTGCGGCAAGCAGGATGCGATTCACGCAAGGCCATCACGCGCAGCAGCACGGGTGAAAGAGGGTGCCGGCGCGCGCAAGCTGATACATCCGTATGGCCGCCGCTTACGATTACCGCAGCGTCGAACGCAAATGGCAAGAACGGTGGGAGCGCTCCGCACTGTATGCGGCTGCGCGAGACGACGAACGTCCGAAGTACTACGTCCTCGAAATGCTGCCGTACCCTTCGGGCGATTTGCACGTCGGACACGCTAAAAACTACGTTTTCGGCGATGCGGTCGCGCGCTTGATGCGAATGCTCGGCTACAACGTGCTGCACCCGATGGGGTGGGACGCATTCGGATTGCCGGCAGAAAACGCCGCCATTCAGCGCGGCGCCGACCCGAACGTGTGGACGCGCGAAAATATCGCCAACATGGAGCGGCAGATACGCCTCATGGGCACGAGCTACGATTGGAAACGCGAAATCGCCACGTGCGATCCGCAGTACTATCGCTGGAACCAGTGGCTTTTTTTGCGACTGTACGAACAGGGACTGGCGTACAAACGCGAAGCGCCGGTGAACTGGTGCCCGAACGATCAAACCGTTCTGGCAAACGAGCAAGTCATCGACGGCCGGTGCTGGCGCTGCGGCGCCGCAGTCGAACGCCGCAATCTTTCGCAGTGGTTCTTACGCATTACGGACTATGCCGAACGCTTGCTGCACGATTTAGAGGCGCTCGACGGTTGGCCGGAACGCACGCGCACGATGCAGCGCAATTGGATCGGGCGCAGCGAAGGCGTTCAATTTTCGTTTGCCGTGGAAAATTCCGGCGAACGCATCGAGGTCTTTACCACGCGAATCGACACGGTGTACGGCGCAACGTACTTGGCCGTGGCTGCGGAACTGCCGCTCGTGGACCTCATCACTACGAAGAAACAGCGCGCCGGGGTCCAGGAATTCATTGCCGGCTTGAAGTCGAAATCCGAACTCGAGCGTACGAGCCTGATGGAGAAGCAGGGGGTCTTCACCGGAGCGTATGCGATCAATCCGCTGTCCCACGAACGCGTGCCGATTTGGGTGACGAATTACGTGCTCGCCGAATACGGCTCGGGCGCCGTCATGGGCGTTCCCGCCCACGACCAGCGCGATTTTGAGTTTGCGCGCGCCCACGCGCTCCCGGTGGCGCAAGTCGTTGTGCCGCCCGGGTCGGACACGCAGTCGCCGCTGGAGCACGCTTTCTTGGAAGACGGAAGACTCATCGCCAGCGGCGATTTTACCGGCATGTCCAGCGCGCGGGCGCGCAAAGCGATCACGGATCGCCTTGCCGCTGCCGGCGTAGCCGAAGCGCAAGTCCACTACCGCCTTCGCGACTGGCTCATTTCACGCCAGCGGTACTGGGGAACGCCGATCCCCATCGTCTACTGCGCTTCCTGCGGTCAGGTGCCGGTTCCCGATGAAGCGCTGCCCGTTTTGCTCCCACAGGACGTGCCCATCACCGGCGAAGGGTCGCCGCTTGCGCGCGATCCCGATTTTACGAATGTTTCCTGTCCGAAGTGCGGCGGCCCGGCAAGACGTGAAAGCGACACGATGGATACGTTCTTCGAATCGTCGTGGTACTATTTGCGCTATTTGAGTCCGCACGATTCGTCCGCGGCTTGGGAGCCGCAAGATGCGCGTTATTGGATGAGCGTCGACCAGTACATCGGCGGCGCCGAACACGCCGTTTTGCATCTGCTGTACTCGCGCTTCTTTTATAAAGTTTTTTACGATCGCGGATGGGTTGCCGATTCGCCGGAGCCCTTTACGCGGCTGTTTCATCAAGGCATGCTGCTGTATTGCGGCGAGAAGATGAGCAAATCGCGCGGAAACGTCGTCGGCATCGATCAAACCGCGCAAGCCAACGGCGTCGACGCCATGCGGTTGTTTCTGCTGTACGTCACGCCGCCGGAAGACACGAGCGATTGGACCGAAGAAGGCATCAGCGGACGAGTGCGCTTCCTCAATCGGGTATGGAGGGCGTGCGAGCCGCTTGCCGAGCGGGCGGCGTCCACGAACGTTCGCGCGCTTCCGCAGGCGCGCTCCCCTCACGAAAAGACGCTGCTGCGGGCCGTGCACGCAGCGGCGAAGTCGGCGCTGGAAGAAACGCTTTCCCGGCGGTTTCACTACAACACGACGATCGCAAAACTCGACGAATACGTGAACGCGCTGACCGCTTCCATCGCCGAGGATCCGCACTCCGCGGTAACTCTCTACGCGGTGCACGCCCTTCCGCTGGTGCTGGCGCCGTTCGCGCCGCACATCGCCGAAGAGCTCTGGGAGCGTCTGGGTCATGCGCAATCCGTGCATTTGGAATCGTATCTCGAACCCGACGAAAGCGCTCTGGCCGTCGATGAAATCACGCTGGTTGTACAAGTGAACGGAAAAATACGCGCGCGGCTGCAGGCAACTCCCGGAATTACGCAAGCGCAAGCGTTTGCGCTTGCGGCGCTCGACGCGGGCGTTCAAACGCATCTGTCGGGCAAAGAGATCCGCAAGCAAGTGTTTGTCGCGGACAAGCTGTTAAACCTCGTCGTGGCTTAACGGGCATCGTCGCGCATCGCCTCGACGATGCATTCGGCTGCGGCCGTCGGCAGCACGCGCCGAACCCGTAAGCCGCTGCGCTGCAGAAGCGCGTCGAATTCTTTGCGCGTACGCTCGCGGCCGGGGAGCATTGCCATCATCTCGAGATCGGTCAAACGATCCTGCGACCATGCGTTGTTGGTGGACGGCGCAATGAGTTCGTAAACGAGCAGCCGCGATTCGACCGCCATCGAGCGCCGGACGTTGGCGAGCATTTTCGCGCACGTCTCGTCGTCCCAATCGTGCAGCACGTGGCTCAAAACGTACGCCCGGGCGGGCGGCGGTGCGTCGCGCAGAATATCGCCCTCAACGACATCGATGCACGCCGCGAAGGCGCTCGCATCGAGTACCGCTCGCGCGCGTTGCGCGCAGGCGGGAAGTTCGAACACCGTTGCACGAACGTTTGGGTACCGCTCGACGATTGCTTGCAGCAGCACGCCGGTTCCGCCGCCAACGTCGACGACGCTCGTGCAATGCGAAAAATCGTACGCGGCTGCAAACGGCGGCGCATATAGGCGCGACATCGCCTGCATACCCGCATCGAACAATGCGCCCGCCGCGCTGTTTTCACGCAATCGCTCGAAAAGCGCCTGCCCGTGCGCTGCGGCAAACCCCGACGCATTTCGGCGAATGCCCTGCGCAAGCGACGCGTACGCGGCAGCATGCCACGATGCGTTGGCGTAACGAATCATCGACGCGGCCGACTGCCGCCCGATTAACCCTTTACCGACGTGCGAGAGTGCAAACCGGCCGTCGCCGGCGTACCGGACTACGTCGTATGCGCATAGGTTTCGCAGCAAGCGAAAGAGCAGCGCTTCATTGCCGTGTCCGGCCGCCGAAAGTTCCGCTGCGGTGCAACTTCTGCCCGCAAGCGCCTGCGGCAATTCCAGCTCGCAGAACGCGCTGAGCGCTTGCGCAGTCCATCCGGCGGTTCCCAGATCGAGCGCGGCAAAGGCCGGCGGCAGCAATCGACGGCGCATTCGCGCAAGCAGAGCTGCAGCAATCGTGATCGCGCGCACCAGCCGGCGCGGTGGAACGTCAGACCGCAAGAACAGTCTGAAAATACTCGTACGTTGCGCGCATGCCGTCCATCAAGCCGGTCGAAGGTTGCCATCCCAGTTCGCGACTTGCTAACGCGGGATCGAACTGAGCGTCGCGGGCATCGCCTGCACGTCGCGGAGCATGCGAGACCGGCGCTTCGAAGCCGCTGATCGCTACCAGCGAGCGGTAGATCTCGTTTACGCTGGTTCGCCGGTTCGTCCCGATGCAGTACCGTCCGCCGCTCCCACGCTCGAGCGCAAGGACGTTGCAGCGAGCAACGTCTTTGACGTACACGTAATCGCGCGTTTGCTCGCCGTCCCAATCGATGCGAACGCCTTGCTTTGCCAAAAACTTGCCGATGAAAATCGAAATCACGCCGGCTTCACCGTTGGGGTCCTGGCGCGGTCCATAGACGTTACCGTACCGCAGCGCTGTGTAGTCGAGGCCGTGCTCCGCCCGATAGAACCGCAAGTAGTGCTCGGCAACCATCTTCGTGATGCCGTACGGCGATTCCGGAATCTGCGGCGTGCGCTCGTCGATCGGAAGCTGTTCGGGCGTGCCGAACGTTGCGCCGCTCGAGGCGAAGATCACCTTGCGCGCGCCGTACGCGACCGCGCTGTCGAGCACGTTGAGCAGACCGAGAACGTTCACGTCGGCATCGTAGCGGGGTTCGCGCGAGCTGATCGCGACGCTGTGCTGCGCTGCGTGATGATTCACGACGTCCGGCCGAAACGACGCGAAAACGGTGCTCAGATCGTCGCGGATGTCCGCGTGCGTAAACGCCGCCTCGCGGGGAACGTTTTCCCGCCGCCCTCCGCCGTGCTCCCACAGTGAATCGACGACCATCACGTCGTGTCCGGCCGCGACGTACGCGTCGGCAATATGCGATCCGATGAATCCGGCTCCGCCGGTGACCAGAATTCTCACGCTACGTTCTTTTGCCCTGAAAATCGATACCCTTGATTGCGCGCCTGCAGGCTTGCCGCCCGCGCATACCGTCGCAGATGGCATGCATGGATCGGCGGGCACTTCTGATTGCAGGCCTAGCGGCCGTAGGCGGTGCCGCGATGACGCAAGCGATCGATCCCGCGTTGAAAGGCGCGCTGATTGCCGCGGCCGCTCTCTGCATCGTCGCTGCGCTCGCGCCGCGCCTCACGCGGGTGCGGGTTGCGCCGATCGTTGCGATCGCACTGATCGCCGGCGCCTGCAGCGGTTTGCTGCATCAAAAGCTGCATCCCGAACGGGAAATGCGCTCCAAAACGCAGCGCGTGCGTTGCACGGTGCTCGACGAACAATCCGCGCAGCCCGCTTTGAGCTCGTACTCGTGTCTGGAGGACTCCGGCGAAACGATCCTCGTTGAATCTTCCGAACCGCCGCCACGCGCCGCGGCGCACCTGGTGCTGCGCGGAAGACTCGAACCGTTCGACGGCCCGCGAAATCCCGGCGAGCCCGACCAGCGCGCGATCGAAGCGGAGCGTGGGATCGACGCGCATTTGAGCGGCGCGCGGGTTCTACAAGCGTTACCGGACGTGCAGCCTTCGCTGCCGATCGTTCTGGCAAAAATGCACGCGTGGGCGCTGCAGCAGACTGCGGGCGCGGCTGGCAGAGCCGTATGCGTCCATCGCAGCCGGCGAACTGTGGGGAATGCACGGCGCGCTCGCACCGCAATTGCGGGCGGAGTTTCAGGAAACCGGTACGGTGCACATCTTGGTAACGGCGGGGTTGCATCTGGGCGTCGTTTCGCTCGTCGTCTTGTCGTTGCTGCGTCTGCTCACCGTCCCGCGCATCGCCGCATGCGCGATCGCAACCCTCGCGCTTTGGTCGTACGCGATCTTCAGCGGACTGCACCTGCCTTCGCTGCGCGCGGCGATCATGATTACCTTCGCGCTTGGCGGGCATGCCGCGGGGAGAGCGACGCGGTCGTGGAGCGCGTACGGCGCGGCGCTTGCGGTTTTCGCACTTGCGCGGCCGGAAAGTGTTGCCGGCGCTTCTTTTGCGCTCTCGTTTTCCTGCGTCGGAGCAATCTTGCTGCTGGGAGACGACCTTTCCGCTGCACTTGAAGGAGTCGCCATCCCCGAAAAAGTGCGAGAAGCGCTCGTTCTTACCGCTGCAACGCAGATCGGTACCTGGCCGCTGACCGCGGCGATCTTTTTGCTGGTCGCGCCGTACGCGCTGCTGGCAAACCTCTTGGTCGTGCCGGCAGTCGGCGTGAGCATGATTCTGGTGGCCCTGCAGCTGGCATGTGCGCCGGCGCCCGCCGCCGCGCAACTGTTCGCGAATGCAGCTGGCTGGGTGCTGGCATGGATCGTCGCTTCGATCCATACGATCGCGGCGCTGCCGCATGCTTCGCTTTCCGTTACGCCGCCGCGAGTGTGGGCCATCGCGATGTACGATGCGGCGCTCGTTTTTGCGGCTGCATGCTGGAAACGTGGAATCCGTACGCCCGCGCTTGCGGCAGTGCTGCTGGCCATCGGTTTGGTGCTTGCACCGCCGATTCGGCACGACCCCCGCCTGCGCATTACGGTGCTCAACGTCGGACAAGCCGACGGAATCGTCGTGCAAACGCCGGCGGGCCATACGCTGCTGGTCGATGCGGGCGGCCGGCTCGAGCGCGGTTCAAGTTCGGAATCGTCCGCCGAGAGCGTGGGGGAACGCGTCGTCGTGCCGTTTCTGCGCCGCGCCGGCGTGCATCGAATCGATGCGGTCGTACTTTCGCACCCGCACGGAGATCATGCAGGGGGCGTCGCTCCGGTTCTCCGCGCCTTTCCCGTTGCGGAATTTGCGGACAGCGGTCAGCGGTACGGCGGTTATGCGTATAACGACGCGCTGCAGACGGCGCACAGCGACCGCGTGCCGATCGTTTATCCGCGCGCAGGCGCGGTATGGAAGACGGACGAGGGAATCACACTGACGTTCATCGGGCCATCCCTGCCGTTCATCGAAAGTGATAACACCATCAACGACAACTCGATCGCGTTTATCCTGCAGTACAAGCGGTTCCGCATGCTCTTCACCGGCGATGCAGGCGTTGCGGCGGAGCAGCGCTTTCTAAATGAAGGAATCGATTTGCATGCGGCGGTTCTCAAAGATCGGCCACCACGGATCCGCTTATAGCAGTTCACCTGCATTTATCGCAGCGGTACATCCGAATTACGCAATAATCTCGGTCGGCCGGCACAACATGTTCGGCCACCCCGCCCCCTCAACGATTCAAACACTGCAACGTTTCGGCACCGTCGTTTACCGGACCGACGAAAACGGCGCGGTAAGCGTTATCACAGATGGGTTCACTGCGAGTCTTTCGGACATGTTGCACTGAAGCGGAAAAATGCACAGATTTTCCGGCGACTTCGGCTTCCCGCTAAAAAGCCGTTGCAGATTATGCGGACAGAATCGTCTAGCCCGCGATACTTCCAACTCTCGAATGGCTGGCGGCCTGCTCCGATGTGCCTTCAACCAGTCTCAATCGTCGCGAAAAACAAGTACTCTGGATAAGCATCCGCCATTAACGGATGATTGGAGGAACAATTCAGTGCGCATCAGCTCGATGCCGTGACCCGTACGCTACGCTTGCGCGAAAGCGGACGCAGTTCTTCGGGATGTTCGCGAAGGTAGGCCAGTAGCCGGTTCTTCTTGCCCCTCCCGCGCACCGCATTGGTTATGTTGTGGTCAGCCGGTATAGACTCGCCAAGCACTTCGGGCGCCTGATTTGCAACACGATCGTAGATCGACAGCCAGCACCTGCGCACGGACGAAGCCGAAACCCCGAGTTGCTCGGATAATTCCATATCGGTGTTTCCTTGCATGGCAGCTCGCAATAATCTCTGCTCGCTCCGGCTGAAAAAAAATCGCGGAGGCTGATACGAAAACATGGCACTGCCCGACAGCCATGTGCCGGCCAATGCCAGTTCCCGCGTCGAACCGATCAGATGCGGCCGGGTAACAACTTCATCGGGAGTTCCGGGAATAGACGGCACAAACGTGCAGAGTTCGGGATCGTAAAAGTATCCGCCGCTGTTTCGCATACTTCGCAGCACCTCGGGAGAGTCGGCCTGTGCGAGCAGTTCCTTGATCCGAAACCCACGGTGCAACTCGATAAAGCTGCTGAAAGCAAAGTCTAGAACTTCGGGTCGCTCTGCATGCTCGATGCTCGTGGCGCCATGCCATCCGATGAGGTTGAGGCCGCCGCAGGTATTGGCTTGCGCAAGTTCCCTATCGGAAAGGACCGGTGAATCACCGCCGCAGACGCGGCGGACGATTTCTGGACCGATCCAACCGAGCGGCGCCTTCTTTATGTCCCGCAAGAATAGGTCGGAAACAAACGCGCTGATCCCTGCGCCGACGAATCGGCGACGATCGCGATCCGCCGGCTCCTCAAAAATAACCGCCGTGAATGCGAGGCGGCCTAGGAGGAACAGCCAGGTCTTTTCCAGGTCCGCGATCGCATCGCCGTAACGTGGTCCCAGGAAAGGGTTTTTAGCGACGATCTCTACGCATCGGGCCACGTCCTGAGCCTGCATCGGCCGGTATTGCAGCATCACGCATTTCCTCGTTGCGTCACGACCAGAAGCGATATGGGGCCTTTTACATCGCTTGTTTCTCTAAAGCCTTGGCCTATACGATCTTGGTGGTTATTACGATGAGACGAATTTCGAATCGCTTGGCCGCAGGATTACCGCTGGTCGAAAAGTCCCTTGCCTCATTTCTAATCGCTGCTGCTGTTACCGTGGCGCTTCTCGGGAGGGCTTACGGGCAGCAGCGGGCCGGTCTGCCCGGCGATGTACCGCAGTGCGGAAAACCAATTGCAGCGGGCGCGCTCCAGGAACCGCCCAACATCGACGTCGCCACGCTGCCGCTCGACGATATCGGACGCCACGAACTCATCATGCGCGTTGTGCGAGACGGCCCAGGTTTTTGCTTCCACTACACGCTAAACGGCGCGCCCCAGATCGTCCCTCCGGCGCTTCGCATGCATCGGGGCGAGCGGTTCGCAATCCGGCTGGTCAACGAAATCTCCGGACCAGCGCCCGGCTCGAAAATGAAGGCGAGCGCACTTGCGCCATGTATGCCGGCACCCATGACGGACGCAATGGTTGCAACGTTCAGCGGCTATTTGAACCACACAATCTACGCCCGCGCAATGAAGATTGAGCCGCTGGACGTCAATCTGCATCTGCATGGTTTTGAGGGGCCGCCCGAACAAGAAAACGTTTTTCTTTCCACGCTGAGTACGCCGTCGCGCGCGTGCGAGTATGATATTACGATTCCATCCACGCAACCGCCAGGCACGTATTTCTATCACCCTCACGCGCATGGAATGAGCGGCCCGGAGGTTTTAGGCGGACTGTCCGGCATGTGGATCGTCGAACCGGATACTGCGCAACTATCTGCGGTTGACGAACGAGATATCATAATTCGGCCGCAATTGCCGCCGGCCCCATATGATGCGGTTGCAAAGGAGCGCGAAACCGCAGCAGTTGCGGCGCTCGTGCCGCTCGCAGCAGCGCACGAACGCGCTCTTCGCATCGTACCGCCGCTACGCACGTACGATCCGTTCAATCCCCCCGCATGGCCGGCGTTCGTTCCGTTGCGTTCGGGCAATCAACGGCTAGACCCCAACGGCTGCGGTTTCTTCGCGGAGCCGGTCATCACCGTAAACGGCGCGGAGCTCCCGGCGACCCTCAACGTGCAGGCGGGCAAGCCGCAACTCTTACGGGTACTCAACGCATTGCCGAACGGGACGAAGTACATACGTCTGCGCGATGCGTCCGGCGCCGCACTAACGCTGCACGTCGTCGGCCGCGACGGCATTCCGGTGTCGAACGACGATGCTCATCCCCTCGCGCATTACGTTCCCATGAGCGGCGTTTTGCTCGGGCCTACTATGCGCGCAGATATTCTGCTCACGCTCCAGGCGGGTCAAGCACTAACGCTGTACAGCGATCGCCATTGCATGGCTCCCTTCGGCGGGGCATTGCTAAAGCACGATCTGTTGACCATTTCTGCTGCAGAGCCCGCGAAAGCGGGTGCGGCGCATGCTGCAGTAGCGTCGATGGCGCTCTTGCCGGCTGACTCTCGAGCAGCGCAATTGATCCGGTACGCCCGTTTGCATCCCATGCTGGTGCGTCGCCGCGCTCTTACGTACACGCAATACGCTCTGCCCAATCCCGACGGCAAAGGGACGCACGCTCAGTTTTATATCACCGAAACCAGCAACCGCGATTTTCACGAACACTCGTATTGGCCGTCATTTTCTCCGGGACGCAATACACCGGCGCATGCGGACATCGTGGTGAAGCAGGGCAGCATCGAGGAGTGGTACCTCTTCAACGCAACGCCCGAGGAGCATACGTTTCACATTCATCAAATGGCGTTCGCCGCCGAAGGCGAAACGCCGGTTCCGGTTATGCTCGATACCGTCTTTATCCCACCCGGACGCATGTTGGCCGACCCCGGCGACCCCAACTTCCCGCTCATCAAACCCAGCCGGACGCGCATTCTATTGGACTTCCGGCACGTACCGCGGGGAGAGTTCGTCTATCATTGCCATATGCTTTTCCACGAAGATAACGGCATGATGGGGGTCATTCGCGTGATCTGACGCCCCGTCGTGTGCCTGAAACTTTCAACGCACAAGTGTCATTCGTTGTCGAGCGCAACGCCTTTATCGGCGTGAACGCACGAGGCGTTTGTCCAGAAATCGAAACCATTGAGAATGTTTGCGCGGCAATCGTGTAGCCGGAATCCGTTTGCCGGTAGTCTTGCAGTACAAGCAGTTCCGCATGGTCTTCACCGGCGATGCAGGCGTTGTGGCGGAGCAACGATTCTTGAACGAGCGAATCGACTTGCACGCGACGGTTCTCAAAGTCGGCCACCACGGATCCGGTTATTGCAGCTCGCCCCGCATTCATCGCAGCGGTTCGTCCACAATACGGGATCATATCCGTCGGCCGCCACAAAATGTTCGGCCATCCGGCTCCCTCGACTATTGAAACGCTGCGCCGCCACGTTACAACGGTTTACCGTACCGACCAAAAACGGCGCAGTCACCATTTCGACCGACGGTAAAAACATGCTTGACATACAGTGTGACGCTTCGATGGTGCCCTATCGCCAGGCGCTTCACCTGCGACGGTACACGATTGGGAGGCGCCGGCAGTGCGATATGTTTCAAAGCAACGTCGCTTCAGTAACGGCCTCGTCCTCACTCCACACCGCACCTTCGGCCAGTAAGGTCGCGATTTGCGCTTCAGCGAACGTATCGCGCAATATTCCGATCAGTTTGTCGTACTCTTGCTGCTCCGTGGCTTCGCGTACTGCTTCTAAGGCGAAGAGCTGCGCGTTTACGTAACCTATCAGTCGTGCTGCCCTAACGCTAGTGTCATGGCGTCGATTCGCAGTGCGAAACAACGCGATCGCGCCCAGATGCTGTAACGCAAATGCCGCAATAACGCCTGCCTGCAGATCGCGAGTTAACGCGAGCGCGTCGCACGCACCAATGCGCGCTTCATCGTAGCGCTCCAAAGTCATCAGATATGCGCTGAGATTTACGAGGGCGTTCATAGCGCGCCGCGGGTCGTTTTGTGTGCGTGATGCGTCAAGCGCCTCACTGGCAAGGTCGGCGGCCGCCGTTGCATTGCCGGTCGCAAACTCGAGCTCCGCCAAGGAGATTGCTCCCAGCCCCATGACATGATCGGCGCCGCATGCCCGGGCGAGGACACGAGCATCGTTGAAGAAACGCCGCGCCGCGGGCACATCGCCGACTCCCCAGCGTGCTGTCGCAAGGTCTACGAAAATCCGCGCTCGCTCTTTCTTCATTTCTAATTTTTCAGGCTGACGTCAGTGCCTTCAGCAGCAAAGCTTCAGCTTCTGCAGCGCGTCCCAGGAGCAGTCCGGCACGACCGGCCAAACGCTGCGCTTCCGGCACAGCGGGATCATCAGCATCGTTAAGGTATTCAAGTACGCGCTGCGCCGCATCGAGGGATGCTTTGTGCTGCACGAGTGCAGCACAAAGCTGCGCCTCGGCGAGCTGCAGGCTTGCGATTACGCAAGCAGGCGTCGCATCGTCAGCTGTGGCAAGAGCTGCGCGCACCCAGCGTCGGCCTTCGCTTGTGGCGAGATAGAGCCATATCGAGTGCATCGTCCCGACTAAGCGCTGTCCCAGTCCGATGTCGTGTCGGGAACCCAGTGACCACTCCAGCGCTGCTCGCCAGTTTTCCATCTCGGGCTGCGCTTGCGCAATCCACTCGCGATCCGCAGTCGTATCGTAGAGAAGATCGAGCCGTTCCGCAAGGGCAAGGAATGCGTGAACGTGCGCCTGCGCAACGCTCTCATGATCTCCGGCGGCGGTCAGCTTTTCGAACGCGTATTGGCGCGTAGACTCTAGCAGTCGATAGCGCGTACTGCCTTCCAAACTCTCGGCCTGTACCAATGACTTATCGACCAGCGAAGAAAGGAGATCGAGCACCACAATGTCGTTTATATGGCCGGACACCGCGGCGGCCATTTCAATCGTAAACCCGCCGGCGAAAATTGAAAAGGCTTTGAAAACGGCGCGTTCGTCGTCGGAGAGCAAATCGTACACTCCAATCGATGAGCGCGCGCATAGTTTGATGGCGCGGAAGGGCACTGCGGTCGCCGCCAATCAGCAACCGAAAGCGCTCGTCGAGCTTGCCCGCGAGTTGTTGCGGCGTGAGCACTTTCACGCGCGCCGCTGCCAATTCGATGGCCAACGGAATTCCATCAAGCCGACGGCAAATCTCCGCGACGTGGGGCACATTACGATCCGTCAACCTGAACCGGTTATCCGTCAGCAGCGCACGATCGATGAAGAGACGCGTGGCGCCGTGGCGTAGCGCTTCCTCCACGGAAACATTTTCGGCGCTCGATGGAATCGCCAACGACGGCATCCTGTACGTCGCTTCACCGGAAATATTCAGGGGTTCGCGACTCGTTGCCAGGATCCGGACTTCGGGACATCCATGCAAAATAACGCCAACGGCATTGCGCGCTTCATCAATTATGTGTTCGCAATTGTCAAGGATGAGCAGCAACCGTTTCCTCTTGAGATACGCTAAGAGCGAATCAATCAAGGGACGGTTGGGCTGTTCTTGCACGTTTAGAAGTCGTGCAATGACACTCGTTACGAGCGCGGGATTGGAAACCGGTGCGAACGGCACAAGCCACACGCCGTCGGGCGAGCCCTCGAGCAGATCGGCGCCGACCTGTATTGCACAGCGCGTCTTACCGATGCCCCCCGTCCCGGTGAGCGTGACCAGCCGATGCTGATCCATCATGGTTTTCAATTCCGAGACGACCTCACTCCGGCCGACGAACGTTGTGAGCCTGCGCCGGCAAATTATTCGATAGGTGGTCGAGCGAGCGCAGTGGAGGAAAAGCTTCCTGCAGACCGGGTGCGACGAGTTGCCAAACCCGTTCCGGGCGCGCAAGATCTTTGAGGCGGTGCGCCCCTAAATTGCGCAAGGTCGTTTGCGGCGGCATCCCTCCATCCAGCAAATCGGCGCTGAAATCTGAGAACAAGATTTGTCCGCCATGGCCGATCGCGAGCAGTCGTGCCACGCGGTTCACCGTGCGGCCGAAATAGTCGCCGTCACGCTCCTCCGCAGTTCCGGTATGCAGCGCCATTCGTACGTGAAGGCCTCGCACGGCTGAAAAGTCTTCAGCTGCCAACGCGCGCTGTGCATCAAGCGCTGATGCGGCCGCGTCGAAAACCGTTGCAAACGCCGCACAAAACTGATCCCCGATGGTTTTAAAGATATAGCCGCCGCGCAACGCAAGCGTTCCGCGCATCAGTTCATCGTGGCGCGCTAACGCCGCTGACATCGCTTTTGCGTCGGTCTCCCAGCGATCCGTGCTGCCTTCGATGTCGGAAAATAGGAAGGTAACCGTGCCGCTAGGGCGGGCGGAAAAGGGCGTTCCCGGTTCTACTCGAGTCGCCACAACGTGAGATTCGTGGTGCGAATATGCTCTCCGCTGTAATGTTTCAGGCGCGAAGAGCTAGCTGGCGCAAGATTGCTCTTCGTCTGCCTGAAAGATTTATGCAATCATGCATGGGTACGCGCACCGTTCTCCGGGCTTTCCCGTGCGGAATTTGCGGACAACGGTCAGCGGTACGGCGGTTATACGTATAACGACGCGCTACAGACGGCGCACAGCGACCGCGTGCCGATCGTTTATCCACGTTCATCGGGCCATCCCCGTTCATCGAAAGCGGCAACACCATCAACGACAATTCGATCGCGTTTATCTTGCAGTACAAGCAGTTCCGCATGCTCTCCACTGCGATGCAGGCGTTGCGGCGGAGCAGCGCTTTCTAAGTGAGGTAATCGACTTGCATGCCGATGTGCTAAAAGTTGGGCCACCATGGATCTGCTTACAGCTCTAGCCACGCGTTCATCGCGGCGGTGCATCCCAAGTACGCGATCATCTCCGTCGGGCGGCACAATATGTTCGGCCATCCTGCTCCATTGACGCTCGGAACGTTGCAGCGTTTAAGTACAAATGTGTACCGCACCGACCACAACGGTGCGGTCGCCATTTCAATCGATGGCAAAAACATTCGCATTTCTGAAATGCTGCGTTGATGACTCGATTACCGGTGCTCCAGCCGCGCGGTTACGCCATTGCGATGGCTCAGGCGGTGTGATATGTTCGGCAGTAAAGTATCAGCTTGCAGTCAAAGGCGTTCTCTCGAGGACACCCTCGGATTTCCGCATGAACCGATTGCCACACATGCGCTTTTGAAACGGATCGAAGTCAGCCCATGAGCGACATTCAACAACGAATTGCCACGAGTTTCAGGGCGCAGGGACTGATGGAATCCCTCGCCGCGAGACTGGTTCTGGTCGCAGATGGTGAGGTGCATATTGCGCCGGTGCCATCACCGGCGTTCTCGATAGCGCCTGCGGGTATGCGGCACTCACGAAGGCGCCGCAGAATTACGAAGCTTAGGCGAAACGTTCCTGGCGATGGGGAAAGTGGCGAAGGCCGGCAAATTGCTCACCGTCTGCACCGGCGAAGTCCGGGCCTTTATAGCCGGCGAGCCTACCTATAAGCTGGTCGCGCTCATGCAAGCCACCATCGCTAACGTGCGGAACGACGAGAGACCATCGGGGACGCTCGCGTATAGCTGAGTGCTTTTGCCGAGCGCACAAACCGAGAGTTTGATTCGTCGCCCTGGCATGTCAAGTCCGCGTGATGACACCGTGACATGGCTATCGCTATAGGGCCTTGAACGTATTGCATATCGTGTACAACATCGACAACACAGCGCCGGTCATATGCCGCGGCTCCGTCCACGTGGCTGCATCGCCTGCGAAGGTATGGTCGATTCTTTCCGACATCGATGCTTGGCCGAGCTGGAATTCAGATGTGCGCGGAGCAAAGCTGGAAGGACCGCTGCAGCGCGGGGCAACCTTTGTGTGGCAAGCGGGTCCTGGAACGATACGATCGACGCTGCAGAGCGTTGTGCCCGAACGAGAAATTGCCTGGACGGGCTCAACAATGGGCATTCGCGCGGTGCACGCGTGGCGCATCGAACCCAGCGGTTCCGAAACGATAATAACAACGGAAGAATCGTGGACGGGCATTCTCGCTTGGCTTCTTCGAAGGTCGTTTCAGAAGATGTTGCAGCAGTCAATCGACGCAGGGTTGCACGCAATAAAAACCGCGGCCGCGAGGGCGTAGCGAGCCGCTTTCAGCAGGATGGCGGTGCATTTGCGCACAGCAGCGCGAACATCATGAGGAGGTTGGCTAAATGCCTGAGATCGATTTCAACTGGGCGATGGCGTCGTCCGCTTGCGCTTTGAGCTGCGTGTAGGCATCTTGCTGGGCTTGCGTGGGCGCCCGGTAGGCAAGGTCGAGCGAGTTCATTTGAAACGCCAGATAATCGCGCAGGCGCGACGAGTAGACAACGTCGGCTTCGCTGGACCGGAAGCGTAACTCCACGATCAGTTGAATGATGCGATCGAGCTGTGCTCGTCTGGCCTCGGGAAGACTGTTGCGTTTGGCGAGCGCGGCGTTCGTCGTTGCATTGAGTGCGTCCAGGACGTTAGCGTACTGCGTTGCCAGCGAAAGCCGTGCTTGCAGCGCATCAGCTGCCGGAGTAAAGCGGGGATCAAGTTCGACCTTCAGCGGTTGCTTTACGGTCGTGCCGCCGTATGTCAGGACGACCGTATAATCGCCCGGCAACACGGTCGCGCCGAGCATTTCATCCCGAAAGTCGTCCGTCGGCACGAGGTGAGCACCGCGAATTTCGGTAGGCGCAGTATAGCGCAGGTCCCACTGGAACGCGTTCATCCCCGGCTCGGCAGCCGTAGAGCGCTGCAAAAAATAGTTGGCGACGCTTATCGCGTCCATCGCCGTCAGTTGATCGCGGCTCAGTTCCTTCTGTTTTTTGTTTTTGAGGTGCAGGCTAAACGAACGCACGGTCTTACCGCTCGCATCGACGAACGAGAGGCTCGCCGGTGTACGCCCGTTGTAGCCGTTCGGCAAATTGTAATAGACGGTCGCACCATAGTCCGGACCGGTGCCGGCGTTGGGAAGAAAGCCTCCGCCGCCGTACGCGTGCGTTATCCAGGCGGTTTCCGGGTGAAAGAGCTGTGCGGTGGACGTCTGCAATGACGGTGCGCGTGCGAGTCTGCTCGATCAGCGCCAAGTTGT
Source organism: Vulcanimicrobiota bacterium (assembly GCA_963795465.1). Classification (GTDB taxonomy): domain Bacteria; phylum Vulcanimicrobiota; class Vulcanimicrobiia; order Vulcanimicrobiales; family Vulcanimicrobiaceae; genus CAWCHT01. The sequence continues at coordinate 28,436 of CAWCHT010000001.1, forward strand.
CGAGGATCCAGAATGAGCGGCCGTGGGTCGCTGCGGCCAGTTGACCTTGACGCGCGTTGATCTGCAGGTCGCGCACTTCGGTGACCGGCAGGTTGAGCGAGAGCGGCTGCCACTGCGCGCCGCCGTCGAGACTGACGTACACCGTGCTCCGCGTGCCGGCAAACATCACCCGCGTTTCCCGCGGATCGACGCGCACCGCAAAAACGGATTGATCCTGGGGAATTCCGTTCGTCATAGCCGTCCAGTGCGCGCCATAGTCCGTCGTCTTGTAAACGTACGGCCGCATGTCGTCCCACATGTATCGCGATGCGCTGATGAACGCGACGGCCGGATCCGTTGCAGACGGCTCGATACTGCTGATCTGCGCCCATTGCGGAAGCGATTTCGGCGTTACGTTCCTCCAGCTTCCTCCGCCGTTCGTCGTTACGTGCACCAGCCCGTCCGCCGAACCGGCCCACATCACGTCTTTGTTTGCCGGCGAAAGACCCAGCGACGAAATGTCGGGAAATGTTTCCGCACCCGTTTGATCCGCATAAACGGGACCGCCGCTCACGCCTTCCGATCGTTTGTCGTTCCGCGTCAAATCCGGGCTGATTACCGTCCAATGCTGCCCGTAATCATCGCTGCGAAAGACGACTTGCGCGGTTTCGAACAGCACGTGCGCCTCGGCGGGCGAGAACATGATGGGATGCGTCCAGCCGAAGCGGTACTTCTGATCGATTGCCGCGACGCCCGACTTGTAGATCGCCCACGGCGACACATTTTGCTCCTCGCCCGTCGCGTAATCGAGCTGCGCGAGCGAACTATAGTATCCGGCGCCGTAGGTTACGGTCGGGTTTCGAGGGTCCACCGCTACGTATGTGCTCTCGCCGAGCGCCACCGTGTGCACGGTGTTCAAGCCGAGTCCTTCGTTGGAAGCGCTGGGCAATTCGTAGGCGCCTTCGTCTTGCTGCGCGCCGTACACATGATACGGAAACTGTCCGTCAAGTGCGACGTGGTAAAACTGCCCCGTCGGCTGATTGAGGGTCGTGCTGAAGGTCTTGCCGCCGTCGACGGAAACGTTCGCTCCCGCGTCGTCGCCGATGATCAAAATCTTCGGGTTACGCGGATTGAGCCAGATGATGTGATTGTCGCCCAGTCCCGGCCCGAGCGGATGCCAGGTCCGACCGGCGTCCGTCGTCTTGAAAACGCTGTCGACCTCGGGCGCATAGGCAATCTTCCAATTCGCCGGGTCGACGTAAATTGCCATGTAGTAAAATGCACGCTGACGCAGTTTCCATTCATCGTTCACGCGCTTCCACGTCGCCCCGGCGTCGTCGGAACGGAACACGCCGCCGTCTGCGGCTTGCACGATCGCGTACACGACACGCGAGTTGTTCGGAGCCACCGCGACGCCCATTTTGCCCAGTATTCCGTGCGCAAATCCGGGGTTAGCGGAGATCTTCGCCCAATGCGCGCCGCCGTCCGTGGTCTTGTAGATAGCGCTTCCCCGACCGCCGCTCGTAAGGGTCCATGCCGTGCGCTGCGCCTGCCATAGCGTGACGTACAGCACATTTCGATCGTGCGCATCCATCACGATGTTGTTAGCGCCCGTGTCGTCGTTTACGAAAAGAATTCTTTTCCAGTGCGAGCCGCCGTCGGTCGTCTTGTAAACGCCGCGATCCGGATTCGGCTTGAACACGTGCCCCATGGAGGTCGCATACACGATATTCGGATCGCGTGGGTCGACGACCAGCGAACTGGTCTGGCGCGTCTGCCGTAGCCCCGCGTAATGCCACGTTTTTCCGGCGTCCGTCGATTTGTAGATGCCGTCGCCGTTGGCGAAATCCTGGCGGATGTCGCTCTCGCCGGTGCCGGCGTAGATGATCTTCGGGTTCGACGGAGCAACCGCGAGCGCTCCGATACCGTTCGCAATTTTGCCCATTTTTCCGTCCGAAATGTTTTCCCAGTCGTTTCCGTAATTTTCGCTCTTCCAGACGCCGCCTTGCACGGCGCCCATGTAGAAAAGACTTGGCTGATCGGGTACGCCGGCAACGGCAACGACGCGACCGCCGATGTACGGGCCGATGCTGCGCCATTGCAGTTTGCTCATGAGCTGTTGTGATGCCGAATTTGCGGCACTCGCGGGTGCGAGAGACGCTGCAGCAAACAGCGCGGTAATCGCACTTGCAAGAAAAAAGCGCTTCATTCCAACCGCTATACCGCTACGTCGCACCGGTTCCTTTTTCGTCGCTTACGACGGAAAAACGACGGCGGCATCCGGCAGCGCGTTGCAGCAACGATGCAATTTGCGCACGCCGAACTCGACGTTACGGAAGACGATTCAGCACTGCGCGCGCAAGCGTTTCCGACGTTGCCAGCGCCTGCGAACCGGTCGCGTGAACGAACAGCTGGAACGCCATATCCGCCTTGACGACGGTGAGACGCCCGTCTTTCCACGCCGCTTTATCCCCTAAACCTTCAAGCGTTTGCGCGTCCGAAAACGCCTGCGAAAGCTGCGGCGGTAAACCCGGCACGCCCGGCACGCCAAGTACCGATTGAACCGCGCGCAGACAACTTAGGCCGCGGCAGGGGGCTCTCGCGGTCGGAATGCTTTGCATAACGAGGACGACTTTGCGCGCAGGCGCGCCGCCATGCGTTGCGGCCGCCCATTCGCACTCGTTGGGCGAAGGACGCTGCGCAGGCCCCACCGATTGCACGCCGACGCCGAGCGCGGATGCAACGTCGGGAGCACTCAGCATCGCGCACGGATCTGCCCTCAACTCGGCTCGGCACCTTGACTGGGCGTCATTGCCGCTTGTTGCGGGACGGCCGCAGGCTGAGGTTGCGTGCTCTCTTGAGTTCCGGCCGCGGATTCGACGTTGCCCCCGCACGTCAAGCTGATGCGAAAGTTCGCCGGTTTGCGGTACTGTGGGACCGGGATTGGCAACTTCACTTTTTCTTGAGCTGCCGTGTTGAATGTGACCAGTAATCGCGTCGGCGTATCCGATGGGTCAAAAGGAGTCCACACGATGAGCTGCTCGAACGTGTACGGCACTCCGGGAACAAATGGAACATCTCGCGCTCCGAGCGCGAAGCCGCCGACGGTGTTGGAAGTCGAGGCATTGTTGCCGCCTTTAGTGGCGAGAAACTCATCGCTCACGTTCGTGGGCGCAACGCGGTTCGGGACATCGGGAAGGACGCCGGAATACACCTTCCCGTGCGTGATGTTGACCCATTCCTGTCTTACGCGCCAACCGTATTGGTCTTTTGCCGCTGCTCCCGGCGGGTTTGGACCAACGCTCAGGACACGCATCTTCCAAACGCCGTTTGTCATCCATTGATTCATGCAGCCCTGCGCTCCGGCGATCTGCCGGGAGCCGCCTTGCGCCTGTGCTGCCGCCCCGCTCGCAACGCAATTCAGATTATAATGAAAGTTGTACTGCCGGGTCGAGAAATGCGGTTTGTTCATCGTCGAAAGCTTCGCGCCGTCGAACGCCACTTCCAAAGCCTTAGGTTTATCCGAGGGATTTACCGTTCCGTTTGGGCCGATGAACGTTTGCGTGTACGTATATTGCCCGGACGGCGCAAGGGTGTTGAAGGCAAGTCCCTCTTGCCGGTGGCCTTCCGCGACCAGCGTCTGGCTGGATAACACGAGCTGTTCGTCCTTCATCAGCGAATCCGCCGGCGAGAGTTCCGCAGACGTGCCGTTGCGCCAAACTTGCGTGACTTGCCAGCCGGCTTGCGCAGAGCCGTTCATCAGGGGCTCGACCTTCGTTACTTCGGCGCGCCAAACGCCGTTGAACAGCCACTGGTTCATGCAACCCTGTTGGCTTGTGCTTTGTGCGAAAGCCGGCGCCGGCGGAACGCTCTGAACGCAGAGCACGACCGCGATGAAACACCCGGCCGTTGCCTGGCGAAGAGCCTTCAGGGCGCGGCCTCGATGTGCGAATGCCATCTGTTTTCTTCCCTTCTTGAACGCCGGTAGCGACGTGCCCGAAAGGATATCAGAGCGGTGTCCCGCCCGCGTCCCACAGTTGAAGCTAGGGCCAGAGACCCTTTTGAGCCGCCAAGATGCCGCGTACCGAAGCCAATTCCGTGAAAGCCGCACGCGCTCGCGGCTCCGCGATAGCGTCCAGCTGCACGCTCACCAATTCTCGAGCGCGCCGCAGTGCGGCTGCGGTTCTTTCATCGTCGCCGCAGTTGCGGAAGACGCGGGCCGCGGCCCAAAAACAATAGTGCGGCCAAACCGTGTTTTCGCCCGAGGCGTCGGCGCGTTGCATGATGTCCTGCGCCGTCCCCAAGGCTTCGCCGTCTCCGGCTTTCATCTGTGCAAGCGCAAGATCGCCCAGTTCTTCAAACGTAGCGCAGTGGTTGAGGCGCTCGCGGATCGCAATCGCTTGCTTCATATGAGTGAGCGCCGCCTCCAGCTCACCTAATTCGCGCTCGGCGTTTCCGAGGTTCGCGAGCGCGGCGGCTTCGATGACCGAGTTCGCAATCTGGCGAGCAGCCTGGAGCGCGGACAACCCGACCTCCTTCGCTTCCTGCGTTGCTTGCTGCAACAACCGCACCATGCTCAGGTTCGTCAGGGAGGCCGCACGGCCGCGAGCATCATCGAACTCTTGGAAAATTTCCACCGCCGCCGCGAGCGACGACCGCGCGTCCTCCAACAGGCCGATTTGCATTTGGCTTCCGGTTTGATTGAACAGCAAATACGCGAGTTGCAGGCGGTTGCCCAATGCGCGATAGATCTGAGCGGCCGCAGCGAACTCCGCGGCTGCTTCTTCGAACCGCAGCCGAAACGAAAGCGCCGATGCGACGCGCGTTCCGGCTTCCGCTTCCCCCTCGCGATCTCCGATTTCTCGATACCGGCGTTGCGCTTCTTGCGCGTCGTTCAGTGCGCGCGCGAAATCGCGACGCATGATCGCAAGGCCGGCCAACGTCATGGCGGCGCGTACGATCAACGAGGGATCTTCGGTGCTTTCCGCACGGACGCGCGCTTCAGCGAGGGTCTTTTCAGCCTCCGAAGCCTCGCCGCGATTCACTGCAATCTCTGAAAGCAGACACAACGCGTCAACCTCTCCGGCGGCATCGTTCCGCTCGCGTTCGATTTCAACCGCCGCTTGCGCGGCCGCCGAAGCTTCGGCATAGTGACTGCGGAGCATCAGATTGCGTGCGCAGGCGCGATGGGCCGCTGCTCGACGCGAGAGGTCGTTTCCCGCGCTCGCGTCCTGCGCAAACCGCTCCAAGAAGCGTGCTTCCTCGCTCAGTTCACCAAGAGCCCGGGCCCACTGCGCACGCCTCCATACCACGTCGGTGCGGCTGTCGTCGTCGCGCGCAATGCGCTCCAGCGCATCGATATCGGCGCGCTGCGCGGGGCGATCGCCTAAACGTCCGAGGATCCGTTCCCGCAGCCCCAGGAGCGCGCGCTGGAGGTCCTCATCGGCGGCGAGATTCAGTCCCCGCGTGGCACTTGCGAGCGCTTCTTGGTTTGCAAAAAGAGCGAAGCTGCGCTGCGCGGAGGCGAAGTACTGCTTCGCCGCCATCTCGGCCTCCCCGGCCTTATCATAATGGTGCGCTAAACTGCCCGCGAGATCGTCGCGGTCGCTAAACAATCGCTCCATAGTCGCGGCCACCCGTCGATGCCATTGCGCGCGGCGTGGCGGATCGATGTCATCGTAGATAGTCGATGCGATGAGCTGATGGCTGAATGCAAATGCGAAATGCACGCGCCCGACTTCGCGTACCAGATTTCGGCCGGCCAATTCACTCACGGCCTCGAGCACAACGCTTTCGGGCAGAGCGGAAATTTCATGCAAGAGCTGTGCATCGAACGTAGCGCCGACGACGCTTGCCACTTCAGCGATCTTTCGCGCATTTTCGCCGGCGCGGCTGGTACGAACTTCAATCATCGCGCGCAGAAAACGCGAAGACGCTTCCTGCATTCCCGTTTCTGCGCTTTCCCGAAGCAACTCGACGGCAAAAAGCGGATTTCCGCTGCTGACTGCGTGGACATGCGCGCCGATCGCATCGGCATGCGTCTCAAGGCTGGGAATGCTGCGCGCGAGATCGCAAACGTCCGCAACCGACAGACCGCCGAGCGAAAGGTGATTGGCGACGTTTTCTAATTGCAGCTTGCGACGCAACGGCTGGACGGCTCCACTGAGCTTCGCGGTCCTCGTTGCGATAGGTTGCCACGATAAGCGCCGGAAACGCGGCGACACGACGCGCCAGATGCTCCAGCGCAAACAACGTCGCTTCACCCGCCCACTGCAAATCCTCCAACACGAGCAACAACGGCCGCTCCCGCGCGAGCCCTTGTACGACCGCGGTCAAGCCTTCCAGCAGGCGAGAACGTTCGCGCGCCGGTTCGATCGACGGCAACGTTGGAAGATCGCTTCGCCCCGACGCAAGCTCCGGAATGATGGCGGCAACGGCCGCCAGCCAAATCCGGCGAACGTCCACTATCGTTAAGAACGGCAGCCCGTCGCGCAACGCCTCAACGATCGGTTGATATGGAACTTGCTCGGGAGAGGAGGTCGTGCCGCGCAGAATGCGACCGCCTTGCGAGTTCACCAAAAGCGCAAGCTCGTTCGAGAGTCGCGTTTTGCCGATGCCCGCTTCACCGCCGATCATCACGACTTTCCCGTGTCCTTGCGCCGCTAGCCGCCACGCATCTGCCAGCTGCTGCGATTCGGCCGCTCGTCCGACGAACGGAAAACTGCTCGACGGAAAGGCGGTGTCGACGGCGAGGCCTGCCGCGGAATCCGGCAGAGCGGCACCTCGAACGATAAGCGCTCGCAATGCCAGCGTCTCGGGCATGAGTTCGACGCTCATTTCGGCGGCAAGGCGAAGGGCGAAACCATCGATCGCGCGCAGCGCGCCGGCGCGGTCGCCGCTTTCGTAACGAATGGAGGCGAGCTGGCGCAACGCATCCTCGCGCCATTGGTCGTTTGCCAGTATACGCTCGGCGTAGGCGGTCGCGATTGCGAACTCTCGACGGCTGCGCGCACGAAAAAGCAAACGCTCGAGCGTACCGACGTATTGCCGCCGCAGACGCTCGCGAATCGGAGCGATCCAATCGTCGTAAACTGCCGGCGCCAGGTCGCCCTCATACAGAGCTATCGCTTGCGGCCAACGCGTTTCATCGGCGACGCATCGCTCGAACTCGTCGACATCGACCCAAACGCCGGCGGCCTCATTCCACCAGATTGCGTCTTCCTTTGACGCTACATACGGAACCGCGCACTTCGGAAGCGCAATTGAAAGTTGGTGCAAGTGACGGCGCAGTTTGCCGCGGGCTTCCGTTTCGCTTTCATCGGGCCATAACGTGAATGCCGCTAAATCCCGAGTGAGGTGCGCGCCCCGGTGCATGAGCAGGAACGCGAGCAGTGCCAGCGCGCGCGGACGGCTATGAAACGCATACGGCTCGCCATTGTAGGAGAACCGTGGCTGTCCGAGCAGATGAATGCGAAGCCCGGATCGGGCTGCGTCGTCCATAAGAAGTCCTTCCACAGCCACGGACCCGGCGCTTTTCGCTGCAGAACGAGAAGAGAGCGCCGTCCTTTCTGCTTACGGCGCTCTTCGCAGCTCGCTCGTCGTAAGGTTATCGAACCACGACGGTGCCGATCATGTTCTCCGTGTCGTCGTGGAACAGGCAATGGTAGGTGTAGGTTCCGGGTTTGGTCAGCGTCAAGCTGAAGCTTTGCCCCCGAACAGCGGCCCCGAGTTCACCAGGGTCGTCCCGTCGTACGTGTTCCCTCCGGACGGCGGCGAAAATGGGTTCAGCGTCGGAAACGCCGCGCCGGCAGGCGCAAAGGTCACCGTGTGCGGCAGGTTACTGTCGAGATTGGTCCACGTTACGGTCGAACCGGCCGCAACGCTCACGCTGGTATCGCTCAGCGAATCGCCGTCCAAGAATCGCACGACGCTTGCGGACGTCGGCGGTGCCGCGCCCAAACCCGGCGATATCCCGGCGACCAGGTGCGGGCCGCCCGCGGTGTACGGAAAGTTCGCTACGCTGTTGCCGGCGGCTTGAAGGTCCGTGGAAAGCAGCGTGGAGATTTGCGCGTCGACCGAACCCGGCGAGATCGGATACGCAGTACCCGCGGGCTGAACGACGACCGTGCCCACCATCTCTCCGTGGATCAGGCAGTAATACTTGTACGTGCCGGCTTTCGAAAACGTCAGCGTGTACGTCTTGCCGCCCAGCACGAAACCGGAACTCGTGTACGTGGTGCCGTCGTACGTGGTGCCGCCGGCGGGAGCGGAATCGCTCGGATCCGTTGGAGGAGGCGGCGAGGCCTTCGGTCCCAGGAACGTGACGGTGTGCGGTTCGCCCGCCGGATACTTCCAGGTAATGGAATCGCCGACATCCACCGTTATGGTCGAGGGGTAGAACTGCAGCGCTTGCAGCGCCTCGTTTTGGTCGGAACCGCCGGCTTGCAAAGTCCAGCTCGTCGGCTGCTGCTTGGGCATGGGATTCGATGTCGTGCCGCCACCGCAACCGGCCAGCAGCAACGCGGCTGCGCAGGCGACGTAGATCAACTGCTTCATGCCGGCAACGTACCATCGGCGGCGTCTAGAAAGCGTCTAAGAAGAACGGCGTCGAAATCGGTTCAGGGTGGCGCAGCCGGCAAATCGGTTTCGAATATATCTCTTCGGCGAACCGCGCTTTGAAATCGGCGGAGCAGAGCACGCCTTCAAGGCGCCGCCGCGCACGCTGCCGCTGCTTGCATATCTTTTGCTTCACCGTCGCGGCGCCGTTCCACGTGAAAAGCTTGCGGCGGCACTCTGGCCGGATAGCGACCAAGCCGCGGCCTTTTCCAATCTTCGCCGTCACTTGCACTACTTGCTCGAAGCTCTGCCGGCAGAGCAGCGATCGGCGCCGTGGCTTCGTTCGGATCAAAAGTCCATCGCTTGGAACGCCGAAAGTCCGTACTGGCTCGACGTTCAGTCGTTCGAAACGGAAATTCAAGAGCGCACGATGCGTCCCCGCGCCGTCCGCTTGTACAGTGGGGATCTGTACGAGCGGTGTGACGACGAGTGGATCGATTTCGAGCGCGAGCGCTTGCGCACGCTGCAACTTTCTACGCTGGCGCATCTTTGCACCGATGCACGGGACCGCTCGGCGTACGTTGAGGCGCTGCAGTACGCGCAGCTGATGCTTGCCGCGGATCCATGGCGCGAAGACGCGCTGCGAACGATCGTGCACACGCGCATGCTGCTCGGCGATCGAGCCGGAGCCGTGGCGGAATACGAACGCTTTTCGAATCGGCTACGCGAGGAGCTGCAAACCGAGCCGCTCGCCCAGACGCGGGAGTCTGTACGAACGAATTCGCGGCTCGCCCGACGCCGCAGTCAAACGATCGACGGCGGAGCCTTCGGTGAACATCGTCGGTCGCCGCAACGAACTGGCGTCGCTGCGCGACGAATGGCAACGTGCCGCTCGCGGCGAGGGCCGCGCCGTGTTCATCGGCGGCGAGGCCGGTATCGGCAAAACGACCCTGGTGCAGGCCCTGAGCGAGTTCGTGAGCGCGCACGGCGGTGCCGTATTTCGCGGTGCGGCCGCATCGCACCAAGAAACGGCCTACGCGGCGTTTGCCGAAATCGCTCAGGAAATGGGCGCAGACATCTTCACCCCTGCACGGAATGACGACGAACGACTGCGGTGCTTTGAAGCCTTTACCGGACTGCTGCAGCGGCGCGCCGACGAAACGCCGGTGCTGGTCGTCATGGAAGATCTGCATTGGGCCGCAAACGCCACGATCGATTTGCTGCGGTATGCGATTTTGCGGCTTCCGCGGGCGCGAGTGCTTTTCGTCGCGACGTATCGGGAATTTCAAGCCGCGGATCCGCACCTGTTTCCGGCGCTGCGCCGAGAGCTCTCTGAAAACCCGCCGCTCCACCAGACTTGGCGCTGAGCACGCTCGATCGCGAAGATGCCCGGCAACTCGCGTACTTATGCGCAGGCCGCACACTGCCCGACGATCTCATGCAGCGCGTCTACGAACGCAGCGACGGCAACCCGCTTTTTGTTATCGAGCTCGTGCGTGAGTTGCGTGAAGGCTCCGGCGAGCGCGTTCCCGCGTCCATCGGCGAGATCGTTCGCGAGCGTTTGGGGCGCCTCGACGATACGGCGCGCACGACGTTGCAGACGGCGGCTGTCGCCGGCGCGTCTCCTTCGGTAGAGCTCTTGGTCAACGTCACCGGAATGCGCGAGGGCGACATTCTGCAGCAACTGCACAAGCTGGTAACTTCGCATTTCTTACGCCAAGGCGTGGCCGGGGAGCTGTGCTTCGTCCATGACGTTATCCGGCAGGCGGTGTACGAAGGAATCCCAGCCGAAGCCGCGCGCGCTACTCATGCCCGCGTCGGCTTTGCGCTTCAATCGCTGTACGCGGATCGCTTCAGCGAAGTAGCGGCAAGCGCAGCCTGGCATTTCGAGAACGGCGGAATCGCGGCTGCAGCCGTCGATGCTTCCTTGGTGGCCGCGGAGAGCGCGCTAAAAATGTACGCGCTGGATGAAGCCGCCGCGCATGCCGGCAAAGCGTACGACGGTGGTCAAACGCCGCCGATCCGTTTTCGGGCTCTGCGGATATTGGAATTCGTTGCCGGCTTGCGCGCAGATCGGCAAGAGCAACGCAACAGGCTCGATGCACTGCTTGCGGCCAGCAAAGTTTTGGGACCCGACGAACGGGCGCAAGCGCTTCTGCGCAAGATCGACTTTTCCGCCGACGAATCCGCCGATGCGCAGCGCACAGCATTGCAGGCCCTACGCGAGCACATTGCAGCCGTGCCGCGATACGAAGCCCGCTATCTGCTGCGGGAAGGCGAATACTTTGCCCGTACCGGCGAGGTTCGCGCGGCAAAAACGGCGCTTGCGAGCGCGCTCGAACAGCTTTCCGGCGAGCCCGATGTGGAAGCAATCGTACGCTGTCTGACCACGCTTTACACGGTGGCGCTGGAATGCGGCGATCCGCTAGAGGAGTGCAAGCGCGCGTGCAAACCTTACGCGCGAATCTCGAGCCGCGCGCCGACGCGCGGATTAGTGCAAGACTGGCCTTCGTGCATGCGGGCGCACTGCTCGACCGCGATCCGGCAGCCGCCTTCGAGGCCTCGACCGGTATGCTCGAATATGCGCAGCGTGCAAACAACGTTCTGGCTGGAAGCCCTCGCGCATCGATCGCTCGGAGCGAGCGCCGCGCGACAAATGCTGATCGGGCCCGCACAACGCCATCTGCGCCGCAGCGCCGAGATTACCGTGATGGCCGGTCGCCTTCGCGATCTTGCGCGCGTTCGCGTTTGGCAACTTCTCGTAGAAAATCGGTCAGCCGATTTTACCGCAGCGCGCAGCTTCGGCGAGCTCGGGATCGAAGCGGCGCAACGGTGCGGGGCGGTCGATCTGTTGTGCAGCTGTCTTTCGAACTTGGCGAATACGGCAGTGTGGTCGGGCGATATCGATGGAGCGGAACGCAACCTGCGTGAATCGCTGCGCGTGGGCGGCGAGCGCGGATACGCGCAGCCGAGCACGCTAAGTCTGCTGGGCGAGGTCACGATCCGCCAAGGGAAGATCGCCGAAGGCATCGCGCTCATCGAGAACGCCCGGAACGCAAGTTCGCCGCAAGACGTTGCCCTGGGCGTCACGCGGGTGCATCACCCGCTGTTGCTCGGCTTGGTGTACTTAGCGCAGGGCCGCGAAGCGGATGCACGGCGGCACGCCGAAATCGTGCGCGGTGAATTGGCAGCGTATCGTTCGTACTACGTGCATCCGCAGATGTATTTGTGGTCCGCCTCGCAACTGCTCGCGATGCTGGGGTATGACGAAGATGCTTCCGCCTTCGCGCAGGCAGCTCGTGGCCGTCGCGAGGAGATACTGCACACGATCGAAGACGAAGGTTCGCGTCGCGCCTTTCGGGCATTCGTCTTCAACCGTTTGATCGAAACCGACGCGCACGCCTGCGGCCCGTTGCAGGCTTGGTACGTGCCGCAGGCGCTCAATCGCGAAGTGACGGCGGTGTGACCGGCGGCAACGCCATGCTTTGCGCCAAGGCGACTTGCCACTTTCCGGCGCGACGCGTAAAGAGCAGCAGCAGCGTTCCGGTGCACACCGGCAGCCAGTGACCGCTTAAGCCTCCATGGCCGCGCATGCTCCAGATTCCATGCATCACCGCGGTGCCGCGCGCGAGCGCCCGAACGGTAACCGCATTCAACGCAAGCGTGCTGCGCGCAAACGTCGTTTCGAAGCCGTGCCGGTGATGCGCGAGGATCGCGGCACGGCCTTGCACGATCGCGCCGTTTGCAGCGACGAAATCGGCATCCTGTGCGTAGAACGCGCATAAAGCTTCTGCATCGTGCGCGTTCCAAGCTTGCGTGAGCTGCGCCGCCACCTGTTCGAGTTGCGCCTGTCCTTGCAACGTGCTGCCGCTAGTGTGAAAGCACGACGTTGGAGGGTGCCGATGTTTGTGTATTCATGGCACGACGGTAACGCGCGGAGCGTCTAGAGAGCGTCTAGAGTTCGGTTCGGCCTAACCCCGCGCGGTCGTCGTGCGCGAACGAAGTTATCGCGTCTGCGTTTTGGTCGCTGCCGGTTGTTTGCCGGCGATCTGCTCCTTGGTCGTGCGGCTGGTCGTATTGATCGTGGCTTTCGGCTGCGCCGATCCCTCGGAACTGGCGACCGATGGTTTCGGCTCGGGCAAGTCGGGCTCTTTACCGCCGACGTGCGGCTCGCTGCGCTCGAACGCCCACAGTCCTTGCGCATTGACCATATCGAATCCGGCACACCGGCCGTCGCCGTCCTGCGATTCGTCGAAATAGAGATGCGTGAACCGCTCGTCGGGCGGCACGTTGGAGGAAGGGAAATTGTTGGAAATTGCCGCTAGCGCCGACTCGAACATCTTCTGATGCGCCACCTCGCGCGTCATCAGAAACGTCAGCGCGTCGCGTGCGCCGCCGTCGGGGCAAAGTTTTATGAGGCGATCGTAGACCGCCTTCGCGCGTGCTTCTGCCGCAATATCCGATCGCAGATCGCAAAGCGGATGACCGATCGTATCGATGTACGCGGAGGTCCAGGGCGCACCCATGGAGTCCGTGAGGCGAAGGCCGCTGCCGCCCGTTAATGTGGGAATCATCGAATTCCAAGCGAGCTCCGTGTACTCTTCGTGTTTGCCGTCCATCAACTGGCCTAGATACGATCCCTCTACCTCGTCGATCATCGCTCCGGCCGAGCGCGCGCCCTTCAACAGCCCGCAGATGATTTGCCCGATCATTTCGAGATGTGAGAGCTCTTCGGTCGCAATGTCGAGCAGCATGTCGCGGCGCGCTGCGTCGTCCTCACCCCAGCCTTGCGTAAAGTAGCGCATGGCTGCCGCAAGCTCGCCGTTGGGGCCGCCGAACTGTTCCAGGCACATCTTCGCAAACGCGGGGTCCGGCGTGTCGACGTGTACGGTATACTGCAGTTTTTTGTTGTGTATGAACATCTGTCACCTTCGCACTTCCAGAATAGTTGCTTGTTGCTACCCGTGCGAAGCGGGCTTTGAAACCGGCATGAGAGCGAGCGTAAATCCGCTTTAGCCAAGCGGGATGCGAAATTTCGCGGATTGTTTCATCGGCGCGTTAAGTACGAATGCGGTGTTGAACCGCCTCGGGCGGGGAAGATGCGACGTACCGGTCTATGGCAACCAGCGAAGACGCATTACGAGCGCGCGATCGATTGAGGGTACGGGACGCGCGGCAAAACCGGCGGCCGTTGCTGCTCTTGCTCTTGCTCGTCGGGCCCGGCATTTTGACGATGCTCGGGGAGAACGACGGCCCCAGCATGCTTTCGTACGCGACGACGGGATCGCTGTACGGTTTCGGTTTTTTCGTTCCGCTGGTCGCGCTGACGTTTCTCATGGCGTACGTCGTGCAAGAAGCGACGATTCGGATCGGAATAGCGACGGGTTGCGGTCACGCTGAATTGATATCGCGGCGCTTCGGGCGCGCCTGGGGATATTTCGCCCTTGTGGACTTGGGCCTGGGAAACGTCTTGACGCTGGTAGCGGAGTTCGTCGCAATCGCATCGGGCGGGTCGTTCTTAGGCGTTTCTCCGTTGGCTGCGACGCTCGGCTCCTGCGCCTTGGTTCTCGCCTTGTTTGCGGCGCGCCGGTATTTTACATGGGAACGCCTCACCTTGTTGCTTGCAGTCTTGCAATATCGTCTTCGTTCCGATCGCGTTGAGCGCGCACCTCAACGCCGGAGCACTGAATCAACCGCTGTTCGCTCGATTCGCCAGCGTTCCCAATGTCGATCCGACCTTCCTCATGCTGCTGCTGGCAAACGTCGGCGCCACCATAACGCCGTGGATGATTTTTTTCCAGCAAAGCGCCGTTACCGACAAGGGATTAACGAAATCGGATTTACCGCATGCGCGCCTGGATACCGCCATCGGCGCAACCGTAGCCGCGGCCGTGGCGATTGCCACGATCTTCCTCGGGTCGGTGCTCGCAAGTCAACGCGCGCACCCAAGCGTGATGCACACCAGCGCAGATTTCGCCAATGCGTTACTACCGTATATCGGTCGTCACATGGCGACATTGTTTGCGCTCGGCATGATCGAGGCGGGCCTAGCGGCTGCCGTAACGATTTCGGCCAGCACCGGCTATGCCGCGGGCGAGGTCCTGGGTTTAGGAAAAAGCTTGAACCGATCGTTCGGTGAAGCCGCACCGTTTTACGCCGTCGTTTTCGCTTCGCTCTTCGTCGCCGCCGGCATCGTGCTGATCCCGCATGCGCCGTTATTGCTGCTGGCGTTGATCGCGAACGTCGTGGCAACGATCTTCATGGCGCCGGCACTCGCATTCCTCATCCTGCTTGCCAACGATCACGCCATCATGGGTCCGCTCGCGAACGGACGTGTCGCAAACGCAGCCGGCGCGGCGGTCATGATCGCGGTCAGCGCTTTGGGGCTGGCGTACGGCATCTTTCTGCTCTTTCCGAAGCTGTTGCCGGCGTGAGGTTCATCGCGACCTTAGAACTCGCTGAGCAACCAATCCAAAGAGCGCCTCGTTACCGGTGCGGAAGGAGCGTTCACATGAATACATTTGCAACGGCAATCGTTGCCGCCGCCGTGCTTTCCGCAGGCGGCTTCGGGATCGCCTCGGCTCAGCAATATGGATACCCGAATCAGTCGGGCTATCCCGGCCAGTACCGGCACCACCGCCAGAATCGAAACGGCGAGGGCCAACAGTGCAACGCCGGCAATTATGGCGGCAGCTACAATCAAGGATACACTGCGGGCGCCTGCACGACGCTTCGGGGAACGATTGCTGCGGTCAACGGCAGCCAAGTGACGTTGCGCGTTGAGCGCAACCAAAACCGCAACGCCAACGGCAACGGCAATTATTCCGGCGGCCGATACGGCAACGCGGGATACGATTACCGGCGAGGCGGTCAGGAAATCACGATCGACGATCAGCCCGCACTGGACAACCGCACGACGGGCCGCGTGTCGGTCGGGCGCTACGTCAACGTGGTCGGCTACTGGCGAAACGGCGTCTTTTACGCGACCGCAATGAACTAAAACCGATCGCACGAAGACTGCAAACGAGCCGCGCGACGCACCCACGGCTCATTTGTATTCGCGCGTCAATCTACCCCTCGTACGCGGACCTGAGCGCATCGATGTCGAGCTTTTTCATTTGCAGCATCGCCTGCATCGCGCGTTGCGCCTTCACGGGATCGGAGCCGCCGAGCACCTCACTCAAGCCGGCGGGGACGATGTTCCACGAAAAGCCGTATTTGTCGCGGACCCAGCCGCATTGCAGCTGTTCGCCGCCTTCCGAGAGGCTCTGCCAGAGCTTGTCGACTTCCGCTTGATTCCGGCAGTTGACGAAGAGCGCGATCGCTCCCTGATACATCTCCTCGACGGTCATCTGCGTCGGGCCGCCGTTGAGCGCCATAAATTCTTGGCCTTCGAGTTGGAATTCGACCACCATCGCCGAACCGGCTGGTCCGGGCCCGGCATCTGAGTACCGGCTGACGTTATCGATCTTCGAATTGTTGAAAATCGAAACGTAAAACTCCGCTGCCTCTTCGGCCTTCCCGTCAAACCATAAAAACGGAACGATTTTTTGCATGCCCGAACCTTCCGAATCTGAAAAGCCGCCTACGTGCGCTGCGTCAAACGCTGGTAGACCGATCGGTACAGCTGCATCGCGCGGCGTTGATCGTCCGCGCTCGCCTCGCCGCGCTGGTCTTTGAGCATGATCTCGTGCGCCGTGCGATAATCTGCGACCGTTGGAGAATCACGCCCCGCGGCCTCTACCAGCGGAGTAACGGTTAAGTCAGCCTGCGTCAGCGCGGCGGCTGGCGCGTCGATGAATCGCGATTCGATGGACGCCCAGGGCGAGATGCCGGGCTGTACGACACCGGCATACGGATCCCCGAACCGCCGTCCCCGGTACGTCGTATACCAACGCGCTCCGTACCCGAATGGCGGAATAAAAATCAGCCACAAAAAGATGATGGCAATCCACCACCACCACCACCAGGCGAACCACGCGTACGCAAGCATTCCGACCTCCAGGGCATTGCCGCCGTGAGCAGCTTTCCCGAAGCGATTCGAAAGTATGGGAGGCGAGCGCGTGCTATTTTATAACGACCGCATTCTTGAAAGTGCGCTTGCGCGTCTTGAACGAGGCGTAGAACGTCCCCGTAACGGTTGCCTGCTCGCCGTTGGCATGGCTGCCGTTTTTTTCGTCGATTACCACGATGCATTTCTCGCCGCACAATTGAAAGCCGGCGACGGTTCCCATCAACGTATGCGTGGTTTGGAAATTTTCCACTTTGCCGGTGACGGTTACGGTCTTTCCTTCAAACGACGAGGGATCGGCGGCAATTGCCGAAGGCGTGGCGTCGGCGGCGAAGGCGGCCGACATTGCCGCAGCGGTAAGCGCCGCGGCGGCAACGATGAAGCGCTGGATCACGATGGTGTCCTTTCTGGTTCGGAGTGGATAGGCAGTGCGGTTATCGGCGCGCCGTCGATTTGCAGCGGCACAGGTTTGCCCCGCGACATCGCCACGTAGACCACGGGAACGAGCAGCAACGTGAGCGCGAGTGAACTGAGCAATCCGCCGATGACCACCACGCCGAGTGCCTGGCGCACTTCGGAGCCGGGTTCCAGCGCGAGCGCAATCGGCAGCATCGCCACGACCATCGAAAACGTCGTCATGACGATCGGTCGAAAGCGCGTGGCGGCGCTTTCCGAGATCGCCTGCAGCACCGATCGCCCGCGATCGCGCAAATGGTTGGCGTAATCGACGAGCAGAATGCCGTTCTTGGTTACCAGCGCCACCAAAAGCAGCGTACCGATCATCGAAAAAAGATTTAGCGTGAGGTGCGTGATTGCGAGCGAGCCGAGCGCGCCGAACGCGGTCACCGGGATAGCGAACATCATCACGAACGGCGTTTTGAAGCTGTTGTAAAGCGCGACCATCAGCAAATACACGAGCGCGAACGAAAGCACCAATGCCACGGCGATGCCGCGAATCGTATCCGCCATGTTTTGCTGGCTGCCGTTGGGCGCCGGGCTCAGCGCAGCGCCCGGCGGCAAGATGCCGGCGGAAGCGCGCAGCGCTTTAGTCACCCGGGACAGCTCGTATCCGGGTTTGACGTTGCTGCTTACGTAGACGACGTCTTGGCGATTGATGCGCGTGATCAGCGGATCCGTGGGCTGCGAGATGAATCGGGCGACGTTGCCCACGTGAACGATGCTTTGTGCGGTCGATCGAATCGGTATCTGCGCCAAGCTGTGCAACGAGTCACGATTGTCGAATGGATAGATCACCTGCACGTCTTGAGAGCCGGATGGCGAGCTGTACTGCGTTGCGATGACGCCGCCGAATGCCGCGCGTACGGCCGTTGCCGCCGTTCCGATGTCGACGCCGAGCGCTCGGGCCGCGTCACGGTCGAAAAGGACGTCGACGTTGGGCATCGGTTCGAGCGATGAAACGGAAACGTTCGCCGTGCCCGGCGTCTTCAGTGCAGCGCGATACACTTTTGCGGCTACGGCATCGAGCGACTGCGCCGGCGCGCTGACGACGTAGCTGATCGGCTGCTGCGTTCCGCCGTTGATGCCGCTGGCGGGAATTGCGAGAATTGATGCGCCGGGCAGCAGTTTGCGCGCGGCCGGCATCAAATCGCGCACCCACTGCGCACTCGAGTGATGCTTATCGACGTTCAAAAACGCGTGCACTTGACCGACGAAACCCTCTTGAACGAATCCCCCGAATTGCGCTTGATAACTGCCCGCAATTGCGGTTTCGCCCTTGAGCTGCTGCATGCGGTCGATGGAACGCTCGAGCGAAAGGATTCCGGTGCGTGTTTGCGCGAGCGAGGTTCCGACGGGATACCGCACTTGCACCGTCACTTCGCCGTTGTCGACGGCCGGCAAAAACTCGAAACCGACGATCCCCAGCGGGACCAGTGCGAACGCGATGACGACGCTGACCGCGCTGATAGCGCCGATCGTCACCGGCCGTGCGAGCGCCCAAGGCAAAATGCGCTTGGCGTACACGTCGCGCACGCGGTCGAAGCCCCGAGTGAACGCATCGATCGGCCGCCACGGTTTCCAACTCGAAAGCATCGACCAACAGCCGGCCATCGCCGGCGTCACGGTGAACGAGATGAGCAGCGATGTGATCGTCGCGATCGTGACGACCAAACCGAATTCTTTCATGAACCGCCCGACCGTTCCGGGCAAAAACGCCAGCGGCAAAAAGACGACGACGTCGACAAGCGTCAGCGTCAGCGCTGCAAGGGCGATCTCGCTACGCCCGTTGACCGCCGCATCTTGCGCCTTCTCGCCTCCGGATCGGTGCCGCTCGATGTTTTCCAAAACCACCGTCGAATCGTCGACGAGAATGCCGATCACCAGCGTCATTGCGGCCAGCGAAACCGTGTCGAGCGTAAAATCGAACAGCCGCATCGCGGTCAGCGCGACGAGCAACGAAGTCGGAATTGCAACGCAGACGACCAGCGCATTTCGCCACGACCGCAAGAAGAACACCATGACCAGCGCGGTCAGCGCGATCGCTTCAATCAGCGCCGTCCATACTTCACCGATCTGTTTCTTGGTGTAATCCGACTGCACGTTGACGACGGAAAAGCGCAGATCGCCGAACCGGTTGCGAAAGTCCGGCAGCGCTGCGAGCACGGCGTTCGAAACGCTGACTTCGCTGGCGCCGCTGGCTTTGCGAACGTCGAGAATGATCGCCTGCTCGCCGTGGTGATACGCAAAGACCCGCTGCGTTTCATAGCCGTACGAGGTCCGTGCAACGTCGCGAACCTGCAGCGCTCGCGCCGACGTGCTCCATGCTTCTAGCGAGTGCGGCGCGCTCTGCGCGGAACCGACGAGCAAGTTCGCGACGGACTCGGGCGTTTGGATGTCGCCGCGAACGTCCAGCGTCGTTTCGAGTCCTTGTGCCGTCGCTATACCTCCGGGCGCGCGCAAGTTGTTGTTCGCGACGCTGGAGATCACGTCGTTCAACGTCGCGCCCGATGCAGCCAGCCGCAACGGATCGATCGCAACCTCAATGGAAGGCGTCACGTCACCGGAGGCCTGAACGTACCCGACGCCCGCAATCTGCTCCATCTGCGGGATGATGACGTTGTCGACCAGGTTCGAAAGGTCGTGCGGGTTCAAGCGATTCGTGGAAACCGCCAGTTCGACGACGGTTCCCTGGCTCGGATCGTACGTGACGATGGAAGGCGCGCGTAGATCGGAGGGCAGTTGCGCCTGCGCCGACTGCAGGCGCCGTTGAACTTCGGTCAGGTCCGCCGTTTTGTCCGAAGCGAGCGAGAAGAACGCTGCGATCGTCGCTCCGCCCTGCTGAATGGTGGTTTGCACGTGATCGAGCTGCGGCGCTCCGGCAAGTTGATCTTCAATCGGTCGCGCTACCGTGTCGCGTATCGTCGAAGGCGATGCTCCCGGATAGACCGCAATCACCTGGATCACCGGAAGGTCGACGTTGGGGAATTGCTGCTGGACCAATCCCGGGTAGGCGATGAGGCCCGCCAGGACCGTCAGCAAAACCAGCACTGCGGCAAGCGCGGGCCGCTTGACGAACAGCGCGGTGAGGTTGCTCATTGCACCGGCAGAACCACGCGCGTGCGCGGACCCAAACCGTCGACGATCGAATAGGCACCATCGTCCGCGATATCGCGCACCGCAACTACCCGTGTGGTCCCGTCGGCGTTCGCCGTCCGAACCGCGTCGTGCGAGGCATCGACAAACGCACTCGTCGGAATCATCGGACCGGCAACCGCCGGCAACGAAATGCGCGCCGAAACGACCATTCCCGATTGCAGCACTCCGCCTGCATTGGCGACGCGCACTTTTACGACGAAGTTGGTCGATCCGGGCTGCGCTTGTCCGAGCACGGCTTCGACGATGCCGCGCATCGGGCGCGCATTCAGCCCGGGCACGCTGACGGCGGCTTCCATCCCGTTGTGAATTCGAAAAACTTCATCGCTGGAAGCGTTGAGCATCGCGTAAACCGTATTCATTTCTTGAATGGTGAAGATCTGGGAGGAGCCCGGATACTGCCCGCTGTTGATGTTGCGATTGATCACCACGCCGTCCACCGGCGAGATGATGGTCGCCTTCGTTATCTGGACCGCGATCTGGTCGGCCTGCGCTTGCGCGGAAGCCGCTGCCGCTCGCGCAGAAGTGACGTTTTCTTGCTGCAGACCGCGAGAGTTGTCGCCGTTGACGTTCACGCTCGCCGATGCCGTCTGCACGGAAGCTTGAGCCGATTCGACGGCCTGCTCGTCGCTGCGGTACTGCGTCGTGTCGTTGTCCAGCGTTTGACGCGAAATGAAGCCTTGCACGTACAGCTGACGGTCGCGCTGCAGCGTGAGCTGCGAGAGCGACATCTTTTGCCGCGCCTGCGTCAACTGGCTCTGGGCCGACGCCAGATCGCCTTTACTCTGCTGAATCGCAAGAACGCCCTGATCGCGCGTTTGAGCGATTCGCGAGCGCGCGTCCTCCGCGTTGCGAAGCGCGGCGTCGTAGTTTGCGCGCAGGTCCGCGGTGTCGAGCCGCGCCAGCACTTGGCCCGCGGCGACGCGGTCGCCCTCGCGTACGTACACCCCGTCCGCAGGTTCCTGCAACGCGCTCGAAATCGCGACGTTTTGATGCGGTGCAATCAAACCCGCCAGCACGAGCGATGGCGCTACCGACCCGGAGCGCACGTCGACCATATGCAGCGGAGCGTCGGTGGGTTGAGCGGCAGCGCGCGTTCCGCGACTGCAGCCGCACAGCACGAGCGTCGCCGCAAGTACGCCCGCAACGGCCCCAGTGAATGAGCGCATGGTGAGCCTCGCATGAAAAAACCGCGCCGGCCCAAGACAAAACCTTGAGCGCACCGTTCTCATAGAGTACATCAAATGTGCGCCGGATAAAAGTCGAGCCCGGCGGCGTGCCGGGCTCGTAGGGATTCACGCATCGAAGCGCGGGTCTACCGCTTCTTGCGGCTGGAAGATTTGCGCCCGCCGGCTCGTCCGGCCGCAGCTTTACGCGTCGAGCCTTTTTTCGCGGCGCCTTTGCGCGCCGACGTTTTGCCGCCCGCTTTTCGAGCGCCGCCTTTGCGCGACATCACCGCCTCCTTGAGTGCTTTGGCCGGCAAAAACTTGAAGACGCGCTTCGCGGGAACTTTCACGGGCTCGCCGGTGGCTGGATTTCGGGCTACGCGCGCGGCGCGATCGCGCACCTTGAACTGTCCGAATCCCGGAATCTTCACCGCTTCGCCGGAGCAGACCGCGGCTTGGATGTCTTCGAAAATGCCGTCGACCAACGCGACTGCATCTCTGCGCGACATCTCGTACCGCTCCATTGCAGAACGGACTAAATCGACTTTGTTCATCGGCTTCCTCTCATGCTGATCCAGGCGACGCGCGAACGCGCCATTTTTGCCGTGCAGTACCGCGTTATCTGCGGTTTTCCTGCGGCATCTTTTGCGCGGCGCAGTTGCGCGGTACGAGCATTTGAACGCGAGAATAACGACGCCACCAAGCTGGAATGGAGTGCGTATGCATGAAAACGAGCAGGCCGGCGGAACATGCCGCCAGCCTCTCTGCCCGCACGTCATCACCGCACTGCTCGAAGAACACCGTTGCACCGGACGGCGCGCCGCACGTCCTTGGGGGAAGGCCGGCGGTTTGGCCGGCGTTCTTTTCGCCGGGATAACGACTCGCCAGTCTCACGCTGACCGTTCGTCTGTCGAGTGCAGACAACGTAGCACGAGCACCGTTGCGCCAACATGGGACGTTTGGAACCGTAAATGAGGCCATGTGCCAGCCTGTTAGGACCGGGTCCTAACGCCCGAAATCCCTTGTTTTCGTCCTCCAAGCAAGGGTATCTTTAGTATCGACCCGCATCGCACGAGGAAATTCACCGTGAACACACTTCGCACAACTCTCGCCCTGGTGCTCGCCCTTGCCGTTCCGCTGCCCGCATTTGCTGCGCCGCACGTCGTAGCGCAACTCGGCACCGCACCGCTCATCGGTGAGATCGCTTCTACTCCGCAGTTGCAGGCCGACGTGGCTCGAGAGCACGCGCTGTTCGAGACTGCCGGCACGAAGCTCGGCTTAACCCCGCGAGAATACGCGCAATTTCAGACGCGCATCATGTCGCGACAAGTTTCATACGTCACCATACCGCGTCGTTTGGACGCGATGAGCTGGTCCAGCGGCGGCCGCGTCTACGTCCTGCGCGACGTCGTCATTCCGGCGCAGACCAAAGGTTGGGAAGTCGATCTGCAGGAGGGACATCAAGTCGTTGCGCTTTTCGTCCCGGCACGCTGCGGCAATCTCTCACTGTTACGCAAAGCCCTACCCGCGCTGGCGAAAGTTACGCCGCCGGCTCGTCGCGTTGCAGTGGAAGCGGCCGCTACCGCGCCTCCGCCGCCTGCAGCCGCGCCCGTGGCGGCAGCCCCCGCGGCGGCTCCCGCCGTGCAACTTCCAACGACCAGCACGGCTCCTGCAGCACCGTATGAAAGCGTAGCGTCGTCCACGCCGCCGACGCACCATATGGGATGGTGGCCGTTGCTGTTGATTCCGATTGTCGCGCTCTTTGCCGGCAGTCACAGCTCGGTCAGCACTCCGGGATTGACCACGAGCCCGACGGGCCCCATCATCGCACCGCCCGGCGGAGGGGGACCTCCTAGTACCGGACCGCCGTCCGGGGGCTCGACACCGCCGCCGGTTTCCGGCTGCGTGCCGACTCCGGCGCCGATCCACTAAACCGACCCACGTAAGAGAAGAGGAGCCGCTTTACGCGGCTCCCATTTCTTGTTTGGCCTCTTCCAGACGTTCGCCGATCTCGTTCAGTTCGTCTTTTTCGAAGAGCTCGCGCGCCATTTTGAACATGGGCCCTTCTTCTTCTTTGACGTGGTGATCGACCAAATCTTTGAGCACTTTCAGCTTCGGCTTATACGTTTCGTCTTTCGGGTCGAGATCCTCGAGTTCGTGAATAAGCCCCTTTACTAAGCTGTGCTCTTCATACGCTTCGAGAACTTGGTCCCGCTCTTCGCTGTCTTCGGCGCGGCGGCGAAACTCCGGATAAAAGATGCCTTCCTCGATTTGGGCATGCACCGTCAACTCTTTATCGATGCGCGCGAACAACTTCTTGCGTTGCGCGTTCGCGCGCTCGCCTAACCCTTCCACTTCAGCGAAAAGCGCTTTCACTTTTTGGTGGTCTTGCTTCAATAGCTTGAGTGCGTCCACAGTTGCTCCTCATTAGCGAAAGAACGTCCACACCGTTCTACCCTGGCCCGAGGCAAGCGCAACGAAGCATCCCTGTGCCCGCTATGGCAAAACGGCTTGCGCTTCTTCGGTCACCACGCGCTGGATCGCCGTTTCGATTCGATCGTACCCCTTATCGCCTGCTTGGAAATGACGCAACCGATGCGCGCGATCGAACAAATAGTACGCCGGCACGAATTGATTCTCAAAGCGATCGACGATCGTATGTTCGTTGTCGATCGCGCACGGCTGCGTCAATCCCATCTCCGTTACGGCATCATCTCGTACCGTTTGCACGTCGAGTTCCTGTTCCAAACGTGGTTGATGAACGCTGATGAAAACGATTCCGCCGCTTTCATAGCGGTCGCGCCACGCATTCACGGTCTGCGCAACGTCGTGACACAAACTGCACGTGATGGACCAAAAGTGCAGCAGTACCGCTTTGCCTTCAAGTCTGCGCGACATTCGGCTGGCCATTGATCCAAACGGCAACTCCCTCCAGTGAGGGGAGGGGGCTGCGCATACGAAGCGGCACGATTAAGCCGTTTGCAGCAGGGCTTTACCGGGCTTCCATTCTGCCGGACAAAGGCCCCCGGTTTGCAAGGCTTGTAAGACGCGGAGCGTCTCTTCAACGCTGCGGCCGACGTTGTCCGCGGTGACGACGGCGTATTTTAGGACGCCTTGCGGATCGATGATGAATAATCCGCGCTGCGCAACGCCGCTGCGTTCATCCAGAACGCCGTAGGCGCGCGCGACTTCTTTCGTGTAGTCCGCAACGAGCGGGTATTTCAGCCCGGCGATGCCGTTCTGCTCGCGTGGAATTTTCATCCAGGCCCAGTGGCTATGTTCCGAATCGCATGATGCTCCGACTATCTCTGCGTCGAATTCTTTGAATTCGTCGCAGCGATCGGAAAGCGCGGTGATCTCCGTCGGGCAGACGAACGTGAAGTCGAGCGGATAAAAGAAGAAGACCAGCCACTTTCCGCGATAGTCCGAGAGTTTGATCTTCGCGCCGAGATCTTTCGCGCCGCTCGCGCCTTTGGTGCTCGGCAACTCAAATTCGGGCGCCGGTTTGCCAACTTGTGCCAACATACGTGGGGTTCCATCTCCTTTTAGACGTGTCGGGCTAGACGTGACCACTCTACCCCTTTTTTTGAAATTGAAAACGACTTTCATCACCGCTCTTGGGGGTCTCTCGGGAGATCGCGCCAACCGTCAACGCGTTGGAGGCCGTAACCGCGGCAAGCGTTCCGCCGGCGTTCAAAATTGCAAAGCTTTTCGATCGGCCCGTCGAGGGATTTAGAATCCGCTTCGATGGAGGAGTAGCATGAAAACTTCGCTCTTTGCGGTTGGAATCGCGGCCGCGCTCTTGATGTGTGAGCCCGGCGCAAAGGCCGTCGAGCCCCCGCCGCTCCCCGCCGCCTCCTCGACTTTTGCGGCCGGAAGCCTGCGCGTGCAAGTGTACGGAAAAGCCGGAATGCCTGCGCTGGTGTTCATTCCGGGGCTGACGTGCGGGCCGTGGGAATGGTCCGGTGAGATTGCACGCTTTGCGCCGAAGTATCAAATCTATGCGCTGACGCTTCCGGGCTTCGACGGGGCACCGTCGATCAGCGGTCCGCTGTTCAACACCGTCGCGGCGGATTTCTGGACGATGCTGGATGCGCACAACGTCCAGCGGCCCATCGTCGTCGGACACAGCTTGGGCGGCACACTGGGGATTCTGCTCGCAGAACAGCATTCAAACCGCTTGCGTGCCGTCGTTGCGGTGGATGGCCTGCCGGTGTTCCCCGGTACCGAAAATCAAACCGCAACGCAGCGCGCTCAAAGCGCCGCTCGCATGTCCTCGATGCTCTCCGCGCTTTCAACGCCGCAGCAATTCGCCGCCGCGGAATCGACGTACGTTCTTCCGTACATGATTAGCGCGCCGAGCGACATCGCGACGGTCGCGAAGCTGACCGCCCGCAGCGATGCCAAGGCGGCCGCCGCATGGATGTCGGAGGACCTGACGACGGACTCGCGCAGTGAACTGCCGAACGTTCACTTGCCGCTGCTGGAAATCGCGCCGTACGATCCCACGCTGGAAAAAGCGCATTTTGCCACCGCGCAGGCAAAGCGCGGCTACTACGCGGCCCTGCTGGCCTCAGATCCCACCGCGCAAGTGCAAGTCATTGAACCTTCGAGGCACTTCATGATGTACGATCAGCCGGAAAAGCTCGACGCCGCGCTGCAAGACTTCTTCGCGACGCTGCGCTGAAAACCGCAAGCCCTTCAGCCGTGTTTCACGATGTGAAAGACTCATGAGTTTGATCGAACTGCCGTACACGGCGGAGGTGGAAGCCCAGACGCGCCCGATATTCGAGCGCGTCGCGCACGTCATACCGCCCGTCGAATGGCCCGTTCACGCGCCGTACGTAGCCGAAATCCAGCGCTTAAAACGCGAGCGCAACGCCGTCATTCTGGCGCACAACTACCAAGTGCCCGAAATTTTTCACACCGTCGCCGACATCGTCGGTGATTCGCTTGGGCTGGCGATCGAAGCTTCGCGTACCGACGCGGACGTCATCGTTTTGTGCGGCGTCCATTTCATGGCCGAAACCGCAAAGCTGGTCAACCCGCAAAAGACCGTGCTCGTGCCGGATTTGCGCGCCGGCTGCTCGCTTGCCGAATCGATCACCGCCGCGGACGTTCGGCTTCTGCGTCAGCGGTATCCCGGCGTCCCCGTCGTGACGTACGTCAACACGTCCGCCGAGGTGAAAGCCGAATCCGATATCTGCGTAACCAGCGGCAACGCGGTTAAAATCGTAAACGCTTTGGGTTCTTCGCGCGTGATTTTCTTGCCGGACGAATACTTAGCAAAGTATGTCGCCTCGCAAACGGACGTGGAAATCATCGCTTGGAAAGGACATTGCGAAGTGCACGAGCGCTTTACGGGCGCCCAAATCCGGGCGTTCCGCGAAGGGGATCCGTCGCTGACCGTTTTGGCGCATCCGGAGTGCCCGCCGGACGTTCTGGCGGAAGCGGATTTCGTCGGCTCCACGCACGGCATGGCCGCTTTCGTGCAACGGGAGCTGCCGCCGCGCGTCGTCATGATTACGGAATGTTCCATGGCCGACAACGTTTCGGCGCAGTTTCCGCAGATCGAGTTCGTGCGGCCCTGCAATCTTTGTCCGCACATGAAACGCAACACCCTTGCCAAAGTGCTGCATTCGTTGCAACATCTGCAATACGAGGTCGTCGTCGATCCGCAAGTGGCGGCGCGCGCACGAACGGCGGTGGATCGGATGCTCCAGCTCAGTGCCTGACGACGTCGTCATCGTGGGCGCGGGCATCGGCGGATTGATGGCTGCGCTCAAGCTTGCGCCGCGCCGCGTTACGGTGCTTGCCAAAACGTCGCTGGGAAGCGGCGCCGCAACCGGGTGGGCGCAAGGCGGCATCGCGGCCGCCATCGGCGCGGACGACTCGCCGCACCTGCATCAGCTCGACACGCAGCGCGCGGGTGCCGGCTTATCGGATGAATCGATCGTTGAGATTTTGACGCGCGACGCGCCGGCGCGCGTCGAAGATCTGCTCGAGTTGGGCGCGGTGTTCGATCGCACGGAAGGCGGTGCGCTGGCGCTCGGTCGTGAAGGCGCGCATACGCGCCGGCGCATCATCAAAGCCGGCGGCGACGCGACGGGACACGAAATATTGAAGACGTTGATTGCGGCGGTCCGCGCGGCCCCGTCGATTGCCGTCTGCGAGGACGTCGTCGCCGACGATCTCATCGTCGTCGACGGTCGCGTTCGCGGCGTTTACGCGCACCACGCAGTCAGCGCAGAGCCGGTAAGCGTGCGCGCGGGCGCAACGGTGCTGGCCACCGGCGGAATCGGCAGGCTCTACCGGTACACGACCAATCCCGCGCAATCCACGGGAGACGGCATCGCGATGGCGGCGCGCGCCGGTGCGGTGCTCGGTGACATGGAATTCGTGCAGTTCCATCCGACGGCATTAGCGGTTGCGGACGATCCGCTTCCACTGGTTACCGAAGCGATTCGCGGGGAAGGCGCGATTCTGCGCAACGACTTGGGAGAACGGTTCATGCGGGACGCGCATCCGGACGCGGAGCTTGCGCCGCGCGACGTGGTCGCGCGCGCCATTTTCTTCCAGCAGCGCGCCGGACGCACCGTCAGTCTGGATGCACGCGATGCCGTCGGCGCAGCAATCGCGCTCAAATTTCCGACCGTTTTTGCCGCCTGCATGCGCGCCGGAATCGATCCGCGCCAAGTAGCCATTCCGGTTACGCCGGCGGCTCACTATCACATGGGCGGCATTGCGGTCGACGAGTGGGGGCGCTCCTCGCTGCCCGGACTGTGGGCGTGTGGAGAAACGTGCGCAAGCGGCGTGCACGGCGCTAACCGTTTGGCGAGCAATTCGCTGCTCGAAGCCTTGGTGTATGCAACCCGCGTAGCCAATGACGTGGGCGGCCGGATTGCGCGTGAATCGAGCGAGATCGCTGCAAGAATCGATGCGATGAACGCGCCGTTTGCCTCGCGTGAGATCAATCCGCAAGGGGTTGCGGACGTGCGCGCGGTGATGTATGCGAATGTGGGATTGGTGCGAAGCGATCAGAGCCTGCGCGCCGCGCTTGCGCGCTTGGCGGCGCTCGAAGGATCGCAGCCCAGTGCCGGCAGCGAACTGCGCAACTTGCTGACCGTAGGGCGTTTGGTAGCCCAAGCGGCGCTGGCACGAAAGGAAAGCCGCGGCAGCCATTACCGCACCGATTTCCCGCACTCCGACGACGCTTTCGCCAAGCGCTCGTTTACGACGCTGCAAGGCGTTGCTTAGTTCGCTGCACCGGGTCGTGATCGAGCCGCTCGTGCAAGCGGCATTGCTGGAAGACATCGGTCACGGCGTAGACCTCACCAGCGATGCGATCGTACCTGCGCAAGCGATTGGCCGCGCGCGCGTAACCGCGCGAAAAGACGGCGTGCTTGCCGGACTGGAAGCTGCGAGGCTGGCCTTCGAATTGTTGGACGGCGAAGCCGACTTCGATGCCCACGTACGCGACGGAGAATGCGTGCGCGCGGGCCAAACAGCGGCAACCATTACGTGCAGCGCGCGCGCGCTGCTCACCGGCGAGCGAACTGCGCTCAATTTTCTGTGCCGCCTTTCCGGGGTCGCGACGGCGACCCGGACGCTGGTCGACCTCGTGCAAGGGTTTCCGGCCGAGATCGTTTGCACGCGGAAAACGACGCCGGGATTGCGCGTGCTCGAGAAATACGCCGTGCGATGCGGGGGCGGGCGCAATCACCGCTTCGGACTGGACGATGCCGTGCTGATCAAAGACAATCACCTCGCGATCGCCGGTTCGATCGAAAAAGCGGTCGAATCGGTTCGCGCGCACGTCGGCCACATGGTAAAGATCGAGATCGAAGTGGATACGCTCGACCAGCTGCGAGCGGCGCTCGATACGCCCGTCGATGCCGTGTTGCTGGATAACATGAATCCGCAACAGCTGCGCGAAGCCGTGCGTCTGGTAAGCGGCCGCCTCGTCACCGAAGCGTCGGGTTCGGTTACTCCGGCGCAGATCGGCGCGATAGCGCGCAGCGGTGTGGACATGATTTCGTCCGGGTGGATCACGCACAGCGCCCCGGCGCTGGATTTGGGCTTGGATGTCGAAACATAGGAGCATGGATATCCGCAACGCTTACCCTCGGACGACCGGCAGAGCAGACTCACGACGCCGAGACGCCGCAGGCGCTCGTCGATTTCATGTCCCAAGGGTGGGCGGACGTTCCGATCGCCGTCGCTCACATCCAGCAGATGGATCGCTTCGCAGCGCGCCGGCGCGCGCTGTCGGCGGCCTATCCCGGCGCATACGTCGTCGTACGTGCGGGCGCGGAACAAGCCCGCGCAAACGACACGAATTTCAGATTCCGCACCGGCAGCGATTTCGCGTATCTTGCCGGCCCCGGGGAACCGGGAGCGTTGCTCGTGCTGGAACCGCAAGGCGCCGGGCATCAAGCCATACTTTTCGTTCCGGCGCACAACCGCGGGAAAGCCGAATTTTTCACCGATCGCGTCTACGGCGAACTATGGGTGGGGCGCCATCGCGGCGTCGACGAGAGCCAAATGTATTACGGCGTCGATCGCTGCCGCCCGCTCGGCGAGATCGAAGCGTATCTGGGCGATTTGCGTGCTCGCGGCTGCGACGTACGCAACGCCGACGACGATGCGGAACTTGCGACGCGCCTTTCGGAGATGCGATTGCTCAAAGACGCATTCGAGATCGCCGAACTGCGCCGCTGCGTGGAGGTTACGAAACGCGCCTTCGAAGACGTGATTCGCATCATGGGCGATGCTCGATCCGAACGCGAGATCGAAGCCGCGTTCTGGAGCCGCGCGCGGATCGAAGCCAACGACGTCGGCTATCTCACGATAGCGGCGGCAGGCCACCATGCGTGCACGCTGCACTGGAGCCACAACAGCGGCGCGGTGAAAAGCGGCGATTTGCTGCTGCTCGATGCGGGCGTGGAAGCGGAGTCGTTGTATACTGCGGACATAACGCGCACGTTGCCGGTTTCCGGAACCTTCGGCAGCGAGCAACGAAGGATCTACGAACTGGTGCACCAAGCCCAGGCAGCCGCATTCGCGCAGGTGAAGCCGGGAAATGACTTTCTCGATCCGCATCGCGCAGCGATGAACGTGCTCGCGCAGGGACTCATCGACCTGGGGATTCTCAAGTGCACGCTTGACGAAGCGCTCGATCCGCAAAAGCAATACTACAAGCGCTACACCCTGCACGGCGTAAGTCACATGCTGGGCATCGACGTGCACGACTGCGCCAAAGCCCGCAGCGAAAATTATCGTTACGGCAAACTGCAGCCCGGAATGGTCCTCACCGTCGAGCCGGGCCTGTATTTTCAACCCGACGACACGACGGTGCCGCAGCAGTTTCGCGGCATCGGGGTGCGCATCGAGGACGACGTTGCGGTCACCGAGGACGGCTGCGATAACCTGTCGGCGATCATTCCCTCTTCCGCAGACGACGTGGAAGACTGGATCGCCGGCCTGCGCAGCTGGTCAGCACCGTAACGCGGCCGCACCGTGCTCGAGGTAACGCACGTTCGCAAGGACTTCGGCGCGGTGCAAGCCGTGCGCGACGTATCGTTCACCATTCCCAGCGGCTCGACGTTCGGGCTCTTAGGTCCAAACGGTGCGGGAAAGACGACGACGATGCGCATGATCGTCGGCATCTACGCTCCCGATAAGGGCAGCGTCGCGTGGCGCGGCTTGCCGATCGGCGATCGGGTTCGGCGGCGTTTCGGTTATCTTCCCGAAGAGCGCGGGCTTTACGGTAAAATGAAGGTTCGCGACCAAATCGTTTATTTCGGACGCTTGCACGGGCTGACCGATCCCGACATCGTTCCGCGCGCGCAGCGATGGATCGAAAAGCTGGGCCTGCAAGATTTCAGCGATCGACCGTGCGGCGAGCTTTCCAAAGGAAATCAGCAGAAGGTGCAGATCGCTTGCGCCGCGGTGCACGATCCGGAGCTGCTCATCCTGGACGAACCGTTCTCCGGCTTGGATCCCGTGAACGCCGAAGTGCTGCTCGCAACCTTGCACGAGCTCAAGCAGCGCGGCGCGACGCTGGTGCTTTCCAGCCACCAGATGTGGCAACTGGAGCATCTCTGCGATGCGTTCTGCATCATTACAGCCGGCGAAAATCGCGCTGCCGGAACGCTCGCCCACCTGCGGGCCGCGTGGCCGACCCGTACGATCAGAGTTGAGCCCTCGACGCAGCGCGTCTGCGAGGTCTTCGCGCGAATGACCGGCGCGCGGCCGCTTCAGCCCGAGGGCGGCGCCCTGTATTACGAGGTACCCGCGAACACCCAGCTCTCCGTTTTGCTGCGTGAGACTCGTCGGCGCAGAAGCGATCACGCGGTTCGAATCGATCGAACCTTCGTTGCACGACATCTACATCCATACGATCGAAGGCGACCGCGCGGTTCAGAGAGACGGAGTTTTGCCCGCAAACGCATGAATCAATTCATTACCGTCTACTCCGCAGAAGTGCTTCGACGGCTGCGCTCGCGCGCGTTCATCGTGGGCCTCATCGTAGGCGCGGTGGGAATCACCATCATGCTTCGGCTGCCCTCATTCATCGACGCCTTCGCCTCGCAGTCGTATCGCGTCGTTCTGGCCGGGGACCCCGCGCTCGTGCGCGCTTCGAAACCGCTGTTGCGCAACGATTTCAATATTGCGGCCACGCTGCCCGGGGTGACGCGGCCGACGCCGGCCGACATGGAGTCGCACCGCGGAGCATCATCGGTGATCGTTTTGGCCCGAGGCGCGCGCGGCATTCGCGTGAGGGTCTATGCCAAAGATCCGGGGTCCGTGAGCACCGCGCAGCTGCAGCGTGATTTGCTGCCGCTGCACATCGGATCGTCGACGAACCTTTCCGCCGCGCAGGTCGCAACGCTGCTGAGGATTCCGATCGACGTTTTGCCGCTCGAATCGAAGTTCGGCACTGCCGCACAGGCCGATCAAGCCAGGGTCGTAGCAAACATTCTCATTTTTTTGCTCTACCTGCTGATCGTGCTGAACAGCCAGCTGATCATGACGTCCGTGGCCGAAGAAAAGACCAGCCGTATCGCCGAGCTGCTGGTCGCATCCGTCAATCCCAGCTCGCTTTTGGCGGGCAAGATCGCCGCTTCCGCCAGCCTCGCGCTGCTGCAGATGGCGGTGTGGGTGGCCATCGGTTTTGCGCTCGGCGTGCACGGATCGCCGGGGGCTTCGGCACCGCCGGGACGGGCAAGCGTCCAGGGCCTCTCGTTCGGCGGCATCTCGCCTGCCAACGTCGCCGGCTTTTTGGTCTTTTTCGCGCTCGGCTATCTGCAAATGGCGACGATGTTCGCGGCCATCGGATCGCTCATCAATCGCACCGAAGACATCGGCAGCATCGGCGGTCCATTCTTCATTCCGGTCATCGCCGCGCTGCTGATTGCAGTTACCGCGCTGCAAGTACCCGACGCGCCGTTCGTCGTCGTCACCAGCTTCATACCGCTCGTCGCGCCGTTCGTGATGTTCGCGCGCATCGTCGTGAGCAGCGTGCCGTTGTGGCAAATCGGGCTCTCGTTTTTCATCAACGTTGCGGCAATTTGGTTCATCGCCGTTCTGGGCGGCAGAATTTACCGCATCGGCATGCTGCTTTACGGCAGGCCGCCCAAGCTCGCGCAACTCTGGCACGCGCTGCGCGCTTGACCAAGGGCCGGCAGGACTGCTTCGGCCGCATGCGCGCAAGGCTGAATGCCGATAACGATCGTAATGAACGCGATCATCGACAAAGCGAAAAATGGCAGAGGCAGGCTGAGATACGTTAACACGTCAACGATCAATAGACGTGTAGTAAAGTCATGGTACAGTGTGCCGTTTTTCTCTTGCACGCGCTGCCGTCTGATGCGATGATGCACGAACCAAAGGACACATCTGGAAGCGCTGGCCCGGCGGATGTCCCCTTCCGCCGATGCCCGCGCGGGCTCATCCTCGGCATCGGATCTCGCGGTGCAAGGTGCAATAACCCTGGAGGCTCGACAACTGCAGGGCTCCGAGGCACCCGATGTCGAGGGAACGGCCCCGGCAGGCGTTCCGGTCACTATCACGCTGCCGGCCTTGGTTTTTCCGGACGTTGCCGTTGTCTGCAACGGGAGGACACTATGCTGAAAAACATGTTTGCTCTGATCCGGAACGATGACGGCGCGACGATGGTCGAGTACGGCATCGCGATCTGAGACCGAACACGCCGGGGCTCTCTTCTGAATGCGTGACATGCTGCGTTTCGCTCGCGACGACTCCGGCGCCACGATGGTGGAGTACGCCGTCATCCTGGCATTCATTGCAGCGGTGTGCATCGCGCTCATCGGCTCGCTCGGCAAAACGACGAGTTCACAATATTCGCAATTCAACAGTCAGGTAAACACGTTATGACGCTGCCCGCTGCGCTGGTTTTAGCGGCATCGCTGGCCGCCGCCGTAATGGACGTACGGACGCGGCGGATACCCAACGCGCTCGTAATTGCGCTTTTCGTCTGCGGCTTCGTCCTCAGCGTGCTCGCCGGATGGCAATCCGTCGCCGCGTGTATCGGCATTGCGGCTGCGGTGCTGGTTGCCGGCAGTTTCGCTTTTTCGCTGCGAATCATCGGCGGCGGTGACGTAAAACTGCTTGCCGCCGCAGCTGCGACGCTAGGATACCACGCTGCCGCCGGCTTCATTTTGTACACGCTGCTCTGCGGCGGCATCATCGCCGTCGTCTACTCGGCGATGCGCGGCCGATTGCGCGCTACCTTCGCCAACGTGCAGACGATCGCGCTGCCGATGTTCGCCGGAATCAAGCCCGAGCGGCTTTCGGGCGGAACTCCGATGCCGTATGCGCTGGCGATCTTTGCCGGAGCGCTCGTCAGCGCGCTTGCGAACGGATTGCCGGGACACTTTCGATCGCCATGGTAGCCACCATGAATCCGTCAGCATCTACGAATCGCTGGACACGTTCACCAAACTACATGAAGTGACGCGATGGCGCGCTTGAAAAATGCCGCTACCGGCGTGATCGTTGCTTGTAACGTCAACTACGCACAGGGCTGGCTGCAGCGACTGGCCGGGTTTCTTTCGCGCCGGACGATCGATCCGGACGAAGGTTTGTGGTTCAGCAATTGCTGGGCGATTCACACGCTCGGCATGCGGGCGCGCATCGACGTGGTGTTTTTGGATCGCGAGGATCGCGTGCTGCGGGCGCAGCGCGGCGTACCGCGGGGACATCCGATGGTGGCGTGCCTAGGCGCCCGCAGCGTCGTGGAGCTCGGTGCCGGCGCTCTCAAAGAGGGCGTGGTGAACCGCGGCGATCGTCTGGTGCTCGATCGATGAGCATCCGTTTTGCGGCCGCGGTCGTCGCTTTCGCCGTGTCGACTGCGCTCGTCGCAGAGCCGCATCTGCTGCCCGAATTTCTCGTTCAACTGCGCGATCCGAACGTGCTCGGCGGCCCGCTGTTCTCCTGGGTGCTCGAGCACTGCGGCTATGCTGCGCTTTCGGCGTTGTGTGCGGTGCTCGTCGCCGGGAGCGTGCTGCTCGTTGCGTGGCGCACGCGGGTGCGCGGCGCACCCGATCAGTGCGCCGCGCTCGCTGCTTGCCTGGCGGCAATCTGTTTGGCGGGACGTTTGGGCGTCAGCCTCGATCCGATCGGGTGGTTCTGCGCAGCCGCGCTCGCCGTCGCGTTGGAACGTTCGGATCGCCGCAGCATCGCGCAAGCGCTCGCGGTAGTCGCATGTTGGTCCCTGCTGCAAGGCGGAGCTTCGCTCGCGGCAATCGTTTGCACCGCGGCGCTCGTCGGCGCGATCGTTGACGCGCGTCGTTTTGATGCCGCTGCCGCGAACAAGGCGATCGTGGCGGCCGGCGCGGTTATAGCGGGCGGACTGCAACTGCACGCCGCCCCGTGGCACGCGTACGGAGCGCATGCGCTGTATTTGGATGCGCTTGCGGCCGGAGCGCAGCGCGATCGTTTGTGGAACGGCGGCTTCGCTCTGCCCGCCGTGGGGTTTAGTGCGATGGCGATTTTCGCAGGCTGGTACGGCGTGCGCCGCCGCTCGCACTGCGGCGATGCCGTCGTGTTCTTCGCGTTGTTCCTGCTCAGCCTGGCGGACGCGCGCAACGTGCCGTTCTTCGGAATTTTCGGCGCGCCGATCGTCGCCGATGCAGCGGCGAGTTTTTACGTCGGCACGCGCACTGTTCCGCGGGGTTCGATCTTCCAGTATGCTGCCGCCTTTGCGGTTGCCGCATTTGCATTCGTCGCGATCACCACGGCGACGCAGCCCAAAGCGGTCGTTTGGCCCGTGCCCTACGAACAAGCGGCCTCGCTCATCGTCGCGCTCGCGAAAGACCGGCGCATGCACTACGTGCTCTGCGAGCAGCCGCGCTGGTGCGACGGCGCCGATTTGCATTTTGCCAACGTGCGAACGGTCCTTGACGATCGCACCGGCATCGCTCCGGCGTTTTCGCGGCGAGTGCAGGCCGACGCGGTCGCTACGCACGGCGCATGGCGCAGCGAACTGGCGCGCGTCGACGTGGACGCCGTAATCGCCAAGGACGACGCCAACATCGTCTCGCTTTTGGCCGCGACCGGTTGGCGGCAACGCGGCAGCGACGGCGCGCGCGTTCTACTGTTGCGGCCCCGCGCCCGATGAAGCTCGCCTACGCGGTCGTCGCGATTTTTTGCGCGCGGTTTCTCATGGGCGCCTGGTTCTACGCCGGTCACGACGGCGATCTTGCATGGCAGCAGTGGCTCGGCAACGTGGTGCTGCACCTGCACCAGTTGCCGCAACGCTTGGGCACCGAAACGTTCACCGCGCCGGGATCGCCGTGGGTCCCGCAAGAGTGGGCCTTCAGTATCGCCGTGGCGTGGCTCGACCAGCGGCATGAATTCGCGCTGCTGGCGATGCTGTCGACCGCTGCCGCCGCGGGCGCGCTGCTGCTGACCGCGTATCGCTCGATCCGGCGCGGCGCTTCCACGTTCGCCGCCGCATTGACGACCGCGTGCACCGGTTTTGCGATGCTGCAAGCCTTCGGGGTGCGAGCGCAAATTTTCGGCTGGATTCTTTTAGCGGCGCTGCTGTTGCTCTTGGATTGTGAAACGAATTGGTTATTTCTGGCGATACCGATCGTCGCACTGTGGGCAAACCTTCATGCCAGCGCGTTAATCGCGCCGGTCTTCGTTGCTGCGTGGGCGCTCGGAACCTTCATCGAAGATCGCGCGTGGACGCCGCGCGTGCAACGCAACGTTATTCTGACGGCCGGCTGCGTGCTGGCGGTTTTTCTCACGCCGCTGCGGTGGAATCTCCCGCTTTACGCGGTGCACCTGCAGACCAGCGCGATTCGCAGCGCGATCGCGGAATGGCAGCCGCCCGACCTGATGTTTCCCGGTTTTGCGTTCGGACTGCTGCCGCTGCTTGCGCTGTGCGCGTATTTTGGAATCGCCGCGCCGCGCGAGCGGTGGCGCGACGGATTGCTCTTTGCGATCGCGGTGCTGATCAGCGCAACCGCCGTTCGGCACATTCCGATCGCGGCGCTCATCATCGCGCCGATGGCGGCGCAGCGTCTCTCGAGCCTGCTGCCGGCACACGCGCGAATCAACACGATCGTACAAGAGCAGTTCAGCGAAACGCTGATTTTTGCATCGAGCGCGCTCGTCTGCGGAATCATCGTGCTTTCGCTGGCGAAAGCTCCGCAAATTTCGGGCGTCACGCTTCCGCGCGGAGCGCTCGCGACGCTCGCGGTGCTGCCCGGAACGCACAACCTGTACTGCGAGGATTTTGCCTGGTGCAGCGTTGCGCTGCAAGAACCGCATTTGCGCACGTTTTTGGACGGCCGCTGCGATCCGTTTCCGGACAACGTGTGGAAGGATTACCTCACCGTTCAACGCGTCGCGCCGAAGTGGCCGGCCGTGCTGGCGCGCTGGAACGTCGACTCGGTGCTGGTCGACGAAAACAATTCGCTCGCGCAAGCGCTGGCGCTACGACGCGACTGGCACCTGTTTTACCGCGACCGGCGCTTCGAAATTTTCCTTCGCGATCGCATACGCACAGCCCAGCGTTAGCAACGCCAGGCCCAGCCACGTCGGAGCCTTGGCGATCCACCATGCCGCGCCGCCGCTGGCGCGCTGCGTGCGAATGAATTGTCCCCACGAATCTTGCGCCAGACCGTGCCCCGCGACGATGCCGTGCGCGTGAGCGGGAAGCCCCGCTCCGAAATGAAAGCCCGCAATGACGACGCTCGCGCTTACGAACGCACTTGTCAGCGAGATGCGCAACGCTGCCGTCCAAGTGCAGCCGAAAAGCGAACGCGCGAGAAAGCAGGCAGCGGCCGCGTACACCGGCATCAGGAGCGGTTGCCCGAGCACCCATGCCCACGGTACGGCCAGCAAAAATACTGCGGCGGCAAACGGCACACGCGCGTGAGACCGAGCGCGCAGCGCCAGCAGCGCGGCGGCGGGAATGGCGATCATGATTTGCGTGTAGTGGACGAACGTGCCGCCGAACACGACGAATGCCGGCGGAACGAGGACGGCAAAAGCAGCGTCGTGCTCGCGTAAGGACCAGTATCGCGCCGCAAATAACCCAAGTGCGAACATCAACGCATACGAGAGCTGGCCGCCGGCCAGCGCCGCCGCATCACTCGCGCGCAGCGCGTGAAGCGCCCACGTCAAGCCGTATTGCGCGGTGCTGCCGACTTCGGCCGCTGCATGCAGCGGCAAAACCTTCGTGAGATACGCAACCGCAATTGCGGGACCGCCCACAGCGAGGTCGAGCAGCGCGAGTATCGCGACGACCGCTGCAATGCGCAGACGCAGACTGCGGGAGGATCAGCGCGGCGCCGGCCAGGGCCGGAAGTCCGACGTGCGGCACGATCGCCGTTACGGCCAAAAAGGCTGCTGCCCACGTCCACGCACCGCGGCGTAGCGCGAGCGCTGCACCGAGCAGCGCAGCCATCACGATCGTCCCCGATTCGCCGAACGGAATGACGATGACGGCGAAGCCGATCGCAAGCGCCCATGCGCCGGCATCCAGCGGGCGGTTTACCAGTTGCGCGAGCGCGGCAACGCAGAACGCGGCCGTGAGCAAAAGCACCGCTAGCCACAGCCCGCACGCCCACAGATACGGCAGCTGCGCGGGCGCGGCAAAAAGCAGCAGCGCGTAACCGGGCAACGGCGCGGGCACCGCCACGCCGGAAAGCGCGTGATACAACCCCAGCGGCATCGGCGTTCGTTCGCAAACGTAAAGGGACGCGGCAGCGTACGGATTGGCGCCGTGAGAGAGCGCCGAGCCGGCACAGTAGAACGCGCGAAAATCACCCAGCAGAGCGCCCGCGCGCGCGCTTACCTGGAGCTGCCAGATCGCAAAGAACAGCAGAGCCGCCGCAGCGGCAATCCGTGCGGGCTTAGAGTGCACCGACGCGCCGGCGCCGATGCTCGTCCAGCGATGCGGTTTGATACTGCGGCGCGAGCCGCCCGAGCATGTTCACCAAACCGCCGGCGTCGGGCCGAACCTTCTGCACCCTCGCGGCGTACTCGGCCGCGCGTTTCACGTCGCCCTCGTCGAACGCGGTTTGCGCCAAACGCCCCAGAATCGTGACGAATCGTTCTTCCAGAGCGCGCCCGTGCACGTCGAACCACTCTTCGGGCACGTCGCCGTCCAGCAGCCGCCCACCGTAAAGTTCTTCGGCTGCGCGATAATGCAGCGCGGCTTCTTGCACGTCGCCTGCGTCATAGCCGGCATCGCCGTCGGCGGCGTGCGCGCTGAACCGGCGCACGTCCGCAACCACGTTGGTGAGATCGAGCGATACGTCGGGATCCGCGCGAAAATACAGATCGACGCACGCATACCCGACCTGCGCGGCGATCGCTTTGCGAATGTTGCTGCACGCGGTGCGAACGCTCTGTGCCGCCAGACTGACGATCCGCGTCGGGCCAAAATACCGAAGCCAGTTCCGAACGCGACGCGCTTGCCGTAGGCCTGAGCAGCAGATATTTGATGAACTGCTGATCGCGCCGGCGAATCCAGGAAATTTCTTGGCCGTCGATTTGCGTTTCGAACCGCCCGAACATGCGCACGATGAGCGGCGAAAGGCGCGCGCTCGGCGCAAGCCGCACCCGCCCGCGTAGTTGACGGATCGGACGATACGGCCGGTACGCGTCGTCTTCGGCCATGACGAACAAGCCTTGCGACTCCAAGCCGTGCAGCCGCTGTTGATCGTCGACCGTAACTCCGGCGATTAAACTGCGCACGAGCGCCCGATCTTCTTCCGGGGCGCGCTCCAAGTCGGCGGCGATGAATTCGGTAAACAGCTGGCCGTACCGGCTGCGCCAGTTTTCATACGCATCGCTCAGGGATCGGTGGTCTTCGGATGCAGCGCGCACGGCGCCGCTCACGACGATGGCCCAGCCGTCGCTCTCTTCCAGCAAACGTCCGATTTCCAAGTGCGAGCACGGCACGCCGCACGTTTCCGCGAGCAGTTCGGTTTCGGCGGGATCGAACGCCAAGCGCCGATGGTCGCACAGCACCGCAAGTCCGCGCGCGATCCAAGTCTTGGCATCGACGGCGTTGCGCGAACGGGACGTGCAGATGAACGTCAGCTGTTCGGGCGCGTCCTCGATGATTCGCCGCAACTGCGCAGCCGCGTGCGCGTCCAGGTTGTCAACGTCGTCGATCGCCAATTCCAGCGGAGCCGTCGTCGCCTCGCGTAACGCGCGCACCCATTCGTCGTGCGATGCCGGCACGCACTGTAATCCGATCGCTGCGGCAATCAGTTCGTGCATCGTCGCGGCTGGGCATTGCGGCGGAAGCGCGCAGTATGCCGACTGAACCGGACTGTTCGGGAGGTACTTCAGCAGCAAAGTGGTTTTGCCCGACCCTGCGGGCGCGACGATGAGCCGCAGCGGCACGCCGACATGCGTAACCAGCCAGCGTTCTAAACGCGGCCGTCGCACGGTCGAAGGAGCGACGCGGGGAAGAGTGCGGGTAGCAAGCATAAGCCGTTCTTTTAAGGTATCGGCTCGGGCGCGGGGCCGGCTTAGAGAACGCGTCGAAGGCGCTGCGATGCCGCTGGTCGTCGTTCCGACGCCGCTCGGGAATCTGCGCGACGTGACCCTGCGTGCGCTGGACGTCTTGCGGGACTGCACGCTCATCGCAGCCGAGGACACGCGGGTAGCGCGGCGCCTGCTCCAAGGCTTGGGGCTGCCGGGCAAAGAGATTTGGAGCTATCGCGAGCAAAACGCTGCCGGCGCCACGGCGCCGATTCTCGATCGCGCGGCAAGTGAGTTGGTCGCCTTGGTGAGCGATGCGGGCATGCCCGGCATATCGGATCCCGGCTGCGATCTCATCGCCGCGGCGCGTTCCAGGGGCGTCCCCGTCGAGGTGCTGCCGGGTCCGAGCGCGCTTTTAGGAGCGGCGGTTCTGTCCGGTTTTCCGCTTCGGCGCTTTCTCTTCGAGGGCTTTACGCCTCGCTCGAGTGCTGCTCGGCGTTCCGCTTTTGCGCGCAGCTTGGCGCTGGGCTTGCCCAGCGTTTGGTATGAAGCGCCGAGCCGGGTGCACGCCGCCCTGAATGATCTGGAACGAGTCGACCGCAACGCACGCGTCTTTTTGCTGCGCGAATACACCAAGCGGTTTGAGCAGCAGATCTCCGGTGACCCGGCAGCCGTTGCAGCAGCGCTTGGACAACCGGTTCGCGGCGAAATCTCCCTGGTGATCGCACCTTCG
This sequence comes from Vulcanimicrobiota bacterium, assembly GCA_963795465.1. Taxonomy (GTDB): domain Bacteria; phylum Vulcanimicrobiota; class Vulcanimicrobiia; order Vulcanimicrobiales; family Vulcanimicrobiaceae; genus CAWCHT01. The sequence continues at coordinate 69,471 of CAWCHT010000001.1, forward strand.
GAGCAGTCGCAGTTCAACGCAGCGCCGGCCGCCGATCTCGATACGGAAGTCGACGCGCTGCTGGATGCGGGAAACCCGATTGCCGCGATCGCCAAAACGCTGAGCGCTCGCGGCTTGGGCGATCGGCGCGTTCTCTACGCTCGCGCCGCAAATCGAAAACGCATGCGGAGGGAGAGCAGCTCCTCGGAGCGATAGAGAATCGGCATGGTCCCGCAAACGCCGTCGTCGCGTAAAGATTCGTTTTACGTGACCACGCCGATCTACTACATCAGCGGTAATCCGCACATCGGCCACGCGTACACGACGATCGTTGCGGACGTTCTCTCTCGCACGGCGCGCACGTACGGTCCCGCGTACTTCTTGACCGGCACCGACGAGCACGGACAAAAAGTTGCCGATGCAGCCGCGGCAGCGGGAAAGCCCCCGCTGCAATGGTGCAACGATTTGCTTCCGCGCTGGCAAGAGCTGTTCGCGCTCTACGAAATTGCCTACGACGATTTCATTCGCACGACGCAGCCTCGCCACGAACGCGTCGTGCAAGCCGTTTTCGAAAAACTGCGTGAAAACGGCGACGTTTATCCGGGCACATACGAAGGCTGGTATTGCGTCGCCGACGAGACCTTTTGGCTGGAAAGCAAGCTGATCGAGGGGCGGTGTCCGACCTGCGGGCGCGCGGTCGAGTGGCTTGCCGAAGACGACTGGTTTTTTCGACTTTCGAAATACACGCAGCGGCTCAAACAGCACTTTTTAGATAATCCGCACTGGGTGCGTCCGCGCGCGGTCTACAACGAAATGATGGCGCTGCTCGAGGAAGGTTTGGACGACCTGTCGATCTCGCGCACGAATCTCGCGTGGGGCATACCGGTACCGGCGAGCGATACGGCGCAGGGAGCGGGAGTGATCTATGTCTGGTTCGATGCGCTGCTGAATTACATTTCGGCCCTGGAATGGCCGGCCGGGGAACGCTTTGCGCAGTTTTGGCCCGCATCGGTGCAGCTGATCGGCAAGGAGATTGCGCGCTTTCACACGTTGATTTGGCCTGCGATCTTGTGGGGTCTGGGCGAATCGGCGCCGCAGATGGTGTTCGCGCACGGCTGGATCACGGTCGAAGGTCAAAAGATCGGCAAGAGTTTGGGCAACGCGGTCGATCCGTTCGCGCTCGCGCATCGATTCGGGGCCGATGCAATGCGCTATTTTCTTCTGCGCGAAGCGCCGTTCGGCAGCGATTTTTCCTATTCGGAAGAAAAGATCGTGCAGCGCTACAACAGCGATCTTGCGAACGACCTGGGAAATTTGCTTCGTCGTACGCTGGCGATGTTGACGAAATACCGCAGCGGACTGGTACCGCAAAGCGGCGAGCGCACCGCGCTGCGCGAGCAGTTTGCCGATCTTCCGCAACGCGTGCGCTCGCTGATCTTCGACTTGCAATTTCGCGATGCGCTGGAAGCGATTTGGGAGCTCGTCGCAGCGCTCAACCGCGCCATCGACGAAGCCAAACCGTGGGTGCTGCACAAGGAAGGCCGCGCAGCGGAATTGGATGCGCTGCTGTACGATCTTTGCGAAGGGCTTCGCTGGCTTGCGATGCTGCTGTTCCCCTTCATGCCCGCCCGCGCAAGCGATCTTTGGCAGCAGCTCGGGCTGACCGAGCGCATCGATGCGGATTGGGATGAAGCGCTGCACTGGGGCGGCATAGGCGCGGAAACGCAAACCAATGCTGGGGACGCGCTTTTTCCGCGCATCGAAGCGGCGGTGCCTTGACGGCGGCGACGCGGTTACGCGGCGTGCTGCTTGCGCTGATTCGCGCCGGCGCACTGGCCCTGGCAATCGCCGTCGTTGCGCGAACCGGCGCCGCAGCATTCGTTCATCTGCCTCAACCCGACGTTGTCGCGCTGCTTGCCGCGTTGGCGCTGCTGATAGCAGTGCTGCGCGCGAACGTCCCGGCGCTTTGGGTTGCTCACGGCAGGCGGGGCATCGTCGAACCCGCCCGCGTCGCTTTCGAGCTGCCGTTGATGCTTGTCGCCGGCACGCTGTTTCATCCGGCGATTGCGGCGGCGATGCAACTGTGCGCGCATCCGATTGCCGTGTGCGACCGCGGCGGCGTGCGCATTTGGCGCGGCATCGTCGAAGGCGGCTCTTACGCGAGCATGTGGATCGCGCTCGCGTGGCTGCACGCGCAAGCGCTGCCGGGAAGCCCGGCGTTTTCATTCGGAGGGTTCGCGGCGTTTGCGGCGTTCTTCTTTGCCGGAACTTTTTTGGCGCTGATGCTGTACTGGCTGCCGCTCAAACGACTCACGCAGCCGCAATCGCTTAAACGTGCATGGTCGTCGTTGCTGGGCGATACGCGTCTGTTCGCCTACGTCGTGCTTGCCGTTACGTGGGGCTACGTCTGCGTGATGGTTTGGGTTCGTGCCGGCACGCCGCTTGCGCTTGCGATGCTTGCGCCCTTGCCGCTGCTTGCGCGCGGCCTTCGATCGCACGATGCGGCGCGCCGCGAGCTGCACCGTTTGAAATTGGCCCGCGACGCTGTGCGCGCCATGCTGCGAACCGACGACGCGCTCCCGCAAATGAATTCGCTGCTCGCCGGGTTGCACACGCCCGCTGCGGAGGAAACGCTGCAGATTTACGCCGCTCTCGGCTCGCACAATCGCTTGACGCCGCTGGCCGCCATCGGCCCGATACCCAGCCCCGAGCACTTGCGCCACGTCCGCACGGTCTTGAACGAGTCTGCGCGAAAGCGATCGCGACATGCTCGCGCGCCGCCGCAGCCATATCGCGCTCACGGCATATGCGGTGCGCGGGCCGGAACGTGATTTGCTCGGTGCGCTGGTCGTTCATCGCACCGCTCGCACGGCATCGCTGCTCGGAACGCGCCGCTTTTTACAAGCCGCCGCTGATTTAGCGCCGCTGCTTCGCGATTTTCGCTCGATTGCCGCAGCGCAGACGGCGGCGCGCATCGATGCGCTGACCGGCTTGCCGAACCGCCGAACGATTCTGGAGTTGCTGGCCGAACGAATCGCGCAGGTCGCGGAAGGCACTCCCTGCGCCGTGCTTGCTCTGGACGTGGACTATTTCAAACAAATCAACGACCGGCTCGGGCATCCGGCCGGCGATGCCTGTCTGCGAACGATCGCAGCGCTTATCGCAGCGAACATCCGCAGCGAAGATCGCGCCGGGAGAACCGGGGGCGAAGAGTTTGTCGTGATCATGCCGGAATGCACGAGCGATGTCGCGCGCAGCGTCGGCGAGCGTCTTCGTAAAGCCATCGAAACCGCCGGTGTGCGGCACGCGAGCGGCCAGCCCGTTACGGTCAGCATCGGCGTTGCCGTGGCAGCGGCGCGCGAAGAGGTCGAATCGCTGCTCGAGCGCGCCGACCGAGCCTTGTATCGCGCAAAAGACGCGGGCCGCAATCGGGTCATCGAGATCGGAATCGGGGCGTGATCCTGCTCGACACGCACGCGCACGTTCACGACGGCGCTTTCGATGCCGACCGGGATGCCGTCGTCGAACGCATGCGGCAGGCCGGGGTGGAAACCGCGATAACCGTCGGATGCGATATGGCCGATTCGCAGCGCGCGCTGGAGACCGCACGGCGTTACGATCTGTATGCTTCCGCCGGCATCCATCCGCATGAAGCCAAAGATGCACCGCAAGACGTGAACGCCGCATTCGCCGCGTTCCTTAGCGATCGCCGCGTCGTGGCGATCGGCGAGATCGGATTGGACTACTATTACGATCACAGTCCGCGCCAGCAGCAGCAAATCGCCTTGCGCCGGCAGCTGCGCGTTGCCCGCGAGTCCGGCAAACCGGTGATCTTTCATCACCGGGATGCATTTGCGGATTTCGTGGACATCCTACGCGAGGAATGGGAACCGCGGATGCGCGGCGTGGTGCATTGCTTTACGGGCGACGCGGCACAGGCGCGGACGTACGTCGAAGAATTCAAACTGTATCTGGGAATCGGAGGTGTGATTACATTCAAGACCGCGCAGCAGGTGCGGGATGCGGTTTTAGAGCGCGGGCTGCAGTGCGTCGTGCTGGAAACCGACTGTCCGTACCTTTCGCCCGTTCCGCATCGCGGCGAACGCAACGAACCCGCGAACGTCGCGATTACCGCGCGCAAAGTGGCCGAACTGTTTTCCGTCACGCCGGAGCACGTCGCGGCGGTTACGTCCGAAAACGCGACCGCGCTATTCGGTCTTCCCGGATTTCGCTGAAAGGGCTGAGCCTGCGCGCCAATTGGTTTCAAACCGGTGCTCCATTCGGCTCACGATCGTCCGCGCCGCCGTGCGCATTCCCCAGTCGATGCGATCGCCGTCGCAGTAGGAGGACGTTGCGTTCGCCGACCCAATCCACGCGCGCTCGCTCGGAGCGACCGCGAATTTTTCATTCGAGCGCGTAAACCGGACGCTTACGCCCAGCGCGGCGAGCAGCTGCGCGGCGTGCAGCACCGCCGGCGTGCGTTCGCGCCGCGAGAGCAGCAGGCGGCAGCGTTTTGCGCTCAACGCCCGACGGCGCAGCGCGGCATACACCGGCGACTGCACGGTAATGGTTTCGCTTTCTACGTCTAAGCGCGCGGTATGCGCGTGCGCTATCAGCGTGGCTTCACCGCTGAGCGCGCCGGCCTTGTCGGTCCAAAAATTACGCGCATCATGCGCTTCGCCGGTTTCGATTGCGTGGCGCAGCGCTCGAACGTGACGGCGGTCGTCGTCGCGAACGACGGTTTCGCCTGAGCCGAGCCAGTTGCGATCGTCCAGGAATGCGACGCCGTCGCACACGGCCGCCTTCATGTGCATGGCGGGGCCGGCGTTTTTCTCGTCCAGCGCTGCGTCAGCGCCCGCTGCCTTCAACGCTGCGACCCCCGCCTCGTTCGCACGCCGGATGCTACCGCTTGCGTCGTCGAACGGCGCACCTTCCAGGCGCACCGTCACTCGGGCACCGCGCTTCGCCGCCGCCACCAGTTCACGCTCGACCGTTCCGGGCCAGAGCGCGTAAGCGGAGAAAAGCACGTGTCGAGTGCCGCGCAGCGCGGCCACCATCTGCGCGGTTGAGGAAAGCGCTATCACGCCTAACCCCTCACTCGGCAGGGAATGAACCGCTAGGGAGAGGGCGAAAGCGCGGCTGCGAATGATGACAACCGACAAAGGGGCGTTCGTCCGCGAGATGTTCGCGCAGATCGCGCCGCGTTACGATGCCGCCAATCGGGTCATCAGCGCGGGACTGGACGAAGGCTGGAGAAAACGCGCGATCGCGTTGCTGCGCGCTCCCGCGGGCGCCCGCGTCGTCGATCTGTGCTGCGGTACCGGCGACTTGGTTTTTCACTTGCTGCGCACGGATCCGAGCCTGCACGTAGTCGGCGTCGACTTCTGCAAACCGATGATCGCCGCCGCGCAGCAGCGCAAGCAGCGTGAAGCGCGCGGCGACGTTTCGTTCGTGGAAGCCAACGTCATGGCGCTGCCGTTTTCCGATCGATCGTTCGACGGCGCAACGATGGGATTTTCGATGCGCAACGTCGTCGACATCGACGCGACGCTGCGAGAAATTCGCCGCGTCTTGCGTCCGGGATCGCGTTTCGTCAGCCTCGACATGAGCAAAGCGCCCAATCGCATCTGGAAAGCGTGCTTCGACCTGTATTTTTACAAGATCGTGCCGCTGCTGGGCGCCGCAATTGCGGGCTCGCGCGCGGCATACACCTATCTGCCGCAATCGCTCACGCATCACCCGAACGCCGAAGCGCTGCGCGAACGGTTCGCGGCCGCCGGATTTTCCGACGCCGGTTTTTTGCGGCTCATGGGCGGCGCGATCGCGATCCACTACGGGACCGCATGATGATCGAAAGAAGGCCGCGTTCCGATTCAACGCTGTACTCGCTGGTCGAGGACTTCTTCCGCAACGCGTTTACGACCGACAACCCGCTCATCACGGAAGCGGTGAAACGGATGCTCGCGGCCGGCGGCAAACGCGTGCGGCCGCGTATCACGCTGCTCTGCGCTGAAGCAGGCGGCGCAGACGCTGCCGATCACCTGCATCTGGCGGCCTACATGGAACTCATTCACGTAGCGACGCTGATTCACGACAACGTCGTGGACAACGCACAGATGCGCCGCGGCGTAAACGCGACGGCCGTCGATTACGGCAATCGCATCAGCGTGCTCGCCGGCGACTATCTCTTCGCGTGGATATTCAAAAACGTCACCGCGCAGTACCCGCATCCGGTCCCTAACATCCTGTCCTCGACGTTGGCGGACATCTGCGACGGCGAAGTGCTGCAATTGCGGGCGCTGGGCAACCTGGACTTGCCTTTCGATGCGTATAGAGAGATCGTGGCCAAAAAAACCGCATCGCTCTTTGCCGCCTCCGCTGAGTGCGGCGCGATTATGGGAGGCGCTCCCCGCCGCGTGATCGAGGCGCTGCGCGATTTCGGGCTGTACTACGGCATCGCTTTTCAAATGAAAGACGACTTGCTCGACGTAACGGCCGACGCGCAGTCGCTCGGTAAGCCGGTGGGCAACGATCTGCGCGAGCGCAAGGTGACGATTCCATTAATTTTGGCGTTGGAAGGAGCCGACAGCGGCACCCGCGGCCTGGTCGCGCGTTTCTACGAGGCAGGAGCCGGCGGCTCTGCCGCCTCCGTCATCGCCGCAATTCGCGCCTGCGGCGGGGTGGAGGCGACGCGCCGGCTCATCGCTCAGTACGTTGAGCGCGCGCAACTCGCGCTCTCGCCGGTCAAGGCGGGTCCGCCGCGAGCCGAACTGCAACGTCTTGCCGCCGCGCTGATAGAAGAATAGGAGAGTTCTTATGATCGTTCAGAGCCTTCCGGCGCTGCTCAGCCCGGAAATCATCGGTATCGTCGTCGTCGCGGCCGTGTTGCTATTCGGTGCGGAAAAACTTCCGAAGCTCGCGCGCAGCGCAGGCCAAGCGAAGAAAGAATTCCTCATGGGCCAAGCGGAAGCCGACGCCGCGGCGGACCGGGCTCGCGAACAAGCGCGCATGCGGGCCGAGACCGCAAAGGCCGATCCGATGCAAAACGTTTCGCAGCCGAATGCCGCGGGGGTCGGTGAAAACGTGCCGCCGCCGACGCCCGACAAGGGAACGCTGAGCGGCTAATGCGCCGCAGCGCCGAGGGATTGCCGTGCGCCGAATTCGCGTGAGCGAATCGGTTCGCACCCCGCCGGCAACGGCGGCCCTCGCCGAAGGCGAGGAGGCTTTCAACGTTCCTTCTCGCCGTAACGCGCGCGCAGGCGATTTGTGGGACCAAAAAGAGATGAGTTTTACGGAGCATCTGCGCGAGCTCCGCATTCGTCTTCTCATCGCGATCGGCACGGTACTGGGACTGGCTATCGTGCTGTTCTGGCCCGCACAATACGTGATTCCGTTTTTGACCAGGGCGTATTTTCACGGCATCGAGCTGCACGCGTTCGGACCGGCCGACGTGATTTTAGTGGAATTCAAGTTTTCGATTTACGCCGCGATCGTCATCGGACTACCGGTGCTGCTGTATCAGCTCTGGATGTTCATCGTTCCGGCGTTCCACCCGCGCACGCGACGCGTCGTCTACGCCTACGTCGGGCCGTCGTTCATCCTGGCGCTCGCCGGCATCGCTTTCGCGCATTTTCTCGTGCTGCCGCGCGTGGTCGGCACGCTCATCGGCGTAACGAACCACGTGGCGACGCCGACGTTCGGCATCGAATCGACGCTGAATTTCATTATGCTCGTCTTTCTGGCGTTCGCTCTGATCTTTCAAACTCCGATCGTCATGCTGGCGCTGGCGCGGATCGGCATCGTCAACTCGGCATTCTTGCGCCGCACGCGGCGTTATTTTCTGTTCGGCTTTTTTGCCTTCGGCGCCGTGGCTGCACCTGACGGCAACCCGCTCACGATGGCGATGATGGCGCTCCCGATGTACTTCCTGTACGAAGCCAGCCTGTGGATCATCGTCCTGCTCGAAAAGTCGTGGCGCGCGCAGGCCGCGGCGTATCAAGCTCACTCGGCATGACTGTGCTCCGCTCCGCATTCGCGGATTTCACGCGCACGTTCGGCAACGTGCTTTTCGCCGTCTGCCTGCTTTTGGCATGGGGCGTAATGACGCTCGTCGGGGTTATCGTCCAGCAAGGCAAGACGCCCGACGACTATTTTGCAGCATACGCGCCCCCGCTCGCGCGGCTGATACTGCGGCTGAACATCGACGACATCTATCACGCGCCCTACTACGTGGGCATCATCGGGCTCATTCTGCTTTCGCTTGCGGTCTGCACGTTCAAACGCGTGATTCCGGCGCGCTTGCCGGCGCTGCGCCCGGTCGTGATCGAGAAGATTCCGCTCAACGCGACGATCGCCGTCCGCGGCGACGAAGCCGGCGTCGCGCGGCGCGTCGAAACGTTCTTCCGCGATCGCGGCTGGCAAATCCGAAAACGCGACTTCAACGGCACCGAATGGACGTTTGCGGACAAGCACAACTGGGCGCGCCGCGGCGTCCTCGTCGCGCACATCGGCTTCACGATCGTCGCCGCCGGAACGTGCGTGTACTGGGCGAAAGGCTTCGCCGGCGAAATGCCGCTCGCGGTGGGACAAACGACCGCCGTGCCGCATTCGAACGCGACGATTCGATTGAACGCATTTCGCTACAAGATCCAACCGATCATGACGAAAAGCGGCATGGTGTATCAGCCGATCGATTACGTTTCCAGCGTAACCGTAAATCGAAACGGCGCGGTCAAGGACGCCGTCATTCGAGTAAACCATCCGCTCGACATCGGCGGAACGTTGTTTTACCAATCCAGTTACGGTTTTGCGACCCGCTTTTCAATATCGCATCAAGGGACGCCGGTCCGGGCGCTCTCCGACAAGCTGTACGCCACGGGCGACTCGTTCACGCTGCCAGGATCGGACCGCCGGGTCGACGTCGCGCAGTTCGTTCCGACCGTCGACCGGCAGACCGGCCAGCCTTCGGCGGACCCACGCGTCAACGATCCCGCCGTTGCGCTGCAAGTCTCGCAAAACGGAATACCGGCCGGCGCGGCGCTGGTTCCTTTTAAAACCTGGATCAACGTCGGCGACGGCTGGCGCATCGTTCCGCAGCGCTATCTCATGCTCAGCGGGCTGCAATATCGCTACGATCCAGGAGTGGCGCTCGTCGGAATCGGCGCGTTCGTGCTCTTGGCGGGCTTGGTCATCTCGTTTTACTTTTTGCCGGCCAGGCTGTTCGTGCGGGTGCGGCAGAGCGCGCCGCACACGTGCAGCGTCGGTTTGGCGGCAATGACGGTAAAAGGGTACGACATCTTCGAGACGCCGTTCAACGAGTTGATCGCAGAATTACAAACATCGTGCGCGCCGAAAGAACCGGCGCACGCGCGCTTGGCAGAGGTTACGTAAAACCGGCATGCATGCACTTATGCCGCTCGACGAAGTGTTGATGATCATCGCGCTGGGAGCATATGCGATCGGCGCGATCGCCCTGTTGCTGTATTTCTTTTCACGGGAGGCGTGGCTGGAGCACCTGGGAATACCGCTGGTGCTGGCCGGCTGCGCGGCGCAGTTTGCGCAGCTCGGGGCGCGTTTTGCGCTCACCCATATCTGGCCGCTGCTGAATCTGTACGGATCGCTCTCGTTGTTCTCCGCGGTCTCGGTAGCGATCTTCGCGATTTTCGCTTTCCGGTACAAACTCTGGTTTGCCGGCGGATTCGTGGTGGCGTTGGCAGCGCTCTTTTTGGCCTACGGCGTTACTTGGAACGAAGGCACGATGCCCGCCGTGCCTTCACTGCAGTCGTATTGGGCCAAGATTCACGTCCCGCTCGTCGTTTCGTCGTACGCCGCATTCATGGTCGCTTTCGTTCTTTCGGCGCTGTTTTTAGTCAAGTACTATTTCGAGCGCGCGTTGGCGGCGCAATCCGAGCAAAGCATCGCTGCGATCCCCTCCGGCGGCGATGCCGCTGCAGCGAACTTCGCGCTTGCCGGTAGTCCCGGGCGTCCGGTGATCGTTCGGATGGATACGCCGAACATTGCCGCCGGCTGCGCCGCCGGCAATCCGCTCGCACAATGGCTGAATACGATGCCCAGTTTGGCGCAGCTCGACATCTTGGTTTACCGGGTCGTGGCCGTCGGCTTGCCGCTGCTCACGCTGGGCGTCATCACGGGCGCGATGTGGGCGCACGAATCCTGGGGCGCGTATTGGCAATGGGATCCAAAAGAAACCGCCGCTCTGTTTTCATGGATCGTCTATGCCATCTACATGCATCTGCACACGCGCCGCGAGTGGCGCGGCGTGCGCAGCGTTTGGGTCAGCGCACTCGGATTTCTCTCGATCATGTTCTGCTACTTCGGCGTAAACTTGTGGATTAGCGGGCTGCACAGCTACAAGCTGTAGCCGCGAGAGCGCCGGCGGCGGCACGGTACGCGATACAATCGCCGACCCTGCCGATGAAGGTCGGCGCCTCCGGCGAGAGGGCGGGCGTAGAATCGCTGTGAAAGACCGCGCTACTACCTTCCCGGAGAGTCGTTATTTGTCGAGCCACGCGCAAGCGCCCTCAGGCGGGGGCACGCACCCACGATTGCTCAGTGCCTACGACGACGAAGGCACGCATGAAGAAATCACGCGCCGCACCTTCATGGCGAACGCGACCCTTACCATCGGGGGCCTGATTGGCTTAGGCCTGGCAATTCCGATCGTCGGCTCCCTTATTCCGGACGTGGGCGCGGGAGGCGCCACGTGGACGGCGCTGGACGAAGCCGGCTGGAAGCAGCTCCAAACCGCGACCGACAAAGCCGTCAATATCGATTTCAATCTCAAGACCAGGGACGCGTACCTGCCCGAGCAGAGCATTCCGGAATCGGTCTGGGGAATTAAAGTCAAAAACCAGTCGGCGTTCGAAAACGCGCGGCCCGACCTTTTCAAAACGGGGAACCTGCCGTATCACGTCGTCAACTTGGGCTTCGTCATTTTCAGCCCTATCTGCCCGCATTTAGGTTGCCGCTACAATTACGACTCGACGGCCAACAAATTTGCCTGCCCGTGCCACGGATCGCAATTCGATCACGACGGCGCGCATATCGCAGGGCCCGCAGCGCGCGGTTTGGATCCCCTCCCGCTGCGCGAGCAAAGCGGCATGGCGCAGGTCGAATGGATCCGCTACAAGCCGACCGTTCCCGATCGCATCGTCGTCTCGTACAACAGTTAGTGGAGTAGCGCAATGCTCAACTGGATCGAACGCCGCACCGGCTTCGTCAGCATGACCAAAGGCTTCCTGACGGAAGATATTCCGGGGGGAGCCAGCTACTGGTACGTTTTCGGAAGCGCGACGCTGTTCGCGATGATCCTCCAGATCGTCACCGGCATCTTCCTGACGTTCTTCTATGCGCCGTCCGCTTCGACGGCGTGGGAATCGACGCGCTCGATCTACATGCATCCGTTCCAGCATTTCGTGCTGAGCGTGCATTACTGGGGTGCGTCGGCGATGATCGCGCTGCTGTTTTTGCATTTGCTGCAAGTCGTCGTCTGGGGAGCGTACAAATCCCCGCGCGAACTGCAATGGGTCGTCGGCGTGCTGCTGCTGCTCGTAACGATGGTTCTCGGTTTAACGGGCTACCTGCTGCCCTGGGACATGGATGCGTATTTCGCCTCGCAGGTCGCCATCAACCTCACCCTGACCGTTCCGTTTTTCGGCGCGTGGATTCAGCAATTCACGCAGGACGGCACGACGATGGGAACGCTCACGATCAACCGCTTTTTCGGACTGCACGTTTGGCTCATGCCGGCAGTGCTGCTGGCGCTGGTCGGCGCGCATCTGGCGATTTTCCGGTGGAACGGCCCGGCAGGGCCGCCCGTGGAAGACCCTCGTCCCCTGCGCAAAGGGCGGTTTTGGCCGGATCAGATGTTCATGGACGGCTTCGCATCGTTCTTGATTTTTCTGTTCGTCATCGCGCTCGCCGCATTCGCGCCGCCGTTTCTGGATGCGAAAGCGGATCCGTCCCTGGCAACCTTCATCCCGTATCCCGCTTGGTATTTTCTCGATCTCTTTCAGCTGCTGAATCTGGTACCCGGCGATTACGAGGTGATCGGCGCGATCGTCGTGCCGGGCGTCGCTACGACGATCATCTTGCTGCTGCCGTGGATCGATCGGGCCACGACGCGCACGTTCGGCTCGCGCAAGTTCATCATGAGCTTGGTCGCGTTTGCAATCGTGGTAATGTGGGCGCTGACGATCGTCGGCCAAGTGTCCATCATGCAAAAACAAGCCGCAGGACCGCCCAGTCAAGCCGAATCGAAAATCCTGACGGCACAAGAAGAAACCAATATCAACGAGGCCGGCGGCGGCGCGGTGCCGCCTAGCACGACCGCCGCGGTAAGCCCGCAAGCGGCCGCCGGACAGAAAGTGTATTCGCAAAATTGTTCCAGCTGCCACGGCGCGGCCGGCATGGGGACGCCGGGAGCGTTTCCGCCGCTCGCCGACAACCCGTACGTCACCGGCGACCCGAAGCAAGTGATTACGACAGTGCTCAACGGTAAGAACGGTCCGATCACCGTGAACGGACAAAACTACAACGGCGTGATGCCGCCCTGGAAATCTACGTTGTCGAACGACGATGTAGCGAACGTGGTGACGTACATTCGCAGCGCGCTCGGGAAAAACCGCGCCGGCGCCGTCAAAACCGCCGACGTCGCTAAGTTGAAAAAATGACCGTGCAGCTTCAGCTGCTGCACGGCGGATCGGAATCGTAGAGATAGAGCGCGTCCTTGCCCCACGAAGCGACGATTTTCGGACGGCCCCATTGCGGAACTCGGCCGCCGCCGGGACCGACCAGCCACGTACGCGTTGCGCCGCACAGTAGGGCGCGGCCGCTGCGGCGGTCGTGCAGCACGTGCACCGGCGGCCGGGTGTAAAAGGTCAGGGCATTTCCGCCCGCAACCTGCACGATCGCGACCGCGTCGCCCGGTCTGCGTGCACGATCGATCACCTTGGCTAAATGGGGAACCGGTTTGAAGCGTTCGGCCTGCGGCAGCGCAAGCAGTGCGAGAAAAGCGATTGCAAGTACCATGGCGCCCCCAAGCACGTGCGGCGCTGCAGGGCGCGCGCGCGAAAGCAGCATCGTGAAAAATGCGGCGAGCGAACCGACGAAGATTGCAGCCCCTACATACACCAAATTGATCGCCACGTCGGCAAGCGTTCCGGTTAGGCGATTGTCGCGTGAAAAAACGACAATCGCGATCCCGAGCAGCAGGATGAAAGCCGGCACCGCGGCGGTCGAAATCAGCGCGGAGCGAACGCGCGGCCTTTTCAGCGCCGAATCGAAATAGAGCGCGACCAGAATCGCGAACGCCGGCATCTCGAGCGCGATGTAATTGGGTAGCTTCGTGCGGGCGAAGCTGAAAAAGATCAGCGGCAGCACCATCCAGATGAACGACAGTCGCACCAACTGCGCAACGTTGCCCGAGGGCGGCGGACCGTCCGCGAACCGCAGCCGGCCGATTCCAAATGCGACCGCGCTTGGGACGAATGCTATCCAGGGAAAGAACGCCAAGACGATGACCGGCAGGTAATACCACACCGGGCCGCCTTGATTTTCGATCGTTCCCGTGTACCGGCCGACGGTGTAATGACCGATCAGCCGCGCGACGGCGTGCAGGCCGTCGGCGTGCATCAACAGCGCGAACCACGGGACGACGATTGCAGCAAAGACCAGCGCGCCAAAGAACCATCCGCGCCACGACGGCACCGGAACGCTGCGCTCGCGCCGTTCCCATGCGTAGTACGGCAGCATGACCAGCAGCGAAATGACCGGCGCGACCGGCCCTTTCGCCAAGAAGCCGAACGCAGCGGCGGCGGCTCCCAAGAGGAAATACCGATCCTTGCCCGTTTGCATGAAGCGAAACCACCAGAGAATCGATAGGCAGACGGCAAGATCGAGCAGGGCGTCCATGATCGCCAGGCGACCGACGATCGCTTGCATTAGCGAGGTCGAAAGGACGACGCCGGCATAAAGACCGGCGCGCGTACCGGCTTGTTTGGTGACCGCATACGCGCTCACCGCTGCAATCGCAATCGTGGCCAGCGCGGAGGGGAGCCGCAGAGCAAACAACGTCACACCGAAGACTTTGGCGCAAAGCGCCGCCAGCCAAAAGTACAGCGGAGGCTGGACGAACCAGACGGCACCGTTGAGGTGCATGACGACCCAATCGTGCGTCAGCAGAATTTCGCGTGCCACCTCGCCGTACGCCGTCTCGCTGTTGTCCCAAAGCGTGCCGTTACCCAAACCCAGGACCGTTACGAGCGTCGCGACGGCCGCGGCAATCAGAGCGGCACGTAACGGTCTACGCATACGCGGGGAGTTTTGGGCAAGCTTTCAGCGAAGTCATGCCCCCGTGTCTTCTTCAAGCGACGTGCTCGTCTGCGCCTCACGCGCAAGCGCTTTGGCGATTGCGCAGGCGCGCATCGTCGCCGGACGTTTGGCAAGGTTCGGCGTTGCGAGCACGATCCTGACCGTTACGACCACCGGCGATCGCGTGCAAGACCGATCGCTGGTCAATATCGGCGCGCAAAGCCTCTTCGTTCGAGAACTCGAGCAGTCCGTGCGCGAGGGAAGCGCGCACTACGCGGTCCATTCGTGTAAGGACGTGCCCACGATGCTTTCCGACGACATGCAGCTCGCGGCAATTTCCCGCCGCGAGGATCCGCGCGACGTCTTCTGCAGCGAAAAATACGCCCGCTTCGAAGAGTTGCCGTCCGGCGCGCGCGTCGGCACGTCGAGCCTTCGCAGACGTGCGCAGCTTGCGCGACGCCGCGCCGATTTGCACTACGCCGACATTCGCGGAAATATCGACACACGTTTGCGTAAATTGCGCGGCGGCGAATACGATGCGATCGTGCTGGCAGCTGCCGGCTTACGCCGCCTTGGGATCGGCGCCGAACACGTCGTGCCGTTCGCAATCGAGGAGCTGGTGCCGGCGGTGGGGCAGGGCGCGCTGGCGGTCGAGACGCGCGCGGATGCAAGCCGCGTTGCCCAGCAACTGCGATCGGCGATCAACGACGATCGAACCGAGCGCGCCGTCCGCTGCGAACGCGCCGCATTGGGTGCGCTCGGCGGCGGTTGTCAAAGCCCGATCGGAATTCACGCCGGCTTCGTGGGCGATCGTTTGATTGCGCGCGGCGTCATCGCTACGCTTGACGGCGCGGCCGACGTGCGCGCGCAGTTGGAAGGCGATGCCTCCAGCCTGGAAGCAGCTCAAGCGTTGGGACTCGCGCTCGCGCAGACCATGCTGCAGTCGGGCGCCGCATCGTTGGCCGGGTCTCGATCGCACGCATGATCCGCACGCGGCTAGCGCAGCTCGTTCGTCCGCGCCGGCTGCGGCGCACGGCGGAAATTCGCGCGCTCGTACGCGAGCATTCGGTGCGCGTCAGCGCGCTGGTTCAGCCGATGTTCGTCGTCGAACGCGCCGCGGATGCAGGTGCCATTCCCTCCATGGCCGGCATACGCCGGTTCGCGATCGATGCGGCGGTGCAGGAAGTGGGAGTACTCGAAGCGTTGGGCGTGCGCAGCGTTCTGCTTTTCGGCGTACCCGAGCGCAAGGACGCGTCCGCAAGCGGCAACGACGATCCGAACGGCGTCGTTCAACGAGCGGCAGCCGCAATCAAGAACGCCTTTCCGCAAGTGCTCGTCATCGCGGATCTGTGCAATTGCGAGTACACCGATCACGGACATTGCGGATTGCTCGATGCAGCCGGAGAAGTAGACAACGACGCTACCGTCGAGGTTCTGACGCGAACCGCTCTGAGTTACGCGCGCGCAGGCGTGGACATCGTCGCGCCCTCGGACATGATGGACGGCCGCGTCCGCGCGATCCGTGAAGCGCTCGATGCGGCCGATTTCACGAGCACGGCCATCATGTCGTACAGCGCAAAGTATGCATCGGCGTTTTACGGGCCGTTTCGCGAGGCGGCGGATTGCGCGCCGCGTTTCGGCGACCGGCGCAGCGTATCAGATGGATCCGCCGAACGTTCGTGAGGCAATGCGTGAGATCGAACTCAACGTCGAGGAAGGCGCGGACATCGTCATGGTCAAGCCCGGCTTGCCGTATTTGGACGTGATTCGCGCCGCGAGCGAGCGTTTCGACGTGCCGATTGCCGCCTACAACGTGAGCGGCGAATACGCAATGCTCAAGGCGGCCGCCGCGCACGGATGGATCGACGAACAAGCCGCGGTGGAGGAAACGCTGATCGCATTCGTGCGCGCCGGAGCCAACGTCATCATCACGTATTTCGCAAAAGATTTCGCTGCACGCAGCGCGGCGCGATGATCCAAGCGGATACCGCAGTCGTCATCCTCGCCGGCGGAGAAGCCTCGCGCCTTCCCGGAAAACTCGAACTCGATGCTGCAGGCGTGCCGCTCATCGTGCGCGTGTATCGCAACTTCGCCGGTGCACCCGCAGTCTACGTCTGCGCCGCCGGCTCGTTCGCACCCGAAATCGACGAAGCACTGCAGTGTCCCATCATCGTGGATTCGCAGCCGCGCCGCGGGCCGCTGCCCGCGCTCTACAACGCGTTTGGGTGCATCGCGTTGCCGCGCGTTTTCGTAACCGCCGGCGATGCGCCGTTCGTTACGTCGCAGGTCGTGCAGCAGCTGCAAACGTTATGGGAGCCGGACGTGCACGCCGTCGTTCCCGTCAACGCGCAGGGCATGCTTGAACCGCTGTGCGCGCTCTACGATCGTCACGCGTTCATCGGCGCGGCGCGGGAAACGCTCGCGCAGCCGCCGGCAGGCGTGAAGAGCGTGGTCGGGCGGCTGACCGCGAAACGGATTCGGCTGCCGGACGATCGGGTATTCGCAAACGTGAACACCCCGGCGGATCGCCGGCTGTTACTGGAAGCTTAACGTGCGACTAGAACGATCGATTTCCGCATTTGCGCGCGCGCGCGGCATCATTGCCGGCGGCGTGAATTCTCCGGTGCGCGCATTTCGCGCCGTAGGCGGTTCCCCCGTCTTCATGCAGCGCGGCGCGGGGCCGTTCTTGTACGACGTTCGACGGACACGAGTACGTCGATTACGTGCTGTCGTGGGGACCGCTGATTCTCGGGCACGCGCATCCGGCGGTCGTCAAAGCAGTTATGCAAAGTGCGCAGCGCGGCACGTCGTTCGGCACGCCGACGGAAGCGGAGTCGGAATTAGGCGAACTCATCCGCGGCATGATGCCGTCCCTCGCGCGAATGCGGTTCACCTCCAGTGGAACCGAAGCCGCAATGAGTGCGGTTCGCCTCGCGCGCGGCTATACCGGACGCTCGGCAATCGTAAAATTCGCCGGCTGCTATCACGGACACGGCGATGCGTTTCTGATTGCCGCGGGCAGTGGTGCGCTGACGAACGGCGTTCCGACCTCGCCCGGCGTAACGAGCGGCGTTGCCGCCGACACGATCGTGCTGCCCTTCAACGACGCGCACGCCGTCGCGGCGCTCTTCGATCGGCGCGGCCGCGACATTGCCGCGGTCATCGTCGAGCCGTATGCCGGAAATATGGGTTTCGTGCCGGCCAAACCGGCATATCTGCACACGCTTCGCAATCTCTGCACGCAGCACGGCGCCGTGCTGATCTTCGATGAGGTCATGACGGGATTTCGCGTGGGGCGCGGCGGCGTGCAAGAACGCGAAAACGTCACGCCCGATCTTACGGTTCTGGGAAAGGTCATCGGCGGCGGATTGCCGGTGGGCGCGTTCGGCGGCCGCGCGGAAATCATGGCGGAACTCTCTCCCGACGGCGCGGTCTATCAAGCAGGTACCCTTTCGGGAAACCCGCTCGCAATGGCGGCGGGCATCGCGACCTTGCGTGCGATACAAGCCGACGCGACGCTGTACGAGCGGCTCGAAGTGCTGGCAAAGCTGCTTTGCGACGGTCTGCACGAGGTATTTACGAAATACGGCATCGCGCATTTCAGCGCGTTTGCGGGATCGATGCTCTGCACGTTTTTCGGCGACGCGCCGGTCGACGATCTGTCGGGGGCGCTGCAATCGGACACGGCGTTGTATTCCAAGTTTTTTCACGCCATGCTGGACCGGGGCGTCTACCTGCCGCCTTCTCAATTCGAATCCGCATTTATCTCCACCGCGCACACGACGCGCGAGATCGAGCGCACCATCTCGGCCGCTCGCGAGTCGCTGGAACAAATGGCTTCCGATAAAACCGTTACCGGCCTTGCCGGTCGCGGGGTATAGACTGAACAGGTAAACCATGCCGCTGGTCTGTCTGGGCCTTTCCCACCATACCGCGCCCGTCGAAGTGCGCGAGCGCCACGCGTTTCCGGCTTCCCGCATGGAAGCGGCTTTGGTCGCGCTGCGCGACTACAACGCGGTGCACGAAGCGGCGATGCTGCAAACCTGCGGACGGTTGGAAATTTACGCCGACGTTTCGGATTACGAAGCGGGAGTCGCCGAGCTCAAGTCGTTCCTTTTGAATTTCCGTCACGGCATGGTCGCGTACGATTTGGAGTCGTACTTGTACACGTTGCTCGGCGGTCAAGCCGTCGAACATCTTCTGCGCGTAAGCACCGGCTTGGATTCGATGCTGGTCGGCGAGGCCGAGATTTTAGGGCAAGTCAAAGACGCGTTCATTGCGGCGCAGGAAGCGCACTCGCTGGGAAAGACGCTGCACCGATTGTTTCGCGAAGCGATGAGCGCGGGCAAAGCGGCCCGCTCGCAGACGCGGATCGGAGATGAATCCGCATCGATTGCGACGGCCGCCATCGAACTGGCGCGGCGGCGATTCGGCTCGCTGCGCGATCGTAATGCCGTGATCGTCGGCGCGGGGAAAATGGGGCGCACGGCCGCCAAACGGCTGCGCGCGGAAGGCACGCAGTCGCTCACCGTCACAAACCGCAGCTTCAAACGCGCCCAAGACGTCATCGGCGAGATCGGTCTGGGTCACGCTGTCGAGTTGCCCGGCTTGTTGGATGCCGTCGCGAGCGCCGACATCGTCGTCACCTCCACCGGCTCCTCGCAGTTCATGCTTACGCCGGACATCGTCGCATCGGCGATGGCGCGACGTCCGCAGCATCCGCTGTTCGTCATCGACATTGCGGTGCCGCGTGACGTGCATCCGGACGTGGCAAACTTGTCCGGCGTAACGCTGGTGGACATCGACGGGCTGAAGCTGCACGTGCAAGATAAGCTCGAGGTGCGCCGCGAAGCGATTCCGCAAGTCGAAGAAATCATCGCCGAGTACTGCGAACGCTTCAACATTTGGCATCGTTCGCGTACGGCGGTTCCGGTGATCGCCTCGCTCACGTCGAAAGCCGAAGCCGTCCGCGTTGCCGAGCTCGAGCGGCTGTTCGCCCGGTGTCCCGATCTGAACGAACGCGAGAAGATGTTGATTACCGGAATGTCGATGACGATTCTCTCGAAGCTGCTGCATTCCGCCGTGACGAAAATACGCGAGCGAGCCGCGGAAAACCACCACGAAGCCGAACAGCATGCCCGCCTGATCGGCGAGTTGTTCGAATTGAATTTGGGAACAGCCCGAGACGCCGACGCGTAATCCCGCGCTGCGCGGCGTGCGCGTGCTCGTGACCCGGCCTGCGCAGCAAGGCCGGGCCTTTGCCGCCGCGCTTGCCGCGCAAGGAGCATTGCCGATCGAGGCGCCCACGATCGCTTTAAACGCGCCCGACGATCCCGCAGCGGCCGCGCGCGCGATCGAGACGGCTCCCGAAAACGCGTGGATCGTTTTCACCAGCGCAAACGGCGTTGCGGCGTTTTTCGCGCTCGGCGGCGCCGCAGAACGCGCAACCCTTCTGGGGAACGCGAAAGTGGCCGCAATCGGCAACGCTACGGCGCAGGCGCTGCGCGAGTTCGAAATTGCGCCGGACGTGGTGCCGTCCGTCCACGTCGGCGAAGCGTTCGCCGGCGCGCTGCTGCGGGCCACGGAACCCGGCCAAGCGATCTTGATCTTTCGCGCGCAAGAAGCCCGCGACGTTCTGCCGCTTGAATTGAAGCAAGCCGGTCGACGCGTCAGCGTCGTGGCCGGCTACAAGACGGTGTTGTTACGCGACCCTGCGTTTGCGCAGAAGGTCGCGCAAGCCGACGCGATCGCGTTTACGAGCGCGAGTACCGTGCGCGGATTCGCGAACAATTTCGCGAGCGACGCCGCGGCCGCGGCGTCCGCGCATGGTAAAGTCGTCGTCTGCATCGGTCCAATCACGGTTGAAACCGCGCAGCGGCATGGGATCAACGTCGACGTAAGCCCGCGCGACTACACGACGGATGCCCTGATCACGAGCTTTGGCGCGTCATCTGGAGCAACGCAGCTAGCCGTGCGCTTCGCATCCAGTGCACTGCTCGCCGCTGCGATTGCGCTCTTTGCGCGAAAATGCGGCGCGTTGACGAAGGACGGCGCAGCTGCAGCCTGGCTCGTCGGAATATGCGTCTTCGGCTGCGGCGGCTGGCCGTACGCGCAGGTGCTGTTCGCGTTCTTTCTTCCTTCGACGCTGCTTTCGCGCCTCGGGCGGCGGCGTAAGGCCGAGTCGGCCGAAATCGAAAAAGGCGGCGCGCGCGACGCCGCGCAAGTGTTTGCCAACGGCGGCGTTGCGGCAGCGTGCGCGGTAGCGGCGCACATGCTGCGCGGCACGGCGCTCGAGCACCGATTGTCCGCTGCATTCGCCTCGGCGTTCGCAGCGGCCGCGTCCGACACGTGGGGAACCGAAATCGGGATACTGAGCGGCTCGAGGCCGCGCGACGTTTTCACGTTTGCACCGTTGGCACCGGGGACGTCGGGCGGAATAACGTTCGGCGGAACGCTGGCCGAAGTCGCGGGCGCGCTCGTAGTTGCAGTAGTCGCCTCACGCGCACGCGTGGGAAGAAGCGCAACCGTGGCGCTCTGCGGCTTCGCGGGCGCCTGCGTCGACTCTGCCTTGGGCGCAACGCTGCAAGAGCTGCGCTGCTGCCCGCGCTGCCGGCGGAATTGCGAGGTCCGGGTCCATCGCTGCGGCACGCCTGCGAAGCGCATCCGCGGTCTGCCGTGGATGCGCAACGATGCCGTTAACGCGTGCGCCACCGCCGCGGCCGCGCTGGCCGCCGCACTGTTGCCGCGCTTCGGCAGCGACTCCGGCAGGCTAGGATTCAGGCCGCGCTGCGGCCGTACGTCTTTTCCAAGTACGGGACGATGGTGTCGTCGTCGTCGAGCACCACGTCGCCGTCGACGAGCACCGGAATGCTCGTCTGGCCCGAAACGGCTTTGACGTTCTGCCGTTGCGCGTGGCTCTGCGGCACGTTGATCACCTTGTAATCGAGCAGCAGATCGGTCAGTTTGGCGCGCACTCGCGCGCAGTACGGGCACCATTCGGCCTGGTAGAGAACGATGTTCGTGTCTCGCAACGTGGGCTGGTCCTCCGTAGGCGCAGGCCGGGTCACGGCGTCCGGCGCAGTTTCGTTTACTGGACGGGGATGGCGATCGTGCTTCGAACTCGTAACGGCAACCGAATTTTGCCGGCGGCCTTCGCCGGATCGCTCTTCGTGCATCTCGTCGTTGCACTGGTTCTTCCCGTTTGGAAGCCTGCGCAGTCGAACGGCCTGCAGCCCGTAGAAGCGCTTTCGTTCGCGCGCGTCATACACGTGCAGATCCAACGGCCTCGACCGGCCGCTCTGCCTGTCGCGATGCCGCAAACCGAGCATCATGCACGCACGATTTCCTTCGCTCGCAAGAAACACGAAATGACCGCCAACACGAAGAAGCCTCGAGCGCAGCCGACGGCGGTGAACGGGCCCTCCGGCAAACTCGCCGCGGCGCCGAAACCCGCTACCGCGCACTCGCAAGTGCCGCTCTTTGCACGGCCGGCGTCCAGCGTCGCGCCGCAGGCGAGCGTTCAGCGAAGCAGCGCCGCCACGCCGCAGCCGCAAGCGACCACCGATCCGCATCCGATGGAGGGCAGCGGCACGGCGGATCGCGGCGGCGTTCTGCCGCTGGGCGCGCAGCAAGACCCGGTGCTCGACCCGACCGTGCGGTCGCAGTTGCAAAAGCGCATCGGGGTGCACGTCACCCTGCTCGTAACCGTCGGCGAAGACGGGCACACCAAGCACGTCGCATTTCAACCGCCGATCGATCCGCAAATCGAACGTGAGGTCGAAGCGATTTTGGCGGATGCGAACTGGGACGCGGCGGTCTGCGGCGGCGGCGTCGACTGCGAAGGTCTGGCGACGATCCGCTTGTAGCGCGCCGCCGATTTACAAAATGCTTTTGCCCAGGCCCGAACAGATCAGTCCGACGGCCAAGATGGCCGTTTGATTGCGCGTGTCCAGGATGGGATTGATTTCCACCATCTCGATGGAACCCAGCAATCCGGATTCGGCCAGCATCTCCATCGCCAAATGCGCTTCGCGAAAACTCAAGCCGCCTTTGACGGGCGTTCCCGTTCCCGGCGCCTCGCTCGGATCGATGCCGTCCATGTCGAACGACATGTGAATGCGCCGGCCATCCGCTCCTGCTATCGCAATCGCCTTTTCCATAACCGTAGTCATGCCCAGCTTGTCCACGTCGCTCATCGTGAACGCGGCAATGCCGGTCGAACGCAAATGATCTTTTTCCGACGGATCAACGTCGCGCAAACCGATTTGGACGGTGTGGCGCGCGTCCGCATAACCGTTTTGCAAGGCGAACCAAAGCGGCATGCCGTGAACGTTGCCGGACGACGAGCTTTCGGGGCTATTGATGTCGCTGTGCGCGTCGACCCAAACGATTCCCGGCACCGCGCCGCGCGCTTTGGTTAGGCCCGCGAGCGTTCCCATTGCAATCGAATGATCGCCGCCGAGCACGACCGGAAAACCATTGCTGTTGACGATGTGCTCGACTTCGGAGGCTAGACGTTCGCACACCTGCGAGATGATGTCGTAGTACTTTGCGTGCGCGCTGCCTTCTTCGAATTCCTCGCGCAGCGGTACTTGCAAATTGCCGTGATCGTAAATTTCCGCAATGCGCAGCCGGCGCAAGCGTTCGCTGAGTTTTGCGTAGCGCACCGCGTACGGACCCATGTCCACGCCGCGGCGGCTCGCGCCTAAATCCATCGGCACGCCGATGATGTCGACGCGTTCGACGGCCGAAGAGGCCGGTGCGGCGGTCATGGTGCTGCCGCTTCTTCCACGGCATCGTGCGGGTCCTTGGTCAACACCGGCCGCGCCTCGTCGCGGCTGACCGACCCTGGAATGATGTGCAGCAGGATGACGCGTATGATGCCGGCGACCGGCACCGCGATGAACATCCCGATGATGCCGTACAGATCGCCGCCGATGAGAATCGCGATCACGACCGCGCTTGGGCTGAGCTGAATGGTGCGGCTGACGATATTGGGAGCGATGATGTGCCCTTCAGCCTGATTCGCGAGCAAAAACACGATGCCGACCTTGAGCGCCAGCGGGAATCCCCCGACGACGAAGCCGATCGTCAGCGCGGGGATCGACGCGATCACCGGGCCGATGTACGGGATAAAGTCCAGAACGGCTGCGATCGCGCCGATCAAAATGGCGTACGGCTCGCCGATCAACGTCAACCCTGCCGCGATGAGCGCGCCGACCGACGCGCCGACGAGCAGCTGTCCCGGATGAATCCGCCGATCACGCGTTCCAGTTCCGAAAGCAGTTGCAGGGTGCCCTCGCGACGCTGCGTCGGGATGAAACCCATGAAAAACCGCTTGACCGTCTCGGAATCGTTGAGCAGGTATGCGCCGAGAATCGGAATGACCACGCACGCGCCGATAAACGCGGCCGTTCCGATGATCACCATGATCGCGTTGCCGGCAGCCGCCGCGCCGTGAGACTGCAGCCAATGCGTGACTTCGCCCGGAAGTTTTGCCAGTTCGTTCCGCACGATCGGCGGCGTGTGCGCGAGCACTTTGTTGTTCGGATCGTGCACGAAGGCCACGATGTGCGATTGAATGCTCGGCCAGTCGTGCGCCAGCGTCGCAACCTCCGAAGTGACGGCCGGAATCAAATAATACAATCCCAGCGCCACCAAACCGGCAATGGCGGCGTAAACCAGCAGGATCGATACGAGCAGCGGAAGTTTGTGATTGAGCCAGCGAATGATCGGATAGACCAGGTACGCAAAGAAAATGGCGCCCACGATGATGACGAAGATCGTTCCAATCCGTTCGATGAAATGGATGACGGAACTGAAGATCAAAAAGATCAGCACCACGGAAAGCAAAATCTTCCAAGTGGCGTCCAAATTTTGAGCCGTGAGCCAGCGGTACGGCTCTTCTTCCGCCCCGCGTGCCGCTTCCGCTTTAACCCCGGCGTGCTCGGCCTGCACCTCCAAACCGATGAGTGAGGCTTGCGCGGGGGCGCGATAGCGCGTATACCGCGCGAGAACTCCCGACAAGAAGCGGATCACCGACCGGAACGCATGCACAACGCCGGCCGCATAACCGTCGTCCACGTCCAGCAAAAAGACCACGACGCGGTGGCTATGTTCCATGCGGGAACTCCAGCGACGCGCAAGTTCCAGCGCATCACCGCGGCGCGTTTGGAGCAACTGCAGGACGCGGCCGTCGTCGTCGCCGGCAGTACGCACGATTGACGTGAAATCTTTGTAGGTAAGTCCGAGCGCACGCAGCAAACTGCGATCGATCGGGCACTCGCCGTACAAATAATCTCCCAGCGTCCCGCAGATCGCTGCGCGCGCCTTGTCGATCATGCGCGGAAGCCAGCGTATCTCGCCCAACTCTTCAGACCATCGACGGGGAGGCGTCGCGCGAAGGTCTTTTGCCTGCATCTGACCCATCATACCCTACAAGGCTTCCGCAAGCACCGGTCGTATCAATTCCCATGCGGCGAAGAGCGGTCATTGCGGCGCTGAGTGCCGTCGTTTGCAGCATCGCATTCGCCGGCTGCGTGCGCTCGCATCCGCGTCCGGCTGCGGGTCAGCTCACGCTCGGCATGGTAACCGATGTGGGCGGATTAGGCGACAAGTCATTCAACGATTCGGCCTATCGCGGACTACTTCGATCGCAGCGGGAATTGGGCGCGTACGTGAAAGTGCTGCAATCGCGATCGGCCGCGGATTATCAGCCGAATCTCAGCGTCCTCGCAGAAGCGGGCTTCGACGTGACGTACGCAATCGGTTTTTTGATGAGCGACGATCTGGCGCAGGTAGCGCATCAGTTTCCGCGCGATCGCTTTGCGATCGTCGATGCGATCGTCGCCCAGCCCAACGTCGTCTCCGTAACGTTCAAAGAACAGGACGGATCGTTTCTCGCCGGCGCCCTGGCCGCAATGGTTTCCTCCACGCACCACGTCGCGTTCATCGGCGGGCAGGACATTCCGCTGATTCGCAAGTTCGAAGCCGGCTATAGCGCGGGCGTGCGCGAGATCGATCCTGCGGCGACGGTCGACGTGAAATACGCCGGATCATTCGACGACGTAGCGGCGGGCAAAGAGCTGGCGAACCTGCTTTTCGGATCCGGCGCCGACATCATCTACGCCGCGGCAGGTAAGGTCGGCTTGGGCGCGATCGACGCAGTCAAATCGCGGGGCGCCGGCTCTTACATCATCGGCGTCGACAACGATCAAGACGCGCTTGCGCCGGGAAAAATTCTGACATCGATGGTCAAGCACGTCGACGTCGCGGTTTTCGAGGTTGCGCGCGAGGTGAAGAACCGCCGCCCGCTGCACGGACATCTGGTGCTCGGCTTGAGCGACGGCGGCATATCGCTCACCGATTTCCGGTACACCAGTGACGTTGTGACGCCGGCGCGAATTGCGCGTTTGGGAAAGCTGCGCGAGGCGATCGTTTCCGGCCGCATCGTCGTACCCGATAGCCGCGAGGCATTGGCGGCCTGGAAACCCACCCCGCTTTAGAACTGCGCGGGATTTGCAAAAGCTTCGGCAGCGTTGCAGCGCTGCGCGAGGTCGATCTGGATCTGCGCGCCGGCGAAATTCATGCGCTCGTCGGTGAAAACGGCGCCGGCAAATCCAGCTTGGCTGCGATCGCCGCGGACGCGCTAAAACCCGATGCCGGAAGCGTGCGATCCCGCGGCACCGTGGGTTTGGTGCATCAGCATTTCGAACTGCTCGGGCGCCTGACCGTCTGGCAGAACGTCTTGCTGGGACGCGAACCTCGAAAGGGCCCGTTCATCGATGCGCGGGCCGCCCGCGCCAGCGTACGTGCGCTCGCGATCGCCAACGGTTTGCACGTAAACCCGGATCGTCTCGTCGAGGAACTTCCGGTCGGCGTGCAGCAGCGCGTCGAATTACTGCGTGCATTAGAGCGCGAACCGGCGGTTCTGCTGCTCGATGAACCGACCGCAGCGCTCGCCCCGGCTGAGATCGAAGCGTTCTTCGCAACGGTCGCGCGGCTCGCTGCCCGCGGCGCCGCTATCCTCGTCATCACGCATAAATTGCAAGAGGCCATTGCATACAGCTCGCGCGTGACCGTCATTCGAGGCGGCCAAATCGTCGCGCGCTTTGAAACCTCTCGGACGAACGCGGAAGAAATCGCCGGCGCAATGGTCGGCGGTGCACTCCCTGCGCCGGCGCAGCGCGCGCTCACCCGCCGCACGCCTTGCTTGAGCGTCGCGCAGCTTCACGCCGGCACCGCGAAGGATGCAATAGAGGACATCACGTTCGAAGTCGCATCGGGCGAAATCGTAGCGATTGCGGGCATCGAAGGAAACGGCCAGACGATGCTGGCCGACGCGCTCGCGGGCGCGATTCCGTATGGCGGCGGCATCACGGTGCACCGGCCTGCGCAGACGCCGCAGAGCCGCCCTTCGCTCGCGATCATTCCGCAAGATCGCCGTCGCGAAGGTTTGGTTCTGCAGTGGTCCCTTACAGAGAACGCCGCGCTCGGCAGGCAACGCCGCGTTCCGATTCGCCGCGGCGCGCTGATCGATCGCGCCGCCGCGCGAGCCGACGCGCAAACGATCGTGAATGATTTCGACGTGCGCGCTGCATCGCTCGATGCGCCGGCGGCAACACTGTCGGGCGGCAATCAACAAAAGATCGTCGTCGGACGGGCGCTGCTCGACGAACCTCTTTGCGTGCTCGCGTACCAGCCGACGCGCGGAATCGACGTGGGGGCTGCAGCGCTCGTGCAGTCCCACTTGGTACAGGCGCGCAACCGTGGCGCGGCGATCGTGCTGATTTCGTTCGATCTCGACGAAGTGCTCGGACTTGCGGATCGCGTTCTAGTGATCTTTCGTGGCCGGATCGCCGGTGCGTTTGAACGCGGCCGTTTCGATCGCGAACGGATCGGCGCGGCAATGGGCGGCATCCCGACGTGAATGCGGTGCGCGGCTTTGCGAGCGGTCCGGGAACCGCTTTGCTCTTTGCATTCGTGCTGACTGCGCTCGCAATGCTGGTTGCGGGCGTGAGTCCGGCGGATGGTTTTTGGGCGCTGTTCGTCGGAGCGCTCGGCGGCCGGCAGCAAATCGCCGAAACGCTCGTGCAAACCAGCGCGCTGCTGTTTCCGGCGCTCGGCGTCGCGCTGGCATTTCGTGCCGGCCTGTTCAACATCGGCGCGGAAGGGCAATTGATCGTCGGCGGGCTGGCAGCCGGCGCGCTGGGTGCCCATCTGCACGTCGCTTCCGCTCTTGCCGTTCTGCTGCTTTTGGGAGCGGGCTTTGCCGGCGGCGCCGTATGGGGAAGCATTGCGGGCTGGCTGCGCGCGCGAGCGCATGCCAGCGAGATCATCACCACACTGATGCTCAACTTCCTCGCCGCATCGCTGGCCGGATATTTGGTTTCCGGACCGTTGAAAAGTCCGCTCGCCGCAGGCGCGGAAACCGCGCCGCTTGCAAACGGCCAATGGCTTCCGACGCTCGTCCCGGACACGCGGCTTTCGATTGGACTGCTTATCGCATTCGCTGCGGCGTTCGTGCTGCGGTTTGTTCTCGCGCGCACGGTGTTTGGTTTTGAGCTGCGCGCGGCGGGCGATGCGCCCGAAGCGGCGCGGCGCGCGGGAATCGACATGCGCAGAATGACTGTGCTGGCCCTCACGCTTTCGGGAGCAATCAGCGGATTGGGCGGCGCAGCGCTGGTCACCGGCGTGCTGCATCGTTTCAATACGCAGCTTTCACCGGGGTACGGGTATACGGCGATAGCGGTAGCGCTCGTCGGCGATCTCGATCCGCTGTGGATTTGCGTTGCGGCGTTTGGCTTCGGCATTCTGGAAGCGGGGGGCCTGGCGATGCAGGCACTGGCCGACGTTCCGAAAGACGCAATTCACCTTATCGAGGGTATCATCGTGCTCGTGCTGGCCGGGCGGCGGTACATCGCAACCCGAACGCAAGGCGCACCGGTATGACGAGCGCCCTGAGCAATTCACTCATCGCCACGCTCGTCATTCTCACGCTGATCAAAGCGACACCGATCGTTTACGCTGCGCTCGGCGGCGTCATTTCGGAGCGTTCGGGGATCATCAACATCGGGTTGGAAGGCATGATGATCGCCGGCGCCTTTATCGCCGTCGTCGTCTCCGGTTTTTCGGGGTTTGCGGCAGCGGGTGTCGTTGCCGGCATCCTGGCCGGAGGTGCGTTGGGATTGGTGCTCGGTTTTGCCGCGACGTTTTTCAAAGTCGATCAGATCGTTGCGGCAACGGGCATCAACCTTGCGGCAGCGGGCGGTGCAGCTTACGCGCTGACGCTGCTCTACAATCAACCCGGTGCTACGCCTGAAGTACCCGCGCTCGGAAACGGCTTTTGGATTTTGATTGCGCTCGCGTTCGGGTGCGCTGCCGCAATGCATCTCTTCATTTTTTTCACGCCGCTCGGACTGCGGCTGCGCGCGTGCGGCGAAAATCCGCGCGCCGTAACGGACGCCGGGCTGAACCCGTTGCGCTTCCGGCTGATGGCCGTTGTCTTCAGCGGCGCGCTCGCAGGTCTGGGCGGCGCGTTTCTGTCGATCGGCGAAGTGAATCTGTACTCCGACGGCATGACGGCCGGACGCGGGTTCATCGCGCTGGCCGCGGTCATCTTCGGGCGTTGGACGCCGTGGGGAGCGACAGGAGCCGCACTGTTTTTCGGATTTTTCGAAGCGTTGCAATACGTGCTGCAGGGCCGTGTCGGCTGGCTCCCGAGCGATGCAATGCAGGCAATTCCGTACGTTGCGGCATTGATTGCGGTCGCGGGCTTCGTCGGCAGAGTGCGAGCGCCGGCAGCAGACGGGGTGGTGTATTAACAAACGGCGTTGCCGCGGCAGGCGGGCTCACCGCGAGGCTGAAACGCCTTTTAAGGAGAAATGCCGAAACTCATAAATATGCGGCAGATCGTCACATGCATTGCGCTGCTGTTGCTCGGCACGTCCTTGACGGCGCCCGTTTGCGCTCAGACGACCCTGCCGGTGCCGCTCGCGCAGCTCCAATCGACGCTTGCAACGTATGGCGAGGGCGCTCCAGGACGCGCCGCTTTCGCCGTAAAAGACTTGGTTTCGGGATACACCTCCGGCTACAACGTCAACGAAGTCATGCCGGCCGCATCGACGATCAAAATCCCGATCATGGTTGAAGTCTTTCGACAGATGGCCGCGGGCAAATTCGATTTGAACCG
This sequence comes from Vulcanimicrobiota bacterium, assembly GCA_963795465.1. Taxonomy (GTDB): domain Bacteria; phylum Vulcanimicrobiota; class Vulcanimicrobiia; order Vulcanimicrobiales; family Vulcanimicrobiaceae; genus CAWCHT01. The sequence continues at coordinate 98,971 of CAWCHT010000001.1, forward strand.
CCGCGTGGAACTGCTGCCCGAAGACCGGGACTGGGGGTCCGGCGACATCGCCGACTCGCCGGTGGGCGAAGAGTTCGCAGTCTCCTCGCTGCTCACGCAGATGATCACGGTCAGCGACAACACCGCTGCAAACATGCTCATTCGGCTGGTCGGAAGGCGCTCCATCAACGCCACCATGGCCGAGCTGGGATTGCACCATACGCACCTGGCCGATTACATTCGCACCGCCGAATGGAACGTGCGCGATACGCTGCGAACGACGCCGAGCGATATGGTGGGCTTGCTCACGGACATGGCCAAAAACCGGCTCATCGACGAATGGTCCTCCAAGCAGATGATCGCCATTTTGGAGCATCAGGAAATCAACACGCTGCTGCCCGAGCCGCTTCCGCAAATTCCGATTGCACACAAGACCGGTTCGTTTGCGGATACGCTAAACGACGTGGGCATCGTCTACGCCGACACGCCGTACGTGATCGCGGTGCTGACGACGGATCTCCCGTCGCTTCCGGCGGGACGGCAGTTCATCCGCCGAGTCTCTCGCGTCGCATACTCGCAATTCGAGCGGCTGGCGCGGCTGCGTGCAGAGAGCGGCTTGCAAGAAACATCCGCGCCTGCGGTCGACTCCTCGCAGAGCGCCGATCAATCGCCGGCCGAGACCGACCAAACGCAAGACGTTCCGATGTGGGCGACGCCCGCGCCCAGCCCGTCGCCTTAAAAAGCCTTATCCTGCCGGAACTTTGCGCGAGGCATACGTGCGCGTAAGCCAACGGGTATATTTGCGTTCGCGAGCAGTCACCGCCCGGCTGTAGAACTCCGTCAGCTTGCGCGTGATCGGGCCTATCGAACCATCGGCGACCGGCCGCCGGTCGATCGATGCGACATGCACGACGCCTACTGCGGTTCCGGTAAAAAACACCTCGTCGGCACCGTAGAGTTCGCTGCGATCGATGGAACGCTCCACCACTTGCAGCTCGAATTCCCGCTGCGCGATTTCGATGATCGAGCGTCGGGTGCAGCCCTCCAAAATGTTCTGCGAAGGATCGGGGGTGTAGAGAACGCCGGCTTTTACCAAGAAGACGTTTTCCGCCGACCCTTCGGCAACGTGGCCGTCGTGGGAGAGCATGATCGCTTCATCGAAGCCGTTGGCGATCGCTTCGCTCTTTGCAAGGGCGCTGTTGACGTACAGGCCCGTGACTTTAGCGCGCGGCGGAGCGGCGGAATCGTCGGCTCGGCGCCACGAACTCACGCCGGCGCGTAAGCCGCCCGCAGCGTCGAGATAGCTGGTGAACGGAACCGCAATGATCGCGAACGCATCGGGCACTCCGTGCAGCCGGACACCGATGTCTTCGGCTGACTTGAAAACGCACGGCCGAACGTAAACGTCGGTCTCGAATCGGTTGCGCGCGACCAGCTCGGCGGTGATTTCGGCCAACTGCTCGGCGGGATGGGGCAACGCCATCATCAGGATTTTGGCCGAAGTTTGTAAGCGCTCGAAATGCTCCTGAAGCTGCACCAGATAGAGCTCGCGGTCGTCGGCGACCCAATATCCGCGGATTCCCTCGAAGCATCCGGTGCCGTATTGCAGCCCGTGCGTGAGCAAGCCGACTTTCGCTTCGCCGTACGCGCGGAAGCCGCCGTCTGCATAAACCATCAAGCTTTCGAGATTCACGCTCACTCCTTGCACCCCCGGCGTGCCGCTCCTCTCGCACCTCTGGCGGGTCCCGCTACGCGGCTCTGGAATCGAGACGCATGCTGCGTGCACTTGCATGGGTTTGCGCCATGGCAGTCGTTTCCGGAACCGTATTCGCAGCCCGAAGCGGTTCGATTACGCTACCGTCGGGATGGAGGCTTACGCCCCCGCAGGGTCCCTTGCTCCCAACCGGCCCGATGCCGCAAGGCATCGCGATCTCACCGGACGGAACGAAACTGGCAATCGTCGAGTCCGGCGTTCCGCCGGCAGCGCTGCGAATCGTCGAGTTGCGTTCGCTTCGCGCGCACACCATTGCGCTCAAGGGCGCTTTCGGCAAACCGCTCTGGCTCGACGAAACGCACGTTGCAGTCGCGGGAGCAAACACCGACGCGATAGCCCAAGTCGACACCGGGTCCGGTTCGGTTCACCTGAGACCGAGCGGAAAAGGTTCGTGGCCTGCGGCGATCGCCGCGCTTGCCGACCGCAGGCTGATTACGGCAAACGACGGTGACGGAACCGTGAACATCGGCACCATGCGCGTTGCCGTCGGGGAACATCCCGCCGACCTCGCGGTTTCGCCGGACGGTAAAATCGTCTATGCCGCCGTTCGTTCACCGAGCAGTGTCGTGATTATCGACGCTACCAAGGGCGCGGTCATCGGCAGAATCGCTACCGGTCTGCATCCCAGTGCGCTGCTGCTCAGCAGCGACGGCGCCACGCTCTACGCCGCCGAAGCCGACGACGACGAAATTGCGGCAATCGACACGCGCAAACGCGCGATCGCGGCGCAAATATCCGTTGGACTGCACGAGCAGCGAACCAGCGGTTACGGCGCCTCCCCCAATGGGCTGGCACTGCACGGCAACGAGCTGTTCGTTTCGCTGGGTGCTCAAAACGCGATAGCGGTCGTTCGCGCGAACCGTTTGGTGCAGCGCATTCCGGCGGGGTGGTATCCGACCGGCGTTGCGATCGCGCCCGACGGAACGCTGTACGTGATCGACGGCAAAGGGGAGCGCGCGCCGCCCAATCCGCAGTTCGATCCGCTCCAGCGGCGCTCTGCCGGATACGTCGGCGCAATCACCATTGGTTCACTGCGAGCGATCCCGCGCGACGTTTACGAATCCGCCGGCGAAACGCGCGATGCGATTGCAAATGACGGTCCGCAATGGACCGTGCCGGCGCAAACGGTGCTGCGCGCAAACGGTCCGATTCGGCACGTCATCTACGTCATCAAAGAAAACCGCTCGTACGATCAAGTGCTCGGCGACGTGCGTGGTGCTGACGGCGACCCTTCGCTGACGATGTTCGGGCAGGCGATCACCCCGAATCAGCATGCGGTGGCGAACCGTTTCGGCATTTTCGACAACGCCTATACCAATTCGCAAGTCAGCGCCGACGGACATAACTGGACGGATGCGGCGTTTGCGAATGACTATGTCGAGCGGTTTTGGCCGCCGACGTACGGCGACCGGCGCGATCTGAACGACCTGCAAGACGGAACGGCGCCGGACGTTCCGCACAGCGGCTATCTGTGGGACGCGGCAAAGCATGCGCGCCTTTCGTATCGCGATTACGGCGAGGCCATCGAGTTCCGGCACGGTTTTCCAATCGGGCTTACCACCTTCCCCGGACTGGCCGGACATTTCGATCCGGCGTACGTCGGTTGGGATCTGCGCACCAGCGACAACGTTCGCTTCGCGGAGTGGCTGCGAGAATTTCGCCGCTTCGAAGCAGCCCGCGCCTTGCCGCAGCTCGAAATCGTATATCTCCCGAACGATCACACGTCGGGAACTTCGCCCGGCATGCCGACGCCGCAAGCGTACGTCGCTACGAACGACTGGTCTGTGGGGCGGCTCGTCGATACGATTTCGCATTCTGCGGATTGGAAATCGAGCGCCGTTTTCATTTTGGAAGACGACGCGCAAAACGGGCCCGACCACGTGAGCGATCAACGCTCCACGTTCTATATCGCCAGCCCGTACGCGCGCGGCGGCTTGCAGCACGCCCACTACTCGACCGCTTCGTTCGTACGCACGATCGAGCTGCTGCTGGGGCTTGCGCCGCTTTCCGTTTACGACGCGACGGCGCGTCCGCTCTATGCGGCTTTTGCGACGTCGGCAGTCAATGTGCGGCCGTTCAACGCGCTCGTCCCGCACGTCGACATGCGCGCGGTCAATGCTAAAACGGCGTACAAAGCGGGGGCGAGCGCGCGGTTGAATTTCACTCGCCCGGACGCGATCGATCCTCGCGTCTTGAACGACATCATCGAACACGCGGGACACCGGTGAATCCGTGGATTGCAGCCGGCACGACGTTCCTTGCCTCCGCGCTCGAATTCGTGGAAGCGGCGACGATCGTACTGGCCGTCGGCTACACCGCCGGATGGCGCACGGCGCTCGGCGCAACGGCTGCAGCGCTTGCGATCCTCATCGTTATCGCCGCGGCTGCAGGGCCGGCGCTGCTCTCGTACGTTCCGCTTGCGGCGCTGCAGACCGGCATCGGCATTTTTTTGACGCTTTTCGGCTACACGTGGCTACGCAAGGCGATTTGGCGCTACGCCGGACGAAAGCCGATGCGCGATGAGAACGCGGCGTTTCACGCGCAGTTGCAGCAGCTGCAGGCGCACGAACGAAACTTCGCATTTGCGACCGCATTCAACGGCGTGCTGCTGGAAGGGTTGGAAGTAGCGGTGATCGTCATCACGTTTTCGGCCGGTCGATCCGGAGCGTTTCTTTGGGCCGCCGGCGGCGCGCTCGCGTCCGGCATCATGGTCGCTGCAATTGCGGCTGCGTTACGGCGCCCGTTCTCGCGCGTTCCCGAAAATGCGATGGCCTTCGTTGTCGGCGTGATGCTCCTATCGTTCGGCACGTTTTGGAGCGGAGAGGGTTTGGGCATTCGTTGGTGGTTTTCGCAAGCGACGCTGGCGTGGATCGTGGCGATGTACGTGCTCGGCGCACTCGCTCTGATCGCGCTCCAGCGAACGCGGAGCGCGGCGTGAAGAGCGCGTACAAGTTCGTCGCGGGAAGCTCCCGCGTAACGCCAATCGGCATCGCGCTCGCGGTCGCCTTGGCACTCTCGCTGCGCGATTCGCTGGGCCGCTGGTCTGGGGTGCTTTATGCCGGCGTCCTGTTCGTTACGCTGGCTGCAAGCACGTTCGAGCGCGCTGCGTGAACGACATCGTTCGCGGCCCTACGACGCCGGCTCGCATTCTGGCGCTTGCCGGCAGCGAGGTGCGCGCGATCGTGGACGACGTAGCAACCGAAGAACCACTCGAGATCCGGTTGTTGTCCGGCGGCGCAACGCGCACGCTCGCGGTGACGATGCGCACGCCGGGCAGCGACTTCGAACTGGCGGCGGGGTTTCTGCTCAGCGAAGGAGCGGTTGAACGGCGTGACGAGCTCATCGGCATTTCGTATTGCACCGATCCGCAGCTGGACGGCGATCAGCGCTACAACGTGGTTAACGTTACGCTTTCCACCAAGGATCTCTCGCGATTCGAAGCGCTCGAGCGACACTTCGTGATATCGAGCGCGTGCGGCGTTTGCGGAAAAGCCGGCATCGACGCGCTGCGCATCCGCGCGCAGCCGATCGACGACCCGCTGAAGATCGATGCCGCATTCATCGCCTCCCTTCCTGAAAAGATGCGCGGGGCGCAGCGCGCGTTCGCTTCGACCGGCGGCCTGCATGCCGCCGCACTCTTCGATAAGTCGGGAAAATTGATAGCGCTGCGCGAGGACGTCGGCCGGCACAACGCACTGGACAAAATCGTAGGCTGGGCACTGCTCCACGATCGCATTCCGCTGCGCGGGTGCGTGCTGCTGGTGAGCGGCCGCGCCAGTTACGAACTCCTGCAGAAGAGCATCGTCGCCGGCATCCCGGTGATCTGCGCCGTTTCCGCGCCGAGCAGCCTTGCCGTCGAACTGGCGCAAGCCTTCGGCGTCACGCTGGCCGGTTTCGTTCGAGCCGGTCGCGCCAACGTTTACGCCGGAGGCGAGCGCATCACGAGCTCAATCAACGGAGCGTAAAAAGTCGCTCAGCAGCGCGTTGAACCGCTGGGGCGCATCCGCATTGGCAACGTGCCCGGCGCCTGCGATAATTTCCAATCGTGCATCGGGCAGTGCTGCGGCAATTTCACGTGAGAAATCCGGCGGCGCGACGCCGTCGCGTTCGCCGCAGACGATCAGCGCGGGAATGCCGATTGCAGGCAGCAAGGCGCGATAGTCGCCGGTCCATGTCGCAAGGGTGGCGGCCTTGTACGATTCAACCGACTTGCAGGCCATCTGAGCGATCGTTTCATCGGTGCGTTTTCCGGGCGGCATGCCGAGCTTTTGCGCCCGCTGCGCGGCAAACCGCTCCATCGTTTCACACTCCTCGACCGACGCGATGACGTTCCTGACGTAGGACTGCGCGTTCGGATACCAGGCAAAGCTTCCGACCAGCGTAAGCGAACGCAACCGATTCGCGGCACGCTCGAAAAGTTCGAAACCGACCACTCCACCCAAGCTGCAGCCCACGAAGTGGAATTGCTCCGCGCCGGCGGCATCCGCAACGCACAGCACGTCGTCCACGAATCCGGCGCGAGTAATTGCGGCAGGCGGCGGTTCGGGTTTCGAGCCGTTCCCGCGCAGCTCGACGGCGAAATTTCGAAAGTCCGACGAGAGCCCATCGAGCTGGTAATCCCATATCGCTGCCGTGGAACCGACGCCGTGAACGTAAAGCACCGGCGAGCCATGCGAGCCGCTGCAGCGGGCAGTTGCGATGAGGTTCACGCGGCGCGATCGCGTTTGTTGCGCACGAAGGCCAGCACTTCATCGAGCGAACGCGTGTTGAGAACGGCATTCGGGACGATTGCCGCGCGCCGAGCTTGGCTGACCGCCAATTCCACGTTGGCCAGATGCGTCACGTCGTGCGCGTCGCTGTCGAGCGCGAACGTCACGCCGAACTCCTTCGCGCGTTGCGCAAGCGCCCAGGGCAGATCCAGCCGCAGCGCCTGACCGTCGATTTCGAGCGCCGTTCCGGTGCGTGCCGCAGCCGCAAAGACGGCGTCGTAGTCGAACGTGTATCCGGCAAACCCTTCGAGATTGCGCCCGGTGGGATGCCCGATGATCGTAACGTATGGATTCTCGCAGGCGCGAACGAGCCGCTGCGTCATCGCCTGCGGCGATAAGTTGAACGCGGAATGCACGCTGCCGATCACCAGGTCCAACTGCGCGAGAACCTCGTCGGGATAATCCATCGATCCGTCGGGCAGAATGTCGACTTCGCTCGCACAGAGCGTGCGAATTCCGAAACGGTCGCCCGCGCAACGCACGCGAGCACTTTGCTCCCGCAGTTCGTCCGGCGTCAAACCGTAGCTGGGTCCGCGACCCCAAGAATGATCGGAAATCGCATGATATTGATAGCCGCGCTGCGCCGCTGCGCCGATCATCGCCTCGAGCGATTGGTTGCCGTCGCTCCACGTGCAATGCATGTGAAAGTCGCCGCGCAAATCGGCGGCCTCGACGAGCCGCGGAACGTTGCCTGCGAGCGCGAGGTCGATCTCGCCGATGCCGCTGCGCATCTCGGGCGGAATGTATTGCATGCCGAGCGCAGCGTACACTTCGCATTCTTCCCGGCAAGTCGTGACCTGGCCGCCCTGCACATTCAAAATCCCGTTCTCGCTTACGCGCAGCCCCTTACGGACCGCGTATTCGCGCAGCTGGATGTTGTGTTCGCGGCTGCCGGTAAAATGCTGCAGCAAATTCCCGTACACGTGATCGGGCAAAACGCGAAGGTCGATCTGCAAACCGTTCTCGAGCCAAATCGAGGCTTTCGTCGGCCCTTCGGCGAGAACGGCTCGAGCAAGTTCCCAGCGGGCGAAATATTCGACGACCTGTGCAGCGCGATCGCTCGTGCAGACGATGTCAACGTCCCCTACGGTTACCTCCGCGCGGCGCAAACTTCCCGCGAAGGCCAGCCGATGCAGCGGCGGACCGCTTTGCAGATACGCCATCGCATCGCGCGCGGCCGTTAAGGCGCGCGCGAGCGGCGTGCGGTTTTGCCGCCCGCGATACGCGAGGATGCCGCGACGGATGTTTTCGAGTGTCTTGGCTCCCATTCGCGGCGCCTGCTGCAAGCTGCCCGAGTCGACCGCTTTCGCCAGTTCCTCCAGCGAACCGATGCCGAACCGATCGTAGAGCATTGCCGCGGTTTTGATGCCGATTCCCGAAACCCCGAGCACTTCGAAAATCGTCGGAGGATACCGCAGGGTGAGCGTCTCGAACTGCGCGCACGTTCCCGTGCGCACGATCTCTTCGACGACGCCCGCGATCGATTTGCCGATACCGGGAAGCTCGGTTAGGCGGCCTTCCGCCACGAGGTCGGCTACCGGGGACGCGTTCTCGATGGCCGATGCCGCGCGCTCGTACGCCATGAACTTGTAGAACGAATCTCCGGACAGTTCCATGAGCGTTCGCATTCGCATGAGCTTCTGCGCGATCGCGGCGTTTGTCGGCATCGCACTGCGCCTTCGCCGCGGCCAAAGCGCGCTCCGTTCGCCGGAATCGACGCACCGCGCGGCCAATTGGGCAACGGAATGGCATTACTGGAGATGCGCGCGGCGGCATTCGCAGCGCGGCAAACCACGATTGTCGAGCCGCTCACGTTGCGTCTTCACGAGGGCGAACGCCAAGCAGTTTGTTTTGCGCAGGCGCGAAGCGCGGCACTGGCCGCATTGCTCGCCGCAGGCATCGTCAATCCGACGAGCGGCCGCGTGTTCATCGCCGCATTCGATCCCGCGATCCAGCCGGTGCAGGCCAAACGCATCGCCGGATACGTCCCGCATGAAGCGCTCGCTCCGGAATTCACCTCGTTTACGCGGTACGTCGAATATCGGGCGGCGTTGTGGGGCCTTCCGCGGGCGCAAACCGTCGTGCGCGCGCGCGCGTTGCTCGAACGTCTTGAAGGCGTTCACGAAGCGTTTGCGTATCCGCTCGTCGGCGCGCTGCTGGCCCAGCCGCTGCTGCTCGTGCTCGACCGGCCGCAAGCGGCGTTTGCGTCGTCCATTGCCTGCGCGGCCGCGGATTGCGCCATTTTTTCAACGCACGTCTCGCAGCAGGAAACCGATGCATTTGCCGGCCCGCTCCAAGCGGTAACGTGAACCGCAGCGGCGCCACCCTGGCCATCGTTACAGCGCGGCTTGCACGGTCCGCTCATGCGGCCGCGCTTTCGTGCGCTGCGTGCGCGTTTTTGGCGTATCTTCAGCGTTATGACGACGCTTCGGCTGCTCTGGCGGGATCGCTTGCGTACGGCGCGCTCTCCGGTATCGCTGCAGCGTTGCTGCAGCGAGGAATCCGCCGATTTCGCGAACTGGAGCTGTGCGAGCAATCCGCACCGCTGTACGGCCGCGAGCTGGCGCGTGCAACGGCGATGGTACCCTGCGTCATCGCGTTGGCGGCGGTCGGCGCCTATTGGGGCATTTCCGCATTGTTTCGCCAACCGAACCCGCAGGATGTCGCGGTGGCGATTTGCGGTTCACTTTCCGCCACGCTCGTCGCGATGTGCGCGGCGGTGCGCAGCGGTTTGCCGCGCGCCGTCTACATTGCGATTTGCATCGCGCTAAGCGCGTGCGCGTTCGCGCTGGCGCACTTTCCGGGAGCCGCCGTGGCGTTGTGCGCCGCTGCCGGGTTTATCGCGCTGCGTCAGTACGGCGAGGCGCTGGCGCGCTACAGCCCGCTTTGACGGATTTATATCGTCGCGGCGGGCGTTGCGGTCGCCAGTTTTTCGACGATTGCGCGATTGAACTGCGGCAGGTCCTCCGGCGTGCGGGACGTGACCCAATTACTATCCTGCACGACCGGCTGATCGCGATACAGGCCGCCGGCGTTGCGAATGTCGTCGGCAATCGGATGCGCGCCGGTGAGCTGGCGGCCGCGCACGATCTGCGCTGAAATCAGCACTTGCGGCCCGTGGCAAATTACGAACATCGGTTTTTTCACCGCGTCGAATTCGCGCACGAATCGCTGCACGTCTTTATTGGTGCGAATATGATCCGGCGACGTTCCTCCGGGGACCAGCAGGGCGTCGAAATCTTCCGCCGTTACGTCGGCAACCAACTCTTCGGCGCGAACCGAAGCGCCCTCGTCCAAGCCGCGCGTCCCGCGAATTTTTTGCCGCGCCCGCTCGTCGATACCGACGATGGTGACGATCGCGCCGGCGTCTTCCAACGCGCGCCGCGGCTCGGTGAGCTCGGATTCTTCAAAGCCGTCGCCGACGAGCGCGGCGATCCGTTTTCCCTCGACTGATTGCATCCGGGGCGCATTCTCCCCGGCGTACGTCCGTCCCCCGTCGCGCTCGGGCGACGGCTACAGTGAGCCGCCCATGCTTTGTGCTGCCACGCGGAGCAAGTAGGCCAACTCCATCTCGATGCGTCCGAGCGGGTCCAGCAACGGATCGTCCGCGATCGCTTTTAAGGATGGATTTCGCTTGGTCATATCCGCTTCGGGCACGGCGTGGCGCGGATTGATTTCGCGCATGTAAATGCGGGCGTCGTACCGGATGCCGCCTTCCGGTAAGAAGTACAATGGGTCCAACCCGGCAGCGTACACCTCGAGCGAAAGAATTCCGGTGCGCTGCATGAATTCGATAGGGCGAGAACGCAGCGCCTGAATCATTCGCGCAAGCGCGCTGATGCCGACGCGACGCGTCCCGGCGAAGATCTCGCACAGATCATCCGGCGAAATGCCGCATGCGTCCGCAAGCGCATCGGGCTGCACCGCACGCTCGCGCGCGTACGCCTCCAGCGACGCGCCGAAAACGCTTCCTCCCGCCGTTCCGTCCGAGCCGTCCCAACGCATCGCTATTCCTCTTGCAGCGGCGCTGCGCCGACGAGCAAATCTGCGCCGTCACGCCGCACGGCAAAACGTGCTACGCGAGCAAAGTCACCAAGTTCCATCTTCCCCGTCCGCACGTCGAAGCACCAAGCGTGCCACGGACACGTGATCCTCGCATCCTCAAGCCACCCGTCTGCGAGCGGGCCGCCTTGATGCGGACAGTCTGTTTTCCAACGCAAAAAGTTCGCCATCGACGTTGAAGACCGCAACTTCATAACGTCCGATCGAAAAGGCGCGCGCCGTTCCGCGCGCGATATCCGCGCACCCCGTAAGACGCACGAAGCCGTCCTCGCACGTGCGCGGGAGCGGATGCCGCCTATCCAAAAATTCCGGCGATCAATCCGCCGTCGAGCGCAATCGTTTGTCCCGTGATATAAGCCGCCTGCGCACTGCAGAGAAACGCGACGAGCGGAGCGAATTCGTCGACCTGCGCGATGCGTCCAATGGGTACCTCTTCACCGGCGCGTTGCAGCAGCTGCGGATCGTTTCCGTACAACGCGCGCAAACGATCCGTTTCGATCCTTCCGGTCGCGACCGCGTTCACGGTAACGCCGTCGGGCGCCACTTCACCCGAAAGCGTTTTCAGCGCCGAAACCAAAGCGGTGCGCATCGCATTACTCAAGACCAGCGTCGCGATGGGCTGTTTCACCGAGTGGACGTTAATGCGACGACTCTTCCCCAGCGCCGCTCGCGCATGCCCGGCACGACGCCGGCAATCAGCTGCAGCATCGATCGCAGCACGCTCTTGTACGCATCGTCCCAATCATGCAGCGCCGTTTGCATGAACGTTCCGGGCTTCGGGCCGCCGCCGTTGGCGATCAAAATATCGATTCGGCCAAAGACTTGCGTTACGTCGCGAATCAGCCGTTCGATCGCGCGCTCATCGTCGAGGTCGACGGCGAATGCGCGCGCATCCGGAGATCCCGCCGTTCGCGCTCGATCCGCAATCTGCTGCAGGCGTTCCGGCCGGCGCGCGGCCACCGCGACGCACGCGCCTTCGCGGGCAAGCTCCAGCGCACATCCCGCTCCCAGGCCCGAACTGCCTCCCGTAATCAACGCGACTTTATCGGCAAGTTCCAAGTTCATACAGCGCGTGCAATCTTCGGCCGTCGCGCAAAACGACCCGTCGAGCGGCAATAAATGAAGCGCCGGTACGTGTTTGGAATGCTGCACCGATGAGCGAAGAGCCGGCGCCAATCGTTGAACGCCGCACGGAAATCGTCTTTCCGACGGACGTTAACCATTACGGCACGCTGTTCGGCGGAAAAGCGGTGGCGATGATGGACGTGGTCGCCTCCATTGCGGCGATGCGCGCAGCACACAAACCCGTCGTGACGGCGTCGATCGATCGCGTCGACTTCAAAGCTCCGATTCGCGAGGGCGACTTCGTTGAAACCATCGCTCGGGTGGTGGCCGTTGGACGCACGTCCATCAGCGTCGAAGTGGAATTGTGGGGAGAAATACCGGAGAGCGGCGAGCGGCGGCTTTCGACGGTCGGCCGATTCGTCATGGTCGCCGTCGACCGGGAAGGGCGCCCGACACCGGTGCGCAGCGGGACGCCGTAAGGCACTGGGTAACGCGAGGTTGCGCCGATAGGGCGCCCTTTGGTATGATGCCCCGGTCGCCGGAGCGGGGCTGCGCCCTGCATCCGCCGCGAGCCTATCCTTGAACGAGGAGTTTCAGCGCGTGCCCCTGAGCAAAGAACAGAAAGCGGAAATTGCGGCCAAATTCGGCCGCTCGGAGAGCGACACCGGCTCGGCCGACGTGCAAATCGCCATCCTCACCGCCTCCATCAACCAGCTGACCGAGCACCTGAAGATCCACAAAAAGGATCATCATAGCCGTCGCGGTTTGCTGCTGCAGGTCGGCCAGCGTCGCCGCTTGCTGAATTACTTACAAAACAAGGATCTCGACCGCTACCGCTCGCTGATTGCCGATTTAGGCCTACGCCGTTAAACGCGGGCTTACGCCTTTCGTTTGAGCGCGCGGCGCACCGCCTGTTTTATCGCGGTCGTTCCCATGCCGTAGTATTCGATCAGTTCCGCGGGGTCGCCCGATTGCCCGAACTGATCCCGCACGCCGACGAACTCCATCGGAACGGGATGCTGCGCGGCTAAGATCTCCGCGACGCGCGAACCCATGCCGCCCTGCACTTGGTGTTCTTCCACGGTAACGACCGCGCCGCACGCACGGGCAGCGGCGACGACTGCCGCTTCGTCCATCGGCTTGACGGTGTGGTTGTTGACGACCATGCAGGAGATGCCGGCCGCCGACAACTCCTGCGCCGCGACGAGCGCGTTGTAGACCAAAATTCCGCAAACGATGATTGCAACGTCGACGCCGTCGCGGAACGTCTGCGCCTTACCGATCTCGAACGGCGTCTGCTCGCCGGTGACGATCGGCGATTTCTCTCGCGCGAAACGCAAATACGCGGGTCCGTGCATCGCGGTCAGCGCGAGCGTCGCTTTCTTCGTCTGCACGGAATCGCACGGCACGACGACCGTCATGTGCGGAATGACGCGCATGATCGCGATGTCTTCAATCGCTTGGTGCGTTGCACCGTCCGGCCCGACCGAAACGCCCGCGTGCGCGCCGGCGATTTTTACGTTCGTTTCGTTCAGCGCCATGATCGTGCGCACTTGCTCCCACGAACGTCCCGGATTGAACATGGCGTAACTGGCAATCCACGGAATCTTCCCCGTGCTGGCCAGCCCGCCGGCCATCGCAACGAGCAACTGCTCGGAAACGCCGATTTCCACGTATTGATCCGGGCACGATTGTTTGAACCCGAGCATCCGCGTGGATTCGGAAAGATCCGCGCAGATCGCAAGCACGTTGCGATCGCGCTTTCCCGCCTCCAGGAGTCCTTCGCCGAAGCCGTTGCGCGTCGGAACCTGCTTGACGGTTTTCGGATCGTCCAGCGGCGCGAGCTGCATCGATGCAGCAGCGTTTCCCACTTGCGTGCTAGCCACGAGCCGCAATTCTTTCGCGCGCGTTCTCCAATTCGCGCAGCGCCGTCTCTGCCTGCTCAGCATTGGGCGGCTTTCCGTGCCAGGTGTAATCGCCTTCCATAAACGATACGCCTTTGCCGGGAACGGTGTTTGCGATGATCACGCTCGGCTTGCGCTCGGATTGCTGCGCCTTGCGCACCGTTTCAACGAAGCTGGCGATATCGTTGCCGTCGCATTCCAGCACGTTCCAGTTGAAGGCGCGATATTTATCCGCGAGCGGTTCGAGCGGCATGATTTCTTCGGTGCTTCCGTCGATTTGGATGAAGTTGCGATCGACGATAGCGATCAAGTTGTTCAAGCCGAATTTGGCAGCGGTGAGCACCGCCTCCCAGTGCAGCCCGCATTGATGTTCCGCATCGGACGTTACGACGTACACGCGCCACGCCTTGCCGTCCATCTTCGCGCTCAGCGCCATTCCGGTCCCTTGCGCTAGCCCTTCACCCAGCGGACCGGACGTCGTTTCGACCGCGGGGAGCCTGACACGCTCGGGGTGACCTTGCAAACGCGTGCCGAACTTTCGCAGCGTCAGCAGCTCGTCAACCGGAAAGTACCCCGCGTACGCCATCGCGCTGTACCGCACCGGCGCGATGTGGCCGCATGAGAGCAGCAGTCGATCGCGATCCGGCCACTGCGGATTTTGCGGATCGTGCCGGAGCACGTGGTGGTAGAGCGCCGTGAAAACGTCGGCCATATCGAGCGAGCCCGCCGAGTGCCCCGAACCCGCGGACAAAAGCGACCGAATGATGCCCTGGCGGCACAAATTCGCCTGCTCTTGCAATTCGGTCAGGCGCTCGGACGTGAGAGACTGCATACGACGCGGTAGATACCCGGCTACGGCGTCCGGAACCTCGCAAGTGCGAACCGGAAACTGCAACGCAATCCGATTTCAGTAGCCTGCAGCAAGACCCTCGAGTCGCCGCCGATCCGTGCCGCCGTAAAGCCTGCCGGTAACCGGATCGACGATGACCGCTTGAGCCGATCCCCATGAATCGACCTCTTTGAGCCGGTATCCCATCGCGCGCAGCTCGCCCATGACGGTATCGTTCAGCGCCCCCGGCTCGTAATCAACATCATCCGGTAACCATTGCATGTGAATGCGCGGCGCGTTTACCGCCTGCTGCACGTTCATGCCGTAGTCGATGACGTTTTGCAGCGTGGAAACCACGGTCGTGATGATGCGCGAGCCGCCGGGCGTGCCGGTTATCATGAACAGCTTGCCGTTCTTCGTGACGATCGTCGGCGCCATCGAAGAGAGCGGCCGTTTTCCGGGCGCGATGGCGTTGCGCGCCCCCTGCACGAGGCCGAACATGTTCGGCACTCCCGGCTTGCTTGTGAAATCATCCATTTCGTCATTGAGAAAAAATCCGGTGTCGCCCGCGATGACGCCCGCGCCGAACCAGTCGTTGATCGTGTACGTGACGGCAACCGCATTGCCCCAGCGATCGACGATCGAAAAGTGAGTCGTGTCGTCGTTCTCGTGCGCCAGTGTCCCCAAACCGGGATGGACCTGCGCGGAAGGCGTCGCTTTCTGCGGTTCGATGCTCGCGCGCAAGCGCTCCGCATAAGCGGCGGAGAGCAGCTGTGCGACCGGATTTCGAACGAATGCCGGATCGCCCAGATACGCATTACGGTCGGCGTACGCGCGGCGCTCCGCTTCAACGACATAGTGCGCGCTTTTTGCGGAATGCCAACCCCACGCCGCAAGCGGATACGGTGAGAGAACGTTAAGAATTTCGCACAGCGTTACGCCGCCGGAACTCGGCGGCGGAGCGGAGTCGATCGCGTAACCTCGGTACGAACACCGTACCGGTTGTGATTCCTCGACGCGATAGCTCGTAAAATCATCCGGCGCCAGCATGCCGCCGTGCTCGTCACTCGCGCGCACGATCGCACGCGCGATGGGACCACGATAAAATGCCGTTGCGCCGCCGACTGCAATTTCTTCCAGCGTGCGCGCGAGCTGCGGCTGCTTGAGCACTTCTCCGCGCCTTGGTAAGCGGCCGTCCTTCATGAAGATCGCGCGAACCTCAGGCTGGTTGGCAAACGCGTATGCGCCCGCGGACTGCTCGGATGCGGCAGCGTTGAAAATCGCAGCGTCCCCCGCTCCGAGCACAAAGCCGTGCCGCGCCAAATCGATAGCCGGCTGCATTAGGCGTTGACGCGGCATGGTCGCGAACTCGCTGCGCGCGCGCTCCATTCCCATCACGGTTCCCGGCACGCCGGCCGAGAGATATCCTTTCGTACTGGCGTCGGGCACAACGTTGCCCGCCGCGTCCAAGTACATCGTGGGAGTGGCGCGCAGAGGCGCCCGCTCGCGAAAATCGATGAAGCGCTCGCGCCCGTCGTGCATGCGCACCAGCATAAAACCGCCGCCGCCGATATTCCCGCAGCATGGGTCTACGACGGCCAAAGCATACGCAGCGGCGATGGCCGCATCGACCGCGTTTCCTCCCCGGCGCAGGATGTCGACGCCGACCCGGGTCGCGTACCGCTGTTCGGTCACCACCATAGCATGCGTTGCACTCGCCGGCCGCGGCTCGGCCCACGGTGCCGTCGCCAGGAGGCAGCAGACGGACGCCGCTGCGAGCGTGGCTCGAGTCGGCGCCGCAAGCAGTTTCATGGACTTGATGGTACATGCCCAGGGCATCGCGCCCCCTCTCACGAACGCGCCACGGTTCATAAAAACAAAAGCAAGCTGAGGAGTAACCGTGCCAGAGTCCGTCTCACTTGAGATTGGCGGGCGCACGATGATCATCGAAACCGGCGAGCTCGCGAAGCAGGCAAATGGCTCCGCGTTGGTTCGTTATGGGGATCAAAACGTCGTGCTCTGCGCCGTCACCGCCTCCGAGAAACCTCGTGAAGGCATCGATTTCTTCCCCCTGACCTGCGATTTCGAAGAGAAAATGTACGCCGCCGGCAAGATTCCGGGCGGCTACATCAAGCGGGAAGGCCGTCCGCCCGAACACGCCGTGCTCAGTTCGCGGCAGATCGACCGCCCCATCCGGCCACTTTTCCCCGACGGCTTCCGCAACGACGTGCAGGTCGTCGCAACCGTTCTTTCCATCGACCCCGAACTGGACGCAGACGTTCTAGGCGTGTGCGCCGCCGGCGCGGCGCTTGCACTTTCGGACATCCCGTTCGACAAAACCGTCGCCGCGGTGCGCGTGGGACGCGACGAGAACGGCGCGTACATTTGCAATCCGACCTTGCCGCAGTATGAAAGCGGCGGAATGGACATCGTCATCGCAGGAACCGCGGATGCGGTCATGATGGTCGAGGGCGGCGGTCGCGAACTCAGCGAGGAAGACTTTCTGGGCGCGGTCGAGTTCGCGCACGATCAGATCAAGAAAATCGTCGCATCGATTGGCGAGCTCGCCAAGAAAGCCGGCAAGGCTAAACGCGAATACCCAGTGCAGAAGGTCAATCCGGAGCTCGACGCGTGGGTGCGCAAGACGTTCAAAGACGACGTCGCAAAAGGGATGCGCGTGGTCGAAAAGCTGGAGCGTGAAGCGACGCTGGGCCGCATCAACGTTGCCGCAGGGGTCGCGCGCGCCGGCGACGATGCGCAGATCAAAGCGCTGCTCGAAGATCCCTTCTTGCCAAAGACTTCAGCAAGATCGTCAAAAATATGGAAGAGGACGAGCTGCGCGTGATGGTCGTGGACGAAAAAATCCGTCCCGACGGACGAAAGCCAAACGAAATACGCCCCATCTGGTGCAAGGTGCGTTACGTGCCGCGCGTACACGGTTCCGGCGTTTTCACGCGTGGCCAGACGCAGGTGTTTACTGCCGCCACGCTCGGTTCGATCAGCGATGCGCAGAGGTTGGACGGCATCGTCGCGCTCGAAAACAAGCGCTACATGCATTTCTACAACTTCCCGCCGTTTTCGGTCGGCGAGACGCGGCCGATGCGAGGGCCGGGACGGCGTGAGATCGGTCACGGCCATCTCGCGGAACGCGCTCTGCTCCCCGTCCTTCCGCCCAAAGAAGAGTTTCCGTACACGCTGCGCCTCATGAGCGAAGTGCTGGAATCCAACGGCTCGTCCTCGATGGCGTCGGTGTGCGGCAGCACGCTCGCGCTGATGGACGCGGGCGTTCCGATCGCAGATCACGTCGCCGGCGTCGCCATGGGGCTGATCCTCAAGGGCAAGAAGTACGCGATCCTCACCGACATCCAAGGCATGGAAGATGCGCTGGGCGAGATGGACTTCAAAGTTGCCGGAACGCGCAAAGGTATCACCGCGATTCAGATGGACATCAAAGTCCAAGGCATCACGGTGCAGATCATTCGCGAGGCGATGGAGGAAGCCAAGAAATCGCGTCACTTCATCATCGAGAAGCTCGCCGAGACGATTTCCAAGCCCAATCCGGAACTGAGCAAGTACGCGCCGAGAATGCTCGTCATCGAAATCAATCCGGCGAAGATCAAAGACGTGATCGGCCCCGGCGGCAAAATGATCAACAAGATCATCGAAGAAACCGGTGTCGAAAAAATCGACATCGAAGACGACGGCAAAGTCTACATCACCGCGCTCGACGGTGAATCGGCGGAGAAAGCCCGCGCAACCGTCGAGTCGATCACCAAAGACGTCGTCGTCGGCGAAACGTACATGGGTGAAGTCACACGAATCATCAACATCGGCGCGTTCGTGAAGATTCTCCCCGGTAAGGAAGGGCTGGTGCACATCAGTCAGCTTGCGCCGACCCGCGTGGAAAAGGTCGAAGACGTCGTCAAACTGGGTGACGAGATCATGGTCAAGGTCCTGGAGATCGACGGTCAAGGCCGCATCAATCTCTCGCGTAAAGCCGTCTTGGCCGGCGCTGCGCCCGCATCGGGTAACGGCGCGTTCGAGCACGCGGACCATGCGCGCAGCGGCGGAGGCGGTGGCGGTGAAGGCCGGCGCCCGCGCCGTCCGCGCCGCCGTTCGGAGTAACCGGGAGGCTCGCAGCGATGCGGGCCTCGCTTTTCTATGAATGACTGCGTGCTGATCACCGGTGCTTCCACCGGGATCGGCTACGCGAGCGCGGAGCTGCTCGCAAGCGAAGGCTACGCCGTGATCGCCGGAGTGCGCAGCCGTGCGGATGCGGAGCGCCTGCAGGCACTGCACCAAAACGTCCATCCGGCAATGCTGGACGTGACCCGCGAGGGCGACCTTGAAGCGGCCGTTCACATCATCGCGGAACGTGGACTCGCGCTGCGCGCGATCGTCAACAACGCGGGCATTGCGGTAGCCGGTCCGCTCGAATACCTGCCGATGAACCGGCTGCGGCGCCAATTCGACGTAAACGTTTTCGGCGCGCTGTCGATGACGCAGGCGGCGTTGCCGCTGCTGCGCAAAAGTTGCGGGCGCGTAGTGTTCATCAGTTCGGTCTCAGGGCAAATTGCGCCCCCGCTCCTCGGACCGTATGCGGCCTCGAAATTTGCGATCGAAGCGCTCGCCGACGCGTTACGGATGGAACTAGCGCCGTTCGGAATATTCGTTATCGTTCTTCAGCCCGGCAATGTGCGTACGCCCATCTGGCAAAAAGGGCGCGCAGAAAAGGACCGAGCAATGGCGAATTTTTCGGAGCAGGCGCGCGAGCGATACGGCGCCGCGATAGAAAATCTCGCGCGCGTGACCGTTCGAGAAGAGCGCAGCGGCATCGCGCCCGCTGTGGTCGCGCGCGCCGTGCTCAAAGCGATTCGGACGCCGCGCCCGCACGCTCGGTACGCCGTCGGCGCGCCCGCCGCATGGCAGCGCAAGATCGCGATGATGCTGCCGGAGCGTCTGCGCGATCGGCTCGTGATCGCTGGAATGAGCGGGGACTGAAAGCCAAGCTTGCGATGCGAGACCGTGCGGTAATCGAAGGCGAACGTGTACGTTTGGAACCGCTGAACGCGGAGCATCTGAACGCGCTGCGCGAATCTGCGAACGATCCGGCGTTGTGGGAATATACCTTTCAACCCAACCCGTTCTCATCGCCGCAGAGCGCGACGCGGTGGCTGGACGAGACGATGGCGCAGCCGAACGTTCAAGCCTTTGCTATTGTCGACAAGCGCAGCAGCGCCGTCGCCGGCTCCACCAGATTTCTCGACATTTCGCAAGAGCATCGCAAACTCGAAATCGGCTATACCTTCATCGCACGCCGGTATTGGCGCTCGCACGTCAACACGGAAACAAAACTTGTCTTGCTGCGTGAGGCATTCGAACATCGCAACATGGTGCGCGTTCAATTCAAAGCCGAAGCCATCAACGAACGCTCCCATCGCGCAATCTTGCGCATCGGCGCTACGTGCGAGGGAACGCTGCGCAATTTTCGCATCCGCGACGACGGCGAGGTTCGCGACGTGCGAATCTATAGCGTGATCGAACGCGATTGGCCGCAGGTCAAGGCGCATCTGCTCGCGCTTTTATCCCGAGACAGCGCTACCGGCGCGTTGGAATGAGCGGACCATGTCCTCGCGGCTGTGCGAACCCCAGCCGCGCGAGTGAGGGATCTCTTATCGTTCTCCGTTGCTCATGTAGCGATTACGGCGCCAAACGAAAAAGCTGCGGTTGTTTGTGAGCTTTGAGCGTTTTAAGGGGATTCGCGTTACTCTAAGAAGGGATTAGTGAACGGACTTCTTCCTTGATCGTTCCGGCGGTTTCAGAGTGCTGCGCCGTATAAAGATCGCAGGCGATTTGCATATTCAGCCACGTTTGCGCGCTAACGCCGAAAGCAGGTTCTAATCGTAACGCCATAGGCGCAGTGAGCCGCAAATCTCGCGTGGGATCTCGGGCCAGTCCTCAATGTCGCCGGTCATCCGATTAGCCATGCACTGTAAGGCGCCGGCTTCGCAGTTCGAAGGCAGTGTCAGCCAAGGGCCACTGCGCCGGACCGAGGGAAGCGTATGCTCCCGTTTTTGACCGAGGTTTTATAGGCAAAGGCGTCAGCGAGCCACAAGGCCCGGGGATCAGAGCTGCGGCCTGTTTCGCCCCGAAAACCATTCGATTCCGTACAAGCGTTTGAATTGGTGAGTCGATGTGCGCGACCGAAATGGCCATGTCGCAGTTCCGCGCAAATATTTCTTGCGCCAGCGTATCGCCGCACTGCTACTGCTTTCCATTCCGATACCGTTCGCGTTGAACTGCAGGATGTGTGTTTCTCGAGCAGGCGGCGCGGACATCTGCTTCTGAGGACAACGCTGGTAAGTAATCCCACATCGTTACGGTTGCTCCGTAACGCCTCGGTCAAGGCTGACCTGCCGGCTCTCGCGGTGCGAACCCGCGATATCCGCGCAGCGGAATGAGTTCCTGCAATTCGAGCATTCCGCGCTGCATCAGCGGGAAGCTTGCGACGATTTCGTGCGCTTCGGTTAGAGACTCCGCCTCAATGAGCGTTACCCCACCCGGCATGTCCTCGCGGCTCCAGATCGCGCGAATCGAGCCGCGCGAATACAGACCACGCACCGCCTCGGCCTCCGGTTCCAGCAGCGGCGCAAAGTCTTCGTCGGAAAAGCGCTCCGTGCGCCGGCGCATGACCGATAAGAATTGCATCTTCGCGCCTTCGTTGCGCGCAACTGCGGCGCCCTTCAAAGGCTCGGCAAACGTGCGCATGTAAAGACGACGCGATGGCTTTCGATTCCCTGCAAGCATTCGTGAACGCGCTCGAGCGCGCGGGGCAGTTGCATCGGATCGATGCTGCCGTCGACCCGCGCTTCGAGATCAGCGAGATCACGAATCGCGTGGTGAAAGCCGGCGGCCCGGCGCTGCTGTTTACGCGCGTCAAAGGCTCGCGCTTCCCCGTCCTCACCAACCAATTCGGAACGCAATTGCGCATGGCGATGGCGCTCGGCGCGCGAACGCTCGACGAAGCAGCGGAGCGAATCCGCGGCATGCTCGATCTTTCCATTCCTCGCTCGAAGGGTGAGCGCATCAACAAACTGCTTTCTTTGGCGCCGCTCGCGATGGCTTTTCCTCGCACGGCGCAGCAAGGCAGCTGCCAGGACGTCGTCGTCGATGAACCGGATTTGACGCAGACTACCCGTATTGACGACCTGGCCGCTGGATGCCGGACCGTTCATCACGCTTCCGCTTGTGATCACGAAAGATCCGTCTAACGGCCGGTTCAACGTCGGAATGTATCGCATGCAAGTGTACGGCGCGCGCGCGACCGCGATGCATTGGCAACGTCACAAGCAGGGACGCATGCATGCGCGCGCTTGGGGCGAGCGCATTCCCGTCGCGGTAGCCATCGGCGCGGATCCGGCGCTGACGTACGCGGCCAGCGCGCCGCTTCCGCCGGTGATCGACGAATTTCTTTTCGCCGGCGTGCTGCGCCGTAAGCCGGTGAAGTTGGTGCAATGCAAAACCGTCGACCTCAAAGTTCCGGCCGACGCGGAATTCGTGCTGGAAGGCTACGTCGACAACACGGATTTGCGCGTCGAAGGACCGTTCGGCGACCATACCGGCGTCTACAGCTTGGCCGATCGCTACCCGACGTTTCACGTCGAATGCTTGACGCACCGCCGCAATCCGATCTATCCCGCAACACTCGTCGGCAAACCGCCGATGGAAGATGCGTGGCTCGGCAAAGCCACCGAACGATTATTCTTGCCGGTGCTGCAGATGGTGGTGCCGGAGATCGTCGACATGAATCTTCCGGTCGAAGGCGGCTTTCACAATCTGGCGATTGTCGCGATTCGCAAAGCGTATCCAGGCCATGCGAAAAAGGTGATGAACGCGCTTTGGGGTCTGGGTCACATGATGATGCTCACGCGCCTCCTGGTGATCGTCGACGCGGACGTGGACGTGCACGATACACGCGCAGTGGCGTGGTTCGTTTTGAACAATTTGGAAGCGCAGCGCGATCTGGTGATGATGCCTGGACCGGTTGACGACCTCGATCATGCCTCGACGACGCCGGCGCTGGGTATGAAGATTGGGATCGATGCAACGCGCAAAGATGCATCGGAAGGGTACACGCGCGAATGGCCGCCCGACATGGAAATGGACGAAGCCACGCGCGCACTGGTTTCCAAGCGCTGGCAGGAATACGGCTTGAGCAGCGGCCTGCTGCGGCGGGCGCGTCCGGACGGGTGGTCCGGGCAAGGCGAGGATGCGCTGCAGCGGCTGCTGCGGAAACCGCCGCGATGACGAGCGCCCGCGCGTTTTTGAAAGAACTGCGGCCGGAGCACACGCTCTTTGCGCTGCCGTTTGCGTATGTCGGCGCAATCTTTGCGGGCTCGCCGTCGTTGCGGCGAGCTGCTATGGATCACGGTTGCGGTTTTCGGAGCACGAACCGCGGCCATGGCGGCAAACCGCTATTTCGACCGCGACATCGACGCGCGCAATCCCCGGACTGCTCGGCGCGCGCTTGCGACCGGAAAGCTCGCGCCCGCGACGATGCTCTGGGCAACGCTGGGCGGTGTTGCGGTGCTGATCGCTGCCGCCTCCCAGCTCAATCCGCTGTGCTTGAAATTACTTCCGCTGGCGGCACTGGGCGTTTTGCTTTATCCGCTCTGCAAACGGTTTACGTGGCTGACGCACTTCGTCTTGGGCGCCGTTGATGCGCTCGCGCCGCTCGGGGCGTTCATCGCCGTCTCCGGAACGGTCACGTGGCCTGCGCTTTTGCTGTTTGCCGCGGTAACGATTTGGGTTGCGGGTTTCGACATCATCTACGCGCTGATGGATTTGCCGGTCGACCGCGCGCAGGGCCTGCGCTCGCTGCCCGCGCGTTTCGGCGAACGCAGCGGACGGGTGCTGCCCATCGCGCTTCACGGGTTGATGATCGCGATGCTCGCCCTTGCCGGCGCACTTGCGCATTCCCGCTGGCCTTATCTCATCGGCATCCTTGCCGCACTCGGCCTGCTGCTTTACGAGGATAATCTGTTCGGGCGTTCCGAAAGCGTGTTTGCGCTCAACGAGCGGGTGTTCACCGCCAACATGGCGTTTTCGGTCGTTTTTCTGCTGACGACGATCGCCGGATTTACGTTGAACAGCGCATGAAGCGCCGCACGTTCGCACTTTCCGCAGCCGCCGCACTGGGCGCCGCATGCGCACCGCTAGCCGCCGGCGCGCAGTTCCTGCCGGGCCGGTTTCAACAACAACTGACGATCGGCGTGAACGTTCCGTTGTCCGGAGATGGAGGCGACGCCGGCCGCCAGATCGCAGGCGGCGTGCAGGCCGCTATCGATTACGCCAACCGTTTTGGCGGTTCGTTCGGCAGTGCATTCGTCATGCGAACCTTCGACGATATGGACGCGCTGGCGAAGTCGATGATGAACGTGCAGTTCGCCGCCGCCGATTCAACCGTTATCGCAACCGTTGCGGGCTTCGACGGCGCGTTGATCGCCGCCGCGCTTCCGACTTATGCCAACGCGCAGATGCCGGTGCTGGTGCCCGGCTCGACCGCCGACGGCATTACCTCGCGCGGTTATCGCAACGTTTGGCGTCTGCCCACGAAAGATTCGGTTGAAGGACAACTGGCGGCGGCGTTTATCGCGAAACGGCGCAAACCCAAGCTGGCCATTGCGGTCACTCAAGACGGTGACTACGGTCACAACGTCGCGCAAGGGTTCTTGAACCAAAGCAAAAGCGCGGCGATGCAATCACTGCTCTATCTTTTTCCGTACGATAAACCCGATTATCGAGCGGCCGCGCAAGCCGTCGTTGCAAAAGCGCCGGATTTCATCTACCTGTGCGGGACCACGTCGGCAATGGGACCGCTCATTCCGGCACTTCGAGCTGCCGGTTATGCCGGGACGTTCGGCGGCTCGCAAGGCCTGTACAACGAACCGCTTCTGACTCAATACGCCGATGCGTTGTATGACGCCGTCATCTCGACTTCACTGCCGCCGTTGGATCGGGCGCCGGACTTCGCTAACGTGCTGGCCGACTTCGACTCGCGCTATCCGGTCACGGCGCTATCGTCGTTTGCCTACGCCGCAGCGCAAATCGTCATCGGAGCAGTGCGCCGTACCGGCGCAGCCAACCGGCTCAGCGTGATGGCCGCGCTGCAGGGTCCGGCTTCATACACGACGCTGGTAGGCCCGTTTCAATTCGGGCCCACCGGTGACACGATCGACCCGATCGTCTATTTCTACACAGTCGTCGAGAACAAATTCAAATTCATCGCGCCCTCGCACGCGACGTCGTTCGTTCTCTGAGGTGATGCGGCGCGCGTGCCGCAGAGTCGACGGACGCCTCGCAATCGTCGGCATCTTCCAACATGAGAGCGAAGCGCAGTCGCCACGCTCCCAGCGCAACGACGAATTTCGTACCAAACAACTCCATGCGGTTACGCCTCCACGCGGCGCCATTGCACGAGCGATAGCGCAAGATACACGACGGTGAGCCCGACCAACGCAAGGATCGTGTTCCACGATGTGCCTAGATTGAGCGTCGTGGCAGCAGAGTTGCTGCCGGCTTTTATCGACAGATACGCGATCGGGTCCAGATACGAAAGCGCTCGGAAAATCGCATAGAAGCCGGCAGCTACCGCGTTGACCGGCGCTGCTCCGGAAAGCGCTCCGGCGATGCCCGGAACGAAAAGCGCGAATAGCCAGCCAAGACCGATTACCAGCCCCGGACCGCGCTTGAGCGAGGTGCTGGCCACGGTCAATGCCGCATACCATGCTGCCGGTCCGAGAACGGCCAGAGCAATGTACCAGCCGAGATCGTGCGGATACGTGAAGCGCGGAACGACGAACAGCAGCGTCCCCAGCATGACGACGGCGAACGTGCAGAGCTGCGCAATAATGATCGCGGCGAGGTCGATTCCGAAAGCTTGCATCGCGTATCGCTCGCGCGAGATCGGCTTGGTCCATGCAAGCTCCAGATGCCCGTCGTTCTCCTTGGCGAGCGGCGCGCCTAAAATGGTCGCTGCGAGAAGACCCATCGGAATCGTGATCAAAAACAGGATTCCGAGGTCGTACGAAACGCCTGGGACGTAGCGAACCGTCACGTGCGAGACTCCGCCGCGCGTGGCCGTGTTGATGTCGGCGCTGCCCATGACGACCGAGTCGTGTGATTCGGCCGAGCCGTGCGCAGGCTTTGTAATCGTCATGAAGACCTGGCCGTTCCTACGCGTGATGACGGCGTAGGTACGCTTTACGGGATCGTCGACCACCGTTCGGCTCGAACCGTCGGCGAGCTGCGTGCGGGTAACGTGCGCGCTGCGCGAATGCTCGATGGTCGAGGCCCAGTCGTTGACGCCGGCGCCGTGAACAGAAAAGCGCAAAATGATGCCGGCTAGCAGGGCAAGGCCCAGCAGAATCAGCGCTATGCGCAGCGCGCCTTTGGCGCGCAAAAACTCAACGTACTGTTGCATCTGCAGCCTCCACAACGTCGGCCGTTTGACCCGCGTCCACGGCATTGAGAAAAATGTCTTCCAAATTGAGATCCACAACGCGCACGCCTTGCGCTCCCATCGCACTGAGCTGCTGCGCGATGGCATCGCCGCCGGCTTGGACCGTTAGCCGCACGATGCGGCCCGTTCGTTCGACGCGCGTGATCCGCGCATCGCCGCTCAAACCATTGAGCGTACCTGCCTCGGCGCCGAAGATGCCCTCGACGATTTTCGAGCCGGCTTTGAGATCGTCGACGGCGCCGCTGAGCACGACTTTACCGTCGCGCAGCACCGCGATGTGGTCCGCCGCGCGCTCGACTTGCCCGATTTGGTGCGATGAGAGAACGACTGTGGCGCCTTGCGCCGACGCGTCGATGATGAGTTTGAGCACCGCGCGCTGGTTTACCGGATCCAGTCCGCTCGTGGGTTCGTCCAACACCATGATCTCGGGCTCGATGGAAAATGCAAGCACGACGGCCAGCGCGGTTCGCATCCCCTTCGACATCGCTCGGACGCGCTTGCGCGGATCCAAGGTGAACAGTTCCATCAGCTCTCGGGAGCGCTTTTCGTCGTACCGCGTATACGAACGGCGTTGCATCTCGAGATGATCGCCCGCTGTCATCCACTCATACAGCACGCTGCGTTCGGGCACGTACGCCAGCTTTTCGAACGTCTTCGGCTCGAGAGGCTGCCCATCGAACAATACTTTGCCCGACGAGGGCGCTGCAAGCCCCAGCAAACATTTGAACGTCGTCGTTTTGCCGGCGCCGTTCGGGCCGAGCAGCCCAAATACCGAACCGCTGGGAATGTCGATGTTCACGTCGTCCACGGCTGCAAACGCGCCGTATCTTTTTCCAAGATGCTGGATCGCAATACTCATACTTCCTCCGAAAACCACCGCGCGAGTGCGGTCTCGAACAGCTCGCGCACTTGACTCAACGTCAGCGCCAAAGACTTCGCTTCACGAACGGCGCGCATGACGGCTTGGGCTGCAACGTCGGTCGCCGCGGCCAGCGCCGGTGCATCGGCATGCCCGTTTGCGCGCACGAACGATCCGCGACCCGGTGCAGTTTCGATGAGCTCATCGCGCTCGAGCTCGCGATAGGCGCGCGCAACGGTGTTGGGATTGACCGTGAGGTCGAGCGCTAATTGCTTGACGGTCGGCAGCTGTTCGCCGGCGCTCAAGATGCCGAGCGCGACCGACCGTTTGATTTGCTCGATCAACTGCAGGTAAATCGGGACGCCGCTGCGCGTGTCGACCGTGAAGATTGCAGGCATGGCGCGCTGCCGTCTTAGATCTTTGGACCCCAGCCCAAGAAAAGGCCGCTTGCCTGCTGTTCCAGTGGGAACGAAGCGCGGCGCTGCTGGGTCGTTGGAACCGGGATGGTGCGATTGGTTTGGGTCGTCATTGCTGGCCTCTTTCTCCTCGTACCAGTTAACTGTCGTACTAGTACACTAGTACAATAACACGTTGGTACGGATTGTCAACCCCCTTTCGTGCGGCCCGCATGGCAGGGTGCGGCGCGGAGTCGCCAAACCGAGCGGAGCAACGTCCCGCCGGAGCCTTGGATGCGTGATTTGTTTCGGGGACCGCTTTCACTGACGTATCCCGGTGAGCGGGCCGCCTTCTATCTGACCTTGCTGTTCGCGTTCCCGGCCGCGGCCGCGATCGGCTTCGTGCTGCGCGAAGACCTTCACCCCTCGCAAGTTGCGGTGCTGCTGGTCATTGCAATGGTGTACGTTACGCTGGCGCGCGGACGCCTGGTGGGCAGCAGCGTGCGCATTCACGAGTCGCAATATCCGCGCGTTTTTGCCGTCGTCGAACGCTGCGCGGCAGCACTCGAACTTCCCATGCCGCTGATTTTCGCGCGCGACGATCCGTTCGTGCCGATCGTCACCGTTGGTTTGGGTGATCCCTACTCGATCGTAATCTCCACGAATTGGATCGAGCATTTCAAAGAAGACGAACTGACGTTCATGATCGGGCGCGAACTGGGCCACATCGCTTCCGGGCACACCCGCTTCACCTCGCTGCTCAGCGTAAACGGCAACGAAAACCCGATCGTTTCGCTGATCTTCGGAGCGTGGCTGCGTAAAGCGGAACTGACGTGCGATCGCATCGGTTTGCTTTGCTGCGGCTCGCTGGACGCAGCGATGCGCGCGATCGTCATCGCGTCGTTTCACGGGTTCGGCCGCAAAGTCGATCACCTGGTGTTCGCCGAACAGTCGCGCGAAGTTCATGCCGACGCCGTGCTGCGACTGGGCGAATGGCTGGGCTCAATGCCCTACGCCACCCGCCGGATCGACGCGATGCGCGAATTTTTCGCCACGGAATTGTATCGGCTTCACGAAGAGCGCTTCGTCAGACAAAGCATCGATCAGCCGCTGATCACCGCCGAATCACGCGGTGAAGTCGTGACGCCGCGCGATTGCGCCGGCTGGTGGCGCCGCTTCAGCGCGCTGGCGATCGACTGGATCATCGTGCAGGCACTCGTCACGACAATCGTCGGCGCGTCGGCTCACGGCCTGAGCGTTTCGATTACGAACGGCCACACCGCGGTTCACGGACTGCAGTCCGCCGACGTTCGCAGCTCCGAAGCGATCGCGGTGCTCGGCGGGGTAGGCATTCACGAACAGGGCATTACGTTTGGGAAGAACGTCGCGATGTCATGGCAAGAGCTGCGTGCCAACGCGACCGGAATGTTTCTGCCGATCGAGCTGTGCTTGTATTTCGGACTGCTTGTCGGCCTTACCGGACAAACGCCGGGAATGATGGTGATCGGCTTGAAAGTCGTAACGATCGCGTTTCATAAGCCGGGCATCGCGCAAAGCCTTTGGCGCTATGCGCTCGCCATCGTGCTCAGCTGGCTGGAGATTCCGCTCAGCCCGTTTTCGCGCGTGTATCTCCACGATAAGTTTTCGGGCACGCGCATTATTAAAACGGAACGCGTGCTGGCTCGCGCCGGAGCGGCTTAGCGCGCTTTTTCCGCCTGCAGCGCGTTGCTCACGCGGTCCAGATAGTTGCACAAACCAATCGCGCACAGCAGCTCCACGAGTTGAGCATCATCGTACTGCGCGCGCAACTCGTTCCAGACGGCGTCGGGCAACGCTCGCGGCTCCCGGGTCAGCGCTACGGCCGCCGAAAGCGCGGCTTTTTCCGCCGGCGAAAAGCGATCGCTGCGCGCATACTCCCACAACGCATTCAACGTTTCGACGCCGGCTCCGCAGGCGCGCGCGCGAGCGCGATGCGCCACCAAAGAGGGCGTACAAAAATTCAAGGCGCCGATCATCGCGCCGCAGAGCGCTTTGGTCCTCGGCGCAACCGTCCCGCACTCGAACACGTCGGCCGCATGCGCGCGCAGCGAGGCGTCGAGATGGGCGGACGCGGCAGCCATACCATCCTCACCGGGCAGGCGCGGCAATCGTTATCCCGGGTCTTGCGTGTATTGACGAAAGCGCGCGTCGTTGCGCAACGCGTCCATGCGCGGATCGACGGCCAGCAGCCGGCGCGGCTCGGAATCTTTTCCTTTCGAGAGCATCGCCAGCGCGTCGTTCTTGCGTCCCATCGCCAGAAGCGCGGCCACCATGTTGTCGGACGAGGTTTCGCGCAGAGCAAAACCGCGCTGCGCTTCGCGCAGCAACTGCCGCGCGCGATCGACCTGGTGCGTGGCGGCAAACACGTGCGCCAGCAGCGCCGCGGCATCGTAACGGCACATCTCGCAGGTTCGCGCATACGCTTCGTACGCAGCAACCGCTTGCGGGTAGTCGCGCAACGCTTCATACGCCATGCCCATCGTCTCGTAAACGCCGTAGCGCTGCGGCGACATATCCAACGTTTGACGGCTGTACGCGATCGCGTCTTTGTAGCGGCGCGCGATGAACGCGGCGTGGGAAAGCCAATCGGTCGCAGCTACAGACTCCGGATCCAGTTCGGCCGCCTTTTGCAGCTCGCTATACGCCAAACCGCTCTGGCCGGCCAGCAGCAGCGAGGCGCCGTACCATTGGTGCGCCGGCGCAAAATCCGGATCGAGCGCGAGCGCGAGCCGGTACTGCGCAAACCCGTTGGACATCTCGTTTCGATCGACGGCGACTAAACCCAAAACGGCGTGGGCCGCGGCGCAGCGCCCGTCGATGCGTAAGGCGCCGTCGGCGTACGCCGCAGCTCGTGAAAGAGCGGCGGCTTTGGACAGGCCGC
Organism: Vulcanimicrobiota bacterium; assembly: GCA_963795465.1. GTDB lineage: Bacteria > Vulcanimicrobiota > Vulcanimicrobiia > Vulcanimicrobiales > Vulcanimicrobiaceae > CAWCHT01. Next base: position 129,048 of record CAWCHT010000001.1, read on the forward strand.
CATACCCATAGTCCGCATCGATTGCGTACGCCGCCGCCAGGCCGGCGTATCCGCGCGCATCACGGGGATCGCTTTGCGTAACGGCCGTAAAATAGCGCACGCTTTTCGCCACGCTCGAGGCCGTGCGCTGATTCCAGTAATATGTGCCGATAGCGTACAGGCGCGCGCCGCTCGATGAGAGTTCGGCCGGTGCCGCGCTTTGCGCATGCGCGCGGGTGGCGACTTGCGCGCCCGCCGCTGCGACTGCCAAAGCCATGACCACCGCTGCGGCGATTTTGGCCAGCGCGGGCCGGCGGCGCAGCAGCGGCAGGACGACGTGCACCTGACGAGGAGCCTGAATCTGATCGCGCGTTTCAACCTCGACGGAGGCGACGAAACGATAGCCTCTGCGCGGGACCGTTTGAATGAGTTCGTGCGCGTAGTGGGCTCGCAAGACTTTTCGCAAGACGTAGATATTTTGCGCGAGGTTCGCTTCCTCGACGAAGCCTTCGGGCCACACGCGATCCAGCAGCTCGTTCTTGCCGAGAACCTCGCCGGCACGCTCGACCAGTGCGAGCAGCGTTTCTACGACTTTCGGGCCCAGCGCGATTGGAGCGTCGAGAACGGAGAGCAGCAAGGTCTGCTTCTCCAGCAAAAACGGACCGAACCGATAGATGGTCATGATCGCTCCTCCGCCGCCCGCGGCGATTTGATGAGATTCTCAAGACGGTGACCGCGGCCTTGTCGATATACTCGCACGTGGATGAAAAGGTTTTTGGGCGCGCTGCTCCTCGCGGCGCTCTGCCTGACGAGCGGAAGAGCACTCGCGGCTGTGACGACAAACACGGTCGTGACCGCAGCCAAGGCGGCGCACGCGCCTGCCGGCGGACCGATTGCGGCCGGCGCGCTTTGGAAACCGGGTCTGATGCCGGACGACGGGCGCTTTTACTGCTTGACGACGCGGACCGCCGCAACGCACCAAACGACGGTCTGGATGCTCTATGACGAACGCAACATCTACGTCGCTTTCTCGGCGGAGCAGACCGGCACGCCGATTGTCGCCACCCAGACCACGAACGACGTGGGGTTCGGAATCGACGACTTCGTCGGCGTCGGAATCGACCCGAGCGGAGTTGGTTCTCAGGCGTATTATTTCGAGGCGACTCCGCGCGGCGTGCGATACGAGCAAGCCAATGAAAATAGCCGGTACAAACCGCTTTGGCAGGCAAGCACGCATAGGGATGGCGGAAATTGGAGCGCGGTTCTGGTCATCCCGTTGAACGTCATCCGCATTCACGGCGGCTCTCCGCAGACGTGGCGGATCAACTTCATTCGCAACGTCGCCTCGACCGGCGATCACTACACCTGGGCCTACAACGGCGTCATGCAGGACGGTGCAATCGGCAACGGCTGGCCGAATTTTTTCGACGTGCGGTATTGGGCGTCGTGGAGCGGCGTACAAATAAGCGCGGCGATGATGCGATCGGTTCGGCCGAAGCCCCGGCTGGAAGTGTACGGCCTGGCAAGCGCAGGTTCGGACGACAATCAGTTTGCGCAGTCAAACGGAGCGTTTTTGCCCGAGCGGGTTCGGCACGCCGGCCTGGACCTGAGTTATCCGCTGACCTCGACGATCAATTTCGTGGGCACGCTCTATCCGGATTTCTCGAACGTCGAGATCGACCAGCAGACGATTGCGCCGCAAGAATTCCGGCGCCAGCTCGTTGAGTATCGCCCGTTTTTTTCTCAAGGCGCGAGTTTTATCAACGCGAACGCCGCATCGATCAACAACAACCTGGTCTTTTACTCGCCCGATATCGGGCCGTTCGACCGCGGGGAGAAAGTGGAAGGAACGTTCGGCAAACAATCGTTCGGCGTTCTCAATTTTCACGGCTACGATCAAACCACCGGCAACACGTTCGACGACATCGCTTACGGGTTCAAGCACGCGCTGCAGGACCGGACGTTCCTCTATTGGGCCGACGGCGTTTTCAGCTCATCACAGTCAGGCGGGCGACGACGCTACAAGCGAGTTCGGGGTCGCGGGGCGGAATTTGAAAACCGGGTTCGTTTGGGCGCTCGACCAGTCGTGGGAGCACGGCAGCTGGGTGCCGCAGGGGACCGCTTACAATACCAACGGCTTTGTGGACGTGCATCAATCGAATTACGAAGTGAATCTTGCCTATCAGGACATTTCGCCGAACTACAATCCGATCGACGGCTTCACCGCAAACTCCGACGTCCGGGGACCCTCGCTGTATGCTTGGTCCGCCGGGGCCACGCCGTACATCAAGAATTATATCGTCAACGTCTACGGCGATCGTTACACGGATCGATCCGGAGCGGTTCATCAAGCCGATGCTCAGGTGACGATCGGCGCGACGTTCAAGAACAAATTTTCCGTCAACGGTTTGGGGCCGTCACTCAGCTGGCTGCGCAACTACGCGATCGTGGATCCGGCTTCGGCCGGGTTGACGTGCAACGATCCCGCTTTGCCGCGCAGTTACTTCACCGGCTTTCCTTCTTACCGCTGCGGCAGAACCGACGCGTATAATCTGTTTGCGATTCCGATCGGGTATGGCGACGGAACGCCGACGCCGGTGGACGCTTCGGCGAGCTTCGGCCGGTTCGGCCACGGGCTGCTCGGCGGCCAAGATACCGGCCCTGACTACGTGCATCTCTACACGCTTTCCACCTCGCGTCCGCTCGGACGAATATTCTCCCTCGGACTAGAGTATGACGGCACGTACGAGCGCGCGATCGACAACCCGAACGTGTACGGCTCGCAGTGGCTGCGCCGCATATCGATCGGCGCGCTGCTCGGACATGATTCCAATATCACGATCTCGCTGCGCGGCATCAACGGGACCGGCGGATTCGCGGTTCCGGGAACCAATTTGGCAGCCGCGTACCATCGGCGGTTCAGCAACGGCGATGAAATGTTCTTGAACTTCGGGACGCCCGCTTCGCCGTACACGCTCGATCGCTTTATTTTCAAGTATCTGTTTCACTTCGGCGGCGACGCCGGCACCTGAACGGCGCCTGAAACAAACGCGAGCGTTGCCCTGTAGTGCAAGTTGTTAAAAGGAGTTCATCGTGAAAACCATTGGGGCTACTAAGCCAAAAAACCAGCAAGAGCAAGTGGAATCAGTCCGTCCGACGATTCCGTTGCAAACCGTCATCAGCAGCGGACCCGACACTACTTCGTTCGGCGGATGGGGACCGCAAACGCGCATTTAGCCGGCCGGTTGGACCGGTTCGAGAACCCGATTGATTTCTTCGAAGATCGCCGGATCGATGCGCAGGTCGCCGGCGCTAGCGTTATCATCGACGTGTTCGACTTTCGTCGCTCCGACGATGACGCTCGTGACGTGCGGCTGCCGTAGGCACCACGCGAGCGCCATTTGCGAGAGCGAACATCCCGCTTCACGCGCCAGCGGCTTCAGCTGCTGCACCGCATCGAGGACCGGCTGCGTAAAGTAGTCCTCCATCATTTCCAGCCCGCTGCCTGCCGCGCGCGAATCTGAGGGCGGCCGCTTCACGTCGGTATACTTTCCGGTCAAAATCCCCATCGCGAGCGGCGACCAGACGACATTTCCCACGCCGTACTGTTCGCACGTCGGGAGCACGCGTTCTTCGATGCGGCGCCACAGCGCGCTGTATTGCGGCTGATTGCTGACCGGAACCGCGTACCCGCGGGCCCGGCACAACGTTACTGCGGCGGCGATCTGATCGGCATTCCATTCGGAGACGCCCCAATAGAGCACTTTTCCGGCGCGTATCAGGTCGTTCATCATCTCGCAGGTTTCTTCCAGCGGCGTCGCGTGATCGTAGCGATGGCACTGGTAGAGATCGATGTAGTCGACTTGCAGCCGGCGAAGCGAGTGGTGAAGCTGGTCCCGAATGTGTTTGCGTGAGAGGCCGCGCTCGTTTACCGAATCGCCCATCGGGAAATAGACTTTCGTCGCCAGCACCAACGCATCGCGCGGCAGTTCTTTGACGATTGGGCCGAGGACGGCTTCCGCGCCGCCGCGCGCGTACACGTTTGCGGTGTCGATGAAGTTGATGCCGCGTTCCCAAGCCGCGAGCACGCACGCACGGGCGGTTTGCGTGCCGACGTTCCCGCCGTAGGTAAGCCACGACCCCAATCCCACGACCGACAGTTTCAAGCCCGAGTGGCCCAGATTACGAAATTGCATCGTCTTTTGCATCCCCCGGAACGAAGACCTCGAGAGCATGCGGAATGATCCGGAATGTCGCGGGCGTCATTCCTGCGGGCTCACCGTCGGCTGCGATGTGGTGCGCGTGCCGCGTTGTGACGGCGAATTGGGTCGAACGCCGCGTACGCAGCCCCTCTCCCGAACTGGGATCGCGGCGCAGAGCTTTACCGACCACGCTAGCGGCTTGCAGCCAATTGTCCACTTCGATGCTGTACAGATCCAACCAGCCGTCGTCGATTGAAGCATCCTCGCGCTCAAAAACACCCCCGAAGCGTCCGCTATTGGCAATCGTGAGTTGAATCGTTCGCACCGCTTCTTTGCGGCCGTCATATTCGAGTTCGGCGAAGAACGGCCGCGTCTGGTGCAGCGTCTGCAGCGTGGTCGAGATGATTCCGAGCGCACCGAAGCGGCGTTTGACTTCAGGCGTTTGCCGCTTTGCGATTCGCGTTGAAAGACCGACGCTCGCTTCGTTGACGAAATACACGCCGTTCACGCTGCCCACGTCGATCTTTCGCGTGCGCCCGCCGGCGATTGCAGCGCACGCATCTTGAACGTTCAACGGCACGCCGAGCGTCCGCGCGAGATCGTTGAACGTACCCAGCGGGACGATTCCGAGCGGAACCGCGCGTTGTCGAGCAAGCGCGACCGATGATATCACGGTGCCGTCGCCTCCGGCCGCAATTACCGAAGCGACTCCGGTGCAATCCGGATCGCGTTCGCATTCGATGCCGGCATCGGCCAGCGTGCGGCAAACCAGATCGCCGTCGCGCTTTCCCAGCCGGGACTTTTCGTTGAGCAGCAGCACGGCGCGCATGATGCGCCCTTAGCGCGTTTGGGCAGCAGTACTCCTCGCCGGTTCACCTGAAATCTCGCCGGTGCTTGCGCTGGTCTGCCGGCGGCGGATCGGATGCGTGGTGGGAAGCGCCAAAGCGATTTTTTTCGAAGTGCCGGGACATTCCGGGTGACCCCATCCGCTGGCGCTTTTTCCGGTTGCCTCATCGAGATCGTAGACGATGTTGTCGTTCGGCGCGTTGCCCGGCACGGTAATCGGATTGACGCCTTTGGGGACGTAGTCCAAACCCAAAGCATGGCGCACTTTCCAGGCGATATTGTGATCCGCGCATGACGTGTCGCCGGACACCCCAAGTGCGCCGACGATCTTCCCCTCCTGCGAGTAAAGCGCCAGGCCTCCGCCGAACGCGCAGACTCCACCGGGAGCTCTGCCTACGAGATGATCTTTTTTCGTTCCGTATTGCAGCGGATTTCCGCCGTATACGGCGTCGACATTGAGCGGAACCGCGGTAATGCCGTACATGAAGCCGCCCGGCTGCACGCCGCTATAGATGTTCGCCGTCGACATCGCAAACGAATCGAGGCTCAATCCGTTTGCGGTATTCGCCTTCTGCGCTGCAATGAGGCGACTGCCGGGCCACTGATCGCCGGCCGCTTCGCCGCTATAAGCGACTGCGACGACGGCGCCGATGCGATCGACGACGACGCCCCACATGTGATTGCCCAGGCCGCCGCTTTCCGACTGCTGTGCTTCCTGCAATGTCTCGCGCAGGCGATCGTGAGATACTGGAATGACGTTCCGACATCGCGATCCTTTCGTGTCCGTAAACCGACTCCAGATTACCCAATCCGCGGCCGCCGCTACTAAGACATCGCTTGCCGTGCTGCTGCGTTTGAGACGTTGATGCGTGCAGTTGTCAGGCCTCGTCGGCGTCTATTTCAAAGAAGATCCGCACGGGGTCAGCAAAGACGAAAAGGCAGGACGTTTTACGATTGCGCTCGGTCAAGCATGGAACAAGGGCATCAGCATCGAGATGGGACAGCGCCGGTAAAGCGCTATAACGTTTATGGTACACAAGGTATTGCTCAAGCCGGCTTAGCGGCTTGGGGGATGCGCTGCGTCGGAGCGAAGGGCATCGTTCGGGATTGGAGCCGGCGTGCGAGTCGTGGACTCGCCGCACACGCTGCTCTGGTCGGCAACCAGCGTAACGTATTTTTGGCCTTTTGCAATTTCGACGGTCGTCATTTTCTGAAAACGCTTCGGCCGGTGGTATTCCGATCGAACGAACGAAACGTTCAGCGTATCGCCGCAAAACGTTTTCACGCGCTCTACCGAAACGCGTAGATTTGCGCCTTTGCCGGCGATTTTGTTCGTCGCGGCTCCTGCAACGGCCCCGACGGGACCGAGCACGCCGGCCACGCCGGCATGGGTTTTGCGGCCTTGCGCTGCGTCTTCCACGACGCCCGTCGCGGCATCCCCGGCTTTGGCGACGATTGCGCCATTGACGATAACGTCGTCGCTCACCGTGTACGCGAGATGCTCGCCGGCATGGAACGTGGCCGAATTGATTGCATTATACGTCTGAACCACGATTGGCGTGCCTTTCGGCACCGTGATCTTTACCATCGGGGGCTTCGCACTTACGTTCAGTCCGGCAAGTGCCGCGATAAGGCCGGGCAGTACCAGCAACGCCGGCACGGCGCGATGAAGCACTTTATTTTCCGGGAAGCAGATCGCAATCGATCATTTTGTTCACAAGTGGCCCGGCAACCCGGTTGACGAAACGTGCGCGCATCGCCGGATCTTTTTTCATCATGCCGGATTTCGAATCGGAGGCCCCGCCTTTTTTGTTTTTCAGCATCGCTTCGAATTCAACGCAAGAATCGGTTTGGATCTGGCTCACCAACGAATTTGCGGCGCTATCGACCATTTTGTTTTTGATTTGTTCGCGAATCTGCGCAGACGCGGGCGGACTCGCCGACGTTATGAGGGCGGCGCCCAGCGCGGCGATCGTCGCCATTCGAAGAACGGTAGAACCCTGTCCGGCCATGAGCGTTCCTTTCGGTAATCGCTAAGCGCAGCATCAACACGGCTTAGAGGACCTCCTACAGGAGGCCGTAGCCAAACCGTTCGGGTTGACCGATGCGAAGCCTGCCCTTTTGCTTCTGTGTGGCTTAGGGTATCGGCTCTCTCGCGGATTCCGTACGAGGAGCGCTTACCCACGCTCCGGCCAGTGCGGTTCCCAAACTGACGATCAGCGTGATAAAGAAAAATATCGGAACCCACGTCGCGATCGTCACGGCGACGCCGCCGGCGGTTTGCGCGACCTGCCCGGCAACGTTCGCGGCCTTTCCGACGCTGTTGCCGACGTTTTGAGCCTGCGTTTGCCAACGGTCTACGATGGTGCTTGCCTGCGCGGTGGAAACATGATTCTCGCGCGATACGGCTTTGACCAGCGCGGTACGGTCCGCGGATTTTTGCGGTCCGTTCGATTCACTGAGGAACCTCGTCAGCACCGAAGCATCGCCCGTAGTTTTCAGATAACGCGCTGCATCCGCAGTCGCCGGGTTCTGCGAAAGAACCTTGGAGGCAATTGGACTGGAGGCTGCAGTGCCGGCAGCCGCCGCGGTGACATGCGTGGCCGTGCTTGCAATGCCGAACGCGCCACGCACGACGTTGAGTGCGCCGTTCACTGCGGATCCTGCCATGGCAACGAGGAGATACAACAGCACGGCGGTCGTAATGCCCCAAACTGCGGACCCGTGGACCGCGTTCAGCACGCCGTCTCCTTTGCCGGCCAATTTTCCGGCTACCCAACCGCCGCAAAAGAACGCGGCGATGGTTTCAAAGAATATCCAGAGCGCAATACCGATGCCGAAACTGGTGCCTGAGGGAGTTCCACCGCCGGGGTGAACCATGCTCGCAAAGATCCCGATCATCAGCAACGTTAAAAGAAACTCAACCCCCAAAGCGACGAAAAAGCCCGCCCAAATCGCGCCCCATGACGTGCGCGCGCGCAACGTCGCTCGCGTGCCCGTTTCCACAGCGACGGTAGTTCCTAATTCGGACTGAGCGCGCATAACGGCAATTCCTCCAGCCACCTTTTGCCCTCTCGCTGCACGGCTTTCACTGAACGAACGCCGCTACGCAGGTACAGCGCCTTGCTTAGGGCCTGCACGCTGCACGCGGAAAGCACTGCTGCCCTGCCGAACGCGAAGAATGCAATGCTTACCGGTGATGCAGACGAACGTTCTATGGCGCGTCTCGCGCTCGTGCGCGCACACGTAGGGTGTGAAAACACCCATGACCTGGAGGGCATCATGAGCACCTTCGGCGATGAGGCGCGCTATGACGACGAACCGTGGAACGAAGCTCACCGCGGTCGTGAAGGCGTGCGATCGTATTACGAGCAACTGCTGCACAGTATCCCGGATCTGTTTATCGATGTCGAGCGCGAACACGTTACGCGGGGCGGCGTCGTCTTGGAAGTCGTCATTCGTGGAACGCACTTGGGCAGTTGGCGCGGATTACCGCCCACGGGCAACACGGTCGCCGTACCGTTGTGCGGGATATTCACGTTCGATCCGCAAGAACGCCTGGCCGGCGAACGCATTTACTACGACCGCGCTACGGTGTTGCGGCAGCTCGGGGTTTTTCACGAACCGGTGACGTTCGCCGGCCGCGCGAGCACGCTGCTGACGCATCCGATCACGATACTGCGCGCCGCCCTGCGCGCTTTCCGCCAAGCGCACTTGAACGCAACTCGACGTTAACCGGTGTCGAATTCCGCAACGCCCATCCGACGTACCTGTAACGGCACCCTAAGAAGGAGAGAATCGATGCGATTTGCAGTTCTGGTGAAAGCCACGCCCGAATCGGAAGCCGGCGTTCTTCCGACGCCAAAACAGGCTCACCGACATGGGTAAATTCAACGAAAGGCTCGTTGCCGACGGCGTCATGCTGGCGGGCGAGGGTTTACAGGCAACTTCAAAAGGCGTTCGCCTTCAATTTCGCAGCGGCGAGGCAGCGGTCATCGATGGGCCGTTCACGGAAACCAAAGAGCTCATCGCGGGCTTTTGGCTCGTGCAGGGCAAGTCCCGTGAGGAGGTAGTGGAGCGCTTCAAACGCGCGCCTTTTGACGAAGGAACGCTCGAAATCCGCCCGATCTTCGAAGCCGCGGATTTCGGCGAAAACCTGCCCCCGGAAGTTCGCGAACAAGAACGTCGTATGCGGGCCGAAACGCAGGCGTGAGGCGCTGAGGGCACTTCGCGTCCCGCGTCTGACTTCCCAGCCGCCGCTTCAGCGCCGGCTGGGAGTCGTTGATTTCACGCTCATCACCATCGGTTCGGTGATCGGCTCGGGAATATTTCGTAATCCCGCGATCGTCGCTCAGCGTGCGCATGCGCCTGCACTGATCGCGCTCTGTTGGGCGGCGGGCGGCATACTGGCTATCATCGCCGCGTTTGTTTTCGCGGAGCTTTCGTCGCGGCGTCCGCTCGACGGTGGCCTGTACGCCTATTTGCGCGACGCGTACCATCCCGGGATCGGTTTCGTCTTCGTATGGATGGTCTTTTGGGTGATGTATACGGGCGGCACCGCCGCATCCGCCGTGCTTTTTGCCGACTACCTTGCTCCCGCTTTAGGCATCGCGCTGGATCCGAGGGCGATCTCCATTATCGCTCTGGCTTGCGTTACCGCAATCAATGCGTTCGGCTTGCGTCAAGGCGCGGGCTGGCAGAATCTGCTGGTCGTACTGAAAGTGAGCGCGATCGTCGCTTTGATCGTCGCTGGGTTCAGCGCACATTCAATCGTGGCACACGCACCGGCTCTTCCGCGATTGGGCACGCCGCTGCAAGTAGCGGGCGCGCTGGGCGTCGCGATGCTGCCCGTGCTGTTTTCTTACAACGGTTTCCAATCGGCGACGTTCATTGCCGTGCAAGTGCGCGATCCCGCACGGACCATGCCGCGCGGCATGCTCGCGGGCGTTGGGATCGTTATCGCGGTCTACATTTTGGTGAGCAGCGGCTGCCTACGCGTGCTTGGCCCTGCAGGACTTGCCGCTTCGACGACGCCCGCCGCCGACGTCATGCATGCGGCATTCGGAACGATTGGCAGCCGTGCAATTGCGCTGGCGATCGCGCTCTCCACGCTTGGATATATGAGCACCGCGATTTTAGTCGCCCCGCGGCTTTATTTTCAACTCGCGCAAGACGGGATGCTCTTTCCCCAAGCGGCGTGGGTGCATCCGCGCACCCGCGTGCCCGTCGTTGCGATCGCTTTGCACGGCGCAATGGCGGCAATCCTCGCCGCGAGCGGAAGCTTCGAGCAGATCGTCAATTGGGTGACGTTGCCGGATTGGTGCTTCATCGCCTTGGCGGCTTTTGCGCTGTTTATCTTCCGTAGCCGCGATGCGCATTTGCCTGCGCCGCTGGTGCGCGTGCCGGGCCATCCATGGACGACATTGCTTTTGATCGCGGCCGTCATCGGCGTCGTCTTTGCAGAAATTGCGATCTACCCGCGCGACTCATTGTACGCGGCGGTCGTCTTACTGGTCGGTTTCGTCTTTTATTTCTCGTTCGTACGGCGCTCGTTACGTGGAGGACAAAGCGCGTAGACATTCGCTGCACTTTTTGCCGGCGTCACCTTTGAAGCGGCTCGAGCCGCTGTGTGGAGGCTAAGGCATGCCGGTGCTGCCACATACCGGCGCCTTCTTCGAGACGGGGATGTTCCTGGCCGGGCTGGCAGTGGTCTCGGTTTCCAGCCTGGTGCTTTCAACGAGCTTGGAACGAATTGGTGTGCGGTTTGGCTTCACGCAAGCACTTCTCGGAATCGCCACCGCGCTCGGCGCCGACGCACCCGAAATATCCTCCGCGATCGCGGCCCAGCATGGTGGCAACAACGTGCTCGGAGTCGGAATTGTATTCGGTTCCAATCTTTTCAATCTGGCATCGTTACTTGGCTTGAGCGCAATCGTGGCAGGAAGCGTGCGCATCGGTATCAACGCCGCAATATGGAACGGAGCCGTCGCGTTGGTCATGACGGTGGGTGCCGCGCTGATTGCGCTGGGCGCGCTGCCGGGCTGGTCCGGTTTAGCGATCCTCGCCGGTGTGTTCATTCCGTACGTCGCAATCTGCGCGCTAGGACCCAACCGTCTGGAGTGGCTGTCCGGCTTTCCTCGTGCGAAGCGCTACTTGCAAGCGGCACTTTCGGAAGAACACGCCGAGGAACCGACCGACATTCAGTCGACGAAAGCCGCAACGACGTTTGACATGCTTGCCGCCTTTCCGGCTCTTGTGAGCATCGTAATGGGCAGCATCGGCATGGTTCGCGGAGCCCAAGGTCTTGGTAAGGACTTCGGCGTCAGCGATGTGATCATCGGAACCATAGTACTGGCGGCGTTGACCGGCGTCCCGAACGCCCTTGCCGCGCTACGGTTGGCGACCAAACAGCGTGGGGCTGCGGTGATCAGTGAGGCATTCAACAGCAATTCACTCAATATTGCAGCCGGGATTTTCATTCCCGCATGGTTGACCGGTATTTCGTTCTCCGGGCGTCCAGCCGTCATTTCGATGTTTTGGCTGCTGGGGCTGAGCACCATCGGCGCTGTCCTCGCCTCCCGGAAGGGTGGCGTAAGCCGCCGAGAGGGCTGGGTGCTCGTCGGCGCATACGCAGCCTTCGTGGTGTTGCTCGTGAGCATGCGCACATGACGCGGATTTTGATTTGCTGGGATTCTCTGCGTTCCAGTTATTGGTTCGTGCCCGGTTTATTATGCTTGGGATCGATAGGGTTAGCGGTGGGCATGGCGATCGTAGATCGCCGGTTGAACATTCCTGGGACATTTCAGGGTTCTTGGTGGTTGTACGGCGGCGACGCTCAGGGTGCGCGTTCGGTGCTTTCGACGATTGCCGGATCCATCGTAACGGTGACCAGCGTTACGTTCTCGATCACCGTCGCAGCGTTTTCCCTGGCATCGCAACAATACGGGCCGCGGCTGCTACGCGGTTTTCTTCGCGATCTTCCCAACCAAATTGTGCTCGGTGTCTTCGTCGCAACGTTCTTATACTGCTTGCTGGTGCTACGAACGGTACGGAGCAACTTCGTCCCGAATTTGAGCATTACGGTCGGCGAAGCGCTCGCGATTGCAAGCGTCGGCGTGCTGATATTTTTCATCCATCACGTCACGGTTTCGATTCAAGCCTATTCCATCGTCAACAACGTCGGCGACGAGCTCGACGCTGCGATCAAACGTCTCTATCCTCAATATCTTGGCGAAGAATCGCCGGCAACGCAAAAGCAACCGCCGGAGGACAACGTCCTGCGCGCTCATGAGGTGGTGACACTTCAGTTCGGTTACGTAACGTCAATCGACGAGTCGCGGCTGCTGCACCTGGCAAAGATGCATGATCTGCTCCTGCGCATCGCAAGTCGCCCCGGCGCGTACGCGGAACCCGGAGCGGTGTTGCTTCGAGCTTACCCAGCCGAACGCGTCAGCGCAAAAACGAGCAACGAGCTCCGCCGCGCCTTTACGCTCGGGAAACAGCGAACCGTGACGCAAGACGTTGCCTTCGGCAGTCACGAACTGGCCGAGATTGCCGTACGCGCCCTCTCGCCCGGCATAAACAATCCCTACACCGCGATGATGGTGCTGGATCGCTTGAGGACTTCGCTCGTTATATTCGCCCAGCGGCGCATTCCCTCGGCCGTGCGACGTGACGATTCCGGGATCGAGCGCGTCATCACTTCGCCCGTGCATTTCGAAACTCTGCTTGAAGCGGTTATCGAACCGATCCGGCACTATGGTAGCTCGAGTCCGATGTTGCTGGACGCGATTCTCGACACGCTGGCAGCGGTGCGGGCGCACGTTCGCCGGTGGGAAGACGCGCGCGCGCTCAGCGATCAGGAGCAAAAGACGTGCGCCGCTCGCGGCGCGTAGCCGCTCAAACACATGCCGCGACCATATCGTCGTTCGCAAAGCAACGGACGACTAGGGGTTGCCGGGAAGTACTTCCGGGTACATCGGGGCGATAGACGGCGTCGCGGAGACGTCTTGCACTTGTTGTATGCGCGTCACGTCAAAAATGAGTTTGAAGTCGTTCCCGGTCCGACGTTTCGCGAACGCCTCCAATAGCCTCACTTGAACCGGCGTAATCGACTGATCCGACCGCACCAACAGATGCACTTCCGGCGGCGAGACCACCCAATTGAAGTCTGCACGAATCAATTCGGCGCGGTGGAAGGTAACCGTCCCATTGACGAGCGCCGAACGCAGAGTCGCTTCCACGCGGGCCTGCCGAATCAGTTCATTCGTACTTGCAACCAGAGGAATGACAATCGCCGCCGTCGCTAGACCGGTCCATATAAGGCCTTGGCCGGCGTGACGTATGTGCACGTATCTGCTGGCGATGTAGACGCTCATCGATGCGAGCATAATGCCGAGGAGATTCGTGACGAAAAGGAGCGCTGCGCCGCGCGCTAGCGACCACATTCCGTGAGCCAGCCCGATACCGGCGACACAAATCGGCGGCATCAGCGCAACGGCAATGGCAGTTCCTGCAATCGTTCCAGCTACGCTTGGCCGAATTCGGGCAAACGCCGTGATGATACCGGCTGAAAGGGCAACTCCAAGATCGAGCAAGTTCGGTTGCGATCTGCCCAAGACTTGATCCCCGAGTGTCGGCAAATAGAAGATGCGAGTAATGAGAATCGCGAGAATCGCGGAGAGTCCCGTTCCAACGGTTAGCGTTATCGATCCCCTCCGTAACGTCTCAACGTCACCGCTTGCAGCGGCAAACGATAGCGCCCCGATCGGCAGAATCAGCGGGGCAATAATCATCGCTCCGATAATTACTGCTGCATTGTTTTCGAGCAAACCGAACGTTGCGATGGCGGACGCGCCAACGGTCAAGACGACGAAGTTCAGCCCCAAACGGGCATCGCGACGAACCGAAATGCGCAAACGGCGATGATCTTTTTCGCTCGGTTCGACCCACAGGCGCTCAAAAGTTCCAACTCGCATCTTGAATCCTCAACGCTTGCGCATCCCAGGGCGACCGCCGCATGCCACGCAGCGCAAGACTTTTCTATATTTCCATACCGGCTTACCGTTGAATGGCCCGAATTTAAGATGCGCTGGCGCCAAATACTTAGCCTGCGCGTGCGACGAGCAGCGTGGCGGCTATGCGCGAGAGTTGGTGCACCGCTAACCTCTAACCGTGAGGCCCGTTCGATTGGCCAAAAGCAGAGGTTTTCGGAGCGCGACCGCAATCAAGGCAGAGCCTTCAACGACAAAACTGCGGTTAAGGCGCCGTTCTGCCCTGCGTTAGTGGCGCGGCCGATGCAGCGCGCGGCTTTGGGGATCGCACCTTGTTCACCATGGCGTCACGCCACTCCAACTCGCCACCGGCTTCGCTCGTCGCTCGTCTTTATGTCAGGTTCGTGCGAGTGCGCTCGGCCTACTCAATTTTGTGTATAGAGCCTGTAAACTTAGGCTTGCTACGGTTTTCTCCAGGAGGATATGCCCTTGAGAAGCTGCTCGTTGCCGGCGTTGTCGTCGGCGTTGCAACCGCGTCCTGCTCGGGACACGGTTCGAATAGTTCGCTCCCGCCCACGGCAAACACACCCGTGTCGCAGTCGTCGGTCCGAGGAATCGGGCTGACGCGGACCGCGTCCATCGCTCAGAACATCCCCGCCGGCTGGGCGGCCACCGGGACGCAAGCCGTTTCGCTTCTGAACCGCACCGACAACGGCGCGCTGGCGGCGACCCAAGTCCTTACGGTTCGCGTCGGTCTGCAGATGCGGAACACTTCGCAACTGCAAAGCCTGGTTGCAAACGGACAAATAGTTGGCGACAGCACGCTATCGAGTCTCTATTACCCCACCTCGTCGCAAGTGCAGTCCGTTAAATCGTACCTCACGCAAAACGGCTTCACGAGCGTCCAAGCGGAGCCGAACAATCTCATCGTGAGCGGTCAGGCCACCGCCGCCAACGTCCAGAAGGCGTTTAACACGACGTTGCATTCGTACACGCAAAACGGCAAGGCGGTGTTTGCAAACGTGTCGCCGGCGCTCGTGCCGACCAGCCTTTCCGGCACGGTAATCGCCGTATTGGGATTAAGCAACGCGCCTGCCGCGACCACCGGGCCCAAGAAAGTTGCTCCGATCACGCCGTGCGATCTTACGGTTCCCGGCACGAACACGTGCGTTCGACTGACGTACAATCCGCAAACGTACTGGCAGACCTACAACGTCGGTACCGTTCCACAGGCAAAGAACGTTTCGATTGCGGTCATGGCCGAAGGCAACGTTTCCGGCGTCGTGAGCGATTTGCGCGCCGAAGAAAACGCCAACGGTCTGCCGCAGGTTCCGTACAGCGTCGTGCAGGTCGGACTGGTCAGCCCCGATACCAGCGGTTTGGACGAATGGGATACTCGATACGCAGTCGTCTTCCGGCATTGCCGGAACGCTCCGGCATCTCTACGTCTATGCAACGACTTCGCTTACCGATTCCGACATTGCGCTCGAATACAGCCGGTGGGAATCGGACAACGTCGCGCAGATCGGCAACTCGTCGTTCGGAGGGTGCGAAGCGTTTCCGTACCTCGACGGCTCGATGCTGGTCGATGACGAAGTGCTTCTCGCGGGCGCAGCGCACGGTCAAACGATGTTTGCTTCGTCCGGAGACACCGGGTCGTTCTGCTCCGTCGGCACGCCGAACGGCGTGAACGCGGGTGCACCGTTCGTCGAATATCCTGCAGCATCGCCCTACGTCGCTGCGGCCGGCGGCACGACGCTCCTGAGCAATGCCGACGGCAGTTATACCGGCGAGGTAGCGTGGATGAACGGCGGCGGCGGATTGAGCCAATTCGAATACTCACCGTATTGGGAGCAAACGGCGCAACCGCAATCCTCGAACGTGGGCGGCGTTTCATCGCCTGAATCGCTGCGCGGCGTCCCGGACATCGCTATGGATGCGGATCCGAACACCGGATTCAATACCTACGTGAGCGGAACGGCGGAAGTGGTCGGTGGAACGAGTCTGGCTTCACCGCTTTCGGCCGGCGCCTACGCACGACTCTTGAGCGCAAATCGAACGCTGGGATTTGCACCGCCGCGATTCTACAAGTTGTACACCGGATTCTCCGCTGCGAGCGAACTGCCGTCCGGCACGCCGCCTACCGCAAGCGTGAACGGTTTCCACGACATTCTCGTCGGCAACAATACCCTCTACACCGCGCTGCCCGGCTACGACTACATCACAGGGCTGGGAAGCATCGACATTGCGAAAATGAGCAGCACCATCGGTCACTAACATCCTCCTCGGCCTTGAGTGCGCGAAAGGAGAACGGCATCGCTCGGTGCCGTTCTCCAGTTGGTTATGCGGGCATCGTCTCTCTAAGCCGATCTTCACGCACCTTGCTGGTTGCCATACGATTCAGCCGAATGTATCCCAGCAAATCACATAGATCGGAACCTTCAAGGATGTGATCGACAAAGCGCAGCACGAGATACTCGCATGTTCCGCTGCGCCAACACTCGCCCGCACGCCCAGAAGGGATATATGCCGGAAAGTACGTGATCGTTGCTCGGCAGCACGTCATCGATTCTGAGAGAAACAACGTCGAGGTCACGCACGCCCGGAAGCGCAACGTAAGAAAAACTTCCCGGAGTCCGCGCCACTGCCAGCGCTGCAGCGCGATTGGACTCCGCGTAACGGTGCGATTGCGCAGCCGACCGATTAGAGAGGACCTGCTCTTCCACAATGGAGCGAATTCCCGAAGCCGTGCTGCGGTTAATCGAGCTCAATGCCGCAATCTGCGCCCCCAACATCTTTCCAGTTGCGAACGCGTCCGCTGAGAATATCGCACAGCTGAGGTGTAGTCAATGCCGTAGTACATGCGGACGGGCTGGCGATAAAGGCGACCGCAAATGCAGCCACCGGATAAGTGACGAGTTTGCACGTTGCGTCATCGAACGCAATGTCCAAGAACGCAGCGTCCACAGCGCCGGTAAGCACATCGGTCACCCCGGCCCAAGAGCCGTCATTGCGAACGGAAATCTCACGCGCGAACGCACGCCGGGAAAACTCGCCTGCGGCCGCAACAACGAGCGGCGCAAACGCGGTGGACCCGCCTAAAACGAGCGCTTCTTTCGCGCCGTTCGTATCGTTTTTGATTACCATGTCGTCGATCCCTTAAGGTTCATTGCCCGAAGGCACCGTCGCATATGATCGTCAAGAAACCGTTGAGACGGCTGCACCGTTCATCCCAACGCGTCCGTCGCCGGGACGCCCGTTTTATCCATGCGTAAGAGCCGCTTTCCGCCAATGCGCGCCGAAACGGCGGAGGCGAGAATTGAAATCATGCTCACCCCGAGCAGAACGGCTATCTCGGCTCGATTCAGCCGAGCGGCGGCATAACTTGCGTTCCCGAGAACGATGTTGAATTCGCCCATCGGCAGAAGCGCAATGCCGAATGTTGCTGCACCTGCCGTTGACAAGCCCACAAACCTCCCCAAAGCACCAAAGAGCAGCCATCGAACAATAATCGCGACGATTGCGATTACAATGACGGTGCGCCAGTTCGCAAAAATGCTTGAAATATCGACAAGCGTCCCCATCGATACGAAAAAGAGCATTATGAACAGCTCTCTGAACGGGCGTACAATGTTTTGAACGATTCGACTTCCGGCAGCTTCAGAAGTGACCGCACCCGCGACGAACGCGCCGAATTCAAACGTCAGTCCTGCGGCATGTCCAAGCCACGCAGCGCCCAAGGCGACTGCACTGAAGATCCCTACCAACAACTCCGTGCTTGCTCGCAATAGTATCACGTTGAACAAACGGTGAAGCACCGTTGCGCCGAGCACCAAAGCGATCGCCACGAAAGCAACTGCCCGAAGCAGCGGAAGCCCAACTCCGGCGATCGACAGCGCATTCGCCGGCGTGCTGACGATCACCAGAATGATGACCGCAACCATATCCTGGACGATTAGCACGGTAATGGCTGCGCGACCTACGCGCTTTCCAGTTAGTCCCAGTGCCTGAAGAAGTGCGGCGCCGACGGCGGTGCTTGAGATTGTAAAGGCCAAGGCGAGCGTAACCGGATGTTGGATGCCGAAGCAGTTCGCCGTAAGCCAAATCACCGCGGCAACGCATCCCATCGCCATCAAGTTTCCTGCTAAAGCAAAGAAGCCGCCTCCAAGAAGATCGTCGACCGAGAAACCTAGACCCAAACTAAACAACAAGAAAATCAGGCCGAGCTCGGCAAGGCCGGATAGATTCGGTCCATGCGCGACGTAGCCGGCTGTGAACGGCCCAATGATGATGCCGGCTATGATGTAACCGATTACCGGGGTTACGCCCAGCGCACGCGCAGCGATGCCCGCTACACTGCCTGCGACAAGCGCGACGGTAATGTCGGCGATGAACCCCGTGTTGGCATCCATTATCTACACACTACCGCTTCAAGCAAGGCGGCATTAGGAATTCCTAAAGCGCCCGCCGAGATTTCGTCAACGTTTACTGTCCCTCAACGTTCGCGCGGTAGGCTATCCGATGCGGATATTCCGGCGACTTCAAAGGAACGCAGACGCGAACGAGCGCGCCGCGGTCCGTACCAACCCGTATCGAGTAAGCGACCAAACGGTGTTCAGGGCTGCCGCAACCGCGGCGCCGAAGAAGTGCAGCGATATGAGGGTCCTGTTGGTGGAAGACGACTCAGGCATATCTCACCCGCTCGCCGACGATTTGCGGCGCCAGCAATACATCATTGAGATAGCCGAGGACGGTCCGGCGGGCTTACAGTTCGCCGAAACCGGAGTCTACGATGTAGTCTTGCTCGATATCATGCTGCCCGGCATGGACGGCCTGGAGGTCTGCCGGCGTTTACGAGCGGCAAAAATCGACACTATGATCTTAATGCTGACGGCCAGAGACACCGTTGGGGACAAAGTCGCCGCTCTTGACGCCGGCGCCGACGACTACTTGTCCAAGCCGTTCGATCTCGGCGAGCTTTCCGCGCGCATTAGAGCGCTCGTCCGACGCGCAACTGAAGATCGCAGCCCGGCGATCGAACATGGACCGTTACGCCTGGACCCGCGCAGCCGATCCTGCACTTTTCGCGGTAGGGACCTCGGCCTTACGCCGACCGAATTCATCATTCTCGAAACGTTGATGCGCAACCCGTCGCAAGTCTTCAACCGCGCAATGCTGCTCGACAAAGTCGCAACCTTCGAGAGTGACACTGCAGACAGACTCGGTGAAAACGCATATCACCAATATCCGCCGAAAAGTAAGAGCCTCCGGCGCCAAACGCGATCCGGTGCTCAACGTGTATGGTGCTGGTTACCGGCTTGCACCGGCAGAGTAGTACCGCTCTCCCGCCCGGACTAGAGCGGCGCCTTTTTCTCTCGTATTTCTTGGTCTTCGCCATCGTGCTGGTGGCGTTTGCTATGGCGATCCATTTTTCGTTCGCCGGCTCATTGAATTCCCAAATGTCGGCGCGGGTGGGGACGCTGTTGGTAGCCGGACTGCGAAGCGTGCGAATTCACGACGCGCACTTCGCTGTAAAGGAGAACGTACCCGAAAGCGCTCTACTGACTGCCGGACAAGGGCTGCAGTGGTTTGACGCGAGCGGAAAACCGATCGCCGACGAAGGGTTGGTCCCAGCAGCAACGTTCACGAGCGCCGCCCAGGACGCTTTCGTTCCGCTGACCGGCGGCCGATTGCTGCGGACCCGATCCGCAAAGATCGTCAGCCCGGCGGGCCAAGTCGTGGGCTGGGTTCGCGCGGCACAGGACGTAACGGCGACGCGTACGCAAGCCTGGCGTTTGGACGAGATTCTGATCGTCGGTGGAGTCCTTTCGCTGCTGGCGAGCATGTTCGGCGCGAGATTTCTTCAACTTGGGTCAGTAAAGCCGATCCGGGGAGCTTATGAGCGGCTCAGAGATTTTTCCACGGATGCATCGCATGAATTGCGCGGACCGATTACGGCGATCAAAAGCAACGCGGATGCCGCATTGCGGGACGCCATCGGTATGCGGGGCGAAGATCACGAACGGTTTTCCGCCATATCACAGGCAGCGCAGCAGATGAGCGGGCTCACCAACGATCTCCTGTTGTTGGCCCGCGCGGAAGAACCGATGAATCGCGACCTTTTCGCTCTCGACCTCGCAGCTTCAATCGAGAACGTTTTACGGCTCTATCGCTCGCAGTACGATGCGCGAAAGATCAAACTAACAAGCAGCCTGAAAAGTGGGACTACGGTCTACGGCAACCCGGACCAGATCGAACGAATCTTCGCAAATCTTCTGCAGAACGCTCTGCGGTACACGCTGCCCGGCGGAGAGGTGCAGATAGCAAACGTTCAGCGTCGGGACGGCATCAGCATTCACATCCGGGATACGGGAATCGGCATACCGCGGCAACAAATCGAAAACATCTTCGAACGATTTTGGCGGGCGGAATCCGCGCGTACGCGTACGACGGGCACGGGACTTGGATTGCCCATCGTTCGCGCTCTTGTGAAACGCCACGGCGGCACCATTTCGGTCCAGAGCGAGCCCGGGCGGGGCAGCGACTTCATCGTTACGCTCCCGTATCATCCGCCGGTTTGACCCGGGGGATGATACGGCGCGCTGCTTCAATCAGCGATGCCTGAGCGATCGGAGTTGCGGGCAAAGTCGTGGCCACGAGCAATGCGTACGTTGCGCCAACTATGGCACGCGATAGTCCAGATTTCGTCCACGCACGCGGCGGCGGTGCTGCACAAATGAAGCGGCGAACATCAGCCCGAAGAGGGCGACGATCGGCGCTAACGCGGCAAAAAACGCGGCCACTTGAATATGAAACGGATGACCGGTCGCTGCAAACATCCTTCTCCTCTTTGAAGCGTTAGGTTCGGCACACGCTAGCAGTGTAGCGTTCAGAGATCGTCAAGCCGCGGTGCCGCCGTTTCGCGGCAGCGTTGATTCTTTCTCAACGATTGCATGCGACTATCGGCCCGCGCCGTGTGGCGTCATAAAGCATAAGGAGATATCACATGTTTAACACGATTCTGGTGCCGGTCGACGGCAGCGAGCCTTCGGAAAAAGCATTGACGTTTGCGCTGAACCTTGCGGCGTGGCAAAAAGCCGACGTACGCTTTTGCCACGTACCGGTTCGCTCGAAAGCTCACGAACTAGGCACGCACATTCCCTTATCGCGCGAGCTGATTGGAGCACAATGGGATGACGTGCAGCAAGCCGGCCGGGCGATTCTCGACGCTGCGCGCTATCGCGCTCAAGAAATGGGCGTAACAGCGGAAACGGCTTTGCGTTCCGGTTCACCTGCCGATGCGATCGTCGAACTTGCAGACTGCGACGGCGTTGATCTCATCATCATGGGAAGCCATGGCCACGAAGGGCCCCTCCGCGCGCTCGTCTCAAGCACCGCGGAAACCGTGATTCGACGCTCCCCAGTGCCGGTGATCGTGGTTGGACCAAACTCGACCTGGAATGCCGGCAGCCTCAACGCGGAAGCGTGTGTGTAGGAGATGAATAGTGTTCGCCGGCATCAAGGACTTGAGCAATTTCGTGCTCGGGCGCCCACGCAGCACCTTCCGCAAGAAGCGCGGGGAGATCCTCGGCGGCGAGACGTTCGTGCAATAACGGCACCAGGCGCTCGCAGCTGGTCCTCTCGGTGAACTCACGAACGAATCCCGTCGGATCCGGAATCGAACGCACGTCACACGCACGGCCGCGCCGCCGTCTATGCTTCGGAGGTTTTACGAATGGTAACAAGGATCGATTACGCAACGGCAGCGCCGAAAGTCATGCAAGCACTCTACGATCTAGGGAAAACGGTAAGCGCATCGGGTCTCGAACCGGAACTTCTCGCGCTCGTGGAGATGCGGGCTTCGCAGATGAATCGCTGTGCTTTTTGCCTTGCACTGCACGACCGCCAAGCGCGTGCGCTCGAACTTGGCAATGACCGCATCGCCGGGATCGCCGCCTGGCGCGACGCGTCGTGGTACACGGCGCGCGAACGTGCGGCGCTGGAATGGACCGAAGCCTTGACGGCGATCGCACACGAACACCCGTGCGAAGATTTACTCGAAAAGATGCGCAATCATTTCAGCGAATCGGAGCTCGCGTACCTCTCGCTTGCGGTCTGTACCATCAATACATGGAATCGCTTCAACGTCGGCTTCCATGTGCCGCCGGAAAGAGCCGAGGCTACATTTAAAATGATGCACCCGCAGAACGGTCAGGGGCCAAACGGTCACGGCGCAGGATGAACTGCAGTTCTCCAGAGCCATGAGGCCAAAAGCATGAAGTATGCGGGAGACTGCGGCCGTTCCGCTGCAACTTGCGCAGCACCGGCATCATTCATCTGCTCGCGGGCGCGCGGTACCATCATGAGATGATTGGCGTTGGGTACGATTACATAGTCGAGCAGAGGATGTTTTTTCGGTGCGGCACGCAGCAGCGCGATAGTCTTGGAAACCGGGATCGCACGGATCCCTATCGCCGAAGATAAACAAAACCGGAATTTTGAGCCGGTCAAGAGACGCAAGAAAATTGACGTCCATTTGTTTGCGCCATGTTGATTTCGCCGGATTCGTGGGCAAAGCTTTTGCTTTCGGCAGATACATCAATTTGAACCATTGCGCGTTTTGAATTTTCGCCAAAGCAGCGGCCGCCTGTGCGCCGGAATTTCGAGCAGCACCACAAGACTGATTCGACATCGCGAATTCCATTTGAGGTTCCGCCGTAACCACGGTGCTGAAACCGCGATTGCAAACGCGGCCCCGGGATCGCTGTCCGGCCAACGTGGAATACGCAACGTTGGGGTTGCCTCTCGACGCCCCGGTTCCGCGGCGATCGAAAAGCAGCACCGCTACACCGATCTGCGGTAGACCTTCGCGCAGGTGTTCGTAGAGCGGCGTCATGGCCAATGGTGCACCGTGGAAGACCACGATTGCGGGCACTCTGCGGCTCACATCCGGGATGTAAACGTCCCCCGAAGAGTCGCACCCGCGTTGCTGAACGAAACGGGCTGTACGAGAATCCTGGCCGTCGCCGGTGAGTACCAGGGGACTTTCGCGGGATTTGGCGCCGAATTCGCGGCCACCAATAACGCCGCTGCGAGCAAACTCAAAACGTTGCGCATCGTATTCACTTTCAGTAGGTTGCTCACCACAAAACCATCGTCGATGCGTGCGGCTTCGTCGCTCAAACTGCGGTTTTCTAGCGCTATTTTCTGCGCCGCGGAGGCTCTGAAAATCGAAAATCAATCAGGCATCAACCGCGGCTTGCACGGTTTTCACCTCGACACCAAAACCAAGTGGTATTCACTATGGCGGTTAAGGGCGCTATGCTTCGAGCTTCACATTGTACGCCCCCGAAGGTCCGTACCGATGCGATTGTTTTCTTTTCATCGGTCTGCTGTAGCTGATAGATTTTGTCGGGCGCACGGTCCTTATATTGGTTTCGCACTTGTGCCACGATGTCTGCCAACGTCATCTCTCGCGACGGCACATACGGTGCGATGCCGAATGAGCGGCTACCCTTGCTCGGGCCGCCGACATGCGCGCGAAGGCCGAACGCATCTACATCAACGGCGGGAGGCGGCACATACGGATCGGTCAGCTGCTCCGTGCTTACCGGATCGACAAGGACATTGCTCGCCCCCACCCATCGCAACGAGCAGCACCTTGAACTGCTTGTAAGCCAGCCCCGAAGCGGAGTACCGAGCGGAAATTAAACGCTGCGGGCCGACTCGCTGCCTAGCCGTCCAACGGCACGATTTCAACGGGCTCGATCTCTTCCTGGGATTCAATTCCCGGGGGAACCGCAGGGCTCACAACCACCTTGCCGTCGCTAATACTAATGTCAACCACGTCGCCGTTCTCAATGCTAATGCTTTGCTGTTTCTTGTACTGCTTTTGCCGGATAGCCTCGATGATATCAAAATGCATCGCGATGTTTCTCCTTATTGCCTGAACTGCGAAAGATTCACAAACCAGCGATGGATTAAGGTTCGATGGTCTGTTTCTCTGCCAAAGTTCGCCGCTGTGCAGTCTTTCCGTTTGTTGCCATCGGTCCCAGAACATTAAGTATGAGATTGCATGCGGTCCCAACTGAGTCATCAGTGAAGATTCCGGCGACTTGGGTGCAGCGCCCGCGAATGGTGGCGGCGCTCGTAAGGCGCTCGATCATATTTACCACTCTGCTGGCGCGGTAATCCCGCGGCATGATTTTCATTGCGACGCCGAGTCGAACGGCGCGATCCGCGTTGTCGAACTGATCGTGGGCCATCGGACGGATCAATTGTGGGACGCCGGCCCGCAACGCCTGACTCAAGGTGCCAATGCCACCGTGATGGACGAAGGCCGATATGCGCGGCAGCAACGAACTGAAGGGCGCGTACGCGAAATGCGCCACTCCAGAGGGCAGATTATCGGGAATCTGATCGGTGACGCGCGTTAGTAGGATGCCGCGTTTGCCGCTTCGCCGGCACGCTTCAGCAGATTCCGAGAAAAAGTCATGACTTGCGGCGGTCGCGGTACCGGCGGTGAACGCGATTGGAGGTTCACCTTCAGCAAGGAACCGTTCCACCGCAGCCGGCAGCGACGCTGAATTCCCGTCGTACAGGGGAAAGCCGGCTAGCCGCAGGTGGGACGGCCAATCCGAATGAGGCGGCGCAAACCACGCGGGAAAAAGACCTATCAGCGCATCGGAATTGTGAATCCAACGATGGAACGGCCGCTCGACGGGCGGCAAACCGACAGCGGCCCGGCGACGGTTCAGCGCCGCCCCGATGGTGGAAGCCAGCACCAACTTGTCCATCAGGTACCACGAACATTTCTTGAAAAAGTTGAGGCTGCTACGCAGAAGGACGGGCTGAAGATAGATGGTCGCTGCAGGAATGCCGTGGGATTCCGATAGGAAGCGCGCATCAAACGCCAGCACAGAGTTCACGATGATGGTTTCGCCCGGCACAACGTCGGCCGCCATCGCGTCAAACAGCGCCCAACCGCTGCGGTTTATCGCATCGGTAAAAACCTTGATACTGCGAAAGGGATGATTGACATCGGGATTTCGCAGAAACGCGAGATATTGTTCGGACGTGCCGAGTGCGCGGAAAGGGAGGCTGACCTCTTCGGCGAGCGCTGCGAAATATTCGTTGGCATAAAGGCGCACCTCATGGCCGTTTCGTTGGAACTCGCGACCCAGGGCGATGAATGGGAGGATGTCGCCATGCGACCCGACGGCGACGATCAAGACTCTCATTTAGCAAGCAGATCCAGAAGACATGACGCCTTTCTCGGTGCGACGCCCCTCAGTGCATCCGTTCACGCGGTTGAAACAATAGGCCATGGTCGCGTTCCAATGTTTTGCATACGAAGTGGACGTGCGAGCATTTCTCGTTGATACTTGCTACCGCGCTTCAAAGTTACATTTGTGTCCTAACGTATATGGCGAACCGCGACGATATAGCCGTTCTTCGGGCGTACGGCGGAGATCGATCTGCGCACGGCAATGCGTTCCACGGCGAACGCTGCTTTTATTCGCGTAGTGCAAAAATGTTCGCGAATTTTTGCGTGGTGAAAGAATCACCTTAATATTTCAGCTACAGCATCCCACAGGAAGTGGAAACTGGAAAAGGCTCGATACCAAAAATCCCGTTCTTGCGCCCCGAATTCCAAATATTGCGGCGCGGGTATCTGAATTCCAAAAGAATAGCCGGACGAGCAAATCGGCATCCTTTGGCGAGGGGAGCCGCCCGGTCCCGGCTTGCGTCCAGCTCCTTTGTAGAAAAGTATAGACAATTATAGGTCGCCGTTGCTATACAGCGACGCTCCCTGGACGGCAGGATCTCGTCCAAGCTTTAAGGTGGCCCTCGCTCGTACAAGGCTGGCCGTACGGCTAAAAGCCTTATTCCGTACGGCTTACGTGTGTCGGTAAGACGTGCTTCTCAATCGATGCGTCGACGAGCCGCATGAACTCGGTTATCTCGTTGCCTATATCGAGGCAGATGAGCAAGGCAAATTCATCAGCACGCTGGCGACGGAACTTCGATCAATCCTGTTTGCGCTTGATACGCCTTCGCGCGTAAGCGAATTTGCCAAACGCGCGATGCGCATGCTGAAGTCCTTTACCGTCAAAAGCGGGACTCGAGGGCTTAAGCATGAGCATCGGGGTCGATCCCGAGCGCAGTGCCGCCGACACCGGCGATCTCCAGGTGGATCTAACGGCCTTGCTTCTCGCGATAGGCGATGCTGCGCGGGCGGCGGATACCGCAGTGCTGATCGCCATCGACGAAGTCCAGTTCTCTCGGAGCTAGAGTTCTCCGCGATGATCATGGCAATTCATCGCATCACGCAGCGGCAGACTTCCGTTGCTTGTAATGGCGACGGGTCTCCCTCAAGTCCTCGCACTCGCCGGCGATGCAAAGTCGTATGCGGAGCGCCTCTTCGATTTACCGAATGATCGGGGCGCTCGGTCGTGATGATGCTCGTGCCGCAATCGCGGATCCGGCGGCCCTGGAAGCGGTCGAATATACCGGTGACGCGGTCGAACGGCTATTTCAAATTGCGGAAAATTGCCCATTCTTCATCAAGAGCGGGGATATCACACGTGGAACGCCGCTGACTCGAGCCCAATTGCGCGCGCGAGGTCGTCGACCGCGTTGAAAATGATGTGTTCAAACAGCTCGATGAAAGCTTCTTTCGCGTCCGGTACAATCGCGTGTCACCAACGGAAAAGCGGTATTTGCGAGCGATGGCCGAGCTCGGCACCGGCCCGTACCGCTCAAAGGAGGTCGCGGCCCAATTAGATCTGACCCTCAGCCAGGCCGGTCCCCACGCGCGACTCACTCATCAAAAAGGGCATGATTTTCAGCCCCGAACACGGCGAGATTGCGTTTACGGTTCCGCTTTTTGACGGCTTCATGCGGCGTACGGAGCCGACGTTCGAGCGCCGACAACGTGCGGAGGGATCGTAACGTGCGCGCTAAGCGAACAAAGCGTGTTGTGTCCGATTCCCCCGTCGCGGAAATGCAGTTGCAAGGCCTGGAGAAGATCCGCGTGATGCTCTCATCCCGAAACGTCGACCGGATTGCGTACCATGGTTCAACGGCGAACCTCTCCCGCCGGAGGGCGGCACGAAAGTGGATCGGTTTAACAAAAATCAAAACGGCGCGTTCGAATTCCAAAAATTCGCTTTTTTTAGTAACGAACAAAATTGAAAAATTGAAAATGCCCGGAAAGGGACTCGAACCCCCACGGCCTTGCGGCCACTGATACCTGAAACCAGCGCGTCTACCAATTCCGCCATCCGGGCACGCGGCCGGCGCCGGGCCGACCGAGGGCGATTCGCGCCCCTGCGGGGCAGCCCTCTTACGAAACGCGCCTAATGAACCGATGAAACCCGCCCTCGCCGCCGGCGGGTTGGTGAGGCCACTATGTCTGCCCCGTTACGTTTGATTTCCGGCGAAGTCACGCTTCCGCCGTTGGATGCTTACTCGCAAGCCGTCACCCATGCCGCCCAAACCGTCAGTCCTTCCGTCGTCGCCATCGAAGTGCAAAACGGCAGGCGCGGCGGTAACGGTTCTGGTTTCATCTTCACTCCCGACGGTTTCGTGATTACGAACAGCCATGTCGTGCATGACGCGCAGCGCATTGCGGTCTCGCTGCTCGACGGCCGTGAAATCGCGGCGCACTTGATTGGGGAAGATCAGCACACCGACTTGGCCGTGGTGCGCGTCGATGCGCCCGATCTTGCGCCGGCGCGGCTCGGCGATTCTTCACTGCTGCGCGCCGGACAGCTCGTCGTCGCGGTCGGCAATCCGTACGGTTTGCAATATACCGTTACGGCCGGCGTCGTCAGCGCGCTGGGACGCTCGCTGCGCGCCCAGTCCGGACGCTTAATCGATAACGTCATCCAAACGGACGCTGCGCTCAATCCCGGAAATTCCGGCGGCCCGCTCGTCACCGCCGACGGAGCAGTGGTGGGCGTCAACACCGCCGTCTTTCCCGGGCAAGGCATTTGTTTTGCGATCGCAATCAACACCGCAAAATTTATCGGCGGAATGTTGATGCGCGACGGTCGCGTGCGCCGGGGTTATTTGGGCCTTGCCGGGCAGGATATCGACATTCCCCGGCGCCTGGTGCGGCTCCACGGGCTGCGCGACGAGCGCGGCGTGCTGATCACTTCGGTCGAACCGGGAAGCCCTGCCGATACCGCCGGACTGCGCGAAGGCGACGTGCTCGTCGCGTTCGAAGACCAGCCCTTACGCGGCATCGACGATCTGCACCGGCGGTTGACGCTGATCGATCTGCGCCGCAGTTACCGTCTGCAGATCGTGCGCAAAAGCGAACGCCTGCAGCCGCTGGTATTACCTATCGAAGCAGCATGATACGACGGCTGGCGCCGATTCTCGGCATCACGTTCATCGACATTCTCGGGTTCAGTTTGCTGATTCCGCTGCTGCCGTATTACGTTCTGCATTTTCATCAGACGCCGGTCGTCGTAGGCGGATTATTCGCGCTGTTTTCGTTCTGCCAGCTCATCAGCGGCCCCATCTGGGGAAACCTTTCCGATCGCATCGGCCGCAAAGGCGTGCTGATCATCAGTCAGATCGGCGCGACCATCGGCTGGGCGATGTTGGGTTGGGCGCCGTCGATCCTTTGGGTGTTCGTTGCGCGAACGGTCGAAGGCTGTTCGGGCGGAAACATCGGCGTTACGCAAGCGTACGTCGCCGATCTGGTGCCCCCCAAACATCGCGCGCGGGCATTCGGGTATATCGGCGCAACGTTCGCCGCCGGTATGGCGTTCGGTCCGGCGATGGGCGCAGCGCTGTCAACGTACGGCTTCTCCGTGCCGCTGTACACGGCTGCCGGCTTGCAGCTCATTACCCTGATCGTGACCATCATCGTGCTGCCGGAATCGCGCACTCGTCTGCAAGAAACGAACGTCGTCGGCCCCGCCGAAATCTTCCGAACGTTCAAAAATCGCATGCTTGCGGGCAAATTGTGGCAGAAACTCGCACTCTCGCTGGCGCTCTACGGCTGGTTCGGGGTCATGGCGCTGTATTTTGCCAAACAGCTGCACTTTGGCTTACGCGAAACGTACTTTTTCATGATCTACATCTCGGTCTTGAATCTGTTCGTCAACGCGGTCATTCTGGGCCGCGTTTCGGACCGCATCGGAAACCGCACGATGTCGACGATGGGCATCGCCGCCCTGCTTTGCGGCTTTGCCTTCGTACCGTTCGTAGATACCGTTTGGCAGTTGGCGATCATGGCGGCCTTCTTCAGCGTCGGCATGGCGTTCGGCAACACCGGATTGACGGCGCTTATCAGCTCGGCAGCCGACGACGCGGCGCAAGGCACGGTGCTCAGCGTAACCTCGTCCCTGGATTCATTCTCGGGCATCGTCGCGCCGCCGATTTCCACCGGCCTTCTGGGTGCGCTCGGATCTCCGTGGTCGGCCGCGTCATCGCTGCTGTTCGCGGTAATAGCCTTCGCTATGGGCTTGCAAAACGGAAGGAGCGATGCGCGCAGCACCGCTCCTTCCTCCGAAATCGCCGCCGCCGTCAAATAGCGGGCGCGTTAAGCGCTTTTCTTTTTCGCCCGCCGCGCCCGCCGCTCGGCGAAGAACGATGCGCCGCGCGTTTCGGTGCTTCGGCAGTTTTTCCGCCGCGCTGCTTTTTGCTCTCTTCCAAACTCTGCTGCAGCACGTCCATGAGATTGACGACTTTCGCGCGCGCCGGAGCCTTTTTGGGCGCAGGCACCTCTTTGCCGGCCGCGCGCGCTTCGATCATCGCCAGCAGTTCATCGTGATACCGATTCGTGAATTTCTGCGGTTCGAACTGTTCGACGCTCATGGAATCGATGAGCATGTTCGCCATCTTCATTTCCGGTTCGGGCAGCGATAGCTCGCCCGGAAAATCCAAATCGGATTGCTCGACCAATTCGTCGGCCCAATGCATGAGTTCCAGCACCAACGCCTCACCGCTCGGCTTGACCGCCGCGATCGTCTCCTTTGTACGAATCACCACGCGCGCAATAGCGACTTTGTTCGCGCGCGCGAGCGCCTCACGCAACAGCGCGTACGCATGCCGGCCTTGTTTGGTGGGTTCCAAGTAATACGGCTTGTCGAAAAACATCGGATCGATTTTTTCAAGTTCGACGAATTCCAGAATGTCGACGCTCTGCGTCGCCTCCGGATTGACTTTTTTGAAGTCTTCGTCGGTCAGGATGACGTAGTCACCCTTTTCGTATTCGTACCCTTTGACGATTTCGTCCCATGGGACGGGCTTGTTGTCGACCGAGCAAATGCGCTCGTATTTGATGCGCCCTTCGTCTTTGGCGTGCAGCAAGTTGAACGAAAGATCGTTCGTGCGGACGGCAGTAAACAGCTTTACCGGGATCGTTACCAGTCCGAAATTAATCGACCCCGACCATATCGCATGCGGCATGAGTGGCTTCGTCGCTCCTTCGGGCCCATCCGAGCGGGCCCGCTGCAGTTCATCGAGCCTATTATACCCTCGCCATGCCGACCCCGCTATGGAACCCAAGCGCGCTGCGCCTTGCGCAACGCCGGTTCCAGGCGCGCTTCCTTCCAATGAGCGCGGTCCCAAAGATCGCCCGTTGCCGTCAGACGCTGCCGCGCGTTCGTCATCGTCCACTGCGCGATCGCGACGGCGGGTTTGACCCGTTTACCGAGCCACGCTTCGATCTCGGCCCACTCGAGCGGCATCGAAACCGGAGTCTTTGTCGCGAGCGCGAACGACGTACGGCGGAACGACCGTTTTGCCGCGGCCGACTTGCACCCAATCCAGATAGACGGCCGTAGCGGGACGTTTGGATACCGTGCGCTCGAGTGTCGTGATGCGCGGAAGAAGGCCGCCGATGTGCCGCGCAGCGATTTCGGCGAACTGCTTGACGATATCGTAGTCGTATCCGGTTTTCAGCGGGATGACGACGTGCAGTCCCGATCCGCCCGATGTTTTTACCAGTGCGCTGAGGCCAATTTCGTGCAGGGCGTCACGAAACGCCAAGGCTACCGTGGCGAGCGTCTTGGTCGTGGTTTGCTCGCACGTATCCAAGTCGAACAGCGCGTAATCCGGCGCGTCGGCGGTCGGAACGTGCGAATACCACGTGTGCAGAACGATCGAAGCCAGATTCGCGCACCACGCGAGCGCGGCTTCGTCGTTGCAGAGCATGTACGAAATTTTGCGCGAGTTTTCTTCCGCCGCAAGATCGACCGTCGGGATCCAATCCGGTTTGTAGCGCGGCGCTTGCTTTTCGAAAAAGGACTGCGAATCGATGCCGTCCGGAAATCGCTGCAGCGTCAGCGGGCGGTCACGCAGATGCGGTAAAAGCCATTCCGCGACGCTGAGGTAATAGGCGATTAAATCACCCTTCGTATAACCGTCCCGCGGCCATAGCACCTTGTCTTGATTGGAAAGCGCGATGCGCCGGCCGCCGATCAGCGTCTCCTCTCGCGTTCGCGCCACTCATGCAACCTCGTCCGCGTCGAGTGCCCGCTCGCGCACGCATTCCTTGGGATCCTTGTCTTCGCGAATGCCCAAGAAAGCCGGCTGACGCAGATACCCTTCGCGCGTCCACTCGGTGAATCGAATCTCCGCAACCATGCGCGGTTCGACGAAATGCGGTTTGGTGTTCGCCTCGACCTTGCCGGCAAACGGCGAGGTCTTACGTTCGATCGCCTTCAGCGTTTTCGTCAATTCGGCCAGCAGCTTCGCGTTGAACCCGGTTCCGGCATGTCCCACATAGTGCAGCTTGCCGTCCTCGTACAGCCCTAACAACAAAGAACCAAAACCGGAGCGGCTGCCGCGCGGCTCCGTAAATCCGCCGATGACGCATTCCTGCATGAGCTGCGCTTTAATTTTGACCCAATCGCGCGTGCGGCGCTCCTGATAGACCGAATCGCGGCGCTTGCCGATGATGCCTTCCAGACGCCGGCGTTTGGCTTCGGCGAAAAGTGCGCAGCCTTTTCCCACGACGTGTTTTGAATACATGACCAGATCGCGACCGGCTATCGAGCGCTCCAAAACAGCCTTGCGTTCCTCGAGCGCAACTTTGCGCAGGTCGCGACCGTCCGCATACAGGATGTCGAACGCCGCAAACGTCAACGTAGCACGTTTGCGCGCGGCGGTTTTCACGCGGCTGCTCGTGAGCGATTCCTGCAGGCGCTGAAACGAGGAGCGGCCTTCATCATCGAGGCTGACGATTTCCCCGTCGACGACGATTGGCAGCGTCTTCCACGCGGCGCTCAAATCCGCCAGGTCGGGAAATTTGGTCAAGAAGTCGAGACCGTTGCGCGAAACGAGTTGCACCTCGCCGCCTTCACCTACCGTGCAGATCGCGCGGTATCCATCCCATTTAATCTCGAACAGCCAGTCGTCGTCGTCAAACGGTTCGTCGACGAGCGATGCCAGCATGGGCGTGCGGATCTGCGGAACGGCGTCGCGCTTGCTGCGCGCAGCGCTTTTTTTCGCAGAGGTCTTAGCGGAAGCGGCCTGACGGTTCGAAATCCAATGCTTGGCGTTGGGATCGTCGGCATACGACTCCACGGTTCGTCCGGTCTTGACCGATTTGTTGTCCCTGGCGACGTCGTAGCTCGGATCGACGTAGCGATCGTGATCTTTGATGAGCAGCCACGGATCGCCGCTTTCACCGCTGCGGCCTTTGATGCGCACGAGCGTGAACTCGCCGTGCATTTTTTTGCCGTACATGATGAATTTGATCTTGCCGCGGCCTATCTCTTGCGCGGCGTCCGTGCCTTCGGCGAGTTCGTACCTGCCTTCATCCCAAACGATCACTTCGCCGGCGCCGTAGTTGCCTTTCGGAATGATGCCCTCGAACGTGCGGTAGTCCATCGGATGATCCTCGACGTGCATCGCCAGCCGCCGCTCTTTCGGATCGAACGATGGACCTTTGGGAATCGCCCAGGATTTGAGCACGCCGTCCGCCTCCAGGCGAAAATCGTAGTGCAGCCGCGTCGCGTTATGCTTCTGAATGACGAATCGCAACGCGCCGGCGCTTTTCGCGCGCGCGCCTTTGGGTTCTGGAGTATCTTTGAAATCGCGCTTTTGATGATAGCGCTGGAGCGAGCCCGCTTCTTTACGTGCAGAGCCCGCTCCGGTTTTTCGTGCCGGCATGGCGCCGTCCGCGTACCGCTGGCGTTACGAGGACTAGATGCGCGCGCCCCGGCCGGTCAAAAGGTTGATGATGAGCAGAACGACCGCGACGATGATCGCGACATGGATGATCCATCCCAAATGGAACACTGCCCATCCAAGGATCCACAAGATGAACAGAAGGACGATGATTCCCCAAAGAATTCCGGCCATTCGCTAGTGTCCTCCTCCGCTCGTTTGCGAGCTGCTGGTAGTAGAATTCGTCGTCGAATTGGTCGTACCGCTTGCGGAAGAGTTGGAGTTCGTCCACGGATGCCAAACGAAGATGGCGATGAGAATAGCAACCAAGACCACGATGACGATGCCTAGCGTCGCTGCGCTGCCGCCTGAATCGCTATCGTGCACTACAACGGGACCGTCGGCCATGCGAGTTGTTGCTCCTTTCAGCGCAAGTGCGCCCGTTATACCCAGCACGGGCAAGCAATCACACCTCGAGAATCGAATCGGCGGCGAATGTGGGGTGCCGTGGGCTTCGCGTTTGCCGCTTTTACTGCAGCATTCGCAATCTCGAGGTGGCGGCATGAATCCGGAAATTACTACGCTCGCGACGTCTACGGACTGACGCGCTCGGGACACCGCAATTATGCGATCGCCAGCTTGCTTTTTAGCGGGTTTTTCCTTGCAGCGCTGTTCGTTCGAGCGCTGCCGGCAGTCGTTGCATTCGGCGCTTTTACGCTGCTCGCAATCTTTTACTTCAGTTCGTTCGCGCGCGGCTTTTCCGATGAGGATTGAATCGGCCTCACGCCGGCGGGTACATCTGATCGTATGACGCAGACGCACTCGGCGTTTCACTTTTCACCACGGTCGAATCGGGCGCACGAAATTCGCTGGCGCGAATGGAGCGGCGAAGCGTTCCAGATCGCGAGAAGCGAACGTAAACCGGTCTTGCTTTCGCTCTCGGCGGTGTGGTGCCACTGGTGTCACGTTATGGACGAGACGACGTATTCGCAGCCCGAAATCATCGAACTGATCAACGAGCGGTTCGTGCCGGTACGCGTCGACAACGACCGGCGGCCGGACGTCAATGCGCGCTACAACCAGGGCGGCTGGCCGACGACCGCATTTCTCAATGCCGACGGATCGCTGCTGGCAGGAGCGACGTACATCCCGCCGGCGCAGATGCTGCCTGCGCTTGAACGAATTGCGCAATTTCACGACGAGAACGGCGAGCAGATCGCGGCGCGAGCGTTGGAGATGCGCGCGAAGCTGAACGTGCGATCCAATGTGCCGGCATCGCCGCTGAACGAGGTGATGATTGTCAACGTGCTGGCGCAAATCGAAGCGCAGTACGATCCGGAGTACGGCGGTTTCGGCGATGCACCGAAATTCCCCGTGACGGACGCGCTCGAATTCTTGCTGCAAGAATACTTGGTGACCAAAGAGCAGCGCATCTACGACATGCTGGCTCGCACGTTGCTCGGAATGTCCGGCGGCGGCATGTACGACCACGTTGAAGGCGGCTTTTTCCGGTACTCAACGACGCGCGACTGGTCGGTGCCGCATTTCGAGAAGATGAGCGAGGACCATGCGGGGTTGCTGCGCGTGCTCGCCGGGCTCACGCGCATTTCACGCATCGATGCATTCCATTCGACGTTGCTTTCGGCAACGCGGTGGGTTCGCACGGTTTTGCGCGATCCATCGAGCGGCTTCTTTGGGGGCAGCCAGGACGCCGATGAGGCGTACTATGCGCTGCCCCTCGAGGAGCGGCAAGCGGTTACGCCGCCGTACGTCGATAGGACGGCATACTCGAATTGGAACGCGTCGCTTGCGGGCGCGCTGTTGAGCGTCGCGGCCGTCCTCGAGGATGAAGCAATCGCCGGTGAAGGCATCGCCGCGCTGGACGCCCTGCACCATCGAATGCGTGACGAAGCAGGGCTGCTGCATCACTACATCGAGCCCGGAGGTACGCCGCGGGTCCGCGGCTTGCTCGTGGATCAAGCGGAGTATCTGCGCGCGCTGATCGATGCGCACGAATTCACGGCGCAAAGCCGGTTTTTGGATCGCGCAGCCGCGCTCGCGACCGCAATCGAACGACACTTCTCCGGCGACGACGGGTCGTTGCTGGACCGCGCCGATTTCGAAGCGACGCTCGGCAACCTGGCGTTCGAACATCGCCCGCTGCCCGAGAACGCGCTGATTGCGGAATGTTTCCTGCGCTTGGCAGACTTGCAAAGCGACCCCGCATATCGCGCAAAGGCCGAACGGATATTGCGTCCACAAATAAACGCACTGGAACGCTCCGGCATCTTCGCAGCGACGTTAGCGCGCGCGCTTCGGCATTTTCTTGCAACGCCGGCCTACGTTGCGCTCGTCGGAACGCCCGAGGAAACATCCGCGTTTCGCGAATCGGCGCGCAACCTTCCCGAACCAATGCTGGCACTGCGTACTATCGACCCGGTGGACGCGGCTACGTTGGTCTCGCGCGGTTTCGATCCGGCGCTTCACCCGGCCGCGTACGTGTGCCGTGCGCAGGCCTGCGCCGCGCCGGTGCGCAGCGCCGGCGACATCCGGCGCGCGTACGAATCGCTTGCGCCGGCATAACCGGGTTAATTTCCCGGGCGCAGATACGCGTTCCAATACCAAACGCCGTACAAACTCGCAATGCAGGAATAGACGATGAGGGCCTTTGCCCATAGCGCCAAGCCGCCTCGCGCAGCCAGCACCATGAGCACGTAGAGGAACGGCACGAAATCAAGCGCGTGGCGCATGCCATACTGCGCAAACCCGTTGACGTAGTAAAGAAAATTCGGAACGGCGGTAACGATAGCGGCAACCCACAGCGCAGCTATGGCGGTTCGCGATCCGCGCGACCAAAGTGCATAGATGAGCGCCGGGCTCGTCCAGGTTAACGCGACTCCCGAATACGAGGGCCGGACCCACGGCAACGCTCCTGCGACCTGCGGATACTGAACGAAAAACGACCAAAGTTCATACGGCGCGTATTGCAGCCGGAACGGCGAGCCTTGCGGCATCCCCGCTTGGTCTTGGTGGTACCACGTCGTGTACCCGATGTCGGAAACGGTGCCCCAGCGCGATTCGTTATAGAGAACCCAACACGCGAAGCCTGCAGTGAGAACGCTGCAGAAGCCGGCCCACGTTCGCGGCGATCGTTCGCTGCGCGCGAGCAGTGCAGCATAAATCGGAATCGCCAGCGCCATGGTGAAGCGCGATTCGGCAGCGCATACCGCCCATAATGCGATGAGCCATCCACGCCGGCGCCCAAAGACTTCGACCAGCGCGAGCATCGTAAAGCATACGGCGCCCACGTGCGCGATGAACCAGACGTCGCCAAGCATCGCGCACCACAGCAAGTCCGTGCCGCAAAGCAAAAAGACGCAAAGCCATACGTTGCCGCTCAACGATAGTGCGTGCAGCTCTCCCAAACGCCACGCGGCGCCGACGGCGATGCCTGCCAGTATGGCGGCGATCGTCGTTTGATTTGCAGCGGTTCCGGCGAGCGCCGCCCAAGGCATAAGCAGGACGGCGGGAAGCGGCCCTTCGATAACGTAATGGCGGCCGTTGTAGGCTAACGCATCGATGTACGGCCCCGGCCAAGCGATCCACGTGTGCGCGTGCAGAAATGCGTCCGCCAGCAAGACGTAGTTGTTGTAGGGCGTCGAACGAAAATGCGAGACGACGAGCGTGACGATGAATGCGGCTGCGCCCGCGAGCGCACTACGCGATAGAGCACCGGTGAACCGGGAATCGGTATCGTTCGAAAGCCCGGAACGTTGCCTGAAACGGTTCCGACCACGAAGACCGGCCTGCTCAGCGTCCACGCCGGTACCAGCTTCGCGTCGTCCGCCAGCCATGCCGAGTCGACTATCCGATCGCCCAGAGCGTGTTCGACATACGCCGCATATGCAAGCGGCGTGGCGTCGATCCACGGTGAGAGCAGCACGGCATTACGCGGCGTGTTCTTTAAGACCGTTTCGATCACCGCCTGCGCGCCGCGAGAGTCCGGTTGCGCGAAGGTGTCGCGATTCACCAGCAGCAGCGTTGCGCTCAAAGCTGCAAGCACGGCGATCGTCGCACGCCGAAACTCCGGTACGGACTGCGCGAGCGCGCAAGCGCCATGGCCCATCAGCACTGCGGCAACGGCAAACCCGATTAGATAATACCGGTGCGGATCCGCTTCAATCGTGTATGCGAGTGCGAAAGCGGTCGGTGCGGCAAACGCGAAAACTACGGCGATCCCAAGCCGGACATCCCGGCGAAGCAGCACGTAGAGCCCGCCGAGTGCGAAACACAAACCTATCGGAGTAAACTCGTCGAACAGCGATTCGAACCAGGCCGGGATTCTGCCGGCGTATGAAGCCGGCGTAAAGACCGAGGCGAGCGTGCCGCCGGCGGAAAATTCGTCGCCGCGCACTTCCTTGAGGAAGCCGGTCCAGGATGCCGGATGATTGTTGTCCCAAAAAGCGCGGCCCGGCGGCAGACCGAGACGCCGCGTCGGATCCAAATGGGCGGCCGTAACGGCAGCGCTGCGCGCGGGCAGATATGCGTACCAAGCAATGCCGAACAGCAGCGCGACGCACGCAAAAGCGGCGCTCGCGAGCCTCAGCTTGCGACACTGCGCGAGCAGCATGACGAGCAGCGCAGGGAGCAGCAGCGCGACGATTGGATGCGTCGCAATCCCCAATCCGAACGCGAGCGCCCCGATGACGAGCATGCGTGCATCGGCGTTTCGGTACCAGCAAATTCCCGCATACAACGTGGCGATCGCAAAGAACAACGCTAAAGCGTGCACCTCGGCTCGCGTTCCCCGCGTCCACGCGACCGACCCGAAAGCAAACACCCACGCAGACGCTGCGGCGATCCATGCATTTCCGTCCAAATTGATGATGATTCGCGCGATCAGCCACGCGGCCAAGCTCATCGCGAGCGCGCTGAACAACGAGATGCGCCAGGCCACCGTGCCGAACGGCGTCACGTGAGCGAAAATGCCCGCCAGTATCGTGAAAGCCGGAAAACCGGTTGCGTGCATGATGCCGAAGATCCACGGCACTACCTGCGCTTCGCCGGTATCCCAGTACTCTACGGCGGCGTCGAGCGAGATTACGTACACGATGAACGGCACGGTCCACGCCGCCCACGCCGCTGCGCGCGAACCGCGCAGCGCTAAAACGAGGGCAGAACCGGTGCGGGCAGCGGCTTGGGAGATTGGAACGTCGATTTCGGAAGGCTCGCCGGAAATTGGTACGCCGTAAATATGATGCGTTCGCGCGCGGCTTTGCCCGACGCAACGGTGGCGGCGCTGGCCCACACCGGCACCCAGTATTTTCCAGAACGCGAGAACGCTATCGCGCCGCTTCCTTTCAGTGCCGCGCCCCCGGCGTGAAAGCGGATCAGCGATGGGAGAAACGTGCGTCCGTCAATCGTGATTTCGTCGACCACGAATCCGCCGACGGCGCCCAACGGCACCGCTCGATAGACGTAATTCGGCGCAGCGCCCGAGCGCGAAGCGCGCAGAAAAAGGAACGCGTACTGCGTCATCCGCGGCGCAAGATTTTCGAGCGTGTAGCGGTTGCGATAGCGCGCGATGCGCGTCGTTTTTTGTTTGACCCCGTCGACCATCAGCGTTTCATCGCGCACCAAATCCCCGCTGCGGTAGATCCGATGACTTTGCTCGATATCGCGCGGCCCGGCTTGCGAAACCGTATACGAAAACACCAGCACCTTCGGACTCTCCTCGCGCAGCAATCGCGAAGCATAGCGATTGAGCACGGTCTGCGAATCCATTGCAGAAGCGCTCGATGCGGCACTTTGCAGAAGCACGCAGAGCGCAAGCGCGAAAATCGCAGCGCGCCTCACGCGCCGAGCACCGCCTGGCGAATCGTTTGCACGGCGTTGCCGGCGCCGCCCGGATTCTTGCCGCCGCCTTGCGCCTGCGCGGCTTGACCGCCGCCGCGTCCGTCGACTGCGGGAGCAGCAAGCTTCACCAAATTGCCGGCATGCACGCCCGCTTTGACCATATCGTCGCTCGCGCTCACGAACAAACTCACGGTGCCGTCGTCGACGCCGGCGAGCGCGATGACGCCGCTGCGAAGGCGCTGACGGATCGCGCTGCTCAAATGTTTGAGCGCCTCGGCGCTCGCTTCATGCACGACGGCGCCGACGAAGGTTCGCCCGGAC
The DNA here is from genome assembly GCA_963795465.1 of Vulcanimicrobiota bacterium. Taxonomy (GTDB): domain Bacteria; phylum Vulcanimicrobiota; class Vulcanimicrobiia; order Vulcanimicrobiales; family Vulcanimicrobiaceae; genus CAWCHT01. Next base: position 168,382 of record CAWCHT010000001.1, read on the forward strand.
GAACGTTCTGCGGAATCGACGTACGTTTGCGCATCCGCCGCGGCCAAGCGCGCTTTCAACTCGCCTGCGGTGTTTTGCAATTCTTTGACGTCACGCTGCAGTTTGGCAATCCGTTCGCCCACGTCGTCCGGCGTGGTTGCCAGCGAACCCGCAAGTTCGTTCAGCAGTTCCTGCTGCCGCAGAGTATGCTCTTCGGCGGCACGGGAAACGCACGATTCGATGCGCCGGATACCCGAACCGATCGACGATTCGCTCAGAATGACGAACATGCCGAGCTCTCCCGTCGAATGGGAATGCGTGCCGCCGCAAAATTCCACGGACGGGCCGGCCGTCACGATTCGCACGCTATCGCCGTACTTCTCCCCGAACATCATGATCGCGCCGCTGGCCCTGGCTTCTTCGATCGGCAGCACGCGCGTTTCCAGCGGCGTGTCGTCGCGAATCATTTCGTTGACTCGGCGGCTAATCTGGAGTCTTTGCTGCGGAGTCAGCGCGCCTCCGGGCGATCGGAAATCGAAGCGCATCCGATCGACGCCTACCCAGGAACCGGCTTGCGAGGTATCTTCACCCAGCACGTCCTTGAGCGCGCGCTGCAGAAGATGCGCCGAGGTATGATGGCGGCGAATCTCGCGCCGCCAGTCCGCGTGCACGCGCGTGCGAACGCGATCGCCTTGGTGCAGACTGCCGCGTTGCATCGTGCCGATATGAACGATGGCCTCACCTTGCATCTGCGCATCCGTGACGTCAAACACCGCGTCCGCCGTCGTCAAAACGCCGCGGTCGCCGATTTGGCCACCCTTTTCGGCGTAAAACGAGGTGCGGTCCAAGATGATTTGCGCCTCGTCGCCCGATTCGATCTTCTGCGCGATTTCGCCGTTGCGCAAAATCGCCGCGACGACGCCTTCGGTTTCCAATCCCTCGTAACCCAGAAATTCGCTCTTCGTCGCCGGCAGATCGGCAAGCGTGACGACCGAGCGTTTTGCGGCGGCATCTTCACGCGCGCGCGCTCGCTGGCGCTGCATCTGCGCCTCGAACCCTGGATGATCGATCGCAACGCCGCGCTCCGCGGCGATTTCGCGCGTCAACTCAAAAGGAAACCCATAGGTGTCGTGCAGCGTGAAAGCGTCTTCGCCGCTCAGCGTGCTCCCCGGCGCAGATTCTTTCAGCCGGGTCTCGAGCATCGCCATGCCGCGCTCCAACGTTCGCTCGAACGTCTGCTCTTCCGCGCGCAGCGCTGCAACGATGCGCGACGCGTTTGCGCGCAGCTCGGGATAGCCCGGTTCCAGCGAACGCACCACGGCCGGTACCAAGCCGGTCAAAAAGCCGCCCGGATACCCGAGCAGCCGTCCGTTGCGGATAGCGCGGCGAATCAAAAAGCGCAGCACGTATCCGCGATCGGTATTCCCCGGATAGACGCCGTCGTTCAATAAAAACGTTACCGCGCGCGCGTGATCGGCGATGATGTTGCGCCGCTCCAGCTGCCCCTTTTGGTCCAGCGAAGTTTGTCCGACCGGCGGCTGCGCGGCGATCAAATCGGTGAACAGATCCGTCTCGTACATCGATGCCTTGCCGTTGACCGCGGCCAGCATCCGCTCCAGGCCCGCACCCGTGTCGATTTGCAGGCGTTCCAGAGGTTCGAGTGCGCCGTCGGCGCCGCGGTTATATTGCTGAAAAACGACGTTCCAAATTTCGATCCAGCGGTTCCCTTTGTTCGGACCGTCGTCGTTACGATCGACGGCGTTGCGTTCGCCGGTGTCGTAAAAAATCTCCGTGCACGGACCGCACGGCCCGGTCGGCCCCATCGTCCAGAAGTTGTCTTCCTCGAAACGCGAAATACGCTCCTCGGACAGCCCGATTTCTTCGCGCCAGATTGCGTGCGCTTCGTCGTCCGAAGTATGCACCGTTGCAGCCAGCCGCGATGCATCCAGCCCGAGTGTTTCCGTGACGAAATCCCACGCGTAACGAATCGCCTCGCGCTTGTAATAGCCGCCGAAGCTGAAGTTTCCGAGCATCTCCAGGAAGGTGCCGTGCCGGCCGGTGCGACCGACGTTTTCGATGTCGCTTTTTGCGCCCGCTACGCGCAAACACCGCTGCACCGTCACGACGTTTTCGGCCGGTGGAGGTTCCTCACCAAGAAACGCGGGTACGAATTGCTCCATCCCCGCGATCGTGAACAGCGTGGTCGACAGAGCGTCGGGAATGAGTCCCGCGGACGGAACGTGTTTGTGGTTTCGAGCGCGGAAGAAATCGACGAAAGAGCGGCGGAGTTCTTGACTTCTCATGGATCGGTTCACTATTTGGGCACAGCGCAAGCACGGGGCCTGCATGGAACGGGCGCTCGGCGCGTTTAGTTGCACCGTGCGCGGGAATGTCATTCAGAGATGCTGGCTGCAGTCGTATTGTTTGCCGCCGTTGCAACCTCGCCGCCGTTACTGCAGAAGGCGGCGCCGGCCGCAAACCCGTCGGTTACCGGGGCTCCGCTGCTGCGCAAGGCGGCACCGGCTCCGCGCTCCTCCCAGGGCGCTCGAGCGGTGCGCAAGTTCAGCGGGCCGTACGGCGCGCCGGCGCGTTCAAACGTCGTCGTTCACACGACGAACGCTCACGGCGCGGGATGGGGCGTGTTCGGCCTTCTTGGAGTTTTCGGTCTCGTCGGACTGTGGAAGCGGTGGGTCGGGTAAGGAGCAACTACTCCTGCAGGACGTGACGCAGTTTTTCCAGTGCCTTCTGCTGCAGACGGGAAACGTGCATCTGTGAAACGTTGAGGCGTTTGGCAATTTCCGTCTGCGAGATGCTTTCGTAAAAGCGCAAGTACAAAATCACGCGCTCTCGGCCGGTGAGCACTTCAAAAGCGCGCTCGAGGTTCGCTTTATCTTCGAGCAACGCCAAACCGGCATCCGTCGTGCCGATGTAATCTGCCAGGGTCTGCGATTTTTTGTCGCCTTCGCCCGAAAGCTCTGTATCGAGTGAGAGCAGATTATACGCCTGGCCGAGCTCCTGCGCTTCGAGAATGTCTTCTTCGGAGGCGTTCAAATGTTCGGCCAGCTCGCCTACGGTGGGGCTGCGGCCCATTTTGACGGACAACTTTTCGATGGAGCGATTTACGGCCAAATTCAATTCCTGCAGACGCCGCGGAACCTTGACGGCCCAACCTTTGTCGCGAAAATAACGTTTGATTTCGCCGACGATCGTGGGGGTGGCGTACGTTGTGAACTCAACGCCGCGTTCCAAATCGAACCGATCGATCGCCTTGAGCAGTCCGACGGTCCCGACCTGAATCAAATCATCGAGCGACTCGCCGCGATTGGCAAATTTCACCGCTAAATAACGCACCAAATTCAAGTGGGCGACCACCAGTTCGCTGCGTAGCCGTTCGTGATCCGGGTCGTTGGGACGCTTTTTGGTTTCGGCAAAGCGCGCAAATGCTTCGCGGGTCTTTTGCCTGTCCCAGCGCTCGTCTTCCGCGTGTTGATGCACTTCTTGTCTCGGTTACAACGCTACGGCGTTGCGACCTCCCGCGCCCTCGCTCGACCCCACGTCAAGTAGTGACTTTTTTGGTCATCACCAGATCCGTGCCGCGTTCGGGATGGACGTCGTATTCGACCGTGTCCATGAGCGAACGGATCAGGAATACTCCCAGGCCCCCGACGCGCGGCTCGTCGACGCGGCGGGATTTGATGGTTTCGGCGCGCGTGCCGTGACCGTAGTCGCGCACGCGCACGGTCAGTGCATCGGATTCGGTTTCACAGGTGATCTCGATTTGATCGCTGCCGTGCGCGTGCTGGATGCAGTTGGTGCACGCTTCGGCGACGGCGAGTTTTACGTCCTCGATTTCCTCTATGGAGAAGTTGAGGCGATTGGCCACCGCAGCCACGGCTAACCGCGCCACGGCGACCCATTCGGCCTTGCTCGGAATGCGCAGTTCCACCATGCCGGCGGTGCGATGCGGCGGCGCTACCGGCTGGTTCACACCAAGGCTTTCATCGCGGCATCCTCGTCGTCGTAGATGCCGAAAATCTTGACCAGCCCGGTGATGTCGAAGATCTTCTTGATCTGCGGGTTCGTGCAGACCAAGTTCACCGTCCCACCGTGTTCGCGCACGCGTTTGAGGCCGCCGATGAGCACGCCCAAACCGGTTGAATCGATGTACCGGACCTTCTCCAGATTGATAACCAAGTTGTAATGGCCCTTGTCGATGAGATCGCCGATGGCATCCTTGACTTTCGGCGAAGTATACACGTCGATTTCACCGTTCAAATCGACGATGTACGTGTCACCTTGTGCTTCCCGCACGTTCACTTTAATGTCCACACTTGCTCCTACGAGTCCGAAATGGGCGCTTGCGATTCCCGAGAGAGATCGCCGCGAAGGTATTCCGCCGTCGTTTGCCCTTCATCGACGGCGGCGTTGACGTTCGACCGCGCCTTCTCTACAACGGTCTTGCCCCGCGCATACAGGTCGGCAGCGTTGCTTTGAAGGGACCCGGCCACTCCCGACATCTTACCCCGCAAATCGCCCGAGGCGTCCAAGGCCAGGTTTCCCGCTTCGCGGGCTTTGCCGACGATGGCGTCGCGCGTTTCTTCCTGCGTGATGAGATACGCGCTCACGGCGCCAATCGCCGCGCCCAAGGCGAAGCCGGCGAAAAAGCCGCTTCCGGGGTTTCCTTCATTCGGGTCGCTCACGGACCGCGGCCCGTACTCTCGTCACCTCGCACGAGCCGGCGCAGTCCCGCGCTGACGCCGCCCAGCGTCGCGCCCACGTTTACGATCGCGGGCGAGAGCGCATCGGACGTCAACTTGGCGGTGTGCGAAATCGAAGCGGCGATGCGTTCGAGCGAATCGGCAACGCCCGCAAGGCGAGCGATGGTCCGGTCGGCCGTATCCGCAATGCCGCCGACATGCGCGAGCGTTTCGCTGACCGGGCGCCCAAGCGCTGCGACTTGTTCGTCGACCCCGTCCAGCGTTTTGTCCAAACGGCGAAGTGTGCGCGCTACGGCCAGCAATGCAATGAAGATTGCCAACCCCACCAAAAAGGCGGCAACGCCGCCCGCTACATCGAGAAAGGCAGACCAGTTAAAGCCTGTACTCAAGCCAAACCTCCGTCGGGAACTATGCCCCGGACGCGAACCAACTATTCCCCGTTTTGCTCAAAAGCACGTCTTGCGCGCCGGCGCCCGGGAGTTCTTGCAAGTCCTGTACCGCGCGCTCGAGCACCTCCAGCGCGCGGTCGACGTCCGCGGGCTGCGTCGGGCGGCCGAACGAGAAGCGCATGACGCCGGCGGCTTCGGCGCAGTCCAGACCGAGCGCGGCGATGACGTGGCTGGGCTCTATGACGCCGGAAGCGCAGGCGCTTCCGGCGGAGGCCGCGACGCCGTCCAGATCCAGCCGCATCAACAGTTGGTCGGAGCGTATTCCTTGCCAAGCGACGTTGCTGATGTGCGGCGCGCGGGGCGCTTGCGCGCCGTTAATGCGCGTACTCGGTAAACGGCGGGCGAGCTGCGCCTCGAACGCATCACGAAAGACGCCGACGCGCTCGGACGCTTCGTTTCGTTCGGATTGCGCCAGCTCCAGCGCCAAAGCCAGCCCTTCTATTCCCGCGACGTTTTCGGTTCCGGGACGTTTACCGAACTCTTGGCCGCCGCCGTGGAGAACCGGGGCTATGGCGGTCTGTTCGCGCACGTACAGCGCGCCGACGCCTTTGGGGCCGTAGAATTTGTGCGCTGCGAGGGAAAGCAGATCGACCTCGAGTTCGCGTACGTCCAGCGAAAAATACGCCGCAGCTTGCACGGCGTCGGTGTGGAAAAGCGTTCCGTTGCGGCGCGCGGCGCGCGCCAGCTGTGCGATCGGCTGCACCGTGCCGAGCTCGTTATTGACGTACATGACCGAAGCCAAAACGGTGTCGCGCCGTAACGCGGCGGCGAAGCGTTCCACGTCGATCACTCCACAGGGCTGGACCGGCAGCAGCGTCACCTCGAACCCTTCATCCTCCAGCGCCGAAAGGGCATGCAGCACGGCATGGTGCTCTATTGCGGTGGAAAGCACGTGACGCCCACGCGCACGTTGCGCGCGCGCGGCGCCCAGCAATGCCAGGTTGTCTGCTTCGGAACCGCTGCCCGTGAACACGATTTCTTTCGGCTTTGCGTGCAGGCAAGCTGCAACGCGTTGCCGGGCGGAATCAAGCGCGGCCCGCGCCGCGCGCCCTTCCGCGTGCGCCGAACTCGCGTTATACGGACGCTCCGAAAACGAGCAAAGCATCGCTTCCAACACTTCACGGCGTACCGGCGTCGTGGCGGCATAATCCAAATAGATACGCGCGGTCACAGCGCTTTCCCAGAGTGAACGTCTACCATGCGGGTGTGCGAACTCCATTGCACACTCCGAGAAGTAGCAACGGGAAAAGGGCGGTCCGGGCAACCGGGCCGCCTTTTTTTATTCGTCCCCTGATCCATTACGTAGCGCCGTCCACTCCACCAAGCGCTGCTCGGTTCCTTGCGATCCCGGCTCGTAATACCGGTGGTCGCGAATATTGTCGGGCAGATAGTTCTGCAGGCGTGCAGCCGGCGGAAGCGGGCCGGAGTGCTCGCGGTAGTCGTGCGCTTCGTGCGCATATTCGTAATCGCGCCCGTAGCCAAGTTCCTTCATCAAACCCGTCGGCGCGTTGCGCAGATGCAGCGGTACCGGATCGTTGCGCGTTTGTTCAACGTCGCGCATCGCCGCTGCGTACGCGCGGCCGACGCTGTTGCTTTTGGGCGCGGTCGCCAAATACAGCGTTGCATGCGCGAGCGGATAGAAGCCCTCCGGCATTCCGACGAAATGCACCGCCTGCTGCGCCGCAATCGCGACCCTAAGCGCGCAAGAGTCGGCAAGTCCCACGTCTTCGCAGGCCAAAATCACCAAGCGGCGCACGATGAAGAGCGGATCTTCGCCGCCGTCGATCATGCGCGCGAGCCAGTACACGGCGGCATCGGGATCGCTCCCGCGAATGCTTTTGATGAACGCGCTGATCGTGTCGTAATGCTGATCGCCGGCTTTGTCGTATCCGGTTGCGCGTCGCTGCATGGCGTCGGCGACCATCTTGGCGGTGATGACCCGTTCGCCGCGATCGTTCTGCGCAGCCGTGCCCGCCGCGAAATCGAGCGTTCCCAAAGCGCTGCGCGCGTCCCCGTTGGCCAGCGAAACCAGCGCGGAGCGGGCGTCCGGTTCGAGCCGCACGCCCAGCGCTCCCAAACCACGCTCGCGATCGGCCAGCGCGCGATCGACGATGCGGCCGACGTCTTCGTCGGAAAGTGCTTTCAGCGTGAACACGCGCGACCGCGAAAGCAGCGCCGAAATCACTTCGAACGACGGATTCTCCGTGGTGGCGCCGATGAGCGTAACGGTGCCGTTTTCCACATACGGCAGAACGGCATCTTGCTGCGCTTTGTTGAACCGGTGAATTTCGTCGATGAACAGCACGGTACGTTTTCCGAGCGCGCGACGATGTTGTGCTTGCGCGACGACTTTGCGCAGATCGGCTACACCGGAGCTCACCGCCGACAACGCGGCAAAATGCGCGCCGGTCATGTGCGCGATGATTTCGGCAAGCGTCGTTTTGCCGGTTCCCGGCGGCCCCCACAGGATCATCGACGGTACACTGTCGGTTTCGATTGCGCGGCGCAGCGCATGGCCTTCACCGACGATATGTTCCTGCCCGACGAATTCGTCCAGGGTGCGCGGACGCATCCTGGCAGGCAGCGGCGCACCGGCGGCTGAGTTCGTTTCGAAAAGACTGGGTTCCACGCGCTACGGAATCTTCGGATGTTTGATGCGAATCGGTTTCGGCGTCGCAAATGACGGTGTGATGCCTAAGAACGTCACCATCACGTTGCTCTGGGCCGTGCCGTCGCCGGTTGCGGTGTTGTAGGTTGCGCTGTCGGCGTCCAGCGTGCGATCCGCTTGGACGACGTGGACTTTCCCCGTCATGTCGAGCTCGTGCGTCGTATCGTTGAGGTGCGCTTTCTGCGCGTCCACTTTGGTCGCGCCCTGTTCGTAGTGGACGTGGCCGTCGGCATCATAGAGATGCGCGGCATCGTCGAGCGCAAGTTCGTCGGAGGTCAGCACTGCGGGACCGCCCGACTGTCTTGCGGGAGCACTCTTCAATCCGAACGTGCCTCCGTTGTCGTGGACGACGACGTTGCCGTACAGCGAGGCTTCCCGCTGTTTGTAATTTCCGGTCGCGCGATCGGCAGTGATCGTCGAGCCGTCCGCGCGCATGAGGTTGACGTGCTTGGGTGCGGAAAATCTTCCGGTGGCAAGATTCACGTTGAGCTGCGAGGTCTGCATGTTCCAATCGCCGATCTTGGCGCCGCTTGCCGGATGCGGATTTTCCCGTCGCGGCACGTGCGTCGGAGGAAGCGCGCTCGCGGCCAAGAGTACGAACGCTAGAAGAAGTCTCGTCATTGCGTCAGCTGCACGTTGCCGTACAAGTGAATGTCATGAGTAATCCCGTTCATCACGGCGCGGTCTGATTGCGCGCTGCTTCCGCCTTGCGTGAAATGCACATTGCCGGTGGCGACGTACGTTTTCGTCGTGCCGTCGATCGTCAGGTTATCGCAGGTCAGCGTCGCCGGCGCTTTGGAGCCGACTTGTCCGGCAAAATTCGTCAGCACGCCGTTGGAATCGTGCAGCACGACGTGACCGGTCAGCGTGGCATGGCGCGATTTCCAATTGCCGGTTGCGCGGTCGGCTTGGATATCGCTGCCGGGGCGCGTCAAGACGATGCGGCCCGGGGTCGTGAAACTTCCGGTCTGCCAATTCGCATCCAGCTGCCCCGTGGCAACGTGCCAGTCGGAAAACGAGAAGCCGGCCCCCGCGGCGGGCGCTCCTCGGGGACGCGCAGGCGTTGCTTGGGCCGCCTGCAGCAAAAGGACGGCGCAAGCCGCCGTGGCGAGCAGTAAGCGTACGATCATGATGTTTTTCGGACGGTTTGCCGTAAGCGGACCGGCATTCCGAGCAGCTCGGTTAGCCGCTCGACCGGAACAACCCCTTCGCGAAGCACGATGGGCGTGGCCGAACTCATGTCCAAAACCGTCGAATCGCGGCCGTATTTGGTCGGTCCGTTTTCGACGAGCAGATCTGCGGGCGGCAGCGCTTCCCAATCGCCGTTGCCCCGATAGGGTTGCGCCCCGCTGAGATTTGCGCTGGTTGCCGCAATCGGCCCGCAGCGTTCCAAAATTTCCGCGCAGAGCCGATCGTCCGGGACGCGGAATCCCAGCGTTGCCAATCCTGCGGTAACGTCCTCATCGATAAACGCAGGCCGCTGAATGATTATCGTCACCGGCCCAGGCATAAGCCGGCGCGCGCTTCCGGCGGCTTCCCGATACGGTCGCGCGTATTCCAAAAATTCCGTGACGCTTGCCAAATGCAGCGAAAGCGGCTTATGCGCGGGGCGCTCTTTCGACCCGTACACGCGCGCAATTGCGGCGTTCTGATACGGATCGCAACCGATGCCGTACACCGTGTCGGTCGGAAAGATCACCGTGCCGCCGCCGAAAAACACCGCGGCAACTTCTTCCACGACTCGAGCATGCGGCTCCTTAGCCGCATCGATCACTTTGGAGACTTTCACGCTTTCTGCGCTATACCCGGCGCGCGCCGTGCAGTCTCGCGCAGGCGATGATGCTAAATGCGTACTCGCATGCCGGTACCCAGCGCAACGCACGAAAGCGGGTCTTCCGCGATGATCACCGGGATGCCGCACACTTCGGCCAGCAATTTATCCAAGCCGCGCAGCAGCGCGCCGCCGCCGGTTAGGATGACCCCGCGATCGATGATGTCGGCCGCGAGTTCCGGCGGCGTTTTTTCAAGGACGGACTTGACGGCTTCGACGATCGAACCGACCGGCTCGGACAGCGCTTCGCGAATCTCTTCGCTGGTAATCTTCACGGTTTTCGGCAGCCCGTTGATCAAATCGCGCCCGCGGATCTCCATGGCCAGTTCCGACTCCAACCTGTAAGCGGATCCGATCTTGATCTTGATCTCTTCGGCGGTGCGCTCGCCGATCATCAGGTTGTACACGCGGCGAATGTACCGGATGATCGCTTCATCGAGTTTATTTCCCGCGACGCGCAGCGACTGCGAGACGACGATGCCGCCCAGCGAAATGACCGCAACGTCGGTCGTGCCGCCGCCGATGTCGACGACCATGCTGCCGGATGGGCCGTCGATCGGCAGGCCGGCGCCGATCGCGGCCGCCATCGGTTCTTCGATGATCTCGACGTGCTTTGCGCCGGCGAGCTTCGCGGCGTCTTTTACGGCTCGTTCCTCGACACTCGTGATTTCGGCGGGCACGCAGATGACGACGTTGGGCTTCGGTTTGAAAAGCGAGGAGAGCCACGAACGATCGCGCATGACTTTTTTGATGAAGTAACTGAGCATCGCTTCGGTGACTTCAAAGTCTGCTATGACGCCGTCGCGAAGCGGCCGAATCGCCTGAATGTGGGCCGGCGTTTTCCCGAGCATTTGCCGGGCCTCTTCACCGACCGCCAGCGTGCGCCCATTGTTCATGTCCTTGGCAACGACCGACGGCTCGCGCAACACGATGCCCTTGCCTTTGACATGCACGAGCACATTGGCGGTGCCCAAGTCGATACCGATGTCCAAATTCAGCTCCGTGTAAAAGGGCTATGCGCTGGTCCGTGCCCGCGTCGTAGGATACGCGCTCGTTTCGAAAACTCCGTTGGGTTCGGTGAGCGGAGTAACGCCGCTTGCCCGCTGCACCTGCCCCCCCAGCGACGACAACAGTTCTTCCAAACGCTCGTGGCCCCGATCGATGTATTCCAAGCCGATGATTTCCGTTTCGCCATGCGCAGCCAAACCGGCCACGACCAGTGCTGCGCCTGCGCGAATGTCGGGAGCTTCGACCGGAGCACCGGAAAGCGGCGAGCCGCCTTTTACCACGGCGGCGTTGCTTTCCATCGAAACGCGTACGTCGGCGCCCATGCGTGCCAATTCGTTGACGTACGAAAAGCGGGCGTTGAAGATCGATTCTTCCACGACGCTGGTGCCCGGCGCAGTGCACAAAAACGACACCATTTGCGGCTGCAGATCCGTCGCGAAACCCGGGATACGGAGCCGTTACAATATCCGTTCCGCCGGCGATTCCGAGGCTTGCACGCGCACCCAGTCGCTTCCCGAAGTCAGCGCTGCGCCGCATTCCTGCAACTTCAGAATCAGCGCTTCCAAGTGTTGGGGATTGCAGCTCGTTACCGTAACGTCGCCGCGGGTCGCCGCGCCGCACAGCATCAGCGTGCCGGTCACGATTCGATCCGGAATGATCGTGTATTCGACGCCGTGCAGTTCGTCGACGCCTTCAATCGTCATCGCGTCGGTCCCCGCGCCGTCGATGCGTGCTCCCATGGCATTCAAAAAATTCGCGAGATCGACCACTTCCGGTTCCATCGCGACGTTGCGCAGCGTCGTCGTTCCTCGCGCGACGACGGCGGCGAGCATCGCGTTTTTCGTTGCACCGACGCTGGGCATGCGAAACTCGATTTGCGCACCCTGCAGCCGGCGCGATCGTGCGGTCGCAATCAGATACCCGTGCGCGTTTTTCACTTCGCATCCCAGTGCCACGAAAGCCTGTTCGTGCATGTCCGTTGCGCGCGTTCCAAGCACGCAGCCGCCCGGGAGCGGCACCTCGGCGCGTCCGAAACGGCCGAGCAGCGGTCCGACGATGTCGAAACTGGCGTTGAGTTTGCGCACGAGCGTGTACGGAGCGCGATGCGAGGCGACATTGCTGGTATCGATCGTCACCGCGCCGTCGCCCTCGTGCCGCAAACGCGCACCCAGCGCTTCGAGCAGCGACCACATCACCGAAACGTCGGTGATCTGCGGGACGCGGTGCAGCGTGACTTTGCCTTTTGCCAGCAGCGTAGCGGCCATGATCGGCAGCGCCGCGTTCTTCGCGCCTTGCGTTGAAACGCTGCCTTCCAGCGGCGAGCCGCCGCGGACGCGCAGCGTCGTCTCCAAGCGATCGAGCGTCGTCACTTCGCGATGGCCTCGCAGGTGAGAATGCGGGAAGCCGATGCGGCGGCGTGGAGTTCCAGCTGCAGCGTTCCTTCAGGCGTCGTGCGCACGTACACCTCGCTCCACGTGTTGTCGGTCAGATCGATGAGTTCCGCGCGTCCGCCCTGCACCATTCCGGCATACCGATGCGCATCGTCCGCCAAACGGATGCGGCCGTCGGCATAAAATCCGGCAAGCAGTTCGCCGCGTTCGTCGCAGGCCCGATAATAGCGCGCATCGAGTTCGCCGGTCTCGGCGAGAAATGCAAACGGATCGACGAAGCTTCAACTCAATTCCCTCAACGACCGCCGGAGCGGGGGCGTCGGGCGCCCGCGATTGCCGCCGCGGCCGCCGCACCGGCGCGGGCACGGAAGTTCGAAGCACATCGGCCGCAATTGCCAAAGCAGCCAATTCGAGCGCGGTCATTGCGAGAACGCTCCAGCCGCGTACGCGTCGCACGGAAGTCGTGGTTCGCCGCGACGTTAGTGGTGTCCGGTTAATCGGAGCTTCGCGTTTGCAAAATCGACGATCGCCTGTTCGCGCGCATACACGTGCGGCTCCGCGGCGTTCTTCTGCCGCTCCACCGCTTGCGCCAGTTCGCTGCGCGCGGCCGCCACGTCGACTTCGTCGAAACGCAGCGCGTCGTCGACCAGTACGGTAACGCGATCCGGAAGCGCCTGCAAGAAGCCTTCGCTCGTCGCCAGCTCCAAGCGCCGCTGGGTGCCCCCTTCGACCAAATTTGCGCGCAGCAGCCCCGGCTTGAGCGCACTCAAGAACGGCGCGTGGTTTGGAAGAATGCCTTCTTCACCTTCGGTCGTGACCGCGATCACCAGCTCGGCGTCGCCTTCGAAAATCACTTTCGTCGGCGTGATGAGTTTGAACGGTACGCTGGCCATGCCTACGGCTTCCCGGACGGTCGCTTAAACACCGGCGCCCAGTCGCTCCGCGGCGGCTTTCACGTCGTCGATCCCGCCGGCGTAGAAAAACGCCTGCTCCGGAAGCTGATCGACTTTTCCATCCAGGATTTCTTTGAAGGCCATAATCGTGTCGAGCAGTTTGACGTATTTTCCCGGCGTGCCAGTGAACTGTTCGGCAACGAAAAACGGCTGCGAGAACATGCGCTGCATGCGGCGCGCGCGCCCGACGACGACTTTGTCGTCTTCGGACAGCTCTTCGACGCCCAAAATCGCGATGATGTCCTGAAGGTCTTTGTACCGCTGCAGCGTCTCCTGTACGCCGCGTGCAACGCTGTAATGCTCTTCCCCAACGATTTGCGGATCGAGAATTCGCGAGCTGGACGCGAGCGGATCGACGGCCGGATAGATGCCGAGCTCGGAAATCGGCCGCGAGAGCGCGGTCGTTGCATCCAAATGGGCGAACGTGACCGCGACGGCCGGATCGGTGTAATCGTCGGCGGGCACGTACACGGCCTGCACCGACGTAATCGAACCTTTATGCGTCGACGTGATGCGTTCTTCCAGACCCCCCATGTCGGTCGCAAGCGTGGGTTGATATCCCACGGCCGAAGGCATGCGCCCCATGAGCGCCGAGACTTCCGAGCCGGCTTGCAGATACCGGAAGATGTTGTCCATGAACAGCAGCACGTCGGAACCGAGTTCGTCGCGGAAATATTCCGCCATCGTTACGCCGGTCTGCGCGATGCGGAAGCGCACGCCGGGCGGCTCGTCCATTTGACCGAACACCAGCGTCGTGTTCGCAAGCACGCCGGACTCTTTCATTTCCAGCCACAAGTCGTTGCCTTCGCGCGTGCGCTCGCCCACGCCGACGAAGACCGAAAAGCCTTTGTGCACGTAGGCGATGTTACGAATCAATTCTTGAATGAGCACGGTTTTGCCGACGCCGGCACCGCCGAACAGACCGACTTTTCCGCCGCGCGTGTACGGCGCCATCAAATCGATCACTTTGATTCCGGTTTCGAAAATTTTCGGCGTCGGATCTTGATTTTTGAATTCGGGGCTCGGTCGATGGATGGGCCACTGCGCGGCGGCTTTCACCGGTTCGTCGGTATCGATGGGTTTGCCGAGCACGTTAAAAATGCGCCCCAGCGTCCCTTCGCCGACCGGCACGCGAATGGGGCCGCCGGTCGCCGTAACCTGCGCGCCGCGGGTTAACCCGTCGGTCGAGCCCATCGCGAGGCACCGCACTTGATTGTTGCCCAGTTCGTCCTGCACTTCCAGAACGACGTCGCGCATCTGCATCGCCGTTCCGCCCAGTTCCGCGGCCTGCCCCGAGACGCTCGCGGCGCCGCCTTGCGCCGCAGAGGCTTGGCCGTTCGATGCCGCATGGTCTTCGTTGACTCGCACGGTAAGGGCGTCGTTGATGTTCGGCAGCGTTTGCGCGCTGAACTCGACGTTGACGACGTTGCCTAAGACTTGAACGACTTTGCCGGTGGCAGCCATGATGGTTGTTTCCTTTTCGGTGCGTTTATCGATGGGCTATGAATTCGTCAGCGCTTCGGCCCCGCCGACGATCTCCAACAATTCCTTGGTGATCGCGGCTTGGCGCGCGTTGTTCATCGCGATGGTCAACTCGTCGATAAGTTTGCCGGCGTTCTCGGTCGCATTGTTCATCGCCAGCAACTGCGCGGCGTAGAACGCCGCGTCGGTTTCCAGCATCGCCGAAAAAATCGTAAACTCCAAATACTTGGGAAGCAGACGCGAGAGAACGGCTTCCGGCGAGGGAGCAAACTCTACCGCGCCTCTGAGCGCGGGGGAACCGCTGTGCTCGCGGATGTCGCCCGTTTCGATCGGCACCAGGCGGCGGACTTGGGGCTTCTGCGACATCATGGAAACGAACGTCGATGAAATCAGCGTGATATCGCCGATTCCCCCGGCGGTGAAGTCGTCCGTTACGCGGCGCGCGACCTGCCGGGCTGCGTCGATCTTCGCGGCGGAACCCAAGGGCCACGCCGAACGATCCGGCAATGCCCACCGGCGAACCGCGTTGCGCGCTTTGATTCCCACTGTGTAGAAAACCGCCCTGGGATTATCGCGCCGGTACACCTCCGCCGCGCGGATCACGTTGGAGTTGAACGCGCCGGCCAGCCCTTTGTCCGCGGTCATCAAAATCACGCCCGAAGGCGCACCGGCACGGCCGGGCTTCGTGAACGGGTGATCCACTTTTCCCGCGCTGGCCATCAAATCGCGCAGCATTTCCGCCAGCGTGTCGGCGTATGGTCGAGCTTGCCTTTGCGCCGTTTCCGCGCGCCGAATCTTCGCGGCGGCAACCTGCTTCATCGCCTTGGTAATCTGCTGCGTGTTTTTCATCGACCGTATGCGGTCGCGCAGGTCGCGAACGGTGGGCATGCGTTAGAAGCTCTTGTTGAATTCCGCGAGCGCCGCTTCGAGTTTCTGCTTGGTTTCGTCCGAGAGCTGCCCGCTTTGCGCGATGGCGTCGGGAACCTGCGCGTACCGCTCGTGCAAAAACGCCAGAAAGCCGCGCGCCCAGTTTTGCAGCCGCGGCGTCGCAATATCGTTTACGTAGCCTTTCGTTGCGCCGTAGATGATCGCCACTTGATCTTCGCTCGCCATCGGCTGATACTGCGGCTGTTTGAGCAGTTCGGTCAGCTTCTCACCGCGCAGCAGCTGGTTTTGCGTCGCTTTGTCCAGATCGCTTGCGAGTTTGGCGAACGCGGCCAAATCGCGGTATTGCGCCAGCTCCAGTTTCAGCTGGCCGGCGACGCTCTTCATCGCTTTGGTCTGCGCCGAACCGCCGACCCGCGATACCGAGAGCCCCACGTCGATAGCGGGACGGATTCCCTGGAAAAACAGCTGCGGCGTCAGGTAAATTTGACCGTCGGTTATCGAGATGACGTTCGTCGGAATGTATGCCGCAAAATCGCCGGCCTGCGTTTCGATGATCGGCAGCGCGGTCATCGATCCGCCGCCCAGCTCATCGGAAAGTTTGGCCGCCCGCTCCAGTAGACGGGAGTGGAGAAAGAAGACGTCTCCCGGATACGCCTCGCGCCCCGGCGGACGCCGAAGGAGCAGCGACATCTCGCGGTACGACTGGGCGTGTTTGGTGAGATCGTCGTAGATGATGAGAACGTCTTTGCCGGCATACATCAGATCCTCGCCCATGGCCGCACCGGCAAACGGCGCAATCCAGCGCAGCGCCGCCGCTTCCGAAGGTCCGACCGCGACGATGGTCGTGTACTGCATCGCGCCCTTTTGCTCGAGCACTTGCGCCAGCGAAGCGACGGTCGAGTTCTTCTGACCGATGGCAACGTAGATGCAAAAGACGTCCTTGCCTCTTTGGTTGATGATCGTGTCGATTGCTATCGCCGTTTTGCCCGTACTACGATCGCCGATGATCAGTTCGCGCTGCCCTTTGCCGATCGGAATCAGCGCGTCGATTGCGCGAATTCCGGTAAACAGCGGCTGCTTGACGGGCTGGCGCTGAACGACGGAAGGCGCAACGTTTTCGATCGTGCGAAACCTGCTCGTCGCAATCGCACCTTTTCCGTCGATGGGGTTTCCGAGCGGATCGACCACTCTGCCCAGGAGCGCTTCGCCGACCGGTACCGAAGCGATGCGGCCGGTGCGTCGCACTTTGTCGCCTTCTTTGATTCCCTCGTCGTCGCCCATGATCACTACGCCGACGTTGTCTTCCTCCAGGTTGAGCGCAACGCCGCGCAATCCGTTGGGAAATTCGACCAGCTCGGAAGCACGAACGCCGTGCAAACCGTACACGCGCGCCAAATTGGCGCCGACCTCGATGACGGTCCCTACTTGGTCTTCTTGAATTCCCGTCTTGAAGCCGGCAATTTGCTGTTTGAGGATTCCGGCGATTTCGTCCGCGTTGATCATTTTAACGGCGCTCCGCCATCCACATTGTATTCATTGAAACACTCCCATCAGTTCTTCGCAAAAAGTGTGCGCGCAAGTTCTTGCATTCTTCCCTCGACGGAGCCGTCGATGCGCCGGTCACCCATCATGATGCGCATTCCGCCGATGAGCGAGGGGTCCACCGTTTCGGTCACCTCGAACCGCTTGCCGTACACACTTTCGAGTTTCGCGACGACGAGGCGGCGTTGGTCCTGCGTAAGCGGCTTGGCCGAGGTTATCGCCAGCGGCTCGTGACCGCGCGCCTGCAGCGACAGAACGTCGTATTGCCGTACGATCTCCGCGAAGAGGGCTTCCCGCCGTTTGCGCACGAGCAGCAGCAGCGCGTTGAGCGCCACCTCGTGCACCTTGCCGGAAAACGCTCCGCTCAGCACGCCCGCCTTTTCTTTGCGGTCGACCACCGGTGAAAGGAAGAACTCCCGTGTCGCGGGGTCGTCGTAAATCGCGTGCGCGATGCCGTGCAAATCGTCCCCGACGGCGTCTTGAACGCCGGCTTCGGAAGCGAGCTGGAAAATCGCCAGCCCATACCGCCGGGCCACGGTCTCGTTAGCCACGCTCGCCTCGCAACGAACCGACGAACTGCGTGACCAGCCGTCCGTTCAAAGCCGCGTCGACGCGTGCTGCCGCTTCACTTCGCGCGAGGTCCAAAGCGTTTTCCAGCAGCTCGTCGCGAAACCGGTCGCGCGCCGAAGCTCGAGCGCGGGCGAGTTCGCCTTGCGCGTTCGCGAGCGCGCGGTCCCCCGCTTCATGCGTTTCGCGGAGCAATGCCTCCCGTTCGCGTTTGGCCTGCCGCTCGGCGCGTTGTCTGATCGCCGCCGCATCCTGCTGCGCGCTCGCAATTTCTCCTTGCAGGGAATCGAGCGCGGCCTTTGCTTCGTCGCGGTGGCGTTCGGCCTGCGCAATCTGCGCGTTTGCGTTTTGCTGCGCGGAAAGTACCGCCGGCTGAATGAAGCGAATCCAGATCCAAATCATCACCAGCACGAACAGCGCCGCGGAAGCGATCTGGCTGTATTCCGCAATGGCTTCGTAATTCACGAAGCCGCCTGCTCGATCGTGCGGCTCACGATCATCTCCGCCAGCTCGGAAACCAATCGTCGATCGCCGGCTCGCGCGGCTGCTACCTCCTGCGCCACCGTTCGATCGGCATCCGCAACCGCTGCCGCTACTTGTTCGTTGAACTGCGCGGACAGAGCGGCAGATTCGTTGGAGGCGTCGCTTCGGCTGCGCGACACGTGCGCTTCCGCATCGCGGCGCGCGGCCGCGCGGATGCTTTCGGCTTGGGTCCGGCACGATGCCGCTTCCGCTTGATAGCGGTCGTAATCGTTGGTAACGCTATTGATATATTCGCGGCGCTGCACGATCGCTCGACTGACGGGGCGCATGAAGACCACGTTCAGCACCGCGAAGAAAATCGCGAAGTTGAACAATTGCACGACAAACGTTCCGTCGAGTTTGAGAAACATGCAGCTGCGGCCTTACGGATGAAGCCCGGTGATTAATTTCGGAACGTTGGCGACCACGAGCAGAACGTAAAACGCCAGGCCCAGCGCGATGATGGGAAACGCTTCCAAAACGCCGACGCCCAGGAACATGAACGTCAGGATGTTGGGCCGCGCTTCGGGCTGCCGGGCAATGGACTCCACCGCTTTGGAGGCGACGTTGCCGTCACCTATGGCGGATCCCAGGGCCACACCCGAGATGATGATGCCGAACGCCAGGAGCGTGAAAGCGGCAACCAGTGCTTGAGAGCTCAACGAACTCCTCCCTTTCTACTCAGTGTTCGTCGGCGACGGCGAGCGATAGATAGACGATCGCTAGAAGCGTGAACAAGAACGCTTGGACCGTGCCGACGAAAAAGTTGAAAAATTGAATGAAGAACGGAATGATCGTGACCGCGAGCGAGAGATTTACCGGGCCGATCATGACTTTAGCGGTGATAATCGAGGCGATGATGATGAAGAGCAGCTCGCCGACGAAGATGTTGAAGAACAGCCGCGCCGCGAGCGTCGCGGGGCGCGCAATCTCTTCAATCATGTTGATTAAAAAAAGCGCCGGATGCGGCTTGAAGATGTGCAGCGGGTATTTCCAGCCTTTTTTCCTGAAGCCGACGATCTGGATGAGGACGAACACCATGATCGCGAAGGCGGCCGTCGTGTTGAGATCCGCGGTAGGCGAACCACCGAAGGGCAGCGAGAGCGCCTTTAGCGGCAAAAACCCGAATTGATCCAGCAAGAAAATGAAGATGAACAACGCGATGAAGAAGGGAACGAACGGCTCGCCTTGTTCGCCCAGCACGCCGGTGGCCAAATCGGCGATGTAGTTGATGACGCCTTCGATGACGGTCTGCCGTTTTGAAAGGCGCGCGGAACGATAGCTGGCGCCGATCCACGCGAAAAATACGAGGCCGATTGCCATGACGATCCACGTCGTGACGATCGTGTCCGAATGGACCGCGCCGAGCACGGGCCATTGCCACGTGAAATGTTCGCCTATCTTCTCTCGCACAAACGCCCCATCTTAAATTAGCCGCCCAAACGATCCCCGAGAACGGCCGAAATCCCGGAGAGCGCGAGCGGCGTAAAAAACCCGATGAAGTACCAACCCAAGGTCCATACCGACGGTACGCGCACCGCCAGTATCACCGGCACTATACCGAACAGCGCGATGCGTATCAAACTACTTATGACGAACGGCGCAACGCTGCCGCGCTGCAGCAGGCGCTCGTTCCCGCGCATCGACAACATCGCGTTCGCGATTCCACCGGCTGCCCCCGCCGCAAACGGTACGGCGAACCACCCCGTCCAGAGCAAGAGCGCAGCCGCGAGCGGAATCGCGACCGCCGGCGTTCCGAGCAGCGCCGCGCGTTTGATACGCCCGTAGAAAATCGCGTCGGCCGTTTCGGAGGCGCTGTTAGTACGGCGAGCCTTTTCGGTTTCCTCCGCTCTACCACCGGGCCGGTTCACGGCAGCAACGCGCGCGAGACGAGCCGCCAGGCGGCAAACGTCCCTACTGCCAGCGCAGCGAAGAACAATGCCAACACCCAATAATGCGAGGAAAGCCTGTTGTCGAGCCAGATACCGGCAACCAGGCCCAGGATGACGATCAAGGCGAACGTGGAGCCGGCGCCCAGCAGCGGCGCGATCGCTTTCATCTTTTAAGGCGTGAACGGTATTGGAAAGTCGCCGCCCCTCAGGCGGGCGAGCAGCCAGCCGACGATCCGCTCCGCGGCGTTCCCGTCTCCGTAAGGATTGACGGCTCGAGCCATCAGGGCGTACCAGTCGGAATCTTCCAGCAGGCGCACTGCCGCTTCGACGATGCGTTGCCGATCGTGCCCGACAAGCTCCAGCGTGCCGGCCTCCACGCCCTCAGGCCGCTCCGTCTCGTCCCGCATGACGAGAACGGGTTTGCCCAAGCACGGCGCTTCTTCTTGAATGCCCCCGGAATCGGTCAGCACGAACGTGCACGCCCGCACCGCGCACACCATCTGCGCGTAATCGAGCGGATCGTCCAAAATCACGCCGGGCGCCTCCCCCAAGACCGCATGGGCAACCGGCCGAACGCGTGGCGAAGGATGCACCGGCCACAAAATTTGCGGCCGCGACGGATGCGATGTGATATCGAGCATCGCTTCGCACATCTCGCGCATATACGCATGGTTCTCGCGCCGATGCGCGGTGACGATGAGGATCGGACGCTCTTCGTCCAAGCGCTCCCAGCCGGGCGGCTTACGCAGATCCGAGCGCGCCGCGGTCTGCATGAACGCATCGATGACCGTGTTGCCGGTAACGATGATGTTTTCTTCGGCGACGTTCTCGTCCAGCAGATGTTCGCGCGCCAAACTCGTCGGAGAAAAATGATACTGCGCGATGGTTCCGGTCACCCGTCGATTCATCTCTTCGGGAAACGGCAGCCACGGATCGCTCGTACGCAGACCCGCCTCGACATGGCCGACCGGAATTTGGCGGTAAAACGCGGCCAGTGCCGCAGCGGTGCTGGTCGTCGTATCGCCGTGAACCAGAACCACGTCGGGCTCGGCGGATTTGAGGACTCCTTCCATGCCCATCAGCACGCGCGTGGTGATGTCGGTCAGCGTTTGATCGGGCGTCATGATGTTCAAATCGAAATCCGGACGCAACTCGAAGAGCGTCAGCAGATCGTCCAGCATTTCGCGATGCTGCGCGGTGACGCAAACGGTACTTTGAATCTGCGGATGCCGCCCGAGCGCGTGGACGACGGGTGCCATTTTGATGGTGTCCGGCCGAGTTCCGAACACCGACATGACCTTCAGCGGCTGCACGTTTTATGCAAACCGCAGCGCGTGAAAACCGCCTGCGAGGAAGAGCGCTACGGCTCCGAGCACGATGCAAATCGCATAGATGAGCAGCACGGCCTGACGGACGTTCAATCCGTAGCGGAAAATCAATTGGTGGTGAAAATGGCTGCGATCGGCTTCGGTGATGCGCTTTCCGGAGCGCGCTCGCCGATAGATCGCGGCGGCGGTGTCGACGATCGGAAGGGCCAGCACGACCAACGGCGCGATCAGGCCGACGGCGATCGCCGTTTTGCTCGTACCGATGATGGCGACCGTCGCAAACACGTAGCCGATGAACAGCGAGCCGGTGTCGCCCAAAATGATCCGCGCCGGATTGAAATTAAACGGCAAGAATCCGAGCGCCGCTCCGGCCAGCGTTATGACGACCAGCGCAACCACCGGGTTTTCCTTCGTCATCGCGATTGCGAACAAAAAGATGCACGAAATTGCCGTGAACCCCGAAAGCAATCCATCCAGGCCGTCGATGAAATTGATCGCATTCATCATGCCCAGATACCAGAGCAACGTGATCGGGACGCTGAACCAGAGCGGGAAATCGAGATACTGATGGGAGATGGGGTTTTGCACGTCGGGGATGATGAACCCGTACACGATCGAGATGCCAGCGACGACGATCTGCGCAATCAACTTCAGCCGCGGGCGCATGCCCATGAGATCGTCCCATAACCCTACGCCGACGATCAGCATGCTGCCGAAGAGCAGCCCCACCAAATTGTGCGCGCTTTCCAACTGATCGCGCAGCTGATCCATCTGGGATTCGTGCGGATCCACCGGAAAAAATCCATGGACGTGGCTGAGCGCGACGCCGAGCACGGCAAAGAGTGCAAAAGCAAAACCGAAGAAAACCGCGATTCCGCCGATCCGCGGCTTGGGCACTTCGTGCATGCGCCGATCGCCGACGTTGTCGACCATGCCCACGTGGTGCGCCAAGCGAATGACGAAGGGCGTAAGTAGCGTAGAAACGACCGCCGCCAGCACGAACCCGGCTAAATACAGGAACAGCGGCGGCACGATCATGCGCGAACCGATTCGAGCGAAGCAAACGGCACGACTGCGACGCCCGCCTCAGCTGAGAAGTTCCTGCGCGATCGCATCCGCGTACGCCGCCTCGTACACGATCTTACGGACTCCCGCGCTGATGAACAGTTTCGAGCAGTTTACGCACGGCTGATGCGTGCAATATGCGGTTGACTGCGCAATGGTGATGCCGTGCAACGCCGCTTGAACGACTGCGTTTGCTTCGGCATGCGTCGTGCGCATGCAATGTCCGTTGACCAGCGTGCAGCCGACTTCGGTGCAGTGCGCGACGCCGCGCGGAGAGCCGTTGTATCCCGTCGTCAGAATGCGATGTTGGCGAACGATCACCGCGCCTACCGACGCGCGCGGGCACGTCGCCCGCGTTGCAACGGTACGCGCAATTTCCATGAAATATTCGTCCCAGCCCGGGCGGATCGGCATCGCAAGAGCAGATTTCGCCACCGGCGCCGTTGCCACTTTAATCGGGTTTGACGAGCACCGGAACGGAGCTGGTACTGCCGAACATTCTATCTCCGGCATCCCCGAGACCGGGAACGATGTAGCCATGCTCGTTTAAGCAATCGTCGAGTGCTCCGGTGACGATGCGCGCCGCGGGATGCGCACGGAGCAGCGCGCGCACCCCTTCCGGCGCCGCGATCACGCTGATGAGGGTAACGCCGGTTGCGCCGCGCGTAGCGAGCGCCGAAAGGGCGGCCGCGCCGGAGTTGCCCGTCGCGAGCATCGGATCCAAAACGAAGACCGGCCGCGCCGACAGATCGTGCGGAACGTTCGCATAGTACGCTACGGCTTCCAACGTTTGCGGATCGCGATAGAAACCTAAATGCGCGACGTTAACGTCATCGACAACGGACAAAAAACCCGGCAGTAACCCCAAGCCGGCGCGTAAGATCGGCGCAACGAGTGGCCGCTGCGCAAACCGCTGCACCAGCGTCTGCGCGATCGGCGTAACGATTTCTTCGCGCCGCAGCGGCAGATCGCGCGTGGCTTCATAAGCCAGCAACGCTCCCAGTTCTTCTATCAGTGCGCGGAACGCCGGCGTCTGCGTGCATCGGTCGCGCAAACGGCCGAGCCGATCTTCGACCGCCGGATGCTTTACCACGTGCACCTGTGCCTGCTTTTCCATAAGTGCGCTTACAGGATGTTTGTACCGAAACAAACCGAAGCCTGTCACAGTGTGCCGGTTGGCGCGGGGAGGGTAGTATGAAACGCATGCTCGGGGCCGTTGCAGCGCTGCTGTTTACCGCAACCGCTGCGTTTGCCGACGCCGGATCCGAACCCGCCCCCATGACGCAGGTACAAGCGGTCCAAATCGTGCTGACCGCGACGCCGGTTCCCGCGCAGATCTTCGCGCAGAGTTTTTTGGCGCAGGTTCCGGCTTCGCAGATCGCGACGATTCGCGATCGGGTTACGCAGGCGCTGGGGACGTTCCAAAGCGTGCAAGGCGCAAACGGACAGTATATTGCGCACTACACGCATGGCACTCTCAAAGTGCTGATTCACTTGGACGCGCAAGGCAAAATCGACGGCTTGCTGCTGCGGGAGCCGGTCGTCACTGGCGCAACGATTGAGGATGCCGAAAAAATGTTCGCCGGATTTGCCGGCAGCGTCGGGTACGTGGTGACCGAGAACGGCCGCGACTTGGCCGCGCGCAACGCCGGCGAAAAGCTCGGCGTTGGATCGTCCTTCAAGTCAGCGGTGCTCAGCGCGCTGCGCCGGGAAATTGCATCCGGAGCGCGGCGATGGACCGATATTGCGCGCCTGCAGCATTCGTGGAAGAGTTTGCCCAGCGGCGTTCTGCAGACGTGGCCCGACGATGCGCCGCTGACGCTTGCCACGCTGGCAACCGAGATGATCTCCATCAGCGACAATACGGCCGCCGATTCGCTGATCCATATCGTCGGTCAGCAAGCGCTGGCGCCATACGCGTACGGAAATACGCCGTTCATCACGACACGCCAGATGTTTTTGCTGAAAACGACGAAGAATGCGCAGCTGCGCGAGCGGTTTCGTTTCGGCGATGCGGCTGCGCGGCAAGCGGTGCTGAGCGAAATCGATCGCGAGCGGCTGCCTGACGTGACGGACCTCGACACGAGTCCCTCCCTTTCGGACATCGAATGGCATTTCAGTAATCGCGAGCTGTGCAGTTTGATGCAAGGGGTACGCGATCTGCCGCTGATGAGCGTCAATCCGGGGATCGCCTCGGCCGATCAGTGGAAGCGGATCGCCTACAAGGGCGGGTCCGACTGGGGCGTCATCAGCATGACGACTTGGCTGGAAGCCAAGGACGGCACAACGTTCTGCGTGAGCGCGACCTGGAACGATCGCGCCGCGCAGGTGGATGAAACCAAATTCAGCGCCGCATATGGCGCGCTGATCGGCGCGCTCGCGACGCGCTAACGCCGCGGCGCTTTACGGAACGTCGAAGCGCCCCGTCAAGTCGTGGACGCGCTCGCGCAACCGTTCGATCTTGCCGCGATCGGTAATATCCGTAAGCCCTTCGCAGATGATGCGCGCGACTTCACGACATTCTTCCTCGCCGAAGCCGCGCGTCGTAATCGCAGGGGTTCCGATGCGGATGCCGCTGGCAACCATCGGCTTTTGCCGATCGTACGGAATCGCATTTTTGTTGACGGTGATGCCGATTTCGTCCAGATAGCTTTCCGTCGCCTTTCCGGTCAAGCCTTTGACCGAAACGTCGACCAGCAGCAAATGCGTGTCGGTTCCGCCGCCGACCAGACGCAAACCGGCGCGCAAAAATTCATCAGCCATGACTTTTGCGTTGCGCACGACCTGCTGCTGATACGTTGTGAACGGTTCGCTGAGCGCCTCGCCGAAGGCGACCGCTTTGGCGGCAATCATGTGCATGAACGGTCCGCCCTGGATGCCGGGGAAAATAGATTTGTCGAGCGGCTGAGCCCATTTCTCCGTGCACAGCACTAGGCCGCCGCGCGGACCGCGCAGCGTCTTGTGCGTCGTCGACGTCACGAAGTCTGAAAACGGAACGGGCGAGGGATGGAGTCCGGCAGCGACAAGCCCGGCGACGTGCGCCATATCCACCATGAACACCGCGCCGATCTCGTCGGCAATTTCACGAAACGGCGCGTAGTCCATCGTCCGCGGATA
The DNA here is from genome assembly GCA_963795465.1 of Vulcanimicrobiota bacterium. Taxonomy (GTDB): domain Bacteria; phylum Vulcanimicrobiota; class Vulcanimicrobiia; order Vulcanimicrobiales; family Vulcanimicrobiaceae; genus CAWCHT01. The sequence goes on from CAWCHT010000001.1 coordinate 193,782, forward strand.
CGCGCTGGCGCCGGCGATGATCATCTTCGGCCGGTGCTCGCGTGCGAGCGCGGCGACCTGATCGAAATCGATGAGTTCGGTGTCCTTGTGCACGCCGTATGCGATGGCGTTATAAAGCTTTCCGCTGAAACTCACTTTCGTGCCGTGCGTGAGATGACCGCCGTGCGCGAGCGACATACCGAGTACGGTGTCGCCCGGCTGCAGCACCGCCATGAACACGGCCATGTTCGCTTGCGCCCCCGCATGCGCTTGCACGTTGGCATGCTCGCAGTTGAAAAGGCGCTTCAAGCGTTCGATGGCAAGGTTTTCGGCCACGTCCACGTACTCGCAGCCGCCGTAGTACCGCTTTCCGGGATATCCTTCGGCGTACTTGTTGGTCATTACGCAGCCCATCGCTTCCCGCACTGCCCGGCTGGCGTAATTCTCTGAAGCGATCAGTTCGAGGTTCACCCGCTGACGGCGCTCCTCTTTTTGAATCGCACCGAACACTTGCGGGTCTTGGGCTTCAAGGTTCGTCGGAGTCAGAATCGCCATGCGTTCACCACCACGAGTTCGAGTAATCTTGCCGAATCAATTTGCGCAGCGCACTCAGCGCCACGAGGGCCATCAGTGCCGCCAGCACCCACGCGACGATGCCGGTCCCGTGAGCGCGCAGCGCCGCGTAGACGTCGTACCCGCAAACCAGCGCCGATAGAATGAAAATCAAGAGCAACCCGCCTCGGCTGTTCATACGGGAGCCGTTACCTGATCCGGCGGCGTCTTGGCGTCGGTCACTTGGCCGGCTTCGATTGCCTTCAACGTGCGTTGCCGCTGCGCGTCACCGTATTCGAACAGTTGCTCGACGCGATATGCGTGCCGGCCGCCGAGCGCCGGAGTCGTCAAAAAAACGTGCACCAGCCTGACGAGCATTTCCCATCCCGTCAGCCGCTCCGAAAGCGCGATGACGTTGGCGTCGTTGTGTTGGCGCGCAAGCTCCGTCATCAGCGGTTCGAACACCGCCGCGCAGCGCACACCCGGCACCTTGTTGGCAGCCATCGCGATTCCCAGACTCGATCCGCACACGACGATCCCGCGTTGCGCTTGTCCGGATGCGACGGCTTCGCCGACCGCGTATCCGAACTGCGGATAATCGACCGGGACTTCATCGCAGGTGCCGTAATCCACGACGGTATGGCCTTGGGTTTTCAGCAATTCGCCGATTCGCTTTTTCGCCTCGAAACCGGCGTGATCGGCGGCAATCGCGATGGTCATTTCATTGCTATTCATCTGCGTGCACTTCGATGTTCTTTCAATACGGAACGGCGAGAAAGGCGCGATCGGGCTGCGGTCGAAGGATCCGCCAATGAAGCTCGCGTGCTCCAGTACCGCGTTCGACGAACCGCTGCGCAGCGGCGATCTCACGCAACTGGAATGGATCGATCTGTGCGCGCACGAGCTTGCGGCTGACGGAGTCGTGTTTGACGTGCGGCACTTTCCGCGAACGGATGCGGACTACCTCGCCCAGGTAAAGAAGATGGCAACGGATCTGGGATTATGCGTTGCCGCACTGCGCGACGACGCGCTCTTCGATGCCGAAGACGCGCGCGTGGAGCAGGCCGCGGGGATGGCGCTGGCCTTGGGCGCGCCGCTGATTTCGGCGCCTCTGCCGGCGGAAACCGCTGCTTCCTGGAACGACGTTCAACAGCGCTTGGGCACCGCTACGTCAACCGCTAAGCGGCACAACGTCACGATCGCACTGCGCAACGCGCCGCAAACGTTCGCAGCCGGCTCACATGACATGAAACGCGTTTCCAAGGAAGCCGACTCGGCGTGGCTGCGGTACGGTCCGAATTTTTCAGCACTCGAAGCCGGCAGCAACCCGCAGGACTTGCTCGCAAAATCGGTTTTGGTTTGGCAATCGATGCGCCATGCCGCGCAAGACGGCTTGCTTGCGATAGTGCCGCTCCTCAAGAACTATCGCGGATTCGTCGCCTTCGACGAACCCGACGGAACGGCTACGGTCGCGCAATTCATCGATGCCGCGCGGGCATGGCGGACGGCAAACTAGCCGACCGCACTTAGCATCTTCCGCACGAGGTTGCGAACCTGCGTTCTCGCAGGTGGGTGCGGCCCGGGCGCCGATTCGGCAACCATATCGGCCAAGCCGAATCGTCGTTACCGGAGTCGATGCTCCCTAGGTTCTCTCGTTGGTCCGGCACCTATGGTGCGGTGCGCGCTAAGCGCAGTCGACGTTCATAACTGTACCACCGCGGTCAAGTGTCTTGCTGCAAGCGCCGCTGCGCGTGAACGAGCGGCATGGCCGTTTTCATACCTGCGAGCGCGCGCGCGGACTACGCGCTGGCTAAAGCGTATCTGTGCCGCGACGGCGTCGAACGAAGGCTGTTCGAAAAATTGCAACATTCGACGCACAAATTTTACTTGCGCATCGATTCGCGCGGCGACGACCATTTCGATCCGTCGACCGATACGATCGCATGGGATCCGTACAGCGCGCTGCGTACGACGCAAGGCGGCAGGCAATCCCCGGCGCTCGGTCTGGGCCATGAAGTAGCGCATGCGGTCGAGTCGCCGCGTCGTGAGTCTGCGCTCAGTGCCCACTCCTTGCCGCGCTACGATACAGCCGAAGAGCGCCGCGTCATTCGAGGCTCGGAACGCCATGCCGCGCGAACGCTCGGTGAAGCGGTGCGCTGCGATCATCGCGGCACCCCGTACCGCGTCGCTACGCCCGTTTCTCGCTGAAGCGCGGGGGGTACAGTGCGGGAGGGAGGCGCGTGCTCATGAATGAACGCCCGCATGAAGATTTGACAGGACATCCCAGCGACTACGGCAGCCGCACCCTCGAAGAAGAGGAGCAAGAACTCGCGCAGCGAGATCGCGGCGAGCGCACCGCCGACGGCGACCCGCTCGCTGAGCGCGGCACCGCCGACTCGGCGGTAAGCGGAGAGTCCGCCGAAGACGAACCGACGTAAGCACGAATCGAGGACCTGCTGCAAGGCGGTGGAAATGCCCGCTGCATGTCCCTGTCGTTGTCGCTGTCCGTGCTCGAGCTTCCGCTCGTGCATCCGTTCAAAATCGCGCGCAACACCGAGGAAGAAGCGCGAATGGCGGTGTTCCGCTTAGCATGGCGCGATCTGGAAGGGTTGGGCGAATCGGTGCCCATTGCACGCTACGATGAATCGGTTGAAAGCGTCACGTCGTACTTCAAAAACCACCAGCTTGCCGGCGACGATCCGTACCTACTCGATGTTCTGCTGAGCGGCGCGATTCCGCCCGCGGCACGCTGTGGGCTGGACATCGCGCTTCACGATTTGATCGGTAAAGATTGCGGCAAGCCGCTGTATCGCTTGCTGGGGCTCGACCCGTCGGCAACGCCGACTACATCGTTTACGATCGGTATCGGCGACGCGGATACCACCCTGCGGAAAGTGCGCGAACTCGGCGACCATCCGGTGGTCAAAGTCAAGGTGGGAGCTGCCTGCGCCGCTCAGGAAGTGGAAACGATTGGGATGATTCGCTCGCACTACAGCGGCACGATTCGCATCGACGCGAACGAAGGTTGGACCGCGGAGCAGGCGGTGAGCGTGCTGCGCGATATCGAACGCTTCGACATCGAGTTCTGCGAACAGCCCATCCCAGCGGGCCATCCCGAACAGCTGCGCTACATCCGGGAGCGTTCTGCGATTCCGATCGTCACCGACGAAGATTCCCGAACCGCTGGTGATTTGCCGGTGCTGCGCGGCTGCGTCGACGGCATCAACGTCAAACTGGTGAAAACCGGCGGCATTCGCGGGGCGCTTGCCATGATCCATACGGCGCGCGCGTTGGGAATGAAAGTCATGCTCGGCTGCATGGTCGAAAGCCAAATTTCCGCGACCGCTGCAGCGCAGATTTCACCGCTCGTGGATTGGGCCGACATCGACGGACCGTTTTTGACGAAGGACGATCCCTTCACGGGCATCACCTACGACAAAGGGAAGATCGTTTTGCCGGATGGTCCCGGCTTGGGCGTGCGCGAGAAGGCCGCCGTTGCCTAAACGACGGTACGCCGTACTCGCGCCGGAGTGTTTTGCAAGCGATGCAAAGACCGCGCACGGCGTGATCGCGTACGGGCATGACGAAACCGTTGCCGTCATCGATCCGGCGCTTGCCGGAAAATGCGTTCGCGATGCAGTTCCCTATCTGGCCAGCGATGCGCCGATCGTCTCGAACGTCGAAGCCGCGCTGCGCTTCTCGCCGACCTCACTGCTGATCGGCACCGCACCGAAAGGCGGAAAACTGCCGGATCCGTGGCGCGCGCAGGTGCTCGCGGCGATTTCGGCCGGGTTGGAGATCGTCAGCGGCCTTCACGACATGCTCGGCGACGATCCGGAGTTTGCCGCGCAAGCGCGCAAGCACGGCGTGGCGATCTGGGACGTGCGAAAGCCGCCGGAAGTGCCGCTCTTCACCGGCGAGGTGTACAACGTTGCGCAGCCTACGATGCTGGCCGTCGGAAACGACTGCGCGGTCGGAAAAATGACCGTCATGTTGGAGCTCGCGCGGGCTGCGGCTCAAGGCGGCAGGCGCGCAGAATTCGTTCCGACGGGCCAGACCGGCATCGCGATTGCCGGATGGGGCATTGCGGTCGATCGCGTAATCTCCGATTTCATTACCGGGGCCGCCGAGCAGCTCGTGCTCGAGGCGGCGGCGCGTGAGCCCGACTACATTCTGGTGGAAGGGCAAGGCGGAATCAATCATCCTGCGTACGCGCCGGTGACGCTCGGGCTGCTGTTCGGGAGCGCGCCGGATGCGTTGCTGCTCGTGGCCGATCCCAAACGCAGCGCGATTGAAGTTTTCGAGACGCCGATACTTTCGTATTCTCGTCTTGTAGCGCTCTACGAGCAGCTCTGCGCAACCGTCAAACCGGCGAACGTTATCGGCGTTGCGCTCAACACGTTCGGCCTCTCACACGATCAGGCTCGCAGCGAAATCGAAGCAGCGCGCGAGCAAACCGGATTGCCCGCCGACAACGTCGTCCGTTTCGGACCGCAAGCATTATGGAACGCGATCGCGCCGCAGCTGCGCAAACGTGAACCGCTTTCGGCAGGAATGCCCGTATGAGCGTCGCGCGCCGCCTCGGCCTTGTGCTTACATTGGCCGCCCTGGTTGCCGGGTGTTCCAAACCCACGCCGGCCACGCATGGCGGACGCAATCCGTGGACGATACCCGGCGAGCTGCGCATCGGAAACGTGGACGAGCCGGACAATCTCAATCCGATGTTCGCTCACACCGATGCCACGGACCAGGTTGCGGGTTTGCTGTACGCCTCGTTCTTGCGCTACGACGACAACGGCAATACCATTCCGGATCTGGCGCTCGAAGTGCCGACGTACGCCAACGGCGGCATCGGCAAAGACGGCAAAACGATTACGTTTCACTTGCGCCGGAACGCGCGCTGGTCCGACGGTGCGCCGCTCACGGTCAAAGACTGGGTGTTCACCTACCACGCCGTCTTGAATCCGGCCAACAACACGAAAACGCGTTACGGATGGGACGAAATTCGCTCGTTCCAAACACCGGACGATTACACTTTGGTCGTGCACCTCAACCGCGTCGATGCCTCGATTCTCGGCTTGTTCGGAGTTGCGGGCGGTTCGGCGTATCCACCGCTTCCGGCGCATCTGCTGGCCAAGCTGCCGAACATCAATCATGCGCCGTTCAACGGCCATCCTATCTCCAGCGGACCCTATGTCCTGGAGCAATGGAATCACGGCGCGTCGCTCATCTTCGTGCCGAACCGCTATTACTTCCGTGGGCCCCCTAAAATCCGGCGCATCGTTTGGAAAATCATTCCCAACGTGACGACGTTGTTCGAACAGCTCGAAACGCACGAAGTCAACGTCTACGTCGGCGTCGACGAAAACCACATTGCCTCGCTGCCCTCGGTGCACGGCATAACCGTCATTCAAAAGCTGATCGCGAACTGGCGGCACATGGGCATCAACACCAGCCGTGCGCAGCTGCACGATCCGCGCGTGCGGCTTGCGATGCTGGAATCGGTCGACTGGAAGCGCATCAATCAAACCGTCTATCACGGATACAACCGGCCTGCGGTGAGCGATGTCTATCCGCAGCTTTGGGCTGCGCCAAGCATCGCGCCGTACCCGTACGATCCCGCGCACGCGCGCGATTTGCTGCGGCAAGCCGGTTGGCGAATGGGTTCGGACGGCGTGCTCCACAAAGGACCGCTCGGGATGCATTTAACCATCTCGACGAATACGGAAAAGCAAGAAAACCAGCAGGCCGAAGTGCAGATTCAAAGCCAGACTGCGCCCGTACGGATTCGACGTTGCGATTCGAAACTATCCGACGAGTCTGCTGTTCGCGCAAGACGGTCCGCTGTACCAAGGGAAATACGATTTGGAATGGAGCATCGAAACCAACGGGCCCGATCCCGACAATCGCGGCTTGTGGAACGGCAAGTTCATTCCGCCCAACGGCGCGAACACGGTTTGGCTCAACGATCCGATCGTCAACCGCACCTCCGAACTTGCGAACTCTACCTTCGACCGCGCGCGCCGTAAGGCATACTATCAACAGGAAGAAGATCGCGTGCACGCCTTGGCGCCCTCGGAGTTCTTCTACTGGGAAAACGAATACACCGCAATCAACAGCGATCTGAAGAACTTCAAACCGGCAGCTTCATTCAAGACACCTGGAATGCGTATCAATGGAACATATAAGGCTGCAGCCGGCGCGTCCCGTTCGGGAAGTCTCCGACTTTTTTGCGCTCGGCAGGATGCCGACTTCAAAACTTCGTTCTCGCGAAAAAGCGGAGAAGCAGCGAATTCACAGGAGGTGAATTCGCGAGCGTCTTTCCGGACGGGATGCGCCGGCTCAGCCATGCGGTCCGAATAGCGCAGACTGCAGTGCTGGCAATGAAAACCGATCTCGACCAGTTCGCGACGCTGACGTTCGAGTCCACGCGCGAAGGAGTGCTGAGTTGGAACACCTTCGACGAGCGAGGAGCGATCGCGTTTCGCCTGCTGCGAGACGACGCTCGTGATGGACCGTGGATCGATCTCGCGCGGTGGGATGCGCACGAGCGGCGTTCGTTCAGCGGCGAGCACGGCGGAGTGCGCGTCGACGTAGACGTTATCCGCGCTTTGATCCCGTTCGACGGCATCGAGGTGCGCGCACCCGGAGTAGCGTTCAATGCGATGGCCTTTTCGACGCCGCAGCCGGCGCGCGCGTCGCTGCCGTATTTCGGTGAAGCGCGCATCTTGGACGTTCCGGCGCGCTCGCAATATGAAGTCGCAGGCGAGCGCGGCTGGTGCAGTCCGGCGGCGCTTTCGATGCTGCACGCCTATCACGGAATCGATCGCAGCGTCGCCGAGACGGCCGCCGCAGTGTTCGACCGTGCGTACGACGGCACGGGCAACTGGTCGTTCAACGTCGCCTTCAGCGGCAGTCTGGGATTGTGCGGGGCAGTGGTGCATTTGCGAAATCTCGACCACGCGCAGCTACTGATCGACGCCGGAATCCCAATCGCCATTTCGTACAGTTGGAGCGCCGGCGAACTGCCCGGCGCACCGCTCGAACATTCGGACGGACATCTGGTCGTGCTGTGCGGATTTACGGCGGGCGGCAATTGCGCGGTCAACGATCCCGCCGCCGAAAACGTGCGCGTCGTTTACCCGCGCTCGGCTCTCGAGCGCGTGTGGCAACGCAACAAAGGCGTTGCATACGCTGTTGCGCCCGTGGGGAAGGACTTTACCGCCCTCGTCAACGCATGACCCAGCCCCAAGATCGCGTTACAGAACGAATTGCAGCGGCGCCGCTGCACATCGCGCTCGTCGAACCGCAGATTCCGCCGAACACCGGCAACGTCGCGCGGCTTTGCGCCGCAACCGGATTCCAATTGCATTTGATCGAGCCGCTCGGCTTCCGCATCGACGATCGGCAGCTCAAACGCGCCGGCCTCGATTATTGGGAACACCTGCACGTCGCCGTCCACGGGTCGTTGAAAGAATTCTTGCATGCAACGCAAGGTCTCCAGCGCTGGTACGTAAGCACGCGAGGAACGACGATCTACACGCAGGCGCCGATTGAGTTCGGCGACGTGTTGGTATTCGGCAAAGAGACAAAGGGTTTGCCGCAGGAGTTGATCGATCGCGAAAGCGCCTTTACGTTGCGAATTCCGCAACGGTCCGGCACCGTCCGTAGCCTAAACTTGTCGACCGCCGTCGGGATCGTCGCCTACGCTGCGCTTGCGCGCATGGGTTTTCCGCTGATGCTATGAGCCTTTGACGATTTGCGAGGCGCGCGCCAGGACGGCGTCGAGCATCGCAGCGGTTAGGACGCCGGTGTTCGTATTCTGCCGGCTGGGATGATACGAACCCAGCACGGTGACGCGGCGCGATCCGAGCGCCGCATCGTACTGCGCTCCGTGAGCGAATTTGGGCGTTTTGGTTGAGAATGCGAAGCCGCGCTGCACGAGCGTTTTGACGATTGCATCGAAGCCGATCCGTCCCAGGCCAATGATCACACGCAGCTTCGGCAACGCCTCGAACTCTGCAGCCAAAAACGGTAAGCAATTGCGCAGCTGCGCCGGCGTCGGCTTGTTGTTCGGCGGAGCGCATCGCGCGGCAGCCGTGATCACGCAGTCCGTCGAGCTGCAAGCCGTCATCGCGGTCCCGCGCCGCTCTTTGCGAAGCGAACCCGGCACGATGCAGCGCCGGATACAAAAAATCGCCCGAAGCATCGCCGGTGAACGGGCGGCCGGTGCGGTTCGAACCGTGCGCGCCCGGCGCAAGACCGACCAGCACAACGCGCGCCTGCGGATCGCCGAACGATGGAACCGGTTTGCCCCAATACGTCCAATCGCGATAAGCGCGTTTCTTTCGCACGCCGATCTCCCGCGCATAACGGCGCAGCTCGGGACAGCGGCTGCACTCTACGACGCACCGCTGCACTTGCGCGAAAGACTGGAAACGATCGGCCATGAGCCGACGGAGCTGCTACGCGGCGGGCCGGCTCCCCTACTTGAAAACCGTGACTCGCCCGCAGGAGTCGATGCCCTTGTCCGGCATCATCATTCCGCCGGACGAGCGGCGAAAGCTGACGATCTGCAGCGGGGGCGCGTTCACGCCGGCCGGACCGTACTTGTTCTGCAGTTCGGTGAGCACGTCGTGGTCTTGCTCCACGTTATGAGCCGTTTGCGCCAACGCGTACTGCTGGACGGCGCCGTTCTTGGCGAACAGCACCCGGTACGCCACGCCGTTTTTGGCGTACGTCAGCTCGGCGCACGACGGCTCGGCCGCCGCGCGGCCGTGCGGAAACGCGAAGAGCGCAGCGCCGCAGCAGAGCGCGATGCCGGCGGCAAGAATGCGGAATCGATGCATCTGCCGTCAAGTATCGGCGGATGCGGCGCCGGTTTTAAGCCCCAGTTCGCGCAGCGCTTTCTGCGGGACGGGCGAGGGCGCGTCCATCATCGCGTCGCGCGCGGTCTGCGTCTTGGGGAATGCGATGACCTCGCGGATGCTGGACTCTCCGGCCGCCAGCATCACGATGCGGTCGATGCCCAGCGCCATGCCGCCGTGGGGCGGCGCACCGTAATCGAGCGCCCGGATGAAGAATCCGAACCGGTCCGCGATTTGCTCCGGCGTCATTCCGAGCATGCTGAAGATGCGGCGCTGGAACTGCGGCTCGTGGATGCGAATCGAACCGCTGCCCAGTTCATAGCCGTTGAGCACCATGTCGTAGTGCTGCGCGCGCATGGCGAACGGTTCGCGTTCCAGCAACTCCCATTGACCGGGCGCCGGCGCCGTGAACGGATGATGCGCGGGCATCGGTGCGCCCGTTTCCTCGTCCGGCTCGAACAGCGGAAAGTCCGTCACCCAAGCAAACGCGAACGCGTGCGGATCAACCAGACCGCATCGCTCGCCGACGACGCCGCGCAGCTTTCCGGCCACGCTCAGCGCCGCGCTTTGCGAATCGGCGAACAGCAACATCGCATCGCCGGTTTGCGCGCCGGTACGCTCGCGCAATTGCAGGATCTGCGATTCGCCGATGAATTTGGCAGCGGAGCTCTTCGTGCCTTCGCTCGCCAGCGCGATCCGGACCATTCCCTTCGCGCCTTCACTCTTCGCCGATTCGGTGAGCGCGTCGAAATCGCGCCGTGAAAGCGACGCGCCGCCGGGATAGCGCAATGCGACGATCGCGCCGCGCTGCTCTAGAACCGACCGAAACACCGCGAAGTCCGTCCCGGTGAAAACGTCGTCGACCCGATGCAATTCCAAACCGAAACGCAGGTCGGGTTTGTCGCTTCCGTAGCGCTCCAGCACTTGAGCGTGCGTAAATCGCGGAAACGGCGCAAGGTCGACTTCGAGCACGTTGCGCCAGACGGCGCGCATGCACGACTCCATGATCTCCAGCACCTCGTCCTGGGTGACGAACGACATCTCGACGTCGAGCTGCGTAAATTCCGGCTGGCGGTCGGCGCGCTGATTCTCGTCGCGCATGCAACGCGCGATCTGCATGTAACGCCCAAAACCGGCGACCATGAGCAGTTGTTTGAGGATCTGCGGCGATTGCGGCAACGCGTAAAACGTGCCGTTGTACAGACGGCTCGGAACGAGATAATCGCGAGCACCCTCGGGCGTCGACTTGATCAGCATCGGGGTTTCGATCTCGACGAACCCCCGGCCGTCGAAGTAGTCGCGCATCGCCTTGAGGATGCGATGGCGCACGGTGAGATTGCGCTGCAGGCGCGTGCGGCGCAAGTCCAAGTACCGGTACTCCAAACGCAAATTCTCATCGACGTCCTCGTCGGTGTTGACCGGAAAGGGCGGCACGAGCGAACGGTTGAGCACCTCGAGCCGTTGCACCGCCACTTCGACCTGCCCGGTCGGGAGCTTCGCGTTTTCCGTACCGGCCGGCCTCAGCCTGACGGCGCCGCGGACGCGGACGACGTCCTCGTGGCGCAGCTGTTCGGCATCTTTGAATGCCGGGTCGCCCGGATCGAACACGACCTGCGTTACGCCGCCATGGTCGCGCAAATCCACGAAGAGCAGGCCGCCGTGATCGCGCCGGCGATTGACCCACCCGTTGAGTTCGACGCTCGCACCGGCATCGCCGGCACGCAGATCACCGCACGTGCGTTTGAACGGATCAGTTGGCACTTCGCTCTTCTCCTAAAGCGTTCTTGATGCCGGACACGTAGTAATACTGCTCCACGACGCTTCTGGCAAACTTGGAGCTGCCCGCGCGCCGGTCGAAAAATCCGAGGATCGCCGGCATGCGAGTAAGCGCGGTGTGCGCCGCCAGCGAGATGGGCGTCATGCCGAGATTCGCCATCACGGCCGGATGCGGATGCTTGCGATAAAAGCGCACGGTGGAACGGCCGGCAAGTTTCATCTTCTCGACTTGGTCTTCGTGCGGCGTATCCTGGCAATGATAGTTGATAGCGCGCGGTTCGTACAGAATCCTCACCCCGGCGCGCTGCAACCGATATCCCAGCTCGAGATCTTCGTGCCCGTAGCCGGTGAACGATTCATCGAAGCCTCCGACCGCAAGCAGATCGTCGCGACGAACCGACGCATTGCCCGTCAAAAAATACAGCCAGCTCGAGTTTACGGCGCGCCGGCGGATGCAGCGCCCCCCGCAGCTGCGGATCGTCGCGCTTGGCGGCGTAGTCCCCCAGCGATCGCACCTGGACTTCCCATCCGACCACGGCGATTCTGCGGCGTTCACGATGCCGGCGCAAGTGCTGCTCGAGCAGCGCGGGATCGGCGATGATGTCGGAGTCGTTGAACAGCACGACCGCTCCGCGCGCCTGCCGGATGCCGGCATTTCGCGCCATGGCGCGGCCCGTGTACGCTCCGCGCAGATACCGCACCGATGCATGTTCGGCTTGGGCGCTTTCCATGTACGCCTGCGTGCCGTCATTGGACGACGAATCGCAGACGAGCAGCTCGTACGATTGCGGCGCCAGCGTTTGCCGCAGCAGCGAGGGCAAGACGTGCTGCAGCGTGTCGAGGCGGTTGTAGGTGGGGATTACGACGGAAACGTCAACCATTGAGCAGCTGCTCGACGCCTTGAACGATTTCACCGCGAAAGCGCGCCAGCGCCTGCGGCGACTCACTCGCCGGCTTGCGCACGAGCCTGCACGGCACGCGGTACGGCGACCACTCCTGCGAATTCAAATGAAAGTACCGGTGTTCGAATGCAACGACGGTCGGCCGGCGCATCGCGCTGGCAACGTGGGTAGCGCCCGTGTCGACGGTGACGACGACGCGGGCCCGCTCGAGGACCGCTGCCCACCGATGAAACGGCAAGCCGCCCAGCACCACGTCCGCCGCGCGGCTCTGACTGATCGCTTCGACGTATCCCTCGCATTCCGGAGCGTACGTGACCACGAGGGGCGCTCCAAAGCGGCGAAGTTCTCGAATCAGCGTAAGCGTCGAGTGCAGTGTGCTGCCTTCGTTGAACCAACGCTGCCCCAGATGGAGCACGATCGGATCGGTAGGCAGATAGGTGATCGAAGCGCGATCTTCCTCGTGCAAATCCAGGCGCAATCGTTCCACGCGCCGCGTTGCACCGGCCAGCGCGACGAGATCGATGAGTTGATCGACTTCGTGCCGCACGCCGCGCGCCGGATAGCGTTCGCAGAGAGCGGGATCGGCTTCAGAGATCATCAGCCGGTTCACGAAGCGCCGTGCGGTAAGGCGCGCGAGATAACGGCGCACGTACGTGTATCCCACGCGGATCGCAGCGCGCGTTGCGCCGACAAGCGCGAAATCGGTCGATAGCGGCGCGAGCGCTATCGCGATGTCGACCTTCCCAAGCGATCTCGCGAATACGCCCGGACGAATGCCGCGCGGCAGATCCAAGAGTTCGTCAACGTTGCCGTTGCGCTCCATCACGACGCGGTTATACGGACTGCAGACCATCGCCACATGCGCGGCGGGAAAGGATGCGCGAACCGTGGCAATTGCAGCCGTGGATAGCAGCAGGTCGCCGATTCTATCGCTGCGAGAGAGCAGAATGCGCACGGTCGAGCTCTTCGAAGTACGCCGCCCGCGCCTCTCGCCTTGCGGCCCGCAATTGCCGGTGGGAAAGCGGCCGGTTTTGCGGAACGCCCGCATCGGCTGCTTCGGGTTGCGCGGTGAAAGGGCGTCGCGCCCAGCGCGCAGCGGCGCGCAGAACCGCAACATCGCCCGTCGCCAGTGACGTGCGCCAATGCGGGTGCAGCTGCCCAAGTTTTACCGCGGTGCGCGCCTGCGCGCGAGCTTGGCGCACCATTGCCGCTACGCTGGCGCCTGTCGGCCTGGGCTTAAAATGATATGCGAGCGCGCGCCGGTTGAAAAACGCGCGTACGCCCGCGAATCGCAAGCGCAACCCCACGTCAACGTCTTCCCAGCCATATTCGCCGAACGACTCGTTAAAGCCGCCGATTGCGCGAATCGTCGCCAGCGGCACAGAAACGTTGGTCGTCCAGAAGTAGTTACCGCTGTAGTCTTTGAGCGACCACACCGGCGGCGGAAGATCGTCGAAGCTTTCTACGCTGATGGCCGCGCCGCGCACGATGGCCTGCGGATGCAAGCGCCCCGCGCGCAAATGCTCGTGCACGAAATTAGGCAACGGAAGCACGTCGTCGTCGATGAAGATGATGCGTTCACCGCGAGCGCGCGCGATGCCGGCGTTCCTGCCTTTGGCAAGCCCGCTGTTCGGCTGCTCGACGAGCGCAATCGGCACGGGAGCTTGCGCGATCGCCCGCGCAATCACGTCCCCCGTTGCGTCCGTCGAACCGTCGTTGACAAGAACGATCTCGTACGCGGCCCCTTGGGTATTTTGTTCGAAGCACGCGTCCAGCACGCGTTCCAACAAATGCGCCCGGTTGTAGGTGCACACCTGAATCGTCGCGTGCATCGGCGGCGTTCGTTTATTCCTTGGGCGGCGACTGACTGGGGATTTTCAGCTCGCTGCCGTCGGCCGCCGCGACGCCGGAGATGCGAATCGGCGGGAAGCCGACGATGTCGTACGTGCTGGAAGCGATGCTGATGCCCTCTTGTTTGAAGCGGCGCAGAAGATCGCGGTACATTGCATCTTTGATTTCCCGTATCCCCCGATCGGGCACGATGAAGCGCAGCGCCAGTTCGACCCAGTTGTCCGTCATGCGATAGTAGACGCGCGGCTTGACCTCGGGCGGCCTTAAATTGTAGATGCGCATCAGATGCTTGCGCCCGGCTTCGCTCAGACGCTCGATGTCGACGGTATGCTCGCGCGCGATTTCGAGCAGGATTTGCTCGGCGCGATCGTAGCGATCGCTGTAGCCGATGCCGACGCGAATCTCTTCCCAAATGAACTGAAAATCGCGCGAATAATTATAAACCGGCTCGGAGAAGATCTGTCCGTTGCTCACGGTCACGATACGGCCGGTGTACTGCCGGGCCAGCACCCAAACCGCGGGATCGGTTTGGCTTTCGACCGAGGGGGGCTGGCCCATCTCCAATACCGTGGTCTGAATGAAATCGAGCGCGATGACTTCACCGCGCACCCCGCCGATGATGATGCGATCGCCGATGCTGAAATGCTTGCCCCGCAAAATGACGAAGTATCCCGCGATTGCGATGATGAACTGCTGCAGCGCAAAAGCGATGCCGGCACCGATCAGACCGCCGACCGTCGCCAAATGTGCGTTCGGTCCGATCCAAATCGAAATCAGCGCGACGATGAAAAATGCCGTCGAGCCAAGATTGATCGCTTGGTGACCCCAAAAGCGAAAACGGTCCGCCTTGTTGAAGCGGCGGAACAGCCGAACCAGATAGTGCAGCGAATACCGCGCGATGACGACGACCGCAATCAGCGCCAGCGTCAACAGCACCTTCTCCGCGTTGATTTGATTGACGCCGACGAGCGTGACGTGATCGAACTTCACAGCGGCCTCATTCCCATTCCATCAACGACTGTGACGCGGCCAATATCCGCGGTACGTCCAAATTCGCCACGCAGGCGTAATCCGGGCACGTTTCCTTGCGTTCGCCCCGGCGGCACGGATAGGATGCGCGCACGATCGCGGTGCGCTTGCCCAGCGGCGCCCAGCGCTCGGGCGTATCGGTTTGAAACGGAAAGATGCCGACGGTTGCCGCTCCAACCGCCGCGGCAACGTGCATCGTGCCGGTCGTTATTCCGATGAACAGCCGCGCGCGCTGCGCGAGCGCCGCAAAGCCTCCCATCGAGAGCCGTCCCGCCGCGCAGAGCGTCCCGCTTTCGCCGGCGATGCGCTGCGCGATGCCGCGGTCGTCGTCGCTTCCGCTCAATATGACGCGGATCGCGAAGCGCCGCTGCACCGCGGCTGCGAGGGCCGACCATCCTTGGAGCGGCCACGTGTCGCGCCTTGAGGCAATCGCGTTTGCCGGATGCACGATGACGAAGGCGTCGTTTTCGCAGTGGAAATCGCGCAAGACCGACTGCGCCTGCTCGAGATCGCCCTGCGTGGGACGAACGGACGGCACGGCATCGGCGGCATCGCACTGCAATGCGCGCGCATAGTCGAGCAGGATCTGCGACCAATGCGAGGTGACGTCACCGTCTTCGCTGCGGACCTTGACGCGATGTGTAAACCGCCAGGAATACAGCCGGCGCGATTGACCGACGCGCACGGGCACTCGAGCCAGGTGCGGCACGCGCGCAGTACGCTGCGTTGCCCATGTCGTGATGACGGCGTCGTACCGCGCTGCAGCTACGCTTTTCGCGAGCGCACGTTCGCTGCCGTTATCGTCGACGAAAACGCCGTCGAGATCGGGCGTGCGTTCGAGGGTCGAAGCGTGCCCGGGTAACGTGAGCGCATCGACCTTCCTGAACCGCCTGCGCAACGCGCGCGCCACTACCGAAGCCATGAGCGAATCGCCAATGCCGCCGCCGGCGCAGTAGACCAGAGCGCTATCGGGCAAGGGCTCGCGCAAGTTCGGCGGTGTATACGGCGTCCAACAGTTGAGCGCGTGCGACCGAGCGGACCGTGGGCGGAAACCGTTGGTCGGTCGCAACGCCAGCGAACCACGGTAATAGGCGTTCCATCGCCCGCGCGCGCAGCAGATTGATGCGGTGCGCTCCCGTTGCCGACTTGACGCGCGTGCTGGAATTCTTGCGCACGAAATGTACCGCCATGCGCGCTTTCTCAACGCTCTTGCGCATTTCCGACTCCAGAGAATCCGCCTGTTCAGGTTTGATGTGCCAGATGTACGCGTCCCACGAAAATTTTCCGCGCAGTCCCCGATCGCGCAGCCGCACTCCGAGTTCCGTGTCTTCCCAGCCGTAGAGGTGGAATTGTTCGTCGAAACCGTGCACGGAGCGCAGCGCGGCCGATTCCACCGAAACGTTACACGTGCAAAAAAACGCGCGCGAATAGTTTGCAAGCGTCGGGCGCGGACGATGGTGATACGAAGGAACGTTGAGAATCGGACCGCTGACGACGAGATTCGCCGACGTGTGCGCCGATGCGTGCGCCGCCAAGAATCCCGGCGGGGCGTACACGTCGTCGTCGCAGAAAAGCACGATCGTACCTTGCGCGCACGCAAGACCGCGATTGCGCGCGGCCGCGCGGTTAGGGCGCTCTTCGTAGACGTACGCCAGAGGATACGTTTGCTGCGCGCGCGCGTGCTCGACGATGTGCGGCGTGGGATCGGTCGAGCCGTTGTCGACTACGACCACTTCGAAGGGCGGTGCGCCGATCTGTTTGCCGAACGACTGCAGCGCGCGGTCCAAGAACTCGGCGCGGTTTCTGGTAGCGATGATGATCGTTATGCGCATGCGTCTCTATTCTGCGGCGTCCCGAAGCGCCAAAATGCCCGCCGCCATTCGCCGCGCGGCGCCGACGTGTTCGCGGTACAGTCCCGATAACGCCTTCGCGGTGCGTTCCAGCCAAACGGAATCTCCGGCGCACTGCAGCGCGACCTTGGCCACCCGGCCCGGCGTAAGCGTTCCATGCAGTTCTCGAACGATCGCTTCTTGCGCATCGATATTCGGCTGCGTGTGGTAGGGGAACCGGCGGGCATATGCCGTCGCCGCCGCGCTTTTCAAGCGGGCGCCGAAAACCGGTATGCGATCGAGGTACGTCAACGGCCCGTTGAACGCGGCCAGCTCCGGTGCGTTCATCGGCGTGCACGAGAGCACCGGCTTCCCAAGCGCGGCCAGCTCAATGACTTTCGTCCCGGGGATGGTGAGGGCTAAACGCGCTGGGCGCGCTGCGCCCATGGCGTTGCGCAGTATCGCAAAACGAACGTCTCGGTCACGCGAGGAGAGATAGGCGCCGTCCGCGGTTTCGATCAGCGTTCCGGCGGCCGCAAAAAAACGCGGGTCGCCGCCGTTACGCACCGCATCGCCGACCTCGCGCAGCAGCGTGAACGGCGAGATCCCAAACGCGATTGGAATCTGCGAATTGAGGCGCCGCATTGCCAGCGCGGCAGAAAAGAAGAACGGCACCAGGTTGCGCACTTCGTACGGCCGCGAACCGGGCATGATGACGATGCCGTCCGCGGGTGCGTGAGGCGGAACGTCGCAGGCTGCTTCGAGCAGCGCACCGTCCACCGCCAAATTGCCGGCGCGCACGATGCGATCGCGCGGGACCCCGCACGCTGCAAACTGCGCGGCATTGGCATCGTCGACGGCAAATGCGCGCGCGATCGCGCCGGCTTTGCGGCGTCGCGCGAACTTGTACGTTGCGAACTTGCCGCCGAACCGGCGCTGCAAACGGTACGCGTGCAGCAAGTCGCCGCCCAGATACAGCACGACGTCGGCGCGGTTCGGTGTACCGTCCACCCGCGCGCCGATCGCGACCTTGACGTACGCGGCCGGTTCGTAAACGTGCGCTTGCGGGAACAACTCCCGAACGACCGCCGCTTCGCGGCCGGTTGCGTAGTCGTCGGGCACGTAAAAGACGTGAACGTCCGCCTGCTGCTGCAAACCGAACACCTCGCGCAGCAACGGACGCAGCCATCCGGCCGTTTCGCCCGGTCCGTTGCACGTGATGACGATGCGAACCGGATCTGCGCCTGCGCGCTCAACCACAGTAACGCGAAACGATTCGAGCGATCGTGTCGGTCGTGCTCATGCCGCGTTCGTGCGGCGCAAGCATGATGACGCCGCCGTTCTGCAAGACGACGTCTCGCTCGGGCAATTCTTCTTCGCGATACTGCTCGCTCTTCACGTGCACGTCCGGGCGAAGCGCCGACAGAATCATTTCGGGCGTCTGCTGCGAGAAACCGACGACCGCATCGACGCAGCGCAGTGCCGACAAAACGCGCGCCCGCTGCGTGAACGGCACGATCGGACGGCTGGGGCCCTTGAGCCGGCGCACGGAATCATCGTTGTTGACCGCGACGATCAACGCGTCGCCGCAGCGAGAAGCCCATTGCAAATACGAAACGTGACCGGCGTGCAGCACGTCGAAAACACCGTTGGTAAACACGACGCGCTTCCCGCGCTCGCGCAGCGCTTCGCGCCAAGCCGCTGCTGCGTCGACGTTCTCAAACAGCATGCTCGACCAACGCGAGAATGTCGGAAGCGGAGGCTGTTGCGGTACCGAGCTTTTCCACCACGGCGCCGGCCGCGAAATTCGAGAGCTGAATCGCCAGTTCGATCGGAGCGCCCGCGGCGAGCGCGAGCGAGAGTACCGCGACCACGGTGTCGCCTGCACCGCTCACGTCGAAAACCGTGCGCGCAACCGAGGGAATATGCGCGCGCACGCCGTCGCGCCCGAATAACGACATGCCGTGTTCGCCGCGCGTGATGACGACGTACCGGCAATCCAGCATCCGTAAAAGCGCGCTTCCCGCGCGTTCGAGCGAAGCGTCGTCGCCGATCGCAATGCCCGTCGCCTGCTCGGCTTCGTGCACGTTCGGAGCAACGCACGTGACGCCGGAAAAAAGGTGCAGATTTTGCGGTTTGGGATCGGCGATGATCAAATCACAGACGCTCGCTGCTTCGACGATCTCGCGAGAAAACAAGCCTTTCGCGTAGTCGCTCAAAACGACCGCATCGGCATGCGCTGCGCGCTCGCGCACCAGCTCGCACAGGCGAGCGCAATCGCCCGGCGGCAGCGGCGCCGTGGATTCCCAATCGGCCCGAACGACCTGCTGGTTGTGCGCGACGATGCGCGTCTTTCGGGTCGTCGGACGATCGCTCAGTGAGACCAGCCCGCTCGCCGCGATGTCTTGACGGCCAAGCAAATCGCAGACGTAGTGCGCGAACGCATCTTTGCCGATTGACGCTGCAACGTCGACGCGGGCGTCGAGCGCGCGCAGATTGCTTGCAACGTTGCCGGCGCCGCCCAGCGTAAACGAATGATCGCGAACCGCGACGACCGGAACCGGCGCTTCAGGCGAGATCCGGGTGACGCCGCCCCAAATCCACTCGTCGATCATCACGTCGCCGAC
Source organism: Vulcanimicrobiota bacterium (assembly GCA_963795465.1). Classification (GTDB taxonomy): domain Bacteria; phylum Vulcanimicrobiota; class Vulcanimicrobiia; order Vulcanimicrobiales; family Vulcanimicrobiaceae; genus CAWCHT01. The sequence continues at coordinate 213,194 of CAWCHT010000001.1, forward strand.
CACCAAAATGCGACGCTCGCGCATGCGTTCGAACAGCGAACGCGCATCGACCGGTGCCAGGGCATGCATCACCGCGTCGCGATTACCGTTCGAAAAGCATGCGCTGCTCGACGAGATCGCAGATGATGTGAGCCATCGTTTGATGCACCTCTTGAACGATGGCGGAGTATCCCTGCGGGCCGAGCAGCACCAAGTCGGAAACGTCGGCTGATTTGCCGCCGCCGTTTCCGGTAAAGGCAACGGTCACGGCTTCGCGCCGGCGCGCTTCTTGCAACGCCAGCACGATGTTCGGCGAACTGCCGCTGGTCGTCATGCCGACGACGACGTTCTCCCGGCTGCACGAACGCTTCGATTTGCCGGCGGAAAATGTGTTCGTAGCCGTAGTCGTTTCCTACCGCCGTCAGCGTTGACGTATTCACGGTCAATGCTTCGCTGTACAGCCCCGGCCGTTCGCGCAAAAATCGTCCGCTGAGTTCGGCCGCCATGTGCTGCGCTTGCGCCGCGCTGCCGCCGTTGCCCATCCACAGCACTTTGTTGCCGCGCCGCAATGCTTTGACCATCGCATCGGCAATCGCTTCGCATTGCGCGCGATAGTGCGGCGCGTCCATGATTCCCCGGCGGTCCGCCAGCAGTTCGTCGAAAGCGCGGCGACCCTTCACGTCTACGGTTCTATCCAAAACATCTCCTGACCGAGGGAAACCAATTCGCCGTTTTCCGGAATGATGCGAACGACGATGCCCGAGTAGTCGCTGGTGATTTCGTTGAAAAGCTTCATGGCTTCCAGAATGCACAGCACTTGGCCCGATTCAACCCGATCGCCGATTTGGACGAACGCCTCGGCGTCGGGAGAAGCCGAGCGGTAAAACACGCCTACGAGCGGCGCGGTGACTTTTTTTGCGCTCGCCGAAGCTTGAGGCGACGCCGGTGCGCCGGCTGCGGGCGAGCCGGTTGCTACGCTCGAAGGGTTTTGCGCCGCCGGCAGCACCGTTACGCCGCCCTCGCGCCGCACCAGTTCGAAGATCTGGTCTCCGACCTTCACCTTGAGCGCATCCAAATCGTGCTCGTGCATGATCTCGAGCAGATCCTTGAGCGTTTCCGTTTCCTGCATTTTAAACGCGCTGGTCCGTAGGCGCGTCAACTGCACGTTCCATGCCGTGCCGGTTCGCTTCCGAGGCACTTCCTACTGCGTGCAGGTGCCGCACGGCGGCAATCAAGCCGTCCCGCTCGAGCGGGATCCGGCTCTCGACGCGGTCGCCGAGGTCGCGCAAGACGGCCTGGCCACGCCCAAGTTCGTCGCTGCCTACGATGATCGCGTACCGCGCATTGTTGCGATCGGCAATTTTGAGCTGCGCGAGCAGTTTGCGGGCGCCGTAATCCATGAACACGGGAACGCCGATTGCGCGGCGCAGCATTGCACTCAGCGGCACGAGTGTATCGAGCGCCGGTTCACCTAACGCAATCAGCTGGATGCCGGCGCGATCGGCGGACTGCGCCGGTGCGGCGGCTTCAATCGTCGTGAGCAGACGCTCCAGGCCGAGCGCAAAGCCGACGGACGGGACGCTCGCGCCACCCAGCGACTCGATAAGGTCGTCGTAGCGCCCGCCTGCGCACACGGTGCTCTGCGCGCCGAGCACGTCCGAAGTGAATTCGAAAACGGTGCGCGTGTAATAATCCAAGCCGCGAACGATGCGCGGGTTAACCACGTATGCAATGCCGATTCGATCCAAGTACCGCTTGACGGTTTCGAAATGCTCGCTGCACGCTTCGCACAGATACGCGGTAAAAGGGGGCGCCGAATCGAGCACCGGTTGATCCGGCGGCGATTTGCTGTCGAGCAGCCGCAGCGGGTTGCGCTCCAGGCGGCGCTGCGAATCCTCGCTCAATTCGTTGTAGTGCGGGCGGAAATGGTCGAGCAGCGCCTGGCGATATCGCGGCCGGCAGACGGCATCACCGATGGAATTCACATTCAACGTGACCGTTATGCCGTAGGATTCAAAGAGATCGGCCGCGAGCGCGATCACTTCCACGTCGGCCGCGGCGCAAGCAAAGCCGCTGCATTCTATCCCGAATTGATGCGCCTGCCGAAAGCGGCCGGCCTGCGGACGTTCGTAACGGAAGATCGGCCCCAAGTAATACAACCGTTGCGGACCTTGCACGAAAAGATTGTGCTGCAGCGCCGCTCGAACGACGGGCGCCGTCCATTCCGGACGCAGCGTCATGCGCCGGCCCGCCTTGTCCAAAAAACTGTACATCTCTTTTTCGACGATGTCGGTCGTCTCGCCGACGCCGCGCACGAACAATTCGGTGGACTCGAAAACCGGCGTGCGAATTTCCGCATACCCGTAACGCCGCGAAAGCGCGTGAATGCGCGCTTCCAACTCTTGCCAGCGCCCGCTCAGCGGCGGGATGACGTCCTGCGTGCCTCGCGGCGCGGCAATCTTCGAGGGCATGAAGCCTGCTCATTACCAGGCGGCACGATGGTCCCCCTCGCTACGCAATCGCTAGTCGCGTGCGGCGTTCGACGTGACGGAAGCGCGTGGTGACGGCATTGCTCGTAACGTCGGCTGCGACGTTGCTGGAAAGCGCGCCGTTCGTTCTTGCCGCGACGGCGCTCGACCGGGTTCCCTTGCGGTGGAGCTCGCGGATGGCTCCGTACTTGGGGTGCGGGTGCGGCTCGGGGCCTTCTGCGCGTTCGCTGCCCGCGGCGCTCGCGGCGTGGAGTGCGTTCGGTCCCGCGATTGCGCTCGGCCGTCTGGCTGCGGCGATCGCGGTGGATTTCGCCGTCCGTCGCCGGCGATGCGACGATCCTTACGATAGTTCCGCGCTGGCGCAACTGCGCGCCGTCGTGCCGTTTGCCGCGCTCGGCGCTATAGCTGCGCAATGCGCCGGCGCGTTATTCGGCGACCGCCGCGCGCCGGCCGCAGATTTCGGGATCGGCGCGATCGCAGCGTTCGTCATGGCGCCATGCGGAATCGGCGCGGTCGCGCTGGCAGCCTCCGTGCGCGGCGTTCTGCCCGCAGCCAGCGCAGGCTTTTTGTGCGTTTCGGGCATCATCGATGCGCGTTCGTGGCTGCATGTTCGCCGCCGCGCGGGCGAACACGACGCGGTGGCTTACGCGCTCGCAGCGATCGCGTGCGCACTCGTGGCCGCCCGAGGCGGCGCGGGGATGGTGCACCCCAAATTTGCGTTCGCGTTAGGCGCCTGCGCGATAACGTTGACCGTTCTTGCATACCGCCATCGCGCCGATCGCTGCGCCTTGTTACGCATTGCGCCCGCAATCATGGTGGCCGGCGCGGTGCTAACCGCGCCCCCGCCGCAGTATCATGCCACCGAAACGTCGTTATCGCAGGCGTTTGCCGGCGAACGCATCGATTTCACCGGCGAGGTGACGCAATCCGGAAAAGCGACGACGCTGGTGCGGTATGCGATCACGTGCTGCCGCGCGGATGCAGCGCCGATCGTCGTGCGCTTCTCCCGCGCTATGCCGAATCTGCGGGGGTGGGCGCACGCCCAAGGCGTCCTCGTGACTTCGGCGCAAGGCCTTGCTCTCGACGCGCGGCGCGTGACCGCGGTGCCGCCGCCGGCGGATCCGTTCGTGTATCGTTAGGCCCGTTACGTTCGCCTCGGTTCCAACAATTCGATCGGAATGCCGTTCGGATCTTCGATGAACGCGATCGCGCGCGTCCCGCCCGGAGATCGCTTCACTTCTTTGATGATTTTCACGCCTTTGCGTTTGAACTGCTCGACGTACGCATGCAGATCGTCTTCGATTTCGATCGCCAGATGCTCGTAACGGTTGCCGATCTCGTACGGCGGGTGCTCTTCCAGATCGTAAACCAGTTCGATATACGCATCCCAGCCCGCTCCAACGAACGCCATGTCGGCGTTGCCGGGATAGTGATGAGGACCGTCGAGCAATTTCAGCCCGAGCGCCCCCGTATAAAAATCGATGGACTGCTGCATGTCGTTGACGAAGATCGACGTGTGAATGTAACGCGGCATGGCGTTCGTATACCCGCTTCAGACCGACCGGTTCAGTGTCCGTTCGGATCGGCAGGGCAATTTCACGATGTAGCAACGCAATTTCGCTCGCCCTTGCGTTGCTAATGCAGAAAGTACCGGTGCGTCGAGAAGACGAGCGAGACGCCCAGCCGATCCGCGGCAGCTGACGACTTCGGCATCGCGCACGGAACCGTGCGGCGCAATCACGGCGGTACAGCCGGTTTGCGCTGCGGCTTCCAAGCCGTCGGCGAACGGAAAAAACCCGTCGCTGGCGCAAGCCGCGCCCGAAGCCCGCTCCCCGGCGCGCACCCCGGCGATCTTCACCGCGCTCACGCGATTTGTTTGACCGGCACAAATGCCGGCGGTCACGCCGTTTTTCGCAATGACGACGCCGTTGCTTTTGACGTGGCGAACGACGTCCCACGCAAACGCGAGATCGTGCCACTCTTGCGCCAGCGGTGCGCGCTTGCCCGCAACACTCCACGATTCCGCCGGAAAACGCGGATCCTGCTGCTCGGCCAGCACGCCGGCGAGCGCGCTGCGCAGCTGCAGTCCGCCCTGCAAGTCGTCCGGCAGTCCGCGCTCGTATCGCATGATGCGCAAGTTTTTCTTGCGTTTGAGCAGCGCCAGCGCTTGCGGATCGAATTCCGGCGCGGCGACGATCTCTAAAAAGAACTGGGCTAGCGTCTGCGCCCCCGCAAGATCGATCGGGGCGTCCACCGCGACGATTCCGCCGTACGCCGAAACGGAGTCGGCCTGCAGCGCGTCGTCGAGCGCTTTGGCTGGGGTCGAGCGCTGCGCCACTCCGCATGGCACCGTGTGTTTCACCACTGCAGCCCGCACGAACCGTTCGGGCTGCGAGCCGATATCGGCGCCCACCGGCATACGTGAAAGCAGGCGCAGCGTAGCGTCGAGATCGAGCAAATTGTTGTACGAGAGTTCTTTGCCGTGCAGCTGCACGGGCACGCGCTGCTGCGCACCCAGATAGAAGGCTGCGCGCGACTGTGGATTCTCCCCGTAGCGCAGGGGTTGCGCGAGCGGCATCGTCAGCGTCAACGCGCCGGGCAAGTCGCTGGGCAGCACCGTGCCTCCCGCGCTGAGATAGTGGGCGATCGCCGCATCGTATTCCGCGGTTCGCTCGAAAGCTGCGACGGCCAGCCGGCGGCGACGGCCCTCGTCCAAACCGTCGGCCGGCGCGTGCAAAAAATCCGCATACTGTCTGGGATCGCTCAAAATCGTAACGTGCTGAAAGTTCTTGGCCGCCGCGCGCAACAGCGAAACACCGCCGATGTCGATTTGCTCGATTGCCTCAGCGAGCGTCGTTGCTTCGTTGCGCACCGTCGCCTCAAAGGGATACAAATTAACCGCGAGCACGCGGATGTTATGAATGTTGTAGAGCCGAGCTTGCTTTTCGTGTTCGGCGTTTGCGCGATCGTACAAAATGGCGCCGAAGACCTTGGGATGCAGCGTCTTCACCCGTCCGTCGAACAGCGGCGGAAATCCGGTGAGATCGCCAACGTCCCGCACGTCGATTCCATGCCCTTGCAGAAACGTGCGCGTGCCGCCGGTCGCGTAGAGCAGCATTCCACGCTGCACCAGATTACGCGCCAGATCGACTGCGCCGGTTTTATCCGAAAGCGAAAGCAGCGCAGCGTCCGAGCCGTGCGCGCTTTCAGGCAATAGCCGGTTCTCGCTGCGGCTGCGTTTGCGCCAGTTGCGCCGAGATGATGGTGCTCACCCCGGCTTCTCCCATCGTTACGCCGTAAAGCCGATCCGCCAGTTCCATCGTTTGCTTGTTGTGGGTGACGATGACGATTTGCGAATCGCCCGCCAGTTCACGCACCATGGCAGAAAACCGTTCCACGTTGGCGTCGTCGAGCGCCGCGTCGACTTCGTCGAGCAGGTAAAACGGCGACGGGCGCACCTTGATGAGCGCGAAGATCAATGCGGCCGCGGTCATGGCCCGTTCTCCGCCGGAAAGCGCCGGCAGCGGCATCAATTTCTTCCCCGGCGGCTGGACCGAAATCTCGATCCCTGTTTCGGAAAGGTTTTCCGGATTGGTTTGCCACATGCGCGCCTGACCGCCGGTAAAAGCTTGGCGTACATCTGCGAAAACGCCGCGGCGACCTGATCGAACGTTTCGTTGAACTGCGTCTGCGTTTGCGCCTCGATTTCGCGGATCGACTGCAGCAACGTCTCGCGCGCTTTCGTAAGATCGTCGAGCTGCTCGCGCAAGAATGCTTCCCGCGCAGCCAATTCCTCGCGGTCCGCTTCAGCATTCAAATTGACGTTCGCCAAACGCGACAGCTCTTCGCGAAGCCGCGGCAGATCGTCGGCGACATCCGGCGGCTGCTGCTCGTAGCGCGCTTCAACGTCGCGGCATTCCTCCTCCGTCGCCGGATTCTGCGCGAATTGCGAGGTCAGCATGCCGAGCTCGGCTTCGATTTCAGCCAGTCTGGTGCGGTACCGTTCGCCTCCGGCTTGCGCATCGCGTTCTTCGATTTCCGCCGTACGCATCGCGGACTCGACGCGCGTCATCTCGTCCCCGAGCGCATCGCGTTCGCGCCGCAGCGACTCGAGCCGCGCATCCGCCTCATCGACTAGCGCGCTCAATGCCTGCAGTTGTTCGGCGCTTTGCGCGTTTTGGGCCCCGAGCGAGGCAATGTCGCTGAGCATGCGTTCCCGCGAAGCAGCGGCACGTTCGCGATCGCGATCGATAATTCCCAAACGCGCACGAGCACCGTCCCGTTGCGCCCACAGCGCACCCAAACCTTCGCGCAGCTCGCCGGTACGCGCACTCACCTGCGTCTGTGCGCTTTCCGCATGCGCGATGCGTTCTCGCGCCTGCTGCAGGTCGGTTTCCAGCGCTGCGCGACGCTGGCCGCCTTCGCCTTCACCGAGCGTGTCCTGCAGACCGCGTTCTCGCTCGCGCGCCGAAGTGAGTTGCAGATGCAGCGCTTCGATCGCGTCGCGGACCGTTTCGAGTTCTTTCTGCAGCCGCTGTGCTTCCGCGCTGCCGTTGACCATCTCGGCGCGTCCTTCCGCAAGCGCGATCTCGCGCGCGCGCAAGGCATCCCGCGTCTGATCGCGTGAACGCGAAAACTCCTCGGCGCGCGCCGTCTGCTCCGCCAGCGCCCGCTCCAATCGGGTCGACTCTTGCTGCATGTCCGCCAGTTGTTCGCGGAGCGACTGTGCCTGGACGCGACGCGAGAGGATCGAGCGTTCGCGCTGATACCGGCCGCCGGTAATGGCGCCGCCGCCGGCGATGTGTTCGCCCGAGAGCGTGACGATCGTATCGCGCACGCCGCGATTGCGCACCAAATAAATGCCGGTCTGCAGCGTGTCCACGACCAGCACTGCGCCGACCAGAAATCGCACGATCGAAGCATATTGCGGCTGCGTGGCGATCAGTGTGTGCGCGTACGCGATGACGCCGTGCACGTCCGCCAGTTCCGCCGAAAGGTCTTTCCCGAAACGATTGTGCAGCGTGTCCAGCGGCAGAAAGGTCGCGCGCCCGAGTTCTTTGGCGTTCAAGTACTCGATCGCGCGTTCGGCGTCTTCGGACGTGGACGTAACGATGTTCGAGAGTCGAACCCCGAAAGCGACATCCAGAGCGCGGGCGTACGGCTCCTGCGTGGTGATCAGATTTGAAACGATGCCTTCGATGCCGTGCAGCTCGCCGCGCTGAACGGCCTGAAAGACTGCGCGCGTGCCCGGAACATGCCCTTCCAGCGAGTTTTCGAGCTCTTCGATCGTGTGCAGGCGGGACTGCGCGGCCGCGGTTTGACGGGCGTGTTCGTGGTGCTCCGCCGCCGCGCGCGCCAGTTCGCTTTGCGCTTGCGTGAGGACGACCTGGGCGTCTTCCGCCTGCGCGCGCGCGTCGATGAATTCGGTTTCCAATCGCTCGAGCTGCGCGGCGCGCTCGTCGAAGCGCTGGGTCGCAAGCGCTGCGGCGATCTGCAGCTGCTGCGCGCGATCCTGCGCAGCGGCGTGCTCGTTTTGCAGCCGCTCCACTTCGGCGCGCGCGTTCTGCCGTTGCGCGCCGCGTTCCGCTTTGCGCGCCGCCTGCTGCGAGGCATGCGCTTCGACTTCGCGCAGCTCGGTGAAGATCGAGTCGAGTTTTTCGCGTTCTGCAGCGAGAAGGCGCTGCGCTTGCAGCTCTTCATCGCGCGCAAGCTCCATGTCGTTTTGCAGCGGGGCGATGCGCCGCTCGAAATGCTCGATCGCGATCTCGAGCTGCTCGCGCTCCTGCTGCACGCGCTGCGCATCTTCCGAGGTTTGCGTATTTTGCGCTTCCAGCGCCTGACGGCGGGCCGTTGCGGCGGCATGATCCGCTTCGATCTGCGCGCGCTCGGCGCGCAAACCTTGGGCCTGCGAACGCCGGTCCTCCAACTCCAACTCATGCTGATAAGCCCGCGTGCGCATCTGCATGAGCTGCGCCGACAGCGAGGACGCCTTGCCGGCGGCGCCCGCGCGCAACGCTTCGTTGCGATCCAAATCTACTTTGAGCGTTTCGCGTTCGGCCCGCCGCGACGCCGAAGCGCGCAGATACGCCAGAATTTCCAAATCCCGGACGCGCGCGCTCAGTTTGCGGTAGCGCTTGGCGCGCCGGACCTGCGTATCGAGCTCGGGCACTCGCGATTGCAACTCGACGATCAGGTCGTTGATGCGAATCGCGTTTTGTTCCGTGCTTTCCAAACGCCGCAGCGACTCGTTCTTGCGCGCCAAGAATTTGTTGATTCCGGCAGTTTCCTCGAAAAGGGCTCGCCGGTCGACCGGCTTGCTGGTGAGAATCGCGTCGATCTGCCCCTGCGAAACGATCGAATACGATCCCGGCCCCAGGCCCGTGCCCATCAGCAAGTCCATGATGTCGCGCAGCCGGCATTGGCTGCGATTGATGAAGTATTCGATTTCACCGGCGCGATACGCCCGGCGCGTTATTTCGACTTCGGCAAAGTCCAGCGCCAACTTGCGATCGTGATTATCGAACGTCAGCGAGACCTCGGCAAGTCCGAGCGGCTTGCGCTTGTCATTGCCGGCGAAAATGACGTCTTCCATCTTACCGGAGCGCAGGCTTTTGCTGCTCTGTTCCCCGAGCGCCCAGCGGAAGGCGTCGATGAGATTGGATTTTCCCGAACCGTTCGGACCCACGATGGCGGTGATGCCGGAAGCAAATTCCAGCGACGTGGGTTCGGCGAACGTCTTGAAGCCGAACGTCTTGATGCGTTTAAGCTGCATGAATCGATCCACGTGATGCGGCGCGGCTGCGGGCTGCTCCTCGCTTCACGTCGCCATCCGCTGCTCCAGCGTCTGCAGCGCCTGCGCGGCGGCGTTCTGCTGCGCGGCTTTCTTCGAGGGGCCCGTACCGGTTCCAAGCGCTTCGCTTTTGACGGTCACCGTCGAAGTAAACATGCGCAGGTGCGGCGGACCGGCGGCGATTTCGCGATAGACGGGCGTGCACGCCAGGCGCGCTTGCGTAAATTCTTGCAACTGCGTCTTCGGATCGGCCTGCGCGGCGTGAGCGTGATCGACGTGCGCGATATGCTCTTGTTCGACGAAGCGCTGCGCGATCGAAAACCCGTGCTCCAGAAAAAGCACCGCCAGAAACGCTTCAAAGGCGTCCGCTAAAATCGAAGTGCGCTCGCCGCCGCCATGCGTGCGTTCCCCGACGCCGAGCTGCACCAGCTCGCCGAACCCCAATCGGCGCGCGCTTTGCGCGATCGCCGAATCGCTGACGATCGCCGCTTTGCGCTTTGCAAGCGTGCCTTCTTTTTCGTCGGGATAGGCTCGCGTAGAGCCATCGCGCCACGACCAGTCCCAAGACGGCGTCACCCAAAAATTCCAGGCGCTCGTTGGAGAGCAGCCGCTGCTCTTTGGCCGCGCTTTCGTGCACGAACGCGGCGTCGATCCGTTCCAGCATCGTCGGCGGCACTTGCGCCAGATCGAGCAGCGCGCGCAAACGCCGCCGCCGCTGTTCGCCGGCCACTGCGCTAACGAAGTTTACCGAATACGAGCACGCTGTTATGCCCACCGAACCCGAACGAATTGGAAAGCGCTACGTCGACCTTTGCCTTGCGCGCAACGTTCGGCACGTAATCGAGGGGGCACTGCGCGTCGGGAATCTCGTAGTTGATCGTCGGCGGCATGACGCCGTCGTGCACGGCCAGCACGGTAGCCACGCCTTCGATGCCGCCAGCGGCACCCAACGCGTGGCCGTGCATGGACTTGGTCGAACTGACGGCTACGCCGGTATCGGCTCCGAAGACGCGTAGGATCGCTTGCGATTCCGCCGCATCGCCCTGCGGCGTGGAGGTGCCGTGCGCGTTTATGTAATCGACGTTGTCGAACGAAACGCGGGCATTGCTCACCGCGCGCGTCAGCGCCAGTTCGACCCCTTTGCTTTCGGGATCGGGCGCGACCAAATTGTACGCGTCCGCCGATTGTCCGTAGCCGTAGATTTCACAATAGATCCGTGCCCCGCGGGCTTTGGCGTGCTCGTAATCCTCCAGCACCAAAATGCCGGCGCCTTCTCCCAGCACGAACCCGTCGCGCTCCTTGTCGAACGGACGGCTGGCGCGCTGCGGATCGTCGTTGCGAACCGACATCGCTTTCATTGAACAGAAGCCGCCGACGGCCAGCGGCGAGATGGTCGCCTCGCTGCCGCCGGTCACCATCATGGGTACGTCGCCGGCGATGATGTGGTTGTAGGCCGTGACGATTGCGTCGTTTCCGCTGGCGCAAGCACTGGAAACGGCGAACAGCGGTCCACGCAAGCCGAAGTCCATCGAGATCTGCGCCGACGCCGCGTTCGCCATCAGCATAGGGATGAAGAACGGCGTGACTTTCGACCAAGTGCCGTCGCGCTTGGCCTTCTCGGAGCTCTGCCAAAACGTCAGGATGCCGCCGATTCCGGTGGCGATGATCGCGCCGCAGCTTTCCAGCAATCCCGGTTCGGCGAGATCGACGCCGCTGTCGGCAATCGCTTCACGCGCCGCGACGACCGCGAACTGCGAAAAGCGATCCATGCGCTTGGACTCGCGTTTGCCGACCAGGGCTTCGGGATCGAAGTCTTTGACTTCGGCGGCGAAACGCGTCGAAAAATCGGTGGTGTCGAAAACCGTGATCGGCCCGACGCCGCTCTCGCCGGCAATTAAGCGCTTCCAGAAGTCTTTGGTGTTGTTGCCGAGGGGCGTCACCGCGCCCAGCCCGGTCACGACCACGCGTCGTTTGTCCAAAACGTCCCTCAAGTTACAGCGGGTCCAACCGGGACCCTTTTGCGAACAACGGCACGATGGTCTCGCTCTGGACCCTGCTCGCGGCCGCCACGCTGGCGCAGCTTGCGCCGTTGCCGAAAGCGTTCGTTCCGCCCCCGATCTTGATGTACCATCGCGTGGACGTCGATCGCCCGCGCGGCCGGGTCGGCCGCGACCTGACGATCGCGCCGCAACGGTTCGCGGAGCAGCTGCAGTATCTGCGTTCCCACGGGATCGCGGCCATCGACATGGCACAGGCTGGCCCAACGGCTGGAGCACGGCGCCCCGCTTGACCGGCTCGTCGTTCTTACCTTCGACGACGGCTACGCGGACCAGTACCGCTATGCGGTTCCGCTGCTGCTCGCCTACGGCGACAGTGCGACCTTCTATGTCGTGACCGGCGAACTGGACAGGCCCCGGCACCTCACTTGGACGCAGCTGCGTGCGATGGAACAAGCGCATTTTGACGTAGCGGCGCACGGGGTGCTGCACGACGACCTCTCGGCGATGAGCCGCCAGCAGCAAGCGTATCAGATCGACGGCTCGGTGGATGCACTGCGCGCGCACCTGCACGAACCGGTGGATTCCTATGCGTATCCGTCCGGCCGGTTCAACGAGCAATCGATCTCGCTGTTGCGCGCAGCCGGTGTGCCGCTGGCCGTCACGACGGATCCCCGCTATATCATCGCTCCACAGAATGGACTGGAGTTGGTGCGGGTGCGGGTGCGCAGCGATTGGACGCTGGCCGATTTCGCAAACGCCATCGCGCGCGCTCTGCGGAACGGGCGCGTCGTGCTGCGATAACCAAATTTGACGCTCCCGCAGCCCTTTGGTATAGTATCGCGGCTATGTTCCTTTTCGATCTTCAGCTCTTCGCGTCCAAGAAGGGCGCCGGCTCATCGCGGAACGGCCGGGACTCGAACGCTCAGCGACTGGGCGTCAAAAAATTCGGCGGCCAGCGGGTCATCGCGGGCAACGTGCTGATTCGTCAGCGCGGTACGCAGTTTTATCCCGGCGAGAACGTGGGCATCGGCAAAGATCACACGCTTTTTGCGCTCAGCGACGGCGTCGTCGAGTTCGCGATGCAGCGCAACCGCAAGCACGTTCACGTACGCGCGGCTGCTGCCTGAGCAGGCTGCGATGAAGTCCGCAAAGAGGACCTGCGGGTCCTCTTTGCGTTTGCGCTAGGCCGCCTTTGCAGTTCATCGATGAAGCGACCATCGGGGTCGCCGCAGGCAACGGCGGTGACGGGCTGGTGGCCTGGCGGCGCGAGAAGTACGTTCCCAAAGGCGGCCCTGCCGGGGGCGACGGCGGCGCCGGCGGAAGCGTCTACCTGCAGGCGTCGGCTGAAAAAAACACGCTCGTCGAGTTCCGGTTCAAGCGCCAGTTCAACGCCGAATCCGGGAAAGCGGGCGGGACTTCCAACAAATCGGGCCGCAGCGGCGAAGACCTGATTATCGAAGTGCCGGCCGGCACGCTCGTCTATCGAACTCCGGAGGGGGAAGAAGAGGCGTTCTTGACCGACCTGGGCGCAGGGGGCGAACGCGTGCTGGTGGCCAAAGGCGGCCGCGGCGGCTTGGGCAATCAGCACTTCGCGACCAGCACCCGGCAGGCACCGCGGTTTGCCGAAAAGGGAGAACCCGGACAGCGCTGCTCGCTTCGGCTGGAGCTTCGGCTGCTCGCGGATTGCGGCGTGGTCGGGTTGCCGAACGCCGGCAAATCGACGCTGCTTTCGGTCGTTTCGGCGGCGCGTCCCAAAATCGCGGACTACCCGTTTACCACGCTCGAGCCGCAGCTGGGCGTCGTGCGCGTTTCCGAAGAGGAGTCGTTCGTCATGGTGGACGTGCCCGGATTGATCGAAGGCGCGCATCTGGGCGCAGGATTGGGCGATCAATTTTTGCGCCACGTCGAACGCACGCGCGTGTTGATTCATTTGCTCGACGGATGCAAAACGCACGACGATCTGCTGGCCGATAAATCGGTGATCGACGCAGAGTTGCGGTCTTGGAACGAGCAGATCGCCGAAAAGCCGACGCTTCTCGTCGTCTCCAAAATCGATCTGCCGGAGGGCCGGCGCAATTTGGAACGACTTGCGCCCGACTTCGAGGGGATTCGCGGAATCAGCTCCGCAACCGGCGAGGGCGTGCAGGATCTGATCTACGCAGCATGGCGGGAAATACAACAGGCGCCGCTGCCGGAAATTGCGGCGCCGCAGCCGACGCGCATCGTGCTCAAACCCGACGAACCGTTCGCAATTCACAAGCAAGGCGAGACGTTCGTGATCAGCGGTGAGCGCGTCGAGCGGCTGGCGGCAATGACGAATTTCGACTCCGATGAAGGGCTGGCGCATTTCGAGCAGATCCTGGCGAAGATGGGCGTCGAAAAGAAACTGCGCGAAATTGGGGTGCGTGAAGGCGATACCGTGCGCATCGGTCCGTACGAGTTCACTTACAGTTGACGAACGGCACGCAGTTGCGTCTTGGCATATTCGGCGGCACGTTCGATCCGGTGCACAACGTGCATCTCTTCGTCGCCGAATCGGCGCGTTTATCCGAGCGGCTCGATCGCGTCTTGTTCGTTCCGACCGCGAAAACGCATTACCGCACTGCGCCGCTCGCTGCGGCGCGAGAGCGCTGCGCGATGGTTGCGGCGGCAATTGCCGGCAATCCGCACTTCACGCTGGACGAGGAAGATCTGCGCAGTGAGGCTTCCGGTTATACCGCGGACCTTTTACCACGGCTCAAAGCCAAGTACGGGCAGGCCGCGCTGACCTTCATCACCGGTGCCGATTCGCTCGCCAGCAACCCATGGGTTCGGTTTGAAGAGGTGCTCGAATCGCTGGAAAGCTTCGTCGTTGCGCCGCGCGCCGGAACGAGCGGCGAGGCGGTCGCGCGCGTGTTATCAGCGATGCCCATGGTGCTTCGCGCACGCGTGAAAACGCTCAACTTGCCGGAGCTTCCCGAAAGCGCCTCGCTGATTCGCTCGCTGCTCGCGCAGGGGCGCTCGGTTCGTTATCTGGTTCCCGAGGCGGTGTGGCAGCACATCGTCGCGCACAGGTTGTATGGCATCTCGTAACTGGAGGCCGCTCGCCTCCGGCGCGATCGGCGCCGCATTGTGCGCGGTGCTCGTCGCGTGCGCGAACCTCGGTGCGGGCGATCTCTCCGCGGCGTCACGCGAATGCGCGCGCGGCGGCAGCCACAGTGAAGTGCAAGGCGGCGCGACCGTCGTGCGGCTGCTCGGTATGCGGCAAGGCGAGAGCGGAACACACGAGGCCTTTTTGGTGCGCATGCAAGGGCGCATCGTTCGAATCGAAGACAACGTCGACATTACGGGACCGATTCCGCTGCATCGCGGCGAGCACGTCGAATTGCGGGGACAGTACGAGTGCGATGACGGCGTGATTCACTGGACGCACCGCGATCCGGGGGGCCGGCACATGCCGGGTTTCATCGAGGCGGATGGACGCCGGTATTCCTAACGTTCTGCGTCGCGTCGTTTTGGCTTCGATCTCTCCGCGGCGCCTGCAGCTGCTGCAGTCACTGCAGCTCGACGTGCTGGTGGTACCAAGCCGGTACGAGGAACCGGCGTACCCGCAGCTCTTGCCGTCCGAGCTTGCGCTCGTGCACGCGCGGTGCAAATGCAACGACGTGCGTGCACGTTTTGCGGACGACGTCGTCGTCGGCGCCGATACGGTCGTCGACGTTGAGAGTTGCGCGTACAACAAGCCCAAAGACGACGCCGAAGCGAAATGGATGCTCGCGCAGCTTTCCGGACGCACGCATTGCGTTCATACCGCGTTCGCGATCGCGCTGCCGCACCGGGCGCAACTTCTCGAACATCGTGAAACGACGCGCGTCACGTTTTGCTCGCTGACCGATGCCCAAATCGACGACTACGTGCGCAGCGGTGACTGTCTCGATAAAGCCGGAGCGTACGGCGTTCAAGGGTACGGCGCGGCCTTGGTGGAGCGCACCGAAGGCGATTTTTACGCCGTCATGGGCTTTCCGGTCGGACCGTTCGTACGGGCGCTGCAGCGGTTGGGATTTGCACTGCCGATAACGAATGGAGAGGCACGCCGATTTAGTGGACCGGGGTGAACGCCATTTTTACGTATCGAGACGAGCGACGGCTCTTTGCGGTGATCAGCGTGATCATCGTGGCGGCCCTCGTCGCGCTCGTCCAAGTGAGCGCTTCCCGGACCGGTACGGCGAGCCCGTTGACTTCGACCGTGACGACCGTTTCGCTCGCATTCGATGAAGCGCTCAGTGCTTTGGTCGCCGGCGTTCGCTCCGGCGGACAGGCAGTCGCCAACCTCCCTGCCTTGGCCCAGCGCAACGCGGTATTGGCCCAGCGCAACCGGCGGCTGGAAGACGAGAACGCGCTCCTGAACGAAGAGATTGCGGCGTATCGAGAGCAGGTCGCGATTCAGCCGCGCCTGGAGGAATATCCGCGCGCAGTCGAAGCGCGCGTGATCGGTTTTCCGCCCGAGGGCGCCGTGCAAAGCGTCACCGTGGACAAGGGCACGCGCAGCGGCGTGAACCGCGACGACGGCGTGCTGGCCGCGACCGGCGTGGTCGGACGCGTGGTCGAAGCGGGACCCTTTACCAGCAAGGTCGCGCTCATCACCGATTTCACGAGCACGATTCCGGCGATGGTGCAACGCGGACGATATTGGGGCGTAGCCAAAGGTAATCAAACCAGCGTGCGACTCGACTATGTTTCGCAAGACGCGCCGCTCCGCCCCGGCGAACGCGTCGTCACAGGAGAGGCGAGATCGTTCCATTCCGGAGCGCTCATCGGCACCATTCTCAAAGTAGAACGCAGCGACTCCAATCTGTATCAGACGGCGGTCCTGCAGCCCGCGGTGGATTTTTCCACCCTCGATCGCGTTGTCGTTGTTCCGAAACAATGAACCAACCGGCGTTCGCGTAAACACCCGCTCCGGCCCAGGCGACGCGCCGTTTGCCGGGCCGGGGTGGGGAATCGCCGGCGCATTGCTGGCCGTTGCACTTCTATTGCAAACGCAACTGCTGCATTACGCCGTTTTCCGAGGCGCACAGCTGAGCATCGTCCTCGTCGTCGTGGTTTGGTTCGCGCTGCGCACGGATTACGTGCGCGCCGCCTTTTTTGGTTTGATCGCGGGGCTGTGCGAAGATGCGCTGAGCGCGCAAACGGGGGCGGCGTGGACCATTTCCACCACGCTCACCGCCGTGTGCGTGAGCATTCTTTCGCGCTGGTTCTTCGCCGATTCGCCGGCGGCAGCGGCGGCTATGGTTGCCGTAGCGACGCTGCTGCGGCGCATGCTTTTTTGGATCGCGATGGCGATTTGGAGCGGATATCCCGCAGGTTACGCGCGACTGCATTTGCATCAAGCGTTGTGGGAAGCGTTGATGAATGCGGTCTTCGTCATTGCCGCGACAATCGTCGCTCGCGTGGCCGCGCAGCGGCGAGAAGAACGCGCCTCGCGATGAAAACCGCCTATCCGCGCCGGCCGGCTCGCTGGCAGTATTCCACATGGCGCCTGGCATTGTTCGTGGCGGCGTTTGCCGCCGCCATGGTGCTGCTCATCGTTCGCCTCGTGCAAGTGCAGCTGCTGCAGGGCGAACAGTTCCGTGCTGCGGCGCAGGCCAATCAGGTGCGTCTGATTCCGGTCGACGCGCCGCGCGGCTTGATCTACGACAGCACCGGAAAAGTCGTGGTTCGCAGCCGCCCCGAATTCGTGGTCGCCATCATCCCTTCGGAAATCAAAGACATCGGCGGCGAAGCTGCGCACGATCGCACAGACTATCGGCGTGCCGAGCAAGACGCTGAACGATCATCTGCTGCATCATCACGGCGTCAATTACACCGGCTTCGATCAAGTACAAGCCTACGAACCGTACGGACCGGTGATCTTGGCGACGGACATTCCGGTCGCCAAAGTCAGCCGTCTGTCCGAGATTCTCAACGACTTGCCCGGAGTGGATCTGGAAGTGCAGGCCGTGCGCAACTATCCCTACGGCGGTTTCGGTTCGGCAATCTTCGGCTACGTCGGGCAAATCACGCCGGCCGAATACAAACAGCTGCGCGGTCGCGGATATTCCATGAACGACGTCGTCGGCAAAGACGGCATCGAGGCGGAATACGACCGTTACCTGCACGGGGAGCCCGGCGGCCAGCGAATCGTCGTCGATTCGCAAAATCAAGTCGTGCCCAGCATCAAACTGCCGGCAAAGCAGCCCGTCGCCGGAGATAGTTTGGTGCTCAACATCGATTGGCGCCTGCAGTTCATCACCGAAACGGCGCTTGCAAACGGAATCCGCAGCTGGACGGGCGGAAAGCGCAAAGTGAGCGGCGCCGTCGTCATCCTCGATCCGTGGAACGGACGCGTGCGCGCCATGGCAAGTTATCCCAACTTCGATCCGAACGCGTTCGCCTCGGACGACAATAAAAAAGTCGCGTACTATTTGCTCGATTCATCGCAGCCGCTCTTCAACCGTGCCATCGAAGCCGCTACGCCGACCGGTTCCACGTTCAAGATGATCACCGGTTCGGCAGCGATTACCAGCGGCGTAGTCAAGGTCAACGAGAACGTTTACGACAGCGGTTCATGGAATTGTTACGGCGCGACGTTTACCGACATGGCTGCCGGTGGTTTAGGCACGACGCAATTCGTGCACGCGCTCGCCGCATCGTCCGACGGTTATTTTTATCAAATGTCGTATCGCTTGGGCAACGCCCGGCTGCGGCGGTTCGCGCGTGCGTTCGGCATCGGCAGCAAAACCGGCATCGATCTTCCGGGCGAGTTCGAAGGCAACTATCCGACCAATGCGTGGATGCTCAAGGTGGCCGGCCTGCCGCTCGAACCGTCCGACGTGTGCAGTTTGGGAATCGGACAAGGCGCGTTGCAAGCGACGCCCCTGCAGATGGCCAACGTCGAATCGGCCGTGATCAACGGCGGAACGCTTTACCGCCCGCAAATGGCCGCGCAGGTCCGCGATCAAGACGGACGCGTTCTGAAAACGTTCACGCCCAGCGTCATTCGCCGCGTCCCGGTAACGCAGCAAGCGCTCAAAGCCGTTCGGGCGGGAATGGATCAGGTAACGCAGCCGTGGGGAACGGCGTACGGCTTGGCCATCGACGGTTTACCGTTCGGCGGTAAAACCGGCACCGCGGAAACGGCCGGCGGCGCGGGCCCGAACACGACCTGGTTCGTCGCATACGCTCCGGCCAATCATGCGAAGATCGCGATGGCCGTGTTCGTCGATCGCTCCGGCGGGTACGGCGCACAGGTCGCAGCGCCGATCGCGCGCGAGATCATGGTGAAATACTTCAACAAGAAACCGTAGCTGCGTTAAAGCAGCTGACTGGAGCACGTTTTCGATAGCGGCCCGCACCTGCGGATCGCGTTCTTCCTGTTGTGCGCGCTGCAGAATGTCGCGGCTCCAAGGAGTCTGCAGCAGAGCGAGCCGTTCGATGATATCCAAACGCAGCCCGCGATCTGCTGCGCCGAGCGAATCGTCGACGAGCCGCGGCCAGGCGGCTGCGCCCGGCTTGCGCGCGGGCCGGCGAGATGACCGCAGCATCGCGGAACTCAAGCCGATGAGCAGGACGCCCACGCCGAAGGTCAGGGCAATAGCAAGGTCCCAGCTAATCGACGGCAACGTGCGCGCCTGCGCGCAACGCTTCGAGCACGGCGGCGAGCGCCTCGTCCAGCGTGCGGTTCACGCTCGAGCTCAAAACGCGATGAAATTCCGGCATTGGGAGCGTTTCCAATACCCCGAAGACTTTGATCAGCTCCGATCGGTACATGCCCAAGACGTCGCTGTGCACGGCATGCTTCGAGGATTCCGCGAGATCGTACTCGATGCGCGAGCCGAGCAGCTGCGCGGTGAAAATCCACGGTGCAACCGAACCCAGAGGCGCGGGCTCCAGCGCGGGCGCGCGCCGCCGAAGCGTTTCTACATCGACGGATCCGCGCAGGCGAACAACGCCTTGCGGACGATCGGGCAATGGCTGCGGCTGCGTCTGTACGATCGTATCCAGCAAAGAGCGCATCGCGAAACGCGCATCACGATCTTCCAGATCTTTGGCGGTAACGGCAAGCCGCGGAGCGCGCAAACGCACGAAAAATCGATCGAGCGGAGCGCGCATCGCGTGCAAGGAGTTGGCGATCGTTTGCGCGGCGGCAGGATCGGCGCCCGCAAGAGCATTCGGCAAAAGCGCGCGGGATGCAAAGAGATGCGGCAAAAGGCCGCCCGCATCGGACTTCTCGATGGTGCGCAGAATTTGAGCCAGCTGATCCGGCAAGAGGTCGGCATACAGCGTCGGAACGGCGGTCTGATCCGCTGCGGCCTGCGCGTGCGTTCGCGGGTTCTCCGGCGCAGGTTCCTCGGCCCGTTCGACGTGCGTGGCAACTGCGGACGGCGCACCGATGATCGGTGCAGCGATCAGCGTCGGAACGAAGCTGGCTTGCGCAAGCGCTGCATCGGGGAGTTCCGACTCTGCGGTGCGCTCATCGAGAGCATCGCTTTCGGCGCTCGACTCTTCGGCGAGGTCGTACTGCGAAGCGGCCGATTGTGCGATCTGCGGTTCGGCGATCTGCGGTTCGGCGATCTGGGATTCGGCAAACGTTTCATCCGCAACGTCCGGTTCCGCGAGCGCTTCGAGTTCCCGAACCTCGCCGGACGCTGAATCGCTTTCCGTGCCGTCGAAAACTTCCGGCTCTTCTTCTTGGGAAGGCGGCGGCGGCTCGGCAATCGGCTGCGCTGCAGCGGTTTGCGCGCTCGCGGCAAGATTGGCCAGCGAAATTGGCGTGCCGGCGGAGCCGGCTTCGAGCGACGGAGCCGAAAGCACGCGCAACGGCGGAGCAGCGAGCGCGACCGCATGGCCGTCGTCCCATTCTGCGCCGGCGCGCGTTTCGATCGATGATCCCGCGGCGACCGGCGAGATCACGGCCATCTCCCAACGCACGCGCACGTCCATGCCCGGATGCACGTCGGTGAGCGCCAATCCGCGCTCGGAACAGAGCTGCGAGCTTCCGCGATCGTCGGCGATCGTCACGCCGTTCAGCTGCGTCGTTCCCGGCACGTACACCGCCAAGTCGGACGGCGTTGCGCGCAGCAGCAAACGTTGCGCCGAACCGTCACCGCTGTTGCGTAACGCAATTTCGTAGGCGACGCGTTCGCCCGCTTTGATGCTTTCCGACGGATCGGCGCGCAGGTGCGCGGTACGCGCAAACTCCGGCTGCGCGAACGTCGGTATCTCGATAGGCTGCAAATGCACCGGGCTGATGCCGCGACCGGTAAGCGTGCCGTTCAAAACGACGGCGCCGCCGGATTTGGGCGGGCACACGAGCCGCACGCCGATGTGCGCTTGGTGCGTCGTTTGCGGCGCGACCTCGCCGAACAGTAATGCGTCGGCTTCGCGGCGGGCGTTCTGCGCGCGCTCCACGCGCAACTCCGGCGGCACGTCGAGATCGATCCGCGCATCGCGCAGCACGTCTGCGCCGTCATTCGTAAATGCGATCGCGATGTCGTGCGTCTGCCCGGGACGAATCGGCTCGGTCTGATGCCGCAGCCACGAACATGTTTCGGCGGCGACGCGCGGGCGCGATCGCACGGTAACGTTCGCGACACCCAAGTCGAACGTTCCGGCAGCGAATTCGAGCACCGCACCCAGCGTAATGCGCGCGCGATCGGGAACGGGCGAAGCGACCCGCGCTGTAATCGTAAAAACGCGTTCGATCTGCGGTTGGACGATGCCGAGCGAGAACGGTTCTTCGTAAGGCGCCGGTTCTTCGGCCGATTCCGAAATGCGAATGTCTTCGAGGAACGCTCCGGGAATGACGCGCAGGTTCACGTCCGATTCCGCGGCGGTGCCGTCATTGAAGACGTGCGCGACGAACGCTACGTCTTCGCGCGCCTGAACGACCGGCCGTGAGGCCTCGATGACATTGCGCGCCCGCGTGAAACGTGAGGCGACGCGTACGTGCAGAGTGCGCGAAAATTCTCGCTGCGAGGGCTGGGCCGGCGCACTTGCCGGCGCCTTCCAGCGCAGTGCTGCCGTCAGCGGCAGATCTTCGCTTGCGCCGCCAATCACGATCGCGGAAATGCCGACCTCGAGCACTCTGCCCGGCGCCACCGTTCCGAGCGAAAACGTCGCCGCGGCAAAGACGTCGTCGCTGACCGGCTGACCGTCCAAATGCGCAGAGCCGGGCGTGTATGCAAGGCCTGCCGGAAGATCGATCGTCATCGAAACGTTGTGCGCATCGCCGGTTCCGCTGTTCGAAATGCGCACCGCGATCGGCACCCGCGTACCCGGTGAGACAACGTCGTCGCAAAAGACCGTTAGCGCCGTTTCGTCGTTCGCGAAATTCGGCGGCGAAGAAACCGCGATCTCGGGCGACTCGAGCGCAAATTCGCCGATCTCGCGCGACGATATCGAACCGGCCGCTCTGATGCGCGTTCCGTCGGGAAGCGGCGATTCGACGATCGCCTGATACTCGAGTTCGATGGATTGCCCCGGCGGCAAACGCTCCGCAAGCGCGTGTTCGGCGGCGTAATCGAACGGTTCGTCGCCGCTATACGCGATCGCGCGGCCCGCGACGCGAGCGCTGCGCGGAACGTAGCGCGTGTACGGCGGCACCGGCAAAATTGCAACCACTTCGTGCGCGCTCGACGAACCGGTATTGGCGACCGTCGCGCGTATCGTCAGCATGTCGCCGGGCTTGGGGTGAGGACCGGCAACGATCTTTGCCGCGGTCAGCGGGTTGTGCAGCACCGGCGCGCTGCGAACGAGGATCGTTTCGGCGTTCGATGCGATGACGGGTGTTTGATCGGTGATCAGCGCGGCTTGGAAGCGCAGCTGCGTGCCGTCCTCGATTCGCTCCTGGACCCGGAAACTGCAGCCGATGCGGTGCGTTTCGTTCGTCGGCAGATCGGCCACCGCTGCCCCGGCTCCTGCGACGACCGTTTCGCCGGCGGCAGCAGCATCGCCGAGGGCGTCGCTGCCCTCCACGTACGTCACGCCCGCCGGGTGGGAAAATCGCACGCGGATTCCGGTAGCGGGCGCGCCGCCTAAATTGGAAAAGCTGAATTCGACCCGCACCGAGCTCTCCCGGTGCGGCCGCATGGGCCGGCGTTACCACCAACGTCCGAAGCGCTTCGACCAGCGGCGGCGAGCCGGCCGCAAAGACGCCTGTCAGCGCACCTGAACCGGAACGATCTCTCACGCTCACTGCTGCAGCAACGCCAGCGTATGCATGATATGCTCGGCGCGCGCCCCCGGGTGGCGCTGCGCGAACGCTGCGACGGTGCTGCGTGAGCCACGCTGCGCAAGCGCATGAGCGGCGGCAATCGCGACGGCGTCGGCCGGATCTTCGAGCGCGTGAACCAGCAGCTGCTGCGAGCGTTCATCGTGCAAATCCGCCACCGCAAAGATCAGATCGCAACGAGCCGATTCGGAGAGTTCGGCGAATTCCGCGCCGGCTTCTTTCGTCCAATCGGTTGAGGATTGCAACGGCGCAGGCGCTGCAGGGCCCTGCGCTGCTCGCACGCTCGCGCGTGGTGCGCGCCAAGCATAGATCCCGATCGCGGCGCCGACGACGAACACCACCCCAAGGACGATCGCGATTGTGGTCATGCGGCTGCGTGAGCGAGTTGGGTGCGCACGATATCGAGGGCCGCATCGAGTACCGGATACGGGCGCCGCTGAAGCGCGTCGATGAACGCCGTTTCGTCTGCGCCGGCCAGTTCGTCCAAGGCGCCGACGATCAAGCCGCGATAGTTTGCCAGCGCCTCACCGCCGGCGGGAATCAAGCGCGCCATACTCGACCAGGGCAAGGCCGTCGCGATTGGCGATTGTGATAGACGGCTGCGGACGGCTCGCGACTCCTCTTCGTCGCACGATCCTCGCAAAACGATCGATCCGGCCGTTTCGGACGGCGCTTGCGCCGCGACGATTCTGCCGAGCAACGATTCGAGCGCCGCTCGTCCGGCGGCAGTTTCCAAGTCGCGCGGCGCGATCACATAGTTCGGCAACCGCAATTTGATGAAAAGCCTGTCCAACGTTTCGCGCAGCGTTTCGCGCACTTCTTGTAATTCGTGTTCCGCGCCCGTTCCGACGGCATCCGGAAAGAACGCGCGGATTCCAAAAAGATGCGTCACCAAGCCGGTGAAGCGCGCCTCGCCCAAAAATCGCAACACCCGTTCCAAACGGTCGCGATCGAAGGCCAGCACCGTTTGCACGCCGGCAAGCCGACTTTGCGGCGATTCCAAGTCAGGGTGCTCGAGACTGAGGGTGTCCGTTGCCGTTCGCGCTGCCCGCCCCCAGCGAAAGAACGGCACGGGGCAGCATCTCGGCTGCGCGCGCGACCGGTGTTGCGGGCGGCAACTCGACGAATTCGCTCCCCGAAATTGCGCGCTGCTGTCCGAACGCGGGGCCAAGCATGCCGTCCAAACCGAACGGCAGGCCCGCGATCGTATTGGCAAAAGCGGGAGCGCAGCGCACTTTCATTTCGCGGGCGGCAATCTCGTCCGTGCGCTCGCCATCGTAGGAGATTCGCACGACGCGCACGATCGACTCGCCGGACGGAATGCCGTTGTTGACCACTTCGCGCCACCGTACCGTCGCTTCGACGCCGGGATCAACGTCGCTCATCACCAGGCCCCGTTCGTTCATCAGCGGCGATTGCGCGCCGACGTCACGAACGGGAAGGTCGTTCACCGTGGTGCTGTTGGGGACGTAAATCAGCGTTTCGAGCGAGGGTACCGTGATTTTCGCGCGGCGCGCCGGCCCGTCGCCGCTGTTTCGCACGTGCAGGATGCATTCGAGCTCTTCGCCGGCCTCCACGGTTTCTTCCGGCTGGGTGCGCAGCGTTCCGATCGCAAAGTTCGGTTCGGCCGTCGTAACGATCGCCAGCGGCGGCAGCTGCAGCGGCAGCGTTGCATCGGCGGTAAGGACCGCGTCGATCGTGACCGGATGCGCCTTCGCCAAACTGCGCAGCAGACGCACGCCCAAGCGCGCTTCGACGCCCGCGCCGGGAAGAATTTCGCCGAACGCAAGACTGGACCGATCGCGCGTCGCGCCCTCGACGCTTTCCAGCCGTGCTTCGGGCGAAACGTACAGGCGCATGCGGACGTTTTGCGCGGCGTCGGTGCCTTCGTTGCGGAGCCGCACGAAAACGTCGACGAGCTGATTCGGGCCGGAAGACGTCGTCCTGCACTAAACTCAAAGCCGACGTTTGCGGCGAAAATGCCGGATGCGAATCGATCCGCCATTGCGCTTCACCGAGCGCGGTTTCTCCCAATTCCTGCGTGTGCAAGCTCACGCCCAATCGAATCTGGGTGCGATCGGCATAGGGCGTGCGCACGCGTGCGCGCACGATCAGTTTGCGAACGGCATACGGTTCCACCACGCCCAACTCCACCGCGTCGTTGACGATCTCCAGGCGCGACTGTTTTTCGAAAACGCGCACGTCGTCAAGCCCGGGGTCGACGTGCAAATGCAGCACTGCATCGCACGCTCGCGCGCTGCCGTCGTTCGTCAGCGTCACCGCCGCTTCGCACTCCGCGGAGGGGGCTACCAGCCCCGAACCGATACGCTCGACGCTGTTGCGCCTGGCGCTCAGGTGCGGCAGCGAGCGGACGACGATTGCGCGCTCGAATTCGCGCTCGCCGGAGTGCCACTTCAATCTGGCTTGTACCGGCAGCTGCGCGCCGTCGGGCTGCGGCGCAGCGACGACTGCCTCCGCAACCAGCTCCACCGCTTCGCGCGCCGCAACGCAGCCGAGCTCGTACGTCAACGCGTTATTCTTGCGCTCGCGCACCGCGCGACCGTCGACGCGCACAGCCCCGCGCACCGCAAGCAATCCTTCCGCCAGAACGAGCGCCACGCTGACGTTTTCCGCAGCCGCCGTTCCGGCATTGTGCGCGCTTACGCGCAACGTCACCCGGCTGCCCGGCGCGACTTCGGCCGACGGTTCCACCGCAAACGCCGTTCGCTCGTCTTCAAAATCCGCATGCGCGCGCGCTACGATTGACGCCGTTGCGGGCGCAAATGCCGGCGTCTCCTGCGAAGCGATACGAACGTGCACGCCGATCGGAGTGCCGTCGGCCAGCGGATCGTCGATGCGCACGCGATATTGCAGCGTCACGGTTGCGCTCGCGTGCAGGGTTTGCGCAACGACCGGAGCGTAGACCCTGTCGAACGGCGACTGTAAATCCCGCTCGAATTCGCGGCCGTTCACGCGTGCAGAATTGGGCACGTAGATCGTATGCTCGGGAATCGGTGCCACCACCACAACGTCGTGGGCGCTGGATTCGCCTGCATTGTGCACCCGCACGGTGATCGTCGCTTCGCCGCCGGCGCGCGGCTCATTTCCGCGCGATTCTATTGCGGCCGTCGTTAACGGGTTTTCCAGCGCCGGCCGGCTACGTGCAACCAAGCGCACGATATTAGAACCGACGGGCGGCAATTCAAATGCGGCGACGGCTGCTTGAACTTCAACGGTCGTGCCGTTTTCGATTGCGCCGGCCACGCTGTAGGCGATGTCGATCCGCCGCTCCTGATTGGGAGCGATGTCGCCGATGTCCGCGCCGGCGCGCGCGAGCAGCGGCGAATTGCCGTGCTCGTCGTCGAGCTGCGTTCCGTCGATTTGGCCGGTTCCGACCAAGTACACCAATCCGTCGGGCAAATTGAACCGCACGCGCACGCCCGTTGCCGGCGCGCCGCCTTGATTGCGAAACGTGAAGCTTGCGCGCACCGTCATCCCAGGTTCCAATTCGCGTTCGGGCGAAACGGCGAGGGTTCGAAGTCCCTCGGGCAGCGTCGGAGCTCCCGGCGTAAAAACGTCCGTCAGGGTGCGCATGACTACTCGCCGTAGTTCGCCGCGGGATAAGCGCTCCCTTGACATCAACTTCTCACAGCGAAAGGTTTACAGTTGATGCTCGCTACGAAGGTCGATCGCATTGCCGACGCCGTCTCGCGTCTCGGATCGGAGAGCGCGTTCGAAGTACTTGCGCGTGCGCGCGCGCTGGAAGCGCAGGGCGTGCGGGTCGTGCACATGGAGATCGGCGAACCCGATTTCGACACGCCCGAGCACGTCAAAGAAGCCGGCATCCGGTCGATACGTGAGAACAACACGCACTATTCACCCTCGGCCGGCATTCCGGAACTGCGCGATGCCATTGCGTCGTACGCTTCGAAGTTTCGCGGCGTAGAGCCGTTTTCCGCAGAAAATGTCGTCGTTGCGCCCGGCGCCAAACCAATTATTTGGAATATCCTGAGCGCCATCCTGAACCCTGGCGACGAGTTCATCTATTTCGATCCGGCATATCCCGCGTACGCGTCCTGCGCCGGCTATCTTGGCGCCGCCATAACTCCCATACCGCTGCACGAAGAGAAAGAATGGCGGATGGACCTGGACGAGCTGGAACGCCGTGTTTCCGATAGAACGCGCGCCATCATGATCAATTCGCCGCACAATCCGACCGGCGGCGTTTTGACGAGGGCCGACTTGGAACGCATCGCTCAGCTGGCACAGAAGCACGATTTCCTTGTGATTGCCGACGAGATCTACAGCCGCAACTTCTACGAGAGCGAGTTCGTCTCGATCGTCACCGTCCGCGGAATGCGCGAGCGCACGATCGTCGTTGACGGTTTTTCCAAAGCGTATGCGATGACCGGCTGGCGCTTGGGCTATGCGATCATGTCGCCGCAGTTAGCCAAGGTCGTGACGCTCTTCAACAACAACACGTTTTCATGCACGCCGGTGTTCGTGCAGCATGCGGCAATCGCCGCGCTGCTCGGACCCGACGAATCGGTGCGCCGCATGAACGACGTGTTTCGCGAGCGGCGCGACCGCCTCGTCGACGGGCTCAACCGCATCGACGGAATGAGCTGCACGATTCCGGAAGGTGCGTTCTACGCGTTTCCCAACGTTAAACGGATCGCCTCCGACGACAAAGCGCTCGCGGCGTACTTATTGCAAACAGCCGGCGTCGCGTGTTTGGGCGGTTCGGCGTTCGGTGCCGCCGGCAAGGGCTATCTGCGCTTCTCGTACGCCGCATCGCTGGACGACATCGACTATGCGCTGTCGCAGATGGAGCGCAGCATCCCAGTCTATCGCAATTAATTTCAATTAATTCAGATCTATCTCGACGCATGTAATTTCGCACCGACGCGTGATTCCGCGGCCCATGTCGCTGTTCCAACGCGCATCTCTTCGTAGAGCGCTGTGCCGGATATCACGCTGCTATGACGTTTCGATCGCTAGCAATGAATAACGTCCGGCTTCACACCTTTCTTGTGCTCGGTGCCGTAGTTCGGTGGTATCGTTGCCAGGCAACCACCGCCGTTGCCCCCCGTCGATGTGGGTGTCGGCGTCGGTGTGGGCGTTAGTGTCGGCGTTGGTGTGGGCATTGGTGTCGGCGTTGGTGTGGGCATTGGTGTCGGCGTCGGTGTTGGCATTGGTGTCGGCGTCGGTGTTGGCATTGGCGTCGGTGTAGGCGTCGGCACTGGCGTCGGCACTGGTGTGGGCGTTGGTGTGGGCGTTGGCGTTGGTGTCGGCGTTGGCGTCGGTGTGGGCGTTGGTGTCGGCGTTGGCGTCGGCGTCGGCGAAGGCGTCGGCGAAGGCGTCGGCGCTAGTGTGGGCGTCGGCGTCGGGCCCGGAGTCGGCATACCTGGAACATTGACCCAGACCGGCACGATGGCATATCCGAGGGCGCAATCCAAGATGCCGATGACGGCTTTACCGTTCGCCCGAGGCGTGACCGTCAACACAATGGTCGTCGGACCGGACGTGTCAGTGCGTTGTGGCGTGACGGTAACGATCCTATCATCACTCGACGCAGCGTAGACGGTGGTTTTCCCTGGAATCCGGACCGAAAAAGTCTTCGGCGTGTCGCTCGTAAACCTGAGCGACGAGGGATTCACGGACAGTTGCCTGCCGTCAGCTCCTGCCGTTCTGCGCAAGGGTACGGGCGGCGTCGAGCGTTACGGCCGACGGGCTCGTCGGCATCCCGGACAGCGCTGCCGCGTTCCGATCGTTCTGAGCCGGCATCAACGTGCCGCCGCCCGAGCACGCTGCCAACGTCACAGCCATGGCGACGAAACCCGCGAAACGGGCTTGTAGCTTTGAGCGTACGATCATCGCGGGGTTCCCCTTATCGGAAAAAAAGAAGTAGCGAGCCTGCTCTATGGCCCGGGGCAAGGAGCATTGCGCTAGTGCGGCGGGAAGGACCTGCACACTCCGAAAACGACACCGGTACCGCTACCGGCTAATCGCTACTACAGGAGTTTCATCGCCCGGCGCACGTCACCCAACGTTTCGATCGCGATTTCTCTTGCGCGAGCAGTTCCTTCTGCGATGATTCGCTCCACCTGCGCGACGTCGGCCGCGTACAGCGCGCGCCGCTGCCGTATCGGCTGCAAAAACGCGCTCAGCGCCTGTGCGAAGTCGTTTTTGTCGGCGACGCATCCCAACGCGCCGGAGCGGCAATCGCGCTCGACCAGCGGTACGTGTTCCGCCCGAACGAGCTTCCATAAAGCGAAGACAGGGCAGATCTCCGGATGGCCGGGATCGTTGCGGCGAATTTTCTGCGGATCGGTGATCATGCTGCGCACTTTTTTCGTCGTCGTTTCTTCGTCGTCGGCGAGCAGAATCGTATTGTTGTACGACTTGCTCATCTTGCGTCCGTCAATGCCCGGTACTTCCGCGCCGCCTTGCTCGACGAGCATCGCCTTGGGCTCGGTCAGCACGGCTTCACCTTCGCCGTAGAGGTAATTGAAGCGGCGCACGACTTCGCGGCCGAATTCAAGGTGCGCGACCTGATCGCGTCCGACCGGAACTTCCTCTCCACGGAATACCGCGATGTCGCACAGACTGCAGCAACGGATATCCCAAGAAGCCGTACGTCGCAATTTCGGAGCCCAGCGTTTCGATTTGCCCCTTGTACGTCGGCACCCGCTCGAGCCACGACACCGGCGTAATCATGCCCAGGAGCAATTGCAGTTCAGCGATTTCGGGAATGCCGGACTGCAGAAAAAACGTTGAGCGCTGCGGATCGACGCCCGCCGCCAGCCAGTCGATGACCATCTCGTTGCGCGCGCTCCGAATCGCCTGCGGATCGGCAAAACCGGTGGTAAACGCGTGCAGATCCGCGATTTCGAAATATGCGTCGGCGTCGTTGCAATACGCGACCCATTGCAGCAAGACGCCGAAGTAATGGCCGATGTGCAGGCGCCCCGTAGGGCGCATGCCGGACATGACGCGCGTGCGCTTGACCGCCGGAATCTGGGTCGTCATGGAATCGGGGCGCTTTGTATCATGGTTAGAACGCAACCTGCAAGCCGTCGCGCATCGTTCGCGCGGCAATTTTCGCACGCACGTACGCGCGCGCCGCGTCGACGGCGGCAAAAACGTCGCGTCCCAGCGCCAATTCACAGGCGATCGCTGCCGCAAGCGTGCAGCCGGAGCCGCGCATCGACCCCGGCAGCCGCGGCTGTCGATACGTCTTCTGCGCGCTCGGCGTTACGAGCACGTCGTGCGGATCGCCGGCGAGATGACCGCCCTTTGCGAGCACTGCGTGCAGGCCTCTTGCAAGCAGCGCTCGCGCTGCGCTGCGCATCTGCTCCGTATCGGCGATCGGTAGATCCGTCAGGGCTTGCAATTCCGGGACGTTCGGCGTGAGAATTGCCGGCAAGCTCAGCAACTCTTCCCGCAGCGTCGCGAGCAATGCGCCGTCCGCGCGCAATTCTCCACCCAAAGTGACGTTGACGACGGGATCGATAACGACGGCAATACCGGCTGCGCGTTCGGCCAAAAACGCCGCGACGACGCGGACGTTGTCGCTCGAGACCAACGCTCCGATGCGGTACGCGCCCACGTCGGGCGGGAGCGAGCGCAACTGTTCGCGCAGCGAGGCCGATGCGATCGGTGCGAGATCGTGTAGCCCGGCGGCATCCTGCGCGCTGACCGCTGCTACCGCCATCAGGTGGCGCACCCCGTATTCCGCCGCGACTCGCGCGTCCAACCCGAGCCCCGCGATGTTCCACGGATGGGTCGTGCCGATGGAAACGATGCTGGGGCTCATGGCGAAGCGTTCCACGCTTGCACCAGCGCCCGCGCAGCAGCTTGCGGCTGCGAACTGCGCGCGATTTCCGAGAGCACCGCGGCCATCGCCACGCCCGCGGCGCGCACTTCCGGGAGCCGCTCCAGCGTGATGCCGCCGATTGCGGCAACCGGCAACAGCGATGCCTGGGCAATGCTTTTCAAACCCGAAATGCCGATCGGAGCGCCGGCATCGGTTTTGGATCCCGTCTCGTACACCGAGCCTACGCCCAGGTAGTCCGCTCCCGCCGCTTGCGCGGTTTGCGCCTGCGCTTGCGTCGCGCAGGAAACGCCGAGCACGCGCGCTCCTAGTTCGCTTCGAATCACCGCCACATCAGGCGCGCCGAGATTGTCGAAGCCGACGTGCGCGCCGTCAGCGGCGTACGCTTTTGCAGCCATCCAATCGTCGTTGATGATGAACAGTGCGCCGGCGCTCCGCGTAACGGCGCGAAGCGCGCGCGCGTGATCCGGAACGATTCCCCCCTTGGCGCGATACTGAATGATGCGCACGCCGCCCTCGACTGCAGCGCGCGCCAGATCGACGCAATCCGCGGCCTCGTTGACGATCGCGTAGATTCCGCTTAAGAGCGCTTGCGCATGCGTACGAATATCCACGCATTCACCGCGAGATAGAGAAAGAATACTGCAACGAGCGCCACCACGAACCCATAGCGATGGCGCGCCATGCCGATCGGCACCAGGAAAACGAAGATCATCGCGGCGGCCATGAGCAATGCCACGATACGTTGGATTCCCGCCACGGCTTACTGCCCCGGGGAACCTAAAAGAATTTCCGCGATGCGAATCAGCTCCGCTTCGCCGGCAAAGGCGATTTCGATGCTGCCCCCGCGCGCCGTTCGCCGCAGCGTTACCGCCGAAGCGACGCGGGTACGCAGGCGCGCTTCAAACTCGCGATCTTCCGGTGAGATCGAACGCATTTTTGCCGCCGGTTTGCCGGCGGGCGCTGCGGTCAGCGCAGCGATTGCGCGCTCCAGCGCGCGAACGGGTAGCCCTTGCGCTACGGCGGTGCGGGCCAGCTCCAAACGCGCCGATTCGGGCGCGGACAGCAGCGCTTTGGCGTGCCCGGCGCTCAGCTCGCCGCGCGCAATCATGACCTTGATCGGCTCGGACAGCGCGAGCAACCGCAGCGCGTTCGTAACCGAGGGCCGGCTCTTTCCGAGCCGCACGGCCACCTGGTCCTGCGTGAACGCATGCGCATCGATCAGCTGCGCGATCCCGGCTGCCTCTTCGAGCGCGTTGAGATTTTCACGCTGCAAATTCTCGATGATCGCCACTTCCAAACTTTGCGGGTCGCTGCTGGAACGAACGATCGCCGGGATATCGGAAAGTCGAAGCGCGGCACATGCTCGCCAGCGGCGTTCGCCCGCGATGATCTCGTAACCATCGCCGCGCTCGCGCACGAGGATGGGCACGAGCACGCCGTGCTCGGCGATAGAGGCCTGCAACTCTTCAAGCGCGTGTGCGTCGAATGTTTTGCGCGGCTGCGACGGATTCGGACGCAACCGATCGATCGGAACGCGCACGACCTGTTCGCCGGTGAGGGCCCCGTGGTCCGACGTCACTTGGGGCTCGCCCAACAATGCGCCCAGGCCGCGGCCCAGGCCGCGTTTCGGTGCAGTACTCATCGCAAAGCGGCGATCACTGGGCGAGGGCCCGCACGTCGTGCTGCGCGTCGAGCATCTCTTTTGCAAGCGACATGTACGCTTGCGCTCCACGCGACTTCAGATCGAATAAAATGACCGGCTTGCCGAACGAGGGCGCTTCGGACAGCCGTATGTTGCGCGGAATCTGCGTTTTGAACATTTGCCGCGGAAAATAGGCATTGAGTTCGTCGAGCACTTCGACGGCGAGCTTCGTGCGTCCGTCGAACATGGTGACGAGTACGCCGCTGATATGGAGCGCGGGGTTGAGCGCGTCTTGAATGCGCCGCACGACGTTGGTCAGCTGCGAGAGCCCTTCGAGCGCATAATACTCCGCTTGCACCGGGATGATCGCTTCTTCTGCGGCGGTCAGTGCATTGATCGTCAGCAAACCCAGTGACGGCGGACAGTCGATCAGCACGAAATCGTAATTTTGCGCGATCGGCGCGAGCACGCCTTTGAGCCGGTTTTCGCGGGAAAGCGCGGAAACGAGTTCGATTTCCGCTCCTGCCAAATTTATCGTTGCGGGGATCAAATGCACATTATCGATTTCGGTGGGGCGTAACACCTCGTCGATCGCAGCGTGATGCGTGAGCAAATCGTAGAACGTCCCGTTTGAGCTGCAGACTTGTTGGTCCCAAGGCCCGTAGTGGTGTTTCCTTGCGGATCCAAATCGACGACCAGCACCGTCTTGCCCAGGACGCCCAGCGCCGCACCGAGGTTTACCGTGGTGGTCGATTTTCCGACGCCGCCCTTTTGATTGACGAGCGCGATGATGCGCGACAGAGTTAGAAACCCCCGAAATATTGCTCGAGCAATGCGGTGAGCGCTTCGGGCTGGTTGCGTTCCGGCTGCTCCGTGACCTGCTCGAAGAGATAGCGCAGCGCTTCGCCGACGCGGGGATCCCCGCGGAATCCCTGCTGCGCCAATCCGTTTTGGACCATGAACGCCATCACGCGCTCGCCGTCGATGCGCAGATCGTGGATCGAGAAGGGCGTTTCACGTGCGAGTTCGGCGTAGACGCGGGTTTGGAAGCGTTCGTTCGAATCGTCGCGTTTGGGCAAGCCGCTGCCGGCGATATCCGCTGAGCGCAGCGCGAACTGACGATCGAGATGCTCGACACCGATGCGCCGGATGAACCGGCGAAGCGCCGCATCGGACAGCTGCGGATCGGCCGCGTACATGTGCCCGCGAACCAAATGCTCGACCGTGCGCGCAACGTCATTCGAAAAGCGAAGGCGCGAAAGCATCGCAGCGGCCATATCTGCGCCGACCTGCTCGTGCCGGTAAAAATGCGGTCCGTCTTTCGTGCGTGACTTTCCAACGTCGTGCAACAGCGCGGCAAGCCGTGAAATCAGATCGCCGGGCGCCGCCGCGTCCATCGTTTCCAAGTTATGGCGGTAGACGGAGAACGCATGCCACTCATTTTGCTCAACGTCGACGCCTTCCAGCAATTCGGGCCAAATGTGTTCGAGCGCGCCGTGTTCGCGCAGCAGTTCGAATCCGATCGACGGGCGCGCCGCGTGCACCAGCATTTTCTGCAATTCACCGGCGATGCGCTCGGCGGAAACGCTGGGAATCAGATGCGCGGCGGCCGCCATCGCCGTGCGCGTTTGCGTAGTGAGATCGTATTCGAATCGCGCGGCAAACTGCACCGCACGCATGACACGCAGCGGATCCTCTTCGAATGCGCGTGCGCTTAAGATGTCGATGCGGCGCGCGTGGATATCCGCCACGCCGCCGAACGGATCCACGAGTTCCCCGGAGGGAAGCGCCCGCGCCAGCATGTTCATCCGAAAGTCGCGCCGCGCCAAATCTTCCAAAAGACTGACCTGCGGCCCGCTCTCGACCGAAAACTCGCGATGGCCGACGCCCAGCGAGCGCTCGCGGCGCGGGAGGGCAACGTCGATCGTTTCACCCCCCAGCGAAACTTTGAAGACGGCAAAGGAAGCGCCCACGAAATCGACGCGGCCAAGCCCCTCCAGACGCGCGCGAAGTTCGTCGTGCGTCAGACCGGTGACGACGTAGTCCAGATCCTTCAGCGGCCCGAGCGCTACACCGGCTTGGCTGCGCACCTCATCGCGCACTCGGCCGCCGACCGCAAAGAGCGATCCAAGCGGGAGCGCGTCCGCCAGGGCCCGATCGATGGCCGGTAGGCGCCGGCCTGTCGAGGCGTCGGCTCGAAGGGCCGCGTGCGAACCGCAAGCCGGAGCTTCTTCGCGTTCAATATCCAGTAAATTGCCTTTGATGGTTACTTCGACATGACTCATTGATGTTCCACGTGGAACAAAGACATTTTGCAATCGGCCCCGGCAGACCCGCACGTATTTCAGTCGAGGAAATGTCTCTCGATTCCGAGGTTCCACGTGGAACCCCTATAACAACGGGGATTCAAGGGTCCCAGCGCTGCGCTTTCAGCTCAGGCACAGGGGCCGCTTTTGCGGAATGCCGCTTCTGCGGGGAAAGCGAGCGGGGGTCGGGGCAATCTTACGGAGCAACATCAAGCAACGTTGGCCGTCCAGCGGAATCTCATCGCTGAAGTCGGCCCCAAGCATTGGAGCGGCGTCTGCAACCGCCCTGCGCTCAGCTTGGGCTACTCGTCCCCGCTGCAGGATCGCCAAGCCTCCGATTTCCAGAAAGGGCACGGTCAGTTCCGCTACAGCGGGCGCGGAGGCGACGGCGCGCGCCGTCGCAGATTTAAAGCGACCGCGCAGCGCCGAACCATGAGCTGCGCTTTCGGCGCGCTCGTTCAGGACGTTTGCCTCGAGCGCTAATACACCGGCCGCAGACTGCAGAAACGCCGCTTTCTTGCGATTCGCTTCAACGAGGGTAACTGACAGCGCGGCCGCGACCGCCAGCGGGATGGCCGGCAACCCTGCGCCGGAACCAACGTCAATCAGCGGCGAGCCGACGTAGGGCAAAATCGAAAGGCTGTCGAGCACGTGCGGCAGCAGTTGCTCGGCAGACTTGGCGCCGGTCAGATTGAACTTGCGGTTCGCTTCCAATAGCATCGCGACGTAGCAGACCAGGCGCTGTACGCGCTCGCCGTCCAAGCCGGCATCCTGCAGCGCTGCCGCAATCTTCTCCATGATGGAATACTCGCTGCGGCTCTGCCGCTCTACGCCGTTCGACGCCGGACGTACAACCCCAAAATAGCGACGTCCGACGGCGTCACCCCGGGAATGCGTGCAGCCGCGCCGAGGGTACGCGGTCGCCGCTCGCACAGTTTTTCTCGCGCTTCTCGCGAGAGAGCGGATATGTCGCCGTACGAAAAACGTTCCGGAATGGCGACCGATTCATTCTTTGCGGCCTGCGCGATGGCGAGCGATTCGCGGCGCACGTATCCCTCGAACTTGATCTCGATGGCGGCGCGCTCCCCGACGACCGAATCGACCGGCGGCAGGCTCGTTGCGACGTCGCCGAACCCAACGTCCGGACGGCGCAGAGCTTCGGCCACCGTTGCGCCTGAATCGAAGCTGTTCTCCCGAATCACTCGTACTCCGGTGCGCGTGGAACGCGCCGCCGTCAACGTCCTTTCCAGCGCGTCCCGGCGCTCCTGATACGCTTCCCAGTCCCGGTCGCCAACTAAGCCCGCCTCTCGGCCGACCGGCGTCAAGCGCGTATCGGCATTGTCGTGCCGTAAAACGATTCGATGTTCGGCGCGCGAGGTGAGCATGCGGTAGGGCTCGTCGACGCCCTTGGTAACCAGGTCGTCGATCATGACGCCTATGTACGCTTGACTTCGAGCTAACCGCAGCGGCGCGCGCCCCCCCGCAGCCAGCGCAGCGTTCATTCCGGCCAGCAACCCTTGCGCCGCCGCTTCTTCGTAGCCGGAAGTTCCGTTGATCTGCCCGCAGTGATACAAACCGCCGATTCGTCGCGTTTCAAGCGTGTCGTGAAGCTGTGTCGGCGGCACCATGTCGTACTCCACGGCGTAACCCGCTCGCAGCATAACGGCTTCCTCGAGTCCGGGAAGCGCGTGCAGCATCTGCAGACTGTACTTCGGCGGGCAACGATGTGGAAAAGCCGCCGATATACCAGCTCGGTTCATCCCAACCTTCCGGTTCAACGAAGAGTTGGTGCGTAGGATTGTGCGCGAATTTTATGACTTTATCTTCGATCGACGGACAGTAACGCGGGCCGATGCCCTCGATCAAATCCAGCCCGTACAGCGGCGAGCGATGCAGGTTCGTCCGCACCAGCGCGTGCGTGCGTTCGTTGGTTTCGGTAATGTAGCACGGCAGCTGCGGGCCGGCGAATCGCCGCGGGCTACGATAGGAAAACGGCAAGGGAATCTCGCTCGGCAACTGCATCGTCATCGCTTCGATGCGCACGGTGGTGCGGTCGACGCGCGGCGGCGTGCCGGTCTTCAGCCGTTTAGTCGGAAATCCGAGTGCGCGCAGTGCATGAGAAAGCCCCATGGCCGGCGCTTCGCCAAAGCGCCCTTCCGATTGCACGCAGTCGCCGCGAAACGTTTTGCCGCCCAAAAACGTGCCGGTGGCCAGCACGATCCTTCGCGCAAAATAGCTCGACCCGTCGGCGCATGTAACGCCTCGCGCTGCGCCGGCGGAAAGAATCGGCGCTTCCACCATGCCTCGCACGATGCTCAGGCGCGGCTGTTTGCGCAACGTGTCGATTGCGAGGCGCGCGTACGCCGGTTTGTCCGCTTGGGCGCGCAACGCGCGCACCGCCGGCCCTTTCGATTCATTCAAGAAACGCGAATGCAGCGAACATGCATCGATAATCTGCGCCATCGCGCCCCCGAGCGCATCGATCTCCCGAACCAGCTGGCCTTTCGCGCTGCCTCCGATCGACGGATTGCACGGGAGGGTGCAGATTCGCTGCGGATCGCCCGTGACGAGCAGCGTCTCGATGCCGAGCCGCGCTGAAGCAAGCGCCGCTTCGACGCCGGCATGCCCGCCGCCGACGACGATGACGCCGGCATCATCGCTGCGCTGTATCACGCCCGTATTCTATCAAGCGATGAAAGCTTACCACCGCTGGAGCGCAAGCGGTTACTTCCCGATGCAAAACCGCGCAAAGATCCCGGCCAGCAGTTCTTCGTTAGCCGCATCCGAGCAAAGATGCCCGAGCGCTGCAAATGCAGTCTGCAACTCTCCCGTCATGAGATCGAGCGGATCGCTGCGCTCGAGCGTTTGCTGCGCGAAGTCCAGCGCGGTAAGCGCCTGCGCGACCGCGTCGGCTTCGCTCAGCGTTACCAAATGCGGGCGCTCTAAATCAGGCTGCGCCTGGCCCCATCCTGCCCGCGCGATTTCGCCGCGCACCACTGCCGGCGTGCGTTCGTCGAGAGCGCTTCCGGTTATGTGCGCGATGCCGTCCAGTTCGCGCGCCCCAACGGTGCCGAGGTCCGATTTGTTTGCAAAAACGATGCGCACGCGATCGGCAGTTTGCTCGAGCACCGCGAAAGCCTCGGGGCTTAGCGGTTGGGAGCCGTCGATGACCACCAGCGCGATCCGTGCAGACTGCAGCACACGCTGCGCGCGTTCGATTCCTGCGCGCTCCAATCGATCGGCGCGCTCGCGAATTCCCGCCGTGTCGATGAGGCGTACTCGAACGCCTTGCACCACAATCCAGTCCTCGATCGCATCCCGCGTCGTGCCCGGAAGTTCGGAGACGATCGCGCGCTCTTCGCCGAGCAGCGCGTTGAGGAGCGAAGACTTCCCGGCGTTCGGCGGCCCGACGATTGCCACGGCTATTCCCTCGCGTACCCATCGGCCGATTTCGGTGTCGCGCTGCAACCGCTGCAGCGGTTCGACGATCGCGCGCAGCGTCGCTCGAACCTGCTGCCGGCCGGGTTCGGCTACTTCGTCCGGAAAATCGACGGCCGCCGCCAGCTCTTCCAACAGCGAGGCCAGGCGCGAACGCAAGGCTTGCACTTCCCGGGAGAATCCGCCCCCCATATTTGCCAGCGCTGCTCGAGCCGCCGAACGGCTTTCGGCTGAAATGAGCTCGGCCACCGAAGCAGCTGCATGCAGGTCCAATTTTCCGTTGAGGAACGCACGGCGCGTAAACTCTCCGGCAGTGGCGTGCCGCGCGCCGCATGCAATAAGCGCGCGAACGACCTCACGCGCAATGACCGGCGAACCATGCACCTGCAGTTCGAGCGTGTCTTCCCCGGTATAGCTGTGGGGCGCCGCAGCGAAAAGCGCGATTCCGCGATCGAGCGCACGGCCTTCCTCGTCGAGCACGGTTCCGTAGGCGGCAACTCGGGGCTGGAGCGGCTGACGCGTGCGAAATACCCGGGCGCCAAGGGCGGCCGACTGCGGCCCCGAGACGCGTACGATCGCAATCGCGCCGGTTCCGGGCGGCGTAGCGATCGCAGCAATCGTTTCGCCGTCATGCATGCGATCGCACGACCTGCGCTATTTCGGAAAAACGACCACGCGGCGTTCCGGTTCGGTACCTTCCGACTCCGTTCGCACGTACTGATTGTCGGCCAGCGCCAGATGCACGATCTTGCGCTCCGACGGCAGCATCGGTTCCAATCGCTGCGGCTTTTTGTCGCGAATGCACCGCTCGAGCGTCTGGAGCGCCAAATTTTTCAATTGATCGGCTCTGCGCGCGCGATATCCCTCGGCGTCGATCGTGTAGTATTTGCGGTTGCTGCGCACGCCGGCGTTGATGATGTTGTTGAAGATGAGGTTGAGCGCTTCCAACGTGTTGCCGTGCCGCCCGATCAGCATCGCGAGGTCGGGGCCGTTCACCTCTAAATATTCACCTTCGGGACGCGGAACGTACGCAATCTCCGCATGCGTCATGCCCATACGCGTCAGTATTTCGACGAGCAGATCGCGCGCGGGGACCGCGTCCGCCGGCAGCTCGTGCTTGCCTGCGGGCGAGCGCGCAAGCCCGGCCCCGTTGGTACTTTTCTCTCGTCCCCGCCGGCGTGGATGCGGACCGCCGCGGCCGCCGCTGCCGGGAACGTCCCGATCGCGAATCTCTGCAGGCTGATCTTCCGGCTCGAAGTCGTCCTCGAACATGCTTATCGTTTTGCGCCTTTCTTTTTCTTGGTGGAACGCTTCGTCGAACCGGCCGGCGGCGCGAGTTTCTTCGGCGCTCCGTTGGAAGCTACGGCTTTTGCCGGGGCGGGCTGCTCCGCTATATCGGTGATGGCATGTTCGTTGTCGAGCACGGAGAGCGGCTGATGGAAGCGCTTGAGCAAATAGAATTGCTGGCCCATCGTGAAGGCGTTATACGAAAACCAGTACAGCACCATGGCGGATGGCCATTTGAATTGAAAGCCCATGTATCCGAGCATGATCGGCGAGAAGATCGCCATCATCTTTTGCGTTTGCGCCTGCTGCGGATCCGTCGACGGCATCGTCGCATAACGCGAAAACAGATACATCGAAATCATGTATGCGATGAGCAGAACGAGGTCCGGCGCGGTCAAGCTCGCGGCCAGCGGCGGAGAATTCCAGCTCAAAAGATGCAGGGGCGCCATGTGCAGGGTGAACGGCGTGCCGATCCATAGCCAGTGCTGTCCCGCGTACAACGGTTTGTATTCTTTGAGCGTTACCGCGTAGTAGACGGCAGCGATGAACGGCCATTGCACGAGCATCGGCCAGCATCCGGCGAGCGGATTTGCGC
The DNA here is from genome assembly GCA_963795465.1 of Vulcanimicrobiota bacterium. GTDB lineage: Bacteria > Vulcanimicrobiota > Vulcanimicrobiia > Vulcanimicrobiales > Vulcanimicrobiaceae > CAWCHT01. Next base: position 252,811 of record CAWCHT010000001.1, read on the forward strand.
CGTTCTTTTTGTACAGCTCCATCGTCTCTTGCTGGTAGCGCTGCGGATCTTCTTTGCCGTACTTCTCTTGAAGACGCTTGAGCTGCGGCGCGAGACGCTGCATTTTAATCATCGCCATGAACTGTTTGGTGTTCAGCGGCCAAACGATGATTTTCAAAAGGAGCGCGAACAGCACGAGACTCCAGCCGCGGTTGCGCACGACCGAGTCGATGGAACCGATGACGAACGCGACCAAGTGCGTAAACGGATCGAGCCACGAAGCCGCGAGCAGAACGTGCAAGCCTTACGCCTTTCTCTCGAGTCGGCGCGCAAGCGCCCCGATTCGACCCAGTCGGCGCACGAGCGCCCCCGGTCGACCCAACCGCAGCGTACCGGTCGAAGGAACCGGGTCGAAACCGCCGGGATGAAGCCGGCTGCATTTCGCCAGCCGCTTTGCCGCCAGGATACCGCCGTGGAGCAGGCCGTGTTTCGCGATTGCGAGGGCGGCGTACTCCGAGCAGGTGGGGTAAAACCGGCACGCCGGCGGAAGCACTGGCGAAATCCAGCGTTTGTATCCGTGCAAAATGGCCGTTACGGGGCGCCGCGCGTCAGGAAAGCGCACGAAAGACTTCTTGCCGCAACGCTGCAAACGTGGCCTCTGCAGCGCCGGGACGGGCTAAGATCAGCACGCGCAAGCGCGCATCGTTTGAAAGGGCATCGTGGACGCAGGCCGAGAGCCGGCGCCGCACGAGGTTGCGCTTCACGGCGTTGCCGACGGCTTTGGGGACGGAGATGCCGACTAAGGGAGCAGGGTCGGCCGGCGAGGGATCGCCGAGGAAAACGGCGAGATTGGCGCTCGACATCCGCCGCCCGCGGGCGCGCAAGCGGGCAAAGTCCTTCTTGCGGCTCAGGCTGGCGAACCGGCGCATCAAACGGTCAGGCGCTTGCGGCCCTTCTTGCGCCGCGCGTTGATGACGCGGCGTCCGTTCTTGGTGGACATCCGCTCGAGAAATCCGTGGACGCGCTTGCGCCGGCGGTTGTGCGGCTGGAAGGTCCGCTTCATGGTTTATCGGCTCTCCTGCTTGGAAACGTCGCGCACGGCGAGCCGCCGGGCACAGCCATCTAGTATAGGGGCGCCCTGCGGCACCGTCAAGGGCGCGCGTGGCCGGCGCTCACTGTCCACACTTGTGGACAACCTTGTGGAAAGCGCCCTTGCGCGCTGCGTTCAGCTTGCGCGAAATGCGCCGTGCCGCGAGCCTTTTCGATGTTGTCAAGAGCTGCCTTCCATGTTGGTCGATCGAGCGAAATATGCAATAAAATCAACGGTTTTACACCTGTGGAGAAGTGGATAAAAAAGTCTGCGCCAACCGCAGGATAGCACCTCGATTAAGGAAATATCGCGTCCTCCACGCTCGGCTGCATCGCACCCTCCCGGCAGCGGCCGCAAGCGCGCGCAATTACGATCGAAAAAGAGGTTTGCAGGATGGCGCTCGCGGTTGGCAATTCGGACATCTCGAACCAACTTTGGCAATCGGCGCTGTCGGCTCTGGAACGCAGATTTTCCAAGCCGATCTTCGAAATGTGGATCAAACCGCTGCGACTCGTGTCGCTGAGCGGGAACGAACTTTTGCTTGCCGTCCAGAACAACTTTGCCCGCGATTGGGTTGAGAACCGGCTCAAGAGTCAGATCGTCGAGGTGCTGGACGAAATCTTCGGAGCCGGCCTGGAACTGCAGTTTACCGTAGTGGAGCCGGCTGAAGCCACTGTCCCCGGACCCGGCGGCTTCGGCGCAGGCTCGCCCGGGCGTCCCGCGGCCGATTTCCGCCCCGGCAACCTGAATTCGCGCTACACCTTCGAAGAGTTCGTCATCGGTAACTCCAATCGATTCGCGCATGCGGCGGCACAGGCCGTCGCCGCGGCCCCGGCGCGGGCGTACAATCCCCTGTTTCTTTACGGCGGGGTGGGGCTGGGAAAAACGCATCTGATGCACGCCATCGGTCATCGCGCGCTTCAGGACAACGCCGAGTCCAACGTCGTGTACGTTTCCAGCGAGAAGTTCACCAACGAGTTCATCATCGCCGTTCAGAACAACAAAACGGTCGAATTCCGCAACAAGTATCGTCAAGTGGACGTGCTGCTGATCGACGACATCCAGTTTTTAGAAGGCAAGGAAGGTACCCAAGAAGAGTTCTTCCATACGTTCAATGCGCTGCACGAGTCCGGGCGGCAGCTCGTCATTTCGAGCGATCGTCCGCCCAAGGAAATTCAGACGCTGGAGAACCGGCTGCGCTCGCGGTTCGAGTGGGGCCTGCTGACCGACATTCAGCCGCCGGATCTCGAAACGCGTGAAGCCATTCTGCGCAAAAAAGCCGAATCGGAAAAAATCCCGGTGCCGGACGAGGTCACCTCGTTCATAGCCAAAGTCATTCCCTCGAACATCCGCGAACTCGAAGGCGCGCTCATTCGAGTGGTGGCCTTCTCGTCGCTCACGAAGTCTTCGATCACGATCGACTTGGCTGCCGACGTTTTGAAGAATGCGGTAGCGCAAGCGCCGCTGCGCCGGGTCACGATAACGTCGGTCAAAGAGAAAATTGCGAAGGCACACGGATTGACCGTAAAGGAGCTCGACAATCACCGGCGCGATCAGCGCGTCGCTGCTCCGCGGCAGATCGCGATGTTCGTCTGCACGGAACTCACGGATTGCTCGCTGCCGCACATCGCGCGGGAATTCAATAAGAAGGACCACACGACGGTCATGTACGCGCGGGACAAAGTCAAGGATCAAATGCAGCGCGACGAGGCCTACCGGAACAAAATTCGTTCGCTCGTCGCGCTTTGCCAAAGCGACTGACCGGCGCTGCGCACTTCTCTGCGGATCGCGGCCCGGGTACGTCCGGGCCGCCTTCTTTTCAGCAAGCATTGTGCACCTCCGGGTGCACAGGGCACTCGCGTGCGCGTGGATAACTGCCAAAAAGCGCGGCGCCGTGGGAATGTGCAGCGATACGTCCCGGACATGCACAGGTTATTCCGGGCGAAAGCCCGCGTGATACCGCAGTATCGGGGGTTGTTCGCGCAATGAACCGCGTTATTACTATTACGGTTAAGTCTTTTATCAAACGAAGGCAACGACGCGACGGAGCAACGGTGAAGAAAACGACGACGCAGCGCCGAAGAGACCGAGGACAACGATGAAGTTCACCTGCAATACCAAGGACATCTCCGGAGCGGTCGGCGCAGCCAGCAAGGTGGTCAACGCGCATACGACGGTTCCGATTCTCTCGAACGTCTTGCTGACTGCCGAAGACGGCAAAATCGCCGTGCGCGCGACCGACCTCGAACTGACGCTGCAGCACGCGTTTGCGGCCGAGGTCAGCGAGGGCGGCAGCGTTACGGTTCCGGCCAAGCTTTTCAGCAGCTATTTGGGCAATCTGCAGCCGGGGCGTCTCGAACTGACCGGTACGCCGACGCGGGCCAGCGTGAAATGCGAGCGCAGCAATTACGACTTTCACGCGCTGCCGGCCGAAGAATACCCGCCCCTTCCGAGTGCCCAGCGGGGTCAGCACTTTGCCTTGGCCGCCAAACGTTTCCGGGACGGCGTCAACGCAACGATTTTCGCAGCCTCGGCCGAGGAAGCGCGCGGGGCAGTGCTCATGGGGACGCTGCTCGAACTTGAAAACGACTCACTGACGATGGTTGCAACCGACGGCTATCGCTTAGCCCGCTACCAGACGACGCTAGATTCGGGAATTTCCGGCGCCGAGAAGTACATCGTTCCTTCGCGCGCGCTTGCCGAGACGGCGCGAAACGTCGGCAACGCCGAAACAGTGGACGTCACCGCGCTGGGAACGCAGAACAATCAGCTCGCATTCACCGCCGGCGATGCCTCGATCGTCGTGCGTCTGGTGGACGGACAATATCCCAATTACGGCCAAGTGATACCCGCAAAGTTCGATCGCTCGGTGACGGTGAACACCGATGCGTTTATCAGCAGCCTGCGCCGCGCGGAGCTGGTAGCCGGCGATCGTGCGAGCATGGTCAAGCTCGCCGTGGGCAATCACATGCTGATCGTCACTGCCAGTTCGGACGTTTCCGGAAATGCGTACGAAGAGATCGAAATCGAACAGCAGGGCGAAGATTTGACGATCGCCTTCAACGCACGCTACCTGGTCGAGATTCTCAATCATATCGATTCGGCGCAGACGGTGCTCGAGTTTTTAGGGCCGCTTTCGCCGGCCGCCATCCGGCCGGTCGAACCGGCTGAAGGCGCGCAGCAACTCTACGTGCTCATGCCGCTGCGGCAGTGATAATCGCATTCGTCTGGTCCACCTGCACCTTTCGAACCTGCGCAACTACGCGCACCTCGACCTGCGCCCCGATGCGGGCCTCAACGTGTTCATCGGCCGCAATGCGCAGGGCAAAAGCAACCTGCTCGAAGCGATATCGCTGCTGGGCACCGGCAAGTCATTTCGCACTTCCCGCGACCGCGAGGTGATTCGTAGCGGTTTTCCGCTGGCGGGCGTTTCGGGCGAGGCGGAAATCGGCGCCGGAGCCGTACGCCTTTCCTGCACGATCTCGGTAGGCGAACGGGGAACCCGCAAAGTGTTTTCCATCAACGATCGCAACGTACGCTACGCAAGGTTTTTGGGCAGTTTACGGGTTGTAACGTTCGTACCGGCGGATTTGCAGCTCGTCGCGGGAGCTCCGGCGGGCCGCAGAGCGTTCCTGAATGCTGCGCTCGCGCAAGATCAGCCGCAATACTATCATCACCTCGCGCGCTATCAGAAAGCGTTGGCGCAGAAATCCGCGTTGCTGCGCGCCGCGGGCGGGATCGATGAAGAACTGTTGACGATCTACAACCACACGTTGATCGAATCGGGCACCGCAATCATGCTGGCGCGCGCGCAATTCGTTGCTGCGCTGGGCGTGGCCGCCTCCCGCGCACATGCGCAATGGAGCGGCGAACAGCTGCGAGTGCGTTACGCTCCCAACGTGCCGTTCGAGGTTCCAAGCGCCGACGCCGCCGCGGCAGCGTTCGCCGCGGCGCTGCGTGCGACGGCGGCGCAAGAGCGCGCGCGCCAAGCGGCGCTGATAGGGCCGCACCGCGACGACGTAGAGCTCCTGCTGGGGGACCGCTCCTTGTCCGCATTCGGCTCACAAGGACAGCAACGCACGGCGGTACTGGCCCTCAAAGTCGGCGAATATGCGGTAATGCACGAACGATCCGGCGAAGCGCCGCTGCTGCTGCTCGACGATGTTTTATCCGAGCTCGATCCTTCACGCGCTCAAGCATTCATGACCGGAATCGGCGAGTTCGAGCAGGCGTTCGTGACGTCGACGCACACGCCGGAGCATTTGCCGCCGGCGCGCGTGTATCACATCGATGCCGCCGTGGTGAGCGGATGAAGCCGCTCAACACCGTGCTTTCCGCATGGCAGCCCAGTGCATCCGAAAGCGCCGATCCGCTGTTGAGAATAAAGGCGGAGTGGCCCGCAATCGTCGGTCCGGAAGTAGCGGCGAACTCGCGTCCTGCCGAAATGGTGCGCGACGGGCTGCTGATCGTCACGCGGTCCGGCGCATGGAGCCAACAACTGTCGTTTCTGAGCGAGCGCATTTTGCATGCGCTACGCGCTCGGGCCGGCGTTTCGCCGGAGCGGCTGCGTTTCCGGGTCGGGCGAATTACCGCTGCCGCGTTGATCCCGGCCGGAAAACGCCTCGCCGGTCGCCGCGTGCGCACTGAAAGTCGAACGCCCGCTGCCAGCGCGCAAGACGCGCTGGAGCGTTTTCGAGCGGACGTTGCGGGCGCCGAGCGGGCGAAGGCGCGCGCCGGTTGGAAAGAATGCGGGAGGTGCGGCGTCCGCGTCGCGCCGGGTGCCGCAGCATACTGCGTGTCATGCGAAAATGCGCACGCGCAGGAGCGGGATGCGCAGGTCGGGCGCCTGCTTTTCGAGGCGCCGTGGTTAGGCTACCCCGGTATCGTTCGATTGGTGGACGGCGTAACGCCGAAAAACTATGAGAACGTGCGCAGTGTGTTGCTGCGCCGGTGGCGCGACGTTTTAGACGGCATCGTTCGCACGCGGCGCAACGTCACGGTACGCGATCGGATGATCGCCAGCTCCTACGTCCTTTTGAAAAGTGGGCTCGATCCCGAACGCATCGCGCCCGCCGTCGTGCGCGACCTCCTGGGCGACCATCTGCACGACATCTTTTACGGAACAGAGAACGCATAACTTCATGACCGACAATTACGGAGCCGAACAGATCGAAGTCCTCAAAGGACTCGAAGCGGTTCGCAAACGGCCCGGCATGTACATCGGCAACACGGCCGAGCGGGGCCTGCACCAGCTCGTGTACGAGGCGGTCGACAACGCCGTCGACGAAGCGCTGGCGGGTTACGCCCGCAACATCAAAGTCGTGCTGTACAAAGACGGCTCGTGCTCCGTCGAGGACGACGGCCGCGGCATTCCGGTCGAGATGCACGCCGAGGAGCGCATGCCGGCGGTCGAAGTGATCATGACGATCCTCCATGCGGGTGGAAAATTCGGCAAGGGCGGTTACAAAGTCTCGGGCGGGCTGCACGGCGTCGGCATCTCGGTCGTAAACGCGCTTTCCTCGAACATGACGACGCGCGTGAAGCGCGAGGGGGCGATCTACGAGATCGCGTTCGAGCGCGGCCTCACGACTCAAAAGCTGAAGAAGATCGGCAAGACGCGCGAGCCGGAGGACACCGGAACCTATCAATGGTTTCTGCCGGACAGAGAAATGTTCGAGGTCACGGAATTTCACTGGGACGTGCTGGCCAAGCGCCTGCGGGAACTGGCGTTTCTCAATCGCGGCTTGGCAATCGTGCTGCGCGACGAGCGCGGGGATGAGGCGCGCGAACGCACCTTCAAGTTCGATGGCGGCATCAAATCCTTCGTTGAATGGCTCAACGAAAAGAAAGATCCGCTCCATCCGATCATCTACTCCCACACCGAGCGTGACGGCGTGGACGTGGAAGTGGCGATGCAATGGACCGACACCTACACCGAATTGCTGTATTCCTACGCCAACAACATCAACACGATCGAAGGCGGCATGCATCTGACCGGCTATCGCACGGCAGTCAGCAATGCGGTGAACAGTTACGCGAAGAAACGCGGCATGCTCAAAGATTCCGAAGCCAACCTTTCGACGGACGACGTCATGGAAGGCTTGACTGCGGTCATCTCCGTGAAGCTTGCCGAGCCGCAATTCGAAGGCCAAACGAAAACCAAACTGGGCAACGCGAGGGTTCGGACAATCGTGTACGCGTTGGTGAACGAGCGAATGGAGTTCTTTTTCGAAGAGAATCCCAAGCAAGCGCGCACGATCATCGAAAAGTGCATGCAGGCCCAGCGCGCGAGGGAAGCGGCGAAGAAAGCCCGCGATCTGTCGCGGCGCAAAAATGCGCTCGAAGGCTCGGGTCTTCCCGGCAAGCTCGTCGACTGCAAAAATACGAATCCGGCGGAAAGTGAAATCTTTTTGGTCGAGGGCGACTCGGCCGGCGGCACGGCGAAGGGCGGCCGCGATCCCAATTCGCAAGCCATTTTGCCGCTGCGCGGCAAAATTCTCAACGTCGAGAAGGCGCGCCTGGACAAAGTCCTTTCCAACGAAGAAATTCGCACGATGATCACCGCGCTCGGCACCGGATTCGGCGACGAATTCGACGCCGGCAAGCTGCGCTATCACAAGATCATCATCATGACCGACGCCGACGTCGACGGGTCGCACATCCGCACGCTGCTGCTCACGTTTTTCTACCGGCAAATGAAACCGCTGGTGGAAGAGGGCTTCGTGTATATCGCGCAACCGCCGCTGTACGGCGTGCGCAAGGGCAAAAAGCAGTGGTATGCGTTCAGCGAACCGGAGCTGCGCTCGATCATCGGTGAAGACGGCAAAGATTACGTCGTCCAGCAGTACAAGGGTCTGGGCGAGATGGACGCCGAGCAGGCTCGCCGTCACTACGATGGAAGTGGGCAACCGGCGCCTCAAACAGATAACGGTCGAAGACGCCGTAGAAGCGGAGCAAATCTTCACCGATCTCATGGGCGACAAAGTTGAACCGCGCAAGCAGTACATCTTCGATTTCGCCAAGAGCGTGAAGAACCTGGACTTGTAGCGCCGCTCCGGACAAAGGACCTGCGTTGATCGCTCGGGGTATATCAGCCCTGTGAAAAAGGGCGTGGTCCCCTCGCTCGCAGTGCTAGCCGTCCTCCTGGCAGTGGTGATCGTGGTGTTTCACAACGCCGCCGTGCGCTTCGCGCTTTCGCAATTGGCGGCTCCGGCGACGGGATACCGGATCGACACCACGGACGTTCGGCTCGGATCGCAGCACGGCGCGCTCATCGGTGTGCGCATCTCGCGCGGCGGGGAGCCGGTTCTTCGTGCAGCACGCATCGATCTCTACTATAGTCCGCGCGACCTGCTGCCCGGCAGCAAACACCGTTTCGGATTGCGTGCCATTACGATCGATCGCCCGCAGCTCACGATCGTGCATCACGAAAACGGGACGTACAATATTGCAATCCCCAAAGCCGTCAGCGGTCCGCGCGCGCCACAGCGCAAAAACCCGGTGCCGATCGACGTTTCGATTCGGGTTCGCAATGCCTCGGCAACGCTGATCGACCAATACCGCTTTTATCAGGCGAGCCGCGTGCAACGCGTCGACGGCATCGACGCGCAAGGCCGGATCGACACTGGCGGGGCGACGACCTACCTCGTCACCGGGCGCTTACAGGACGGCGGTAAGCAGCCGTTCCGGATTGCCGGAACGATCGATTATCGCAGCGGCTACGCCGTGCATCACGTCACCGTGCGCGCAATTCCGATTGCAACGGTCGCGAACTACTTCATCAACTCTCCGGCGGCGCACGTGCTCTCCGGTACGGTGCGCGGAATGGATTTGCGAGCGTGGTCCTTCGGTTCCAGCGGGTATCACCTGGCGGGCAGCGGACTTTTGGACGGCGGCGGAATCGTCGTACGCGCGCTCGAGTCGCCGATCCGTCATCTGCACGGGCCGATCGCGATCTTCGATTCCGGCTTTGCCTCGAGTAGACTTACCGCAACCGTCGGCCATTTGAGCATCGTTTGCGCCGGCGGCATCTTCGACTTCCGTTCGCCGCAGTTTCGTTTAGGAGTCGAAGGGCGTGGCGACTTGCGCAATTTGAAAGACGTGCTGAAGGTTGCGTCCGGTTTGCCGATTTTCGGAGGCGTGCGGATTCACGCGCTGATCGAGGGTGCTATCGCAGAACCCCTGCTGCTGATCGGTTTCGACGGCCGCCGCTTCAATTACGGCGCGGTACCGATCGACGAGCCGCGCGGCGCCGTCGCCCTGTACCGCAGCAACCTCATCGTGCTGCCGTTCCATGCTACCTATAGCGGCATTGCGCTCCACGTGCATGGAAACTTGCAGCTGGGAACCCGCGTGCACAGCGTGCTCGCGTTGCACGCGGTCGGACCGTCATCGCGGTTGCCGTATCTCGGCGCGCTCGTGAGCGATCAGCCGGTCGTGACCGAAGTGCTCATTCACGGCACCGATCTCAAAATAGACTCCCGCGGCTTTCTAGCATCGCTGGACGGTGCGCGCAGCGTCAGCGGCTTTTTCGACTTGAACCGTTACGGCGTGGGAACGTTCGGACCGATCGCCGTCACGACCCCGCAGGGCGGATCGCTGGTCGCGGGCTTCGCGTTGGATCGGCTGCACGGCAACAGCGCGTTCTGGGTTTCCGCGCGCGACATCCGCTTGAACCAGCCGGCGCCGGTGGTACTCGCCGGCACGAACATTCCGCAGCTTCCGCCGATCGACGCGCACATCGATGAAGCCGATATGGCGGGCACCGGTTCGGCGCGCAACGTCGTCGTCGGCGGAACGGCGTATCTCTCGCCGGCGACGATCGCGGGCGTCCCCTTCGATACGATCGCCGCGCGTTTCGCCGGACCGTTTGCGGCATCGGAATTGAGCAGCGTGCATGCGGACGGACCTTGGGGATCCTTCGACGGCGGCGGAACGTTCGCACCGAATCTCATCGCCGCGCGCGGCAATTACGCCGGCACCCTTCAGGGTCTGCATATGTTTCTCGGCAACTTCCCTGCGAAAGGCGGGATCAGGGGCCCGATGGCGATTGCGATCGCGCAAGGCAAGATATTCGTGCAAGCGCAGAACGCGCAGCTCACCTCGGCGAGCATCCACGGAATACCAATCTCCGCGATCAGCGGCACGATGTCGTTCGATAAAAACGTGCTGCGCGTCTATTCAGCGCGCGCAAACGCCGCCGGCGGCAGCGTCGTCGCCGCGGGAACGTTCGCTACCGGGCCGACAAAAGCCAAGACTCGATTGGCGCTTGCAACAACGCAGTTGCACGCCGCCGCGCTCGCGGGGTTCGGCGTTCCCATCGCGGCCGGTGCGTTGCGCGCGGTCGCCGCGATCGAGCCGGGAACCGCGATCCCGAATCTCGATGCGGGCGTGGTCTTGACCGGCGGCGCCGCCGCCGGGTTCGCGCCGTTCGACGCCACTGCCGACGTGTCGATCGCGCGCGACGCAATGCACGTCAGCAATGCGATCGCATCGCTGGGTTCGACGTATGCGCACGTGGACGGCGGAATCGGGAACTTGGCTGCGGGCACGCCGTCGTACGACGTTACGGCGCAGGTTCCGGTTGGAGACATCGCTTCGATGCTGCGCCTCGCGCATAGGCCGGCGTATAATGCCGGCGGAAGCTTCGAAGGGCAGTCTGCATATTACCGGCGCCGGAACATCTCCGCAAGTGCGCGGCACGGTGGGCGTTCCGGTCGGTCAAATCAACGGTTTGGGCTTTCGCGAGGGGACCGCGCAGATCGCAGCGAGCCCCAGCAGCGTCACCGCGCGCAACGCGCAGGTCACGATCGGCAGCACTCGCAGACTCGTTTTCCGCAACGATTTCGAAAACCCGGCTGAGCTTTGCGGTGCGCGCGCCGCATGCCGATCTTTCGGATTTCAACGATTATTTCGATACCGGCGACACGCTGGCCGGCAAGGGCGCGCTGTCCTTGGCGTTCTCCCATTTCGACGACACGACGCTGACCTCGGGCGACGTAGACATCGACGGTTTTCGATACCGCCGTTTGCCGATCGGCGATACCGACGCGCAGTGGACCAGCAGACGCAACGCGGTGCGGGGCACCGTTGCCGTCGGCGGGGATCACGGTCGTCTGAGCGCGAGCGGAACCATTGATTTTGCCGCCAGCTCGCAGCTGGCGCAAGTCGTCACGCGCTCGAGATACGACATCTCCGGGTCGCTCTCGAATTTGGATTTGACGACCTGGCTGCCGGCTTTGGGTTTCGGGCAGTTGCCGCTGACTGGACGGATCGACGGACGAGCGCGCATCCGCGGCGCCTATCCGCATCTCGCGCTCAATGCTTCCGCGGCGATCCGCGACGGTTCGATCGGTCCCATGCCGATAGAAACGGGTGAAATTTCGGCGCACAGCGTGCCGGGCGATCGCATCGAGGTCTCACGGATGATCTTCGCGCTGCCCGCGCTTGCGGCTACGGGATCGGGCAGCTTCGGGCTTTCCCCTGCCGCGCCGATGCGGATCCAGTTGCACGCGGTAACGAGCGATCTTCCGCGGTTAATCGCGAACGCATCGAAAAAGCACGTAGACGTTAGCGGGCGCATCGAATCGACGCTTTCCGTCGGCGGCTCGTTCAAAGCGCCAACCTTCAGCGCGGGCGTCGACGCCACCGACGTGAAGGCGTTCGGCGTTGCCATCCCTTCGCTCGTCGGACAACTGCAGCTACGCAAACGCGATCTGATCGTGCGTAACGCCGAAGTGACGTTTGCGCGCGGCAGCGCAACGATCGCCGGGTTTTTGCCGCTGCAGTTGCAGCCGTTCGGGTTCGGACCGCCGACCGCGCCTATCGCAATGGATCTCACTGCCGACGGCCTGGATCTTTCCGGACTCGCACCGTTTTTCGGAAATCAAACCAAACTCGGCGGCGTGCTCAACGGTCACTTGGGAATTTCGGGCAGCGTGCGCAATCCGCAGATCTTCGGACAGCTCGGCGCAAGCGGCGTTTCCTACGTCAGCAACTTGGAAACCATTCCGGTAACGCAAACCGTCGCGCAAATCAGTTTCGAGGGGACGCACGCGACGTTGGATCGCGTCCACGCGAAGCTGGGAAGCGGCACGGTCGACGGATCCGGATCGCTCAGCTTCGGCGGCGGCCTGCGCGGCGGTCCGCTAGGATACGCCATCACGCTGGCCTCGCACGGCGCCCAAATCTCGATGCCGCAGTTTGGTTCGGGCACCTTCACTTCGGCGCTGCGCTTGACGCGCGCGGCGGGGTCCACGGCTTTGCTCGACGGCAATGTCCTGATCAGCGATGCGGTCGTGCCGTTTTCAGCCTTCTTAAAATTTGGCGGCGGTCCGCCGGGACAAAACGCCGCGCCGCCTTTCAACTTAGCCTTCAATCTGGGCATCCAAGCCGGGCGGAACGTGCGCGTCCGCGGCGGCGGTGCGGGCATCTTCGGGCTCGACATCACCGGCGTCGGATCGGCCCGCTTGTCGGGAACGCTGCTGCAGCCTCAGCTGGCGGGGCAGTTCAACTCGGCGGGCGGAACCCTGGTCTACATCGATCACAGCTTCAAAATTCAAACCGGGCGCGTCACCTTCACTCCGGCCGGCGGCGTGATCCCGGACGTCTATGCGGTAGCGACAACCCACGTGACCGATCCCGATCCGAACACGGTGCGCAATCCGACGGGTTCGGCCGACATTACCGTGACGGTTTCCGGGCCGGTCACCAGCCCGAAAATAGCGTTCGCGTCGGATCCGCCGGGTTACACCGACCAGCAGATCATCGCGCTGCTTCTTCCTTTAGGGGGACTCGTCGGACCGATCCAATTCACCGACACGGGCGTCGTGCTGCCGGCGGGCCAGCTCGCCGGGGCGCCTGAGCCCGGTACCGGCGCGCTGCTGCCTGACGTTCTGGTGCGCCGCCAGAACGGTACGCTGACCGTCGGGCAGGAAGCTTTCAACATCTTGAACGCGCAGTTCACCACCGGCATTCTGGCGCCGGTGGAATCGGCCTTGAGCAACACGCTGGGACTCTCGGACGTAAACCTTACCGTCGATTACACCGGCAGCTTCGGGGTCTCGCTGCGCCGCCTGTTGGCGCAGAATTTTTACGCGCTGTACGGCACGACGTTCACCGTCCCGGTGCGGCAGACGTTCGGCTTTGCATACCAGCCCAGCGCCTCCACCTCGGCGCAGTTTACGATGTTCGTCCAGCAGGGCCCCACGCCGCTCTTCCTAGGGCCGGGGCAAACGCTCTCGACGAACCCGCGCGCCAGTGCGGGCCAAGCGCTGCAGGGGCAGAACGGCTTTACGTTTCTCTTCCAACGGCTGTTTTGACAGGCGCTGGTGCTTAACAGGCGTATCCGCGCGAGCCTGTCCTGAACCTCGTCGAAGCGTTGCGACTCTAAAGGGATGGGCCGAAGGCCGGGGGCCCCGCGCGCTTTGCGTGCGGGGGGCGTGGAGCGCGAAGCGCGCATACGCCTTTTAATCATCGTCGCGACTCTAAAGGGTTGGGCCGAAGGCCGGGGGCCCCGCGCGCTTTGCGTGCGGGGGGCGTGGAGCGCGAAGCGCGGATACGCCTTTTCAAATGCAAGGACCCATTCGGGGATTCGCGAACAGCGGGTGCGGTCGGAACGGCGCAATCTCAAGGCGCGTTACAGAGCTAACGCTTAGAGCGTTGGACCATCGAACTCTCATAGGGAAAGATTTTTGATGACCTCAAGCCTCTGGCGTGCGCGGGGCGCGCTCCACCGGTGTGCGGGTTTGGTGCTCGCACTTGCGTGCATCATGACGCTCACGCCGGGCCTCGGCGCGGCGGCAACCGCGCCGAAGATCGTTTCGGTCGACGTTTCCGGGAACGTGCACGTTCCGACGCAGACCATCATGGCGGTGGTGCAATCGCGTCCCGGAGCCCCCTACAATCCGCAAGTCGTGCAAGGCGACCTTCAGCGCATCTTCGCGCTGGGATATTTTGCCGACCAAGCCGCGCCGCTCATCCGTCAGCGTCCCGGCGGCATAGCGATCACGTATCGCGTCATCGAAAATCCGGTGATCACCAAAATCCAGTTTGCCGGCAACACGCACGTTCCGTCGGATACGCTGCTCGCGCTGATGGATACGTCGGTGGGGCAGGTTTTGAACACGGGCACGCTGCGCGAAGATTTTCTGAAAATCAACTCGTATTACGACCGCATCGGATACGGCGGACAGACTGCCTTCCCACGTGAAGAACCTGAACATCGACCCGAAAACCGGCGGGCTGACCATCGACATCCAGGAAGGCCTGGTCATTTCCGGACCGGTCGAGATCGGCGGCGATCCGCTTTTGCCGCCCAACGTGATCGATGCCGTGCTCAGCGCCAAGCCCGGTGAAGAATACTCCGATTCGATGAAAGACAAGGACGCTCAGGCGGTCCAAAAACTCTACGACAAGTACAATTTGCTCGTCGGCGATTTCGAAGGTGGGATCGATCCGGCGACCGTCGACAACAAAGCCGGAACGGCAAGGGTCAAGTACGACGTTTACGTCGCGCGTGTCGGCCTGGTTCAGATTACCGGCAACACGAAAACCAAAGATCAAGTCGTTCGGCGCGAGCTCTTCGAGCGTCCGGGCATGATTCTGACCAAGAACGGCGTGCAGCGCGATCTCGAGCGTTTGAACAACACCGGCTTCTTTTCGAAAGTCAACGTCAATCCCAAGCCGTGCCCGGAAGCGATGGCGAAAAAAGACCCGGGCTGCGTCGTGCTGGACTGGATCATAACCGAGCAGAAAACCGCTGCCGCTTCGGTCGGCGCGGGATACTCCGGCGGTCTGACCGGCCAAGGGTTGTACGGCACGATCGGATATTCGGACACGAATTTGCACGGTACGGGGAACGGCGTGTCGGTGCAATTCGAGCGTGGTTCGCGCAGCTACGTCACGCAGGCGCAAATTACGATTCCGTACGTCGGCAACACCAAAGCTTCCCAGCGCTACAGCTTCGGCGCGACGGTCTTCGCAAACGGCTACACCTATTTCTATCCGGTTTATTCGACCGCCGTAGGTTCATCGGCGCTCCCTTCGCCCGCGCCGGGACAAACCTCGATTCCGATTCCGGTAACGCTGCTGCAATCCGGCAGCGCACAGTTGGTTTCCGGCGTTGTTTCAACTAGCACTGCAAAATCACAAGGCGTCAGCGCGCAGGTCGGACGCCGGTTGACTGACTTCGTAACCGCCTCGGTGGGCGTGGGCGTGCAGCGCGTCACGAACAGCACGACGGTTCCTTCGCCGTACTACTTTCAATCGGCGCAGCCGAACATCGTCGTCGCGCCTTCACCCGGACCGTTCAACAGTCTGGTGAATAACAGCGGCAGTTTCGGCATCGTCGCGACGTTGATCGCCAACATCAACACCGGTACGCCGTACACGCTCAACACGGTGACCTTTGGCTTGGCGACGAACCCGGCTGCAACGCTGGACGACATCTTCAATCCGCGCCGCGGTCAAACGGTCTCGCTGTCCGAAACGCTTTCCGCGCCGGCACTCGGTTCGAATTTCCGCTTCACGCAGGCAACGCTGGACGCAGCCAAGTTTTTGCCGGTCCTCAAAGATTCGACGCTCGGATTCCACGTGCAAGGGCGAGGCTCAACGGGCGCCATTCCGCCAAGCAATCTGTTCACGTTTTCCGACCAGCAGTTGCGTGGATACGATTCCGTGTTCTACGGGACCGACACAGCGCTCGGGCAAATCGAATTGCGCAAACCGCTGACCGCCGACCGCAAATTCGGCATCGCGGTCTTCGCCGACGAAGGCGGTTTCGTGGTGCGCGGCGCGGAGCCGCTGCTCGATCCGTACACCAACCGCATCATCGGGTATCCGGGCAACTGGGCGTGGCGCGGCGATTACGGGATCGGCCTGCGGTTCGACGTGCCTCAGCTGGGGTTGCATACGATCCGAATCGACTTTGCAAAGGGCTCCAACGGCACGCACACCAGTTTTGGAATCGGTCAAAGCTTCTAGCAGTAGGGAGAAAGCGCCTCAACGACCCATGAACATTCGGAAAAGCATTCCCGGTTTCGCCTTAGCGGCGGCAGCAGCTCTGGTCGCCGCGCCTGCCGCGCTCGGGGCGGATCTCACCAACGTCGGCTTCATCGATCAGGCCAAAGTCGGTGCCCTCCCGCAATTCCAGCGCGCGAACTCGCAAGTCGCGCAATACAAGTCGCAGCTCGACGCGCAGTTTGGAGCCCAGATGAAGGGAGCGCGCAGCGATGCGGACCGCCAGCGCATCTCGGGTGAATTTCAGCAGCGCTTCCTGGACAAGCAGCGAGAAGTACTCGGCCCTCTCTTTTCGCGCGCGCAGACCGCGATCGCGCAGGTTTCTTCGAATCAGCGCCTGGGCGTGATCGTCGACAAGCGTATCGTTGTATTCGGGGGAGTGGACATTACGCAAAACGTCATCAACCTGGTCAACGGACCCGGAGCGGTAGCCCCGCCGGTTGCTACGCCGCCTCCCGCGGACGTCGGGTATGTGGATCAGAGTCAAATCGACCAAGTTCCGAAAATAAAAACCGCCAACGATGCTTTTTTGAAGTTCGCGGCGGATCAGCGCGCGCAGGCGCTCAAGCAGATGCAGTCCGCAAAGAACAATCCGCAGCAGCAGCAGCAAATTTTTCAGGGTTATCAAAAGAGCCTTACGGCGCAACAGAACAAAATGCTCAAACCGCTCGTCGACCAGACCCGCAGCGCGATGAGCAAGGTAGCCCAGCAGAAGCACTTGATTCTGGTCGTCGATCGCGCGGACGTCATTTACGGCGGTACGGACATCACAACGGATGTCCAGAATGCGCTCAAATAGCCGCGGCGCGCTTGCGATTTTCGGGCGCGTCATGATTCTGGGCGCGGCGCTTTGTGCCGCAGGTTGCGCCGCGCGGCAACAACCCGGCGATCCGAACGTGCGCGGCATCGGGTACGTGCGCATAGACGAGGTCTTGAAAAAGCACCCGCTCTATCCGCAGCTCTCGCAGTTGCAGGACGCGATCGATGCGCTCGGCCTCAAATCGCTGGGAACGCCCTCGGAGCCGCATACCGCCGCGCAGATTGCGGCGCAAACGCGCGAGCTGAACCGCGAGCTGGTTCAAGCTCAAGAGCGCGCCAATGCCATCTTACGCAGGAAGCAGCAGGACTATCAGCAACGCGAGCAGGCAGCGATTCGCGCCGCAATGGGGTCGGCATCCGCCGGTACGAACGGTGCTGCCGCGGTCCAGCAGATGCAAAACGTTTCCGCTGCTCAAGCGCAGCAGGCTTCCGCGCAGGCCAACGCCGATTTTCAAGACTACCAGCGCAGCATGATCGCGCAAGACAACGCAGCGCTTGCGGCACTCCAGCGGCAGCTCAACTCACGCGCCGATCAGGCGTACCGTCAACGTGCCACGCAGCTGCAGGAACAAGAGTCGCAGCTCGGGCTGCAGCTCTCGCAGCAAGACGCGCCGCGCCGTTTGGACATGCGAATGAAGCTCAACAACCTGGCGCTTTCGGATGCGCAGCGAAAGCAGTATCGCGACTCCCTTGCGGCGATCGACCGGCAAGAAGGTGCGACCGTGGACGCGCAGCGCCAACGGGATCAGCAGACGCTGGCTGCGTACCAAAAGCAACTTCGCGCGCGCACGCAGAACGAACTGAACGCGCAAGCGCAGAAAATCAACGGCGAAACCCGGGCAAAGCTCGCGCAGCGCCGGAACGAGGTCAGCCGTCAGGTCGCCTCGCAAATGCAAGGCCTTGCGCCGGCTGCCGTTCCGTCCGGGGTGTCGGAGTCGACACGCTCGCGGCTTGCGCAAATCGACAAACAATTCAAGGCGCAATTCCAAGCCGACGCGCAAAAAACCGTCGCCCAATACCAGCAGACGAAAGCCGCTCTTGACGCCCAGTATGCCACGCTGCAGGGAGCGAGCGGAGCGGCATCCGGCGCCGCCGGCAAACAGCTCAACGACCTCCAGCATCAACGCGACGACCTTTATAACAAAATGCTGGCGCAGATCAAAACCGACGCGGGGCAGGTGGCGGCGAAGCGCGGTTTGCAGGTCGTCTTCATGAACATCGAAGCCGCAGGCGGCGGCATCGACTTGACCAACGACGTGGAAAAGGACATCGAAAGCGTACACCAGTGAAAAGAACAACGCATCGTTTCCCTGCCCTTGCGCCGCCGTGGCCGCTTCGAGCCGCCGCCGTGGCCGCTTTTGCCGCTTTGCTGCTGGCCGGCTGCGGCGCCGGCGGAAGCCCCGTCGGTCTCATCAACGTCCAGCGCATCACGTCGAACTGGCCGCAATACGCCAATGCCAACAATCAGATGTTGGCGGACGAACGCGCGATTGCGGGCGGCCGCGGCTCATCGTCGCAGAAGCAGCGAGAAGCGGCGCAGATGCAGGCGAAGTATGCGGCGATTTCCGCGCAGCTCGTCAACCAAATCCGCAGCGCGGCGTCGAAGGTCGCGCAGCAAAAGAATCTCAAATTGGTGGTGACGCGCGAGTTCGTGGGATACGGCGGCGTCGACATCACTCCGGACGTCGAGAAAGCCATGGGCATCACGGAAACCGCATCGCCGTCGCCCTCACCCTAGGCTCTGCGCCGCGCCGGTGAGTCTGGGCACACTCGACGAATTGGCGGCGCGCGTCGCAGGAATCGCGCGCGGTGACGGAGCGCTTGTCATCGAGCGGATCGCGGCGATCGACGAAGCTTCGCAGGATGCGCTCACCTTTGCCACCAGCGCGGCGTACTTTGAAGCGGCGCTCAAATCGCGCGCGGCGGCGGTACTCGTAGACGCGGAGTTGGTGCAAGACGGCCGGCCTGCTGCAAAACCGCTGATCCTAGTCGAAAGCGCTCGCGTGGCGCTCATGCAGCTCCTGCGCGACTTCGAGAGACCGCGCAAACGCGGACCGTTTCGCCACCCAAGCGCCGTCGTCGATGAAACTGCCGCCGTTGGGCAGGACGTGTACATCGGCCCGCACGTCGCCGTCGGCCCGCGTTCGCGTATCGGCGACGGAGCCTACCTCGAGTGCGGTTGCAGTATCGGCGAAGATGCGCGCATCGGCGCTTCGGCCGTGCTGCATGCGCAGGCGCGCGTGATGGACGCGTGCATCGTGGGCGATCGCGTCGTCCTGCATGCCGGCGCTACCGTCGGCAGCGAGGGCTTCGGATTCGTCTTTTTCGAGGGCGCCTTTCATCGCATTCCGCAAATCGGAAACGTCGTGCTGGAAGACGACGTAGAGATCGGGGCAAACACCTGCATCGATCGGGCGCAAACAGGCAGCACGCGCATCGGGCGCGGCACCAAGATCGACAACCTGTGCCAAATCGGACACAACTGCCGCATCGGTGCGCACAACGGGATCGCGGCGCAAACCGGACTCGCCGGCAGCACCACGCTCGGAGACTACGTTCTCGTCGGCGGACAAGTCGGTTTCAAAGGTCACATCACGATCGGATCGCGGGTAAAAATCGCCGGCGGCGCCGGCGTATGGAGCGATATCCCGGACGATGCATTCGTCGGCGGAAGCCCCGCACGCCCGCAGCGGGAAGAGCTGCGGCGAGAGGTCATGGTTCGCAACCTGCCTAAGCTGGTTTCCCGTGTCGACGCGCTCGAGAAATTGTGCCGAAACGCAAATCGACCCGACGACGAAGCGCAGGAGTAGCGCCTTTTAGAATGACGGACTACCAAACCACGCTGCGCGAACCGTTTGCAATCGAGGGCGTCGGTTTGCACACCGGCGCTCCGGCGCGCGTTGAAGTGCGGCCGGCGCCACCGGATACGGGACTGCGATTCATCGCCGGCGGCGCCGAGATCCCGGCGCTTGCGGAATACGTCGTCGAAACGGCGCGCGCGACCGTGATCGGAAACGGCACCATAACGATCAGCACCGTCGAACACTTGCTGGCCGCATTGTTCGGCATGGGCGTCTCGAACGCGCAAATCTGCATCGAGGGTCCGGAAATTCCGGTTGCGGACGGGAGCGCCAAGCGTTTCGCGGAGGCAATCGCGGCGGCAGGCATAGCGGCGCAGGGACTGGTCCGCCGCCGATACGTCCCGCTTGCGCCCGAGTTCGTGCGCGACGGCGATCGCGCGGTCATCGTGCTGCCCTCCGCGCAGTTTCGCGTGCGCTTCTTGGCGGATTTCACCCCGCCGATCGGAACGCAATTTTTTGATGCGGAGATCAATCCGCAAGTCTTCAGCAGCGAAGTTGCCGCGGCACGCACTTTCGGCTACTTGCACGAGGTGGAAGCGCTGCTGCAGCGCGGCCTGGCGCGCGGGGGGACGCTCGAAAACGCGCTGGTGTTTGCGCCGGACGGCCCGATGCAGCCGATGCGGTGGGACAACGAGCCGGTTCGCCACAAGGTGTTGGACTTGCTGGGCGATCTCGCGCTTTTGGGTGCATGGCCGCAGTGCGAAGTCGTCGCGATCAAAAGCGGACACAAGCTGCATTGCATCGCGACCAATCACCTTCGAAAAAGAATGCAGGTGACGCTGCCCTCCGCGAACGTGCAATAGCGTGGCAGAACTGGACATTCGGCAGATCATGGAGATCTTGCCGCACCGCTACCCGATTTTGCTGGTGGACCGGATCACGTATTTGGAACCCGGCGTTCGCGCCGTCGGATATAAGAACATCACTGCCGTCGAACCGGTCTTCAGCGGGCACTTTCCGGGCAATCCACTGCTCCCCGGCGTGTACATGATCGAGGCGCTGGCGCAGCTCGGCGGCTGCGTCGTGCTGGAGCCCGGAGAATTCTCGCGCAAGACGCCGTATTTAGCCGGCATCGAAGGAGCCAAGTTCCGGCGGCCGGTGGTTCCGGGCGATCGTTTTTCGATGGAGGTGACGCTCACGCGTCACAAGCGCAACATCGGTTGGGTTCACGCCGAAGGCAAGGTTGAAAATCAGTTCGTGGTATCGGCGGAGCTCATGTTTTCGATCGCGTCGGATCCGCGGCTGTTCGGCTTCGATGCGACGGTTCTGCATGCGTAGCAACCGCCGGCGAGCCGCGCCCACGACGTGATACATCCCACGGCGATCGTTCATCCCAACGCAAAATTGGATCGCGGGGTCGAAATCGGCCCCTTCTGCGTCGTCGGCGAAAACGTATCGGTGGGACGCGGCACGATTCTCCAGGCGCACGTCGTGGTCAACGGGTGGACCAGCATCGGGGAAGATTGCCGAATTTACCCGTTCGCGACGATTGGCGCGGCGTCGCAGGACAAGAAGTATCTTGGCGAACGCGCGTACACGCGGATCGGAAATCGCACGATCGTACGCGAATACGTGAGCATTCAGCGCGCCACCGGCGTGGATCAACTCACCAGCGTCGGCGACGATTGCTTATTGCTCGCGTACGTGCACATCGCGCACAACTGCGCGCTGGGCAACGGCATCACGATGAGCAATCTGGCCCAGCTCGCCGGTCACTGCGTCATCGAAGACAACGCCTCCATCGCAGGCATGGCCGGGCTGCACCAATTCGTGCGCGTCGGCCGGTATGCGTTTATCGGCGGCGATTCCAAAGTGACGCGAGACGTGCCGCCGTTTTTTCTGGTGGAAGGCAATCCGGCAACGCCGTACGGACTGAACAGCATCGGCTTGCGCCGGGCCAATTTCAGCGAAGAAGAACGCGGCGAGATCAAGAAATTCTACAAACTGCTGAACGGTTCGCGCAAACTTTCCGAAGCGATCGAGTCGATCCGTTCTGAAGTCCGCACCGAATCGGGACGCCATATGCTGGAGTTTCTCGAAGGCGAAACCCAGCGCGGCATACTGCTCAAGTAGCGTGCGCTATTTTTTTTCAACCGGCGAAGCTTCCGGGGAACTGGCGGCGACGCTGCTGGCGCGTGAGATTTTGCGTTTGGATTCGCAGGCTCGGTTTGAAGGCATCGGCGGCCGGCGCATGCGGGAATCGGGATTCACCCTGTGGCGGGACCATACGGGCTGGGCAAGTTTCGGACCGTTCGATGCGATACCGCGCATTCCGAAAATGTTTGCCGCGCTGCTTGCAACCGCGGCGCACATCGCGCGCGCGGCTCCGGACCTGGTCGTCCTAGTCGATTTCGGCGCCTTTAACGTGCGTTTGGCACAGGCGCTTCGGCGTCGCGGTTTTCGCCGGCCCATCCTCGACCTGTTTCCTCCTGGAACGTGGCTGGATTCCGCGCGCACCGCTCGCGCCGTTTCGTCGGTTGCAACGCCGCTCACCGCGTTCACGCATCAGCGCGACTTTTATCGATCGCTGGGATTGCCGATCGCGTACTTCGGCCATCCGCTTCTTGCGCAATACACGCAGCGCGAATCCAGGCCGATTCCGCCGCCGGACGGTGGAACCGTCGCGCTGCTCCCGGGCAGCCGCGATGCCGAATTGCGAAATCACATTCCCGTGCTCGCAGCAGCTGCGCGCGAACTAAAAACGCGGCGCGCAAGTCTGCGGGTGATCGCCGGCGCCGCAAATTTGCAAGCCGAACGCGCAATCCGCGCGGCTCTTCGCGCAAACGCGGGAGAGGTGGAAATCGTGCACGGCGCGCGCGACGCTATCGTCGATGCGGACGCGGCCTGGGTTGCATCGGGAACCGCGGTGCTGGAGTGCGTTTTGTCGGGCGTGCCGGCGGTTGTCCTGTACATCGTTTCTCTGGCGCTGGAGAAGTACGTGCGCCGCATCTACGGGAAGCGCTTTTTTACCATTCCTAATCTTGTCTTGGGCCGCGAAGTAGTACCCGAATTGGTGCAAAGCGCGGCAACGCCGCGTGCCCTCGCCGATGCCATGGATGCAATGCTGCGCGATCCAAACGCCAGAGCGCAAGACTTTGCCTTGCTGCGTGAGGCGTTGGGTCCAGCCGACGCTTTGCCGCAAAGCGCAGCGCTGGCAGTCCGCCTCGCGAAGTCGTAATGCGGATCTATCACACGTCCGACTTACACGATCACCGCGCCATCGCGCAGCCGCTGCGTGCGCTGCGCGCGCAACAGCCGGGATTACTGTTCGATTGCGGCGACAGCCTGCGCGGCAGTCAAACGGTGTATCATCGCAGCGAACCGATCGTTGCGGCGATCGACGAGGCGGGATACGACGCGCAGGCAATGGGAAACCGGGAGTTTCACTACCTGTTCGGCTGCGTGCGCGCTCGAATCGCTGCGATGCATCACCCGGTCGTGTGCAGCAATCTCGTCGATCTGAAAAATCGCCCGTTGCCGTTTGCGCGCCGTCATATCATCCGGCACGAAGATCAGGGCCGGCTCATACCGGTACATGTGTTCGGTTTGCTCGTGCGGCAATACCCGATCGGCAGTCTTTGGGAACGCATTTTCGGCTGGCGGTTTTTGGATCCGATCGCCGTGCTGGAACAGGCGGTGAACGATCTGGCGCCGGACGAGCCGCTCGTGGTGCTCTCGCATTTGGGCTTGCCCTACGATCGCATCGTCGCGCGCGCAATTCCGCGAATCGATCTGATTCTGGGCGGCCACAGCCACGACACGCTCGAGCAACCGGAGTTCGTCGCAGGCGTCCCGATCGTGCATGCGGGGCCGTATGGAAAATTCGTTTCCCGTACGAACCTGGAAAGCAGAGCCGCGCGCTGGCGCGTTCGCGATTTCTCGCTCCTGCCGCTGATTGCATGACGCGCGCGCTGTTCGTATCGAACGGGCACGGGGAGATCGCGATCGCGCAGCGCATCGGCAGCGAAGTCGAGCCGGCAATTCCCTGCGATCACCTCGCGCTGGTGGGCGATTCGATCGAACCGGGCTCAGCCCGATTAACCGAAGTCGGACCACGCCGCGCGATGCCCAGCGGCGGTTTGCTCGCGATGGGAAATGCGCGCAACATCGCGCGCGACGTTGCGGCCGGATTGATCGCCCACACGATAGCGCAATTGCGTTTTTTGAAGAGCGTGCGCGGACGGTACTGTGCGGCGATCGCGGTGGGCGACGTTTACGCCCTGATGATGGCGTTGCGCGCCCGCGCGCCGTCGACCGTCTTCGTCGGCACGGCGAAGAGCGTGCGCGTCGCCGCCTACGGAAGATTGGAGCGCGCGATCATCGCCAAGAGCAGTGCCGTGTTCGTTCGCGACGAACCGACGGCCATCGCGCTACGCAGGCGCGGCATCGCTGCGCTTGGGGCGAACGTCATCGTCGATCTGTACGATGGTGCCGGCGATGGCCCGCGCGTCGCGTTCGCGCCTCAGATTGCGCTCTTTCCGGGCAGCCGCGAAACCGCATACCGCGATGCCGTCACGCTTTGCCGCATCGTTCGCGCGCTGGCAGTGCGGCAAGAGCAGCTTGGCGCGCTGCTCTCCATCGCGCCGAGTCTCGATCCGCGGCGTATGGCGGAAGCGTTGCGCGCCGACGGCTGGACTCTAAGCGAAAACGGCGACGCAAGTTCGCCGTTCTCGTTGACGACGAACGATCGGGAAGTGGTGCGATCCTGGCGCGGCGCCTTGCACCCGCTCTTACGCGGAACGGATCTCGTGCTCGGACAAGCCGGCACTGCGAACGAAGCGGCGGCGGCTGCCGGAATTCCGCTGGTCGCCGTGGAGGCAGGTAAACCGGGGTGGTATCGTAAGCGGCAAATGGCGCTCTTGGGCGATGCGATGCTGGTCGTCGACGAAACGATCGGCAACGCGGCGCCTGCAATTTTGCATCTGCTGAACGATCCGCAGCGGCGCGCCTCAATGGCAAGCGCGGGCCGTGAACGCATGGGTCCGCCGGGCGGCGCGAAAACGATCGCGGAGGAAGTGGTTCGCTTGTGCGAATGACCGCGTTGCTGCCGGCGGCGCTGGCGATTCCCTACGTCGTGCTGCCGTTGTTTCCGCCGTTCATCGCGCTCACTGCCGTAACGATTCCCGGCGTCTGCCTTGTACCGCGCTCGTTCAGCATCGCGCTCCTTGCGTTGATGGCGCTGCTTGCGATCTACGCTGTGATGATGCTGCTCAGCGCGCCGCGCTCGCGCCCGCCGACGATGATGCCGCTGCTGACTTGGCTGGGAGCGGCGGTGCTCTCCGCGTTGCTGGGTTTCGACCCGGCTGCGGGCATGCTGTTCATCGCCATTTTCGGATTGGGTTTGATTTGGCATTTGACGCTGCTGCGCTATTACACGTATCCGGGCGTGAGCCGGACCATGTACTGGAGTTACGTCGTTTCGGGCGGTCTTGCGTCGCTGGCCGCGATTCTGATGGTGCTTTCACGTCAACCGGCGAATCAATACGCCATCGGGCACGGGCGCGCGATCGGCACGTTCATCTTGCCGGGCGAGCTGGCCGGATATCTCATTATTTTTCTTCCGATCGCGTACACGCTGGCGCGGCTTGCGCGCGATCGAGCGCTGCGCATCGCGGCATGGTGCGCGCTGGCAGTCGGAGCCGCTGCTTTCGTGCTGACGTTCTCGCGCGCGGGATGGATGGGACTTGCCGCTGCCGTGGCGTTTTATGCGTTCTTCAGCGGCCGCATTCGCCGCCGCTACGCGCCGCTGATTCTCCTGGGCGGATTAGCGGCGGTGCTCGTGGTGTTCAACGCGCATCACAATCCGGCGGAAAATTACACGCGCCTCTCCATTTGGCAGGCGGGGATCGACATTGCGCGCCGCTTTCCGCTCACCGGCGTAGGGCCGTTCGATTTCGCGCGCATCTATCCGCTGGTGCGCTTGCCGGACGGAGATCCGCAAGCATTCCATGCGCACAGCTTTCTGCTGACGATTTTAGCTGAAACCGGTGTGGTCGGGGTGGCGGCGGTCTTGGCGGCATGGTATCGTTTCGGCGCGGCGCTGCGCGTGCAGCTCGCTGCTGCGCCCAAATCGCACGCAGCAATCGCGCTCGCCGTTGCGGCGGGACTTGCCGGAACTTGGGTGCAAGGCCTCATCGATACCGTGAGCGTGGTGATCTTCGGATTATGGCTTCCCTCGATGGCGCTTGCGCTTGCAGCTGCAGCGAACGGGCTGGGAGAGGTGGAATGAGCAACGTGAAATATCTTCAGTATTTCGCAGCAGCCGCTCTCGCCCTTGCGGCGTGCAATCCGCAGCCGCCGCAGGTGCGCGCAAGCGCCACCCCGGCGCCTACACAGATGCCGGCGCTCACCATTACGGGGCGCGGATCCAAAGAGAAGCCCGTAAGCATCGTGCGCCAAACCGGCAACCGCAAAGTCTACACGCTCGTCGCCAATTCGTACACGAGCCGCTCCGCGCAAAATGTTGCGGATGCGAAGTTTGCGCAGCCGACGGTAACCTTTTACGACAAAGACGGTACAACGCTCACGGCACGCGCCCCGGCGGCGGCGCTGCAAGGAAAACAGGTCGTGCTTTCGGGGGGCGTTCACGCGGAAACCAGCAAAGGAATGCACATGACGTGCCGCACCCTTACGTACGATCAAACGAGCGGATTGCTTCATGGACGGGGAAGCGTTCGAATTGTCGGAATGCAGGGAGGCCAACGGCAGACGGTGACCGGAAACAGTTTCACGTCGGACGTGAAGCTTACGCGGATGGTGATGCGATAAATCAGATAAAGATGCGCGGCCTAGTCAAGCGGTACGGCGAGCGAGCCGTGGTGAACGGCGTCGACGCGGACGTGCGGACCGGCGAAATCGTCGGATTGCTTGGTCCGAACGGCGCGGGCAAAACGACCACATTTTACATGGTCGTCGGCTTGGTCAAACCCGATGAGGGCACGGTGCTGCTCGACGCCGGAGAATCGGAGATCGATTTGACCGAGGCGCCGATGTACATGCGATCGCGCCGCGGCATCGGCTACCTCGCGCAGGAAAATTCGATCTTTCGAAGCTCTCCGTCGGCGACAACATCCGGCTGATCTGGGAAATGCACGGCGTCCCACGGAACGAACAGGAAAAGCGTCTGCCGCCGCTGCTGGAAGAATTCGGCTTGCTGCGGTTTTTGAATGCGCGCGGCGACTCACTTTCGGGCGGAGAACGCCGCCGCGTCGAAATCGCCCGCGCAATTGCGATCGAACCGGCGTTTTTGCTGCTGGACGAGCCGTTTACCGGGATCGATCCGATTGCCGTTTCCGACATCCAAGCCATGATCCGACAGCTCCGCGAGCGCGGTTTAGGCGTGCTCATCACCGATCACCAAGTGCGCGAGACGTTGGCCATCGTCGATCGCGCATATATTCTGAACAACGGTAAGATCGAAGTTTCGGGCAGCGCTCACGACGTTCTTGAAAGCCCAATCGCGCGCCGCTTCTATTTGGGCGAAGGGTTTCGCCTTTGACGCTCTGGCGACCGAGGATCCTGGACCGTTACTTACTTTCCGAGTTGTCCGGTCCGTTTATTTTCGGCCTTTCCGCCTTCACGCTGATCTTTGCAGCGACTCAAATCATCAGCATCGGGCGCGCGATCTCGGAAACGCATGCGCCGCTCTGGGCGGGCGTCGAAGCGTTTTTGTGGGCTCTCCCGCCCATTATGGTTCTCGCGATTCCGATGGCGATGCTGCTGGGAACGCTGCTCGCGGTTCAGCGTCTGAGCGGCGAGAGCGAGATCACCGCGATGAAGGCGGCGGGCATCACGTTCTTGCGCATCGTCGCGCCGCTTTTGGCGGCCGGCGTGGCTGCATCGCTGATCACGCTCGCGCTGCAGGAGCGCGTCGTGCCTATCGCGCGCGAGCAGTTCAATATCATCCAAAGCACGCTCATCGACAAGAGCAGCGCGTTCGCCACCAGCTTGAACGTTTCGGCGCCTCTGCCCGGCGGCGGCAGCCAGATGACGTTTGCCCGCACCTGCGCGCAGAATTGCCAAGCGCTGCTGGGAGTGACCATCGTGCAGTACGATCGCGCCGGCACGCCGACGCAGATCGTTTTCGCCGATCGCGCCGTCTTTTCGTCTTTGCAGTGGACGCTGCAGGGAGCGCGCGTCTATCGGTTCGAAAGCGGCGGCCAGACGGTGACGGCGGCCGATACGCCGACGATGCAAGTCGCGCTGGGCGAAAACCCCACGGATCTCTTCAAACGCGCTGCAAACAACAATCCCGAAGACATGAACCGGGCACAGATCGCCCAGCTGATTCGCAGCGGTCAGCTTTCCGCGAACGAATTGCA
Source organism: Vulcanimicrobiota bacterium (assembly GCA_963795465.1). Classification (GTDB taxonomy): domain Bacteria; phylum Vulcanimicrobiota; class Vulcanimicrobiia; order Vulcanimicrobiales; family Vulcanimicrobiaceae; genus CAWCHT01. Next base: position 280,899 of record CAWCHT010000001.1, read on the forward strand.
CAAGTACACGATGGTTTTTCAAGAAAAGCTGGCCACGCCGTTCGCCTGCTTCGTCTTTACGCTGATAGCGGTGCCGTACGGCTTACGATCTATTCGCGGCGGCGGCAGCGCCAGTTTGGGATTTGGACTGGCCGTGCTGATCGTGTTCATCTACTACATCGTGCTGACGTTTTTTTCGTACGTGGGTGAAGCGCTCTTGCCCCTCGCTTGGCTGGCGGCGTGGATGCCGAACATCATTTTCACCGCGATCGGCACGCGCCGCTTGTATCGCGAAGCGCTGGTGTAAGGCATGCATTTGCTCAGCATCCTGCGCGGCGTCGGAATAGTGCTCTTCATCGTGATCCTTGCGGGCGTGATTGCGTACATCGGCGACCGCGTGGGCCATCAAGTCGGGCGCAAGCGTTTGACCCTGTTCAACATTCGACCGCGCTACACGTCGACGATCATTGCGGTGGGAACGGGCATGGTCATCGCGCTCATCATTACGCTGGTAGCGATCTTCGCATCGAATCAAGTCCAAACCGCGTTCTTTCGCTTGAACGAAATCAACGCCGAGATCGAAAAAGCGCAATCGCGGGCCCGGGAATTGGAACAAAAAGTCAACAATTCGCCGGTCGTGGTGAATTTGGGCCAGCTCATGGCGCCTTCGGCGGCGCGCATTCCGCGAGGGTATCCGCCCGGCTTGCGCAGCGAGATCGTCTCGCAGTTCTACAATCAGACCGTTTCCTACGTCAATCGGACCTATACGCGCCCGGGCTACGGCTTGAAAAAGTTCGCTGCGCCAGCAGACGTTCCGAAAATGCTGGATTCGCTGGCCAACGGTCCGCAAATGCAGGCGTTCGACTCACAGAACGACGTGCTGCTGATCGCGACGGCCGATCAGAACCTGTATCCGGGCGATCAAATCCATTTCCAGATCAATGCGGTTCCGGACCGGCTGCTCATTTCCAACGGTCAGCCGATTGCAACGCTCGTCATTCCCGCAGGGAAAGATGCCGACGCAAACCTCGCGCTTGCCGAGCTGCTCGGAAGCTACGTGCCCCGGCAGATGCTGCGGCACCAGATGCTGCCGTACTTTGCCGGCAACGTCATTCCGCAGAAGATGCTGCCCGACGCCGCGCGCATGGGGCCCATGCTCACCTCGGGCACCGGAACGTTTATCATGACCGCGTTTGCCGCGAGCGACATCTACCAGCACACCTTCGGCGTGCCGGTGCTCGTCACGCTGCAAAAGGCTCCGCAATGACGCAGGCCGTGCTCGGCATCGACCCCGGGACGCGCAAAGTCGGCTGGGCTTTGACCGCCGATGCGCTTTCGCCGCCGATCGCACTGGGGATCGAAGCGCTCGAGACTCTGTTGGATTGCTTGGCGCCGCTGCTGCGCCGGCACAAAATCGGCGCCGTCGCGCTCGGCGGGGGCACCAACGCGGTCGCGGTTTCGAAAGTGGTCGGCGGGCTTGGGGTTCCCGTGCACCTAATCGACGAAACCGATACGACCTACCGCGCTCGCGCGCTGTACTTCGCGGCGCATCCGCCTCGGGGCTGGCGGCGGTGGGTGCCCTTAGGCCTGCAGCTGCCGCCCCGGCCGATCGACGATTACGCTGCGCTGCTGATTGCGCGCCGGTACATCGCCCGCAGCGATTCCGGTCCGATTTAGGCCGACCGATCCTTGAAACGCGCGGTGATTTAGCCGATAGTAAAGAAGAGTCCGTTCGGGTAAGGGAGGAGTCATGTCGCGGTCGTTTCGCGTCGCCGCTTTGGCAGTGCTGGCAGCATTGTCTGTTTGCGTGCGGGCGAACGCCGGCCTGGAACCGGCACGAATGTTCAACCCCGGCTCGGAGTCCCTTTTTGCCGCCTTGAACGCGCCGCGCGCCATGTCGCCGATCGAGATCGCGCTCTTCAACGTTGTGCCGGCCGCCGAAGGTTTTGCGCCGCGCAGCAGCGCTCCGGGCGTGCGGCCGCCTTCAGGCGCGGGCGTCGCGACCGTCAATTTTTCGATTCCGCAGTTGCGCTCGTCCTACGTCCCGGAGCTGGCCGTCGCCGCGCCCAAGGCGCAGTTGCGCGTTCCCAGCTCCGGCGAAAGCGTGCCCTCCACTGCCGGACCAAAGGCGCAAGTCGTCGGGCTCCGCCCGACGCCTCCTCTCGCGCCCGCGATAGCGTTGGAACCGGTGCGCTTCGGCAGCTGACGAACCGTACATGCCCGCGCTTCGCGCGGACACCGCGGGCGTTTCGGTACCGGTTCATTTCGGCGGCCTGCGCTTCCAGACGGCGTTTCACGCAATGCAGATGTGCAGCACGACCGATGCCGCAGCGGCGTGCACTTCCAACGCCGAAAGCGCCGCAGCGCAAAGTCTCTCGGCGGGCACAGCATTCAGCGTTCGAACGGGAAACAGCGCGGTGAGCTTGGGGTTGAGCGGCAGCATCGAGCATCTCAACAACGGCGCGGCAGGCATCTTTCCGTACGTTCCGCCCGATCCGGACGCGCAGGCAGGCTTGACGTATTTCGGTTTGACCAACGTCGTCTCGCACGGCGTGGGCGCGCAGCTCGCCGTTCCGGTTACCCACCGGGTCACGCTCGGGCTGCAGTATGACCGTTCGCACTATCAAGGCGACTACAATTCCACGCTGCTGCCGGGCTTCGATGCGACGAAGGACACGTATCTTGGCAACGTGACCTATCAGCTGCCGAACACGAACAGCGCGATTACGCTTTCCGCGCGCCAGTACCGCTATCAGGACGCGCTTTCGGCCTTCAACCTGACGCAGACGCGGGCGGACCTGAATTTCACGGTGAAATTCTGATCGACGCGGCCGCGCGAGTCCGGGTGACGGCCGCTCTCGCGGCCGTCATTTTTTTATTGGCGCTTGCGCTCGCCGCAATTCAAATTGCCTCTGACGGGATATTCAAATCTGCGGCGGCCCCGTTTTCGCTGCCGTCCTACGTTTCGCCGAACGTCGCCCTTGCGATCTACCGGCGCGCTGCATCGATTGCCCCCGCACCCTATGCGCAAGACATGCTGGCCCGCATTGCGCTTTCAGGCGGAAATCTTGCGGCGGCAAAAACATACGCGGATCGCTTGCCGGCGGGCTCCCGGCGTGACGATTTGCTCGGCCGAATCGCGCTCGCGCGCGGCGATGCCGCCGCCGCGCGCCGGTTATTCGTTGCGGCAGGCGACGTGCAGGCCGTCGATCGCGACGTCGACGGGCTCTCGTATCGGAATCCCGCGGCTGCATACGCTTTGGAGCGCGCGCTGGAGCAGCGGCTCGCGCGCGACGGAACGCATCCCGATGCGGTTGCGGAAGCGTATTGGCGAATGGGCGTGCTTGCGCAGGCGCAGCATCGCAGCACTGCCGCGCTGCGGGACTACCGCAACGCGGTGCGCATCTCGCCGCTCTCGGGTAAGTATTTGGTCGCGGCTGCATTCCAAGCGTATGAGTTGGGCGGCTCGCGAGAAGCGCTGCGCTATTTCGAATCCGCAATCGGCGTCGATCCCGCTAACGCCATTCCGTATGCCGGTGCGGGCATGGCGGAGCTCGCCCTGGGGAATCGCGCCCGCGCGCTGTCGTATGCGGCCCGCAGCCGGGCGCTGGATGCTCGCTCGCGCCCGCTACAGACTCTCGAGTCGCAGCTGAAGTAGTCTTCGAGTGCGCGTCGGTCTCGATACGCAGCTCGGGCTGGGAACGCCGACCGGCATTGGGGAATACGTTCGCGGTCTTGCGCCGGCGCTTCAAGCGAGCGGCGTCGACGTCGCCGAATTGAACGAACCGCGGCTGGATCCGTGGAGATTCGATCGGCGTTTGATCTGGGATCAGCTGATGCTGCCGCGTCGCGCACATGCGGCACGCGTAGACCTTCTGCATTGCGCGTCCGGTACGATGCCGCTGCACGCTCGCGAGCCGCTCGTCGTAACGGTTCACGACGTAGCCTGGTTGAAAGTGCAGCAGCACGCCCGCTGGTATGCACGCGCATATTTCGGCGCGTTTGCACTGCAGCGGTATCGCAAAGCAGCGGCCATTATCGTCGACTCGCAATTTTCGCGAGGGGAGCTGCTCGCCATGGGCGGCATTTCCGAAAGCAGCGTCCACGTTGCGTATCCGGGCGTCGCCGCCGATTTCTGCGCGATCGCGCGCGTGCCGGTGAGTGCGCCGGCGATTCTGGTTCCCGGAACCGTCGAACGCCGAAAAAATTTAGAACTGCTGATCAAACTGCTGCCTGAACTCGACGGTGCGCGGCTGATTTGCGTTGGACCATCGACGCCGTACCAGCACGAATGCCGCAAGCTTGGGCAAGCGCTCGGAGTGTCCGATCGCATCGAGTTCCGCGGATACGTTCCGCGAGCGGCTCTGCTTCAGCTCTACGCAACGTGCGCGGCGGTCGCGGTGCCCTCGCGGTACGAAGGTTTCGGGTACGCGGCCGCGCAGGCGCTCTGCGCCGGCGCGCCGCTGCTGGTTTCGGATCGCGCCTCGCTTCCCGAAGTCGTGGGCGAGGACGCTGCGGTCGTGCCGCTCGATGACGAAGCTGAGTGGACGCGAGTCCTACGCTCGATTTTGAGCGATCCGCGGGCCGCCAACGCGCGGGCCGCAATGCAGCGCGAACGCGCGGGAGCCCGTTTTTCCTGGGATGCCGGCGCTGCGGCAACGATTCGCGCGTACGCCGCCGCGCTTACGGAGCGCTAGAAGATCGGCGACCCCGGCGCGCCCGGAGCCACGCTGCCGTCGTCGGGAGCGACGATCAGCCGCACCGGATAGCTGGAACCGCTGTCGGGAATCGTGGCCAGCGTAATACGCACGAACCCGCGTGCCGGCACGACGTATTGGCGAATCTTGTAGCGCGAAAACGCCGGCACTTGATGCGATTGAATCAGCACGCCGTCGATTAAAAAGGTTCCGGTTGCGCGCCCACCGCGCGGGTTTTCGTAGATCGCGACGGCCTGCGGCTGATCCGTCGGATTTTGCACCTTGACGACGAACGATTGCAGTACGCCGTAGTCGCCCGCGAGCGCTTGCCCCACTAGCGTGTTTTGCAGCGGAATCTGACCGACGGGAAGTTCGAGATAGGCATCGTCCACGTTCCACAGCCGGCTGTCGTGGAATTCCGGAATGGAGTAAATCCCGCGCGCATGCGGGTGATCGCCGGAGAGTTCAGCGCTGCTTGCCAACGCTTCGTCCGGCGGCTCGGCCGCGTTTTGCGCGAACAGCGTCAGATGCACGGTCCCGCCGTTGAGCACGCGCAGTTGCAGCAAATTGCAGACGACGGTTTTTGCGGGCAGGGATTGCTCCACCAAATTCACCGTGCCGCTGGCGGGTATCACCAGCACTTGGCCTTCGTTTTGCACCAGATGCTGCAAGAAGCGATACGTTGCGGTGTGCCCGGTGAGCATCTCGTTGGGATCGGGGCCGCCCGCGCCGCTGATGAATTGCACGATCGCCGGTTCGGGCGAAAGATTCTGCGCGCGCAGCACCACGCGCCGATCCGGCTCGCCCGGCGGATTGTAATGAAAGTACAGAAAGCGCGACGGCTGGGCGCGCTTCAAGTCGGCGGTAAACAGCACGCCGTTTTCCGTCAGTTTTTCGGGATAGTCGCTGACCATCAGTGAATCGGGCACGATTTTCGGCGCCGCGAGGTTTTCGACGCGCACGCGCGTTACCGCGTCAACGCTGAAGTACTGCTCGCCTTGAATCAAGATCGGTACCGAAACCGTCGTGATGTCGTCCTGCGGCAACGCGGCGCTCACGGCAATCTGATCCGAGCTCGCAACGACTTGCGCTCCGGCTCGCGCTTGAACTACGGCCAGCGCTGCGGCCAGCGCGGATTGCTTGACGAACTCCGGGCCGGCCGGATCGCCGGTTATTCTCACCGAGGTTTCGGGCGCAACGGTTCCGGCGTAATACGCCACGCGCACCGGAACGGTTACGCTGACCGAACGCTGATCGGTTATCGTGACGGTCGTCGCTCCCGGCAATTTTCCGGAGAGCGTCACGGTCTGCGCACTTTGATCCGCGGCGGCGTTAACGATTGCGGGATTGGCGATGGTCAGCGTCATTTGACCGTAAACCGAGGAAACGCGCAAGGTCTGCGCCGCTCCCACCGCAACCTGCGCGGCTTGCGGCGAGACGGTAATCGGCGGCTGCGTCGGCGTCGCGCTCGGGATCGCGCTGGGCGAGGCCGGCGGCGCCGGCGAGGGCAGCGACGGCAATGCGGGCGGAGCCGGGGTGACGGGTGGGTTCGACGCGAGCGGGGCGGGCGGATTGACTTGCGCCGCGCCGATCCCAAGCGATGCGAGCACGCACGCAATGAAGAAGCTCGTGCCCCAAAACGAAGCGCGCTTCACCGGTAAAAAATGAGTCCGCTTACGCGATCTTGGCTTCGTTGCGGCTTACGGCCGAAGCCAGCAACGTCTTGTAGCCGACACTTGGAAACAGCACGGTTACCAAGTCTTTTTCGGCTCGCTCGACGGTGCCCTGTCCGAATTTGGGATGAAAGACCACGTCGGCGATGCGGTATCCGCCGGCGGCCTGGGCGGTTTCGGTAAAACCGCCGGCGCTGTGGGCCGGAGCCACAGCCCGAAGGCAGTTGTCGCAAGCGCCGCAGTTGACGCGCTCGTAGTCTTCGCCGAAATAATTCAGGATGAAGCGCCGCCTGCACGAATTCGTTTCGGCGTACTGCAGCATCATGGCGAGTTTGCTTTGATCGTACGACTTCTTCGTTTCGTAGCTGGCTAAATTCAAGACCAGGTCCCGATTCTTACGCGCGGCTTGCGTCAGCGCATATTTCGAGCGCCCCGCCATCTCGATGAAGCCGCCCTTTTTGAGCAGCGCGAGAATTACTTTGAGTTTGGTCAGCGGCAGTTGCAAAATCTTGCGCAGGTCGGTCATCGAAACGCCGCCTTCCTGCGCGCCGAAGACTTCCAGTGTGCCGAAGACCTTCTGCACTTCCTCGATGTCGGGATACTTGCCGGTAAGAAAGTAATTCTGCACGCGCGTATCGCTCATGCGGTAGATCAGCGTGCACCGGGAAGGCAGGCCGTCGCGCCCGGAGCGTCCCGCCTCTTGAGTGTACGCTTCGACGGAGCCCGGCAAATCGTAATGCACGACGAATCGGATGTTGGGTTTGTCGATGCCCAAACCGAAGGCGTTGGTTGCGACGACGGCGCGAATGTGTTCGGCCATGAATAACTCGTGAACCGAAGTGCGGTCTTGCTTGTGAAGCTTGGAGTGGTAAACGGCCGCCGGTATGTCCAGCTGCTCCTGCAGGTATTTCTGCACTTCGAGCGCGTTCTTGATCGTGGCGGTGTAAATGATGCCGGTGCCTTCGAGCTCGTCGTTCTCGAACAGATGCTTGAGGATCTTTAGTTTGTCGGCTTCCTTTTCGGCGCGCCGGACATCGTAGATCAGATTCGGCCTGTCGAACCCCTTGACGATCGGTTTGACGTTGGGAATGCCGAGCTGGTGCAAAATATCTTCGCGAACCGCCGGCGTGGCGGTAGCGGTCAGCGCCAGCACGGTGGGATGCTTCAAGCGTTCGATCACGTGCCCGAGCGCCAGATATGCGGGCCGGAAATCGTGTCCCCACTGGCTGATGCAATGCGCCTCGTCCACCACGAAAAGCGGCACGTCGATCGATTGCAGCATCGACATGAAATATTCGTCTTCAAGCTTTTCCGGCGTGACGAAAACGATCTTCACCGCTTTGGTGCGGATGCGTTCGACCGCGGCTGCTTCTTGATCTTCGGAAAGCGTCGAGTTGAGCGCCACGACGTCGGTGATGCCCAGCTGCATCAGCATGTCGATTTGATCTTTCATCAACGCGATCAGCGGACTCACCACAACGGTCGTGCCGCGCAGCAGCAGTGCAGGCAGCTGGTAGGTCAGGCTCTTGCCTGCGCCGGTTGCTAGAATAGCAAGGGTATCCGCTCGCCCCACGACGCGCGTGACGACTTCTTCCTGACCCGGCTGGAACGACTCGAAACCGAACTTCTCACGAAGCGCAGCCCGCAAATTCACCACAGTACCTCGACGATGAACCAGCTCGAACACGTACGCCGACCCTTTGTTTAAGAAAACGAAGAGCTGCGCAAGGTTTGTATACCCCCCGGCAGGCGCGCCGAAACACCGAAAAGTACTACACCGAGTGTCTCTCTATCGCGCGTGGCGCCCCAAGACGTTCGACGAGCTCGTCGGACAAGATGCGGTGGTTCGCACGCTCAGCAGCGCGCTCGAATCGGGAAAACTCGCGCACGCGTATCTCTTTTCCGGGCCGCGCGGTTCAGGCAAAACGTCGGCCGCAAAAATCATGGCGCGGTGCATCGATTGCGTGAACGGCCCCACCGCAAATCCGGACAACTCATGCGAGTTCTGCCGCGCGATTCTGGAGGGAACGGCGCTCGACGTGCTGGAGATCGACGCGGCCAGCTATCGCGGCATCGATGAAATCCGCGCGCTGCGCGACGCGGTAAAATTTGCGCCGTCGGCGATGCGCATGAAAGTATACATCATCGATGAAGCGCACATGATCACGGGGCCTGCGGCAAATGCGTTTTTGAAAACGCTGGAGGAGCCGCCGCCGCATGCGGTCTTCATTCTTGCAACGACCGAGCCGGAAAAGCTCCCGGTAACAATCCTCTCGCGCTGTCAGCGCTACGCTTTCCGGCGCATCGCCATCCCCGTGATGATCGCCCGCATGAGAGACATTGCCGGCGCGGAAGGAATCGATATCGACGACGCGGCGCTTTCCGCAATCGCGTATCGCGCCGACGGCGGTTTGCGCGACGCGCTGACGATGCTCGAGCAAGCCGCGTCCTTCGCGGACGGGGGCATAACGACCGAAACGATCGAGCTCGCCTTCGGTGCCACCGGACGGAACTACGCCGCGAGCGTGCTCGACCGCGTCATCGAACGCAATGCAGCCGGGATGCTCGCGGCCATCGACGAGGCCAGCGACGCGGGAACCGACATGCAGGTGCTGCTGCGTAGCTTGATTGCGGAGTTCCGGCATCTGTTGGTCGGCCGCATCGACGGACGGCTGCTCACGCGGGATCTGGCGCCCGAAGACGCCGACCGCGCCGTCAAACTGAGCATCGAGTTCACGCAGGCGCAAATCATTCGCGCACTGCGCCTGCTGACCGAAGCGCAATCCACGGCGAAGTACTCCGGAAACCCGCGGCTCGAACTGGAGACCGCGCTTTTGCGCTACGTCCTGGCTTCTGAAGACCCGATGTTCGACGCCTTATCCGCCCGGGTGAGCGCCTTGGAAGCCGGTCTTGCACCGACTGCGGCCGCTGAGCCGGCGCCCGAACCGGTCCCCGCACCGGAGCCGCCTGCAGCCCCGGAGCACTCCGACGCTGCGCCGGTGACGATTCAAAAAGTGCGCGCCGCGTGGCAGTCCGTTCGCACGAAAGTGGAGAGCGAAAAACAGTCGCTGCGCACGCAGCTTTCCCGCGCCGTGCCCGAATCGATCGAGGGAAACGCCGTGATCATCAAATTGCCGAACACGGTGCTGGCCGAGACGCTGCGCGACAACGCGCGTTTGCTGGAAACCGCGATGGCGGACGTGCTGGGCAGCCCCCTTCGCGCCACGTTCAAAGTCGAGGGCGCTTCGCCGCGCGGAAAAGGGTCTGCGCCGGCCACCGCGGCGAAAATTGCGGCTACAGCGCAGGAGTCCGGCATGGCGCCGGAAGACGCCGACGCGCTCTTCACCTACTTGAACGAACGGATTACGTGAATGAAAGCAGTCACAGCCGCGCTCGCGCAGTATCGCCCAGCGCGGAGGCTCGGCCGGAGCGCCTTTTAAAATGAACCAAGCCAACCTGATGGCGCAGATGCGCAAAATGCAGCAAGAGATGAGCAAAGCGCAGGAAGAGCTTGCGCAGACGGTCGTTTCCGGTACCGCTTCCGGCGGAGCGGTAACGGTAGAAATGACGTGCGATCATCGCGTCAAGAGCGTGCACCTCGCACCCGAAGCGGTCGATCCGCAGGATGTCGAGACGCTGGAAGACTTGCTCGTTGTCGCTTTCAACGACGCTCTGAAAAAGATCGACGAAACGACGCAGAATCGCATGGGCCGGCTCACCGGCGGGATGAAGATTCCGGGTTTGATGTGAGCGACTCCGCCCGCTGCTGATGCCGAATGCGAGTTCACCGGCCGGACCCGTGCAGACGTTAATCAACGAGTTCAGCAAACTGCCCACCGTCGGTCCAAAAACGGCGGCCCGGCTCGTCTTTTATTTGCTGAACCGTCCGCGCAACGAGGCGCAGGGGTTGGCCGAAGCAATTTTGGCGGTCAAAGACCGCGTGCGGCTGTGTTCGGTTTGTTTTTCGATAACCGAAGAAGATCCGTGCATCATCTGCAGCGACGATCGCCGGGATCGCTCGACGATTTGCGTGGTAGCCGAAGCCAAAGACATCTATGCGCTCGAACGCACGTCGGCATTCAAAGGCCGCTACCACGTGCTCGGCGGCGTGATTTCGCCGATGGATGGAATTGGGCCGGCGCAGCTGCGCGTCAAAGATCTGCTCGAACGCATTGCCGTCGAATCGCCGCACGAGATCATTTTGGCGACGAACCCGAATGCCGAAGGCGAGGCGACGGCGCTGTACCTCTCGCGGCTGATCACGCCGCTTGGAGTAACGGTCACGCGCCTTGCCTACGGTTTGCCGATCGGCGGCGATCTGGACTACGCCGACGAGGTAACGCTTGCAAAAGCGATTGAAGGCCGGCGGGCATTGTAAATCGTGAAGATGACGGATTTGGATCGCGCGCTGGCCGACATTGCCGAGGTACGGGAACGCCTCGGGCACGTTCAGCGTTTCAAAGGTTACTCCGCAGTTGCGGCGATGACGTCGGGCGTCTTCGCGATCGTCGCCGGCCTGCTGCAGGCGCTGCTGTTGCCCGGCGCGATCGGCGGGAACCAAGGGCGCATGTATTTTGCCTTGTGGTTTGGGTGCGCCGCAGACTTCGATTCTGGTCAACTACGGAGCGATCGCGCACTGGTACGTCAACGACGCAACCGCGCGCGACCGCTGGCAGACGGCTACTGTGGGATTGGCGATCCTTCCGGCGCTGATTCTGGGCGCGATCCTTTCTTTTGCGTTGCTGCGCGCGCAGGCGTTCGCATTTCTGCCGGGCGTCTGGTACGGTTGTTACGGCGTCGGCTTGTGCGCGTCGCGCACGATGCTTCCGCGAACGGTGACGTTCATTGCGGGCGGATTTCTTCTCGCCGCAGTCGCGCTGCTGCTTTCGCCGTCCGCGATCGCGCTTGCGTGGTGGGTGCTCCCGCTCGGATTCGGCGCAGGTCAACTCGCCATCGGCGCAGTCATCATGCGCGAGCGCTCGGAAACGCGCTGATGCAGCGCTCTCCCGCAGCGGAAAAGCCGTACGCGTTCAGCGCGCTGGATCGCGTTTTTCACGAACGCGGACGGCTGGCGATCTGCACCGCGCTCGTTGCGAACGCGCAGGGCTTACCGTTTACGCAGCTGCAGGAGGCCTGCAATCTCACCGACGGCAACCTGAATCGCCATCTGCACGCGCTGTCCGAAATGGGGATCGTCGAAACACGCCGCACGACCGGAAAGGGCCGTCCGCAAACGACGGTGCGCATTACGCGCGAAGGCCGCGAACGCTTTCTCGACTACGTCGACGCACTCGAAAGCGTCGTACGCGAAGTTCAGCGTTCGCGCAAGCGCAAAAGGTCGCCGGCTCGAACCACGCCGGCCAGTTCCACCTCGCAATAAATGCCCATGACGTTGTCCCGATGCTGCGCGACGTACCGCAGGACGCTTGGATTTTGCTGCCCGGTTTGCACGTCGTACGTGGTCGTTACGCATCGCCTGATGACGTCGCGCACGCGCAAGACGACCTCCCCGGTTTCAATGCATGCTCCGATGAGGTCCGCCTCTTCGTAGGCAAAACTCGAGTGCGCCCTCGCGAAAAAGTTCGGCCGCCAGCGCAGCGGATCCAGCTGCTCACCCAGCGCGCGTTCGACCTGGGCAATCCAGCGATCGAAAACCAGCGAGATCGGAGCGTCGTCAAAGTAGCGTGCACCGGGCTGCGATTGCAGCGCGACGCGCACGCCGCGATCGGCCGCCAACGCAGCGGCGATCCGGGCCTCGTCTACCGTATGCAGCAGATTGTTCTCCTTGCCGCGATAGGGTTTGCCGATACGCTCGTGTCCCGCGCGCACCTCAAGCGCACCGGCGCGATCGCCTTCTAATCCTTCGTACCAAACCTGAACCGCCGTCAGCGCTTGCGCCCGCAGGCTTTTCACCGGGTAGCGCCAGATGCCGGCGATCGTTCCCAGCGTCTCCACGCCCTTGCACTACTATAGGAGGAACGCCGAATCCTCAAGAAAGCGGCTTTTCATGGGTGCGTCGTTCGAACCGCTCCAGCTGCGCCCGCTTGGAGTGGGCGAAATTTTCGATCGCGCCGTAACGATTTACGTGCGCAATATCGTCCTGTTCACGATTATCGCGGCCTTTGTCGTCGTACCGCTGTCGATCGCGCAGTATTTCATGGCGGTTCAGCGCGACGGCTCGTGGGCGCAGATTCTGGCGCAGATTCAGCATCCTTCAACTGCCGGCCCCAATCAGGCCATGCCGTTCACGCCGGCGCTCGCGGCCTTCGTTGGGATATCTCTGGTGATTACGCCGTTCATGTACGTAGCAGCGGCGTGGTCGCTGGGCCGCATCTACGATGGAACGGTGCCGGACTGGCGATCGGCTTATTCCGCGGGACTCTCGCGCGCCGGAAGCATCTTGCTTACCGTGCTTTTCGAATTCGTCGTCTTGATCGCATTGTTGTTCTGCGGCATGATTGCGTTCGGCCTTGCACTCGTGGCGTCGTTTCTTTTGGTGCGCGCGTACCCGCCGCTGGGAATCGCCGCTATCGCGATTTCCTTTGCGTTGCTGGCGGTTTTGTTTGTAGGTGCGATGCTCTGCTATCTGGCACTGGCAATCACTTTCGACGCGATCGGCATCGAAGGAGCAACGTTCGGCCGGGCGATCGCCCGCAGCTTCGCGCGCGTTTTCAATCGGGCTGAAATAGGAAAAGCGATCCTGGTCTGCTTGGCGTTTCTCGCGGTGCAAGTTGCGCTGCTGATCGTCGTGACCGTCGTTGATGCCGCGGCGGTGTTTTTGGTGCGCTCGCCGGCGGTAGAAACGCTGTTTCAAGCGCTGTTCTCGCTCGTGACCACCGGGTTCATCGCGGTGCTCGTCGCCGTGTACTACTTCGACGTTCGCATTCGTCGCGAAGGTTTGGACCTGCAGTCCGCCATCGATCGCCTGCAGCCGCAGCCACAGCCGCACGCATGAATCCGGGCACGCTGCCGACCTTTGGGACGCAGCGGCCGCCCGTCGATCCGCACGTTCTGGCGCGGCAAATTCTGGCCGAGCCGCGCTTCCGTATGCATGTGGGAGCGGCGTCCGGAAAGACCTGGTGGGATGTCGTTTCCGAGTGGCTGGGCGCTCGTTGGACTCAGCTCATCGAAGCCTTTGCGCAGCACGTCCACATGAATGCGAAGGCCGGCGCCGCCGCCGGCGATGCACTGCTGCTCATCGCCGTGGCGCTCGTGCTCATCACCGCGATCCGGCTTTTTGCCAACGCTGCCCGCGACCGGCAGATCGGCGGCGCGCGCGTTGTGCCGCGCTCCAGACCGTCCGCCGACGCGCTCTTTGCGCAAAGCGAATCGGCCGCGCGATCCGGCGACTACGCACACGCCGTCGCAATCCTTTTTCGCGCCGCAATGGTCGTTCTCGCGGTGCGCGGTGCCGTCCGCGACGATCCCAGCAGAACCGTCAACGAGTGCCGGCGCGAGCTTGCGTGCAGCGCGCCGAAGTTTCAGAGCTCGTTCGATGCGCTTGCGGCGATTTTCACCGCAACGCTTTATGCGGGCGTGACGCCGGCGGCATCGCAGTGGAACGGCGCGCGTGAAGCGTTTCTGCGCTTGCAGCAGGCCGATGCAGCGTAGCGGCATTCGCGATGCACTTGTTCTGGGCGTCCTTTTGGTCGTGCTCGCCTCAGCCGTCGCTCTGCGCGCTTCGCTTACGCAACCGCCCTCGCAGCCGTCGACGTACGATAGCGGGCCGAACGGTTACGCTGCGCTGTACGCGCTGCTGGCGCGTGAAGGCCGGCAGCCGCAACGCTTCGAGCAGCCGCTGAACCGGCTGGCGTCCGTGCGTGGAACGCTGATCGTCGGGGGCAACAACGCGCTCGAACTTGCCGGCGCCCCGCGCGGCGGCGCAGCGTTCATCGATTCCTGGATTCGCCGCGGCGGCACGCTGGCGATATTCGGTCAAATGTCGCCGAGCGTTGCCCGTGACTTCGGCGCGCCGGCAGCTGTGCGGTACGTCTCGGCCGCCGCGCTCACCCGTTGCGGCATCTTCCCACGGCGTGCAATGGTAACCGGCGCGTTCACGCTGGGCATGCCCGTACGTTGCACGCGATCGCAAAAGGCGCTGCTGGTCAGCGGCGTGCGCAGCGTGGGAATTGCATACCGCCGCGGCGCGGGCACCGTAGTCTACGTGCCGACGACGACGCCGCTGGACAACCTGCATTTAGCGCAGCGGGACAACGCTCGCTTTGCGTATGCGTTGTTCGGCGCAGCGCCGGCGTGGTTCGACGAACGGATCTACGGCCATGCTTCCGATAAAGGCTTTTGGGATGTCGTGCCGCTGCCGATGCGAGTCGCGGCCGCACTCGCGTGCGCGCTCGTGCTGTTCGCCGTCATCGGCGCGAATCTCCCTTTCGCGCCGCCGCTGCAGTCGATGGAAAACAGCGAACGGGATACCGGTGAATATCTGACTTCACTGGCACGAATGCTGGAGCGCGCCGGCGCGCGAAAAGAACCGATCGATCGTTTTTTCACGCTGGCGCACAACGCGCTGCGCGTCCGCACGCAGGGCGATTTGCAGGCGCGCGCGCTCGAGGAGCGCATGCAGGCGTTGCGCGCGCTGCCGCACCCCACGCAGCGCGACTTGATTGCCGCGGCGCAGCTTTCTGCGCGCGTGCGCAAAGACTATTCGTTGTGAGCGCCTTGCCCGGCGATCTCGCCAAGCGTATCGGCCACGCAATGGACGGCATTCTGGTCGGTGCGCACGAAACGACATTCGGATTACTCGTAGCGCTCTTCGCTCGCGGGCATGTGCTGATCGAAGGCGTTCCGGGCACCGGAAAAACCCTGGCGGTGCGCGCGCTCGCCTTGCTGCTGCGCGCGCAATACCGGCGCATACAGTTTACGCCCGATCTGCTGCCGGCCGACGTTATCGGCACGACGGTGTTCAATCCGCAGAGCGCTCAATTTTCGCTGCGCCCTGGCCCGATCGTGACCAACGTGCTGCTCGCGGACGAAATCAATCGCACGCCGCCGAAGACCCAATCGGCGTTGCTCGAGGCGATGGAAGAGGCGCAGGTGACGATCGACGGTTCGCCGCTGCCGCTTCCGCAGCCGTTCTTCGTGTGCGCGACGCAAAACCCGATCGAATACGAGGGAACGTATCCGTTGCCGGAGGCGCAGCTGGATCGCTTCTTAGTGAAGATCGAATCGACGTATCCGAAGACGGACCAAGAGCTGGAGCTGCTTTCGCGCGTCGCGAACGGCTTCGAAGCGCGCGCAATGAACGCCGCGATCGTGCCCGCGGTGACGGATCCCGAAGAGATCGCGCAAGTGCAATCCGACGTGCGGCGCGTTCACGTCGCAGAGCCGGTTCGCCGCTACGTGCTGGACATCGTCAAAGCCACGCGGTCGCATCATCAGCTCGCGCTGGGGGCGAGCCCGCGCGCCGGCGTCGCGTTGCTGCTGGCGGCGCAGGCGGCAGCCGCTATCGACGAGCGAACGTACGCTACGCCCGACGATGTGAAAGCGGTGACGCCGCTGGTCCTCCCCCATCGCCTCATCGTCGCGCCGCAGGCCGAAATCGACGCGGTGCACGCCGGCGCGATCATCGACGAGGTTCTTAGCGCGATAGCGGTGCCGCGTGAGTCTCGTGAAGCTCTCGTGCTGCCGGTATGGCTGGGTTCGCGCGCCTATTGGGCTCTGGCACTCATCGCGCTGCTGTGCGCGCTGGGGGCCGCCGCGGCGCCGTTTTGGTGGATTGCAGCCGCATGCGTTCCGCTTTTCGCAGCAGCGCTGATCGTCGACGGATTGCGTGTCCGCCGGTGGAGCGCGCTGCAGATCGTTCGCTTCGATCCGCGCCCGTTCGCGTTGCGGCGCGGCGACGTTCTGCGCTATAGCGTGCGCAACGACGCTGAAATCCCGGCGAACGTCACGATCGTCGAAGAGGGTACGCCGCTGCTGCGTTACGATGAAGACGAAATCCGTGTTGCCGTTCCGGAGCGGAGCGAAGCGTTGCTGGAACGAAGCGTAACGCCGATCGAGCGGGGAGCGGGTGAAATCCCGTCGCTTTTCGCCGCCATCGAAAGTCCGCTCGGCCTGCTGCGATTGCGGCGGCGAATCGCGCAGCGCGCGGCAATTCGTGTTTATCCGGACTTGTCCGCGGTGGAGCGATATGGTTCGTTGCACGTTCGCAACCGAGTGATTGAGGCGGGACTGCGCCGCATGCGTTCACGCGGCGGTGGCACCGAAGTCGAGAGCGTGCGCGAATGGACGAGTGGCGATGCCTTCGGATCGATCGACTGGAAAACGACGGCGCGGCGCGGCAAGATCATGGTCGCGCAGTACCAAGTCGAGCGCAGCCAAAGCGTAATGGTCGTGGTGGACGCCGGCCGCCTGATGCTGCCGCGCGTCGGTGAGCTGCGTAAAATCGACTATGCCGTGACCGCGGCCCTCTCGGTTTCGTCGATCGCTGCGCTCGCCAACGACAACGTCGGTCTGGTCGCCTTCGCGCGCACCATCGTGCGCACCGTTCCGGCACGGCGCAGCGGCCGCAGCGCCGAACACGTCGCGCGTGCACTATACGATTTAAACGCATTTCCCGAAGAGGCAGACTACGATCGCGGTTTTTCCTACGTTCGGGGCCGTCTGCGTAAACGCAGTCTCATCGTGTTTTTTACCGACATGCTCGATCCGGCCGCGCAAGCAGCCTCGCTCGCTGCGATCGGCACGCTCGCGCGCCATCATCTGGTGGTTTGCGCTTTCATGAACGACGCCGCAATCGATCGGGCCTTGTCGCGTGAACCGATCACCGCGATGGACTCGTATGCGGCCGCGGTGGCGTTGGAGCTGACGCGAGCAGCGCCGCGCAGCCTCCGCGCTGCTTTCACGTCTGAACGTGCAAATCATCGACGTGCCCGCCGCGCACCTGACGACGGCGCTTATCGACCGGTATCTGCGGATAAAGCAGCGCGGCTTGCTCTAGGAGAAGTCTCGGGCCTCCGGCCTGCCAACAAGAAGTACGGCGCAAGGATTATCCCGGTAGCAATACCCACCGCTGCTCGTACGTCGATCCCGAAACGCAACGGCGAAAAGAAGCCTTCGATGATGCCCGCAACGCACAGCATCGCAACGACGCCGCCCATCAGCACCGCCGCACGCCGCGCGTTGCTGGTAACGGCGTCGCGCCGCCGTATTCGGCCGGGCAGCACTACGCCTGCCGCGATGAGCAATCCGGCCCCGCCCGCAAGTTGGATCGCCGAAAGTTCGATGAACCCGTGTGGGGCTACCGTTGCCCAAAAATCGGAACCGAAGCCGGCTTGGGCGTAGAGCGCGCCGAGCGCGCCGAGCATCAATGCGTTGAAAACGATCAGATACAGCGTCAGCGCGCCCAGCGTTACGATTCCCGCTGCGAACGCGAGAATGGCGATGCGGACGTTGTTGGTGATGATCAGCGACGACATTTCGGCCGAACGCTGCGGGCCGAACGAAAAATTGGAATCGTGTAAGCTTTTCGCGATGTGCGCGGGCACCAGCCACTGCGGAAGGAGCGCGTTTGCGTCCGATGGATTGTGCGCAACGACGGAATACGCGACTAGAGCCCACGTCACGGTGAGCGCCGCGCACAGTCCGATAAACGGCCAAGACGCGCGCACTTCCCGTGGGAATGACTGCGCAAAGAAACGCCACAAACGCGCAGGCCCCGTTTCAACGATCGCTCCGTATACGTGCGCGTGCGCTCGCGCGGTCAGCCGATTCAGATACTGCAGCAGACGAGCATCGTATCGATGCGCCTGCGCGTACGCCAGATCCGACGTGGTTCGGCGATAGAGCGCGCCAAGCTCGTAGATTTCCTGTGCGCTCAAGCGGCGCAGACCGCCTCGCGCGATGCGCGCAAGCAGCAACTCGAGCCGCTCCCACGCGCTGCCGCGCCGGTTCACGAACGTTTGCTGATGCATCGTTGCGGATGTTCTTACCAGCACAACTTTTTCATGCGTGTGCTTGGTGGATGGGGCGGACCCACAGATGCCAGCGATACATATTCTAAGTCCAACGCAAGCGGGCGCTGCATGCGATAGAGCGCCGCTCTGTTGTTTTCGCTACTATGAACGTGGGCGACGGGCGTTAGCCGTAACACTGCTAACCCTCGCGCGCGGCTCCGATGCGCTGGCAAAAGCCGCCGCCCGCGCTACGCCAAGTCGCGGTGGTTGGGCTCAGCGTCATTCTTGCCAAGCCGCGCCGCCGCGATGCTGCATGCACCCTTTGCGCAGCGCGCATACGCGTTGATCCCTATGTCAATCCCGCCCTCGTCGTGTCGCAACCCGAGGATGTGCAGCAGATTCGCACCGTCGTGCAAGGCGGCGACATCCGCAGCCCCCAGCAGCCCAGCGCCGAAGTAATCGCGCTCCGGTTGTTATCTTGAAAAGTGGTAACCGACTGCAATCTACCAATATTTTCATGGATCCGGCATTAGAGGAAAATATGTGCAAAATCTACTGTCTTTGAAAGGGGGACCGTAGTGCGAAATCAGGTACAGTGTCCGGTCTGCGGTTATCCGGACCTCGGCTTTGGACCGCTACGCGATGGCGGCGATTCTTTTGAAATTTGCCCTAGACTGTGGATTTGAGTTTGGTTTCGATGATGGCGTGAACGGCGAAACGTACCAATCATATCGCGAAAAATGGATCGCCCGAGGGTGCGAATGGTGGGCCAGTTTTAAACCGCCGCCACCGAATTGGGATCCGCATGCGCAACTTGCGCGGCTTAAAATCGACTAAGTGTTTACTGCCGCCGCTGAGCACCTGAACGAGCGTTGAGGAGGTGTGCGGGTTCAGCAGTTCGCCGCTGAGCGGATAGCAAGATGTGCCAGCTAGGCGCCTTGTGTAGCACTGAGCTGGAGCAAGTGCATCGCGCAGGGCGCATCGTAAAGCTGCCTCATGTGAATGAGGTTGGCTTTACCCTCAGCGTTTCATGGATTCTTGGCTCTCCCCGTTCGTATAATCGCGATTCTCGCTTAACCCTCTTGGTAACCGATAAATGTAGAAATATGAGGGGTGTGTCGTTCCGAGGCAAATCGCTTAGTAAGGTGCAGTCCCGAATCAAGCTTCGTTACACAATTCGCGGATGGAAGCCCGCTGTATTATCCTAGGGCGCGAAATGAACCGTGCACACCATTGTGAGGGAGGAAAGTAGCGCAGCTCGAAGCGGCTTTCGAGATGGATCGCGCGCTGAGCGTCGACACCCCCGAAAGCGTCGCTTTCACCTACGAGCTGGCCGGCTTGGGGAGCAGATTTTTGGCGGTTGCGATCGATTTTTTGATCCAAAGCGCGGTATTTTTCGCCATCGTGTGGGGAGTTGCGCTCGCGGCCGCAAGCAATCCGCACGCGCAGGCTCGTTACGCCGGGATCGACGAAAGTCTCCGAGTCGCTGATGGTGGCCATCGTTGCCGCAGTACTGTTCGCGGTATTCTTCGGGTACTTCATCGCCTTCGAAACGTTTTGGAACGGGCGCACCCCCGGAAAGAAAATTATGGGGTTGCGCGTCGTCAGAGACGGCGGCTACGCGTTGGACTTTACCGCTTCGGCAATTCGCAACCTGATTCGAGTGGGTGAATTGCTTGTGGGCTTCTATGCCGTCAGCGCGATCGCGAGCGTACTTTCACCCGAAAACAAACGCTTGGGCGACATGGCGGCCGGCACCATTGTCGTGCGCGATTCACGCGTGCTCGGGCTTTCTACCTTCACCGAAGCGGCGAACACGCGACTGGCATCGATCACGGACGAAGAGTATGCGCTGCTCGGGCAGTTTGCCGTCCGCCGCCACCTGCTTGCGCCCGCCGCTCGCGAAGCGATGGCGGCGCAGCTCGCCGCTCGCGTGCGCGCGCGCGCAGCGCCGGAGATGCAGACGCTCGACGATGAAACGCTGCTGCTGCGGCTCAGCGGGGATTGAATTTGGCGAGGAATTCGCGCGCAAACGTGAGCGCGTCTTTTTTCGTGCTCTCGTAAATCGTTTTGGCTTGGCTCGAACTCATGTGCCGGCCGTGCTCGTAGTAGAACGTTACGCCTTCGCCGACGACGATCGTGCCGGCGTATGCGATTGCGCCCTTGATGCCGATGCCGGCGACCGGGATAAAGCCGGACAGTTGACGTGCCAGCGATCGCCACCCGAAACCGCCGCCGATCACGGGCAGCAGCTGCCACATGCGCTGCAAATCCGGGTCTTGTCCGTACGCGGCCTCGATGTGCAGCATCAGCATCATTTGAATGCCGGTAATCGCAACCATGTCGCCGGCGGAGGCGAAAAGGCCGGCCACTAATCCGACCACCGGAATATGATCGACCACCGCGCTTGCAAGCGAGATCTTCAGCGCGTTGGCCGCAGCATCGCGCGTCAATTTTGCCGCAACGGTTTCGCGAAGCGGCGGAAGCGCGCGACCGACCGCGATCTCCACGCCTTTCGTGCAATCCACGATATGCGGCAAAACGCGACCTCGCAGCGCCTCCCGCGAAATTGCACCGACGGTGTACTCGGCAAACATTCCGCGCCCCGGCACTGATTGCGGGCCCGAAGGGAAAGCGGCCTCGTCGACCGTTATCGCGATGATCGGTAAATTCAATGCCCGCAACGGGGCCATCGTCGCACCGGAAACGTCGCCTCCGCGTCCGACGAAGAGGATGGCGCGAGCTTCCGAAGGGATCGTCGCGCGAGGCCTTCCAGGAACGATCGTTTCCAGGCACGCCGCGGCATCCGTTGCGGCACCGTCGTCTTTGTGACCCGACAGCAAGAACGCGCGCAATGCCGAAATGAGCGCCGGATCGCCGCACAGGTAGAAGCGAAACGGCTTGCGCGTGTGCGCATGCACCGACTTTACGTCGATGCCTTTGCGCACCAAGCGCAAAATGTCAGCCGTCGCGACGCCCATCAAACGTTGCCGGTCTGCCCCGGCGCGCCGCCGGCGGGATGCGCTTCCTTCGCCGGGTCGTCGGTGTAGTCGAGATAGATCAATCCCAGAAAGATTTCCATCGCTTCGGCGTGCATGCCCTTGGCGTTGGCGACCTCGATGATGCTGCGGTGATCCGTATGCGCTTGCCGGATGATGGCCTGCGGCGTCGTGTGCGTGTCTGCGGCCAAAATGGAGGCTGCCGTCAGTTCGCCCGGGGTGACGTCGTCGTGCAGCATGTCGATGTACGAAAGGTCGTCCACGTTCCAGCGCAGGTTTATCGCTTTTTGCAGCGTGTCATAACGCTGCGGCGATGTGCCCACGCCGAGCAGCGTAATACGCGCAGCGAGTTGGCGCGAACGCGCCATGTTATACAATTGGGCTGCCTGGGATCCCGAAACGGCGGCTTGATCCAGGCTCGTCTTCGCCTTCTGCATGTACGGAACGAGCGCTTCGTAATCCATCTGGGGAATGTCGTTGAAGTAATTCAACTGAACTTGCTGCAGGCGCTTGACGAAGGCATCCAAATCACCCAGGCCGTCGTCGAGCTGCATGGCGGAAGCGCGTCCGGCGTCGACCGCGCGCACCATATCGCCGTCCGCCGCAGAGAGTTCCGATAGCATCTGCGGATACGACGGGAATATGGCGACGGAATCCGACGGAATCGTCCCCATCTTGAGCGGTGCCTGCATCTCGGAGAGAATGTCGCCGTTTTCGTGAAGCAGGCCCGTCGGCCGATTCGTTTTCGTATCGACGGAGCCGACTTGATCGATGGCCGTGCCGGCGTTTTCGATAGCGCTGTTGACCGAGCGCGCCATCGCGTTCAAGTTCTTTTCAACCGCCTCTAGCCGGGAGCCGTGTTTGATTTCGATGCGGCTGAAGTCCGGCAATTCGTATCCGATGGTATCCAGGCGCTGCTGCAGCGACTTCAACTGACTATGCCCTTCATCGTGACGCGCGCCGATTTGGGAAACCGCTTGCGACTGCACCTGCAACGCTTGCTGCATTCGTTGATTCAGTGAAGTGAGGTTGGGCCGCGTGAGGTCGACTTTGTGGACTTGCATCTCACGCAGGGCGTTGATGCGCTCTTGTGCGGCCGCTTTGACCTGTGGGGTCGAGTTCTGCGCGAGCTCTCCGAGCGTCTGTTCGCTCTTGCTCGTCAACCCGAGCGCCAGCTGCGATTGCCCAAGCGCCAGCAGCGCTTCCTGGTTGTTCGGATCCTTTTTTAGAATCTGATTCAACTCCAGCGAAGCGACGTTGTAGCGCGCGGAATCCAAATCGTGCAGCGCCCACACCAGCCGTTCTTGCGGCGTGGTCTTTGTCGGGTCAAGCTCGGAATAACCCAGCAAATGCGAGACGCGATTGCTGGAACCGGGGTGATCTTGAAAATACTTCGTTACGAGGTCGTTGTGTTCGCCTTCGAGCGCGCCCAGGTGCTGCTGCATCGAGAGCATCGCTTCCGGATCGTAGCCGGCGCGCGACATCAGCAGTAAACCGTATTGGTCCGCTTGCAGCTCGTCCAGCCGCGACATCTTCGCGAGCGCGCCCGCTTGCAAGATGTTGCCGAAGTTGTAGATGAACGGCGAGAAGAGCGAGGCGATTCCCAGCAGCAGTCCGAGCACCTGCGCTTTCGTCTGCATGGTGACCGCATGCCGGCGCTCGATGTGGCCGGTTTCATGGCCGACGACGCCGGCAAGCTCGTCGTCGGACTGGACGAAATCGAGCAGTCCTTCATTTACGTAGACGTAACCGCCCAGCGTCGAGAATGCGTTGATGTCGCTCGTATTGATGATCTTGATGTTGTAGGGAACGTCCTTACGCGCTGTCTCGGCCCACAGCCGGTTGGACACCGTCTGGACCCACTGATTGAGCAGCGGATCCGATTCGATGACGCTGGTTTCAACGATTTGCTGGTCGTACTCCCGGCCCATCGCGATTTCGGCTTGCGTAGAAAGTGCGAGCGCCGGTGACGGGCACATGGCACCCACCAGCGAGATGATAATCGCGAGCGGAACGAACCGACGAAGCATGGCAGTGAATTCCTTTACCCAGGCACGCGGGCTAATGTTGCAGCATAAAGCAGTCCAAGAACGCATCGCGACCTTCCTTCGTTACCGCGCCCTTGCAGGCCGTTCGCGATGTGCACTCTTTGTGGATAACCACAAGAACTTGTGCACCGGCTGTGGAGGCCGAAGGTTGCCGCCCGTCCCGCGCGTCGAAGCGAGCGCGTGATGGCGGTAGTGCGCGGTAAAGGCACGGGACTCGAAATCGCGCTGGGAGGATGCGATTTCGAATTGTCCCTTGCCGAACTGCGCGGCAAGCTCAGCGAGCGTCCCCACTTCTACGATGGGACGCCGGCCACCGCCGCGCTCGGCACAGCGGCTCTGACGCAAGAGCAGCTGTCGCGGTTGCGCAACGTCCTGAACGAGCACGGCATAGCGCTCCGTTCCATTTCCGGTGGACCGGATCTAGAACGGTGCGCGGCCCTAGCGGGGTTGCAGTTCGTGCCCGGGGATGACGGCGGCAAAGAGCTTGCGAGGCGGCGCGCGCTGCGTCCGAAGCGGGAGGTTCAGCTTTCGGATGCGGCGCGCTCGCTGATTGCGGACTTTGCCGGCGCTCGAGCGGACATTGCCGATCGGCGCCGCCGTGGCGAAAGCAGCGTAACGTCAGCACCGTCCGCGCAGCCGCAGACACGCGCGGAACCGCCGGCTGCCGTTGCCGTGGCGACCGAAGTGTCCGCGCCGTCGGCGCTTTACCACGCCGGCACGCTGCGCGGAGGACAGTCGCTTGCGCACGTGGGACACATCGTCGTCGTCGGCAACGTCAATCCCGGCGCCGAACTGGTCGCAAGCGGGGACATCGTCGTTTTCGGTGCCTTGCGCGGAGTTGCGCACGCAGGCGCTCAAGGCGACTTTTCGGCGCGCGTCTACGCCGTCGCACTGGTTCCGACGCAGCTGCGCATCGCGACGTGCATCGCCGCGGACGCCGGTTCGCAAGCCGCGGGGCATCCGGAATTCGCCCGCTTCGTCGACGGACGCATCGTCATTTTTCCAATGGAGAACGCGCAGTGCTATGAAGGCCCGCAAAATCGTCTTCACCTCCGGTAAGGGCGGCGTCGGCAAAACGACGACGACCGTCAACGTCGGCGCGGCGCTGGCCAAACGCGGGCACCGAGTCATCCTAGTCGATGCCGATATCGGACTGCGTAACCTCGATTTGGTCCTCGGATTGGAAAAGCGCATCGTCTTCGATTTGGTCGAAGTCGTCGAAGGGCGCTGTCAGCTGCGTCAAGCGCTCATCAAGGATAAGCGTTTTGAGTCGCTTTCGATTCTTCCCGCGGCGCAAACTCGCGACAAAGATGCGGTCACGCAAGACCAAATGGCCTCTCTGATCGACGAGCTCGCGAATTCGGCAGATTACGTCTTGATCGATTGCCCTGCCGGAATTGAAGGCGGCTTTCGGAACGCAATTGCCGGCGCCGGTGAAGCCGTCGTCGTCACGACACCGGAAGTCAGTGCAATTCGCGACGCGGATCGCGTGATCGGCAAGCTCGCCGAGCGCTCCTTGCCGCTTCGTTTGATCGTAAACCGCATACGGCCCGAGATGGTGCGCAGCGGCGACATGCTCTCGATCGAAGACGTCTGCGAAATCCTCTCGGCGGAGCTGCTCGGGATCGTTCCCGACGACGAGGAAATCATCGATACGACCAATAGGGGCGAGCCGGTCGTCCTGAACGAAACGAGCCGGCTGCGTAGCGTGTACGACAAGATTGCACGCCGCCTCGAAGGCGAGCTGGTTCCGTTTTCGGCTTTGGACAATCCCGGTTTCTTCGGACGACTGCTCGGCGCGTTGAAAGCAGGCTGACATGCGCGTACTCCAGCAACCCTTTGACGAATCGGCAGGCGATCGCAGCGCGGTTGTGAGCGAAAGCTCGAACCGGCTCGGACGCGCCATCGTCGTCACCTCCGGCAAAGGCGGGGTCGGCAAAACGACCACCGTTGCGAATATCGGTACGGCGCTTGCCGTTCGCGGTGCACGCGTTGCGCTCATTGACGCCAACGTCGGACTGCGAAATCTCGACATCGTGCTGGGTTTGGAGAGCCGCGTCAAACACCACGTTCTCGACGTGCTCGAGGAGAAGATCTCGCTGGACGATGCGCTCGTGCGCGACAAGAATTCACCCACGCTGCACTTGCTCGCCGCGGCCCAAAATCGCGAAAAGGACGACGTCGACACCGATAAACTGATCGAGCTCGTGCGCGCGCTGCGCGAGCGGTTCGACTACGTCGTCATCGATTGTCCGGCCGGGATAGAGAAAGGCTTTCAAAACGCAATCGCCGGCGCCGACGAAGCGATCGTCGTCTGCACGCCGGAAGTTTCTGCAGTTCGCGACGTCAATCGGGTCGTCGGGCTGCTGGGCAATCGTTTCTCCCCGCAACTGATCGTCAATCGCGTGCGTCCGAATTTGGTCAAGAAAGGCAAGATGCTTTCGGTGGAAGACGTGAATTCGATATTGCGGCTGCCATTGCTCGGCGTCGTCGCCGATGAACCAGAGGTCATCGTCTCGACAAACAAAGGCGAACCCGTTGCGTTACGCGGAGATTCTCAGGCGGCTGAGGCGTATCGGGCGATCGCTGCGCGCCTTGCCGGCGAGTCGGTTGCCGTGCCGGAGCCGGACAGCAAACGCGCATCGTTCATGTCCAAACTCGGCTCGCTGTTCGGAGGTCGCCGCTGAAATAATGATTGAATTTTTCAACCGGCTGTTCGGACGCCAGAGTTCGGGAGCAACGGCAAAAGAGCGCCTGCGTTTGGTGCTGATGTCCGACCATCTTTCGCTGGCGCCGGAGATGGTCGACGCGATGAAGGCCGACTTGATCGAGGTCATCTCCCGGTACGTGGAAGTGGATCGAGATCGCATCGACGTGCATTTCGAAAATCAGCACAACGTGCTGGCGATGCTGGCGAACATTCCGATCACCGGGGTCAGCCGGGGCTCAGCGAATGGCACAAACGGTCATGCTGAGCAACCTCAGCCCGAGCATGTCGACGGGCGCGTCGAAGCGTCGCCGAGCTTACATGGTCATGCTGAGCAATGTCAGCCCGAGCATGTCGACGGGCGCGTCGAAGCACAGCCGAGCTCACATGGTCATGCTGAGCAATGTCACCCTGAGCATGTCGAAGGGTTTGTCGAAGCGTCGCCGAGCTTACATGGTCATGCTGAGCATGTCGAAGCACGGCCGAGCGCAGTCGAGGCCAAAGGCAAGCCGCCCTCCCGTAAGCGCCGTAAGCGCTCCGGCAACGGTACGCAAACGGCTTCAAGTACACCAGCGCGCGCAAATTAGGGTCCGGCAACCTGTTGCGGGGCTCGCTGGTCGTGACATAGGCTATATGTCGCATAAACTAAAGTCCACGTCCTCCAGAACATCTATCAGCGCCCTATTCAGCTTCCCGCGCATTGAGGAAGAGTATTCGAAGGCAAATGCTGCGACGGTGTTCCGAGGCGATTGCCTTAATCTGCTCGCGAAGATTCCTGATGGTGAAGCACAGCTCGATAGTGACCTCACCTCCGTACAATATTGGGAAAAAATACGAAAAGCGCGTCGGTATCGAGGCGTATTACAGCCAACAAGAACGTGTCATTATTGAATGCGCTCGCTGTTTGGCGCCTAGAGGAAGCATTTGCTGGCAAATCGGGAATCACGTGGTCGATAATGCCATACTACCTTTGGATATTCTCCTATATCCGATCTTTGCTAAGCTTGGATTGGTCCTTCGCAATAGGATTGTGTGGCATTTCGAACACGGCCTGCATTGCTCTAAACGGCTGTCGGGCCGCTATGAGACGATATTGTGGTTTACCAGACCTGGAAGCGATTATGTATTCAATCTATGATCCGATTCGCGTACCGCAAAAGTATCCGGGCAAGAAGTACTTTAAGGGCCCAAAAGCTGGGCAGTTTTCCGCAAACCCGCTAGGCAAAAATCCCGGGGACGTTTGGATTATTCCAAACGTAAAGCACAATCACGTTGAAAAAACGACGCACCCATGCCAATTCCCTGTGGAGCTCGTCGAGCGCCTGTTGCTAGCGCTGACCAATGAAGGCGATCTGGTCATTGATCCTTTTATGGGCGTCGGTACCACCCTGGTCGCAGCGTTGATGAATCGGCGCCGGTCCGCCGGAGCCGACATTTTAAAGCAGTACGTTGATATTGCGGAGTCACGACTGGAAGCTGCACACCAAGGCACACTTAGGACACGACCACGGAATCGCGCGGTTTATACGCCAAACGGTTCCATTACAATTGCTCCTTGGCACGGTAATTTAGCGCATGAGCCTAACATGAACCGCTTACCGTTGGACCCTGAACGCGGATAGCCTACGTGCAAATAGTATATGAGTATTCGCATCTCGGCGGTTCTGAAATCCTACAGGTGCGATACCCCGATATCAACAGCGACATCAATCAAGTCATCGCAGATATAAAGAACGTTCCTCGCACAAAGAGAAGCGAAGAAAAAACGAAGGCGGGGAAGCTGCTTTATGCTCCTAGATACCTAAACGCGGCATTTCGTGAAGGCCTACATAGCCGTGGTTTTCGTGAGCGACGCGCCCCATTCTCCGTTGACTGCCAAATTACCCACTTAGAATCAAAGGCGCCTTTAAGCAGATCGATTTTGTAAAGGGTGACGTCCTACTCGAGGTCCAATTCGGCAAGTACGCCTTCATGTTTTATGATATGGCGAAATTTCAATACTTTTTCAACGACGAACATGCTGAAGTTGGTGTCGAGATAGTGCCTTGCCATGGACTGCATCGCGAAATGTCTTCTGGGGTTGCTTACGGGGAACAATTAGTTGGCGATATTTTGCGCCTGCGTCGACATTTTCCAGCGGTTCCTGTTAAAATAATATTAGTCGATGTCGACGGCGCTAAGATTCAAGAAGCGGAAATCGAGGAGCCGGTTGAAGACACGTTAATATCCTCGGAGTTAGCCGATGAAAAACCGCTAAGCTCGGATTAAGCTGTTTCAATCTCTTTGCGTTGTTTAGCCGATGAGATGGTGCCGTTGCCATCTGCGAACGTAAACGCAGTTATTCTTTCAAACTAAATGGGTAAGAGCTAATGTAGGAAACTAGTTTTTGCTAGGTGTATCGCGATGTCTCACATACCCGCGCCTCATTTAGTTCCGCCGCTTTCGCGATGGCGGAAGGTTCATGGCCATTATGAGTATAGCCACGATGATCGTCTATGGTTGATCGGCCCCGAGGAAGATGATTGCGGACGCCTTACCGGCTACTACCAAGCTTGGGTATGTCGTGAGACCTCGCGGCAAATTATCGGCCGATACAAGACCGTGAGATTAGCGTACAAGGCGGTACGAAGCCACGCCGCATGCATTTTGGACGAGTATGGTGGTGCACATCGATATGAAAAGATTACGTCCGGTCTACGTGGATTTCACGAAGATCGGCATGGTAGGCGATACGTGACGAAGCATCCTGACCAGCAGTGTATCGATGCGGTTCATGCGGAAGTAATGGACACTATCGTTCGTCCGGGCGAGAAGCTGGTTTCCATGGGGCTACGCGGGCTCGTTGAGCGACACAAGCGCACTTACGAAGCTAAACAAAAATAGTTCAAATGTTCCTCACTGCTATCATCTCATCAACAGAATCACGATCGCCTGTGCAACTGATTCGGCGCGGGGCGGACACCGTTTCCACGTTGAACGCTAACCCACGATAGAGCTTCAGAATGCGTGGCGTCGCCTGATTCGACACGACTACAGGGCCGGGGTGATTTCTCAGCCATTGTGCGAGACGCACTTGATCGCTCCAATCAAAGCTGACTTGAGAATATGATGTAAATTCAACATCGTAAGGGGGATCGGCGTAGATAAAATCCGTCGCCTTTACATTAAGGTTCGAAAAGTCGCCCGTTTCAAACGTATATCCACGAAGTGCAGCAACATATTCCCTGAAGCTGCTCTTGTACGAAATGGCCTTGTGGCGGCCAAAAGGCACGTTGTAAAAACCCGCTTTGTTAAACCTGCACAATCCGTTATAACAGGTGCGATTGAGATAATAGAAGAGCGCCGAGGCCTCTGCCGTTTCAGGTTCTCCACTACTGGAAAGAGCGTTGAAGCGATCTCGATTCCGACCAAAGGCTTCGCGATTATTTGCCATCATGGATGAGAACGGTCGCAGCTCAAGACCCCGCTGCAGCCATCGGTAGAAAAAGATCAGATGAGGATTCATATCATTGAGCAGCGCGCTTTGAGGACGAAGCCCAAGAACAACGGCCAGGCCGCCGACAAAAGGCTCGACAAGGCGACAGCGTTCCCTGTGCGGTTGCCACAGTGTTTGAAGCTTGGGAACCAACCAACGCTTTCCGCCGGCCCATTTTAGCGGGGGCACAACTTCGGACTCGAGGCTTTGAATCGCCATCTACCCGTGATCCCAGGCGAGTTGCCGCTTCTCCTGGCGCCGCCTGCTCGCCCGAAAGGGCCTCTCGCGCCGACTCGCCGATAAACCACCCAGATGGCCACCATCGCGCTGCCCTACGAGACGCGACGCTACCTGCGCAACATCAACTGGCCGCTTATTGCGGCGGCTGCGGTTTTGACGTTTTTCGGCATCGTCGCAATTCAGTCGGCCGATCTGCACAACGCCGACGCCGCTTCGGAATACAAAAAGCAGATCTTTTACGCGCTGGTGGGCATCGTCGCCATGTACGTTTTTTCGCGCGTCGATTATCGCAATTTTCAGCGCTGGGCACCATGGCTGTACGGCGCAAATCTGCTGGTCTTGGCATTTGTGCTCAAGGGCGGCCACAACGCGCTTGGCGCACAGCGGTGGATCTCGCTTGGACCGCTCGGCACGTTTCAACCCTCGGAACCCGCCAAGCTGATCGTCGCGATCTTCATCGCTTGGGGACTGTGCAAGTGGCCGTTTGCGCGCATCGAAGATCTCGCTCGGCCGTTGGTCGCCGTCGGCATTCCTGCGCTGCTCATCGTCAAGCAGCCCGACTTGGGGACGACGCTGGTGCTGCTCTCGATTCTTTCCACGCAGTTGTTCTTCGGGCTCGAACGCATGCGCTATTTCGTCGCGTATGCCGTGGGCGTGGTTGCAACGGCACTTTTCACCGTCGGGACGAACGTCATTCTAAAACCGTTTCAAAAAGCGCGCTTGCTGGTTTTTCTCCATCCGAAAGCCGATCCGCAGGGAGCCGGCTACAATTTGAACCAATCGAAAATCGCGGTGGGCAGCGGCGAATGGTTCGGCCGCGGCCTGCATCACGGGACGCAGACGCAGCTGAACTTCGTTCCGGAACATTCACGCGACTTCATCTTCACCGTCGTGGCCGAAGAACTCGGATTCCTCGGCGCGCTCGCGCTCATCGCCTGCTACGGCGTGTTGCTCTACGGCGGCATTCAGGCGATGCTCGCTGCTCGCGATCGCTTTGGTTTTCTGCTCGCGGCCGGCATCGTCGGAATGTTCGCTTTTCACATCATCGTCAATGTCGGCATGACCATAGGGGTCATGCCGATTACCGGCATTCCGCTGCCGTTCATGTCGTACGGCGGCTCCGCGATGATTACGAACTTCGCTGCGCTGGGTATGCTGCTCAACATCTACGCGCAGAAAGATCGAGGAATGCTCGGCAACGCTTAGCGAGAATCACCGCGCATGGAATTCTCCGTCATCGACACCAGCGAACACGCGCAGACTGCGCGTATGGTTCTGCGTCCCCGGCAATCCAGCGGCGGCAAAGAAAACGAACACGCGCAAAGCGAGCAGGTGCTGTACCTTTCGCAAGGCCGGCTTCAGGCGGAGGTGGGCGAACGGCGGTTTACGCTCGAGCCGGGCGATTCGGTCATCGTGCCGAAGGGCTGCGCGCACCGCTTTGAAAACGCCGGCGACTGCGATGCGGTCACATTCAACGTCTACGTTCCGCCGGCGTATTAACGCGCCGGAGGCGCGAGCAGAAGGTTCGCCTCCCGCCGGACGGGAACGAGCGTAACCGGAGGCGGGCGCCCTCGCGACTATGGGGTGCGTTTGCCGATAACGTTTTCATCGATTTTTAGCGCCGGAAGCTCGCTAGAGTGCCCGCTCGAGCGCGATCGCAGGAGCCCTGGAACATGTCGGGGCGGATGCAGGTCGCTCTCGCGGAGGAGTTCGACAGCTGACCAAGGCGCCTGCACCTGCAAAGGTTAGGTAAACAATTTGTCGACCGAGATATTGATCTCGAGCGATCCGTGGGAAAACCGGGTTGCCGTTCTCGAGGACAAGGTCCTCGCTGAAATTTACATCGAGCGCGAAGAGAAGGTCATCGGCTCGATTTTCAAAGGAAAGGTTCAAAACGTCTTGCCCGGCATGGGGGCAAGTTTCGTCGACATCGGCCTGGGGCGCAATGCGTTCCTCTACGTCGACGACATCAACAAAACGCCGCTCAACATCGGCGACGTCGAAATCACCCAAGGCCGTAACGGCTGGACGATCAGTGAAAAAGTCAACCGCGGCGATGACGTGCTGGTTCAGATCGTCAAGGAGCCGCGTGGATTAAAGGGCGCGCGCATCAGCACCAATGTCTCGCTCCCGGGCCGCTATCTCATCCTCATGCCGACCGGTAAGTACAGCGGCGTCTCACGCAAGATCGAATCGAGCGAGGAGCGCAACCGGCTCAAAGCGATCATGAAACGCATCCGGCCTGAAGGCATGGCCACGGTCGTGCGCACGGCTGCCGGCGGCGTGAGCGAGGCCGAACTGATCGCCGACTTGGGCGTACTGATTCGGATGTGGCACGGCATTTTGGAGTCGTATAAGCGCGCACCGTCGCCTTCGCTGCTGCACAAAGACATGAATTTAGTCTACAAAGCGGCGCGAGATTTCATCACGGCCGACGTGGATCGCGTTTTTATCGACAACGAGGAAGAATACAAAAAGATCTGCAGTTTTCTGCAGCTGCTCGGGCCGCAGTATCTGGATCGGGTCGAATATTACAACTCCGGCCGCTCGCTGTTCAAAGACTATCGCATCGAAGACGAACTGCAAAAGCTGATGAAGCCGAAAATCAATCTGCCGTCCGGCGGATCGATCGTCATCGAAACGACCGAAGCGTTGACGGTGATTGACGTAAATTCCGGCAAGTTCACCGGCGGCAAGAATCTCGAAGACACGATCGTCAAAACCAACGTGGAAGCAGCCGCAGAGATCGCGCGCCAGGTGCGCTTGCGCGACATCGGCGGCATCATCGTTTGCGATTTCATCGACATGAATACCGAAGCGTCGCGCAACAAAGTCGTTCAAACGCTCGAAGGCGGATTGCGGCGCGACCGCACGCGTGCGACGATTCAATCATTCAGCAATCTGGGGCTTTTGGAGTTTACGCGCAAGCGCGTCGGGAAGGATCTGGGTTCTCAATTACGCGGAAGCTGCCCGACCTGCGCCGGACTTGGCACCGTGATGTCGGCGCAATCGGTTGCGATCGATGCGCTGCGCAAAATTCGCGCATTCGAAGCGGCCGATAAGCAGCCGTTGCTGGTGGAAACGGCGCCGACCGTCGCCGCGCAGCTGGAATTTTGGTACGACCAGGAAGTCGCTCGCCTTCGCGACGAGATGGGGGCGGCCATCCACGTTCGTGTCGATCCGTTCGTGCACCCTGAAAAAGTGCGGCTGAAGAACGCCGTCCACGCGCATTTCAATGGAGCGCTGCGAGTCGGCGACGAGCATGAAGTCGAACTGCTCGCCGGACGTTTGCCCAACGCGACCTCGGCCGCTGCGGTCATCGAGGGACGGATCGTCGAAGTCGAAAACGCGGCGGGAATTGCGGGGCAAACGGCGCGGATCAAAGTTATCGATGTCGCCGATGATTCAGCGCTTGCGGAGCTGCTCACCGCCGCTCCGGCCGAGCGCAAGCGCCGCGGACGCGGCCGAGGACGTTCGCGCAAACCCGCGACCGCTGCGGATCAAAACGAGCAGCTGCGCGAGCTCGCGGAAGAGGCGGCGCAGCAGTCCCAGGCCCGACCGCCCATCGGCATTAGTACGGTCAGCGAAGAGGAAGAACGAGCCGACCGAGCCGTGGTAGCGGAGACCAAGGGCGAGCAAGCGCCTCAGGCAATCGTCATCGGTCAAAGCGAGGAGCCTCGGGACGGCGAGCGTCACCGCCGTCGGCGTCGGCGCCGGCGCGGACGCGGGGGGCGCGGCGAGGAGAGCCCGCAGGCCGCTCAAGCCGGAATTCCAGCTCACAGCGTTCAGGCGCAAGCCGAGGTTGAAGAAACCAACGTCGCCGCAACGTCCGAGACGCCCGGCGCGGGCGCCGATGAAGAACCCGGACGCCGCCGGCGCCGCCGTCGCCGGCGCCGCCATGGCAAAGGCATCCACCCGGGCGAGCAGGTCGCTGCGACAGGCTCCGTCCCCGACCGTCACATTTTCCGCGTAGCGGCCAACGGAAGTGCAGAGCCTACCGGTGAGACGGCGCCGCGCGAGCCGGTTCGCGCAATCGCGCCGTGGAATCGCAAAGCCGGGCCCCCGGCGGTGGAAGCGCCACCGCCGCATCTCCGCGCGCCCGAAGAAGACGCAAAACCCACCAAACCCGCGCGCAGGCGGCGGACCGCTGCGGCCGCTCAGCCCAGCGCCACCGCAGAGATCGCAGCTTCAACCACTCGCGCGTTGCCCGCGCCCGAAGCCGAACAAAAACGGCCGCGGACCAGAAAAGCGAGCGCACCGGCAGCGGAAGAACCGGTAAAGCGTACTGCGCGCGCGCGCAAAAAAGCCGACGCCGAGCCGCCGGCGACCGCCGCAGCGGGCAAGCCAAAGAGCGCGCGCCGAAAAACCGCGAGCGCGAAACCCAAAGCGAATGCCCAGTCTGCGGCCAAGCCGTCGCGCAAAAAAACCACGGCGAGCACCGCGCGTAAAAGGAAGACCTGAGGGAACCGCATGTACGAGAAAGATGCGAGCGAGCAGAGCTCGAGCGAACGCGACGAAGCCGAGCGGTTACGCCAGTCCGAACAGCACCCCGACGAAATGGACCAGCCCGCAGCCCCGGGCGCGCCGCCCTAAAGTCTTAGCCGGGTGTCGTTGTGTCGGCACGCGTGATCTTTTCGTTCAGGTACTGCAACGCTCGCGTGAGCTGCACGTCCTTTGAGGGATCGCCGTAGCGCGCGCTTTTGTTCTCGTCGACGACGATATCCGGAACGATACCTAAGTGATTGATATCGCGGTTGTGCGGCGTTAAGTATCGCGCGTCGGTGATCTTGATAGCGGAGCCGTCCGGAAGCGGAAGAATCTCCTGTACGACGCCTTTGCCGAACGTGCGCGTTCCGACGATGGCTCCTACGCCGCTGTCTTGGATTGCCCCGGAGGTGATTTCCGATGCGGACGCGGTATGGCCGTTGACGAGCACTGCCAGCGGCATCGGCGCAATCGCCGTATCCTCGGCTTCATAGGTCGTTACGTTCGAAGCGCGCGACTCTACCGAAACGATCGGACCGCTCGCGATGAATTTCGAACTGACGTCCAGAGCGGCTTCCAAATATCCGCCGCCGTTGTCCCGCAGATCCATCACGATAGCGCGCGCGCCGTCTTGCTGCAGCCGATCCAGCGCACGGGCCAGTTCCGCTCCGGTATCGCGACCGAAAACCGTCAGTTCGACATAACCGATTTTGTTGGGGAGCATCTTTTCGTAGACGGACAGCTCGTGAATTTGCGCGCGCGTGATGACGATCGGCTGCGCGAGCTGCTTGCCGTCGCGCAAAATCGTCAGCTGGACTTGCGTTCCCGCTTTTCCGCGAAGCTTCGAGGAGGCTTGCTGAATCGTCAAGTTCTTGGTCGATTGGCCGTTGATGGCGATGATGCGGTCGTCTTGCTGAATGCCGGCTTTGTCGGCGGGACCGTCGGGGACGACGTTGCTTACGTCGATGTATTTGCTCGCATCGTCGACTTGAATGACGATTCCGGTTCCGGCAAACGTTCCGCCGTCCAGCCCTTCGTTCAACTGCGCGTATTCCTTGGGGGTGAGGAAGACGGTGTACTTGTCATGCACCGAGCCCAGCATGCCGGAAATTGCCGCATAGGTCAGCATATGCGAATTCATCTTGCCGTGCGCGAGCCTCGTCGCCACATCAACTTCATGCGCGACCGCCTGCGCGGTTCGCGTCGAGCTGTCGTTGGCGAAGATCGGCGGCAGCGACGCCGTTATGCCGGCCGTGCGCAGTTCGCCGGCCAGCTGCAGCCGCGCGCCGTCGACAATGGTCTGCGGATCGGTTCTTTGGTAATAGTCCGAGCGCAGCTTTTCGTAGACTGAATTGGATTTCGGAACGTCCAGAGCGGCCAACGTCGAGACGCTTTGGGGAGCTGCTCGGCCCGCTAGCGGGAGTTGCGCGACGCTCAAAAGCAGCGCGGCAAAAGTTGCGGCAAGGAAACGGAGGGGCGGTGTGGCGCGGTTCATATCAACCTTAACGTGAGATGCGGCCTAAAAATGCCTTGGCCGCGAGCAGCTGTTTGTCGCGAGGTGTGTCGATGATGCCGGCGTCGGCGCTCTGCGGAACGACGATGTTGGGCACGATGCCTTTATGCTGGATGTCGCGACCCGACGGGGTCACGTAGCGTTCGGTGGTGATTTTCAGCGCGCCGCCGTTCGGCATGGAAAAGATTCCCTGAACGACGCCTTTTCCGAACGTCTTCGTGCCTATCAGCGTTCCGATTTTGTAGTCCTGCAGCGCGCCCGAGGTAATTTCCGAAGCGCTGGCCGTATAGCCGTTGACCAAAATCGCAAGCGGCGTGACGCCGGTGAGTACGTTACCCGTGGCGTACTGCGGGGTGCGGTTTCCGTAGCGGTCGATTTCCGTGACGATCGTTCCGTGAGGAATGAAGAAACTGGAGATGTTTACGGCCGCGTCCAGTAAGCCGCCGCCGTTGTCGCGCAGATCCAAAATGACGCCTTTGGCGCCGTGCGCTTTCCCTTCGAGCAGCGCCTTGTGCACTTCATCGGCAGACGTTTCGCCGAAGTCGGAGAGCCGAATGTACTCGTAACCGCTTTCCATCTTCGCATGCACGGTCGGCACGTGAATGATTTGCCGCGTTATGTGATAGCGGTGCGAGGGGCGTTTGGCGCTGTACGGGTGCGTCGTGATGCTGACGGTCGTGCCTTCGGGTCCGCGAATCATGCGTTCGACTTTGTCCAGCGGGAAGCCGGAGATCAACGAGCCGTCAATCGTCTCGACGACTTCGTTGCCTTTCATTCCCGCGCGCGCGGCGGGAAGGCCCTCAATCGGCTGCAGGATTACCTGGCCGTTCTTCAGCTGATAAATGAAGACGCCGATGCCGCCGAAATTTCCGCCGTTGAGCTGTTCGTTCAGTTGACGAATTTGGTCCGGGGGCAGATAGACGGTATACGGATCGCGCAGCGAGCCTAACATTCCGGCCAGAGCCGCCTGCGTCAAATCGCTGCGACCCGATTTTCCAAGATAATGTGCGTAGTGATCCTGCGCGTAGGCGAGCTGCCGATCCAAGGCGTGAAGCTGTTCGCTCGGATCCGACGCGTTTTGCATGGTCGGCAGCGCGGGCGTGATTTGCACGTGCTTGGCTTTGAAATACTGGCGCAAGTACGTCAGCAATCCGGCGCGTTCTCCGCCGAGCAGTGTATCGGGTTGAACCGGACGATAGTACACGTGCTCGACTTGGCGAAATGCCAAGCCCAGCAGTTGCTGATCTGCTACCTGCGGACCCAGAAGGTTGCTCAAATCGAGTGAAGCGATCTTGCTGCCGCCGTCGGCAAGGGTCGTTTCCGCCGCGTTCAGACCGCGATGGTAGCCAAGATAAAGCGCCCCCGCGAAAGCGAAGGCGGCAACGAGCAGCGCTGCAAGGACTGCGCGAAAAGCGGCCGGCATTACCCCGTTACTACCCATCTTGGCGTATTGGGGTTTCGGACGTACGGCTTAATGCAAGTAAGCTGCCGGGTCCGTCGGCTTACCGCTCAACCGGACCTCGAAATGCAAATGGGGCCCGGTCGACATGCCGGTCGATCCGACCGCGCCGATGGCTTGCCCTTTTTGCACTTGCTGTCCCGACGAAACGAAAATCTGAGAGAGGTGACCGTATCCGGTTGCCATCCCGCCGCCGTGATCGATCAGCACGTAATTGCCGTAGCCCCCGTACCAACCCGCCGAAATGACCGTTCCGGCCGCCGCCGCCGTCACCGTCGTTCCCATGGGCGCCGCGATATCCAAGCCTTGGTGAAATTCCATGCCGCCGCCGAACGGATTGCGGCGGTAGCCGAACGGCGAGGTGATCGTTCCGGTCACCGGCCAGGAGAGGATCCCGGGGGCGGTCGTTTGGCCGACGATGCCGGCAGCGCGCCGGGCTGCTTCGCGTTCCGCTTCGATCTCGCGCTGGCGCTGGACGATCAGCGCTTCCAGCCTGCGCCTCTTCGGACGCCGAGAGGTCTTCCATCTCGGCAACTTCGCCCGCGATATGCCGGCGCTGCGCATCCGCGGCCGCAACGAGATTGCGCCGTTCGTCAGCGAGCGTGTCGAGCTGGTTTTGCGCGCGCTCCTGCGCTTGTTGCTGGGCTTCCAAAGCGGCCCGCGAGGATTCCAGCTGCGCTTGAACCGACGATACTGCCGCTTCGGCCGCTTTGCGCTGGCGAACCGCGCGCTGGTTGGCGGCGATCAGCAGCCGCAAGTCTTCCCAGCGCTCGACGAAATCGCTGAACGAGCGCGACGCCAGCAGGACGCTCACGTAGCCCAGGTCGCCGTGCTCGTACACGTCGACTAAACGCCGCTTGAGCAAGTCGTCGTGGAGTTTGAGCGTCTTGGTTGCGGCGTCGAGCTGAACCGTATTCCATGCCAGGCGGCGCTCCGTACTGCGCTGCTCGGTCTCCAGCTCGCCGAGCCGGCCGGTGACCAGGCCGATTGCGGCGTTCGTGGCTTGCAGTCTGCGTTTGAAGGTTGCCTACGCGTACGGTGGCCGCGCCGAGCTCCGTCCGTTTTTGGAGCAGCCGCGCGTGCAATTCGTCGGTGCGCCGGCGCTGTGCTTGGATCTGCGTATCGATGCTGGACGAAGGCGCCGGAATCGGTACCAGCGACAGCGCAAGCGCGCCGAGCGCAACTATTCTCGCGGGCGTCACTTGCGTCGCTTGTCTTTCACGTAAACCGAACCTCCGATCGATTTGGCGTACCGTTTGAGCTCGGCGGCGGATTCGCCGATCTGCGCGTAGTTTTCCAACGTGCGCTGCTCGTTGGAAATGATGGCGATTGAAAGCGTCATCACGGGATAGCGGTTGAGCGTTCCCCTCCGGTCGCGTGTTTCGATGTAACCTTGCAGCAGGTCTTGCGCCGTGTACAATTTGCGGATCTCGCGGTCGAAACCGTCGATGATCTTTCTTGCGATGTCTTCGGCGTGGTCCGGCAGCGTGACGATGATGAAATCGTCGCCGCCGATGTGGCCCACGAAATCTTGCGCGGTTCCTTGGCCGCGCACGACGTCGACCGACGTTGAAGCGATGAGTTGGATCGCTTCGTCTCCATGCGTGAAACCGTAGACGTCGTTGAACGCTTTGAAGTTGTCTAAATCCAGATACAGCACGGCGAATGGTTCGTGCGTGTCGATGCGCCGGCGCAGCTCCGCTTCGATCGCCAAATTACCGGGCAAACGCGTGAGCGGCGAAAGCGATGAGTCCACTTCGACGCGCCGGATTTTCGCTTTGACGCGCGCCAGCAGTTCCTGCGGACCGAACGGTTTGGTCATGTAGTCGTCGGCACCCGCATCGAACCCCTCGAGTTTGTCTTCGACCTCGCCTTTCGCGGTCAGCATGATGATTGGGACGTGGGTGTTGGAAGGATGGCGCCGGATGCGGCGCGCGACTTCATAGCCGTCCATCAACGGCATCATTACGTCGAGCACGACCAAATCGGGCTGCATGGCGTCGAGCACGTGCAGCGCTTCATCGCCGTTCGCCGCGGTCGTCACGTCGTAGCCGGCCAGTTCCAAATTCGTTTGAA
Organism: Vulcanimicrobiota bacterium; assembly: GCA_963795465.1. Classification (GTDB taxonomy): domain Bacteria; phylum Vulcanimicrobiota; class Vulcanimicrobiia; order Vulcanimicrobiales; family Vulcanimicrobiaceae; genus CAWCHT01. The sequence goes on from CAWCHT010000001.1 coordinate 320,162, forward strand.
TGATCTTGCGAAGATTGCGATCGTCGTCGACGACCAGGATACGCTTGCCGTGGGCGTCGTCGAGCCGCCTCATCGCAGCGGCAATCTCACGGTAAAGGTCGTGCCTTTGCCGGCGACGCTGTGCGCTGAGACCGTTCCGCCGTGGGCGCGGACGATTGCGTTGACGATGTAGAGGCCCAAGCCGCTGCCGCCGGTGCAGGTTTGCGCAGAAGGGTCGTCGGCGCGATAGAATCGGTCGTAGATGTACGGCAGGTGCTCGGACTCGATTCCGACGCCGTTGTCCTCGACGAAGATCTCGGTGAAGCCGTCGCGCTCCCGGCCGGATATCGTAATGTCGCCGCCATTGGGAGAGTACTTGACGGCGTTTTCGATGAGATTGCGCATTACGTTGTGCAGCCGCTCCGGATCGCACGAAACCTCGACGCCGGCGAGATCGCAGATGATCGGGTGCCGCGATCGATCGACGGCGATTTCAGCCAGCGCGTCGCGCACGATCCGTTCCAGCGGCAGACGAACGCGCCGTCGAAGCAACTGCGCGCTGCCGACGCGAGTGACGAGCAGCATGTCGTCGACCAGGCGCGAAAGGCGATCGGCTTGCTGTTCGACGACGCCCAAAAATTCGTCGCGTCGCGCTTCATAGAGAGCGGGGTTTTGCCGAAGCGTCGCGGTGTAAGCTTTGATCGCCGCCAGCGGGGTTTTCAATTCGTGCGAAACCGTGCTGACGAGCTCGCTCTTGAGCTGCTCGATTTCGTCCAAACGCGGGGCCGCGCTGAACGCAAGCATCCAGCCCTCGGCGCGGCGGTCGCGTTCCAGCGCTGCGGAGCGCGCGCGCGTCGTCACCGGCGCACCGGCGGAGTCCGCGAAAACGATCTCCAGCGAACGCGATCCGTTCAGTTCGGGGACGAAGGGATCGATCGCGTTGGATGGGTGGAGCAGCGCGCGCGCATCGGTGCCGATCAGATGCATCGATGAATAGCCGAGCATGCGTTCGGCGGCGGCATTGAAACGCACGACGCGCCGGTCGTCGTCGACTTGCAGCACGCCTTCGGCGCTTAGGTGCGCGAGTGTTTCGATCAGGCGCTTCGACGCAACCAGCTCGTCGAGCAGATCGTCCTCTACGTCCGCAGGTAGCGTCCGACCGAGATCCACGAGGCGATAACCCCAACTGCACCCCCGACTGCCAGTAATTGCAGTACCAGCGAGGAGAGATCGACCTGCACGGCATTCATTCCGAGCCATGGCAGCGCCGCCGATAGTTTGGGCAGCAGCGATGCGCGGGCTGCAGCGAGTACCCCGATCGCGACGGCCGTGCCGAGCATGCCGTCGAGAAACCCTTCGCAGATGAACGGCAGGCGAATGTACATGTTCGTCGCGCCGACAAGCTGCATGATTGAAATTTCGCGCCGCCTTGCAAACACCGTTAGCCGAATCGTATTCGAAATGATGATTCCCGCAACCACCACGAACAGCGCGATGACTCCCAGGCCGACTTTGCGCGCCAGTTCGGCGACTTGCAACAGCCGCGCAACCACGTCTTGCTGGTACTCGACCTCATGCACCCCGTTCAGTTTGCCGGCGGCATGCGCAAGCGCCGGAACGTCCTGCGGACGTTTCGCGCGCACGCGAAACGTGTCCGGAAGCGGATTTTCGGTGAGGATGGACAAATCGATTTGCCCCTTCATCCGCCGGCGCAATTCTTGCAATCCTTGCGCTTTGGAAACGAACTGCGCGCTCTCGACGCGCTTGTCTTGCAGCAGCCAAGCCCGAACGCGGTGAACCTCGGCCGCCGACGCGTCGGAGTTCATGTAGACCGACGCCGTTATCTGGTTGAGCATGTCGTTGCCCAAGTGCGCTAGTGCTGCCCGCGCGTAGAGAAACGCGCCCAGCAGAACGATGGTCACCGCCACCGTGCCGATCGCCGTGGCCTGCATCGTGGCATTCCGGGTGAAGTTTCGTAGAACCTCACCCAGAAAGAATTTGATTTTGCCCCAGTCCAAGGAAGTAATAGCCTCGTTCTTCATCGGTGACGATGCGCCCGTTGTCGAGGCGCACGACGCGGCGGCGCATGCGGTCGACGACGGCTTGGTTGTGCGTCGCAACGACCACGGTGGTGCCTTTGAGGTTGATGCGTCCGAGCAGATCCATGATTTCGGTCGTGTTTTGCGGATCCAGATTGCCCGTTGGCTCGTCGCACAGCAGAATTTTCGGATTGTTTACCAAGGCTCGGGCGATTGCGGTGCGCTGCTGTTCGCCTCCTGAAAGTTCGCCCGGATACATTCGGCTCTTGTGTGAGAGGCCGACCAAGTCGAGGCACCGCGGAACTTGCCGCATCACGTCCTTGGTGTGCGCGCCTGTGACTTGAAGCGCAAACCCCACGTTTTCCCACACCGTTTTGTCGACGAGCAGTTTGTAGTCTTGAAACACTACGCCCAGATGCCGCCGCAATGCCGGAATCCGGCTGCGCTTGAGGCGATCGACGCGGATCCCGTCCACCATGATGTTGCCGGCGGTCGGCGTCATTTCACGGTAGAGCAGTCGCAAGAGGCTGGATTTTCCGGTTCCGGAGTGCCCGACGAGAAAGACGAAGTCGCCTTTACCGATCTCGAGATCGATGCCGTCGATGGCGCGGACTCCATTCGGATACACGAGTGAAACGCCGCGTAATGAGATCATCGCTGCAAGAGGGTTTTTAAGCGTGTCGAGGCGGATACCTCCGGCAAGTATGAATTTTGACTTAAACGATGAGCAGAAGGCAATTCGCCGCACGGTCCGCGATTTCGCGACGCAGCGCGTCGCGCCGCGAGCCGAAGAGATGGACCGCGAGGAAGCTTTTCCATACGACCTCGTCAAGGAGATGGCGGAGCTCGGGCTCTTGGGTTTGCCGTTTCCTGAGCGCTACGGCGGCGCCGGCGCCGATACGGTCAGTTACGCGCTGGCCGTGATGGAACTCGCGCGCGCCGACGCGTCGACGGCGATTACGATGGCCGCGCACGTTTCGCTGGGTGCCTCTCCTTTTTATCTTTTCGGCACTGAGGAGCAAAAAGAGAAGTATCTCGTCCCGCTCGCGCAAGGAACCATGCTCTGGGGCTTCGGCTTGACCGAACCCAACGCCGGAAGCGATGCCGGCAATACGCAGACCAAAGCCCTGCTCAAAGACGGCATGTGGGTCGTCAACGGAACCAAAGCGTTCATCACCAACAGCGGCACCGATATCAGCGGCGGAACGACGATTACCGCGGTAACCGGAAGCCGCTCCGACGGCAAGCCGGAAATCAGCAATCTGATCGTCGATCAGACCACGCCTGGTTTTTCCCGCAGCAAGAAGTATAAGAAAATGGGCTGGAGAGCCTCCGACACGCGCGAGCTTTCCTTCGTCGACGCGCAGGTGCCGCAGGAAAACGTGCTGGGCGCCCGCGGCGACGGCCTGAAGAATTTTTTGACGATCCTGGACGGCGGCCGCATCTCCGTCGCGGCGCTGTCCGTGGGACTGGCGCGCGGCGCTTTCGACGAGGCGTTCAAGTATGCCAAGGAGCGCGTTGCGTTTGGCCGCCCGATAGGCAAGTTTCAAGCCATTCAATTCAAGCTCGTCGACATGCTTTGCGAAATCGAACACGCGGAACTGATGATCTTGCGGGCGGCGTGGGAGAAAGACAACGGACGGGATTTCGCGCAGAACGCCAGCTTTGCCAAATTGTATTCCGCCGAACTATCGCGCCGGGTCGTCAACGAAGCCCTGCAGGTGCACGGCGGCTACGGGTTCATGGACGAATATCCGGTTTCGCGGATGTACCGCGACCAGAAAATCAACGAGATCGGCGAGGGGACGAACGAGGTGCAGCGGCTGGTTTTGGCTCGCATGATGGGCTTGTGAGCTTTTGATGTCCCTACATTGCGCCCGGCAATCGCTGGCGAATTTTCCATCGTAGAAAATCCGCCGCTGCCGTGCATTTTTGCGAGAGCAAGCTTTGAACAAAACCTCCATGTTTTGCGCAAAAACGTCACAGTTTGCCGGACGGAACGCAGCGGCACCATAAGTCTAGCTTGAAGCTGGGTGATGTCAGCAGTTTGCTGGGCGTAACGGCGATTACGATCGCTGGACGATCGTCGCCCATCCCGAATAGAAGCCGCCGAATTCCTGCGCCAGCGTGGTCAGCGCCGTGCGCATCTCGGTAATTTTGAACGGATCGATCGTGTCGCGCTTGCTGCAGCGCACCGCCGGGACCGGCTGCCGTTCGACGGCGATGTCGTAGCCGTGATCCGCCATCGCGCGCGCGAAAACGTCGCGCTTCTCCGCGTCGTCGAAGGTAATCGTGTGTTCGATCGGGCGCGCTCGCGCGAAATCGTCGCCCGCATCGAGAAGCGCCTGCAGCGCTTTCATATCGTTGGCAAACGTCAGCTGATTATCGTCGGGATAAAGATAGGTGGTGTAGATGCTCCATGCCGGATCGCTGGCGGAAATCGCGCGGTACTTGTAACCGTCGTGCACCCGCATGACGCTTGCGACGATCCGGGCGGCGTCGTCCACCGGCGGCCCGTAATAATGAAAGGTTCGCATGCCACGGCCGGTGACGCGTCCCACTTCGATGATGCCCAGCGGTTCCAGCGCCGCCGCCAGCTCTTCTTCGATGAGCGCCAGGGCGCGGTATTCGCTTTGTCGCGTCATCCCGTGCTCGTCGGGGTCGCGCAGCGCCACGGCAACGGTGTACGCCGACGGCTTTTCACCGATCGGCACTCGTTCGCGCAGATTAAGGTCGACGGCGATGGAGATCGGCGAGCCTTCCAAGCGGGCAAAGTAAGACGACCAGTCTGCCATGCCCGGTTTTTACCCGAAGGCGCCGCTTCGCGCTCTCTGGAAGGCTTCTCCATGCCGGCGTGCGCGTCTTGAAAGGTTTTGGTATGTTGCGTCGTTTCGTATTATCCGCAGCGTTGATGGCTGCGTTTTCGGCTCCGGCCCTCGCGGCGCTGGACGTTGGCCAAACCGCGCCGCAGTTCAAAGCGCAAGCCTCGCTTGGCGGAAAAGTCTTCACCTTCGATCTGGCCGACGCGCTCAAACAAGGGCCCGTCGTCTTGTATTTCTATCCGGCAGCATTCACCAAGGGGTGCACGATCGAAGCGCACACATTCGCGGACGCGATGGATCAGTTCAAAGCGTTGCACGCCACGGTCATCGGCGTCTCCCACGACGGCATCGACACGCTGAACAAATTTTCGGTGAGCGATTGTCGAAGCAAATTTCCGGTTGCGGCGGATCCCTCCCTGATCGTCGCCAAGCAATACGACGCCATACTGCCGCAGGATCCGACGTACGCCAACCGCACATCGTACGTCATTGCGCCGGACGGCAAGATTCTGGCCGCATTGACAGACCTGAGGCACCCGGCGCAGCACGTCGAGAACGCGCTTACCGTGCTCAAGAAGTACGAGCAGACGAACAAAACCCGCTAGGCCGCTCCCGGCCACCGAACCGTTTGCCCGCCCCACGCATAGAAGGGGCATGAAACACCTTCTTCTTACCGCCGCGCTCGCCGCGGGCGCGGCGCCCGTTTGGGCGGGCACGTTGCCTGCCCGAACCGCAGTAGTCACCATCGACGACTTCAAATTCGTGCCGTCCACGATTACCGTCGATGCCGGGACGACGCTACGTTTCGTGAACCACGATCAGGAAGCGCACACCGTTACATCGCGCACGAATCTTTTCAACTCCGCAGGATTGGATACGGGCGCCGTATGGATGCACCGTTTTACCAAACCGGGAAAATACGCGTATTATTGCGAGCTGCACCCGTACATGAAAGGAACGATCGTCGTCGTTTCCCGCAAGCAGGGCTCGCCGTGAAGCGCAATGCCTTTTTAGAACACGTTGCTTGGACCGGCGCGGGAATCGCGTATTCGCTGACTGCCGGCGGCGCATTCGTCGGCAAAGCCGTCGCGCAGTCGCAAACCGATCTCGCGCATTTCGTGCAAATCAGCGACAGCCACATCGGCTTTCATCAGGCGGCTAATCCGAACGTCGAAGGCACGCTTCGCGCCTGCGTCGAGGCGATCAACGCCATGCCCGTGCAGCCGTCTTTCGTCGTCCACACCGGCGACGTCACTCACCTCTCGAAACCGGAACAGTTCACTGCCGCCAAGGATATTCTGTCGGGATTACGTGCGCCGCTTATCGTCTTGCCCGGCGAGCACGATTTCATCGGCAACGACCGCACGCGGTTCTTCGAGGTTTTCCCGTCCGACGACAAACGATCGACGTGGCGATCGTGGGATCAAAACGGCGTCCATTATATCGCGCTGATCAATGTGTTCGATTTTGAGAACATGGGGCTGCTGGGAAACGATCAACTCTCGTGGCTGGAACGCGATTTGCGCGGCCGAAGCAATGCGACGCCCATCGTGGTGTTCGCTCACGTTCCGTTGTACGCGTTGTATCCGAACTGGGGGTGGACGACGCAAGACGGATCGCGCGCTTTGGCCATGCTGCGCCGCTTCGACCGGGTCACGGTGTTGAACGGACACATCCATCAAGTCATACGCCACCAAGAAGGTTCGATTTCGTTCGCTACCGCGAGCGCTACGGCGTATCCGCAGCCGGCTCCCGGCACCGCGGCAAAACCGGGTCCGCTCACGCTGGGGCACGAGCAGTTGCTGCATGCGATCGGCTACCGGCAGGTCGAACTCCCTGTGAGTGGACGCGCGGTCATCGACGATACGCCGCTCTCCTGAGGCGGTCCGGAGCGAGGCTTTGGAAGACGGCTTCGTCGCGCGCCGAGCTCTGGGCATACGAAGCGGCGTATATGACGTATCGCAAGCTGCTCTACGGCGCTGCTTACGGCGTTTTACACGACGCCGGCGATGCCGAAGATTGCGTTCACGACGTCTTGATGCGTTTGTGGCAACGGGGCCATGCGTACACGCCCTCGCGCGGGAGCCTGCAGGCTTTCCTGTGCGTTTGCGTTCGGAACGAAGCGCTGAGCCGGCAACGCAGCCGGGCGAACCGGCTTCGCATCGAACGCGAAAACGCGAACGCGGGCGCCGTTGCCTTCGACGAGGACGCAATCGCGCGCGGCGCGCTGATGGAACGTTCGCTGAGCGAGCTCACGCCGATTCAGCGCGAGGCGATACAGCTGGCGTATTACGACGGCTTGACGCACGAGCAGATCGCGGAGCGGCTCAGCGCTCCGCTCGGTACGGTAAAGAGCCGGCTTTCGAACGCGCTTCAGGCGCTGCGGCGGATCGTTGGAAGCGGTGATTCGACGTGACGGCACACGAACACGTCGGCGAACAGGCCGAACTGTACGCGTTGGGAACGCTGGACGAAGCGCAGCGCGCAGCGGTCGACGAGCACGCGCGCGGCTGCGATTCCTGTGCGGCGCGCCTAGGCCGCGCTGAAGCAACCGTGGCGGAGATGATCGATCCGGTTGCGCCTTCCGGGCAGTTGGATCGCCGGGTAACCGCGGCGTTCGCCAAGCGCCGTGCCGGCTGGAAATGGACGGGTTCGCTCGTCGCCGCCGCATTCGTCGCCGGCTTGCTTCCCGCAATCGCGATGTGGACCGGATCGTTTCAGGCGAACCAATCGGATTCAAACCGCGAGGCGATCGTGCAGGCGATGGTCACCGGCCACTTCGCGCATGCGCCGTTCATCGCGCGAACGACGGATGCTCCGGCTGCGAAGTTGATCTACGGCCGCGCGCGCGATTGGCGATACGTGGTCGCAAAGACTTCGCGTCCCTATGCGCTTGCAGAACGAATTGATGGACGAACGATCGTGCTGGGACGGCTGCACGTTACCGGCAATGCGGGTGAATTGTATATCGCGCACGCCGGATCTGCGCGTGAATTCGTGCTGCTCGACGGCGCGCGCGTGCTGGCGCGCGTTATGCTACCGTATCGTCCGTAAAAAGTTTGGCCTGATTGGCCCGTGTTCGCACGCCCCCGCCGAGCTTTTTCTCGAGCGGCGCCTCTGCGTCGAGCGCGGTGATTTCCCGCGGCGCAGTATCGACCGCCTGCAGCTCGGTGAGATCCGCATCCGGAAGCGACGCCAGCTCCTTGATGCGGCGTCCTTGCGGAAGCACTCTGCTTTCCATCGATCCGACGGCTTTGTTGTACGCCTCGTTCGCTTTTTGCAGACTGCCCCCGATTGCGGCGAAGTGCGACACGAAACCGCGAAGCCGATCGTACAGCACGCGGCCCGCCTCCGCGATCTTCTGCGCATTTTCTTCCTGCGCGCGCTGCTGCCAGCCGGCGGCGTACGATCGCAAGAGCGCCATCAACGTGAGCGGGCTGGCGATATAGATGCCTTTGCTCGCGCCGTACTCGATGAGCGCGGGGTTTTCGGTGCAAGCCGCGCTCAAAAACGCTTCGCCCGGAACGAACATGACGACGAAATCCGCCGAGCCGTCGGCTCGCTGATAATTCTTTTTCGCAAGTGCATCCACATGCGACTTGAACGCGCCGGCGTGCGAACGAAATCGTTCCCGCCGCAGCAGCTCGTCGGCGCATTCGATCGCGTCCAAATACGCGTTCAGCGGCACCTTTGCATCGACGAACAGCTTGGCGCTGCCCGGCAACGAGACCGTCATGTCGGGACGCGAACGTTCTTCGCCGACTTCGAACGACTGCTGCTCGCCGTAATCGCAGTACGATTCCATTCCGGCCAGCTCGACGACGCGGCGTAACTGCACCTCGCCCCACTTTCCCCGAGCCGTCGGGTTGCGCAGCGCGGATGCGAGCTGGGTCGCGGCGGCTTCCATTTTGCCGCTGCGGTCGATGAGCCCGGCGATTTGTTCCTTAAGGCCTTCGTACGCACCGATTCGGTCTTTCTCGATCGCTTTGACCAGCGCGTTGAATTCGTTCAAGTTTTGCGCGACCGGCGCCAGCACGCTGGAAAAGCGCTCGTTGGCAATCGCCAGAAAACTTTCGCGTTGCGCCTGCGCGATGCGCGCGTTGGTTTCATGCAACTCGGTCTTCAGGCGGTCGGCGATCGCGTCCAACCCTTGCATGCGCGAATGCGCGATTGCCCGCATGACCAGCCACGTGCCGATCGCGCCCGCAAAGGCACCGGCCAAGAGCGCGACGAGCAATCCGAGCGCCGACATCGTCATAACGCTCTCTTCTTCATTCGCTTCCCAAATGCTTGGTGAAGAAGTTCAAAGTTCGCCGCCACGAATCGGTCGCGGCGGCCTGGACATACGAGGAACGCGTGCGATCGAAAAATGCGTGACCCGCCCCGGGATAGATCGCAAAATCGTGGGCGACCGTCAGGCCATCTTCGAACTCGCGCACGGACTGCGCGGGAATGCTGGTATCGCGTTCGCCGTAGCTGCCCAGCAGCGGAATGCGAACGCTTGCAGGATCCACACCGGCCACTTTACCGTACCAGACTGCATCGGCAGACAGGACGTCCGCGTTGCCGACGGCCTGTCGCAGCGCGATCGCTCCGCCCATGCAAAAGCCCGTGACGCCGGCTTTGCCTTTCGGGTGCTGCTGTTTCAGCCACAGCGCGGCGGAACGCACGCCGCCGTCGACCGCATCGGGTTGCAATTTCTGCGCATACGGTGCGAAGACGGTGTAGTCGGTTTGGCCATCGCCGCTGGGCGCGTGAAACGGTGCGTAAAAATCGGGAGCAACCGCTGCGAATCCCTTTTTTGCGAAGGCGCGCACCACCTCGCGGATCGAGTCGTCGACGCCCCATACGTGCATCACGACCACAACGCCGGGCGTGCTTTCGTCCGCAGTGCGAGGCGATGCCGCATACGCCGGCAATTTGCCGCCGCTTTCCAATTCCACGTTCGTCACCGCAATAGCCGGATCGTTTTCGCTCACCAGCATCGTTTGCGCGCGAGCCGGAGCGATCGTCGTTCCGACAGCCGCACTCGCCGCCAGGCTTACGAACGTGCCTCGTTTAATCATCGCACCGCCTCCGTCCGATCATTGTGCATCCGGGCGCGGCCGGCTCCCTGCCGCATTTCGAGGAGAATCGCATGAACCGCAGCACTTTTCTGGCGTCGTCCGCTTCGCTCGCCGCGCTCGCTCGCACCGGGGCCGCGGCTGCGCAGAACGTCCCCGGCGGAACGCATTTGGTGGAGCGCAAAGCCGACTTCGATGAAGCGGCGTTTGCGCAGCTCGTCGACAAACCCGCCGACATCCGGCAACTGGTCGAAGCGGTTGCTTTCAAACCCGGAGTATTCAACAATATCAAGAACTCGCTCAACGGGCTGCGATTCGGGTTCGGGTATGCGCCCGATCGCCTTGCGGTCGTATTTTGCCCTCATGGGCCTTCGAGCGCATACACCTACGCCGACGACATCTGGAGCAAATACAAAATCGGTTCATTTTACAAGCTCGCCGATGGCAAGGGCGATCCGGTTACGTCGAACGTCTATTTGAAGGCAACCAAAGAGTCCAGCGCAACGGCGGATCCCGACGAGGAAAGCAGTTTGTTTCAGAGCACGTCGATTGAAGCGCTGCAAAGCCGAGGCGTCGTGTTCTTGACCTGTCATACCGCGGTGGAAGAACAGGCACGCGCGCTCGTCAAAGGCGGAAACGCACCCGGAATGACGGCACCCGAAGTTGCCGACGACATCTTGACGCATCTGATTCCGGGCACGCACGTCGTGCCGTCGATGGTCGCCACGATCGCCGTCCTGCAGCAGCGTTACCATTATTCCTATCTCACCTTGGCGATGTAGATGCGCAGCGCGATGCTTCTCGCGCTGGCGCTCGCCGGCTGCGCTACGCCCCCGCATGGATCCGCTGGAGTCCCGCAGCAGCCGCAGCCGATGGAAAGCGGCCCGGTCGGCCATGCGGCGGTTTACGGCCGCGAACTGATCGTCAACACGCGCAAATATCTGCGGCCGTACGTGAACGCGAACATGGATTGTTCGGCATGTCATCTGGCGGGCGGCACGCGGCGGCGCGGCGGCAGCCTCGTCGGCATCGCCGCACAGTTCCCCCAGTGGAACAAACGGGCGCATCGCGTCATCGCGCTCCAGGACCGCCTCGCCGAGTGCTTTCTATACAGCATGAACGGCCATCCGCCCGCATATCAAAGCCGCGAGATGATCGCGATGGTCGCCTACATCACCCACCTCTCGCGTGGAACGGCGATCGGTACCAAACCCGATCCGAACGCGCGCCTTGCGCAGCTGACTTCGCCGCGCGCGATGAACAAGAGCAACGGCGCACGGCTGTACGCGCAAAAATGCTCTGCGTGCCACGGCGTGGGCGGCGCCGGCACGGACGTGTATCCGCCGTTATGGGGCGCGCGCTCGTTTAACGCCGGCGCCGGAATGCACCGTGTCGAGACGATGGCCTCGTTCGTGCGATACAACATGCCGGCGAATGCGCCCGGCACATTGACCGATCGGCAGTCGTTCGACGTGGCGGCCTACGTGCTCAGCCATGCGCGGCCGAAATTCAACAAATCCGCAACGGTGCGATTTCCTGCGCAGCAGGCCGGTTATTTCTGAAGGCGGCGCCGGCGGGTGATCGCCGGGCTGACGCTGTGTGCGCTCATCGCTGCCGGCGCGTACGTTTGCGGCCTCTATGTTCCGCAAGTCGGTGGGCCCGTGTTCGGCATCGTGTTCGGCATGATCGTTGCGACGACGCTGCGGCCAGGGTCGCGATTCGCAGACGGCATCGCGTTTGCCGGCAAGCAAGTGCTGCAAGCTTCGATCGTTTTGCTCGGCGCGACGCTCCAGCTCGGTGAAGTCGTGCGCGGAGGCTGGCATTCGCTGCCGCTGATGCTGGGAACCGCAATCGTCACGCTGACGGCGGCTTTTTTTCTTGGGAACATGCTGCGCATCGATCGGGATCTTCGCCGGCTGCTCGGCGTGGGTACGACGATCTGCGGCGGCTCGGCGATCGCCGCGCTTGCCGGCGTTATCGACGTCGATCGCACTGAGATGGCGTACGCGATTTCGACGGTCTTCTTGTTCAACGTCGCGGCGGTCTTGACGTTTCCCTCGGTGGGACACGCCTTGCGCCTGTCACAGCATGCTTTCGGACTGTTCGCGGGCACCGCTATCAACGACACTTCCTCGGTCGTCGCTGCGGGATACGTCTACGGTCATGCTGCCGGCACCGAAGCGGTGATCGTCAAGCTGACGCGCACGCTGCTGATCATTCCATTGGTGCTTTTCTACGCGGTAAAACGGGTTCTCGCGGCCCGCGGTCAACCCGAAGCCATTCACTGGGGCAACTTCGTTCCATGGTTCATCGCGTGGTTCGTGCTGGCTGCGGTAGCGAACACGTTCGGATTGATTCCGGCCGCGGCGCATCCGGCGATCACGCGCGTCGCGCTGTTTCTGATCGTCGTTGCTCTCACCGGAATCGGGTTGTCGGTCAAGCCCGCGGCCATTCGCGCCGCCGGCGCGCGCCCGATGCTGCTCGGCGGAATTCTGTGGGCAATCATCGCCGTCAGCAGCTTGTACATTGCGCGCGCAATGCACCTGAGCTGAGTTCAAGAATTTCCCGAACGCCGTCGTGACGTGGTGGCGGAACTGCTGGGAAAGTTCGGGCTGATAGCGCCCCGGCTCCCACAGCAAGCCGATGCCGCGGCGGCACACCGGTTCGCTGATGCGTATTTGCGGCGGAGCGTTTTCCAAAGGCGAGGATGCAGCCGGAATGATCGCGACTCCCAGCCCCACCGAGACCAGTCCGCGCAGCGTCGCGATCTCTTCGCCTTCGAAAGCGATGCGGGGCGCGAAACCCGCTTGCGCGCAAAACTCGTCGGTCAGCGTGCGCAGACCATATCCCCGCCGCAGGCACACGAACACCTCGTCGCGCAGCTGCGCAAGCTTTACCGAGCGTCGAGATGCAAACCGGTGATCGTGCGGAACGGCGAGCAGCAGCTCTTCCGATCCCAACTGCACCGTTTCGATGCGATCGCCGGCCGGCGGCATGGGCGAGACCAGCGCCAAATCGACGTCGCCCGACTCTAATTGCGACAAAATGATGTGCGAGGCATTTTGCACCAATTGAAAACGCGCGCGCGGATGGAAGCGGCGAAACCCGGCGATGAGATCGGGAACAACGCGCGTCCCTAGCGCGTGCGCAAATCCGAAGGCAATCACGCCCGCCTCGCGGTCCGAAAGTTCGGTCAGTTCGCGCCGGCCTTGTTCGAGCGAGGCCAGCGCGCGATCGACGTGGCGTAGAAAAGCGGCCCCGTAACGATTCAAACGGATCGAGCGGCCGCGATGATCGAACAGGGCGACGCCCAGTTCCCGTTCCAGGCGCGCGAGCGCCCGGCTGAGCGCCGGCTGGGTAATCCCGAGCGCTTCGCCCGCCAAGGTGACGTGCTCGAGCCGGCCCACGGCCTGAAAATACCGAAGCTGCTGCAGTTCCATACCGGCGGTATTCATGCTCTGGGGGTTATAAATCTTGCCGGTTGGCAACATTGGAGGGCACGATACGCAGCTCTACAATAGACGTGCAAGCACCGGTTTAGGGAGTAGCGGCGAGTGCCCGATACGATGGTTCAGGTCACCCTCCCCGAGATGGGCGAGTCCGTCTCGGAAGGCTCGATCGTGGAGTGGCGCAAGAAAGTCGGCGATTTCGTCAACGAAGGCGACACGCTCGTCGAGGTGACGACCGATAAGGTCGACGTTGAAGTCCCCGCAGCAGCGTCCGGCGTCATCCGCCAAATTTTAGCCGACGAAGGCGCCACCGTCGGCGTCGGCGCGGTGCTCGCCGAAATCGATACTGCCGCCAAAGCCAACGGCGCGGCCGGCGTTTCCGCACCGCAGCCCGCTCCGCGCGCTGCGCCGGCGCCGCCCGACGCTGCGGTATCATCGCAGCCGCCGGCATCCGTTGCAGGATCCGCGGAGGCCAGCGCGCAGGCGCGACGACTCGCGCGCAAGCTGCAAATCGACATTGCGCGCGTCAACGGCAGCGGTCCGCACGGTTTGGTTCTGCGCGCCGACGTGGCGCAGCAAGGGCCTTCGCTCCCCAAACTCTCAGACGGCGCGGCCGCGAAGTTCTCAATGCCGGTGCTGCCGCCCGATGCGAGGATCGTGCCGATTAAAGGTCCGGCGGCGGCACTTGCCGGCTATATGGAGCAGAGTCTCTCCATCCCGACCGCGACGAGTTTTCGGACGCTGTCCGTCGACGTGCTGGAAGCGCGTCGCAAAGATCTCAACGCCGCGCTTGCGGCGGCCGGACGTGCGCAAAAGTCTTTCGTTCACGCATCTGATCGCATACGCGCTCGTGCGGGCCGCACGGGAACTGCCGTTCATCACGCATTCGTTCCGACGGGAAAATGACAAACCCACGCGCGTCGAGCCCGGCATCCATCTTGGCCTCGCGGTCGATGCGCAACGCAAAGACGGATCGCGATTCTTGGTCGTGCCCGTGATCCGCCATGCGGATTCGCTGGACTTTGCTTCGTTTTATGCCACGTATCAGCAGCTCGTCGACAAAGCGCGGGAAAACAAACTTTCGGCCGACGAATTGCAAGGCGCTTCATTTACGCTGACCAATCCCGGCGGCATCGGGACATCGGCGTCCGTGCCGCGGTTGATGGCCGGACAGGGCGCGATCCTTGCAACCGGCGCTATCGGCTATCCGCCCGGTTTCGGCGCGGCGGATCGAGCAACACTCGCATCGCTGGGCATCGGCAAAATCATGCAGATGACCTCGACGTACGATCATCGCGTCATCCAAGGCGCGCAGTCCGGCGAATACCTTCGCCGCATCGACGAGCTGCTGCAAGGCAAAGATTCGTTTTACGAGTCGATCTTCGAAGCGCTCGGTATCCCGGCCGCGGCGTCCGTCGTCAAGGGGCCGGTGCGTGAAATGCCGGCCGCTGCTTCCGACGACATGCTGCGCGCGGTCGCTGCCGGCATGGCGATCGTCGCCGCTTTCCGCACGCACGGACACCTTGCCGCGACGCTCGATCCGCTGGGAATCGCACCCATCGGCGATCCGTCGCTGGAACCGGCAAACTGGGGGTTGACGCCCTCGCTGCAGGCCGCCGTTCCGGCATCGGTGCTGCGCGTCAAGGTCAACGGCAACACGCTGGCCGACGTGCTTCCGCGGCTGCGCGAAACGTACGCCTCGACCATTGCATACGAAGTCGAGCACATATCCAATACGCACCAGCGCGAATGGCTGCGCGACGTGATCGAATCCGGCAAACATAAAGTGCCGCTCGACGGCGAACGAAAAATCGACTTGCTTCGCCGGCTTACCGCGGTTGAAGCGTTCGAACGGTATTTGCGTAAGGCGTTTCTAGGCCAGAAAACGTTCTCGGGCGAGGGTCTGGACGTCATGGTGCCGATGCTCGAAGAGTGCTGGAGCTGCTCGCGCATGACGGCACGCTGAATGCGGTGATCGGCATGGCGCATCGCGGACGGCTGGCAACGATCGCGCACGTCGTCAATCTTCCGACCGCCGAGATTCTGGCGGAGTTCGAAGCTGCGAACGAACGCGACGAAGTTCGCGGCCCTGAAGACGTAACGGGCGACGTAAAATACCATCACGGCGCCACCGGCATCTACACGTGCGCCGACGGAAAAAATATTCGCGTCACGCTGGCCAACAATCCGAGCCATCTCGAAGCGGTCGACCCTGTGGTCGAAGGAACGGCTCGAGCGCTGCAAACCGATCGCTCGCAGCCCGTGCCGGCTTTCGAGTTCACCAATGCGGCGCCGATTTTGATTCACGGCGACTCGGCCTTCATGGGGCAAGGCGTCGTGGCCGAAGTATTTAATTTGCAGTCGCTTCCCGGATATCAAACCGGCGGGACCATTCACATCATCGCGAACAATCAGATCGGTTTTACCACCGATCCGCGCGACAGCCGCTCGACGCGCTACGCTTCCGACTTGGCAAAAGGGTTCGACGTTCCCATCGTCCACGTCAACGCCGACGATATCGAAGCATGCATCTGGGCGGTGCATTTGGCATTCGAGTTCCGCAAACAGTTTCATCGCGACGTGGTGCTCGAGATCATCGGCTATCGACGCTTCGGCCATAACGAACAAGACGAGCCGGCCTACACGCAGCCCGTGATGGCCGAACGCATCAAGTCCCATCCGGGCGCGCGCGAGTTGTTCGCAAACAAACTCGTCGCGCAGGGCGTGCTCAGCAAAGAACAAGCCGAGGACATGAGCGGGGAAGCGACGGCGAAGCTGCAGGAGATCCATCGAGCCGTCAAGGGGAAACACGACATCGCCGGCATGCTGGCTGAAGCTTGCGGTCCACGATGCGGGCGGCCAAACGGCGCTTTCCAAACCGGGAAAGGACGAACTGCTCGCGTGGAGCGACGAGCTCGTCCGTGTTCCGCAGGGTTTTACGGTGAATCGGAAACTGCAGGCGCAATTCGATCGCCGCAAAGTCTCGATTCACGAAAAAGGCATGATGGATTGGGGGATGGCGGAGGCGCTTGCGTTTGCCTCGCTGCTGTCCGAGGGCGTTCCGATTCGGCTCACTGGCCAAGACACGGAGCGCGGCACGTTCAGTCACCGGCACGCGGTTTTGCACGACCCGCAGCGCGGCGCCGAATACACGCCGCTGCAGCATCTAGCCGGCTCCCGCGCCTCGTTCGAGATTCACAACAGTCCGCTTTCCGAATACTCTTGCCTGGGCTTCGAATACGGCTACAGTGCGACCGCTCCCGACGCGCTGGTTTTGTGGGAAGCGCAATTCGGTGATTTCAACAACGGCGCGCAGATCATCATCGATCAGTTCATCGCCGCGGGCCAAGCGAAGTGGGGGCAAACCGCGCGTCTGACGCTGCTGCTGCCGCACGGCTACGAAGGCATGGGCCCGGAACACTCGAGCGCGCGCCTAGAGCGGTTCCTGCAGCTCGCGGCCGAAGGCAATCTGCGCGTCGCCAACTTGTCGACTGCAACGAATTACTATCATTTGCTGCGGCAGCAGGCGCGGATGCCGCAAGCCGTTCCGCTGGTGATCATGACGCCCAAATCGCTGCTTCGCCAAGAATCGGCCGGCGGCCGTCTCGACGAGATGGCGAGCGGAAAATTCCACCCCGTCATCGACGATCCGACCGTCGCGGACAAGGGCGCGATCGAGCGGCTCATGCTTTGCACGGGGAAGATTTACCACGACTTGGTTGCGCACGAGCGGCGCTCGGCGGCGAAGAAAACAGCGATCGTGCGCATCGAACTGCTCTCGCCGCTGCCGTACACCGAAATCAACGATACGATCGCGACTTACTCGGCGTTGAAGAAGCTCGTTTGGGTGCAGGAAGAGCCGAAGAACATGGGAGCGCGCGCATACGTGCGCCGGCGGTTGATCGAGCGCATGCGCGATTCGCTGGAAATCGATTACGTCGGCCGGCCGTACCGCGCTTCACCCTCGGAGGGTTATCCCGGCGCGCACGCGGGCGAGCAAGAACGGCTGCTGATCGAAGCGCTCACCGAATGAGCGATCGATACGAACGCGGCGAAGAACTGCTTCGGAAAATCGACGGTGAGCGCGTCGCCGACAACCTGATCGCAACCTACGATGCCATCGCACCGGACTTCGTGCGCTATCTCACCGAATTCGCATTCGGCGAAATCTATGCCCGGCAGGGCGATTTACGCCATCGCGAGCTGGTCGCGATCGCGTCATTGGCGACGATGGGCGGCTGCGATCGGCAGCTGGAAACGCACGTGCACGGTGCCTTCAACGCGGGATTGACGCAGTCGGAAATCATCGAAGCCGTGATGACGCTCATTCCGTACGCCGGATTCCCCAAAGCGCTCAACGCCATGGCGGCGGTGAAGCGGGTCGTCGACAAAAGAGAGCAAGCGGCACGCTAGATTGGCCGCTCCCTGTGGGTACATGGAAGCATGGCCGCAGTTGCTCCTCCTCCGATGCGCGCCGCCGCTAGCATCACCATACGCTGGAACACGAATGCGCCACCGCGCACCCGGGCCGTCCGGTCCGCCACGGTCGCTGCAGTGAACGGGCGCTGGGTCACGGTTCGCACGGACGACGGCCTCGTTCGCACGTACCTGGTTTCCGGCTCTCAAGCATCCGCGCTGCGAGCGCTCGTCGGAAAAAGCATCGCGTTCCGGGTGCGATAACGTCGCTTCTCAAAAGCCCATATCTGCCAGCAGCTCTGCAACGCTATCCGCGGATCGTGCCAGGCCGCGATTGCTTGGCGTGACGAATCCCAAGCGCGTCATTTTGTCGAAGAGCGCCAGCAACTCGTCGTAGTAGCCGCCGCAATTCAACAAACCGACGGGTTTGCGATGCAGACGCAGCTGCGACCACGTCAGAATTTCGCAGAATTCATCCATCGTGCCGAAGCCGCCGGGCAGCGCGACGAACGCATCGCTGAGCTTGGCCATGAGCGCCTTGCGCTCGTGCATGCTTTCCACGACGTGCAGTTGCGTAAGACCGCCGTGGGCGACCTCTTCGTTCGCCAAAGACGCGGGAATCACACCGATGACCTCGCCGCCGGCTTGCAGCGCAGCATCGGCAACCACCCCCATCAATCCCACGCGTCCTCCGCCGTACACGATACCGATATTGCGCGCAGCCAGCTGTTGCGCGGCCAGTTGCGCCATCTCAACGAAATGCGATCCGTTTCCCAGGCGCGCGCCGCAGAACACGGCGATCCGGCGCTCGACCATTCCGCCGCGTTTGGCGGGGCGCGTTCGCGAGCCTGCCGAAGCGTTTTCCATCATACACGAGCTTGAAACGCGCGACGTTCCCGGACCGCCGATGTGGCAAACGTATCGTCGGCTGCGTGAAACGCCGTTGCGCGAATTTCCGACGTATCTGGCCGAAATAACGCAGCAGTATGGGCCTGCAGTAAGCTTTCGCGTGCCATGGCGCAGGTTTTATTTTTTTTCCGATCCGCAGGCGGTAAAGGACGTTTTGGTCACGCATCAGCACGCGTTCGTCAAATCCGAAGGGACGCGAGCCATGCGCGCGTTGCTGGGACATGGGCTCGTAACGAGCGAAGATCCGCTGCACCGGCGGATGCGCCGGATCGTGCAGCCGGCGTTCCATCGCGAGCGCATCGCAGCGTACGCGCGCACCATGGAAGACTATGCGCGCGCTTGGAGCCCGCCGTCGCGCGTCTTCGACATGCACGCAGAGATGATGGAACTCACGCTGCGAATCGCTTCAAAGACGCTTTTCGGCGCCGACGCAGGCGAAGAAGCCGACACGGTTGCGGCAGCGCTGCACGAAGTAGTGACGATTTTTCCCGACGTTTTGGGACCGCTGGGCGCGGTCAAGCGACGATTGCCGTTCGGTCCGATGCCGCGCTTTCGGCAAGCGCGCCGGGCGCTCGATCGTATCGTGCAGCGCCTGGTCGCCGTGCGCCGGCGCAGCGGTGAAGATCGCGGCGACGCGCTCTCCATGCTGCTCGCCGTGCGCGACGAAGAAACCGGACTCGCGCTCGAGGACGATCAAATTCGCGACGAGGTGATGACGCTGTTCGTCGCGGGGCATGAAACGACCGCCAATGCGCTCACGTGGGCGTGGTACTTGCTGGCGAAAAATCCCGCGATCGGACAGCAGCTGCGCGCGCAGCTTGCGCACGACGTGAACGCGCCGCTGCTCGACGCGGTGCTGAATGAAACGCTGCGCCTCTATCCGCCGGCTTGGATTCTGGGACGCGATGCAACGCGCGAGATCGCCGTTGCCGGGTGGCGCATTCGCCGCGGCGCCACTGTGCTGCTGAGCCAGCTGATCATGCATCGTTCGCCGGACTTTTTCGAAAACCCCGAGCGCTTCGTGCCGCAGCGTTGGATCGGCGATCTGCAGCTCGCCGCCCTTTGCGTACTTCCCATTTGGCGGCGGATCGCGCAAGTGTTTGGGCGACCGTTTTGCCTGGACCGAAGCTCGCATCGAGCTGGCAACTTTGGCGCGCCGGTTTCGCTTCGAACTGGAAGATCCGGCTGCGGCGATCGCCTGCGATCCGATCATCACGTTGCGTCCGCGCGGCCCGGTGCTGATGCGCGCTCAGGCCGCTTAAACGCCCCTTACGCCAAGACGAGCTGCTCTTCGCCGGCGCCCGCTTTCCGCAGCGCTTCCTGAATCATTTGCTCTTGAATTTGCGGAACGGCCCAGCGCGCTTGCGCGTCGGCCGAGAGCTTGTCGACCGGATCGAAATACAGAAACGCTTTGCCGGGTTTGACGCTGGGAGCCGCATACACGGCGATGCCGTTATCGCGATCGTAGTATTCGTAACTGTGCACGTCGCGTTTGCCGCCGCCGCCCGGAGCGTCGCAAACGAAGGTCGGGGAGTTGAACCCGGCCGTGCTGCCGCGCACGAATTTCTCGATGGCGGTTGCGGTCTGGATCGTCGTGCGCAACTCTTCGACGCCTTTGACCATGTCGTGCATGTAGACGTAATACGGATGCACGTTGAGATCGCCCAGCCGCTTTACGAGCAGGTGCATGCGCTCGGGCGTGTCGTTCACGCCGCGGATGAGTACCGACTGATTACGCACGAAGATGCCGCGTTCGAAGAGCATCGCCATCGCCTTGCGGCTGATCCACGTGATCTCTTCCGGGGCGTTGTAGTGCGTATGAAGGACGACGTCTTTACCCAATGAACGGCCGCGCTCGACGACCGAGGTGAGCGCATCCAGCCACTCCGCGTGGGTGATGATCTTCATCGGCATGATCGCCGGACCTTTGGTTGCAAAACGCATGCGCCTCACGTGCGGGATGTCCAATAACGCGTTGCCGATCAACGCCAAATTCTTCGGCGGCAGCTGGTAGGTGTCGCCGCCGGAGATCACGATGTCTTCCAGCTCCGGCCGCTCGGCGATGTATTTGAAGGCGTCTTCCCATTGCTTGGGCGTTTTGGCGAGCGAAGCTTTGTCGACGCTTTCCGTATCGGGTCCGATCGCGTACGAGCGCGTGCAGAATCGGCAGTAGACGGGACAAGTGTTGAGCGGCAAAAACAACGCTTTGTCGACGTAGCGATGCACCAAGCCCGGCACCGGCGAATCGTCCTGCTCGTGCAGGGAGTCGAGCGTTAAGCGCGGATGATCGGGCAGCAGCGTGCTCGCCACCGGAATGAACTGCCGGCGGATCGGATCGTTGTACGGATCGTTCCAATCGATGAGCGACATCGCGTAGGGCGAAACGCGAACCGCCATGGGTGCGCGTTGGAATCCCGCAGACGCGTCGGCGATGAATTGAGCCGATGCGAGATCTTTAATCGTTTCCAGCAGTTCCTCGGCGGTTTTAACCGCGTGCTTCTGCTGCCAAAGGTGATCCAGGAAGGTCGCCTCGTCGATGTCCTTGTACGCCGGAACGTGACGCCAAAACTCGCCTTCTTTCAGGTTTTTGTATGCCAAACTCTGTGCGGGCACGGGCGGTTTTTTGTGAAGAATCTGGTTCATCAGCGGCTCCCTGCGTACGTGGTGTCGAAAAAGTGGCGAATCGGCGGGTTGTCGCGCAGCGTTTGCAGCGCGACGGCGGCGTGATTTTTCGCATAACCGTTACCGACGATCATGGTGACGTCTTTGCCGACGCCCTCGGCCCCGAGGGCGGCCGACGTAAACGAGGTCGACATCGAAAAGAAATAGACGATCCCCTCGTCTTTCGTGCAGAGGATCGAGCCCAGTTCGGTTCCCGGAACGTTGACGCAGTTTACGACCACGTCGGCCAACTGCGGCGCGATCGCACGCACTCGCTCGGACAGGTTGAGCGCATCCCGCGCGTCGGCCTCGATGAACGCATCGACGATTCCGTGCCGCTGCAGCAGCTGGGCCGAATTCGTGCGCGCATCGGGACCCACGCCGATAACGGTTCCGCCTTCTGCGGTTTGAGCTTTCGCTTGCGCGCAGGCGAGCATTCCCGATTTACCGTCGGCGCCGATGACGACGACCGTCATGCCCGGTCTGGTCATGCGGCGCACTTGCGCCGGAGCGCCCGCGACGTCCAGCACGGCCAGCGCAACGGCGTCATCGATGTCGCTTGGCAGACGCGCCCAGAGCGCGGATTCGAAAAGGATCGCGCGCCCTTCCACCCAGACCCGCCCTGTAGCGATGTCGATGCGTCCAATGGATTGCAGATGCAGCGGGGTCAGCGTGAGCGAGACGAGCGAGGCGATGCGTTCGCCGGGGCGCAGATCGATCGTCTGCCGAAGATCGCTTCCCACCTCCAGGACGCGGCCGATGAACATTCCGCCGCTGCCCGTCACCGGGTTGTGCTGTTTACCACGCTCGCGGACCGTTGCCAGGATCAGCTCGCCGATGCGCTGCGCGTCGTCGCCGCACGCGTCGCGCATTTGTTTAAAAGACGCGGAATCGACGTTGAGCGCTTCGACTTCACACAAGATTTCGTTTGCGTAAGGTGCGGGAGTATTGTCGAGCTTGTGCGCCGACTGCGGCATCGCGCCTTGCGGAGCGATGACGCGATGCACGCCAAGCGCATGCGGTCGACCTTGCGCAAGCATCACTGAACCGAGATGCCTCCGCGCTCGAACGGCGAGGAAAGCACGATTGTAGTCTTGGTGCGCGCCATGCCGGGAACGGCTTTAAGGATCGACAGCAGCTCGTCCAAGTGCGCGGTCGAACGCGTCATTACTTTGAGGACGAAGGACTCTTCGCCGGCCACGCTGTGCACTTCGAGCACTTCCGACAGCTGCGAGAGGCGTTGAATGAAGCCGTCGTAGCTGCAGTCCGGGGTCGTGTAGCAGCTGACGAACGCGACCAATTCCAGGCCCAGCAGCTTGCTGTCGAGTTGGGCGGCGTACCCGCGCACGTACCCCTTACTCTCCAGCCGCTTCACCCGATCGTGCACGGCGGGCGGTTTGAGGCCGACTACGGAACCCAGTTCGGCAAAGGTCGAGCGGGCGTTGCGCTGCAACGCTTCGAGGAGCTGAAGGTCCAGGTCGTCGAGTTCGCCCGATTCGACCGCAATATTCGCTCTTTTATCCATATGCTACACGATTTATTCGGTAGGTCGACTATATCAGCCTTTATTTATTCGGGCAACCCCCCAGCGAGAACCGCTGGGCCGGCAGGGTGACGGGCGGAGCCGTGCGGCCCTTTTTAACGGCGGCGCTTCTCTTGGCCGCGCTGACGTCGTGCGGCCGGGCACCGCAGCAGTCGCCGGATCGGAGCGGTGCGACGGTGCGCTTTGACCTGGCGGCCGATCCGTCCAATCTGAACCCCCTCTTCCTTCACCAGGATTCCGCGTCGGTCGAGCAGCAGGTCGCGCGGCTCGCATTCGAGCCGTTCATCGACCTCGACGCGAAGGGCCGCATGCGCCCCGAGCTTCTGGCCCGCATTCCGACCGTCGGCAACGGCGATCTCACGCATGACGGCCGTACGATTACGTATCGCCTGCGGCACGGGGTGCGGTGGAGCGACGGCGTGCCGGTGACGTCCGCCGACGTGCTTTGGACTTTGCGCGCGATCATGGATCCGCGCAACCCGGTCCCCTCGCGCGAGGGGTACGATCTGATCGATCGCGCGAACGCGCCGGATGCCGGTACCGTCGTGTTTCATCTCAAACACGCCTGGGCGCCGGCCGTCACGACGTATTTCTCGTACGGATTCCGTCCGCAGTTCGTGCTGCCCAAACACGTGCTGGCAAAACAGCATCCGATGGCTCAGGCACCGTTCAACGCGGCACCTACCGTCGGCGACGGACCGTATCGCTTCGTTTCATGGCAACGCGGAGAATCGCTGAGCTATCGCGCCAACGATCGGTACTGGCGCGGAAGACCGAAGATCGCGAACTTGATTTTGCGGATCATTCCGGATCCGCAAACGAATTTGGTTATGCTGCGCGCCGGTCAGCTCGACTGGAATTTGATCGCGCCCGTACAGCAAGCGGACCTTCGTGGCGAGCGCGATATCGCCATCGAGGCCGTACCGACCGCCGTGGTCGCCGGTTTGGTGCTGAATTTGGCGCACGCTCCGCTCGACGACGTACGGATTCGCACTGCCCTCGCCATGTCGATCGATCGCGGCGCGATCAGTCAAAAGATCACGCTTGGGCGCTATCCGGTCACCAGTTCGCTGCAGCCCAAATTTTCATGGGCGTACGATCCTTCGGTTACGCAGCCGCGCTACGATCCGCTCGCAGCGGACGCGCTGTTCGATGCGGCGGGGTGGCGCCGTGGATCCGACGGCATGCGCAGCAAGAACGGCAAACCGCTCGCGTTGGTCTACGTGCAGTTTCCCGAATCGATGACCGGAGTCCGCGTCGCAACCGCGGTGCAGGCCGCACTGCGTTCCCGCGGGATCGCCGTCGAGATTAAATCGGTGAGCAACGCGCAGTTGTTTTTGCCGTCGGCGCGCGCAGGAACGCTCGCTTCGGGTGCGTTCGACATGGCGTACGTGCCGTTTACCATGGGTTCGGATCCCGACGACTCGGCAATTCTGCGTTGCGGGGCACCGTCCAATTACATGCGTTACTGCAACCCTCGCGTCGACGAACTGGAGAATCGCGCATTGCGTTCCACCTCGCAGGGCCGGCGCCGGCTCCTGTATTCGCAGATCGCGCACATCGTTGCGCGGGACGTGCCGATCGTGTTCCTGTTCAATGCCGATTATTTGTACGCATACCGCGGGCGGCTGCAGGGCTTTGCACCGAACGCCTTTCTGCCGACGTGGAACGCCGCCGACTGGTCGCTGCGCCGTCAGTAGACGTCCCAGCGCTCCGGCGCGACGGGATACTCCAGCATGTTCCGCGCGAATCCGTGGACGTTCGCGTTGACGCCGTCGAACCACACCAGATAGTACAACGGAATGACCGGAACGCCGGCGTGCACCAGATGCTGCATTTGCGCGAAGTCGGATCTGCGTCGAGCCGTACTGGCCGTGCGCTCTTGGTCGGCGAAAAGCGCTTCGAAGCGGGGATCGCAATAGCGCGAGATGTTGTCGCCGTCGACGTTGGCTTGCGCGCAGGTAAGCACGATCGACTGCTCGGGATCGGCGCCTCCGAGCCATTCGTCCACCGACACGGTAAAGCGCCCGTTGCGTATCGGTCCGTCCGGCGCATTGAAAACGGGCGCCGGAAACTTTTTGATGGCGATTCTTACGCCCGCGCCGGCGAGCTGTTCTTGCACGACGGTAGCGATGCGCGTCCACAGCGGATCTTCGGCCTCGATCGCCATCACCGCATCGATGCTGCGGTTGCCGAGCAGCGTTCGAGCGCGCCGCGCGTCATGCGGATACGGTGCAATCGCGACGTACCAGGGCTGCATGACGGCCGGAAGAAACGAGCCGGCTTGCGGAAAGAGGCCTTCGAACGTCTTGCGGATCGGCGCCATGTCGAGCGCGTACGCGAGCGCGCGGCGAACGTTCGGCGACGATGCCGGTCCGCGCGCAGTCTGCAGACTCAGCCAGAGCGTTCCGTTCAGCGGCGTGCGCAGAATCCGGATTTGCCGCATGCTGCGCGCTTGCGCGATCATCTGCGGCGTCGTCAAGGCGCTCACGTCGACGTCGCGCGTTCGCAGTGCGACGAACGCGGTGTTGCGGTCGGGAATGATGCGCAGTTCGATCCGCGCGAGTTTCGGCCGCGGAGTAAAATACGGGTTCGGCACCAAGTCGATGCGATCGCCGCGGCTCCAGCGGCTCACGCGAAACGGCCCGGTCCCGAACGGATGCTGCTCCCATGCGCTGAGAGCGAGCTGCGTGCCGGAGAACGCGTGCGCGGGAAGAATGCCGAACGCAAAATCGGACTGCGCGAAAAGATCGCTCACGGCGGCGTTCCAGCGATGTTTCAGACGGATGACGACGGTGGATTTGTCCGGCGTTTGCAGCGCGGCAATGCGGCGGTATGCATCCTGGGAGAGAACGTTGTTGCGTGAATCGAGAATAGCCCGGTACGTGAATGCGACGTCCTGCGAGGTCATTTCCACGCCGTCCGCAAAACGAACGCCGCGGCGCAGCCGGTACGTGATGCGGGTTCCGTCGCGCGAGATGTCCCCGTTGGCTTGCGATGGAACGCGGGTGAGGAGCAGCGGCACGGTGCGGTTGCGCGCATCCAAGCCGGTGAGCGTCTGCGTAACGAGCAAATCGTAGCCGATCGTTTCTTGATCGTGCGCCAGCAGCGGATCGAGCGACGTTGGGTCGGCAACGTCCGCGATCCGCAGCACGTGTGCTTGCGGAGCGCGCACGGTAGTCGCGGTGCAGGCGCTCAGTGCAGCGAAACCAAACGCCGGCGCGAACAGCGTCCGCTTAAAGCCGTTAAAGCGCTTTCACCGCCGAAACCAAGCCGTCGACGCTCGCCTTCGCGTCGCCGAACAGCATGGCCGTCTTGGGATCTTCGTACAGCGGATTTTCGATGCCGGCAAATCCGGAACGCATCGAACGCTTGAGCACGACGACGTTCGCGGCGCGATCGACGTCCAAAATCGGCATCCCGTAAATGGGCGAGGACGGCACGTTGCGCGCCGCGGGGTTGGTCACGTCGTTCGCGCCGATGATCAGCGCAACGTCGGTGCGGGCAAATTCCGGATTGATGTCGTCCATGTCGTAGAGCCGGTTGTAGGGCACGTTGGCTTCAGCGAGCAGCACGTTCATGTGCCCGGGCATTCGTCCTGCCACCGGGTGAATCGCGTATTTGACGGTCACGCCTTTCTTTTCGAGCTGATCGGCGAGCTCCCGAACGCTGTGCTGCGCTTGCGCAACGGCCATTCCGTATCCGGGAACGACGACGACCTGCTGCGCGTATGCGAGCATGACGGCCACGTCGTCCGCCGATGTTGCTCTCACGTTTTGCGGCGCTCCGCCGCCCGATGGAGCGGTTTCCATTCCGCCGGTCGCTCCGAACGCTCCAAAAAGCACGTTGGTCAGCGGCCGGTTCATCGCCTTGCCCATCAAGATCGTGAGCAGCGTACCGGATGCGCCCACGAGCGTTCCGCTCACGATCAAGAGTTGATAATTTAATTCAAAGCCGGTGACGGCAACCGCGACGCCGGTGAACGAGTTCAGCAGCGAAATCACCACCGGCATGTCGGCGCCGCCGATCGGCAGCACGAACAAAACGCCAAAAATCAGCGCGCCGGCCAGCATGCCGGCGTACCAGTACCACGGCACGCCGCCGATGGTCGCCATGATCACGACGGCAAGCGCGCAGATGATGATGCCGAGCCCGGCGTTCACCGCCTGCTGACCGCGATACGTCACGGGCCGGCCGGTCATCCACTCTTGCAGTTTGAGAAACGCGACGATCGATCCCGAGAAGTCTGACGGCCCCGATGATAGCGCTGATCACCAGCGAAACGACGATCAGCAGATTGAACGAAAGCGCCGGCGTTGTGCCGTTCGCAAACGCGTTGACGAAAAATTCCGAGCTGGAAATGAGCGCGGCCGCGCCGCCGCCCGCGCCGTTGAACAGCGCGACCATCTGCGGCATGGCCGTCATCTTTACTTTCAGCGCGGAAAACAGCCCGATCGCGCCGCCGACGACGATGCCGAGCGCGATCACCCACCACCCCGCCGCATCGATCTCCCAGATTGAAGCCGCAATTGCCAGCAGCATGCCGCCGGCGGCGTAACGGTTGCCGACTCGCGCCGTTGCCGGAGAACTCAGTCGCTTCAACCCGACGATGAAGAGCACGACCGCTGCCAGCGTCGCAGCGTAAAAGAAAATCTCGCGCGCTTCCAAGTAGGCTCCGGGCGCGGTCACTTCTTGGCAGGTTCCTTCTTCTTGAACATCTGCAGCATCCGTTCGGTCACGGCAAATCCGCCGACGACGTTGATTGTGCCGAGCGTCACGGCCGCAGGCTGCAAGTCCGGTGAGCAGCGCCCCGTTCATGTGCGCTCCGAAGACCGTGCCGACCACGAAGATTGCGCCGACGAGCACGACGCCGTGAATGGCGTTCGTCGCCGACATCAGCGGCGTATGCAGCGTGGTCGGAACTTTCGAGATGACTTCGAACCCGACGAAAATCGCCAGCGCGAAAACCAGCAGCAGATCGAAGAGGTCGCGGATGAACAGCGTCGTGGTCATGAAGCGGCACCGATGCCGAGCGCATCGATCGACGGCTGGTGAAGAATGCTGCCTTGATGCACGATCGCGGCGCCCTTTGCGATCTCGTCGTTCATGTCCAAATCGAGCGCGCCGTTTTTGATCATGGGGCCAAGCAGCGCGTGCACGTTGCGGGAGTACAGCTGCGAGGCATGATACGGCATCGTTGCCGGCAGATTCGTTTGCCCGAGTATCTGCACGCCGTTCTGCGAGATGACGGTGCGATCGCGCTGGGTGAGCGCGCAGTTTCCGCCGGCCTCCGCGGCGAGGTCGACGATGACTGCGCCCGCGTGCATTGCCGCTACGGCCTCTTCGGTGATCAGCAGCGGTGCCGGGCGACCCGGCACCAACGCCGTGGTGATGACGACGTCCGATGCGCCGATTGCCTCCACCATGAAGCGGCGCTGCTTTTCAATTTGTTCGGGCGTCAGTTCTTTTGCGTATCCGCCGGCGGTTTGCGCGTCGACGCCCAAGTCGATTTCCAGAAAGGTCGCGCCCAAACTTTGAACCTGTTCTTTGACGACGGCGCGCGTGTCGTAGGCTCGCACGACCGCGCCCAAACGCCGCGCCGTGGCGATCGCTTGAAGTCCTGCAACGCCGGCGCCCAAGATCAGGACCTTCGCCGGCGGAATCGTTCCGGCCGCCGTCGTCAACATCGGAAAAAATTTCGGGAGCGCAAGCGCAGCGAGAAGCACAGCCTTGTAACCCGCGATGTTGCTTTGCGAACTGAGCGCATCCATGCTCTGCGCGCGCGTGATTCTAGGGATGGCGTCCATCGAGAGCGCGGTGATACCGGTTGCGGCCAACCGGCGCACGTACTGCGGGTCGCCGAGCGGCGCGAGCAAACCGACCAGCACGGCGCGTTTGGGCATCGCGGAGAGCGCCGCATCGCTCGGGCGTCCCACGGTTACGACGACGTTCTGCATCGGAAAGCAGCGCAGGTTGTTCGGCGATCTGCGCGCCGGCGGCGGCATATTCTTCATCGGTAAAGGCGGCGCGTTCTCCGGCACCGCGCTCAACCAGAACGGTAACGCCGGCCTTTACGAGTTTGCCGGCGGTTTCGGGGACGACGGCAACGCGCGTTTCACCCGTGCCGCTTTCACGTGGTACGCCCAGGTTCATACGGTGCGCTCCGTTCCGCCGTGAAAAGAACGAACCCTGCGCTCGTTTCTGCTTACCGCAGCAGCATGAAGGTCGCCGCGAACAACGCCGCGCCCCCCAAATGCGCCGCGCAGCTCGTGGGCGGGACGCGCCCGTCCCCGGCGATGAAAACGTTGAGTGCATCGATCAGCGAGATGCACGATCCGCAGGCAGCGGCGGTCGCCAGCAACCTTCGATCGCGCGCATCGCACGCGACCAGCATCAGCGATCCCAGCGCAACGTCGCGAACGGCGGTTGCGCGCACGAACGCGACGGTATTTTCATCGTTTGCATCCAAGCCGAAAGCGCGTCCGAGCGGCTGCGGAAAAGCCCCGCCGAAAGCGCCGACGGCGACAAGCGAAACGGCGCAGACGCGGCTTAAACGATACGCGATGCGCTTGCGTCGTTTCATGCGATGACGATCGTGTTGCGAAGCGTCCCGATTTTTTGAATCGCGACCTCGACGACGTCGCCGCTGTGGAAGAATTCCGGCGGCGTGCGCGCAAAACCCACGCCGTCGGGCGTGCCGGTCGCAATCACGTCTCCGGGTTCGAGCGTCATGCCGCGGCTCAGCTCGGCGATCAGCCGTGGAATGCGGAAGATCATGTGGCCGGTATTGGAATCTTGCTTCTTGCGTCCGTTCACGCGAGTGCAGATCTGCAGTTTGTGCGGATCGGAAATCTCGTCCGCGCCGGAGATCCACGGGCCGATGGGGCAGCTGTTGTCCAAGCTCTTGCCTTTGAGCCATTGCAAGTGCGCGCGCTGAAGATCGCGTGCGGTAATGTCGTTCAAGCACGCGTAGCCGAAGACGGCCTCCAGCGCGGCCTCTTCGGAAACGTCTTTGACGCGTTGGCCGATGATGACGGCAAGTTCACCTTCCCAGTCGTATTCGGCGGAGAGGGCGGCATCGAAATGCAGCTGCGAATCCGGATCGGCTATCGCCGTCGGCGCCTTCGAAAAGAACGTTGGAACGTCGGGCAACTTTCAGCTCCCGACCGGATGCGCGCGCCCCTTCCTTGGCGTGTTCCAAATAGTTCCGGCCGACGCAAAAAACGTTTTTACGCGGCCGGATCGGCGCGGCCAACGCAATCTCGTGCAAGAGAAAAGTGATGTCGGTATGATGCGCCGGCCGGCGCTGCGGTTCGAGAGCGATGTACTCGGCGAGGGAGTCGCACGCAATCGCCCGCACGCGCTCGCCTTCCAGCACCGCCGGACGGGTGCGGCCGTTCTCGTAATAGCTTACATATCGCACGGCGGCTCTTTTCGGCTGGTCAAGTGCCAGCCGCCGCAATGCCGGCATTCATACGCATGCAGCGCACTAACGCTGGGGGATGCAAGCGCCGCAGCTCGCGCATGCGCCAGCGTCGGATACGCGTTCTTGCGCAGACACGATCGTTCGATATTGGCTTGCGGATCGTCGAAGAACGCGATGCGCGGCGGGGGCCCGCGCCGGGATCGTTTGCGCATGGCGTTACGGCTTGTGCGTCGGTTTTGCCATCGCGCGCCGCACGGCCGCATTGATGTCGGGCAGATGCTTGGCGCTTTGTTTGCGCTGCTGTTGTTGCTCGGCGCGCAGGCGAGCCTCGAGCCGGCGCACCTGCCGCCGCGCGTCTTGAATGATCAGCGTGGCCGCCCCCGGTTTATTCGCCCAACTGCCGCCGCCTTTGAGCAGCACCGGCGTTCGCGCCACGTTGTGCGTACGCGGATCGTAATCGTACGAAACGCGGTACAACCCGGTTTGCGCGCTACCGTCGGGCCGGCGGATCCACATTTGCATTGCGTTCCCCAGCGTCATCGTGTCATACGAGGTGTTTCCCGAAAGGGTACCGTGATCGACGCGCACGACTTGGCCGCGTTTGTTTACTTCCACGGTCAGCTGGACGTGAAGCGGCTTGTTCGGAAGCGTAATGCTCGGCATCGGACGCGGTGCGGGCGTCGCAGCGGCCGCTACACCAACGGCGGTCGCGAGAGCGGCGGCAAGGGCTGCTGCGCGCCGGCTAATCAGGAGCATTCGTTCGCGTTTGTATGGCATTGTGCGTTCGGCACCCGCTTTGCGCGCGCCGGGGGCGATGGCCTGCCCGCCCAGGCCGCGGATGCGCGGCGAGCGAAGCGGCGGTTCGATGCACCGATGTTGCCGGTTTTTCGCATTCGGTCTTGCGGTTGCGCTGACCGCAGCGCCGGTGAGCGCCGCGCGTCCGCTACTGGATTATCACCGCTTGGATGCATACTTTGCATTGTTCGCGCGCGATTCCAACGTTCCGTGGAAGCCGACGACGGTGCGTTTGGATACGTACACCAGCGCGCCCGTTGCGTTTTCCGCATACCAAGTGGATCCGGCGGACGTAATCGTCGCGGGCTCGACGACGCGGCCGCGCCCGATCGACACGCGTTCACGCAAACCTATCGCGACCTGGCAATACGTACCGCCGGGCGGGTACCGTTTTCAGAGCAACGACGTTGACGTGCCGCTTGGAACGCGCGAAGGATTTTTCGTGGTGCAGGCGCGCCGCGGCAAAGTGAGCGAGCAGGTTTGGATCGATCGCACGCGCATCGGGCTGCTCACGAAGGAAACGCCCGAAAGCGTCGTTTTGTACGCCGCCGATTTGGGGACCGGAGATCCGCTCGGGCGCATGCGCGTTTCGTTCATCGTGCGGGGGCGTTTCATCGATCGGTTCACCGACCGCAGCGGCCTGGTCTCCTGGCGCGGATCGCCGCGGCCGATCTTCGCGATGGCGCAATGGGGAAACAGCATGGCGTTCGTTTCGTTTCTTCCGCAGGCGCCGCTTCCGTCGACGATCGTCGGCATCAAAACCGCTTCTGCGGTCGTGCACGCGGGCGACGCTTTGCAGATCATCGGGTTCGCGCGCTCGCGCAGCGGAGGTCGTCTGCGCGCAGGAACCGGAACGGCGACGATTACGCTGCGATCGCCGCAGACGACCGTAGCGCAAACATCGGTGAAACTCGACGCGGCGGGCGCGTTCGCTACGGCGTTGCGCGTGCCGCGCTACGGGCGCGCCGGCGAATACACCGTGATTGCAACCGTGAACGGCGCTTCGGCGGGAACCGCGGTCCACGTCGACGCCAATGCTGCGGGGCTATCACTCGCCGTCGCCGCACAATGCGGATCGAGCTGCGATGCGTCGGCCGACGTTCCGCTCGTCGTGCGCGCGGTTCGCGACGGCGTCCCGGCTGCAGGAGTTCGCGTCGCTGCAAGAATCATCCGTTCGCCGCACGCGTACTCGGACGAGGGCGCAGCGAACGCCTGGGGCGTCGCGCAATGGTATGCGGCGACCGTCACGACCGGCGAGGATGGTCGAGCGCTGGTCGAAGTTCCGCATCCCTCTGACGGGCTGGCCTCCACGTACGGCGTGCGCGTTTCTTCGGGCGGAGCGACTGCGAACACGCGCGTCGTCGTGCCGACGTTGGCGCTCGCGTTGCGGATAACGCCGCTGCGGGACGACATTGGAAGCGGAACGCCGGCCGCGTTCGACGTTTCGGCATCGCAGAGCGCGACGGGAAAACCCGCCGCATCGGTGCCGGTGCGCGTCGAACTGATTCACGGCTCGTCGGTGCAGCAGCAGCTGCTCACGGTCGATGCGGGCGGCCACGCGCACGGGGCGTTTCGCGATCCGTTCGTCGGTTCCAATCTCATCGTCGCATCCGCGATAACGGGCGGTCCGGCAATGGATGCCTCGCAAGTGCAAGTCGAACCGCAAACGTTGCAAACGCAGACCTCCGCAAATCAAAATGTCGCGATTACGCCGGGCAGCGGCCGTTACATCGCCGGACAGGTTGCGCACGTGAGCGCGTTTGCCGGCGGGGCCGCGGGTAGCGCGCTAATCACCCTGGAGAGCGCAACCGGAACGGTAGCGCGCGTGGTTCGCGTTAGCGATGGGCATGCGCAGACAATCTTTCGCATCGGCGATGCCGCCGGAGCGCTTGCCATCGGCGCAGCGTTCGTTCGCGACGGAACGCTGCAGTGGGACAGCATTCCGATCGTCGTCGACGCGCCGGGACGCCCGCTGACCGCGCCGCTGATCTTGGATCGCGCTTCTTACGATCCCGGCACGACGGCGACGGCGCGCATCGCGCAGGTGCAGCCCGGCGCCGGTACGTTGGCCGTTCGCATAACGCGCG
The DNA here is from genome assembly GCA_963795465.1 of Vulcanimicrobiota bacterium. Classification (GTDB taxonomy): domain Bacteria; phylum Vulcanimicrobiota; class Vulcanimicrobiia; order Vulcanimicrobiales; family Vulcanimicrobiaceae; genus CAWCHT01. The sequence continues at coordinate 353,351 of CAWCHT010000001.1, forward strand.
CGCAGCCCACGGGTTCGGCGCTGTTTGTAACTGCTCCCGATCTGCTGACGGTGGGGCAAACCGCAACGCAAGATACGGCGGCCGATGGAGCATCGTGGCATCCGTGGGTCGATTCCAGCGGCGATCACGCCGTGATCGCGTCTTTTGCGCGCAGAACCGCTCCGCCCGCCGATCTGACGATGACCCAGGCCGACACCGCGAGCGTCTATTGGAACGTGGATCGCCGGGCAGGCGACCTCGTGCAGTTGCCGGTGCCGGCAGAACCGGGGAGATACGTGCTTTCGTTGCTGAAGGTCTGCGACGACGGCCGCGTGGCCGCAGCTTCAGGCGACCTCATCGTTCAGTGATCGCCGCGCCTTCCGCGAAACTCATGCTGCTCGACACGTACGGGTTGGTGTATCGCGCGTTCTTCGCCCTTCCGCCGCTGACGACCACGCGCGGCCTTCCGATCAATGCAGCGTACGGCTTCACGCAGATGCTCAACAAGATCGTCGCGGACGAGAAGCCGACGCACATCATCGCCGCATTCGACAAGGGCATGCCGGCGCATCGCGTCGCGCTCTATCAACAGTACAAAGCGCAGCGCGACCAAATGCCCGACGATTTGCGCCCGCAATTTGCGCTCGTGCGCCGCATTCTCGAAGTGAACCGCATTCCGATCGTCGAGATCGAAGGCGAAGAAGCCGACGACATCATTGCGACCCTCGCGCGCCAAGCGCAGGATGCCGGACGCGAAACCGTGATCGTGACCGGCGATACGGACCTTTTCCAACTGGTAGCTCCCCAAACGACGATTTTGATGACGCGCCGGGGCATCACCGAGCTCGGACGCTATGACGTTGCGGCGGTGCGCGAACGATACGAAGGGTTGGAGCCGCAGCAACTGCCGGACTATCGCGGCTTGAAAGGCGATCCATCCGACAATCTTCCCGGCATCCCGGGCGTCGGTGAAAAAACCGCCATCAAACTAATTCGCGCCGCCGGTTCGCTCAACGCCCTGGTAGCCGATCCGGCGCTCGCGGGCACGCCGAAGCTGCGCAAACTGGTCGAAGAATACGGCGGTCAAGCGCAGACGTGCCGCGACGTTTCCGTCGCGCGAAAGAATCTTGAGATCGCTTTGGACTGGAATTCCGCGCAGTACACGCCGCCGGGCAACGACGATCTGTACCGGCTTTATAGCGAACTCGAGTTCAAAACGCTGCTGAGCAAACTCGACGTGCCGCTGGAAATGCCGCTGATCGAAACGCAGGAACGGCTCAAGGGGCGATACCGATCGTACGTTGCAGCAACGGATCCGCCCGAATTCAAAGAGCTGGCGCGCGAACTGCAAGCCATGGGCGCTGCCCGCGAGCTCGGAATAGCCGTCAGAGCCGACGGCGAAATCGGTCTGAGCGCGCAGACCGGAACCGGGCTTTCGTTCACCGCGGGCGCTCTGGCGCACGATCCGGTCCGGTCCGCCTTCGAAAGCGTTTGGCGCAGCGCTTTGCGCGTTGCGGCGCACGATGCGAAAAACGTGTTGCACACGCTACAGCGGCACGATATCAATCCGCGCGTCATTGCCGACGATACGATGATCGGCGCGCATCTGATCAATCCGTCGCGAACGTTCGCTCAGCTCGACGATGCTGCGCGCGAGCTACTGGAGCTTTGCGCCGGCGACGATGCGGCGGCGCACGGCGACGCCGTGCTGCAATTGGTTCGCAAGGAACGAGAACTGCTGGAGCAGCGAGGACAGCTGGCGCTGTACGAGGACGTTGAAGTGCCGCTCGCGCCGGTGCTGGCGAAAATGGAATGGACGGGCGTGCGCATCGATCCGTCCGAACTGCATGTCCTGGCAGCCGAGGTCGACGCGGCGGCGCGGCGCCTGCAGCAAGAAATCTACGAGATGGCGGGCGAGGAATTCAACATCGGCTCACCCGCGCAGCTGGGCGGCGTGCTTTTCGAGCGGATGTGCCTGCCGGGCGGCAAACGAACGAAAACCGGCTGGGCTACCGGCGTGGAGATTCTGCAAGGCCTTTCGCGCGACTATCCGATCTGCGCCAAGGTCTTGGAATACCGCGAAGTCACCAAACTCAAAAACACCTACATCGACGTTATCCCGTCGCTCACGGATAAGCGCGATGGGCGCTTACGCACGATTTTCAATCAAACCGCGACGGCGACGGGCCGGCTCAGCTCGATCAATCCGAATCTGCAGAACATTCCAGTCCGCAGCGATTTGGGACGGCGCATCCGCCGTGCTTTCGTTGCAGAGTCGCCGCAGAGCGTACTGCTGGCGGCCGACTACAGTCAAATCGAACTGCGGCTCATGGCGCATCTTTCCGCCGACGAAGCGATGCGGCGCGCGTTCGACGAGGGACAGGACATCCACGACTTCACGGCGCGGCAGATATTCGGCTTGAACGCAACGCAAGACGTTGACGGCAATCAGCGGCGCATGGCCAAATCGGTGAATTTCGGCTTGCTGTACGGAATGTCGGATTTCGGCCTGGCGCAGCGGCTCGAGATCGGGCGCCCCGAGGCGAAAGCGATGACGCAGGCCTATTTCGCCCGTTTTCCGGCGGTCCGAGCCTACATCCACGGCGTCATCGCGCAGGGCCGCGAAGAGGGATTCGTCACCACGCTCCTTGGACGCCGACGATATATGCCGGCGCTGCGTTCCAGCAATTACATGCTGCGATCGGCTGCCGAACGCGAAGCGACCAATGCGCCGATGCAAGGCAGCGCCGCAGACATCATGAAGCTGGCGATGGTGCGCATCGATGCGCGCCTCTCGCGCGAAGGTTTAAATGCGCGGATGCTGTTGCAAATCCACGACGAGCTGATTTTCGAAGCGGAGCGCGTGCAATTGCGCGACATCGCGCAGATCGTGCGCAGCGAGATGGAAAACGTCGTGCAGCTCAGCGTTCCGCTCGCGGTAACGGTTAAAATCGGTTCGAACTGGTACGACGTGGAGCAAACCGATGATATTTAACGCCGCATTCGCACTGGCGCTCGCCGCTGCAGCAGCGCAGCCCGTTCCCACGCCGAAATCGCTCGTAAAAATCACGCTCGATGCGCCGCACGCCGAACTGCAAGTTCAAGTGGCAATCAGCGGCGTGGAACGCGAACGCGGTCTCATGGGCGTTCGCCGCTTGCCGCGCCACACCGGAATGTTGTTCGTGTTCGCGGCCGACGAAACGGTCGCGTTCTGGATGAAAGACACGCTTGTTCCGCTCGACATGGTGTTCATCTCGCCCCAAGGCGTCGTGCGGCAAATTTTTGCCCGCGTCCCCGTGCTCTCGCCGGCGACCCCGGACGCATTGATTCCGACCGAACAGGGCAGCGCCAAATTCGTGCTCGAGCTGCCGGCGGGCGAAGCCGCGCGCGACGGCATCGTGCCGGGGGCGCGCATTCGCGGGCTGCCGCGTTGAGGAACCCTTGCCGGAACTGCCTGAAGTAGAAACGATCGTACGCGGCTTGCGTGCGAGCCTTCCGGGCAAAACGATTGTCGGCGTCGACGTGCTGCTGGAAAAAATGGCCGTTGCCGCTCCCGGCGTGCGGTTCGGCAGCGCAGTGACGGGCCAGCGCATCCATGCGGTTACGCGACGCGGAAAATACGCGGTGCTTACGCTTGCATCGGGCCGATCGCTGGTGACCAGTTTACGCATGACGGGCCGGCTCATCGTTCAACGCCGCGGCGAGCCCCGCTACCCCTACTCCTACGTGGAGCTGCGCTTAGGTGACGGCAAGCGCCTAGTGTTCGCTGACGTGCGGCAGTTCGGGCGTATGCGTTTGGTCGAGCCCGGCGAGGCGTGGGATGCGGCCCTAGGCGTCGAGCCGCTTTCCGGGGACTTTACTCCTGAGCGCTTTATCGCTATGCTGTCGGGGCGAAGGACGCCGATAAAGGCGTTCCTGCTCGATCAGCGGCGCATCGCCGGGGTCGGCAATATCTACGCCTGCGAAGCCCTTTGGCAAGCGGGAATCCGCCCCGGGCGGCCTGCGGGCAAACTCAGCAAAGCCGCGATTGGAAAACTGCACGGCGCGCTCGTCGACGTATTAAGAGCCGCCGTCGAAATGCGCGGAAGCAGCGTGGACGACTACGTCGACTCAGGCGGACGCAAAGGCGGTTTTCAAAACCGGCTTTCCGTCTACGGAAGGGCCGGCGCACCATGCGCGCGGTGCGAACGCGAAATCGTGCGGACTGTCATCGCGCAACGCGGGACCTGGTGGTGCCGTTCGTGTCAAAGATAAAATTTTCGCGGGCGAGGAGCGCGAAGCGCGGATTCGCCAATAAAATAATGAAAGGTAAGGAACTCCAACATCTCTACGACTGATATCGCTCCGGTGCAGCACGAAGAAGAAGATCAACTGGCACTCGAGCAGCGTCTCTACGAAGAATCGCTCAAGGTCCTGGACGAAGGACAAGTGCTGGGCGGGGTCATCGTTGCAAAATACCAGGACGAGCTCCTGGTCGACATCGGCGGTAAATCCGAGGGCGTTCTGCCCTTCCGCGAACTTTCGCTCGCCATCGAACCCAAAGAATTAAAAGTCGGCGATACGCTCGAGGTGATGATCCATCGCATCGACAACGTCGACGGCACGCTTTTTCTCTCGGAGCGGCGCGCTCGCGCGCTGAAGACCTGGGAGAAAGTCATCGAAGCGCACGACCGTGACGAAGTGATCGAAGCGACCGTCACGCAAGTCGTCAAAGGCGGCGTGCTGGTCGATCTCGGCATGCGCGGTTTCGTGCCGGCCTCACAGATTCGACGGCAGCCGGTCGGCAATCTTGACGAACTCATCGGCAAAAAGCTTCGTTTGAAAGTGATCGACCTGGATCACAAGCGCCATCGCGTCGTGCTTTCGCAGCGGCTGGTGCTGGAAGAAGAGCTGAACGCCAAGAAACAAGAGCTGCTCGGCACGCTCGAGGTGGGCCAAATCCGCGAAGGCGTCGTCGTGCGGTTGGCGGAGTTCGGCGCGTTCGTCGATCTCGGCGGCATCGACGGATTGATTCACAACAGTGAATTGAGTTACGCGCGCATCAAGCACCCTTCGGAAGTCGTGAAAATCGGCAACGTCGTCAACGTCGAGATCATGAAGTTCGATCCCGACGCCAAGAAAGTGAGCCTCTCGCTCAAGCACACGCTCCCGGATCCGTGGGACGAGCACTCGGGCAAACTCTACGAAACAAATAAACTGAACGCGCAGGTCGTCAAGGTGACGCCGAACTATCTGCTCGTCGAGATCGTTCCCGGCGTTCTTGCCATGGTGCCCAAAGGTGAATTCGATCCGGGCGCTCAGTTCAGTCCCGGTCAGGAAGTCGAAGTAACGCTGCTCACGATCAATCATTCGACGCGGCGCATCACTGCATCGATTCAGCACGTCGCCGACGTGCCGCTCGAGGAAATCGAGAAATACGCGATCGATGACGAAGACGTCGCGGTTCCGGCCGAGGCGGGCAACCCCGCGCCGTGATCTTGCCGCGGGCATGCGCTTAGGACTAACGGGGGGAATCGGCGCCGGAAAAAGCGAGGTCTCGCGCATTCTGGAGTCGCTGGGCGCTTACGTCATCGACACGGATCGGCTCTCGCGCGAAGCCGTCGCTCCCGCCAGCGACGGCTTGCGCCAAATCGCGCGAGTGTGGCCTTCCGTGGTCCGCGACGATTGCTTGGATCGAGCGGCGCTGGCGCAGATCGTTTTCAGTAATCCGCAAGAACGCGAACGCCTCAACGCGATCGTGCACCCGCACGTGCGGCGGCTCGCCGAAGAACGTGAACGGTATGCGCGCGCCGATCAGGTGATCGTGCACGTCGTGCCGCTCCTGTTTGAAACGGGATACGACCGGCGCGTCGATGCAACGCTGGTCGTGGTCGCGCCCGACGAACTGCGCGTGGCTCGGGTGACGCGGCGCGACGGCCTGAGCGAGGAACAGATACGCGCCCGCATGAGCGTGCAGATCGCCCCGCTCGAAGCGGCCCGGCGCGCTACGTACACCGTGGAGAACGACGGGGATATCGCGCATCTTAGGCAGTCGGTGCGCGCAATCTTCGAGCGGCTGACGCTCGCAAGAGCGTAGCGAGACGCTTTGCAAATGAGAAGGGCCGGCGTGCGCCGGCCCCGTTCAAGCTAAGCCAATGGACTTACTCCTCTAGCTGTACCTGATGCTTGCAGTGTTTCCATCCGGCAGTGCAGGTTAAACGTTCTTGGCCGCAACTTTACTTAGCGACCGTTGCGCAGCACGCGGCCCGGGCGCTCACGCGTAAAGCTGCCGTGCAGCAGCACCGGCCGTCCGTTGACGAATACATGCTCGATGCCGCTGGGAAAACGGTACGGTTCCTCGTACGTTGCGGTGTCGCAGATGCAATCGGCGTCGAACACGACGAAATCCGCATACCGGCCGATCTCGATGGTGCCGCGATCACGCAATCCAAAGATCTCCGCCGGCAGCGAGGTCATACGGCGCACCGCTTCGACGGCATCGAGCGTTCTGCGTCCGCGAACGTATCGGCCGAAGATTCGCGGAAATGTGCCGAAGGTTCGAGGGTGCGGTACGCCCCGCGCGGTGACGCCGCTGAGCGCCCGGACGGACGCATCGCTGCCGACGGCGCAAAAATCAGCGGAAAGCACAGACGCAACGTCGTCTTCGCTCATCTTGAAAAAGACCGCGCCAACGTCCAAGCGTTCTTCCAGCAGCAGCCGTATCGCCGCGCGCACCGGATCGAGATTCCAAAACGTAGCGATTTCATCCAAACGCATGCCGGCGAGCTGCGCATTTTTCTGCGAACGAACGTCGGTGATCATGATGTCATGCCATTGCCCTTGCTGCTGGAACCGCAGCTGCAGCGCGAGCGCCGCAGCACCGTGCGGATCCTCCAGGCGCTGCAGCGTTCCTTCCGTGCCGCCGGCCCGGTAATCGCGCGGCAAAATCGTCGCCAGATCGGTCCAGCTGGCGACGTACGGGTAAACGTTGCAAAACACGTCGATCCCGTTTGCGCGCGCCCGGTCGATCATCGCAAGGGTGCGATGCACTTTGCCCCAGTTCGCTTTCCCGGCCGCCTTATGGTGCGAGCACTGCACCGTTACTTGCGCGCGCTCGCCGATAGCAAGCGCTTCGGCAATCGCGGGCACCAAGTCGTCGCCTTCGTTGCGCACGTGCGTTGCGTACCGCGGAGCGTTCGCCTCGCGTGCGGCCGACGCCATCGCTGCGAGTTCGGCGGTATCGGCGTACATGGATGGGGGATAGATCAAACCGCTCGAGATACCCAGCGCGCCTTGTTCGCAAGCTTCGCGAACGAGTCGAGCTTGCGCGAGCAGCTCGTCCGAATCGAGGGCGCGCGATTGCTCGCCGGTGACCGCTTGACGAAGGGTGCCCAAACCGGCGAGCGTCGCAACGTTGAGTGCGACGCCCGCGCGTTCGACCCGCGAAAGAAATTCGTCCAGCGTTCGCCAGTCGGCCTCGATTGCAAGTTGCTGCGCGCTGCGCTGTATCTTTTCGAGCGCGCAGCCGTACACGGGCGCCGCCGAAGTGCCGCAATTTCCGCCGATCTCGGTGGTGACGCCTTGAGCGATTTTGCCGTCGCACCGGGGCAGTGCGAGCCAAAGCTCGTCGGAATGGGAATGAACGTCGATGAAGCCCGGCGCCAGCGACTTGCCGCTGCAGTCGATACGCGCTGCGGCCTCGCTCGAGCGTAGATCACCAATCAAGGCGACGCGGTCGCCGACGACTCCGACATCGGTCGTAAACGGTGCGCGGCCCGTGCCGTCGATAATGGTAGCGTTTTCAAAAACCGTCGATAGCACCGAGCGATAGTCCTGTCCGCTGCCTCGTTTAACAGGCGGTCGAGTGGGTATCTAAACCTTGAACTTTCTCACTTCCGAGGTGCTTAAACCAGCTATGGCAGTACAAGAGTCCCAAGGTCCGGGCGGCGGCATGACCGTTCGTGAAGCAGGCAAGCGTGGCGGGGAGCGCGTCAAAGCCAAGTACGGAACCGAGTTCTACGAGGCTATCGGCCGCAAGGGTGGTGAAGCGACCAAGGAAAAGTATGGTCCCTCGTTCTACGAGGTCATCGGCCAAAAAGGTGGCCAGAAGCTCAAACGTAAGACTTCCTAACACACTTTCTCCTTCCACCGGGGTAACCAATGGCAAAACCCACCAAAGGCGAGCCTGACGACAAGCAGCCGGGTGGCGAAATGTCGGTGCGCGAGGCCGGTAAGAAGGGCGGGAACACCGTCCGAGATCGGTACGGTTCGGGCTTTTACGAGGAGATCGGCCGCAAGGGCGGGCAGGCAACGCGCCAGCGGCACGGTGTGGAATTCTACGAGTCCATCGGACAAAAAGGCGGCAAGGTCGTCAAAGAAAAGTACGGAGCCGACTTCTACGAAGAAATCGGCCACAAGGGCGGCCAAAAAGTCAAGAAGCTCATCGCTGAAGCCAAGAAGCAGCTCGGCACAGAAGAAACGGAAGGCGGCGGATCGTAGCCGCCTTCTTCTTATCTTACGGGCCCTGAGTTCGGACGACGCCCTCGATTTTTCCCACGTGCACGTCGTTGGAATTGAAGTTCACCGTTATCGAGGCGACCTGCAGCGTTTGATCGCCCGTTCGCAGCAGCGAAGGATGAGAAAGCGTCAGCATCTTCGTAGCGTTGGTCCACTGCACCAAATCGCTGTCGAATGACTTCGGAATTCCGTCTTTGGGATCGAGCTCCGCAATGTGCACGACTCCTATAGCGGTGAAGTCGAACGTCTGCGTATTGAGCGAGACGTGCTGTGCGGCGATCGACAAATACGGCTTTCCTTTTTTGTAAAGAATGCCGTGCCGCACGCCGTCCACCGTAGCCATCGTCCCGTCGGACGACATCTGCGCGCGCTGGTAGTCGAACGTCCACGACCGCGTGCTGATGCGATTGCCGTTGACGCGGCCGCCGCGAAGCGTGAGCGGCTGCGTTCCCGGCGGCGGCGGTGCAGCATTGCGGCCGGCCAAGACAATTTCGACTACGATCCACAGGATGAAAATCGCCGATGCGGCGATCGCGACGGCGCGCCAATTAGGCTTCATTGCGGCCGAGCAATGTCATGGTGAGCGCGTCGCTGCGACTCATTCAGCGCAGGCTCCGGGCGGCCGAGGAATGTCATCGTGAGCGAAGTCGAACGGCGGCCGAGCTTGTCGAGGCCATCCCCACACCTAAAATCAAAACATACAACCCCATCAGCGCGTAAATAATCGGATTTGGCCCGATTCGTGCAAAGAGCGAACCCGGCGGCATCCCGATCGTTCCGGCAACGATCGCTTGCCGATCGAGCGGCGTTCGCTCGACCCACCTCCCGTCGGGCGCGATGATGCCGCTGATGCCGGTCGATGCGGCTTGCACGACCCATTCGCCCGATTCGATAGCGCGCATCTGCGCGATTTGCGCGTGCTGATAGGTGCCGGAGCTCGGTCCGAACCATGCATCGTCCGTCGGAATCACTAAAAATTGCGCGCCGGCACGCAACTGCGCGTGCACGAGGTCGGCAAAGGCGGATTCCCAGCAGATCAGCGGGGCAAAACGCATTGCGCCGGCCGGCACCACCGCAGCGTTGTTCCCATGGCCAAACCGGCCGATGAGGTTCGCATACGGCAACGATGAAAACAGCGCCGGAGCCGGAAGCGCTTCCGCGAACGGCACCAGCTGCCGCTTGTCGTAAACGTCGATCAGAAAGCCGTCAGGATTATACGTGTAAACCGCGTTGTATTCTTTGAGGCCCTCGCGGCCGAAGTGGTGGTCCAAACTTCCTAGTGCGAGCGTTGCGTGCAGCTGCTTCGCAAGCGCTCCGAACGTGCGGCGAAGCTCAGTATCGGTTCGCAAATACGCGTTGAGTTGGTCGCGTTGCGCCGCCGTTGCGGCAGTGATATTCCAATAGATCGGCGAGTCGTTGAGATCCGCGGTGATGACGGTTTCCGGCCAGACGACGAGCTGCGGACGAAACGGCGCTATTTGTTTGGTCATCGCGACGTAGCGATCCACGCTGCGCGGCAGCGTCTGCGGATCCCATTTTATCGATTGCGCGATATTCCCCTGAATCGCCGCGATGCGCATGAACGGCGCAGCTGCGTGTCGCGCCGGCCACGCTGCAAAGCATGCAAACCACGCCGCCGCAACGACGAGTACGGTAACGCCGAGCCCGGCCGCGCGGCGGAATTCGGCCGCTTGCGCGATTGCCGCTCCCAGCAGCATGACGACGAACGTCACACCGTAACAGCCGATATACGCCGCAAATACTCCGAGCACGGTCGTCGTTTGCGTATAACCGATTTGCGCGAACGGAATGCCGATCACGCCGACCGATCGGGCCCATTCGAAAACGGCAAACGCGGCGGCGCCGGCCGCCGGGGCAAGCCATGCCGGCGCGACGCGTAGAGCGGCTTTCCAGCAGAGCGCGGCGGCACCGAACGTCAGCGCGTCGACCGCCGCGGGAATGAGAACGACGGCAAACGCGAACGGGCCGACGTAACTGCCGACGGTATACGTAAACCAGGAATAGCCGATCGCAAAAAAGATCGTGCCCGCGAACCATCCGGCAAAGAACGCTCGTTTCCAGGAGAGACGCTGCCATGCCCAGAACAGGCCCGCCGCCCCGAGCGGCGCAAGCCATGCTTGTGCCGATTTGGGAAAGGCGAACGCCATCGCGATGGCGCCGAGCATGCAGATGACTAATTCCGGCGCGCGAACGGAGGTTCCGATGCTACGCAAACTGATTTTCGCCGTCTGCGCCGTGGCGCTCACGCTGTCCTCATGCGGTCGCCAAGTCACGCCGGATCGCACGTCTTCGCCTTCCGGATTGAGCGCCGGTCAGATGCAGATCAAGTTTTCGACGCAAGGCACGCTCGATTTCGTCAATAATTGGTATGTCCTTGCCTTCAATACCAGCGGCACCGGCACCGAGCCGTACGCGTTGTATGGTAGCCAGCAGCAAAACTGGTTGGATTACTCGTTCGAAATCGTGGTGTTTCAAGCGAATGCAGGCAGTCCGGTTCAAGCGGCCCTGTATCAGTTCATCACCTCGCAAGCCGGCAACGGTGTGCTCAAGCAGCCGGTGCGCAAACTCTTCAATCCGCAAGATATCGTCGTCACCGCCAACTGCAACGGCACGCAGACGCAATTTTGCGTGACGATCAATCGCAATCCGGTGTTCACGGGAATCAATGCGAGCCCAACGCCGACCGCTTCGGCAACGATCTCCCCGTCGCCATCGCCCACGTCCAGCGCCACCTCATCACCTACGGCATCGCCGAGCAATGCTCCGGCTTCGATTTGGTTCGTCAACTGGTTCGTAGCCTCGCCGACGGGTAGTCCCGCAGGTCAGGTCATCGACGCGCCCGGCCTTACCGGTCCCAACGACACGACCTTCAAGCAGCAATACGACGTTACGACTTCGTTCGATGTGCCGTGGACGCAACCACTTCCGCCAGCGGTATTCGCAGCGCCCGGACCGTCCTCGCAAATTGTCGGCGGCGAGGTGCTGAACGCGCCGTAACCGGGAAACATCCGGACATGCAAGAATCGATTGAGTGCACGCACGACCTTTGCAACTGCACGCTTACCGCACAAATGGAAACGCAAGCCTACTGCAGCCAAGCCTGTAAGGATGCAAGCGAAAACGGCATCGAATCCGATACGTGCAGCTGCGGGCACCCCCAGTGCGACGTGCCTTAGTGTGCCTCCGGCATCCCGTGCCATCCATGGCAGGCTCAAAAAAGTCGGAGACTTCCCAAACGGGACGCCGCAGTCACACTAATTGAGCCTTAGGAAGGGTGGCTGAACGGTTCTAGGGGAAGCCGTAGCCGTTGAAGCTCGACGGAATGATCGAGCCGCGGTTCGTCAATCCGAACGTCGCGGCGTGCGAAGGAAACGCGAGCAAGTTGATGGTCGCATTCAATTCGCGCGAAAGCTGGCTGTAGGAAAGCTGTATCTCGTAGCAATCGCCGATGATGCGGTTGTAGTAGATCGTTTTGTTCTCGATGCGCGCCTTGTTCTGCCAGTCCACGTCGCCTTGAAACTGCAGCCACGAGCCGCGGCCGAACGGTGTCGCGAACTGCACGTTCGTGCTCAAAAATCCTTGCCCCGGACCCGGATAGAACGCGCCGGTGAACGCCGCGTACGTCTGTGAGGTTGGCCGCGTTACGAGCAAATACGAAACCGGCTGCGCGATGCCGTTGAACGCGGTCGAAAAATTCAACGTGAAATTGTAAGCGTCGCCGTTGTAGAGCCGCAGCGTGTCGTTGGCGTTCTTGAAGTTTTGACTGTTCTGCAAATCGATCGTCGAAAACGGTACGGCGCCGGGGCCGTTGTAGTTCTGCTCGTTGTACGAAATGATGTTGTTGACGTGCGAGCCGATTTGCGAAGTGAACGAGAGCTGCTGCGCGATGCTCGCCTTCATGTCGCCCGTGCCGTAGGCGTACTGATGCACCTGCACGTTTGCGCTGAACTGGCTGCCGAAGACGTTGTAGAGCGCGGGACCCATGTTGACGCCGAGGTCGGCGCGCGTCGTCGTTTCCGGCGTCGCGGGCTCGTTGTATTCGCCGATGGTCAGCGTCGGCGCGATCGGAAAGACGAAATGCGTGAGAAACAGACGCGGCGTCACTTGGAGCTCGGGTTCTTTATTGATGCCGTACGGCGTCTGCGCAAACGTTTTGTCGTACGTCAGCTGGTAGTCCGCAACCGGTGAGCTCCAGTGCAGTAAATCGTCGATCGTCGCGGTTGAATTCGAAGTGAACGTGCCGTAGCCGTAATCGGTCTGCGAGCGGCTCAGATTGGCCGAAAAATTATTTTGAAGCGTCAGACCGAATTGGCGCGAATCCGTGAAACCGTAATTGTCGCTGCTGGCTTGCGAGCCGGTCGTTTGCCGGTTGTAGCTGTACGTTTGCGATTCGGTAAGGCTCGCGTGCGTCACTTGCGCATTCAACCCTTGCGAGGGGGGCAAGTTCGTGTACGGTCCGTACGAGACTTTGATAGTCTGTACTGCAGATTTCCGTGCAGCGTTTGGGAAAAGTTTTCGGTGTCTTGAATACCGACGTTGTAATTGGTGCTGGGCGCCGGCGGAAGCCGGCTTGCAACCCGTTCGAAAGCAACATTCGTCACCCGCTTGCCGCTTTTGCTCGCGATCGTCCCATTGTAACCGATCGTAATGCCTTGCTTGGAGTAGAATTCCAGCGTGTAATATCCGAAATAGTATTGATTTTGTCCGAAACTCAAACGCGACTTCAAAAAATAACCCTGCACCGAGTTGTAGCCAACGTTGGGGAAAAATTGCGGCCGCTGGCGTTCGTCGGTGACGCTGCGCAGCGGTATCACCAGGCGCGGCAGGAAGAACACGGCAACCGCGCCCAGCCACAGCACGGCTTTCGAAATGACGATTTTATCGCCCGGGTAAACGTCGAGCGCTCGCCCGGTGACGTGATATCCCGATCGCGGTCGCGCGCACGTCGTTGCGGTTGCGAAGTTTCCGTGCGAGACGCCGTGCTCGTCGGTATGCAGATCTTTGGCAGCGAAATAAACCAGTCCGCGCTCGATGCCTTGCGAACTTTCGCCGCGGCCTTGATATAAATCGGCCTTCTGCGCGACGGTGTCGAACGTGATCCGATCGCCGTAGAGAATCGAATCTTTGCTGCGATTGATGATGTACGGGTGGCCGGTGACCGTAATCGTGCGCACACCGTCGTAATGCGCACGATCGCCCACGAGGATTTCGTCTTGATAAAAGATGTGCACGTTGCCCGTCGCATCGCCCGGCACGCCCGGTTTCGTGCTTCCCGTTAGCTTATCGGCGAGCACGGCAACGTGCCCGGGCTGGAGTGTCGGAAGATCGGTCGGCGTGGGCGTCGGCTGCGCGGTTTCTTCCGGTTTGGGCGCAATCGAAGGGCTTTCCGAAGGCCGCACCAGATAGACTGGCCCCGGGCTTGTGCTCGCGATCGGCGTCGGCGAAGGGACCGGCGGCGGCGTTACCGGCGCGCCGCTTGGCACCGGCGTTGCGTACAGCGGACCGCTTCCCGTTGCAGCTCCGGGAATAAAGGAGGGCGTGGCAGAGGGGACCGGCGTTATTGTCGCTTGCGCTATCTCATCCTGGACGCGATCCGCGCAGCTTTGGCCGTTGAGCAGGGCCAAGGCGCGCTCGTCGTCAGGCGAGGTGAACGTGGGATCGCCGGACGCCGGTAACACTCCCGTCATCAGAAACGCGAGAAACCACGAGACCATGCAGACGGCGAGCGGCCGTGCATGCTGGCGCACCTGTTAGTGCTCGTCGCTCCAGAGCATGCCCAGGCCCGCCAAACCGAAGATGATGTTCGGCAGCCACGAGGCGAGGTACGGATTCACTCGGCCCGTGCTTCCGAACGCTGAGGCAGCTTCCGTCATCACGTAATACACGAAGAACGATACGACGGCCAATGCCATTCCCATCGCGCGCCCCTTTTTCCCGAAGCGGATCGCCATCGGCAACGCGATGATCACGCCGATGAACGCCGCGAACGGAAATGCCAGTTTGTCCGCCAGATTCACCTCGAGATTTCCCAAGGCCTCGCCGCCGACGCCCTGCGATCGCAGCGCGTTCACTTGAGCGGAAAGCTGCTTGGAATTCATCGTCCACGCATCGCCGTTCGTGGTGCTCATGAACTGCGCCGCGCTTTCGGCGAGCGGCAGACCGATGCGAAATTCGGGCGTGGTCGTTTGCGAGGTCTCAAAGCCTTGCTGATTGTAAAACGTCATAATCGCGTTCGTGAGCACGAGCGTCGCTCCATTGACGCGCGCCGTCTGCGCCTGGATCGTTTCGTTCCAATACCCGTTGCGGCCCGGTTTGAAGATCTGCACGCCGGCCATCGTCTTGCCGTCGGGCAACACTTGGCTGACGAAAAAAACGTTGCCCGAATCCGGATCTTTGCGGAAGAATTGCGGTTCGACCGGCAGCGCCGCGGTGTGATAGATGATTTGATAGAACGTTCGCGTCGAAAGGTCGACTGCGCGCGGGGCGACGTATTCGTTCATGCCGTACGCCAGCAGAAACGCGGCAACGCCGAAAAGCAGCGGTGTTAGCGCCAACCTCCACAGCGAGACTCCGGAAGTGCGGATTGCCGTAATCTCGTTGTCCGCGACGAGCCGGCCCATTCCCAGCAACGTGGCGAACAGCGCCGCGAATGGAAACGCCATCGGAATCGATTGCGGAATGCGGAAGACCACAAAGCGCAACACCAAAAAGAACGGCGCGTTTTGCGTGATGAGATATTTCGCCGCCAGGAAAAAAATGTTGAAGGCCCAGAACAGAAAGAACGCCAGGAATGCAAACAGGAACGGACCGAGAAACTCGATCAGGACGTACGAGTCGAGAATCGGAAGGCGGAGCTGACGCAGAATGCCGACGGGCGCCGTGCGGGCTCCTTGTACGGACGCCACAGCGTCAGCCTAGTTAGTAGTTCCGGTATGCGGTAAGCACGCGCGAAACGTAGGCGCGCGTTTCTGCGTAAGGCGGGATGCCGTGATAGCGATCGACGGCGCCCGGCCCCGCATTGTAAGCAGCGACCGCAAGTTCGACGTTGTTGTTGTACCGCTGCAGCAGTTCGCTCAAGTAGCGCGAACCGCACTCGACGTTTTGCTGGGGATCGAACGGATTATTGATGCCGCAGCCGGCAGATGTGCCCGGCATGAGCTGCATGAGACCCTGCGCTCCGGCGATGCTGATGGCGGACGGATCGCCGGCCGATTCCGCCATGACGACTGCGTTCAGTAAGCCCGGCGCTACGCCGGTCTCATCGGAGGCTGAAGCGATGAGGCTTTGCAGCTGCGAGGGCGCCAGCGCGTTGGGCGCATACGGCAAATATCCGGCTCCGCTGCATCCGTAGAGCAGAGCCAGTAGCATAAATAGCCCCAGCGGCTTTCTCATCGCCTCGCCCTTTCTGGCACGCCTTTCTTCCGGCCTGCGCGGCATCAGCCCACGCACGCCTACCGATAGCATCGACAGGCGGGTACCGCGGACGGTTCTCACGTGCCGGGGTTAACGCAACTTTTACGCATGGGCTAGCCTGCTGCGTCGTGGGAGATTTTTAACCGTCCCCTAATGTATGCTCGGCAGCCGCAAGGCCGCACGTTTTTGCTGCATCGTTTTTTACGAAGGAGCTTCATGCGAACATCTTCCAAAGTCGCAGCGTCGATTCTTACATTGGGAATCGCGCTGACGGCCTGCGGTGGCCACTCCTCCGTTCCACCTACACTCGCGGGCGCCGGCGGGTCCGGGCCAACCGCAACGGGACCCGGTTCTGAAAGCCAAGCGCGCGCCGTCATCGGTGCGGTTCCGCGTCCGAGCGGCCGTTTTGCCGTAAGCGATCTCGGACGGCGCGGCGCGAGCGCTCCCGTGCAGATCGCCGTCACGCTTGCGTACAATCATCAAGACGAGTTGGATCGGCTCGTGCTCTCGCAAGCGGACCGCTCCTCGCCGATGTATCACCACTATCTGTCAACCGGACAGTTCAATGCGTATTACGCTCCGACGCCCGCGCAGGAAGAAGCCGTCGTGCAGGCGTTGCAGCGCTCAGGCTTTACGATCACGCATCGATTTGCGAACCGGACGATCGTAGACGCAACAGCGCCGAGTTCCGCGGTCGAGCGCTTCTTCACGACGCAAATGCACACAGTCAACCAGGGGCGCTTCGGGCAGCGCTTCATGAACGTCAAACCGGTGGTGCTTCCCAGCGCAATCGCGCAATACGTCAAAGACGTTTCGCTGAACGACCTCATCGTCGCGCATCCGCAAGACGACGCCGCGACTACCGGTCGCCAAGCAGTTGGTTCCGGCATAACCGTCCCCGCATTTGTTTCCGCGCCGATCCGCCCGATGACCGGCAACATTGTGACCAATCCCGGTTTTGAGACGGGCGCGATCAACAGCGGCTGGATGCAATGCGGCAACGTCAACGCGTCGGTCGTCACCACGCACCCGCACAGCGGATCGTACGACGAGCGTTCCGGAAACGGCCGCAGCGAACCGAACGGCGATACCGGCGTCTGTCAGCAGGTAACGGTTCCTTCGAACGGCGTGCTCACGTTTTGGGTGTATCAGCTTTCGAATGAATCGAACACCACGTACGCATGGCAGGAAGCGGATCTTCTGGATTCTTCCGGCAATCGCGTCGTCAATTTCTACACGACCGTGACCAACGTTGCGCGCTGGGTGCAGAAAAGCTACAATTTAAGTGCGTACGCCGGCAACACGTACTATCTGTACTTGGGCGTTCACGGCGACGGTTATGCGTATCTGCATACGCAGCAATTCGCCGACGACGTGAATCTTGCGGGCAGCGGTTCAACGCCGACGCCGGCGCCGAGCCCCACTCCGACGCCCGTTCATACTCCGACGCCGACTCCGAGCGCTACTCCGACCTCGGCTCCCTCCTCCACCCCTGCACCGACGCCGACGCCCGGCGGCGGATGCAACGGATCGGCGGCGTTGAACGGTCCGCTGAGCGGATCGCACGGTTGGTACGCGACCGGCGTTGCCAAAGCGTTCGATTATCCGACGCAGCACGGATGCAACGGTTCCGGCCAAACGGTAGCGGTTGAAATCGACACGCCGATAACGACGAGCGATGTCAGCACGTATCTGAGTTCGGCCGGCATCACGCGCACCGGTTCGACGACGAACGTGTCGGTGGACGGCGGCGGAAACGCTTCCAGCAGCGACTACGTCGAAACGGCATTGGACGTTGAAACGATTTCAGGCCTTGCGCCGGGCGCAAACATCCGGGTGTACAACTTCCCCGACCTGAGCGACCAGCACATCGAAGACGGCTACAATCAGGCCGTTTCCGACGGCATTGCGACGGTGGTCAATTCATCGTTCGGCGGCTGCGAATCTTCGGATACGTCGTTCGCCAACTCAACGAATTCGATCGCGCAGCAAGCCGCGGCCAAGGGCATGACGTTCTCGGCGTCCAGCGGCGATTCCGGAAGCAATGAGTGCAGCGGATCGCTTGGGGTAAGCGCACCGGCCGGCGGCCCGTATTTCGTGTCGGTCGGAGCGGTGAACTTCACCGACAACGCGAGTACCGGCGCGCTGACCAGCATCACGGCGGGAAGCGATTCCGGTAACGGCTTCCAATCGGGCGGCGGCGTTTCCAAGGTCTTCGCGCTGCCGAGCTATCAATCGGGCGTCTCGGGCGTGAAGTCCTCAGGCCGCAACCAACCCGACGTTTCACTTCCGGGCGTCGGCGTGGCGGTATATGCTGCCAGCCAAGGCGGATGGTTGGAAGTGGACGGCACCTCCTGGTCGTCGCCGGAATTCGTGGCGTTCATGGCTGAAGTGAATCAGTCTGCATTCCACGCACTTCGGATTCATCAACCCGACGCTCTACAGCGTGTTCCAGTCCAGTGGCTACGCCGATTACACCGACGTGACTTCGGGCACGAACGGCGCGTACAACGCCGTCACCGGTTACGATCTCGTGACTGGAATCGGCGCACCGAAAGGGTGGGCGCTGGCCGGCGCTTTGTAAGCGCACCGCATCGGCAGCAACGAAGAGGCCCGCGCAAAACGCGGGCCTCTTGTTTTGTCGTGCAAGCGATGCTTGCGCCTATGCGCGGCTCCAGGAGCTATGCGTGCGCGATACCTGCCAGGTGCAGGAAAGCTTCGCGCTGAGCCGGTCGTGCTTGAGCCGGGTGAATGCGCGGACGCCGGCGCGGCGTTGTTTCAAGACGCGAAACTGCGCCGGATGGGCGAGCGCGCTGGCTCGAAGCACGCGCCGTATGCAAACGTGAGCCGTCACCGTTTCCACTACTTCGAAAAGTGGACGATCCATGGTGTTCATGGCGGTCCCCCTTATGAATCATGTATACCCGGACCGGCCGAGGACCGTGGCAAGACACCGGGCCTACGGTCGCGCGCTCCCGTCCACCGTGTTGACGTCCCCGTCCGTTTCTACACGGGCGCGTTCTTTGCGAACGGCTCCGCCGACGGTCTGAGTTTCTTCTACTTGACGTTTTTTGATGGCGACTTCTTCAGTCACGACCGGATGCGTTTCGACGGTGACCTCTTCGCGCATGACCGGAACCCGTACTTCGCGGTCGTCGCCAAAGTCCGCATCCGAAACGTCGTCTTGCACGCCTGCAGCACGCCGTTCGACGTACACTTCTTCGTGGCGAACGGGCACGTCGATCTGTTGATTTTCCGTCACCACTTCTTTGCGCAGGCGAACCTCGCCGGCTTGCTGCGTCTCTTTGTTGACGGACAAGCGTTCTTCATGCAGCCGCATGCGCTGTTCGTCCTTCGCCTCGTCGGTAGCATACTCTCCACGTACGTCAATGCCACGCACGTCGCCGCCACGCACGTCCCCGCCGCAGCGTTGCAATACCGCTACCGCCTGCGCAGAATTGCCGCCCAGTACGCGAACGACCGCGCCCGATGCGTAATCGTCAAGCGGTTCTCCGGAGAAAAACCGCTTCACGCTTTCCATGAAGCCTGCATGCGAAGTTCCACCACTCGTCTGCATTTCGATATTGCTTGCCGGTATGCCCAGCGCTTGAAGTTCCTCGACGGCGGCCTGCGCATCTTCGCGCCGGGAAAAGTATGCCGACGTGCCCGCGTCGTTCATTGAATTCATTGTCGTCCTCCTCACCTGTGCTTTGTGCAAGCAGCTGTTCCCGCCGGTTCGAAGACGTTAAACGAAACCGTTTGCTGAGCGCGTTATAGACGGCACGCTCGACTGCATCGCTCGGTGTTGCACCATACGGTACGCGGACACGCAAAGATGGTGGTCCGGTCTCGAGCCGAAAGTGGCTCTTGAGCGCTCGCTAGGAGCGGTGCCGGTTCTTATTCGCGCAGGAGGATGCCCGTGTTGTCTTGGCGCTTCAAAGCGGTTTTACCGGTGATGCTTGTTGCGTTGCAGGCTTGTCTATCGCACGCCGGAGCTGCTCAGCCTCAGGCGGCAACGATTGGAAACATCGTGCTGGCGACGATGAAGCAAAAGCACCTCAAGGCATTGATCGTGCAGGTGCGATCCCATGGCGCGACGGTCTATACGGCGGTATTCGGAGATTCGATGAGCGGCGTTCCCGCAACGCCGGCCATGCATTTCCGCAACGGCGCCATGGCGTTTGCATACATGTCGACGATGCTGCTGGAACTGGTCGATCAAAAGAAAGTTACGTTGGACACGAAGCTCGCGCGGTTTCGGCCCGATCTTCCGAACGCCGAAAGCATTACGTTGCGGAATTTGGTAAGCATGACGTCCGGGTATGCCGATTACGTCTACCAGCCGCAAATCCTGAACGGCACCGTGTTTCAGCCCTTTCGTCAGTGGAGTCCTGAAGAGTTGATTCACATCGGCGTAAGGAAACCGATGGATTTCAAGCCCGGAACGAATTGGGGATACTCGCATACGAACTTCGCCATTCTGGGCGGCGTCCTTGAAAAGATAACGCACATGCCGCTCAACGCTGCCATGCACAAGTACATCTTCGGGCCGATGAACCTTCACCAAACCGACGGCTTTACGACGCCGTTCATTCCGGCACCGGTATTGCACACGTTTTCTTCGGAGCGGCGCCAAGGTCTTGGCGTAAAACCGAACGTGCCGTTTTATGAAGAGTCGACGTATTGGAACCCGTCGTGGACGACGTTCGACGGCGCAGTGCAAACCACCGATGTCGAAAACATGGGCAGAAGCATGGAGATGATCGCCACCGGGAAGTTGCTTTCGCGGGACTCTCTGAAAGAGTTAATCGGCGCACAGCTCATCGGGTTCGGACATCCGGCTAAAGGCTGCGCTGCCTGCCGTAAGAACACGAAGGCGTTCCACTATGGTTTGGGAGTCGACGTTTTCGGGCCATGGATAGCGCAGAACAAACTCTTTTCGGGCTCCTCGGCAACCGTTGGCTACTTGCCGGCGCAACAGACTCACGATCACGGTCGAAGTCACGTACCTGCCGCAGGCGTTCGACGCGCAGGGAAATTACAAAGACGGCAGCCTATCTGTCTTTACGGCGCTTGCAAATGCCTTGGCGCCGCATACTTTTCCGAAACTGCCGTAACAAGGAGCGAGGTAATGCAGATCCCGCACGATGCGCTTGGCGGCCGGCCTCCGACGAGCCACGAACGGCTCAGCGGCCGGCCGTGGGATGCGTCGTACCACGATGGCCCCGCGCCTTGGGATATCGGCCGTCCGCAACCCTCGATCGTACGGATGGCCGCCGAAGACGGACTTACCGAACCCGTGCTGGATGTGGGCTGCGGAACGGGCGAGAACGCTCTGTACGTCGCTTCGCTCGGATTGCCGGTGTTGGGCGTTGACGTGGCCGAAACGGCACTAGCGATGGCTCGAGCCAAAGCGCACGAGCGTGGAATCGAGATTGAATTCGCTGCGGCCGATGCGCTTCATCTCGAGCGGTTGGGGCGCAGGTTCTCCACGGTGCTGGATTGCGGATTATTCCATACGTTCGACGATGACGAACGACGAGAATACGTCGCGAATCTAGCGAACGTGACCGAACACGGGGCAACCGTGTATGTGTTGTGCTTTAGCGATGTCGGTCCCGATACCGGGCCGCATCCCGTCAGCCGGGATGAATTAAAGTCTGCTTTCAATACGAGCGACGAGTGGAACGTCGCCGCCATCGAACCGGACCGCGTTCAGACCAGATTCCACGACGACGGCGCACCGGCGTGGTTTGCGACGATCAAACGAATGTAACGCGCGCAATTGCCGCACGCATCGTACCGTCGCCGTGAAGAAACGCCGGCACGAGGGGTGTTAAGGGCAATTTTCTGCGTACCACTTTTCCAGCTTTGTGATGCTCACGTTATAGGCTTTTACTTCGTCCGCCGCTCGGTTTTTCGGTGTGTCCAGAGCGCTGCGTTGTGCCGGCGCACGGCTCTCGCAGGTTGCCGCATGGACCTCTTCATGCGCGATGGCGGCATTTCGGATGATCGCAGGAGAGCGAAATGCCGCCATGGATTCGCTGATGCGACACGTGCTTGGATCGGTACCGGCGAGCGCGTCGGCAGTGTCCGCATTACTCGCGGGTCCGGAGCCGGTCGAAGAGCCGCCGCCGGATCCCGAGACAGAACCTCCTCCGGCATCGTACCACGTCTGAACCATTCCGATAATCATACGATTGTACTGGTTGGCATTCTCATGCTTGGCGTCGGCTTGCTCGACGTACTTGCCGTTTCCGTAAAGCGACTGCGCGAACTTTTGCAGTTTTATCGTTGCAGCAACTTCGGGACAATCGGCATTCGGATCCGGTGATTTTGCGCCAGGCGTGGCGTTTGCGGAGGGCGCTATGCCACTATCTGCACCGCGCCCCGACAAGGCTAA
Organism: Vulcanimicrobiota bacterium; assembly: GCA_963795465.1. Classification (GTDB taxonomy): domain Bacteria; phylum Vulcanimicrobiota; class Vulcanimicrobiia; order Vulcanimicrobiales; family Vulcanimicrobiaceae; genus CAWCHT01. The sequence continues at coordinate 375,663 of CAWCHT010000001.1, forward strand.
CGGCTGAAGGGATTCGTCGGGTGGCTCAGCCGCTATGCCGCTAAGGGTCAGCGTCGTCCCGCCGCTTGGATTGTTCGTCGTGGTTACTTTCGGCACATGGGGAAAATTCCACGCGCCGACGCCGCAAGGAAGCTGTTTGCAGACGAGTTCCGCTCGCGTGCGCGCGACGTCGTCCGCTGCGCGGTCGCGAAGATTGCTCCAAGCGGGTGAACCATTTGATGCCGCTCGAATTGCAGTCTCCAGTTGGCGTAACGCGGTCGAGTCGTCGCGTGCCGCCCCGGCGTAGGCGATATCCGCGCTCGCAGTCAAAGCGACGGAAGAATCGAGAAGCGCTCGCCGATCGAGCACGTGTACGGTTGCAGTTTTCCCTCGATATGCAACGTCCACTTCCGATCCTGCGCGTTCTCGCACAGAAGCAACCCGATGAGCCGAATCGCGGCGCAACGTCCAACCTTGCGGCACGTAGACTTCCACTCGGACCCGCTTGTAGCTCGTACTTGCGAGACGAATGAAATATCCTCGAGGGAGAAACGTCCACCGCGTGCGGGGTATACCGTGGTTGTTGGCTCGGGCGGTATGCGAGGCAAGTCGAGCCATAACTTGCAAAAGGCCGGGTGGAACCGAACTCGCGCCATGCTGAGTCGACGCCTGTTGCGATTGCGTGTTCCCTTGGAGAAAAAGCTGTTCTATTCCACCAAGAGCTTTAATGAAATCAGCACGCGAGGTCATGGACCAAACCAAAGCTTGAATGTCTTCTTGCGATACGGCAGATCGCTCGGTGCGTTCCAAAAGCTTTTGCAAATTGGGAGTCTGCGGCCCGCGCAGCGGCGCAGGCAAATAGCCGGCGTCGGTTCCGGGACCATGCGCAGAAAGTTTTAAGCAATACGATTGTACGGTCCACGTGTAGGCGCCTGGAGCCATCATAAGCGACCCGTCCGATTTGTGCGGGAGCCATGTCAGAGAAAGCGGTGCCATCGGCTTAAACGTATCGAGTTGAGGAACTTGCCTGTACGCGTCTGCAATCTTGGTCGTTATTGCGGGTGGCGAATTCGTGGGCGGGAGGCTAAGCACGGCATAGTTCCAAGCAACCTCGTCTGCAGCGATATAGAACGTTCGCTGAGCGGCAAGTGCCGGGGCACAGCAAAGCAAAAGAAAGACGGTAATGTGCGCAAGTGTTCGCATTTTCAACCTCCGGTCAACGGCGCGCCGGTTATCACATCGGCGAGTTCTTTGCGTCCCGAACGGCAAGATGCGTCGCGATAAATCAGCGCTGTCGCGCGTTCCGGTAACGAAGAGGCGCTTACCCGAGGCGACCTCTTGAACCGAGCCGCGCCACTGGGCCTGCGCTCGGGCACCGTCGGGCAGCCAATGCGCACGAGAAACGCTACTTTCCGACGTTCTTGGGTTCATGGCGCAACGGTATCACCCGTCCGTACGGCACGCGTGCGAAAACCGCGATGACGCTATGGGCAAACGCCGTCTGTGGCTTTGCGAATCTCGCTTCCAACGATTTTCAGATGGCGCTAAGCGGCGCCCTCTTTTAGGAAGCCGTGATTGGCGTGGATCGGCTCGCGCAGATCGCCGGAATAAAATTCCATCGAGGCGCCCTTGAGGAACACAATTGGACGCGCCATGGTCTTGCTGTTCGGCGCTCAGCGTTCCACAAGCCACGATCTGTACACGTGGCGCGCGAAGGGTGTAATGAGCGTGCCGGCGACAGTTCCGTTCACTTCTGGAAGGCCCGCTGAGCTTCTGTACAGTTCCGGTTTTCTTCTCGAACATACACGACTCGAGCCCCCGTAGCGCCATAAGGAATCCTTACCGGCGGCCGGGTTATCGCGCCGCATTACTTCTTACCGGTGTCGCTGCCTTGAGCTGCATGCCGGGCAGCTCCGCCGGCGTGGAGCTGCGCGAAAGTGTTGCGATAGCCCTGAGTCGGACCGCGTTTCTCCGGCGCCGTGCTGCCGATCCGTAGCGCTGCGGCCACCTTGCCTCGATGGCGGCAGCCAATGCAATGGGATCTACGGCATCACGCTCGGCGCGCATGGCGGCGACTTGCTCTGCTGAAAGCACGTCCAGTTCGATAAGCCGCTCGATCAACTTCACGCTCGGCTGAAAATAATTCAGCATCAACCGCAATTCAGTACGATAGAGATCGTTCATCCTCTCGATTGCCTGCGTCGCAGTGATACGCTTCCAGCCGAAGATCTTTCGTACGTGGGTCCAGTTTTTCTGTTCAATGTGCGCATCGTCGTTTTTGTGGTACGGCCGGCCGCGCGTGAATTGCAATTCATGCTCCTTGCACCAGTCATAACAATGAAAGTTGATGAACTCCGAACCGCTGTCCGAGTCAATGCCGCGTAGTGCAAAGGGCAAGCTACGCCGCATTCGTCCAACGCCCCAACGACAAAACGCTTGCCTTTACCGAGTACCGCTCGCGTCTGGGTCCACGTCGAGGCGATGTCCGTCAGATTAACAGAGAACGCGTAATCGCCCTCGCCGCTTTCACCGCAGTGCGCTACCGTATCCGTCTCGCACCATCCAACTTCAGTCGTGTCCCAGCGCTCGGTGCGCACCGGAGTCCGGTGCTTGAGCATCGTTCCGGGCTTCGTGCGTCCATAAATTCGCCGTTTGAGCGCCGTGCGGTGCGGCTCGAGCGCGCGATCGACGGAGCGCGCACTGAGCGAGAGCAATAACCGCGCGGTCGCATCGTCGATCTCGAAGTGCGCTCGCGCATACGGCATCCAGGCAGGGAGCATCGCCACTAACCGCGCCCAGCACGGGTAATCCATCGAACGCCAGACCTTCACCAGCGCCGCAATCGTCTCGGCCCCGATGCGGGATGGACGCCTCGGCGGCCGTTGCCCCGGTACCGGCTCGCGGCCCAACAGAGCGATGGCGTACTTTCGGTGGTAGCCCGAGACCGCCGCGACTCGGAGCCTTGCATGCGCCGTCCGCCGGCGGTATAGTGGTGGGAAGTGGTGCAAAAGGGTGATGCAGGGAGGGCAGCTTGCACGCGGACCTACCGCGCTTCTCGGGTTCGAGCGAGCACGCTCTTGACGACAAGGGCCGCCTTATCGTTCCCGCGCGGTTTCGCGAACGTTTAGGCACCGGCTTCATTTTGAGCATCGCTCCACCGGAGCCATGTTTGGCGCTTTACCCCGAGCCGGCATGGGCTGAGTTCTGCGAGCGACTCGAGGGCGCGGCGCGAAAGGACGTCCCGTTTCGGCGGTTCGTCCGCTACGTGTTCGCTCACACCGAGGAAGTGGCGTGCGATGCGCAAGGCCGGTTGTTGTTGCCCGCGGCGCTGCGAGAGTATGCGGGCATCGAACGGGACGTCGTCTCCGTCGGCGCGTTCACGCGCGTCGAGGTTTGGGCGAAAGAGCGGTACGCGCAACACGCCGCGCCGCAGGGCGAGGTGGCCGAATTCATCGCCGAGCTGGGCCTATTTTGATGCCGGAGTGGATGGATGGAGCAGCATATCCCGGTCCTGTTGGAGCCGGCGCTGAACTACTTGGCAATACGGGCCGGTGGGATCTATGTCGATGCCACCTTCGGCGCGGGCGGCCACAGCCAAGCAATCCTGCAGCGCTTACGGGGCGGCCGGCTCATTGCGTTCGATGCCGATCCGCAAGCCCAATCGCGCGCGCAGCAACTTACAGATTCCGCGTTCACCTTCGTGCCTGCCAATTTCCGAAATCTATCGCAGGCGCTGGACCGGCTTGGGATCGATCGAGTCGACGGCGTCCTCTTCGATTTAGGAGTGTCCTCGATGCAGTTTGACGATCCGTCGCGCGGCTTTTCTTTTCGCGAGGATGCGCCGCTGGACATGCGCATGAACCCGCACTCTGGAAGAAGCGCTTTCGACGTGCTCTCCACGGCGAGCGAAACGCAGCTCGCGGACATTTTTTATCAGTACGGACAAGAACGAGCAGCCCGTAAAATCGCGCGGCTGATCGTGCAACGCCGCTCGGCCGGAACGTTGCCGACGAGCACGATTGAATTCGGCCGCATGGTCAGCGGACTGCTCCACAAGAAAGGCCGTCGGGAACGGCTTCATCCCGCGACGCGCGTTTTCCAAGCGCTGCGCATTGCGGTCAACGACGAGGTCGACGCGCTGCGCGACGGACTCGACGTTGCCGTCGACCGGCTGCTCGGTGCCGGACGAGTCGTTGCGATCAGTTTTCATTCGCTGGAAGATCGGATCGTCAAACAAAAATTTCGCGATGACGAACGACTCGAAGCGCTTACGCGCAAACCGGTTACGCCGAGCGCGGAAGAAATCGCCTCCAACCCGCGTTCGCGCAGCGCAAAACTGCGCTCCGCGCAGCGCAAGGTGAGCTGATGCTCGCGCAGCCGCTGCTCGCGCCGAAAAACCCACGGACCGCGCGAGCGGCGACGCATCGCCGCATATCCCGCAAAGAGCGCGCCAAGTACGCCGGCATGATGCGGTTCTGCGGCGCGCTGGCCGGCGCTCTTGCGCTCGTGATGCTCTACGTTATGCTAACCGCGCGGCTCACGGGTTTGGGTTATGCCGTTTCCCGCGCGGAACACCAGCGCGCCGCATTGCAGGCCGACGCGGCGCGGCTGGACGACCGGCTTGCCGCCTTGCGTTCCGACGACCGTCTTGCATCCGTTGCGGCACGGTTGCACATGCAGGACCCGGCGCAGTTTGCCGTCGTGACGGTCCCGCGACCGCATCGAACTGCACCGGCGCATCCGGCACTGTTTTCCGATCTGGCGAATCTCTTCATCGCGAAGTAGCACCGTGCACAAGCGTAAGTTCTCGCGGCTGGCACCCTGGCGCGCGAAATTGCTGTTTTACGGCATTCTAGCGGTCGGCGTGTTCTTGACGTGGCGTTTGGTGGACGTGCAGCTGCTCAAAGGTCCGGTTTACGCCAAAGAAGCGCTGGCGCAGCGCAGCGACGCGGTCGAGGTTTTCGCTCGCCGCGGCAGCATTCTCGATCGTGACGGCAACGTGCTGGTGCAATCGCTTCCCTCCGAAAGCGTGTATGCGGTTCCGCACGATTTGAGCGATCCGCAGCAAACCATTACGAAGCTGCAGCGGATCCTCGGCAAGATCGATCCATCGACGTCGGCGGCGCTGCGCGATCGCAGTCGCGAATTCGTTTGGATTCAGCGCAAGATACCGCACGAACAAGCCGACCGGGTGCAGGCTCTGGGACTGCCGGGAGTTTCCCTCATCGAAGAAGACACCGGCCGGCGCATCGATCTGGCGGGACAAAGCGCTTCGACGATTTTAGGCTTCGTCGGCATCGACGAGAACGGCCTGAGCGGCTTGGAGTACACGTACGACGATCTGCTCAAGGGTTCGTCGGGCCGCGAAATTATCGAAGCCGATCAGTTCGGAACGTCCGATCCCGTTCGGGCGTCAACGCACCGTGCGGCCGGCGAAACCGGGGCTTTCGCTGGAACTTACGATCGATCCGTACCTGCAATTCATCACCGAGTCCGCGCTGGGCAAACAAGTCAAGGCCTATCACGCTGCAAGCGGTACGGCGATCGTCATGGATCCGTACAGCGGCGAAATTTTGGCCATGGCGAACGAGCCGCACTTCGATCCGAACACTTACTGGAAATTCAGCCCGGACGATTATCGCGATCGCGCGGTTCAAGATGCATACGAACCGGGCTCGACGTTCAAATTGGTTACCGCTGCGGCCGCGATCGAAAGCGGCAAAGTTTCGCTGACGCAGCGCTTCAACGCGATCGGGCCGCTCGTCGTCGGAGGCAGCCCCATCTACAACGCGGTCGACGGTTTGACGCCGAATCCCGGCGGCGACACGCTGGAAACGATCATCGCGGATTCACTCAACATCGGCACGGCAAACGTCGCTTTGCATATCGGGCGCACCACGTTTTACACGATGGAACGCCGCGCCGGATTCGGCGATCTCACGCAGGTCGGGCTTGCCGGTGAAAGTCCCGGCATCGTTCCCCCGCTTGCGGAATGGAGCGGCAGTTCGCTGGCGACGATGTCGTTCGGTCAAGGCGTTTCGGTTACGCCGATCGCGATGGCACGATACTACGCCGCCATCGCCAACGGCGGCTTGCTGATGCGGCCGCGCATCATCCGCGCCATTCTCGATCCCCAAGGCAGGCCGCTGTACACGTATCCCTCCGAAATCGAACGGCGCGTGTTTTCACGCAAAACCGCCTCGATTCTGCGTGCGTTTCTGCGAGCCGTCGTGGTGCGCGGCACCGGCAATCCTTCCGCGCAGATTCCCGGATACACCACCGCCGGGAAAACCGGAACCGCGCAGATGGTCGAAAACGGGTACTATTCTTCCGGTTCGTACGTCGCCTCGTTCATCGGAATGGTGCCCTACGAGCATCCGCGCTATCTCATTTACGTCAAAGTAGAAAAGCCGCAGGGAGCCATCTACGGCTCCATCGTCGCTGCGCCGGCATTTACGGCGATCGCGAAAGCCGCAATGCTGCACGCGGGCGTGCTGCCGACCATACCTTCGCCGCGCTTGGTCCGCTCGCCGTCCGCGACGAATACGAAACGGCGGTAATGGATGTTCGACGGAGCCACGCTTTGAAATCGCTGCTGAGCGCCCTGCCGGGGGAACTGCGGGTTGCGGGGCAAAAGGACGCGATGGTCGATTCGCTGACGATGGATTCGCGCGAGGTGCGTCCCGGGAGCGTTTTCGTTGCGTTGCGGGGCCGGCATACCGACGGTCACCACTTCGTCGCGCAGGCGGTCGAACGCGGAGCAGCGGCGGTGGTCACGGAGCGCGCGTTCCCGCTGCCGCAGCATGTCGCGTCCATCGTCGTCCCGGACTCAGCGCGCGCGCTTTCGCGATTAGCCGACGCGTTCTATGCGTCCCCTTCGCGCAGCATCGTGGTGCTGGGCGTGACCGGTACGAACGGTAAAACGACGACGGTACAGATGATCCGCGCGATCTTGCAAGCGGCGAACACGAGCTGCGGTACGATCGGAACGCTGGGGGGCGCGCTCGCAAACCGGCAATGGCCGCTCTCGAACACGACGCCGCCCGCGCCGGAACTGCAGTCGCTGCTTGCGCAAATGCGCGATTTGGGCGCTGCAAGCGTGGCAATGGAAGTCAGTTCGCATGCCCTGGCGCTTCACCGCGTCGACGATATCCGGTTCACCGTCGGGGCGTTGACCAACGTCACGCGCGATCATTTGGATTTCCACCAAACGTTCGAACGCTACGCGCAGGCGAAGCGCGGTCTGTTCGATCTCGCATCGCACGCGGTTTTGAACGCCGACGATCCGCTGGGCGCGCAGTGGGCACGCGAATTGAGGGCGCGCAAACCCGTAACGACGTACGCGTTGCGTTCGCCGGCGGTATCTCACCGCGCAAAAGATCGACGTTCGCGCGGAGGGCAGCAGTTTCGAGCTGCAGGGCATGAAATGCGAGCTGCGTTTGCCGGGGCGCTTCAACGTTGCCAACGCGCTTTGCGCGATTGCGGTCGCGCGCGAGTTGCACGCCGGCCCGGAAGCCGTGCGCAGCGGCTTGAGTTCGCTGGAACGCGTTGCCGGTCGAATGGAATCAGTGCGCGGCGACGGCGTCGAGGTAGTCGTCGATTACGCGCATACGCCCGACGCGCTGGAGCATGTGCTGCATGCGGTGCGCGAGTTTGCTGCGGGTCGCGTCATTGCCGTATTCGGCTGCGGCGGCGATCGCGATCGGGGTAAACGTGCGGAAATGGGGGCCGTCGCCGCACGCTGCGCCGACTTCTCGTACCTGACTTCCGACAACCCGCGTACCGAAGACCCGCGCAGCATCGTCGACGACATCTTGCCCGGAATCGGCGATGCGGGGCACGCGGTCGAACTCGACCGCCGCGTAGCTATCCGCGCAGCAATCGCGGCCGCGCGTCGCGGCGACGTCGTCGTCGTCGCGGGCAAAGGTCACGAAAATTACCAGATTATCGGCGAGCGTGCGCTGCCGTTCGAGGACCTCGAAGTGGCGCGCGAAGCGCTTGCCGCGCAGCGAGAAACGCGCTGATGCTCTCGCTGGATCGTGCCGCTCAAGCCACCGCAGGGCGGATTCTCCGCCCGGAGCGTTTTCCGCGCGTGCTCAAGATCGTTACCGATACCAGGGCGCTTGCGCCCGGCGATACGTTCTTGGCGCTGCGCGGCGAGCGGTACGACGGTCATGCATTCATAGCGGAATCGATCGCCAAAGGCGCCGCGGCACTCATCGTCGAGCAAACGGCTGCGCTCGATACAGAGGTGCCGGCCTTGATCGTTGCCGATACCAAGCGCGCGTACATGCAGTCTGCGGCCGCGGCGCGGGAAGACTACACCGGCCGAGTCGCCGGCATCACCGGAAGCGCGGGAAAAACGACGACGAAGCATTTTCTGGCGCAATTGCTGGCGTACCATTACGGCAACGAGCGCGTTCTGGCGACGCCCGAAAACGAAAATAACGAAATCGGCGTGAGCAAGCTGCTCCTGCGCGTGAGCGAACAGCACCGAATGGTCGTCGTTGAAATGGGCGCGCGTCACGAGGGCGACATCGCGCAACTCGTGCGCATTGCGCGCCCTCACGTCGGCGTGCTGACGAACATCGGCGAAGCGCATCTGGAGATTTTCGGATCGCGCGAACGCTTGGCGCGCACGAAGTGGGGATTGTTTTCGCAGGGTGCGCAAGCGATCCTGAGCGCGCGCGATACCGAATCGGTGCTGCGCGCGGCCTCGCTGAGCGCGCCGGCTCTGTGGTTCGGAGCCGGAGAGCCCATCGCCGGAGGCGTTTGGATCCGCGACGAGCACACGCTCGTTCTGACGCACGTCGAACCTTCGCGCGCTTTTGCGATCGATTTGCGTTTGCCCGGCGCGCACAACCACCTCAATCTCGCGGCGGCCGTTGCCGCAGCACTCGCGCTCGGCATGCCGGTCGAGGCCATCAGCGAAGCGATTCCCGGCCTGACCCTTCCCTCGGGGCGTTATGAAACGATTTACCTGGCCGCCGGGCCGCGTTTGATTTATGATGCGTACAACGCGAATTCCGCCGGCATGATCGCCGCGTTGAACGCGTTCGCGAGCGAACCGGCGCAGCGGCGCATCGCGGTGCTTTCGTGCATGGCTGAACTGGGGGCGGAAGCGCCTTCGATGCACGAACGCGTCGGCGCGCACGCCGCGCAGAGCGGCCTCGACGTGTTGCTGGTATCCGGCGATTACGCCGGTTCGATCGTTGCCGGCGCGATGGCCGCCGGCATGCCGCGCGATCGCATCGTGCCGTATGACTTCAATGCCGATGCAGTTCGCTGGCTGCGCCAACATGCGAGCGAACGTGACGCGGTGCTGATTAAAGGCTCGCGGAAATACCGTATGGAGGAAATCGTTTCCGCGCTGCGGCGCTCCCCGGATAATGCGCAGGTGCGGCACGCATGAAAACCTTGCGTGTGCGGCGCGCCGATCTTCCTGAGGGCATCGTCGCGGTTCCCGTGCGCACCGCGCTGGTGCAAAGGGGAGACGATTTGATCGCCGTCATTCAACGGGCGGTTGACGGCATCGCTCGCGCCGGCGACGTGCTCGCAATTTCCGAAACGGCGGTTGCAATCGCGCAAGGGCAAGCTGTGCGCGCAGAGTGCGTGCGTCCCTCGAGGCTCGCGTACTTTCTTTCGCCGCACGCGGGTGTGCTCGCAACGGTCAATCAACCGGAGTCGTTGCAGATCGTCATCGATCACGCCGGTGCATGGAAGGTACTGTACGCTGCCGCCATGTACGTCATCGGGCGTTTGATTGGGCGGCGCGGAATGTTCTACGAAATATTGGGGGAGGCGATTACGGCGATCGACGGATACACCGGCACGCTCCCGCCGTTTGAACGTACGATCGTCTTCGCTCCGCAAAATCCCGATGCGTTCGCGCAGTCCGTTCAAGAAAGAACGGAGGTCGCGTGCGCAGTCGTCGATGCCAACGATCTGGAAAAGGCGAAAGTATTGGGCGCCGGAACGGCGGTCGACGTAACGACCGTCGAGCGCGCGTTGCTCGCCAACCCGCACGGAAACGGCGACGAACAAACGCCGATCGTCGTGCTGAAATGGCGCGGCGATGGCAGCAATCCGCTGCTGCGTGAACACGCGCGATGAGAAGCGCGTTCGGCGCGGGCGGTTTGGGTCTGATCGATTTCGTCGTGGGATTCGTGCTCGCCGCCGGTGCGGCAGCCGTCGAACTGCCGATTCTGCGGCGGCTGCAAGCGCGGCAATACGCTTACGAAGACGCGCCGCGGTCGCATCGCGCAAAAACGGGCACGCCGACGATGGGAGGCATCGCGTTCGTGGTTGCGCTGCTGCCGCTGCTGGCCGCGTATCGCAACCCGTTTGCGTACGCGCTTTTCGTGCTTGTCGCGGCATGCGCCGCAGTCGGATTCGCCGACGATGCGATCGCAATCCGGCGCGGAAAGAACGCGGGTTTACGAGCGCGCACGAAGTATTTGCTCACCGCTGCGATTGCCGCCGTATTTTTGTGGCAGGTACAGTCACTGCTCCCGACCGCAGACGTGCTGCTGCGCATTCCGGGATTTACGCTGCATGCGCCGCATTGGTTATGGCTTTGTCTTGGAATTTTGGCCGTGAGCGGCACGATTCACGCCGTCAACTTGACGGACGGGCTCGACGGCCTTGCGACCGGCGTCATGATTCCGCCGCTTTTGGTGTTTTATCTGCTGGCTGCAGCGTTTCCGTTACGGTTTTTACCGACGCTGGCAGAAATGGCCGGCGTCGCAGCAGTGCAGTACGCCGCCGCGCTCGGCATCGGAGCTTGCCTGGGATTCCTGTTGTTCAATCGCCATCCGGCAAAGCTCTTCATGGGCGATACCGGATCGCTGGCTTTAGGCGCCCTGCTTTCGGGCGTTGCCATTCTCGCGGGCGAGATGCTCCTGCTGCTGCTGGTCGGCGGCGTGTTCGTCGCCGAAGCGCTGTCGGTGATCGCGCAGGTCGTGTATTTTAAGCGTACCGGCGGAAAGCGTATCTTTCGCATGAGCCCGCTGCACCATCACTTCGAGCTCGGCGGCTGGCCGGAAACGACGGTGACCGCGCGTTTTTGGTTTGCATCGGTAGTGCTTTCCGGAGTAGGTATCGCCATTGTTCGGTGAGGGAGAATGCGTTTTGGTCATCGGGATCGGACGCAGCGGGCAAGCCACGGTTCGCGTTCTGAATGCTCGAGGGGCACACGTGTTTGCAACGGACGAAAAGCCGATCGAACGCCTTGGCGCAGCGTTGCAAACGGTGCGCCAAGGCGGCGCGCACTTCGTCGAACCGCATGCGTTGCCGGCAGTTTTGCCGACGCTCGCCGGCGCGGTACTTTCGCCGGGCGTTCCGCTCAACGGTGCGCTGGTCCGCACCGTGCAGTCGGCACATGTTCCGGTCTACAGCGAGATCGAAGTGGCGTATCGCCTATGCCGTGCCCCTATCGTCGCCGTGACGGGAACAAAAGGGAAATCGACCACGACCGCGCTCGTCGGCCGCCTCTTTGAATCTGCCGGAATCGGCGCGCACGTCGGCGGAAATATCGGCAACCCGCTGATCGGCGAAGTCGAAGCGGTCCGCAACGGCGACTGGGTGATTGCCGAAGTTTCATCGTTCCAATTGGAATCGATTCGATCGTTCCGGCCGCGCATCGCAGCGATCCTCAACATTTCGCCCGACCATCTGGATCGCTATCACTCGATGGAAGAGTACGCGCAAGCAAAGTATCGCATTTTCGCCAATCAAAGCCGCGAGGATTTCTTTATCGGAAACTTGGACGACAAGCGGCTGCGCGAACTGACCGCCGATACGCGCGTGCATGCGCGGCAACTCTGGTTTACGCTGCGCGAAGGCGATGCGCGAGCGGCGATGTGGGTTCACAACGAACAACTGATGTTTACGCCGATTACGGGCGATCCTCGTCCGATCGCCGTCATGCGTGTCGACGAGATTCCCCTGTCCGGCCGGCATAACGTGCAGAACGTCATGGCGGCGTTGCTCTGCGGGCTGGCGGCCGGCTTGGAGCCGGGGGCGCTGCGCGAAGGCGTGCGCGCATTTTCTCCGATGGCGCATCGCATGCAGCCGATAGCGACGATCGGCGGCGTGGAGTTCGTAAACGATTCGAAAGCCACCAATCCCGGTTCCGCAATTGCCGCGCTGCAGTCGTACGAGCGGCCGGTGGTGCTTATTGCCGGGGGCCGCTCGAAGAATACCGATTTCACGCAGCTGGGCCGCGTCATCGACGAACGCGCCCGGGCATTGATCGCCATCGGCGAGGCCGCCGCCGATCTTGCGCAGCACGTGCGCCGCACGCCGGTGGAACGTGCCGGCTCGCTGCCCGATGCGGTACGCATGGCCGCGGCGCGCGCAAGCGCAGGCAGCGTCGTCCTGCTCTCGCCGGCGTGCGCTTCGTTCGACATGTTTGAATCGGCTGAAGATCGCGGTGAACGCTTTGCGGCGGCAGTTCGCGAGCTTGCGGGCGCGTCCGCACCCTCGCACGCATGATCGACGCGCAGCCGCGCGGCGCCGCGCGCCCGGCCGTTCCGCAAAAGGAAGCTCGCCGTTCTTTCGTGACGGCTCCGCCCGATACGCCGTTGTTCGCCGCCGTGGCGACGCTGGTCGCTATTGGGCTGGTCATGATTTTCAGCGCTTCAAGCGCGCAAGCCTACGCAGATCATCACGACACTGCATACTACTTGAAGCATCAAGCGATTTACCTGATCGCGGGGCTCATCCTGGCGTACGGCGCGTACCGCATCGATTATCGCAAGTTGCGAAATGTCGCTCCCTACGCCTTGCTGCTGTGTCTTTTTGGTTTGATCGCGGTACTCGTTCCGCACGTCGGCGTCGTGGTCAACGGCGCTCGCCGCTGGATCGGCGGCGGCGCGGTCTCGCTTCAGCCCTCGGAATTTGCCAAGCTCGGCCTGGTGATGTATCTGGCGGCAGTTTTATCAGCTCGAGGCGAGCGCATCGTCTCGCTGGTCCGCGGACTGTTTCCGCTCTGCGCGCTCGTTCTGGTCATGGCGATGCTGGTGTACATGGAACCCGATATGGGAACGGCGAGCTTACTCGTTTTTACCGCCTTCGCGATGCTGTTCGCGGCCGGCGCGCGCTTCGAACATTTGATTGCGATCGCGCTCGCCACCGTTCCCCCGGCGGTCCTGATGGTGTTCGGCAGTCCCTACAAACGCGCGCGCGTCTTCGCTTTTCTCGACCCGTGGAAAGATCCGCAAAATACCGGATTCCACATCGTGCAGTCGTTGCTCGCGCTGGGCAGCGGCGGCATGCTGGGGGTCGGTTTGGGCGAGTCGCGCGCGAAATTCTTCTACTTGCCCGAACAGTACACCGACTTCATCTTCTCGGTTTTGGGAGAAGAACTTGGGATAGCGGGCACGCTGACCGTCGTGATCTTGTTCGTCGTTTTAGCGTACCGCGCGGTGCGCATCGCGGTTGCGGCACCCGATCGCTTCGGCTTTTTCTTGGCTGTGGGGTGCGCGGCGATGATCGTCATTCAGGCATTCGTGAACATCGGCGTCGTAACGTCGTCCTGGCCCGTCACGGGCGTTCCGCTTCCGTTCATCTCGTTCGGCGGCAGCTCACTCATCGTTTCGTTGATTGCCGTCGCGCTCATCTTGAACGTCGGCCGCCATCGCCGCATCAATCTCCACTAGCAGATGGCAGCGCTCGGGTGAGGGTGCTGTTTGCCGGCGGCGGCACCGGCGGACATCTCTATCCGGGGATCGCGCTGGCGGACGCTCTGCGCCCCACTGCGCAAATGCTTTTCGTCGGAACCGCGGATCGTCTCGAAACTCACATCGTTCCTCAGGCCGGGTATGAATTACATACGATTGCGGCGCTTCCGCTGACGCGCGGCGCAACGGTGAAGACGCTACGCACCGCCGCGATCGACTTGGTGGGCATCGTGCAGTCGATTCGCATCCTGCAGCGCTTTCAACCCGACATGATCGTTGCAACCGGCGGATACGTGTGCTTTCCCGTCATGGCTGCAGCAAAGCTTTTGCGATCGCTCGGGCGGCTGCGCGCGCGACTGGCGCTTCTCGAACCCAATGCGCAGCCCGGTTTGACGAACCGGCTGCTGGCGCCCATCGTCGACGAAGTGTGGGGCGCCCTCGAGAGCGGCGCACCGGTTTTTGGCTCGAAATACGTTCGCACCGGGATTCCCGTCCGCGCATCGCTGCTGCGTTCGACAGAGCGCGTTCGGGCGGCACAGCGGCTCGATTTGGATCCCGCGCGCCGAATCATTTTGGTCGTGGGCGGCAGTCAAGGCGCGCGCTCGATTAACCAAGCCGTTGCGGCCCTGGTCACCCGGCGCGCCTTGCCCGCCGACTGGCAAATATTGCATATCGCCGGACAGCGCGATTTCGAAGCGGTGAAGACCGAAGAGCGCGCGCCGTTGCGGGCCGGAACCGTCGTGCTCGCGCCATACGTTGCGGACATGGAGTCTGCGTACGCGGTTGCAGAAATCGTCGTAGCTCGCGCCGGAGCATCCACCATCGGCGAACTGGCGGCTCTGGGAAAGCCCTCAATACTGATTCCGTATCCGTTTGCCACCGAAGATCATCAGCGCCGCAACGCTGAGGCGCTCGAACGGGCCGGTGCGGCGATCGTGCTCGATGACGGCGCGCTCAATGCCGACACGCTGTGGTGGTCGCTGCAGTCGGCGATGGAGCCGCAGCGGCTCGAGCAGCTGCGTCAAGGTGCCCGGTCGCTTGCGCCAGGCGATCCCGTGGCCGCAATTCTCGCGCGGATTGATGCGCTGACATCGCGAAAGCGGCCGCAAGCATGAAAGATTCGCTGCATTTCGTCGGCATCGGCGGCATAGGCATGAGCGCGATCGCGCACGTGCTTTTGGAACGCGGGAACCGCATCACGGGTTCCGATGTAAACGATTCGCCGATAGTCGACGACTTGCGCCGCAGGGGCGCCTCCATCGCCATCGGACACGATACACGCAACGTCAACGGCGCAAGCGCGGTCGTGGTGAGTTCCGCTATCGATGCAGCGAATCCTGAATATCGCCATGCGCGCGAGCGCGGCATTCCCATCGTCCCGCGCGGCGAGATGTTGCGGCGCATCATGTCAGGGCGCCGAGGCATCGCGGTGTGCGGAACGCACGGCAAGACGACGACGACCGCGATGGTCGCTCACGTGCTCGCCCGCGCCGGTATCGATGCAAGTTTGGTGCTGGGCGGAATCGACGTGCTTACCGGAACCAACGCGCACGAAGGTTCGGCGGCGTGGTTTCTGACCGAAGCCGACGAAAGCGACGGATCGTTCGCGTTGCTCGAGCCCGAGATCGCGGTCGTAACGAACGTCGAAAACGATCACCTTGCTTCGGATGCCGAGCTTCCCAAACTCGTCGCATCGTTCGATGCATTCTTGGCAAGGGTTCCGGCGGCCGGAACCGCTATCGTAGGAGTCGATAATCCGCAAAGCCGGTCGATTGCCGATTCGGCGCGCCTTGCGTCAACCCTAACGTTCGGCATCGCCGGCGATGCGATCGTTCGCGCAGAGCAAATCGCGTTTGCCGACTTAGGATCGTCGTTTCACGTTTTTGCCGAAAACGTTTGCCTGGGCGAGGTGCAGCTGCAAGTTCCCGGCGCAATCAACGTTGAGAATGCGTTGGCCGCGATTGCAGTCGCGCATGCAATCGAGGTACCGTTTACCGCCGTCCGCGATGCCCTCGCGGCGTTTCGCGGCGTTCGGCGCCGGTTTGAGATCATCGCCAGAACCCCGCGCATGATCGTCGTCGACGATTACGCGCATCATCCGACGGCCGTCGAAGCGACGATCGTCGCGGCGCGTCAGTACCACAAAGGCCCGGTGATCGTCGCGTTCCAGCCGCACCGGTACACGCGCACCGCGTACCTGGCTTCGGCATTCGCGCGATCGCTCGCCGGCGCCGATCGGGTGTACGTCAGCTCCGATTTACGCTGCCGGCGAGGCGCCGATCGACGGCGTGAGCGAACGCAGCATCGGCGAGCCGCTCGCGAACGCGGGAAAGGCCGTGCGCTACGTCCCGTACGTGCACGACTTGCGCGCCATTCTTGCGAACGAAGCGCCGGAAAACTCGCTGGTGCTGATGCTGGGCGCGGGCAATATCACCAAGGTCGCCGCGGAACTTGCGCGCGACGTTGCGGGCGCGCAGGAATGATCGAGCACAGCCTTCTGAGCGAGCGCGATCGGGCGACGCTGGTGGAAACGTGCGGCGAAGACGTGCGCTTCGACGAGCCGCTGGCGCCGTACACCTCGTGGAAGATCGGCGGGCCGGCGGACGCGTGGATCGTCGTGCATACGCGCGAGCAGCTCGCTGCGCTCATGCGCTTTTGCGCGCGTCGCAAAGTTCCGTTCTTCGTGCTCGGAAGCGGAAGCAATCTGCTCGTCGGCGACGGCGGCATTCGCGGATTGGTTCTGCGGCTGGCGGGCGCCTTTACCGAGATCGCCGTAACGCGCGACCATGACAACGTCATCGTCCACGCAGGCGCTTCTGCGAGCATGAGTTTGCTCACCGCGAAGGCGGCTTCAGCCGGAGCGGCCGGCATCGGCGCGCTCGCAGGCATTCCGGGCAGCGTCGGCGGCTCGCTGCGCATGAACGCCGGCACCGATAGAGAGATGAGCGACTTCGTGCGTGAAGTTTGGGTGCATTCGCCTTCGAAACCCGACGCGCATCGGGTGAACGTGCACTATTATTACCGCCACACCTCGCTGGCGCGCGATGCCGTCGTCTCGAGCGTCACGCTGTGTT
This sequence comes from Vulcanimicrobiota bacterium, assembly GCA_963795465.1. Classification (GTDB taxonomy): domain Bacteria; phylum Vulcanimicrobiota; class Vulcanimicrobiia; order Vulcanimicrobiales; family Vulcanimicrobiaceae; genus CAWCHT01. Next base: position 392,398 of record CAWCHT010000001.1, read on the forward strand.
TTCCGCCCGGCGATCCGAAAAGCGTTCGCGCCGACATGCAGCAGCGGCTGGTTCGGCGCAAGCGCACGCAGCCCATCGCGTTGCCGAACGCGGGTTCCTGTTTTCGCAACCCTCCGGGCGACAAGGCGGCGCGTTTGATCGAAGCCGGCGGCGCTAAGGGATGGCGGCAGGGCGACGCTGAAGTCTCGGCGCTGCACGCCAACTTCATCAACAACCTCGGAAATGCGAGCGCAAAGGACGTTGCGACGCTGCTCGCGCGCGTGCGCCGTCTGGTTACCGATCGCTTCGGCATCGATCTGCAGTTGGAGGTTCATCTCGTCGGCGTGTTCATCGACACATGAAAAGGTCTAAGATCCGGGTCGCCGTCGTGATGGGCGGTTCCAGCGCCGAGCGGGACATATCGGTGCAAACCGGCTCCGGCGTCATGCGTGCGCTGGTGGATCTCGGTTACGATGCGCACTCGCTCGATTACGACGGACGTTTCATCGACGCCATTCGCGAAATCGATCCCGATGCGGTGTTCAACGCGCTGCACGGACCCGGCGGTGAAGACGGCCAAATTCAAGGCATCTTGGAATATCTGCGCATTCCGTACACCGGCAGCGGTGTGGAAGCCGCGGCGCTCGCGATGGACAAGCATTTGACGAAGAAACTCTGCGCCGGCGAAGGCCTGCCGACGGCGGCTTGGGACCTGTTCGACCTCACCGGCGGAACGTTGCCGCTGCTGCCGGGATCGCTCGATTTGCCGCTCGTGATCAAGCCGCGCTTCGAAGGAAGCAGTGCCGGGGTTGCGATCGTCAAAACGCACGAACAATGGACGCAAGCGATGATTGCCGCCGCGCACGAATATACCGAAGTTCTTGCCGAAGAGTTCGTGAACGGGCGCGAATTTACGTGCGGAGTATTGGGCGAAGAGGCGCTTCCCATCGTGGAGATCATCGCGAACAAAGACGCTTTCTATTCTTACGATGCCAAATACGGCGCGGGCGGGAGCACGCACATCGTGCCGGCCAAGATTGACGGCGATCTGGCGGCGCGTTTGCAGATGCTGGCGCTTTCTACCCATCGCCTGCTCGGATTGCGCGATTGCTCGCGCACGGACTTCATCGTTACGAGCGCCGGCCGGCCCTACATTTTAGAAATCAACGCGCTCCCCGGCCTGACGCCCGCGAGTTTATTGCCCGATGCATGCGCCGCCGTAGGAATCACGTATCCGGCGCTGGTCGAGCGCTTGATCCGGTTTGCGCTCGGGCGTGCCGGCGAACGCGTGGCGGCCCAGTAGCGCGCATCACGAAGCGTTTGCGGTAACATTGGCGAACGGCGCAACGTTGTCATAGGAAGCGTATGAGAAAAGCCTGGATCGCGCTGCTCCTCGCAGCGCTTGCCGTACCCTTTACCGTAGCAGGCCGCGCCGCGGATCCGGTGCCGTCCGCGACGCTCCCGCCGTATCAAACACTCTCGCCGGTTCGTGTGCTGGGAATAATCCGGCGCGTGTTCCGCGCGCATCGTCCGCCGCCGCCGTACGAAATCTACACGATGGTGCGCTCGCAGATGACCAACTACGGTTATCCCGATCTCGTCGGCTCGTATACGACGAAGTACTGGGTCCGTAACGTCGATCGCGCCGCACTAACGCGGCGACTGTTTCGTGACGATTACGAGGGCGACCTCACGTTTCAGCGCCCCGAACTGAACGAAGCGACCGATCCGGGGCCGCCGACGGTCGACGTGTTCGCGCCGGCGCCTATCCGGCAGCACGTCAATCCGCTTTCTTACGTGCCGACGCCGGAACCGACGGCGAATACCACGCGCACCATCGCCTCGGTCGTTGCGATCGGCGAACCGGATTACGACGTTCCCAAGATGACCGTCGAAGGTGACCTTCTCCACTTGGTCCTGCGCCCGCGGCGCGATCCGGAACGCAACGTCCTGCGCGAGATCTGGGTCGATAAGCATACGTACGAGCTGCGCAAGATCATCGCGCACGATCGCCTGTTCGCCGAGGACGAAGGCATCTTTCCGATAACGTTTACCTACACGCTCGCGCACCTCGACGGCGTGCTGCTCATCACCAAACTGCACGGCGTCGTCCTACCGCGCATCGAAAAAGACGGTACGCAGACGCAGTATGGCGGCGACGGGCGCACCGTCGATTTTGATTTCGAAGACATTTCGTTCCCCAGTTCGCTGCCGGCTTGGTATTTCGATCCGCGCGATTACGCGCAGAACAAAGAGCAAGCTCCGACCTAGGAAATCAATCTACCCCTTCGCGCCGGAAAACATGCGGGCGTCGTCGAGTTCGAGCACGTCGAACATCGGCGTAGAACCGGAAACCTCGCGCGCGTCCGGATACCGTTCGAAAAAACCGGGCCGATCCTGCTGTTGTTCGACCGAGCGCGAGCGCAGCGCGGCATTGATGCGCGCATACGAATCGGGATCGGTGCGTTCGCGAACCCACGCCACCACGTCATCGTCGTTTCGCGCGGCCGCGACGGCATCGCGAAGCGCTTCTTCGCTTACGCCCAGTTCGTCGAGCAGCCGTTGGCTGAAGCCTTTGATGTAATATTCGCCCGAATCGCCGCCGGGCAACGTTGCCCGCACCTTGTCGATCGTCCGCGCAAGCATCACTAGGCCGCCGAGTTCGACGTACGGGCTGCGCGGCGGCGCCGCGCGCAAGTTCAGAGGATCCATGAGCCGGGGGTTCAGCGCTACAGGCGCCGAAGCCCCCGAGCTATGTCCACCACCGGTATCGTCGTCGATCGCGGCCTCGAAGGCGTCGTCGTCGGCAGTACGCTGCTCAGCAACGTCGAGGGGAAAGCAGGCCGCCTCACTTACCGCGGCTACGACGTGAACGATCTCGCGCCGAACGCATGTTTCGAAGAAGTCGTGCACTTGCTACTGCGCGGTCATTTGCCTTCGCGATCGGAATTGGAGGCACTCAAAAAGGAACTGGGCGCCCACCGCATGATTCCCGAACCGCTGATCAATGCGATGGAACGGGTGCCCAAAGACGCCTGGCCCATGGACGTGCTGCGAACGATCGTTTCCGGTTTGGGGATTTTCGTGCCGGTCGATGCAAAAGGTGCGCACGTGTCGGACGTGCACGTCGCGCTGGAACTGGTCGCCAAGGTCCCGACGATCGTGGCGATGTGGGACCGCATCCGTCGCGGGCTCGATCCGATAGAACCGCGCACCGATCTCTCGCAGGCGGCCAACTTTCTGTACATGTGCCGCGGACAGGTTCCCAGCGAAATCGCGGAAGATGCGATGGACACGTACCTCGTGCTGCTGGCCGATCATTCCTATAACGCATCGACGTTTTCGGCGCGCGTGACCGCATCGACCAAGGCCGACCTGTACGCCGCCGTCACTGCGGCGATTGCAACGCTGGAAGGCGAGGCGCACGGCGGTGCCGCTAGCGCCGTGGGCCGCGTTCTGCTGGAAATCGGCAAACCCGAACGCGCGGAAACGTACGTTCGCGAGGTTCTCGCGCGCGGCGAGCGGATCATGGGAATGGGGCATCGCGAGTACAAAGTGCGCGACCCGCGCGCCCGCCATCTGGAATCGGTGGCAAAAAGACTGAGCGAGATAACCGATCCCAAGTGGTACGCAATCGCGCGATCGTTGGAAGATGCCTCCAACAAAGTGCTGCAAGAAACCAAACCCGACAAACGCATTTACGCAAACGTCGACTTCTACAGCGCGCCGCTGTTCTATAGCCTCGGTTTCCCGGGCGATGAATTTACGCCGATCTTCGCGTGCGGCCGTATTGCAGGCTGGGCTGCGCACATTCTGGAGCAGCTCGGCGACAACCGGCTGATTCGCCCGCAGGCGACCTATTCGGGACCGGCCGTGCATGCTTTCGAACCGATCGAACGGCGAACCGGCAACGGTTCTCATCGGTGAATCGCGACGACCGGCGCGCCGGCGCGATCTCGCGCACGACCGGCGAAACGTCGGTTGAAGTAACGATCGATCTGGACGGCGGTCCGATCGAAGTCGACACGTCCGTCGATTTTCTCGATCACATGCTGGAAGCGTTCGCAAAGCACAGTGACTGCGCGCTGTACGCGCGCGCAAGCGGCGACGGGCTGGACAACCATCACGTGATCGAAGACGTCGGCATCGCGCTCGGCAAAGCGATTTCCGACGCGCTGGGTGAAAAGCGCGGTATCGCGCGGTTCGGCTCTGCTATGGTCCCGCTGGACGAGGCGCTGATTGCAGCTTCGGTCGACATCTCCGGCCGCCCGTATTTGAATTTTCGCGTCAGACTTTCTTCGCGACGAGCTCGGCGCGATGCCGACCGAGATGATCGCCGAGTTCTTTCGCGCCCTCACCGACAACGCCAAGATCACCCTGCACCTGATACAAATGAACGGACACGTCGCCCACCACGTCTGCGAAGCGTCTTTCAAAGCATTCGCCCGTGCGTTTGCGGCAGCCAAGGCCCGTACGGCGGACGACGCGGTGCCATCGACCAAAGGCGTGCTGTAACGCATTCGTGCTCGCGGTCATCGACTACGGCGGCGGCAATATGGGTTCGCTGCTGGCGGCGCTCGAGCGCTGCGGCGCGAACTTTATCGTGACCGCGCAGCCGAAGGAGCTCGCAACGGCGCAGGCCGCGATCTTGCCGGGCGACGGCGCGTTTGCGGCGACGATGCAGGCGCTGCGCGAACGTGGTTTAGATGCAGCGATCGGCGCGCATATCCGCGCCGGCCGTCCGTTTTTGGGCATCTGCGTCGGAATGCAGATTTTATTTTCGCAGAGCGATGAATTCGGGACTACGGCGGGATTAGGCGTATTCGAAGGAACGGTGTCGCGCTTCGCGCAGGCGCCCAGAATTCCGCACATCGGGTGGAATAGACTCGACGTGCGTTCGGATCACCCGTTCGTCGGCGGCTTGGGCGAAGAACCCTACGCGTACTTTCTGCATTCCTACCGCGCGCCCGTGTGCGCCGATGCGGCTGCCACCTGCACGCACGGCGAACGTTTCACGGCAATTGCCGCACGCGCGAACGTGATGGGAACGCAGTTCCATCCGGAGAAGAGTCGCTCTTGCGGGGCGCGCCTGCTCGTAAACTTCATGCGTTGTATTTAGGAGGGTTCGCGTAATGGTGCTCGTTCCGGCAATCGATCTGCGCGGCGGAAAATGCGTGCGCATGCAGCAAGGCGATCCATCGCGGGAGAAGAGCTACAACGTCGATCCGGTGCAGCAAGCCAAGACGTTCGTCGCCGCCGGGGCGCGTCGAGCTGCACGTCATCGATTTGGACGGCGCATTCGGCTCGGGCGAAAACCAGCAGGCCATCGCGAATATCTGCCGCGCCGTCGACGTTCCCGTGCAGACCGGCGGCGGCATTCGGACCGCCGCGCATGCACAATCGCGCCTCGACGCCGGCGCCGCGTACATCATTCTGGGCACGCTGCTCGTCGAAGACGAGCGTGCCGCGCGCAACATCATCGGAACGTTCGGCGATCGCGTGTTCGCAGGGATCGACGCGCGGGGAGATCGCGTTGCCGTGCGGGGTTGGCAAGAAGCAACGCCGGTCGATCGCGACGCTTTGGTGCAGCGCGTCGCGCAATGGGGCGTGCAACGGGTCGTGTTTACCGAGATTGGGCGTGACGGCACCGGCGAGGGGTTCGATCTTGCCGCTTTGGATGAGGTTGCGACGATCGCGCCGGTCAAGATCACGGCTGGCGGCGGCGCCAGTTCGATCGAACACTTGCGGTTGCTGCGCGAGCGCGCCCCGCAGAATGTCGATGCTTGCATCGTGGGCCGCGCGCTTTACGAACGCAGCATCGAGGTGCGCGAAGCGATCGAAGCGCTGAAGTAAGGGCCTTACGTCGGACGCGGGCGCGGACGCGGCGGCATGATACGGGGCGGCAGCGGCGCCGCGTGAACCGGAAGCGTTTTCGGCGCCGGAAGTGGTGAAGGCGCCGGCGGCAGCCGGCGCGGCGTTACCGGTAACGGGCGCTCCTGCGGCGGGTGCATCGGCTCGCGGATCGGCCACGCCGCGGGATTGTTCGGATTCGTGTAGAGACCGACGTAGATGGGGATCGGCACGTACGTCTGCACGCCGTTCCATGACGTGTAAATCGCGGTGACCTGGCACCACGGCACGGAATAACCGTACGGCGCGGGGACGTTGGCTTGGTACGTCGTTCCGGCCCCGCCGTTCCAAAACGCATATTGATATCCCAGGTTGCAAAGCTGCAGCATCGCGCTTCCGCCGGGCGGCGCCATCAGCACGAAGTGCATCCAACTGCCCGGATAAAACATGCTGCCGCCGGTCGAATAAAAGCGGTAATCGTATGCCGAGCTCGTCGCGCCGCTCGGAGCGTCGGGCGGCGCTTCCAATGTCGTCGCGAAAGACCACTGCGCGCTAAATGGGTTCCCGTCCAGCGTCGTACCGCTGAACGTGACGGTATGCTTGCCGCGCGTCAAGCCTTTGCGCGGCATAAACGTAATCGTCGTTCCGTCGAACGACGCGAGAGCGGTTACGACGACGGCGTCGATGCGAAGCGATACGTTCGCTCGCGCAGCGCGCGCGTTCGTTAACGATGCGGAGATCGTCGGATATGCGGTCGCGACCGCAGCGTCTGCCGGCGGATTCATGGTGGCTATTTGCGCGCCCGGGTGTGCGGCCACTGCGACGGCCACGACGATCCGCCGCCGATCGTCGTACGCGATCGAAGCACCGGCCTCGAAAGCGGCGCGCATCGGTACGAGAATGTGCTCCTCGAAGATCGCCGGTACCGGCAAAGGACGATCGTTGACCGTAACGCTCAGCATGAGAATCTTCGCGGCAAATGGGCAGGCAATCGGGAGACGATTTCATACGAAATCGTGCCTGCAGCGGCGGCCCAGTCGTCCACCGCGATACCGCAAGCGCCTTCGGTACCGATGAGCGTCACCAGCGACCCTGGCGCCGCGTGCGGCGCACCGTGCAGATCGATCATTGCCATGTTCATGCACACTCTTCCCACGATCGGACACCGCGCGCCGTCCACCACGAACGATCCGACGTTCGAGAGCGCGCGCGGGATCCCGTCCGCGTATCCGATCGGAAGAACGCCGATGCGCGTGCGTTGGGGCGCGCGATAGCTGCAGCCGTACCCGATGGAGGCGCCCGCTTCGACGGTGCGCACGGCGACGAGTTTCGCGGTGAACCTGAGCGCCGGCGCCAAGTCGATGGGCGCACCGTTCATGCTCCGGCGCACTTTCTGGGAGGGCCACAATCCGTAAAGCGCGATGCCGATGCGTACCATATCCAGACGGGCGTGGGGATGCAGCATCGCTGCGCCCGACGCGGCGATGTGCCGCAGCGGTCGCAGCCCTTTGCGCGCAAGCGCGTGTGCGCTTGCAGAGAGCACGCGCTCGAACGCGTCAACCTGCGCGGCAGTAAACTCGGTATCGAGTTCCTCCACCGCGGCCAAATGGGAAAACACTCCCGCAATTTCGATTTCGGGCATGCGCGCGTAATCTTCCATCGCATTGCAAGCGTCGTGCGGTTCCAATCCCAAGCGCGCGGTTCCACTATTCACTTTCACGTGAACGGCGTACGGGCGACGCCGCCGATTCGCCGCCTGGGCCACTTTGCGCAGATACGTTCCCGTATCCCAAAGCGTCAGCTCGACGTTTCGCGCCAGCGCTTCATCGAGGTGTTCCGCTTCCAGCGGTCCCATCACCAAGATCGGCGCGCTTACGCCGCCATCGCGCAGCGAAACGGCTTCTTCGAATGAATAGACGCACAAGCGATGCGCAAGCGGCGCGACGGCCTTGCCGACTTGGACGAGTCCATGACCGTACCCGTTGCTTTTGACGACGAACGCCGTCTTTGCCGGCAAAACGAAGTTGCGCAGCACTTCAGCGTTGCGGCGCAGAGCGGGTAAAGATATTTCGATGCCGCTCAGCACGGCATTGCTGCAGGCTTGCGCTCGCACGGTCTGCGCAGAGCAAGCTGCGTCTTGCCGGGCCCCAGGGGACTTGCGCCGGACGTGGGGTATACCGCAACGTGATCGTTCATCGCCTTGATGAGCTCCTCGCTCGCACCGACCCGTTTGACCTGGCACAGGCCTTGGATCGGTACGTTCGCGCGATGTCGCCGGAACGAATTCGCAGCGTCGTCATCGACGCGCGCGAACGCATGGGCGCATATTATCGCGCCGAGTTCGTGCGTCTTTTGGAAGAGCAATGCGGCATCGGCCACATCGACGGTGCGGGAATGGATACCGAACGTTTTGCGCACATCGTTCAGGAAGTCGGCACGCCGGACGCTTTGCGCAGCGCTTTTGCGCGCATGCTGAAAAGCAACTTGCGCGCGATTCCGTTGTTCGGTGCGGCATTCGGCGACGCAGTGCTTCAACACGTTCCTTCCGAGCGCGCCGTTGCAATCGGGGAGGAACGCCCGCGACTGGATCGCCGCGTCCCCATCGCGGCTGCGGCCGCGCTCGCGCTGTTGTTCGCCGGAGACTGCAGGCGAACATGTCATCGCAACGGTCCACGGTCAGCGAACCGCGACGCCGTTGCCGGCGCCCGGCGCTCCGCTGGCCGCCGTGACCACGCCCCGGCCCCAAGCGGTCCCATCGCGCGTTCCAGCGCCGGCATCCCCCGCGCTCAAGGGTGCGCAGCCGGCCCCCGCAATTCCGAATGCAGCGGCTCGAAACGCTCCGCCCAACGCGCCGCAGGCTGCGCGGCAGCAAGAGGTCAGCCCGCAATACGCTGCGACCCAGCAATACGTCGATCCGCAATACGCTCCGCAGCCCCGACCGCAAGCCTCGGCCCGGCGCGGCGCGCAGCCTCGCACCCCGCCGCCGGCCGCCGGCGTTGCAACCGTTGCGATTCCGGCCGCGACGCCTTCGCCGGAACCCAGCGCGCTCGATACCAGCGACATGCCCGACGCCTATACCGACGCGACGCCCCTTCCGGTGCAAACTACTGCGCCGGCGGCGATTCCGAATAAAGTCGGCTTGAAAACCCCGCCGCCGAAACCGCGTTCTCGAAGCTGGGTCAAACGCGCGTTGCTGCACATGGATCCGTTTAAACCGCAATGAGGAACCCGTTCTTCAAACGTCTTTGAGCGCCGTTGCGCGCAAGAAAAGCGCATACCAGTCTTTTGCGGTGAGGAGCTCGTCATGCGCGATCGCAGTGGTCAAAACGAACGTCGGCAGTCGCGTCTGCAGCTGTTCGAGCGTCAAGGCATCGCCCAAACGCACGAACAGATTCGGCTTGGGCTGCTGCACCATCCCCATCAGCGCAGTGTTTCCCGTGCTCGTATCGTCGGTGAAAACGCTGAGCAAATGATGCGCCGGCGTTGCGAGCGTCCATGACGCAAACGCTGCGTAGTATCCGTACGCCGCGTCGAACAACACAACGTCGCTGATCGCATCGTTCATTTCACCGTGCGTCAACACGCCGCCCGCGCCGCCGTATCCGCCGCTATGGGCGGTCAGAACGATGTTGCCGATTGCGGTGCTTTCGACGACCCCGGCGCTACGCAGCCATGCTGCGATCTCGCCCATGAAGCGTTCGAAGCCGCCGGCATCCAACTCGAGTTTACCGTCGCCTGAATCGGGCGCGTCTTTGGGTCCTTGCGGAACGATCAAGATCGCGTTTCGTCCGCTCGCGTCGAGCTGCTCGCGCAGGCGGTAACGCGGCAGGACGCGACGCACGTCGTTGTTCCAGCCGTGAAAATGCACGACGAAGTCGGTGGCGCCGGTGCGGCGAAACCGCGCCGGAACGTAAAGCGCGACGGTGCTGTCGCTGTAGTGGCGCGTCGCGTCGTACAGACTTGCCTTGGTACACGTGGCCGTTCGCGCGGCTGGAATGCGGGTACGGCGCCGCCGGAAGCGCCGCAAAATACGTGCGTCCGGCCGGCAAGGCGGGCGCCAGCATCGCGGCACCGGACAAAGCCAGGAATTCGGCTCGAACCATTTCATGCTCTATTGCGTCCGGCGCTTGGTAATCTCCCAGCATGGCGTGGAAGAATGGCGGTATCATGAAGACGCTTCTCACGCTTTTCGGCGCTCTTTCGATCACCGTTGCGCTCGCCGCGTGCAACGGTTCGAGCAACCCGCCCGCTCCCGGCCCCACCTGTTCGCCGGCGAGCGGCACGCAGACCGCACTGGTGTATCCGGCCCCGAATGCAACCGCAGTTCCCGACAACTTCGGACAAGTCATCATCGGCGCATCGCCGGCGCTCCCGTCCAGCTGGGACGTCGTGCTTACGACGGTTATCTCGCCGACCGGCGTAGAGGGCGGCACGTTCCAAACGGTGACCCCGCCGCTGCCCACGCCGAACACGACGCCGTCATTTGCGAATCCGCAGTACCAGAGCAGCTCGTTCTCCAATGCCACGTTCCCAGGTGAGGTCGTTTCGGTGTACTTGAATAACCACGCCAACGCCAGCTGTACCCCGCTCGGTCCCATCGGTCAGTTTACGACGCAGTAAAGAGCCGAGCCGCCGCTGTTTTGCCAGCCGGCGCCGGCTCGGAATCGGCTTCGACGACCCGCTAAAGTCGCTTGCAGTCTGCCGATGACTCTGCTAAGATCCCGTGGCTGGCACTCCATTGCTGAGAGTGCCAAGCCCTATGGCCTGGGTTAGCGGCCCAAATCCAACAGTTAACTGGAGGTTTATGTGAATCTAAAGCCTTTGGGCGATCGCGTGGTCGTCGAGCACGTCGAGCAGGAAGACAAGAGCGCGGGCGGCGTGTTTTTGCCGGATACCGCTAAAGAAAAGCCGCAAGAAGGTATGGTTCGCGCGGTCGGCTCGGGCCGCACGCTCGACAACGGCACGAAGGTCGCGATGGACGTGAAAGTCGGCGATCGCGTGATTTATTCGAAATATTCGGGCTCCGAAGTCAAAGTCGACGGCACGGAATACCTGATCATCTCCGAAAAAGACGTCCTTGCCATCGTCGACAAAGTTCCGGCCGGTGTATAAGGAGTTTTGAAGAAAGACTATGGCTGCAAAAGAATTAGTATTTGACGAAACCGCGCGGCGCTCGCTGGAGCGCGGCGCAAACATGCTCGCCGACGCCGTGCGCGTGACGCTTGGACCCAAGGGCCGCAACGTCGTGCTCGACAAGAAGTTCGGCTCGCCGACGATCACCAACGACGGCGTCACCATCGCCAAAGAAATCGAACTTTCGAACAGCTTCGAAAACATGGGCGCGCAGCTCGTGAAAGAAGTGGCGTCCAAGACCAACGACATTGCCGGCGACGGCACGACCACCGCGACCGTGCTCGCGCAAGCGATCATCCGCGAAGGGTTGCGCAACGTCACCGCCGGATCGAACCCGCTGCTGATCAAGCGCGGCATCGAGAAAGCCGTCGAACTGGCGGTTTCGCAGATGGAGAAGTACGTTCAAAAGGTCGACACCAAAGAGAAAATCGCACAAGTCGCTTCCATCTCGGCCAACGACAAAGAGATCGGCGACCTCATCGCCGACGCGATGGAGAAGGTCGGCAAAGACGGCGTCATCACGGTCGAAGAATCGAAATCGATGAAGACCGAAGTCGAGACCAAAGAAGGCATGCAGTTCGACAAGGGCTACATCTCGCCGTACATGGTTACCGACTCCGAGCGCATGGAAGCCACGCTGCAGGATCCGTACATTCTCGTAACCGAGCGCAAAATCTCGGCGATCGCCGACATTCTTCCGCTGCTCGAGAAGATCGTTCAAGTGCAGAAACCGCTGCTCATCATCGCCGAAGACGTCGAAGGTGAAGCGCTGGCGACCCTGGTGGTCAACAAGCTGCGCGGCACGTTCACGACCGTTGCGGTCAAAGCGCCGGGCTTCGGCGATCGCCGCAAAGAGATGCTCAAAGACATCGCCACGCTGACCGGCGCAACGGTCATCAGCGAAGAACTGGGGCTCAAACTCGATAAGGTCAATCCCGACATGCTCGGTAAGGCCAAGACCGTTAAGGTCACCAAAGACGAAACCACGATCGTCGACGGCGCGGGCAAAGATTCCGAAATCAAAGGCCGTATCGAGATGATCAAAAAGCAGGTCGAGGATACCGACAGCGACTTCGATCGCGAGAAGCTGCAGGAGCGGCTGGCCAAACTCAGCGGCGGCGTAGCCGTCATCCAAGTCGGCGCGGCTACCGAAACGGAACTCAAAGAGAAGAAGCACCGTATCGAAGACGCGCTCAGCGCAACGCGGGCGGCGGTTCAAGAAGGCATGATCCCCGGCGGCGGCGCTTCGCTGGTGCACGCGGTCAAGGCGATTGAGAAATACACGCCTCCTTCGTCGAACGGCCACGGCGCAACGTGGGCCGACGAGAAGATCGGCATCGACATCATCCGCAAGGCGCTCGAAGAGCCGCTTCGCCAGATCGCGTATAACGCGGGCTTCGAAGGCTCGGTTGAGGTCAACAACGTCAAAGGGCAGGAGTCTCCGAAGGGCTTCGACGCGATGACCGGCGAGATCGTCGACATGTTCGAGTCGGGCATCGTTGAGCCGTTTAAAGTCACGCGTTCGGCGCTGCAGAACGCAGCTTCGATCGGATCGCTGATTCTGACGACCGAAACGCTGATTGCGGACAAGCCCGAGCCGAAGAAAGAGCCGGCGATGCCCGGCGGCGGCGGCATGGGCGGCTACGACATGATGTAGCCTTCGCGCTTCACGCGAAGTCACGCAAGAAGGCCCCGTGCATCAAACACGGGGCCTTCTCCTCGTTATCGGTGATCGTTCTACGCTTACAAGCTTTCGAACGCGTCGATCTGCGCGAAAACGCTTTCGAACGTTGAACTCCAGTCCCGGAACTGTGCGAAGCGTAAAGCGCTCGCCGCCATGAAACGCCGTCGTGCCGTTGAGTGTGTGCGCGACAATGGTGCGCGCAAGGGGATCGACATCGAGTACCACGCGGCAATCATGGTGCAGGTAAGCCGCGATCTTGCGCTCCAAATAGCGCACATCGTCGCTGGGTGAACGCACTTCCACGGCGATGTCCGGCGCGATCGGAGGCTCTTCTCTGCAGTCGATTGGGACCGGCCGCAAGCGCTCGGCGCTGATATATGCGACGTCGGGAATCAACAGCGTCGCGTCGCTCTCGGCCGGTAAACGAAACCGCCATTCCGTTCCGGCGAACCCGCGATTCACGGCGTAATCGCAGAGGATTCGTACAATGGCTGCCTGTGCAAAGGCGTGCCTGGCCCTCGGACTCACCTTGGGATAGCGCTCTCCGTGCAAATTCTCGACTTCCGGGCGCTCAACAATCCTTGCGTGCATGTCACGGCAATTCTATCACGGCGCGCAGCCGCCATATCTATGCGGCGGGCTGTAGCAACCAGGCGCATCCACGCGTGCTTGTTAGGCCGAGGGGAGATTCGGCAATAATGCTAGGCGATCACCTGTTCTCTTTTTCGTGAGGCAAGCAAGTATGAAGTATTCCAACGTTGCGGTCGCCGTGACCGCGCTCAGCCTAGCGGCAGTTCTGACGGCCTGCGGCGGTGGAGGCGGAAACAACAACACCAATTCGGGCAACAACGCCGGCAACGGCGGCGGCAACAAGGGCTCGCAGCAAGTCAAGCAGATGAATCCGCTCCACGTTGCACACAACGAGATTTCCGGCCGCTCGCTGCAGATAAACATGGGCCAGCAAAACAATTCGGGGCAGGCCGGCAACGCGAGCGTGGTCGATCACTCCGGCGGCGTGAACGTCGCAATCCACATCAAATCCGAACCGAAAGGTGCTTCGGAGCCTGCGCACATTCATAAAGGCTCGTGCACCAAGCTCGATCCGGCGCCATGGAAAGCGCTCAATCCCGTTGTGAACGGTCAGTCGATGACGCACGTCGCGGGCATCAGCGTCGCGCAAATCAAAAAAGGCAAATACGCGATCAACGTGCACAAGAGCGCCAACGATCTGAAGACCTACGTTTCCTGCGGCGATCTTACGCTGTAACTTCTTCTCCCGGCGATGGGCGTCGAGCCTCTGCGTGATGAACGCAGGGGCTTCTTCGTTTCAAGGCCGAGCATCGTTTGCTAATCCTGCGTCGACTGGGCCGTAAGCGGCTGCTTGCCGAGCACGAAATAGTAGACGGGGACGGCAAGTAAAAGTAATCCCAGGCCGATGAGGCTGTTTTGCGGATATTTGATATAGGTGTCCGCGACAACCGCCGCAGCAATCAGCGTAAAGAGCGCCGTCGTGTAGGGATGACCGGGCACCCGCACGCCGGCGCTGCGCTCGCGATCAGCGCCGCGGTCTCGGGCTCGAAAAATGAACAGTGCGATGCCGGCCAGCGTGAAGAACAGATAGTCAATCGACGTGACGTAATTCAAGAATCTGGTCGTACCGGCCGGACAACGCAATGACGATCGCAAACGCGCCCTGCAGCGCGATCGCCACGATCGGGACACGCGTCCGGGGATGCACCCATCCAACTTTCTTGAAAAACAGGCCGTCCAATGCCATCGCGTGGTAGACGCGCGGCGAAGTCAAAATTTGATTGCTCATGAAGCCGAAAGTCGACAGCATTACGGCCGCTGCGATGATCTGCGCGCCGCGCGGTCCCAGCACCAGCCTGCATAACGTCCGAGGCGGGCGTATCCGTTCGCATCAGTCCCGCGGGCGTTAGCGCGTGCACCGATACGTAATTCACCAGCATGTAGAGCACCACCACGCTCACGACGCCCCACAGCATGCCGGCGGGGAGCGTGCGGCGCGGATCTTTCAGTTCGCCGGTCATGAAACTCAACGTCTGCCAGCCGCTGTAGGCAAAAAGGACGGGGATCATCGCTACGCCGACCGCGGTTAGCATGTCCCAATTTCCTGCGAAGGCCGCTCCACCCGCCGGCGTAATCGCCGGACCATGGGCGGAAAACCCCACCGCAATCAGCGCGACGATCGCGCCGATCTTCAGCACCATGAGCAAATTCTGAACGTTGCTGCCGGCGCGTACGCCGAAACAGTTTACCACCGTGAGAAAACCCAGTGTAATCACGGCGACCAACGGTTGGCTGGCATGCCGTCCAACGTCTAAGCGCTGCAGGTAGCCGGCAAAGGTAATAGCGGACGCTGCGGCGCCTCCGCTCTGGGAAACCAGCAGCAGCGTCCATCCGTACATGAATGCGACGACCGGATGAAATGCATCCCGCATGTAAGCGTACAGTCCGCCGTCACTTGGGCGCCGTGCCGCAAGCTCCGCAAAAATGAAGGCGCCCAGCAACGCAACGATTCCACCGCATGCCCACACGGCTAAGATCAGCGCCGGCGTATGCACGCGCTGCGCTACGACCGACGGATTACGAAAGATACCCGAACCGATGATCCCACCCATGACGATGAGTGCGGCATCGAACACGCCCAAGCGTCGCGCGAGCCGCACCGGTGGCGCAGGGTTCATACCGCGTGATTCGAAGGACGCGAAAGATTCGCCTATGATTTCTCAACCACTCTACAGCGATGAATTCGTCGGCCGGCGCGATGAATTGTTCTCCCTGACCGAAGAATTCCGCGCCGCGGTCGACTCGCGCGTGCGCTTCGTCACCATTGAAGGCGATGCGGGAATCGGAAAATCGCGGCTGCTGCATGAGTTCTTTGCCGGTATCCAAGAGCACGCGACAATTGCAACCGGCCATTGTACGGAGCACGTGCGCGCGCCGTACGCTCCATTTAGTGAAATCGTCGACCGGCTCGATCCGCGCGCGCGTTTGTCGGCGCTTCGGCCGCGCGAATCGAAATCCGGCAGCGACGAGAAGTGGGCGTATTTTAACGCGGTTGCCGACGTCATTCGCGCGCAGAGCGCGCGCCGTCCGCTTGCGATCGCGATAGAAGACGCGCAATGGGCCGACAGCGCGACGACCGAATTGCTGCGATTCTTGCTGGGGCGCATTCCTACCGCGCGATGCCTGATCATGGTGACCCTGCGCACCGACTCGCTCGCGCGCAATCCGGCAGCCGCGGCGCTGCGCAGCGCAGCCGCGCGCAGCCGGGCCAACGCCATTCGACTGCGCGCCCTGCGTCGTCACGAAATCAAACATCTGATTCAGGCGGCGCTGCGCCGCTCGCGTGCACACCTGGACCCGGCGATGATCGCGCAGATCGAAGTCCTTGCCGAAGGCAACGCGCTTTTCGCAGAAGAGCTGGCGCGCGTCGCGGTGGAGAACGGCGGACTGTCGTTTCAAACGAACTTGCCGGTGACGCTGCAAGCGATTCTAAGCGAACGCCTTATGCCGTTTTCTGCGCCGGAACGCGGTTTGCTTTCGCGCGCGGCCGTTGCGGGCCAACGTTTCGACACCGCGCTTTTGTGCGCGATCTCGGATTTTTCGGCGGAAGCGGTGCTGGGCGTCATGCAGCGCGCGGTCGACTGCGGTTTGCTCGAGGAGTCTCGCGAGCAGCCTGCTCACTTTTGCTTTCGGCACGCGCTCATTCGACAGGCGTTGGCGGAGCAGCTCGTTTTGGGCCTGGCGGCGCCGCTCCACGTTCGCATTGCCGAGCAGCTGGAAGCGCAGCCCGACGCGAGCACGCGGGCCGCCGAACTAGCCTATCATTGGTCCGCAGCGCGGGTAGCGCACAAAGCGCGCTTTTGGAATGAGGCCGCTGCAAAATCGGCGTGGGAGATGTACGCCTATCGCGATGCGATTCGGTTTTACAACGATGCGCTGGCTTGGGGGTATCCGCCCGGAACGCAGCGCGCAGCGTTGTGCGAGCGCCTGGGTTTACTGCTGTACATCGAGGGCTGCGGCGAAGAGCCGGCGCGCTGGTTTGCGCGCGCGCGTGCCGAGTACGATGCCTGCGGCAACGCGGTAGGGACGGCGCACGCGTTGCTGCTCGAGGCCGATCAAAAGTGGGTCGACGCGCAAACGCAAGAAAGCGTCCGCGCTGCCTCCCAGGCGGCGCACGCGCTCAAACGACTTGGACATACGCAAATGTACGCGCAGGCGCTGCTCAGCGTCGCGCGTTTTTCGATGACGCTCGGGCAGATCGATCGAACGCTGGCGCATTTGGACGCGGTGGCCGCCCTGCGCGAGCATTTCGATGCCGGTTCGCGCGCCGCATGGCATGAAGTTCGCGGAGAGACGCAAGCCGTGCTGGGAAATGCCGCGCCCGCAATAGCGGAATTTCGGGCGGCCGCAAAGCTGGCTGCCGAAAGCGGCGTCAGCGAGCTCGTCGCCCAGATAGAAAATAATTTCGCGGGTGCCGCGTTCGATTTGGGGGATTTGGATTTAGCCATGGCGCGCCACCAGATCGCGGTCGACGAATCGCAGCGCACGGGCCTGATGTGGCGCATCGCGTACTCCTCGCTCAATTATGCGCGCACGCTGATGTTCAAAGGAGAAGTGGAGCGGGCGCGCGCGATGGCGTGGGAAGCGCTCGATGCGGGCGTTACGACCGCAACGTTTAAAACCAAAGCCGCCAGCGTCGGCGTTCCGATTGCGCTGCTGCTGAACGACCGCGCGCTGCTGGCAGCCTGCGCGGATGAGACGGCAATCGATCTCGCCGAGCAATCCGCAGAACTGCAGCGCATCGCGAGCGTCGCAGCCGCCTTTGCAGCGCTGCGCGTAACCCAAGGAAGCCGGGGCGAGGCGCAGGCGCTTCTTGCAAGAGCGCTGCGAGCCATTCCGCACGCGCATCGCGCATGGGATCTTTTTTTGGCTGTCGCGCAATGGGGACATGCGCAGGACGTCGATCTCGCGCGCGGTTTGTTGAAGAGAGCGGTCGGCCGCCCGGTGCTCAAGCGCGCGTATACGTTACTGTTCGAAGCCTTCGCGCGCCGCGACGATGCGGCTTACGCCCGCCGCGCAGCGCGGGCTGCGGCGCAGAACTTTTCGCGAATGGGGAATCGGCTTTGCGAGGCGATAGCACTGGAATGCGCGGGTGAAGACGATGCGGCCGCGGATCGGTATCGCGGCATGGGCGTCGTACGCACGACCGAACGCGTTGAAAAATCCGCGGCGCGCGCGGAGAGCGCGGTGCTCACCGTGCGCCAGTCCCAGATCGCCAAGCTCATCGCCAAAGGGGAGACGAATCGCGCAATTGCGGCGCAGCTGCGCATCAGCGAGCATACCGTCGAACACCATGTTTCGGAGATATTCGTGCGGTTGGGTCTGAAGTCGCGCACGCAACTTGCCCACCTGCTGGGTCAAAATCACGACGTGTAACAGAACGGGGATACCGCGGGCACGCGGCCGAAGAGAACGGAATATCGGACTCGACCGAGCGTTGTTGGAGGCGGTATGGTGCGTTTCGTTGCGAGCTTGCGCGTTGTAGCGGTTTTCGTTTTGGCGTTTGCGTTCATCGGAACGCCGCTTTCCCCGGCACTTGCGGGCACTACCGGCGGCCTGAGCGGTACGATTACGGAAGCGCAGTCGCAAAAGCCGGTAGCCGACGCTACCGTCACGGTCACAAGCCCATCGCAGACCGCTACGGCGAAAACAAATGCGGCCGGCAAATATGTGTTCGTTTCGCTGATGCCGGACACGTACACCGTTACGGTTGCGCGGCAAGGCTACGAACCGCTGGCGTTGAACGGCGTTTCGATTTTTGCCGATCAGGTGCAGGCGCTTCCGATCAGGATGCGCTTGAGCCTGCGCACGATCGCCAGCGTTACGAGCCGCTCAGCGATCTCGCCGGTGAAAGCCGGCGTTACGACCGACGTGTATTCCGTCAATCCGGCGCTTACGCAAACTGCTGCGCCGGTCGGCGGAGGCGGCAACTTGGACAACGCGTATTCCGCGATAGCGTCCATGCCTGGCGCGTACGTGCCGCCGGATCAAACCGGCGTGAACCAAACGGTGTACATTCGTGGCGGCAATTACGATCAGATCGGCTACGAATACGACGGCGTGCCGGTGAACCGGTCGTTCGACAATTATCCCTCGCACACGGCCTCGACGCTCGGCCAGCAGGAACTGCAGATCTACACCGGCGGCGGTCCGGCGAGCTCGAATGCAACCGGGCTGTCCGGTTTCATCAATCAAGTTGTAAAAACCGGGACCTTCCCGGGATTTGGCACCTTTTCCGCGCGCGTCGGTACGCCGTCGTTCCATCACGAGCTGCAAGTTGAAGCCGGCGGAGCAACGCCGAACCGCTTATTTTCGTATTATGTCGGCTTGAGCGGTTACGATCAGGAATTCCGCTATCTTACCGAAAACAACGGCGCCGAAGTGAACGCGGAATTTCCGCAGTTCTGGCCGAGCTACGTCACGACGAATCTTTCCTTCTGGCCTGCCGTTTACCCGACGTGCAACAACGGCAAGCCGAACGATCTCTATACCAACCCGATCCTCGGGTCTTCGACCGTCGCTTTGTGGAACGATCCCGGCTGCTACGATTATTTAGGATCCAATATCGATCTGCCGGCCGGAATCAATGGGCGTGAAACCGTCGCCAACGTGCACTTCGGCATTCCGCATAAAAACGACGCCGGCCGCGACAACGTCCAACTGCTCTACACGAACTCCTATCAGTTGATTAACGCCTACAACTCGCCGAACGACTTTCAGCCCATGCTCGGAACCTTCGAACAAGACACGAAAGCGTGCTGCGACAGCAGCGGAAGTCCGTTCGATGTCGGACAGCTGGCGTACGCGCCGATGTGGCCGGACTTCTATACGTTTCCCTCGTCGACCGCGTTCCTGCAGCCGGCGACCGCGCCGGTGATCGCCTATCCGTTCCCGGGGTCACCGTTGAACCGCTGCTACAACACCGACTTGATAGCCGGTCAAGACTCCAATGCAGCAGCGCCGATTACCGTGCCGGGACAGTGCGGCGCGGGCGGCTATTCCGCCCTTCCGAATACCTATCGCGACGGCGAAAATTATCAAGCCAGCATCGTCAAGCTCCAATATCAGAAGAACATCGGCAGCCGTGCGTATCTGCGGCTCTTCGGCTACACGTTTTTCTCCACGTGGGATCAAGGCGGCGCGGTGGGCGACGGTTTGACCGGTCCTTACGGCGCCCTGGCGTTGGCAGGATACCGCAGCGGCTACGATTACGAAATCGGCTCTCACGCGCGAGGAGGGCAGATTGAATTCGCCGATCAAATCAACGACGCCAATCAACTGACCGCAACGTTCAACTACGTGACGTCAAACACGCTGCGCTACAACAACTTGAACGATTTGAACTACGGCGGAGCGCCGTTCAACGATTATACGGGCTCCGGCGGCGTCGCGGTGAGCAATCTGACGAACGGCACGCAATGCTTTGCGGCATATGATACCGGTCAGAACCCCAGCAACGGCGTTGACTATTATACCGCCGGTCAGCCCGCCCCGTGCAACGACCCCATCACGCAAGGTTCGTTCAGCGACATCACCGGGAATTCCGACTACGGAGCGCAGCAGAATCAGAACTGTTCCGGCGGGGCAAACGCGCCGATTCCCGCGGCGGCATGCGCAGCCGGGGCATCATGGCGTATGACCTATTTGGGCAATCAGGGAGACGTCAACAAAGTAACGCCCAAGTTCGCCAATTTCTCGCTGAGCGACGAATACAAACCCAGCGACAAGCTCGATATCAGCGCGAGCCTTCGCTTCGAGCGCGACGAGTTCGATCTCACGCCGATTGCGGGCGATCCCGCCAAAGACTTTTGGTTTCGTGCGGCCCAAAAAGAGTACTGCTACGATCCCAAAACGCTCCAATTTGCGCTCATCCCCGAGCCTCCGCAGTACTTGCGCGACATTCAACCGTACGTGACGTTCAACTGTCCGATCAATCCCGCTGACGGACAGCAAACCGTCCACCCCGACGGACAGAACGGTCACGTTCTGATGACCGATCAGTTCAATCCGACGTACGTGCAGAATTACTTTTCGCCGCGTTTTGGAATGACATACACGGTCGATCCCAATACCGTGCTGCGGTTTTCCGCAGGTCATTACTTTCAACAGCCGCAGACGTACGAGATCGAATACGATACGGCGCAGCCGAATCTGCCGGCGCTGCTGGTGGGCTTTCTGCAGTTCGGTTTCAACACGCCGTTCCACCCGGCAAAGGCGCAGGAAGCAAACAATTTCGATTTTTCGTACGAGCATCAGTTCGCGCACACGGACGTCGGGCTGAAGCTCACGCCGTATTACCGCTACGCGACCAACGAGTATCTACTCGGCGAACGTACCAACGCTGTTTTTGGGAACGGGCTTCAACTCGGGAATCGAGAGCACGTACGGCGTCGAGCTGCAAGTGACCAAGGGTGATTTCACCAAAAACGGCTGGTCCGCAGCGTTCTCATACACGTACACGCATTCGAAAGAGAAGTGGGCGAATTACCCCAACTCGACAATCAATCCGGTGGATCCGTTCAATCAGGACATTCTGGCCTACAACGCGCTGACGAAAGCCGGCGGCGGCGCGCCATGCTATTCAACGGAGGCGCAGGACGCGACGAACAACCCAACGGGTGCGCTGCCCGCCTGCACCGGCGCAGCGACCAGCGCGTACGACGACTGGTCGATCATCGCAAACCCGTATTACAACAAGGCGCCGCAGGCGACGTTGGACAAAAACGGCTGGTACGATACCGGTTTGGACGGCCCGTACGTCTCACCGAACGTCTTCGTGCTGCTGCTCAACTACAAACACGATAAGTTTTCCATTACGCCGGCGCTCATGCTGAACCAGGGCGCGACCTACGGCAGCCCGGCAGACTTCCAAGGCTTGGATCCGCGCACGTGCCGGCAGAATCAGGGGGCGACGGGCGCCAATATCCCGTCGGCGCCCACTCCGCTGACCCCGGATTATACATCGTGCCACGCGGCCGCCGTCGGCGCGAGCGGCACAAGTCCGGGCTATTTGTTTATTCCGAACCCCTACTCGGGAACATTCGACTCGTTCGGTCAGTTCCGCCAGCCGTGGCAAATGAATGTAGGTTTGCAGATGCGTTATGATGTGAGCCCTCGCGTCACGGCACATTTGACCGTAGCGAACCTCTACCAGCGCTGCTTCGGCGGTTCGAGCGAACCGTGGACCAGCATCTATCCGCCGGATCACAATGCCTGCGCCTACTACCGCAATCAGTTCTACATCAGCAATTTCTACAACGGCAGCAATCCGAACGACACCGCGGCGAACGGCGTTCCGTTGAATCCGTACTTCAGCGCCGCGTTTGCGCCGTCGTTCGACGGCAACGACGTGGCCAGCTACAATCAGGTCCTTCCGCTCGAACTCTATTTCGACGTTCAAATAAAATTATAGGTAGCGCAGCGCGCACGGTCGTTCCCTCAGCAGGCATGCCGGAAAACGATCATATGGCGGAACTCCGGGATACCTGCGCGAGCGCGGTCTTCCTATACTGAGACTAACCTGCAATCTCGGAGGATGGTATGGCCCATCGCGTTCGCATTCCCCGCGCGCTCGTTGCCGTGTTTGTTTTCGCCTCGCTGTTGACCGGTTCGGCAATGCCGGCGCTGGCCGGCACGACCGGCGGCATCAGCGGTACGGTAACAGACGTTCAAACGCACGCGCCGGTAGCGGGCGCTACCGTCAGCGTGAGCAGCCCTTCGCAGAATGCCACGACCACGACCGATGCGGGGGGAAAATACGTTTTCGTCTCGCTGCTGCCGGACACGTATACGATTAGCGTGCAGCGCACCGGATACGAGTCGGTGAGCATCGGCGGCATCTCGGTGTTTGCGGATCAACTACAGACGGTCCCCGTAACGCTGCGCACCAGTCTGCGGACCATTGCGAACGTCACGAGCCGCTCGTCGCTTTCACCGGTTAAGCCCGGCGTAACCACCGACGTGTACTCCGTCAACCCCGCATTGACCGCCGCGGCGGCGCCGCTGGGCGGCGGAGGCGGTCTAAACAATGCGTACTCGGCGATTGCCTCGATGCCCGGCGCCTTCGTGCCGCCCGGGCAGATGGGCGTGAATCAAACCGTGTACATTCGCGGCGGCTACTACGATCAGATCGGTTACGAATACGACGGCGTTCCGGTGAACCGCGCGTTCGATAACTATCCCGCGCATTCGGCTTCAACGCTCGGCCAGCAGGAACTGGAGATCTACACCGGCGGCGGCAGCTCCACCTCGAACGCGACCGGCCTTGCCGGCTTCATCAATCAGGTCGTGAAATCGGGAACGTATCCGGGATATGGAACCATACTCGGAACGCTCGGCACGCCGACGTTTTATCATGACGTCTCGGTCGAGGCCGGCGGCGCTTCGCCGAACCGGCTTTTCTCCTACTACGCCGGTTTGAGCGGCTACAATCAAGATTTTCGCTACTGGGACAACGCTAACGGCGCAGATTTGACCGATACGTTTCCGAACGCGGGCGAACTCACGACGGGTCCCAACGGCGTGACCTCCAACACGTTTGCTTTTTACCCGGCCGTCTATCCTACGTGCAACTGGAGCAACCAAAACCTCTACGATAATCCGGCCTACGATAACTACTCGCTCGGCACGGATCCCGGCTGCTTCGCTTCGATCAACCCGGCGTACGGAAACGTTTCGACGATCAACGGGCGTGAAGCCGTGGCGAACTTGCACTTTGCCATCCCCCATCGGCATGACAGCGGCCGTGACGACATCCAGCTCCTCTATACGAACTCGGCGCAATTTCGCCAGTACTACACCGGCGTGAACGACGCCGGTCCGGATGTCATCAACGATTTGATTTACGCGAACGAAAATTTGAACATCCTAGGCATCCATCAGCCCCACTGGCCCGACTATCTTACCTTTCCGTCCGGAACCGCATTTTTGGCGCCGGCGACGACGCAACCCATTGCATATCTTTTTCCCGGCTCCCCGACGAACCGCTGCAACAACGCCATCGCGCCGTTCGTGAACCATGCGCCGGCAGTTCCTAATGCTTGCGCGGCGGGCGATTACGCGGCACTCCCGCCTGATTACCGCGACGGCCGCTGGGACCAGGCGAGCATCGTGAAGCTGCAATATCAAAAAAATATCGGAAGTTCCGCCTATCTGCGCCTCTTTGGTTATACGTTTTACTCGAACACGAATCGTAGCGGCGCCGCGCGGCGCGGCATCGGCTCAGGGTTTTCCGGGACGAACTACGATTATGAAGTCGATGCACACACGCGCGGCGGGCAACTGCAATTTGCCGATCAGATCAGCGACACGAACCAAATTTCGGCAATGGTAAACTACGTCACGTCGACGACGTTCCGGTTCAACAGCGATAATTACCTCAACACGGCAAGCCAGCAGATCAGCAACCTTACGAACGGGAAGCAATGCTTTGCGGCGTACTCCGGAACCGGCGACAACGGGATTGACAACTACACCGCGGGCCAACCCGCCCCGTGCAACGATTCGATCAGTCAGGGCACCTTCCGTTATCCGACCGGGCTGTCCGACAATGACAATCCGGAAAACGTGAACTGCTCCGGCGGATCAAACGACCCGATTCCACCCGCCGCGTGCACTGCCGGCGCTTCCTGGGCGCTGACCTATACGGGCAATCAGGGGCCCATCAACAGCGTGACGCCGAAGTTTCTCCATTTTGCCTTGATCGACGAATGGCGCCCCAACGAGAAATTCGACATCAACGCGAGCTTGCGGTTCGAACGTGATGAATTCGATCTGGGCAACACGAACACGCCAGGTAAGAACTTCTGGTACACCGCGGCGCAGAACGAGTTCTGTTACGACCCCGCTACGTATCAGCCCATTTTGGTGCCGCAGGCGCCGCAAAACGCCTCGACGCTGCAACCGTACGTAACCTTTAACTGTCCGGTCGTCAATGGCGTTCAGACGCTGCACCCGAACGGACAGGGCGGCAACATCCTGCTTTCAAATCAATATCCCTCGACGTACAGCCAAAGTTATACCGAGCCGCGTTTAGGCATGACGTACACGCTCAATCCGGACAACGTGCTGCGGTTTTCCGCCGGACGCTTCGCGCAGGAACCGCAAAACTACGAGATCCAGTACAACAGTGCTGAAGAAAATCTCGCTTCGGAGCTAGTCGGCTTCTTGCCGTTCGGCTTTTTTACACCCCTGCATGAAGCGCAGGCGCAGTTTTCCAACAACTACGATTTCTCGCTGGAACATCATTTCAAGGGCACGGACATGTCCTTCAAGCTCACGCCGTACTATCGCTGGGCAACGGACCAGCTCTACGAAACCGTAAACGTGCCGACGCTCAATGCCTCACCGTCGCTCAATTCCGGCACCGAGCGCACGAGCGGCGTGGAACTGGAGTTTACGAAAGGCGACTTCAACAAAAACGGTCTTGCGTTCGTGCTCTCGTACACCTACACCAACTCCAAAGAAAAATGGGCGAATTACGCCAACGTCCCGATCAATCCCGTCGACCCGTACAACGAAGACATTCAAAACTTCAACCTGCTGACCAAAGCGGGGGGCGGCGCACCATGCTACGACCCAACCAACAGCGGCGCACCGGACACATGCGGGCTGGCGACAGACATCCGCAACCCGTACTACGGCATGTCGCCGCAGCCGCTGCTCGATAAATTCGCCTGGTACGATACGGGCCTCGATTACCCGTACGTCTCGCCGAACACGTTTGCGCTCGTTCTCAACTACAAACACGACAAGTGGTCCATTACGCCGGCTTTGAGTTTAAACGAGGGCGCAACCTACGGTACGCCGGCCGACTTCATGGGTTTCGATCCGCGAACGTGCTCTCAGAACCAAGCGACGGCGTTGATTCCCACCGGGGACCCGCTCAAAGCGGATTACACGTCGTGCAGCTTTGCGGAAACGAGTACGGGTACGAGCGTCGGAAATCTGTACATTCCCAATCCGTACAGCGGCAAATTCGACACCTTCGGTCAGTTCCGGCAGCCTTGGCAATTCAACCTCGGATTGCAGGTACGCTACGACATTTCGCCGCGCATTTCGGCGAACGTCACCGTAGCGAATCTAGTGAACTCATGCTTCGGCGGATCCAGCGAACCGTGGACCAAACAATATCCGCCCGGCCGAAACACCTGCGGCTATTACGCCAACCCGTTCTACATCAGCAATTTCTATAACGGAACGGGTCCAAACGATACCACTGCCAACGGCGTACCGCTCAACCCGTTCTTCAACGCGGCGTTTGCGCCGGCATACGGTGACACCAACTCCTACAACTATCCGCTGCCGCTGCAGTTCTTCGTTCAGCTGCAAATCAAGTTGTAGATGCGCTGGACTTCGGTCCTTTTGGGTGCCGCTCTCCTAGCGGGGAGCGGCATTCTCGCCGCACGCGCGCAGACGCTCGGGAATATCCAGTTTCGCTCGATCGGGCCCTCCGTTTCCGGCGGGCGGCTCGGTGACGTAGCGGGCACGAATCACGATGCCTCGCTCTATTACGTGGGTGCCGCCGGCGGCGGCGTATGGAAATCGAGCGACGGCGGAATGGATTGGGAGCCGGTGTTCGATGCGCAGGACGTCGCCCCGATTGGCGCGATTGCCATCGATCCTTCGAACGAGAACGTCGTTTGGGCCGGCACAGGCGAAGCGGCGCCGCGCAACGACGTTTCCTACGGCGATGGAATCTATCGAACGATCGACGGCGGCGGCCACTGGCAGCGCATGGGGCTGCAGGCGAGCTCGCAAATTTCGCGCATCCTGATCGATCCGTCCAATTCGAACCACGTACTTGCGGCGGCGCTGGGAGATCCGTTCAAAGATACGTCCGATCGCGGCGTCTACGAGACGACCGACGGCGGGACGACGTGGAAACGCACGCTGTATCTCGGCCTCTCGAGCGGCGCCGCCGATCTTGCGTGGAATGCCTCGAATCCCAGCGTCGTCTATGCCGGAATGTGGCAATTCCGGCGCACGAATTGGTCCATAGAAAGCGGCGGCGCGCAGGACGGGTTGTACAAATCGATCGACGGCGGCGCCACGTGGACTAAACTCACCGGGCACGGCTTGCCCGACGGGCCGATGGGGCGCATCGGCCTGGCGGTGCTGCACGATCGCGTCTACGCGTTGATTCAATCTTCGCATGGATTGCTCTGGCGCAGCGACGATGCCGGAGCGAACTGGCAGTTCATGACGGCCGACACGCTTATCAACGAGCGGCCGTTCTATTTCAGCCGGATTACAGTCGATCCCAGCGATCCGAATCACGCGTTCGCAAGCTCCGTCGCTCTGGCTGAAACACGCGACGGCGGACGAACCTGGAAGCGCAGCGGCCAGCGCCTTCACGGCGATCATCACGCGATGTGGATATCCGCCGACGGGCGGCGCATTCTCGAAGGGAACGACGGCGGCGTCGGCCTCTCGCTCGATAACGGCAAGCGGTGGGCTCGCGTGAACCTGCTCCCCATCTCGCAGGTGTATCACATCGGCTACGATAGCAACGTCCCGTACAACGTCTGCGCAGGCCTGCAGGACAACGGGACATGGTGCGCGCCGTCAAACAGTTTGAGTAACGACGGCATTTTGGCGAAGTACTGGCAGAAAGTCGCAGGCGGCGACGGAACGTGGACGTGGCCCGATCCGATCGATTCGCGATTGATTTGGTACTCGAGCGGAGGTGGAACCAACGGCGGCGAGCTGTGGCTCTACAACGAAGGCACGAAAACGCAGACGGCGATTTCACCCTATTTGCGCGATCAAAACGTCGTCCCGCCGCGCGAATTGCGCTATCGTTTCAACTGGGAATCCCCGATCGCGTTCGATCCGTTCGACGAGCACGTCGCCTATTACGGCGGCAACGTCGTGTTTCGAACCAACAATCGGGGAGCGCGTTGGGATGCAATCAGCCCTGATTTGACCCGCAACATCAAAGCGCACCAGCTCATCACGGGCGGCATTACGAACGAAGGCACGGGCGCGGAAACGTCGGATACGATTTTGGTGATCGCGCTCTCGCCCGTTCGGCGTGGCATGATCTGGGCCGGCACCGACGACGGCAACATTGCGCTGACGCGCGACGGCGGCGCCCACTGGCGGAATGTTTCGATTCCCGGATTGGATGCGCACGCGCGTATCGAAACGGTCGAACCCTCGCATTTTTCGCCGGCCGTTGCCTATGCGAACGTCGATCGCCATTACGCCGGCGATCGCAAACCGTACGTCTATCGAACCACCGATTACGGCGCGCACTGGACGTCGATCGCGGGCAATCTGCCGGCCGATCAATTCGTGCGCGTCATTCGAGAAGATCCGCATCATGCGCAGCTGCTTTATGCCGGCTTGGAACAGAGTTTCTGGGCGTCATGGAACGCCGGCGCGTCATGGCAGCGCGTGAGTGCAGGTTTGCCCGCAGCTTCCGTGCGTGACGTTCGCGTCCAGCCGCAAACCAACGACTTGCTGCTGGCAACGCACGGGCGCGGAATTTGGATCCTGGACGACGCCACGCCGCTGCAGCGTTTGGCGGCATTGCATCAAGACGCGCTTCTTCGGATCCGCACCGCCTATCTTTTCAACCGCCACCAAGACACGTTCAACCTGCTGGCTGCGGGCGAAAACCCGCCGGTCGGAGCGCTGATTACGATCTATCAAGCGCGGGCGCCGGAGAACCCGCCGCAACTCGAAATCCTGGATGGACGCGGTAGGGTGGTGCGCCATTTGCCCCTGCACGCCGGCGCCGGCCTGCAGCGCATCGCTTGGCCACTCTGCGAGGATCCGCCGCAGCCGTGGACGCGCGCACCGAAGTGGAACCGCGGTGAATCTTGCGGTGCCACCGTCGTGCCCGGCGGCTATTCGGTTCGCGCGCGTATCGACGGCGCGACGTTTACGCAACGCCTTGAAGTGCGCGGCGCGCCGTTCTTTGATTTTACCGCACAGGATTACCAAGTGCGGCACGCCCTGTCGGCACGGTTATTTGCGATCTACGACGGAATCGATCGCAAGACTCAACGCGATCGACGGCATGCGCGCAAAGGTTCCGCGCAGCAGCCCGCTGGGCGCCAGGCTCGCCGCGCTCTCGCTGCAACTCAGCATCGATCCGCAGAATTCTCAGGACGATGATTTCCTGGAAGATATGCTGCGCGAACGGGTACAAGGTTTGCTGAGCACGATCGACGGTTCGTTCGCGCGCCCAACGGCCGCGCAGTACGCGGAAGCGACCGCGATTGAAGCGCAGTACCGCCGGCTCAGCGCCCTTTTCGAACAGGTGCGTGGTGCCTTCGCGAACCTATGACGTCGCCGTCGTCGGCGGCGGTCACAACGGTTTGACGTGCGCGGCGCTGCTGGCAAAGGCCGGTCTTTCCGTTGCGGTATTCGAGCGATCTGAGCGCATTGGCGGCGCGGCGATCAGCGAGGCGATTTGGAACGGCTACACGGTGTCCTCGGCCTCGTACGTCTGCACTTTGCTCGATCCGTGGCTGATAGCGGAATTGTCGCTCGAAAGCCACGGGTACAGCGCCTATCGAAAAGATCCGGCAACGTTCAACGTGCTGGGCGATGGACGATCGCTGCTGCTCGGATCCGATGATGCTGCGAACGCTCGCGAAATTGCCGCATTCGACAAAGAAGACGTTCGCGGTTTTGCCGAAGTCGACGGCGCTATTCGCGACCTCGGAAGCCGCCTCTTTGAAACGTTCTCAGACGATGAGCCGTCTTTCGAACAGTTCCCGGTAAGCGTTCGGCGCGCACTGAACGGTTCGGCGGCCGACCTCGTCGAGCGGTACGTCAACACGCCGATATTGCAGGCTGCGATCGCGACGGACGGAATCATCGGCACGAACGCCGGTCCACGCGATCCCGGAACGGGATACGTCTTGGCCCACCACTTCGCAGGCCGCGCGCTCGGCGTGCAAGGCGCGTGGGGATTCGTGCGCGGCGGAATGGGCTCCATTTCGAACGCGTTGGCGGCGGCTGCGAGGTCGTACGGCGCGAACATCTACGCGGATTCACCGGTCAAAAGCATCGTCGTCGTAGACGGCGCGGCCAGGGGCGTGGTGCTGTCCGACGGGCGTGAAGTTCGCTCGCGCGCGGTCGCTTGCAATCCTCACCCGTACGTGACGTTCTCGCAGCTCGTGGGCGAGTCGCATTTCGAACCGGAATTTCGCCGCAAGGTTCGTGATTGGAAGACGACCGGAGTCGCCTTCAAGCTGAATTTGGCGCTGGGCGAACTGCCGAACTTCAAGTGCCGCCCCGGCACGCAGCCGCAGCCGCATCATCGCGCGACGATACATGTCGCGCCCTCGATCGACTATTTGCAAGAAGCGTTCGAAGACTCGCGAAATGGCGGCATCTCCAGGCAGCCGATGCTCGAATGTTTCATGCAAACGCCGACCGATCCGTCGCTGGCACCGCCCGGAAAGCATATCCTGTCAATTTTCGCGCAATACTATCCATACGACAGGCGTGACGGTTGGACTGCCGCGCAGCGCGAAGCGGTTGCCGACCGCATCGTGTATTTGCTCGGTCAATATGCGCCGAATTTGCCCGGTGCGATCGAAGCGCGGCAGATTCTCAGCCCGATGGATCTGGAGAACAAATTCGGTTTGCGCGGGGGACACATCTTTCACGGTGAACTGCTGCCCGGACAAATTTACGAACGGCGCTTCGCAACCCGAACGCCGCTGCGCGGCCTCTATCTTTGCGGCTCGGGGGCACACCCCGGCGGGTGCGTGAGCGGCTTTCCGGGCAAGCGCGCTGCCAAAGCGATTTTGGCTGACGTGCGGGAAATGCGAGTTACGGCGTGACGCGTTTGCTGCACGCATGTGCCGCCGCGGCGCTGCTGCTTGCCACTGCCGCCTCACCGCCGACTGCGCGATTTTCGGTCGATGCGATGCTGCGGATCGTCGACCTTTCGCTGCCGGCGATTTCGCGTGACGGCAATCGCATCGCCTTCGTCGTTTCACGCGTGAACGCGGATCGCAATCGCTACGAGGACACGCTCGAAATGTACGATCGACGTTCGGGTGCGATGCGCGCGATCGGCGGCGGCCACGATTCGGTCGATGCGCTGGCGTGGTCGCCGGACGGAACGATTTTGGGCGCCGTGCTGAACGTCCCGGGCGAAGATGCGGATCAACTGTACGCAATCGATCCCGTGGCCGGCTCGCAGCGGCGGCTGACGTGGGGCAAAACGAGCGTCATACGCTTTGCTTGGGCGCCGCGCGGCGATCGGATCGCGTTTTCTCGGCGTAATGACGTCGCGCCGGCAACCGGCGCGGCGGCGTACCGCGACGGCTTCGAAGTGACCGACAACGCGTACTTGGTGACCAAACCGCCGCAGCCCGCGCATCTGTGGCTTGCCGATCTGAACGGGCACGAGCGCCGGTTGACCGACGGCAGTTGGAGCGTTGCCGATGCGCCGCTTTCGTGGTCGCGGGATGGCCGATCGCTTTTGTACGATCGCGCGCCGAACGCTGTTTACGGGCTGCAGGATCGCGCGGCCGTGATGCGCCTCGAACTCGCATCCGGAAAGAGCAAGTACGCAACGCCGCAGCACGCGTACGAAGACAACGAATTGTATTCGCCGGATGGCGCGCGCATCGCGTACCGCCGAAATCGCGAGGGCGATCCGATGAACGAAACGGAGGCGTTCGTCGACGGCCGCGACGTGTCACGGGCGCTCGATCGCCACGTGGAAGTCCTTTCATGGATGCCGGACGGCGCTTCGCTGCTGCTGCAGGTGTACGACCGCGCCGCGGCGCCGCTGTACGTTCAGCCGTTGAACGGCGCCGCGCGAAAACTGCCGCTCGGTCCGGTCGTAGACGCTGCGATTCAAGAAGACGGCAGCGTCGCGCAAGACGGAACGATTGCGTTCATCGGCACGCAGGCGCACCATCCGAACGAACTATATGTCCTGGCGCGCGGCGCGCGCAAACCGCAGCAGATCACCTCGTTCAATCGGGGCATTGCCGCGCTGGATCTCGGACGAGTGGAACGCGTGAGGTGGACCGGGTCTGCGGGGCAAGCCGAAGACGGCGTTCTGACGTATCCGCCGGAATACGTCGCGCGGCGAAAGTATCCGCTGGTGCTGCGCATTCATGGCGGCCCGACGGAAACGTCGACCTTGGCTTTCGAACCATTTCGGCAATTAGCTGCCGCTCACGGATATCTGGTGTTCGCGCCCAATTACCGCGGAAGCAACGACTTGGGCAATGCCTACGAACACGCAATTTTCGACGACGCCAGCATCGGCCCGGGTGAAGACATCATGGCCGGAATCAAGAGCTTGGAGCGGCGCGGCATCGTCGATACGACGCGCATGGCCGTTTCGGGGTGGTCGTACGGCGGTCAGCTCACATCCTGGATGGAGTCGCATTACCAAATTTGGAAAGCGGCGGTAGCCGGCGCGGCAGTGAACGATCTCGTCGTTGATTATGCGATTGCCGACGACATCGATGCAGACGCGATTTCGTTTACCGGCGGATCGCCGTACAAAGGCAATTACCTGCAACTGTGGCGCAAACACTCGCCGATCGCGTATTACAAGAACATCCGCACGCCGACGCTGATTTTTTGCAACGTTTACGACGTGCGCGTTCCGATCGTCGAATCGTATGAAATGTACCACGCGTTGCGCGACAACGGGGTACCGGTAAAGTTTTACGCGTATCCCACTACGGGGCATCTTCCCAACGGCCCGGTGCGGCTGGCGGACGTTTACACGAAATGGATGGCATGGTTCGATCACTACTTGCGCTGAGCGTTCTTCTGGCAGCCGCATCGCCGGCTGCCTCCCTCGTCCCAGCGGCTTCCGCCCGGCCCTCGTGCAACCCCATTGCGTACGCGCCGGCCGGAACGCCGCGGCCCGCCGCGCGCTTGACCGGACCCTCGCTCGTGCTTTCCGGCGCGGGGCTGATGGGGATGCCGTACCAGACGGTACTGCCATGGATGCGCAAGCGCATCGCGGCTCCCGCAAATGAACGCGCGGGAAATCTGCTCATCGTCAAAGCGTCCGGCGGCCGCGACTACAGCGATCTTTTTTATCGCAACAGCCGGTACGCGTCGATTCGGGAGTTATTGATTCCGCCGTGCGCCTCGCGCAGCGCCGTGAACGCTGCGGCGCGGTATGCGCGCAGCGCGGATGCAGTGCTGTTCGCCGGCGGCGATCAAGCGAACTACGTAAAGTGGAAGGGCAGCGAGCTCATCGCGGCAATCCGCAACGTGTACGCGCGCGGCGGAGTCGTGGGCGGCGGTAGTGCGGGCCTAGCGATTCAAGGCGAAATCGTCTTCGATTCGGTTGCCGCCGATCGCGTCCTCCCGGACGACCAGGACGTGGCAACGCCGGACGCGGTGAAGAATCCGTACGAAAAATCGATCAGTTTTACAACCGGATTTTTCGCCTGGCCGCCGCTGCACAGCAGTATTACCGACACGCATTTCGCGCGCCGCAATCGTTTTGGCCGGCTGGCGGCGTTCATGGCGCGATCGCTCGCGCAACGATTGGTTAGCCCGGCCACGATCTACGGCGTGGCGGTCGACGAGGGGGCGGCGCTGCTGGTCGATTCCGCCGGTGTTGCCGTCATGGTCGAGCGTCCGCGTGAAAGCGACGGCTACATCCCGAAGGGCGCCTACATTCTTACGGGGCATGCCGCAGCACGAATTGCGCCGGGGAAGCCGTTGCTCTACACGGTAACCGTAACGCACTTGAGCCGGCCGTTCAGCCGCTATGACTTGCGCACCCATACCGGCGCGGGTTCACGGTATCGCGTTACCGTCGACGGCTCCAAGCGCGCAGTCTACTCCCGGTACCCGTACTAACTGGCGTACTCCGACATTCTGCGCCGCATGCGATAGTAGTTGCGTACGAGCGGAGCAACGACGGGCGCATCCGGCACGGTTCGAATCGCACCGGGATGCGCCGTCACGTCGAACAGGTGGCCATAGGGGAATCCGAGCGAAGCCAGCTCTTGGTGATAGCCGTCGATGTCGCGCGCGCGCCGGAACGCGTACTCGCGATCGAATGCAGCGCATTCTTCTTCGCCGGCAAGCAGCGCGCGCAACTTGCTCTCGGCTGCCGGTCCGTGGACTCCGAGCTGCGACTCGAGTGAGGAGTCGAGCTGCTCGAATGCTTCGCGCATGGCGTTCCAGGCTTCGAGCACAGCGTTTTCGGGATCCTTACGGGCGAAAAAGCCGTCCCGCAGCGCATCGATGCGCACGGCGTAGCCGTCCGCCTGACATGGGCGCAGGACCGTGCCGGCGTC
This sequence comes from Vulcanimicrobiota bacterium, assembly GCA_963795465.1. GTDB lineage: Bacteria > Vulcanimicrobiota > Vulcanimicrobiia > Vulcanimicrobiales > Vulcanimicrobiaceae > CAWCHT01. The sequence goes on from CAWCHT010000001.1 coordinate 426,397, forward strand.
TTCGAGAGCGTGACGCATCGCTGCGGCCGCAACCATAGTCGCGCGGGCCTCCAGGGAATGCGATTGCTGCGCATTTGCGATGAAGGCAGAATAGAAACTGCGCGCTTCAAGCAGCCGGCACCAGCGTTCGTCGCGGCCTTCGTTCAGCGCGTACGAATGAAGAACGTCTCGGCCGGCCAGTAAGCCTGAGGGACGATGGACGGTGTGCTGCATGACGCGCAGCGACCACGCCGGAAGAACGAACGGCTCCCGCAAGAACAGCGCATGGAACCGGCGCGGCAACCGCTGCTGGGCCGAAAAGAAGTAGCGGTTGCCGATTCCGGCGCGGTCCGTAACCACCAAAAGTCGAGCATCGGAAAGGCCCGGGTACCGGATTTGGCCGATGCGATAGACCGCTATCGCACGCGAGCGAACCAACTCCGCGTACCGCGTGACGGCCTCGTCGTACTGCGCCTGATTGGATTCGAGCGGGAGATCGCGAACGTCCATACCGCCTTAGCGTAGCAGAGGGCTGCTCGGCTCGCGCGGGGCTTTTACCGGGGTGAGACCTAGGCCCTCGGTCCTTGCGCGTAGGTACTGCGGCTCGCGAACGCCGCTCGCGCTAAAGCTCGCACAATGCTGCAGAACAGCGCGGGATGAAGCAGCGGTGCGACGTGGGCGCCGGGCAAGATCGTCACTTCGGCGCGGGCCGCTGACGCGTACGCACGCTCGTCGCGCCGGAACGCCAAATCCCAGCGTCCGTTTGCGATGAGCACGGGCTTGCGGTACGCGCGCAACGTCGAACTATAGCGCACACCGCACACCAGCGCACGGCTCGCCTCGAATACCGTGCGATTGAACGGATACGGTATGATTTCGCGCGCGATGCGCGGCGGCAGCGTCAAGTGAAAGAATGCGGTCAAAAGGCGCTGCATCGTTACGGGATCCAAGTGCCGCGTCAGCGCAACGGCAGCCTCGTACACTTTTTTCCGCGGACCCACGATGTCGGTCGTGCATCCCGTGAGCACGAGTCCACCGGTTTGTTCGGCGCAATCCGCCGCAAATCGCATCGCCAAGTACCCGCCGAGCGAATAGCCGACCAGCAAAGGCGGATGCGCGGCCTGGCCGATGATGTCGCGTAAAAACGTTTCGAGCGACTCAACATCGAACGGCAAGTCCGCCAGCGCGCCATGGCCGGGCAGATCCGGCGCAATGACGTAGAATTCATCGCTCAGCATCGCAGCATGCTCGCGCCAAATCCGCCCGCTCAAACGAATACCGTGCAGGAATAAAATCGCCGGATTACGCCGGTCGCCGTACGTCGCGACGGCGCGGCTTAAATCCATGACGGGATTCCGCAGAGAGCGTTGAACGATTGCGCCATGATCCTTGCGCTGGTTACGCTGATGACGGTTCTCAACAACGGTCCTTGTTTGGATTCACCGAAAGGCGTTCCGCAAACGCTGGCGGCCGATCCGACCGCGGCAATCGTGCGGATCGAGAAAATACTTTCGACTGCTTCCATGATCGACGGTGAAACCATCGGCTATCTCTACACCACGTCCGACGGCACGACGTGGCTGGGCCAACGCAAGCAACAGTATATGTCCGCAGCGGACAGGACCGCGATCAACGCCCTTTTCGCCTCAACCCATCTGCCCGGCGCCAAAGTGACCCGCTTCCCGCCGGTTCGCCTGTACGGCGTACCGACCAAGTACGAAGAGATATTCCAAGTACGGCTGCCCCAATCGGCGTGGGAACCGCTGCATATCCAGCTCATTCCGTGCGTCGCATGGCCGAGCGGAAGAGCGCTCCCCACGCCGTTGCCGTAAAGGTGTTAGCACTTTGCGCATCCGATTGCTAAGGGGCGGGGTTATGCTGCCGTGATGGATTCGCTCGTGCGCTTTCATTCGGGTCCCGTTTGGGAGCCCAACGCCGACGTCGTTATCGACGACGCCGAGCGCGCCGTGATCGTGCGGGTCGAAGTCGCAGGCGCCGACAGTGAGAGCCTTCGGGTGTTCGTAGACGAGCGCCATCTGTCCATCTCCGGACGCCGGGCCAAGATTACGCGGCTGCGCAGCGGTTCGTTTCTTCAAAAAGAAATCGCGGACGGCGAGTTCATCAAGAAACTGCACTTGCCCGTGGCGGTGCAGTACGGGGAAGTCACCGCCACGTACGGCGACGGAATTCTGACGATTGCCTTGCCGATTGCCTCGCCGCATTATATCCCCGAAGCGCGCACTGAAATTCGAATGATCGTGAAAAGGATTCTGGCATAGCATGCCTTCCCAGCCAAAAGAGCAGCCGCAAATCGTCACCGCAAATTTGATCGGCATTCTTCCTCTGCAGGACGCGGTGCTGTTTCCGAATACGGTCATACCGCTGGCCGTGGTGAAAAAACCAGGCATTCAGCTGGTGGAAGAAGCGCTGCGCGAAGGCAAACCGATCGGGCTGACCGTTTTGAAGAATCGGGAAATCGAGAATCCGGGTCCCGGCGACGTGAACCGCATCGGCACGATCGGCACGGTGCAGAAGATGCTCAAGGTTCCCGACGGGACGCTGCGGTGCATCGTTGCGGGACAGCAGGTATTCAAAGTCGAGCAATTCACGCAGACCGATCCGTACATGATCGCCACGTACACGGAGCTGCCGGACGTTACGGTGCAGTCCGAAGAATTGGTGGCGATGCAGCGCAATCTGGCCGGATTGTTCCAAAAGCTGCTCGGCTATCTGCCTCAAGCGCCGCGCGAAATGGAGATGGAGGTCCAAAACATCACGGACCCCAACCTGCTCTCCTACTTCGTCGCCTCCACGATGCGGCTCGAAACGCCCGACCGGCAAGCCATTCTGGCCGAACGCAACACGATGAAGCGCATGCGCCGCCTCACGATGCTGCTGACCAAAGAGCTCGAGGTGGTTGAACTCGGACACAAGATCCAGTCCGACATTCAGCGCGAGATGGAGAAAAACCAGCGCGAATTCTATCTGCGGCAGCAGCTGCGTGCCATTCAGGAAGAATTGGGCGAGATCGATCCGCAGCAGGCCGAAACCAACGAGCTACGCGTGAAAATCGACGAAGCGCAGATGCCCGAAGAAGCTGAAGAAAACGGCCGAGCGCGAGCTGGACCGGCTTTCTAAAGTGCCGCAGGCAAGTCCGGAATACAGCGTGATTCGCACGTACCTCGACTGGCTCGTGCAACTTCCCTGGGGCAAAGAGACGACCGATCACATCGACATCACGCGCGCTCGCGAAATCCTCGATGAAGATCACTACGATCTGGACAAAATCAAAGATCGGATCATCGAATATCTGGCAGTCGGCAAGCTGAAGAATCGCCTGACGGGACCGATCTTGTGTTTCGTCGGCCCGCCCGGCGTGGGCAAGACGTCGCTGGGTCAGTCCATCGCCAGAGCGATGGGACGGAAATTCGTTCGCCTTTCCGTAGGCGGCGTGCGCGACGAAGCCGAGATCCGCGGCCACCGGCGGACCTACATCGGTTCGATGCCCGGTACGATCGTTCGCGCAATTCGCGATGCCGGCACGCGTAATCCCGTCATGATGATCGACGAAATCGACAAGGTCGGCGCGGATTTCCGCGGAGACCCGCAATCCGCGCTGCTCGAAGTTCTCGATCCCGAACAGAACAACTCGTTTCGCGATCATTACCTCGATTTGCCGTTCGATCTTTCACAAGTGCTGTTCGTCTGCACCGCAAACACGCTCGACACCATCAGCAGCCCGCTGCGCGATCGCATGGAGATCATCCAGCTCTCGGGATATACCGAGCTGGAGAAGGTGCAAATCGCAAAGCGCTATCTCATTCCGAAGCAGCGCAACGTCAACGGGCTGAAAGAATCGCAGGCGCAGATGAGCGATCACGCGCTGCGGCTCATAGTCAGCGACTACACGCGGGAAGCCGGCGTGCGCAATCTGGAACGTGAGATCGGCACCGTCTTCCGTAAAATCGCGCGCCGCATCGCGGAGCACGCGCGCTACAAGGGGCGCGTGCGGCCCGAGAATCTGCACGAGTTCTTGAGCCGCCCGCGCTTTTACAATGAGGTCAAGAAGCGCGTCGCTTCCGTCGGCGTGGCTACGGGCATGTTCTACACGCCGGTCGGCGGCGACATCCTCTTCATTGAAAGCACGGCGATGCCCGGAACCGGCAAGCTCGGTGCTGACCGGTCAACTGGGCGAGGTAATGAAAGAAAGCGCCCAGGCCGCCGTATCGTTCTTACGCTCGCGCACGAATGAACTCAATCTGCCGGACGACTATTTTGCCAAGCACGACTTGCACATCCACGTGCCCGCCGGCGCGACGCCGAAAGACGGACCTTCTGCCGGCATTGCGCTTGCCACGGCGATCACCTCGTTGCTGACGGGAACCAAGGTCGATCCGGACATTGCGATGACCGGCGAGATAACGCTCACCGGCCAAGTGCTGCCTATCGGCGGATTGAAGGAAAAAGTGCTCGGCGCGAAACGTGCAGGCATTAAGAAAATCATTCTGCCGCTGCGCAACGAGATCGATTTGGACGACATCCCGCGGGAAGTCCGCGATACGATGACGTTCGTGCCCGTCGAAGAGTTGTCCGAGGTGTTGTATCACGCGCTCGGCAAACGCGTCATCACCCCGGTGGAACTGGGCGATGGCGTGCGTACCAACAACGTCGTTCCGATGCGCCGGCGCAACGGCGCTAAACGGCCGGTCGGCGAACGAAAGCCGTCGCGCACGCGCCGCTAGCGCGCGGGCGGCGAATGGGCGATGGCGTCGTACGTAGTGGTAATCTCGGCGCAGGTTTGCGCGCGCTCGTCAAACGCTTGGAACCGGCCGATGGGCCGAGAGTACACGTGCAGCGTGGTGACGGGTTCATCCGCAGCGATGCAGCGATGCAGATGTACGTCGTCGGAACGGTAATCGATTTCTCCGGCAGTCAGCCGCTCGCGGCCTTCCAAATGAATACGCGCGTGCCCGGCGGTGGTGCCCCCGTCGGTCCGCAGATAATTCTCGACTTCCATGATTCCTTGCGAGACGGCGAACCAGCAGTGCGCGCCGCCATGATCGTGGATGACGCTCACGCAGCCGGGGCGCCAGTGCAGAACCAGGATTTCAAACAGGTCCGTCTTGTGCACGAGCGTGCGCGTGTATCCCCGCTGGGTCTGCGCGTCGGCCGGCGGTGAAACCAAACGCGCGCCGGCATTGACGGCGCGCAGCCATCGTACGACTTCGGCGTTCGCTGCATCGCCGTGGCGAGCGCGTCCCAAACTCTCGGACAACTCCAGAATCGGCCCGCGCAAATCGAGCATAGCAGGCAATCCTTTTCGGCTTCGCGTTTCCCCTGCCGCCGTTGTCTTACTTTAGCGGTAGCGAGCGCCTGCGGGTGCGGGCAAAGCGTCCAGTTCCGCGAGATCGGCGGCGCTTAGGCGAACGTCCGCCGCGCCGGCGTTCTCTTCCAGATACGCAATCCGTTTGGTGCCGGGGATCGGAATCACCGCGGAGCTTTTTGCCAGCAGCCACGCCAGCGCAACTTGGCCGGCGGTCGCGCCGATGCGCTCGCCGATGGTCCGGACGCGCTCCGCAATACCTTGATTGTGCTCGAACGCTTCGTCGTCAAAGCGCGGAAGCCGCGTCCGAAAGTCGCCCTCCTTTATGTCGCTGCGCTGCAGCCGCGCGGTAAGCAATCCCCGGCCCAGCGGCGAGTATGCAAGCAGCGCGACGCGGTGACGCTCGACCCACGGGAGGATCTCGGATTCGATGTTTCGTTCGAAGAGCGAATATTCCGATTGCAGCGCGGCAATCGGATGCACGCGCATTGCGCGCTCGAGTGTTTCCACGTCGACCTCGGACAGTCCGATCGCGCGAACTTTACCGGCGTGCACGAGATCGGCCATCGCGCCGACGCTTTCTTCCACGGGAACGGCGGGATCGACCCGATGCAGTTGATAGAGATCGATGACGTCCGTTTGCAAGCGGCGCAGCGATGCATCACAGGCTTGATGAATGTGCGCCGGCGTTCCGTTTCGCGACATATCGTACAACGCCGGATCGCCGCGCACCACGATTCCGCATTTCGTCGCGATCAGTACTCGGCTGCGCCGGTCCTTGAGTGCCTTGCCGACGAGCTCTTCGTTGGTAAAGGGGCCGTACATGTCGGCCGTGTCGAACAGCGTGACGCCCAAATCGACGGCGCGATGCAGCACGGCGATTCCGTCGTTTTCGTTGCGCGCGGCAACAGATTGGCCGTATGCCCAGGTCAGCCCCATGCAGCCGTAGCCGATTTCGGCAGCCGTCATGGTGCCGGAGCCTAACGTGCGCTGTTTCACGCCGATCCTGCCATCATGTAACCTCGATCCCTTCGCCTTCGCGCACGTATCCCACGACCGCGCTCAAATTTTCCCCTGCTTGCAAATCTCGCGCCAGTTGCTCCACGTTCACCGGCGGCACGCAAATCAGCAATCCGCCCGAGGTTTGCGCGTCCGAAAGCGCTACCCGCATCGCGGGTGAAACCTTCGGCCCAAAAGCGGTAAAACGCGCGTGTGCCGCGGCGTTTTCTTCGCTGCCGCCGGGAACGATGCCGCGCTCGATGAGGTGCATGACGTCCGCCATGAGCGGAACGTCCTGCGAATCGAAGTGCAGTCCGACGCTCGACGCGCGCGCCATTTCACCGGCGTGACCGAGTAGCCCGTATCCGGTTACGTCGGTTGCAGCATGCGCCGACGCTGCCAGCATTGCCGCGCATGCGCGGTCGTTGAGCATCACCATCCACCCTATCGCTTCATGCATCTGCGCTTCCGAAATTGCGCCGCGCTTGAGCGCCGTACTGAGGATTCCGGTTCCCAGCGGCTTGGTGAGCACCAGAACGTCTCCGGCGCGGGCGCCGGCATTGGAAATGATGCGGCGCGGATCGATCGTCCCGACGACCGCCATGCCGTACTTCGGCTCCGCATCTTTGATGGTATGTCCGCCGAGAATGGCGACGCCGGCCTGGGCGGCGATGGCAGCGCCGCCTTCTAAAATCGATTCGAGAATCGCGCCCTCAAGGCGGTCGCTCGGAAACGCGGCGATGTTGAGCGCGCTGATCGGCGTGCCGCCCATCGCATAGATGTCGGAGAGCGCGTTCGCTGCCGCAATGCGCCCGAAATCGAACGGATCGTCGACGATGGGCGTGAAGAAATCGACGCTCTGCACCAGCGCCAGATCGTCGCGGAGCTGATAGACGCCCGCGTCGTCCGCCGTTTCGTATCCGACGAGAACGCGGTCGTTTGCGGGCGTGGGCAAGCGGCGCAGGACCTGCGCCAGTTCGGCAAAGCCGAGTTTACTCGCTCAACCCGCGCAGGAAGAGAATTCAGTCAGTTTTATCTTGGGCACGATGCATCGCGCCTTCGCTGCAAGGGCACTTCCTACTGCAGCGCGCATCGCTGCGGGCGCGCGGGCCGCTCGCGTGTAAGTACCGGTCGTGAAGAAAAATCTGCTGTTCATTCCGGGGCCGGTCACTGTGTCGGAGCACGTTCTGGCGGCGATGAGCAAACCGCTGGTCGATCATCGCGGTCCGGAGTTTGCGGCGCTGATGAAGCGCTTAGACGATGCGCTGCGGCCGATTTTCGGGACCGCAAAAGCCGACGTGCTGCTGCTCGGCTCGTCGGGAACGGGCGGTTTGGAAGCGGCGATCGCGTCCGCATTTTCGCCCGGAGAGAGCGTTCTGGCAGCTCCGGTCGGCGTCTTCGGCCGCCGGCTCGTGGCTATCGCGCAAGCATTCGGATTGCGCGTCGACGTGCTCGAAACGCAGGCCGGGCACGCGCTGGATCCGCAGTCGCTCGCGCGCAAACTGCAAGGCGAGGGCGCTCGCCGTTACAACGGCATTTTGCTTACGCACAACGAGACGTTGACCGGCGTGCAAAACGACATGGCACGCATTGCGCCGGTCGTGCGCGAGCACGGCGCGCTGACGATCGTCGATTCGGTCAGCGGTTTGGGCGCAACGCCGTTTGCCATGGACGAATGGGGCTACGACATCGTGGTGAGCGCTTCTCAGAAAGTGCTCGCAGCGCCGCCCGGCGTTGCAATGGCCGCGGTCAGCGCGCGCGCTTGGCAAAAGATCGAAAGCTCGAACGCTGCGCGCTTCTATTTCGATTTGCGCAAAGCGCGCGAGTTCGCGCCTCTGGGGCAAACGCCGTGGACGCCGCCGGTTTCGATTTTGTTTGCTTTGGATGCCGCGCTCGCGCACTATCATCACGAAGGTGCCGCGCGAGTCTGGGGTCGTCACGAGTCTTTATGCGCGCGCGATCCGCGAAGCGTTCGCCACGCTGGGCCTGAGCTTATTTTCGCAACCCGGCGCGCATTCGGTGACGGTCGTCGCGGGCGAACTACCGCCGGGCATCGACGCGGCGCAGCTCCTGCGCAAGCTCCGCGAAGAGCGCGGCGTGGTGCTCTCGGGTGGCCAAGCCGAATTCAAAGGAAAAATCGTTCGCATGGGAACTATGGGCGACGTTGCGCAGACGGACGTACTGGGCGCGCTCGGGGCGTTGGAAATTGCGCTGCTGGAATACGGCGCGCCGTTGCGTGCCGGCGCCGGCGTGCAAGCCGCGCTGCGCGTGTTTCTGGAAGCTACACCCGATGCCGGGCAAAGATCGGATGGACGAACGGACGCGCGAACCACGGAAGCGTTGCGATGATCCGTTTGTCGACGATCGGATTGGGTTGCGTAACGTAAGCGACCAACCTCGAACGATGCAGGTCCGCGCGAATATCGCGCGAGAGCGGAAAGAAAAGCGCGACGTACAGGATGATCCAGACGCCGAGCGCGCCTTTGATCAGGCCGATTCCGGCGCCTGCCAACGCGTTGCCCAATCCCAAAACCGGTAAGCGCGCAACGGCGTTGAGAACGCGCGCCAGCAGCAGAACGGCGACGTACGTCGCTAGGCCGACCAAGAACATCGCGATGACGTGCGCGGATCCCGATCCAAGGTGAAGCGCGTTTTCTAGTGCACCGTCGAACGACCCGTTGTAAAACCACGGCGTGATCAGGGCCAGCACCAAGGCAATGGCACCGGACAACTCCATCACGAAACCGCGTTTGTATCCCTTCAGCGCGGCGATGAGCAGGATGGCGCCGATCAGAATATCCGGCCAAGTCACGTCATTCCCTCAACACCGCATCGAAGCGCTTGCGCAGCGCAAGCAGCGCCGATTCCACGGCGGCGTCCGCTTCCGGATCCGTGATCGTCGCGTCCGCACGCTGCAGCGTCATGCGCACGGCAAGGCTCTTTTTCTCCGGTGGAATTTGCGGTCCGCGATATTCGTCGAACGTGCACACGTTGATGCATAGTTCACCGATGGCCGCCGCGATGGCCTTTTCTATCGCGCCCGCGGGCACGTCGAGGGCGCAGAGCAAGGCGAGGTCGCGATACGTCGAGGGATATTTCGCGCCCGGCACGTATCGCGGCGCGCGGTAGTCGGGCAGTCGCTGCAGGTAGATCCAGCATCCGTACACCGGCAACGGCACGTCGAATGCGGCCTGCATGCGTGGATCGACTTTGCAAAGCAGCGCAATTTCACGTCCGTCCAGCAGCATCGACGCGCACTTGCCGGGGTGAGCGCCATTGCGCGAATCGGCCACGAACTCAAAATCGGATCGGCCGGTGAGTTGGCGCATCAACGCTTCGGCGTCGCCTTTGAGCGAAAGGAAGTGCGAGTCGCGCCAGTGGGGTTCGCTTTGCCGCTGCGCGGTGAAGGCAAACGCGGCCATCGCTTGCTCCATCGGTTGTCCTTCGTCGCGATAAAACGTGTGTCCGACTTCAAAGACGCGCGCCGCATCGGCAAACCGCGCAAAATACTGCAGAAAACCCGGTCCGAGGGCAAAACGCAGGTAGCGCTGATCTTCCGAAAGCGGATTGAGCACTTCAACCGGAGCGAGTGCGGGCTGTATTCCGGCTCGCTGCAGCCGGTCGAAAACCTGTGTGCCGTGCATCGCTACGGTAACGATCTCGCGATAGCCCAGCGCGCAAAGGTTGCGGGCCAGCGAGCTTTCCAAATCGTACGGGCCGCTGGGTATTTCCTGCGGTGCGATGGAAGGCAGCGCGCCCTCGATGCGATCGTATCCGGCGATGCGCGCGAGTTCTTCCACGACGTCCGCCGACACGGTTACGTCACGCCGCCAGGGCGGCGCGCTCACGAGCAACGTGAGCTCATCTTGCGCGCTGACGGCAAATCCAAGCCGATCCAAGTACTCTCGTATTTGCGCCGGCGAAAGTTCGTATCCCAGCAGCCGGCGAATTTCACCGATAGGAAACGAAATTGGCGGCGAGGAGATCGTCGCCTCGCCGAAAACTTGCGGCTCGCCGGCGTGCGCGCCTTGCGCGGTCAAGAGATGTGCTGCGCGCCGTTGTCCCACGTCTGCCAGTTCGAACGCGGGTGATTTTTCATGGCGGGAAGACGCATCCGTGCGAAATCCCAGGCGCGCGCTCATTCGGCGAACGCGCGCTCCGGTGAACGTAGCGCTTTCCAAAAGCAACGCGCGAGTGTCCGAGCCGACTTCGCTTTCTTTTCCGCCTTTGAGTCCGGCAAGACCGTGCGCGCGCTGCTCGTCCGCGATGACGAGATCGCCTGCCGACAGCTCGTGCGTTTCGCCGTCGAGCGTTATGAGCCGCTCGCCGTCCTTTGCGTCGCGCACCACCAAACGATTGCCGGCGATCGCCTGCGCATCGTAGAAGTGCAGCGGTTGTCCGACTTCCAGCATCACATAGTTCGAGATGTCGACCACGTTGTTGATCGGGCGCTGTCCGGCAAGCGCCAGTCGAATGCGCATCCACGCCGGCGATCGCCTTACCGCCACGTCATCGAAACGTTGAACGATGAAACGGCGCGCATCAGCCGATGCAAGCGTGACGCGCGGCGGCGAAGCTGCCGATGCGGTGACAGGATAATCGAACGGCGGCATCCGCAACGGCAATCCCTGATACGCCGCCAATTCGCGCGCTAAGCCGATCATGGACATCGCATCCACGCGGTTCGCCGTTATGTCGACATCCAGCACCGGTTCGCTCAACCGGAAGTATTCGACGACGTCGGTGCCCGGCTCCAGCTCCGGATCGAATTGCAGGATGCCGTCTTCGAACCACTCCGCCGCCAGCGCCAGCTCTTCAGCGGAAATCATCATGCCTTGTGAGTCGATGCCGCGCATCTTGCGCGGTTCGATTTTCATCTGAGGCAGCTGCGCGCCGATGGTCGCGACCGCGATGGTTTGTCCCGCGGCCACGTTCGTCGCGGCGGTCGCAATCGTCAGCGGGGCGCCGTTGCCTACGTCGACTCGTCCCACTTGCAGCCGATCCGCGTTGGGATGCTTTTCGAGCTGCGCGATGCGCCCGCTGAGGACGCCGGTGATTGCCGGTCGTTCGTGGATGTGATCCACGGGAAAACCCAGCGTCGCGAGCATCTGCGCAACGGCGCGAGCGTCCGAGGGCAACTCGACGTACTCGCGCAGCCAGGCCAAGGGAACTTGCATTACGCCAACTGCTGCAAGAACGTAGGATCGTTCTCGTTAAAGCGCCGGATGTCGTCAACGTCGTAGCGGACCAGCGCGATGCGTTCGACGCCGAAGCCGAACGCCCAACCGGAATACTTGGCCGGATCGAAATCCATGTTGCGCAGCACCGCGGGATGCACCATGCCCGAACCTCCCAGTTCGATCCATCCGGAGCCCCCGCACATGCGGCACGGAACTGCGCTGCCCGCGCAGAGCGGGCATGTCGTGTCGACTTCAGCGCTGGGTTCCGTAAAGGGAAAATACGAGGGCCGAAAGCGCACTTGCTGATCGCTTCCGAACAGCGCGCGGCACATGCCGGTGAGCATGCCTTTCAAATGCCCCATGTGCGCGTCTTCGCTGACCAGCAACCCTTCGATTTGGGTGAACTGAAAGAGGTGCCGGGCGTCCACCGCGTCGGCGCGATAGCAGCGGCCGGGAACGACGACCGCGATAGGCGGACGATGCTGCTGCATGGTCCGAATTTGCATCGGCGAGGTGTGCGGACGCAGCAGCAGGTTGCCGGTAAGGAAGAATGAGTCGAAGCCTTCGCGCGCCGGATGGTCGGACGGAATATTGAGCGCATCGAACGCATAGTATTCGGGTTCGATCTCGGGGCCCAGGACGACGGCAAAACCGCGATCTTGAAAGTAGCGGCAAACGTCCTGAAGGACGCGCCGGACCGGATGGATCGAACCGATTCGCGGAGCGATGGACGGAAACGTTACATCGATGCGCTGCTGCAAATCGTGTTCGAATGCGCGCGATTGCAAGCCGCTTTGCGCGCTCTGCAAATCGCGTTCCATAAGCTCGACCGCCTCGTTGATCGCTTTTCCTGCGCCGGGCCGCTCTGCCGGCGGCAACGCGCCGATCCTTCTGCGAAGCAGCGTCACTTCGCCGCTGCGTCCCAGAAACGCGATTCGAACCGCTTCGATCTGCGCGGCATCACGCGCCTGAGCAAGCGCATGCGAAAAGCGTTCCTGCAAGGCGTTCAGATTGTCGGCCGGTTCACTCATAAAATAAAAGCGCCCGAAGTATTCGGGCGCTCTTCACATTTCACTTTTTCGCGTGGTCAGGTTCCTGGAGCCGGTGTCGGATGGAGCGTTCGGTAGATCAGGTAAGCGTTGATCGATCCGGTGTCTTTGAAGAGTTTCCAAAAGAATTCGGAGGTCGCCATCGGCTTTTTCAAGTCTCCTTCTTTGCGACGATTGGCTCCGCAGCTCCGTGCGAATGGCAGCAGTATAACATGCGACTTTTGCACACGGTAGTCTTGACTTTTTGTTCCGCTTAGACTGCCTTGACAAGCCCCCGCGACCGGCTCATTGGAAGGACTTCGTGCGCCCGGTTGCCTCGTAAAGCGCGATCGCGCCGGCTACGCCGGCGTTCAGGCTTTCGGACGGGCCACCCATCGGAATCCCGGCCAAGCGCGTACACAACGCGTTCCAGGGGCCAAGGCCATGCCGTTCGTTGCCGACGACGAGCATCGAGCGCGGCGACCACTCCAAAAAAGCAAGCGTGCGCTGCCCGGCAACGAGCCCCGTGACCTGCCAGCTGTCTACGAAGCTCTTCAAGCTTTCCGGCGCGCAGACCGACAGGCGCTGGCGGAAGATGGATCCCATCGCGGCTCGCACCACTTTGGGATTGTACGGATCGACGCTGCTCGGATCGAAGATGATCCGCTCGACGCCGAATGCGAGCGCCGATCGCAGCAAACTCCCTGCATTGCCCGGATCGCTCACCTGCGCCAGCGCCAGCACGAAACCGGGCTCGCGCAGCAAGTGCTCGGGCTCTTCAAGCGCGGTCGAAACGGCCGCGACGATGCCGCTGGGTGATTCGACCGCGGAGATCCGGCGCAGCGCGCGCTCGTCGACGACGTACACTTCGGCGCCGCCCGCTTCCGCTTTGCGCACAATCGAAAAGCGATCGTAGGCCGGCGCGGTGACGTACAACGCGCGAAGCTGCGCGCCCGCTGCGATCGCTTCGGCCAGTAGCGTCGGTCCTTCAAACGAAAACGCGCGTTGCTCGCGGCGGCCGCGTCTGGTTAAAAGCTCGCGCATCTGCGCGATGCGTGCGTTATGCGCGCCGAGCGGCGTAGCCACGCAGCGCTATCCACGATAAGCTCGAAACGATGGCTGCAATTGCAATCGCGATCCGATCGTTGAAATGATGCGGAACGACGAATTTGAGCATCAGCACGGCGATTGCGACGAAGATCACCGCCCAAACGATGAGCCAAAGCAGTTCTTGACCGATGGAAGAACGCTGCTGCCGCACGAGTGCCTCTACGAGGCTTCGCCGAACTTTCCCTTAATTGAAAGGATTGCAATGAGCGACGTTCCGCGCGTGCTGCGCTCGCGCAAAGTTTATGAAGGCCGCGTTTTCACGGTGCGTATCGACACCATCGACGACGGCAAGCCTCGCGAACTGGACATCGTCGAACATCCCGGCTCCTTTGCGATTGCGCCGGTCCCGGCACCGGGCCGCTTGGTGCTGATCGAACAGTACCGGCACGCTGCCGGGCGCCGCCTCTGGGAAATTCCCGCCGGCACCGCGGAACGCGACGAGAACTGCGAGGCCGGCGCACGTCGCGAACTGCGCGAGGAGACCGGCTATACTGCCGGTTCCTTACAGCTGCTGTGCTCGGCATATCCGACTCCGGGCTACGCGACCGAGCTGGTGCGCCTGTACGTCGCGCGCGATCTTCGCGCGGGGCCCCAAGAGGCTCGAAGACGACGAGCACATCGACCTGCACGAGGTGTCCTTCGCCGACGCCTGGCGCATGCAAGCAAGCGGAGAAATCATCGACATGAAAACAATACTCGCGCTCCTGTGGCTAGCCGGCCCTCCGGCATAAACAAGTTTTACGAAGAGTCGATAATCTAGATACGCACCGGCCACGGAATGTGATACTGTTTCGTTAACTAACTGTGGCGGTTTTTTGCCATGGAGGTATTAGCGCGTGGAAACTCCGCGAGATATAAATGCGGTTCTAAAGTATTTGCTGAGCGAAGGCACGGACGCCGCAGCACCGACCGTCCTTGCGCCTGAGGACGAAGCGTATTTGAACAAACTCATCGCCGCGATTAAGGCAGGCAAGCGCGCGGTGTTGATCGTCGAAGATTCGGACGAGAAATTGAAATACATGTTCAGCAACGCTTCGCGAGCCGAAGCGGTCAGCATGCTGGGCAAAGTGATCGAAGCCACCGGGCGCCGGTTGGCCAACGGCGACGACTAACTCGAAACGGGCTGTCCGGGAGAACCGAATCCCAAGAAGTCGATTTTACCGTCGGCCGTAAGAGCAAACTGGTAACGAAGCTCGCCGCGGGCGAACTTCACGTCGAAAACGTACACGGTATCGCTTGAGCGCTGGAAGCTTTCGATGGGCACCATCGTTTGAACCGAACCCAGCCCCGTCAGATCGGCTCGTATAACGACCTGGTCGGTTAAGTATTGGCTGAACTGCGGCGTGAGCTGCGTGCGATCGATCTGCAAATGCTGCAGGCGGCCGAGCCACTCCCCGGCCTTTTCCATGATGACGTTGCCGAAATGCGCCGGCGGCAGCGGCGCGACAACGTCCAGAATACGCGACGCCAGCCGTTCGGGCGACACGGTGGTCTGCGCGTGCAGCGAATCCGCATTGCTCAAAACGATGACCGCGACGTGCTGGTCCGGCAGCAACGCGTTCATGCTGTGAAAGCCCGCAATTTCGCCGTTGTGCCACAGGTACCGCTGGCCGCCGCGCTGGTCGATGACCCACCCCATGCCGTACTGCGTCGAGCCCGGTGCGCTGCTCGCGCTCCACATCGTGCGAACCGAGTCGACGTTCAGAACGAGCGGCATCCCGACGTCCCATTTTGCAAGATCGTCCACGCTGGTGATCAAATCGCCCGCGCCGTACAGCCAAGTCGGATCCCACGTGCGTACCGGTTCGAAGTGCCCATGTTCGCGCGTGTAGCCGTGCGCTCGAACCGGCGAGACGCCTTGATCGCCGGCCAAGAAGGTCGAGGTCATGATGAGCGGCTCGAAAATGCGCGCCTGCAGATACACTGAGAGCGGTTCCCCGCTCACGCGGGCGACGAT
Organism: Vulcanimicrobiota bacterium; assembly: GCA_963795465.1. Taxonomy (GTDB): domain Bacteria; phylum Vulcanimicrobiota; class Vulcanimicrobiia; order Vulcanimicrobiales; family Vulcanimicrobiaceae; genus CAWCHT01. The sequence continues at coordinate 441,973 of CAWCHT010000001.1, forward strand.
GAGCCCGGCGATCATGTAGTTGAAATTATTGTATTGAAACTGCGCGCCGGGCTGCGCGGCCGGCGTCATCATGTCGACCGCGCGAATGAGATCCGCGATCTTCACCGGCCTGGTCGGATCGTGAACGATACCGGGCGCTTGCGTGTAGTCGGGCAGCCCTGACGTTTGCTGCAGCAGCTGTTCGATCGTAACGTCCTTCGCGATGGTCAGTTCGGGAACGTAGTGCGTGACTTTGTCGCTCAACGCGAGATGCTTGTCTTGTGCGAGCAGCAAAACGGCGGCTGCGGTAAACTGCTTGCTGATCGATCCGGCGTAAAACTGCGTTGAGGCGCTTACGCGAACGTGTTTGGCCAGATCGGCGTACCCGAAGCCGCGCGAGTAGACCAGCAACCCGTCTTCGACGATGCCGATTGCCAGGCCGGGCGTCGTACCCGAGTGGAGCTCTCCTAAAGCGATGGCGTCGACGTCGTGCGCAACGGTGCTCGAGAACGGTGGCGGCGTCGGCGGGCTCTGCGGCGGGACGGTCTGAGCCAGTCCCCCAATGGGAAGGAGAACGCACGTTAGCGCCAATGAAACTGCCCGCAGTCGCATAAGGCAGGCGTTCGGGCTCGTATCTTATCAGCCTGTGGCTGCTTGTTTTTTAATAGATAAGATGTGCGTGAGCGATGACGATCGTCCCGGTGAGCAACGCTAGCTCTTCCATGCGGTGGTTCACGGGGAGATAGAGCGTGCCGCTTGCGCCGTGGCGGACCAGCGTGCCCAGCATCTGCATGCGGCCCCCGTGGACGTACGCGACCTGCATGCCCGCCGGCGGATGCATGACCAGGACGTAATACCAGTCGCCGTGCGTTCCGTAGAGCACTTTGGCCGCCATGGGACCCCGGGCTCCGCGAAAGACCGCGCGGTTGAACGACGGCGCCGCTGCAATCCGGGCGAGCGCGCGCTCGTCTTGCTGCATGCTTTGGCCATACAGCCGCGTGCGGTCGACCGCCAGCCACGTGGGGACGAACGCCAGCGCCAAAACGGCTGCCGCCGCGAGCGCTGGCCAGAGCGGCATTCGGACCCCCGGGCGAATCGTGCGGCTGAGCCGCTCTTCGAGCGTTTTCGGCGGATCGAATTGCGGCTGGCCGGCCGCCAGCTGCGCGACGGTTTCTTGCGCCTGCGCGAGCCGCGACGAACACGATTCACACCCGGCGGCGTGCTGCTCGACGCGCCGGCGCGCTGCATCGTCGAGCGCACCTACCGCGTAGAGTTCGGCGTCGTCGTCCAGGTGGTCGATCACGGCGGCGCGTCCTTGGAGAGCGCTGCGCCCAGTTTGCGTAGCGCGAGCGCGATCCGGCTCTTCACCGTACCGAGCGGTTCGTTCAATACGGCCGCAATCTGCACGTGCGTCTTGCCGCCGAAATACGCCAGCGCGAGCGGTTTGCGCTGGTCTTCGGGCAGCTGCGCGAGCGCTTCGCGCACGCGCGCTTGTTCCACGAAATCGACCACGTCGAGCTCGTCGGTTTCCTCCGGCGCCGAACCGAGTTTTTCCGTTAAACGTTCGCGCCGGTTTTGCGCGCGACGGCGGGAAATCGCGTCGTTGCGAACGCACACGACCAAAAATCCGCGCACCGAACCGCGCCCCGCCGCGAACGGCTGAGCGTTTTTCCATACGCGCGCGAGGACGTTGTGCACGCAATCTTCAGCCTCTTCGGCGTTGTGCAACACGTTCAATGCGACCGAGAAGAGCAGCGACCCATAGCGCCGGTACGCTCGCTCGAAAGCCCACGTCTCGCGGCGGGCAAAGGCCTGCGCCAAGGCCGGATCCTCAGCGTCGGGGCCGGGGGTAGCCGCGGCAGCCATGATCGGCGCTGACTTCGTTCACGCAGCTGAGTACGCCTGCGCGGGTGCCGGAGATTAGGTCGAGAGGCGATCCAATGCTTTCAACTCCTTTTGAAGCGCGCCGTAGCGGTGTTTCGCAAAGGCGGTCACTTGCCGGTCGCGACCGGAACGCATTTCCTGCCGATCGCCGCTCGAAACGATGCTGTCGTCGATTTTCAACTCCTGAACGAATCGTCGATCGAACGTTTTGCCGTGCAGCCCAGACAGCTGCGAATAGTGGTACGCATCGCGCAGGCCGGGGTGGCGGGGAATCGGCACGCCGTCTTTGCGCGCTAATGCGTCAAGCGTCTTCGTTTCGGAACTTGCTTCGGATGCGATCGATGCTGCAAGCGATTTCACAGCAGGCGAGGAGGCGGTTTTTTCGGCCAGCGAGGCCAGCGCGTAACGACCCAGCTGCGTCTGCATCGCGCTGCTCAAATAGCGCGCATCGGCCGGCGAGAGCGCCGCCGATGCGGCGGAAGGCGCGAGCGTGGTCAGCATCAGGCATGCTGCAAAGAGCATCATCGGTTTCATGCGCAGCTCTTACCCCAGACGCCGCCGGCTGGCGCAGCGATTTACGGACTTACTTGCAGACGCGTACGGTTTGCATGCAGCGATGCGATGGTTTTATTTTCCGACCGCGTCCTTGGCCGTAGAGAGCAGCGAGCGGAACGCCGCCGCATCGGAAATGGCCAGTTCGGCCAGCGCCTTGCGGTTCAACGTGACGCCCGACTTCTTCAGGCCGTTCATGAAGACCGAGTACGTCAAGCCTTCTTTGCGGACCGCTGCGTTGATGCGGCTGATCCAGAGGGAGCGAAAATCCCGCTTGCGTACGCGGCGGTCGCGATAAGCGTAGGCAAGGGAGTGCAGCAGCGCTTCGTTGGCAACGCGATAGTTGCGGCGGCGCGCGGCGCGAAAGCCCTTGACGAGCTTCATGACTTTGCGGCGATGCTTGAGTCCGTGAACGCCGCGTTTGATTCGTGCCATCTTTTTCGCCTTCCGTTAGAGTAAATAGGGAATGGTCGGCGCCAACCGCTTGAGATCGCCGGCGAAAACCGGCTGGTCTTTGCGGAATTTGCGTTTGCGTTTGCGCGTGCGCTTGCTCATGATGTGGCCGCATCCGCTGAATTGATGCCGGTGCGTCACGACGCCGTTTGCGCTCACTTTTACGCGCTTTGCGGTACCGCGATGAGTACGAATCTTAGGCACTGGTGGTCTCCTTCGCCGTGACCTCGCTGTCGGGTGTTCCTTTGCCGTCGCGCTCTTTCTCATGCTGCGATAAGAATTTGGGCGGACCGCTGGGCACCGGCCGCGGGGCCAAGATCATAAACATGTTTTTTCCTTCGAGCTTCGGGTCGCGCTCGACGCTTGCAATGGGTGCCATGTCGACGGCCATGCGGTCGAGCAGTTTGCGGCCGAAACTCGTGTACGTGATTTCTCGTCCGCGAAACATGATCGTGACCTTGATCTTGCTGCCGTCCAGCAGCAGACGCTCGGCCATGCGAGCTTTCGTTTCGTAATCGTGCGTCTCGATTTTCGGACGCAGTTTTACTTCCTTCAGCTCGAAGCTCTTCTGTTTTTTTCGTGCGTCTTTGTCTTTTTTCGACTGCTCGTATTTCAGGCGTCCGTAGTCGCCGATCTTGCACACGGGCGGCTGCGCGTTCGGCGAGACCTCGATCAAGTCCAGACCCCCGACCCGCGCGCGCGCTAGCGCGTCTTCGGTCAGCATGATCCCCAGCTGACTGCCTTCTTCGTCGATGACGCGCACTTGGCGGATCCGGATCTGGTCGTTTACTCTGAGCGGTCGAGCTATGGCAATTACCTCATGACAAAAGAAAAACGGGCCTTGCCGAAGCAACCCCGTCGTCGGAACCTACCGGCGATTCCTCGGAAGAAGACCGGAATGGCCGCAAAGGACATCCGGTGAGGACGCACACCCCGTCCTACTTCGGCTCACGGAGCATACACGACGTTGCGGGTCATCGTCAAGGACAGTCCGGGTACCGTTGGAATCATCGCAACGGGATGCTGGAGTATCGCCGCTGGACCGGCCCGCCGGCGCCCGCATTCGCGCGCTTCTGGTACGCGATGCTGGAAGAGTGCGACCTGCTTGGCGCCGGCGCCGTGGACGATTGGGAAACGCGTCTGCTGGAGCACTTTTCCGTGCAGGCTGAAGCGGGATTGCTGGAATGGTTCGTCGCTCGCGAGGGCGAGAACATCGTTGCGACGTGCGCGGTCTTTCAGACTGCCGGCCACGCCAACATTCTGAAGGACCGCACCGCAACGCTGGCCGGCGTGTTCGTAACCCCGGCGTTTCGGCGGCGCGGCATCGCTCGCGAACTTACGGCTCGCGCGGTCGAGTGGTGCCGGCAGGGCGGGATACGGACGATCCGCCTGCAGTCCTCCAGGGCAGCGCGCGCGCTGTATTCTTCGCTCGGATTCGTCGCAACGGGCGAGCAAATGCGATTGCAGCTGCGGTAGTTACGGGCTCTTCGGATCGGTGGCTCCGGTTTTTTCCTCCTGCAGCACTTTGCCGTTTTTCGCATCGATCTTGCGCTGCGCTCCGGTTTGCGTTTGCGCAACGATCGTTCCGACTTCGTCGCGCATCGAGGTGTAGCGCTCGTCAGGCTCGGCGGCGGGGCGCGGCTCAACCTGCCAAAGAACGTCGCCCTGCTCGTTCAAACCGAAGATGTTCTGCGCAAATGCTTCATCGGGCGGAATGTCGAGCAGCACGACGTTGATGCCTTCGACTTGCAGACGCTGCCGTATCGGAAAGCCGGGAAGGTTCGGTAAACCGCTTGCGGTCATGCTGCGATCGTACCCGGTCGTCCTTACAAGCTTTGCAGTGCCGGCGCGAACCGTTCGAGCAGCAAATCGATCTCACGGTCGTCGATGACGAGGGGCGGCGCGATGCGCAGCACGCTTTCGTGCGTGTCCTTAGCGACGATGCCGCGCGCCAGCAGCTCTTCGGAAAGCCGCCGCGCAGGGACGTTCAATTCCACGCCGATCAGCAAGCCGCGTCCCCGCACCTGGACAATGTTCGGGGAACCCAGGTCGCGCAGCGAGCGCATGATCTTCGCGCCGGCCGTTCGCGCCCGCGCGGCCAGCTGCTCCTGCACGATCACATCGAGAGCCGCAATTGCCACCGCGCAGCCGAGCGGATTACCGCCGAACGTGCTGCCATGCTCGCCGGGTCGAAACAGCAGCATCAGTTCGGTGGCGGACAGCACCGCCGAAACGGGATAGAAGCCGCCACCCAGCGCTTTGCCCACGATCAATACGTCCGGTTTTACGCCCTCGTGATCGCATGCAAACAAATCGCCCGTGCGGCCGAGCCCGGTTTGAATTTCGTCCGCCATGAACAGCACGCGCTGCTGCGAGCAAAGCTCGCGCGCGCGGCCCAGAAAACCGCTCGGCGGCACGTTCACGCCGCCTTCGCCTTGAATCGGTTCGATGAGGATCGCGCACGTGTTTTCGTTCATCGCGGCTTCGAGCGCGTCGTAATCGCCGTACGGTACCGCAACGAAGCCGGGGGTGAACGGGCCGAAATTCTGACGATATTCCGCCGTCGAGCTGGCGCTGATCGCAGCGGTCGTCCGGCCGTGAAAATTATCGTTAAAAACGACGATCTCTGCGCGATCGGCCGCGATCCCCTTGACCTCGTACCCGTAGCGGCGCGCGAGTTTGATCGCCGTCTCGACGGCCTCCACCCCGGTGTTCATGGGAAGAGCCATGTCGTAGCCGCACACGCGCGTGAGCTTTTCCAAGAATCCGGGCATGCGATCGTTGCGCATCGCGCGCGAGGTCAGCGTCACCTTTTCCGCCTGCTCCACCAGCGCGGCGCGAATCACCGGATGGCAATGCCCTTGATTCACCGCCGAATACGCGCTGACGCAGTCCAAGTACCGATTGCCGTCGACGTCGTACAGCCAAACGCCGCTCGCGCGCGCGACGACGACGTCCAAAGGATCGTAGTTGTGCGCTCCGTACCGCTCCTCGAGCGCGATGAAGCCGCTGCCGGTATCTTGAAGATTCTGCATGACGCCGTCCGTGCGCGCCGCGTGTGTTTACCCGGCGCCCTGGGTGAGGTGACACCGAGAGGCGGATGGGGACCGCAGGGGCGCGGGCGCCTGCGTTCCAGGAACACTTTCGTTACGGACTTAAGGACCTTCGCTGCGGCTACCTCTTTCAAAACGTTGGACGATGAACGGTTACGAAGACGCGCAGGAGCGCATCCGTTGGTTCCGGGAGCGCGACCGTCTTCGCGACGTTGGCGAAATGGGCCGCACGCTTTCACTGGACCATGGGCACCGCGTCGAACGCGCAACGCTGCTGCTCCACGGATTGTCGGCCAGTCCTCGACAGTTTGCGGCCGTTGCGCAAGCGCTGCACGATCGCGGGCACAACGTTTTCGTTCCGCGCCTTCCCCGGCACGGGCACCGCAACCGCCTTTCCGAAGCGCTCGCGACGTTGAACGCCGCGCAGCTCGAAGCGTGCGCGAACGAAGCGCTGGCGGTGACGCGGGGACTCGGGGAGCGGGTAACGGTTGCGGGATTCTCGCTTGGCGGTTTGCTCGCCGCCTATTTGGGACAGCGCGAGCCGGTGCACCGGGTCGTTGCCGTCTCGCCGTTTTTGGGAATTTCGATGGTTCCCGATCTGCTGCGCCTCCCGCTGGCGCGCTGGCTTTTGCGGCGCCGCAATCGATTCTACTGGTGGGATCCGATCGTGCGCGATCGCCAGCTTCCCGCGCACGGATATCCGAGATTTGCATCGCACGCCGTTGCGCACGGTCTCACGCTGGCGCATGAAGTGCTTGCAGCCTCGGCGTACGCCGCCCCGCGCGCAGAGGAATTGGTACTGCTCGTCAATTCGAGCGATTCCACCGTGAACAAACGCAGCATCGATCGCCTCGCACGCCGCTGGAAAGTGCACAAACCGCAAGCCGTCAGCCTGCAGCGGCTGACGGGTTTGCCGCGGCTTCGGCACGATATCATCGAACCGGAACGCTATCCGCAGGCCGCGGCGCGAGTGCTGCCGATTCTAGTCGATCTCATCGACGGTGAGGGATGGAATGAACGGTGAACGCGTACGGTGCAGTTGGGCGAAGAGCGATCTTGCGATCGCCTATCACGACGATGAATGGGGCGTTCGCACGCACGACGATCGCAAGCTGTTCGAGATGCTCTCGTTGGAAGGAGCACAGGCCGGATTGAGCTGGGAAACCATCTTACGCAAACGTGCCGCGTATCGCAAAGCGTTTGCGGACTTCGACGTGCAGCGCGTGGCGAAATTTACGCCGGCTCGAATCGAACGTCTCTTGACCGATCCCGGCATCGTGCGCAATCGGCAAAAGGTTGCGAGCGTTGTTCAAAATGCCAGGGCGTGGATCAAAATCCAGCGCCAGTTCGGCAGTTTCGATGCGTATTTGCAGCGCTCCGGCGGTGACGAAGCCGAGCCTGAGCCGCCACTTGCGCGCGCGCGGCTTTTCGTTCGTCGGGCCGACGATCTGTCGCGCTTTCCTGCAAGCCGTCGGCATCGTCAACGATCACGAGGAAGCATGCTTCAGGCACCCGAGGTAGCGCCGGCTTCGTCGTACGAGCAGGCCGTGCCGCGCATGCGCGCGCTCCAAGCCGACGACGACGAACGAGTTCTTCCGCAAGCGCGCACCGCGTTTTTCGATTGCGGAAAGCGTACGCCGCTGGCGGTCGTGCTGCTGCATGGTCTCACGAATCACCCCGGCCAATATCGCGCGTTTGCGCCGTTGTTGTTCGAACGCGGCGTGAACGTTCTGGTTCCCAGGCTACCGGATCAGGGCGACCGGGATCGCATGACGCGCCGGTTGGCCGGACTGACCGCCGAAGCGCTGCTCGCCAGAGCATCGCAGGCCGTGGACATCGCTTGCGGTCTTGGCGATAGGGTCTGCGTCGCAGGTATCTCAACCAGCGGTTTGCTGAGCGCATATTTCGCGCAACATCGGCCCGATGTCGCTCGCGCGATCGCGATCGCGCCGGTGTTTTCGATCTTGAAATTGCCGTACGCGGCGTCGACATTGGCGGCGCACCTCATGCTGCTGCTTCCGAATGCGTTCGTCTGGTGGGATCCGCGCGTGAAAGAGCAGCAGCGCCCGTCCACCGCGTATCCCCGGTTTCCGACGCACGCGCTCGCGCAGTGTTTGCGCATCGGCGACGACGTCGTCTTCCAATCCGGCCGCAATCCGATTGCGGCGCGCTCCGTGATCGCGCTGACGAACCGGTGCGATCCGGCCGTCAACAATCGGGTGACCGATCGCGTCGTTGAACGATGGCAGCGGTTTGCCGCCGATCGGGTGAGCCGGATCGAGCGTACCGATTTGCCGGCTAACCACGACATCATCGATCCGGATAATCCAAAAGCGCGCACCGATCTGGTCTATCCTCAACTGCTCGAGCTGATCGACGCAGCGCCGTAGGCGGCGTTAAACGTACGTTAACGTCCATGCTGTACAGTTTTCCCATGTTGCGGAGTTTTTCGGCCGCTTTACCAGCGGCCGCGGCCCTGATTGTACTGACCGCATGCGGCGGTGGTGCGCAAAAGACGCGCAGCGCGCGCGGCGCCGACATCACCGTCGCAGGTTCTACCGCTTTACTTCCGCTCGTAAAACAAGCGGCCATAGATTATCAGGCGAGCCATCCCGGCGTGAAAATCAGCGTCGCCGGCGGCGGCTCCATGACCGGCCTCACCCAAGCGGCCCAAAAGGGGGTGGACATCGGCAATTCCGACATTCCGCCGGCCGGGCAGCCGGAATTGGTCGATCACCGGATCGCCGTCGTAGCGTTCGCGGTCGTCGTCAATCCGCGCGTGAACGTCAAGCGGCTCACGAGCGCGCAAATTCGCGCCATCTTCACGGGAAAGATCGCGAACTGGAATCAGGTCGGCGGCGCCAATCAGCCAATCACGACGATCAATCGGCCGCGCAGTTCCGGAACCCGCGCGGTTTTCGTGCAGAAGATTATGGGAGGCGCGCAGCCTTCCGAGAACGGGCTGACGCAAGACTCGTCGGGCACTGTTGCGGCGATGATCGCACAGACGCCCGGCGCCGTTTCTTATCTTGCCAGGGGATACGTCAAACCCGGGCAGCAGGTCGCCGTTCCCATCGACGGCGTCGGCGCGACCGATGCGAACGTGAAGAGCGGCAAATATACGTTTTGGAGTGACGAGCACATGGTGACGAACGGACAGCCGTCTGCCGCCGTTGCCGACTTTATCGAGTTCGTCAAAAGCGATGCATCGCTACTGCGAGCGCTGCACTTCATCCCGGTGAGCGCGATGCGTCATTCGTAGTGTTTAGCCCGCGGCCAGAGGTTTGCGATCGGCTGCGTGATGCCGCGACAGAGGTAAATCGGCAGGTCGTCTTCGTACGGCATGCCTTCAGGGTTGGAAAAGACGGCTGCTCGGCGGGCGTTGCGGTATAAGTGCAGCTGTTGCCAGCAGCGGCCGCCGATGTCGATCATGACGTCCGCATCGCTGCCGTGCGTTCCCCACAAAAAGTATTGATTGTGTCCGCTGATCACCGGTATCGCGGTAAAAAACGCGACCGCGCTGGCTTCTCCGTAGTTTTGAGCAAACACGACCGCTTTTGCGCGCTGCGCCGGCGGCAACCCGTCATACACGCGCTGAACGCTCGCAGCCAGCTGCGGCCATCCGTGCATATCCGCGAAATCCTGCGTGAGCCGGCTTTGTTTCTGATGTTCGGTCACCGCAAGCCTCATTCCGAGCTTCGGTCCCAGCGCCTCGTTTAATGCAATGAAGCGCCGTTCCGGAAGAATCGGTTCGACGTACGGCAAGAGTAGCAACCCTCCCACGATCGCCATTGCGACGAGCGCAGGACGAAGCACGCGCGCCGGCGAGGTCCATTTTTCGAGCGCAACGCCGCCGGCTGCAAACATCGCCGGATACACGTCGGCGGGATAGTAATGCTTTGCGTGCGAGGCAATCATGGCGGCAATCAGGATCAGATAGCCGTATCCTAGGAACCGCGACTGCGGAGCGCGGAGCGACCAACAGAGCCCGCTCAACCAAATGGGGAACAGCAGCGGGCTTGTGATCAAGATTTGCGCGAGCACGTACTGTACCGGCGTAAGAACGACGTTCTTGCCGGTCTGACCGGCGCGCAGTACCTGCAGCATCGCAAACTCGTGCTGCGCCTGCCAAAGCAGGCTTGGCAGTGCGATGACGATTGCGATCGCAGCGCCTGCGAAAAGCCATCGCGAACGCAGATACTTTCGCTCAGGAACGAGTGCGAGCGCTGCGAGCATCGCAACGGCGAAATACAGGACGCTGTATTTGCTCTCGCTGCTTACGCCGATCGCCGCGCCGGCCGCCATCCACCAACGCGGGTTGCCGCCGCGCAAAACCCGAACGACGTACAAGATAGCCAGCGGCCAAAGCCAGAGGCCGACCATGTCGGGCCCGGCTTTTTCGCCGAAGGCCGTCAGCACGGGGCAAAGCGCGCCGGCCAGGCACGCGAGCACGATTGCGAACGGTCCGCCGGCCCATTCGAGCGCGAGCAATCCAATGGTGTAGACGCTCGCGCCCGCAAAAGCGGCGGGCACGGCGCGCAGCAAAAAGAGTGAATGCCCGAAGAGCTGCGAGCCCGCTGCGAGCAGCGGCGTTAAGGGCGGCTGATCGACGTACCCCCACTGCGGATGAAAGCCGCAGATTATGAAATACAGCTCGTCGCGAAAAAAACCGTAATGCGGGTTTGCCGCCAAATGAAAAGCGAACGTCAGCAGTCCGGCAGCAACGGCTATGCGCGAATTCCGTCGTTGGTTCACTCAGCGATTATCGCCGGGCCGTCCGGCGAACGCAACGCGCCCGGTTCGAGCGGGAGGATGGTGTGACGAACGGCTTTCCCGCTCGTCACGCAGGCATTGACCGCCGGCGGTTGCCGCGCTATGAGAATGCTATGGACCTTCGCAGTCGGCGCTTGTGGTTCTGGTTGCTGATCGTTTGCACGGCCATCGGCCTGCTTAACTTCGGTCATTTTTTCCTAGACGATTTGGCGCGCCGCCACTACGGCACGGGGCTGCGGCGCTTCATCGAAGAGATGACCGGCGCGTACACCGCCCTCGTGCTGGTCCCCCTCGTGGTTGCCGCCTCGCAACGCTTTCAATGGTCGCGGCGGACGTGGGTTAAAGCCGTCTTGGCAAATATCGCCGGGTTGATCGCATACTCGCTGCTGCATACGACGCTGATCGCGTTTTTGCGTGCAGCCATCTTCCCACTGTCCGGATTAGGTGCGTACGATTACGGCATCATGCTTTATCGTTATCCGATGGAAGCCGCTACCGACGCGATCTTCTATGCGCTCGCCGCGTGCGCGGCGTATCTCGCCTCGCATTTTGCCGCGGCGCGGGAAGCGCAGCTCGCGGCGGTTCGCCTTCAGGCGGAACTGGCGCAGGCGCAGCTCGAAAATCTGCGTCTGCAACTACATCCGCACTTTTTGTTCAACACCTTGAACGCGGTTTCGGCCGTGATGTACGAAGACGTGCGTAAGGCCGATGCGATGCTGATGAAACTGAGTGATTTCCTGCGGGACGTGCTCGCGTTCGGCAGCGTTCAGCAGGTACCGCTCGAACAGGAGCTGCGCGTGGCGCGCGCTTACGTTGAAATCATGACGGCGCGCCTGGAGAAGCAGCTTTCGCTGCAGATCCGCCTCGCTGAAGAAAGTCGAACGGCGCAAGTTCCGTTCATGCTGCTTCAGCCGCTACTCGAGAACAGCATTCGTCACGGCACGAACGCACATCCGGACCATTTGAACATCGAGATCGTGGTGGAACGCGAAGGCGACGCCATCGTTTTGCAGGTGCTCGATGACGGATCCGGCATTGCGAACGGCCGCCCGCACCGCGGCCACGGCCTGCGCAACGTCGCCGCTCGGCTCGAGCATCTCTATCCCGGTCAAGCACAGTTCGATGTTGGTCCGCGTGCCGGCGGCGGCACGCGCGCAATGCTGCGTTTTCCGCTTCGGCTGAGCGAGGCGGTTCGCTGAGCAGAATGCTGCGGGTCCTGATCGCCGACGATGAGGCGCCGGCGCGCCGTAAACTGAGCCGGTTTCTCCAGGATCACGACGACGTGGTCATCGTGGCAGAGGCTTCGAACGGAATCGATGCCGTCGACCTCATCAGAATGACGAAACCGGACATTGCGTTTTTGGACGTGCACATGCCCGATTTAGACGGCCTCGCGGTAGCGCAAAGCCTCAACGGCCGAACGTCCTCGCCGGCGATCGTTTTCGTTACGGCGCACGACCGCTATGCCGTGGCGGCGTTCGAGGTACGCGCGCTGGATTATTTGCTCAAGCCCTACGATCGCGAGCGGTTCGAACGAGCACTGCAACGCGCACGAGGTTCGGCCCGCAGCGAAAATTTGCAGCTGCCCGACATCATCGCGCAAGCTCGGCGCGAAGAGCGCTACGCCGGCCGGCTGTTGGTCCCAAACGAAGGCCGCTCGTTCTTCGTTCAGGTCAAAGACTTGGTTCGCATCGAGAGTGAAGGCAACAACGTCGTCCTGCACTTCGCAGGCCGCGCCGCGAAGTTACGCGTAACGCTTGAATCGCTCGAAGAGCGGCTCGATCCGGCGCATTTCGTGCGCGTGCATCGCTCGCACGTCCTCAACATCGACGAGATTGCCGAAATCCGGCCTTGGTTCCATGGCGATTACATCGTGCGCATGCGGGACGGCGCCGAAGTGACCTGGAGCCGGCGGTACGCCGCAAAGCGGCCGGACCTGCTGAAAAGCTCAGATTCAGCGATTCTCTAAAGCGGGTCGAAACGCCCGCTCTCGATCGTCTGCTGCGAAAGCTGGCGCGCTGTATGCAGGCGTTCGCGTTCTTCGCTCGCAGCTTGCGGCGGCAGTTCTTCCAAGAGCCGGTGCAACTCTTCGTCGAACATCGTGCCGATAGACGGCGGAGTGTACGACCCGGGATGACGCAGCCGCTGCGCGATCATCAACCGATAGATCCGGTCGGTTGCCAAATCTTCCATATAGCCGTCGAGAAGACTGGCGCCTTTGCCGGCCAGGACGCCCGCACGGTAGCGAATCGTCGTGCGCACCGCGGCACGCGTGCCCTCGATCGTCGTCTTTCCGACGCCGCGCGGATACGGCCGCAGATCGGCTCGCATCTCGAGGCCCGCAGGCACCGCCTCTATTTGATTCGGATACGGAAACTGCGCGACGGCAATGTCGTTTTGATCGGGATGACCCGTCCACGCGCCGTCCATCAGGCAGTCGGACTCGTTGCGCTTATCGCGAGCAAGAACTTCAAGCGCGCGCGCATTGAGCTGCGTATCGTCGCGGTTTGGATACAGCGCCGTCATTCCACCGATAGCGAGCAGTCCGTGGGTATGGCAAACGAAGGGAATCAACGTGCGTAAGCGCTGGAAGAACGGCACATCCGTGGGAATCGTGTTGCGATCCGGAAGCACCCACTGGGGGTCGGCGAGCGTGTAGTGGATGAGGCTTGCCATGTAATCCCAGCGTCCGAGGTTCAAGCCAAGCAGATGCTCGCGCAAGTTATAGGTGAATTCTTCGAGCCGGTACGCCAGCGGATGCGATTCGACCAGCGCCATGCACGCAATGGCATCGCGGTGCCAACCTCGCGCTTGCGCGACGGCGGAGAAGGCGTCTCGCCACCACAGCGCTTCTTCGGCCGATTCCGACTTCGGGATGTAAATGCACAGCGTCTGATGCGGCAAGCGGCGCACGTCGAGACGATATGCAAGCAATGCCAAATCGAAAAGCGAAGCCGGCGTTGCTTCTTCTACAATTCCCAGCTGCGAGAGGTGCAGTCCGCGCACGCGATTCCACACGACGGTTTCGCTCGGTTCGATTCCGGCATCGCGCCCGCGCTTTTCGTCGTAGTAGGTCAGCGTTCCGTACAGCGCCTGCACGATGTTGTCGTGGCCGAGCATGAGGTGTTCCCACGTGTTGGCCATTGAATCTTCCAAATCGAGCATAACGCCGGGCGCGCCGGAATTGAGCATCTTCACAACGAGCTGCGCATCGTCTGCGGGACCGGTCATTTGGTTTCGCTGATCGCGGCACCAGTGGGGAAGCGCGATGCGCCATTCGTTTGCGCTTGCGGAGGTTGAAGAGCCGTAGGTCGGCAAAACGCCGGCGTGCGCGCGTTCCAGCGTCTCACCGCGCTGCTCGACCAGTCTGCGACGGCCGGCTGCGAACCGTTCGTGCAGCGGCCGGTAAAACTGCATGAATCCCGCCGGCAGTTGCGCGGCGGCATCGTCCGGTGCGTTGTTTGCCGGGCTGCTCGCCGTCAGTTGCATCAGTGGGCTGCTGTGAGCTCGGCGGGAGAGAACTGATCGCTCTCGGTCGATCCTTCGAGCGCGGTGGTCGATGAGGTGCCGTCCGAGATCACACGCGCAACTTCGTCGAAATACGAAGTTCCGACTTCGCGCTGGTGGCGCGTCGCGGTATATCCGGCGCTTTCGCTGGAGAATTCGCGCTGCTGAAACTGCGCATACGCCGTCATGCCGCGATTGTTGAAGTCCCGAGCCAGCTCAAACATGCTGTGGTTGAGCGCATGGAATCCCGCCAGCGTGATGAACTGAAAACAGTAGCCCGCCTTCGCCAGCTCCTCCCGAAAAGCGGCAATGCTGCGTTCGTCCAGCTTCTTCGTCCAATTGAACGAGGGAGAGCAGTTGTACGCGAGCAGTTTGCCCGGGAACTTGGCATGAATCGCTTGCGCGAACGCGCGCGCTTCATTCAAACTTGGTTCCGAACGTCTCGCACCAGATTAAATCTGCGTACGGAGCATACGACAAGCCCCGCGCGATCGCGGCATCGAGGCCGCCGCGGATGCGATAGAAGCCTTCGCTGGTGCGCTCACCCGTGCAAAAACGGCGATCCGAGGGATCGACGTCGCTGGTGAGCAGTTGCGCCGCGTTGGCGTCGGTACGCGCGATGATAAGGGTCGGAACGTCCAAAACGTCCGCCGCGAAGCGTGCGGCGGTGAGGTGCCGGATCGCTTGCTGGGTTGGAATCAGCACTTTCCCGCCCATGTGGCCGCATTTCTTTTCCGCCGCGAGCTGGTCTTCGAAATGAACGGCGGCCGCGCCGGCTTCAATCATGCTCTTCATCAATTCGAAGACGTTCAGTGGACCGCCGAAACCCGCTTCCGCATCGGCTACGATGGGCGCGAACCAGTAGGTGCCGTTGCGCCCCTCGCTGTGATCGATTTGGTCCGCTCGCTGGAGCGCGTTATTGATGCGCCGCACGACGTTCGGCACGCTGTTGGCGGGATAAAGGCTTTGGTCCGGATACATCTGTCCGGCCAAATTCGCGTCCGCAGCGACCTGCCAGCCGCTCAGATAAATTGCAGGGAGTCCCGCCTTGACGGCCTGAACCGCTTGATTTCCGGTCAGACACCCCAGAGCCACGACCGGTGACTCATCAAGAAGCAGCCGCCAAAGCCGTGCGGCGCCTAGCCGCGCCAGGGTGTGCTCGACCTTGACCGTCCCGCGCAAACGCTCCACGTCCTTTGCGCGGTAGGAACGAACGATGCCGGACCACCGTGGATCTGATTCCCACTGCGTCTCAAGTGTTGGGTGAAGCAAGGAAACGTCTGCGTTCATGCTGGCCTTCCTTCATTGGATGCGTCCGGGCGGTGAATGGCTCGCTCCAATTGGCTGGGTGCCTCTGCTGCATTGGATGAGAGCCGAAAGTAAAGGTTACGCTAGCAAATTGCGTCGGCCAAGTCAAGCAAGCGCAAAAGAAAAGAGACGAACGTAGTCCGTCTCTTTTGGATGCAGTCGACCCGAACGTCAGAGGGTCAGGTTCAACTTTCGGAACGTTTCCAAACTGGCCGTCACGTCGCGCAGCACGCGGTCGCGGTCGGCGTCGGTTTTCCGACTCAGTTGCGCTGCAATTTGGTGGGCGTCGCGTGTTCCGTCGCAGAGCTTCAGAATTTCAAGCGCGGTTTCGTTGAGCACGTGGACCTTGCGATTTGCCGCGTCATGGAGGAGCGTTTCGTCTCCCATGGGTTTACTGCGCAAGTCGGGGTTCGCGCGCGGATGCATCTGAATGGCCCCGATCAGGCCTGGTTGGTCGCGATCTGCGAGCCCTGCGGAACGTGCGTGCCGACTGCCGGCGCATCGCCGAAAATTTCGAGGTCTTCGAACGACTCGACGGCGGGTTCGGTATAGGTCGTTTTGCGGTCCATCCGCTAATACGTTGTGCCGGAACCGACCACCTGATGCGTCCCGGTGGCAGGCGTGTCGCCGAAAATTTCAACGTCTTCGAACGATTCGACCGACGGCTCGGTGTAGGATGCGTTGCGATCCATGTGCGTCTCCTTAAGCTTGATTGATATAGATTTCTGATCCGTGCGCGGCATGAGTACCGGTGGCCGGAGCATCGCCGAAAATTTCCGTTTCGTCGAACGATTCCACGACCTCGGGTTGCCTGTATTCCGATTTGCCCTGCGATTCCATGTGATCTCCTCCTGGCGGCGTACATCCACCTTAGCCGAAGCTCGGCTGCGTTGATTGGGAAGGTCGGCCCCTAAGACTTAGGACCTTTGGTGCGCTCGCTCGTCCGTAGAGCGAACGTGCGTGGTTCCATCGCTTCCCAGCACCGGCTGCAGCTCGCAAGCCAAGCCGGGATCACTGGCGCAAAGCGTTTCGTACGCGGCTGCCCGGAGCCTGGTATCCGGCGACTCGGCGGCGATGTCGGCCAAAAGTTGGCTGGTGCGCGCATTACCGGCGTGGGCCGCCAAGCGGAACAGCGCGAGCGTCCGGCCGTGTTCGGGATATTCGCTGTGGGTGATTTCGCTGCGATCGAGATCGAAAAACAACTGTGGCCGCGTTTTGGCCAGTTCCGGGACGACCAAATTCAGCGATATCGAAAGTTCTTGCGGACGGGACTGCCGATGGACGTCGTGCATTGCGCGATACAGCATGACCTTTCCGACCGGCAGATTCGTGCGCTCGAGAAAATCGAGCCGCACGCGCTCGCCCCCGATGCCGCTCACGGCATGCGGATCGACTTCGTAGATTTCGGTGGTGTACCCGCTGCCGAAATACCCGCCGGTCATGAACGTAAAATTGTGATCGTGCGTCAAGCCGTAAATGGCGCCGTCCCGGCGGGCGGCATCCGGTTTGGTCGGCGGCAGCCAAATGTTCGCGCGTAGGAAAAACCGCTGCGAGCGGCCGAGAATCAGCGTCGTGGCGACGTAGGCGTTGCCCTTTTGAAAATCCCGCCACGAGCGCAGTTCCTGCGCGATAACATCGCTGACCAGCGTGCGATTGTTGAGCAAGGCTTTGAAGGCCGGAGCGCAAGACGCAAGCGAGTCGGGATCTGCCACGTCGATGCACCGCTCGACGTACTCGATGAACTGCGCGGTGGTCAGCACGTCGGCCGTTCGATTCTCCAGAGTCAGCGCCACGATGCACCGTCCTGCTCCAACGAGCGCCGTGCGGCTCGTCGCACTGCGGGATGCGCATCGTTGGCAGCGCGCCGCAACATCGGCTTCGCCCGCTCGGGTGCAAGCCGTATCACCGCGCGGAGCGCAGACCATCGCACGAAATGCGAGGGATGATCGAGCAGTGTCTGCGCCGGCTCGGCAATGCGTTCATCGCCCAAAGCGGCAGCCAGTTCGAGCGTTTCGCGTAGACGGGACACCGTAATGTCGGTCGCTCCGGCGCCGGCGTACCGCAGATCCGCTGCGGCGAAGCGCCGGCGCACCGGCTGTGTGGCTCCGCTTTCCAGAACGAGAACCACCGCGGGCGCATTTGGGACCGAAAGCACGTACGCTTCACATCCCGCAAGCGAGGCCGCGACGTTGCCCGGCTGCAGCGTCAGCAACGGCAGCCGCTCCAGACGGCGCTCTCCGCCTTCGCTTGCCGCCTCCGGTAGCTGCGGCGGCGCGTTGAAGCGGCGCATGACCACCGTTCCACGAGCGGGCGAGAGCAACGTGTCGCGCACCGTCACCGCGATCTCGTCCGGTTCGGCTTGGAGTTCGAGAAATCGAGCGCTCAAACGAAATTCGGGCGTTGCGAGGATCGTCAAAGTGCTGCGATATTCCATCGAACGTGCTGCACCGTACTCGCCGCGGGCGATCCGCGTCAGCTCTTCGTTCAGGTACGCGGTGAGAAAATCGGATGCGGCCAGTGTTTGGAAGGCGTTCGCGCGCAAGCGCTGCCGGCGCGCCGCGCGCACAAATGCGCGCAGTTCCGGAATGCGAAACGGATCTGCGCCCGTGCTCGCTCGGAATGCCGCCGGAAACCAGCGCCGCACCAGCGAGCGCGTTGCCGCCGCTATCCGGTGCGCGTGGACGTTCGATCGCGCAGCTTGACGGATCGCGCCCCTTGCAACGACGTGGAGCGGCGCGCGCTGCCGATTGCAAAGGATGCGAATTCCCGCGGCGGCTCGCGTACACGCGCTGCCCGCCTGATGTACCGCACCGCGCAGCGCGGGTTCGTCGATGCGCGGCACGCCGGCCGCCGCGCTCAAGAATGCCGTTGCCCGGCGCTCGGGGTGCGCAAAAACCGCATCGGCACAATCGGTTCGGCGGCGCAAAAATTGCGGCAACGCTTCGCGGCGCACACGCCATTGCGCGAACGATCGCGCCGCGTCGGATGCGGGCCACGGTATCGCCGCCATGACGGCGGCTTCGTACGCGATTGCCTCCAGGCGAACCGGCTCGCGGGTTTCGGTACGCAGCAAACTGCGAAGTTCGGCGCGCCGTTCTTCCGTGAGGCAACGCAAACGTTCGGCCAGAATCGCGATGTCGCGCAGCGCGCAGCGCAGATGTCCGTGCACGATGAGGTGCAGCGCTTCACCGAACGCGTCGAACGCCGTTGCTTGTCGTTGCCCGTCGCGCACGGGCTGCGCGTAGCGTGCTACTGCAGCGTAGCCGGTGCTCAGCGACAAATCACCCGGAAGGTACAATGCGTGATGCAATTCGATTGGAACGCCGCCGTCGGGCGCAAAGAGCGGCGGCGCGTGATGGTGATGCAACCGGTAATACTTTTCCAAAGATGCGCCGGCGCGTTGCTCGTATCCCACGCGGAGCAAGCTTTGCTGCGCCGCGCCCAGTTGTTCGGGCGCAAGGAGCAAATCCAAATCGACGGAGTCGTGCAGGTCGTGGCCTTGCGACCGTTGCCAAATGCGCGCCGCGCCTTTGAGGAGAACCGGCGTAATGGCTTGCTCATTGAGCACCGCAAGAACGGCGTCGATCTGATCGCGCAGCCGCTCGTTCTGCAGCGCGCACGCTACTTGCTGCGAGCGCAGTTTCCGGCGCAGCGGCGCAAGCTGCGTCAAGCGCGTTTGGGCCAGAGCGGCGGCGACGAACGGACCGCACCGGTGCGCTGCGGCAAGGTCGGCAAATTGCGGACCGGCATCGACGAGCGCCGGAGCGATGTCTTGCCCGCGTACGATCGCCGTTACGATGCGATAGAGATCGACGTACGATTCAAGCGGCATCGCGCGTCAAATTCTGCAGGGCCGCGGCGATCGCTCGCGCGGACTCGGCGGGCGTACCCAACGTCAAGCGGAAGACCGCAGTGCGGCGGAGCATTGCCAGGACGCGCGCCGTTCGATCCAAGCGATCGAATTGGGCGCAGTCGATGGACGCGAGCATCCGCGGCGCGGCGCGCAGCGATTCCATCTGCCGCAGCGAAACCTGCGCGGCCTTTCCGTCCAGAAGAAAGACGGCTCGCAGCGGGCACGGGGCCGGCATCGGCTGTGAAAATACTTCGATCGGCGAGACGTCGTTCCAATCTTCGCGAATCGAACGCTGCGCGAGGCGCTGTCCGAATTCGTCGGCGGCATCGTCTTGCGCGAGCAGCGCGGCGCCGTGCGCACGCACGTTGAACGCGCGTAGAAACGGCAACACCAAACAATCGCTGCGCATCAACAATCGCTCGTCGGAAAAAACGTGCATCCCCGTGCGCGCGCAGGCAAGCGTGGTCGTCGTTTTGCCCGCAGTCGAATCACCGACGATCGCTGCGGCAACCTCGCCGCAGCGAACGGCGGCGGCATGAAAGGAAACCAGCTCGGGATCGGACCGGACCAGCGAACTCATTGCGGTCGCATCGACGAACAGAACGACGGCGTCCATCGGCAAATCGAGGGCCGGCCAGCGCCACGTGGTACCTTCATCGCACCAAAAGTACTGCGCTCCATCGTATGAAGCGCACGAAAATTGCAGGCTGGGCGGCTGCGAACTGCGCAGATGGCGATAGCGCAGCGCCATGCGATCGCGAACCCGCTCGTCGTCGAAGCGCAGGTTCATTCCAATCCCCGCAACGCAGATGCGCAGTTCGTGGGCGCGCTCCATCGGCCGCAAAAACGCCGGCGGCGCTGGAACGATCTCCAAATCCTGCGGGCCGATGACTCGCATGCGCCTCAAGTATACGAAAAATTCCGGCGGTCGGGGGTGTCCCGGTCGGGAAGCTCCGCTTCCCCATCGGTCCCGCCGCGGTTAGGGCAACGTCGGCAACGGCAGCGAAGGCCGCGTCGTGAGGTCGGGGGACGGCTCGTGAAATCGTTCCGCGGCCTGGGTCGCGAGCTGCAGCGCGCGTTCCATCTGCGGATCCGCCCCGCGCGCATAGTCTTGGGGGGCAATGTCGAACGTCGTAATCCGGATCGGTGCCGTAATTCTCTACTTTCCAACCAACGTCTTTGAACCAGAACGAGAACTCGGGCTGCGTGGTAATCGTGCCGTCGACCAAAGAATGGTAGGGATTGATGCCGACGACGCCGCCCCAGGTGCGTTTGCCCACGAGCGGTCCCAGCTCGTACAGTTTGAAGCAGTGGCTGAAGATGTCGCCGTCCGAACCCGCAAACTGGTTGGTGATCGCGACGATCGGACCGGCGACCGATTCGGGCGGATACGGCATCGGTTTGTTGCTGTAGCGTGAGACGTCGTATCCTGCGCGGCGCCGGGCGAGCTTTTCCAACAGCAGTGGGGAAACGTGGCCGCCGCGGTTGTAGCGCACGTCGACGATGAGCCCTTCGCGATCGAATTCGTTCAGATAGCCGCGGTGAAATTCCGAAAATCCCCACGGCCCCATGTCGGGAATGTGCACGTAGCCGATTTTGCCGGCCGTGCGTTCGTGCACGTAGCGGCGATTCGATTCGACCCACGCGCGATAGCGCAGCGGCTGTTCGCTTTCCAGCGCCTTCACCGTTGCGCGCCGTTCACCGCGTTCGCCGCGGACGACGACCGAAACCTCGCGTCCGCTTTGATTGACCAGCGCCTGCGCAGGCGGGAAATCCGCGGTCAAACGTTTGCCGCCGATGGAAACGATGACGTCGCCGGCGCGTATTCCCAGACCGGGCTGCGCGAGCGGCGAATCGACGTTGCGATTCCATGAATCGCCGCGGTAGATGCGTTCGATGCGCCAGCCTTGCGCCGCTTCATCCCAGTGAAAATCTGCGCCCAGAAAGCCGGCATGGTATTCCGGCGGCTCTCGCAGATCGCCGCCTATTTCATAGGCGTGCGAGGTACCGAGTCTCTCCGTGCATCTCCCAAATGACGTCCGACAGTTCGCTGCGCGTGCGTACTCGCGCAAGAACGGCTTCATAACGATCGTACACGCGATCCCAGTCGATGTCCGACATGTCCTCGACCCAAAACTGTTCGGTTTGCATGCGCCAGGCTTCGCGATACATCTGCCGCCACTCGCTGCGCGGCACAACTTCGACGCTGATTCGATCGAGGTCGATCCACCCGCTCTTGCGGCCGGTATCGGGGGCCGGTTTTACCTCGTCGTCCTCCTCCGGCAGATCGGCCAATGCATCGATCACTCTCAAGCGATCGTGCGAACGATACACCAGCGTATGCCGGTCGTCGCCTAAAACGATCTCCGTAACGTCCGATGCGATCTTCGCGCTGCGCTGCTGCTCGAAATCGTATGCCAGCAGCACTCCCCCGGGCTGATCCGCGTTCCAGTCGCGATCCGCGGGCTTGATTCCGCGAACTTCGAACTTCGTGAACAACACGCGATTCCGAACGGCCACGAGCTGTTCGTAATCGCCTTCGTCCACCGGAAAGGCCAGAATGCGGCCTTCGATGCCGTCGAAATCGATGTCGATCCGCGGGGGCGTTTGAAGTCTTTTTTGCTGCTCGTCGGCGCTTTCGCGTTCGTGCTCGTGATCGCGGTGAACCGGTTTCGGCTGCGGAAGAAACGGGCTGGGAACGTCTTCGCGCAGCGTGACGACGTAAGGACGTTGGGCCGCAGGAAAGCTCAAGTTGAATTGCAGCGCGTCGTACACCGGATCGAAGTCGCGCGAAGAGATGAAGTAAAGGTATTTCCCTTCGGGATCCCACGCCGGGCTTTGATCGATGCGCATCTTCGGCGTGACGTCGTGAATTTTGCCGGATTTGCATTTTACGATCCGTAAAATCGCGCTGTTTTCGCCGCCCGGATACCACACGTACGCCAGCCAACGGCCGTCCGGCGAAAACGCAAGATCGGCGATGCGGCCGCCCAACCCCTTGTCGAGCCGGCGCAGCGATCCGTCGGTGTCCAGGAGCAGCAACTCGTAGCGATGATTTGCAAGGGCGATCCGGTCGTTCACCGGCGAACAAGCGATTTCTGCGACGCGGCCGATGTCGTCTTTGGTCATCAGCGCAGGCGAACCCGGTGCATCCACGTCGTGAATCGCGATCTGCTCGTAGCCGCCCTCGTCGGTCGTCGTCACGAAACGTTTGCCGCCGTGCATCCATGCCGCGCAGCGATAACGTACGGCGCTTCCGCGTCCGTGATGCAGCGGCGCTTCTTCCCAAAACGGCATCGTGTACGGCTGACCGCGAGCGATCAGCGCGAGTCTGCGTGCCGTCCGGCGAGGGTGCGAATTCGTCGAGCGCTTCCGATCCGTCGACGAACCTGCGCGCCGCTTGCGGTGACGACGAGCGTACGGCGACCGGAATTTCTTTCGAGATGTTGGTGGCGAGGTCGAACCGGTACAGCGCGCCGCCCGCAGTGTAGACGATGCTTTTCCCGTCGGTCGACGGATAGCGCACGTAGTAGTCGTTGTGATGCGTGTGCCGGCGCACGTCGCTTGCATCGAGCGCGCAGGAATAAAGGTTGCCGATCCCTTCGTGATCGGCCAAGAAGTAGATGCGCTCTCCGATCCACATCGGCCAAACCGGATTGCCGTCCGGCAACCGGAGGCGCTCGAACGTGCCCGCACCCGCGCGGTCGATCCATACTTCGCCCGCCGTGCCGCCGCGGTACCGTTTCCAGCGCGCGGGATCGGTCTCGTTTCGGCCGATGACCAGGCCGCCGGCCGGACCGGGAAACACCGATTTCATGTGTCCCAGGGCGAGCTCGCGGGGTATTCCGCCCGAGGGCGATATCGTGAACCCGACCGTTTCGCGCATGTACCACGCCTTGGGATTGTCGACGAAGTAAATCCGCGATTCGTCCGCACTCCACGCGCATGCCGCGGCGGTTGTTCCGCCCAAATACGTCAGTCGTTGCGGCGTGCCGCCTTCGGCCGGCATCAGATAGAGTTCCGGGTGCCCCTCGTCCGTGGCGATGAACGCAATCTGCGAGCCGGAAGGGGAGAGCCGCGGCATACCGCAGGCGCCGGGAGTCGCCGTCAAACGGACGGCCGAGCCGCCTTCGACACCCGCCGACCAGAGGTCGTCCTCGCAGACGAACACGATACGATCGCCGGCTAGGGTTGCATAACGGTAATAGCCTTGGTCCATGAAGCGCAGAGGTTGGGCGAGGTCCGGGCGGCGTCCCGCTCAGCCGCCGAACCGCTTGCATCGCGATTTAACTTTGTGTTACAAAGTTAATGATGGCCGTTCAGCCGCAGCTCCGACCGCAAGGGCCCGCGCACGTCGCGGTCATCATGGACGGCAACCGCAGGTGGGCCGTCCGCGCCAACGTGCCGCTCGCCGAGGGTTATCGGCGCGGCATTCTTGCGCTTCGCGCTGCCGTCATGGCGGCGACCGAGATCGGCGTGCGGGTGCTGACGGTCTACGGT
This sequence comes from Vulcanimicrobiota bacterium, assembly GCA_963795465.1. Taxonomy (GTDB): domain Bacteria; phylum Vulcanimicrobiota; class Vulcanimicrobiia; order Vulcanimicrobiales; family Vulcanimicrobiaceae; genus CAWCHT01. The sequence goes on from CAWCHT010000001.1 coordinate 465,835, forward strand.
TTCTCCACCGAAAACGGGCATCGCCCGAGAGAAGAGATCGCGCTGCTGATGCAGCTTTGCTCCGCGTTTGCGCGTAACGAGCGTGAGCTGCTGGCGCGGCAAGGAGTGCGCGTGCGGATTTTAGGCGATATGGAGTCGTTCGAGCCGTCCGCGCGCGCTGCCCTGTCGTCCCTTGTCGAAGGTACTCGCGCGAATGCGCGTCTCACGTTGAACCTTGCGTTGAATTACAGCGGCCGCTCGGAAATTCTGCATGCGGTGCGATCGATCGCGCAAGACGTTGCGAGCGGCGCGCTCAACGCATCGGCGATCGATGAAGCGACGGTGCGCTCACGCTTGTACGCGCCCGGCATGCCCGATCCCGACATGCTGATCCGCACCGGCGGAGACTTGCGCGTTTCGAATTTTCTGCTCTATCAGCTGGCGTACACCGAACTGGTGTCGCTGCCCGTTTTGTGGCCCGAGTTTACCGCGTGCGAGTTGCTGAAGGCCGTCGACGGATTCGCGCGGCGGGAGCGCCGCTTCGGCGCTTAGGGCAGGTCCGGTCGGCGCTATACCGCAATCTGGATAGCGCTTTGGCCGACATCCATCCGGATTTGCTGCGCGACTTCGAAGCCGGTTCGCCGCGCGCGCTTGCCCGCGCGATCTCGCACGCGGAATCCGGCGGCGGCGCGGCGTTGATTCGCCATCTTTTCGCCAAGGCGGGAAGAGCGATGACGATCGGCTTGACGGGGCCCCCCGGCGTCGGAAAGTCGACGATCAGTTCGGCACTCGTGCGCAAGGTCCGCGGCTTGGGCAAAACCGTCGGCGTCGTTTCCGTCGATCCCAGTTCGCCGTTTTCGCACGGCGCGCTGCTCGGCGATCGCATTCGTCTGACCGAACATTTCACCGACCGCGGCGTGTTCATTCGTTCGATGGCCAGTCGCGGTCATTTGGGTGGATTAGCGGGCGCGACCGCCGATGCGGTAACCCTGATGGACGCTTTCGGAATGGATGTGGTCGTCATCGAAACGGTCGGCGTCGGACAGTCGGAAATCGAGATCGCGGAACTCGCGCAGACCACCATCGTCGCGTTGCAGCCCGGAAGCGGCGACAGCATTCAAGTGCTCAAAGCCGGGATCTTGGAAGTGGCCGACATCTTTGCGATCAACAAGAAAGATCACCCCATGGCCAATCAACTCAAGCGCGAAATCCGTTCGATGATGGAGATGCTTGATTTCAGCGGTTGGACGCCGGAACTGGTAATGACGCAAGCCACGAGCGGAGAAGGCATCGAAGATCTCTGGGCGGCGGTCGAGCGGCACGTCGCCTACCTTCAGCAATCGGGCGAGCTCGCGCGCCGGCAGCGCGAAGCATTCGCGCACCGTGTACGCCGGCTCGCATTGGCCCATCTTGAACGTCGATTGGCGCGAGAACTCGAGAGCGAAGTTGCCGCCGGCGTCGATCCGTACGCGGCGGCCGAAAGTGTGCTGCAAAGGTTCGGGGTCGCGCTGGAACGGGATCGAACGCCGCTCCCCCCGGCGGGGATGCGCTCTTCGGTCAAGGGCCTGACGTAGCGATTTGCCCCAGGCACGAGCGACCATACACCTTGCCGGGCAAGCGGATTATTGGGAAAATACTGCGACACACCGGAGAGCCCGCGTAAGGAAAGGCAACTCTTGGCCAAGATGATTGAGCGACCCAGCGGTTTGGGTGCGCAGCCGACGAACGAATTCGTTCACCAGAAAGAGCAGTGGGAAGCTGCGGCAGCCCGCGGCAAGGGCCGGAAAGGTCCCGGCTCCGGCGCGCTGGACCGCACCATTTCGGACCTTCCTTTAAAAACGGCCTACGGCCCCGAAGACACGGCCGCGCTCGATTTAGCGGACGATCTCAGTTGGCCCGGACAGTTTCCCTACACGCGCGGCATTCATCCGAACATGTATCGCGACCGCCTCTGGACGATGCGGCAATTCGCCGGATTCGGGAGCGCGAAGCAAACCAACGAACGATATCACTTCTTATTGCAGCACGGCCAGCACGGTCTTTCCGTCGCGTTCGACATGCCCACGCTGATGGGTTACGATTCCGATGCTGCGCACGCGCGCGGTGAAGTCGGAAGATGCGGCGTCGCAATCGATTCCTTGGCGGACATGGAAACGCTGTTCGACGGCATCGACATGGGCGACATCACGACCTCGATGACGATCAACGGCCCGGCGTGCATCGCGCTGGCGCAATACATCGCGGCCGCCGAAAAGAAGGGCATACCGCGCGGTAAACTGGGCGGCACGATCCAAGCCGACATTCTCAAAGAATACATCGCGCAAAAAGAATGGATCTTTCCGCCTCGTCCGCACATGCGCGTCATCGTCGACATGATTCGGTTTTGCCGCGATCAAATGCCGAAATGGAACACGATTTCGATTAGCGGTTATCACATCCGCGAAGCGGGTTCCACGGCGGTCCAGGAACTCGCGTTTACGCTGGCCGACGGGTTTGCGTACGTGGAGGCGGGCATCGAAGCGGGAATGGACGTCGATTCGTTTGCGCCGCGTCTGTCGTTCTTTTTCAACGCGCACATCGATTTCTTCGAAGAAATCTGTAAATACCGCGCGGCCCGCCGCATTTGGGCGCGCCGCATGCGCGAACAATACGGCGCGAAAGATCCGCGTTCGTGGCAACTGCGGTTTCATACGCAGACGGCCGGATGCAGCGCGACGGCGCAGCAGCCGGAGAACAACATCGTTCGCGTCGCGTACGAGGCGATGGCGGCCGTCCTGGGCGGAACGCAGTCGCTGCATACCAATTCGATGGACGAAGTGCTTGCGCTGCCGACGCAGAAATCGGTCGAGATCGCGCTGCGTACTCAGCAAGTTCTCGCCTACGAAACGAACGTCACCAACGTCGTCGACCCGCTCGGCGGTTCGTACTACGTCGAATCGCTCACCGCGCAGATGGAGCAGCAGGCCGAAGACTACTTCAAACAGATCGACGAGTACGGCGGCGTAATCGAAGCGATCGAAGCCGGATTCTTCCAGCGCGAAATCGCCGACGCCAGTTACCGGTATCAGCGTTCGCTCGAAACCAAAGATCGCATCGTCGTCGGCGTCAACGCGTTCGAAAAGCCGGAGGACCGGCTCGATCTCGAACTGCTGCGAATCACCGAGGAAGTCGAGCGCGGTCAGGGACGCTCGCTGAAGCAAGTTCGCTCAAACCGCGACGCCGCCGCCGTGCAGACCTCGCTCGAACGCCTCAAACGGGCGTGCGCCGATCCGGAGGACAATCTTATGCCGCATCTGATCGATTGCGTGAACGCTTACGCCACCGAAGGCGAAATCGTGCAGGCAATGGTCGACGTGTACGGCCGATACACCGAACGGGCGGCGTTCTGATGCTACGCCCGCAGAACGAAGAGCAGCGGCGCGCGGCGAGCGCTACGCTCAAGGCCGTCACCGAAAAACTCGAAGAAGCCTGGAGTTTAGCGCGCCGGCTTGAGAACGCTTCGTGCGACGACGTGCGCAGCACGGCCGTCCCGGATCCGCCGGAACGCAAACCGCGGTGAGCCGCCCGCTGCGCATCGTGATTGCCAAAGCCGGGCTCGACGGGCACGACCGCGGCGCCAAAGTCATTGCACGCGCTCTTCGCGACGCGGGCATGGAAGTGATCTACACCGGCTTATTTCAAACGCCCGAGCAAATCGTCCAGACCGCCATCCAAGAGGACGCGGACGGCATCGGCCTCTCGATTCTCTCCGGTGCGCACATGACGCTGTTTCCGCTCATCGTCGAGCAGTTGAAAGCGCAGGATGCCGGAGACATCGTGTTTTTCGGCGGTGGAACGATTCCACCCGAAGATGCGCAGGCGCTGCGCGAGGCCGGCGTCAAAGCGATCTTCACACCGGGTGCGCCGCTGTCCGAAATCGTCGATTTCGTGCAGCGGAAATGCGGCAATCGTCACGAACTTATCTCATAGATCAGACACCTACCACGAATATTGAACTTTTTATCTTTTCGTTTCTCGCGGCCCGATAAACGCTTCTTGGTGACGTTGCTGCAGCGAGCGGGGGTACCGGCCGGTTCGGAAGTCTCCGACTTTTTCGCGCTCGACACGATGTCGACTTCAAAACTTTGTTCTCGCGAAAAAGCGGAGAAGCAGAAAATGCACACGATGTGCATTTTCGAGCGTCTTGCGAACCGGCCGGTACCCCCGCTCGCATCGCGAAAAATCGTGACAAAGCGGTGAACGTCAGGACGCGACTTGCGCCCTCGCCGACGGGCGACCCCCACGTCGGCACGGCGTATGTAGCGCTGGTGAATTACGCTTTTGCGAAAAGGCACGGCGGCACGTTCGTGCTGCGCATCGAGGACACCGATCGCGTGCGCAGCACGCGCGAATCGGAGCAGGCGATTTTAGATTCCCTGCACTGGCTGGGCTTGACGTGGGACGAAGGCCCGGACGCCGGCGGGCCCTACGGCCCGTATCGCCAAAGCGAACGATCGGCGATCTACGCAAAGTATGTAACGCAATTGCTCGCTGAGGGCCATGCATTTCGATGCTTCTGCACGCCGGAGCGCTTGGAGGCAATGCGGGCCGCGCAGCGCGCCGCCAAACAGCCGCCCAAATATGACGGGACGTGTCTGCGCTTGACGCCCGCCGAGCAGGTACAAAAGGAAGCGGCGGGCATCCCGTTCGTCGTACGAATGAACGTGCCGGACCACGGCGTCTGCATCGTCGACGATCTGCGGCGCGGAGCGATAACGATCGAGTGGAGCAGCGTCGACATGCAAGTGCTCTTGAAGTCCGACGGCATGCCGACCTATCACCTGGCAAACGTCGTCGACGATCATCTCATGCAAATAACGCACGTCATTCGCGGCGAAGAATGGGTGTCGTCGGCTCCCAAGCATCTGCTCCTTTACCGATATTTCGGCTGGGAGCCGCCGGCCATTCTGCACTTGCCGTTGCTGCGGAATCCCGATAAGAGCAAACTGAGCAAACGCAAGAATCCCACCGGAATTCTCTTTTACAAGGCGATGGGATATCTGCCCGATGCGCTCCTGAACTTTCTCGGACTGTTTTGCTGCGCGCCGCAAGAAGGGCAGGAGATGATGGATATGCCGCAGCTGATCGAACGTTTCGACATCTCGCACATCGCGCTGGGCGGACCGGTGTTCGAACGTCGCAAAGCTGAACTGGCTCAACGGACGGTACATTCGCGAACGGTACGACGCCGACGCCTTCATACGGGCGTTGCAGCACTGGGGGTTCGAACCGCAGCGGCTGCGTCGCATCGCGCAGCTGGCACAGCCGCGCATGGAGCGGTTGAGCGATCTCGGCAGTTTGGTCGGTTTTTTCTTTCAGGGACGCGTCGCGCCTGACATCGAGCAGCTGGGCGCGGGCAAGCTCGACGCAGCCGCCGTAAGACAGGCGTTTCAGACTTGCGATGTGGGCGTTCGACGCACTGCGCACGTGGGGCATGACCGAGATCGAAGGCGTCCTAAAAGATGTCGCTCAAACGCTGGGGCACAAATTTCGCGACGTTGCGCGGCCCTTTTATTTGGCAATTACGGGCAGTGCCACGTCGGTTCCGTTGTACGACGCGATCGAAATTCTGGGCCGCGACTTGGTGCGCGAACGCTTGCGGACCGCGCTGGATGCACTCGGCGGCGTCACGGCGGCCGAGCTGAAAGAGTGGAAGCGTTTGCAGCCGCCCGGCGGCGATGAGGAGTTATCCGTTTCGTGAACGTGCGTGCGATCGTTTTGGCCGCCGGTAAGGGAACGCGCATGAAGAGCGCGACGCCGAAAGTGTTGCACGAACTGTGCGGCCGCCCCATGCTGTGGTACGTGCTGCGCGCATTGCGGGGCGCGGGCGTCGAGCGAATCGTCGTCGTCACCAATCCTGTGCTGCAGGAGCAGATCGAGGCCTTCGACGTCGACGGCATCGTGCAGAGCGAGCAGCTCGGCACCGGCCATGCCGTCCGCGTCGCGCTGGACGTCCTCACGCCGCAGCCGGGCGGGCGCGTCGTAATCGCGTACGGCGATATGCCGCTGGTGCACGAGGAGCTGTTTCGCGGCGTCATCGGTTCGCTGGATCGCGCGAACGGAGCGATTCCGGCGCTTGCGATGGTGACCGTAAAGATGCCGCTTCCGTCCAACTTCGGCCGCGTCATCCGTAGCGGAACGCAGGTCGAACGCATCGTCGAAGCGCGCGATGCCTCGGTGGACGAGCTCACGATCGAGGAGATGAACGCCGGCATTTACGCGTACGATGAAGCCGCGCTGCGCGAAGCTGCGCAGCGTCTACGCAACGACAACGCGCAGAACGAATATTATCTCACGGATACGATTGCCGACTTACGGCAATCGGGCCATTCCGTCGTCCCGGTTATGGCGACGGATCATCTGCACGTGCTCGGCATCAACGACCGCGTCGAACTGGCGCGCGCGCGCAAGGAGATGAACCAGCGCTTGTGCGCGCAGCACATGCGCGACGGCGTAACGATCGTGGATCCCGACGCAACGTATTTGGAACCCGAACTGGTGATCGGCCGGGACTCGGTCATCTATCCGAACAGCACCATCGGCCGCCTTTCGCGCATCGGCGAGCGATGCGTGATCGGGCCCAATGCGCGGCTCTCCAACGCGCAGCTCGGCGATCGCGTCGCGGTTCGCGAAAGCGTCATCCTGGACAGCGCGCTCGGCAGCGACATCCACGTCGGTCCCTTCGCCCATTTGCGAAACGGTACCGAGCTTGCGGAGAACGTGCACATCGGCAACTTCGTCGAGGTGAAAAACTCCAAACTCGCTTCGCGGGTCAAGGCCAGCCATCTCACGTATTTGGGCGACGCGCAAGTCGATGAAAATACGAACATCGGCGCCGGTACGATCACCTGCAACTACGACGGGGTGCGAAAAAACAAAACGATTATCGGCCGCAACGTTTCGATCGGTTCGAACACCTCGCTGATTGCGCCGGTAACGATCGGCGACGATGCGCTGACCGGCGCCTCGGCGGTTGTGACGAAGGACGTGCCTGCGGGCGAACGCGTTGCCGGCAATCCCGCGCGGCCGCTCCCCCGGCGCGAGGTACCCTAGAGCCCGCTCACGCCGTCGGGAGAGCCTAAGCCGGTAAGCCTGTCGTATCCCGGCGCGCCGAGATGGTAAAACGCCCCCGAGTGCCGGTACGAATACGCCGGCCGGCGCGGGTTGCCCGAAAGCGCGTATGCTGCAGCGAGGAGCGGGGCGCCGACGCTGGTCCCACCGGCCACAAGCCAGCCTCCGGCCGTGGAATCGAACATCGTGACGCCGGTTTGCGGATCGGCGACCGCCGCAACGTCAACCGTCGAACGTCGCGCGCAGCCGGTGCCCTGCTGCCATCGCGGCCGCGGCTCGAAACGGCTGCAGCCTCTGCCGGTGTACTTCCAGCCCTGTTCCGTCCAGGCGCCGGAGCCGCCGGAAAGCGAGGTTCCCCCGACCGCGGTCACGTCGGGTGACGCCGCGGGATAGAACGGCGAATTTTGATCTCCGGCACTCACCGTGATCGCGACCCTGCGATGCCGGTAGTGAACGTCGTAAGACCGCTCGCCGCTCCACTCGGGGCCGTAGTAGCTGTTGCTCACGACCGTTGCGCCGAGCGCGACGGCTTCGTCCACGGCGGCTCCCAAATCGTCGAACGAGGACGAATTCGCCTCGACCAAAAGGATCGAGCATTGCGGACAGGCCGCCGAAACCATGTCCGCGTCAAGCGAAATCTCTTCGCTCCAACCGAGGTCCAGGCGAGGATACGCCGAGGACGTCCCGTGCTGGTTGACCTTGCGAAAGCAGCCGTTGAGCGAGGTGCACGGCCCCAGACCGAACGCCGCGCGGTACACCGCTAAATCGACCTCCGCATTCGGATCGTCGTACGCGTCGACGAGCGCCACGGTGCGGCCGGGCGATTGCGAGGGAAGCGCGTACCGGTTTTGCAGATCGGCCGGATGCAAGCCCGGCAGCAGCGACGCGGGCTGCGTGGGATTAGGGTTCGCCGGAATCGTGATGTTGACTGCGACCGTGCAGTTTGCTTGATCGATCGCGAATGTCAGGTCGCAGGCGAGCTGTCCGCCCGGCAGCGCGGTCGGATGATCGCCGGGCAGCGCGGTCGGATGATCGCCCGGCAGCGCCGTCGGCGCTGCAGCAGGCGCTCTTTGCACGCTCATGGTCGTCACGGGAATGGTGGAACCGCCGTGCGGCATGCTGCATCCCGCCAACGCCCCCAGGCAAACGATTGTTGTAGCGTACTTCGTAACCACCAAGCGACTCTCCACACCGATCGGCGGGCCAAATTCGATTACGTCTGTACCCAGCCCTGACTGGTTGCTAACGCGACCGCTTCGCGTCGTCCGCTGCAATTCAGCTTGCGGCAAATCGAGCGAATATGCGTGTCAACGGTGTGCGGACTGCGGCGCGTTTGCGCGGCCACGTCCTTTGTGCTTGCGCCTGCTGCGAGCAGCTGCAGTATTTCGCGTTCCGCCGGCGTGAGCGCAGTATAGCTCTTCGCCCGTTTCTCCGGCGAGCGGAATGTTTTCGAGCAGGCGCGCGATGCCGCCGAAATGCGCCTCGCGCAGCTTCTCCAGCTCGTTTTGCAGCGCCGAGTGCGTGCTTTGGCCAAGCTGCACGCGATACGCTTCGCGCGCGCCGCGGACCAGCGCGCGGATGCGCATGGCGGGCGCGACAGCATGCTCGGCCTCGGTCAGATGGCGATGCGCCGAACCCGTATGGCCGCGCGTGAGATCGGCGAGCGCCAGAAAGACACGCGAACGGATGGTCCGCCGTGTTTCTTGCGAGCAGTCGGCGAGCGCGGACGTCGCTTGGCGCAGCGCTGCTTCACCTTCATCGAGCAGCGCGGCCGCGAAAGCGTACAGGGTGGTTTCGGATGCGCGCAACGCGCGCCGTTCGCAGTCCGAAAACGTTTCCGAAGTACCGCGCACCAGCTCGAACGCGCGGCGAAAGTCGCCGTTCCACGCCGCGCGCAGAGCGCGCGCGGGCAAAAGCGCTTCGGCCCGCGCGCGCGGTAATTCGCTTTCTTCATCTTCAAGCTCGCGATCGAGCCGCTCGAGCGCGGCTTCGTCGCCAAGTTCGGCCTGCAGCTGGTACGAGGTGATGAGTGCGTAGGCGCGAGCCTGCGCGCTGGCGCCTTTTCGCGCCGATTCACCCAGACGCTCGACGATCGCGAGCGACTCCAACGGCTCGTCGTCATCGTGCGCGAGCGCGGACAGCACGCTGTAAGCCCGCGCTGCGACTTCGTACAAATTGTGCGGCAACGCCAAATCGATCGCTAAACCCGCATACGTTCGCGCTTGCGCGTGCGTAGTGCCGAAATGATACACGTAAGCCGCCTGCTGGTAAAGGCGCGCGAGCACTTCGCTGTCCATCGCCGGATCGACGAATCGCAGCGCACGCTGCATGGTGGCGATCGCGTCTTCGCGCCGTCCGGCGATGGCGTACCCGGTCGCAAGCGTAGCGAGCAGCGGTGCACGCTGCGTCGGCGTCAGGGTTTCGTCGTTTGCGAACGGCTGCAAAAAATCGATGCTGTCGCGATCGTGACGCACCAGTTCCAAAGCGTACCGGTGCACCAGACGCAAACGCAGCGGCGTTTCGTCGCGAGCGCGCTCGATTGCCGCCAAGAATCCGCCTTCGGCATAGGAAAAACGTCCCCGTCCGGCTTCGAGCATGGCGTGCAGCCCCAGCGCCTCGGCGCTTTGCGCGCGCAGGTATTCCGGAACGGCCTCGAGCGCGGAACTCAATACCGCGCTTTCTCCTCGTTCGAAAAGCGAGAAACCGGCTTGCGCGACGATGCGGATGATGTCGTTTGCGGCGTGCGCCTTCGTGTAGAGAGCAAGGGCGCCCGCTGCATCGCCGCGTTCTTCGAGAATCCGCCCTCCTTTGTCCAACGCGCGCAGCCATGCCGTTTCGCCGGAGCGCCGCAGTTCGTTTTCCAGAAAATCGCGGAAGAGATCGTGGTAGTGATATTCACCGGGAGCAACTTCTTGCAGAAAGGTCGCGCGCCGGCGCAACTCGTCGACGAATTGCGGCGATGCGTCGAGCGATCGCGCGATCTCGGTGGTGAACGTTGAAAACACGCAAGTCGCCAGTGCGAAGGAACGCTGCTCCTCCGAGAGCGCGCTTAAAATTTGCTCCGCAAGATACCGGTAGACCATCTCGCGCGTGCCGGCCGATGCGCTGCGAAGATCCGAGGCGTACGTCCGCGTGCGCAAAGCGATCGTCAGCGCGACCGGCCAGCCGTCGACCAGATGACGCAGCGATTCGATCTCTTCCGGTTGGACGTCCACGCCGGCGTCGGCCGCTGCTTCACGCGCCTCTTGCGCCGTGAAGCGCAGTTCCTCTTCGCCAAGCGGAAGGTCCATTCGGCCATACGCCATCCAGGTTGCTACCGGCAAGCCGACATCGGCGCGAGCCGCGAGGATCCAATTGATGCGATCCGGCGTCCGCTCGACCAGACGCGTTACGAGCTGCATCGTTTGCGGATCGGCCGCCGCGTAATGCAGATCGTCCACGACGATAGTGCATTGCGCGTCCTTCAAATGTTCTTCGAACCAATCGGCGAGTTGCTTGACCGGATCTTCGGCGGCTAAGATCCCCTGTTGCACCGAAGGGAAGGCGGCGGCCGCGCTCGGCGCAACCGCTTGCAGCGCTTCACTCAAGCCGCGCACGAACGCGAGCAGCGTTCCGTCTTCGCGCCGCGCGTTGTACCGAACGAAGCGCCCGTCGGAGGCTTCGATGAAATCCCGCAGCGCGACGCTTTTGCCGAAACCTGCGGGAGCAGTGATTGCCGTTACCGCAAAACCGGATGCGCGCCGAAGCCGCTCGGTGATCCGGGAGCGTGTCAGGCGCGGAGAATGAATCGAGCCGCCTCCTTCCGCGAGCACGCGTGGCGTTGGTGAAGCAGTGGTGGGCACTGACGTACCGTGTATCATGCCGGCACGGCTCTTGCGCTTCTCTCTTCGTGCGCCCTAGCCTACACGGTCGCGCTGCACGTGAAGTGTGCGCGGTTGCGCTGCGGCCTTGCAAACGCGATTCGCCGCGAAACGGACGTGCTGGAAGCCGTGCGAGTGCTTACCGCCGCGTGCCGCCAATCGAGTGAGGCGGTATTGGTTGCGTTGGAGGGAACGCTGCGCATCTTGGATCCGCGCGTCGACGTCGTGCTGATCTTTGTGCCTGCGGGTGAAGAACTGCGGTGCGTCTACGCCGGCGGCTCCCGCGCGGAACATTTTCGCGAACTGCGGCTGCGGCGCGACGATTCGCGATCGCTCCCGGCCCGGGCGGCGTTGTGCGGCCACCGCGTCGTGCTCGAACGTCACTTCACGTTCCGTCATTCCGACCGATCGCTACGCGCTGGCAGCTCCGATGCTGACCGCCGACGGATTGATCGCGGTGGTTTATGCAGCCTCCGCGCAGTCGCGGATCGACGATCCGGAATCGCTTGTCCGTGCCGTTGCGCAAGCGGCGGCGCCGTATGCTCTGGCTGCAGAGCGCGAAGCAGATCGTGCAAGCGCGGTGCACGACGGGCTGACCGGACTGTTCACGCCGCGCGCGTTTCGCCAGAGGCTGCAAGAAGAGTTGAGCGTCGCGCGTTTGAACCCGCACGCCACGGTCGCGCTTTGGTTCATCGACACCGATAATTTCAAGCAGGTAGAAACTAGTAACAATACAATTTCGCGCGACAAAGTGCCCTCTCACGGACCCTCCGGGAGACTCCCTTTGACCCTCTTGGTTTGGAGGGGGACTCTCGGCTTACACTGACCTCCGAGCCTCGCAGATGATGAAATCCAGGAATACAGGGATTGCGGGAGTACCGGAATTTCCAAGAGGCGACCATTTTCGGCAATTCTTCGCCAAGATGAGTTTTTGGCGACAGAGACAAGGTCGGAAAGTCCGGTTTCGCCCTACAGCGGGCACTCGACCGAGTATGGAGATCGAAACATTTGACCGCGAGGTGTACGAGATGGCCGTGATGAGCCTAGAGGGAAAAGTCTTTGGTGAACCGATCGGCGCGTGGCAGACGATGAGGCTTTACGGTTGGGTTGTCCGAACGAACTAGATGCGCCCATCGGTTTCTTACGTTGAGCCACCCGTATGGCATAACAATGAGCGAGCATCGTCTTAACATGGCATGAGATGCCGCCGAGTTTTCCTTCGAGGGAAGACCGCCCAAGATGATGAATGCAGACTATAGCATGAAACGAAATCGTGACCTAACGGCGATAGACCTCTTTTCAGGGTGTGGTGGCATTTCGTCTGGAATTCGTCGCGCTGGGTTTTCGGTTGTGGCGGGTTTAGACGTTTGGGAAGACGCGTTGGAAACATATGCGGTAAACTTTCCAGAGGCCACCGCATTAAAGACTGACCTGTCGAAAATGAATCCGCGCACGTTCATTCGTAACGTAGGCTTGCGAAAAGGCGAACTGTTTCTGCTTGCCGGTGGTCCACCATGCCAGGGTTTCTCGAAGAACGTTCCGCGCAAAAATCGCTTCTTGGAAGACCCACGGAACTTGCTTGTGAACTCGTTCCTGGACTACGCTGAGGCATTTCGCCCCCACGTAGTGTTGATGGAGAATGTTGCCGAGTTTAAGAACGGATTCGACCAGGCATACACCGAGGAAATCGAGGACCGCCTTGGTGGCTCCGGTTGATATACGGCTCATAACAATGCGCGAGGCGGCGCGGCTACAAGGGTTTCCCGACGATTTCGTGTTTACCGGAACCTATATTGAGCAAGCGCATCAGATTGGCAACGCGGTGCCGCCGCTAATTATCCAGTGCCTCGCGGAGCATCTTCGCGGCCAGTTTGGACTCTAAACTCGTAACCCTATTGACGGGACGCCAAAGCGTTCTGAGCGATTTCACGGACGTTTTGCTTACCGTCTGATTCTGCAATCTCTTCGAGTGCCTTAACCAGCGTTTCAAAACCGTCAATGTCTAAATGAATGAGGCGCTTGTACAGTTCGGATATTGTTTGACGCCGCCACTCAACGGACAGGAACGAGGCGCCCTTTGGAACACGGAACACCTCGAACAGTTGCTTTTGTCCGTGATACCACTTGTAGTACTCGTCATGATTTTTGAAGCCCTTAAGGCCCTTGCCATCCTGTCGCGACCATTGCCACGTATAGTCTGCTGGGTTTGCACGCGGATATGGCATTTCAACATATGCGAAGTTTCGGCGTGCTTCGTCCTTTAATAGAATAGCGACGCGCGGGTCTTTGACTTTCTGAAACGCGAGATCTCCGTCATATTTTCGGTTCCAGTGCGTGATGACGGCGCGGCCGAGGTCGGCCTCCGAACTTCTTGCGGAAAGGCCGCGTGGGAATCCTAACTGAGCGGCTTTCGCAAACACGTCCGCTCGCTGAATGACAAGTTCAAACTTACCTCCAACCTTTAGTTGATTGCGTGACACCTTTAGCGTCTTTGCAGACCAACCGCGCCCATCTGGGGCAACAATATCGAACAGCCTCTTGTTGCGTATGCTCGCGAGCGGTATGCCCTTCATGTGACACAGAATGGCCTCGAATACGAAATCTTCCACGTCGTCAATGAGCGGCACGCTGAAGCCCGCCAGAATGCCCTCCCGCAGGCGCTCTTCCTCGTCGCTGTTGAGCCGGATAACGGACTGGCTCACGCTTGTTCCTCCGCTTCGCGCAGGAGGGTTGAGCCGGTGGTCTTGAGTCCGATGCTCAGGCCCACGAGGGCCTTGAGAGAAACGGCTTTTAGGCCTCGCTCTATGTCGCTAACATATGTGCGGTGGAGGCCGCTTAAATGTGCCAGTTCCTCTTGTGAGAGATCGCGTGCTTCCCTTCGGCGGCGAACGACTTGGCCGAACGCCACCCGGAGGGAATTGGCTCGTTCGTCGCGTGACTTCATCAGACCGTAGCGTACGGGCCGCGCTAGGCGAGGGTCCACAGACTATAGCATGAAAGACACAAGCGAGCATCGGTCGCGCGTAATGCGGGCCGTGAAGCGCTCAGGAACTAAGTTAGAGTCGCGGTTTGAAGGCGTTCTGCGTGGCGCTGGATTCGCAGACTTTGAGCGACAAGTCACATCATTGCCGGGTACGCCGGATTTCGTATTTCAGGCCCGCAAAGTTGCGCTCTTCATCGATAGTTGTTACTGGCACGGATGCGCCCAGCATCTGAGGATGCCGGCGACGAATGAAGGGTACTGGCGAGAAAAGATTACCCGAAACCTTGAGCGCGACGCTCGGCAAACAGCCGAGTTAGCGTCGCTTGGCTGGAGCGTCGGACGGATATGGGAGCATGAGTTGAAAGAGGAGGCGACCTTAACGAAACGCCTTCGGAAACTGCTTGCTAATCGCGGGCGGCGAAAGAGAAGCCGACGCCCGCCTCCGTTCTGATCGCGCCTCCGGTATACCCCGATTCGGCCAACTTTCGGCGGATGTTCTTGATGTAGGTGTCCAACGTGCGAGGTGCGCGTCCGGGGAACTCCGCTCGAAGAGCGGCACGCGGCACAACGGTATTAGGATTCGATGCCAACCGTTTGAAGATGTCCTTTTCCTTTGGTGTCATTTTCGCGTTCGCCGCGACGGCGTCAATCTGGTCCTGTAACAAACCTCTCAACCTCATGTTTCGGTGCAGTACCCCGTCATTCACTTTGGGATTATTCAGCCCTTCGCGAAGCGACCGCTACTCGCGTAGGAGCGGCGTATCGTTCATATCCAACCTCCACAAAGCCGTCTTTCTGTATATTCACGCACCATGGCGGTTCGGTAGCGCCTTAGGAGATTTCTTGAAGAGTTTCGCAACTTGCTTTGTGGATGCGTTCATGATAAGAGGCGAAAGAGGGCGACGGTTCGTGCGCGATAGTAACAGGTTGGTGCGCCACGCCAGGCATTTTGAGATTGTCCAACGCATCAGCGCTATGCGCGCAATTCCTGGTCCTTCCAAGGGATGCTGTATTCCTGTATAACCATAGGAGAAGCACCCCGGTCCAGACACGAACGTCTAAGGGAGTTTGGCCGTGTACCAAGTCATCGAGTTCGCCCAAGGTGCCCGCACCGTACTTATCACAAAAGACGAGGCTGAAGCACGCGAAAAGTATGGTAGCCTAACGCATGGGACGCTAGTCTACATCGAAGGGCGGGACGAGCAAGGGCGCGCAACTCCGGGCGTTATGATGAGCAACACGTTCCTAGCGCGCAAGCAAAACGGCATCGAAGAGTTGGAAAAGTAGGGGCGCTATCCGGTCCTCTTCAGTAACCTGGCTACGGATTTGGCGCTCGCGTTCATAATCAATGCTGACACAATTGCGACGCCAGAAGCGTCCGATGCACAGAGGCCTTCATCGAACTGGAGTTCGTGCTTGAGTTCCGCGAGTCTCCGCGCTACCTCCGGGTCAAAGTCAAAAGTCGTCTTCTTGGGTGACAGTGCTTTGGATGCCATAGAATCAGCATATTCCTAGATACAGGCTTATGTAAATACGGTGTTACAGGTCTTGAACGTGCGTTCAAGCAGTGTTACAGTGTGAATGTGAAGCAAAAGATAGTCTCCTACATTCGCGTAAGCACCCAACGGCAGGGCACGTCGGGCCTGGGACTTGAGGCGCAACGTGCGGCTGTGCAATCGTTCTGCGAGTCGAACGACTACGAACACTTGGCGGAGTACCAAGAAGTTGAATCCGGCCGCAAGAACGCCCGCCCCGTGTTGCAGAAGGCGCTCGCGCATGCGAAAAGCACAAAAGCGACGCTGCTTATAGCGAAGATTGACCGCCTCGCCCGCAACGTCGCCTTTATCGCGAACCTTATGGAATCCGGCACTGAGTTTCGCGCATGCGACATGCCCGAGACAAACAACTTTATGCTTCATATCATGGCCGCAGTCGCAGAGCAAGAAGCCTCCGCCATTAGCCAACGCACGCGCGTAGCGTTGAAGGCGGCTAAGGACCGTGGAACGGCTCTTGGTGGGTCAAACCCGGCCTGCCGCAACCTCACGGAAGAAGCGCGGCTACGCGGCGCAAACTCCACCGCAAGAACCGCGAGCGCGTTCTATGCCGGAGTTGAATCCGACATTCAAAGTCTCCATAAGAACGGCAACAGTTTGCGGAGCATCGCTGAGGCGCTGAACGCGCAAGGTTTGGCAACGCGCAACGGTTCGCGGTGGACGGCTACCCAGGTTCTGCGTGTACTGAATCGCGCCGCATAGCCCGAGGGTGGGATGGGTTGCAGTGGCGGGTCCCATGCCACCGACGCAGCGAACCACCGTAGCCTCGTGGCGCTTCTAATCGAGTGACGCGATTACCGGAGAGATCAAATAGCACAATGAACGAGAAGTCTTAGCCCATGCGATGCCGATGCGCTAATCCTTGTACGGCTCTTCCTTAAACGTCGTGGGTTCGCAGTGGTTCGAGAAAGCAACTTTGACACTCATAAAGACATTTACGTTAGCGACGGCAGGAACGACGCGGCGATTCAAGTCCATAGCAAAGGCGGCATCGTAGTCAAGCCTAGTCGAAGTCCGCTGTGCGAGGCATTGAAGCAGTTCGAGGTCGCAGTCGGAACGAAACCCGGCAAAGGCGCAACTTCTGAGTCTCCACCTTCCGAACTGTCCAGAATCCTAAAGCGCCTTGATGCGCTTGAAGACGCCGTTAAAGAACTCCGAGAAGCATCGGCTTCACCGTTCTAATACCAATACGGGGATGGGCTCATGACAAAGCGACTCTTGGCCGTCGTCTTGGACGTCCAGCCATGTCTTCGGTAGTAAAGTTGATTTCGTACGACATGGAGGTTGCCGAACTCAGCGTTTACCTCTCGGACGGCAAAGTCTACAGATTCAAAAATGTACCACTGCTGGTCTACAAAAACTTTGAGAGAGCAGAGTCGCAAGGTTCCTTTTTTAATGAATTCATACGTGACTCGTATGAGTTTGAGCGCATGCATCACTTGGAGCGTTAGTCGAATCTGAAATCATGTTGGTGTTCACACACTTATGGTACAGCGTCGCCATTGTCGTTCAGTGAATCTCTCGATGCATTTGTCGCGAGCGGCGCAAGAATCGGACGCCGCCTAACAAGCCAAGCGTGAGGGATGGGTTGCAGAACGCTGGGGGTTCCGTCGTTTGCCACGTGGACACGACGCCTTTTCACGCCTCTGGAATGATTTTTACTTCCGCCAAAGACAAGTTCTGACTGTGCTGAAGAATGGCGAGTTATCCTTAGGCGATAAAAGGGTTTGTCCATTTCTGGGCTGTTTCATGCTGACTTGCCTTTCGCTTTAGACTTCTGGCCGAGAAGCGTAGCGACTGACGCCGGAAGACCCTCCTGCTCGAATGAGAAGCGCGGGATCATTATAGACCGGCCTTTGATCTTTACGAGTTCGACAGTTTGATCGGCGCTAAAGCGCGGGATGACGTTGATCCTGCTTCCGCGCTCATACAATGAGGCTAGTTCCTCTGCGGCTTTACGTCGCGAACGCTCGGATACGCTGCGCGAAGAAACGATCTCCGTCAGTTCCTTCTTGCGTTGCTCGCGCTGCTTGTAGAGAGTGGCTGGGCTCAAGTCTAGGTAGACGCGAGAGACGACAGCGCGTAAGAGTTCCTTGGGAATGTCACCATGCTTGCGAAGCGCCTGGAGTATTTGCTTCGCTGACTTAAGGAACTCCGTTTCGTCTATCGGCTGAAAGGTTACGCTGTGTTCTGCTTCGAGTTCGGAAATGCGCTCGGCGCAGCGCCGCTTCTCTTCCTCGGTTGCGCGAAGCGTAGTAACTAGCGATGCGATGTCACCGCCGCTCATTGAAACAGCGTTCACTAAGTTTTGCTCTTGCTTTTCCAACCGCGCTAACGTCGCACGCGCTGACATGAGTTCCGGCGACTCTACGCCCTGCTTAGCGCGCTTATTGAACGATTGGATCGCGCGGTGAATCGCTTCGGGTCGCATTCCAACGTAAAGGCTAATCGCAGAACGAAGGCGCTCGATCACTTCAACCATCGCGACCGCTCCTCCGCACTGCTCTTTAGGGCGAAGACGTAGACGCCGAAAGTTCCGGCAAAAGAAGTAGTACTTCGAACCAGGGCCGTGTTTGTTGCCTTCAATCGTGACAGTACCGCCGCAGGACGCGCAGCGCCCTATGCCGTCAGAGAGAAGGTTTCCTGGATGATTGGCGCGCGGCCGGTGCTGCTTGTTTGATTCTCTGCGACAACGAACGATCTCGAACGTCTCGCGGTCTACTAGCGCTTCATGGTGATCCTCGTACTTATCCCATGAATCCGCTGTAGCAAGCCGGGTGATCGTCTTACCGTTCTTGCCTTTGACGTTCTTGCGTTGACCGATCACAATGTCGCCCGTGTACACCGGGTTTCGCAGTATGCGGAGGATCGTGCCTTCGAGCCATAACCCGTGCGATACGCCGCGCGGTGCATGCGCCGCGAACAACGGAAGGGGTTGGAATACCCTCGTCGTTCAGCCAACGCTGAAGACCGCGAATCGACGAGCCGTCAGCATATCGACGGAAGAGTTCCCTAACGATTGGAGCAGTCTCTTCGTCCGGTACGAACGTCTTACGAAGTCGCGCGCCTTCTTGCGTACGTTGCGTTTTGTATCCGTACGGCGCGAAACCGCCGTAGCCTACGCGACCTTGCCGCACGGCTTCGCGCTGGCCTTTGGAGACGCGAACGCGTAACTTCTTTATGAAGTCTTGCGCGATGAGTTCTTGGAAGCCGACTTGGAGATCGCGGTCGTCATCGCCGGTGATATTCTCCATGAAGTAGGCGAAGGCGATACCATGCGTCTCCGTCAGCGTTTCCTTAAGCGCAGCGTCGGCCTTGGAACGTCCGAAGCGATCCACGGCATGGATCACGATCCGGTTAAACTTCCCGGCCTCGGCGTCGGCGACCATCTGAAGAAAGCGCGGCCGGTTTATCGTGGTCCCGGAATAGCCTTCGTCCTTGTACTCCGCGACGATGGCCCAGCCCAATTTTTTACACCATGCGCGCATGTCGGCTAACTGGACCGGAATGCTCGTCTGCTTCTGGGCCTGCTTGTCGGAACTCACTCTGGCATATAAGGCGACCTTGGTGCTCATCCTCTACTCCTTATCGGTTCTATTGTGTAGAGTTTACACCTGTAAACGCGTGAACGATCGCCACGGACATGCCGCCGGCGACAGCGTGCTTGCGCGCATGGCGGCGCTGCTGCGCGACCACGTGGTGCCCGGCGTGGATCTTGCGGCGCGCAACGGCGGTGACGAGTTTTGCGCGATCGTTCGCGGGGCGCACAAAGTGGCGGCAATCGAGCGCGCGCAACGATTTTGCGAAGCCGTGCGCGAGCATGATTTCCGCGTGAGCGTGCCGATTACCGCAAGCATCGGCGTCGCCTCGTATCCGTACGACGCTGCCGGCGCCGGCGAGCTCCTCGAGTTGGCGGACGCGGCGATGTACCACAGCAAGCGCGCAGGCCGCAATCGCGTTTCATTCACCGTCGACGGCGTATCGTTTGCGGTCTATCAGCGAGAAAACGCATGAAAATGCGATTGCGTGCGGCGGCGCGAACAAAGCCTGCCGATGATTGGCCGGCCCAACGCGCTGGACCGCGCGGTCAGCGCGATCCCGGCACACGATCTGCTGACGCGCTCGCCGCTGGATTTGATCGATCCGGCGCGCGCCGCAGCGGCCGGCCACTTGGAGCAAATGCGCATACCGGTATGGATCGTGATGGTTGCGCTGCAAATTGCCGTGCTCGCATGGTTTTGGAATTCCGGTTTGTCGGCGCGGTTACGCGATTGGCTGCGCGCACGCGTGCCGTTGGAATTCGGCGTGCGTTTTTGCTTCGGTGCGCTGCTGGCGCTTTTGGATCGCGCCGTTGCGCTCGCCCCGCAAGGATTCGACTATCGTTTTACGCGGATCATGGACTTGACCGAGATGCTTCTGCGGACCTGGATTCTGGATTGGATTGCGGGTACGCTCATCGCCATGGCCGCAGCAGGCTCGATTGCAGCGATCGTGCTTTGGCTGGCCGATCGAACGCATCAGTGGTACGTGTACACGATCGCCGCCATCATCGGCTTCACGCTGCTCGTTTCGTATGCGAACCCGTACGTGTTTGCTCCGGCGCACACGCGATTGACGCTGCTCCGACTTCACGGAACGCTTGCCCGCAGCGTCGCAGCATTGGAACGGGAAAGCGGCGTCGACGTTCCGCTGCTCGAGTCTTACGCCGTTCCCCGCACGCGATCCGAAGAGCCCTATATCAGCGGTTGGGGCGGCTCTCAGCGCGTCGTCATACCGGACACGCTGGCCGTTTCAGCGACCGAGCCGGAGCTGGAATTCATTCTTGCGCGATCGTTCGCATGGATCCGGGCCAACAACGGGTTACATTTGGCGCTGGTGCAAGGTGCATTCGTGGTGTTGGGAACCGCGCTCGCCGTGTTCATTTCGGATCGCATCGGGTTCCGCCGAGACGACGATCCCGTTTCCCGATTGGCGTTGTTCGGTGCGGTAATGGGCTGCGTCTTTTTGATCGCTTTGCCGTTTTACAACGGATACTCGCGTAACGCCGCGCTTACGACGGACCTGGCGGGTGCAGCGCTCGACGGTCGCACCGCGCCCGCGATTCGGCTCGAAGTTCGGCGCGCCGATCAGGCGCTGGTGGCGGTGTGCCCCAATCCGTTCGCGTTCTGGTACTTGAGCGATGCTCCCGCACCGGGGCAGCGCATTGCGGCGCTGCAGGGCCGCAGCGATCCGTGCCTTACGCCGCGCCGTTGAAGACGCTGCCGGTCACGCGCGTACCGAGATGATGATCGGTAAGCAGTTCGACGACCGTTGCGTGCGCAACGCGCCCGTCGACGATTTGCGCCTGCGCCACACCGTCGCGCACGCCCAGCGCAGCGGCGCGTATTGCGGCGCGCAGGTCGGCCGGAACGCGGCGGTCCTGCGCAATCGCCAACGCTTCCGCCGGCGTCAGTTCGCTGATCAGCGCTTCACTCTGCGGGTCGGGGACGCCGCCGAGCGCGTGGAAGAAGATCGCGCGCACAGCATCGGTAGCCGAAGCAACCGCGCGCGCCACTTCATCGGGCACGATGCGCTCGTCGCGCTGCCCGAAGACGGAGAACGCCGTCGGTTCGATGACCGGAATGTAACCCGCAGCGGTCAGCGTCTGAAGAATGCCGGTTTGGACGTTGCCGATTCCGCGCCCCGTGCCGGGCAGCATGCCGGCATCGCAGCCCGAAAGGCCGACCGCCGTATTGCCGCTGCGATTGATGGCGCGCACCAGCGCGCGAGCGGCTCGAGGCGAGGGCGCGACGACGATGGGATGGACGTTTTTGCGAGCCAGAAACGCCAAATCGTCGAAGAAGGTCGTGCGTCCCGCGAGCGCGCTGGCTTCGTCGACCCGGACCACGAACGCTTTGCCCGTGAACTCTTTCATCGCAACACCGTTTGCATTGTTATCGGCCATTTCGGGGGCCGGGTAAACATCACCGCCGTTACAAAACGACCGCCGGCGGCGTACTAAACCTAGGAGAGGATTTCGAGCGGCGTTTTGAAGACGGGGACGTCCCGGGTCGAATGAGGAGATTGAACGTGAAGCACTTCGCCAACCTCGAGTACGGATGGCACCGGCCGGCGGCCGCTGCAGCGGTTGCCGCATTCTTCGTCGCGCTGCTGCTAACGCCGCTCGGCGGATACGCCAAATCGTTGTTGACGGTATTCGAGCCGCGGCAATTCCAGCCGATCGAACTCTCGCGCTCGGACCTGCGGGATCTGCGATTGCTTCCGCAGGCCGACGACGTGGGGACGCAGCACGTTGTGCGCAAACCGGTGCGTCAAACCTACGGCAGCATCGAGCAAGCGCAGCGCCATCTGCAGTTTTCCGTGCTGCGGCCGACGACGGTCCCGGCAGAACTGCGCGCAGTACACGTGTATCGAACGACGGCTCCGGGGGTGATGACGTTCACGTTCAGCGCGGCGAAGGCGCGCGCGTTCGAGCAACGCTCCCATAAAATGCTTCCCGCGATGCCGCGCGCGCTCGACGGAACGACGGTGCGTGTGCAAACCGGCCAACTCTTCGAAGCACGCTACGAAGCTGCATCGGCACGCCGGCGCGATAGCAGCCGCCCGGGCTCGGCGTTCTTGGAAGTGATCGAATCGCAAGCGCCGCGCATCACGTCGACCGGCGCATCGCTCGACGCACTCGAGCGCTATTTGCTCGCTATGCCCAACGTTTCGCCGCAGCTGGCCGCGCAAATTCGCACGCTGAGCGATATTCAAAATACGGTTCCGATTCCGGTCCTCATCGACAAGCAGACCGCGCGGCACGTAACCGTGAACGGCGCGCAAGGGTTAGCGGTCGGCGACAACACCGGCCTTGGCGCCGGCGTCGTTTGGCAGCGAAACGGCATGATCTACGCGGTCGGCGGTCCGGCTTCGATGGACGACGCGATGGCCGTCGCAAATGGTTTGCGATAACGTCATCGACGTTCATCGGCTTTCGAAACGCTACGGAAATCTGGTTGCAGTCTCGGATCTCACGCTTTCGGTCGGACATGGTGAAATCTTCGGGTTTCTGGGTCCGAACGGCGCCGGAAAAACGACCTCGCTCAAACTGCTCGCCGGTTTGGCTCACGCCACGTCCGGCTCCGGCTGCGTGCTCGGGCATCGCCTGCACGATACGCGCGCGCGGCGGCGGCTGGGCTATCTGCCCGAGCTCTTTCGCTTTCCCGACTGGTTGAGTGCGCGCGAAGTTCTGCGATTTCACGCCCGCGTCTGCGGGCAGCGCATTGCTGCTCGCGACATCGACGACGCGCTTGCCGTCGTTGGTTTGACCGCGCGCGCCGGCCATCGCGTCGGCGGATATTCCAAGGGAATGCAGCAGCGGCTCGGCTTAGCCGTCGCGTTGCTCGGACATTCCGCAGCTCGTGCTGCTCGACGAGCCGACGTCGGCGTTGGATCCTTCCGGACGTTTGGAAGTGCGCGAAGTGCTGCGCGCGTTGCGCGCTCGAGGAACAACGGTGTTCCTGAATTCACATTTGCTCACCGAGGTAGAGCAGGTGTGCGACCGCATTGCGATCGTAACGCGCGGTCGAATCGTCGCGCAAGGCACGATCGCGCAGATTCTCGGCGCGCGCGATGCGGTTCGGATTCGCGCTTTGGACGGCGGCGTAGCGCTGGAGCGGGTTTTGCGCCCGTTCGGAACGGTGCAGCGCGACGGCGACGCGACGGTCGTGCACGGCATCGATCTCGCCAACGTCCCTGCGCTTGTCGCCGCGCTGGTGAACGCGCGCGTGCAAGTGTACTGCGTCGAACCGCTCGGCGCATCGCTGGAAGAGCGCTTTCTGCAACTCACGAGCGAGCGCGGCGCGTGATCGCGATCGCGTGCCTGACGCTCACCGAACTGGTGCGGCGGCGTTTCGTCGCGGGCGCCGCCGTTGCGACGGCGCTGCTCATCGGCGCAACGGCATGGGGATTCACGTCGCTGAACGGCATTCATACCGCGCATGGAGTTCCCGTAACGCATCTGGCGGTGCTGAGCATGACCGCCGTACTGCTCATCGTGATCGCGTACTTGTTCAGCTTTCTGCTGGCAATGGCGGCCGTCTTCATCACGGCGCCGGCGCTCGCAAGCGACTTGGAATCCGGACTGCTTTTGCCCGTGCTGGCTCGACCGCTCAGTCGAAGCGCCATTCTCGTGGGAAAAGGTCTCATGCTGGCGCTGGTGGTTGCCGGGTATGCGTTTGTCACCGGCGCGTGTGAGTTTGCCGCCGCGCGCGCCGCCGATGGTTACGCCGTGCCGCATCCTGCAGTGACGCTTGCGTTTCTGGCGCTTTCGGGCATCGTCATGATCGCGCTTGCGCTGCTGCTCAGCACGCGAATGTCCGCCATGGCCGCCAGCATCGTCGCGCTCGTGCTCTTCATCCTGGCACGCCTAGGCGGCATCGCGCAGTCGCTCGGCATCTTCTACGGCAACGAGTCGGTCCGCCACGCCGCAACCGTCACGCAGCTCTTGCTGCCGAGCGATGCGATGTGGCAATCGGCGCTGTACGCGATGGAACCCGCGAGCATGATCGCCGCCATGAGCGCCCAGCATGCATGGGCCGGTCCTTTCTTCGTAACAGCTCCGCCGCCGCCGGCGATGGTGGCCTGGACGTTGGGCTGGATCGTCGTCATCGCGTTGCTGGCGATGCGCAGCTTCGAACTGCGCGATCTCTAATTCACTCCGCCCGGCTAAGTCAGTTCGGAAGACGCTCGAAAATGCACGTCCTGCGCATTTTCTGCTTCTCCGCTTTTTCGCGAGAACGAAGTTTTGAAGTCGACATCGTGTCGAGCGCGAAAAAGTCGGAGACTTCCGAACTGACCCAGCCGGGCGGAGTTCGCTAAGAGGAACAAGCCGGACATAAAATGTTACCGTTCTGACCTTTCCTCAGCGAACTCCGACTTTTTCGAGCAAACCAGGATGGTTTCTTCAAGGCTTGCCTTCTCGAAAAAGCGGTGTAGCGTCGAAATTTCCACGACGGAAATTTCGGCAGCGGTCGCTGAGGAAAGCGTCGGGACGGTTATCAGAGCGGACTGCCGTTGATGTATTGCATTGCGGATTCGATGCCTTCGTCCAGCCAAAGCTGCACGCCGCGAGTGGCGGCGGAAATCACGTCGGGCAAACGTTCTTGCTCCTGCGCGGTAAACGGGCTCAGCACGTGATCGATGCTTTCATATTCCGGACGGCCGACGCCCACGCGAATGCGCGGAAAGCGGTCGCTCATGGTGGCGATTGCGGAACGCATGCCGTTGTGCCCGCCGTGTCCCCCGAACGGGCGCATCCGCAGCGACCCGAATGGTAAATCCATGTCGTCGTAAACCACCAGCAGCGCCTCGGGCGGCGTGCGGTACCACGACGCGATGAGCCGCAGCGGCACGCCGCTGTTGTTCATGAACGTCTGCGGCTCGACCAAGACGATGCGCCGGCTCAAGTCCGCAGTTTGGCGGGCGCCGTCCTTTTTTTTCCACGACGTGAGGTCCAGCCGGCGTGCGACTTCGTCGACGACCAAAAAGCCGACGTTGTGACGGGTGCGAGCGTAGTCTTTTCCGGGATTTCCCAAACCCGCGACGATGCGCGGCGATGCGTTCGAGCGAAAGGCTATCCTTACGCTCCTTCGGTTTCCGTTTTGCGCACAAGTTCGGGCTGAACTTCTTCGGTTGCGGCGCCTCCCGCCGCTTCGGCTTCTTCGAGCGCGCGAGCGGTCTTCGAAGCTTCGACCGTCACGACAATGGTGTCCGGCGCGGTCACGAGCTTGAGTCCGTCGGGAAGTTTGACGCCGTCCGCCATAACGTGGCCGTGAATTCCCAAATCGGTCACATCGATTTCGAGGTGATCGGGAAGCTTGTCGGCGGGCCCTTCAACGTCGAGTTCGTGTGCGAGCACGTCCATGACGCCGCCGAAGTTGCGCACCCCGTCGGCCGTTCCGACCGTCGTTACGCGCAGTTTGGCATGGACGGTTTCGTTCGCCGAAACGCGCTGCAGATCGACGTGGATCGCGCGGCGCGTCACCGGATCGATCTGAATTTCACGGATCAGTGCCGTGTCGAAGCGTTTGCCGTCCAAGCGCAGTTCCACCAAACCGGACCGTCCGCTATGATGCAGCAGATCGTCAAAAGCGCGCCGCTCGACCGCGATGGCGTCGCTCGAGCCGTGGCCGTACACGACGCCGGGCACTTTCCCGTTGTTGCGCAGCGCGCGAGCTTGCGAGGTGCCGCTGCGCTCGCGCCGTTCGATGTTGAGTGAGGGGGTGGATGCCATGGAATTCCTCTCGAGTAGCGGTTAAGGAACGATCGCCGGTTCGGGCAGCGAAGGCGGAAGTTCAGTCATTTTTTTTTCCCCGTCGTCCGTAAAGAGCTCCGAGATCGATCGGTTGGTCGTAATGCGGTTGATTGCATCCGCAAACGTCTGGGCGATGGAGAGCTGCACGAACTTGGGATGCTCCCAGACTTCCGGAAACGGAATCGTGTTGGTTACGACGACGCGTTCGATCTGAGAGTCGTCCAAAACGCGGATTGCCTCACCGGCGAAGATTCCGTGTGAGGCGACGGTGAACACTCGCGTGGCGCCGCGCGCAATCAGCGCCTCCGCCGCCTTTGCCAGCGTGCCGCCCGTCGAAATCATGTCGTCGACGACGACGGCGACTTTGCCGTCAACGTCGCCGACGATGTCGGTGACTTCGGAAACGTCGGGCTCGGGGCGGCGCTTGAAGACGATCGCCAGCGAAGAATTCAACCGCTTTGCGAACAGCTCCGCGCGATGAACGCCGCCGGCGTCGGGCGAGACGACGACGATGCGATCTTCGCTAAGGTCTTCCTTTTTCAAGTAGTTGCAAAGCGTCGGCATCGCCATCAGGTTATCGACGGGTCCGTCGAAGAACCCCTGAATTTGCGCCGCGTGCAGGTCCATCGTGACCATGCGATTCGCGCCGGCCGTTTTGAGCATGTCCGCGACGACCTTGGCCGAAATCGGTTCGCGCCCGGTCGTCTTCTTGTCTTGTTTGGCGTAGCCGTAGTAAGGAATGACCGCGGTGATCCGCGCCGCTGAAGCGCGCTTGAGCGCGTCGATCATCAGCAGCAGTTCCATCATCGAGTCGTTTACGCCGTTGCCGTTCAACGCTTTGCACAGCGACTGCACGACGAACACTTCCGAGCCGCGTACGTTTTCGCCAATCTGCACGCGCGTCTCTTCGTTGCGAAATTTCGAAACGAGCGCTTTGCCGACGTGCAGCTTCAAGCGCTTGGCGATTTCTTCGGCCAGCTGATGGTTCGAATTTCCGCTAAAGATCAGTGGGTTGTGGCTCAACGGCTGCTCTCCAAGGCGTGGACGGGCAGGGTGAGGTTCCCGCGGGCCCGGGCGCAACCCTCGCATGCGGCTGGGTATCCTTACTCAGGCGATGGGTCAGAAGTTCAAACTCGTGACGCCCTACCAGCTCGCGGGCGACCAGCCTGCGGCGACGCAACAGTTGTCCGACGGCGTGCTGCGCGGCGATCCGGCTCAGACGCTGCTCGGCGTTACGGGCAGCGGAAAAACGCTGGCGATGGCTCGCGTCGTCGAAATGACGCAAAAGCCGACGCTGGTGCTCTGCCATAACAAGACGCTCGCGGCGCAGCTGTGCGCAGAATTTCGCGAGTTCTTTCCTCAGAACGCGGTCGAGTATTTCGTTTCGTATTTCGATTACTACCAGCCCGAAGCGTACATCGCGCACACGGATACGTATATCGAAAAGGACAGCTCTGTCAACGACGAGATCGAACGCCTTCGCCACTCCGCAACCCAGTCGCTCATAACGCGGCGCGACACGCTCATCGTCGCCTCGGTTTCGTGCATCTACGGCCTGGGTTCGCCGTCCGACTACATGGAGATGTCGGTGCGGCTGCGGCTGGGCGAAGAGATCGAACGCGACGCGCTCCTGCGCAAACTGGTGGACATGCAGTACCGGCGCAACGATCTCAACATGGTTCGCGGAACGTTCCGCGTACGCGGAGATACGCTCGAATACATGGGCGTCGACGAAGAACTGATCCATCGCATCGAGTTTTTCGGCGATCAAATCGAAGCGATCAACGTCGTCAATATCATGACGGGCGAGTACCTCGAAAGCAAAGACGAGCTGCTGATATTCCCGGCCAAGCATTTCATCACGCCGGACGAGAAGCTGCGCCGGGCAATCGGTTCCATCGAAGAAGAGCTGGAAGAACGGCTGCGGCTGTTCAAGTCCTCCGGGAAACTGCTCGAAGCGCAGCGGCTGGAAATGCGCACGCGCTACGACCTGGACATGCTTCGCGAAGTCGGCTATTGCAACGGCATCGAAAACTATTCGCGCCACCTGACCGGACGCGAACCGGGATCGACGCCATGGTGCTTGCTGGATTTCTTTCCGAAAGACTGGCTCGTGTTCGTCGACGAGTCGCACGTGACGCTGCCGCAGGTCCACGCGATGTTCGGCGGCGATCGCTCGCGCAAACTCTCGCTCGTCGAGCATGGATTCCGGCTGCCGAGCGCGCTCGACAACCGTCCCCTCACCTACGACGAGTTCACCGACCACGTCCGGCAAATCGTCTACGTCTCGGCCACGCCCGGGACGTACGAAGTCGGCCGCAGCTCGCAGGTGGTCGAGATGATCATTCGTCCGACGGGACTCGTCGACCCTGAAGTCGACGTTCGCCCGACCCGCAATCAGGTGGACGATTTGATGGAGGAAATCAGGCTTCGCGTCGAACGGCGGGAACGCGTTTTGGTCACGACGCTCACGAAGAAGATGGCCGAAGATTTGACGGATTTCCTGATCGAAATGAACTTAAAGGTTCGTTATCTGCACAGCGAAGTCGACACGCTCGAGCGCGTGGCGATCTTGCGCGATTTGCGCCTGGGCGTTTTCGACGTGCTCGTCGGCATCAATCTGCTGCGCGAAGGTTTGGATTTGCCGGAGGTCTCGCTCGTCGGCATCCTGGATGCGGACAAGGAAGGGTATTTACGCAGCGGCACCTCGCTGATTCAAACCATCGGCCGCGCGGCGCGCCACGTCGAAGGCAAAGTGATCATGTACGCGGACCTCGTGACCGAATCGATGGCGAAAGCAATCGGCGAGACGCGCCGGCGCCGCGAGCGTCAAGTCGCGTACAATGCCGAACACGGCATTGAACCGCGTTCCGTGCGCAAGGAAGTCCGGGACATCTTAGCCATGGTCGGCGCAGACGAGGGAACGCGCACCGACATCCGGCGCGAAAAGCTGCCGCGCGAGGTCGCGATTCGCATGGCCGCCGAACTGGAAAGCAAAATGCGCGACTGCGCCGCAAATCTGGAGTTCGAAAAGGCGGCTGCTCTGCGTGACGAGCTGATCGAACTGCGCAAACAGATCGGCGGCAACGAGTCGCTGCTCTTCCAAGGCAAGGCGCCCAAGATTTTCGAACACGCGCTCAAAGAGTCGGTCGGCAGTTGAAGCTCGCGCAGACCCAGCGCGACGGCGCGATCGCGAAGCTCGAGGCGGTTTTACCGGCGCAGGAAGCTTCCGCCGCCATTCTCTATCGAACGCGCACCGGAGCGTTGCTGCGCGTCGACGGACAGGTCGCCGGGGCGTTCGATCGCGAGCACCGCGACGTCGTCATCGCCGCATGCGAACGAGAGCGAGCGCTTTCGCTCGAGGTCGAACTGGATGCATTGCCGACGAGCGGTTTGCCGTCGGGACCGGGCATCGTTTGGTGGTATTTGAATGCGCGCTCCCATCAAGAGCCGCGCATGAGCGTTGCGGTGAAAGAGGCCTCGTCAGAGCTCGGCCGTGCTTCGACAGGCTCAGCATGACAATGCCGGAAGCGCCGCGCAGCATGACAATGCCGGAAGCGCCGCGCAGCATGACAATGCCGGAAGCGCCGCTCAGCATGACGACGGCGCGCTTGCGCTCATCGGCCATAGTCACCTCGACGTAGCGTGGCTCTGGACGTACGAGCAGACCGGCCGAAAGGCGGCGCGAACGTTTGCCATTGCCTGCGATCTGCTCGAACGCGATCCGGCCTTCCGCTTCATTCAAAGCCAGCCGCAGCTGTATCGATTCGTGGAAGAGCAGACGCCCGATCTTTTTGCGCGGGTTCGCGCGGCGGTCGCCGGCGGCCGTTTCGAGGCGGACGTCGCCGCGCTTTGGGTCGAAAGCGACTGCAACGTACCCTCGGGCGAGTCGCTGCTGCGGCAGATGTTTTTCGCGTACGAGTATTGCAGCGAACGCTTCGGCGTAACGCCGCAAATCGCGTGGCTTCCCGACAGTTTCGGATTCAGTTCCACGCTGCCGCAATTGCTGGCGCATGCGGGGATACCGTACTTTGCCACGACGAAGCTCGAGTGGAACGACACGACGAAATTTCCGTATCCGCAGTTCGTCTGGGAAGGACGCGACGGAAGCAGCGTCGTCGCGGCGTTGCTGCAATCGTACGACGGCGGACCTTACCCATGGCGCGTAGCCAAGGCGAAAAAGCGAAAAGAACCGCTGGTGCTCGGTTACGGCGACGGCGGCGGCGGAGTGACGCCGAAGATGCTGCAGCAAGGCGCGCGGCTTGGCAAGTGGATCCGCGCACGCGTCTGGTTCGACTCGCTCGCGTCGTCGCGCGATGCTTTGCCGGTTCACCGCGACGAGTTGTATTTGGAGTATCATCGTGGCGTTTACACCACGCATCACGACGTTAAAGCGCACAACGCGCTCTTGGAACGCGCGCTCTTCGAAGCCGAAGAACTGGCCGCATGGTGCTGCGCGGTGCACGCGCCGCGCGGGACCGTTGACGATCTGCGCGCGCGCCTGAACCGCGCCTGGGAGATCGTGCTGCGCAATCAATTTCACGACGTGCTGCCCGGAACCGCAATTTCTGCGGTCTACGAGGACGTGGAGCGAGAATACGCGCGCGCCGAAGAACTTCTTGCCGGAACCATTACCGCGGCGCAGACTATCCTTCCGCGAAGTTCGATCGCGCAGCGACGCGCCGTTTGCCCCGTTCAAACCGACGGCGGCACATTCGTTTTCGAAAACGGGGACGTTACGGCAACCGTCCGCGGTGACGGATCGATCGTCGAACTTGCGGCGCGCGGGGGCAGAAACGTCTGCACGCAGGCGAACGCGCTCGCACTTTACGTCGACAAACCCAAAGCGTGGGAAGCGTGGAACGTCGATCGCAGACTACGCGCGGCGAATGCGGCCCGCCCGCGCGCGCGGTGCCCGGATCGAAGACGATGCGCTCATCGTCGATTTTCTCTTGGGAAGGTCGCCCGCCTCGATGCACCTCTGCCTGATGGACGGCGAACCGTTTTTGCGCGTCCGCCTGCAGGTAGACTGGCGGGAACGCCGGCGGCTGCTGCGCGTCGAAAACTGGTTTGCGGTTACCGCGCAGAGCGCATCGTACGGCGCGCCGCACGGCGTGACCGTGCGCAGCACGATCGTTCGGACTCCCCAAGACCGGGCGAAATTCGAAGTGCCGGGTCAGCGATTTTGCATGCTTGCCGACGACGCCGGCGACGGCGTCGCCGTATTCGCGCTCGACACGTACGGCTGGAACGCTCATGCGTTGCAAAAAGGCGGAACGAAACTGGGACATTCGCTCTTGCGCGGCACGCAGTGGCCGGATCCGCTAGCCGATCTCGGGGAGCACGAGCTTTCGTACGCGTTTGCGCCGCTGCGCAATGCCGGATACGGCGCTCTCGAGGCGGCGTGGCTGCAATTCGCGCATGCCGATCACGTGCGGCTGTTCACGAGCGACGACCCGGCGGTTCTCGCCGTTGCCTGCAAGCCCGCGCAGGACGGCGACGGCGTGATCGTTCGCGTGCGCGAATGCGATGGCGAAAGGCGCCGCGTCCGCTTGCGATGTGGTGCGCGGATGACGCGAGCGCTCAGCGTCGATGCGCTCGAGCGCGCAATCGGGCGCGACGTAGCCATCGAAGGCGAATCGCTGCTGTTCGATCTGCCGGCGTACGAGCTGCGATCGTTTCGCGTAGCGTTTAGCCATGCGTAGCATCGAAGCGGTGCTGTTCGATCTTGACGACACCTTGCACGATGATACGCTGGCCTTCACGACCGCGGCCGAAGAGGTCGCGCGCGAGGTTGCCGCCGAGCACGGCATCGACGCGCTTGCATTACGGGATGCGTACGTCGCTGAAGCGGAAGGGTTTTGGACGCGCCTGACCGGCGATCAGGTTCGCACGAAGATGGCGCATTTGCGCTCGACGATGTGGAACAACGCCTTGACGAGCGTCGGTTTGTCCGATGCGGCGCTCGCCGAGCGCAGTGCCGGCAGCTACAACGCGTACCGTCGCAAGTATTTCGCGTTGTTTCCCGGCGCACTCGATTTGCTGAAGCAATTGAAGGCGCGCGGCAAGCGTCTGGGGCTGCTCACGAACGGCGTGTCGGAAACGCACCGCGACAAGATCGCGCTCCTGAGCATCAGCGAATATTTCGACGCGATTTTCTTGGCCGACGAAGTGGGCATGGTCAAACCGGACCCGCTGTTGTTCGCGCATGCGTGCGGGCGTTTGGGCAGCTCGCCTTCGTCGAGCGCGATGGTGGGCGACCGGTACGAGCGGGATATCGCTGGAGCGCTCACCGCCGGCTTGTTCACGATTTGGGTCAACGTGCGGGCCGAGCGCGTCCCGCCAAGTCTGCCCGGCTCCCGACGTCACGGTGGCCACCATTGCCGAAGTGGCCGAGCACCTGCTCTAAAAAAAGCGCTTTCTTGCCGGGGAAGCCAGGCGTGAGGCCTGCGGGGGCGAAATAGCACCGCTTGCTCACCTCAAGCCTGTCAGGTTTGGAGGCTCTTATGCAATCCTCGGAAGACTTAGGCGGCACGTTCGGCCGCGCATGGCAACTGCTCGTTACGAATTGGATATTGATCGTCCCCGGAATCGTGATCGGCATTCTCGCGGCGATCGTCGTATTTCTGTTGACGGCGTACGCGTTCGCTTCGGCGGTCGGTTTCGGTGCCGCCGGCTTGGGCGGCGCGGGCGTAGCGTCCGCATTTCTGAGTGCGGTAGTGATCGGCGTCGTCTTGATGCTCGCAACCATTTTGGTTATCGCGTACACCACCGGCATGGCGGGTGCGGCATGGCGCACCGGCAAGGCGACGCTGGAAGACGGCGCTGCCGCGTTTCGCGCGGACGGCGGCCAAATTTTCGTCGCCGTCGTGCTGCTGTTCTTGCTCGGCATCGCGGCGGTCGCGCTTTCGGTGCCGACGTTCGGCTTAGCGCTGCTCGCGTTTTATCTATTCTTCTTGTACGCGCTTCCCAGCGTCATCGTCGGCAATCGCAGCGCTACCGAAGCGCTGGGAGAATCCGCGCGGATTACCGCAAAGAACTTCTTGGCGACGCTCGTGGTCGTCGTGCTGCTCGGGATCGCGTTTTTCGTCGCGAACTGGATCACACGGTTCTTCGGCGGGATTCCGTTCATCGGAATGCTGGTGCGCGAAGTGATCGTGCAAGCAGCGGCGGCATACGCAACGCTCGTCATCGTGGGCGAGTACATCAAACTCAGAGCGACGGTCACGCCGGTAACGGTCGGCGCCCCGCCGACGTCGACGCCGCCGACAATCCCGTAACGGCGTCCCGACCGGCCGCAACACTTGCCTTCGGGGGCGTGTTGAATACCTCGGCATGCCCCCCACCTTCGATTCGGCTCCAGACGAAGCGCCGCTTCACACTGCCCGCGAAAACGGCGCCAAGCCCAAAGGCTTGGATTCGATCGTCATCAAGGGCGCGCGCGAGCACAATTTAAAGAACGTCAACGTCGTTCTGCCGCGCAACCGGCTCATCGTCATCACCGGCCTTTCGGGTTCGGGCAAATCCTCGCTTGCTTTCGACACGATTTACGCCGAAGGCCAGCGGCGATACGTCGAGTCGTTGTCGTCGTACGCGCGCCAGTTTTTGGGCCAAATGGAAAAGCCCGACGTCGACTACATCGAGGGCCTCTCTCCCGCTATCTCGATCGATCAAAAATCCACGTCGCGCAATCCTCGTTCGACCGTGGGCACGGTCACCGAAATTTACGATTACCTGCGATTGCTGTTCGCGCGCATCGGGGTCCCGCATTGCTACAACTGCGATCGCGAAATCAGTTCGCAAACCAGCGAGCAAATCGTCGATTCGATCATGGAGCTGCCGCAAGGCTCGCGCTTGCAACTGCTGGCGCCGCTGGTGCGCGGCCGCAAAGGCGAGTACGCCAAGCTGTTCGAGGAAATCGCCAAGGAAGGCTTCTCACGCGTTCGGGTCGACGGCGAAATCAAAGAACTGCGGCCTGCCGGCGGTTCCGGCCAGCCGTCGATCCCGCTCGACAAAAAACGCAAACATACCATTGAGGTCGTCGTCGACCGGCTCATCATGAAGCCGGACATCCGCAAACGCCTTTCCGATTCCGTCGAAACGACGCTGCGGCTCTCCACCGGCATTCTGACCGCGGTCGTAGAGCCTGCTGGGAATAGCGAACAGAGTTCCGTCCCCGCGCGCGAATTGACGTTCAGCGAAGCGTTCGCGTGCGTGTACTGCGGGTTGTCGTTCGAAGAACTTGCGCCCCGGCTATTTTCGTTCAACTCCCCATACGGAGCTTGTCCCGGTTGCACGGGCTTGGGAGAAAAGGTCGAGATCGATCCGTGGAAAGTGATTCCCGACCGCAGCAAATCGATAGACCAAGGCGCGATCGTTCCCTGGAGCAAAGCCATCGGCAGCGGCCGCTTTCCCTCGATGAACCCGTATTATCTGCAGCAGCTGGAACGCGTTCTGCGAAAGTTCCGCGTGAAGACCTCGACGCCCGTAAACAAGATGCCGCCCGAAGTGATCGACGTGATGCTGTACGGCACCGACCGCGAGCAGAATTTCGCCTACGAGTCGCGCGCCGGAAAAGTGTGGGAATATCGCTCGACGTTCGAGGGAGTCGTCAATAATCTGCAGCGCCGGTACAGCGAAACCTCGAGCGACTACGTCAAGGAAGACATCGAAAAATTCATGTCCGCCTCCACGTGCCCGCAGTGCAAGGGCGCGCGACTGAAGCGGGAAGCGCTGGCCGTCACGGTAGGCGAGGTGAACATCGATCGTTTGACGCGCATGTCGATCGAACAATGCGAACGCTTTTTCCGCGACTTCGTTCCGACGCAGAGGCAAGCGCAAATCGCAGGACAAGTCCTCAAAGAGATACGCGGCCGACTGGGCTTTCTCACCAACGTCGGCTTGAACTATCTGACACTCGGGCGGTCCGCCACCACGCTTTCCGGCGGCGAATCGCAGCGCATTCGCCTCGCGACGCAGATCGGAAGCTCGTTGGTGGGCGTCCTCTATATCTTGGACGAGCCGTCCATCGGGCTGCACCAGCGCGACAACGATCGTCTGCTGGCGACGCTGCGCACGCTGCGCGATTTGGGCAATACGCTGATCGTCGTCGAGCACGATGAGGACACGATTCGTTCGGCCAACGTCGTCGTCGACATCGGACCGGGCGCCGGAGCGGAGGGCGGCCATATCCTCTCCAGCGGCGCGCTCGCGGACATTTTGGCCGACGAGCGATCGGCGACCGGCGCCTACATCTCGGGACGCAAATTCATTCCGATTCCCAAGCGGCGGCGTCAAGAACGCGGCTGGCTTCGAGTCAAAGGCGCAAAAGCGAACAATCTCAACGGCATCGACGTTGATTTTCCGATCGGCGTGCTGACGTGCATTACCGGCGTAAGCGGAAGCGGAAAATCCTCGCTGGTCAATCAAGTGCTGGTCAAAGCGCTGAATCAGCATCTGCACGGTCAGCCTGCCGGCGGGACGTACGGCACCGTCAAAGGCATCGATCAGCTCGACAAGATGGTGGTGATCGATCAATCGCCGATCGGCCGAACGCCGCGGAGCAATCCTGCGACGTACACGGGTGCATTCGATCTCGTTCGCGAGCTGTTTTCTATGGTGCCGGAAGCGAAGATGCGGGGCTACACGCCCGGACGCTTCTCGTTCAACGTGAAGGGCGGGCGGTGCGAGGCTTGCCAAGGCGACGGCATCATCAAAATCGAGATGCATTTTCTGCCCGACGTGTACGTGCCGTGCGAGGTGTGCAAAGGCAAACGGTACAACGCGCAAACGCTGGAAGTGAAATTCAAAGGGAAGACCATTTCCGACGTGCTGGAGATGCGCGTCGACGAAGCAAACGGCTTCTTTTCGTCGATCCCGCGAATTCACAACAAACTGCGCACCATCTGCAACGTCGGTTTGGGCTACATAAAAATGGGCCAGCCCGCGACCACGCTTTCGGGCGGCGAAGCGCAACGGGTCAAACTCGCGACCGAGCTTTCGCGACGTTCCACCGGCCGCACGTTCTACGTTTTGGATGAACCAACGACCGGGCTGCATTTCGCGGACATCCACAAGCTGCTCGAAGTGCTGCAGCGTCTGGTGGAGTCGGGCAATACCGTGCTGGTCATCGAACACAATTTGGACGTCATAAAGACCGCCGACTACGTCATCGATCTCGGGCCGGAAGGCGGCGACCGCGGGGGCACGCTCGTCGGCGTCGGCACGCCCGAGCAGCTCGCCCAGAACGAAGGCTCGTACACCGGACGCTACCTGCGGCCCGTTTTGGTCGATCAGCGCGCGGTCGGACACCTTCATCCCGATGCGTTGACGGTGGAAGCGCTCGAACTCCAAAACTTGCGCGTGCTGGACGACTTGGCCAAAGGCCGCGCGCTGGAGCCGGTAGCCGCCGCCGAGCCCGCATGACCAAGTTTTGGCTGGCCATTCTGGTGTGCGCGGATTTAAAAAAATCGCGCGAATTTTATCGTGACGTTTTAGGCCTGAAGCTCAAGAGCGATAAATCTCCGCAGTGGGTCGAGTTCGATCTCGGCGAGGACGCCACGTTGGTTCTACACCCGAAAACGGATTTGGTCGCGGTGCGTCCGGGCTCGCTGCAACTGGGCTTCACCGTCGAAAACGTCGATCGATTCACCGCCGATTGCGCCGCGCTGCACGTACCGGTCTTTCAGGATCCGTACGACGAGTCGTTTGGGCGCATCGCGATTATCGGCGATCCCGACGGGTATCCGATTCAAATTATGAGCCGTCTGCACCGGCGCCGCTCGGTGACGTGAGCCCTTCCCGGCAACCAAAAGCGCAGGCGCAAGAACTGCGGGATCGCATCGACGAAGCGAACTACTGCTACTACGTGTTGGACGATCCGCAGACTCACCGATGCGGAATACGACGACCTGCTGCGCGAACTGCGCGACATCGAAGATCGCTATCCCGAACTGCGCTGCGCCGATTCGCCGACGCAGCGGGTGGGCGCGGCTGCATCGCAGCGCTTTGCGCCGTATCGCCATCATCGTCCGATGCTCAGTTTGGCGAACGCGGTCGATGCTTCGGAGTTGCACGCTTTCGACGAGCGCGTTCGAAAGGCGTTGGACGGAGCGCAGCTTCGGTACGTCGCGGAGCTGAAAATCGACGGACTGGCAACGTCGCTGCGCTATGTCGACGGTGCGCTGGAACGAGGCGGCACGCGCGGGGACGG
This sequence comes from Vulcanimicrobiota bacterium, assembly GCA_963795465.1. Classification (GTDB taxonomy): domain Bacteria; phylum Vulcanimicrobiota; class Vulcanimicrobiia; order Vulcanimicrobiales; family Vulcanimicrobiaceae; genus CAWCHT01. Next base: position 502,829 of record CAWCHT010000001.1, read on the forward strand.
CATCGTCGGCGAAGACGTCACTGCAAATCTGCGCACGATCGGCGCGATTCCGCTGCGCCTGCGCCGCGCGCAGCAGCGCGCATCGCGCTCGAGCGATCCGCGCGTCATCGAAGCTCGCGGCGAAGTGTACTTGCGCAAGAGCGACTTCGAACGGCTGAACGCCGCGCGTGAGCGCGACGGGTTGCCGGCGTTTGCGAATCCGCGAAACGCCGCCTCCGGCGGCGTGCGCCAACTCGATCCGGCGCTGACCAAGGAACGCAAGCTCTCGTTTTTCGCGTATTCGATCGGAGAATTCGACGGTGCGGGGCAGCCGCAGACGCAGTGGGAAACGCTGCAGTATCTCAAAGAACGCGGATTTGCGGTAAACCCGCACATCGCGCGATTGCCTTCGATCGACGAAGCCATTGCGTACTGTTCCGATTGGGAGGCGCGTCGCGACGAACTCGACTACGAAATCGACGGCGTCGTGCTCAAAGTCGATTCACTGGAATTGCAGGAGCGGCTCGGCGCGGCCGGACGCGACCCGCGCTGGGCTATTGCGTTCAAATTCAAAGCGCGCGACGCGCGAACGCTCTTGCGTGGCATAACGATCACCGTCGGGCGCACGGGGACGCTCAATCCGAACGCCGTCCTTCAACCGGTGAAGATCGGCGGCGTCACCGTTCAAAACGCAACCCTGCACAACGCAGACTACATTCGCAATAACGACATCCGCGTCGGCGACACCGTGCTCGTCGTGCGCGCGGGCGATGTGATACCGCGCGTCGTCGGTCCGATTTTGAGCGAACGCAAAGGCGAACCCGCCCAATTCGAGATGCCGCGCACGTGTCCGGTCTGCGGCGCCGATGCCGATCGGCCGGAAGGCGAGGCGATGTCGCGCTGCACGAACGCGGCATGTCCGGCGCAGGTCTTCGAGCGCGTGCGTCATTTCTGCTCGCGCAGCGCCATGGACATCGAGGGAATCGGCGACGTGATGGCACAGCAGCTCACGCAAATGGGTTTGGTAAAGACGATTGCCGACGTTTACCGCCTTGATGAGGAGCAACTCGCCGATGTTCCGCGCACGGGCGAGAAGACGATTGCGAACTTGCTGCGCAACATCGAAGCTTCGAAGCAGCGCGGGTTGGCCCGCGTGCTGACCGGCTTGGGCATTCGCTTCGTCGGCACGCAAACCGCGCAGCTTTTAGCCGAAGACTTCGGTTCGATCGACGCGATCGCGCAGGCGAGCGCGGACGAATTGCAGCGCAGCGAGGGAATCGGTCCCGAAGTTGCCGGAAGCGTGCACTTGTTTTTTCGTCAGCCGGCAAACTTGGCAATAATCGAAGGCCTGCGCGAAAGCGGGGTCGTCATGACCGCGCCCAAGCGCGAACGATCGCAAAACGGCAAACTCGACGGCAAAACGTTCGTGCTGACCGGCACGCTGCCGACGCTGAGCCGGGAAGATGCCACGCACTTGATCGTGCAGGCAGGCGGCAAAGTCACGGGATCGGTCAGCAAAAAGACCGATTACGTGGTCGCGGGCACGGAGCCCGGCAGCAAGTACGCGAAAGCGCAAGATTTGGAAATTGCAATCTTAGATGAAAACGCGCTGCGCGCGCTGGTGACGTGAACCGCTACCCGTGCCCGTGCTGCGGCTATCGCGTTTTCGGCGGACCGCCCGGCACGGAAGAACTCTGCCCGATCTGCGGCTGGCGCGACGACGAGATGCACCTGCGCTTTCCGCTGTTCAACGGCATGCCCAACGGCATTTCGCTCGTCGACGCGCAGATCAATTACGCGCTCATCGGCGCCAAAGATCCGTCGGCGCTCCAAAACGTTCGCTTTCCGGCCGCGTCCGACGAACGCGATCCGAATTGGCGGGCGATCGATCTCGACGTCGACGATCCGCAAACCGTGCCGGTCGACTTTGACGGGCTCGCTCAACCCGAAGAGCCGTCCGCGCTGTATTACTGGCTTGCCTCAAAAAATCCGTACTAGATCGGCAGACGCGCCGGTTTGCGGCAGCGCCTGCGCTAACGATTCGTAAACGTCGCGCGCGATGACGCCGCGCGCGCGATGCGCGGCAGCGCTGCGCCCCGCAAGGCCGTGCCAGTACGCGCCGGCGCACGCCGCATCGATGGGCGAGAGTCCTTGCGCCAGCAGCGTCGCGATGATCCCGGTCAAGACGTCGCCGGTTCCCGCCGTTGAGAGCGCCGCGGTGCCTGTCGTATTGACGTGCATGCTGCCGCCGTCGCAAATCAGCGTGGAACGCCCTTTCAGCAACGTCGTTATTCCGGTGCGCTCCACGAATTCGCGCAGCCGCGCCACCCGTTCGCCCGGTTTGATCGTTCCTTTTCCCGAAAGCCGCGCGAATTCACCGGCGTGCGGCGTCAGGACGATGGGTTTGCCGCGGAGCGGCTCCAGGTGCTTTGCGAAATGAAACAGTGCGCTCGCATCGGCAACGATCGGAAGCGTGCTGGCCTGCGCAAAGCCGCGTACGATCTCGCCGGTGCGGTCGTCCAGCGCCAAGCCGGGGCCGATGCCGGCGGACGAACAGCGTTTCGACAAATCGAGCAGATCGGCAATGGCGGCGTCGACGCTCTTGTCGGTATCGATCGTGACGACGACTTGCTCCAGCAAATGCGATCGCAGCGCACTAGCGGCTGCCGTCGGCGTGGCCACCGTGACGTATCCCGCGCCGGAACGCGCCGCCCCCATGGCGCACAGCACGGCCGCGCCCGGGAATTGTTCCGAGCCCGCAACGATCAGTGGAGCGCCGGCGCTGCGTTTGTCGGATTCGTTCTTCCGCGCAGGCAGCAGCCGTTGGAACGCATCGTCGTCGAGCGCTTGAAACGCAGCCGGTTGCTGCGAGAGCACCTCGTCCGGAATGCCGATTGCCGCCAGCCAAAGATCGCCGCAGCGCTCGCGTCCCGGATCGAGCAGCAGTCCCGGTTTTAGCGCGCCGAGCGTTACGGTGAGGCTCGCGTGAAGCGCGGGCGCAACGACGGCGCCGGTTTCGCCGTTCACGCCCGGCGGAATGTCGATCGCGAGCGCCGGCACGCCGCACGATTCGATGGCGGAAAAGAGAGGCGCATACGATGCCGGCAACGGTAATCGCGCAGCTGTTCCGACCAGTCCGACGATCGCCAGGCCGCACTTTTCGAGCGCGGCGTGCGCAGCTTCCCGCGAATCCGGAAAAGCGTGAAAGCGAACTCCCGCGGCGCGCGCGCGTTCCTCTGCATCGAGCCGCGCGCGCGAAGGCTGCGGTGCGATTTGCGCGTACGCGTCGCGGTGATAGCCGTCCAAATACGCGAGCGCCGAAAACGCATCGCCGCCGTTGTTTCCCGGGCCCGCAAACGCTACGATGGCATCGTTGCGCGCGTAGCGTTTCGCCGCCTCGGCGATGCGTTTGCCGGCTGCACGCATCAGCGCGACGTTTCCGAGGCGTTCCACGGCCTGCGCGTCGGCCGCGCGCATCTGCTGCGGCGTGAGGACGCGTACCGTCATCCGCGCCGTTCCAAAACGACCACCGCTGCAGCCGTCGCCGCAGTATGCGTTACCGTTAAATGCACGTGCGTTACGCCGCGCCGTTCGAGCAGCGCGTTCGCATTCCCATACAAGCGTATGACGGGCTTTCCGCTGCGCTCGTGCGAGACGCCGACGTTGCGCCACGGAATCGCGTGTCCGAACGCCTTGCGCGTCGCTTCCTTTGCCGCAAAAAATCCGGCAAAGCGTTCGGCGCGGTTTCGCTTGCGCATCGCGTAGGCAAATTCTTCGGCGGTATAGATCTTGCGCGCGAACCACTCGAGCTGTTTGGGCCCGAACCGATAGCGGGCGACCTCTGCGAGGTCCAGACCGATACCGACAATCATGCGGGGCGCCTTCGCGGCCGCGTCGAAAGAAACCGCCCCAGGATGGATGACACGCAACTACGCATCGTACCGATCAATGCGATCGACCCGGCGTTTCTTGCGCGGTTGGCGCTCTGCTTGGAAGAACGGTTTTTGTACCGCATCGAGGTAGAGCGTCCGTTGGACGTGCCGGGCAGCGCACTGAACAGCTCGCGCGGCCAAATGTTCCTCTCCACGCTGACGACGAAGATCGCGCGCCGGTACCCGCAGGGCGAGGGCATGCAGCTGGCCGTGACCGAATTCGATCTCTACAAGACCTCGCATCGCTATATCTTCGGTGACGCCGACGAGCAACGCGGCGTTGCAGTCGTTTCACTGCACCGCCTGCGCGGTGAGTTTTACGGTGAGGAGCGCGACGACAATATGCTGTTTCAGCGCACGCTCAAAGAGGCGGTGCACGAACTCGGACATGCCTCGGGTCTGCGCCACTGCTATAACGCCCGCTGCGCGATGTACTATTCCAATTCCATCTTCGAAACGGACAACAAGATGTCGCACCTGTGCGAAGTGTGCGAGAAGCGGAGCCGCGCCCGAAGTTAGGCGACCGCCCAGCGGGCCATCGCTTGCCTGCTTTTTCGTCGGGGCTAACATAATCGGCGCCTTTGGCCGTAGATTGCGGTAAGGGCCCATTTCGCAGTCCCGCAACTGCGCTTTGGGCGCGTCATCGAGGTGCCTGTGTTCCAAACCCGGCTCGCGTCGCGTTCGCAATTGGAAAGAGTCCCGCGCTTCGTCGTTGCTTCGGCTGCGGCGGTTTTGTGCGTGGCCGTTTTCTGGTTTGGCAGAAACAGCGGCGTGAGCGACATGCTCGCGCTGGCAATCGTGACCGTTGCCGCGGCCATCGTCGGATTCGCGGGCGGCGGTGCCCTCGCGCTTTTCGCCGGGCTGGCGGACTTGCTGACTCGCACGCACCACGGCGCGAACGGCGACTGGCCATCGGCCTTGGTACTGACGATGCTCGGCCTGGGACTCAGCGCGCTGTTCGGCTATCGCGATACGGTGGGGAAACCGCACGATCGTCTGCCGGCGCTTTGGCGAAGCGGCGGAGCAGCAGCAACGCGCGCAGATGCGCTGCACGGTTCCGTTTCGGCGCTCGCGTCCGGCATTCGCGAAGTCACGCAAGGCGATTTCACGAAGAATTTGGCCGTTTCCGACGGTGCGCTCTCGGAACTGGCGATCGCGCTGAACAAATTGATTTTCGGAATGCGCGAATTCTTGGGCCACCTGCACAAAAATGCAAGCCAGCTTGGAGTCGCGGGCGGCGAGCTGCTCACGACCGCGTCGACGGCGCTGGCCGTCATCGAAGGTTCGACGGTCGCGCAAGGGCAGTTGGACGACGGCATCAACGAACAGTCGAGCATCGTCGATCAAGCTACGCACAAAGTGGCGCAACTGACCGAAACGATCAACGCGATCGCGGCCGCCGCCGAAGAGCAGACGCGCAGCCTGGACGAGACCTCTTTAGCCGTCACCAATATGGCCACGTCGATCGAGCAAGTTACCGCGCAGGTGGATTCGCTCTCGTCCATATCGACGCAGACTTCACAAACAGCCGAACTCGGCGACACGGCGATTCACACCATCGTGCAAGGCATGAACACGATCCGCTCGACGATCACCGAACTGGGCGGCGACATCCGCCAACTGGGAAGCAACTCCGAACAGATCGGCGACATCGTCAAAGTGATCGACCGCATCGCCGAACAGACGAACCTGCTGGCGCTCAACGCCGCGATTGAGGCGGCCCGCGCCGGCGAGCACGGCCGCGGATTTGCCGTCGTCGCTACGGAGATCCGCAAGCTCGCCGACGGCAGCGTGCAAGCCACCAAAGAAATCGCCGGACACATCCAGTCGACGCAAGGCGTCATCGCTGAAGTCGTAAACGCGATGGAACGCTTGACCGATCGCGTCGAAGAAGGCGTGACGAGCACGAATTCCGCCTCGGGCGCTTTGCGGCAGATCGTCGAAGCCGTCGTCGGCGCCAATCAGCAAATCTCGGAAATCTCGTCGGTAGCGCGCGCGATGAGCAGCAACTCGTATCAAGTGATCCGTTCCATCGAAGAGATCACCCGTTCGGTGCAACTGAACGTTGAGGCGACGCAGCAGATGTCGGCGCATTCGGACCAGGTCAATTCGGCATTCCGCAGCATCGCCGAGATTTCGCAGCAGAACGCCTCCTCCGTTGAGGTGCTCACCTACGTCAATAAAGAAGTCACGGACGCCGCGCAACGCATGCTGACCTCCGTGAACCAAATGAACGATTTTGCCGGCCGGATCGACACCCGCCTGGCGCAATTCAAAGTCAACGACTCCGATTCGGAAAGGGCTACCGTATGAGCATGCGCTTTCGCCTCCTAGGCACCATCGTCGGCGCAATGATCCTGTTTTTCATCATCAGCGTCGTGGCCGCTCGGCTCACGCTCACGCGCGACTTGATGGACCAAAGCCGCATGGCCGTGACGAACGGATCCAATGCATTCTCCGGATACTGGGACGCGCGCAAAGAACAAATTCGGCTGCTGATAGCGCAGGACGCCGTCTCGGACGCGTTGCGCAAGAATCTGCAGAGCGGCAATACTGCCGCGCTGCAGGACCAGCTCTCGAACATCGCGCGCACGTCCGGCCTCTCGTTCCTGACGATCGTCGACGACAACGGCAAAGTGATTGCGCGTGCCAACGGGACCAACGGCGGTTCGCTGCAATCGAACAAGTACGTGCAGCGCGCGTTGACCGGTGAGACGGTGAGCAGCGCGATCGTTATGGGCAAAGACGAACTCAGCGGCGAGGGGCTCGGCCCGCAAGTCGAAGCGGACGTGAAAAACGGTAGCCGCACGACCGAGCACACGCAGAACGGCCTGGCGATCATTTCGGCGGCGCCGATGAGCGATCAGAACGAGAGAACGCTCGGCGCCGTTTACGGCGGCGTCCTGATGAACCATTTCTACGATCTGGTCGATCAAAGCGCGCACGCGCTCGGCGGCCCGACGGCGGTGCTCGACGGCGATGCAATCGTATCGAGCACGCTGAGCGAAGCCGACGGCACGCGCGTCATCGACACGCAAGTACCGGCATATGCCAACGCTCGCGGCGGCACGCCGTGGGTCGGCGCCGACGAAGAAGGCGGCACGCTGTACCTCGCGCGCATCGATCCCATCACCGACGATCAAAACACGGTGCTCGGCGCGCGCTGGTACGGAATGCCGATGTCGCAGGTCAGCACGATCATCAACCACATGACCGAAGCCTTCATGCTCTGGGGATTACTGGCCATGGCAATCGCTCTGCTCGTCGCGGTACCGGTCGTGCAGCGCATCTCCAACGCCATCGCCAAACGCAGCGAACAGGTCAGCGCGGCGGCGAAGGAACTGGGCGTAGCCATCGTGGGCGGCGAAGTCTCCGGCGATCACGTTGCCGCAACCAAAGCGGCCGTCGAACGCGCGGGTGAACTCATCAACGAACTTGACGGCGGCGCAGCGGAGCCCAAAGTCGCGCAGCTGAAAGCGGTGAACGATGAGTTGCAGGGCGACATGCTCGTCATCGATACGCTCTCGCAAGAGATGAGCAATCGGCTGCAGCAGGCGACTTCGCGCGTTTCCGAACTCAACGACGTTGCGAGCGGCCTGGATAAACTCGTGCACGGAGCTTCGACGAAGTAGCGGTGTACCGTGGCTGACGTCATTTTATTCTTCCCCAGTAACGCCGACACGATGATCGCGACCAAAGCGCTCAAAGATGCCGGCGTCACCGCGAAGATGATTCCAAAACCGGCGAGCGTGAATTCGGCATCGAACTTATGCTTGAGCATCGATCCCGGCTTCGAGGGCCAGGCCGTTACCGCGCTGAGCGGCGCCAAGATCGCCCTCTCAGGAATAGCTGAAATAAGGTTGCTTCTCGCGGGTTCGTCCGCCAAACTGCTACCGCAGCACCCGGGCATCCGCCAAAGCGATCTCCCGCCGTTCGCCTTCGCTTTCGACTAAGAGCGCGCCGCCCGGCAGCAGCCGCAGCGCCTTCGCCTCGAACGGATCGGCGGTGCCGTCCACGAGCAATCGGTAACGCGCACCGGGAATGCACGCAAGTTTTTCCCACTCGCGTGAAACATTCTGGGGGTGCGCGAGCAGTTCGTACTGCGCGTCCGCGGCTTGCAGCACGCCGTGCAGCAACGCTTGGCGCGAAAGCGGCGTTACGTCGGAAACGAATGCCGCAGACGCGGTGACGGCGTTTGCATCGCGATCGCGTTTCGGCCGGCTCACGTTGACGCCGATGCCGCATCCGACCCATGCAAATTCACCGACGATGCGCGAGATGCATAATATCCCGGCGATCTTCCGGCCGTTCAGCAGCAGATCGTTGGGCCACTGAAGCTCTGAGGCAACGCCGTGTTCGCTTAGAGCGCCCCCAACGACCAGTGCAGTCCAAAACGGTACCGCCCATACGTCGCATGCCCGCAATGCATCCGGCAAAACGATCGTGCACAGCAGCGCCGTGCCCGGCGCGGCGATCCACGAGCGTCCCTTTCGGCCGCTTCCGCGCTGCTGATAATCGGCCACGATGGTCAAGCCGCGCGCATGCTCCTCGCCCAAAACTTTCGCGGCGTCCTCGTTCGTGCTTCCGGTAACGTCGACTTGCGAAATGCGCCCGAAGCGGCTCACGCGCTGCTCTTTCGCGCTGCAGGCCCGCATTGCCCGCGGCCCGTATTGGGCGGCGTTATGGCAATGCAACGCACGCTCATTTTATGCAAGCCCGACGCCGTTTCACGCGGCTTGACGGGCGAGATCATCACGCGCTTGGAACGGCGCGGGTACGTCATCGTCGCCATGAAGCTGATGCAGCTGGACGGAGAGCGCGCGCGCCGGCATTACGGCGAACACGAAGGCAAGGCGTTTTTTCAAGGGCTGGTCGATTTCATTACCAGCGGCCCGTTGGTCGCGCTGTGCGTGGAGGGAGAAGACGCCATTGCCGGCTGCCGCCAGCTCATGGGCGCTACGAATCCGCTGAACGCGGCGCCGGGTTCGATTCGCGCCGATTTTGCCGCCGCGATCGGCCGCAACTTAGTGCACGGAAGCGATTCGCACGAAAGCGCGGAGAAAGAGCTTGCGATCTTTTTCGAGCCTGCGGATTTCGTGACGCGCAAACACGATTTGGAACGCTGGATCGTGGAGACGTAGCGTGTCGTTGGAATCGCTGCGCGCCGGCGGCCGGCCGCTGATCGAAGGCGTGCACGCTCGCGAAGTGCTGGACTCGCGCGGCAATCCGACGATTGCGGTCAGCGTTGCGACGAGCTTCGGTGCCGTCGAAGAAGCAATGGTCCCTTCGGGCGCATCGACCGGCGCGCATGAAGCCGTCGAATTGCGTGACGGCGATCCGGCTCGGTACAACGGTAAAGGCGTGCTCAAAGCGGTCGCCGCGGTCAACGACGTGCTCGGACCGGCGCTCGAGGGTATGGATGCAACGGCTCAGCGCGAGATCGACGAGCGGCTGATCGACATCGACGCAACGGCGAACAAGAGTAAAATGGGTGCCAATGCGATGCTCGGCGTCTCGCTCGCCGTCGCCAGAGCTGCCGCGAGCAGTTTTTCGCTTCCGCTATTTCGCTATTTGGGTGGCCCATCGGCCTCGCTGCTGCCCGTGCCGATGATGAACGTCATCAACGGCGGCAAACACGCTGCGGGCGCGCTGCAGTTTCAGGAATGCATGATCGTTCCGCTGGGCGCGCCCTCGATGCGCGAAGCGGTGCGCTACGGCGCCGAAATCTTTCACGCGCTGGGAAAAGTGCTGCACGATCGCGGACAGCCCACGACCGTCGGCGACGAAGGCGGGTACGCCCCGCGTTTGGATACGCTCGACCAAGCAATGGATTTACTGATGGAAGCGATTGAGCGCGCCGGCTTCAAACCCGGAACCAACGTTGCAATCGCGCTGGATTCGGCGGCAACGGAATTCTATCGCGACGGCGCCTACTATCCGCTCTCGCCGGAACGCGCGTTCAGCGCCGAACAAATGACCGATTTTTACCGGGAGCTGATCGGAAAATACCCGGTCGTGTCCATTGAAGACGGCCTGAGCGAAGACGATTGGAGCGGTTGGGGGAAATTGACGAGCGAACTCGGATCGCGTTGCCGTCTGGTGGGCGACGACATTTTCGTCACCAACACGCAGCGCCTGGCGCGCGGAATCGCGGAGCGCGTCGGCAACGCGGTCTTGATCAAAGTCAATCAAATCGGCACGCTGACCGAAACGCTCGACGCGGTCGAGCTCGCGCACAAAGCGGGCTACGGCACCGTCATATCGCACCGCTCCGGCGAAACCGAAGACACGACGATCGGGGATATCGCCGTTGCCGCCTGCGCCGGACAAATCAAAACCGGGTCGCTTTCCCGCAGCGATCGCATCGCCAAATACAACCGCTTGATGGCTATCGAAGAAGAGCTTGGCGCCGCCGCTCGCTACGCAGGGCGCGATGCCTTCGCGCGAAACATCCCGGGCCCGACATCTACCGCTTGAACCGGAGGGCTCATGGCGCAAGAACGAGTTGCGATCGTCACCGGCGGCAGCCGCGGAATCGGCGCCGCCATCACGAGGTTGCTGGCACGTGACGGCGTGCGCGTCGCAGCGGGCTACAGCCGGGACAAAACGGCGGCCGAAGCCTTGCAAGTCGAGTTGCAATCCGGGAATGCGAACGTGTCGGTGCATCAGGGACGCGTGGACGACCCAGCCGACTGCGCGCGCGTGGTGGACGAGGTTCTGCAGCAGCATGGGCGCGTCGATTACCTGGTAAACAACGCCGGAATAACCGTCGACAAAACGGTGCGCAAGATGAGCGCGGACGATTGGCACAACGTGCTGGACGTCAACCTTTTCGGCGCGTTCGCGATGATCAAATCGGTTTTGGAACACATGATCGAGCGCGGTTCCGGACGCATCATCAACATCAGTTCGGTCATCGGTGAAACCGGAAACGTCGGTCAGGCCAACTACGCCGCCTCCAAAGCCGGATTGTTCGGATTGACGAAAAGCCTTGCGTTGGAAACGGCGACCAAAGGCATCACCGTGAACTGCGTCGCGCCCGGATTCATCGCTACCGAAATGGTGGCTGCGATTCCCGAAGCGGCGCTCTCGAAGGTCATCGAGAAGATTCCCCAGCGTCGGTTAGGGAAGCCCGAAGAAGTCGCGCGCGTCGTAAAGTTCTTGCTGGACGAGGAATCCAGTTACATCACCGGCGCGGTGTACACGGTCAACGGCGGCCTGGATATGTAGCCGAAGCGCTGCAAAGGAAGCGCACGCCGTGCTAGGTAAACCTAGCGGTATGACGCCAACATCAACCCTAAATTCGCTCGCCGGCAGGGTCGGCATCGTGACCGGCGGCTCCCGCGGCATCGGCGGCGCCATTACGTCCTCTCTGGCCAACGACGGCGCGACGGTTGCCGTCGTCGGTTTGCAGTCCGACCGGGAGCGTACGGAGCGCTTGCGCGCATCCCTCAACGGGAGCGCGCACAACGTCGCTTTTTATGAAGGCGACGTCGGCGAGTACGAACGCTGTCGAATGGCCGTCGAGGCAATCGTTGCCGAACACGGACGAATCGATTTTCTGGTGAACAACGCGGGCATCACCGCCGACCACACGCTTCGCAAAATGACGATCGAGGAATGGAATGCGGTCCTGCAGGTCAATCTGTCGGGACCGTTTTTTATGATCAAAGCCGTCATCGAGCAGATGATCGAGCGCAGCTACGGGCGGATCGTCAACATCAGTTCGGTCGTCGGTTTGAGCGGCAACATCGGCCAATCCAACTACGCGGCCGCCAAAGCCGGTTTGATCGGGCTGACGAAAACCGTCGCGCTGGAAGTGGCGCAAAAGGGCATTACGGTCAACGCGGTCGCGCCCGGATTCATCAATACCGATATGGTTGCGGCGATGCCGCCGGCCGCGGTCGAAACCGCGATGGGAAAAACCGCGGTAAAGCGTTTGGGCGATCCGACGGAGATCGCGCGCATGGTGCGCTTTCTTGTGGACGAGGCCAGCGGATTCATTACCGGTTCGGTGTTCAGCGTCAACGGCGGCATGTACATGTGATGGCCGGCATGACGATGGCGCCCGAAGATCTGCAGTACGGCCTGGAAGTCACCGGGCTCGACCCCGCCTCGCTCGGCGACGCGCTGCGCGCAGTGATCAGCGATGCAATGGCCGACCCGGCGCGCATGGCGATGTGGACGACGACGCTCTTCACCGCGCAGCAAACCGCCGGCCTGAACGTGCTCAAACGCCTGAGCGGCCAACAAGCCGAGGGCGCAAATGCCAACGGCGACCGTCGTTTTGCCGATCCCGGCTGGAAAGAAAATCCGCTTTTGGCGGGCGTGCTCGAAGAATATCTCGCGCGCTCGCGTGCGGCGATGTCGCTGGTCGAAACCTCACGCCTTCCTGAGGCGACGAAGCGTAAAGCGCGGTTTGCGATGCAGCTGCTCAACGATGCGTTTGCGCCCAGCAACGTTCCGTGGATGAATCCCGCCGTCGTCAAAGAAGCGATGAACACCGGCGGCGCCAGCCTGTTTCGCGGCATGCAAAACTTCATGGAAGACATGCGCGACAATCAGGGCATGCCGCGCAAGGTCGACTCGTCGGAGCACCAGCTCGGGGTGAATCTTGCGGCCACTCCGGGCAGGATCGTTTTCCGCAGCGATCTCATCGAATTGATCGCGTACGAGCCGCAGACCTCGCAAGTCCACGCGATTCCGCTGCTGTGCAGTCCGCCGTGGATCAACAAGTATTACATCATGGATTTGGCACCGAATCGTTCGTTCGTCGAGTGGGCGGTGCGGCACGGTCATCAAACGTTCATGATCAGTTATCGCAATCCCGACGCCTCGATGCGCGATCTGCTGATGGACGACTATTTGCGCGACGGTCTGCTCGCCGCGCTCGAGCAAGTCGAACGCATTACGGGAAGCCCGCAAACCAATATCGCGGCGCTGTGTTTAGGCGGTACGCTCACGCTCGTGCTTCTGGCGTATTTGGCTGCGCGCGGTCAAAGCGACCGCATTGGATCCGCGACGCTCACCAATTCGCTGGTCGATTTTTCGCAGCCGGGCGATCTCGGCGTGTTCACCGATAGCGCGACGATCGAACGGCTGGAGCGGCGGATGAACGAGCGCGGTTTCCTGGATTCGAGCGAAATGGCGGGCACGTTCGACTGGATGCGCGCCAACGATCTGATCTGGAGTTACGTCGTGAACAACTGGTTCATGGGCAAGCACCCGCCGTCTTTCGACATTCTGACGTGGAACGGCGATTCGACGCGGATGCCCGCCGCGATGCATTCCCAATATCTGCGCGCGTGCTATTTGAACAATGCAATCGTGCAGCCCGGCCAATTCGTTATCGCGGAAACGCCGATCGATCTGGGACGCATCACGACGCCCTTGTACGTGCTCGGCGCGGAAGCCGATCATATCGCGCCATGGCGCTCGACGTACCGAACCGTCAACGTCGTCGGCAGCGACGACGTAAAATACACGCTAACGAATTCCGGACACGTTGCGGGGATGGTCAATCCGCCGGGCAACCCAAAGTCGCAGCATTGGACGAAACCTCACGCGGTGCGCGAAGAAAGTGCGGACGAATGGCGCGCGAGTGCGCAGCGCGTCGCGGACAGTTGGTGGAACGACTGGGCGGCGTGGGCGCAGACGCACGCGGGCGAAATGCAAACTCCGGTCGATCTGCCGCCGGGCGATGCCGCGCCGGGGCGGTACGTCAAAAATGAGTGATTCCAACGATCGCGCCTGGCAACGCTTGGGCGAATTCATTCGAAGCCAGCGCGAGCTGGCCAACCTTTCGCTGCGGCAGCTGGCCGACATGGCGAAGATTTCCAATCCCTATTTGGGCCAAGTCGAAAAGGGGCTCTACAAGCCCTCGGCGGAGGTGCTGAAAAGCATCGCCAACGCGCTGGAGCTCTCCGCCGAAACGATGTACACGCAGGCGGGCCTGCTGGACGAGGATGCCAAGCCCCCGGCGGGCCGCGACGTGGAGCAGGCCATCCGTCTGGACGCCAATCTGTCGACGGAACAGAAGGACACGCTGATCCGCATCTACCGCGGCTTCCTCGGTCGGGCTTGACGCACACAGCACGTGCTTGGTATACTTAGCACCAGCACAAGATGAGGAGAACGCAACCAATGACCACCGATTTCAGCGAGTACGTCAACAAGTTTCAGGAAGACACGCTCAAAGCCGTGAAGCAGGCGCAAGACGTGAACGTCGCCGCCATGCAGCAAGCGCAGGAGCTCTTCTCCGGCGTAGCCGCCTTCCGCCAAATGCCGAGCATCGAAAACTTTCCCGCGCCGAGCAAATTCGTCGAACTGACCTTCGACTTCGCCGGCAAAATGCTGGAACTGCGCAAGCAGTACGCGCTCGAAGTGGCGCAGATGTTCGCGCCGAACGCGCCCAGCAACAACTAAAAGCTCGACTTGCTATAGCGAAAAGAGATCGCCGGCGGCGGTCTCTTTTTAGTTTGTCGCTTATGTGCCGGCGTGCTGCGCGCGCAATTTGACGATGCGTTTAATGAGCTGAACGGGAACCGGATGGTCGAGGGGGAAGCGAATCGTACCGTTGTCGACTTCGTATGACGTAAGGTCGTCCTTTAACGCGTTTAGCACGTCCGGTGAGGCCGGGTAGAGCGAATAGTGCCGTTTCCATCCGGCAAAATAGATCACGAGATTGCCGTCGAGTTTGTAGGCCGGCATGGAGTACGCGATGCTCTCCGTGAGGTTCGGAACGGCGTTACGAATAGCGCTGCGCACCGCGCCCAGTACCTCGCGAACCGCCGGCGGATACGAGGCGATATAGTCGTCTACCGATGCGCACGCGCTCTTGCTCATGGCTTGCGATGCATACCCATCTGCACTCGAGCATACACAGCGCACGGACGGCTTCCAATGAAAAGGCCAAAACGCTGATTTGCCGAAAGGAAACGATACTCGAAGCACGCCACATTAGGTGCGCGGCCGCGCCGGAGCTTCATAGCCTCCCCCGCCTGCCCTTACCGAGAATCTCCACAATTTTGCGAGTTTTTATGACCTCGCAGCAACGATGGGAACTCTCGTGTCAGGCGCTTCGTCGACTGCTCAGCCAACCGGCAACCTTTTCCTCGACCACCTTCCCGCAAATGCGCTTGAGGCGCTGCGTTCGTCCTTCGTCCCGGTATCCGCAAAAAACGGCGCCATCATTTACGATCGTGAAGAACTGATGGATAAAGTGCTGTTTCCGACCGGCAGCGTTTTGTCCGTCGTCCTGGAGATGGCGGATGGCGATACCGCGGAAGTGGGCATCATCGGCCGCGAAGGCATGAGCGGCGTCGCAATCCTCCTCGGGCCGTCCCGCTCGAATCAGCGAACGGTCGTGCAAATCCCAAACGGGGCGTTATGTCTGTCGGCCGACAAATTCCGCGCCGCGTTGGAAGAACACCCCGACTTCAAAACGGCGGCGCTGCGGTATGCGCAAGCTGTTTTGCTTTCTACATCGCAGCTTTCAGCGTGCAACAACCTGCATACGACGAACGAGCGCTGCGCGCGCTGGCTGCTGATGGCGCACGACCGCGTTCCCGGCGACGTGCTGTTGCTGACGCAAGAATTTTTGAGCCAAATGCTCGGCGTCCGGCGCGGCGGCGTCACGCTGGCAGCTTCGGCGTTGCAAGAAGCGGGCTTCATCTCGTATTCGCGCGGACACATCAAGATTCGCAATCGCAGCGGCCTCGAGTCGGCTTCGTGCGAGTGCTACGACTCCATGGAGCGCGATTGGAAAGCGCTCATGGGGTATTCGGCGAGCAAATCGTCGCCGATGTACCGCCCGGATCTTACCGAGGCGCTTCGGCGGGACGGGGGGGGGGCGGCCGACCTAACCGTTTAGGGTAGCAGCGTTTCGACGATGAATAATTCGTCGAGGCGCAGTATGCGCAGTACCTGTGCCAAACGCGGCGCGACGTTGAGCAAGCGCAACCGCATTTCCGGATCGCGAGCTCGCCACCGTTTGAAATTCCGCATCAGCACGCCGATAGACGCGCAATCCAAATGTTCGGTCGTTGCGAGATCGAGCCATACATCGCTGTGCGGCTCAATGTCGTACAATTCTTCGGCCAACTCACGCGTGCGGAAAATATCGTAGTCGCCGCCGATCAGCGCGACCGGATTTGCCCGTGACACTAGGTGATTGCCCTGCTGTAAATCCGATCAGGGAAGGGCCGGTGCGACGGCATTGCCTTCGGAGTCAAAGTAGCACGATCCGTACGCTTTGCCGGCGGCATCGAGCGAGAAGGGCTGCAGCGTGGACTGCATCGCGATGACATTGCGCCCCGGTTCATCAATGCGGACGATCAGCGTACTTGGATACGACGCGTTCGTAAAAGCGTTGAAAACGTCCACCGCCATGAGCCGCGCGTTTTCGGCCGCTTCTTCAGCCGACGCGCCCATCGCCGTAATCTGCGGCATGCGGCTTTCCGCCAAATAGCCTTTTCCCAGCGGAGCCACGCGAATGCGAAGTGGGCCCATGGTCTGAACCTTGTCCTCTCTCCTCACCGGCGAGGTAACGATTAGGGCTTTATTTTGCCGGGACGACGGCTCGACCGTCTGTCCGAAACAGAGCAGAAACTTTGCGATTCCGAGCGGCCAAGGATGACGCCCGTTTCGTCCGTATTGCGAGCGGTACAGGAAGCGTGGGGGCCCGTAGCTCAGCGGTAGAGCGGCCGGCTCATAACTGGTTGCGCGTAGGTTCGAATCCTACCGGGCCCACGCGGGTTTAGTGCCGCAGCGGTAGTGGAATGACGCAAGCATGCAAGGAACCGTCATCCTCCGCTCGCTTGCCGTATTGTCTTTGGCAGGGAGTTTGGCGGCGTGTCATTTCAACACGCGGACCACGGCGGGCGAAACGCCGCAGCCTTCCAAAACCACGCTTGCTCAAGCCAATTCGACTGCTGCGCCCGATCAGTGGTTCAGCGGCAAGCCGGGACAAAAGTATTTCGCCCGCACGGGGCCGCACCTCAAGGACGTGACGTTCGAAGTGTGGGCGAACGGCAACCCTATCGGAACGATCAGCTGGCCGAGCAAAGCGCTCGACATCACGCACGGCATGCGCGGGCACGCCAACGTGGTGGTGATCCGGTGGACGCGGACCAGCAAAACGGGCACCGGCATGATGAGGATCGAGACCGCCGGCAACAAATCGGTGCTCGTCGGCGAACGTTACGGCATCATCGCCCGAAAAGGGACAAGTTTCGCGAACGATCATCGCGCCGCAGGTTCCGGTCGGACGGCCGTCCCCGGCGGCTAACCCGCACGTTAAAACGGAACCGGTCCATGCGCCGTTGAATCGCGGTTCCAGTCCGTTCGTCCGCGGCGCTATCGTCTATCGGTTAGGACACTGCCCTTTCAAGGCGGAAAGACGGGTTCGATTCCCGTTGGCGCTACCAATTCGGCCCGTATTTACGGGCCTTTTTCTTTGTAAGCGGTATTGCGTGGCACGGCTGTGGCACGGACTCGCTGGGCTTGGACGGGCCTTTCGGGTTCGCAAGGGCACTGTAACCACGTTTCCGAGCAAAGCATCGATTCGTGCCGCCGCATCGGCCTGCAGCGCGTCGATGGCATGAATGTAGATGCGTGAGGTGATCGCGACCGATTCATGCCCGAGGGCGCGTGAAACCGTTTGCAGATCGACGCCTGATGCGAGTGCGAGCGTTCCGAACGAGTGACGCAGATCGTGGAAGCGCACGTGCGGGAGTTTCGCGCTCTTTACGAAGCGAGCGAAGGCCAAGGAGAACGCTCCCGGCTCCCACGGCGAACCGTCACCGCGCACGAAAGTCCATCCGTTTTCATCGGGCGCGCGGCCGCGCAGTAATTCCTGTCTTGCGTACTCATCGCGCAGCACTTCCACAACGAATGGTGGGAGGGCGATCGTGCGCGCGCTGCGCGCGGTTTTCGGCGGCTTCGTGCGCGTGACGCCCTTCACCGTTTCAATAGAACGACGCACGGTTAGGCGACGAGCAATAAGGTCGATGTCGGACCAACGCAGCGCCAGCAGCTCGCCGCGACGCAGACCCGTGCCGATCGCTACCGCGATCACCGCTTGCAGGTCACTGCCCTGTGCAGCTTTGAGTAACTTTGCGACGCCGGTCGATTCCAGAGCGCGCATCTCCTTGCGTTCGTAACGTGGCGGCTCAACTGCATCGGCGACGTTGCGGACGAGCGTTCCCATCTTCACGCCCCATCGCAGCAGCGTTCGCAAGGTGTTGAACACGTGTGCGACCGTGCGCGGCGAGAGCGCGCCTTGCTCCTTGTCGTTACGCTTGCCGTGTCGCCACGCCGCGAGTGCTGCTTCGACGTGCGCGGGGCGCAGCTGCTCTGCTCGTATAGATCCGAGTGATGGCAGGATGTAGAGGCGCACGTGCGCAGCATAGAATGCGAACGTACGAGCGGTGACGCGATGTTCCGCAGCGTCGAGCCAGCGCTGAGCGAGTGCCGCGACCGTGAGTCGCACGCCTTCCGCATGCCCGCCCATTTCCACTTCGCGCAACAGATCGCGCAAGCGTCGCTGCGCTTCGGCTTTCGTGCCACGCATGGTCTCGCGGCGTTGCCGGCGCTGGCCGCTTGCATCGCGTGGAAGCTCGACCCGCAAATACCAGGTTCCGTCGACGCGACCGCGTGTGATATGGCCCTTCATCGCTCTTCGCGGCCGGTATTCGGCGCGAGGCCCAGGAACACTTCGAGCGCTTTCTTTGTCACGACGATCCGGCGAGCGGTCACACGAATCGACGGTAAGCGCCCCGATGCAATCAGCTCGTACGTTGCGTTGCGCCCGATGCCGAGCACATGCTGCACTTCGCGCACCGTCAACACGTCACGCGCAGCTGCGAGTGGTGAAGAGTCATTCATCTTGCCGGCTCCCAAAAAGAAAACCCCACAACGCTCTCGTTGCAGGGCGGTTTCACGCGCATTATATTGCGGGCGAAAGTCGAGTATGGTTCGCTAAAGCAATTATATCGCAGAAGTTTGCGCGGTGCATGCAGGCCGACGTTCGATTTATTTTAGCAGCCGCGTCCAGGGCTCGCTGTGCTCGACCCTATCGGGCAGACCCTGGACCCGGCCGCTACGCTGCAGTGAACCCGGCCTGCATCCTCCACAACGCGAGAGCTGCACCGATTTTCGATTTTTCACGACGCAAGCCGGTGGCTGTGCGTACAAACGCACAGCCAGGACGGCGGGTCGCCTTGCGCTCAGCCGCCGACCGGGAAAACGCTCGATGATCGTAGCGCTACTAAGCAGCGGTCTTCTTGGGCGGTCTACCGCCTTTGCGCCCGTTCTTACGAGCAGCCCGCGCCTTCGCTTCGGTGCGCGCTTTGCCGCCGCGTTTGCCGAGTTCGCTCATCCAGCGCCGGTTTCCGAAGACACCTTCGATGAGGCTCGGGACGTAGTGGTCGACGTCGAGCGACTCCCAATGCAGGCTCGAACCCGGTCCCAAAATCTGAACTTCGCTGACCTGCTCAGGAGTCGCATGTTCTAGCCCCTGCAGCAGTTTGCGCGGGATCACCAACTCCACACCGGTTGCTAGCTTGATAGCAATCACGTCGTCCTTGGCGCGGTACGTTGCGGCGACCGCTTTTGGCCGGTACGGCTCCCGCAGCTTCGCGAGCGCGATCGCTGCTTCTATTTGCTCGTCAGTAACGTCGATGCGTGCTTTGGGTTTATTCATGGATGCATTCTCTCCCAGGCCGCAACCAGTTCATCGAAGTGCTCCGCAGCGACCCTCAAAATCTTCTTCACGTCGCTTCGCTTTGCGTTCCCCGGTGAGATTCGGTCCGGTCGGTCCGCAAGGGCAACCGTGCGGTCATCGAGGAGGTCAACGATGACCTCGATGCCGGCGAAAGCGCGTGAACGTGCCGCGGCTCGTGATCGACCGGGAATAGCTGAAAAATGATGCCGCCGATCCGAACGCTGCTCACGCACTCTACTATAACCCAAGCGCCTTTTGGTTGCAAGGCACCTGGGGCGCTGAGGGCGGCCCCGACTTCGCGAGGCGGATAGTATAGCAGAATGCGATACTATCGGGCGTCACGCTGCTGACCCTAGGCCTGGGCCACGGGGTCGCAGTATTAAAGAGCCCAAGATACCTTGCGGTGGTTCCGTTGCTGGTGAGGTTGGCATTTGGCCGTCGAGGACTACCTGGACCCTGAAGCCCGGGCGCGCATGGAGATCGATCGCCAGCTGGGCGCATGCGGGTGGATTGTCCAGGACTACAAGAAGCTGAATCTCGGCGCCGGCATCGGCGTCGCGGTTCGCGAGTTCAAGATGAGCGGCGGCTACGATGCCGCCGACTATCTTCTTTTCGTCAACCGCAGAGCTGCCGGAGTGATCGAAGCGAAGAAGGCCGGCACGACGCTCACCGGCGTCGAGTGGCAGTCGGCCAAGTACACCACGGGCTTACCCGAGGGGATTTCCGCACTCGTGAAGCCGCTGCCGTTCGCGTTCGAGTCGACCGGCGTTGAGACGCGCTTCACCAACGGCTTCGATGCAGACCCTGCGAGCCGGCAAGTGTTTACGTTTTATCGCCCGGAGACGCTCGCGGAGATCGGGGCCGAACGCTCGACCTTGCGCGCTCGCCTGCGCGATCTGCCCGGAGCTCAACGAACAGGGGCTCTGGCCTGCACAAGCGGAGGCGATCCGCAATTTGGAAGAATCGCTCAAGCACGGTCGGCCGCGCGCGCTCATCCAGATGGCCACCGGCTCGGGCAAGACTTTCACCGCCGCCAACATCGCCTATCGGCTCATCAAATATGCCGGAGCGCGCCGGATTCTCTTCCTCGTCGATCGCGCCAATCTCGGGCGGCAGACGCTCAAGGAGTTTCAGGCGTTCTCCACGCCCGACGACGGCCGCAAGTTCACCGAGCTCTACAACGTCCAGCGTCTCGGCTCGAACCGCATCGACGGCGTTTCCCGCGTCGTCATCTCGACGATTCAGCGCCTCTATTCGATCCTCAAGGGCGAGCCCGACCTTCCGGAAGAGCTCGACGAGGAATCGGCCTACGATCTGCGGCCCTCCAAGCCGGTCGAGGTCGCGTACAACCCGCGGTGCCCATCGAAACGTTCGACGTCATCATCGTCGATGAGTGCCATCGTTCGATCTACGGGCTGTGGCGGCAAGTGCTGGAGTACTTCGACGCGTTCATCATCGGCTTGACGGCGACGCCGGGAAAGCAGACGCTGGGGTTTTTCAATCAGAACCTGGTGATGGAGTACAACCATGAGCGCGCCGTCGCCGACAACGTAAACGTCGATTTCGACGTGTTCCGTATCGCCACGGAAATCAGCGCCAAGGGCTCGAAGATCGATGCAGGCTTGGTCACGACGTTTCGCGATCGGCAAACGCGCGAAAAGCGTTTCGAGCAACTCGACGATGACATCACTTACGACGCCAAGCAGCTCGATCGCAAGGTCGTCGCCAAGGACCAGATTCGAACCATCGTGCGGGCCTTCCGCGACAGCCTTCCCCAGCTGTTCCGAGGGGCGCACGCACGTCCCGAAGACCTTGATCTTCGCCAAGGACGACAGCCACGCCGACGACATCGTGCAGATCGTGCGTGAGGAGTTCGGAAAGGGTAACGAGTTCGCGGCCAAGATCACCTACAAGTCCGGCTCGCAAGGTCAAAAGCCCGAGCAATTACTCCAGGACTTTCGCAACAGCTACAATCCGCGTATCGCCGTGACCGTCGACATGATCGCGACCGGAACGGACGTGAAGCCGATCGAGTGCGTGTTCTTCATGCGGATGGTCCGCTCGCGGCAGTTCTTCGAGCAGATGAAGGGCCGCGGCGTGCGCGTCATCAACCCGACCGACCTGCAAGGCGTGACGCCCGACGCGAAGGTGAAGGACCGCTTCGTGATCGTTGACGCGGTCGGCGTGACAGAGGCGGACCTTCACGACACGACGCCGATGGATCGCAACCCGAAACTCGGCTTCGATAGGCTCTTGCACAATCTCGCGCTGGGCTCGCGCGACAAGAGCCTCGTATCCTCCATCGCGTCGCGCATCGCCAGGCTGAACCTGCGTCTCTCGAAGCAAGATCGCGAGGAACTGGAAGCGGTCGCAGGCGTTCCGCTCAAAGAGTTGGCGGAGAATATCGTGGACGCGCTCGATCCCGATAGGCAATACGAGGCCGCGCAACGCGAAACGGGCATGGATCAGCCCAGCCCGGAAGCGTGCGATGCTGTGGCGGCGCGGTTGATCGAGCCGCGGTCGCGCCCACTTGCCGACAATCCCGCTTTCAGGGAGAAGCTCGTCGAACTGCGGCGCAGATATGATCAAGTAATCGACGAGACATCGGCGGACACGCTGCTTCGCGCGGAGTATTCCGTCGACGCCGCCGATCGCGCTCGCAAGACGGTCGAATCGTTCCGCGCATACATCGAAGAGCACAAGGACGAGATCACGGCATTGCAGATTCTCTACAGCCGCCCGTACAAGCAGCGGCTGACGTGGAAGGAAGTCAAGGAGCTGGCCAATGCGATCGGTCGCACGCCGCAGCATTGGACGCCCGAGAATCTGTGGGCGGCATACGAAGCGCTGGACAAGTCGAAGGTTCGTGGCTCCGGCCCGCGCGTGTTGGCCGACATCGTGCAGATCGTGCGCTTCGCGCTCAATCAGGACGATGAGCTCGTGCCGTTCCCGGAGCGCGTGAACGAGCGCTTTGCCGGATGGATGCTTCAGCAAAAACAGGCTGGTCGCACTTTCACGCCCGAGCAAATGCAGTGGCTCGAACGCATCCGCGATCACATCGCGGCGAGCCTCGCCATATCTGCCGATGACTTCCAGTACACGCCTTTCTCGCAGCACGGCGGCCTCGGAAAAGCCTACGAGGTTTTCGGCGATGACCTCAACCCGCTGCTCGACGAACTGAACGAGGCACTCGCAGCATGACGTGCATTCCGCAATGGCTGGGCTGAGCGACCGTGGCGGATGTCGTGAACTGATGCTAGCGGTAGCACGCCGAAGGCGACTGAGCCGCGATACGATGGCGGCACGCATCATACCCTGGGCATCGTCGGCGACGAAACGGCTCAGATCGTATTCGGACTGCGCCGATTCTATAACTGCGACGGTCTAGAAGACGTCCTGCGCGAAGGTCGTATCCCGCGGACCGATACTGTGTCGCGATGTACGTGCTCGATACGGACAAGCTCGCGCTATATCGCCGGAATGGAGATGGCATCGAATCAAGCCATCGCGTCTTCGCGACCATGACGAAGATGCGATTATGCCTCGGTACTTATTCTGGTACCTGCGATTTCAGCTGCACGCGCTGTCTGAGGTCTGGCACAGGAGCACACAGCAGAACATCAGCGTCAAACGACTTGCGCGATGCCGATACCGCTTCCGCCGCTTGCCGAGCAGCGGCGGATCGTCGAAGTCATCGAAGAACAATTCTCCCGCCTCGACGCCGCCGAAGCATCGCTCGAACAAGCAGTGAGCCCCGTAAGCCTTACAAGCGAGCTTCGCTACTGCAGCATCAGTGGCTGTTTTCGAGCGGTGCCTGGCCAGATGTCGCAGCTTGCATGATCATCACAGTACGTTGAGGAATGGCATCTTCAGCATCAAAGCGCGAAGCAGACCCGTCTCATGGAATTCCGATATCTTCGCGTCGGCGAATGTTCGCACGATGGAAAATATGATGTGGATGCGACGTCGCGACGATTCGCGTCAATGGCGGCAAGAGCAGAGCCGTACTTTGTCGATGCCAGGACGATATCCTGTTTAACGATATGGCGGTAATCGCAATACACTTGGTCGGGCATGCGCCGTGTCCGGAACGCTGACGATTGCGCATGCATGCATCCAGATACACTGATTCGAGCTCGCGTCGATCCGCCAAAGCGCTGCCGGAGTTTCGTTTCTCTTGTACTCGGCAACTCGTGGAGCGCTCGCGAACAGATCGAGCAAGCCGACTGAAGACAACTGCAGGGCAAGTACGCATCTCCGCTGAATCTAACTCCGCTCAATTCTGTCCCGAGGCTTCGCTACCGATCAGCGGATCAGAAGCCGCGTCGTTGCTGAGACTCGAGCGACAGCTTTCTACATATTATGAGCGAATGGACGTCGAATCGCAAACGGCGCTCGCAGCTGCGCTCCGCCGAGCTATTCTTGAAACAGCGTTCAGCGGGAAGACTTGTCGCGCGAGACGAGACTCTCACCGGTCTGGCGCTAGCGGAAGCCGCCATAGATGGCGCAAGTCTGAAGCGAGCGCACGCGGTACCTGAGCGAGCATGAGGCCAAGCGCAAGTCGGAGATCAGCGTTTGATGAACGGTCGGGCGCACTCGTCGCAAAGCTCTGGAACTACTGCCATGTCCTTCGCGACGACGGTTTATCGTACGGCGACTACGTCGAGCAGTTGACATATCTGCTCTTCCTGAAGATGGCCGACGAGCAGACGCGAGCGCCGTTCAATCGACCTTCAGTCGTGCCGGGCGGCCTTGATTGGCCGTCGTTGCTTCGCCTCGACGGAGATGAGCTGGAAGTCCACTACCGCCACATTCTGACCGAACTCGGCAAGCACCCGGGGATGCTCGGTATCGTGTTCCGCAAGGCGCAGAATCGAATCCAAGACCCGGCGAAACTAAAGCGCCTCATCGTCGACCTCATCGACAAAGAGCAATGGATGACGCTCGATGCCGACGTAAAAGGCGATGCGTACGAGGGCTTGCTGCAAAAGAACGCCGAGGACACGAAGTCCGGTGCCGGGCAATACTTTACGCCGCGCCCGCTGATCCGCGCAATCGTCGATGTAATGCGCCCAAGCGGGCATGACCATCTGCGACCCGGCATGCGGCACAGGCGGCTTTCTGCTCGCCGCCTACGAGCACATCGCCGTGGCGGATTGCTCGATCCCGACCAGAAGCGGCAACTCCGATACGAGGCCTTGCACGGCTGGGAGATCGTCGATAATACGGCGCGGCTCTGCGCGATGAATCTGCTGCTGCACGGGATCACCGCGGCTGATGCCGAGAGCCCATTCGCGTCGACGATGCACTCAAGGCCGATCCCGGGCTGCGCTTCGAAATGGTGCTGACGAACCCGCCGTTCGGTAAAAAGTCTTCCGTCACGATCGTCGGCGAGAACGGCGAATCCCGCCGCGACGATCTTACGGTCGTGCGTGACGACTTCTGGGCAACGACCTCGAACAAGCAACTGAACTTCGTTCAGCACGTCAAGACGCTACTGAAAATCGAGGGCCGCGCGGCCATCGTCGTGCCCGACAACGTACTCTTCGAGGGCGGTGCCGGCGAAACGGTGCGCCGTCGCCTGCTCCACGAGTGCGACGTGCATACGCTGCTGCGCCTACCGACCGGCGTCTTCTACGCCCAGGGCGTCAAGGCAAACGTTCTGTTCTTCGACCGGAAGCCAGCGTCGGAGACGCCATCAACGCGCGCGCTGTGGGTCTACGATCTGCGCACCAACATGCACTTCACGCTCAAAGAAAACCCACTACGCCGCGAGCATCTCGACGACTTCGTCGCGTGCTACCACGCCGAAAATCGAGGACAACGCACTGAAACCGAGCGATTCCATCGTTTCACGTACGACGAACTCATCGCTCGCGACAAGGTGAGCCTTGACCTCTTCTGGCTGCGCGACGAATCCCTTGAAGACGCCGCCAACTTCCGGAACCACACGTCCTGGCGGCCGAAATTGTCGAAGACCTCGAAGCTGCGCTGGCCGAGTTCAGCGAAGTGGCCGCGTCACTTCAGTCCTTGTCGTCGTAATCGCGACGAAGTAATAGATGCTACGATACATGACGTGGCGGAGTGTCGCCTTGAGATACCAAAATGGCCGAACGTTGTGCGCAGGTAGCGGATTTTGACTGCTTTGAATGGTCTACCTGAAGGCGCTAAGAAAAAGTGTTCTCTCAAGCATTGCCTACGTTTCCGCTATCGCCGCTTCCGCGCAATGCGAAGCGACTGATCCCAAAGATGGACTACAACAGCGTCGATGGTCAAATCTTGGCGACGTTCGGCAAACAGCCGCAGATTGCGGTTCAAGGCGAAAGGCAACTTCGACGGACTGCGTCAAGGACGGACACATTGTTTTCGACGTTGTCCGCAAGAACTACGATGACCTGCGACGGCAGAGAACCGTGCCAGCGATGCTGGTCGTGCTACACCTTCCAGAACTCGAAGACAACTGGCTAACGCACGAGATCGATTTGCTCTCGCTCCGAAACAGTGCGTACTATTTCAACCTAATCGGGATGCCGGATCAGGCTAACTCAGCGAAGGTAAGGCTCAGAATACCGGTCGCACAGCGATTAACTCGGGAATCGTTGCTCACACTTTTGCAACATGCTGCCGCACGATAGGTGCTTGCCGTGATTCCTCCTATCGACGATGGCTTGTTCGGAGATATCGGCCCCGATGATCTTAGGCTGTACCTTCTTGCCAACCGTTGGGCGGAACAGGAAGTCGTGAATGACTTTCTCGGCGTTTGGACTCGGCCTGGCGTGGAGCGTGAAGCCTCACGTTCCGACGAAACGCCGGCGCAATAGACTATCAAACGCAGATCGGGCTGATCGTTCGATATATGGCTGAACTCGAAGATCGACAGCCGCGCCAAGTGTTATCGGACATGAGGTATACTGGCGCTGACGTAATCCGCTTGCGCGTCGACACGCCGAGGCTCGATCGCGGGACCGTCGCATTCGGTAAAGCGGCTGAGGTAATCAATGAAACGAGAGCGCTGTTACTTGCAGCGGCGCGAGCTGCTATCCGCCCCCAGAACTTTTACGGCGCGTCCGCCTGGAGAAGTGTCCGACTACCTCGACACCACGCGACTTGGGCAAACGGAGCCCGGCAGCTTCGTGTTCACCGTCATATCCCCGCTCACCGTTTCGGCCACCAGCCTCGCCAGCGCAGGAGCCGCCCGAGCCGTTCGCAAGGCGTGTAACCACAACTCTGTCGAGAAGTTTGCAGGCTGTCCGTAAATCGGCAATATATTCTGATCGACCGTTAGGAACGGTTTTTGAGGACCTCGTCGACGAGGGTGTAAGCGCGAATCTATGCGAGGCCCTCTTTTGTGATCTCGGAGCAGAGTTTTGATCACGCCGTAGATGTTGACTTCACGTGGTCAGCGAAGGCACCGCGCCCCGGAGATGAGTCGCGAACTCGCGTGATCGTTCCGCCGATGATCACGCCGATGCTCCAGGAAATGTCAAAGCATCTGAAAGCGGTCGCTCCCGAGCCTGGCTTTGAGGTCATCGGTAAGGTCGAAAGGCTTTCCAATCAGGAAGCGAGCGATGGATTTGATTTGGCCCTTCGCGCGAACATACAAGGTCGCGAGCGGTTGTTAGCGCTGGAATTATCTGATGATGCCAGGGAGGTCGCAAGCACTGCCTGGAAGACGGGCCGTTCAGTGTTTAGTAGGGGCACGCTAGACAGACGATTCCGCCCTTACAGGTTATTGCAACCCGATCGCTTTCGAGTCTGTAGACCTCGCGTAAAAGCGTGTGACGCACGTGGCACCGTTGTGGCACGGACTAGGCGCCAGCACGTGGCGTTCGCCAGGACGGCGAATCCCAGGAAAAACCTTTACACCACAACACTTCCCAGCACTTCGCGTCACTCCTCGGGATCATCGCCTTCAGATTCGATTCCCGTTGGCGCTACCACTTGTCGCCCTGAGCGTGTCGAAGGGCCGCGTGTTTGCGCGGCTTTTTTTTATTGCGATCGCGCGCGATGTCTACAAAATGTCGTCCTTACGCTTATAGCTCAGCACGCCGTTCGCGATCACAATGCTCACGCGCTCGCGGGCCTGGAGCCGGGCATCGGCTCCGACACGCAAAAAATGAGCGCTGCGCCCGGCAGCCGATGTCCGTCGCTTGGCGCTCGACTTTGAGCGCACCCGGCGTAGCGCATACAGGCGCCACTCACTTCGACCCGCTGCCGATACACGTCCAGCCGAATTTCGCGCTGCGATTGCACGCTCCGGCACATGCACCGTCAGTCCTTGTCATGTCCCATCAAGCGGCGCGGCACGAGTTGTTCGCGCGACGTCTTTTTCTTTGCGGATTGGGTCGCCTTGACGATTTCCATGATCGCGGATCGGTGATGACGTTGATAGGATCGGAAACCGCGCAGTGCATGATGTGCAAATGCTTCGGGTTTATCAGCACATTGTGCTCGAGCGAATTCACGGCAGACGGAACCTTTAGCCACAACCCGCTGCGAGCGCGGGTCCACTGCGAGCCCATCGCGATGCACTCCGGATTATCGACGTCGTTCCAGTTCGCCGGCAGCTGGTCAATCGTGATGGTTTGGCCCGGCGCATCGTCCGGCATGGTTATCTGCACGGCGATGTACGATTTTGGCATGCGAGTAGATTGCGCGAGCTGCTCAAGTATGCCGAGCGAAACGCTTGTCGTTGCGTAGATAAGGGGAAGGCCGGGTTCGTTCCACCGGCCTCCGTATTCATTCGCACCCTCACCATTCAGAATGTCCCGACCGCTGAATGCGCGATCGCATAATCGCCAGGCGATCATGAGAAGATACCGTGCCGGATACGGCCGAGGATACGCACGACTTTTTGCGTGCCGATCTCGGTATCGAGCAGATCGATCGGCCGTTCCCCGCCCAGGGCGCGCACCGGTTCCTTGAACCACTCCCGCGCATTCTCGTCATCACCGAAGACGCCACGCGCCATGCTCAGAATGGATGCAAGGCGGTACGCTCGATCCGAAGCGACGACCTTGAGCGCAGCAGCCCTTCCGCGCGAACGGGTCCCCGTGGCCTTCGAAATTCCGACCAATTCCTGGATGTCCGCCAAGCGCACGCCAAACTGGCGCGCTAGGCGCTCCAGCACGCTCGCGGGGAAGCCTTCGCGCACGAGCTTCACCGCACGCTGCTCGGCGGCCTCGTTTTTGCTCGGCTGTTGCCCGAGGATGGCAAGAACCTCGGCCGGGTCAGTAATCATTTGAGTACTACTTTAGCCGCTTCGAGCCTTATGGCAACCCGGCGTCGTCTACGGATCTTCAAAAAACTCGCCGGTCGGCGCCGATCTCGATCTCGAACGCCTTGGCAACGCAAGTGGTGAAACCGTGCCGCGAAGCCCGCAGCTTTGCATCGAGCAAGGCGAGCGACAGATGGCGGACGACTTCGATGGTGTGTAACAATTGAAATCGATCGCCTTCCGTAACTTGTCCGATTCGCAATTGCACCGCAGCAATCGTCGGTTTCATGCCGGTGTACCAGCGAGTGAATCGTTACGCGGTGTTGGTGCTCATACACCACGCGTCGCGACGCGATCGAATATTTTCCACAGCGCGACCGCGAGGATATAGCGGGAGCGCCCCATCAGTTTGTATATCCGATTCCTTAGTCAGCACCGGCTGAACAAGAAGGTAAGAGCGAAGGCCGCTGAGGCGGCAGTAACAAGAAACTTTATCATGGCGCCAGTGTAGCGCCCCCCGCGGCCGGCGTGCCGCGAGGAGCGGTCGGGTCTCGCTCTCGCCATGGCTGTCGCACGTTGTGCGCACGGTGCCCCGCTACGATGGTCCCAAGTAAAGGAGGTTACGATGAGGTTATCATTGCTGCCGGTAGCAGCGGTCGCCGCGACCGCATTAGGCGCGGCCCTCTACGGCTCCGCATCGCCTGCCGCGGCCGCAACTAAGTCGGTCACCGCGCTCGCCGCGTTCCATCACGTCCCGCCGTATTCTAATCATGTGTTGGGGATCGAAATTCAAAATCATCCGAGCGCGACGACCGGCGGTTCATATGTGATTAAGACGTTGGATTCCGTGGAAGCCGTGGCTGCTTGGTATAAGCAGCATTTGCCGGACCAGAACGGCGACCACAAGACGCCGGATGGCCACCACGTCTTTTACACGAAGAACGGGTCCACCGTCGACGTGCGCAAAGCCATTCCGTTCGCGGGTAACTACACAATCATCGGTGTCGTAACGTCTAAGTAGGCGGGGGAACCTACTCCTTAATCAGTGGGCCGCGTCTAACGGATCTGGCAAAACCGGGGAGGGACCAATGATCACCGGCATCCACGCGATCTTCTACACCAAGCGCCCCAAGGAGATGTACGATTTTCTTAGGGACGTGCTTGACCTGCGCTACGTCGACGCCGGCAACGGGAGGCTCTTCTTCGCCGCACCGCCGACCGAACTGGCCGTGCATGAGACGGAGGACGGCGATCTCGAACAGGAACTGTGGCTGATCTGCGACGATGTCGCCGCGACGGTACAGCAGCTCGAGGAAAAGGGAATCAAAACGACACCGGTCGCTGACCGCGGCTGGGGCTTAGTGACGACGCTGGAGCTCCCCGGCGGCGATAAGGTCGGCCTCTACGAACCAAAGCATCTCTCGCCGCTGACGTAGCTCGCGCTGGGCGGGCGGCCCTATCAGAAGCAGGCTCGCAGCAAGAACGTGAGCAGCAGCAATGCGGTGCAAATTTGCGCCGTTGCGATCGCCATGCGCCTCGCTTTGCTTGCGCTCGCTTTATCGAGCGGGCGTTCACTCCACGACGACGACGCGGCGCCGTAGAGTCCGGACCCTTTCGTGCGAACGGTGCCGTCGTCGGTCACGGGGATGCCCGCGGCTAAGGCAACGGCATCGGCGACTTCGTCGAGCGGCAGCGTGCTCACGTTCCCCAACGTGTTGCTGAACAAGCCGATCCGCTCGCCGCCCGTCGTTACGATAGACAACGCCTCGCGCGACGTGAAGAAACCGAGCGTCCGGAATATCTCGCAGCGGCGCTCGACCGACCGGATCTGCGAGATCGGCAGATGTACTTCACGGAACTGCGGGACCAAGAGCGCGTTGTGCCCAGTGACAACCGTTGCGTCGAGCGTTTTCGCGTCGAGCGTGACGCTGGTTCGCACGGCGGCGATCAGACCGAACGTCGCGAAGATGCCGAACCCCACCAGTGCGAGCGCGGTCAGCACCACAATCCAGTCACCGCTGCGGTCGCCGCCGAATGCAAACGGCAGGGCGAACAGCAGGGCCGCGAATCCGAACATGAACGCGGCCAAAATTCCGATGCAGATCCGAGTCGCGAGGTTGAATCTCCACCTCGCCTCCCTGGTCACCGCAGCGCCGGCGTGCGGCACGTTCCTAGTAGTCAATGCCGCGTAGGAGGTCGGCTGCGGGAACCTGCTGATAGTTCGGGTTATCGCGAACGAGCGTACTCGCGAATCCGGAGTCGACGGTGCTGTGTACACCCGTCGCCGTGTCGACGACGACCGCCCGATCGAGCGAGTAATTCTCCATCGCGACCGCTTGTTTGTGCATGCCTTCTTGAGCCGCGCGGTCGGACGCCAGCGCCTCATCGGTTCGCTCCTGGCGCGCCGCATCTTGCGCTCTGTCGTTGGCGATCTGCGCCTCGAACTGTCGCTGGAAGCTTTGCCGAATCGCGTTTTCCTGGGCGGCTACGGCGCCGAAGTTGATCCGCACGCTCTCGAGCACCGCTTTTGCGGTTGCGCCCTGTCGAGCCAGCTCCGCGTCCTTTACGAAGACATGGCTGTCGGAGAGCGTCCACATACCGTTAGGATTGGGCGGCAGCACCAAGACGTGCGCGATGAAGCGTATCCGCTTCGCTCCGGTGCCGAGCGTTCCGGTGATGTCGGCGGCCGAACGACCTGCCGAGGTCGCACTCGTCACATCAATCTCCGGTTGAGGCATACCCCGCTGCCGAGCCAAAACCGTGTACATGGCTTTCCAAGAGCCGACGGGATCGCCCGTGTAGGGCAGCACGGCCCCGTGCAAGTTCTGACGCTGCAGGGGCGTTGCCATCCGCAAGAACATTTGCGCGCGCGGGTTCGAAGGATCGATCCCGGTAAAAGCCATGTTGTAGGAAACCTGCGCTCCGCCGGCGGGTCCGACCGCCGCCGCGCTGCCGCCGCCGGCGACTTTCAGCGACCAGTCCGCGGGGATGCTGATGCTTCCGGTGCCATCGGCGAAGGCGTGCTGGATCAGCGGCTCGGGCGGAGCGAACCGTATGCGTCGATTCGAAGCGCTGGACGGCGCTTGGACGGTCATTCCTTTGAGGCGGTGCATCATCGGACCGATCGTCGAATGAAAACGGGCGGTCGTATCGTACAGCGCTGCACCGGCGGCCTGCGCACCCGCGCTCGCGGTCACGATCGCGACGCCGGTATACCGCGTGCCGCCGCGAGCAGCGGTGAAGAGCAACGCCAGCGACCGATCGCGCGCGTTCAGCGCAACCTGCACGATTCTCGGCCGCGCGCCGAGCTGGGCGTGGACGCGACGCATGAGCGTCGCGGTCGCGACGGGCAGCGACGAACTCCCCAGGGTCCCGGTGAGGATGGTGCCGCCCTCGTGGTTTGCCGTTATCTGGAACGCTTCGACCGTTCCGGCAGACGCCGTGCGCGGAACCGCGAGCCCCCACAGGCTGCATCCGATGAGCGCCACGGTGAGGATCATCCGAAAGTAAACATTCATCACGCAACCATGATAGCGTCCATTTTGTCAGGTGCGCATGGGGAGGTAACCCTACTGCGACGGCGCGCCGTTACCCGAGTAGGGTCGCAGTTGGCGGCGCGAAGAAACGCCGAGTTTTTGGAAGGCCGAGCCGAGATGCTTTTCGACGGTCTTATGACTGATAAAGAGGATGCCGGCGATCTCGAGATTTGACCGTCCGTCCGCTGCGAGATCGACAATCTCGCGTTCGCGGGACGACAGCGCCGCAAGTTCGGGCGGTTTCTCGACGATGCCGTGCGCGCTCTTCGGAGCGTTTTCAGTTCCGGTATTTGCCAGCCGCATGACGTAATACGTCGCGCCGCATCGACGGTACAATGACAGCGCCGCTTCGGTATCGCCCGCAATTTCAAGCGCGGCGGCCTCGAGCAAAGGGGTCCGGAAACGCCGGAATCCGGCGGCTGCTTCGCTCGCGAAGCGCTTGGCCCGCTGTGAATCTGCCTCGCACCCGCACAGTGCGTCGAATAATTTGAGCGCCGCGCTTTCGAGACTGTCGCTTTCGGCTGCACGAACGAGGTACTCGCGCGCCCGGCCGCGATCTTCGGCGGCTCCGTAGCGCGCGATCGCAATCAGTGTCAACACTTGGCCGCGCACCCGCTCGCACTCGGGCAACACGCGGTGCAGCAAGGCTTGTGCATCGGTTAAGCGACCGCGGCGGGCAAGCACTTCCGCAAAGCCGTATCCGCATTCGATTTCGGTGACCGACTCGAGTCCATCATCGAAATCGTCGAACCACCTTTGCACCAAATCGTCGTCGCCGAGATACGTGCCTACCGCCGTTCCGGCCGCGCGTGCAAACGTCAGATTGACGCGATTATCGGTCGTCGTCGGAACCGCGTTTAGCGCGTTACGCGCCGCGTTCAAATCGCCGCTCAAAACGTAGCAAAGCGCCGCCGTGGCGTGCGCGCATTCTTCCGCGTGCCGGCTCTTGGCCTTGCGCGCAATCCGCAGCGCTTGCTCGATATTTTCGCGCGCTTCGTCGTGCAGACCGAAGGACGCAAAAAACTTCGCACCGTTGAAATGGGCGCCAGCGATCGCGCCGGCGCCATGAAGGCGCGCGGTTTCCTGCCACGCCTGGTGCTCGCGCCGAAACTCCTCGACGTCGCCGAGATCCGTCGCCACGCAGGCGGCGACGTTGTGGTAGCGCACGCTAATGTCGGTCGCGACGATTTCCGCTTGTGGATCGACTTGCGCCAGATGCGCCTTTGCTCGCGAAGGAAACCGCATCGCCGCAGAGATCCACGCGATTCCCAGATGGAGTCGCGCCCGCGCAAGAACGTCGCTTTGGTCCAAACGCTCGAGCATGCGCTCCAGAGGAGCGCTGGTATCGACGAGCTGCATCGTATACGCCGTCATCGCTTCTCGAACGCGGCATGCCGCTTCGCGTTCGTGCGCGCCGGCTTCGGCGAACGCATCGGCCGCCGCGCGGTACGTCGCCAAGCCTTCTTCCGCCATGCTCTGCACTAAGCGAATGTTGGCGATTTTTTCGAGAACGACGCCCCGCTTCAACGGGTCGAGACCCTTCGCTTCGAGCGCGCGCCGGTAGAAAGCGATCGCGTCCTCGTGCGCGTACACGACACGTGCCTCGTCGCCTGCCAGCTCATTATATCGAACCGAACGCTCGTCGTCGCCGGCGGCCCACCAGTGGTACGCCAGCGCTTCGATCGATCGATCAACGTCCGACGCGTCTTCTAACGTTAGCGCGATGCGACGATGTAACGGAACCAGTTCCGTTCGCAAAGAATTGCTGCAAATCGCCGCGCGAGTCAGGCCGTGACGAAACCGAAAGACGTCCGGTTCGAGTTCTTCGATGAGCTGAAAGTCGCGCGCGCACCGTAACGTCGGCAGCAGGCGCTCGGGCTTGGTTTTGGCCACCGATGCCAACAAACGCAGGGAGAACGTTCGCCCGATGATGGCGGCTTGCGTGATGACTTCGCGATCTTTCTCACCGAACGGCCGTAACCGTTCCAGTAAAGTCGAGCGCACGCTGTGCGGAACGCCCTCCCTCGGGTCGCGTTCGCGGCGTTCCGCGGCGTCCTGCACGGCGTTTTTCAGCAGCTCTTCGGTGAAAAACGGATTGCCTTCACCCGCAAGCGCGATCGTCCGCCGGCGTTCGTCGTCCAGCGGAAATCCCTGGAGCGCTTCGTCGATGAACGTCCGCAGCTCCACGCCCTCCAGCCCCGTCAAGTCGATGCGACCGGCGTGCGCGGAACGGCCAACCTTTTCAATGGCGGCGGCTGCCGGATGGCCGGCATGCAGACCGTCGGGGCGAAACGACGCGAGCAGCAGCACGCGCATGCGATCTATTTTCGAGCCGAAGTGCGCGAGCAAATCCAGTGTCGCTGCGTCAGCCCAGTGAAGATCTTCAATCACAACGATCAATGCTTTACGCGCCGCGATTGCGGCGAACCGATCGACGATAGCGTCGAAATACTGGCGTTTCGATTCTGCCGGTGTCAATCGTGCGGCGCCGGCGTCGAGCGTCGACAAGGCGTCGATGATCGGACCGTACGGGCGACCACCGAATTCACGGCAGGGCCCTCGCGTGATACGCCAGCGCGAATACGCAAGAGAACGGCAAAATTCGTCGATGAGCCGCGACTTGCCCAGACCGGCGTCGCCGGCTACGAACACCAAGCCGCCTCGCGAGGTGCCCGCTTCGAGGCGCCGCTCTTTGAGATATGCAAGCTCGGCTCGGCGTCCAATGAACGCCCGGCAGAGAACGGGTCGAACGATCACTGCGTCAACGGTATTGGCGCACCGGCCCCGCGCCGCCTGGGTTACCTAGCCCTTCTCGTTCAGACGAACGAGTTTGCTCGTCAAGCGGCGGTAGAGCTTGGAATTCTGAATTGCGAACTCGCGCGCCCTCGCATAGTACACTTGCGCCTCCGCGTCGGCAAAAGCGGCGACGGCCAGGTCTCCGGCCATTTCATTGTACCGGCGGCCGCGAACGGCATCGCGCGCCAACCAGGAATGATATGCGAGATCGTCGAGCGCAATTTCCTCTGCGTGAGGGCATCGCTCGAGAGCGCGTGCAATCCGCCGGTGTATCGGACGCAGACGCGTCGCGACGAACTCTTCATAGACGACATCTCGGATCAACGCGTGGCGAAATGCATACCAATCGCCACTCGAACTTTCTCGCACGACGAACTGCAGCGCACACACCTTATCGAGCGCTTCACGCACACATTCTTCTTTCAGGGCCGTCGCAGCGCTCAGCACCCCAAAGCCAAAACGACGACCGATGACAGCAGCACCCAGAAGAACTATTCGCTCGGCGCGATTCAAACGCCGCACGCGTTGCAGCAGGGCCGTGGCGAGCGCTTCAGAGTTCGGCACCCGCTGAGCATAGCGCCCAGTTTAGGGCGGCGGCATGGGGAGCGGGCCCTACTCGCACCTCGGCCTTGCGGCGCGCAGGTCACTTCGGCGCTGCGTCGGAATGCAGTTTTACGGAGCAGCACGTTTGATTTTTGCAATACGACTTGTTTCGGTAGCCTTTTTAGCGTTTGCAGCGCTCTTCGCCGCGGCGCATAACGTGCGATCTACGCCGCGATTCGAGACGGCTCCGTGCCCCAAAACTCCGGAGCCTATTGCGGCGCTAAAGACTGCGCGTTGCGGTTTTTTAGTGGTGCCGGAAAACCGTTCAAACCCCAGTGGCCGGATTGTCCGCCTTGCGGTCGCGATTGTGCCGTCGCGTTCAAAGCCGGCAAGGCCCGACCCAATCGTTTTCATGGCGGGCGGCCCTGGAGAGGCGGCGATTCTCGACACGCCGTTCTTGGTAGACGGCGGCATCAACCGTAATCGCGATCTGATCATTATGGATCAGCGTGGGACACTCTACGACGATCCCGATCTCAACTGCCCGGAGCTCGATCGATATTACGCGCATCAAGTGTCGCTCGTCTACGATGCGCCATCGACTGGGCGAGCGCAAACCGCAGCAGCGGACGCATGTCACCGCCGGCTCGTTAGCAAAGGCATTGATCTCAGTTCGTACAACACAACCGAAAACGAAGAAGACTTTGCCGATCTTCGGCGCGTACTCGGCGTGCGTCAATGGAACGTTTATGGGTACTCGTACGGGACCGACCTCGCGCTTTCATTGATGCGCGATCACCCCGATGGCATCCGTACCGTGACCATTGACTCGGTTGTTCCGCCGGATATCGTCAGTCTTCCGTGGACGTGGAGCAGCGCTCGCGAGGGGATTACTACGGTCTTTGGCGACTGTCGGGCACAGCCGAAGTGTGCCCGCAAGTATCCCGACCTTCTGCTGACCTTCACGCAACTCGTAAAACGCTTGGAGGCCCACCCATTGGTTCGCAGCATCGTCGCTCAGCACGGTGGCCGCGCGGTGAAGGTCGTGTTGGACGGCGGCACCATCAGCACGAGCGGCTGCGGCCAACGTGGCCGCCGTTCCGGAGCAGGCGTTAGGGATGACCCAAAGTTTCATTTGTAGAGAGTGGGAACCGTACGGATCACCCGCGGCAATTTTGCGCGCAGGAAGAGGTGCGTTTCCGACCTTGCCCACTTCGGTTCTGAGCAACGCTCCTCAGTTGCCGTTCCAGCAAGAACTGTGCAGAGTGTGGGACGTTCCGATGGGGCCGCCCTCGCAGCGCATTCGGGTCCGCAGCAAAATCCCCACCTTAGTCGTTTCAGGCGCAATCGACGCTAAAACCGGCGCCCGGTGGGGACGTTACGCCGCCAGTACTCTGCCCAATTCAACCTATGTGCGCATAAAAGCCGTCGGGCACTGGGTGATCGTGCAGTCGCCATGCGCGCAGCAGATCTTCCAGTCGTTTCTCTTGAGTCCGCGATCGCCAAAGACGCCGTGCGCTTCCACGTAGTGTCGGCCATTACGTTCGTGTGCGCTTTACTCGCGTTGAGCGTAAGCGCGTTGGTTGCTGGAAGAGTCGTTGCCGGCGCGCCGTCATTCGTACCTGGGCCTTGTCCCAATCCTCCTCAGCCCATAGCGGAGCTGAAGCGTGCACGTTGCGGGCGGCTCACCGTTCCTGAAGACCGGCATGGCGGAGCCAAGCGGACGATGAGCCTGTCGGTAGCGATTATTCCGGCAAGCGCTGCCAAACCGAAGAGCGACCCGATCGTTTGGCTTGCCGGCGGCCCCGGCGACGATGCCATCACCGAAATCCCAATGGCATTAGCCGGAAAGCTCAATGCCAATCGCGACGTGATCTTTATGTCGCAGCGCGGCACGTACACTGCGCGGCCAAAACTGACGTGCGCGTCGGTCGATCGCTGGGCGGCTAACACGCTGAACATGCCATACGACGCTGCGGCGACGCAGAAGGCGTATTCCGTTGCAACCCTCCAGTGCCGGCGAGAACTCACTGCGCGGACTGCCGATCTGGGCGCGTACAATACGTTGGAAAGCGCCGACGACCTCGAAGATCTGCGCGTCGCGCTGCACATCGCGAAATGGAATGTCTACGGAATCTCTTATGGAACCGATCTAGCGCTCACGTACATGAGGCAGCATCCCGGCGGTATTCGGTCAGTTGTGATTGATGGCGTGTTTCCACCATCTCTGGCAGGCGGAGCCGCCGCGTGGATCAGCGCCGGTGAAGGAATCAATGCGGTCTTCAAAGCGTGTCGCGATCAACCTGCGTGTCGCGAGCGTTACGGTGACATCGGCGCGACGTTCCGGCGACTGGTGATCCGCTACGAGGCATCACCGAAGACCGTCAAGGTGCAAGTGCCCGGCCGGCCCGGAAAGGTGAACGTCATGATCAGCGGCGGCATGCTCCTGCAATGGACGGTATCGCCGGGGACGCACGTGGCAGCGAAGGTTCCCGCATCCATAGCCGCATTGGCCCACGGCGATCCGGCGCCGATCGCATCAACCTGGGCCGCGCCAAAACTCGATCCCGCCGGTATCGGTGTGCTCGGCAACGGCCTGTTCTACGGCGTCTCGTGCGGTGAGTGGGTACCGTACGAAACGGAGAAGAGCGTCGTTGAAGCCGGGCGGCGAGTCTTTCCGATGTTTCCGGTTTCCATTTTGAAAAATGCACCAAACTTGCCGTTTATGCGCCAGAACTGTCGCGACTGGAACGTGGCGAAAGTTTCTCCTTTGGTGCGAGAACCGACGCCAAGCAGCATACCGACGCTCGTCATTTCCGCGCAGTACGATGCCCAAACCGCTGCATCGTTCGGTGCTTATGTTGCACGGACGCTACCGAATTCTACCGTCGTGACCATTCCCAACGTCGCCCACGTTGCATTCGGCAGTCCCTCTCCCGCTGCAAACAAGTGCGCGTACGCTATCGTAAGATCGTTCTTTGACGTATTGAACCGCGCCGACACGGGCTGTGTCCGTAGGGTGCCGGCAACGAACTTCGTGGTCAAGTAACGGCGGTCAACACCGGCGCGAGATTGCTGCAAAGTGATGCAAGTTCACGCCAACGGGAGTCGAACGCACGAATCGTGTAGATTGAAGGCGGGTTAACGAGGAGACACAAGATCGAACCGTTGGTCGAGATTCCCGGCACAAAACGCGCTCAGTGGCCGGGAAGTACGCCGGCGAAAGCGCTGCAGTCCGATGCCGATGTCCAGCTGACGGCCTGGCTTCGGCCAAGCACAGATGGTGGAATCGACGTTGCACGCGCTTGGCAAATCGGTTCCACGTTGCCGTATGCGCGAACGTATGCGGATCGTCA
Source organism: Vulcanimicrobiota bacterium (assembly GCA_963795465.1). Classification (GTDB taxonomy): domain Bacteria; phylum Vulcanimicrobiota; class Vulcanimicrobiia; order Vulcanimicrobiales; family Vulcanimicrobiaceae; genus CAWCHT01. The sequence continues at coordinate 541,912 of CAWCHT010000001.1, forward strand.
TCAGCTCGCGCAGCAAACCGATACCGATCCCGCGGATGTTCAACGACTGCGTGAGTTTTGCGCACGTTCCGGGCTAAGGGTCGTCGAGGTGCACTGGAGAACGGCAACCGTTAGCGGGCCGATCGATCGGCTCATCGCTGCATTCGGTGCAACTGCGGGAATTTTTGCCGATGCCGAGGGCAACCATTTCCGGCACCGTTCGGGATCGCTTTACGTGCATTCGGAACTCTCAGGCATCGTACGCGGCGTTTTCGGCATTCATCAGTGGCCGCGGTCGCGCAGACTTGGACCGTTGCAGCGGAAGGCGACGCCTTTATACGCCGATGACGTTGAGGCCCGTTATGCGCTTCCGAATGCCGACGGCGCCGGTCAAACCATCGGCGTGGTTCAGTTTGGGGGAGAGTTCAAAACGGACGATTTTGATCGTTGTATGGAAGCGCAGCGAAAGACAGCGGATCGCCCGCGGATCAAGCGTGTGGATGACGCCGCTCTCCAACATGAGATCCAAACAACGAAGGATTTGGAGGCGGCGCTCGACTCTCAAATTATCGCAGCGCTCGCGCCTGCATCCCGTATCGTTATCTATCAGGCACCCGACGACGAACGCGGATTCCTGGACGCCGTTCGCACCGCGATATTCGACGAAGAGTTCAAACCATCAGTGCTTTCAATCAGTTATGGATGGCCGGAGCACCTGTGGACGCCGATCGCGCTGGACATCCTAGACGAGCTCTTCACCGTCGCCGCACTCGTTGGTATCACCGTTTTCTGCTCGTCCGGGGATAACGGCGCCGAAACCGATTACGACGGGAAGCCGCATGTATTAGCGCCCGCCGCTAGTCCATTCGCGCATGCATGCGGCGCGACGGTAACTCAGCCGGATTCGCCGGTTGAAACGGCTTGGGAAAAAACCGGCGGCGGTTTCAGCGAGCATTTCGCCGCTCCACCGTGGCAAGATGCAGCAGCTCGCGGAGTTCCGGATATCGCAGCGCAAGAACGTCCCGGCTATTGTGCTTATCTCGACGGGGTTGAACTTGCGGTGGGAGGGACGAGTGCGATCGCTCCGATGTGGTCGGCACTCGCCGCACGATTAAATCAGCGCCTTGGGACGCCGGTCGGGTTTTTTGCGCCGTTGCTCTACGGTTCGCGTGAGAAGATCTTTCGCGCCGTCACCGATGGAAGCAATGGTTACTATCATGCGGGGCCGCGGTGGAATGCATGCACCGGCTTAGGTGTGCCGATCGGAGTCGAGATCGAGAAGGTGCTACGAGGCGCCGGTGCAGGCGGTTAGTTCATGCATCCAAGCGCGTCGTCATGAAACGTCTGCGTCGCAGCTTTGTACTTTTCGACGGCCTTGCTCAACCGATCGCGATCGACACCCGGTGTAGCGGACAATTTCTGGTGAAGCGCGTCGATGGATCGCGCGTGCGCGTCTAAAGTTTGGGCGGCCTCGTCCTTTGATGAATTGACCATAGCGATACCTCTTCTGGATTAGGCGACCGCCGCTTCGGCGGTTCCAATGATTTTGTAAGCGTGGGCAAATGCTTGCTCGCCGGCAAGCCTCGCGCCTGCTTGGAACCGGCGATCCAATTCGGACTTGCCGTACACGTTGGTGAGAAGGCGCTGCAGCCGCTCGAATCCGAGCTTTTCCGTGCGTTGCCTGGTATTGCCGTCGCTTCGGTAACGAGCGTCGGTAAAGCCCGCGAGCGCCGCAGCTTCCTCGTTCGCTCCGCGCAAAGCTGCCAGCAGCGCGCAGTGCTCGAAAGCGGTTACCAACCAACGGGCTCCGGACTGCTTCAACAACGCTAGCGCGTCGCACAGCATTGCCTGCGCCTCCTCGAGGTCGTCGACGGCGAGCGCGTACGCAGCCAGATTGCAAATCGCGAGGCTGAGCGGCGCAGCATTGAGTTCCTGTAATACCGCTTTTGCTTGCCGAGCAATCGCTCTGGCGGCTTCGAAATTACCGACCGCAAATTCGAGTTCGCCGAGATTGAGCAGTGCGCTGGCGTGCGTCTCGCTCCCGGGTCGCTCAAGTTGCGCAACTTCGGTAAATCGCCGCCGCGCCAGCTCTTCTTCCCCGCGTTGCAGGTTGCTGACCGCGAAATTCCGCAAGATGGCGTTGCGTGTGATGGGCGTCAGCGCTTCAGGAACTTCCAGCGCTTTGGCGTACAGGGCTTCGGCTTCTTCGAACCGATCGGCGTCGCGGTACACGTTGCCCACATTGGCAAGGGCGTGAGCGATCTCGTTAGCGTTGCCGGAACAGTGCGCCACCGCGAGCGCCGCCTGCGCCGTTTTTTCCATTACTTCGTTGGATCGTCCGGTCAGCCACTGCAAACGAACATAGTGGCGCAGAATGCGCGCCTTCATTACCGAATCCTCGATCGCATCGATCCGCTCCAACGCAGCTTCGTACCATCGAACGATCTCGGCGGGAGTCGTGATCAATTCGGGCCATTCGAGCTCCGACAGCATGCTCAAGCCCGGTATAGCGGCGTTGCCCCCACCAAAGGCCCGTGCTACGATTGCCCGCAGGTTGTCCAGTTCGGGAATCAGTGCCTGCTGCCACTGCACGTCTTCAAGCGTTTCGGCCAGATGATGAAGACCGTGCGTTAGCGTGCTGAAATAGGTTGCATGTTTGAACGCTATGCTTTCGGTTTCGCCCGCGGCTTTCAGTCTCTCCAGTGAATAGTCGCGGATGGAGTTGAGCATCCGATACCGCTGCCCATCTCCGAAGGGTTCCATCACGACGAGCGATTTCGAAATGAGCGAAGACAGATGGTCAAACACTTCCCAGTCGTCGACGCGCTCGTCGCCGCAGACGGCTGCAATGGCCTCCAAGGTGCAGCCGCCGGCGAAAATGCTCATCTTGCGCAATACGACCCGCTCGGCATCGTCCAGCAGATCGAAACTCCAATCGATCAGTGCCCGCAATGTCTGTTGTCGAGGGAGGCGGCTGCCGCGCGTTTGCGTTAGAACCTGAAAGCGCTCATCGACCTTTTCCAGCAGCTGCTTCGGGCTGAGAACGACGATTTTTGGGGCAGCCAGTTCCAGCGCAAGCGGTATGCAATCGAGTCTTCGGCAGATGTCGGTGATGATGGGCGAATTTTGTTCCGTAAGGCAGAAACGGCTCGACGCTGCTTGTGCCCGTTCAGCGAAAAGCCGGCACGCCGCCTCAACGCAAAGAGTGTCGACGCCGTGAACCACCTCACCCTCGATGTTGAGCGCTTGGCGTGATGTTACGATAATCGAAACGTTCGCACACGCTTGCAGCGCCGCGTGCGCGAAGGCGCCCGCAGCGCCGAGCACGTACTCGCACCCGTCCAGAATGATCAGCACGCGTTTTATATCGACGTACAGTGCGATCGATGCCATTACTGTTTGGCCCGGAGGCACGCGAACACCGAGTGTTGCGGCTATTTCGGCAGCAACGGCATCGCCGTCGCGAACCAGTGAAAGATCGACATGCCAAACGCCGTCCGGAAACCACTCAAGCACGTCGGCCGCCAGGTGTAAAGCGAGTCGAGACTTGCCTACGCCGCCCGTTCCCGTAAGCGAGAGCAGCCGCGTTGACTGCAGCAGCGTAGCCAGGTCTTGAATTTCCTGCTCGCGTCCGACGAAGCTCGTCAGTTGAATTGGAAGGTTATTCGGCCGATCTTCGAGCGATTTCAGCGCCGGGAAGTCCACGCGTAGATCGCCGGCGCGAAGCTGATAGACGTGCTCGGCTCCTTCCAAATCGCGCAGGCGGTAGCGTCCGAGCGGCAAAAGCTCAACGTCTGACGGAAGATGTCCGGCGGCCAAATCGGCCGCTGTACCGGACAGAAGAATTTGTCCGCCGTGCGCGATATCGAGAAGACGCGCGATCCGGTTTACCGATGGCCCAAAATAATCGTCATTCCTGACTTCAACGGCGCCCGCGTGTATCGCGATTCGAGCAGCCAAACCATCGACGTGGGCGAAATCCTCGCTGCATAGTTCTCGTTGCGCCTGCCGTGCAGCCGCGAGCGCATCCGGCACGGTAGCGAACGTAGCGCAGAATGCGTCGCCGACGGTTTTGAAGACTTGGCCTCGAAACGCCGTTATCGCAGCGTGCATGATCTCGTCGTGCCGCCGAAGCGCGAGCGCCATTGCTTCGCGGTTGCGCTCCCAACGTTGCGTGCTGCCCTCGATGTCCGTAAACAACAGGATTACGGTGGCCGAATCCATCCTGCTCGCTTCGCTCTTGACCTTGGCCCATCCGCCGCGGTGGGGCGGTTCAGCGCCGGAGGCTCGTTTGCGCCGGCGGCGTAACGCCATAGCTGATGCGTCGCGTCGGTCATTGTGCTGCAATTCTAGCATTCCTCATTCTCTGCCGCAGCAACGCGCATGCCGCAAGCGGTGCTCGCACGCCGTCGGTTACTGTTCCGCAGCTTCCTGTTGCCCCTACCGTTTCAGGGCTTATCGACGCCTCGTGGAAGAATGCCGCCGCTGTAGCGCTGCGGTACGACTTCGTGTATCGCCGCGCGGCGAGCGAGCCGACAACGGTGCGCATCGCGGAGTCGGGGCAGGCGCTTTACATCGCGTTCGACGTGCATCAGCGGGAACCGCGAACCGTCGAACAAACGACCAACGGCGCCGGCATTCTCAACGACGATCACGTTTCGGTGGCTTTCTATCCGCAAGGTTCACAGGGTTTTTCGTACATCTTCCGTGCCAATCCCAACGGCGCGCGCGATCAGAGTTCGAGCGAAAACAGCGCGTATGAGCCACAGTGGGAAGCGGTCGGCCGAAGAACGCCGTACGGCTACATCGTGACGATGCGCATTCCGCTCGATATCATGCGTTCCGGCGGCTCGCACAGCTGGCGCGCACAGTTCCTGAGCATTATCACGGCAAGCGGCTCGCGCGACCTGTGGAGTTACGATCCGGCAATGCAAGCCGACATCAACGTCAACTACGTGGGAACGCTCGAAGGCATCGAAGTCGCGAAAGGCGCATCGCGGCCGCCGGCACGCTTGCAAGTGTATTCGCTGGGTGAAGTTGCCGCCCGCTCCGCCGGCGGAAGCACCTCGCGCTCTCGGCGCAGATATGTCGCTGCCAATCACGCCCACCGCTTCGTTCGTCGCCACGCTTCATCCGGACTATTCGAACGTCGAGATCGATCAGCAGTCCATTTCACCGCAAGAATTCCCGCGATTCTATCAGGAAGTGCGCCCGTTCTTTACGCAGATCGGCTCGCAGTTCAACGGCCATTTTGGATGCTGGAACTGCCCTACGACGCTGTATACGCCCAGCATTCCGGCGTTCAGTCAAGGCTATGCGGTCGAAGGCACGCAAGGGCCGGCGACGTTCGCGGCCTTCGATGCAATCGGACCGCAGCGTACCGACGATGCGCAAACGTTCGGCCTTTTCTCCACGACGCCGAACGATCAGGCGCAGCTCAGCTTCCAGCGAGTCAGCGTCAACGCGCCGGACCTGCACGACGTCACCAGCACGTTTGCGACCGGATATTCTTTCTCGCACAATCATGTGATGGCTTTTGCAAACGGCGGCACGGACCGTGGCACGTTTGCAACCGATCCCGGCGATGCCGGCTACCAAGAATACGGCGTCGGCATCGATGATCCCACCGCGCTTTTTCTTCTCGATTATCAGCACGTCGGCTCACAATTTCAGCCGGTAGACGGCTACGTCTTGCATCCCGGCATTACTGGGCCGCTGGCGGTTTTGAACAAAACGTTCAATTACTCGGGGACGTCGTACGTGCAGCAAGTCTCGTTCAGCACCTCGTTGGATCGCTATCACGACGCTGCAGGGGCGCTTGAACCAAAGCGATCAAACGTTCTCCGCGTCGCTGCGCACGCGATCGCTTTTGGGACTGAGCGTTGCAACCGGCGCATCGTATCTGCTCATGCCCGACAATGAGCTGCTGCCGTTCAACCAAAATAGCACAACGATCTCGTACCGTGCCAATACCGCAACCGGCTCGAGTGTGACCTACTCGCACGGCCGGTACTACCACGGCTTTCTCTCGAGTTGGTATCGCGGAACGTCGATCCGCCTGGCGCGGCCGCTGATTCTCTCGCTTGAGCTCGATAACACGCATTACGTTCCGGATGCGGCCTTCGGAACGGGAACGTCATGGAATGAAATCGAGGCCGATCAAGTGCTGGAACGCGCAACGCTCGATTGGCAGTTCAACCACAAAGCGTCGCTTGACGTGGGCGTGCGGCGCATCGTCGGGCTTTTTGCGCCGACGGGATTCGGGTACGTGCCGACGCCGGCTACCGCGCCGCTCGATGCGATGAATCTGACGGCGGCGTTTCATTTTCTGGCGCTGCGAAACGAATTTTACGTCGTCTACGGCGATCCGAACCAGCTCAGTACCGTCCATGCGCTTTTTCTTAAATGGATTCGCTACATCGGCGCGCCGAAAGGAACGTAGGCTGAAATGGGTATGTAGGTCCGGCTATGTCGGACTTGCACCGTACTTCATCCCGTCGAACCTTCGTCGGCGCCGTCGGAACCGGAATCGCCGCGATGGCGCTGGCGCGCCAATCTGCCGCTGCTCAATCGGAGAACGCGGCCGATCAGACCACCAAGCGAAATCCCATCCCGGAATATCCGCACCCGCCGTTTGCTGAACAATCGCAGCCGTGGCCTGGTCTCGCAAGTAAAATGCAGCCGCGACCCGATCACGGCGAAGAGAGTTACCGCGGACGCAACCGCCTGACGGGCCGTAAAGCGTTGATCACCGGCGGGGATTCCGGAATGGGCCGCGCGGCGGCCATTGCGTTTGCACGCGAGGGCGCCGACGTTGCGATTAATTACTTGCCGGCCGAGGAGCCCGATGCACGCGAAGTCGTTGCGCTGATACGCCGTGCCGGACGGACGGCCGTTGCGCTTCCCGGCGACATTCGCAACGAAGCGTTTTGCGAATCACTCGTTTCGAATGCCGCGGGCAAGCTGGGCGGACTCGACATTCTGGTGAACAATGCGGCGCGCCAGCACTCGCATCCGGCAATCACGCAGTTGTCCACGCACGATTTCGATTGGACGCTGAAAACCAATGTCTACGCTCTGTTTTGGATCACCAAAGCAGCGATTCCGCACTTGCGGTCGGGATCGAGCATCGTGAATACCGCATCCATCCAAGCGTACGATCCGTCTGCGAACCTGTTGGATTATTCGATGACCAAAGCGGCTATCGTGGCGTTTACGAAATCCCTCGCCAAGCAGCTCGCGCAGAAGGGCATTCGCGTCAATGCCGTCGCGCCGGGCCCGGTATGGACCGCGCTTCAGGTCAGCGGAGGCCAGCCCGAAAGCAAGCTTCCGATGTTCGGCAGCACGACGCCGTACGCGCGTCCGGCACAGCCGGCGGAGCTCGCGCCGGTCTACGTGGCACTCGCTTCCGATGAGACCAGTTACGCTACCGGGCAAGTCTACGGCTCTACCGGAGGCAGCGGCGGACCGTAGAACTGCAACCCTGCTCGGGTTTCAAGGAGTGAAAGAGAGCGAATATGGTTGAGAACTTTACGAGAAACGTCGAAAAAGTGGTGCGCGGAATGCCGGCGAGCGACGGCGCCGGCGTGCGTCTGACGCGGGTAATCGCGCAGCCCTTGATGCCGGATTTGGATCCCTTCCTGCTGCTCGACGAGTTTCGTTCGGATCGCCCGAATGAATACGCAGCCGGTTTTCCGGATCATCCGCATCGCGGCTTTGAAACGGTGACGTACATGCTCGCGGGACGAATGCGCCATCACGACAGCAAAGGCAACAGCGGGTTGCTCACCGCAGGTTCGGTGCAATGGATGACTGCCGGAAGCGGCATCGTTCATTCCGAGATGCCCGAACAGGAAAACGGATTGCTCTGGGGCTTTCAGCTGTGGGTGAACCTGCCCGCAAGCGATAAGATGACGGCGCCGCGCTACCAAGACATTGCGCCCGATCGCATTCCTGCGGTTCACGGCGACAACGCCGACGTGCGCGTGATCGCGGGACACTATAACGGCGCCCAAGGACCGGTGCACGCTCCGCGAGTGGATGCCATCTATCTCAACGTCGCGCTTCAGGACAACGGCGCATTTACGACCCAAGTGCCGGCAACGCACAACGCATTCGTTTACGTTTTCGACGGCGAAAGCGTCGTCATCGGTGATCAACGTGCCGCGCAAGAAGTACGGCGGGGCCAACTGGCCGTGCTCACACGCGGCACCTCCGTCGCGGTGCAAGCGAAGGCGGCAGCGCGTTTTTTGCTCGTCGCCGGAAAGCCGCTCGGCGAACCGATTGCCCGGCACGGACCGATCGTGATGAATACGCAAGCCGAGCTTCGCCAGGCGTTTGCGGATCTTTCGGCGGGACGATTCGAAACGTGAGCGTCGACGCGGCGGCGCAACTCTTGCCGTTGCCGTACGAAGCCTGGGAACCGACGAAAACGACGCTGCACCTGTGGGCCCAAATTGTCGGTAAGATTCGGCTGAAGTCGACGCCGCACCGCAATCAGTGGTGGAACGTGACGCTGGCGCTCACGCCGCGCGGTATCGCGGCGCGCGACATGATCGCACAAGGCGTCGATTTCGAATTGGAATTCGATCTGATCGATCACCGGCTCGTCGGCCGCGCACACACCGGCAAGTGCTCGTTCTTTGAACTGAAGAACGGCTTGAGCGTGGCCGCGTTTTACAACCAAACCCTGCAACTGCTCGAAGAGCTCGGCGTGCATGTGAGCATCTTAGCGAAACCGTACGGCGTTGCCATCACGACGCCGTTCGCGAACGATGAGCAGCATCGAACGTACGACAAAGAGCTCGTCCAACGCTGGTGGCAAATCGGTGGCTGGACCGTTGACACCTTCAATCGCTTCGCGGCCGAATTTGCCGGAAAGCAAAGTCCGGCGCATCTCTTTTGGCATTCGTTCGATATCGCAATGGCGCGCTTCTCGGGCAAGCGCGCGCCCGTGAAAACCGGCGCGAACGGCGTCGAGCGTGAAGCCTATGCGTTCGAAGTCATTTCCGTCGGCTTCTGGTCGGGCGATCAAAACATACCGGCGCCCACGTATTATACGTATACTGCGCCGGAGCCGCCGGCGCTTACGCAGCAGGCGCTACGGCCGGCAGACGCGCGGTGGGTACCATCCGGTTCTGGGCATTTGGGCGTTTTAGCGTACGATGCCGTTCGTCAGTCTGACGATCCGCGCGCGATGCTCATGGATTTTTTGCGTAGCGGTTACCAGGCCGGTACAACCGCCGCCGGCTGGGACGTCGATGCTCTGAAAACGTCGTTTCAGTGAATCGAAATCGCCAGCGTAGCTGAATGCGGCTGCGGATGTGCCGGATCGCTGTAATCCGTGATGTACTTCGGATCTTCCGATGCGGTAATCGAACACGTTCCCGTACCCGTCGGCGTAATGTCGAACTCCGCGTACGGCCCAATGCCCTGTTGGCCGCTGTCGCTATATCCGGGCGGCTCGTCCCCGTTGTCGTTGTCCGGCGCTGTGCTCAAGCGGCACGGACCGGTAAAGTGAATCCGGAAGAGGCCGTCCCATGGAACGGGCGCCGACGCCGTTCCCGGCTTATAGGTCGGATCGTCTGCCACCAGCACCGGAAAATCGTGACGGTGTGAAACGCTGGTGTACGAACCGCCCTGTGGAAGATTGTTGACGTTATTGCAATCCACCCTGGGATTGACCGGAGCGCATAGCACCAAATCGTTCACGTTCCCGACGATGAAGTTCTGATACGTCGCCGGCACGCTGAACTGCGGAACGTTGCACGAATTTTGCGTGGTGCACTCAAAACCTTGAGCGTTGCCGTCCGGTTCGAAAATCGATCGATCCGGCTTTGGCGAGCCGATGTCGAACGTGACGACGTTTCCAAAGGTCAGCGATGCGCCGTTTGCGGGATTGACGTGGCAATAGAATGACGGCCGTCCGACAAGCGGCACGCCTTGCAACGCTTGCGCGAGCTGATTGCCGACATACGCATTAAAACACGCGACCGAGTACGTCGAATCACCGGATGCCGTTTGATACGTAAACGCGAGCGATGACGGTACGTCCGGTGCGTTCGCCGTCAGATTCGTCTTGGAACCCGGCGCAACCGGAAAGGCAACCTCGGCGGTGGATTGCTCCGGGAGGATCGCGATCTGCGAGATGGTCCGGGGCGCCAGCGTAACGTCGTGAACGCTCGCGGTGAAGGTGATGAAGAACCCGCGTCCGACAGCATCGCCGATCTTCACCGGTGAAACCACCGGCGGCTGCGGCGTCACTTGAAAGAAGCTCGCGCCGAAAAGTGAGCCGCTCGCGGCGCACGGCAAGAAGACGGTAAAGCTTTGAATCGAAAGCGTGATCGGAAACGGAAACGGATTGAAGAGCCGAATCGCGGGAACGCTCGGGCACCGGCTGGAGATGCTTTGCTGCTTGCGGAGATGGCTGGAGGCGGCCGTCTCTTTCGGTTCCTCGTGCAGCGAAATTGCCGAGGAAGGCAATGCGGTGCTCGACCGCACCGTCAGCGTTATGCTGGAACCTGAGGAGCCGTGCAACGCGTAGACATGCGATTGCGGCGTGTGCGAGGCCGCCGCATCGGTGGCCACCGGCAGGTTTGACGTATCCGATCCGCTCGAGCATGACGAAACCGCGACTGCGCAAACAACCGCAAAAATAAAAAGACGAGCCCGTGAAAACAGCATAAACCCCCGGCAAAATGGCGGATACACCCCAATGTACCGGCTTTCGCGGGACGGCGCTAGGGCTCTTTGGCCGGTCTGCTTGCGCAGGACGCGGCCGAAAGGCATAATGAAGGCCATGAAGACCGCGACGGCTGCTTTTGAACAAGCAGCCGGGCGTTTGCCGCCCTCAGGAAGCATCGCTTTTCTTTTCACGGATATCGTCTCGAGTACCGCGCTCTGGGAACGCGACGCGAACGCAATGGCCGCCGACGTGAGACGCCACGACACACTCGTGCGCTTGCAAATCGAATCGCACGAAGGCCACGTTTTCAAAACTGTCGGCGATGCGTTCTGCGCGGCGTTTTCGCAAATAGCCGATGCCGTGCAGGCGGCTCACGCGATTCAGCGCGTTTTGCAGTCTGAAACGTTTGCGTCCGAAGGCGGCATCTCGGTTCGCGTTGCGCTCCACGTCGGCGAGGCCGAGGAGCGCGACCGCGATTATTTCGGCCCGACGTTGAATCGACTCGCGCGCCTGCTTTCCATCGGCCACGGCGGTCAAGTGTTGCTCTCGAATGCGGCTGCGCAGGCCGCGGCGCAGCTCGGCGACGTTACGCTGCGCGATCTCGGAAATCATCGTCTCAAAGATCTCACCGCGCCGGAACACGTGTTTCAACTACTCGCAAGCGATCTCGTCGACGAATTTCCGCGCCTACGCTCGCTTACCGTTCGCGATACGAACTTACCGCAGCAAACGACTGCGCTGGTCGGACGCGAAAGCGACATCGCGGACATTCGCGCGCTCGCGCAGCAATCGCGATTGGTAACGCTCGTCGGCGCGGGCGGCGTGGGGAAGACGCGGTGCGCGCTGCAAGTCGGAGCCGAAGTTTTGGATCGGTACGAAGACGGCGTGTGGTTTGCGGATCTCACTCCGCTCAGCGACGCATCGCTCGTTGCGACGACGGTGGGGCGGCTTTTCGATCTGCAGGAAGCACCGAATCACTCGACGCTGGACACGCTCGCGATTCATTTGAAGAGCAAGCAACTGCTTCTGGTCATCGACAACTGCGAACATGTCGTGGCGCAGGTCGCCGCAATGGCCGCGACGCTGCTGCGCGCTTGTCCCAACGTGCACGTTTTAACAACCAGTCGCGAGCCGCTCAACGTCGCGGGCGAAGCGCTGTACCGGATGCCCTCGCTCTCCGTGCCCAAGCAAACCAATGCGTTGAGCGCAAAGGATGCACTCTCGTTCGGCGCGGTCGCGCTCTTCGATGCGCGCGCGAAAAATGCGAACCCGAAATTTGCCGTTACCGATGCGAACGCACGCACCGTAGCAGCGCTGTGCCGCAGGCTCGACGGGATACCGCTTGCGATCGAACTGGCGGCTGCACGTCTTCGGGTGCTGACCGTCGATCAGCTGGCGCAAAAACTGAGCGAACGGTTCCGTTTGCTGACCGGCGGCGATCGTGCTGCGCTCCCGCGCCATCAAACGATGCGCGCGTTGATCGACTGGAGCGTACGATCTCCTTACGCCGCAGGAACAAGTGGTGTTCGCGCAGCTGGCCGCTTTTGCCGGCGGCTTCACCATGGAAGCCGTTACCGTAGTATGCGCGGACGAGACACGCGACGAGATGGACGTTTTGACGATCGTCACCTCACTCGTCGACAAGTCGTTCGTCTCGCCGGAGCCCACCGAAGAAACGATGCGCTACCGTTTGCTGGAATCGACGCGCGACTACGCGCTCGAAAAGCTGAAGCTTTCGGGCACGTGCGAGGACGTGCAGCGCCGCCACGCGCGCGCATACGCCGATTTCGCGCAAGACCTGGACGAACGGTACGAAGACTTTTCGCCTGCCGAATGGCTCCAGCAAGTCGAGCCGGAGATCGAAAATTTACGCTCGGCCCTTTCCTGGTCGTTCGCCGCAGACGGTGAACCGCTCGTCGGGCAGCGCATCGCGACCGCGCTTCCCCGCATCTTTGGCGTGCTGGCGGCGGCGGAAGGTTTGCGTTGGGTAACGACCGCGGTCGAACGCATCGGCAACGACACCCCGCGGCTCATGGTCGCCGGCTTGGAGCTCGCGCATGCCAGTTTCGCCTCGATCTTCAATCAGTTCAGCGTCGCGCTCGACGCGGGGCAGCGCGCGATTATGGCGTTCATGGAATTGCAGCAGCCCATTCGCATGGCGGATGCAAAGCGTTTGGTCGGCCGTTCGATGTTGTACTTGGGACGGGTCGACGAAGGCGAGGGGCTGCTCAAAGAATCGCTTGCGAGCCGGCAAGCCGCCGGTTCAAAACGGGTCGGCGGCATTTTAGGCGATCTCGCCGTCGCTCGCGCGCTGCGCGGAGATATCGGCGGCGCCAGAGGCTTATTCGCGCGTGCATCGGCGATGTTCCAAGAAGGCGCCGACGGATCGAAACTGGCGATCACTGCGGCGACGCTGGCGGAAGCAGAGTTCATGTCCGGCGATGCGGAAGCGGCGCTGCGCCTAGCCGAAGAAGCGTTGGAAAGCGCGCGCACCCTCGGCCGGCATCGCACCGCAGCGGCAATTTTGGGAAACATCGCCGCATATCATTTGCATTTGCGCAATTACGATTGCGTGAAGCAGCGGGCGCGTGAAGCGTTGGAAATCTGCTGCGATTCACATGCCGACGCCGTATCGGTCACGTTCGCTTTGCAGCACATCGCTACCGCGGCGGTGTTAGAAAGCTGCGACGATGCAGCGGCCTCCGCAATACGGTACGTGCGTGCGGCCGGCGTTGCCGGATTCGTCGATGCGCGCTTGAGCGCGCTCAGTATTGCACGCGAACACACCGAACAGCACGGTTACGAACAGCTGATGCAGGCGCTGCAGTCAGCCGTTGCATCGGACGAACTCGCGGACGCTTCAGCCGCCGGCACAAACTGGAGCGAAGAACGCGCCGTCGCCGAAGCGATGGCGCTTTAGACCGGTTTCGCGCTCGCGCGGTCCGCTTCCCAACGGCGCTCGATGTCGCCTGCGACTTGGCTCAGCAAGCGCATCAGCGTTTGCCGAGCGATGGACCGCCCGACGATGAAATCGAAGATCCGGCCAAGCGGACCGAACGGCGGCTCGTATGCGCCGGTGATACGCAGCTGCGAGCCGCGCTGTGACGGCCTCACGGTGAAAACGCCGCGGAAGTGCGGCAGCCATTTTCCCCCTTGCGGCTGCCACGCGAGCAGCAGCGCGTCGTGCACGCGAGCGGTGTCCGTGGAATCTTGAATCGTTTGCGTGGTGTACGCGACTTGCGCGCCGATCGGTGCTGCGGGCGAGACTTGCATGCGCGTCTCTTTGCGCAGCGCTTCGTCGGCGAACTCGATGGTCGCGGAAAACGGGCAATCGACGTATTTCTTTACGTGAACGGTCGTCATCGCATTCACTCTTCGCCGTCGAAGTAGTCCAGGTTCTCCGAGCGCAGAAGCCGCCGTTCGGGCGAGCGGACCATCCATTTGTTGCTGTCGGGGTAGTGAGCGGACTCGCCCATCGGGTTGTCCGCTACGACATAGACCAGGAGATCCTGCGAACCGGTATTGATCAGCTGATGCGCAATGCCGGGCTGGAAGATGAACGCATCCCCGGCTTCGATCGGCGTCGTTCCATCTGGGTCGCGCACGGCACCTTCGCCGGAAATCACGTGATAAAATTCCCATTGCGCGCTATGCGAATGATACGGATACGGCACTTTTCCGGCCGGGACGCGCATGATTTCCACGTCGAACGGATGGCGTTCGTAAACGTCGGTCGATTGCGGCTTGCGGCCCAGCGCTTCGGAAATCTGCACGCCGGAACCCGCAAATTTTCCGCTCGGGGAAGACCACGTCATTTCGGCCGTTGTGTTGGTATTGATCTTGCGCATCAGCTTGCGTCTTTCACTCCAGTTCCGGTATCGATCGTCAGCACGCCATAGCCTAATGACTGATGGTGGATAGCTCCGAGGGACCCTCGATGTCGAAGCGCGTTACCAGGCCGTCCTTCATCTGAAATCGGTGCACGATCGTTTCCTCAAGCAGCGGACCGCTTCCCCACCATGAACGTGTCCGCCATCCATACCATTGGCCCACTCTACAGACTTGACGAGCGCGGAGAGAACGCCGTCAATGTCTCTTGCATTAAAGCGTTCATAGAGCTCGCGAACGAGCTGTGCGTTCCTTGCCATCACTCTCCCATGCGACCGCTCTCATTATCCCGCTTGGCAGGCGAAAGGCGGTCAGGGACCGTCGCCCGAGCCGTTGGAAGGAGCGGTGAAGCAGTGTCCACTCCCCCAAAAAGGGTTGATCCGCCTGCAGTCTGAGGAAATTTTGACACGCGGGCGGCGTCACGTTTATGCTCTTGCTCGTGTTCGTCTGGTACGATGCTCGTGGACGAGCGGTCTTTTTGGCGTCGTTACGAAACCGCCGGGCGGTCCGATGGCGTTCTGATATGGAAAGGCCGCCGCGCCGGCCGATAATGGATGGGTAGTGAAAGCGAGGTCTCCCCGTTGATGCAAGGTCCTTTTCGGCGTGTAGTTTGTGCGCTGGCCATACTGGCGGCGCTGCCGCTGACCATCGCCGCCGCCCCGCCGGCGCAATCGAGCGATGACCTGCGGGAAAGCTACGAGTCTGCTTTCCACCACGTACTACTCTAAGGTAGACGCGCAAAAGCTGCTCGATGGAGCGCATGACGTGCTCGTCGACGAGGCGCGGCGCCATAGTTTGCATGTGACGATTCCGGCGTTCCACGACGAAGGCACGGCGCAGGCTAATCTCGAGCAATTGACGGGTGCCATCGACCGCGTCCAGGATGCGGCCCATCAGCCGGGCGCGGTCATTACCTACGATGTGATCGCGGGCATGGCAAAATCGCTGGGCGACAAATACACGGCGTTTTTCACGCCCGACGAATATCGCCAGTTCAATCAAGCGCTGGACCCGGAAAAAATTTCGGGAATCGGCGTGCTGATTCAGCCGGACGAAGCCACGAAATACATCCGCGCGTATTACGTCGTTCCCGGCACGCCGGCCGACAAAGCCGGGCTGCAATCGGGTGACATTTTCACCAACGTCGACGGCGTTTCGCTCAAAGGCTATACCGCCGAAGAGGCGACCAAACTGCTGCGCGGCAAAGCCGGGACGCCGGTTCACTTGGTGGCCCTGCGCGGGACGAAGTCCCTCGGTGTGATTGAGATCACGCGTTCCGAAGTGCAGCCGCCCACGGTCATCTACAAAATGCTGCCGCAGGGCGTCGGGTACATTTGGGTGCTCGCGTTTGGGCGCGAGACGCCCGAGGAATTCGCCGAGGCGCTGCAGCGGCTGGAGAGCGCTAATGTCCGCGGCTATGTGCTCGACTTACGCAACGACGGCGGCGGATACGTCAACTCCGCGCTGGACATTAACTCCAAGTTCATCAGCGGCGATCCGCTGCTGACCATCGAGGAACGCGGCTCGCACACGACAACGATCGATTCGCCCGGCGACGCGCTGCCCCGCAAACCGATGGCGATTCTCGTGAACCGTTACACCGCGTCGGCATCGGAAATCACGGCCGGCGCGCTTCAGGACGACGGCGTCGGCGTGCTGGTCGGCGAGAAAACGTTCGGCAAAGGCGTGATGCAGTCGCTTACGCCGCTTCCGGACGGCGCCGCAATTAAGATCACGACCGCGCATTATCTCACGCCGAAAAATCGCGACATCAACCTGAAAGGCATCGATCCGGATTACGCCGTGACGGAAAACAAAGACGCGCGTTTCGGTGAAGTGGAGCACGACGCGCAGTTGCAAGCTGCGGTCAACATCATCAGCAAGAAAATCGCGGACGCGCGGCCCTAGCCCAGCGAAAATCCGTTAGCATTGCAAAGCCCCGCTTTTGTCCGAAGCGGGGCTTTTTCATGTGCAAAGGGAAATGCTTACAACGTTTAGAGGTCAAGCGGTGTTCTTTCAGGCCGCGATGCATAACCGGTTAGGAGGCTTCTGTGATCCTTCGCCTTGCTTCACTCGTTTTTGCGCTGGCTGTCTTAGCCGCGCCGGCCTTCGCGCAAAACTCCGGTGCACTTTCGTCTCGGCCCGCATTACGGGCTGCGCTGCAGCGCGATCTCAACGCGTATCTGAAAACGCGCGGCGCCAAGGAGCATCTTTCCGCGCTTTCACTCTCCGTAAGCTTGAAGCCGGCGGATCCAATTATCAATGTTACGGCCGGCACTACGCGTTATCACTCCGGCGCCGCCGTAACGCCATCCAACCTGTTTCAAATCGGCAGCAATACCAAAGCGTTCACCGCGGTTGCGGTACTGCGTCTGGAGGCGCAAGGGCGTCTTTCGATCGACGCACCGCTCGGCACGTACCTGCCGCAATATCCGGCGTACAAGAAACTCACGCTGCGCCGGCTGCTCAACATGACGAGCGGTCTTGAATCGTACGACAATACGCCGGCGTGGGAGCAGCTCATCGCTCAGCATCCGCTAAAACAGTTTTCCGCCGACACGATGATCCGATTAATCTATCCGGCCATCAAATATCCGGCCGGCACGAAGTATCACTATTCCAATACCGGTTATCTGCTGGCCCAAGAGGCCGTCGCCGCGCGCAGCAAGAGCAAAAGCTTCGATGCAGAGATCGCAAGCATCATCCACGACGCCGGCCTGAAGAACACATTCTACAGCTCGTACCTCTATGCGCCGCCGATCGCGCGCCGCGTCGTCGCGGGCTACTATGAAAACGATGAGCCCGGCTTACAGAAATATCGCGGCGACGACGTCAGCGGCTTTAGTCTGTCGTGGGCGCAGGGCGCGGGTTCGATGGTGTCGACGCCGCAGGACTTAGTTCGGTGGGCGCGCGTGCTGTATCAAAGCGCGTTAGGGTTGCCGGCGAAACAGCGGCGCGAGCTGTTCAGCTTGAATTCGATCAAAACGGCAAAGCCGCTACCGGAACCGAGCAAGAACGATCCGGCGGGATTCGGGCTCGGTGTGTCGCGACGCTACGATCCGAAGCTCGGCTCGTTCTGGTTCTATCAAGGGGAAACGCTTGGCTTCCGCGCCGCGCACCTCTATTTTCCAAATTCCGGCATGGTCGTCGCGATTTTTGCTAATAGCAGGCCGGTAGAATCGCAAAGCCAGCTTCCCGAACTTTTCAAATCCATAAACGCTACGCTCACGGCATACCGAAAGCACTCAGGGATGGAGTAGGCGCGGTCACCGCGAATACATTGCTTATGGACAACCCGCGAAGCGGGCGTCAATGGCATGTCAAAAAGATCCGACTTCAGGAAGAGGATGGCGAGGTCGATTGGCTGACGGCTTGCGATATGAGCCCCGACGCGCGCATGAGGCAGGTAGAATGGCTCTACGTCGATGCAGCGAAGTGGAATGGACGCGATCGTCGGCGCTCATGCCGTCGGCTTTCACGGTTACATTCGGGCGCGCGGAAAGGATACAAAGCGCTCGTGCGCTTCGGCGCACCGATGGACACAGCCGAACCATTTCGCATCGACGTGATTACCTCCGTTAGGGCTCGCATTCGACGAAGCATGGCAGCGACGCGAGCGTACTTCCTATATGGGCGAGTCCAATTTCGTTCTCGGCTTGGGCGACTTACTCGCGAATAAAAAAGCGTCAGGCCGTCCCAAAGATCTCATCGACGTCCAACAACTGCGGCGGATCAATCCCGCGGCGCGCGATGCCTCACGATATCAATCCGAAACCGGCTCAGCGCTTCGCGCATGTTATGTGCGGTCTGCCCAGGCGGGATTCGTTTCGCACGGCATCGCTCCCGGTTTGCGCACCGTCCTCTCAGGATAATCGGCGGGCGTTGCGGCCTTCAAGTATTCGATAATCGCGTATTTTTCCGCATCGCTCAGCGCGCGCCCGATACGGCCGCGTCTGCTGCGATCGTTCGTAAACCAATGCCCGGCGGTGCTGTTGCCGCTCGTTGCTGAAGCGAACTGCATAGCGCCGGGGACTTGCGTTTGAATGAATCCGATCTTGTGCGGATCGAATTCGGTGCTGCCGAACCAAAACATTGCGGGGCGAGTTTGGCTGAGCAAGTCGTAGATTGTCGGCACGGAGCCGTTGTGCAAAAACGGACCCGTCGCCCACACGCCGATGAGCGGGCGCGCTTTATAACCGCACGGCGCGGGAAACGATTCGGAGGTGCGGCCGAAGCCGTCGTACTTTGGCCACTCGGTTTTCGGAATTCCGGCGTCCACGTATGCCTGCTTTTTCACGCGCTCAACGACGTAGCCCAGCCCGACAGGCGTACGAACGTGCGCGCTCAGACCCAATTTTGTGGCATCGAAGGTGTGTTTTGCGTAATCGGCCGCTTGATTCGGATCGGTGCCGATTTTATCGAGCGCGATGACGGGCACGTGCCATTCGACCGGATTGGTTCCGGCGATGCGCTGAATGCCGTGGCACGCCGAGCAATTTTGCATGAAAAGTGCGCGCCCGCGCTGCGCCTTCGAGCGGTCGATGCGTCCCAATATCGCTTCGGGCCATTGCGGCGGTCGCAGTGTGCTTAACGCATTCTCCATCCAGTAGAGGCTCTGCACGCGCGCCGACGATTTCCAGCGTAGCGGCTCGGGATTTACGGTACCCGTAGCCGGATTGACGAAATGCGTTTGCACGCCCACGCCGAGCGCTTCGCCAATGTTGCGCTCCATCGGTTGGCGAACCGATGCATTGTATTGCACCCAATCGAAACGCCAAATGTCCCAAAGGTATGGAAAGTTGACCGGTGCGTCGCCCTTCTTCGCGTTTGCGGGCACGTCGAGATTCGTTGCAAAAAGTGCCGTTGCAATTGCATTCAATGCATCAAGCCGTCCCGGCCCCGCCGGCGTTGACGCGACGACGTACTCGGGCGGTGCTTTTGCGCCGTGTTCCATCGTTGCCAGCATTTGATCGAACGTCGCGCTCACGTGCGTGCGGGGAAAGCCAAGCGCGACTGCCTCGTTTTCAAATTTTGCGCGGCGCGCTGTATCCGTGCCCGTGAAAATGACCGCTTGCGCCAGCGCCTTTCTGAATGCATTGATATCGACATTCGCCGCGCCGCCTTCGACGAGCAGCGAACTGCCGCGGTAGGCGATCTGCGAGGTGTGGCAGGCGGCACACGTGAACCCCGCCATCGCAATGCCGGTCGATTTGTCGCGATCGATGGCAAAGCCGATCGGCCACCCGTACGGGTTTTGCGCATCGCTGCGTTCGTGCGATTCGACGATAAACCCCATGCCGCGCATATTCGCCGGGTCCATAAAGCGCGTACCCGTGGGCGTGCGAAGCGCTTCGAGGAGCGCTGCCGGTATGAAGCGTGTGCCTTGCGATTCGTAGTAGTAGCGATGCTGCGTCGTGCGATCCCAGCCCTGATTGAGCGTATCTGATTTGCCGAGCGGCGCGAAAGCATAGATCGCCGCGACTGCGATCGCTCCCAGCAGCGCTGCCTTACGAATTGCGGATTCGTCCATCAGCCTACCTCCAACATGCGGGTACGCTTAGCGCGTCCAGTACGTGCCGTTACTCCACAAAATGCGATTCTGCGTGCGCGATATCGTGCCGCTTATCGTTACGCCGGACCAGTCGGTCGTTATTGCGTAACGGCCCGTGAATGAACCGGTCGCGCTTTGTCCAACTTC
Organism: Vulcanimicrobiota bacterium; assembly: GCA_963795465.1. Taxonomy (GTDB): domain Bacteria; phylum Vulcanimicrobiota; class Vulcanimicrobiia; order Vulcanimicrobiales; family Vulcanimicrobiaceae; genus CAWCHT01. The sequence continues at coordinate 562,161 of CAWCHT010000001.1, forward strand.
GTTGCGAAACATCAGGCGATCGCCGCGCTGATCGATGTAACAGGCCTTCGAATGATCTCCGCCGGCATACCACGTGCCTTGCAGATCGACAGGCCTATGGCTGGCGCAGCGCGACCAGAACGTTCCGTTGGTCCAGTTTATCGTACGACCGTCGGCGCTGAGCGATCCCTGCACGAAGTTCCATTCGTCTGCAGTGATTTGCGGATTTGCTCCGCCCGATACGTGTCCGATGGACGTAGAACCGCTTTCGTTCGTCAGCGTTAGATAGACGCCGTTCGACGTAATGCTCGTGTGCTTCGTCCGGTCGCCTTGCGCGCACCACGTGCCCAGGAAGGGCGTTGCGGGATCCGGCTGCTGAGCGCGCACGCCCGGCGGCACCAGCGCAGCGATGAAGACGACGAGGCATGTTAGCGCGATGCGTGGGGCCATTGTTTCCACCGATCAAAAGGCAAGTGCGGTGCCGCGATCGGCAGCGCAACATTTGTTGCAGGACTATGGGTGGGCGGTTTGCTTCTGCCGTTTCCTCGGCCTCCCACCTTTCCTGCCATTTTCTCTCGCGGCATCGGACTTTTTCGGCGAGGATTTTTTGCGTGCCCCGCGCCAATTCCCGGCTCACCAGCGGCTTCATGATTCCGTGATAAGTCCGGTGACGTATATGTCGGCGTCGATGCTCGGAAAACGAACGGAATCGCGAAACGGCGACACTTCAATCCGACGTAGTTGTGAATGAGATGCTAGGTGTACTCTTTCCAAATATGCGTCGACGCCTCCGGCGCCTGACAAGTTTAGAAAGTGGCGCGGAGCGCCGCATAAACACTACAAACGAGGAACGGTGTTAAAGAGCATCATCGAAGCGTTGGTCGAGTTCTTTGGATCGCCTTTGGGGCATTCGAAGCGTTATCGATCGCCCTCTGCGGGGTCGTCGACTCGCGATCACAAGATTGACCGGTAGGTCCGAGTTTATATCAACTACTACGCGATGGTGAGCTGAGTTAGTCTCACCGCTGCTGTCGTGCCGGCACGTTGCGAACGGGCGCCTCAGTCAGAGTATCCCCCGGTCGGGTCGCGAGCTGGCGCTCAAGATCGAGGAATGCGTCCACGACATCCTTCGCCTGATACGATTGCCCGCGTTGTCGACATGCGGTTATTGACGTGATCACGTTGGCGCGCTCCAGGCGCCGCATCGCTTCGATGACGCTGGACTTACTGCCGCCGGTCAGACGCTGCGCCTCGGCAATTGTGATAATTGGTGAGCCTGGAAGAAGGTCGATGATGCGAAGCGCGACTGAATGCGATGGGCCCGGCCAAGTCGCTCGCGCCACGTATCTTGAATTCCGGAAATCCGTTGTTCGAAAGCGGCTGCGTCGCCGGCAGCGCGAGTGCACGCCGCAGCGAACGTGCCAAGCCACAAATTCAAGCCGTCGCGAGCCTCCTTTGAATCCGATTCGCCAACATAACGGCTCGCGCTCAATCCGGCGATGTAGTCTTGGACACGCGTGGCCAAAACCAGTGAGACCGGCGGCGACACGGTTGTTGTGAGCTTTCGGCGCCGAAAGACCAGATGGATGAGCGTGCGTCCAACGCGCCCGTTGCCGTCGATAAAGGGATGGATTGTCTCGAATTGAGCGTGCGCGATCGCGGCTTGCGCGACGGTCGGGAGCGAGTCATCATTGCAAACGCGCAAAGATCTTCAAGCAGCGGATCTACCATTTCCCACGGCGCGGGGACAAAAGATGCCGCGCATGGATTGTAACTGCTTCCGCCGATCCAGTTCTGCTGCGTGCGCGTTTGTCCGCCATGCTCTTTGAGCATTGTTGGTTCAAGCAAAAGCCGATGTGTCTTGCGCAGGAGTGCCGGTGTGATTGCGGCGCCTGCGTTCACCGCTTGGATTGCATAGGCAATCGCGTCAATATTCGCGAGCACTTCAGCCGCCGTGACGTCGCCGCGATCGTTCCCCTGCTGCCGCGCAGCGTCGGCTCTCAGGCTACGCTTCTGAAAGCTCTGAAAGTCGATGTCGAAACACGAGCAGCGATCTGTGGCCATTCTCCGATAGTAAACGAAACCGTCTACGCAAAAACGACCATTGTGGCAAAACGCGAGGCGCTTGACAAACTTGGCGAGCGCTTCCCGAATTTCGTCGAGATTGGTACAAGCATAGCAATTCAGGAGAGCGAGCGAACCGCATAAAGTCGTTGAACTATCGGCGGTTCCATCTTACGGTAGCAGAAGACTCGCGGCCGTCTAATTCAATAAAGCCGTACGCCTTCTTTAATGCAAGACAGAGTGCTGGGTCTGATAATTATGGCACTCAACCGATATTTATTTGGTCGATAGCAAGTCGACTTCTCGGTTACACCGTGACGTGCTTGCGGATCGATGCCTTCACGGTCGCAGGAACTTCGATCGAGACAAATCGCTCTTTCGAATACAGATAGTCTTCGCCACTCTCGTCTATGATTCGGACGTCCCAGCTTGCTCCGCGCGTTCGTCTTTTATGGCAAGATAGATCTTGTTGCGCTCCAACGATGCCTCATATCCGTGGTTATCGAGGCAAACAAGAAATTGCGACCGCGCACTCGGACGAACGGGCTTAGTTGAGGTATTTCTTCCGTTTGATTTCTTTCTTTCCGATGCCATGTGCTTCATACCAATGTAGCTCCGCCAGGCGACTTTCGCCGCTCCTCAGCCGAATGCGTGCAACTCCCTTGAGTTTTCTCCAGCGCGTACCGCCGTAGGTACGTTTCAGACGCTTCAGGTTCCGGATTCCGCGCCCTCGAGCGATGACCTCAACGTCTGATATCGGCCCAACAATCCTGAACTCCATCCGTTGCCTGTGATTTTTCTTTGCGGCCGCGGGAACGCCCTGGCAGCGGACGCGGCTTTCACATAACTAGGGCATTGGGGTCTGGCCAGTTTCTCCGGCGTGATGCAATAAGAGTTGTAGCGAGATTTCCGCTGCTCAAGGATCGATTTATTTTGGGCCATCGATGAAGACGCTTAGTGCCATTCTCGCGGGAAGGAAGTGACGTTGGCCCGCTCCATCGATAACGCATTTTAAGCGGCAGCAGTGATGCAACAAGGTATAGTGATTCCTGTTCCAGACCGAGTCCTCGCAGCTTTGATACGGGCGTCTTCGCCTACGTTATGACGGCACATCGTCTTGTCCGGAACGTCCTTGCTTGAATGCGGCGCCTAAAGCCAAAACAAACGCATCCACTTCGAGAACAAATGCCCGGTCGTCATCGGAGTACGAAAAGTTGGCAACGTACTTCTTCGTGGGATGGCCGTAATAGCGCCTAAGCTCATTCATGCGGACCATAAACTTGAGCGAGTTGTCCTTGCCGCCTCGTTTGCCATTGTTGACGAAATATCGCTCCAACAACGGCCAGTTTTTCCCCATGATTTCCTTATAGTCTATAAAATCGAGGTATGCTTCCTTGGCATGCCTGTTCGATTATTCTTCACGGCGACTGGCTGTCTTTTGCCTAATTGGAAGCGGAACAAACCTCTCCCACCAACCGTCACCTTGTGACCTCAATACGCCGAGGACAAAATCGCATAGGTTAACTTCTGTGCGTTCAATAAAGTCTGTCGATGTCAATTTCTGGGTTTGATGTGCTCGCCTTCACTAAGAACCTGATCAAGTTTTGCGCTAAAAGGCGATTTTGAAGAATACCGGGACGATGGCCCGACACGACAGTTGTTGGATCATCGATCAGGCCGGTCGCACTTGCAGCCGCGACCGCCCCTCCGTTGGCGCCGTACCATATTGCCATGCAGGCCAGCTCTGTGCTATTCCAATCGTTAGGAATACGGAGATCGGTGGCCAAGTCAACGGACCAGTGATCCGAGCCAACGACAATCGGGAATGACTCACCCAATACCGAAGCGCGAACGGTGAATCTACGGTGACTTTGTCGACGCCGTCAAACAAGTCGTGCGAACGTAGGCAGTTATCACTGCGCTTGAAGACGACGTCGCGTCGTTCGCCGGCTGCCCTACTATCTTTATCCACGTCGGCTCAATGTAATACCGACCAAGAAACACAGCACCTAGTCGTAGTTCCTCTTCCGTGCTGTGCGGCGCGAAGACCAGCGCACGGGCGCCTTGTTCAACCCTCTCGTGAAAGCGCTCTGCAATCTGAGGGACAAGATAGATCGGGACATTGTCAACAATAAACGCATCGGCCGTATCAACGAGATCCGTAGTCTCCTTCCAGCCCATCTCCGCACCTTGTTGGCTGCGTCCATCTCCGAAAGAAGGATGCACCACTTCGACGCCAAGAGTTTTCGCCTCGTGAGCAAGGCTAATGTAGCGGAAGTTGCTACTAGTGTTGACGTTTTGCAGCACTGCAATGCGCACTTTTTGTTCCCCATACGATGACTCAATTGTTTCCTACCGCTATGCCGACGAATTCACGTAACGCGTACCGCCGGCCATGGCATAACGCCCGGCGGGAGCAGTTCCATATAGTTTATGTCAGACGTTATGGCCCATTTCCCGGCTGCGGCGATCTCGGCCGTTCGACGAATGTGGCCGCTTCCACACTTTAGGCCCATGTCAGCCTTGCGGCCTCTCCGTCAGCCTTTGGGCGACGGGATCTCCTCGCTGGTATACGAGCGTCGAAAAGAGTCGGGAGGCTAAGGGTCGCGCCGCGGACAAGCTACGCGTGTCCGTGGGTCGGCTCAGATTCTCGTTAGGAACCGCAAAAGGGGTCAAAAAGCGGGTCAACACGGCGCCCAAAAATGGCGGACAACGGAAAAAACCTATATAAAATAAAGCCACGGGCGATTAGCTCAGCTGGGAGAGCGCCTCCCTTACAAGGAGGATGTCGGCGGTTCGAGCCCGTCATCGCCCACCATCGCAATCGCGGCAAACATATGGACTTGAAGCAACAATACCGGTACGTCGAGCTGACGTACGAAGAAGACGAACGCATCGCGGTCGTAACGATGAACCGGCCGGAGAAGCGCAACGCGCTCTCGCTGGAGCTCATGCGCGAGCTCATTGCCGCATTCGACGTGCTCGCGAGTGATTCAAACATCGCAGCGGTCATTCTGCGCGGAGCAGGATCGGTTTTTAGCGCGGGACACGATCTCCGCGAGTTGCAGTGCACCCCCGCGCACCAGCAGGACGCCTCGCGCGCCGCCTTCGCGGAAATTTTCGACGTGTGCGTTCAGCTGATGGAGCGCGTGCAGTCATTGCCTGCGCCGGTCATCGCCGAAGTCGCCGGGGTGGCCACCGCCGCCGGATGCCAACTCGTGGCCACGTGCGATCTTGCTATCGCATCGCAGAACGCTTCATTCGCGACACCCGGCGTGCGCATCGGCCTGTTCTGCAGCACCCCCATGGTCGCGCTCACGCGCGCGATCGGCCGAAAGCGGTCGATGGAAATGCTGCTGACCGGCGAGGCGATCGATGCTCCGACCGCGGCCGCGTGGGGCTTGGTGAACCACGTCGTTGCGCCGGAACGGCTGCACGAAGAAGCCGTAAACCTGGCACGGCGCATCGGTCGAGCGAGCGGGACCATCGTGCGGCTGGGCAAACGTGCGTTCTACGAGCAAATCGATCGCCCGCAGCCGCAGGCGTATCGCTACGCCAAAGAGGTGATGACGGCAAACGCGCTCGAGCCGGACGCCCAAGAAGGTATGGCCGCATTCGTCGAAAAGCGTCCAGCCATCTGGCGCAAGTAGGAAACTTTTGTTACCATCCATGGTACGGTACTGAACGGAAGCCGTACCCCAAGGTCGCGCTGCATGAACCGCGACCCTCGATGCACCCTTGTGGGCAGTGCGTCGCAGACTGCCAAAAGCGTCGCCCACACCCGGTATGCGGGCAACCGCATACGCGACGGCAGCGGAGGCTCGCTCACAGCGGGCCTTCCTGTTTTTTAGTAGAACCCGGATGCACGTGAGCCGCATCGATCCGCGAACGCGCTTTGCAGCGTTGTTGCTTTTGCTCGCCCTGCTGGCTTCATTGGTCGTCGCGGTGAGCCGGGTGAAGATCGAGCAGCAGACCCGCCGCGTCGAGATCGCGATGGACTACAACGATTTCGTCACGCTGGCGCGCTCGTACAATTACAACCCCGACTCGTTTCTGCTGCGGCTCCGCCGCGCAGGTTTGACTTCGCTGGCGCTCACCGAAGAACTGGGCTCCTCGCTCAGCGGCTCTACCAGCAAAAACGCGTTCGCTATTTCGGGCGTTGCGTTGCTCGATGCGGCGCGCATTTCACCGGTCGCGGATCCGGCGCTCGCGAATCTGGTCAGGAGCGGTCACGTGCGCGAAGGCAGCGTGTACATTCTGATCTACGATGCAGCGACGTTCCGGCGATATCTGCAACAGCTTCCGCTGCATTTCGAGCGCTCGGGCATTACCGTGCTGCGCCGCACGCCGCCGTATCTCATCGCCGTGCGTACGCAAATAGATTACTTCAACAGCGCGACGCTGGGCATTCCGGCAGCGCAAATCGCGCTTACGCGCCGGTTAGGACTCTTCGTCATCCCGCGTTTCCAGAACGACGAGCGCCTTTCCGACGGCCAGATCGCGACGATGTTCTCCGATTTGCGCGCCGGCAAGTGGATCTCGACGGTGATCTTTTTCGGCTTGCGCAATCAAGTGCTCGGCTTTCCCGATCACATCGACGACACCGCGCAAGTCTTCAAGCAGCGGCCCTCAATGAACTTCGGCGAAATCGAAACCTACGATGCGAGTCAAGTGCAGAAAGGCAACGTGCAGCTCGCCACCGCGATTCCGGGACGAACGGTGCGCGTTCAGGCAATCGGGAGGGTCGAACAAGACAAACTGACGGTACCCGAGATCGTTGCACGATACGAATTGGGTGTACGGGAACGCAACGTACGTGTCGTGTACTTGCGGCCGTTCGCTCACGAATACAACGGCCTTTCGATCGAGAATACCAATATCGAGATGGTTCGCCAGCTCGCCGACGATTTGCAGAACCGCTACGGATTTCGTTTGGGACGGGCCACGCCGATTCCGCTGTACCGCGGAAACAACCGGCTCTTGATTGGCATTGCGGCGCTCGCAATTCCTTCGCTTTTTATCTTGCTGCTGGGATGGTATGGCTGGTACGACCGCCGCAACGGTCCGGTTCTCGCCGTCGCTGCCTACGTTGTCGTTGAAGCGCTGTACACGGGTGGGATTCTGACGCACCACGATCTTTTGGCGCGTTCCATCATCGCGGTTATCGGCGCAATCCTGTTCGCGACCGCGGCGTTTTCCGTTCTGAGCGCCGCCTTTTTCGAAGAACCGCAATCGGGCGCCGGCGCACAGATTGCGCGCAGCCTCGGGTGGACGCTGCTTGCAACGGGTATCGCGTCGCTGGGCGCGCTCACGGTCGTCGGCTTGATGAGTTCGCCGCTCGTCATGGAAGAAGTTGAACCGCTGCGAGGCGTGAAACTTGTGCTGGGCGCGCCGCCGGTCATCGCGCTCCTGCTTTACCTGTTCACCAACCGCTTCAACTCGGGCATACGCAGCGCGCGCGAAACGTTCGCCGCGCCGATTCGAATCTATCAGCTGGCCGCCGCGGTAATCGTGCTCGGCATCGGCGCGCTGGTGCTGATGCGCAGCGGCAACCAAAGCGACATCGCGCCTTCCGGCTTCGAGCTGGCGCTGCGCCATCATTTGACGCAGTGGCTGAGCGTGCGCCCGAGATTCAAAGAGTTCGTCATCGGCTTCCCGTGCCTCATGTTGTTGCCCGCGCTGCGCGTCACGGATCGTCGCGCTATCGGCATCTTGCTCTCGCTGGCCATCGGCATCGGAATGGGCGACGTCATCGATACCTTCTCGCATTTGCACACGCCGCTGATCGTTTCGGTGATTCGCGTGCTTTATGGGCTGATCATCGGTGCGATTATCGGCATCGTCGCTATTCTGTTGTATCGCGCCGGCCGCAGAAACGCCGATGCAGCCTCGCGCAACGCCGGCTTCCGAAGCGAAGCATCGTTACCGCAGCGGCCTTCGGTCGAGGTATGAGCGGGCCGCCCGGCGTATGCGCATGCTGCTTTCAGGTTACTACGGCTTCGGAAATCTCGGGGACGACGCGCTTCTGAGCGTCATCGTCGAACAGCTGTGCAGGCGATACGAAGGCGCAACCATCGACGTGCTTTCGGCAAAGCCGGAAGAGACGATGAAAGACTTCGGCGTCGATGCAACGCCGCGCTGGGACGCGAAAGCGGTTCGCGCGGCGATCAAAAAAGCGGATATCGTGCTTTCCGGCGGAGGCGGACTGCTGCAGAACGCGACGAGTTTGCGCAGTTTGTTCTATTATGCAGGCGTGATCCGTACGGCAACGCGCGCAAGCCGGCGAGCGATGGTGTTCGCGCAGTCCATCGGGCCGCTCGATTTTTGGGGCAAAGCAGTGGTGAAAGAATGCTGCAAGCACCTGAGCGCAGCGACCGTTCGTGATGCGCGGTCCGCGCGGCTGCTGCGCGGACTGGTGCCGCCGAACGTTCCGGTGGAGCAGACTGCCGATCCGGTATTCTTGTACGAGGGCGGTGAAGAAAGCGTCGATCTTGCCGCCGAGGGCCTGGGGCCGCACAGCGATCCGTTGGTCGTTTTCAGCGTGCGCAAGGCAAACGGCTTGAAAGAGCGCTTGGAGCTGCTGGCGCACGCAGCCGATCGTTTCGCGCAAATCTACGGCGCACGGGTTGCGTTTTTACCTTTAGGCGGCGTTGGCGATGCCGAAGCTTCGACGCTGGTCATCCGTAAGTGCAAAACCGCGCCGGTGCTGCTGCCCGAATGCTCGCTGCCGCGCGCCGCTACAATCATCCGGCAAGCCAAAGCGGTCGTCGGAATGCGTTTGCATGCGGTGATCCTGGCGGCACGTTACGCGGTACCGTTTCTGGCGATTCCGTACGATCCGAAGGTGAGCGCCCTTTGCGAAGATCTGCACTATCCGCTGCCGCCGCTGTTCACGCTGGGAAATGCGGCGCGCAAACCGGAATTTGCGCAAATCGACGCGCTGCTCGAGCAGTTCTGGACGCAGCGTGAGGCGCTTTCACAGCAGCTTGCCGGCGCCGGCGAACGCCTGCGAGCACTTGCGCTGCGCAACTTCGACGTGCTGGACGAGGTGATGAACGAGAAGTCTCCGCATGGCTGAGCAGACGGCGCAGCAAGACTATCGCAGTACGCTGAATCTTCCGCAGACCGACTTTCCGATGCGTGCGGATTTGCCGGCGCGTGAGCCTGCGCGCGTCGAGTGGTGGCAGCAGCACCGCACGTACGAGCGCCGGCTGGAACGCAACAAGCAGCATCAGCCGTGGATTCTTCACGATGGGCCGCCGTACGCAAACGGCCAGCTGCACATGGGGCATTTCTTGAACATGGTCCTCAAAGACGTGTTCGTGAAGATCGCGCTACTCGATGATAAATGGGCAAAATTCGTCCCAGGCTGGGACATGCACGGCCTGCCGATCGAAATTGAAACGCTCAAGCATCTGAAGATCAAAGATTTTCACGACATCGATCCGCTCGAACTGCGCGCGCAGTGCAAGCAGCGGGCGCTGTACTGGTTGGACGAGCAGCGCGCTACGCGCATGCGTATGGGGAATTTCGGCGACTGGGCGCACCCCTATCGAACGATCGATCCGTCCTTCGAAGCGACGATCGTCAACGCGATCGCGGATCTCGCCCAAAAAGGGCAGTTGTACAAGGGGCTGCGCTCGACGCTCTGGTGCATCCACGACGAAACGGCGCTCGCTGAAGCAGAAATCGAATACCGCGACAAAATTTCGCCCTCCATTTTCGTGCGCTTTACCGCGGGCGTCTCACAGCAACGCGATTTGCTCGGCCGTTTCGGCGTGGATCCGTTGGCGGTGCAGCGCGCGTCCATCCTTATCTGGACGACGACGCCCTGGACGTTGCCGGCGAACGTGGCGATCGCCCTTCGACCCGATGCGGTGTACGGCGTGTACGAACACGCCGGCGAAGCGCTGGTCGTTGCCGAAGCGCTGGCGCCGCATACGCTAGGCGAGGATTTCGGACAGATGCGCAAGCTTGGTCAAGCAACCGGCGCGGCCCTCGCAGGCGCGCGCGTGCGCCATCCGTTTCTGGATCGCGATTCGGTGGTCGTGCTCGCCGACTACGTCGATCTGGAAACGGGAACCGGCGCGGTCCACACCGCGCCCGGGCACGGCGCCGATGACTTCGAAACGGGTCTGCGTAATAATCTGCCGGTAATCAATCCGGTCAACGCCAAAGGCGTCTTCACGGAGGAAGGCGGCCCGTACGCCGGTCTTCACATCTGGAAAGCCAATCCGGCGATCGTCGAAGATTCTGCGGCAATCGGGTGCGCTCTGGAACGCTTTCGAATTCACGCATAGTTATCCGCACTGCTGGCGCTGCCATAATCCGGTGATTTTTCGCGCGACCGCGCAGTGGTTCATCGCGATGGATCAGAACCGGTTACGCAAACGCACGATTGAAAACATCCGTTCGGTCGCGTTCACGCCGCCGTGGGGCAAAGAACGCATGGAACAGATGCTCGAAAATCATCCGGAATGGTGCATTTCCCGTCAGCGCACGTGGGGCACGCCGATTCCCGCCATCGTGTGCGAGCCGTGCGGCGAATCCATTCTCGATCCTCGCGTCGTACGCAATGTCGCCAAACGTATTGCCGAGCACGGCGCCGATGCTTGGTGGCGCGACCCGCTGAGTACCTTTTTGCCCGACGCGTTCGCGTGTCCCAACTGCGGTGCGAGCGAATTCGAAAAGGAACGCAACATCGTCGACATCTGGTTCGAATCGGGCGTCACGCATCTGGCGGTGTTGGGCAAGGACGGCATCCCATGGCCGTCGGACCTGGTGCTCGAAGGCGGCGATCAGTATCGCGGCTGGTTTCGCAGTTCCGTGGTTACGGCGACCGCAATCAAAAGCGGCGCGCCCTATCGGCACGTCGTGAAAAACGGCTGGGTCAACGACGAGCACGGACGCCCGATGAGTAAATCGCTCGGCACCGGCATCGACGCGAAAGACGCGATGCACAAATGGGGCGCCGACGTTCTGCGGCTGTGGGCCGCCTCGGTGGAATTCATCGACGACGTACGATTCGGCCCGCACGTCATCGAGCAAGTCGGTCGCGTTTATCGCAACGTGCGCAATCGCCTGCGCTTCATGCTTGGTAATCTGCACGATTTATCGCCGAACGACATCGTTGGTCGAGAATCGATGACGTGGTTCGACGCGCTCGCCTGCGCGGCGGCGGATCGCTGGGTCGCGCGCGTGCACGAGATGCTGCGCGCATACCGTCTGCACGACGCGTATTTGGAAATCATCCGTTTCGAAGGCGACGATCTGTCAAGTTTTTATCTCGATGCGTTGAAAGATCGGCTGTATTCGAGTGCCGCCGCGGATGCTCGCAGGCGCAGCGCGCAAAGCGCGCTGCTGCACATCCTTACGCAAGTGCTTACGGTGCTTGCGCCGTTGCTTTCGTTTACCGCCGAAGAAGCGTGGCAAGCGCTTGCGCCGTCATTGCGCGGTACGCGTGAAAGCGTTTTCGACTTGAGCTTTTCCCAGCCCAAACCTTCCATAAATTCCGAGAGCGCTCTGTGGGAAAAGCTGAAAGAGTGGCGGGCGTGGGTGGCGGCCAGCGAAGGAAAGCGCGACTACGAACTTCAGGCGCGCATGACGCTCTCGCCGCAGTGGTTCGAACGGCTGGAGCCGCATCGCGAAGGCGTTCGCGAAGCGCTTGTGGTTTCCGGACTGACGCTTGAAAGCGACGCTGCGCTTTCCGGAAATGACATACGCCGCGTGCTGGTTCCGGCCGACGGCGGCAAGTGCGCGCGTTGCTGGAAGTATTTGCCGCTGGGCAGCGATCCGCAGTATCCCGCTTTGTGCGCGCCGTGCGCGCGCATCGTCCGCGCCTAACGGCGTCTGCGCGGCGGTTTCGGCGGGCGATCCTGCGCGCGAACGACGGTCATCGTCACCCCGCCGATTTCGAATTCATGGAATGCGCCGATCGCCGCTGCGGCGTTTTGCTCGTCGCTCACGTTGACGTACGCATAGCCTTTTTTGCGCCGGCTGCGCCGATCTTTGGGAAACGTTACATCGCTCTCGCCGGCGCCGAACTGTCTGAACAGGCGAAGCAAATCGTCTTTGGTGGCATCCCGCGGATACCCGGCCACGAATAAGCGGATCATGCGGCTTCCAGAACGCTATCGCGAAACGCGCTCCATCTCCCTTCAACGATCGCCGCGGCGGCGTCGCGCAGCAATGCGATCAGCAGCGCCACGTTATGGTAGGACAGCAGGCGTGGGCCCAGCATTTCGTTGGCGCGGAACAGATGCGCAAGGTACGCTCGCGTGAAGGTGCGGCACACCTCGCACCCGCACTGCGCGTCGATTGGCGAGAAGTCGCGTACGAACGCCGCATTGCGAATGGCAAATTCTCCAGTGCGTGTCATCGCGCGCCCATTTCTTCCGCAGCGCGTAGGGTAAACGCAATCGAATAAGTCGATGCCGCAATCGATCGCGGCGACGATGTCGCGCACGGTGCCGACGCCCATGAGATAGCGAGGTTTGATTTCCGGCAGCATTTCAGCGGTGCGGCGCGCCGTTTCGTACATTTGCGATCGCGATTCTCCCACGGAAAGACCGCCGATGGCGTAACCGGGAAGATCGAGTGGAACGATCGCTTGCGCGCTGCGTGTGCGCTCTGCTGCGTCGAGGCCGCCTTGCACGATTCCGAACAGCGCCGTTTCTCTTCGCGCTCGCGCCGCCGCGCTGCGCTGTGCCCAGAGAGCGGAAAGACGCACCGACTCGCGCACCGCGTGCGGTTCGGCCGGCAATTTTACGCACACGTCGAGTTGCATCGCAATGTCGACGCCGATCGCTTCTTGAAAGGCAAGCACGTTTTCCGGCGTAAAGTGATGGCGGCTGCCGTCTAAATGCGACGCAAACGTCACGCCGTCCTCGCTTAGTGCGCGTCGCGATTCCAGGCTGAAGACCTGAAAGCCGCCGCTGTCGGTCAGAATCGGGCGGTTCCATCCCATGAACCGGTGCAAACCGCCGGCGTCGCGCAGCACTTCCAAACCGGGCCGCAGCCAAAGATGATACGTGTTCGCAAGAACGATTTCCGCATGCACGCTGAGCAAATCGTGCGGCGTGAGCCCCTTTACGGTGGCTGCGGTGCCGACCGGCATGAACGCCGGTGTCTGTACAGTGCCGTGCGCGAGCGACATGCGGCCGCGACGCGCGCTTCCCTCAGTCGCAAGCAGTTCGAAGAGCGTCAGGAACCCTCACGTTGCAGCGCGCGTTTTGCCGCCCGATATTCCGGCGGCGGTTCGACTTGAAAGTCGAGTGCCGCGCCGGTCTTCGGATGCCGAAACGCAAGGCGCCACGCGTGCAGCGCTTGCCCGGGAAGTTCGAAGCGCGGATCGGTCTTGCCGTAAATCGGATCGTTGATCAGCGGGTGGCCCAGCGCCGAGAGATGCACGCGAATCTGATGCGTGCGTCCGGTCTCCAAGGCAAAGAGCAGTTCTGCTGCATTGCGCAGCTGCTCCCGGACCTCGTAATGCGTCACTGCCGGTTTTCCGTCGCCGACGATCGCGTACCGCAAACGGTTGTGCGGGTTGCGTCCGATCGCTCCGTCGATCGTGCCGCGCGCGTGCGCCGGGATGCCGGTGACCAGCCCCAGATATTCGCGCGTGATGCGCCGCGCCTTCATGGCTTTGCCCAGCGCGCTGAGCGCCTGCGCCGTTTTGGCGACCACCAGCAGTCCGGACGTGTCGCGATCCAAGCGGTGCACCAAACCGGGACGCAGCGTGCTTTGCGCGGATGGTTGCATCGCCGGCGGAAGCGACTGCACATGCGCGAGCAGCGCGTTCACCAGCGTTCCGCTGGTCGCGCCGTGCGCGGGATGGGTCACCATGCCGGCAGGTTTGTCGATCACGATGACGTCGTCATCTTCGTACACGATCGTCAGATCGATCGGTTCGGGCTCCAGGCCGATGGGCTCGCGTTTCCGCACCACAACGTCGATTACGTCGCCATCCGCTGCCGGGTGGCTCCCTTTGACGGCATCGCCGTTGACGCGAACCTCGCCGCGTTTAGCCGCATCGGCGATCAGCGAACGCGAAAACCGTGCGCGCTGCGCGACGATGACGTCGACGCGCTTGCCGGCGTCTTCAGGCGCGACGACGATTTGCAAGGCTCGCGAGAATCAGCAACCCGACGCCGATCGTGATGCATGCGTCCGCAACGTTGAAGATATCGGGCCAGATGCGATAGAAGTCGATGAAGTCCACCACGAACCGCAGATGCAGGCGGTCGACGATGTTGCCGATCGCGCCGCCCAAAATCATGCCGAACGCGATGCGCACGAGTGCCGAGCGTCGTGCCTGCTCGCGAAACGAAAACCAAAACACGAGCAGAACGATCAGCGCCATGCCGATCAAGAAAACCGGGGAGGACCCGAAGAGTCCGAACGCGCCGTGCTGGTTTTGCTCGTATGTCCAGCGCAGCAGCCGCGGTATGACGATCCGGCTCTCGCCGGGAAGAAAGGACGATGCGATCAGGTGTTTGGTGAATTGATCGAGCGCGACGACCACCGCGGCAACTGCGAGCAGCTGCACGCTTTCGATTTCAGAGTTTCGGCTGCGGGACAAACTGATAGAACCATCCGGCGATTCGTAGGAACGAATTGGTGACAAGCACGACTCCCGTGGCAATCATGAAGGCTCCGGCGGCCATCTCGATGGCCGGCAGAAGCCGCTTGAGGCGATTGAGCATCGGCAGAATGGCGCCGACCGCGAGCGCGGTCACGAAAAACGGCAGCGCAAGCCCCATGGAATAGATGAACAGCAGCCACGCTCCCTGCCGGACGCCCTGCTCTTGCGAAGCCAGCGTAAGGATTCCCGCGAGAATCGGCCCGATGCACGGCGACCATCCGGCCGCAAACGCGACGCCCACGATGCCCGAGGCGAAGAGCGAGCGGTGCTCGCTCTGGACGTGAACCCGAGCGTCGCGAGCAAGCCAGCGCATCCGCAGAACGCCCAGCATTTGCAAGCCGAGCACGATAACGATCACGCCGCCGATGCGCGCGATCAGCACTTGATTCTCGCGCAGCGCGCCGCCGATCGCGCTTGCCGAAGCGCCGAGCAGAACGAAGACGATCGTAAAACCCGCAATGAACGCAAGCGAATGCGCCAGCGTGCGCGCGCGCGTGTCCATGCGCGCGTTTTCACGCAGTTCGTCGACGGAGGAACCCGTCAAAAACGACAGATATGCCGGAACCAGCGGAAGGACGCACGGCGAAACGAAGGAAACGACCCCCGCGAGGAACGCGATCCCGACGGTCAAATGCGCCGTAGCCACAGCGCTCCTTTAGACCTCAGCGTTGTTCATCCTGGACGTGATGCACCACTGGTTCACCTACCCGAACATCAACCCCATCGCGATCCATCTTGGACCGCTGAATATTCATTGGTACGGTATATCGTATCTCGTCGGATTCGTTGCAGTCTATTTGTGGATGAGCCGGCCGCAGGGCCGCCGCCGCCTGGGGCTGACCCGCGAACAGATTCAGGATTTTCTCGTCTATGCGCTGATCGGTGTGCTGGTCGGGGGCCGCACGTTCTTCGTCATCAACGACATGATCAGCAAACACGATGCCGCAATGTACGCCGCGAACCCGCTCGACATCGTCGCCGTTTGGAACGGCGGCATGGCGTTTCACGGCGGCCTCATCGGGGTCATCGTCGCGCTGTTTCTGTTTCTGCGCAAACATCCCGGATTGACGTATCGCGTCCTCGGCGACGAGATCGTGGTTTTGCTGCCGGTCGGCATCACGCTGACGCGCTGCGTCAATTTCATCAACGACGAACTGTGGGGCGACCGCTGCATTCCCGATCATCAGTGGTGCATGATTCCGGGCAACACGTCGGATTGGGGCACCGCTTATCGCCATCCCTCGCAGCTGTACGAGGCGATCCTGGATGCGATCACGCTGCCGATTTTGCTGCTCATCTACCGCCGCCGGCCGCCCGACGGCGTCGTCGGCTGGAGCTGGTTCACGCTGTACGGGATTACGCGATCGATTGCGGAGTCGTGGCGGCACGCCGACTTCATGTGGCACGGCATCACCGGGGGACAGACTGTACGCGCTGCCGATGATCCCCATCGGGCTTATCGGAATCTACCTTTGTTTTCGCCGGGGCGCGCGAACGGAAGAACGAACGATTGCAGACGATAGCGCAGCGTTACGCACAGTTACGCGCTGAAGTTCCGGCCAACGTCGCGATCGTCGCGGTAACGAAGTTTCAGCCGGCGCAGAGCGTGCGCGAAGCGATCGCGGCGGGCGCGCTCGACGTTGGGGAAAACTACGTGCAGGAAGCGCGTGTAAAGTTCCAAGGCTTGCCGCCGGTCCGCAAACACTTCATCGGCCACGTGCAGACGAACAAAGCCAAAGCGATCGCTGCGCTCTTCGATGTCGTGCAGAGCGTCGATCGCCTCGAGGCGGGAATCGCGCTCGCGCGCGCCGCGCAGGCACTCGGAAAAAGCCTGCCGATTCTGGTGCAAATCAACGTGTCGCCGGCCGAGCGTTTTGGTTGCCCTCCGCAGCTGGCCGCGGATTTGGCGGACCGCCTGCGCGAGCTGAGCAGCCTGCGCGTCGACGGCGTGATGGCGATCGGACCGCTTACCGACGATCGCGCCGCAATACAGGCGGCATTCGCGCGCGCCGCCGATGCATGGCAGCGCGTCGGCGGCCCGGTGCTCTCCATCGGGATGTCCGGCGACTGGCGCGAGGCGGTCGCGGAGGGGTCAACCATGGTTCGGGTCGGGAGCACGCTCTTCGGACCAAGACCCGCGCGAGCGGCGTCGAAGAAGCCGGTAATGTCTCCCTGAGGCTTCTCGGGGTTGCTCTCACCGTGAGGTGTCTATGAGTATGTTCAGTAAAATCGGATCCTTCTTCTCGATGAGCGATCAAGAAGACGAATTCTACGAAGAGGAACCCGCGGGCTCGCGGACCGTCGTTCCGCTCAGCAACGCGTCGCGCCGCAATGGGACCGAAGTCAGCGTGTACGCGCCGCGTGCGTTCGGCGACGTAACGGAAATTGCGGATGCGCTGCGCAGCCGCCAAGTGGTCATCGTCAACCTGCAGAACGCGGATCGATCGCTGCTGCAGCGCGTCGTCGATTTCACTTCCGGCGTCGCGTACACGATCGACGGCAAGATTCAAAAACTGGCCGAGGCAATCTATCTGATCGTGCCCGCCGGCATCGTCGTGAACGCGCAAGGGTTGCGTGACACGATGCTTTCCGACGGCTCGTTGGATTTTCTTTCGAATAGGGGCTAAAGAATGCAGAAGATCACGCCGATCGACATTCAGCACAAGTCGTTCAAGCGCGCCCTGCAGGGGTACGACCGAGCCGAAGTCGATCAATTCCTCGACGAAATCATCGAGACGCTCGAGGACGACGCGCAGCACGCCGCTGCGCTTGCGGCGGAGATCAACGATCTGCGCGAGCGTATCAGCCATTTCAAATCGATGGAGGAATCGCTGCAGAATACGCTCGTGCTCGCGCAGCGCACCGCCGACGAAGTCAAAGCGTCGGCGCACAAAGAAGCCGATCTGATCAAAGAGCAATCGCGCATGACTGCCGAACGCGAAATCGCTTCCTTCACGGAAGCAGCCGCGGAAGCGCGGCGCGAACATCAGCGCGCTTTCGAATCTGCCGAGAAAGCCCGCAGCGAACTGCGCAGCTTACTGATGACGCATCTGGCTTTGCTGGAGCGCGCCGTTCCCTCGAACGGCAGCACGCATTCCGGCGAGATTCAAACGCCGCCCGAAGCCGCCGAAGGTCAAGCGCTCCCCGAAAACGTGACCGAAACCACGCGAATTACCGTCTACTAAGCGCTCGTAACGCGTAATGCCGCCGGAAATCGCCGTGCTGCCCGGTGACGGCATCGGGCCCGAAGTCACGCGCGCGGCCGTGCGCGTGCTGCGCACGGTACGCCCCGACCTCGAGTGCACGCAGGCGATGGTCGGCGGCGAAGCGCTCGCAGCCGGGAAACCGGCATTGCCCGACGATACGCGGCAGCTCTGCGAACGCAGTGCTGCCATCCTGTTCGGCGCCGTCGGCCTGCCGGAGTACGAAGGCAAACCGCTCGCGCAGCGTCCGGAGTACGCGCTGTTTCTACTACGCCGCGACTTCGAACTGTTCGCAAACATCCGGCCGGTGCGCGTCTTCTCCGGCCTGGAAGCGGCGTCCAGACTTACGTCCGGAATTGGTCAGGGGGCTGGATTTGGTCGTCGTTCGCGAACTGACGGCCGGCATCTATTTCGGCAAACCGAAAGAAACGCGCGTCGACGAAGACGGCGTGCAGGTCGCGGTCGACACGATGGTCTATCGCGAACCGGAAATCGAACGCATTGCGCGCGCCGCCTTCGAATTGGCGCGGACTCGACGCCGTCGCCTCGCGTCTATAGACAAGCAAAACATTTTGGAAACCTCGCGTCTGTGGCGGCGCGTCGTCGACCGCGTAGCCGCAGGCTATCAGGACGTGCAACTCTCGCATCTTCTGGTGGACAATGCCGCGATGCATCTGATTCGGCGCCCCGCCGATTTCAACGTCATCGTCACCGAAAACATGTTCGGCGACATCTTGTCCGACGAGGCTGCGATGCTGACCGGATCGATCGGCAACCTTCCGAGCGCGAGTCTTGGCGCCGGATCGCGCGCCGGCATGCGCTTCGGTTTGTACGAGCCGATCAGCGGCACCGCACCGGATATCGCCGGACGCGGAATAGCGAACCCCACCGCAGCGATTCTTTCGGCGGCAATGCTGCTGCGCCACAGCTTGAACGATGCGGCCGGCGCCCAGCGGATCGAGCGCGCCGTTGAAGCAGCGTTTGCCGGCGGCGCGCGCACGGCCGAACTCGTGCAACCGCACGAGGCTTCGCTCACGACGGTCGAGTTCACCGATCGCACCATCGCGCAGCTGTAACTTCGAAATATTTCGTAAAAACGGGTGACACAGCAAAGCGATAGCTTTGCGCTCATGGATGGAATCGGATGGGCGCTGAGCGCCATGACCGCCGCGCGATCCCGACTCGAACGTCGCGGCGCAAAATCTCGCAAACGGTTCGACCGACGGCTTTCGTAAGACGCTGCTGCGCGGGCGCTTGAGCGCAAGCGGCATTGAGCTGCAGCCGGGTGTCGATGCATCCCAGGGAGCGCTGCGGCGAACGGGGCGCACCTTCGACCTGGCCATCGTCGGCGCAGGCAGCTTTCACGTGCGCGATCGGAGCGGCCGTGTTTTTGCCACGCGCAGCGGCGCGTTCGTGCGCGATCGTTTCAATCATCTGGTCGACGACCGCGGACGCATGCTCGTCGGCGCAGCCGGTGCGGCGATCGTTACCGACGGTACCGTCATTTCATCGGACGGTGCGATCGTGCGGCGCGGCACGGTGGTCGATCGTTTGAAGTTGCCTGCGGGCTCGCAAGTACGCAGCGGCTTTCTGGAAGCATCGAACGTCGACGCGATCGGCGAGATGGTCGACGTTTTGAACGCGCAGCGATCGTTCGAAACGGCGGAAAAGGTGCTCTCAGGCATCGATCAAACCCGGGAACGCGCCGCAACACAAGTCGGGCTGGTGAAATCGTGAACCGCGCGATGTTCGCCTCGGCCAGCGGCATGGCCGCGCAGCAGCAAAATCTGGAAACGATCGCCGATAATCTGTCGAACGCCGACGTTGCGGGATTTAAAGGCGCCGCAGAAGTCTTTACCGACATCGCGGCCGGCGGCGGTACCGCCATCGGGACGAGCGTTGCCGGCACCCGGACCCTGTTCACGCAAGGCAAACTGATGCACAGCGGGGGGCCGTTCGATGTGGCAATCGACGGACCGGGGTTTTTCAGCATCGTCAACGATCGCGGCGAACGCGCATACACCCGAGACGGGCAGTTTTCTCGCGCTCCGGACGGCTTTTTGCGCAACGCGCAAGGATGGCGGTTGCAAGGACCGCGCATTCCGAACGACGCGCTTTCAGCAAGCGTTTCGGAAGACGGAACGGTCATCGCGGTCACTGCTCGCGGCCGCAAAACGTGCGGTCACATTCGTCTGGCGGAGTTTACCTCACCCGAAGCGCTGCGCTCAGCCGGCGGCACGCTGTTTTTTGCAACGGCGCAGTCCGGGCCGGCGCGCATGGAAAAGCCCGGGTCGACCGGCGGCCCCGCTGTCAAATTCGGAATGGTCGAGCGCTCCAACGTAACGATCGTTGAGGCGATGATGCAAATTCTCGCCGCGCAGCGCGCATTTGAAGCGAACGCCAAAGGCGTACAGGCTGCCGACGAAATGCTGCGTATCGCCAACAACTTGAGCCGTGGTTAGCCGGACACGCGGGAGTTTTTGCATCGACTAGTGACGAACGCGTCGGCGATGGTTTCGCTGCGTCGCTGGGCGAACGACGATCTGTGGCTGCTGCACGCAACGCTCGGGAATCCCGAGATGATGCAGCATCTGGGCGGAATCGAATCCACGGAACAGATCGAACGGCGGCATGTCCGATTTTTGAGCGGTCGCGATATGTTCACGGTTTGGAAAGGTGATGCCGTCGTTGGATCGGTGGGCTTTTGGGAGAAGACGTGGCGTGATGAAGAAGTTTATGAAACCGGCTGGATGACTCTTCCAGAGTACGCCGGGCGCGGACTCGCAACCCAAGCCGCACTAGCAGTCATATCGCTTGCACGAAAAGAACGAAAACATCGATTCCTTCACGCGTTTCCAAACGTTGAGAACGGCGCGTCCAACGCCGTGTGCCGCAATGCCGGATTTGCAAATCTGGGCGAGACTACATTCGAGTATCCGAAGGGGCAATGGATGCGCTGCAACGATTGGCGCGTCGACCTATTCGCAAACCAGTAAGTGGTGCATATTCTCCGTAGCGTTCCCACTACAGCCGATCGGCGCAACCTACAATGTCGTTGACGACTACTTTACCTTTCGACTGCGCTCCGCATGATCGAAAGATGCTCTGCTTGAGTCGCCTCGCGCCTCGTGTTGTGGAAGTTGGCGACTTTCCAATGGTCCCCGTTGCGCACGAGGAGGACGCTCGCGATGCTGAGGACGACACCCTTTACAGGTCCTGACGGGATGTCGACGAGTGAGGGTACGATGGCGAGCACTGCAGTCGGCGTAATCGTTCGAACGCTTTCAATGCTGAAGGCGAGGCTGCTGCGTTCGTAGGGACCGTGAAAAATCTTCTCGTGCAGTTCCACGACGGCACGCCGGCCTTTTACGTGCATGCCGAGCAAATTGATAAAGTCGACATCATCGGTGCACCAGTGCGCGAAGGCTTCGCCGTCCCCATGTTTCCAAGCTTCGCTCAAGCCGGTGAACGTTGCCTGAAGCTGTTCGGCCGAAACGTTTTCCATGGGCATTCTCCTTTACAATGTCGGTTCGCTAAGGGCGCGAGCTGCCGAATCTCCGAAGCTCCGCACTGATACTTTCTTGCATTGTGGCGACGCTGCCCTGTAGCCCGATCATGGCTTCATGAAGCGATGCAATTGAGTCGCCGGATTCGCGATTCAAAGCGTTGAGCGCGACGCCCACTCCGTGCGCGAGCGCTACAAGCGCTTCGATCTCGTCAGGTGCAAACGACTCGCCGCTTGCTTTTTGTCCACAAACGAGCGCTCCGACCAGCATGCCGCGTGCGATCATCGGAAACGCGACTGTGCCGTTCATTTGCGAATTCGCTGCATCGTGCAATTCAAGAGGATTCCCATGCGCACGTAATGCGACGATTCCTGAATCATTCTCCGAGATAGCGGCGCGTCCGTTGGCATATTGCAGATAGAAGCCCGAGTCGCCACGCGTAAGGATCGTCACGTCATCGGTATCCGTGTGGCTGCGGACGGTTTGGATCGATCGCTCCAGCAGCACCGATCGATCGGTAATATACGATGCTTCGTGCGCGAAGTTACGTAGCGCGATTTCATCTTCATGCCGCTTGCGAAAAAATACTCGATCGACGAAGCGATCCGTATATTTATGGATGTAGCGCATCGATATGCCGAGAGCCAGCGCCACGACCATGCCGACGACGACGCTGCTGGTATGGCTGGCGCTCACAAGCCACTCGCTCGCAGCCCATTCGGCAAGAACGAACACGCCGATGACGATCGCCGACACAATGGCAAAGACGATCGTTCGGTTTAATACAAATCCGATATCGATTAGCCGGCGTTGCAGCGCGGCATATGTAAGCGCAAGCGGCGCGACAAAGGTCAGCGCGCTATAAAGGTACGCAAATCCGACGTACGTAGCATAAGACGATGACGTGAAGTTTATCAACAGAAACGTCTGCAAGGCGAAATAGACGAAAGGCAACGGTAGGAGCGACCATGCCGCGCGCTGGCGGTTGACTCCACGGCATTCCGCTATCGCGAGCAGCTGCAGCCCAGCGCTGTGAGAATGGCTGCAAACATCGGCAGCATGCAAATCGGCCTAAACGACAAAGCGACGGGATCGAACCAGAGCGTTACGGTTGCTAGAATTTGGGCGATGCCGATGATTATCGCAGCTGCAACGAGCGCATAGCATGCCCACTGCGCGATACGGCGCGGCCTCGAGAGCGGACGCGCGAATCCGCTAGCATACGACGCCCAGATGGCCACACCCAAAGGCGCCGCTAATGAACATAGCGCGAGAACGACGTACACCCAAGCCCAAGGCGCTGCAAAGCCGTGGGTGGGGGCTCCGCTTACTATCGCGGTCAGGAGCAGCACCGATGAAAGGAGAAGATTTCCAGGAACGTATGCGCGCCGCCAGGCGATTATCGTTGCGAAAACAGCGAGCCAGAGAACCGCTATCGGGGCAATGATCTGATCCAATCGTCGCGTAATGTTCACGGGAAGCGTAACGACGGTAACGCTCAAATGTCGTGCGCCGCGCGTTACCGAGAGGCGTATCGGCTTCCCGGTGAGTGGTTGAGCGGAATCCGACAGGACTTCAAAGCGCTCTGTGAGAGTGTTCGCGCGTACGTCAAAGAGATCGCCACGGCGCAGGCCTGCGCGGTCGGAAGCTCGCCCCGGGTCGATGGTCAAAATCTTCGCTGTATACGATATTGACCCGGCGCCGCCCATGGTGGCTCCCCACAAGCCATACCAAGGCGTCTTGCCGCTTAGGCCAATGACGTCGGCAAGTTCCGCCAGCGACAGCAGCGCGGTAAGTAGGCAAAACGCCAGCAGTAAAGTCCGCCAAACTGCGCCCGGACGATCGCTCAAGATGGCACCTCGGTTACGGCTGAGGAACCGACTTCGAATCCCGGCAACGGCTAGTTCGGCCAATGCATCTGGGCCGCCTTTGCGGTATCCGCCAGCGCAGCCGTTGTGTTTGGCCGGCGGCGTTCGCAATCGTGTGCTTTTTTAGATGCGAGATCGGAATCCGCCAGAGGATCCCGTTGTAGTAGTCGGTGAGCCAGATTGACGCATGTCCAAAACGTACGGCGTCTCCACCACGGCCACCCCACTGTCGCACAGTGAGAGAGTTGGATAGGATTTGCGTTAGCGGGACGCCGATGATCGTTGCCCAAGCTGAACCTGCGCCGTACGTGATCTCGCCGCCGCCGCCGGGAATCCCGGCGGCGATCGTTGCGGTCACGCGTTTTTCTTTGGCATCGATCTTGCTGACGGAACCGTCACCCTGGTTCAGGGTATAGACCGCACCGTCTCCGGCAGCCAAGAATCGCGGCTTCGATCCTACGGCGATAGTCGCGACAATTTGTCCACTTGAAGCGTCGAGCGCGGTGAGCAGGTTCCGGTCGCCGCTTGTTATCCAAATGATTCCGTCACTGTAGAGCGGATTATCGGATCCAGGCGCGAGCGAGATTGTTTGCCGTACGCGGTTGGTTTTTGGATTGATTCGTGCGAGCTCGCCGTTGCCGGTGGTCATCCACACACTATCGTTGCTGGCCGTAATCCCGCCTTCGGAAAGTGCCGGCCCAATCGGTAGCACTGCCGCTATGGAATTTGTTACGGGATCGACGCGTGCCAGCGAAGGATGCGTGCCGCATAACGGCACCCAAATGCTTCCGAAGCCGTTCGCTAGTCCGGAACACGGTTCGCCGGGCAGAGTTATGCGCGCCGCAAGTCCGCGCCGAATTTTCGCCACGAAGCGAGATAGGTTCCAGAACGAACGCGCTTCGGCGGTTTGAAAAATAGCCGTCCAGAATCCGGATTCGGCTGCCGACTTACCCTCCGCGCTAATCGTGATGGTCGTCGGGCGACGGACGTACGCAACGAAACGCTTATCGTTGAATTCCACGCTCGCATAACTTGCAGCAAGCGAACCAGACCCTGAAAAAGTCGTACCATCGCTCTCGATGACTCGAATCGTTGGTGCCCATGCTTTGCGCATCAGGGTAACGTCGTGCGACTCGATCGCGTGGTTATTCTCGAGCCGTAGCGCTCGGATCGCAGCAATGTCTGCCTGTGGCATGCGGAAGGGTGTTGAGCCGGCGATTAACAGCACGACCAGTGCAATGATCGTCTGGTACATGCTCGAGTGTACTGCGCGAAAACGGGAAGTTCCGCTCAACCACGGTGTTTGGGATTTAACAGGCCGTTGGCTTTTCGGCAACAATCGGCTGGTAGCGTCTCAGGTATGGAGATTCCCAACAACTTGAGCCG
>CAWCHT010000002.1:0-2176540 GCA_963795465.1 Vulcanimicrobiota bacterium
TGGATAGCGCCGGCATGCAAACCGTTCGCGGGCAATTTCAAGCGCTGATGCTGCGTCCGCTCCTGGAACCGCTGGCGAGCGCGTTCGGCGAGTACGGCGAATTTGCGGTGAGCGAATGGACGCGCGCCCTGGCCGCGCAGTGGGAAACGCTGCAGTGAGCGCGTGCGGAGATGCTCGTGAAGATGCGATTCGCTCGTTGTTTCCGCTCGTGAAGATCATCGCGCGGCGCGTGCACCGCATCGTTCGCTCCGGCGAGGTCGACGATTTGATTGGCGACGGCTGCGTCGGGGCAATTCGAGCGGTCGATACGTTTGATCCCGCGCGCGGCCCGTCTCTCGAACGGTATGCTTCACGCATCATCGCGGGTGCGATGCTGAACGGATTGCGCCGCTTGGACCCAGTGTCCGAACGCGTGCGCCGCGAGATTCGGGAATCTGAACGCGAGCGCTACGCGCTGGCCGGCGAGCGCGGCGCATTGCCTTCGCAGCGTGAGATGGAGATGCGTCGGCCGGCGCTTCGCCGCGCAACGGTGCATGCGTACCGGCATGCTCCGCTCTCGCTGGACGGGCCGCTGCCGCCCGACGAGCGGCTTGCGGGCGATTGGGACGCCGACCCCGCGTCGTGCTCCGCGCGGCGCTGCGAACGTGAAGGGCTGCTCGCGGCGTTGGAAAGCTTACCGGCGCGCCAGCAGCACATCATGCGGCTGCACTATTTCAACGGGCGATCTCTGCATCAAATCGGCAAAGCGATGCAAATTTCGCCGCAGCGCACCTCACAGCTGCACTTGTCGGCGCTCAAGAAAATGCGCAAGGCGATGCATGTCGCGCATTGATCCGCTGGCGGGCAGCGCGGGCGTTCTGCCGTTCGTCCCGGACGAGGAACTCGAAACGCCGGCGCTTCCGCGCGAGCATCCGAAATGGGTCAAAGACGCCGTCGCCGTTTCGGGCCGCGCCCGGGCCCTGATCGCGCGCATGAAGCCGGCCGTGCTGCGCGTGCTGGCGTTTTGGGATCATCACGTAAGAGCGGCGTCGGTTGGCGGCCGGCGTCTGCGCATCGATGCAAGCGGGAGTTACTCCGTGGATTAAAGGCTGCGCTCGCGTACTCTATGTATAGACAAAAACGACGAAATGCTCTATATTGATAGAGTCATGGCCGTCAAGCACCGCGCGCCGAAAACTGCCTCCCTCTCCGCCGCCGCATTGCGCGCGTTTTTCGCGATCGCCCAGCACTGGGACTTGGACGCACAGGCGCGCCGCACGCTGCTCGGCGGCGTGCCGGAGTCGACGTTTTACAAGTACGCCGCTGATCCGCAGAGCGCGCATCTCTCGCGTGACACGCTCGAGCGCATTTCGCATATTATCGGCATCTTCAAATCGATCAACGTGCTGCTTCCGCGTCCGGAACAAGCCGATACGTGGATCAAACGGCCGAACGAGACCGCGCTTTTCAAAGGGCGCAGCGCCCTCGACTACATGTTGAGCGGCCGCTTCGAAGACCTCATTGCGGTGCGACGCTATCTCGATACTGCGCGCGGGTGGTGAGCCGGCTGCGGTGGGATCCGTCCTACCGCGTGATCGCCTCGAAATATCCCACCGTCAGCGTGTACGATCGCATCGCTCGCGGAGCCGACTTTGAAGCCGTCCTCCAAATCGAACAGCTGACGAATCCGCGCGTGCGCGAAGAGCTGGGGATTACCGAAAAATCCGCGCTGAAGATCGTATCAGCGGCCCAGGCAGCACTGCCGTCATGGCCTCGTTTGCCTACACCGGATACAGTCGTTTCAGCGACGGGACGTTCGGCGTCTATTATGCCGGCCGCGAGGAAGCGACGGCGATTGCGGAATCGGTTTATCACACCGAGCTCTTCATGCGCGCGACGGCTGAAGCCAGCACGGTGCTGGACAAGCGGTTGTACACCGCTACGATCGGCGGCACGTACGAGGACATTCGCGGATTATCTCCGCGTTCCAAGGTGTACGACAAAGTATCGTACGAGCAGTCGCAAGCGTTTTCGAGAAAGCTTTATGAAGCCAACGGAGTGGACGGGATCGTCTATCGCAGCGTGCGCCGCAGCGGCGGCGAATGCGTTGCAGGCTATCGGCCGCGATTGATTACCGATTGCAGACTCG
Source organism: Vulcanimicrobiota bacterium (assembly GCA_963795465.1). Lineage (GTDB taxonomy): Bacteria > Vulcanimicrobiota > Vulcanimicrobiia > Vulcanimicrobiales > Vulcanimicrobiaceae > CAWCHT01. Next base: position 2,129 of record CAWCHT010000002.1, read on the forward strand.
CCAAATACTTGCAGCTGCGCTGGGAGGACGGACGCATCACCGGCGTCGCGCAGCTGTCCATCGTTCGGACCGCCTAACCGGTTACGCTTGCGAGAGGACCGCATCCAGCATTGACGCCAAGTGCGGCGTTGCGGATTTCGCGGTGGCGAGCACCGCCTCGTGCGAGACGCCGGCCGCGGACGCACTGTTGGCGATCAAACTTACGCCGAACACCTCCATGCCCCGCGCGCGCGCCGCGATCGTTTCCAAAACCGTCGACATGCCGACGGCATCGGCGCCAATCGTTCGCAAATAGCGAGCCTCCGCAGGCGTTTCGAATGTGGGTCCGAGCACTGCAGCGTAGACGCCTTCGCGCGCCTGCGCGCCGGCGTTGCGCGCAAAGGCCCGCAGCCGCGGTGAGTATGCCTGCGTCATCGCGACGAACGGATCCGGCAAATCGCTTCCGACGAGCGGGTTCAATCCCGTCAAATTGATGTGATCGGCCAGGATCATCAGATCGCCCGGCCGCAGATCCGCTGCGAGCGCGCCGGCGGCATTGGTCACGACGAGCACTTTGGCTCCGTGATCGGCGGCAATGGCAACGTTTCGCACTAAGTCGCGTGCCGAAAACCCTTGGTAGCCGTGAATGCGCCCAGTAAATGCCAGCACGCGTTTGTCGTGCCACGTTCCCACGAGAGCCTCGCTGCCGTGTCCTTCCAGGGCTGCGACCGGCATATCGATTTCGGCGTAGGGAATCCGTTCGATGAATTCGCGCCGGCTTACCAGTTGCGAAAGACCGCTGCCCAGAACGAGCGCAACGTCGATTTCACCGATGCGGTTCAAGCTCGGCCTCGCGCCCGAACAAGTCGTTGCCGGTCATGCTTTGCGGAACCGGCAAGCCGATCAAACGCAGCAACGTCGGAGCAACGTCGCCCAGCTTCCCGGCGCGCAGGTTACCCCCTACGTCGTCGCCCACGAGCAGCAACGGTACCGGGTTGGTGGTGTGAGCGGTGAGCGGATTGCCGTCCGCATCGATTTTTTCTTCGGCGTTGCCGTGATCCGCGGTGATGACCAGCAAGCCGCCTGCGGCCAGCACCGCTTCGCTCAAGCGCTGCAAACAGCGGTCCAGAACTTCCACGCTTTCGATCGTCGGCTGCCATTTGCCGGTGTGGCCCACCATGTCGGCGTTCGCGTAATTCATGACGATCGCATCGTACGTGCGCTCGCGCAGCGCCGCGACCGCGTAATCCGTGATTTCCTGCGCGCGCATTGCGGGCGCCAGATCGTACGTTGCGACCGAACGATCCGAGGCAATGAGCTTGCGATCTTCGCCCTCGAAAACGTCCTCGCGGCCGCCGTTGAAGAAATACGTAACGTGCGCGTACTTCTCGGTTTCCGCCAGCCGCAGCTGTCGCAACCCATGGCGGGAAACGATCTCGCCGAACGTTTCCGACTGCGGGCGCGGACCGAACAAGACCGGGTTGGCGAACGTTTCCTCGTACTTGGTCATCGTAGCAAACAGAAAATCGGAGAGATCTTCGAGAGCAAACGGGATCTGTGTACGACCCGGAGCACCGGGCGTGAACGCGAGCGTGAGTTGGCGCGCGCGATCCGGCCGGAAGTTGAAGAAGATCGCGGCGTCGCCGCTACGCACGGGTGACGGTTTGCCGACGATCGTCGGCTTGACGAATTCATCGTCTTCGCCGCGATCGTATGCCTGCGCCAGCGCCTGCGATGCCGTCTGCGCTTGGTACGGCGCGACGGCACGCGCGATGGCATCGTACGCAAGTTGCGTGCGCTCCCAGCGCCGGTCGCGGTCCATCGCGTAGAAACGCCCAATCACGGTGCTGATCGCTTCCGCTGCGTGCAACGATTCGAGCCGCCGTTCCAGCGTTTCCAAGAAGGTCTGCGCGGAACGCGGCGGCGTGTCCCGCCCGTCGAGAAACGCATGCACCGCGAACCGAACGCCGCGCGCATGAGCGCAGGCAATCAATTCAAGCAGATGATCGAGGGAGCTGTGCACTTTGCCGTCGGAGAGCAGCCCCATGAAGTGCAGCGTTCCGCCGGTGCGGCGGACGTGCTCGATTGCCGCATTGAGCGTCGCGTTTCGAGCAAATTCGCCGGACGCGATATCGGCGTCGATGATGACGAGGCCTTGCGGCACCACGCGTCCGCTGCCGATGTTCATGTGACCGACTTCGCTGTTGCCCATAATGCCTTTGGGCAATCCCACCGCTTCGCCGCTGGCATCGAGCATCGTCCACGGATAACGCTCGAACAGCGATCGCCAAAACGGAAGGCGGGCAGCCGCAATCGCGTTCCCCTCGCTGCGCTCACGGCATCCCCAGCCGTCGAGCACGGCGAGCACGAGAGGAAGATGCTGCGTCATGCGGCCGACGTTTGGCGCGCGAGCTGCGCAAAATCAGCCGGTTGAAGCGATGCGCCGCCGATCAAACCGCCGTCGATGTTGGGCTGCGCTACGTACTGCGCGATGTTCTCCGGCTTGACGCTTCCGCCATACAAAATCGCCGCATTGCGCAGCCCCGGGTGGGACTGACGAATGGCGCCCATGATGTCGTCTGCAGCGGCCGGATCGCAATTTTCGCCGGTTCCGATTGCCCATATCGGTTCGTACGCGACCACGACGCGCGTTACAACCGCTGCATCGAGCTCGCTCAGTGCCGCACGAACTTGCGCGACGACGTGCTCGCCGGCGTTTCCCGCTTGCCGGATCTCCAGCGATTCGCCGACCGCGACGATCGGAGTCAATCCATGCTGCAGCGCGGCCGCGGTTTTGCGCCGCACCGTCTCGTCCGTTTCGTCGAAATACCGGCGCCGTTCCGAATGGCCTAGGATTACATGCGAGACGCCGAGATCGACCAGCATCGGCGCTGAAATTTCTCCGGTAAACGGTCCACGGTCGTCCCAATGCATGTTTTGCGCGCCGACCGCGATCCGTGAATGCTGTCGCGAATCGCTGCGTGCGAGCGCTTCTCGGACGGCAGGCAACGCGGTGAACGGGGGGCAGATGACGATCTGCACGTCCGGCGGAATGCCCGGCAGAGCGGGCAAGAACGCGTCGATGAACGCGAGCGCCTCGCCGGTGGTCTTGAACATTTTCCAATTGCCGGCGCAGATGCGCGGTCTTACCAAGTAGCGTCCTCGGGCACGCGATCGCGCGCTTCTTCGAGCGCCTTGATACCGGGCAAATCTTTGCCTTCCAAAAACTCCAGCGTTGCCCCGCCGCCCGTGCTGACGTGCGTGACCGACTCGCCGAACTTTAGTTCTTCGGCCGCCGCAGCGGCATCGCCGCCGCCGACGACGGTCACGGCGCCGCGCTGCGTCGCGCGTTTCATCGCTTCGCCAATCGCGCGAGTGCCTTCGCGATACGGCGGTTTCTCGTACACGCCCATCGGCCCGTTGAAGACGACGGTGCGCGCAGTTTCGATGACGGAGGCATACTCCTGCGCGGTTTTCGGCCCGATGTCCAGAATCATCGAATTGCCGACTTGCGGCAAGGCGACCACGTGCGCGCCCGCGTCGTTGTCGAAACTGCTCGAGACGACGGCGTCTACCGGAAGCAGCATCGAGAACGTCGCGCGGGGCCGCAAGCTGCAAGATCGCTTTTGCCGGCTCGAGATCGTCATCGCGCAGCGATGTGCCGACGTCGATGCCTTTGGCGGCCAGAAATGTATTGGCCATGCCGCCGCCGATGCAGAACGCGCGCACCTTCTCCATCAATTTGCTGAACACGCCGACTTTGTCTTTGACTTTCGCTCCGCCGATGACGCACACGTACGGTTGCTGGGGGTTGTCGACGAGTTTGGAAAGTGCGTCGATTTCCGCTTCCATCAAGAATCCGGCGTAGCTGGGCAAATAATGCGCCACGCCTTCGGTTGAAGCATGCGCGCGATGCGCCGTACCGAACGCGTCGTTGACGTAGATATCGGCGAGCGAGGCCAGTTTGCGTGCGAAAACCGGATCGTTCTGCTCCTCGCCCGGTTCGAAACGAACGTTCTCGAGCATGACGATGTTGCCGTCGTGCATCTGTTCGATCGCTTCGTGCGCGGACGGTCCGACAACGTCGGTTGCAAACGTGACGTCGATGCTCAAGCGCGACGCGAGCGCGTCGGCCACCGGCTTCATCTCGTATTCAGCAACGGGTTTGCCGTCCGGACGTCCCAGATGCGAAACGACGATGACGCGGGCGCCGTGATCCGAAAGATATCGCAGCGTGTGGAGGCCGGCATCGATGCGCTTGAAATCGAGAATGTTGCCGCCCTTGATGGGAACGTTGAGATCCTCGCGCACCAGCACTCGCTTGCCTTTGACGTGCACGTGCTTGAGGCTGTGGAATTTCATCGTTACGCGCGCGCCGGAATTTTCTCCAGCACCATGGCGGTGAGATCGGCCAGGCGGCACGAGTATCCCCACTCGTTGTCGTACCAGGCGGCGATCTGCACGAGGTCCTCGTTCGCGCCGGTCAAACTCGCATCGACGATAGAACTGTACGGCGACCGTTTGAAATCGCTCGAAACCAATTCGTCGGCGCAGAAGCGCACGTACTCCTTCATTGGCCCGGCCGCGGCACGCTCGAGTATGCCGTTGACTTCCTCTTTGGTGGTCGAGCGCTTCACTTGGGCGACCAGGTAGACCATCGATACGGTCGGCGTGGGAACGCGCAGCGCAAACCCGTCGAACGTGCCTTTCACCTCGGGAATCGTTAGATACAACGCCTTCGCCGCGCCGGTGGAGGTCGGGATGATGTTGGTGGCTGCGCTGCGCGCGCGGCGCAGATCGCGATGCGGCGCGTCGAGAATGTTTTGATCGTTGGTGTAGGAGTGAATGGTCGACATGAACCCTTTCACCCAACCGAGTTCGTCGACGATCGGCTTGACGGCGGTGGCCAAACAGTTCGTCGTGCAGGACGCGTTGGAGATGACGTCGTGCTTGTCGGGATCGTAACGCGGGTCGTTCACGCCCAGCACGATCGTGATGTCTTCACCTTTCGCCGGCGCTGAAATGAGCACTTTTTTCGCGCCGCCGCCCTCGATGTGTGCGCGCGCTTTCGCTGCGTCGGTGAACAGTCCGGTCGATTCGATGACAACGTCGGCCCCCAAATCTTTCCACGGCAGCTTACCGGGATCGCGTTCTGCAAGCACCTTGAAGCGATGATTGTCGACGTGAATCGTATCGCCGTGCGCCGAGACGTCGCCCTCGTACGTTCCATAGTTTGAATCGTATTTGAACAGGTGCGCGCATTCGGAGGCGCTCGTCAGATCGTTGACCGCGGCAATTTCGATGCCCGGGTGCCGTTCCAGCAGCGCCTTGGCGAAATTTCGTCCGATGCGTCCGAACCCGTTGATGCCGATGCGCATGAGCCTCTCCCTACAAACGCTGCGAAGAAACGTTACGAGGATGGCCCATTACGAGCCGGCATCAGATTTTCCCCGCGCAGGCGGCGCGCCAACCGGTTCAGCGCGGCCAGGCGGCTATTGACCGTCGGTTTCGCAACGGGCGGATTGCACCGCCGGCCCAATTCCAGCAAACTTTCGTCCGGATAGTTCAGCCGCAGCTGCGCGGCCTCGCGCAACGGCGGCGAAAGCCGGTGCAGTCCGTAAGCACCGGCGAGAAATTCGATCACTTCACGATGCGCTGCAGCGGCCCCGGCCGTGCGTTCCAGATTCGCCGCTTCGGTATTGACCAGACGGTGAATGCGATTTTTCGTTTCTTTCACCGCGCGCACGCCTTCGAGGCGCAGTACCGCGCCGTGCGCGCCGATAACGCCGAGCACGTGAACGATCGTCTCGAAGTCCTTGAAGTAAAGCACCGCGCGATTTTTCCGCTGCATACTTTTCGGCTCCGCCGCAACCGCGCGCAGCATCCAGGCAAGTCGCGCCGATCGATCAGCATCGCCGGCAACGAACTCCAAGTGATAGCCGCGTGCGCCGGCCGAGAGCGATCCGCACGCGAGGAACGCAGCCCGCACTTCCATGACCCGATCGCAGCGATGCGGAGGCTTTCGTTCCGCTGCAATCGGTGCGGGCAATGCGACGGCGTACGCCGGCGCGCGGTTCAGCCTGGACGATGCGAACGTACGGATGTGACAGTCAACGTCGGCTTGCTCACCCGCGCGAACCAAAGAGCGAAACAGGCGCGCGACCGCGTTGCGCTGGGTGACGAACTGCGCGCCCCGGCGGCCGTAAAGCGCCAACCCCGCGAGAAGTGCGGCGCGGCAATGCTCGGCCGGCGGAACCTCGCGCGCGAGCGCGTCCTTCGCATCGGCGCTCAAACTCACGCCCACTGCGCCGGTTCGTCCTTTCGCTCGCCGACGATCTCGTACAGACCTGCCGGCTTTACACCCGGGCCGCCGCGCAAAGGGACTTCGAGCACGCGTACGGTTAGAAATTTGGTCGCGTAGTGAATCTCGAGAACGTCGCCCGGCTTGACCGCGTAGCCCGGCTTGAGCGTCCGGCCGTCTTTGGTGATCCTTCCGTGCTCAAGCGCCTCATGCGCCTCGGAGCGCCGTTTGCTCAGGCGGGAAACCTTCATGAACTTATCGAGCCGCACGGCTGCGAAGATGCGGCGCCGCGGCGGTTTCTTCATGCCGGAACGCAGACGGAGGAGTATTAGATACATATCGCGATATATCGCAGCATGATGCATGGACCGGGGTTCGCTATGTGGCCGGGGCGCCGCCGCCGCTTCAAGCGTGGAATGCTCAAATACGTCGTTCTCAAGCTGCTGGAAACGCAAGAGCGGCACGGTTACGACCTCATGCAGCACTTTGCCGAGCTCGGTTGGGGCCGGCTCGCGGCCAGTTCGCTGTATCCCCTGCTGGCGGCGCTCGAGGAGCAAGGGTACGTCGAAGGCCGTGAAGTCGACGGAAAACGCACCTATCGCATCACCGAGGCGGGAAAAGCGCGCCTGCGCGATGTGGCCGACGATTTGCACGGCGAACTGGACGAGGACGACGATGCCGCTCAGCCGCCGCACGGCGAGCTGAAGGACGCTCTGAGCCGGTTGACTGCAGCCGTCAGACAAGCCTGCGCAGGCCGGAAACGCGGAAACGGCGCAGCGCGTCGCAGAGTCTGCTGCGGACGGCAAGAAAAGAGATTTACACGCTGCTTGCCAACGAGTGAGCGGTGGCGCGAGCAGCAAGCTCGACCTCAGCGCACCGTCGCGGGGTCAACATCTTCGACGAGAGCCGCCCCTTATGGCGGCTCTTCCTCGTCTTTTTGGTGCCGCTGATTTTCAGCAACGTCTTGCAATCAGCGTCGCAAACGATTTCGAGCATTTTCTTGGGGCGGCTGATCGGCGTTCACGCGCTGGCTGCGGTCTCCGCGATCTTCCCGATCATCTTCTTGCTGATTTCGTTTTTGATTGGACTGGCCAGCGGAAGCACGGTGCTCATCGGGCAGGCATTCGGCGCGGGCCAGATTCACACGATGAAACGCGTCGCGGGAACGACCCTTTCGGTCAGTTTCGCGCTGGGCATCGTCATGAGCATCATCGGATCGATCTTCATCTATCCGTTGCTGCAATTCGTGAAGACGCCGAGCGACATCATCCACGATTCCGCCGTGTATTCGGGCCTGATCTTCTTGTGGCTGCCGGCGTTTTTTCCGTACCTCGCGTACACGACGTTCCTGCGCGGCACGGGCGATTCCCAGACGCCGTTCTACGCGCTGCTGATAGGAACCGCGCTCAGCGTGCTGTTTACGCCGGCCTTCATCTTGGGTTGGGCCGGTCTGCCGCGGATTGGCGTCGCCGGGGCCGCAGTAGCCGGCTATATCGGCAACGCCGTCGCTTTCGTTGCGTTGCTGGCGTACTTGGCGTATCGCAAACATCCGCTGCAGTTCGATCGCGAGATGCTGCGCGACATGCGGGTCGACTGGCAGATTCTGCGCTCCGTCGTGCGGATCGGTATTCCTACCGGCCTGCAGACCATCATGGTTGCGCTCGCCGAAATCGCCGTGATCACGTTTGTAAACCGTTTCGGATCCGACGCGACCGCAGCGTACGGCGCGGTGAACCAAATCGTCGGCTACGTGCAGTTTCCGGCGATCAGCATCGGCATTACCGCCTCGATTTTCGGCGCGCAGAGCATCGGCGCGCGGCGCAACGACAAGCTGGGTTCCGTCATCCGCTCGGGCGTGACGCTGAACTACGTCATCGGCGGCTTCATCATCGCGATCTGTTACGTGTTCGCGTGGGACATCTTGGGGTGGTTCATCACGCAGGCGCGCCCGCTCGACATCGCGCACGCGCTGCTGATGATCACGCTGTGGTCGTACCTGCTGTTCGGCAACACCAGCGTGCTCAGCGGCGTGATGCGCAGCAGCGGAACCGTGCTTTGGCCGACCGCCATCGGCATCTTTTCGATATGGGGCATCGAGGTACCGGCGGCATATCTGCTTATGCGCCACTTCGGAATCGACGGCGTGTGGATGGGCTATCCCATTGCGTTCGCCGTGGGGCTGGCGTTGCAGTTCACGTACTACGAGCTGTTTTGGAAAAAGAAGACGCACGAACGCCTGATTTGAACGCTTCACAGGAAAAATCAACCCTGCGCGGCTATTTCATCGGAGTGCCAACCCTGGCCGTCTTGTGCGAAGTCGTCGGCCGATTCGGTGGAACCGAGCGGTACTGGGAAACCGTCATGCCCGCGCTTGCGCAGACGTACGACGTACGGCTCTTCGCGCGAACGGTGCTCGAACCCGATCGTTTCGGCGTCCGCGCCGTGTGCATTCCGTGGTCCGATGAAAACGGCGCTCCCTCGCCCGAGCAGGCCGCAGTCGTCGCCCGCAGCGTTGCCGATTGCGACGCCGTCATAACCGCGAGCGTTTTCGATCCGCTCGTTTTGGCGGCGGCGCGCTGCCGTCCGCGGTGGATAGCGCGCGTTCACGATTACCGCGCGTTTTGTCCCAACGGCAACAAAGTTTTCCCTCAGTTCGCTTCAGTGTGCACCTCGCCGATGGGCGGCGCGTGCGTCGTCAATGCGTTTGCGCGCGGCTGCGTGAACGGCGCGCACGCTCGATCGCTGCGCCGCATCCACAGCCGCATGCGCGTTCGCGACGAACTCTTGAATGCCGATCGCGTGGTAGTTTCCAGCCGCTACATGGCAGCGGTTTGCCGGCAGAACGGTATCCGCGGTGCGGCGCTGGCCATCACGCCTCCGCCGTTGCCGGACGAGGCGTTTGCCGATCCGGTCAAAGCGCCCTCGACCAACGCCGTCCTGTTCTTCGGACGCATGAACGATAAGAAAGGGCTGCCCTCGCTGATCCGCGCGCTCGGTCGCATTGCGCCGGACCGCCGGCCGCCGCTCGTCGTCGCGGGCGCCGGCGATGCCGCCGAAGAGAGCGCGGCGCGCGACCTCGTCAACCGCCACGGCATCAACGCGACGTGGCGCGGGTGGCTGCCGGCGGACGAGTTGCGCGAAGCGATCGATGCGGCGAGCATCGTCGCCGTTCCGTCGCTATGGCCCGAACCGTTCGGGTTGACGGGAACCGAGGCGCTGGCACGCGGACGTCCGGTCGTCGCTTATCGCGTCGGCGGCGTGCCGGAGTGGATCGAAGGCGCCGGAATAGCGGTGGCGCGCGGCGACGAAGGGGCACTGGCTGCGGAGATCGTCCGGCTGAGCGGCGATCCTTCGTTATGGAATGCAGTTTCGACCGCGGCGCGGACGAAGGGCGAGCAGTACCGCCTTGGGCGCCACGTTGCGATTCTCAAAGATCTTTTGGAGCAGAAGCACTCTGAGGTGATGGCATCATGAAAGTCGTGATTATCGGCGGCGACGGATATTGCGGTTGGGCGAGCGCGCTGCATCTTTCTTCGCTCGGGATGGAAGTCATCATTGCGGATAATTTTGCGCGCCGTCAATGGGACGCGCAGCTCGGCGTCGGCTCCCTCACGCCGATCGAAACGATGGAACGCCGCTTGGAGCAGTGGTCCGCCTGCGGCCGGCGGATAGATTTCGTCGAACTCGACGTTACGCAGTACGATCCGCTTTGCGAGCTGCTCGAGCGCGAAGCTCCCGACGCCGTCGTTCACTTCGGCCAGCAGCGAAGCGCGCCGTACTCGATGATCGATCGCGATCACGCGGTGCGAACGCTGGTGAATAACACCGTGGGCAACCTGAATTTGCTTTGGGCATTGCGCGAATACGCGCCGCAGACGCATCTGGTGAAATTAGGCACCATGGGCGAGTACGGCACGCCCAACATCGACATCGAAGAAGGCTTCATCGAAATCACCCACAAGGGGCGCACCGATACGCTGCCTTATCCCAAGCAGCCCGGTTCGTTCTATCATCTGACCAAAGTGCACGACAGCGATCAGCTGTATTTCGTTTGCCGCACTTGGAAGTTGCGCGCGACCGACCTGCACCAGGGCGTCGTGTACGGCGTGCACACGCCGCAGACGGCGGCATCGCCCGCGCTCGTCAACCGCTTTGATTACGATCACGTTTTCGGTACGGCGCTCAACCGGTTTTGCGTTCAGGCGGCGCTGGAGCATCCGTTAACGGTGTACGGCAGCGGCGGTCAAACGCGCTGCTTTTTGAACATTCGGGATACCGTGCGCTGCGTGGAGCTGGCTATCCGCAATCCGGCCGAAGCGGGCGAATACCGGGTGTTCAATCAGTTTACGGAAATTTTTTCCGTGCTGCAGACTGGCGCATGAAGTGCGCCGCGTCGCCAAGACGATGGGGCTGAACGTGCGGATCGAACATCAGGAAAATCCGCGCGCCGAACGCGAGCGGCACCATTATTCGACCGTCAACACGAACCTTCGCCGGCTGGGGTTCGATCCGACGCCGCTGGCCGATGCGGCCCTGAACGAACTCATCGAAGTGGCGCTCGAGCATCGCGACCGCGTCGACCGTGAAGTGATTCGTCCCAGAATTTCATGGACGCCGCCGCGCCGGCCGGCGTCCTCGCTTTCCGCATAAAAAGAGAGGGGCGTTTTTGCGCGCCCCGCTCGAGTGCCGGTTACGGTTCGCCGCTACTTACGGCAGTATCCATGTACCTTTTTGCCGTCCCGCACGTAGCCTTTCACCCAGTGATCGCCTGCGGGACACGAGTGTTTCATTTTCGCGCTGTGCATCGTACCCGACGTATGAGCGGATACCGTTGGTGCGCCGACCGCGGTGAACGCCGCAAGCGCGAGGGCGGCAAAAGTGCCGGTAAGAAAACGAGTCATGCTACCTCCTGCCCCCAAAATTGGTAGGCAGAGCACGTTTCGAGCAGGCTTCTCGCGGCCCTTTTCCTCAGCGCGCCCGCTTTTTGTTCTTCGGGGTCACGCACGTACCCGATGCGCGGCAAACCAGAACCGGATGAGCTGAAGACGTCGGCGGCGCTTTCGCTCACGTCGGTGCGCGCGGCGATGACTTTGCGTGCTTCGAACTGCATCTTACGGGAGGTGTTTCCGACCGCTGCGATTCGTCCGCTCGCTTCGATGTAATCGCCGGCGTAGACCGGGGCTAAAAACTCGACGTTGTCGTACGCGACGAACAGGCCTTCGTCACCGTCCATCCGGATCAGCAGCTCCGTTGCAACGTCGCCGAACAGCCCCAAGATGCGCGCGCCGTCGACGAGGTTGCCGCCGTAGTGCGCGTCGTGCGCGCTCATGCGCAGCCGTATTACGCTGCTTGAATCTTCGCCAGTCTGCCATAATTCCTCGAGTTCGTCGAGCGACATGTCGGAGAGCGTTTTGCCGTCCGCTGCCGCGTGCCGCTCCATGAACGAAAACCGCTTGTAGAACTTTTCGTTCGCTTCCCGCATTGCGGTTTCGGCGTCGACGCCCATCGCGCGGGCGAGGTTCACGATCGTAAACAGCACGTCGCCGAGCTCTTCGCGGACGTGCGGATCGTCCTGATCTCCGCGCCGAGCGTCGGCGAGTTCGCTCAGCTCTTCATGGAGCTTGTCGAGAACGCCGCGCACGCCCGGCCAGTCGAAGCCGACGCGGGAGGCTTTCTCCTGCATTCGCTGCCCGCGCTGCAATGCGCCCAGCTGTTTGGGAATTCCGTCGAGCCGGCTTTGCCGTTTTTGTCCCGTCGCTTCTTGCGCTTTCAGCTTTTCCCAATTTCTCCACTGCGTATCGACGTCTTCGATCACGGCGTCGCCGAAAACATGCGGATGGCGCCGCACCATCTTATTGGAAAGTGCGTTCACAACGTCCGCCACGGTGAAGGCGCCGGTTTCGGTGCCGAGCTGCGAATGAAAGACGATTTGCAGCAGTAAATCGCCCAGTTCTTCACACAGCGCCCCGCCGTCTTGCGACTCGATGGCTTCGACGACTTCGTAGCCTTCTTCGATGAGATACGGAACCAGCGTGCGGTGCGTTTGCTCGCGATCCCACGGGCACGACGCGCGCAAACGAGCCATGATCTCGATGAGATCTTCCCACGAATAGTGCGAAGAGGCGGGCGGAAGCGGAACCAAGGGCATGCGCAGCGATGCGGCGAGCGCGGACTTGGGCATCCCCGGCACGATTTGCGTGGCTGCGCCGCGTGCTTCCAAGCCTCGCAGAAGCAGCGGCAATCCGGGAAAATCGGAAAACGGATTGCCTAAAACGCCGATCCCGATCGCGTCGAAGTTCGCGATCGCATCGACGAAGGCGCGCGCATGCGTTTCGCTTCCGCGAACGATCAGCGCTGCGTCGCCGGCGACTGCGCGCTCCGCGCGCACGCCTTGCGCTTCGAGCGCTTTAACCAGTTCCGGCGGGGCGAGCAGCAAAACCGCACGCTCGGCGCTGCGCAGCGCGGCGACGCTGCCGAAGGTAAGCAACTCCGGGTCACCGGGACCAAGCCCAACGATGCGCGCGAGCATACCGCGCAGTTCCCCGCGCGCTTAGGCGGCTACTTCGTCGCGGCAGGCGCCGGCGCGTTCGCCGACGCTGCGCTCGGCACCGGCGAGGGGTAGAGGCCGGCAAAACGCGGATCGTTCACGTCGATTTTTGCGTTCGCTTGCAGTCTGCTGCAAAAACGCCGGGATCAGCGGCGCTTCCTGCTGCTGGCGCAGCTGCGCGGCGATTTGATCGTGCGCGCTTGCCAGCGTCGCGGTCGTCCCCGGCTTGCGTTCTTCGACTTGAATGATGTGATAGCCGAACGGCGATTTAATCGGCGGGCTGATTTTTCCGATCGGTCCGTTGAACGCGTATTGCTCGAACGCGGGGACCATTTGTCCCTTGCGGAAAAATCCCAACTCACCGCCTTTGTCGCGGCTTCCCGGATCGATGCTGTACTGCTTGGCTTCGCTCGCGAAATCTTTGCCGTTCTTCAGGTCCGTCTCGACTTTTTGCGCCGTCTTCAAATCCGGAACCAAAATGTGGCGCGCGCGAACCATGCCGGGTTTGTCGAACGTGGCGTGATTCTTGTCGAAGTAGTCTTTGATTTGTTTTTCGCTGACGTGAACGTTTCCGCCGACGGCCTTGTCCAAAATGATCTGCCGGCGAATCAGATCCTGCACGTCTTGCTCGGTCAAGCCCCGCGCTTTCAGCAGCTCGTCCCATTGTCCGTTGGGATATTGCGCTTTGTATTGATCCTCGACTTTGGCGATTTCCGCGCCGCCGACCGTGATGTTTTTCTGCTTGGCGTAGCTGTCGATGAGATCGTTGGTCACCATCTGCTGCAGAACGCTGCGGGCGGCCGGGCTGCCTTCGAGCTTCTGATCGAGATCGGCGTGCGTGATGGCTTGACCGTTGACGGTTGCGACGTTGCCGCCTCCGCCTCCGCCGCCCCCGCAAGCGGCAAGGGAAACGGTCAGCAGTGCGGTTGCTATAGCCGCAGTGACCACGTGGGCTCTCGACATTCTACGCTCCAGTTCTGTTGAAAATAACCGCCGCCCGTTTCGCGGCACGTCCCCTCGGTCCTCTCTGCCCGCCGCCGTTACATCGCTTCCAGCAACCCGCGAAGCAGCGGCATCCACACCTCTTCTGCACGCTGTCCGCTGCGCAGCGGCGGTAAATCGACGAGCACTTTGCCTTCGCCGAACCGGAAGCGATTTTTCGTGAGCGATTGAAAACGCGGGATCGCGCTCGGCTGCAGCGCAAACGCCGATCCGACGCCCAGCGTAAGCCGCTTTTCGTCGACGATTACGCGCGTCACGTGCTTGGTCAACGCGATCGTGCGAAGCTTCGTCGAGCTGCACCAAGTTTTCGAGCGGCGTGGGCAGCGGGCCGAAGCGGTCGCGCACGCCCGCGGCAACTTCTTCGACCTCCGCTTCGCTGCGCGATTTGGCCAGCTGCTGGTACACGGCGATTTTTTGTGAGACCTGCGGAATGTAGTCGCTCGGAACGTATGCGTCGATTTTGACGTCGATGACCGCTTCGCGCTGCTCTTCGAGCGCGGCCTGACGGCCCTTTCGCTGCGCGATCGCATCGGCGAGCAGCTGGCAGTAGGTGTCGAATCCGACTGAGGCGATAAATCCGGATTGCGCCGCACCGAGCAGATTGCCCGCGCCGCGAATCTCAAGATCGCGCATCGCGATCTGCAGTCCGCTTCCCAGATGCGTGAATTCGCGGATCGCTTCCAAGCGCGCCTTCGCCTCTTCGCTGAGCGCCTTGTGCGCTTGGTACAGCAAATACGCATAGGCCTGATGGTTCGAGCGGCCGACGCGCCCGCGCAGGCTGATAGAGCTGCGCCAAACCGAACTTGTCGGCGTCGTTGACCACGATCGTGTTGACGTTTGGGATGTCGATGCCGTTTTCGATGATTGTCGTGGCGACCAGAACGTCGATCTCGCCCTCGATGAATGACTGCATGATCGGCTCGATTTCGTGCTCACGCATCTGTCCGTGGCCGATCGCGATGCGCGCGCGCGGCACCAACTGCTCGAGCGCATTTTTGACCGCGTGGATCGATTCGATCCGATTGTGCAAATAGTACACTTGACCGCCGCGATCCAGTTCGGCGATGATTGCGTGCTGCACGACGGCATCGGCGGCAGGCACGACGACGGTTTTGATCGACATGCGGTTCTTGGGCGCGGTTTGAATCAGCGAGAGGTCGCGCACGCCGATCAGCGACATGTGCAGCGTGCGCGGGATCGGGGTTGCGGAAAGCGTGAGGACGTCGACGCTCGCGCGCAGCTGCTTGAGCCGCTCCTTGTGCATGACGCCGAAGCGCTGCTCTTCATCGACGACGATCAGGCCCAAATCCGCAAAAGCGACGTCTTTTTGCAGCAGCCTGTGCGTGCCGATGACGATGTCGATTTTTCCCTGCGCCAGATCGCGAACGATGTCCCGTTGCTGCGCTTTGCTCTTGAAGCGCGAAAGCTCTTCGATGCGCATCGGAAAACCGGCGAAACGGGCGCTGAAGTTGCGATAATGCTGGTCCGCCAGCAGCGTCGTCGGCACCAGGATCGCCACTTGCTTCTTGTCGGCAACGGCTTTGAACGCCGCCCGAATCGCAACCTCCGTTTTGCCGTATCCGACGTCACCGCAGACGACGCGATCCATCGGCCGGCCGCGTTCCATGTCGAGCTTCGTTTCTTGAATGGCTTTGTGCTGATCGGGCGTTTCGTCGTAGGGAAACGCTTCTTCCAGCTCGCCTTGCCACGGCGTGTCGGGCGCAAACGGGTGGCCTTTGGCCAGCTCGCGCTCGGCGTACAAGGCAACGAGCCCGTCGGCAATTTTGGCCAGCGATTCCGAAACGCGCGTCTTGGTGCGCGCCCAATCGGCGCCGCCCATCTTGGATAGCCGCGGCGAACCGCCCTCGCCGGCGCTGTATTTGTTGACCTGATGCATCTGCGTTACCGGAACCAGCATGCGATCCGTGCCCGCATACTTCAGGTCGAGATAATCTTGCGTCGCGCCCAAAATCGTTTCGGTGCGCAATCCCAAATACTGACCGATTCCGTGCACCGCGTGCACGACGTAGTCGCCGACTTTGAGATCGGCCAGCGTAACCGGCACGCCCTCCTTGACGGCGCGCATCTTCACGCGTTTTGCCGGCTGGCCGTAGATTTCGCGGTCGCCCAGCACGCGCAGCCGCAGAGCCGGAACGCTGAAGCCGGCTTCGATGTTGCCCTGATCGATGAGGATGCGGCCGCGGCCGAACGGTTCGATCGCCGTTGCGCTTTGCGCTTGCAGTCCGGCAGCGTGCACGATGTCGTTCGTGCGCGCTGCCCCGGACGTCACCAAAACGACGGTCTCGCCGCCGTCTACCCATTCCCGAAGGGTGCGCGTGAAGAGATCGATTTGGCGATTGAAGTGATCGGCCGGCTGCGTTTGCAGCACGCGGCTCTCCGCTATTCGCGGCAGCCACGGCATCTGCGCAGCGCTCTCGATTCCGCCCGGAAAAACCAGCGTGGCATGACGCGCAATGTCGCCCGCCATATCCGCCAGCGCCGGAGAGGGTGCGGTGACTTGCGCGAGCTGTACTTCCGAGTCGTCAACCGTCTGCGAGCCGGCGAGCGACTCGAATTCGCCGGCCAGTAAAACGCTTCGCTCGCGGGAGCGCTCTTCGTTCAAGGCGGCTTCAATGGTGGCCAGCATCCCGGGTTCGTCCAAAACCAAAATTGCACGCGTCGAAAGGTAGTCCAAAATCGTTTCGCGCCGCTCGAACGCAAGGGGCACCCACGGTTCGGGTACGTCGGCGCCGGTTTCCAGATACGCGCGCAAGGCATTCGCGATTGCCGGCGGGCCGTCGAATCGCTCCGGCACCTGCGTGCGCAGCGGTTCATCGCGCGGAATTTCGCTCCACGGAACGATGTCGATCTCGGCGCGCGTTCCTTCGCTGCGCTGCGAGGTCAGATCGAACGGCCGAATGCTCTCGATGTCGTCGCCGAAAAACTCGACGCGCACCGGCGAGTCGGCGGATGCCGGAAAAACGTCGAGGATCCCGCCGCGAACCGCATATTCGCCCGCTGCGCTGACGATGTCGCAGCGGCGATAGCCCGCGCGGTGCAAGCGCTGCTGCGTCCGTTCCCAGCCTGCTTCGGTTTGCACGCGCAAAGAAAAGCGTCCGCTGCAGAAAACCTCGCGCGGCACGACGTATTGCCGCAAAGCGGCAAGCGGGAAAAGCACGATGCCGGGTTTGGCGTCGATCAAATCCGCCAGCAGCGTCATGCGCGCGCTGCGCTCCGAGGGCGATTCCAGCGCGCCGATCGTTTCGTCGCGCGCCCGCAACAGGCGAACGCTGCGCGGTTCGCTTTCTTCCAAATAGTACAGCAGGTCGGCGAACATGCGCTCCGCGCCGTCCGTTGTTGCAAGCGCCACGGCGATTTGGCCGCCGAGCGCGCGATACAGCGCCGCAACCAAAGCCGGCCGTGCGGCGGCAATCGTTTCGTGAATTGCGTAAGCGCCTGCGCCGCGTTTGAGCGCTTCGACCGGCGCACGCAGCGCCCGATCGGAGCCGGCAAGCAGTTCGGTTAAGGGGCCGGCGAGGCCACGGCGCTCCGTGGGCTCGCGCGGCGCAACGGGCGCGGCGATCACAACCCCATCATCTTACCGAAGCGCGCAACCCCCGCGACGGCTTCGCGGTTGAAAGGATTGGCACTCTTGATAGTAGACTGCTAAATTACACCATTGACACCTGGAGGTTTTCAATCGTTATGACTACTCTGCAGACTGGCGAACGCTCCGGCAGAGCCGGCGTGGCCTCGCTTGGCCGGCAGTTCGCTGACCTTTGGAGCTTCGATCCGTTTCGTTCGTTCTCGTCCGCCATGTCGAACTTTTCCGGGATCGAGATCGCCCGCAACGACACCGGATACGCCGTCGAAATTCCCGTTCCGGGATACAAACCGCAGGATATCGACGTGACGCTGGAAGACGGCCTGCTGACGGTGCACGGCAAGAACGAGAAGCGCTCGTTCACGCGCACGCTCACGGTGCCGGAAGAAATCGATGCGGAACGCATCGAGGCGAACGTCGAACACGGCATGCTGACGCTGGCGCTCACCTTGCTGCCGAAAGCTCAGCCGAAGAAAATCGAAGTCAAAAGCCGCTAATCGGCTCGAAAGCAGGAGCCCGGCGCCCTTGCCGGGCTTTTTGCATCTCATCGTGATTACTCTCGTGCTCGCCGCCGTGCTGGCGTCACCGTGCAACGCAAATCCGCAGTACGCGCTGACTCCTATGGTAAAAGGCGGTGCGGTGCGTCGCAGCGGACGCGTCTTTACCGCTTCCGCTACGTTGAGGTTTCACGTGCGCGAAGTGACTCGCGCGCACATACGCTCGGCGGATACCGGCTTGTGGGATCACGCGCGCGGGCACGCCATCATCGCGCGCAAGGTCGCCGAATCTTCCGTCGGCAGCGTTCGGGCCGGCGGATCGTCGGCAACGCAGGCGCAGTCTCGTCTCCGCCAAGCCATCGCGCACCTTGCCTCCGACGCGCAGCGCGAGCTGGACCGCGAAGAGCACGTGTACGACACGGTCACCGAAGACGGAGCGGCGCAAAGTCAGGGACCGGTGTATGGGTTTCCCGGCGGGCGGGATGCCAAAGATACGTGCAGCCCGCAATGAGCACCGCAAGTGCAGGCGCGCTTTGCAGTGCGCCGATCGTTGCGCCGGACCACAGCGGCAACGCCCCCGTAGCGTCTGCGTAATAGCGAAAGACCGTCACCAGCGATAGAAAAAGCATTGCCCAACGCTGCAGCGGCGTGCGCGCCAAAACTGCTGCGGGCAGCAGCCAAATCGCATACCACGGATACGGGTTCGGCACCGCGAGCCAAAACGCGCAAACCAAATAGACGGCGCCTTCAGCGCGCCGATCGTAAAGCAGACGCATGCCCAGCGCCAGCGCGAGCGCGCAACAAGCCGCAACCAGCGCGAGCGCAACGTCCACCGGAAAGAACGCAATCAGCAGCGCCTGCAGCGAGCATTGCGGAAAATACGTGCCGCCGTGCGCCACATGCGTGCCGGCGCCGTACTGCAGCGGCAATGCGATTGCCCCAAACACGGTAGCGCCGGCAATCGTTCCGGCAAGCACAGCGCGGCGTTGCGCGCTATCCCGCAAGCAGTACGTCGAAAAGGCGGCGGCCGCTGCGAGGGCGGGCACTTTCACCGTTGCCGCCAAAGCAACGACGAAAGCACCGAAGAAGAATCGGCGCCGCGCGGCCAGCGCGAATCCGCCGAGCACCGCCGCCAGCACGAGCGCGTCGTTGTGGCCTTCGGCGCTCGCCCAGATCGCAATCGGATTGAGTGTGATTGCGATCGCTGCAAGACGCCGATGACGCTCCGGATAGCGCGCGAACGCGCCGTACGCCAGCGGCGCGCAAGCGATCAGCGCCGCGCACGCGATGATGCGCAGCGCCCAAAGCGACGCAGCGGTTCCCAAAAACCCAAGCGTCGCTACAACGGCTTGCGCGAGCCAAACGAACGCCGGGCCGTAAACGCAGACCGGAAGCGGGTTTCCCCATTGCCACAGCGCCGCATCGAGCAAAGGATCGCGCAGCACGACTCGCGCTGAAACATACGGATCGATACCGTGCAGCGCCATGAAACCGTACGCCGCGTACGCATACGCGTCACTTGAGAAAACGACCGGAAACAGCAGCGCACACGCGCAAGCCGCCGCACCGATCGCCGCGATGGTCGTTACAGCGGGCATTGCTCGCGAACGCAGCAGCCCGACGTAGCCGGCGCCGGAAATTGCGATCGCGCAAAACAGCGCCGCCCACATCCATGCGCCGAAGGCGTGCCAATACGTAACGACGACGAGCGGCTGCGCGAGATCCGTCGCAACGTCCGGCGGCGCGTGCGCAAGCAATGCGGTGCACGCTATTGCGCCGGCGGCGAATCCGCCCGGAATCAGCGCGCTTAAGGAAGCTCGCTATGCGCACGCGGGTTTCATCACCGGCGCCGCTACCGCCAGTTCCGCCGCGCCTAAACCCATGACGATCCACCATTCGTCGCCGACTTTTGGATAGAAGGTCAAAAAGTCGACGATCTGGTGCAACGCGAGCGCCGCTCCGGCCGCCAGTGCGGCCAAAACGAACGGCGAGCGCAGCGCGGGTTTTGCGAATGCGGCGATCGACGTGTACACCAGCCACAGCTGCGCCGCAAACAGCGGAATGCCGCCTTCGACCAACGACTGCAGGTACAAACTATTCGCATGGGTGCGAATGCCGTGTAGTCCGGTGAGCGGAATCTCACGTTCGAAATTACCGGCGCCGATTCCGAAGAACGGATGCCGCAGCCACAGCGTCCAAGCCGCACGCCACAGTTGCGGACGCGTACCGACGCCGCCGGCGTAATCCGGCTGGCGAAAATCCCAAAAGCGTTCCAACCCGATCGTATGGGCGAGGACGCCCCACGAAAGCGCGACGCCCAAACCGACCGCAAGTCCACCGCCCATCGAAGCAATGCTCGCCGCGATCGAACGCCGCGCGGCCATGCTGATCGCCGCAACGATTGCCACGCCGATGAGCGCGCCGATGATGCCGCCGCGAGAAAACGTCAACACGTCGGTTGCGAGCGCTAAGAACAACGCGATCGTCGCTGCGGCGCTCGGTTCTTCCACGTTCAACGCGAACGCCAGCGGGAGCGTTACGTCGAAAAAACCCGCAAGCTGATTGGGCCCTTCCAGCGGCCCTGCGATGCGCGGAATGGGACGCCCGTTGAGCAGCATCGCCGACGGCGCGCCGATGACTTCTTGTCCGAGCGCAAGCAGCGCCACGGCGATGGTTACGCCGAGCAGCACGGTGCGCACCGCGCGGCGATTCGGATCCAGGCGATACGCGGCGACCACCGCGCAAAACGCCACGACGTATTCGGCGATCTTGAGCGTTTCGCGCAAAACGCTCTCGTGATACGTTGCATGCCAGAACGTGAACATCGTCGCCGCCAGCACCAGCAGTCCGGCAGACGCGATTCTCCACGGCACCGCGCTACCGATCGGCACGAATGCGTCGCGATACGCGGTCAAGCCCAGCAGCAGCCCAAGCAATGCGACCTTCGGCAACGTCACGGTCGTGGCGAACACGTCTTGATACAACGCAAACGGAACGACCGCGATCAGCGTGCATAATCCCAAACTCGCGCGCCGCATCGTCAGCAGCGTCACCGCGATGCCGAATGCCGCGTAGCCGATTGCGGTCAACGGGTCTGCAGCCATGCGGCGGGCTTCGCCGATTGCCGAGCGAACCCCGGGGCCATGCAAGAAGACGGGATGCGAGGGTGCATCGAGCGTAAACGCGAGGGGCACGAGCTGCCTGCGGCGCAGTGGCACGCGATCGTCGAAGCATTCGTAAGCGGAGCCGTCGACGAAGCGCAGATGGCGGCTTTATGCATGGCGTGCGTCTGGCGCGGCATGTCGCTCGACGAAGTGGTCGCGTTGACGCAAGCGATGGTGGACAGCGGCGCCGTCATCACCTTCGAGCACGGCCGCTCGGTCGTCGACAAGCACAGCAGCGGCGGCGTCGGCGACATCGTTTCCATCGCCGCGATTCCCATTGCGGCGGCAGCCGGGGCGCACGTGGCAAAAATCTCCGGCCGCGCGCTCGGCCACACCGGCGGCACGATCGATAAGCTTGAAGCGATTCCCGGCGTACGCACCGACTTGAACGCCGATGCGTTCGTGCGCCAAGTAGAGGCGATCGGCTGCGCGATCGCCGCGCAAACCGAAGCGATGGTGCCCGCGGACAAACGGCTGTATCGCTTGCGCGATCGCACGGGCACGGTCCCCGCGCCCGGCCTGCTCGCTTCGTCGATCGTTTCGAAGAAGATCGCGGGCGGCGCGCACGCGTTCGTATTCGACGTTAAAACCGGCGCTGCGTCGTTCGTTCCGCCACTCGCACTCGCGAACGAACTTGCCGGATTGCTCGTGCAACTTGCGCATAGGTTCGGGCGGCGTGCCCGCGCGCTGGTGAGCGACATGAGCCAGCCGCTCGGGCGAGCGATCGGAACGGGAATCGAAGCGATCGAAGCGCGCGATCTGCTTCGCGGGCACTCAAAGGGTCGAGCTCGCGAACTGGTTCTCGACGTGGCCGGCGCAATGCTGGAAGAAGCGGGCGTCGCGAACGCCGCGGTTGCGGCGCACACCGCGCTGGAGAGCGGCGCCGCGTATGCCAAGATGCTGCAGCTGGTGCGCGCGCAGCATGGTGACGCGGATGCTTTTGAAGCAATGGAAACGCACGAACCGCTGCAATTTTGTTCTCCGCGGTCGGGATACGTGCAGTCCATCGAACGTCGTGCGATTGGGGAATGCCGGGCGCCGTCTCTCGGCGCACGATCGCCTGGGCGGCCTGCGCGTCTTCGCGCAGATCGGAGATTTTCTCACGCAAGAGGCGCCGCTCTACGCAGCGTTCGGGCGGAACCGCGACCAAGCTCGGAATCTAGTTTCCGCGTTTACGATCGGCGATGAGCCGTGCGCTGCGCCGAAGCTGATCTACGAACGCTCGATATCGGCGATCAAGTAAAGCGGACGCGCCTTTACTTCGTCGTAAATGCGGCCGAGGTATTCGCCCAGAATGCCGATGCCGATGAGCTGAACGCCGCCCAAAAACAAGATGACCACCATGGTGGAGGCCCACCCGCGCGCGTACTCCGGCGTGCCCAGGCGAAATGCTTTGAAGATGATGATGATCAGCGCGTACACGAAGGCTGCGGTGCTGACCGTGAATCCCAGATACGACGCGATGCGCAGCGGCACGTCGGAAAACGAGGTGATTCCGTCGACCGCGAATTTCAGCATTTTGCGCAGCGGATACTTCGTCGTTCCCGAGTGCCGCTCGTCGCGATCGTACGGCACGCCGGTTTGCGTAAAGCCGGCCCAGCTGACCAAGCCGCGCAAAAACCGATGACGTTCTCGCGAGCGTTTAAGCGCGTCGACGACGCGGCGGCTCATCAGGCGAAAATCGCCCGCGTCGACCGGAATCGAAACGTTCGTCAAACGCTTGATCGTTCGATAGAAGATGCTTGCGGTGAGCACTTTGAAGCGGCTTTCACCTTTGCGCGATCGGCGAACCGCGTACACCACGTCGTAGCCCTCGCGCCAGCATTCCAAAAACCGGGCAATCAATTCGGGGGATCCTGCAAATCGCCGTCCATCAGAACGACGGCTTGACCGCCGGCGACGTTCGAGCCCGGCGGTCGCGGCGAGTTGATGCCCGAAGTTGCGGGAGAGATTGACGAGCACGATGTTTGCGCGTTGACGCATCTGCAAACGAATCGAATCCAGCGTTCCGTCGCGGCTGCCGTCGTTCACCAGCACGATCTCATAGGAAGGAGCGTTTGGAAGCGCTTGCAAAATGCGCGTGATTCGGTCGAGGAGCGGAACGACGTTTCCCTCCTCGTTGAACAGCGGTACGACCACGCTTATCAGCGGTGCGGGTTGCGAGCCGGCAGTCATCAGCCGCGTCGTTCGCCGAACGTAAAGCGCGGCGCCTTCGTACCGAAATGAATCCGGGGCCGAAGACTGTTGAATAGGCGAATGTGGAATCGAAACGGAGCCTTCGCGGCCGCGCTCGCGCTCGCGTGCGGCGTCGTCGCTTTGGAATGGTACGCACACGTAGCGGCGCCGGGTTCGGTCGTGCGCGCCCCCGTTCAGGCCTTGACGGCACCACCTGCCGCGGCGCCTTCGGCAAAAGCATCGCCCGCCTCCGGGCCGGTCGTGTACGTGCCGGTCGCGTCGGCCTCACCTTCTCCCGCGAGCACCGCATCGGGCAAACCAAGCGTTGCGCCGCAGGCCGCCCCGCCGATTCCTGCGACTACGCTTGCGCCGGCGGCGATCGTGCCGCCGGTTCTGCGCCGTCCTTCGCAGGCGCCCCCCCAGATTCTCGCGATGTCCCTGGACCGGGAAGTCGTGCGGAGCGGCGATGTGGTCTTAGGACGCGTCGAAACGTCATCCAACGTCGCCAGCGTAGAGGCGCGCATCGGCGGGTACGCTGCCGCGATGAAGAAAACCGGAGTCGGTCAATTCCGGCTCTCGTACCGGGTTCCGTACGTGCCGTTCTTCCTGCGCCGAACCTATTCCATCGAAGTGATCGCGCGCAATAGCCGCGGCGATGCCGTCAGCTCTTCACTGCCGATCACGCTGAGATAAAACTGATGCGGGCATTCACTACGCTGGTATGGCTGCTCGCGCAAACGACGTTGCCCTCACCCGCGCCGCCTTCACCGACGCCGCTGCTCTTGCCGGCGCCGATGACCTCATCCAGTCCAACGCCGGCGGCCTTTCCGGCTGCTTCCCCACCGTCCGCCCAGGCATTGCCGACGCCCCCGGTGTTGCCGCCCGAAGCTGCGCCGCAAATCCTCGCGGTGCGCGTGAGCGACCCCGTCTTTCACAGCGGTGAAGTCGTGAGCGGGACGGTCATCACGTCCACGAACGTCGTCAGCGTCGAAGTTCGGTTCGCCGGCCGAACGGCGCATATTCCGCCGGCCTCTCCGGGCGTGTGGGAGATGGCGTACCGGCTTCCGCGCATTCCGTTCTTTTTGCGCGGCAACTACACCGCGCACATCGTGGCTGCTAATTCGCAGGGCGCAAGCACCGAGCGTGATTTCACGGTCGCGATCCGCTAGCGTTCCTAAAGCGGCGAAGGCGTCGGCAGATTGGGGAACGGCGCCGGATTATACGGCGTCGGCAGCGTTTGCGGGATTTGCTGCGGGCTGCCCGTGACTTCGTCGCTCCAGCGGTAAACCGTCACGCGAAAAGCCTGCGCGTCCTCATCGCCGATGCACAGCAGATACGGCGGCACTTCGATGCCGTTCTCGCCGACTTGCATCGACTGCGCCGAACCGCGATCGAACAGCACGTGCATGACCGTGCCGGAATACAGCCTGAGCGTCGTGCGGTAGTGCAGCGCATCGACGCGATCCAAGCGATACGCCTGCGCGTTCCAGCCGGCCTGATCGCTGGTCATGTAAATCGTGTCGGTAAGCGCCGTCGTCGGCGGTACTTGGACCGTAATCGTCAGCGCAACCGATTTACCGGGCCGCGTTTGCGCGCAGCGATTGGCCGTTGCCGGCGGCGCCAAATCGGGATTGGGCAACGGTGAGGAAAGCGTGACGGCAAACCGGTGAATCGCGCCGAGATCGCCTTCCGGCGGAAGTTTCGTTTTCGAGACGTTGATCGCCGTAATCGTTCCGGCCGAATCGAACGTTACGCGTGCGTACAGACGCGGCACGGGCGGCCCGTGGGAAATCGCAACGTTGGGCGCGACGTGAAATCCGTCACCGGTCGTCAAAAACAGCCAGCCCTTCTCGTAATCGAGGATCTGACCCGTTACGGTGACCTCGCCGGCGCCCGCGCCGATCGCCGCGAAAAGGATCAACAGAAACAGCAGCGCGCGGCGCGTCATTGGGTGATCTGCACGATGAAGCCCGGGTTCCAATGCAGCGTGTCGAAATTGAAATAATAGCTGCGCGAAACGTCGATCGACATAAAGGGATTGACGCGCGCGCGCACGTCCGCGGTGATGTCATACGGCGGCTGCCCCAAAAACGTTCCGGGCTGTTGCTGGCCCAGAATGTTGACCGGCGGCGCGGGAAAAAGTCCGGGATACGGCGCGGGGAAATCCGCGTGCTTGCGGGCCAGCAGCGACGCGGTAAAGTTTCCGTTGTTGCTGTAGTTGACGTCGAACGCCAGCGTATGCATCGTCGCAGCGCCGCGAAACGCCGCATACCCGTACACCGGAACGCCGCCGACGACGGGCACGTATGGCGCATACGCGTCGTTCGCCAGCGCGCCTTCGTAGTAATCTCCCGTGTGCTGGATGGAATAGCTCGTGAAAGCCAGAAAGTGCCGGTCGAAGATTCGGCTCAGGCTCGCCGTAGCCAGCGTCGAATCGATGTAGTGCGGGGTGGAATTCCAAGTGCGATTCTTTTGGAACGTCGCGTTCACGTAATAGTTTTTCGTTTCGACGGCGTTGTTGCCGATCTTGAGCGAAGGCACGTAGGCCTGCAGGCCGATGTTGTGCTGCCAAATGCTGGTGTACGTAACGCCGCCGAGCGTCTGCAGCCCGTACGCGTCGTGCGTATAGCCGAAGCCGTACTGCAGCGATTCGTAGAGCGGCAGTTTTCCGATGCGATGGTTGAACGTCTGCGCCGTGAGCTGCATGGTGATGGGGTGATTCGGAACCACGCCGTGCCCTTCGTAACCGCCGGGCGTCGGCGGCAGCAACGAGAGATTCGTGAGTTGCGTATTCAACTGCAGAAACGAGTTGGGAAACGCTTTCGTCGCCTGCACCGACGTGCTTTGCTGAGCCTCAAGCGGCCTGGAGAGTCCGAACTGGAAGGTATGCAGGATCGTAAAGGTGCGAAACTGGATCGTGTCCGACGGGCGATATGAGGTCAGCAAATTCCAAAACTTCGATGGTCGCGTCATCGGGTTGAGCGAGAACACGGCATACGCTTTCTTTCCGCTTAGGTGCTGCTCGAACGCCAAGTACGTTTTGTTCGTCGGATCGTACCGGAAGTGCAACGCGCTGATCGCATTGGCGTTGCCGGCAAACTCGTACGTCGCATCGAACGACGCGCCCGCGAGCGAGTTGTCGCCCAGGTGCTGATCGGCCGAGAAGTTGACGTAATACGATGGCGTGGGAATGTAGACGCCCAGGGGCTGTATCAGCGCGAAACGGTTCGCCGGAAAACGGATGAACGATTTTTCGCCGATCGTCGCGCTGTGCGCGGTCAAAAACGGCAGTTCGCGGCCGGTGTCGGGGAAAAAAAAGGTGTCCTCGGGCATCGCCCGGCCTTTGGCCGGATGCGCGAAATCGCGGTTCAGAAACGTCCATCGATCCGGCATCGCGCTGCTTTTCGCGCTGTTGACGATTGGGATGAAGTACATGCGATCGAAGTCGAGAAAATCTGCGAGCGCCGCGCCTTGCTGCGAGCCGCTCGGATTGTGCACTTGCACGTGACCGGCCAAGAGAAAGCGGTTCAGTTTGAGATCCATGGAAAAAGCATCGCCGCTCATCGTCAGTCCGTCGCTCGTCGTCACGCGCACGTTTCCGTCGGCTTCGACGAGAAACCGGCCGTAGTAAAAGCGCACGCTATGCGCGCTCAGCCGGATCAGCGTCAGCGCTTGAGCGCGCGCGCAGCACAAAGCCAGCGCGGCCACTACGGCGAGCATGATGAAAACGTGACGCATGCAGGCATCGAGCGTTGGGCTTGCAACTGCGCAAGCCCTCCAGCAGCCACTGTTGGGAGCAATCCGCCTACATTGTAAGCGGATTGCTTGGGGAGGCGAGCAGTGCCGGCGTTTCGAAACGGCCTGAGCGAATGACCCGAATTGTCACCATCGTGCTCGACTCGGGAGGTGTGGGCGCTTTACCGGATGCAGATCGTTACGGCGATGCACCGGGCGCAAATACGCTGGGAAACGTCGCTCGATACGTCGGCGGTTTGCGCATGCCGCAATTGGAACGGCTGGGCATCGGTTGCTTAACCGCTATTGAAGGCATCGCCGAACCGGCGCAGCCCGCCGCGCGCGTGGCGCGGCTGCAAGAGCGCAGCGCGGGGAAAGACACCATCACCGGACATTGGGAGATGGCCGGAATCATCACAGCGGCGCCGTTTCCCACGTATCCGAACGGATTTCCGCCCGAGGTGATCGAGCGCTTTACCGCGATCGCGCGTAAACCGCCTCTGGGAAACAAGACCGCGTCGGGAACGGAAATCATCGAAGAACTCGGGCGCGAACACCTAGCGACGGGACGGCCGATTTTATACACGTCCGCCGATTCGGTTTTCCAAGTTGCTGCGCACGAGAGCGTCGTTCCACTTGCAACGCTGTACGATTGGTGCGAGCGCGCGCGTGAAATGCTCGTCGGTGAGCATGCGGTCAATCGCGTTATCGCTCGGCCGTTCGTGGGCTCGCCCGGAGCATTTTCACGTACGCCGAATCGCCGCGATTACGCCATCGAGCCGCCGCCCAGCATCTTGGACGAACTCGCCGCCAAGGGCATTCCGATTCATGCCGTCGGAAAAATCTGCGATATCTATTGTGGTCACGGCATCGAAACTCGGTCCGCGTGCGCGACAACACGGACGCGATGGAGAAGACGTTCGACTTGCTTGCCCGCATCGATCGCGGATTCATTTTTGTGAACCTGAACGACTTCGACTCGAAATACGGTCACCGCAGGGATGCTCGTGGATACGCTCGTGCGCTCGAAACGCTGGATTCGCAGATCCCGCGCCTGCGTTCGTTGCTGCGGCCCGGCGATGAAGTGATATTCACGGCCGACCACGGCTGCGATCCCACCGCGCCCGGCAGCGATCACACTCGCGAGTTCGTGCCGTTCGTGCATTTGCGCGATGGCGGCGGAGAAGTTTTGGGCACCATCACCGGGATGGACTACGTCGGCAAAACCGTCGCGGCGGCATTCGAGCAGGTGCCGTGCAAGTAGCGCGCGAGTCGCATCTTGCAGGGTACAGCGCCGGCATTGCCGTTCGAGAAGTACCGCCGGCATGGATCGCGCTCAAGCGCTTGATCGACATTTTCTTGGGCAGCCTTGCGATCGGGCTCACATCCCCTATCGTCGCAATCGCCGCCCTTGCGATCGTAGCAGTCGACCGCGGCTCGCCGTTCTATTCGCAAGAGCGCGTCGGACTGCGCGGCCGGCGCTTTCGAATGTTCAAGCTGCGCACCATGGTAGTGGGCGCGCACGACATGCGCGGCGACCTGCTGCATTTGAACGAATTGGACGGCCCCGTTTTCAAAATCCGTAACGATCCGCGCCTGCATCCGCTCGGCGCGTTCTTGCGGCGTACCAGCATCGATGAACTGCCGAATTTGCTCAACGTGATTCGCGGGGAGATGTCGCTCGTGGGTCCGCGCCCGCCGCTTCCGAGCGAAGTAGAGCATTACACGCCGTATGCGATGCGGCGCCTTGAAGTGCTTCCCGGCATTACGTGCTACTGGCAAATCCACGGCCGCTGCACCGTTTCGTTCGACGAGTGGATGGAGATGGACAATCGACTACATCGACACGTGGTCGCCGCTGCGCGATTTGGCGATCCTCGCGAAGACCATTCCGGCGGTGATTCGCAAGGACGGCGCACATTAGAGCGCAGCTTCGCGTCATCGGTCCATCGCCGGAGCCGACGCAGGCTGCGCTGGCGGGTTCTGCGCTGTTCGTCATCGCTGCGACGCTGGGTTCCACGCTGCTCGGCTTCACTCGCGAAGTCGTCAACGCTCGCTACTACGGCACGCAGTGGGAGATGGATACGTTTCTGGCCGCGGCCGTCATACCGACCATTCTCTTCGGCGTTTTCAACGGCGCTTTGGTGAGCGCGCTCGTCCCCACGTTCACGGATTACTTCGCCAGCGGTGACGAAGAAGAAGCTTGGCGCCTCGCCAACACGATCATCAACGGTTTGTTCATCGTTTTGTCCGCGTGCGCGGTGCTGGGATACTTTTTCGCGCCGCTGTACGTGCCGATCGTCGCGCACGGCTTTCCCGCTCCGCAGATGGGCGTGGCCATTCGCATGACGCGCTGGCTGATGCCGAGCATCATCGCCGTGAGTTTGTCGGGGTGTTCAGCGCGGTGCTGAACGCGCACCATCGTTTTCGCTCGGCTTCGCTGACGGGTCATAGTGCTCAATGTCGGTGACGATCGGCTGCGTCGTCGCGCTCAACCGCCGGATGGGAATCTACGCGCTCGTTTTAGGAACTACTCTCGGGCTGTTCGCGCAGATGGCTCGTGCAGATGCCGCCGCTGCTGCTCACGCGGCGCTACCGGTTCACGCTGAACCTGCGGCATCCCGGACTGCGCCGCATCTGGGATATGCTCGGGCCGATCATCGTCGGTTCCGCCGCCGGCCAAATCGCGATTTTCTTCGATCGCTATTTCGCCTCGACGCTCTCGCCGGGCTACATGGCCGGCATGAATTACGCGACCAAACTCGTCAACTTCCCGCAGCAGATTTTTGCTGCGGCGATCGCGACGGTCATCTTTCCGCTGCTGGCCTCGCATTTCGCGCGAGAGAACCGATTGGCGGTGGGCCGCAGCGTGACGATGGGCTTGCGTCTGGTCAACTTCATCACGATCCCCAGCGTGTGCGCGCTGATCGTGCTCGCGCACCCGATGATTCAAACGCTGTTCGAACGCGGCACGTTCAAGTCGACGGCCACGGACCTTTGCGCCGGCCTATTGCCGTTTGCGGCGGTCGGCCTGGTTGCGCTGGCGGCGAACGTCGTGCTTACGCGGTGCGCGTTCGCGTGCAAAGAAACCAGCTGGACCGTCGCAATATCGGTGTTCAGCGTCGTCGTCAACGTGCTGCTTTCCGTCATCTGGTTGCCGACGCTGGGCGCGCGCGGGCTGCTGCTTGCCAATTCGGTCAGCCAGTCGATGCAGGCAATCATGCTGCTGTTTTTGGTGCAGCGTTTGGTGCGCCGCATAGAGTGGAGCGTGCTCGGACTGTCGGCGCTCAAAATCGGCGCGAGCTCCGCCGTCATGGTTGCAACGCTGCACTGGATTGCCGCCCTGGGCGTGCAGCCCGAGGCGAACGTTCGCCTCGCGCGCGTGGTTTCTGTTCGGACAACTCGCCATCGGGGGCGCTCGCCTTCATCGCGGCGGCGCGCGTGCTCAACGTCGAGGAGTTGGCGTTTGCGGTTCGCACTGATCGTGCAGAAGTTCGAGCGCAACGTTCCCAGCCCGCCCGAAAATCGCGAGGCGCCGATCGCATGAGCGTAAGTACGGCCGCGCCACGCACCATTTCGAGACCGGTTCAGCAAGTGCTGCGAAGCGAGTTCTTACGCCATAGCGCTATTGTTTTCAGCGCAACCTTTCTAGCCAACGCTCTGAATTATGCATTTAATTTTGCAATCAGCCGCAACGTCGGTGTAGAAAACTATGCTGCCCTTTCGGCGTTGGTTGGCGCGCTGATGCTTCTTTCTATTCCCGCAGTCGTGTTGAATCTCGTTGTCACCAAATACGCGGCGGAGTACCACGCCTTGAATGATGCGGCTCGCATATGCCGACTGACGACAGTGGTATCTCGCTGGAGTATAATTGCTGCGGCATTCATCTTTGCCGCCGGATTTGCTCTTCGCAACGACATCGGTGCCTTCTTGCGGATACGCAACGAAAACGTCATAACGCGACATTGCAATCTTGGCTGTATCTTTCGTAACCCCGTGCCTGCGCGGCATCTTGCAGGGCCGTCAGGCCTTCGGTAAATTTTCCGTCTCGCTTGCGCTCGAAGCTTTCCTAAAGGCAGCCCTTGCGATAGCCCTCGTATACTCCGGTTTCGGGATAGCCGGCGCAATGATGGGGTGGTGGCTTGGCGCCGCGTCTGCGCTCATTTTTACGGTATGGAGCGTGCACGAGCCCAATTCGAACTCGTATCGGCACGTTCGTTTTCTGTCGACCTTGCGAATCTGGTGCGCACCACTGTTGGAGTCGCGCTTGCGACTGCGGCTTTGACAGCCATGAGCTTCATGGATATGCTTGTAAAGCATTTCTTTCCGTCAAGCGTTGCAGGCGTTTACGCTGCAGTCAACCTCACGGGGAAGGTAGTGCTGTTCGTCGCCGGTTTTCTACCGATGATCGTTCTACCTAAGGCGGTCGCTGCCGCAAAAAGGGGACTGTCGCCGATTCCGTTGCTTGTCCGCGCGGCGCTTGGAACCGTGGCAATGTCCGGCACAGCTCATTCTTTTTGGGGCAATGCCGGTCACGGTTTTGCGCATTTTTGCCGGACATGGATTCGTCGGCGGAGCGCCATATGTTTTCCAGTACGACGCAGCAATGGGACTCTTGGCTATCGTCACGTTGTTGGTGAACTACAAGATTGGATTGCATCGGTTCGATTTTTTGTACGGCCTGGCGTTCGTGCTGTTGTTCGAGGTGCTCGCAATTGTTTGGTATCATCATACGCTCTGGAACGTTATACACGCTTTGCTCATTGGGAATGCTCTTGCAGTCTTAGCATGCTCGTATCGCTTGGCGGCGCCAAACGCAGCGCCTGGAGCTGCGCTGCTGGTAGAGAATCCCATCCCGGTGGAATTGACCTGATGGTAAACGATCGTCAATGCTGAGCGGTAAAGTGTCGGTGGTGATGCCGGCCTACAACGAGGCGCAATTTATCGAGCAAAACATCGTCGAAACGGTAGAGACCTTCGATCACTTCGGATACAATTTTGAAATTATCGTCGTTGATGACGGCAGCCCCGACGACACTCACATTCGAGCAGCGAAGGCGCGCTTAAAACACCCGGAGCGAGTTCGAGTTGTCCGTTACGATGAAAACCGGGGAAAGGGAAACGCTTTAATCTGCGGAGCGTCATACGCCACCGGACGATATGTTGTTTTCTTGCACGCTGATATGGATCTGCACCCGGCGCAGCTTCCGGTATTTTTTGAGATCATGGACGTCAATTCCGCCGACGCCGTAATGGGATCTAAATGGCATCCTTTTTCACGAGTGAAATATCCGGCGATCCGCCGTACCTACAGCATGACGTATTATATGCTCGTGCGAGTGCTGTTCGGGCTGCCGCTACGCGATGCTCAAACGGGCTTAAAGCTTCTTCCAAAAGAATTATTGGACGACGTTTTGCCTCGTATGGCCGAACGGAAATTTACCTTCGACATCGAGGTGCTTGTCGATCGCCCATCGCCGAGGATACCGCCTCCTCGACGCTCCCGTCAGTGGATTTCCGGCGCGCCATTGCGCGGTTGGATATGCGCGTGGTCGTAAGGATGCTGATTACACGCTAGCGATATTTTTTCGGCTTCGCGTGCTGCGCTACTATGATAAACCGCTGCCGTTTGATGAAACCGCCGTGCAAAATCGCAATGCACATGAGTTGCAAGTCGAAGAATGTCATGCGCTTGCGATTCGAGACGTGAATACCGGTGATCCCTGTTCCGCGCGAAAGAAAACCGCTGCGCGTCGTGCTGTTCAATTGGCGCGATCAACATCATCCCGCAGCGGAGGCGCCGAGTATACGCACCACTCCTTTGTGCTTTAGCGAATGCCGGACATAAATGTTTGTGGATCTCTTCAACTGTAGCCGGCCGCCCATTCGCGAAAGGCTGCGATCGTATACCGTTTGGCGGATGGGCAATCGGTTCACGTGTCGGTTTCATGCGGCGCTTTGGCTTTTCCGGCATCGGCGTTCGGTCGACGTCGTCGTCGACGAAGTTAACACCCTACCGTTCTTTTCCCGCTTGATAGCGCCGGAAAAGACAACCCTGCTGATTCATCAGTTGGCGCGCGAGGTCTGGTGGCACGAGCTGCAGCGCCTCTCGCACTCCTCGGGTACCTATCGGAACCGCTGTTGTTACGACTTTATCGTTCCGTTCCCGCTATCACGATCTCCCGATCATCTGCGAGTTTTTAGGAGCGATAGGACTACAGGGAGCGATTGATGTGATCGAGAGTCCGAGCCTGCCGCCGGTCGAACCGCCGATGCTGGACCTCGTGTTCATACCGGATTGGATACGTAGGCCGCATCACGGCATCAAAACGGATCGATCACATCATTCGCGCTTTCGCGCAAGTGCTGTTAAGCTTCCCGCAAGCGGAACTGTGGGTAGTTGGCGGCGGTTCTGCACGGGTCGGGTCTGCTTTGAAGCGCTTGGCCGAGCAATTACGTTGCTCGCAGCGAATCGATTCACCGGCTTTATTCCGCCTGAGGAGCGCGATGCGATCTTGTCTTCGCTGGACTGCTTCGTTATGGCGTCCGTGCGCGAGGGCTGGGGGCTTGTCGTTTCGGGAACAGGCTCGTTTCCATGTTCCTACCGTAGCCTACGACACGTTTGGTCTTCGTGATGCCATCGTGAACGATGTTACCGGCTTGTTGGTGCAGCCTCATCATCCGGTAGTTTTGGCTCACGCCATCGGTACCGTTCTGGCCGATCCGGACTTTCGAGAGCGCCTTGGAACGGCCGCCGCGCGCAATTTGGTGCGACTCTCGCATGAAGACTTTTTCGCAAAAAGTTCAGGCGCGCATAACCGGCACACCGCTCGTAGCCTTCTGAGGTTTTTCTTATTTGCAGCCTGCGGGTAGGTGTACTGGTTAACGCGTTCGATCCGGTTGCCGGATCTTCGCGGGCGGATACGTTCATCTTGTGCAGACCGTAAAACGCTGGGAAGATCGCTTCGAAATTACGATATTCGGACCAGCGATGGCACGAGCGGCTTTCGAGAAAGCGCTTCCGCGAGCACGGTTTGTCCCGATGCCGTCCTGCGACGGCTCGATCAGCTCAAACCGATTGCTTTTCTGCTACGCGCGTTGCTGGCGCCTTTCGCGACAGGGCGGCTGCGCCAATGCGATGTGTTGCTAGTGCAATCGCACTTCCTTGCCGACGTTGTCCCCGCTGCAACGTTCGGAGGGCGCAATGCCGCGGTGCAAATATGGCACGTTCAACAGGCACCGTGGAAACGTCCGGGTTCGTTGACGAACAACGTGTTCGCGTACGTCAACGAAGCGATCGGCCTTCTGTTGATCCGATGGCTTTTCCCCACGATGTCGCGGGAAGCCGTTTGCAGGCTAAGCAAATTTGCGCGTTGCGGGCAAAACACGTTTTTATCACGACGAACGGCGTCGACCACCGGCCTTTCCACTACAGGCTCCGGTTCGGCGGGACATCGCTCTCTTCATCGGCCGGCTGCACCCCACAAAGGGCATCAATGATCTTATCGAGATTTGGCGGCTAGTGACGCAATTCCACGGCGCCTGTCCGCTCTTGATCGTAGGCGATGGCGACCCCCGATATCGAGCGACGATTAGCGCAAAGATTTTTGATGCCGGATTGTCGGAACACGTCATATTGCTGGGCGCATTGACGGAGGAACGAGAAAAAGAAAGTTTATCGCCCGAGCCCGAGCGTTCATTTTTCCAGCCTATGAAGAGGGGTGGGGAATCGCTCTTGCTGAGGCAATGGCAGCCGGCGTCCCCTGTTTGACGTATGACCTGGAAATTTTCCACGAAGTCTTTCCGCAAGGCAGGCTCTCGGCCCCGTTAGGCGACACAGGCAACTCGCTCGGCTAACCCGGCGAGTGCTCTCAGACGATCGCTTTCATCAGGAGTTGCAGATGCTGCACAAGTATTCTTTCGCAAAGTTTTTCATGGCAGCGCGCTGCGGAAATCGAAATGCAAGCCGTTCTTTCATTGCCGGCAGCCCGCCAATGGGCTAGGTCAGCCGCTGGCGGCCAGGAAACCCTCAAAAATGGTCTGAACAACGCTTCCTCATGAAAAAAGGGTTTCGAGGATCGACGAATAGTGCGCGCATTTCGATTGTGCTCGGCGTGATGCTGACGATCATCGCATCCGCTTGCGGCGGCTCATCGACAACGCCGCCGACCTCTTCCGACTCCGAAGGTTGGTCCGAGCCAGAGCCCACAAACGCCTCCGCTAACGCCTTTCGTGCCCACTTCGACAATAAACGGAGACGATTGGGTTACGTTCGGGCATGACTATACGCGATCGGGATACCAGCCGCAAACGACGGGCTTGTCGCTGGCTACAGTCGGATCGTTGAAGATGAAAGTGGGACCGCCAGAGAACATGCATGAACCGGACCAGTCCAGTCCCGTTGTGTATGGTGGTTTACTCGTAGTCGGCGGCCAAGTGGGAAACGTTGAAGCATTCGACGTGAAGAGCGGGACGCTTGTATGGCAGCAGCCTATCGGCGGTTCTATCATGATGACGCCAACGATCGACTCGAATACCGTTTTTATCGGCAATCGGTTCAATGACGCAGCCGGGAATCCGGCGCCGTCCTATCTTTACGCGCTTGATCTAACAACCGGAGCGGTTCGCTGGAGTGTGCAGACGCTGGGTCTTACGCACGGCTCGCCCATTGTTGCCAATGGACGCGTCTATTCTGGTTCCTCCGGTGGTGACGCACCGGGTTGCAGGAATACCGGTGTTTCGTCCCATGACGAAGCCGCGGACATATCTATGGAATTGGCTGGTCGATTCCAACCCGCATGAGGGCGGGTCGGTGTGGTCTCCAATTTCGTATGACGGAACGTATTTGTATTTTGGCACGGGAAATACGTGCGACGGGCCGATGATGACGGCCAACGGAGCGGCAGCGTTGACTTTGGACGGCACTCTTGCTTGGAGTTACGTCGCAGCTCGCAACTCTAAGGTGGACGATGACACGGGAGGAGGAGTGCTGATTGCGCGCAATCGAGCATTCTTCATCAACAAAAATGGACTATTCTACGGTTTGGGTCAAAATGGTGCGTACCAGTGGGATAGTGCGCTTGGGGCGCAGGGATCAGGCCAGGATGTTAGAGAACGCCGTCCACGGACGGCAATACAATCATCGTGGGCGCCGGCTATACGGTGCTGCCGTCGTCTCAGTCCGCAGCCCTCTGCCGTATCGGAACGACCGCCGGTGCGCGCCGGCCTTTCGCCGCAACGCCGGGACAGGCGAAAATCGTCGCAACCGATTACTACGGAAATCTGCGCTGGAGTATCACGACGGCGAATCCGCTATACGGTTCGGTGGCGATCAATAACGGCATCGCGTTCGCTGCGGTGGATAACACGCTGTTAGCGCTAAACGTCGCTACGGGGAAGGTCCTCTGGTCCTTCACCAGCGGGCCTCCCCATATTTCGCGCTTCGCCCGTCGTCGTTCCGAGCGGCGTCTATGCCGTCAACGTCACCGGCGACGTGTACGCCTTTAGTTTGCCCCATTGAAAGTCGTCGTAGCGGCTTTTGCGGCGCTCCTGGGTGCGACGGCGTTTGCCGCCAGTGAACCATTGTTAGCCTAAACTTTCATTCTCATGCGCGTGGATAAGGCGTTCCTCATTGCAGTTGCGCATTCTGCGCGTCCCAGTGCGGACGGCGCCACCAGCCGCAACCGCGGCCATTATCTCAACGTTGAGTTCCAGCGAACAACGGACCGCACCATACCCGCGGCAATCGTTATGCATGACAGCACGGGTGTCGCGCTTTCTCTTGCGGATTGCCGATTATGCGTTTTCGCACCAAACGTCCGATGGAAGTTTTGCATACGTTCGAAAGGGCGGGAATTAACGCCGTCGGGGAAAAGCGCGCCGTGGGCTAGACCGGCTGCGGCTGCATTCTTTCTCGAGGATTTCGGCCACACGATGCTGCTGCTGTCACAATCTTCATGGTTTTCTTCCAATAGTTCGATGGCAGACATGCGCGCTCACTTGACGGTTTTGCGCAGCAAAGACTCTGCCGCCTTGACACGGTTGCTCGCCCAGGAAGACGCATTGCGGACTGATAAAGGTGCGGTAAACCGCTCTTTATCTATGCGGCCGCATACTACTTGAACGGTCGGGCTTTAGGAAGACGCGATGGAATGGCGGCGGGCGAGTCATTCATGAACGATGCGCTGTCTCGTCAGCAAAGCGATGGAACGTTTCCGGAGTTGGGCGGCTTCGATAGTAGTTATCAAGCAGTATCGCTGTATTTGGCCCAGGTGCTTTATTTCACCGGATTCGGGGCAAGCCGACCTCCGGTCGAGGCTGTGGCTTGCGATTGTGCGGGGGATGGACCGGGAAAAGCGCAATCTCTTACCGTCCGGCGAGATGTCAACGTTGCATAATACCCGAGTCTACGGTACTGTCGCAAACCGGCAGCATATTGATGCATTGGATGTGAATCTTGCTTTTCAATACTATGCGGGGATTACGCAAGTCCGGCATATATTAGTGCCGCCTCCGCCCTGTTCAAACATTATCCGGAATACTGAAGCGGCACTGGTTTTCCGAGCCAGCGCTTGAAAACACTATGAAGGTCGTTATTCTAGCGGGCGGGTATGGGACACGCATCAGCCAGGAAACCGCTATGCGGCCTAAGCCACTCATTGAAGTCGGCGGTAAACCCATCCTATGGCGCATCATGAAATTGTACAGCCTTTCATGGCTGCACCGACTTTATCGTTTGCCTTGGATACCGCGGGTACATGATCAAGGAGTATTTTGCCAACTATTACCTGCACACGTCCAATGTTACATTCGATATTAAATCCAACCACATGGAGGTACACGAAACTGTTGCCGAGCCTTGGACGGTAACACTAATCGACACCGGTGAATTGACCAACACCGGCGGCAGGCTAAAGCGAATCGCGCCCTTCATTGGAACGGAAACCATATGTATGACCTACGGAGACGGCGTTTCATCCGTCTACGTAGCGCAATCGATACTTATCATCGCCGCCACGGCAAGGAAGCCACCGTCACCGTAGTGCAGCCGCCGGGCAGATTTGGAGCAGTGCACCTTGAAAATGATGCGGTTACTCGATTCCAGGAGAAGCCGGAGGGCGATAACGCCTGGATCAACGGCGGATTTTTCGTGCTCGAACCTTCGGTCTTAACCCGAATAGAAGGTGACGCGACCGTTTGGGAAGCGGGACCGCTGGAAGGTTTGGCTCGGGCGGGACAACTGATGGCGTATCGGCATACCGGATTCTGGCACGCGTTGGACACCTTACGCGATAAGAACGCGCTCGAGCATCTATGGAACAGCGGAAAAGTCTCCGTGGAAGGTTTGGAGTTGACCCGTTCGTTTTGGCAAGGCAAGCGCGTTTTGGTCACCGGGCACACCGGATTCAAGGGGTCGTGGCTTGCGTTGTGGCTTCAACGATTGGGCGCGCACGTCGGTGGTTTCGCGTTACCAGCGGAAGTGCCGTCTGCCTACGAACTGTTTCACTTAGAACGGTACGTCGATTCGCACTTTGGCGATGTCCGCGACATCATTTCAATCCAAGATGCCGTTGCGCGTGTTCAACCGGAAATCGTGTTCCATATGGCGAGCCAGGCAATTCTGCGTGAAGGATTGCGCGATCCGGCAGCGACCTTTTCCACGAACGTTTTAGGCTTAGTGAACCTGATTGAGGTGTTGCGACGCTGTAGCCGTCCCATTGTGCTGATCAACGTGACGAGCGATAAAGTATACGAAGCTGCGCCAGATGGAACCAGCCGCACAGAATCGGACGCACTCGGAGGAGAGGACCCGTACAGCGCAAGCAAAGCTTGCGCGGAACTCGTTACTAGAGCTTATCGTTCGACCATATTGAGCGGCAATGGATTGCGCGTGAGCTCGGCGCGGGCGGGGAACGTTATCGGAGGCGGAGATTTTGCTGCCGACCGCATCGTTCCGGACATCGTTCGTGCGGTGTGCAAGGGCGAAGAAGTCATATTGCGCTACCCGGACGCCATCCGGCCGTGGCAGCATGTCATGGATCCGCTTTGCGGATACCTTACCCTTGCGCAGTCTATGGTTACAAGAGGCAGGGCAATCGACGGTGCTTATAATTTCGGGCCGGCCGAAAAACTTTCAGCCGTCTCCGTGGCGGAACTCACCTCGCACCTGCTCGAATCTTTCGGGTTCGACGGCGGGTGGCGTCAATGCGCGGAAAACCAGCCGCCGGAGTCGCAAACGCTGCGAATAGACTCCGGTAAAGCGCAAAGAACGCTCGGTTGGATGCCGCAGCTCACTATCTCACAAGCGGTTCGTTGGACGGTTCTGTGGTACGAGAGGTGGCGAAGTGCAGCCGACGTGCGCGAGTTTAGCCTGCAACAAATTGAGGCGTACGAGCGGGGCGGTGTAGTTGTCTAGCAGCTGCCGCATTTGCTTTGCGCCGCTTTCCGTTTCCTTTTGCGATCTCGGCACCAGCCCTTTAGCAAACAGCTATTTAACGGCGGCGGACATTGCGATGGAGAATGAACGATGGTATCCCTTGCAAGCATTTGTTTGTGAAAATTGCAAGCTGGTACAGCTAGGTGCCTCCGAAACCCCGCAACGCATTTTTTCCAGCGGATGCGTATTTTTCATCTTATTCGCAGAGTTGGGTCGATCATGCGCGCCGATACGTCGAGGACATGATCGAGCGACTCGGACTCGACCCCGTACGATCGCTTGTTATGGAGATTGCAAGCAACGACGGGTATTTGCTGCAGCACTTCGTACGGGTTGGCATCCCGGTGTTGGGAGTCGAACCCGCACGCAACGTTGCTGCGGTGGCGAATGGCAGAGGGATCCGCACGGAGACGTGCTTTTTCGGCGCTTCGTCCTCGCAAAAACTGATTTCACAATACGGTCGTCCAAGCCTCATCGTAGCGAACAACGTTATCGCTCATGTACCTGATTTGCACGACTTCGTCGAAGGCGTTCGAAACTCACTCGCCCCCGACGGTACGGCAACGTTCGAGTTTCCTCACGTCATGCGTCTTATCGAGCAAACACAGTTTGACACCATCTATCACGAACATTATTCGTATTTTGCTTTAGCCCCACTAATTCGAGTTTTCCGGGAGCACGCTCTAGAAGTCGTCGATGTCGAGCAGTTGCCGACGCATGGCGGCTCGCTGCGTGTCTTTGCCATGCATGCCGGCGTCATGGCGGCGCGACGCTCCGTCGAAGCACTCCTGGAAATTGAACGCGGGCACGGCCTAGACCATTTGACCGAGTACGAGCGTTTCCAACAGAAGGTTGATGAATGCAAAACCGCTCTGCTCGATTTTATTGCTCACGCGAGAATTGCGGGGCGTGTCGTTGTGGGCTATGGGGCTCCCGCAAAAGGCAATACGCTGCTCAACTACTGTGGTTTAGATTCCAGCGCTATAACCTATACGGTGGATAGAAGCCCGCATAAGCAAGGTCTTCTCTTACCGGGATCACACATCCCCATTTTTCAGCCTGAAAGGATTTACGAAACGAAGCCGGACGTACTGTTGATTCTGCCATGGAATCTTACCACGGAAGTGATGGAACAGATGAACGGCGTGCGGAGATGGGGTGGCCGCTTCGCCATAGCAATTCCGCGGATTTCCCTGATAGAGTGATTTACACCGCCCTTTCGTTTTCCGGCGCCGTGCTGATTACGCCGCAACCCGTTGAAGACCAACGCGGGCACTTTGCTCGGTTGATCGATTACGCCGAAATGCGAGACCGCGGTATGGCAGTGAATTTTATGCAAGAAAGCATGGCGTTCAACCGGCGTGCGGGAACGCTTCGGGGCCTTCACTACCAAAAAGGTCCCTTTTGGTGAGACGAAACTCGTCCGCTGCATCAGGGGAGCGGTATACGATGTTCTCGTCGACGTGCGTTCCGGATCGCCGACATTAGGCCAATGGCTTTCCTTGATATTGGACTCTGCGTCGCGAGCTACCGTATATGTTCCGCCCGGCATCGCGCACGGCTATCAAACGTTGGAGCCATGTACCGAAATGTGGTATCACATCGGCCCGCGCTATGAGCCGTCAGCCAGAGCCGGCATTCACTATGCCGATCCGATACTTGGAATTCCGTGGCCGATCGCTGAAGCGACTATCTCGGAACGAGACAAGTCGCTTCCCGCGTTTCGATGACGTCCGTTTTGATAACCGGAGCGCGCGGCTTTATCGGGCGACACTGCGTACCGGAGTTAGTGAAAATGGGCTACGAAGTCCACGCCGTTACCAGCGGAATTGTGCCGGATGACTCCGAATCGATGCGCTGGTATAGCGCAGACCTCTTGGCGAACGGCGAGGCTCGGCGAATCGTCCGCGCAGCTCGACTCAATGCCTTCTTCACTTGGCATGGGTCAGCGATTACCCAATCTTTTGGGATTCGAAGTCGAATCTGGACTGGCTATGCTCTACGGTTCAGCTCTGTCAGAGCTTTCACCGAAGCCGGAGGCGAGCGCGTCGTGGTGAGCGGTTCATGTGCGGAATATGCCATTCCCGACACCGGACCGTGCGTTGAGGACTTACGCCGGTCCGGCCATCAACACTCTACGGAAAAGCCAAGGCCGCGCTGCACATGGTGTTGGAGGGATATGCCGCCCGCTCTGGGGTTTCACTGGGCTGGGCGCGAAACTTTTTCGTGTACGGGCCGCAAGAACCGGCGGCCAAAGCAGTATCGCTCCTTATCGCCGCTCGCAAGCGTGGGCGTCTGCCGTATATTCGGGATCCTCAGCGGCTTTTGGACTATGTCTACGTTGCGGATGTCGCCAGCGCGCTTGTCTTGCTGCTTCATTCTGATTTTAACGGGGCGATGAACATCGGTAGCGGAAAAGCAACGACATTGATTGACGTGTGGAAGTGCATCGCGGATCTACTCCCGTCGATGACGCCCTCTAATGATGAGTTCCCCTTCAGCTCAGGACCACGCATGGATGGAATCTCTACGCTGATACGAGCCGATTGCAAGAGCAGTGACACTTTTGTCCCGCATACTCTCTGGCATGCGGCGTTACCGAAATGCTCCGTTTTCAGCAGCCGCCTTATTAAATGAATGTCCTTACGTATAACGCGCCGGACGTTTGTGTAGATTTAGCGGTGTTCGTCCTGTCGTACAACGGCTTGCATATATTAGAAGAATATCTTTCGAGTGTACTGAATCAAGGGCATATTGTAATTGTCGACAACGGTTCGACCGATGGTACGCGGGAAGTCGTGAGAACTCGATGGCCCGGCGTTACCCTGGTGCGTTTGCCGCACAACGTCGGCCTTGGGGCGGCGCTAAACGCCGCCGTCAAGGCAGTTCCTTCGCGCAACATCATTTTAATGAACAACGACGTCAGCGTCGTGGAGGATGCGCTGCGAAGATTGTCGCGCTTGCTGGATTCGGATTCCACTATTGGGATAGCGGCACCAAAACTGCTCAATCCCGATGGCACGGTGCAAGGATTTGGCAACGATCTTGGTTTGTCGGGATTGCCGGCGACTCCCAAGCGCGTTAGCGCGCCGCTACTGGATACGTTCTTTCAAGCCGGATGCGTGACCGCGATGCGCCGCGAACAATTTCTTGCCTTGGGTGGCTATTCAGAGTTTTTTGAATGGTTTTACGAAGACGTTGACTTGGCGTGGAAGTATCGAAATGCCGGTTTGCGAGTCGTGGTCGACGGTCGTTGTGCATGCATCCATTTCCTGGGAGCGACACTCGGGCATGCTTCGCGTGAAGTCGCAGGGACCGCCGCGAGCGCCGCCCATCGCCGGCGCAGGTACTATTCGACCAGAAATGTCCTGCTGATGTTTCTAAGAAATGCACCATGGTATCAGTTCTTACTGCAGGTGCCTTTCATCGTTGTACGTCAGCTGATGACAAGCCCTCACGGCGCTCGCCGCCGGCGATACGCACTGGTTCGCACGTACGGACAAGCGTGGTACGATGCGGCAAAAATGGGCCCTCTTGCGGTAACGAAACCGGTATCGCAGGGCATGTCCTGGAAGAGGAATTCGACTCTAGGCTTTCTCCAAATCGAAGTGCGCAAGACGCTGCGCAGGCTATTTGAGTTGGCGATAACGGTTCACCGCGGTCGGCGCGGCCGTGCATAGGGTAGTGCGGTAACTCCGAGGCTGAAAATCCAGGCCGCCACGCTCAGACTGAAGCCGGCGATAATCGAGGGCGGCCAACGATGCGAAAGTTCATAGACCCCTGATTCGACGGCATTGAAACACGTGTTAACTACATCACATGGCCTTCCCCGATAGGTTCTGCGAGTGGAACGTAGTTGCCACCAACCATCAGGAAGCACTGCGGCTTCGAGGGTCTCCGGCGCCCTTACCGTGACGTGCCAGCGTGCTGCTGCGGTTCGTAGAACATGTACCGGAAGAATGTTCGGGTCCCACCCACGGGGGAGCACGGCGAGACTCGAAAGACCGGTAACCGAACGCCCAATCCCAACGGCATGCCATCCGTCGGAATACAAGCGTAATTCGCCACGGACATT
This sequence comes from Vulcanimicrobiota bacterium, assembly GCA_963795465.1. Lineage (GTDB taxonomy): Bacteria > Vulcanimicrobiota > Vulcanimicrobiia > Vulcanimicrobiales > Vulcanimicrobiaceae > CAWCHT01. The sequence continues at coordinate 45,644 of CAWCHT010000002.1, forward strand.
CTTGCCGTCAATCGTGATTGGGGCGCTTACCGGCCGACCGGATCGGCCGAAGGCTCGAATTTTGTAGTCGCCTTTGGGGAGCCACCTTTGCGCGGCGCGAGGAGCCACCGTCGTACCGTGTGCGATGATTTGAATGCGCAGGATACGCAGCCCCGGGGTCATAGCAATGATGACGTTACAGCGGGTTATGCGACGGCCAACCGTACCGCTCACTACTTCAGGGCTGCGCAAAACCAAGTTAACGGGCGGCGCGCCGACGCAGTGAAGGGCTGCGCTACCGCTACCGTCACCGGATCCATCTATTTGCAACGACACCTGCGTCGGCTGGTTATCGAAATCGGGTGACTGAAACCGCACGGTCATCGGCGTTGCTGCAGCAACGCCGGCATCAGCGTTAGCGCCGGATGCCGATGTCGTTCCCACCGTCCAAGCCGGAGAGCGAGCAAAGTCCCAAGTGGACTCTTCGCTTCCGGCGCTGTCGGCGGTTATAGCCGATGCGAGCAGAGAACTTACCTGTGCACGCAAGAAGGCAGCGGAAGCATCAGGATCGGCGCGAGGAAGTATAACTCTAAAACCAAAGAGTCTGCCCTTTACGCAAGTGCACTTCACTGCTGACCGTTGTTGGAGCCGTAGCAGTTGGATCATAGATCGCTGCTCGCTGCGCATTGGATGCGGCCGACAGTAATTCGAGTGCCGAACCGCTACCCGATATCCATGCCGAACCGGAGACGATGTACGTACCGTCGGGGCCGCCCCAGCGAAACAACAGCAAGTTTTGCGAGGAATACGTCGTCAATGCCGGCGTCGTCGAAGTTGCTGCAGTTATACCTACACCCTCGGTAAATCCAACGCGCTGAACGAGCGTAACCGCGCCGCGAGGTGCGGTTTGATAGGACCCCGACGCACTTCTGAGGCGGTCGGCAGATAACACGACGCCGACGTGCTTAGTCGGCGGCCAAGGGAAGAATCCGCAAGATTCGCAGGCCTCAGAATTGCTCCGTCGATGATCGCCGCCCATTCCTGGTCGTTCGCTTGTGCAGCAAGTGACGAGCGTATGAAGATTCGCGCACTCATCTGCGCCCCGCCGTCAATTGGAAATTGGAGCCACTGAAAACCCGGCGTATCACTGCAATTTGCAATTCTCGTGCTTCGACCAACTGCCAGCCCCACGTCCACAGGAAAGCGGCATCCAATTCGCACCTCGAAGTACCGTCGCCCAAAGCTGTACGCCGGAAAGCGCATCGGAGCTGATATGCCATTGTTTACCCCAACGGCTCCGCCGGAGTCGAACAACGCTGCATCGCCGCCAACCGCGTTGCGATACCAGGGGTCATTGATAAACGTGCGGCCCTGGATAAATGCGTAATCATGGTCTTTGACCTGCGAAGCCTCCGATGAAGAGCGAGCGACCCGACCATCGCATCAGCCGCGTATCGCCGACGAGATCGTCTCTCGGGTCGTAGTCACTAAGCGTAAGGCGCGAACATTTCGAACTTCCGCGTACCAGGGAGATATCGTTGAATTCCGGCATACTTCAATTCGGTCCAGGTTCCCCGGTCCGCCCTCGTAGCAGCTTATGGCTACGGGATATATCCAGCCGCGCACATTTCTGAGCCCGTAAACATAGACTGAATTAACTCCGGTTTTTTCTTTTTGTAGAAATGAAGATTGAGAAAGCGCCCATAGGGGATTCGGGATATCTTGGCCGTCTGTGGTCCAATTAGGCGTTGCGACAATTGAGTGAACGTTCGCTTTGGCTAGTACGCCGGCGGCGGCGATCCCATCAAACAAATACCGGCCGAGCAAATCGAGCGAAGGACGCAACTGCAGCGCTGAATAACCATAGTCGGGAAAGTAATAAATCGAACCGCCGCGCACGAAGGCCAACGTGGTGTTCCTGCCTTCCAGTGCGGCAACTCGTGCATTGGCTGCGTGCAACTCCGGCTCTCTGTAGTCCAGCGTTGGATCGGTCTGGAACGCATGCCGTTGGTAACCAAACAAGATAAAGCATGCCGCCGCCAAGGCGTACCCAATGTGGCTGAGCGAAAGCCTTCCATATCGCCATAGGTAGGACTCAGCAGCGAAGACGCCCCACAAAACAGCACACACGGCCGGAAGAGCGATGAAACGATCGGGCGTGCGGATATACCCCAGGACCGGAATATGAGATAGAAACGACCATAGACCGTTGCCGCCGAATGGAAGAGCGGCACCGAGCGAGAGAATCAGGCAAATGATGCAGGCCGCAACTAAGGCGCGTTCCCCCTGGATGAGGGAACGCGACGCGAGGCCATGCGTTATATACCAGAGGGCGCCGAACCACAGTATGACTCCGCCTGCCAGTGCCCAACCCACGTCCGCCGAAGCATTGAACGGCGGATTGACGATAAGCGCTTCATTTAAGAGCAACGACGCTGTCGAGAGGGCCGTTCCTCCGAAGATGACGTACTGTCCCCCGTGCAGTGAAGCGATCCTTTGCACGGGATCACTGAAGAGCGCACGAGACGCTAGAGTCGGGAAAATGCTATATGATACTGCTAGCACCGTAACAGCAAGGCCGGCGGCAAACCACAATATCCAACTGCGGCGGCGTGGTGCGACGGCAAAGGCGACAGTTACGTAAATCGGAATGGTCAAGAAAAAAAAGTACTCGATTGCCACGCATGCCCCGGTAAGGCTGCACAGAGCACCGCATAGCGGCAAACCCGATGCTCCGCGAGCCTTGACGATGCGCAGGCACACGGCCAAAGCAAAGGGTGCCAAAGCCGTGGCCAGACCAAATTCGACATTACCTTGTATCTGCAGAACCGTTAACGGCAGTACGGCATACAACCCACCGGCGATTCTCGCCCAGTACGAGTTCCCGCGCAACGTAGCGTATAAGAACTGCATGCCGAAGAATGCAATAAGGGTATCGAGCACCTGCATTGCTTTAACGGCTGCGAAGGCGTTGTGCCACAGCAGCTCGTCAAAGGTAACAGGACTGCGTAGGTCAGCATGGGGTTGAAAGTAAATTGTGGGCCGTTATCCCAGATAGACCAACCCAGAGCGTCTTTAAGGTCCGCGATGCTCTTGATGGAAAGGTCCATCAGCTGCGAAGCCGCTATGTTGACGCCCAGATCGTAATAGAAGCCGAAAGGCGGAGCCGGGCCAAACACATAGCCAATAGCAAGTACGGCGAAAAGAAGAACCAGCAACGCGGTAACGCTTCCACTTAGTGAAATTCGTTTCAGCACGATGCTCGCACTTTTTTACGGCATTGCGCGATAATCAGCGCTGCCATCCATAGTATCCCGAAGGCCTCCAATACAAATTGGATTAACGCAACCATTTCGATCAAAACGATTCGCGCAGAATGCGCCGTTGCCGGGACCACCCAGCCGTTGAACAGCATTGCGACCCTTAAATGAGTCAAACGGTGTCCTTGTAGCAGTGCGATCCAATGCGGATCGAACCGAACGTTATAGCGGATAAGCGCGGTCTTCGTTGCAGGCAGCGTAGCCAATATGAGCCAAGGTGAAATTGCATTGAATTGGAGTGGCGGGGGTGCTTTCCGTACCTTCGTCGCAGCCGACAATGCCGGGGGAACGCCTTGAGCAGCGATGAGGCATTCTCCTCGGCACAGCACCGCGCGCACTCTGCGCGGAATGGCAATCCATCGATAGGCTCCGGTTCCACGTGCCAAAACGTTGCCGTGTTCGCTCGTCAACACGCCTCTTACGAACACCAAGGCGCTTTCGGCATCATGTATCGGCAAGGCGGCACTGCGAGATCCGTAAGAACACCACCAATGGCTTGCCCGAGCTCAGGCTCGAACGCGAACGCCTCTCGAGCATCGACCCAGCCGGCACGCGGGTCGAGGCCGGCGTTTGAAGCCGATAGCGGCACGGCAGCTTTAAAGTATTTCCAATCTCCAGGGATGCCGCTAGCGCTTAGCCCTGCGACGTCGGAAAACCAAACGACGTTGTCGTCCACGTTGCGTACAAAATCGACGGCTGACGGGATATTTTCAATGGTTAACTCCGGTCGAAAGCTGCCGAGAAAACGAGATTTTGCCTCAATCGACTTCGCGGCTCGATCAGCAAGCATCGTCTGTGAAATGAGAGAAGCCGAGTCGGTTGAAAACCAAGGCCGTGCGGACACAACGCTGACGCTTAAGGCGGCGAGCATGCTGGCGTCGCCATCCCGCGCATAGCGGGAAAGTGCAACGTCCGATGGATACGTAAACTGCTGCGTATTAAGCGGAGTGACGTTCGCGGCTCGAGCGTACGCGTCCGGATCGAGCCCCGACCCTTGACCGCGAAAACGTAGAGGCTGAAACGGCGGCATCAGAGCGAACCGCGAATTCGAAGGCGCCGCTATGGAAGACCGTGGTATGCGTTGCAATGAAACCCAAAATTGTGACGGTGGATCGACGGCCCATGCGACAGGCTATCGCGAGGGCTGCGCAGACCCAGACCCACTGTAGAATGATTAGGCGACCGACGGCGGCGCTGACCAGTGCAGCGTAGCAAATCGTCAAGTAGCCGACGAGGTCATACAGCTCGCGGAAAACCGCACTTTGAGGAATATGCGTTACCACATATGTGTAGATGATGGAGGCGTACCCCTTCGTTCCCGTAACGACGAGCCAGACGATTACGCCGGCCAGCGCAGTTATCCAGCCACTACGTCGTCTAAACCTCAGGAGCGCCCCAAGGAGCGCGAGCGCAACGATGCACCAAAGCGCAGCCACGCTGAAGAACGGAAAACCTTGCGTGTACTTTGTGAAGTAGCCACGTAGAATCAACGCGTGAACCGGATCAACCGATTGCACCTTTTGCCATGCGAGATTGTAAGGAATCGAAAGCAGCGTCGGCTGGTTCGCCGCTATGCCGACAATCAGCGGTCCTGCTGCAACGATGCTGGTAAGCAGCGGAATGGTACGTCGGCGCCATAGCGTCCACGCGAGAAGAATCAGTAACGCAACGACAAAAAATTGCAATTGCTGAAGAGTCAACACGCCATATATAGCAGCAGCTCGTTCGTCCGTGTTGCGGTTCGAAAGTTCCAATAGCAGCAACGCGAGCGCCGCGCACGCGAGCACCATGAACACGTGACCGGCTACTATTTTGGAATATACCCAAGGGTTAAACGTAAAGAAGATCGCAGCACCGACGAGCGCGGGAAATTGTGCGCCGAAACGTGCCGCGATGAGCCAACCCGTTCGCGAACTCGTAAGGCCAATCAAAAACACCACGATGAGCAGATTGATCCGCGTGCCGAAAATTGCGACGAGCAGCGAATTTGCGGCTATAAGCAAGTAATCCGTTGGATAGGGTCGCGGTGCTCCTATTCCGTCGCCGTTCCAACCGCCGAAAGTATTCCAAGCCGATGTGTAAAAATCAGTTCGGTTGTGAAAAAGAAGCCAATCGTGCCGCATCGCCGGCATGCCGTGTATAGCGATCGGAAACACGAACGAGAACGCGATAATCGCACAAAAGAACCAGGACCAATGCTCGGCGGCCCACTTCCGTCGATAAATCGCGTCCTGCTGCATTGCGCGGTACATTCACCGCTTCGTGCATTCATCCCCTAATTCGCAACGCCATTGTTCAAAGGAGGCGCGTATCAGTTCAAAAAAGTGCCGGGTATGTTCAACTTGCCACCCTGCATCGCATGTCGTTCATCCGAAATCGAGATTTTCCCCAACGTGCCTGATGCGACTGCCGGAACCAATAAAGCATATGAGTTTCACCGATGCATGAAGTGCGGCACGATGAAGCTGGCAACGTTGTTGACGCCGCTCGAGTTGGCTCGAATCTACCCGTCAGATTTTTATTCGTATCTGCCGCAAGTTGCCAGCAACAAGCTCTTCGGCTTTCTTAATCAGCGTGTGTACGATCGGCATCGGTTTAAACCGCAATTCGATCGGCTGCTCGAAATCGGATCCGGACGCGGGGACTTCCTGGCATCACTAAACGCCGGTAACCGAGCGATCGGCCTGGAACGTTCAGAGTCGGCTCGCGCGGCCGGCAGAGAAATCGGCGTCGATGTTATCGTCGGCGACGTTGAAGACCCGAAACTTTTCGCGCCGTTAAGTTTTGATTTCATTTATGCAAATCACGCGTTCGAGCACCTCAACGAGCCAAGAGGGGCGCTACGTTCCATGCACAGACTGGCTGAAGCCGGGCGGCCGCATATTTTTGGGCCTTCCGAACATCGCCGGAGCTGTAGCGCGTATATTTTCAAAGTGCTGGTACCATTTCGCCGCACCGCTGCATGTTGTGCTATACACGCCCATCGGCATTCGCACGATGCTGGAAGAAAGCGGCTTTACCGTGACGCGTATCGCCTACAACAGCGATCCCATCTCCATCCCGATGTCCTTCTTCATCAGGGTGGGGAGGTACCCGGTGGAAATGAGCCGGCTGAGAAAGCTGTTCGTGCGCGCTCTTTCAGTGCCGATGCTGCCCTTTACTCGATTGTTGGACGAAGCGGAAAAAGGCGATTGCATCGAAGTTCATGCCGTCAAGGGATGAGTTTTCACCAGCAATCCTTGACCTGTCGGCAACGATAACACTTCAGTCTGGCGACTTTGTGCGAACTGATCGATCGCCCGTTTTTGATTGACGTGAAGGCGCCAGTTATAGTCGTCTAAGACGACGATGGCGCCCGGCACGAGCCGATCCCAAAAATACTCTAGCGCGGCTTTTTCCGGCGCTGCGGCGTTCATGTCGATGGACAAATAGGCGATGCGCTTTGACGGAACTTGGGATAGCGATTCCGGAACTCTGCCGGGTATCAGCTTAACGTTGGGGAACGCGGAGAACTTTTCCCGCACCGACGCTAACGTGTCTCCATACTTATACTTTCTGTTCAGGCCGACTTTCTCTCCGAATTATCGAACTGACCTTCCGGCATTCCTTCGAAGGTATCCAAAAGGTAAAACATGCGGCCCGCCATCGAAGCGAAGTCGGCGTATTCGATCGCGGCGCGCGAAAGTATTCCTGTATTTACGCCGCACTCGACGAAATCGCCATCGAGCCCGCGCGCATTACTGACCGCCCAGCAGCAAAGATAAACGCGCCATTCGATGTGCGGGTTGCTTCCTAGATTATGATCGTTCCCCAGCCCGAGCCGATACGCCCTTTGAAATTTCGCGTCATGTAAGAATTCGGCATTGTGTACTGAAAAAAGTCCATCCTGGGCGTACTGAAGCGGCTCGCCAAGCAATTTGCTGACTTGAATGAGTACGCCGCTGATCACGTTATACGCTAAACCCATGAATGGGGAATGTTCTGCAGGACTTTGCGCTCCCTGCGTTGCTCCGCCGGGACGTATTTGCGGCACGGTGAGGCCTCAACGCCAAAATTCACATTGAACCTTCATGGTCCGCAAGTCGTCGCGACCCGCGATTTGGGGGTAGAATGGGAGTTACATGCGAAACATTGCCGTCCTCGGGACGGGCTACGTCGGTCTGGTAACGGGTACGTGTTTTGCCGAATTGGGCAATCGCGTCGTTTGCTGCGATACCGACAGCGCGAAAATCGCGCTCTTGAAGAGCGGTAAAGTTCCTTTCTACGAGCCCGGTCTCACGGAACTGCTTTCGCGCAATGCCGGCGCGGGCCGGCTTTCGTTTACGCTGGACGGCGCGGCGGCGGTTGCCGCATCCGAAGTCGTTTTCATTGCGGTCGGAACGCCGATGGCAGCGGACGGCAACGCGGACTTGCAGTACGTCCGGCAAGCGGCACGCACGATCGCGCGCTCACTCAACGGCCGCAAGGTCGTCGTCAACAAATCGACCGTGCCCGTGGAGACCGGCGATCTCGTAGCCGAGATCGTCAAACGAGAGCGGCGCGAGAACCACGGTGTTTTCGTCGTCTCAAACCCCGAATTCTTGCGGGAAGGATCGGCGGTGAGCGATTTTCTGGCGCCGGATCGCATCGTCATCGGCGTGTCCGATCCTGATTCGGAACAGCTGATGCGCGATCTGTATGCGCCGCTCAATGCGCCGATCATCGTGACCGACGTGCGCACCGCCGAAATGATCAAGTACACGGCCAACGCCTTTCTGGCGTCGAAGATTTCGTTCATCAACGAAATCGCGCGCATCTGCGATGCCGTGGGCGCCGACGTGCTGGACGTCGTGCAGGGAGCCGGAAGCGACCGGCGCATCGGCACGGCGTTCATGCAGCCGGGACTGGGATTCGGCGGCTCGTGCCTACCCAAGGACGTCAGCGCTCTGGTCAATCTCGCGCGCAATCACGGCATCGTGCCGCGCCTTCTCGATTCGGTGTTGCAAACGAACGCCGAGCAAATCGAGCTGATCTGTGCGCGGATGGAACGCAAACTAGCCACGCTTGAGGGGCGGCGCGTCGGATTGTTGGGACTGGCGTTCAAGCCCAATACCGACGACGTGCGCGACTCGCCCGCCCTTGCGCTTGCGCGCGCGCTCGTTGAACGCGGTGCTGCAGTCGTCGCGCACGATCCGGTTGCGAGCGCGCCGGCGCGCGCCGTCCTCGGCGAGGTCGTTGCGTACGTCAACAGCGCTTACGAGGCGGCGAATGACGCCGATGCGGTCGTTGTGGCAACCGATTGGAACGAATACAAAAATGCCGACCTTGCCATTCTGCGCAAGGTGATGCGCGGAACGCTCATTGTCGATGCGCGCAACATCTGGAGTCCCCAGCGGGCACAGGCAGCCGGATTGGAATACATCGGCGTCGGCCGCGGCACAACGTCCGTCGCGGAGCGCGAGTGCGCGTACTCATAAGCGGGGCCGCCGGTTTTCTCGGCTCGCATTTGGTAGACCGGTATCTTGCCGAAGGCCATGCGGTCGTCGCGCTGGACAACTTGCTCACGGGCACGTGCGACAATCTGCAAGCCGCCAAGGATAACCCGCGGCTAACGTTCGTAGAAGAAGATCTTTGCGGCCGGCTGACCGGATTACACGACGCACTTGCGCGTCAGGGGCCGTTGCACTTGGTGCTGCATTTCGCATCGCCGGCGAGCCCGGTGGATTATGGAAACCATCCGGTGGAAACGCTGCGCGTGAACAGCATCGGAACGCAAGCGATGGCCGACATTGCGCTCGGGCACGACGCCGTTTTTGTGTTTGCGTCAACGTCCGAAGCGTACGGCGATCCGCTCGAACATCCCCAGCGCGAAACGTACTGGGGAAACGTCAATCCCGTCGGCGTTCGGTCCTGTTACGACGAATCGAAACGCTACGGTGAAGCGCTGGTCTCGACGCTGGTGCGCACCGGCGATCTCGACGGCCGCATCATCCGCATCTTTAACACGTATGGGCCTCGGATGCAATTGCACGACGGCAGGGTCGTTCCGAATTTCATCCGCCAAGCGCTGGAGGGCCGGCCGCTCACGATTTACGGGGACGGATCGCAAAGCCGTTCGTTTTGTTACGTCGACGATTTGATCGAGGGGATCGTGCGCTGTGCGGCGTCGGCACGAACGCGCGGACCGTCGTGAATTTGGGCAACCCGGTTGAACACACGATCGCGCAGTTCGCCCAAATCGTTTGCGAACGTCGCGCAAGTCCCGCTTTCGACTACGCCGATGCCGTTGCCGCCGGACGATCCCGCGCGCCGGTGTCCCGACATCACGCGCGCCCGCGAGTTACTTTCGTGGGAGCCCAGGATATCGCTGGACGAGGGCCTACGGCGTACGATCGCTTATTTCAAAGACGAACTGGCTATTTCGATTCGAACGTTTTGACGTTCTTGAGGCCGGCGTCTTTAAACGTTTGGGCAACTTCAGCCGATTCGTGCGGCTCGGCCTTGTACACCACCACGCTGCGCCCGGCTTCGATCGCCTCGTTGTAATTCTGCACCTGATCGTGCGGGATCGAATAATCCGAAAGATGATCGATGATGTGCGGTTCGGCGAAGAAGCCGACGTAGCGCATATCCGAACTGATGTTGGGAATTTCCGGCCCGCTGAAGTTGGTCATGATGCCGGTGCCGCCGCGAATGACGCTGCTGACCGTATCGGTCGTGGCGTGCTCTTGGCCGACGTGCATGAAGGTCAGCACCGATTCGTCGTGCTCTTCGGTCGGCGTGTCTTTCGTGATCACCGCCATCCTGTCGCAGTCCACCGGTTCTTTGCTGCAGAGCGTATCTTCCAAATGTCCCGGGTCGGACGTTTGCGCGATGCCGGTCACCAGATGCTCAGCCATTAAAAAGTGCTCCTTATAACTTTAACAGGCGTATCCGCGCGGATCTGCGCTTCCAGCACGCCGTTACGCTATGCTGCGGACCGCTCCCGCCAAACGTTCGATGCCGATCCGGATTTTCTCCGGTGAGGCGTGCGAAAAGTTCAGGCGCATGCCGTCGGTCACTTCCCGCCCAGGGTAGAACGAGACACCGGGTACGAATGCGACTTTCTGCTCGGTGGAAATTCGCAGAAGATCGGTCGTGTCCACGCCGCGCGCGCGCGCCCACAGAAACATCCCGCCCTGGGGGTGGTTGAAGGACACGTTCGGAGGCATGTAATCGCGCAAGGCATCATACATGACGTCGCGGCGGTCGCCGTATACCTTTACGATGGTCGAAAGGTGACGCTCGAACGCTTCCCGCTTCGAAACATACGCCGTAAAGATGTATTGCGCCAGCGTCCCGCTTTGCAGATCGGCGCCCTGCTTGGCCAGGACGAGTTTTTCGCGAACCTCCGCATCATGCGTCACGAGCCAAGCGATGCGCATGCCGGGTGCCATGATCTTGCTGCCCGTTCCGCTGTACACGATCGTGCCGCTCGTGCGAAACGACGCCAGCGAAGGAAGATGGCGCCCTTCGAAACGCAGCTCGCCGTACGGATCGTCTTCGACAATCGGCACGCCGAAATGCTCGCAGATGCGCACGACGGTTTCACGCCGGTCGCCGCTGAGCGTACGGCCGCTCGGATTTTGGAAATTCGGCACCATGTAGACGAATTTCGGCAACGGCGAAGCGTGCGCGAGCACGTGCTCGAGCGATTCGGGAATCATCCCATCGTCGTCGGTTTGCGCAACCAAATAGCGGGCTTGGTAGGCGTCGAACGCTTGAATTGCGCCCAGATACGATGGGTTCTCGAGCACCACGTGATCGCCCGGATCGATGAAAATTTTTCCCAGCAAATCGAGGCCTTGCTGCGATCCGTTGACGACCAGCACTTCGGAGGGTTCGAATTCGGCGTCCATCTTCACTGTGAGGCGCTGCGCGATCCAGGCGCGCAGCTCCGGAATTCCGTCGGTGACGCTGTACTGCAGCGCCTGAGCGCCTACGTCGCGCATCACCTCGCGCGTGCATTCGGCGATGTGGTCGGTCGGAAACAACTCCGGTGCCGGCAATCCGCCGCCGAACGAAATGACGTCGGGCTGCTGCGTGACCTTCAGCATCTCGCGAATCGTCGAAGCGCGCATGCGGGATGTCCGCGCGGCAAAGCGCGCGGTCCGGCGAGCGGTGTCCATAAGGTTGCCCTTATTCCCTGAAAACGGGGAGGGCCCGCCAGCCCCCTACGCGGTTTTCATCGGCGGGCCGCCGATAGGCGGGCGCGGGCCGGCGGACGCACCGGGGCTCATGAACGTCGTCTCTTTGATGAAGGCAAGGATAGCGGCGCCCAGTCCAACGAGGCAGACCAATCCGGTGACCAAGCCGCCGACGATCGGCAAGATTTCCGCAGCGCTGATGACGATGAGCCCGAGCACCAGCGCGCCGAGCGGCGAAGGCGTTGCGTGCGGGCGCACCAGTTCGTACAGGCGCCGCCCGATGAGCAGCCCGAGCGCTGCCTGGCCGATGAGAATTCCTGCGAAAACGGCGATCGCTTCAACCGGGATCAGCGGCCATCCAATCAAGCTGATAAACAGCAGTACCGCGACCGGGATAACGGCCACTAGCGCGAGCACGCCGACGGCTGCCGAAAGCCCGGGGTGATGTTCGACCCGATCCAGCGCGGTGCGCACGCGCACCGGAAAGATCAGAAAAGCGAGCACGACGATGACGCTGTACGCCAGACGCACCATCAGCCGTTGGTTTTCACGCGCAATCGTCCCGGAGGCGCCGGGAACCCACGGCACCCACGACGTCCAGCCGCTGCCGTATTGATTGACCGAACCGGTAATGACCGAGCCCGGTTCGGACTCGACCGTGCCGCCGTAGGTCGTAACGTCGCCGTTCACGCGTCCTTGGATGTCCGCGCTGCCCATGTACACGGTGATGTCGCCGTCCACTTCTTGATCGGGGCCGACGACAACGTCGCCGTAATACGTGCCGTCGTGCGTAATCGCTTGCGTGTGGGCCGAAGCGGGCGCAAGGCTCGCAGCCATCGCGATGATGAAGCCGCCCAGGATGAGAGCGATGCGTTGTATGTTCATGAAAATGCCTCCGGCGCCGAAGCGATCTGCGCGGCTAAACGCGGACGTACCAGCAGATAAAGGGCTGCAAACGCTGCAGCGATGACGATGTCGATGATCAGCACGCCGAATCCGAACGCGGCCAGGCCCGGAATCGCGTGCGCGAAACCTTGGGAGATACTCGCCGAGAAACCGCTCGAGACCAGGCCCAGGCGCGTCAGCGCGCTGCTCCCGGCATCGAACACCCAGACGCGGCTGGTTCCCATAAGAACGATTCCGGCGATCACGGCCACCCACGCCGCCGCGCAATAGAGCGTCAAGAAGCTCCATACCGGATGCTGGCGCGCGCGCGGCAGCGGCTGCGAGCACACCTCGGCCATCACCGCAAAGGTGAAGTTTTCGGGGAGCGAGGGGACGCGCGTGGTAAACAGCAGGCCGTCGACGGCTTTCAAATCGTGCAGCAGCGAGCGGCACGAAGCGCAGCTGCTCAGGTGCGCACGGACGGCGAGCATGGTTTGCGGCGCGAGCGTTCCTTCGACGTACTGGTCGAGCAGCGGTTCACAAGACGAGCAACGCACGCGCACCTCCGTTTTCGCAAACATGGCGCGAGGATGCCGAGCGCGCGCTCTCGAGCTCGCGCATCTTTTGCGCGAGCGCGATCTTGCCGCGGTGAATGAGCGTCTTCACGTTGCCCAGCGATAGTCCGAGCGTGCTTGCGATGGTGTGATATTCCATGTTGTTGTAGTAGCGCAATGCCAAGACGGTCCGCGTGCGTTCCGGTAGCGCGGTGAGCGCTTCGCGCAGTTCCTGCTCGGCTTCTTGCCGCAGAATTCCGCCCGCCGGATCGCTTTCGCGCGAAGGATCGGGGATGGCGTTTTCGAGCGTTTGATCTTCAGGCAATTCGGCGGTGGGGACGCGGCGCTGAGACTTGCCCAGATGCGTTCGCATGACGTTGCGCGCGATCTGATAGATCCACGTCGAAAATTTGCCCAGCGCCGGATTGAACGTGTCCAAGTGCGCATACACTCGCAGAAACGTTTCCTGCGAAAGGTCGGCGACGTCCGAGGGGCTGCGCACTCCGGCGCCGATGAAACTAGCAATCCCACGTTTGTAGCGGTCGACCAAAACGGAGAAGCAGCTCCCGCTCGCCGTTACGGACCCGCCGCACCAGAGCTTCGTCGCTCTGTTTATCCCCGGACGGGGGCTCTCCGATCGCCATAACTCCTGTCTTTTCGGGTTCTTGGAGGCTTCTACTGTCCGCGCGAGCATTTGTTACGGCGTGCCTGCTCCGCACCGCGTGTTGCTGCTCGGCGGCTCCGGCCAGCTGGGCTCGGCGATTCGCCGTCAGTGGGAAGCGGCGCAGATCACCGCCCCCTCGCACGAGGAGCTCGACATCTGCGATCCGCTCGCGGTTGCAGCGGCCATGGAAAGATGGAAACCCGACACCGTGGTCAACTGCGCGGCCTTTCACAACGTGGACCGCTGCGAACGGGAACCGCAGACGGCATTTGCCGTGAACGCGCTTGCGGTGAACGCGCTTGCGGAGGCGTGCGCGCAGCGCAACGTCGCCTTCGTTACGTTCAGCACCGATTACGTCTTCGACGGCACCGCCGGGCGGCCGTACAGCGAGAACGACGCCCCTCACCCGCTCAACGCCTACGGCGTCTCCAAGTATGCCGGCGAACTGCTCGTGCAACGCTTGGCCTGCGCCGCTTACGTCGTGCGGACCTGCGGCGTTTACGCGACCCGGCCCAGCAGCAGCAAGGGACACACGTTTCTGGACCGGATCATGACGCAGGCACGGGATGGATTACCGCTGCGCATCGTCGGCGATCAAACCGTCTCGCCGACCTATGCCTAGCATCTCGCGCAAGGCACGTTGCAGCTGCTGCAAAGCGATGCGCCGTACGGACTGTACCACATCGTCAACGAAGGGGCGGTAACGTGGTACGACTACGCGCTCGAAGCGCTGCGCTGCGCCGGCATCACCGCCGACATCGAGTCCATTTCTTCCGAGCAGTGGAATTCGCCGGCGCGTCGTCCATGCGTATTCTGCGCTGAACAACGCGGCTCTGCACGGCGTTGGGTTATCGATGCCGGCGTGGGATGAAGGCGTTGCTGCGTATCTGCGCGATCGCCGGCAAGGTTAACGAAGCGAGTCAACGGGCATCGCGACGACGAGCGAGCCGTTTGCAACCAGCAGCGTTCTGCCGTCGATAACCGGCGACGAAACGGAGAAGGGCGAAAGAAACGAGGCGGTGTGCACGACGTGGCCACTCCGCCGGTCGAGCGTGTAAAAGATGCCGCCGGTATCGCCGAAATACAGACGATTCCCTTTCGCGACGGGACTCATTTTCACGTTTGCCGACGTGTGCGTGGTCCACAGAATCTTTCCGGTGCGCTCGTTCATCGCGACGACGCGTTGCAGATTGCTGATTGGCTGATAGAGAACGCCGTCCATCGTCATGCCGGCGATTTGCCGCTCCGAAGAAGCGATATAGGTGAACGGTGCGGCGGGAAAGCGCCGCTTCCAAATCGTTCTTCCGTTGCGCTCGTCGATCGCCGCGACGGTTGCGGAGCCGCCCGGATTGAACGGCGAGGTTTGGACGTTCGTCGCCGTAACGAAGACCATTCCGCGATCGACGGTGGGCGTGCAGTCGCTTCCGCCAATCGCATTAGTCCATACCGTCTGCCCGGTGCTCGTTCGCAGAGCGCGCGTTTCGCAGGCGTACGGCGCGTTGTGACACGTGCTTACGAATACTTTGTCTCCTTCGGCGGTGGCCGAGGCCATCGTCGCTACGCCCGGAAGCGGCGTTTTCCAGCGCAACTGCGCGGTGCGAACGTCGAGTGCGTAGACGTGCGCATCTCCGTTGGCAAAGATCAGCGTGTCTCCCACGATCGCCGGCGAGGGCATGTCTTGTCCTTGCGTATGAAACTTCCAGACCAATTTGCCGGTGTTTGCTGCGAACGCGTAAATGTCGTCGCCTGCGGGCCGGCCCCAAACCTGTGAGGTGTAGTCGTCCGGTTTCAGAAAACCGTCCTTGCCGCTGCCGACGATCACCAACCCGTTCTCCGTTACGATCGGCGTCGACATCAGGACGTTATCGGTTCGCGCGCTCCAACGCTGGGAACCGGTACTTTCGTCGAGTGCGTAGAGCGATTGATCGAAACTGACGGCATAGACGGTTCCGTCCACGACGGCCAGCCCTCCGTTGATGCGGTCGCCCAATTTCGCAAGCCAATTCGCAGCGCCGGTATCGCTTTGCAATACCGCGTTGTGCGAGGGAACGTACTGGTAGCCGGGCCAGGAATGCGCGGCCGAAATGCCGCCCGCGACTTGGCGCGGCGCCGTGGTGCCGACGCCGTGGAGCGCCATGAAAAGCGCGGCGCCCGTGAGCGTCGTAACCGCTGCGGAGAGGCTCCAAAGGCGCGTGGTCATGAACGCTGTCATACCCACCATGCCGAAACGGCGCCTTCTGGGCGGCGGCATTTAGGAAAAACCGGCGTTCGGCCGTAAGATAAGCCCATCATGGAATTGCGAATCGATCCGGGCGCCGTCGAGCGCTGCCGCGCGCTGGCCGCTGGCATCGCCGAGCCGGTCAGCGAATTCATCGGCGCACACTCGACCGTTTCCGTCGAACGTTCCGTGCTGCGGCTGCTGGGCGTCGACGGTATCGGCGCCGATGAGGTTCCGCTTGCCAACATCATCGTCGATTCGCTTGCGCCGGAGCAGCGCCGCCGCGGGGTTGCGCTTTCCTTTGGAAGCGCGCTCGCGCAAACGGGTTTGCAGCCGCAGGCAGTTGGCAGAAGGTTTGGCTTCCGGTTCGTTTTCGCTCGCCGCCTTTGCCGACGTTCCCGAACAGGCCGCGCGCGAAGTGACTCGCGGTTTCGCGCGGCGCTCGCTCGATGCAATCGCTTCGCGGCGCGATGAGCGCCGTGCGCTGCTGACCCGGTTGCCGCAGTCGCAACCGCCGCTGCTGTATGTCATCGTCGCAAGCGGCAATATCTACGAAGACCGCACTGCGGCGGTCGCCGCTGCGCAAGCGGGCGCGCAAGTCATCGCAGTCATTCGTTCGACCGGCCAGTCGCTGCTGGACTTCGTTCCGTTCGGACCGACCACGGAAGGCTTCGGCGGCACGTACGCGACCCAAGCCAACTTCAAGATCATGCGCGAGGCGCTCGACGAAATCTCCGAGCGTTTGGGGCGCTACGTCATGCTCACGAATTACGCGAGCGGGCTTTGCATGCCGGAAATCGCGACCATGGCGGCGCTGGAGCGGCTCGACATGCTGCTCAACGATTCGATGTACGGTATCTTGTTCCGCGACATCAACATGAAGCGAACCTTCGTGGACCAGCATTTCAGCCGCATGCTGAACGCTTTTTCCGGAATCATCATCAACACCGGCGAGGATAACTATCTCACGACTGCGGATGCCGTGGAACAAGCGCCGGCGGTGCTCGCTTCGCAATTCATCAACGAAGAATTCGCGCATCGTGCGGGCATGCCGGATGCGCAAATCGGCTTAGGCGACGCGTTCGAAATAAGCCCCGATCTCGAAGACGGCTTCTTGCTGCAAGTTGCGCAGGCGCAGCTCGCGCGGCAAATCTTTCCCAATGCGCCGCTCAAGTACATGCCGCCCACCAAGCACATGACCGGCGACATTTTCAAAGGCCATTTGGTCGACGCGCTCTTCAACCTGACCTCGGTGATGACGGGCCAAACGATTCATTTGTGCGGCATGCTGACGGAAGCGATTCACACCCCGTTCTTGGGCGATCGGGTGCTTTCGCTGGACAACGCGCGCTACATCATGAACACTGCGCGCCATTTCGGCGATGAGATTGCGTTCAAGCCCGACGGGAAAATCGAGCGGCGGGCCCGGGAGGTGCTTGCCTCGTGCGAGGAGTTGCTGCGACGCGTCGGCGAGCAAGGATTGATGCAGGCGATCGAAACGCGCGCGTTTGCGGACGTTTCGCGCGCCCACGACGGCGGCCGAGGATTCGACGGCGTGTTCGCCCGCTCGCCGGACTATTGGAACCCCTTCGAAGAATTGCTAACGGCGCACGCTCTAACATGACCGCCTTCATAAAGCCCTACGGCGACACGATGAACGACGGCAAAGTGCAGTCTGTCGTTTACGCTTCCCGTCGACTGGAGCGAAGCTGCCGACGAAGCGGCGCGCCTGCTGGTGGCGCGCATGGGATTCACCGACGTGCAGGTCGCCGAAGGCCGCGCAATTGCAGCCGGTTTTTCGTTCTTCGTGGTGTACGCCGCGACGCCGCAGGCAGTCGATTTTTCGACCATTGCCGCGCCTTCGGCGAAAGCTCATGCGATGGAGATGGACGAAATCGACACCTTCGTTGCAGAACGCATCGGCCGCAAAATCCGCGTTGCCGGCGCCTGCATCGGCACCGACGCGCACACGGTCGGTATCGACGCGATCCTCAACATGAAAGGATATAAAGGCGATTACGGCTTGGAGCGCTACAAGATGTTCGAGGCGTTCAATTTGGGTAGCCAGGTTTCGGTCGAGGAGTTCGTGCGTTTCGCGAAAGAACGGCAAATCGACGCGTTGCTCGCCTCGCAAGTGGTCACGCAAAAGGGCAGCGACGTGAAAAACTTTACGGCGCTCGTCGAGTTGCTCGAAGCCGAAGATTTACGCGATCGAATCGTGCTTTGCTGCGGCGGCCCGCGCGTAACGAATCTGCTGGCAACCGAACTGGGCTACGACGCCGGATTTGGACGCGGCACGCTGCCCAGTGAAGTGGCGGCGTTCATCGCAACGCGCATGGCCGCGATGCGCGTGACGCCTGGTCGCAGCGACGGGATGAAAGCGGAACGTCGCTGAGAAGGTCGAAAAAATGGCAGCATGCTTCCGGATCTACTGGCGTGGTTTACCGGAAAGGAGCGCAACCGGCGAAAGTATCCGCGAAAGCGTAAGCCGTTCAGGGCGACGTTCTCGGTTGATGGTGGAACCACGCAAAAGCCCGCCATCGGGCTCGACATCAGCGGCGGCGGAGTATGCGTGCTGACGCAAGAGCCGGCGGGTAAGGACGAATTTGAGGTGCGCGCGACCATAGAATCGCGCGTCGTTCGCATTCGCGCGAAAACCGTTTGGCACGACACGGTGGAATATCAGGGAAAATCGGTATGGCGGTACGGAATGCGTTTCACCGGCATCTCCGCCGACGATTGGGATGCAGTCATCCGTTACGCTGCGGACAAGCCGGTTGCCGAACCGAACAAAGCGCACGACGAAATCGAAGCGGTGCGCATGACGCCGGACGATGCGAATCGACTGCTGCCGACGCGCTTGCAGCAGCGGCTGTTGCAGATGCTGATCGAGCGGCGCAGGCTGGCACCTTTTAAAGATCATCAAACGCCGCTCGTGCAGTATTTTTATTCCGGAACCGTACAGCACGACGGCCGTATGATGCATCGCTTGACGATCCAATCCAAAGTCGTCGGCATCGAAGGCGGCGAAATGTTCGAAACGCGTTTTCTTTTCGACGACAAGGGCGAGAACGTCACCATCCTCAACTAAAGAACGGTGAAGCAAAAAGCGGCGCTCATTACCGGCATTACCGGCCAGGACGGTTCCTATCTGGCCGAACTTCTGCTGAGCAAGGGATATCGCGTCGTCGGCATGACGCGGCGCACGAGCACCGACGTGCACGAACGCATTCAGCACATCGTCGACGACATCGAATTCGTTTCGGGCGATCTTCTCGACCAAACCTCGATGACCGGAATCATTGCGGCCGTGCGGCCGGACGAAGTTTACAATCTTGCAGCGCAGTCGTTCGTTCCGGCATCGTGGGGACAGCCGGTCCTTACCGGCGAGTTTACGGCTTTGGGCGTAACGCGCGTGCTCGAAGCGCTGCGCGCCGTCAATCCGCATATTCGTTTCTACCAGGCATCGAGTTCCGAGATGTTCGGTAAAGTGCAGCAGGTGCCGCAAAACGAGTCAACGCCGTTCTATCCCCGCAGTCCTTATGGCGTCGCCAAAGTGTACGGTCACTGGATCACGGTGAATTATCGCGAATCGTACGACATGTTCGCGGTGAGCGGGATACTGTTCAACCATGAAAGCGTCCCCGGAAATACGCCGATCATTATTCGTCGCGACGGAATCGTCGATATCATCTCGATCGCCGAATTAATGCGAGTTCGTCACAAAGGCGCCAATTATCAACAGTTCGCTTTTTCCGGGGTTGAGGTCTGGGACGGGCAACGCTTCGTTAATGTGTTGGGCGGTACGGCATACAAGCATCGGCCGGTCATTGATAACAAAGCGGTGCGGCGCGTGGAAGCGCGTTGCGGTACCGTCACGCTGACGGGCGATCACGTTATGTTCACGCAGGATGCAGAGCTCCCGTCCAGAGACGTTGGACCGGGCACGAAGATGCGGCAATCCGCAATGCCGCCGGTCCCCTGTATGGCGAGCCTCACGCTAGAGGCTGCGTGGATGCTCGGGGCCTTCGTCGGAGACGGTTCCGCATTCATCACAAGCGATCGCGTCAGCGCAAAATTTATCAACAGCGATGCGCGGCTGCGCGAATATTTCAGCGGCGTGTGGCAGCGCGTCACAATGGGGACTGTGGGCGCGCTTGCCTTGCGCGGCGCACAGCGTTACGTCGAGTGGCTGCGAGAAGAATGTTATACCGCTGAGGGATATAAGCGCGTGCCTCGCTGCGTGCTCAACGGCGATCATGCGACTTGGCGAGCGTTCTTGGAAGGGTATCACATTACTGATGGCCTGAAGGCCGGCTCAGGAGTGTACCGATACAAGAATTTCAAAACGAACTCTTCGGTATTGGCGATGGGGCTATGGTGGATGGCAAAGGAGGCGCTGGGCCAAGAGGTCATATTAAATGTCGACAGCGGTCCTCCCGAACGGCCTGGTCCTTTTTACTCGTTGAACCTGCGTTCGCCAAACCCCCTGGGCGGCAAAGGCGCCCACTTGAGAAGAGATCGCAGCGAGGTAAAACGCATCGCAGAGCAGCCGCACTTCGATGGCTGGCTGTATGATGTAACCACGGAATCAAACCGTTTCCACGCCGGCGTTGGTGAACTGATCGTCCATAATTCGCCGCGTCGCGGGAAAGAATTCGTCACGCGCAAGATTACCGATGGGGTTGCCCGGATCAAACTTGGTTTAGCGCGAGAGTTGCTTCTGGGCAATCTGGATGCGCAG
Source organism: Vulcanimicrobiota bacterium (assembly GCA_963795465.1). Lineage (GTDB taxonomy): Bacteria > Vulcanimicrobiota > Vulcanimicrobiia > Vulcanimicrobiales > Vulcanimicrobiaceae > CAWCHT01. The sequence continues at coordinate 66,173 of CAWCHT010000002.1, forward strand.
CGCGATTGGGGTTTCGCCGGTGATTACGTCCGAGCAATGTGGCTGATGCTGCAGCAAAACGATCCCGACGACTACGTGATCGCCACCGGGCGCACGCATAGCGTGCGCGAATTTGCTCGCATCGCTTTTGAGGCCGCAGGGTTGGGAGCGTACGAAAACTACGTGCGAACCGATCCGCGCTTTGTCCGTCCCGCTGAAGTTGATTTACTCATCGGCGATCCTTCCAAAGCGCGCCGAATTTTGGGATGGCAGCCCGACGTTTCGTTCGAACAGCTCGTGGCGAGGATGGTCGAAGCGGACCTCGCGCGCCTCGCGCCCCTAGCAAAGGTGTAATCCGCCGTGCGCGCGCTGGTAACCGGCGCAAGCGGATTCGTGGGCCCGTATTTAGTCGAACGTTTGCAAGCCGACGGGTACGACGTGATTGCCGCCGGCGGCCCGAATGAGGACGGACGGGAAGCGCTGCCGCTGGATTTATCGGATGCGGACAATTTGAACGCGACCTTCGATATCGCGCAGCCCGACGTGGTCTTTCATCTCGCGGCGCAGGCGTTCGTTCCCGAATCGCTGCGCGCGCCGATGCAGACCTATGAAACGAATATTTTAGGTACCGCGCGGCTGCTGGAAGCGCTGCGCGGCCGGCGCGATCGCAGCGGCGCTGCGTGCCGTTTGCTGTTTGTGAGTTCCGCGGAAGTGTACGGCCGACAAGCGGATCCCGCGCGACCGATCGAGGAAGGCGCGCCGCTGCACCCCGCCAATCCGTACGCCGCCAGCAAAGCGGCTGCCGAAGCGATCGTGCTCGGTGAAGCACAAAGCTTCGGCGTCGACGCCGTCATAGCGCGCGCGTTCAACCACATCGGTCCGGGGCAAAGCGATCGCTTTGCCGTCGCTTCGTTTGCGGCGCAGCTTGCGAAGATTTCACGCGGTGATTCGGCGGTGATGCGCGTCGGCAACCTGCAGGCGCGTCGGGACTTTTTGGACGTGCGCGACGTCGTGTCGGCGTACGCAGCGCTGGCGGAGCACGGCCAAAGCGGTGAAATCTACAACGTCTGCAGCGGCGTGGCGACCGGTATCAAAGACGTGCTGGCGGAATTGATTCGCATCTCGCACGTTGCCGTCGAAGTGCGCGAAGATGCCGGCCGCATGCGGCCCGCCGACGTCGCGCTTTCGTATGGGCACAACCAAAAGCTTCGCAGCGCGACCGGCTGGTCGCAACGGATATCGTTGCGCGCATCGCTGCAGGACATTTATGCAGCCGCTCAAATCAGCGCCGCACCATGAAGCACCTTGACGGCGACAATGACGATGTTGAAGCGCTCGTTTTTAAAAATCGCGGAGCTTTGCTCGCGATTCCTGCGGTAATGCTGACCGCCCTTGGCAAGCCCAGCGCTTTTAGCGTCAGTGTGGGCCTGCCGCTCGCAATAGCCGGCGAGCTGCTGCGCTGCTGGTCCGTGGGCTATTCCGGTATCACGACGCGCGAAAACCACGTGACTGCGCCGGAATTGGTAACCGCCGGTCCATACGCCTACGTTCGCAACCCGCTGTACGTGGGAAATTTCATCACCGCTGCCGGTTTCGCGTTTGCCTTTACCGGACGCAATCGGTTCGCCGCCCGTTTCGCTTTGGTCGCGGCGGCGATGGGAACGATGGCTACGGTGTACGCCGCCATCATTCCATACGAGGAGCGGTATCTGCGCTCGCAATTCGGAGATGCTTACGAGCGTTACTGCGAATCCGTCCCCGCTCTCGTGCCGGCCCTCGAACCTCAGGCTCCGCAAAACGGACGCTGGAAGCCCGAGGTAATCGCGCAGGCGGAAACGACGACGTTTTTGACGTTCGGTGCGATGCTCGCCGCGCTGGCGATCAAAGCGCTCAAAACGTAAGGCCGTACGAAATGACCGCGCGCGCGCGACTGACGCTGGCGGTGTTGTTGACGGCTTGCGTGTGCGCGCTCGAATTCTGGGGCGCGGTACGCGCCGGCTCGTTGGCCTTGCTCGCCGATGCGGTGCATGTTTGCATGGATGTCTTCGCACTGGGCATCGCGCTGCTCGCGTTTGTCGGCGCGCAGCGGCCGGCGACGCTGCGCAAGACATTTGGGTACGGAAGGCTCGAAGTTTTAGGCGCTCTCCTCAACGGCACCGTGTTGCTGGCCGCGACCGCGTTCATCGCCTATCAGGCCGCGCAGCGGTTCGGACTCCCCGAGCATCCGCAAGGTGCGATCATGAGCGTGATTGCGGCGATTGCGTTGATCGTGAACGGCGGCGTGGGCGCGCTGCTTCTGCGCGAAAGCAAAAACAATTTGAATTTGCAGGCGGCGCTGTTTCATGCGGCAAGTGATGCGCTCGGCGCGCTTGCGGTTATCGCCGGCGGCATCGCCATTGCGCTTACGCGTGCCAATTGGATCGATCCGGCACTTTCGCTGCTGATCGCCGCCATCATCATCGTGGGCGTGTTTCGCTTACTGCGCGATGCTACCGACGTGCTGCTCGAAGCGGTGCCCAGCGGCGTGAACGTCGGGGAGGTCCGCGATGCGATGAGCGCGCTCGCGGGCGTGGTGGCGGTTCACGATCTGCACCTTTGGACGATCGGCACCGGTTCGCGCGCATTGTCGGCCCACGTCCTAATCGACGACCGGCGCGTCAGCGAAGCCACGCACATTCTGCAAACCGTCGATGCGATGGTACGCGATCGTTTCGACGTGCGTCACGTAACGCTGCAGTTCGAATGCGAAAACTGCGCGCATGACGATCGCGTGGTCTGCACGCAGCCGTTGCGCAGCGAAGCAAGCGGCTCGGTAAGGACCCCCGCCGACGTGCCGCGAAGGCAAGAAACTCTATGAATTCCAATGGTTCAAAGGCGGTCGTTTTAGCAACGGCACGCACCCCATTCGGCCGCCTCGGCGGCGGCCTGTCTTCGCTGGAGGCAACGACGCTCGGTGCGGTGGCCGCGCACGCCGGCGTTGAGCGTTCCCGCATTGACGCCGCCAACGTCGAGCACATCATCATGGGGCAAGTGCTCCAGGCCGGCGCCGGTCAAAATCCGGCGCGTCAAGTCGGTTTTAAAAGCGGCCTTGCAAAGACCGTTACCGCCGAAACGATCAACAAAGTATGCGCGTCCGGAATGATCGCGATCGTCAATGCAGCCCGTTTAGTCAATGATGGCAGTAACAACGTCGTCATCGCGGGCGGCATGGAATCCATGTCCAACGCTCCGTATTTGCTCGCGGAAGCGCGTTCGGGATACCGCTTCGGCGACGGACGGCTGATCGACGCAATGATCCACGACGGCCTGTGGGATTACTATTTTCCGATGACGATGGCCGCGCAAGGATCGAAAGTCGCAAGCGAGCTCGGCGTAAGCCGCGAAGAGCAAGATCGATTCGGTTACGAATCGCATCGTCGCGCGACGCTCGCGCAGCAAAGCGGCAAGTTCTCGGACGAGATGGTTCCGGTTCGGGTCGCGGCCAAGATGAAGGGCAAGGTCGTCGTCGACAAACTGCCCGAACCTGCGCGCGCTCGCGTCCCCGTTGCGGCCGGCTCCTCCACTTCTTCCGCCGACGATCTGTGGGCGCACGAACCGTCCGCCGAATTCACGCTCGATTATGCCGCATGGGCGCCCTTTGTTACCGGCGAGGTTCCCGCAACGACGCTGGACCATGACGAAGCGGTGCGAACCGATGCAAGTTTGGAGTCCATGGCCAAACTCAAACCCATCGAAAAAGACGGAACGATAACCGCCGGCAATGCGCCCGGCGTTAACGACGGCGCTGCAGCATTGGTGATTGCAAGCGCCGACTATGCGCGCACGCGCGGGTATGCGCCGCTCGCAACGGTGCTGGATCATGCCACGGTGGCGTGGGACTCGCCGTACATCGCGTTGACGCCTGCGATGGCGGCGCAAAAACTGCTCGCCAAGAGCGGTCTTGCGAGCAGCCAAATCGACGTGTGGGAAATTAACGAAGCGTTTTCGGCGGTCGCTTTGACGTCGGCGCGCAAGCTCGGACTCGATCCGGAGCAAATAAACAAACTCGGCGGCGCCGTAGCGATGGGCCACCCAATCGGAGCCAGCGGCGCGCGGATTGTCGGAACGGTCATTCATCAGCTGCGCGCGCGCGGCGGCGGCCTCGGCATCGCGGCGATTTGCAGCGGCGGCGGCCAAGGCGATGCCCTTCTGATCAAAGTAGAATAATTAGCCCGTGCACATAGCCATCATCGGCGCCGGACAGATGGGTTCGGGCATCGCGCAAGTCGTTGCAATGCACCAGCACTCCGTCATTCTGGTCGATCGCGACGAGGCCAGCGTCGCTCGCGGGTTTTCGAGCATCGAACGCAACCTCAAGCGGCTGGTGGAAAAAGAGCGTCTGACCGAAGAGCAGCGCGCAGCGATCTTGACGCACGTGCGCACAGAAACGGCGATCAAAGACTTCGACGTGGAGATGGCGATTGAAGCGGCGACCGAAAACCTCGACCTGAAGTTGGACCTCTTTCGGAATCTCGATCGATCGACGCCGCCGCAGGCGATTCTCGCTAGCAATACCTCATCGATTTCGATTACGACGCTGGGCGCGGCGACCAATCGCGCGGATCGCGTGATCGGAATGCATTTCATGAACCCCGTTCCGGTGATGCAGCTGGTGGAAATCATCCGCGGTATTGCCACCTCCCAGGCGACGTACGAGTTTACCGAAACGCTCGCTCGCGATCTCGGAAAAACGCCGGTAGAAGTGCGCGATTTTCCCGGCTTTGTTTCCAATCGCGTGCTGATGCCGATGATCAACGAAGCGATTTACGCGCTTTACGAGGGCGTCGGGTCGCCGCAATCGATCGACACGGTGATGAAGCTGGGCATGAATCACCCGATGGGGCCGCTCCAATTGGCCGATTTCATCGGTTTAGACACGTGCCTTGCAATTATGAACGTGCTTCTCGAGGGATTTGCCGATTCTAAATACCGGCCGTGCCCGCTGCTCAAGCAGTACGTCGCGGCGGGATGGTACGGCAAAAAATCAGGCAAAGGGTTTTACGATTACGCGGACGCGGCGGCAGCCCGGTAAATGGAGACGCAGCTGCGGTCCGCAGCATTTGAGCTGACCGCAGATCAGCGCCAGATCGGCGAACTCGCCGCCGAGATCGCGCAGCGTGAAATTGCTCCGAACATCGCGCGTTGGGATCGCGAACACTATTTTCCGCGTGCGCTTTTCAAGACGCTGACCGACGCGGGCATCATGGGGCTGCTGGTCCCCGAGCAATACGGCGGCGCCGGCGGCGATTATGTTTCTTACGCGCGAGCCGTCGAAGAGATCGCCCGCATCGACGCGGGGTCGGCGGTGACCGTTTCCGTGCACTCGATGATTTGCATGGCGATCATCAAGCTGGGCAGCAATGAGCAGAAGGAACGCTATCTGCCGCGCCTCGCGCAGGAAGATACGATTGCGGCGTTTGCACTTACGGAACCGGGCGCCGGCTCCGATGCGGCGAATTTGCGATCCACGGCAAGGCGGTCCGACGGCGGTTATGTCTTGAACGGCCGCAAGCAATGGTGCACGAACGGCAACTTCTCCACGGTGATCATGGGCATGTTCCGCAGCGGCGGCGCGGGCAGAAACGGCGTGAGCGCGTTCCTCATCGACAACGGTTTGGACGGCATCGTCGTCGAGAAAGTCACCGACAAGCTGGGAATTCGCACCAGCAATACCTGCGATATCGCATTCGACGAGGTCAACGTACCCGAAAGCGCGCGGCTCGGTGAAGAAGGCGAGGGCTTCAGCAACGCGCTTACCGCTCTGACCGGCGGGCGTATCGGCATCGCCGCGCAGGCTTGCGGCATTTTGGCGGCGTGCTTGGAAGAATCGGTAAAGTTCGCCAAGGATCGCGAAGCCTTCGGCAAACCGATCGGCGCCTACGAAGGCATATCGTTTAAAATCGCTCAGATGGCAACCGATTTGGACGCTGCGCGCCTGTTGACGTACCGCGCTGCGGCGCTCTACGATGCCGGCAAACCGTTCGCGACCGAGGCCAGCAAAGCGAAACTGTTCGCATCGACCGCGGCGCGCAAACATGCTGCCGAGGCGTTGCAGATCCACGGGGGATATGGGTACACGACGGAGTTTCCGGTCGAGCGGTATTACCGCGACGCGAAAATCACGGAAATCTACGAAGGAACCTCGGAGATTCAGCAGCTCATCATCGCGCGCAGCTATTTGGGAAAGCTGTGACGGTTACAAACACAAAGGCTGCACCGTTGTCATGCTGACCCTTCGACTCGCTACGCTCGCTCAGGACTGCGCTCCGCGCAGGCGCTGAATGTCGAAGCACGGCCGAGCGAAGGCGAGGCAACCGAATCCGCAGCCCGACGTTGCTCGGGAATCGTTCGATGTGCTCCGTCACATCCTGTGACCGCACAAACCAGGGCCATCCTTGCGGCGACGCGCAAATTGCGAAGGCGCCCGCATTTCGCGGGCGCCTCATCGATGGTTACGGAGCGCCTGCGGCCTTTACTCTATCATTCGGGGTCAGCGGTCTCAAGAGGCCGCGCTGGAGCGGCCCCAGCGTTTCGGGTAATCACGCCCAAACAGATTGCAACAAGAGCCCGAAGAAACGGAAACGTAATCTATCTATGAACCTCATGGAGTATCAGGGCAAGGAGTTATTCCGCCGCGCCGGCATTCCGATTCCGCGCAGCCGGCATGTCACGACACCCGAACAAGCAGCGGAATTCGTTGCCCAAAATCCCGGCGACTGGGTCATCAAAGCGCAAGTGCTGATGGGCGGTCGCGGTAAAGCCGGTAAGATCCAGTTTGCAAAAACGGGTGAAGAGGCAAGCGCGAAGGCACGGGACATCATGGCCTCGCCGATGCCGCCGAACCGCCAAAATCCGAACGGGGAGTCGATCAAATCGCTGCTCGTCGAAGAGAAATTGCCGATCGCGAAGGAAGCGTACTGTGCGATTGCTATCGACCGCACGACGAAAAAGCCCGTCGTCATGGTCAGCCGTTTCGGCGGCATGGACATCGAAGAAGTTGCGGACGAGCATCCCGAATCGATTGCAAAAGCGTTCGTGGATCCGGCGCAAGGATATTGGCCGCATGTCGGCCGTGAACTGGCTTTTAGCTCGCAGCTCGACGCGGGCTATCGCAAGGCGTTGCCGCAAATCGTCGCCGGTCTGTACGAACTCTTTTTCCGGTACGGCGCGAAGCTGGTGGAGATCAACCCGCTCGCGTTGACCGATGACGGCCGCGTCTTTGCGTCCGATTCGAAAGTGGAACTCGACGACGATGCGCTCTACAAGTACCCCGAGTTCGCGCAGTGGCAAACGAGTTTGCCGTTGGACGAAGATGAAATGCTCGCGACCAAAGCCGGTTTGGGCATTCGCAATTTTCGCCGCTTCGACGGCACGGTCGGAACGATGGCCAACGGCGCCGGTCTGGCGATGGGGACGATGGACGCCGTCAAGAATGCGGGCGGAACCTTTGCGAATTTTCTCGACGTCGGTGGGGGCGCCAACGCCGAGCGCGTTCGTAATTGCTATGAATTAGTGATGAACCACACCGGTGCCAAAGTATTCTTCATCAATATCTTCGGGGGAATAACGCGCTGCGATGAGGTTGCCAAGGGCATCGTCGAAGCGCTGAACACGACCGCCTCGCGCAAAGTGCCGCTCGTGATCCGGCTGACCGGAACGAACGAACAGCAAGGACGGCGTATTTTGGCCGACGCCGCCATGACGCCGGTGGAAACGATGGACGAAGGCGCGGCGGAAGCCGTCAGATTAGCGAGCGCGGGTTAAATCGTGAGCATCTTTCTCGACAAGAACAGCAAAGTGATCGTGCAGGGCATCACCGGCGGCGAAGGCTCGTATCACACCGGACGGATGTTGGACTACGGCACCAACGTCGTGGGCGGTGTAACGCCCGGCAAAGGCGGCCAGAAATCTTCGCACGGTCTGCCCGTGTTCGACACGGTTTCCGACGCGGTCGATGCGACCGGCGCTACGCACACGTGCATTTTCGTCCCGCCGCCCTTTGCGGCAGACGCACTTTTTGAAGCGCATGACGCGGGGATGAGTTTGGCCGTGTGCATCACTGAGGGCGTTCCCGTGCACGACGTGCTGAAAGTCGTCGCCGCAACCGGCGGCATGCGAATTATCGGGCCGAACTGCCCGGGACTGATTTCGCCGGGAAAATCGTCGATCGGCATCATGCCCGGCCACGTCTTTAAGGAAGGCAACGTCGGCGTCATCTCGCGTTCCGGAACGCTTACGTACGAAGTCGTGGATCTGCTGACGCGGGCCGGCTTTGGGCAATCGACGGCTGTCGGCATCGGCGGCGACCCGATCATCGGGACGACGTTCGTGGACTGCCTGCGGCACTTCAAGAACGACCCGCAGACGCAAGCGCTCGTCCTATGCGGCGAAATCGGCGGCTCCGACGAAGAAGACGCTGCCGCGTTCATCGCCGAGCACATTCCCGAGATGCCGATCGTGGCGTTCATCGGCGGCCGCAACGCTCCGCCGGGCAAATCCCTCGGCCACGCCGGCGCGATTATTTCCGGCAAATTCGGCACGCCGCAAAGTAAAATCGAAGCCTTCCAAAAAGCCGGCGTTCCGGTCGCCGAGCGCCCTTCCCAAATCCCGGGGTTGCTCGCCGAGCGGATGCCCTGACCGCGGGAGTCACTTTCCTTACCGAAGAAGCGCTCTTGAGTTGCTCGGCACCGGCTCGGCCGGCGCCTGAGAATCACTATACTCATCTCCTTTACTGGAGGCACAATGCCAAAATCAATGCGATTCCGGCATGTGTTGGTAGCCGCAGTCCTCGCCGTGGCGATGCTTGCCCAGGGAACATGGGCACTGGCTGGCACGACCGGCGGTTTGAGCGGCACCGTGGTGGACGCGAGCAGCGGCGCGCCGGTTGGAAACGCAACCGTCGTCGCGCAGGCTCCCTCGCAAACCGCTTCGGCCACCACCGATGCAAACGGACATTTCGTGTTTCTGTCATTGACCCCGGACACGTACACCGTATCGTCCAGCAAAACAGGCTACGATCCGGCGAGCGTCGCGGGCGTTTCGGTTTTCGCGGACTCCGTGCAAGCCGTCACGGTATCAATGCATTCCACTCTGCGGACTATTGCGTCCGTTCGTTCGACTGCCGCGGGCAGTTTGGTCAAATCCGGCACGACTGCCGACGTTTATTCCGTCAATGCCGCCACGCAAGACAAGATCAGCGCGCTCGGCGGCGGCGGAAGCTTGAACAGCGCGTATTCCGCAGTCGCGTCCGTTCCGGGCGCGATCATGCCGCTCAATCAAGCGGGCTACTTTCAAACCGTGCACATTCGCGGCGGCGACTACGATCAAGTCGGCTACGAATTCGACGGCGTTCCGGTAAACCGGTCCTTCGACAACTATCCTTCCGGACAACTGTCCTCGCTCGGCATGTCCGAACTGCAAGTCTACACCGGCGCAACGCCGGCAAACTCCGAAGGTCAGGGTCTGGCCGGCTACATCAATCAAGTGATCAAGACCGGAACCTTTCCGGGCTTCGGCAATGCGATGCTGGGCATCGGTTCGCCGGTCTTCTATCACAAGGCAACCGTTGAAGCGGGCGGTGCATCGCCGAACCGGCTCTTCTCGTACTACGTGGGCGTCGGCGGATACGATCAGGATTTCCGCTACGTCGATCAGCAGAACGCGGCCGGATACACGTATCTCGGTCCCGCGCTCGTGCAACTGACGCCCGTCGGCGGCTGCGTTGCGGCGCCCGGTGTCCCCCCGGGAACCGACATTAATTACAGCGGGTGCTACGCAAATGGCTTTGCCGGCCCGGGCGGCTACATCCAGGCGCCGTACACCTTCGCCAGCGCGTCGAGCATCTACGATCGCGACACCGTGGTGAATTTGCATTTCGGCATTCCTCACCACAACGACGCGGGTCGCGACGACATCCAACTGCTGTGGGACAGCGGCATGCTGCTCAACGGCTTCTACGAGTCGACGAACGACTCGGGCGGCTTAGGGAACTACCCGGCAAACTCCAATAACCCCGGCGGACCCGTTTACTACGACGGATTTCAGTGGACCGGCCCGGTGGGGACGCTATTGCCGGCCAACCCGTCGCAATATGTTCAGCCTTACAACTATCCGAACTCGCCCAGTCACCCAGCCTGGACGTTCAACGGCGGCACGCCTACCGCGATCGATCCGAACAAACGCGACACGATTTGGAACGATCAGGAAATCGTCAAACTTCAGTACCAGAAGAACCTCGGTACGAGCGCGTATTTCCGCTTATACGGCTATACGTATTACTCGGACTGGCTGCAGAACGGTCCGGTTTGCGCGTTCAGCAACTACGGCTGCTCCGTTTCTCCGGATTACGAACTGAGTTCGCATACCCGTGGTCTTTCGGCACAGTTTGCGGATCAGCTCAATTCACAGCACTTGCTGACCATCCAGGGCAACTACACGACCGCGAATTCGATCCGCGACAACAACACGCAGATGTTCAACTTCAGCGGTTCACGAAGCATGGCGTCAGTCGTCGTCAACGCGAACGCGCCCACGTCCGGCGTCTGTTACAACGTTGCAGGTGGCGTGGGCACGCCCGTAGCGTGTACGCGTAGCGCCGCGACCTACGGAAATTGGGGCTGTCTGCAAAGCGCGGCAAACCCATTCTGCAACGGCGAGTTCGTGGATCCCGCCACGGTCAATGCGTCGACCTGCGGCACGGGCCGGTGCGCCTACTTCGTCGACGAGAACAGCCTCTACGCTACGTACAACAGCGTCGTGCCGAAGTTCACCTCGTGGTCGATCCAAGACCAATGGAGACCATCGACGCGCTGGCTCTTTAACTTCGGGTTACGCGAAGATACATTCCAGTTTGACGGCTCGAACACGAACCCGAACGATCCGGCACGGCAGTTCTGGTTCAATGCGTATAACTTGGACAACTGCGTGAAGAATGGGTTCGTGCAAGCGGCGCCCTCCCCCGGCGGATGTTCGACCATCGGCCTCTCGCAAGCGCAGACTGACGAACACATCGGCGCAGGTGCTCTCCTACAACGAACTGCAGCCGCGCGTATCCGGAACGTATACGGCAAATCCGAATACCGTCATTCGCTTCAGCGCCGGCAAGTACGTCGAACCGCCGAACACGGCGTACGAACAGTACAACACGCTGCAGGAAGATCTGGCGGACTTCCTCGGTTCGCATTTCTACGACTTCGGTTTCACCACGCCGGGGCACGAAGTGCGTCCGCCGGTGTCGTACAACTACGATCTTTCGTTGGAGCAGCGGCTGAAGGGAACGGATTGGTCGTTCAAACTCACGCCGTTCTATCGCAAGACGAAGGACCAAATTCAAAACTTCTTCTTGGATCAAGCCACCGGGTTCATTTCCGGGCTCAACGTCGGCCGCCAGACCAGCGAAGGCGTGGAGTTCCAAGTGAACAAGGGCGACTTCAACCAAAACGGCCTTTCGGGATTGCTGTCCTTGACGTACACGCATTCGTACATCAACTACGACAAGCTCTCGAACGGCAACACGATCGTTTCGCAGATCAACAACGACATCTCGACCTACAACGCATACACCTCGTACTGCGCGGGACATTCGACCGATTCGCGCTGCGGCTCGACGAGCAGCGGTGTGACGGCAGCGCCCTGCTACGACAACACGGGCGCTGGAGTACCTTGCTCAGCGGCGGGTTCGATCGCGAACCCGTATTGGAACGCGCCGGTGCAGAAGCTGCTCAACCCGAACGCGGACTACGCAACGTACGACATCTTCCCGGGCGGCATCGGCGGTTCGGCCGATTCGTTCGCGATACCGTACGCGGCAACGCTCGTGCTCAACTACAAGCACGACAAGTTCGCAATCACGCCGAGCTTCCAACTGACGGCCGGTAACCGGTACGGCTCTCCGGAGACGACCCCGGGAATCGACCCGGCCGCCGGGGGGTGTGGAACGCTAGCCGGTTCTGCAACTTCTGATCCGCGCTATCCCTACGGCGCTCCCGGCGGAGCACCCTATGACGCACTGGGCTGCACCGGCACCATCGTCATCCCGAACCCGTACACCAAGACGTTCGATCAGCCGGGCGCCTTCGTGAACCCCTCGCAATTTTTGATGAATTTGCAGCTCTCGTACAACGTCTCGCCGAAAGTGACGCTCGTCGGGACGTTTGCGAACCTCATCAACAAGTGCTTTGGGGGGACCAAGGCGGCGTGGACGCTCAGCAACTCGAGCGTCTGCAGCTACGGCATCGTCAACGGCGCCGGCGCTATCCCGCCGGTCGGCAACGTCTATAACCCCGGGGCGACCATCCAGCCCTTCGTCCAATATCCCTACGGGGCGTACTTGGGCGCGGTCAACGTGGACGGTAACTCCACCATCACCCCGTTCAACTTCTACCTAGAGGCCCGAATCAAACTCTAGGCCGGAAGCCGGGTCGTAAAGCAGGGCCTCGTCCTTAACGGGCGGGGCCCTCTTTCTTTGATGGCCTGGGGACGGTCTCAAGGAATTCTCAAAGGATTAAGAATCGATAAAAAGAACGATTCCGGCAGCCGCCGGAGTCTGCGACTTTGTTCGCGCGTTCCGGGGGCTAACAACATCACTATGGGCCTTACCTCTTAAGGAGGATCCATGCCAAAACTGAAAGTCCGGCATGCGCTCGTAGCGGTGACGTTACTCGTCTCAATGCTAAGCCAGGGAACATGGGCACTGGCCGGCACGACGGGCGGCGTCACAGGCTACCTGACGGATTCGACGACGGGCAAGGGACTCGCCAATGCAAAGGTGACGATCCTTGCCCCCTCGGAGAAGGCGCAGGCTACGACGGATGCTTCGGGACACTTTAGTTTCCTAGCACTCCAACCGGACACTTATACGATTTCGGCAACCAAAGAAGGCTATGCCAACGTCACGCAACCTGGTATCACCATCTTTGCGGACCAAACGCAAACGGTGTCTCTCACCACCCATCCGGAACTGCGGACGATCGCTCGCGTCACCTCTCGCGCCGCCGGCGCCTTGGTGAAGCCGGGCGTGACCGCCGACATCTACAGCGTCAACTCTGCAGCGGCTGCTGCAGCGGCGCCGCTGGGCGGCGGCGGTAACCTCGACAGCGCCTATTCGGCGATGTCGTCGGTACCGGGCCTCAACGTTCCGATCGGCGGAACCGGTTGGAACAACAACACGGCTCCATTCGTTCGTGGAAGCAACTACTACTTTACGGCGTTCGAATACGACGGCGTTCCCGTCAACCGCGCGTTCGACAACTACAACTCTTCAACCGAGTCCAACCTCGGGCTGCAAGAGCTGCAAGTGTACACGGGCGGCGGACCGGCCTCCATTTCGTCCGCCGGCACTTCCGGTTTCATCAACCAAGTGATCAAAACCGGAACATATCCCGGCTTCGGAACGTTGACCGGAAGCCTCGGCGTACCGCAGTTCTATCATCAGGCCAGAGTAGAAGCCGGCGGCGCCACGCCGAACCGTAACTTCAGCTACTACGTCGGCCTGAGCGGTTACAACCAGGGCTTTAATTATCTCAACAATACCAACGGCGCGTCGCTGTTTAACCTCGGCGGCACGTACGACTTCTATCCGCAGTACAGACTCAACGGTTGGTACCGCCGGATCGAACGGACGCGGCGTATGGCCGATCTGCGGCGGCGCCGACGGGCTCACGTCGCCGACGGCAGGCACGCAGCCGTTCCTCACAAACCCATCCTGCTACTACTTGGATGAAGCTGCTGCACTCTACGGCAACGTCGCAACGATCTCCGATCGCGAGGACGTCGTCAACCTGCACTTCGGCATTCCACGTAAGGACGGTCAGCGCGACGACCTCCAGCTGCTCTGGAGCGCATCGTCGATGAACACCTCGGAGTACACCAGCCCCAACGATGCGGGCGGCTACGCCGCGTACACGGAGGCGGTCACGGGCGCTCCGTACTGTCCGCCCAGCGGAGTCTACAACGGCGCGACGTGCGCGCCGAATTATCCGTACTACGTCGACGCGCCGAACGTTTACAATCTGCCGTTCGGTACCCCGATTCAGCCCAACGGCACGCCGTTGCCGACGATGACCTACCTGCAGCCGTCGAGCAATCCGAACCGCGCACCGCTCAGTGAAATACCGGCGGATCACCGCGACGGAATCTTCAACGACACCGGGATTGCCAAAATCCAGTACACGCATTCCCTAGGCCCGAACGCCTACGCGCGTGCCTTCGGCTATACGTTCTTCTCGGATTGGACGCAAGCCGGAGCCGACGCCACGTTCAACGAGTACCTCTACGGCATCGGCGGCCCGTTCACTCCGAACGTCGCCGCAAACTACGACCTCATCACGCATACGGCGGGCGGCGAACTGCAATTGGCCGACCAGATCAACCCCAAACACTTGCTGCAGTTCACGGCCAACTACACGACGGCCACCGTTTCGCGGTTCAACAACACCGGATGGATCAACAGCTTCGCCAGCGGCGGATCGCCGGTAGGGTACGTCGCATATCAAAACGGCACGTACACCTGCTACGATCCGGCGACCGGCGACCCGTCGAGCTGCCGCGTCGGTGCGGCGCGTAACGTCGCCGGCGCAGGTCCCTACCCGACTGCTCCTGCGGGTACGCCCGCGGCTGCGGCCGGAGCCCAGTGGGTAACGTTGCAGAACGGGGATACCTACGGTACATACAATACCGTCAAACCGAAGTTCACGTTCCTGTCGCTGACGGACCAGTTCCGTCCGAACGACAAGCTGGACGTTGACCTCGGACTTCGGTACGACGATTATCTGTACGATTTGTCCCCACTCACCCCCGGAACGCAGTTCTTCGCCCAGATCCTGCAGACCAACGTCTGCCAAAACGCAGCCGGGCAAGTTCTGACCATTCCGCTCAAGCCGGGCCAGCCTCCGCCGGCGCCGGTCTTCTACACCACCGACTGCAGCGTCGGGCCCAGTGGTCCGATCACGGGATACGCTCATCCGGCCTTCAGTGCGACCTCGCCGGCCACATACGACTTGCGGGATCTCGCGCCGCGTGCATCGTTCACGTACACGCTCGATCCACGCACGGTAATCCGGGGAGAAGTCGGCAAGTACACGCAGCCGCCGATCTCCGCATCGCTGCAGTATCTGAACAGCTCGGGCAACTCGCTCTCGACGTGGGCTGCCACGCTGCCCTTGGGCTTCCACAGCCCGTTCCATCCGATTCCGTTGCAGTCGTCGCTCCAGTCGGATCTCTCGCTGGAACACCAATTCAACGGAACGGACATCACGGCGAAGATCACGCCGTTCTTCAACATGACCTCGGGCTATCAGCAACAGTCCTTCATCGGACCGAACTTCGTGACGCAAGTCCCCGTTGGCCAATTCCGGAGCTACGGCGTTGAGGCCGCGCTCAGCAAGGGCGACTTTAATCGCGAAGGTCTCTCCGGACAGCTTGCCTTTACGTACACGAACGCAAAGGTTCAGTACCAGGACAAGTACTTCGGTTCGAATCAGATCGCTCAGGCCGACACCGCCATCACTCAGTTCAATACTCTGACCAAGGCGGGCGGCGGTTCTGCGTGCTACACGCCTGCGAATCCGAACGCGGCTTCACCGGCGGGCGTACCAACGTCATGCGGCACTCCGGGAGCTATCGCTAACCCGTACTACAACATGGCTCTGCAGCCGGTGGTCGATCCGAACGGCTGGTACCCCGCCTGGACCACGGGCTTGTCGCTGACCAACAATCCCGAGGCGTGCTTGTGCTACGACTCGCCGATTGTGACCTCGATGATCCTGAACTACAAACACCAGCGGTTTTCGATCACGCCGAGTATCCAAGTCAACGAAGGCTCATCCTACGGCGGACCACTGGACACGACGGGTCTAGACCCGCGCGCGTGCGCGTCAAACTCAGCGACGTCGGGAATCACCGCCGTTTCACCGTCAACGAACCCGAACCAATGCGACTACCAGACGCTGATTGCAGGAAACATCTCGCCCTCGCCGGTGGCAGGCCAGTTGTTCATTCCGAATCCGCAGACCGGCAAGTTCGCGCAACCGGGTGAGTTCCGTGAACCGTGGATTGCGTTGCTCAACCTGCAGTTGCGCTACGACGTCTCGCCAAAGATCACGGCATTGGTTACGATGACCAACCTTTGGCACACGTGCTTCGGCGGCTCCAGCGAACCTTGGACCAAGGCGTACGCGCCTTCAGCCAACGTTTGCGGCTACGATCCGACCGGGCTGTACACCAGCAACTTCTACAATGGGACGAGTCCAACGGATGTTGCTGCAAACGGGATCGCAGACCAGAAGTGGAACCAGGAATCCTACCTGCCGGTAGGCGGAGGCTCTGTCGGAGCCGGGATGCCGTTCCCCTTCAACGCATACTTCCAGCTGCAGATCAAACTGTAAGTTTGACCTAAGGCCGCAAGAGGCGTAAGTCATAGCGCCCCTGCAGAATGCAGGGGCGCTCTTTTTTTAGCGCACGGCTAAAGCCGTCAATGAAAGGAGCGATCGTTGCGACGAGCGCACAGTAACGGCCTCAGATGAAGGCCGGCTATCTGTGCGAAGATTGTGAGATCGCGATTTGGCTCACCACGACGCGATCCGAACTGGCGTGGCTCAAAGACCGCGTGCACGTAGCACGCGAAGTAGCAAAGCATTCGCACGGAGGGTTGGACATCTGGATCGTCGAGGGCTTAGAGTTTTTGAACGACCATCAAGGGCATAGCGTCATCGTGGTGACCAAGCGCAGTTGACCAAAACTTGCGCCGCTGATACGCTCTAACCACAGGAGGCCCGATCATGCGACAGCTTGCGATCTGCGTGTGGATGGTTGCGATCTTCGCTCTGCCGCTTCAGGCGCCGGCAGCACCGCTGCGCGTCGTCGTCTATCATTACGCCATCGACGTGCACGGTTTTGAATCAAGCATGGACAGCGGCTTTACGAACGGCCACGGCTATGCCCAGACTTCTTCGACCACCTCGACAAACGGTGTGTCCGGAACGATCACGCTCAATGTGGTGTCCGTTGCGCAAGACGGCGGGCTGGTGGTCGATGCAATAGAGAAAGTCGACCGCGCGGATCGCCCGGAACAGGCGGTTCGCTGCGCCGTCTATGCCGACCCCGAGAACGTGATCTGCGATCAGAACCTCTCGCAGACCGGGGAAGTCACCGGTGAAATCACTGCCCTGCTGACGTATTTCGGCCGCGGCTTCTACGATGCATCACGCCTGGACGACAAGAAACACTGGCAGACCTCCGTATCGCTCAATCAAGGCACCGGATCGGCAACATCCAATTATACCATCACCAAAGACGTCGGCGGCGTGCTGACCATTGCGGTGAATCGCGTGCTTCACCTGGGGCCTCGAGTCAGCACGACAAATGGAACGCTTCAGTACGATCCCGCGGCGTCGCTTCCGGTCAAGGCGCATCTCGTAACGGACACCAGCAGCAGCGGCGATCTCGGAGGATCGACCATCGATTTCCAGTTAGTGTCGGACTCTTTCGCGAAGCACTGAGCCGCTTTCGACATTGGCACCGGTGCGTGACAGAATGGCGTAGAGATAACGCCATGGCAAAGATGCTTTCAGATAAGCCGGAAATCGAATACGTCGACGGGCAACCGTTCCCTAAGGTGAGTCCCAAGCGGACCCATGCGGTCGTGCAGCTCGCGATAGCGTCGGAGGCTGAAGCGATGTGCCGGGGAACGTGGGACGGTGGGCACGGAATGGAGACTAAAACTCACTCCCGGTACTGAGCTGGTCCCCGATGTCGCGTACGTTTCTTACGATCGCCTGCGAGTTCTGAGCGACCGAGAAGCGGAAGAGCCGCCCTTTGCGCCCGACATTGCCGTCGAAGTCCGCTCTCCTTCGCACCGTCACGCGTTAGCCGCGCGAAAAATTGAGCGGTATTTCCAACACGGATGCCAACTCGTGCTCGACGTTGATCCCACGGAACGCGTCGTCCACGCGCACTTGCCCGGCGGTGAGGTCGTTCAATACCAGTCCGGCGAAAACTTCGAGGTCGGTTCCTTCCCATGGCTGCGTTTTGAAGTGCGAGAACTCTTCGCGCACGTCGATATCCCACGCTAGTCCGCAGCACCAGCTGGTCTTTCGTTCGGTTTACCGCTTTCTTAGCGCGAATCGATCCTTCAATGGAAAGCACGCGCACTTCAACGATGGCGCTTGGGTTTTGCGCGCAATTTTTGAATCGAGGTCAGGGCGCTTTGCAGCTTGCGCAATCGTTCGATCGGTGTAAGTCGCGCAGGTTGCCTTCCGTCAGAGTGAGGTCGACGCCGAACTCCTGTGCCGCCTTTTCTGCCGGCGTGTCGTAAATGTCGGCTAGGGGTCCGCGTTTCGTGGACGGAGGGTTAGCTCAGTAGGAGCGTGGTACGCGAAGGTGCTCGCCCGGCGAGATCGAGGCGCTGCGAAGATGATTGACTTCGCTGATGGTGTCGACTGCTTGTTGGACGTCCACTCCGTCGCCGGCATGCCGCGCCGCGATGCTCCAAAGCGTGTCACCTTGCCGCACGACGATCGTTGCGTAATGCTGCGGGGTAGCGGCATAAAGATGCATGCTGGAAAGCGCGGGGACCGTCACCATCGCACAGAGACCCGCCAGCGCGATGAGCGGCATCAAGGTGAATCGTTTGCGCTTGTCCATGTCGGGGCTCCTCTTCGTCGGTTGCGTCGCCCGGGATTGCGCCGAACGGCCGTTCGCCTTGGAGGGTACCCATATTTTGGGCCAAACGGTTGTTCGTCCACTAGATTTTACCATGGGCGAAAGAAGCGGTGTCAAGAGTCTTGCGAACATATGTTTGCCTCGCGTTCAAAATTATGGTAGGATAGCCCTCGACAAGATCGGGCGTGCTTCGACAAGCTCAGCATGGCACTAAGGGCGCGTCGCAGCTCAGCATGAGCACTAAGGCAGCGTCGCATCAGCGGGTGACAAGTGTATGGCATTAAGCGGAGGCAGCATGGAACAGACCACGGAGCGCCAGCAACGCATTCTGGAAGTCATCCACGAATTTACGGCCGAGCGCGGCTATCCGCCCTCGGTGCGCGAAATCGGCGAGCGCGTCGGCCTGTCGTCGTCATCCACCATCCACGCCCATTTGAAGACGCTCGAGCGGCGAGGATTCATACGGCGCGATCCCACCAAACCGCGCGCGCTGCGCAGCGAAGTCGGCCCGCGTGCCGCCGCCCGCCCGGAAACCGTCGTCATGCCGGTCGTCGGAAAAGTCGCCGCGGGCGTACCGATCACCGCGCAGGAAAACATCGAAGGCGAATTCGTTTTGCCGGCATCGTTCATGCGGAGCTCCGACGGCTTCATGCTCCGCGTTCAGGGAGATTCCATGATCGACGCCGCGATTTTAGACGGCGATCTCATCGTGGTTCGACCGCAACGCAGCGCGAATAACGGCGAGATTGTCGTCGCTATGGTCGACGACGAAGCAACGGTGAAACGGTTCTATAAAGAAGACGGCCGACTCCGGCTTCAGCCGGAGAATCCGGCGATGGAGCCAATCTACGCAACCGATGTCACTATCGTCGGCCGCGTTGAAGCCGTGGTTCGCAAGCTCTAGCGTCAAATGGGCCGACGCGCCGGCATTGGTTGCGGTGCGTGAGAGTCTACCATGGAGCCTGGCCGGACTGCTGGCCGGGCTTCTTTCCTGCATCGCGCTCGTTCCGGTTCATGGCCCATTCTTCGCGACGTTGCTGCAGCGCATTTCGCTGGCGGAATTGCCGGCTTTCGGCATTATGGCCATGACGCTGGTCGTGATTTTAGCGTATCGTCTGTGCGTGCATTTTCAGCCTGCACCCCGGCATCGTCGTCGCGGCGTCCGCCGCGGCGTTCACGCTCGCACTGCCGCGGCCGTTATCCGCCTCGGATCCGCTAGGCGATCTCCATCGCATCGGCGAGAGCGGGCTCTTTCTGGCGATCATTGCAGCGCTTGCGGTAACGTTTTCGTGCGCGGCCGCTCGGCGGCTGCAGTGGACCCCGGCGGCGGCGCAGCTGCTCGGCGCGACGTTCATCGTGGCGTTGTTCGCAGCACTTTTGACCGCGCACGTTTCGCTGGGAAACGATCTGATCGCCGCAATTGCTCCGATGGGGCGTTTGGGCGACACCTACGCCGCGCTCGTCCTCATTACGCTAGCCGAAACGCTGCTCTGGCTGCTCGGAATTCACGGCCCTGCGACGCTGGCAGCGATCGTGACGCCCGTGTATCTCACGCTTCAGCTTCAGAATACGACCGCGTTCGGGCGCCATCAACCGCTGCCGCACATCGTCGTCGTCTCGTTGTTTTTGTTCGTCTTTCCCGGCGGAGCCGGCGCCACGCTGCCGCTGGCCGCGCTTCTGGCCTGCAGCAAAGTGCAGCGCTTGCGGAAGATCGGCCGGCTTACACTGGTCCCCGCGATTTTCAACGTCAACGAGCCGCTGATGTTCGGGTTGCCGGTGATTTTCAATCCGTTCCTCGCGGTGCCGTTCGTTGCCGTTCCATTGGTTCTCGCGACGACTTCGTACTTCGTCATCGCGCGCGGATTGGTCGCGCGGCCCGCATTGTACGTGCCGTCCAGTATCCCGACGTTTGTCTCCACGTACATCGCGACGCTCGATATGCGCGCGGTGGTGCTCGTTCTTGCCAACATCGCGATCGCAACGCTGCTCTACGTTCCGTTCGTGCGCGCATACGAGCGCCATGAAGCGCGCCGCTGCACGTGATCGACGTTCTCGCGGATCGGTTTGACATCGAGCGGCCGATTCGAGAGGCTGCCCGGAAGGCGTTCGAGCGAGTCGGCTCTCTGGATTACAGTGCTTCGAATCGCGTAAAAGCTCGCATGCTGCAGATCTTTTGGGAAGAGGGCATTTCCGAAAGCGATCTGGCGGGAACGACGGGATACGGCTACGATGATTGCGCGCGCAAACGGTATGAGTCGCTCCTCTCTCGCCTCTTCGGTACGCAGCAGACTCTCGCGCGGCTTTCTTTTGCGAGCGGAACGCAGGCGATCGTGACCGCGCTGGCGGCGTGCGTGCCGGCGGGCAAGACGCTGCTCAGCATCACCGGCGCGCCGTACGATACGCTGCTCAACGCCATTTCGGGCGCCGCGCACAATCTGGTCGCGAACGGTATGAACTATCGTGAAGTTGCTCTGCTCGACAAAGCGCCGTATTTCAACGTCGAAAGCGTCGACGATGCGCTGCGTGACGATACCGTCACGGCGGTGTTCGTCCAGCGTTCCCGCGGCTATGCACCGCGTTCGTCCGTCGGCATCGAGGCGTGCAGCGCGATGTTCGATCGGATCAAGGCGCAGCGCGCAGACGTCGCGATCGTCGTCGACAACTGTTACGGCGAGCTGGTTGAAGCGCATGAACCGACGCATGCCGGCGCGGACTTAGCGATCGGATCGCTGATCAAAAATTTGGGCGGTTCGCTGGCACCGACCGGAGCATACGTTACCGGCCGCGCTGATCTGGTGGAGCGCGTTGCGGCGCGCCACTACGCTCCCGGCTTGGGCGATGCGCTCGGCCCGACGCTGGGTCTAGGGCGCGCGTTCATTCAGGGTTTGTTCATCGCGCCGCTCATCGTCGAGCAAACGTTGCGCGGTCTAGACTTTACCGCGGCGCTGTTCGAAGCGTTGGGCTATGCGGTCGATCCCCGCGCGGGCGCACCGCGCACCGACATCGTGCAAGCGATTCGGCTCGGATCGGCCGTGAAGCTGCAGCGCT
Source organism: Vulcanimicrobiota bacterium (assembly GCA_963795465.1). Taxonomy (GTDB): domain Bacteria; phylum Vulcanimicrobiota; class Vulcanimicrobiia; order Vulcanimicrobiales; family Vulcanimicrobiaceae; genus CAWCHT01. The sequence goes on from CAWCHT010000002.1 coordinate 87,896, forward strand.
TTGCACAAGCATTACAAACCGCCATGCCGGTAAACGCGCGCTTTCGCCCTGAGCCCGCAGCGGTGCCCGGGTACGCGGATCCGGTGATTATGTCGAGCGGCGCGTTCGTGAGCGGTTCTACCATCGAACTATCCTGCGATGCTCCTCTGCGCGAGCCATATGAAGTTTACGTTCAGGGCGGCATAACCAGCGAACATTCGATGCTCGGAGCGATGCTCGCCGCGCAGGGCCTTTAACTCGTCCAACGAACCGATGCGTCAGTGACTACGCAGTCGTCGGGTTCACCGCAGCAGCGGCGATTCTTCCGTGCTTCAGTCGATTTTCCGGTTACCGTCATCATACCGGGCGGCGAACTTGTGATGTACGGAAATGCGGTCGATTTGAGCGGCGGCGGCATGCGCGTGGTTACGAAAAACGATCTCACGCCCGGTCAAAACGTCACGCTGCGCTTTGCATTGCCTGAAAGCGGGCACGAGATGATGGTTCGAGGCCGCGTCGTGTTGTCGTTTTTCGATGCCGGCAAACAGCAGTTCGCGCACGGCATCGCTTTTACGCAAATTGCAGCGGCCGACCAAAGTGCCATCGTGGAACACATCCACGACTTGCAGCAGCGCGCTCGCGCCTAGAACGGCGCCGCGCCGCTATTCGTCCGGGCGGCCGGTTTCTCCGAGAAAGCCGTAAAAAAAGTATTTGCTGCCGTCGTCGGTAGTGACGACGATGCGCGTTTCTTCGATATCCGCCGAGGCGATGCGCTTGCCGACCATCGTTTCCAGGATCGCTTGCGCCTGCATGAATTCGGCTTCACGCAACGCGTCGGGCTCGACCTCGATGAGGTTCAGCAGTTCGTCGATCCTGTCATCCATCGTTTGGCTGCGCGCCGACTCCTGTTCACTCACCTAAACTGTATCGTCATGTGTATCGGAATTGTTAATGAGCCGATCCGATAATACCCGCCGCGGGGCCAGGCCCGCGTAGTTTTCAACGCGAAATCGCCTTCGCGATGTCCGCTTCCTATCTCCTGGAGGTGCTCAGCGGCCCGCTGGACGGTAAAACGTGGCCGTTCGAAGACGAAATCGTTATTGGACGCGATGAGTCCGTCGCCGATGCGTGCATCACCTTGGATCGTTACGTGTCCCGTCGCCATGCGCGCCTGCAAAAGCAAGCCGGAACTCTCTTGCTTATGGATCTTTCAAGCCGTAACGGCACACGTTTGAACGATCGAGCCGTCGTGGGTCAAGAAGCGATCGAAGTCGGTATGCCGTTTCAAGTCGGACGTACGGTTTTGCGCGTCACGCGGCGCTGATCCGAGGTGGAAAGCCTTGCGCGCCCGCTCGGTCTGGTGCCGACCATGGGTGCCCTCCATGAGGGTCATCTGGAAATCGTTCGCCGCGCGCGCAGCGAATGCCGTGCCGTGGTGGTCAGCATCTTCGTGAACCCCATGCAGTTTTCTGCCGGTGAAGATTTCGAACGCTATCCGCGGGATCTGACCGGCGATCGCGCAAAGTTGGAAGAAGCCGGAGCGGACGTCATTTTCGCTCCGACTGCCGATGCGATGTATCCGCCGGGTTTTTCTACGATCGTCGACGTGGGCGACTTAGGCTCCACCTACGAAGGCGCCGCGCGGCCGGGGCATTTTCGCGGCGTTGCGACGATCGTCGTCAAATTGCTGCATATCGTGCGGCCCGACGTACTGTATTTGGGACAAAAAGACGCGCAGCAGACTGCGGTTATCCGGAAATTGGTGCGCGATCTCGACGTGCCCGTGCGCGTTGAGATCGTCCGGACGGTGCGTGAGGCCGACGGTTTGGCGCTGTCCAGCCGCAACGCTTACCTGTCGGCGCAAGAGCGCGCGGCTGCGCCGTCGCTGCAGGCTTCACTTCAGCGCATGCTGGAGGAATTGCGAGCGGGAAGTGGTGCCGTGCAAGCTCGTGAGCGTGCGCGCGCCATGCTGCACGAGCCGGGGGCGTGGGACTATTTGGATCTGGTCGACGCCGACTCGTTCGGACCGCTCGAGGTGCTGCGCGCTCCGGCGTTCGTCATCGGCGCCGCTCGCTTCGGCAGTACGCGCTTGATCGACAACATCGCGGTGGGCGAATGACGTTCGAAGGTTCGCGCATCTTACTGTGCGTCAGCGGCGGAATCGCCGCTTATAAAGCTGCAGCGCTCACGAGCACGCTGGTGCAGCAAGGGGCTTGCGTCGACGTGATGATGACCGCCGAAGCGGAGCGGTTCATCGGCCCGCTGACGTTTTCGTCGCTTACCGCGCGGCCGGCGTACACCTCGCTGTGGGATGCGCCCGAACGCATTCCGCATATCAGGCTGGTGCGCGAGGCGCAAGTCGCAATAGTAGCCCCCGCCACGGCCAACGTGATCGCCAAACTCGCGCACGGGATTGCCGACGATCTCGTAACGACGGCGTTGCTCGCGGCGCGCATTCCCATCGTCGTCGCACCGGCGATGAACGATGCGATGTATCGCAACGAAGCGACCCAAGAAAATCTGCGCATTCTGCGCAAACGAGGCTGTATTTTCGTCGATCCGGAAAGCGGGTTTCTTGCCGAGCGCGAGCGCGGCACCGGCCGGCTCGCAAGCGAAGAATCGCTGCTGGCCGCGCTTGCCGGCTGCCTGGCGCGTACGCAGTCGCTGGCGGGCAAGCGCGTCGCCATTACCGCGGGGCCGACTCGCGAACCGTTCGATCCGGTGCGCTTCATCAGCAACCCCTCAACCGGCGCTACCGGTATCGCGCTGGCGCGCGAGGCCGCGCTTCGCGGCGCCAACGTCACGCTGCTGCTCGGACCAACGGAAATCGAGCCGCCGGCCAACGTGCGGGTCGTGCGCGTGGAGAGCGCGCAGCAGATGCTCGAGGCCGCGCTGCAGCACGCGGCGGGAGCGGACGTAGTTATCGCGGCGGCGGCCGTTTCGGATTGGCGTCCGGCTGAGCGCAGCGAGCAAAAAGTGAAAAAAAACGGCGGCGATGCGCAAGTGAGGCTGGTATCGAATCCCGACGTGCTGGCTGCCCTGGGCGAGCGCAAGAACGGCAGCTTTCTTTTGGGATTCGCCGCGGAGACGCAAACGCACGAAAAGAACGCGCGTGAGAAATTGCAGCGCAAGCATCTCGATGCGATCGCGGTGAACGACGTTTCGGAACGCCGCGGTTTTGGACGGCAACCCAACGCGTTGACCGTGTTGTGGGGAACCGACGGCCGGCGCGAACTGGGCGAAGCGCCTAAAGACGTGCTCGCGGCGCGGCTTTTGGACTGCATTCAGGAGCTGATGCGTGCTGCTCGCGATTGACGTTGGCAACACCGAAACCAAACTTGGGTGCTTTACGCGCGAGACGGGCCACTTGCTGCGGTCCTGGCGCATCACGACCGAATCCAAACGCACAGCCGACGAATACGGCGTGCTGTTCGCGCAATTGTTTTCCACCGCGCAGGCTCGGATCGGGCGCGATCAAGGGAATCGCTATTGCCAGCGTCGTTCCAAAACTCGATCAAACGCTGGAGGCCGCGTGCAAGCGGTATTTTCATTGCGATCCGGTGTTCTTCAAGGCACACCGGCAAACGCTCATGCCGGTCATAACGGAACGGCCGGGTGAAGTGGGCGCAGATTTGGTGGCCGCCGCGATCGGCGCGGTAGCGAAATATCATGCGCCGCTGATCGTCATCAGCTACGGAACCGCAACGGTGTTCATGGCGATTTCAGCCGCGGGTGAATATCTCGGCGTCGCGATTGCGCCCGGCGTGACGATCTCCATCGACGCACTCGTCGGCCGCACGGCGAAGCTGCCGCAGATTTCGTTGGAAGCGCCCGAACGCGCAATCGGCACCAACACGATTGCGGCGCTGCAGTCCGGCATCGTGTATGGCTTTGCCGGGCAAACCGAATCGCTCGTCGCGCGGTTCCGGTACGAAATGGGCACCGATGCAAGGGTCGTGGCGACGGGAGGAATGGCGGAAGCCGTAGCCCGGCACACGCCCGTGATCAGCGACGTCGATCTGCATCTGAGCCTGCAGGGCCTGCGGATTTTCTATGAATCGCTGCCGCAGCTATGAATTATACTACGGTCGGTATGCCGCTCGCCGAACGTACTGAAGTGCGCCGTGTTGCCGCTCCCTTGCTGATCGGACCGCATGAAATTTGGCCGCCGCTGGTGCTCGCGCCGATGTCCGGCGTGACCAATCGCACCATGCGCGCGCTCTACAAACCGTTCGGACTGGGGCTCACCGTCACCGAATTCGTTTCGGCCAATGCGCTGCAGTACGCGTCGAGCGTCAAACGAACCATGGAGATGATCGATCAGCACGGCATGGAGAAGCCGGTCAGCACGCAGCTTTGGGGCGACGATCCCGCGGTTATGGCGAAAGCTGCGGCCATGGTGCGCGAATGCGGCGCCGACATCGTCGACATCAATTTCGGGTGCCCTGCCCCCAAAGTCACCAAAATCAACGGCGGTTCCGCATGTTTGCGCGACGTTCGACCGGTGTGAAGCGATCATGCAGGCCGTGGTGCGCGCTGTCGATTGTCCCGTCACGATGAAGATGCGACTGGGTTGGAACGAAGAGTCATTGGTTTACATCGAAGTCGCCAAGCGCGCGCAAGCGGCCGGCGTTCGAGCCGTTACGCTGCACGCGCGCACCGCGCGGCAATTCTACAAAGGCAGCGCGGACTGGCAGCACATCAAGCATTTGAAAGAAGCGATCGACATTCCCGTCATCGGCAACGGCGACTTGGACGATGCGCATCAAGCGTTGGAGCGCATGCGCAACGCCCGTGTCGACGCCATTATGCTCGGTCGCGCGACGCTCGGTAATCCTTGGCTCATCGCACAGATTCGCGATTTGATGGAAGGCCGCCCGGCGCAGCCGCCTCCCTCGGACGCGCAGCGCCTTCGTTACGCGATCGACGTGCACTACGCCACGATGATCGACGAACTGGGTGAATCGCGCGCGGTGCCCGCGATGCGTAAACATTTGGCGCTGTACTTAAAGGGAATGCCGAACGCCGCGCAGCTGCGCGAGCGGATCATGCATCTGGATCGCGCGCACGAAGTACGAGCGCTGCTTCACGAGACCATCGCGACGTTGGAGTGCGCGGCCGCCGCATGATCGAAGACGACCTTCGCTACGGCGCCGCGAGCGCTCAAGCGTTGTACGAGGAGACGTACGAAAACTACCGGCAGTACGTCAATCCGCCGCTTGCGCGCGTGATGAAAGTTTCCGGAAGCCCGGTCGAAGTGCGAGCGCAGGGCTGCACGATTTGGGATCACGCCGGCAAGGCGTATTTGGACTTCGCAGGCGGGTACGGTGTCTTCACGCTCGGGCATAGCCATCCCAAAGTCGTCGCAGCGGTGAAAGCGCAGCTCGAGCTGATGGCGCTCTCGGGCAAAACCATGTTCAACGTGATGCTGGGCCGGGCGTCGAAGCGGCTCGCGCAGCTCGCTCCGGGCGATCTGCAAATCGTGTTCTTCGCCAATAGCGGAACGGAGGCCGTGGAAGGCGCGCTGAAACTGGCGCGTGCCGCGACGAAACGGCGCACGATCGTGGCGACGCATAGCGCGTATCATGGAAAAACCGTCGGCGCGCTTTCGGCCAGCGGACGCGATTACTTCAAAGACGCGTACGCGCCGCTGCTGCAAAACGTCGTGCACGTCGACTACGCCTCCCTCGAGGGCGTAGAGGCTGCGCTCGAAGGTGCGGCAGCGTTTATCGTCGAGCCGGTTCAAGGCGAGGGCGGCGTCAACGTTCCGCCTGCGGGTTATTTGCGCAGCCTGCGCCGGATGTGCGATGCCGCCGGTGCGCTGCTGATCGCCGACGAAGTGCAGACGGGCCTCGGGCGCTGCGGATACATGTTCGGCTGCGACCGCGATCGCGTCGTTCCCGACGTGATGACGCTGGCCAAGGGACTCTCGGGCGGCGTCATTCCGGCGGCCGCATACATCGCGCGTCCGTCCGTTTGGAATCAAGCTTACGCGAAACATCCGCTGATGCATACGTCGACGTTCGGCGGCAACGAAGTGGCCTGCGCGGCGGCGCTCGCAGCGATGAATGCGCTCGTCGAAGAAGGTTTGATTGAAAACGCTCGCGCCCGCGGCGAAGAGCTGCTTTCGGGAGCGCAAGAACTTGCCGCCCGGTATCCGCAGATCGTTCGCGAAGCGCGCGGTTTGGGGCTGCTCGTAGGCGTTGAACTGACGAACGAAGGCTACGGCGGATGGATCATTCCGGAAATGCTCAAACATGGCGTTACCGCAGCGTGGACGCTTAACATGCAGCGCGTCATCCGTTTGGAGCCGCCGCTCATCGTGACGCAGCGCGAAGTCGGCTGCGCCTTGGCCGCTTTGGAAGCAGGGCTGGCGACCGCCCAGGAGAAGCTCGGCGCCTTGTAGCCATTCATGCCGTATGTTGAAACGTCCATCGCGGTCGCTGCACCGGCTCGCGTCGTATACGAGCTTGCCAAACAGCAGGAACGTTTTCCCGAGTTCATGCCGGACGTGGAAACCGTCACGGTGTTGGAACGGCACGCGGATCGCATGCTGACCCGCTGGAAAACGCTGGTCGAAGAGGCGCCGATCGAATGGACCGAAGAAGATCGCTTCGACGATGCGCGGTTGCGCATTGATTACAAGCTTCTCGAAGGCGATCTCGACAAGTTCGAAGGCGCGTGGACGTTCATCGAAGACGGAAGGTCGACGCGGGTCACGCTGGGCGTCGATTACGACTTCGGCGTTCCGACGCTGGCGGAACTCATCGGCCCAACGCTCGAACGCAAAGTGCGCGAGAACAGCGAAATGATGCTGGCCGCCCTCAAACGCGAAGCCGAATCATGACGAACACACCGAAATTCTGTTTCATCGTTCATCCGCTTTCGCTCGAAGATCTCGTTCGCTACGAACCGAGCGCCAAAGGTAAGGGACCGGCCATCATTCGCAAGATCATGGAGTGGATGCCGTGCTGGGCCGCCGCGCACGTCACCGGAGTGCGCACGCCGGACGGACGCGAAACCGAAGGCTGGTTCGTTTCCGCGTCGCTCTTTCCCGAGCAGATTCTCGACTTTCCGCGCGAAGAAGTGTACAAGCGCATTTTGCGCGCAATCGAAATCGGCGTTGAACTCGGTGCGGAAATCGCGGGACTCGGCGCATTCACCGGCGTGGTCGGCGACGGCGGAATAACGATCGCACAGCGTTCGCCTATTCCGGTGACGACCGGCAATTCACTTACGATTGCCGCCGGCGTTCAGAGTCTGTTCCGCGGGGCGCACGAGATGGACATCGAGCCGGATAGCGCCACCGCCGTGGTGGTCGGAGCGACGGGCTCCATCGGTTCGGCGTGCGTGGAATTGATCGCTCCGCGCGTCAAAAACGTCGTGCTGGTGGCGCGCAATCAAACGCGCCTGGTGAAATTTTACGAATCGGTCAAAGATCGACTGCCGTGTTCGTGTTCCTATACGACCGACATCTCGAGCGCGGTGCGGCAAGGCAGTCTCGTTCTGACGGCGACGAGTTCGACGCAGGACGTGATCGAGCCGGAAGATCTGCAGACCGGCGCAGTGGTGTGCGAGCTCTCGCTGCCGCACGACGTAAGCCGGCGCGTGGCGCAGTTGCGGCCCGACGTGCTGGTGACCGAAGGCGGAAACATGCTGCTGCCCGGCACCCCGCACTTCGAACGGGTGCGCGAGCCCGGGCAAGCTTTCGATCTCAATCTACCGCCGCGCACCGCGCTGGCGTGCATGAGCGAGACGATGGTGCTCGCGCTGGAGAACCGTCTGGAAAGCTACACGCTCGGACGCGGAATCGAACTGCCGAAAGTGATCGAAATCGAAGCGATGGCACAGCGCTGCGGTTTCCAAGTTGCGGATATGCGCGCTTTCGATGCCGCCATCACGCCGGAAACGATTGCTGCCACTCGAACGGCCGCGCAGCAACGGCGCGCCCAGTACCACTCAATCGCGGGAACCGTGCATGTCCGCTGAAGGCGCGGATTACAAGATCGTTTCGGTTTCCCTGGGCAGCAGCAGCCGCGACCATCATGCCGTCGTGCCGCTGCTCGGCAAATCGTTCGATATCACGCGCATCGGCACGGACGGAAAATTGGACGCCGCCATCGCGAAAGTGCATGAACTCGACACGACGGTCGACGCCATCGGCTTAGGCGGCATCGACGTGTATCTATACGCCGGACAGCATCGGTACGCGCTGCGCGACGGCCTGCGATTGCTCGAAGCGGCCAAGGTGACGCCGGTCGTAGACGGGAGCGGTCTGAAGAACACGCTCGAACGCGAGGCCGTGCGCTTCATGCAGCAGGAAGTCGGCATCGATCTGCGCGGCACGCACGTGCTGATGGTCAGCGCGCTCGATCGATTCGGCATGGCGCAGGCGCTCGTCGATGCCGGCGCCGACGTGCTATTCGGCGATTTTATTTTTGCCCTCGATTTGGACAAGCCCGTTAAAGGACTGCACGAGTTTGAAGCGATGGCCGAAAAATATCTGCCCGACGCGTGCAAGCTGCCGTTTCAGTTTTTCTACCCGACCGGAAAAAAACAAGACAAACCCCCGGAACCGAAATATCCGCAGTACTACCACGATGCCGACATCATCGCGGGCGACTTTCATTTCATGCGGCAGTTCATGCCCGAGGATCTGCGGGGCAAGATCGTGCTCACCAATACGGTGACGCAGCGGGACGTCGACGAACTGCGGCGCCGCGGGGTCGCGCTGCTGGTTACGACGACGCCGGACTTCCAAGGGCGATCGTTCGGAACCAACGTCGTCGAGGCCGCGTTGCTGGCGCTGCTGCGCAAGCCGTGGGATCGGGTCGAAGCCAAAGACTACGAGCAGCTGCTGGCGCGGCTCGATCTCAAGCCGCGCGTGGTTCGCCTTTCGGCGTAACGCCGTTATCGGCGGGTGCTCGACCGGCGGGCGGACGTGCCAAGCAGGGCCACTTCCCGGGCACTGCGAACCAACGGCGCTGGCGTCCGCTCCGGGACGCTTTCCTATACCGGAGGCAGTCCGGTTTTGTCTTGAGGAACTGCAGTTGAACGACAAAGAGATCGTCCTCACCAGAGAGGGTTTGGAGAAGCTCGAGCGCGAGCTCGACGACCTGAAGACCGTCCATCGCCGTGAAGTGAACGATCGGATCCGGCAGGCCAAAGAATTCGGCGACCTGAGTGAAAACGCCGAGTACGAAGACGCCAAGCAGGAGCAGGCATTCATCGAAGGCCGCATCTTGAAGCTCGAGCAGATGATACGCAACGCCCGGATCATCGACGAGTCGGAATATGCCGCCGACGAAGTGCATTTGGGCTCCATCGTGAAAGTCAAAGATCTGAAAACCGGATCGAGCCACGAGTTCTCGCTGGTCGGATCCGCCGAAGCCGATCCGGTGAACCAGCGCGTTAGCAACGAATCGCCGCTGGGCCGCTCCCTGATCGGCCACAAGAAGAACGATACCGTCGACGTTACGACCCCGCGCGGCATCGTTAAATACAAAATCGAATCGATCAAGAGCCGTACGGCAGCGCCGAAGAAGGCCGCCAAAAAAGCGTCGTAGCGTTTAGCGTCCCCTCATGAAACGATGAGCGAAGACCTAGGCAAGTCCGAAGCCGCGCTCGTCGAAGCCAGGCGGCACAATTTAGCGGCGATGCGCGCGCGCGGCGTCGATCCTTTTGCGCAAACGCGCTATCCCGTTGAAGCTCCGATTTCTCAGCTTGCGGAGCAGTACGCGTTCCTCGTGCCCGAGCAGCACGCCGAAAGCGAACTGTGGCACATCGCCGGCCGTATCGTCGCCAAACGCCGCATGGGCAAGACGGTTTTTGCCGACCTCCAAGATCGCTCCGGACGTCTTCAGGTGTACGTTCGCAAAGATGAAATCGGCGAGGACCGCTTCACCGATTGGATCGATCTCAACGTCGGCGACTTTGCGGGAGTTCACGGCTTCATGTTTCGCTCGAAACTGGGCGAGTTGACGCTGCACGTGCGCGATTTCGCGGTGCTTTCAAAGGCGCTCTATCCGCTTCCCGACAAGTGGCACGGGTTGACGGACGTTGAAAAGCGCTACCGCCAGCGCTACGTTGATCTCATCGTGAATCCGCCGGTGCTCGACCGCTTTGTCATGCGCAGCCGCATCATCGCCCGCATGCGGCGGTTCATCGACGGCAACGGCTTTCACGAAGTCGAAACGCCCACGCTGCTGCACGTCGCGGGCGGCGCTGCCGCGCGGCCGTTCGTGACGCACGTGAACGCTCTGGATCAGATCATGCAGCTGCGCATAGCGACCGAATTGAATTTGAAGCGGCTCATCGTCGGCGGCATGGAACGGGTCTACGAGATCGGCCGGATCTTCCGGAACGAAGGCATCGACGCTACGCACAATCCTGAATTTACCATGCTCGAATTGTATGCCGCGTATTGGGACGTGAACGACATGCTGGAGTTCAACGAAGCGCTCATCGTGGATCTGGTGCATCTGGTGAGCGGCGAGCGCGAGGAATTGCAGGTCGGCGATCGCGTGATTTCGTTTGCGCGGCCGTTCAAGCGCGTCCAATATTTTGCTGCCCTCAAAGACGCCGGCTACGATCGGGAGCGGCTGCTCGACGCGCGGGAAGCGGCGAAGATTTGCGCCGAATTGGGGTTGCCGGAATCTCCGACGCACGCGCACGCGCTGGATAAAATCTTCGAACGCGTGCTGGAGCCGCAGCTTATCGAACCCACGTTCGTGATGGGGTATCCGGTCGTGCTTTCACCGCTTGCAAAACGCCGCAGCGGCGATTCCGCGGTTACGGACCGGTACGAACTGTTCTGCAACTCCATGGAAATCAGCAACGCGTTCACCGAATTGAACGATCCGGACGATCAGCGAGCCCGTTTCGAGGCGCAGATGGTGCAGCGCGCGCAAGGCGACGAGGAGATTCCCTCGCCCGATTGGGATTACGTCCGCGCGCTGGAATACGGTATGCCGCCGACGGCGGGCATCGGCATCGGCGTCGATCGCCTCGTGATGCTGCTGACCGACGCGCGCACGATTCGCGAGGTGACCCTTTTTCCGCTGCAGCGTCAGCATGGTTGAACAGCACGTATGAAATGTGCTCACGAACCGTGCACGTGCCGCGTCGACATCGGGGAGCAGTACTGCAGCCGCGCATGCCGCCAAGACGCCGGCCGTGAAGCCGCGCAGAGTACCACCAGCCTGCATCGGTCCTGCCGCTGCCCGCACGCCGAATGCGAATCCCGTTAATGAGCGGCCACTAACAAAGTGAACGGCTACTTATGAAGCGCAACTAACCTATCGTAAGCGTTGTTTTGGCTGCCGTACTTGCATTTGCAAGAGAAGGAGCCGCCAAGAACGTGGATTTGACGAAAACGTATCCCCGCAGCGTGCACGAGAAGGTCTTCGGCGTCGTCCAGTTGGGGCGCACCATCGACAAGGCGAAAGCGAAGGCTCACGGCGACCTGGGCGATTACAACTACGATTGCCCGATGGATGTCGCGCTGTTTGAGTTCCTTGGCTTCAACGGCGAAGAGCTGCTGCGCGTCGTGAAGAACGCACCGTCCGATGCCCATATCGAGGCATATGTCAAGCCGTTCGTCGAGCGCAAACCGGCCGCAGAAATCGAAACCTGGAACCGGGAATGGGTGACGCACAAGCCGGAAGGCGATTCGTGGAACCGGTTTGCGCAGGTACGCAGCACGATTGCACCGCACCGGACCGACGTGACGAGCTGGGCGGATTTGTTGGACTTGGACGAGGGCCGAACCGTATCGCGGCGCGAGAACGCAACCGTGTAACGACCCTTCGCGCCGTCGTGCAATACGACGGCACGGCCTTCTGCGGAATGCAGTATCAAGGCACGGTGCGCACCGTGGCGGGCGAATTGGAACGAGCGCTTTCGCAGCTGCTGCAGCACGAGGTCAAAATTAGTTCGGCCGGACGCACGGACTCCGGCGTGCATGCGTGCGGGCAAGTCGTCTCCTGGAAAACGCAGACGGCTTTTCCGTTCGAGCGGTTTGCGCTGGCTGCCAATGCAGCGCTGCCCCGCGACGTCGGCATTCGCAGCGTCGAGGTAGTGGACGACGATTTTTCCGCCCGCTTTTCGGCGGTTGAACGGACGTACGTGTACGTCATCTGCTGCGCTCGCGAGCGCTGGCCGCTGCTGGAACGCTACGCTCATCACGTGTGGCTGCCGCTCGATATTGCACGTATACGGTCGGCCGCCGCGCAGCTGATCGGCGAACATGATTTCCGCGCATTTTGCGGCTCCATTGTTGAAAGTGGGCCAACCACGCGCACCGTCCGCGCGCTGGAGGTTCGGCAGCACCGCAACCTGATTCGTATCGAAATTCGGGCCGACGGCTTTCTGCACCGGATGGTGCGCACGATTGTCGGCACGCTGCTGGAATGCGGATACGGGCGCCGGGATCCGGCCTCAATTGCCGCCATTCTGCAAGCCGGAAATCGCGCGGGTGCCGGTCTTACTGCGCCCGCTCGCGGCCTCTACTTGGCCGGCGTGCGCTACGCCGACGGGTTTGATTCGTTCGCGGAACCGCCGGTGAGCGCGGCGTTCGGCTCGGCATAGATTTCTTCGACGATCTTCAGCGCGAACGCGTTGCGTTCGTCGGCCGGGTGCTCTTCGAGGACCCGGCGGTTCAGAACGCTGCGGCCGGGCCGCTGATAGAAAACGTCACCGGGAACATCTGCGTCGATTTCCGTAACGTACGCTCGCGCAAGCAGCGGCGAAAATGCGCGAAACACCTGCGCGCCGCCGATAACCATCACTTCCGCCGCGCCGCCGGCGGCACTCAATGCTTCCTCGACCGAATGGGCGATCTCAACGCCGCCTGCGGCGAAGTTCGCTGCGCGCGTGAGCACGATGTTGCGCCGGCCGGACAGCGGTTTCCCGATAGACTCGAACGTTTTTCTGCCCATCACCACCGGTTTGCCCAGCGTTATCCGGCGAAAGAAACGAAGGTCGGCCGGAAGATGCCAGGGCAGTTTGCCGCCGTTACCGATGATGCCGCTGCGATCGTGCGCGACGACGAAAACCACGCGCGGCGCGGGCATTATACCGCTACTTGGGCGTGAATCGGCGGGTGCGCGTGGTATCCGCTGAAGACGATGTCGTCGTAGCGGTAGTCGAACAGCGTGGAGGGACGGCGGTTGAATTCGAGCCGCGGTAGCGGCAGCGGCGTGCGCGCGAGCTGCAGACGAACTTGATCCACATGATTGCTGTAGATATGGCAATCGCCGCCGGTCCAGACGAATTCTCCGACACCGAGCCCGCATTGCTGCGCCATCATATGCGTGAGTAGCGCGTAGGATGCGATGTTGAACGGCACGCCTAGAAATGCGTCGGCGCTTCGCTGGTAAAGCTGGCACGACAACCGTTTGCCGGCGACGTAGAATTGCACGAGCACATGGCACGGAGCCAGCGCCATCTTCGAAAGGTCCGCGACGTTCCAAGCGCTTACGATTAACCGGCGGGAATCGGGATTGCGCCGGATTTCTTGCTGCACCCAGCTCAACTGATCGATCGCGGTTCCGTCGCAGGCCGGCCAGGAACGCCACTGCCGCCCGTACACGGGGCCCAGTTCGCCGTCTTCGTCGGCCCACTCGTCCCAAATGGTTACGCCGTGCTCCTGCAGCCATTTTACGTTCGTGTCGCCGCGCAGAAACCACAGCAATTCGTAGACGATCGATTTGGTGTGCAGCCGTTTCGTGGTGACCAGCGGAAAGCCGGCTTGAAGATCGAAGCGCATTTGGTAGCCGAAGATGCTGCGGGTTCCGGTTCCCGTGCGGTCGGTCTTTTCAACGCCGCGCTCGAGGATATCGCGGAGAAACGTCAGGTAAGGCTGCACGACCTCGCGAGGTTCGCCGCACGGCCGGCGATGCTTTTCGGGGTTTTCAGAGACTCCTAGTACGCGAAGCGTTCGAACAAGCCCAGCAACGCCAAGCGATCCGACCGCGTGATCGTGCCCGACACCGCCTCGCTGACGACCCGCTCCACCGTCGGCATCGCTTTCGCGACGTATTCTTCGCCCGCGGCGCTCAGCACGACATACCCGGCCCGCGCATCCCGCCGGTCCGCTTCCCGCGTAATCAAACGGAGTCGCTCGAGCGGCGCGACGGCCCGGCTCACTCCCGACGGACTAAGCGAAAGCCGTGTTGCGAGATCGCTTCCGCGCAGCCGCCGTCCCTGCACCGCAGAAAGCTCCGCGAGAATAAAAAAGTCGGTAAAGCCGGTTCCGTGGCCGGCCCGCAGCGCCGCTTCAATGCGACGGCGCAGGACGGACTCGAACCGCGATATGCCTAGGGCGAGGGCCGCGTTCTCGGTGATCACTTGCAAACTATAGTTGCGTACTCAAGGAAAAGTCAACGATTTTTGCGCTCATGCCCTTGACTGGCCGCGTCGTTTTCCCGTACACTGTCGCGGTTATGCGGACCTACCAACAGAAGACTGCGCAGACCCGCCATGACTGGTACATCGTCGATGCTGCCGGCCAGCGCCTGGGAACCTTGGCGGTACGGATCGCGCGCGCTCTTTCCGGCAAGCACAAACCGACCTGGACCCCGCACATCGACGACGGCGACCACGTGGTGGTCGTGAACGCCGAGAAGGTCGAGTTGGGCGGCCGCAAGTGGGATGACAAAGTATATTACCGGCACAGCGGCTATCCCGGCGGGCTGCGCGTGGAAACCGCGCGGCAAGTCAAAGACAAACATCCGGAACGACTGATCGAACGCGCCGTGCGCGGCATGCTGCCGACGAATCGTACGCGCAGCGTTCAATTGAATCGTTTGAAGATCTATACGGGTACGGCGCATCCGCACGAGCCGCAGAACCCGCAGCCGCTGGCGTAGGAGCAAGAGTGATCGATATTTTTCAAGGCACGGGCCGCCGTAAACGATCCATCGCGCGCGTACGCATCGCGCTCGGTCAGGGCGTCATCACGATCAACAAAAAGCCGATGGACGAATATTTTCCTCGGCCGACGCTGCGCCAGATCGTGCGGCAGCCGCTCGAAGCGACGCAAAGCCTCACCCGTTTCAACATCGACGTGAAGGCCGAAGGCGGCGGTCCGTCCGGCCAGGCGGGCGCGGTGCGCCACGGAATCGCGCGAGCGCTGGTCGCGATGGACGAGTCGTTGCGCGAAGTACTGCGCAAGCAAGGATTGCTCACGCGCGATCCGCGTGAAAAAGAATCGAAGAAGTACGGACGCAAACGCGCCCGCAAACGCTTCCAGTTCTCGAAACGTTAGAAAGCGCCGCTCTTCCCGCGCACGGCGCGGCAAGGTCCTTTCCTTCACCGCCGCGATCGATCTCGCGCTTGTTGCGCTCGGCATTGCTGCGGCATGCTGGCGGCCATCGCCGCAGTGGGTCGAGCGCCGGTTCAGTAACGGATACTATCCCGGCTGGCAGCATTTCTTAGCCTCCTTCACCCCTTTCATACCGTTTACGCTCGGCGATGCGGTTTTCGTTGCCGGAGCGCTCGCGGCGATCGCGACCGTGCTGTTCGTCCGTCCATTTTGGCGCGCGCTGCTCGGCATTGCAGCCCTGACCGGTTTTTTCACGGTGTGGTTTTATGCCGGGTGGGGGTACGGCTACGATAGAGCGCCCGTCGAGTCGCGCAGCGCGTTCGATGAATCCCGTATCACGCCGGCCGCCATCGCCGTTCTGCGCACGCGGACGATCGCGCGTATGAATGCACTGGCTGCGCAAGCGCACCGCGAAGCGCGAAATCGGATCGATTACTCGTCGTTACGCGCGGCGTGGCAGCCGGTGGTGGTACGCTTGGGAGACGCATGGACCCCGCGGGTGAACGCGGCAAAGGCTCCGCTTGCGGGATGGTTCATGGATCGCAGCGGAACCAGCGGTTTCACCAATCCCTTTACGCTCGAAACACAGCTTGCGCCCGACGTGCTGTGGTTCGAACGGCCGTTTTCGCAGGCCCACGAGTGGAGCCACGTGGCCGGCTTCAACCGGGAAGACGAAGCCAACTACATCGCTGCGGTCGCGTGCATGCGCGATCGCGATCCCGTAGCGCAATACTCGGGCGCGCTCGAAGTATTTCTCTATTTGCCGCCGCTGCAGCACTATCCCCAGACGATGTTCGTGCGGCAAGTATGGGACGATTTTGCCGCCATCCGAGAACGCAACGCACACTTTGTGAACCTCGATCTCTCGCGGTTTTCCTGGCGCGTCTACAATCGGTATTTGCAGAGCAACCACGTTGCGGCCGGCGTGCAAAACTACGATCAGGTCACGCGTTTGCTGGCCGGGATTCCGCTCGACCGGTCAGGTCTGCCCGTAAGCAAATAACAACGTGCGCGCCGTGGTTCGGCAACATCGGCGCTGTACGCTCGCCGGATGTTTGACGTAGGCGGCTCACTTTTAACCGCGCTGGCTTCGGCGCGCAATCAGCTTGGGAACTCGGCGCAGAACACCGCCCGGGCCGAGGCTTCGCTGACGGATTCCCGGCCCGACGCAGCAATGGCGCAGGTCGCCGCTTGCGCCGTCTTCGCCGAAGCGCTGATGAACGCGCTGCATTCACGGCTTGCCGAGATCAAAAACGTCACGCGGCAGTGACCGCTGCGTTCACAAATCGGCAGCCCGCGCGACGCGTCGAGATCATTCCGCGCGCGCATGCTTTGCCGTATGGATAGTTTAGGTTTGTTGAAGACCGCTGCAGCGGGCATGGATGCGCAGCGCGCCGCGCTCGACGTAGAAGCCCGCAACGTCGCTGCGGCCGAAGCAGCTGGACCCAAGGGTTCATACGAGCGGCTCGTTCCCGATTTTCGTATCGTCCAAGACGAAGACGGAACCTCGCAAGTTCATTATGCGGGCGCGCACCTGCAGCACGGGAGCAGTGTCGACATGATGACGGAAATGGTGTGCGTGCTCAACGCATCGCGCGCGTACGAAGCTTAACGCCGCCGTATTCGAAACGGGAAAACAACTGGCTGCACGCACGATCGACATGGGGCGCTTGTGAGAGTCGAACCGCTGGTTCCCGACGCGCCTCTCCCGCAATCACGGCCGCAGCAAAACGCGAGTGCCGGCGCGTTTGGAACGATAGTGAACGACGTTGCCGCCGTCTTGAACGGCGCCGAGCGCGCCGAAAACGCGTTTGCTGCGGGTTCGGGCGATTTGCAAACGGCCATCTACGAACGCGCGCGAGCAGACGTGGTTTTGTCCGTATCGACTGCAGCAGCGCAGCGAGCCGGACAAGCCCTGCAGTCGATTCTCAACATGCAGGTATAGGGCATGCAGTTCGACGCGCTTGCGGCGCGGTGGGCTTCGTTGCCGGCGCGCGCTCGCATCGGTTTGGGAGTTGCGATCGCCGCAATCGCACTTTTGACTGCGTTGATCGGCGTCATTTCGCACCCGAATCGCTCTGCGCTTTTCGCCGGCCCTCTCCATCCCGATCAGCTCAGCGAGGTGGAAGAGCGGCTGGCGAGCTGGAACGTCGCGTTCACTCCTACGGCCGACAACGTGCTGGTCGAGAGCAGCCGTCGCAATACGCTGCTGCTGCGCCTCTCGCTTTCCGGAGTGCCGCGCGCGCACGTCGACACGTCGGACGACGTACTAGGCAAGCTTGGCGCAATGACCCCGCAGTCCGTAATCGATGCGCAAACCCGCGACGGCTTAGCGGGAGACATCGAGGTTGCGCTGCGCGGCATCGACGGCGTTGCGGACGCGCGCGTCATCATCGCGCCCGCAAAACCGGGCTATTTCGCGGACGACACCTCCAAAGACGCGAGCGCCAGCGTCCGCCTTCGTCTGCAAGCCGGCGCGCGGATTTCGGACGACGCGGTGGCCGGGATGCGCTCGTTCGTCGCGGCAAGCGTTCCGGGACTGGATGCGCGCAACGTGACGATCGTCGACGATCGCGGCGTTGCGCTCGGTGAAAGCCGATCCGACGGCGACGGCAGCGATCTCGCCCGGTCACTGCAAACCGCGCTCGATGCAGCGCTGGGCAGCGGCGCAACGATCGTTCGGGTGCGCGCGGAATACGATCGCCGGACGATCACGACGCATGACGTGCGGCGCTCCGCGCTTTCGCCGCTGTCCATTACGGCCTCGACGCAGAACGAACGGTACGTCGGCGGCGACAAACGCTACGATCGTTCCGAGCAGCAGATCGATCGCGGCAGCGAAACGCGCGAAACGACCGCCGCCGCGCAAGGCGGCCGGCTCGCCAAAATCTCGGCGGCAGTCTTCGTCGATGCAGCCCGCGTCGGCGACATCGCTGCGGTCCGCGCGCTGGCCGCTGCAACGCTTGGAATCGACGAGCGCCGCGGTGACACGCTGGCGGTGCAGGCGCTTTCCTTTCCGCATGCTGCGCTCGCAAAAAAGGATGCGTGGTGGCTGGCGTACGGCGCGCTCGTGCCGTTGTTGCCGACGCTCGTCGTTTGCATCGCGATCCTCGTAGCGTTGGCGTGGGCACGCGCGCCCATCGGTGTTCTCGTCCAAGGCGCGATCGAACGCACGAACAAACGCCATCGCGCCGTGCAGGCGGCGCTTCCTTCCGCCGGTTTGAAAAAAGCATTGGCGCAAGAACCGGCGCACACCGCGGCCGCGATCATCAGCGCGTTGCCGGATGCGACCGCGGCGGCAATTTTGGAGACGTATCCCGAACACGAGCGCGCTGCCATCATTCGGCGCATGCAGCGTCCGCACTCGCCGCTGGTTGCAGCCGCGGAACGGTTCATCGCCGATGCCTGAGCAGTTCCGCACGCTTGCGTCGATGTTTGCGGCTGCGGCTGCGCCGGCCGATGTTGCAGCGGCGCCCGCTGCAGCACCGTTAACGACGCGAGATCCCGCTTGCGCAGACGATACGGTTCAGCGTTCGCGCGATGAACTTCTTGCCGAACTGCGGCTGTTCAAAGCGGCGCTCGAAGAAGCCGTCTGCGCGTCGCTCGAAACGCTGCTCACCGATATTGCGGCCGACGTGCTCGCGCGTGAATTGCGCCTCGCGCCCGCCGATCTGCAGCGCATCGTCGATGAAGCGCTCAAGCGATTTTTCTCCGAAGAGCCGGTGCGCATTCGGGTCCATCCCAGCGACGGAAACGCCGTTCGTTCGTCGATCCCCGTCGTACCGGATCATGCGTTGCGTCGCGGCGATGTGGTCATCGAGCTGCGTTGCGGAAGCATCGATGCAAGTCTTGGAACGCGCCTTTCCGACGTATTGGAGAAAACGCCGGCATGCGGGTGAGCGGCCGGGTCGTTGCGGCTCAGGGCGGCTTGCTCCATGCGGCGATGCCTGCGGTGAACGTGGGTGAAGGGGTTCGAATTGCTTCGCATCGCGGCGCCGTTACCGGCGTGGTGATCGCATTGCACGGTAAACGCGCACTGATTGCAGCGCATGGAACGATAGAAGGCGTCGCGCAAGGGAACAGCGTGCACAGCGATCCGTCCGCGCTTGCGATGCCGCTCGGGGTCGGCGTGCTCGGGCGCGCGTTCGACGGCGCGGGCCGTGCTTTGGACGGCGGATCGCCGCTTCGCGCTTTGCGAAAACCGATCGGCGCGCAAGCGCCGGAAGCGGCGCAGCGCAGCGCGGTAGACCGGCCGTTCTGGACGGGTATCCGGGCGATCGACGGATTATTGACGATCGGGCGCGGCGCTCGCGTAGGATTCTTCGGCGCGCCGGGTGCCGGAAAGTCGCGGCTGCTGCAGCAAATCGTCGCCGGCGCAGCTGCCGATGCGGTCGTCGTCGGGCTCGTCGGTGAGCGCGGACGCGAGGCGGAAGAATGGCTGCAGCGTCCGCACGCGCGTCGATCCGTCGTTTGCGCCACCGCCGATTGCAGCGCGGCCGAACGCGTTCGGGCCGCCCAAGGCGCAATGGCGCAGGCGCACGCGCTTCGCGATCGCGGTCTGCACGTGCTGCTCGTTCTCGACAGTCTCGCGCGCTTTGCGTCGGCGTTGCGCGAAGTGGCCACTGCAGCGGGCGAGCCGGTCGGCCGCGCCGGTTTTCCGGCAAGCGTTTTTGCGCAGCTCGCGCGGTTTCTCGAAATTGCCGGCGCAACAGCCCGCGGCTCCATCACGCTCATCGCCACGGTGCTTTCTGACGGCGACGAACGCGATCCGGTAAGCGACTGCGCGCGCTCGCTGCTCGACGGTCACCTCGAGCTTTCGCCCAAACTCGCTCATGCCGGACATTTTCCGGCCATCGACGTTTTGGCCAGCGCGAGCCGCACGATGGCGACGTGCGCGGATCCCGAACATCGCTTGCGCGCGAACAACGTCCGGCGGGCGATCGCGTTTCTGGCCCAAACCGAGGATGCGCGGTTGCTTGGCATCATGCCGGATACGCCAGGCGCGGGCGCGATTATCGCCGGGCAGGACGCGATCAGGCAGTTCCTGTGCCAAGGCGAGCAGCCCGAACCACCCGGCCGCACGCTGCTGGCGTTGCGATCACTTGCCGATAAGGTGAAGGGAACGCATGAACATTTTTAATGACATTTCCGCCGTGACGCGGCGGATTGCTGAAATTACCGGCCAACCCGAAGTCGATGCCGTCAACAGCTCCCAAGGCGGTTCGTTTGCTGCGATGGTATCCGCAGCAATGCCGTCCGCCGATCCGCAGCCGATTTCTTCCACCGAAGGCGCCGCGATCGTGCCGGCGCCGCAAATCGATCGGCTTGTGAACGCCAACGCTTCTGCTTGGGGAGTCGACCCTGCGCTTGTAAAGGCGATCATAGCAAACGAGTCCGGGTTCGATGCAAACGCAACGTCGAAAACAGGCGCGCAAGGCCTCATGCAACTCGAACCCGCAACGGCATCGCAGCTCGGCGTCACCGATCCCTACGATTCGGCGCAAAACGTTTGGGGCGGAACGCGTTACGTGCGCGGCTTGCTCGAGCGCTTTCACGGGGACACGCGGTTAGCGGTGGCCGCATACAATGCAGGTCCGGGGGCGGTCGAGAAGTATGGGGGAGTTCCTCCCTATGCTGAGACTCGCGCCTATGTCGAGAACGTGCTCGACAGTTACCAAAAATATAAATCGCTGTAGCACCTTTGCGCTGACGGCGGCGTTCGTCACTTTTTGCGGCACCGTCGGTTCCCCCGCCGGCACGCCGACGCTGCAGAGCGTTCTTGCATCGCGAGCTGCGGCGATGCGATCGCTCGATCTTCGCGATCCGAAAACGCTGGAGATAACCGGCTCTATTGACGGAGCCGGTCTCGACGGATCGTTTCACAGCTGGATTTCAGGCAAAGCGGAGCGGTTCGATCAGTGGATCGGCGCGCGCTTTCAATCGCTGCTGCGGCTGGGCGACCGGCAATACGCGCTCGACGAAAACGGCAACGTTCGGCAGACTTCGCGGTCTCATGCAGCAACGCACCGTCACCGAGGACTTCATCGACGACGGCGGTTTCGTCAAAGAGCCGCAATACGACACGTTCGGAGGCCGCGTCCAATTGCCGGACGGGCGCAGCGCGTACACCATCGTCGTGGCGCCGCCCGGCGGATTGCCGGAAACGGTCGCATTGGACACCGGTACGCTGATGATCGATCGTTTGAGCTACGACGATCGCGACGGTACCTCGACATCGGATTATTACCAATACCGAGTTTTTCACGGCGTCCTGGTCGCGCAGCGTGAAGTGGACTCCAACGGCGACCATGCGTACGACTTGGAGCGCCTTGCCGAGCACATCGGCGTCGATCGAACATTCGAGCGATCCATCTTTGCGGTTCCGAGCAACACGCAGGTCCAAACGTCGAAACCGGTGACCGTGCCGCTCGAAGAGCACCAACGGCATTACTACACGCGCGTCTCGATTCACGGCCGGCAATTCACGTTTCTGGTCGATACCGGAGCGCAAGCTGTCGTTTTAGACACGAAAGCCGCCGCGCAGCTCGGCCTACAACCGCAAGGGCATCTCGAGGTTTCGGGCGCACGACGCATGGGCGGCATGGGCATCGCGCCGCTCGACGGTTTGCAAATCGGATCCGCAACGCTGCCGCTGCGAATGGTCACCATCATTGATTTGGGGAACGTCGCGGGATCGTTTCATGCCGACGGCGTGCTTGGATACCCGTTTTTCGCATCCGCGGAAGTGCAGTTCGACGCCGCCGGCCGTACGATGACGTTTGCCAAACCGGGGACGTTGCCCGCCCGCGGCGAGGTCTTCCCAATCAACGTCGATCGCGAACTGGTCGAAATGCACGGCAAAGTCAATGGCGTGGCCGGCCGCTTCGTGCTCGACACCGGCAACAACTCCGAATTGCTGCTCTTCTCGCCGTTCGTCAACACACACCCCGGCCTGCTTCCGACCGGTGAACGTCAATTTGCCAACAGCTACGGCGTGGGAGGATCGACGCAAGCGTTCGCCGTCACCATCGATGAGCTCGACATGGGCTCGTATCGCTTCTTCAACCGTTATGCAAACGTGATTCTTGCGCAGCAAGGTGCCTTTGCGGATCGGTTCGATGCCGGCAACATCGGCATGGGCGTTTTGCGTAACTTGATCGTCACGTTCGACGTGGCCGACGCCAAGGTGTACGCGACGCAATCCAGCGTGTACGACGACGGCCGTTTCCGCTCGCGCACGGAAACCGTAACAATTCCGTATTCAGCTCGTCTACGGCGCGCGTTTATGCTGCGTCCCATGACGATCTCCGAGCACTTGAACTTCAGCGTCCTTTCCGCGCCGATCGCGGCAATCGATCGCCGCGCTCTCTCGCAAGCGTGGTATTGCGCGCTTTTCGGCGACCGAAGCAGCGCGCCGCTAAACGCGCCGCGCGCCCTCGCGCCTTCCGCGCAAAGCGCGACGGGCCCGGGCCGCGCTCCGCAATTGCACTGCACGCCGCGCAGCGGCGCGGATCCCGCGCGCACGCCGGCAAAGCGTCTTTTGTGCTCGCGTGAATCCGCCGTGCCGAGCGAACGCGAGGAACGCCGTGCCGAACGCTCGCAGACTCGTGCGAAAAATCGAGCGCGCATTTTCGCGCCCGCAAGCAGGTCCCAAGATGGCCTCGTTCGCGCTTTCCGGCGAGCGCGGGCGCATTCAAGTCATGCTGCGTTCGAGCGGACGCAGCCTCAGCCTCATTGCCGTATGTTCTCCGAAAGCGCGCAACTGCGTTGCGCAGGCGTTATCGCAAGCGCGGTACGCGCTGGCCGCGCGCGGAATTGCGTTGGAGGCGAGCGTCCGGGAGGAAGCCGCATGATTTCCGATGCGACGATGCGCGCGATGTCCGACATCACCGCTCGCGAACGCGACGTGCTTTTAGCATACACGCCCGGTGCCGTTCCGGAACGCGACAACGTCGCGCAATCGACGACGAACGTTTGGTCCACCGACCCGCTCTCGAGCGCGCCTCCGGAAAACGCTTATTTCGTGGCTCGCGACGCTGAAGGGCGAACGCTGTACACGCGTGACGGGTCGTTCCATCTCAAAGACGGAGCTTTACTGGATTCGGCGGGCATGGCGGTGGTGGGATACACCGATGCTTCACAGACGCTGCAGCCGTTGCGCGCGGATAGAATCGACGCCTCGCTCGGCTACGCCGCTTCCGCCCGCATCGAGCGCGACGGCTGCGTGACCTACGATCGGCTTACCGTCGATCCGTTCACCGGACGTCGTGAAACGCAACGTATCGTGCTGGGGCGTTTGGCACTCGCGCGGTTTACCGCGGGAACCAAGTTGCAGGTTGCGGGCGCGCAGCACTTTTCCGCTCCGCCTGGAACGGCGCCGCACGTCGGACGCGCTCGTGATGGAAACTTCGGCGAGCTCGCGACGAACGCGCGAACCGGCAGCGGCGTCGATCTCGACTCCGGCCTTCAGCGTCTGCAGGAAGCGTATCTGGCGTTCGATGCGATCCGGGCCGCAGGCAAGGCGCAAGGCGGCTTGGACAAAACGGCGATGGATTTGCTGAAGTGAAAGCGCTGTGCTTCCAGCGCACCGGCGCGGTGGTGAACGGAAAACGAATCAGGAGCGCGATCTTCGAACGCCGCTCCGCGCTCTCGATCGCCGCTGCTTGCATCGTGGCGAACGGCATCCGTCAGTCGCTCAGTGCCGCCTTGAATGCGCCGGTACACCTGCGTCTGCTCGAGCCCACGGTTCCCGGCCCGCATGCATGGCAGGTGTTGATCGCGGGCGCGCAGATGTTTTGCGCGCGCGGACCCTTGGCGGATGCAGCGTTGGTTCTGCGTCCGCGCGATGCGCTGGCGTTCGCAACGGCGGCTTTCGAAGAACCCGAAGGGCCGCCGCGATCGTTATCACCGCTGGAAAGCCATATCGTCGCAAGGGCATTGCAACGCATCGCCCCGGCGCTGACCCCGCTCTGCGGCTGCGAGATCGCGCAACTCGAACCAATTCTTGACATTAGCGGGTACCTGACCTATTTTGAAGTGCTCGTTGAACGCCCGGCCGCTTTTCGGTTGGGAATTGCGCTCACGCGCGACCCCGTCTCGCGACCCGCAGCCGGCCTGCGCATCGAGGACCTGCTCGACGTACAGGTATGCTTGTCGGTGCAGTTCGCTGCCGGCGAAATGGACGGCGAGACATTCTTGCGCTTACGCCCGGGCGTCGACGTGCCGATGAAGACAAGGATGGGAGAAGCGGCGTTGTTGTCGGCCGAAGGCATCGTGCTCGCGCAAGGCGACTGCGGGGCGGCCGGAGCGCGCAGCGCATTACGCGTTATCGCCGCTGCAAAGGCGTAAGGAGCGAATGGAGCAGCAGAATCTCGATCTCTTGATGCACGTGCCGCTGCAGGTGACTGCAGAATTGGGCAAATGCCGCATGGCCGTTGCGGACATTCTCAAATTGGGCACCGGGTCGGTCGTCGAATTGGATCGCCTTGCCGGCGGCCCCGTCGATCTGCTCGTCAACAACAAACTCGTTGCGCGCGGCGAGGTGGTAGCCATCGACGAAAACTTCGGCGTGCGCGTCACCGAGCTGATTCAAAAACCTTCGTAAGCGGCATCGCCCGGAAAATCGGGCGACACCAGGCGGCAACATGCGCTCCGTATGGTCAGCGCATGGATGCTCTGCTCACCATCGCCAATCATGCGCGCGGCACGGTGCCGCTCGACGTTCTGGCGGCGCTTACGCTGCTCGGCGCCGCGCCATTTCTGCTCGTGATGTCGACTTCATTCGTGCGCATCGTCGTCGTGCTCTCGCTGGTGCGTTCGGCGATTGGCGCCGCCGCGCTTCCGCCCAACAGCGTGCTGACGGGCTTGGCGCTCGTGCTTACCTTGGTCATCATGTCGCCCACGCTGACGCGGATTTCCGACCGGGCGCTTACGCCCTATTCGAAGGGAGCGATAACGCAATCGCAGTTCCTCGATCGAGCGGTCGAACCGCTGCGCGCGTTCATGCTGCGCCAAACGCGCGTCGCCGACGTCGGGCTGTTCGAACGCGCAGCGCATCGTTCGCCCGAGCCTCCCTCGAGTGCACCGCTCGTGGTTTTGGTCCCGGCGTTCGTCGTGGGCGAATTGCGGGACGCTTTTGCCATCGGACTTGCGTTGTATTTGCCGTTCGTGGCCATCGATTTGGCCGTAGCGTCGATTCTGATGGGTTTGGGCATGTTCATGCTGAGCCCGCCGGTGGTGTCGCTGCCCGCAAAGCTGCTGCTGTTCGTCATGGTTGACGGATGGGCGATGGTCTGCGGAGGCGTCGTTTCAAGCTTTAGATAACATCAGGCGTCATGCGCATTAGCCAAGCGCTCGCGAGCCAGCGGCCGTTTTTTTCTTTCGAATTCTTTCCGCCGCGCACGGACGAAGCGCACGCGCACCTGCTGGAAACGGCCGCGACGCTACGCGACTTGCGCCCGGCGTTCGTGTCCGTCACCTACGGTGCGGGCGGATCCACGCGCGCCCGAACCATCGACGTCTCAAAAGACATTCAGAACACCGTCGGCATCACCGTGATGGCGCACGTCACATGCGCCGGCAGCTCGCGCGCGGAGCTTCGTAACGTTCTGAACGAGATCGAAGCGGCGGAGATCGAAAACGTTTTGGCTTTGCGCGGCGATCCGCCAAAAGGACAGTCGGCATTCACCGCCGCAGCCGGCGGCTTTCGCTATGCCGACGAACTGACCGCGATGATCCGGCGCAGCTATGATTTCTGCGTCGGCGGAGCGTGCTATCCCGAGAAGCACGTCGAAGCCTCCAGCTTCGAGGCGGACCTGCAAAATCTGAAGCGCAAGGTCGCCGCAGGCTGCGAATTCCTGATCACGCAGTTGTTTTTCGACAACGATCGCTACTTTGCGTTCGTCGACCGAGCGCGAAGCGCAGGAATCACGGTGCCGATCTTGCCGGGGGTCATGCCGATCACGAACTTCGAACAGATCCGCCGGTTCACCGCGCTCTGCGGCGCGACGATTCCGCCCAAATTGCTCGCTGAACTCGAGGCGCGCCGTGACGAACCCAAGGCGGTGGAGGAACTGGGCGTCGCGTTCGCCACGCTGCAATGCATGGAACTGCTGCGCAGCGGCGCACCGGGTATCCATTTCTACACGCTGAATAAATCGCCGGCCACGCGCGCGATCGTGAGCGCGCTGTTGGCCGCGACGGCATGGCGTGCGTTTACGCCGGATAGAGCTTCGCTAACATCGCCGTAACCTGAGCGCGCTAGCGTCGGAGGATGGATGCCTTCGACGGATTATTGCGCGAAGCGCTGCTGGTGACGGCGGTGCTGTGTTTGCCGGTACTGGGGATCGCGACGCTGGTCGGAACGGCGGTCGCGGTTCTGCAAGCCGCGACGCAGGTGCAGGAGCAAACGCTTTCGCTGCTTCCGAAGCTGGTCGCAGTCGGCATGGTTCTGGCAGCGTTCGGCGGATTCGGCTTGCGGCTGTGCTGCGGGTTGTTTGCCGATGTTCTGGCCCAACTTCCGGCGTTGATGCGTGGATGACGCCTGCAGCGCTTCTGGTGCTCGCGCGCTGCTCCGGTTTCATGTTTCGCGCGCCGGGATTTTCCCATCCCAACGTGCCGCCGATCGTGCGCGCCGGCCTCGCGCTGTTTTTGACCGTAACGATTGCGCCGGCCGTGAAACCGCTGCATGAACCTGCCGGGTACGTCCTCATTGCCGCGATCGCTGCCGAAGCCGCACTCGGCGCAGCGATTGGTTTTGCCGCCGGCATTCTCTACGACGGCGCTTACGCCGGCGGCCGCGCGCTGGACGACTACGTCGGTATTCGCGGAAGCGTGCCGCGCGCGCAGGTGTACGCCGCTTCCGCGTTCGGACGCGTGTGGTCGACGTTGTTTACCGCGGGCTTTTTTCTGCTGGGCGGATACCGCATGGCAATTACGGCGTTTTCGCGGAGCTTTTCCAGCGTGCCGCCGGGCAGCTTTCCCTCGCCGCATCAATGGTATTCGTACGCGCTTACACTGCCCGTGACGATCATTCAAGCGGCGCTGCTGGTTGCCGGTCCCGCAATCGCGCTCGCGTTCGCCACGCACATCACGCTCGGCGCGCTGATGCGCGTGATCCCGCGCTTCGCGACCTTTACGCTCTCGTTTCCAGTCGTTTTTTGCATGGCCCTCTTGGCAACGTTCGCCGCAATTCCGTTGCTGCTGGAGATCAGCGGATCGCCGTGGCTGGGCGCGTTGCCGCTGCTGACGACGCATTAACGCGCCCGAATGGCGAGCGAGAAGGCGTTCGAGCCGACGCAATCGCGCGTCGATCGGGCGAAACGCGAGGGCAACGTGGCGCGTTCGCAGGAACTCGGGAACGTTGCGGCGTTCTCCGGCGCGCTGATCGCGACGTGCGCGATCGTCAGTCCGTTCACGCAGTGCGTGCGGACGATGCTGGCCATCGGTGCGTCCGCAGGGCACAATATTTGGGCAGCACTGGCGGCGCTCGCGCTCATGCTCGTGCCTGCCGCCGCCGCGGCGAGCGCCGCCGTCGCGGCAAACCTGGTTCAAAGCGGCGGCCTGCGGTTGACGCCGGTGACGATCAAACCCGAACGGCTCGCTCCTGCGGAAAACTTTCGGCGAATGTTTTCGCGCGAGGCGGCGATCACGGCGATTCGCGCAACGCTAGCGTTTACGTGCGCGGCAGCGGCGCTGGTTCCCGCGTTCGCGTCGATCTGCATGGCGTCGTTGCATGCCGATCGAATCGCGTCACTTGCCGCCGCCGCCTGGAGCGGATCGCTGCACACCGCCGAAGTGTGCTGCGCGGTCGGCAGCATCTTTGCCGCTGCGGATTACGGCATGCAACTTGCACGCTGGCGCAAACGCCTGCGCATGTCGCACGAAGAACTCAAACGCGATCAAAAGGAGCACGACGGCGATCCGCTGGCGCGGGGCCGGCGCCGCATGCTGCATCGAACGATGGCGCGCTCCTCGCTGCAAAAGCTCAAACGCGCCGCATTCGTCGTCACGAATCCCACGCACGTTGCCGTCGCTTTGGAATACCGGCCGCCCAACGTCCCGGTTCCGCGCGTTCTCATTCGCGCACGCGACGAGACCGCCGTGCGCGCGAAGGCCGCCGCCGCGCAGTTCGGCATACCGATCGTCGAGAACGTCGTGCTGGCGCGCATCTTATATCAAAGCGGACAGGCCGGCGAGTTCATTCCGCTCGAAACCTACGTCGCGGTCGCCGAAGTCGTCGCCAAGCTCACGGCGCGACAGCCCTAGCGAAATAATTTCGCAACGCTCCTGTTTTAGCATAGCGCCGTGGAACGCGTCCCGACGTACGTTTTTGCCGCCGTGCTGCTGTGCATCGTTGCGATCCTGATCGTGCCGCTGCCGCCGCTGCTGCTCGATGCGTTGCTGGGCGTCAATATTTGCGCTTCGGCGCTGGTTCTGCTGCTGAGCGTAACGATCGAAGAGCCGCTGCAGTTCTCTGCGTTCGCTCCGGCGCTGCTCATCGCAACGCTGTTTCGCCTTTCGCTCGATGTTTCGGCAACGCGGCTCATCCTCACGCAAGGCAACGAGCCCGGAGGAGCCGGTGCGATCATCCCGGCCTTCGGAGAATTCGTCGTGCGGGGAAATCTCGTCGTCGGCTTGATCGTATTCGCAATTTTGATCGCAATTCAATTCATCGTCATCGCCACGGGTTCGCAGAGGGTGGCTGAAGTCGCCGCCCGCTTTACGCTGGACGCTATGCCGGGAAAACAGATGGCGATCGACGCCGACGTTCACGCCGGCGTCCTCGATGCCGAAGGCGCGCGTTCCAAACGCGAACTGGTGCAGCGCGAAGCGGATTTTTACGGAGCGATGGACGGCGCCGGAAAATTCGTCAAGGGCGATGCGATTGCCGCACTCATCATCGTCGCGCTCAATCTCGTCGGCGGCGTCGTGGTCGGGATGGCCTATCACGCAATGTCGCCCGGCGAAGCGATGCAGACGTTTGCGTTGCTTTCGATCGGCAACGCGCTGGTCACCACGCTTCCGGCTTTTCTGATTTCGACCGCCATGGGAATGATGGTCACGCGCGTTGCGGCGGATGGTTCGCTGGGCTCGGATCTTGCATCGCAGACTGTTCGCGCGCCCGGAAATTTTGCGCGCTGCCGGCGCCCTTATGCTCGCGCTCGCAATCGTGCCCGCGCTTCCGCGACCGCTGTTCATCATGCTGGGAGTGTGCGCGTTTGCCGGCGGGCAGCTCGCGCACCGCCGCAATCGATTCGCTGCCGCTCAAACGCAACAGGAACGCGACACGCGCAAACGCATGGCCATTCGCCGCCCGGAGATGGCGCTCGGCTTGGTCGGCGTCGACGCCGTGAGCATCGAGCTGGGGAATAACTTGCTGCAGCTGCTCGTCGCGCCAATCGACGATGCGCTGCTGGATCGAATCGGCGAAGTGCGGCGCGCGCTTGCGGCCGAAATTGGAATCGTTTTACCGGGCGTGCGGCTGCGCGACGATCCGCAGCGCGATCCCGACGGGTATGCGATTCGCATCCGCGACGAGCTTGCCGGAGAAGGAACGCTGGATCCGGCTCGGATGATCGCCGTTGCCGACGAGCCGGTCCTCGCGCGCATTTCCGGGGAGTCTACGCGCGAGCCGGTGTACGGTTTGGCGGCGAAGTGGATTGCGCCGAACCAGCGCGATGCGGCGCTGCGTGAAGGCGCGTTGGTCTTCGATGCGATTTCGATTCTCGGCTCGCATCTGGCCGAGACGGCTCGCGCCAACGCCGGCGCGCTCCTAGGGCGCCAAGAGTTTCACACGCTGCTCGAACATCTGCGCGCGAGCGTCCCGTCTCTGGTCAAGGAAATCGGCACGGAAGCGCTTCCGTTCGGCATCGCGCACAAGGCCGTTACGCTGTTGCTGCGGGAACGCGTGTGGCCGCGCGATCCGGTGGCCGCTTTCGAGGCGATGGTCGAGGCTTGCGGCCAAAGCAGAGATGCTCGCGACCTTGCCGAGGCTGCCCGCCGCGTTTTAGTTCCGGCGCAACTGCGGCGCCGCGGCGTCGAGGTGCTGGAGCCGCTGCTGCTCGAGCCGCAGGTGGAGCGGCAACTCGCCCAAGCGTTCGGCGCCGGCGAAGGCGCGGTCGATCCGCAGCTCGCGATGGCGGTTCGCGAACGTGCCGAGCAGTACGCGCTCAGCGTTGCCTCAAATAGGGCCGCCTTGCTTTGCACGTCGGCCTTGCGGCCGGCGCTCGCGGATTTCTTGGCGCGTTCGGGCGTGCGGCTGAACGTGTACAGCTACGCCGAGGTGCCGCCCGAGATACTTTTGCAGCCGGCGCAGGTCGTACGGTCCATCGAAGGGGCCGCCGCAGCCTGATGGAAGTTTGACGGACCCCTTCGGGGCTGATAGACTTTCAAAGTTGTCCCGCCCCTAGCGGCGGGCGCTCCTTTTTTCCGCACCGGAACACATGACCTGGAACAGATATAAGAATCCGATCAAAGCGATCGTGGTGCTGGCCATCCTGGCGCTGAGCCTGTGGGCGCTGTTGCCGATTCAGCAAAAGATTCACTTGGGACTGGATCTCGAGGGCGGCGCGCATCTGCTGCTGCAGCTCTATCCGACCGCAGACGTCAAAACGATCACGCCGGACATTCAGAACGACACCATGCAGGTGATCGACCGCCGCATCAACGGCTTGGGCGTTGCCGAACCGGAGATCAGCAAGGTCGGCGGCGACCGCATCTCCGTCGATCTGCCCCAAGTAAAAAATCCCGAACAGGCGGAAGCGGCGCTCAAGCAGGTCGCGGTGTTGGAATACAAGATCATGCCGCAGGACGTTCGCGTGAAAGCGGACGCGGCGCTCGCGCAGTGCAATGCCAATCCCAAAGATAAAAAGGCTTGCGATTACGCCAACGCGCAGGCGTACAAATTGAGCGGCCCGGTGGTGTATTCCGGCAAGGATTTGAAGTCGGCCCAGCCCTCTTACGATCAGGCCGGCAATCCGAACATCCAGTTCACGACGAAAGATCCCAAACGCTTCTACGACATCACTTCCAAAAACGTGGGCAAGCCGCTGGCGATGTTCTTGGACAAGCACTATCTCTCGGCGCCCACGATTCAAAGCCCGATCTCCGACACCGGTGAAATCACCGGAGCCTTCACCACCGACCAGACGGCCTCGCTCGCCAACGATCTGAACGCCGGCGCGTTGCCGGTCGACGTGCGGATCATCGAAAACGAAACGATTGGTCCTACGCTGGGCAAGATTGACCTCGCGATGTCGCTGCGAGCCTCGATTCTGGGCTTGGGTTTGGTCTTGATTTTCATGGTGCTCGTGTACCGGTTGCCGGGCTTTCTCGCCGACCTCGCGCTGATGATCTACGTTGCGATGATGTTGGGTTTGCTGGCGGCGGCACATGCGACGCTCACGCTGCCGGGGATCGCCGGGTTCGTATTGTCAATCGGCATGGCGGTTGACGCGAACGTCCTAATCTTCGAGCGGATGAAAGAGGGAGCTGTGGGCCGGCAAAACGATGCGCGCGGCAGTGCGCACCGGATTCGCTCGGGCCTTCACAGCGGTCTTCGACAGCCACTTCACGACCATCGTCGGCGCGGGCGTGCTCTATGAATTGGGCACCGGCACGGTAAAGGGCTTCGCGTACACACTGTTTTGGGGAACCGTCTTCTCGCTGGTTACGGCGGTCTTCATCACCCGGTTCTTCGTCGATCTGCTGGTCGATAACGACGTTGCCGCGCAGCCGGCGCTCTACGGCGTCGACCGCAAAGACGTCGGCGTCTTCGGCGCAAAAGCGGGGGCGTAGCAATGTTTTTCCGCAGATTGAATTGGAACGTCGTAGGATGGTTCCGCACGATCCAGATCATCTCGTATCTCATCATCGCTGCCGGTTTCGGTGCAATGATTTGGCACGGTTTCCAAGGCGGCAACGGTTTTCAGGCCGGCAAGATGATGCAGCTCGGGCTCTCGTTCACCGGCGGCACCGCGGTGGACGTCGAGCTTCGCGCAGCCGGTTCCGCTAAATCGAGCTGCGCGGCGCGCTCCCACCGCTGAACTTGACCGACGAAACCGTTCGCACCGTCGGCGCGCAAGCGGGCGCCGGATTTACCCGCTACAGCATCGAAACGCAGACGGCGCTCGGCAACAACACGCAGTCGCTTTGGAATGCGCTCAATACGGCGGGGCGCGTCGACCGCAGCCGGTCATCGATCTCTTCGGTGGGCCCGACGCTGGGCCGGGAGTATCTCACCAAGGCGGTTGAAGCGCTCATCATCGCGCTGCTCATCCAGTTTCTTTACATCGCCTTTCGCTTCGGATGGAATTACATCTTCGGCGCCGTCGTCGTCATCGCGCTGGTGCGTGACGCCGCCATGATGATCGGCATCTACGCGATTGCCGGCAAGCGCGCAGACGACGCGTTTTTGGCGGCGGTGCTGACGGTGATCGGTTACTCGGTCATGGACACGATCGTTATTCTCGATCGGATACGCGAGAACACCAAAGTCATGGCCGGACAAGCGTACGACAAGATCGTCAACACGTCGATTCTGCAGACGATGACTCGTTCGTTCAACACGCTCGCGACGGTCGTAATCACACTAGTCGCCCTCCTTGCGCTCGGAGGCGCTTCGCTCAAGAATTTCGCGTTCGCGTTGCTCGTCGGGATCTGTTCCGGCGGATATCACTCGATTTTCTACTCGGCGCCGCTGGTGCTCGTCTTTCGCAAACGGCAGATCGACGCTGCGGCGCGCAAACGCGCTGCGGGACTCGGAGTGCCGTCGACGCGTTCGGCGCGCAGCGTCGCGGAAAACAAGGCGTTGGGCGCGCACGCCGGCGCCGCCCGTGAGGACATCGTCGCCGCACGGAAAGCACGCCGACAGAAAGCCAAGACTACGCGCGGACCTGAAGCGGCGCCGCCCCGATACCGCCGCAAACAGCGGCAAGGTCAACAAGGAGCCTCCGCGACGGCCGCCGTCATCGATGAGGGAACCGACGAATTGCGCGACATCGATCCGCTCGACGCGCAGGCGAGCGGACTGCACGAGCAGGCGTACGACCAAGGGCACGAAGAGATCAATCTGAACTTGGACGATTACGAACTGCAGCAGCCGCTGCCGTCGGGTGATGAGCCCGAGCCGCCGCCCAGCCGGTAAACCGCTCCCGCCGCCGACCGCTTCCGAAGCGGAGTTCGAACGCGTGCTCGCGGCTTTCGATTCCGACCGTAACGCTGAAGCTCTCGAATCCCGCCAGGGTCACGCTGAGCCTCTCGAATCCCGCCAAGGTCACGCTGAGCCGCTCGAAGCGCCGCCGAGCGCAGTCCCGCCTCCGCTCGCCAAAAACACCTTCATCGACCGCGTCTTTGCCGAGCGGCAAACGTACCTCGAACGCGATCGCTTTGCCGGGATCGGCGAGTGCGACACATTCCGCACGAAGATCATGGGCGTTTCGTTCGAAGGCCGGCAAGATATGGTTGCCGGGCTTCTCCCGGGCATGGAATTGGAACTTCGGCGTCAACCGCACAACGTTTACGACGAGAACGCGCTCGCGGTGCATTACGGCGCCTTTCAGATCGGCTTCTTGCGCAAAGAGATCGCCAAGCAGCTTGCGCCGCTGATCGATGCCGGGGCGCGGTACAGCGCGCACATCGAGCACGTTACCGGCGGGAGCGGCGGCAAAAATTTCGGTCTCAACGTAACAGTCCGGCGCGAGCTCGACGTCGCGAAATCGAACCGGCGCGCAACCATTGCGCCGGGGAGCGAAGTCGATCGCGCCGCCATTCAATCGGCGCTGATCGGTTCTGCGCCGCCGCACGAAGCGCAGCTCGACGTGCTTTCCCGCTTTGAGGCCGGTAAGAACACGCTCGCGGTGCTGGGAACCGGCCGCGGAAAATCATTTTGCTTTCAATATCCGGCCGCGTACCGCGCGCTCGAATCGAGCCAAAAGACGCTGGCTATCTATCCTCTGCGGGCGCTCGCGAACGACCAGTACGACGCGATGGAGCGCCGTTTGGGACCGCTCGGCCTGCGCATCTTTCGTGCCAACGGTTCCATCTCGGCGGGCGAGCGCGCTGGGCTGATGCAAGCGCTGCAAGAGGGCAGTTGGGACATCATCGTCGCGACGCCGGAGTTTTTGCAATTTCATCGCGAAGCGTTCACCGCATACAGTAAACCGGACGTTGTCGTCGTCGACGAAGCGCATCACCTCTTCGAGTCCAAACATCGGCCGGCATATGGAAAGCTCGGCCAAACGCTGGCGTCGTTGGGCAAGCCGCAGGTGCTCGCACTGACCGCGACCGCGGCAGATGCGGCTTTCGAGTGTATCGTCGACAGCCTCGCCATCGAAGCGTGGGTCGTCGATCCGACCATTCGCGAAAATTTACGTCTGATCGACGCGCGTGGGACGGCGGATAAAATCGCCTACCTTTCGAACGTGCTCGACGACGGCGGCAAAGCGATCGTGTACTGCAACTCGCGAAGCGAGGCCACGAAAGTCGCGCAAGAGTTGCGCAAGCGCTTCGGAAACGACGTTTTGTTTTACCACGCCGGAATGCCCTCGTCCGAACGCTCGCAGGTTGAAACGTATTTTCGCAGCGGCCTGCTGCGCATCGTCGTCGCCACGTCGGCGTTCGGCGAAGGCATCGATCTTCCCGACGTGCGCCATGTGGTGATCTATCATCTGAATTTCGACTTCACCGAGTTCAACCAGCAAGCCGGACGAGCGGGCAGGGACGGTGAGCCCGCGCACGTTCATTTGCTGTTCGGCGAGCGGGATCGGCGGCTCAACGAATTCCTCATCGATCGCGATTCGCCCACACTGCCTACGCTGCGCGCAATCTACCGCGGGCTTCGCGGACTTGCTGCCGGAAATACGATTCGCATGCCTTACGATGAGATCGCGCGCACGCTCGACTTGGGCAAGGCGCAGGATCGCGCCATTGCGGTCGCGGTTGCCGTTTTCGAGGATGAAGGGTTAGCGGAGACCGGAATCGACGAAGGCGGCCGTTACTTGCGTTTGCGTCCCGTCGACGGCAAAGTGGATCTCACCAAGAACGAACGGTTTGCCGAGGGCGAGGCGGCGCGCGAGCAATTCGCGCGCTTCTGCGAACTGGTGTTAACTGCCGCGCCTGCCTCGCTCGAGCGCATCGTCAACCGACCGATTTATCCTGAACGCACGCAGCTGCGCCGCTGAAAATCAGCGGCGTTCGATAACGGCGACGCGTTCTTCAATGCGGCTTAGCCGCATATCGATCGATTGCAAACGGCGGCCGTGCTCGTCCAACGCCACGCTGTGACCGTCCAGCACTCTGGTATGTGCCTGGAGCATACGGCTATGCGCTTGCAGGGTGCGGCTATGGTTTTCGAGGATGCGGCTATGGTTTTCGAGGATGTGATCCACTTTGTCAAAGCGCATAGAGACGGCATCCCGGAAGCCGAGCAAAGCTTCCAGAATTTCGCCGGCCGTCGGCTGCGCGCTCATGGTTCAGCGGTCCTACGTGCTTGCCGGGGATCGCTCCTGCGCGCGCAGCTCAAGCGACGACGCGCTCTGCAGCGGCGGCGTCCGTTTCGTCGAAAAACCGATTTTTCGTTTCGGAAACTTTCGGCGCCCAAGGATCGACTTGCGATGGTTTGACGGGGAAATGCACCGTCGGCCCAACGGCATCGCCGTAGTCCGATCCGCCGAACGGTTCAAAGCCGCGACTTTCGCGATGCGCCAAGACAATTGCATTCACCGAAGATTCCGCCTGCTTTGCTGCGGTGCGCAGGGTCATATCGAGTCGCGAGTCGTTTGCGAGCGTATCGTACAGCGCAATTGCCGGCCGATCGGCGTGCCACGGCATATCAGGCGTCGCATCGGGAAAGCGCACCATGCCTTCAACGCTGCGCGCGTCCTCGCGAATCGCCGCGATCTGGTGCGGATTTCCTTGCGCGGTAACGATTGCATCGTTGACCGCTTTCACGGAACCTTCGACGGTGCGCATCTTCGCGGCGTCCAAGTCCAGCACGTCGAATGCGGCCGCCGGTCCCCATTGCTCCTCCCCGGCTCCGTATTTCTGCCGCATCACGTCGCCTACGATCGCACGCCCAAACGCGGTTGGATCGTCCGGATGTTTTGCAACGGCGTCGGCAACGTTGCTCGGCACGCCGGGGGAAACCATCGTTTCGGGACTGGCCGCCAGATATTTGACTCCCGCGTGCGAGAGCGCGTCTGCGAATCCCAAGCTCGCCATCAAGCATTGGTTGGCAACGACACCGTCGACGCTGCGTTGCGCATCTTCCGGATGCTCTTGCGCGTGCATCTTTACGCCTTCGGCAATCGCCGCAGCCATGTCGGGCATGCGCATGATACTTTTCGTGCTGTCGGCCTCCAAGCCGCCGCCGTCGCCGGCGCCGTGATCCGTCAGTTCGATCCACGTTTGCGATGCGCCGGATCGCTCGGCGTTCTCCAGCGTATCGGCAACGAAACGCGCCAGGTTTTTTTCCGAAGCCATGTCGTGCGGCGCATCGATCCGTGCTTGCCCGATGCCGCCGTCCGCAACGGTGAACGAGTCGGTTCTCAGCACGCCGGTTCCCGCCGACGTGGTGTCTTCAACGGTAAATTCGACTCGCCCATCTTTCGCGCTGGTCTGTAACGCTTGCCGCAGCGTTATGCCCTGCGATTCATCCAAATTATTGTCGCCGTCACGATAGATTCCGAACTCGACCGTGCGTTGCGTCGCCGGACGCACTGATTCCATGAAAACGCCTCCACAAATGAGTGTTGTGGAGAACTCATCACGGCGAAGGGGATGTGCATCAAGACGTGGCGCTTTCGCTTGCCTACTCGGTGAGATGGGCCCATCGTATCTTTACTTGCCGGTAGTTGCGGCGTATGGATTGGCTAGAGGTGGCGGCGATGAATGTGAAACGCCTTTTTTGCAGCGGCTGCGCTATCGTGTTTTCGGCGGCGCTTTCCGCATGCGGCGGCAGCGGCGCGCGTACGGCGGCGCCTCCAATGCTGCCCGGCATGGCGCCGAACGTCCTTTCGACTCGGACATCGGGCGCTTCCTAAACGGCGTCTTCTCGCCGTCGGTTCCCATCGGGATCGAGCAACCGAACATGCAACAGCAACCGGCTTTTCCCATCCTTACCTCAACGGAGCACGGGCTTTACACCGGTGTCGAACTGGACCAAGAACAAGGGTTTAGCGTCGTCGAAAATATCGTCCGAATCACCTATTCCGGCAGCACGGCGTTGACGAACGGTAGCGTCTACGGCTTCGTCAGTGCTTCGATGAATGCAATCGCCTCGCACGGCGATACGGTCTATGCAACGGGTTCGTATAACTCCGGTGCGGCGCCGATCTGCACGGCGTGCCTTTATGTCGTTACCGATTCCGGAAAGACTGCGCTGTTGACGACATCCTACCGGACCGGAACTGCGCTCGAGTACGCGGTAAACGCGCTTTACGTTGCCGCCGCGAAAAATCTCAACAACGGGCCGCAAAGCGGCGTGGGGATCTATAAGTTCAACCCGATCACGCTCGCCGGTCAAAAGATTCGCACGCTTTCGGCGCCGTCGAACATCATTGGGATGGCAGCGGGAGCGGATAACGCGCGTGGTTCACCGACGCGGGCACAAACGCCATCGGACGCCTTGACGCATCGGGACATCTGCTCGAGTTCCTGCTTCCAACGAAAAACGCACAACCCGCCGGCATGGCTCCAGGTGCAGACGGCGCGGTATGGTTTACCGAGACACGCGCCGACAAGATTGGAAGAATCACCACTGCCGGCTCCATCACGGAATACAACGTTCCGACGCCACATGCATCTCCGTTGGGCATCTCCGGGACACCGGTCTCGCCGTGCGGTCCACGCGCGCTTTGGTTTGCCGAGATCGCTGCCGGAAAAATTGGCCGAATTACTTACTAAAGCAAAACTGCAGTCAGGCAGCGAAAGATTCCCGGCTCGCGCGGTGAACGCGCCTGCGATGAGCACTTCCGCAATGCCCGCCTTCTTGACCGAGATGGGCGTTCCCCTACCGGCGCTGGTCGTGTGGCTGCGTCACGTCGGCTGAACGTTTTTCGGCGAGCCGCTCGTGCAGTTGCACGAGATCGAAGATGAATTCCGAACGGCCGGTATCGCGGTCCGCTTCGTGGTGATGGCGCCGCCTGCGGTGGCGGAGCGTTTTTGTTCGCGATTCAACGCGAACGCACTCTGCGTACCGGATCCGCAAAAGCGCAGCTTCGCGGCAATGGGCCTCGGCCGGTACAATTTTTGGGCTCTGTTCACCGATCGTGCTCTGCGTGCGCGTCATGAGCAAAACAAGGCTGCGGGATTCCGCCAAAACTGGCGCGCCACGCGCATGGAAAACGCGGCGCAGTCTGCCTGGAGCGGCATTTTTCGATCGAGCCGGCGTCAAACGTTGGCAGTATCGCGGTTCGCATCCCGGCGATCTCCCGTCGATCCGCGAGATGCTTCACGCCGCGCTCCAGGCGCGCTAACGATGCGGTTTTCGGCGCTGTGGTTGGCTTTCGCGCTGTTGGCCGCATGCGCTCCGAGCGGCGGCCGGCGCGCGCAAACGTTCGTTTTCACCGGCCTTGCCGGCGAACCGGAAACGCTCAATCCGCTCGTTTCCCCCTCCGCCGATCTCTGGAATTTGAGCCACCTCTACATGTCCTACTTGGTGGAGAGCGACGATCGCGGCCGGCTCATACCGGAAATTGCGGTGCGCGTGCCGACGGCGCAAAACGGCGGAATTTCCGCCGACGGCCGCACCGTCAGCTACCATCTGCGCTCGCCGGTTCGCTGGCAGGACGGTGCCGCGCTCACCGCGCGCGACGTCGTTTTCAGTTATCGTCAGGTCGTCAATCCGCAGAATAACGCGCTCACGCGGGTTGGCTACGATCAAGTCTCCTCGATAGCAGCGCCCGACGCCAAAACGATCGTCGTCCATTTGCGGCGCCCGTTCGCGCCCTTCGTCGCGTATTTCTTCGGGCCGCAAGGCAACGCCGCGCTGATGCCGCAGCATCTGCTTTCCGGCTATGCAAATCTCAATCGTATAGCGTACAACCAATTGCCGGTTGGGTCGGGTCCTTACCGCGTTGTGCGCTGGAGCAGAGGCGACCAAATCACCTTTGCGGCCAATCCGCTTTACTGGCGCGGCCCACCGCATATCGCTCGCATGACGTACCGCATCGTCCCCGATCCGAACACGCGAATGCAGCTGCTGCAAACCGGCGAGGCCGATGCATACTTCGGGGTCGACCCGCAACTTTTGACGCAAGTTCGCTCCATTCACGCAGTGCATGTCGTCCTCACCGCCGTCAACGACCTGCACGTCTTGCAATTCAATACCAAAGACCCCATCGTCGGCGACGTGCGCATTCGCAGAGCGATTGCCGCTGCGATCGATCGTTCGAAACTCATCGAGGCTGCCACGCACGGATCGGGCCTGGCGATCGATGCGGATCAACCGCGTAACGGCTGGGCATACGATGCGTCGCTCCCGCGCATCACGTACGATCCCACTCGCGCGCGCAGACTCTTGGACGACGCCGGCTGGCGCGTCGCCCCATCCGGCACGCGTGAAAAGGCGGGCAGACCTTTGGAATTGACGCTTGCGATTGCGCCGCAAGGCATCAACGGCTCTGCGCTGGTCGCGACGATCGTTCAGCGCTACCTGCACGACGTCGGCATTCGGGTCCTGATAAAGACGTATCCGCCGGGTTTAATGTGGGATCCAAAGCAAGCCGGAGGCATTCTTGCGGGCGGGAACTATCAGCTGGCCTACAACGCATGGTGGACGCTGGGACCCGATCCCGACGATACGTATAATTTCGCGTGCGACCAGATCCCGCCGGCCGGCGAAAATGCATATTTCTGGTGCGACGCGCGAGCCGACGCGGCAATGCACAACGCGCTGCGAACCAACGACCGCGCGCGGCGCATTCGCGATTACGCCGTCGTTCAGCAAGAACTGGTCGCCGAGCTTCCGGAACTGACGCTCTGGCAAGTGCGCATGCCGGACGCCGTTCGAGGACACATCAGCGGATTCGCGCCATCGCCTGCGGGCTCAACCTTCTGGAACGCTTGGGCGTGGAGCCGATAATGCCGGTCCCTACGGTACGGTTTTCGGACAGTCGTGCAGCAGCGTGTACCCGTCCGCCGTGGTGTGCTGCATGACGTACTGCACCAGCGCAGGCTCGTCCGCGCGCTGATCCGCCGGCGGGAACTGAAACGTCGCCGGTATGTTTTCGTGACCCTTCAAAAACGGATCGACCGCTTCGCTCGGATAGTAAAAGGCGTAATCGAGCGGTAACGTCTGTTCCGTTCCGTCCGGAAAATGCACGGCGATGGCAACGTATTCCCAAACCCTCCCGGTCGGCTGATCGACGCGAGCCATTTGAGTGGGTTCGAAATCCACATATCCGCACGGCTCGTGCGCCGCGACTGCTCCCCCGCTGCCTTCTCCACTGCCGCTTTCTCCGGTCCCGGCCCCGCCCGGACCGACGCCGCCGGTATCGGCCGGCGCCGTAACGCTGGTGCCGGCTCCATGCCCGCCGGTAGGAACGTGAATGCGCGCAGCTCGGCTGTGATATTTTGTGCGCACCGAGGGCCGCGCGGAAGCGATGCGGCGCACGGCTCGATGCGGCGATGGGTTTCCCGGATTGACGATTCGCGGCTTAACCTGCGTGCGTGCGATCAGTTTGGCATGCACGATGGGCGCCGGCGTGCGCTTAGGCGCGGGTTTCGGCGTAGGACGTACGCGGCGTTCGATGCGTATGACCTTTGCGATCGTGATCGTTTCGGCGGGCGTGACCGGAATCGTCTGACGGTGCCACGGTAGAATACCGGCGGCGATTTCATGCAAAGCTATTGCAATCGCAAACGCAAAAACGAAGCGCCGCCGGTAAGCCTGCGCCGGCTGCGCCGCATCCTCGGCAAAGAATGTCGAGAGCCACCCGCGGCCTGCGGATGGCTCTCGTTCCGAATTGCCGCTCGTTTTCACCGGCGCCTTATCGCGCCTGCGGGTTTACTCCATACGTTTGCTTGTACCATTGTTCGAATTGTTCTTGGGTTGGATAGTAACCGTATTTTTTGTAGTACCAATCGCGATACGCGCTCTGGCGACGATCCGCTTCTTGCTCTTCGGCGCGTTTCTCGCGCGTTTTGTGATTGTAGTTCGTCACCGTGATGCCGGCCGCAGTGCCTAG
Source organism: Vulcanimicrobiota bacterium (assembly GCA_963795465.1). Classification (GTDB taxonomy): domain Bacteria; phylum Vulcanimicrobiota; class Vulcanimicrobiia; order Vulcanimicrobiales; family Vulcanimicrobiaceae; genus CAWCHT01. The sequence goes on from CAWCHT010000002.1 coordinate 129,386, forward strand.
GATGACGATGTTGCGAGTGCTGGCTTTTCCGTCGGCGAATGCGGGCGCCGTCGTGCCCAGACCGACAGTCTGCGAGGAGCGCAGCGGTCAGAATTCTGTGCTTCATGCTTGTCCTTTCTCGCTCCGGCCGTCCGTTAGAGGAAACGAACGGGGTGCATCGGGCGGTTCCCCGAGCGCGCCGCCGAGTGCAGGATGCACTTGAGCGAACCACGCACCTCATTGCCCCGTGGACGTTCAGAGCCTCATACGAGCAATCCCGGATTTTCCGATTCCCGGGATCCTTTTCCGTGACATTACCCCACTTCTGAAGGACAAGCAAGGCTTCAAGGCCGCGGTCGATCTGTTCGCCACCAAATACAAAGACCGCGGAATCGATTACGTGGTGGGGATCGAAGCTCGCGGATACATGCTCGGCGCTCCGCTCGCATACGTTATCGGCGCTGGATTCGTGCCGGTTCGCAAGCCCGGCAAATTGCCCTACGCGAAGCTTAGCGAATCGTATGCGCTCGAATACGGAACCAATTCGCTCGAAATTCATTCCGACGCGCTCGGCAGCGGAGACCGCGTTTTGGTGGTCGATGATTTGCTCGCCACCGGCGGAACCGCTGCGGCAACAAGGCGGCTGCTCGGACGTTTGGGCGCCAACGTCGAAGGCTTTGCTTTCCTGCTCGAGCTGGAGGCGCTGAAGGGCCGCGACGCTTTGGCCGGCTGCGACGTTACTACGTTCGTTACCTATTGATTCGATTGGCAAGGGTGCAATGCAGCTGATTCGTTATGCCATGATGCTTGCCGCGATTGCGATTCTTGCGGCGTTCTGGCCCGTGGGCGTGCGAGCTCAACAAGCAACGAGTTCTCCCGAAGCCGCGACCGGCGCGACGCCGACGAACCCGCCGCTGCCTTCGCCGAAACCCACGGCCGAAGAGCCCCGCATCCACAAACTGGCAGTGCAGCAGTTTTTGGCGTGGCAAACCGGCACGGTCGATCGCAATCTTTACTCGGAGCGCGTCAACGAAGATCTCACGGACGATGTGATGGACCGTGGAACAAAAACGCTTGCCAACCTTGGAGGTTTACAGAAAGTGGAATTTCGAGGCGTAAGCGTCTCCCACGGCGTCAGTTTTTACGTCTACCGCATGATGTGCCAGAACGGCAGCATCCAGATGGAGTTCGCACTTGATCCCGACGGGAAGATCGGCTTGATTTTCTTCGAGTAAGCTGCCCCTCCACACAAGTCTTTGCCACGCGGGACCGTCTGTGGCACTATGGATGGACAGATGACCGCCTCGCAGCTCGTAGAGAAAGTCCAGGCGTATGATCCGTCGCTGGACGGATCGTGGCTCACGCGCGTCTATGAAATGGCCGATCACGCGCACGACGGGCAGCGCCGCGTGTCCGGCGAGTCGTACATCGAGCATCCGCTTGCGGTCGCGGGCATTCTTGCCGAACTGGAGATGGACCGGCAGACGATTGCGGCGGCTCTACTGCACGACGTCGTCGAAGACACCAGCATTACGCCCGAGCAAGTGACCGCGGCGTTCGGCGAGGAGATCGCCGGACTCGTGGACGGCGTGACCAAGCTCACGCGCATTCCATACCAATCGAAGGAAGAAGCGCAAGTCGAGAATTTACGCAAGATGTTCATGGCGATGGCTAAAGACATCCGCGTCATCATCATCAAGCTAGCCGACCGGCTGCATAATATGCGTACGCTCGGGAGCCTTTCCGGGCCGAAACAACAAGCGATCGCGCGCGAAACGCTCGACATCTATACGCCCATCGCGCATCGGCTGGGAATTTGGAAGATCAAGTGGGAGATGGAAGATCTCTGCTTGCGGTACATCGACCCCGAAGGCTATCGCGAAATCGTCGAACGCGTAGCGAAGACGCGCAAGCAGCGGGAAAGCGGCGTGCAGACCGTCATCGAGCGGCTGCAGGAAGAGTTCAAGCAAATCGGCGTCAACGCTGAAATTCACGGGCGGCCGAAACACTTCTATTCGATCTATACGAAACTCAAAAAAGGCCGCGACTTTTCTACCATTTTCGATCTAACCGCCATCCGCATCGTCGTCGATTCCGTAAAAGATTGTTATGCCGCGCTCGGCACCGTGCACGCGATGTGGACGCCGTTGCCCGGGCGCTTCAAAGATTATATCGCGATGCCCAAACCCAACATGTACCAGTCGCTGCACACGACGGTCGTGGGTCCCGAGGGAGAACCGCTCGAGATTCAGATTCGCACGTGGGAGATGCACCGCACCAGCGAATACGGCATCGCCGCGCATTGGCGCTACAAAGAGGGCGGCAAAGCAGATCAGTTCGAGAACAAATTGTCTTGGCTGCGCGCGCTGCTGGAATGGCAGAAGGACATGCGCGACTCCCGCGTGTTCATGGAGAACCTGAAACTCGATCTCTTCGACTCGCAGGTCTTCATTTTTTCTCCGCGCGGAGACGTCTTCAGTATGCCGGCGGGTGGAACGCCGCTCGATTTTGCGTATGCGGTGCATACCAACGTCGGAAACCATTGCGTCGGCGCGCGCGTGAACGGGCGTATCGTGCCGTTCGACTATACGCTGCAGAACGGCGACATTTGCGAGATTTTGGTGAACAAGTCCAGCGGCCGTCCATCGCTGGACTGGATCGCCATCGTCAAAACCAGCAGCGCCAAGCACAAAATCAAGCAGTGGTTCCGCAAAGAACGACGGGAAGAAAACGTTCTGGCGGGACAGGAAGCGATCGAAAAGGAGCTGGCGCGCCAGCACGTCAGCCTCTCGTCGCTCAGCGGCGAGGTCATCGAGCGCATCGCGCGACGGATGAACTACTCGACGCCGACCGACTTGTTCGCGGCCGTCGGCTTCGGCGATGCTTCCGCGCAGTCGGTCGCGCACCGCATCAAAGACGAACTCAAAGCGACCAACGTCGTCGCCTTCCAAGCAATTACGCGGCCGCCTTCGGTTTCACGGCGCGTTGCGCGCAAGACCAGCGGCATTCGCATCGCCGGCGTGGACGACGTGCTGGTTCGCCTTTCGAAATGCTGCAGCCCCGTGCCCGGCGATCCGATCATCGGTTACGTTACGATCGGCAAGGGCGTCTCGGTGCATCGCGCCGATTGTCCAAACGTGGCGTTCATGACTGCAACGCCGGAACGAATGCTCGAAGCGGCCTGGGTCGGCAAAACCGAGATCACGCACGCGGTCGACATCGAGCTGGAAGCGTTGGACCGGCACGCGCTGTTGCAGGACGTCATGGCGGTTTTCGCGGAGCTCAAAACGCAAGTCAGTTCGGTAACCGCGCGCGTCAAGCGCGATCGGCATGCGCTCGTGAGCATGACGGTGCAGATTCACGACTTGGAGCATCTGCACCGCATTTTGCGAAAGCTCGAAGGACTCAAGGACGTGCGGCGCGTGTACCGGGTTACCAAGCGAGAAGCGCGCGCGCAGATCACCGTTTGACCGAGCCGCCGCGGGCTTCACGCTGAATCACCAAGCAATCTTGATTGTCGCCGCGCTCGCAGGCGGCGCGATTAACAGCGTTGCAGGCGGCGGAAGCTTTTTAACGTTTCCAGCGTTGCTCTTCGCCGGCGTTCCGGCGATTTCGGCAAACGCGACCAACAACACGGCCATGTGGCTCGGCGTCGTCGCCAGCGCTCGCGGATATCGCGAGGAAATCGGCACTTACCGCCGCAGCATCGTTCCGGCGATGGCCGTGAGTTTGTTCGGAGCGCTCGGCGGAGCCATACTGCTGCTGCACACGCCGCACCGCCTGTTCGAACGCATGATTCCGTGGCTGTTGCTGTTCGCAACGATCGTCTTCGCGCTGAGCCCATTGCTCACGCGCCGGCGTCACGCGGGAACCGTGCATTCACCCGCGCAGACTGGCGGCGCAATTTGCGGTTTCCGTCTACGGTGGATATTTCGGCGCCGGCATCGGGATTCTGATGCTGGCTATTCTCTCGTTCTCAAGTCTTCCGAGCATGAATGCGATGAACGGCGTTAAGAATTTGCTCTCGATCGTCATCAACGGGATCGCGATCGTGCCGTTCGTGATCGCAGGAATCATCAATTGGCGCCTCGCTTTACTAATGGCGGTCTTTGCGATGATCGGCGGCTACGGCGGCGCGCGGCTCTTCCGCCGCGTGCCTTCGCGAACGACGCGTTACGCGGTGCTTACGATCGCGGTCGGAATGACCGCGTACTTCTTCGCCCGCAGCTAATGCGTCGGCGTCGGTTCCGGCACGGGCGCGGGTTGCACCGCGTACGCGCGTCCATCGCCGGCGCGCCGCGCCCGGCGCCGCTGCACCCACGGCTCGATGTGGTTTGCGGTCCACAAATACAGCGTCGGGATTACGACCAACGAGAGCATAGTCGAGCACAGCAGGCCGCCGATGACGACCGTTCCGAGCGGCGCTTGCGTGGAACTTCCGGCCTCGATTCCGGCCGCAATCGGAAGCATGCCGCCGGTCGTGGCCAGCGTCGTCATGATGATCGGACGCAGTCTGAGCGGGGCCGCTTGCAGCACCGCATCGCGTGCGGAAAGGCCGCGCCCGCGTAGTTGGTTAGTAAATTCGACGACAAGGATTGCGTTCTTCACGACGATTCCGACCAGCATCAGCAGTCCGATGAAGGCGGTTAGACCGAAGGAGCGCTGCGTTATCACCAGCGCCAGTACGACGCCCGCGAGCGAAAGCGGAACCGAAATCATGATGATGATGGGATGCAGCAGCGATTCGAACTGCGAGGCGAGCAGCATGTAGATCAGCAGAACCGCCAGCACCACAATGAGTCCGAGACTGCTGAAGGTTTGATTTTGCTGGGTCACCGACTGCCCGAATTGCCAGTAATATCCGGCGGGCAACGGGGTTGAATTCATAATCTGCGTTGCGGCTTGGACTGCGGCGCCGAGCGGTATGCCGGCAAGCGTTGCCGTTACGTCGATTTCACGCTGTTTGTCCTGACGTGTTATCTCGGAGGGTCCTGCGCCGGTGCTGATGCTCGCAACTTCCGCAAGCGGAAGCGTCGGCAAGCTGTATGCCTGCCCGGGCACGGCCGTGGTGGTCGACGTCAGCGACCCTCCCGTCGCACCTGCGCTCGTTCCCGAAGTGCTGCTCGTCGCTGCGGCCGAGCCTGTACCAACCACGGGAATCTGCAAATTCTCGATGGTCGACAGCGAGCGTCGCTGAGCCGGAGGCAACTGCACGATGATCGGGTATTGCGTTCCGTTGATCTGCAGATACGAAGCGATGCTTCCGCTGGTGCCCGTGTCGATGGTTTGTGCGATCGATTGCGTCGAAATGCCGAGTTGTGCGGCCGCTCCCCGATTGACCGAAATGTTGAGCAGCGGCTGCGAGGGGGTGATGCTGGTGTCCGGCCGCGTGAGGCCTTGGACTTGCGCAAGCCGTGGAATGATTTTTGTTTGCGAGATAGTGTAGAGCTGGTTCATGTCCGGTCCGTAGATCTGAATGTCCAGCGCGTCCTGACCGCGGGAGATGACGTTTTGTACGATGTCGATCGTGCGCCCGAAGGCCATCAACCCCGCGATCGGCTTTCCGAAGATCTTCCGGTACTTGGCGAACTGCGGATTGGGTTTGCGCGGGTGAGCGGACGCTCCGCCGCGCCGTCCGGACTGCCCGTTGAGTGCGTTCTGCCATTGCTGCACGAACTGCGCAGCCGCGCTCCCGCTCACGTTTGGCTTGAGTGTAATCGACAGATTCGCGACGTTCGAAACGGAGGTCGCGTTGAAATATCCTTGGCTGCCGACTTGGGATCCCACGTCGACGACGCGCGGATCGCGCATGAAGCGATGCTCTACGTCTTTGGCGACCGCATTCATCACGTTCAACGCCGTACCGTTGGGCATGCGTAAGTTGAAGCGCGCATATCGCGAATTCGACGCGGGGAACATCTCGGTCGCGACGGCGCCGAAGCGCAATGCGAGAAGCGTGACGATGAGAATGATTCCCGCAACGGCGAACACGCGCCCTGGATGGTCCACCGACCATTCCAGGCGACGGCGATACCATGCGGCAAAACGCTCGTAAAACGCATCGAAACGCTTTACGAAGTTTGCGTACCGCCCCTTGTGATGACCGTTGGTATGCGGCTTTTCGTCGCGTAGCAGCAGCGTGGAAAGCATTGGAACGGTCGTAAGCGCGACGAGCAGCGATATGGCCACCGCTACCATTACCATGAGCGCAAACGGCTGGAAGATTAGACCCTGAAGCCCCGGTATGAGCAGCAGCGGAACGAACACCGTGATTACCGTCACCGACGATGCAAGCACCGCGGTGAAAATTTCCGTGACCGCGCTCTCTGCCGCTTCTTTCACGTGCTGGCCGCGCGACATGTGCCGGTAAATGTTTTCGATGACGACGATCGCGTCGTCGACAATCAATCCCACCGCCAGTGCCAGGCCGCCCAGCGTCATCGTGTTGAGGGTGTAGCCGAACATGTATGCGGCGAAAAGCGTGCCGAGCACCGAAATCGGCAGCGAGATTGCGACGATAAGCGTCGATCGCCAGGAATGCAGGAACAGCAGGATGATGAGCACCGCCAACAGAGCGCCGTATAATGCCGTGTGCTCCAACGCGGTTACCGCTTCGGTGATGAAGCCCCGCTGATCGAACACCACGCCGATGTGCATGCCGGGGTAACGCTGTTCGATCTGCTTGATCTTCGCATAGACGCCGTTGGCCGTCTGCACCACGTTGGCATTGGGCTGCGCGATGATCGTTACGCCCACCGCTTCGTGCCCGTTCAACCGTTGGAACGTGCGCTGCTCTTCAATGGAATCGCTGACCTTGGCAATGTCGCGCAGGAAGATCGGAGCGCCGTTTTTTGTCGAAACGATGATGTCGCCCACTTGCTGCGCGGATTGAAACAGCTCGTTGGCCTGAATTTGGTACTCGTTGTTCGCGATCTGCACGATGCCGGCCGGAAGGTTCAAGTTTTCCTGACCGACTCGCGTGACGATCTGGCTCATCGTCAATCCGTAGCCGGCAAGCTTGTTGGCATTGGGCTCGATCATGATGGCGCGCGTCTGATCGCCGCTGACCGACACGGAAGCGACGCCTGCGACGCTCGAGAATTCATCGGAAAGCGTGTTCGTCCACAAGTCGCCCAAATCGCGCGTGCTCATGTTCGGATCGGTGACGTACGTGCGCACGACCGGAAGCTGATTCGGATCGAACTTGTTGATCGTCGGCTGCGAAAGGTTTGGATCGTTTGGCAACGAGCTGTAGATGCGCGCCACTTGCTGCTGCACGTCGACCGCGGCCGTATCGATGTTGGTGCCGTAGTAAAACTGCGCGGTGACTTGGCTATTGCCCTCGGAAGAGGTGGAGTTGATCTGTTGAATCCCCGGCACGCGGCTGACCGCGTTTTCGATCGGACGCGTAATGAGCGTCTCCATCTGCTCGGGCGCCACGTTCGTGTAATTGATGCTTACCGAGACGACCGGCGGCGTAAAGCTGGGCAGCAGGTCTACGGGTAAGCGAGGGAAGGCGAATAAGCCAAGGACGATGATCGCGGTCGCGATCATCGCAACGGTCACGCGGCGACTGACCGCAAACCGGGCAATTGACATAAGTTACCTAGATCTTCCCATGGGCTACGCAAACCATCCCATGGGTCAATTAAAGGAAGCTGAGAGCACCGTTCCGAGTCTTTGCGCCGGGAGCCGCCGCTATGCTATGCTAGCGCGGTTGCCGGACGGCCCGGCAACGTTCTGTCACTCTGCCCGCTCCCGGCGGGCCGCTCGCAAAGTTCGGGCGTCCGAAGAGGATTACGATGAACGTCGATTACGAAGTCACCTATATCTTGCGCCCCAACCTCGAAGAGGCCAACGTCGGCGAGCGCACCAACGCGTTTACCGAGCAGGTCAAGGCCAACGGCGGCGAGGTGCTCAGCACGGAAACGCTTGGGAAAAAGCGGCTGGCTTACGAGCTGCGGGACGTGCGCGAGGGCATCTATACCGTTATGCGATTTCGTAGCGAGCCGGCAGCCGCTCATGAGCTGGAGCGGCAGCTCGGCCTGAGTGAAGACGTGTTGCGCGCGCTGCTGATCCGTCTTGACAAACATGCCATCGCCGCGGAGAAGGCGGCCCCCGCTCCCCCGCCCTCTATTTAACCGCCGCCTCATCAATGCCAGACAGCTGGCATGGAGTGCCGCCACACTGAGAGCCGAACCCGCAGACACTGCATCATCGATTGAAGAAAGAGTACGCACATGGCGGCATCGTTCAATAAGGTCATCTTGGTCGGCAACGTCGTTCGTGACCCTGAAATACGCTACGTCGGGTCCGGCGCCGGCGTTACAAAGTTTTCCATTGCCGTAAATCCTAACAAGCGCGACGCCAAGCCCGAGGACACGCTGTTCGTCGACATCGTGGCTTGGGAGAAGCTCGCGGAAACGTGCAACACCTATCTGAAAAAAGGCTCGAACGTTCTGGTTGAAGGCCGCTTGGTGATTCGCTCGTACGACGATAAAGAGGGCAACAAACGCAAAGCCACCGAGGTCGTCATCAACGCGATGCAAATGCTCGGCTCGCCTCGCGATCGTCAAGAGGGCGACTCATTTGCAACGGCGGGCGTCGGCGCGGGTTCACCACGCGCGGAGGACAATCTGGAGGACGAAATTCCGTTCTGATGTTCTAGCGCTCTGATGCTGTCTCACCCTAACCGGCGAAAAATCGCGAGTTATGAACAAATTCGTCTAAAAGCCGAAATGTAAGGCGGCATCCCAATGTAACATGCAAAAGCACCTTGTAATACAGGGTGCTTTTGCTTGATGATCCGTGGAAAATCTGCACCTGGCGCCGTTGAATCGTCGGGTTTCATTAACTACCACGTGCGGTGCGGCCTCTGCAAGCCGGCGTATGCGCTGAAGCCATCGCCTTTCTAGCGTTCCGATTCATCTCCGTAGGCGCGTCGGTTCGCCAGGCGGAAGACGAGGCCTAGTCACACGAAGCAGCCCCAATCCGTGGTGCAAACAGAATGATCATTGCGTCTACGCCGCCCGCAATTCTCACGCGGCAGGTCGATTCGACGCTCGATGCGCGGGGCGGCGTCATACAAATACCGACAGTAGACGGAGTGAGCGCGCAGCTTATCTATCCGGCGAACGATATGCCCACCGTTGAACGGGTTCACATTGAAGCCACGGGGCTGATCGGGATAAAAAGTTTGGAACGTCGCGCCCTTCGGTGGCAATAGCAACTACGCGCCCTATTTTCAACTCAGGATCGTGCCGAGTGGACCGGCGACCGTCGTCCATTTCTTCGGCGCTCCCAAGCTCATTCTAGATGTCTCCAAACCGATAGCTACCGCGCATTACGGCCTGCAGACTACGATCGGCAACAACTACAACATACAAATGGGCGCAACCGGCGATAGTTCTGAGCCTCAGTTCGATCTGGCGAGGGTGCCGGCGATTTTCAAAAACGGAGCGCTAACCATCGATCTGAGTAATTCAACGTTGGTATTGGTGATCAGCACAATTCAGACTCGCCACGACGATCCAGGGTCGCGTCGAAGATGCGCTAGGCAAACTCGAGATTTACAGGCGCTCTCGCTCGCTAGGTGATTTACAAACTGCGGTTTATGCGATGCAGCAATCACTCGATGTAGGCCTGTTTAAAGGGAATGCTTTCACTTTGCAGCGTCGTGCGTTCCTCAGTGGATGGGCGCAGGTGCTGCGATCGATTGAAGATTCGTATGACCCGAAGTTTGATCCCGACGAACGCTTGCCGTGCCCGCTGCCGCGCCTTGGTGAACCCCTAGGAATCATTTTGCCTGCAGTTTGCGATCCAAAGCTCATTCGTGAGCCGCAGAACGACTCAGTACGCAATAAAGAGTTGCAGGCTCTGGAACGTTATCGGGTCAGTTACGAGCACTATCGCGAAGTGAAGCGGCTCGATGATGAGTCGATGGCGATTTTGGAAACGAGTGTTAATCTTCTTTGTAAAATGGCTCCTGCGGAAGCGCCTTCAGATTATCTGGCTCTCGACCGCATCTTTCTTGATTCAGCGATCAGCGATTCCAGGCGGATCAAGATCGAAGCCATGCTCAGAGATCCGTCTTTAGGATATATCACGCTGCCGGGACAGGCCGTGCGCGGACTTAGCGCAGCGCTTGCGGGTGCGCTCGTGCACCTCGATAACGTAACGCTCGCGAGCCAGCAAGTTGAGGTCGGGATTAGCCACGGGAAGGTCAATGTTATTTTTGCCCGCGATCATCACGGAAACGTTTTGACCTATCAGGTCGACACACAAACCGGCGCGGTGGTTGACCTAAAGCAAACCATGCCGTTTTCCTTTGAAAGTAACGGGGCAGCGATGTCCGCGCTGGACGCCAAAGCCTTGATTCTTCTTTACAACAAGATGCTTTCCGGTGCGCTTGATGTGCTGCCGCCTCTTGACGATTTCCATGCAGAGAACTTCATGATCCAACAGCGGAACTTTGACCGATCTCATACGAAACCGGACACAACTTACTACGAGGTCTATCTTCCGCAGACAGTGCCGAAAAGCGCCGAGAAATTACCTTGCGGATATTTCAAAAATTACCGAATCGAGACGCCTACATGGACCGTTGCAGTCGAACCGTTGAACCAAGGAGCACCGGGGAACGGGCCGGCAGAAGGGCGATCCTATGGGCCAACGGCAACCTCGACTCTCCTTCCTTGTCACTACGGTGCTGAGTTAAGGTGAAATTCAACCAAAAACCGCTAGTTAGGGTGAAATGCGCCTAAAAGGTGAGACAACGCCGTTTTGACGTTTTGACGATGCTTGCGGCTAGCTTACATGAAGCGTACTTCTTGCGTATGTCGAAGCTGATCTACATCACGAATACATCACTCGACGGCTACATCGAGGACGAAACCGGGTCCTTCGATTGGGTCAATCCCGCTGAAGGATTCGAGTTCATCACTGAATTGTTGCGGCCGATTGGAATCTTGCTCTATGGGCGGCGACTCTATGAAACGATGGCCTACTGGGATGCACCGGTAGAGGGTTATCCACCCGAACATCGCGACTTCGCGCGTATCTGGCAGAAAGCCGAGAAGATCGTCTTTTCGCGAACGCTAACAGCCGTGACTACAGGAAACACGCGTGTCGAGCGGGACTTCGACCTCGAGGCTATTCGGATGCTCAAGCGGGAACGCGAGCACGACATCGGCATTGGCGGCGCCGAACTCGCGCGGGTTGCGCTCGAAGCCGATCTCGTCGACGAATGCCACCTGTTTCTCAATCCGGTGATCGTCGGCGGGGGAAAGCCGGCATTCCGCGCCGCCTTACGGCGGAATCTCGAACTGCTTGACATGCGCCGGTTCAGCACCGGAATAATCTACTTGCGTTATCGCATATCCGCGGCATAACGATGGACGGCGGCATCATCGGTGTATCGGATCACGGCGGCTGGGCGGTCTTGGTGACCGTGGCGGCGGACGGCGCGATCCTGGACCGCCGTCGGGTGGAGCTTGTCGATGACACCCTGCCCGCTCTTCCGCATCACCATGAAGGCCAGCTGCTTGCAATGAATGAAGCCGTGGCCCTGGTCGAGCGCGTGCGCGTTTCGGCAGAGAGACATGCGATACTTGCGCTGGACGAGGTCGCAACGGCGGTGCCGCACATTCTCGGCATCGCCCTTCGCAAGCGTCCGCAGACTTCCGGCCACGGCTGCCGAACGAATCAAGGACTATCGTGCGCGAAACGTTGCCGACTGGGTGATGTACCGCGAAGCTCTTGCTTCCGTCGCCGAGGCGCGCGGTTGGCCGATCCATTGGTACCACGCAAAGGAGGTCTTGGCTTCGGCGAGCCGGGCGTTGCACGTCGAGAATTTCGAGGGTCACTTTCGCGAAGCGCGCCGCACTTGCGGGCCGCCATGGAACAAGGATCACAAGCTTGCGATGGCGGCGGCCATCGTCACGGCGGCGGCGCTTTTCCGCTAATGTAGTGCGACCCGCGCCGCAGTTCGAATCCCTTTTTCGCCGCAAATTCTATCGGCGTACCTACACTACGCCTTCGTATATTGGTTCTTCAAGTCGACGACCACCCGAGTCAGGATCGTGTGAAAGCCGGCGTTGCGCTTTGGCCCGAAACCATGCACGTTGTTGATGTCGTGCATCAAGACGACGTGAATCGGGTGCGTCATCAAATGCTCCATCATATAACCGCAATCGTACTTCCCGGTCGGCATGATGCCCGCATGGTACACGGCCAGGGCCAACGCGCGCCCGTCATGCGGCGAAACGCTGGGATGCGATGGAAGCGCGATGTGGTTGTCTCTGAAGAGCGTGAGCAAATCCGGCATCGCGAATGTGAGCGTGTGAACGAACGCGGTCGTGCGCTCTTTGCCGAATTGTTTTTCGAGCCGTGCCGTTTCGGGCTTGGGGTTGCCTCCGGCCAACACCGCGAGCAGCTTCTTGCCATCGAAATGGTGCGGGCCGCCGCCCGCATCGACCAGCGCCACCACTAGACCCAGATCGGGCTGGCCGCGATAGCTGTTACGCGTGTAGAGCGCCGGCGCGGTGACCGTCATTACGGACGATGATTTGCGGGCGAATGTGTGAGAGGGCGTACGAGTTGGAGCGGCGGTGGGCTGCGCTTGGTCCGAGCCGGAGGAGCCGCAGGCCGCAATGAAAAGCGGTAGTACGGCTGCGCAGAGCGTGGTACGAAGGAAGATTTCCATACCCGTACTTTAGCATTGTCGACCGCCATCTCGGGAGAGTGCAAAAGTCCCCGTGTATCCCTTTGGCCCATGCAGCGCGACGTTTATCGGCGCAATCCTTCGGTTGATGAAGCGCAGGGCGGTTCGGTCGCATTCCGAATCGTATGGGTGGCAGAACAAGTGATCAGAAAGGCAGGAATATCTATGAAGTCTCCGGCCCTTTTCGCTGTAGCGACCTTCGCTATCGTCCTATCTGTCTCGCCGGCGGTACAATCGGCGTCGGGCATGTCGGCAATGCAATACTACGTCGGCAGTTGGTCGTGCACCGGCGGCCCGCTCGCACAGCCGCCTGTTCATGCGGCGTTGACGTATACGATGGACTCCGGCGTCCTTCGTCAAATGATCAACGTCCCAAAACAGGGAAAAATGAGGACCGCATATATCTCCAGCAGTTCGCAGCTCTACGATTCCAAAACCAGTCGTTACCTCGCGACGGCCCTCTCGAATGATGGCGGTTGGGACGTTTCTTCCACAACGCTATCCGGTAATACGGAGCGCTCTACGGACCTGGCTACGAAAGACGGGAAATTAGGGCACGGGACAACCGTGCGGGTGAACAACGACATGTTCACGTCCACCGGTTATCCGACGGCGACGGCCACAAAACCCGACTTTAAGGCAACCTGCCGGCGCTCGTAAACCAGTAAAAAATGGGCCAACCCTAACGCCGATCGGAGATCATTATGAGCCTACCCGCGCTTCGCACTGTGGCGTTTTTTGCTATTGCACTTATCTGCGGTATCTCGTTCATCGTGGCTGCCCGTTCGAGTGCGAGCCCCGCGGGCATTCCATCGGATATTCGAGCGATCTTCAGCAAACCGGCGTACAAAGGCGCCGTGTGGGGATTGCGGGTCCAAGACGAGTCCAACGTCTTGATAGACGTTAACTCGAAGCGCCCCTTCCTCATCGGGTCGGTGCGAAAAATCTTCACCGTGGGCCAACTGCTCAATGCGGTCGGCGCGCGCCATACGTACGACACGCCGGTGTACCACACGGGCACGATCAAGAACGGCATCCTTCATGGAAACCTGATCGTCGTCGCCTCCGGAGATCTTACGATGGGCGGCCGTACCAACCCCGATGGGACGATTGCCGTCAGTAATTGGGATCACAACGAAGCCGACAGTTTGGGTAACGCCGTTTTGACAAAGCCCGATCCCCTCGCCGGTTATCGCAAGCTTGCGCAATCCGTAAAGGCGGCGGGCATAGATCGCGTTGCCGGCAACGTCGTGATCGACGACCGACTCTTCAAGCCGTTTTTCTTTCGTGACGAATTCAACGTGAAGCCGATCTTCGTCAACGACGATATGGTCGATGTTTCGATTGTGCCGGGAGGGAAGCCGGGAAACCTCAGTACCCTGACGTCTCGACCGAAATCTGCCGCGCTTGCCGTTAAAAATCAGCTGTTCACGGCACCCCCCAATTCGCCGGTTGCCGTCAGCGTGGATCCCTTTTTACCGGGCTGCATCGGCGCGTTCAATTGCAGCTCGACGATTAGAGGAAAGCTTCCGAATAATTTCACTCCACCGCTCACCGGCGGCAAAGACCTTGTTCGAACCGTGCGTATCGTCCAACCCGCAAATTATGCGCGTACGGTTTTTATCGAAGCGCTTGCCGGTGCCGGAGTGCGCGTCGCGGCGCCGGCCGTAGCGTCAAACCCGTCACGCCTGTTACCGGCCAAAAGCTCGTACCGGCCGGAGAACAAAGTGGCGCAACTTACCGGCATGCCGTACGGGCAGGATGCAAAATTGATTTTGAAAATCAGCTACAACATCGGCGCGGACACCAGCTTGGTACTCTTCGGACTCACGCACGGAGTCGACAACATGAGCGACGCGCTGAAGGTGGAACGGCAAAACCTTGCGGCGCATTACGGGATCGCAGACAATCAGTATCACTTTATCGACGGAAGCGGCGGCGGCGACTCGACGGCTACCAATGACGCCGTAACGCACATGCTCGACGACCTTGCGAGGGCTCCCGAACACCGGGCGTTCTTCGATGCGTTGCCGATCCTCGGTGTGGACGGGTCACTCGGCTTCGTTAAAAATTTTAAGCGCGATCCGACGCTGGCTGGAGCGGCCGGCAACGTGCGCGCCAAGACGGGAACGTACGTAGGCGGATCGCAAGCACGAATGATGCTGAAGGGGCAAGCTCTGGGCGGTTACATCACCACGAAGCGGGGGCGACATCTGCGATTTGAACTCGTCGTCAACAACGTGCCTCTTTCGAGTATTGACGCCCTAACTAAAGTGTTTCAAGACCAAGGGGCGATTGCGGCAATGCTCTGGCGGGACTATTAAATACCGGCGCGATAGAACCAGAAGCAGCAGTTTGCGATGACGCGCATATGGGCCATCGTCATCGCAATGCTTACGAGTGCTCCGCCCTTTACTGCTGCGCTACGCGGAGCTGACGGCATCGTGGTAAGAACCAACGAAGCATCGATCGCGCTGCCGGGACGCCGTAACCCGCAGGCCGGTTCGCGGATGACATGGTCGTTCGACGGCCGATTCCTCGCGTTTGCGCGGACCGGCGGCGTCTTTATTTGGGAACGCTCCGATCGTCGCTTACGGCGAGCCGTTCACACGCGAAACGGCGGATGCGAAACCGTGATGTTTCGTTGGTCGCCGCGAGCTGACGTTTTGCTGACAAGCGAGTCGTACTGCGATGTAAGGCCGCCCACCGCAAGTAAGCAGCGTGTGTTTGACCCGGGCGTAACGCAATTGTCGCGCGCAGATGGTCAGACGCACACCGTAGCGACGCGCTTTATCGATCCCATCGGCGCCGTTTGGCGGCGTGACGGCGTCATGCCAAACGCCTACGTCATGCATGCCCTCTCGCCATACCAAAATTGGCCCACGAGCCGGGAAGAACTGGATAGAGTGCCCGCGAGCGCAGGTGTGGCGCAACTGGATCGTGCGGACCGCATGACTACCTCGGCGCCTGGCGGCCAGCTCAAGCTCGCAGCCGTTTTTCCGGACGGTTCCGCGATTCTGTATTGGCGCGGGGCGCTGCGCAGTGCTTCGCTCGCGGCCGACGGTCAAGACTTGGAATACGTCGGCGCCGAGCGCCGGATTCGGCGACTTGGTTTTACTTTGGAAGATCCGGGTTATGTGTCGCTCGCTCCAAATGGGCGCGCCGCTGCGCTTATCGACGGGGCTGCCAGGGTCGCTTGGCACGATAAACGGCTGGTCGTCTGCAGATTTCACCCACTCTCGTGTACCGAGCCCCGCAAGCCGCGGAATGTAGTAACCCTCGATCCGATTTGGTCGCCGAGCGGCGATCGACTCGCTTTCGTTACCGCTCCCGATCTCGGCGCGAAGGTATGGGGATTCGCCGGTGAGGCGGCGTTTCACCGCGCGTACGCATCGCAACGAACGCTTTGGGTTTCGAATTCCGTGGGAGGAGCGCTGCGCAGAATCGGAAGCGGCGCCGTTTGGTGGCCGCGATGGTCGGCGAATGGACGATATCTCGCGTACGTGCGCAACGCGCAACTTTGGATAGCTGCTACCAACGCTGCCGGCGCGCCAATTCTTCTGGCCGGGCCGCTTCAACCTTCGGACATAAATTTGTCCGGCTCCTACGGCAATCCAATGCCGGCCGACGATCCCGCGGCGGTGTATTTTTGAGCCACATCGCGCGTTTAGTATTCTGGACCTTTATTGCCATGGGAATAACCGGCGCAATCGCGGTAACCACCCATCGTCCGTTTATTTTCCCCTCGCTCGGTCCAAGCGCGCTTATGATTTTCGCCAATCCGGCCCAGCGGGCGTCTTCACCTCGGCACGTTTTGCTTGGGCATGCAATCGGTGCCGGCTGCGGTTATTTCGCCGTTTGGGTCAACGGCTTGCTGGGCGCGCCGTATTCGTCCGATGTTACGCTGCACCGCGTCCTTGCCGCGGCAACTGCGCTCGCTTTAACCGCATTGTTTATGGCGCTTGCGCGCTCGGAACATGCGCCCGCCGGAGCGACGACGCTTATCGTCGCCTTTGGACTGCTTCCCGCGCTTTCGGACTTTCTGTGGTTGATGCTGGCCGTTTTTGTTCTGGTACTTCTCGGATTCGTTGCCGCCGGCACGGGGCCACGCAAGTTTACGCGTGACGAGCCTTCATAAAGCCGGCGAGAAGCGGCTACGGAATGCGGTACATTTTTTCGTATTTTGCCGAATTAGGCGCGTGCGGGTCGCCGGGACGTAAAGCAATGCCGTGCATAGCGGCGCGAATATGTTCGATCTCCGACGCGCTGATGCCCTCGCCCGCCGTCGCGCTCATGACTTGATCGCCGTTGCGCCATGCAAAATGCAAATGCTTCACGATCACGGGCCGACCTTGCGCACCCGGGTCGAGCGCTTCGAACATATACCTGGTTGGCGGTCCAACGCTGCGATCGAAACGGTCGGCGAGCAGCATGAACCTACGGCCATCTGAACGGTGATAGGAAAACGTGACGTCGCGCGAGCCTACGTGCCACGCACTTTTGGCCTTGACGTAAATTCCGGTGGGCGCCGTGCGGATCGCCGGCGCAGAGGCGTCGCGCGGCAAACCGGCGGGTGGAACGATCGTAAATGGAACCTGCGCCTGCGCCGATTGCAATGTTTTCGTCGTCGAAGTGAGAGCGGATGAAATGGATTTTGGTGCAGGCGGCGGAGCGCTGCCGCCCAGCGCTTGGAGTGCTGCGCGATAGCGGGCTTCGATGCTTTGAACGAGTCCCAACGAACTGGCGGGAACGGCCGCCGCTACCGCCACGATCAATGCAGCCGCTGCAACGCCGGCGCGAAAGTTCGCCGGGAACCGGTGCATGCCCGCACTAGGCTTATCGATAAGATTTTGAATCCGTCGCATCGGCACAGCCGGTGGATCGATGTGGTCAATCATGGCGCTCAGCGCCGATTTTATTCGGTCGTCAGCCAGCATCGGTATAGACCTCGTTCGGTTTAGGTTTGCGGCATGAGCCTTCGTCCGCCAACGCCGCGCGAAGCGTTCTGCGGGCGAGCATCAGATAGAAGCGGACGGTAGAGGCAGGCACGCGTGCAGCAGCCGCAATTTCTCTGCTGTTCAGGCCCGCGTAATAATGCAGAACCACGACGGCTCGCTGCACCGGCGGAAGCGCGGACAGCGCGCGCTCGAGGTCGATAGCGTCGCTTCGATCGAACGACTTGGACGAGCCGGATGCAGCTTCCAGTGATGAAGTCGGCATCTTCCGACGCACTGTGGTGAGCGCGTGACGGACGATGATTTTGTAACTCCAGGCCGGGAACACGTCGACGTTATCGAGCGCTGCGAGCGAACGCGCAATGGCAGCGCAAGCCTCCTGCGCGGAGTCCTCCGCAAGACCGGCGTCGCGGACGATACTGAGTGCGATGCGATAGGCTTCGGGCCAAATGGAGGCGAGCAGGCTTTCGAGCCCGGCGCCGCCGAGCCGCGCTCGTTCGATCGCGCGGCGGTCCACCGCTAACGGCATCGTTGGGCCCTCATGACGCGTCATTCAACCGGCTGAAGCTCATTCTAACGTAATAGACGCGTGAAAAGGCCACAGTGTTGACGCCGTCGGCGGTACTATACCGGCGCACTATCTGTGAATGTAAAGAAAGACGATGATCGCTAACCGGAGGCTGACTGGATGCGCCGCATCACCGGTGGAATCTCCGCCGGCAGTTCGCGCGCGAGAAATCCGAGGCCAAATTTGCGGGCTAGTGCCAAGCCCGCTTGCGCGTGCGCAAAGACGCCCCAAACCGCAGCTTGCTCAGGCGTTGCTCCGCGAGCGAGAATGCCGCCGATGATTCCCGCAAGCGTATCGCCGGAGCCCGACGTTGCAAGGCCGACATGGCCCTTTGCGTTGCAATACAATGTGCCGCCGGGTGACAGAATATATGTCTGTGCGCCCTTGAGTGCGACGACCGCTTGAAATTGCCGCACGGCTTGCCGTACGCACGCAACCGGATCGGCGTCGATGCGATCGCGATGGCATCCAAGCAGCGCGGCGAGTTCGCCCGGATGGGGAGTCAGCACCGCGGTCACGCCCTGGTCACGCAAAAGTTCAGGTCGATCTCCTAAACATTGCAATGCCGCCGCATCGAGCACGACCGGCGTTTTCAGGCCGGGCAGCAGCGATGCGAGCACCTGGCCGCACTCGGTGTCCTGCGCTAAGCCCGGACCGAAAACAAGCGCGTCCGCTGCGTCGGCCTGCTCGCGGATCCCGCGCCCGCACTTTGCCGCAATTGCGCCGCTCGGCGTTTCTTCGAATCCGCGGACGAGCGCTTCGGGAACTGCCGCGCCGACATGCACGGCAATGCTCGCGCACGTACCGATCTGCAACTTACCGGCTCCCGCCCGAAGCGCGGCCGTTGCAGCCAGTATGGCGGGGCCGGGCATTTGCGGACAGCCCGCTACGACGAACACTCGCCCGCGAGAATCTTTGTCCCCTTGCGCATCCGGCAGCGGCCATCTGCGCAGCAGCGAGACGGTCACGAGCGTGGCGTCGTGCGAATGGGGCTTACTTCGGGGCAACGGGCGCATCCGGGCCGCGCGTTACCGGCTCCCCGGCCTCGCGCAGCGGCGTTTCGGCATTGTATTTTTCAGACTCAAGTTCAAACGCACCACCGCGGCGCTGCGAACGATAACTGGTGATCGAACAATTCGCGACGTCGCCGAGCGCATCGATGGCGAGAATTGCTTTCTCGTCGAGCGATTCCAGGAGATAGCGAAAACATAATACGACGACCTGGTGCGAAACGACGGTAACGCGCTGTGGCGCATGCTCCGCCTTCAGCGATTCGAGCAAACTGCGTAAGCGTAAAATCACGTCCGTCCAGCTCTCGCCTCCAGGCGGACGGTAGTAAAATTTCCCCAGCCGCGAGCGCATTTCGGCCTGCTCGGGATAGCGCTCTTGAATGCCTTTTCGCGTGAGCCGATCCAGAATTCCGAATTCTTTCTCGCGCAAGCGCTCGTCGGTCTCTATCGCGATGTCGTTCCACCCCGCGCTTTGCAAAGCGAGCGCTGCGGTCTCCTGCGCGCGAACGTAAGGCGAAGTCAGCACCACGTGCGGCCGCTGCTCGTGGTGCGCAAGCCACCGGCCAAGAGCGCGCGATTGGCGCTCTCCAAGCTGCGAGAGCGGCACGTCGCAATCGCGCAAGGCGATATCGATCAACCCCAGGCCATCGGCAAGCGCGGCGTCGCGAGCAACGTTTCCAGCGCTCTGACCATGGCGTACGAGCAAAAGGCGCTCGAGCGCCATTAGCCGCCGGCCATTGCGCCGACGATGAGCAGCGGTTCGGTGCCTTCACGAACTTCCGGCGGAAGCGGCGAATCGGGCGCCTCATGCGAGAGATCGCGCCGGCAAGCAAAAAAGCGGACGAACGGGCGACGTTGCAGAGTGAACGGATCGCGAATCGTTCCGCGCAGCATCGGATACTGCAATTCGATTGCATCGACCAGAGCGCGCTGCGTCGGCGCGGTCAGCTCAAAGCGCAATTCGCCGCTCACCCGCGCGAGCGTGCGCAAATGCGCCGGGATGACCACCCGAATCACGGAAGCGTTTGCACTTCGACCGACAGTACCGGCGGCAGATCTCGGACGATCGCGGTCCAATGCTCGCCTGCGTCGGGCGATGCATACACCTGTCCGCCGGTGGTTCCGAAATAGATGCCGCACGAATCGAGTCGATCGACGGCCATCGCGTCGCGCAGCACGTTCACGTAACAGTCTTTCTGCGGCAGCCCGTCGGTCAATGCTTCCCATTCGTTTCCGCCGCGGCGGCTACGGTACACTTGCAACTTGCCGTCGAGCGGAAAATGCTCCGAATCGCTCTTGATCGGGACGACGTAAACCGTTTCCGCTTCGTGAGCGTGGACGTCGATCGCGAATCCGAAATCGGTCGGCAAGTTTCCGCTGATTTCGACCCACGACTCACCGGCGTCGTCGCTGCGCATCACGTCCCAGTGCTTTTGCATGAACAGCACATCGGGGTTCGATGCGTGCATTGCTATGCGATGCACGCAATGTCCGACCTGCGCTTGCGGGTCGGGGATGCCTTCAGAATGCAGTCCCCGGTTGATCGGCCGCCACGTCGTACCCTCGTCGTCGCTGCGAAACACCCCCGCTGCCGAGATGGCGACGAACAGCCGTCCGTTCGAACGCGGGTCCGCCAGAATCGTGTGCAGGCACATCCCGCCGGCGCCGGGTTGCCATGACGGTCCGGATTCATGCTGCCGAAGACCGGAAAGTTCGTGCCACGTCGCGCCGCCGTCTGCGGAACGAAAAAGCGCGGCATCCTCCACGCCCGCATAAACGAGATCCGGATCGTCCTTCGTCGGCTCGAAATGCCACACGCGCTTGAATTCCCACGGGCGCTGCGTGCCGTCGTACCATTGGTGCGTGCCGGGCGTACCCTCGTAGGCAAAACTGTTGCCTACGGGCTCCCACGTCTGCCCACCGTCGTCGGAACGCTGAACGATTTGCCCGAACCACCCGCTGGTTTGAGAAGCGAACAGCCGGTTCTGATCCGCCGGCGAGCCTTTGATGTGGTAGATCTCCCACCCCGCAAAAAACGGGCCGCTGACATCCCATTGCTCTCGTTTTGCGTCCGCGTTCAAAATGAACGCACCCTTTCGGGTTCCCACCAGCACACGAACTCGGCTCATCGGCTTCCTCCTATCCCGCCTCAGTATGAGCATGGCCAGCGACCATCCTTGCAGACGACGCTGCGCCGACGCCTACTCAATTTTCGGTATGTCGCCGTCGGGTCGCCAAGCCGTACCGTAGCGGTGGAGGATATGGTTGATGAAAAAACTTCTTGGGGTCGCAATTGCGGCCGGACTTGCAGGGACTGCTTGCTCCGGGCACAGCGGCGGCTCCGCGTTACCGTCTTTGCAGACGCAGTCGGCACCGAATCGCGGTCTTAGCGCCCAATCGACCGTCTCGGCGCCTGCGGGTTGGGCCGCGACGGCTACCCAAGGTCTGACCACGCTGAAGAGCGCGACCGACCTCGGGACGCTTTCCGCCTCGGCTCCGGTGACCGTGCGGCTTGGACTTGCACTTCGCAACGCCGACGCATTAAAAGCCGCGGTCGCGCACGGCACGCAAGTTCCCGACAGTGCTTTCATGAGCAGCTACGCTCCAACGTCGGCACAGGTCGCCGCGGTGAAAAGTTATTTAAGCAGTAAGGGCTTCACCAATATCGTCGTCGAGCCGAACAACTTGCTCATCAGCGCCGACGGCACAGCCGCCGCGGCGCAATCGGCGTTCAACACGAAGCTGCACGGCTTCACCCAAAACGGAAGAACCGTTCGCGCCAACATTAGTCCCGCTTACGTTCCGCAATCGCTTTCGGGCATCGTGATTGCGGTGTTGGGTTTGAACAACGTGGTCTCGCTTGCGACCGGTCCGAAGGTGCAGCCGTGCACCGGTGGGGTGACCAGTCCCGTATGCGTACGCAACTACGATCCCATCACGTTCCGTGCGACGTACGATGCGACCGACGAAGACGGGCCTATTTCGAACTCGCCCGGAGGTGACGCGGATGATAACGCGGCCAATACGCCGATTGCGATCATGGCCGAAGGTAATATCAGCCAAGGCATCGCTGATTTTCGCACCAACGAATCAAAGTTCGGCCTTCCGCAGGTACCGGTTTACATCAAACGGGTAGGCATATCCAGCCCGGACACGTCGGGCAACGACGAGTGGACGCTCGACATGACGTATTCGAGCGGCATTGCCGGGCGCGTCAAAGCAATCTATGCATACGATACGACCTCGCTAACCGATTCCGATATCGCGCTGGAGTACAATCACTGGGTCACCGACCACCTGACGAACATCGGCAACTCCTCCTTTGGTGAGTGCGAGCTGTTTCCGTATCTCGACGGCTCGATGCTGGTAGACGACGAAATGTTGTTGGAAGGCGCCTCGCACGGTCAAACGATGTTTGCTTCGACCGGTGACAGCGGCGGCTTCTGCAGCGTCGGCATCCCGAATGGCGTTCCGGGCGGCGCACCGTTCGTCGAATATCCCGCGACCTCGCCGTACGTCGTGGCGGTGGGTGGCACCGACCTGTTCAGCAATGCCGACGGTTCGTACAAGGGGGAAAGCGGCTGGGAAGCCGGCGGCGGCGGATTGAGCCAATTTGAGTACGCCCCATACTGGGAAGCCGAAGCGCAGCCGGTTCCGCAGCAGGGTGAAAGCTTCCGCGGAGCGCCGGACGTAGCCATGGACGCAGCATTGGAAACGGGCGCCCTGCTCTACACATCCGGAGCTGCGACCGGAGGCGGCACCTGCACGCCGTGCATTACGGGCGGCACCAGTCTCGCCTCGCCGCTGGCTGCCGGTTCGTGGGCAATCATGCAAAATCAGCACCACAATACGCTGGGGTTTGCGCCACCGCGGCTGTACAAAATCTATGTCCAGAATCCGACTGCCGGGGCGATCAATGCCGGGCCGCCGCCGACCGAACCCATCGGCGGATACCACGACATCCTCACCGGCAGCAATGCCAACCCGATCGGGACCGCAGCACCACGCTACGACTACATCACCGGCCTGGGCAGCTTCGATGTCCTTGCAACCAACAAGATCATCGGAAGCGCCACACCGTAGCATGGCCGGGCTGAATCAAGTTCGCGCGACGCCATCCTAAGCATATCCTCCACACCAACGTCCGCGCAGGGAGGGCGCCGCATCAGCGGCGCCCTTTTCCCATGTGCTTGCACAAAAGGCCCGGCTTGCAATTTACCGCATGCACAAAGGCGGTTCTCCTGCCCTGCACAAATTTCGAGCATACGCGGCACGCATGGTGAAAGGGGCAATGACGGACGATGGCCACAGAACTGCGCGAATTTCTCGAGCTTTCGTACACGGAGCTCGAAGAGATGAACTTGGAAGCCAAGCAGCAGCGCGCGCAACGCACGCGCGCCGATGCGATTGCCGAGCAACGCCTGAAGTACCTCGCCGACGAGCGCCGCATCAAAGCCGTTACCGTGCTCTTCAGCGATCTCGAAGGTCGTTTGCAGATGCTGGACTACGACAAGAAGTTTTTGCTCAAGTCGCACGACAACCTGACGTTCGACGGCTCTTCCATTCGGGGTTTCACCGCGCAGCGCGAGAGCGATCTGCGTCTGCTGCTCGATTGGGGCGCATTTTATTGGGCCCCTGCCGACGTTTTCGGTCGCGGCAAAGTGCTGGTGTTCGGCGAGGTGCAGGATCGCGAAGGGCGGCCCTACTCGGCCAACGTCCGCGGTCTGCTCAAGCAATTTGCCGAGGAAACTTTTCAGCGCCATGGGTACACGCTCAATGCTGCTAACGAAATCGAAGGCTTTTTGTTCAGGGGGCTCGACGCCGAACGGCGCTTCCATGAAACCGGATGCTTTGAATACGTAAATACCGGCGGATATTATCATTCACTGCCGGGCGACCCGCTTCGGACGTTTATCGACACGGTAGCTGAAGTGCAGCGGGCAATGGGCTTTCAAAACGAAAAAGATCACCCCGAGGTGGCGCCCTCGCAGTTCGAGATCAATTATGCATACGGCGACGTTCTTGCAGCCGCGGATCAAATCCGACTCTACAAACTCATTTGCCGGCAAGTCGCTACGAAGCTCGGCATGACGGCGAGTTTCCTGCCGAAACCGGTCGTGGGCGTGAATGGAAGCGGGATGCACACGAATGTTTCGATCAGCAAAGACGAAAAAAATGTGTTTTGGGATCGCGACGGCGATGAAAAACTCAGTGGCTTGGCGTGGGAATTCGTCGATCGCATTCTCACCCATGGAAACGACATCTGTTTGATGCTGAACGCGAGCGTCAACGCTTATCGGCGGCTGGATCCGCATTTTGAGGCTCCCAATCAAATCAAAGCCTCCGCCGTGGATCGCGGTTCGATGGTGCGCATCCCGATCGGCAACGAACGCAGCGCGCGCGTGGAGGTGCGTTCGGTGGGGCCCGATGCCAACCCGTACATGGTCATGCTGGCGGTATTCAAAACCGGCGTGAACGGCACCATCAGCGGTCAGAGCAACCTTCGCCAAGCCGAACGGTATCTTCCCGACAACATCTACGACGCGCTGCACAATTTTCGAGCATCCGAATGGACGACGCAGCTTCTGGGTGCCGGAGTCAAAGCACGGTATGCGGATCTCAAACAGGCCAGCGCGGACCGTTGTCCGCGGTTACTCGGAACCTTCGTAAAGGCGCAAGAGGTGCAGTACCACCACGAAGTCTACAACCAGTATCTTTGGAATTTGTTCTAAAGACGGTTCCGTGAGGGTTTCGAATGAGCAGAAGGCCCTAACTATGGGGCCGTTTTCCTTTGCAGAACAGCCGGGAACAGCGTTCGTATGAAGCCTTTTTCGGGCAAATAGCAAGAGTGCCCCGTGCCGTCTTCGCCGTCTTGTTTTGCGCAGCGTTTGCGGCATGCTCGTCAGGAGGTGCATCGCAGCCGCCCTCCGCGGTCCTGCCGCCGGGCAGCGTAGGCGCACCGACGCCCCGACCCTCACCTTCTCCGACCACAACGCCGACGCCGCTGGGCTCGCCCGGTTTGACGCCGCCGCCGTTTCACACGCCCCCGCCGGTCATCACGCCGACGCCTCTTCCCAGTCCCACGCCGACGTTTAATCCACTCGCGGTCCATTTAACGGAACGCGGTATTCCGACCTCGCCGCTGTATCTTGCCGCCGGGCCCGACGATTCGGCGTACTTTGGCTTCGGCGCGAACGGATCGGGCAGCAACCTTTACCGGCTCGAAAGCGGAAGCCTGATACAGACGCGTCCGGCTCCTCCGCCGAGCGGTTACGATTCGGGTGGCGGCGTGTACGGAATCGCTGCGACGGATTCCGGAAGCATCTTCTGGCTGAGCGCCTATTCGTCCGATTCGTACTCACTTTACGTCGATGTGGAGTGCGGCGGTGCAGGCGGCACCGCGAGGTTATGCGAGCCGACGGTCGACGAACCGACATCGATGGTTGTCGATTCCGGAGGCGTGTTTTGGGTAGGCGGACTTTCGTATAACGGCGGAGGGTTGATCGCAACCTCCACCGGTGCAACGCTCGGTTTTCAAACTGCGTCGGTCATGCAACTTGTGAACGGTCCGCAGGGTGCGGTGTGGGGCGCGCTGGCCGACTTTTCGACATCTCCGGCGCAATACAGCGTCGCCGAATTTGCATTGGCCGGTTCATCGATTACAGTCGTTCGCAATTTCAATCTTCCTTCGGGTTACTCACTCAACAGCATGACGCTGGCTGGGGACGGCGCGCTGTGGTTTGGAGATTTCCAGCGAAATGCGATCGGGCGCATCGACGCGCAGGGTACCGTCACCGAAGTGGCGCTGCGCACCTCAAACGCGCTGGGTTCCCCGCAGTACGGTCAGTGGCAAATTGCAACGGCGTGCGATGGTGCAGTGTGGTTTACCGAACCGGGACCCAACCGGATCGCGCGAATCGATTCCGCAGACAAGATCATCGAGTTTACCGTGCCTACCGCGAAATCGATTTTGGGGCCGATCGCTGCGCCCGCCAACCCGATAGGCACCTGCATGCGTCCCGAGATCTGGGCCGGAGAACAGCAAACCGACAAACTCCTGGCAGTCTCTTATTGAGGGCCGCTAGCGAGCTAGCGCTAGACTAGTAAAGGAATCGTAAAGCTTCTAATCCTGCCCTAAGCCCAAAGTCCCAACAAGCCGACGTTTGTAGGGATGAGTTTATCAAATTCGCTCCGTAACTTTGCAATATTAACTTGTACTGTCGCTTCGATTACTGCATGCGGCGGCGGCGGATCCGGCAGCGGGGGCGGACTCCTGCCGCAAGCCGGGCAGCCTACCACGGCGCCGACACAGGCGCCCGTGATGCCGATGTCCATCCTGTATTCGAATGCGGGAGAACTTGCGGTAACCGGCACCATTGTTGCCATCAGAGAGCTTCGGTTTCCAGCTCGAATCCGGTAAAGGCATCGGTTACTTTAACGTGACGACCACCGGATTCACGACGTTCACCAACTTCACACCGGTCGTGGGCGAATTCGTGGAGGCCGATGGAAGCGGCTCGCCGGCGACGACGATGACCGCCACGTCGGTGAAGTTGCTTTCGCTCCCGAGCGCTACCCTTACCATCAGCGGTCAGGTTTCCGCGATGATCATCGGCGGCTTCACGTTGACCTCGAACGGCGTAAGCACGAACGTGTTTCCGATTTACGGCACGACGTTCAGCGGCGCAAAGCCGTATGCGGGTGAGTACCTCACCGTAACGGGGCTAGGGCAAGAAGGAGCCACCGCGGTCGCCAGCACGATTACGCAACTGGACGGCCCTCCATCTCCGTCGCCGTCGCCGTCTCCCACGACGGCACCGACGGCCTTGCCGACCGATGTGCCTACCGGCGCACCGACGGGTGAGCCAAGCGGAATACCGATTCCCACTCCAGTTCCGACGTTCGCGCCTAGCGCTAGCCCCAGCCCGACACCGACACCGGTTCCAACGTTAGCACCTACACCGACACCCGCGCCGACGCACGCACCGACTCCAACGCCGGTTCCCACTCACGCGCCGACGCCGGTTCCGACCATTCGACCGACGCCGATTCCAACTTCGACGCCAGGCAACGGCGGCGGCGGTTCCCCAAGCCGCACCAAATTCATGACCAGCTCTTGGGGGAAGATCAGCGCATTCCAAGTTTTCGACGATACGTCCAACGGCTACGTTCCGATGGCTGCAGCATCCACCAACGGATGGAGATATTCGGCGGTGTGGGGCTCGCGCACGAACATCGGCACGGCTTGGCTGAACAGCAATCCATCGCTTCAGACCGGATACTACAATGCGCTTGAAACCGACGAAAGCTCGACGGCTTGGGGATACGTCGGCCACACACTCTCGTGGTGGAAAGCCAATCATCCAGATTGGATCTTGTATGCTTGCAAAGCAAACGGCGGCGTAACCTCGACCCCCGCATGGGTGCCCGGGCTAAACAGCAACGTGCCTCTCGACGTGCACAATCCCGCGGTGGTCGACTATCAGATCCGGATGATGGCGGACTATGCGCATCAGATGGGCTACCACGCGCTAGCGATCGACGAAGCGACGTTTTGGCAAGCGGATGAAGGTGCCGGCTCCGGTTCGTACGGTTGCGGCATCTATCAAAACGGCAACTTCGTTCGGCGGTACAACGGCGTCACGGATCCCAATTGGGAACACGACGTCGTGCAATGGGTCCAACGCGCACACACCATTCTCACCGCGGACCCCGTGATTGCCGGCTATCATCTGAAGATGATGGTGAATCATCCGGCGAACAGCCTGACCTCGGACGAAATGACGTTCCTGGCGAACGTCGATGCGGTCCTGGATGAAACGGGCTACATCGATTACGGCCGCCCCACTCAGATGAGCGCATCCACGTTCAAAATGCGCACCAATTGGGCGACGTATGCTCAGCAACACGGCGTTGCCGTGCTGATGAACGCCAACTGGGGCAAAATCGGCGTCGGCGTGCAGCAGCTGGACTACTCGGTTGCGACGTACTTGATGGGCAACCAGCAGGGAGAATCGCTGTTCGCGTCCCCGGCGAAAGGCTATGGAACCGAACAGTGGCACTCGCAGTACGAAACGAACATCGGCGCTCCCTGCGGTTCGTACTACGCGGATCCGAATAACGGGAACGTCTACTACCGCCGGTTCGCCAACGCAATCGTAGCCGTGAACCCCGACTCCACGAGCAACCAGGTTACGCATCTGCCGAGCGGGCATGGCTACAGCGACCTCTTCGGCCGAGCGGTATCCGGCACCATGTCGATACGGCCCGACGACGGATTCGTTCTCCTGACCTCGAACGGGTGTCGCTAACCGGCCAAGCGCCGCGATCTTTGGGGTAGCCAACGGGTCCGGGAGACGCTATACTCAGTAGCGTTTTCCGGACCCGAATCTTTACTACGGTAAAGTAGTGTCGCGCCTGAGCGCGTCACTTCGCTAGGGTCGCGCAGCGGCCGTACACCACCTAGTGAAAGGACCAGTTCGTGCCTACCAAAACCAAGCGGGCGGTCAAAGACCGCCGGCCCAAGCGCAAGCCGTGCAATTTCTGCACCGATAAGGCGCTCGACATCAGTTATCGCGACGTTCCCCGGCTCAAGAAGTACGTTTCCGAACGCGGAAAAATTCTGCCGCGCCGTATTTCCGGCAACTGCGCGAAGCATCAACGCATGCTGACCGTTGCCGTAAAGCGGGCGCGCGTGATTGCCTTTCTGCCGTTCGTTACGGAATAGCCCGTGCGCCTTATCCTCCTCTCCGATGTGAAGGCGCTCGGCAAAAGGGGTGAAGTAGTCGATGTCGCCGAGGGCTACGCAAGAAACTTTTTGCTCCCGCGAAAGCTCGCAACCGAGGCGAGCAAAGGCGCGCTGACCGCTTTGCACGAGCAGGGCAAAGCGCAAGCCAAGCGCGAGGCGCAAGCCGTGGATCAGACGCGCCGGCTGGCGCAACTGCTGGAAAGCAAACCCGTCGCGGTGCGCGCCAAGGCGGGCGGAAACGGTAAACTTTTCGGCACCGTAACGAACGCGGACATTGCGACGGCAATATCGGACACGTTCCGCGTCGACGTGGACAAACACAAGATTGAAGTGAAGAACAGCATCAAAGCATTGGGCAGTTATCCGGTTGAAATTCGCCTGGGCAAAAACATCGTCGCCAAGACGACGGTCAGCGTCGTAGCGGCGTAACGCAGCCGTGGCAACCGCGGGCGAAGATCCCTATCGCGCCCGTTTTCGCCGCAAATTCAGCAGCGAAGACGAAATGGGGCGCTACGTCTCGGCGCTTTATGACGTCCTTGCGAACACCATAGGGTCCGACAAACTCGTTCTTCGCGCCGGCAAGATGAACGGACTGAAGCTCATGCGCTCGCACGCGCTTCCCGATCGCATTTGCGCGCTGGCGCGGTTGGTGTTCGAGGACCCGACGCTCGAGCGCGTCACCGGCCGGGCGAATTCGCGGCGGGTCATCGGTGAAATCGAGGAGCGCCTCGCCGACCTCATCGCGCACCGCAACGTCGAAGATTCGATCGATCGCAAAATCAACAGTAAGATGCTCGAGCGCCATCAAGACTACCTCAAAGATTTGAAGATTGAGGCGCTGCGCGAGGATTCGGGTCCCGAAACGCCGGCGACGCAAAAGAAGCTCGAGGACCTGGAGAAACTGCGTGGGCGCGGGCTTGCCGCCTCCGCGCTTCGCTTGCTTCGTCCGCAATCGCTCAAGGAAGTCGTAGGGCAAGACCCGGCTATCCGCTCGTTGCTCGCGAAGATTTCCTCGCCGTATCCGCAGCACGTCATCTTGTACGGGCCGCCCGGCGTCGGCAAGACCACGGTCGCGCGGCTGGCGCTGGAAGTTGCCAAGTCGCGCGCGTACACGCCGTTCGCCAAAGATGCGCCGTTCGTCGAGGCGAGCGGAACGACGCTGCGCTGGGATCCGCGCGAAACCACGAACCCGCTGCTGGGCAGCGTCCACGATCCCATCTATCAGGGCAGCCGGCGCGAATTCGCCGAAAGCGGCATTCCGGAACCGAAGTTGGGACTAGTTACGCGCGCGCACGGCGGCGTGTTGTTCATCGATGAAATCGGCGAACTCGATCCGCTTCTGCAAACCAAACTGTTGAAAGTTCTCGAAGACAAGAAAGTCGCGTTCGAGTCGTCGTATTACGACGAAAGCTCACCGAACGTTCCGGAGTACATCAAGCGCCTCTTCAAGGAAGGCGCGCCTGCCGATTTCATCCTCATCGGCGCGACGACGCGCGAGCCGGAAGATATCGATCCCGCGATTCGCTCGCGCTGCGCGGCGGTGTATTTCGAGCCGCTGACGCAGCACCAAATCGTCTCGATCGTCGGCGCGGCGATCAAACGCCTCGGCGCCAAAGCGGCGCGCGGCGTCGCCCCGCTCATCGCGTCGTATACGATCGAGGGCCGCAAAGCCGTACAAGTGGTGGCGGACGCCTACGGGCACGCGCTTTATCGAATGCACGGTGCCAAAGCCACGGTGGAAGAGAAGAAGCCCGTGACGATCGCTGAGGCCGACGTTCGCAACGTCGTGCAGTCCGGGCGCTTGATCCAGCATACGATCGTCAAAGGCCGCGCCACTCGCGAAATCGGCAAGACCTTCGGTCTGGGCGTCGTGCACTATTTGGGCAGCATCATCGAAATCGAAGCCGTCGCGTTTCCCGCGAGCGCCGAAGGCAAGGGGAGCGTGCGCTTCAACGACGCGGCAGGCGCGATGGCAAAGGACAGCGTCTTCAATGCAGCCGCGGTGCTGCGCGCGGTGACCGGGTTGGATACGGCACATTTCGACTTGCACATCAACGTGATCGGGGGCGGGAACATCGACGGGCCCTCGGCCGGCGTCGCAATTTTTCTCGCCCTCTACTCGGCGCTTACGAAAACGCCGCTTCCCCAAGACGTTGCCATTACCGGCGAACTGTCGATTCAAGGGAAAGTGCGGCCGGTGGGCGGCGTCATCGAAAAATTGTACGCGGCGCGACAGGCCGGCATGCGTTCCATGCTCGTGCCCAAGGAAAACCTGCGCGAAATCGATCGGTCGCTCTCGGGTATCGAGGTCGTTCCCATTACTTCGGTTGAACAGGCGTTTCGCGCTTTGGCTGTCCACAAGAAATCCACAAGGCGAGCGGCACGCGGGCGGCGCAGTACATCCGCCCGTCCATGAGCATCACGAACCTCTCGATTGTCGATCGCATTCCGCCGCAAAATCTCGAGGCGGAGATGGCGCTGCTCGGCTCGGTTTTGGTCGATCGCGAAATCATGGGCGTCGTTTCGGAAATCGTTCGTCCCGAGGATTTTTATGCGCACGTGCACGAAACGATCTTTGCGGCGCTCAATCACCTCTACGATCGCGGCGAACCGCTGGACAAAATCACGGTTGCGGAAGAGTTGCGCAGACGCGGCAATCTGGAGAACGTCGGCGGCCTCTCCTACCTGAGCTCGCTCATGGATACCGTGCAAACCGCAGCATCAGCGGCGTACTATGCCAAACTGGTGCGCGAAAAGGCGGTGCTGCGCGGGCTGATCCATGCGGGAACGCGGATCACGCAGCTCGGTTACGAGAACGAAGAAGATGTTGAAGGCGCGCTCGACCAGAGCGAACAGATGGTTTACGAAATCGGGATGCGGCAGACCGCGGGCGAGTTTACGCCCGTCAGCCGGCTGCTCAAGCCCGCGTTCGAACACATCGACCGCCTCTTTCACAGCCGGGGCGACCGCACCGGCCTGACCGCCGGTTTCCGCGACATCGACGAGATGACCACCGGATTTCAGCCGGGAAATTTCGTCATCGTCGCGGCGCGCCCGGGAATGGGCAAAACCTCGTTTGCGCTCAACATGGCGGTTGCGGCGTCTCGGGAGGAAAGCGATCCGGTCGCTTTCTTTTCGCTCGAGATGTCGAACGACGAAATCGTCCAGCGCTTAATCTGCGCCGAGGCGCACATCAGCATGCACGACATGCGGCGCGGCAACATCAAGCCTCATCATTGGGAGAAGATTTCCGATGCGATGGGCGTGCTCAACGAACTGCCGATCTACCTCGACGATGCCGGCGGCCTTTCGGTTTCGGAAATTCGCAGCCGCTGCCGCCGCCTGAAAGACTCCGTGGGCCTCTCAGCGGTATTCGTTGACTACTTGCAGCTGCTTCGGCCCGGCGTGCTGAGCAAGGGCGCAAACCGTAACGAAGAACTCTCGGATATTTGCCGCACGCTCAAAATGACGGCCAAAGATTTGAGCGTCCCGATCATCGCCCTCGCGCAGCTCAACCGCGGCGTGGAGGCGCGCGCGGAAAAGCGCCCGATGCTCAGCGACCTGCGTGATTCCGGTTCGCTCGAACAAGAATCCGACATGGTCGCGTTTCTGTTCCGTGAGGGATATTACAACCAAGACGCTCAGGAACCCGACGTGACCGAATTCATCGTCGCCAAACACCGCAACGGTCCGACGGGCACGGTTAAACTGCGCTTCCAGCGCGAGTACACGCTCTTCGTCCCTTATGGCGACGAATCACACTATCCCGTACCGCTGTGAGAGTCACGCATCTTAGTCTAAGCGTGAGCGATCTGTCGCGGTCCGAGAAGTTTTATCGCGACGTGCTCGGCCTGCCCGTGCAGCGCGAAGGCGGTATGGCAGCAGTGCGCTGGCCCGAATTTCTGCTCGTTTTGGCGCAAGCGCCGGCGAGCACGCGCACGGCTTTTCATTTTGGTTTCCAAGTCGACAAGGCAGCCGACGTGGATGCATGGGCACAGCGCCTACGCGCCGGGCGCGTTCGAATTCTTGCCGAGCCCGCGACGCACGACGGCACTCATCACCTTTTTTTCTTGGATCCGGACAACTACCAGATCGAAATTTACTCCGAAGAGCCTCGCCTTTAACAGGTCCTGTTAAGCGAATGAATCCATCAGCGCGTTCCACGCCTCGGGCGCGATGCGCAGGTCTTCTTCTCGAAAATTTGCCAGTGGTGCGCGCGGTAAGCGTTCGCGTTCGACCAAATCGCGCGCCGATGTGTCGACGTACAGCAAACCGGTAACCAGCTCGCCGCGCCCGCGCGCCGCGTGCATGACTTCCTGCGCAGCGCTGCGGTTCGTCGGATCGTAATCCGTGTGCAGCTTGCGCAGTAGTACGCGACTGCCGTTTTGGAACGGTATTTCCTGTACGGTTCCCGGCTCGTAATCCACGGTGATTTCTTTGCCGCCCATGATGAAGTCCGGCGTATGCAGCACCGCGTGGTGGTCTTTCACGTATGCATAGCTCTTCGTCGAGCCTTCATGGTCGTTGAACGTTACGCACGGACTGATGACGTCGAGCACGGCGATTCCGCGATGTGCGAATGCGGCTTGCAGCAAGGGGATGAGCTGCTTGCCGTCGCCCGAAAACGAACGGGCCACGAACGTCGCTCCTAATTCGACCGCGAGCCCGCAGACGTCGATGGTTTCGAATTCGTTTACCTGCCCTTTTTTCAGCACCGACCCGCGATCCGCGGTGGCTGAAAACTGGCCTTTCGTTAGACCGTAACAGCCGTTGTCTTCGATGATGTACGTGCAGTCCAGATTGCGCCGGATCATGTGGCAGTATTGTCCTAGACCGATGCTTGCCGTATCGCCGTCGCCGCTGATTCCCAAGACGACGAGGTCGCGGTTGGCGAGTTTGGCGCCGGTCGCGATGGACGGCATGCGGCCGTGGACCGCATTGAAACCGTGGGCGCGGTCCACAAAGTATGCCGGCGTCTTCGACGAGCAGCCGATGCCGCTCATTTTGGCCAGTTTGTACGGGTCGACGCCGTACTCGTACAGCGCCTTGATGAGGTGATTGGTAATAGAATTGTGCCCGCAGCCGGCACACAACGTGCTCGCCGAACCTTTGTAGACATCGCGGCCCAGACCGATGATATTGAGCGTTTCGATCGTCATGCTGGCACCAGTTCCTCGGCGTGAAGCAGCGG
This sequence comes from Vulcanimicrobiota bacterium, assembly GCA_963795465.1. Classification (GTDB taxonomy): domain Bacteria; phylum Vulcanimicrobiota; class Vulcanimicrobiia; order Vulcanimicrobiales; family Vulcanimicrobiaceae; genus CAWCHT01. The sequence goes on from CAWCHT010000002.1 coordinate 163,558, forward strand.
CTGAACGATGCAAGATGCATCGATGGGCACGCCGTTATAGTGGCGAATCGATCGTAGCCGTTCGACGGCTGCGATCGGAAGTTCGGAGCGCAAAATCGCGTGCAGTTGACCGTCGCGATTCTGCTCGATCACGTAAACGCGCTCGTGCCGCTCAATGAACGCGGCTATTTCGTGTGAGGGCGGAAGCGCTCGCACGCGCAAATAGTCGAGCCGCATCCCAGCTCACGCAGCTGCTCGCGTGCCTCGACGATGGCGTGATGCGTCGTCCCATACGCGATGATCCCGACGGAATTTCCGCTCTCCTCGACGACCGGTTGCGGAACGGCAGCGCGGGCACCGTCGTGTTTGCGCGTCAACCGATCCAGATTGCTCCGGTACACGTCCGGGTTTTCGGAATAGCGCGCAAATTCATCGTGACCGGAGCCGCGCGTAAAATACCCGGCGGCCGGGTGCTCGGTGGCCGGCACGGTGCGAAACGCGACGCCGTCACCGTCAACGTCTTCGTACCGGCCCCAGGCCTTCACCCGATTCAAGTCTTCGGCGCTCAAGATTTTTCCGCGATCGAACGGGTCTTGCGGATATTTCAGCGGCGGGGTCATCCAAAGATTCATGCCCAGATCCAAATCGCTCAAGACGAACACCGGCGTCTGGAAACGATCGGCCAGATCGAAGGCTTTCATAGAGAACTCGTACGCTTCTTCAACGGTAGCGGGCAGGATGACGATGTGTTTTGTATCGCCGTGCGAGAGCGTGTATGCGAACTGCACGTCGCCTTGCATCGTTCGCGTCGGCAACCCGGTCGACGGGCCGGCGCGCTGGACGTCGAAGACGACTGCGGGAAGCTCCGCATAGTATCCCAATCCTGCGAATTCCGCCATCAACGAAAGCCCCGGGCCCGACGTTGAAGTCATCGCGCGCGCTCCTGCCCAGGTCGCGCCCAGCACCATTCCAATCGCGGCTAGTTCGTCTTCGGCTTGGATGATAGCGGCTTTTCGTTCACCGCTTTCCGGGTCGACGCGATACCGATCGCAGTAAGCGATAAACGCCTCGCACAGCGACGATGAAGGCGTAATGGGATACCATGCGGCCACCGTGCAGCCGCCCATGACGCAGCCCAGCGCTGCGGCATTGTTTCCGTCCATCAGCAGCAGCCCGTCGGTTTTTCCACTCATGGGCTCGATGCGGTACGGGTCCGTTTTGCGAAAGTTTTCTGCCGCGTAGTGCATCCCGGCGCGGACGGCGGCCATATTCGCATCGACGGCTTTGATCTTTCGTTTGAACTGCGCCCGGAGCGCATCTTCGATGGCGCTTTCCGGAAGGTTCAAAAGCCACGCGACGACGCCGACGTAAATCATGTTCGTAAGGTATTTGCGCATCGCGCCGTCGGTTACGTGTTCTTTCGCCAGTTTTGCGAACGGCGCGGCGTAATACGTCACGTCACTGCGCTGCGTTTCTCCGGAAACCGGATAGGCCGCTTCGTGAACGATTGCGCCGCCGGGTTTTACGTCGGCAACGTCGGCCGTCCACGTCGCCGGGTTGAGTGCGACGAGCAAGTCGACCCCGCGGCTGCGGCATCGGTATCCCTGCGGCGAGATGCGAACGTCGAACCACGTCGGTAGTCCTTCGATATTCGAGGGGAAGACGTTTTTGGGAGCGACAGGTATTCCCAAGCGAAAGATTGCGTTGGTCAGCACCAAGTTGGCCGACTGACTGCCTGAGCCGTTCACCGTCGCGGCTCGGATCGTCAAGTCATTGACGACGTTCACGAGCCGGTTCTTCGTCCCGAGTGCCGGTCGTTACTGTTTGGGCGGCGGCGAACTCGCTGATATACGAGCGCGAAAGCGCAACGTATTCGCGCGCGCTGATGTCGATCCACGTTGCCGCCTCGCCGCCGATGGGTTTCTTCACCTGCGCCGGCGCGCCGGCCGCAAGGACGCCCGCCGGAATCTGCGCGCCTTCGCCGACGACGCTGCCCGCCGCCACGAGCGAGCCTTGGCCTACCCGTGCTCCGCCCAGAACGACCGCGTTGCTGCCGATGAGCGCGTGCGGTTCGATGTGGCAATCTTCCATGACGGCGCAGTGTCCGATCGTTACGTCGTCATCGACGAGCGTTTTGCCGTGTTCGCTGACGTGAAGTACGGCGTTGTCTTGGACCGACGTGCGCGCTCCGATGCGGATTGGGCCGTTGTCGCCGCGTAAGACCGCTCCGAACCAGATGCTCGATTCAGCGCCGATCTCAACGTCGCCGATCAGCACGGCGGTCGGCGCTACGAATGCGCTGGGGTGAACTTTCGGCGATCGGCCGCGATATCGAAGAATCATCAGGGGGCGTTTCGGAACGGCGCGGCAAAGCTCTTTGCATGCATCGGCACAATACGCCACTGCGCGGGGTTAAGGCAACGCCGCGACCGAAAGCCGGCGATCCGCAGTATACCGAGGTAAATTACCGGTACGCCGGCAAGACCGGCCATATTCACGAGGTCGTCACGATAGGCGGCCGCGAGCTCGCGAAGGTCGGATTCGACGATCGCAAGATCGTGTATTATCTGCTCGACGATTTGGAGTTGGACCGGTCGGCAAAGCGCGGGACGTTTCACGATTCGGAATGAAATCGAATCACGTGAACCGTGCCGGCGGTGCAAACCATCGTAAATCGACCTGCTGCGAGAGCCGTGTCGATTTGCGGCAGTATTCTGCTGAAATGCGGGTTTCGCCATGCAGCATCGTACACCAGGTATCCGCGAAAATCCCCAACGTCGTCGGGCAGCACGGTGATCTTTGGAAATGCCAGCGCTTCATGCGAAAACCATTCATCGTGCGTCGCCACCGGTGCATCGACCGGGACGCACGCGAACGCCCGCAACGCTTGGGCGGTGTGCTGATAGGGTTCGGGGCGCAGATAGTGTGCGGGATGCATCGGATTGAAACCGATCAGGAAAACCACGCATAGCGCGATTGCAATCCGCCACCACAGCAAAGCCCGTTGCTGCGTGCCTGCTCGTGCGATTCGAGCCAGCACCCAGGTCGCGGACAAAACCATCCACGGCGCCCACAACAGCACGTAGTGCATGCCCATGCGCCAAACGCTTTGATCGCTGGAGAGCAGAATTCCGGCGAACGCCGGAAGCGCCAACCACGTCCAACGCGTTGCCAGCGGCAAAAAAGCCAGCGGAACAAATGCTTCGAGCAAATACGTCAACCGGCCTCGCGTAGCGACGGCATGCGCCAGCAACAAAGGATGCGTAACGACGCTGGCAGCGGTTTGAAGCGGGCCGTTTGCAAAAGGATAGCGATAAAAGTGCGACGGCATCCAACTGCCGACGCGTGGCAAAACGATGAACGCGTAAATCGCAAGCGAGCAAAGCGCGCCTGAAGCCAACAAAAAGCCGCCGAGCGCGAGCCGTCGTGGCTCGATTGGTTCGCCGAGCAGCAAGCCACGTTCCCTCGAACGCCGGCGGACGATGCCGAGCACACCAAGCGCTATGCCCACGATGATTAGGTCCGCGCTGGCGTCCTCGCGTACCAGTACCAACAAAAACGCGATAAGCGCGAACCATCCCCAACGCGCGCGGTCCGCGGCCCAAATCAGCGTCAGCGCAAGGAACGGAAAGAACGCGAGTTCATGAAATTCCGCGAATGCGTTCGCAAGCAAAGGCGGATACAGAAGCGCTAAAACGGCGCATCGGAGCGCCCATGCCTCGCCGGCATATCGCGTAAGCAGCGCGTACAATGGAACCGCACTGATTGCAATCAAGACGACTTGCGCGATCTGCAGGGCGAGCGGAGAGCGCGTGAGCGCAAGCAGCGGCCAGAGCAGCGCCAAAATGGGCGACCAGTGCGTTCGAAAATGCGTACCGCCCGCTTCGAGTGCATCGCTGAAGCCGTGCGGCGTATTGACGATCGCCTGCGAGAACGTGCCGGTGTCGCTGCCGTCACTCCAAAGGTGCCAGCGAATGCACGCCAGCGCAGTCATCGCGCCGATGACCGCCAGAACGGCAATGAGTATGCCGCGCGAACCGGCGTTCTGCCTGAGCAGCACTCGTTACACGACTTGTTGATCCACGTAACACCAGCGCCATTGCTCTCCGGGCTCGATCGAGCGCATTATGGCATGTCCGGCAATTTCAAAGTGCTTGGTCGCATGGCGGTTCTTTGAACTATCGCAGCAGCCGACGTGCCCGCAAACCAAGCATTCGCGCAAATGCACCCACGTATCGCCGGTCTGCAGGCATTCCTCGCACCCGTCAGACGATGGCTGCACTTCTCGTATTTGCGATAGATGGCCGCATGGTGAAGTTTGCATGCTGCATTGGACCGGGGACGGCCGGCCGAAGTTTCAGATGGAGGGGTCGGGGTCGACCCGCAGAACGAAAGTGCGGCGCTCGACCGGAACACCGGCGCGCCGACGTCGCTCAGATGGTAGAGCAGCTGATTCGTAATCAGCAGGTCGTCCGTTCGATCCGGATCGTCGGCTCCATTTAAACCCTGTAGAACACTGCGTTTTGCAGGGTTTTCCATGGGTCAGCGCAGAGCGTCGCGCGAAGGCGGTGCTTAGATGACGGCTTTTGTACGGCTGCCGTGTGAAGGCGAGCCGCAAGCACCCGGTCACAACGCCGGGCGCAAAGCGCCTTCGTCGAGCGGCGTACTTGTAGCGGCCATTCTTGGCTCGAGCATGCCGGGCATCGACGGTACCGCGGTCAACGTTGCGCTGCCGGTGCTTGCGCATGACCTGCATGCCGGCTCGAACGCGTTGCAGTGGATCGTCGAAGGATACGCGCTCTTTCTTTCAGCGCTGATTTTGGTTGGAGGCTCCCTTGGAGATCGCTTTGGGCGACGGCGAGTTTTCATGCTGGGCGTCGTACTTTTCGGTCTTTCATCTGCGGCCTGCGCGCTCGCACAAGGTGCGGGGGAACTCATCGCCGCGCGGTGCATACAAGGCGTCGGCGGCGCGCTGCTGGTGCCGCAGAGTTTGGCGCTCATTACCGCATCGTTCGACGAACGGCAGCGTGGGGCGGCAATCGGAACGTGGTCCGGTTTTTCCGCCATTACGATGGCGATTGGGCCGCTGTTGGGCGGCTGGTTCGTGCAGGCGCTTTCGTGGCGGTGGGTCTTCGTAATAAACCTGCCGATTGCGGTCGCGGTCGTCGTCATCGCAGCAAAATGTCTTGCTGAAAGCCGCGACGAGGACGACACCGCGCCGGTCGACTGGCCCGGTGCGGCTATCGCCACCGTCGCGCTCGGTTTGCTGGTATTCGGATTCATTGCGTTGCAGAACGCGCGTAACGATGTAAGCGGCATTGCCGGCGTTACCGCCGGGGTTCTTTTCTTGCTGCTGTTCGTTTTTATCGAGCATCGCAGCCGCTCGCCCATGATCCCGATGGGAATTTTTGCTTCGCGCGATTTTGCGGCGGCAAACCTGTATACGCTCTTGCTCTATGCCGGTCTGGGCGCGAGTTTCTTTTTCATACCGTTCAACCTCATCAACGTGCAGCGTTACACGCCAACGGCGGCCGGAGCGGCGCTGCTGCCGATGATTGCAATCATGTTTGTTTCCTCACGGTGGTCCGGCGGTTTGGTTGCACGCGTCGGCGCGCGACTGCCGCTCTTGTTCGGCGCGCTTGTTGCGTGTGCCGGATTCGTTCTCTTCGCCGTAACCGGTGTGGGCAAGAACTATTGGGAGAGCTTCTTTCCGGCGATCACGGTCCTTGGCATTGGCGCGGCACTTTTCGTGGCGCCGTTGACGACTACCGTGATGAATGCGGCGCCGAGTGCACACGCGGGAAGCGCTTCCGGAATCAACAACGCGGTCTCGCGCATTGCGGGCCTTCTCGCGATTGCCGTCCTCGGCATCGTCATCGTCGCTTCAACGCACAACGCCGTTTTGCGCACCAGCGCCTCACTGCCGCCAAATGTCACGCGCGCGATCGCCGCGAACTCACTGCTGAGCGGACGCGTACCGGAGCGCGGCATTCCCGCGCAGAGCCGCATCGCCGTGCAGAAGATCGTGGATGAGGCGTATGCAACGGGTTTTCGCGATATCATGCTGATTTGTGCCGGACTCGCACTGCTGTCCGCCATCTGCACGCGTTTGATCCGCTAAACCGGGTTCCCCAAGTAAGGAAATGTTTTGCTGACTCCGCGATCCGGCGGCTGAACGTTGTCGCTCGTCAGGCACGGCGTGGCTCGTCCGTCCGGCGGGGCAAGGCCGACTTTTTCGCCGAGCGTACCAAAAATGACCCCGAGCGAAAGATCGATGACCGGGCTGGACGGATCGCGTCCACCGAACTGACGATACGGATTGCTTAAAGCCTTCTTGATGCCGCCGAGCGGGAAATTCGGTACGGCGCGCACGACGCCGGTAGGTAAAGCGCTTTTGCCTTTGGTTTCCACGGCGAGATAGCGCGCCGGTCCACGAGCCCCGAGATCGGCTTCCATCTCGTCGGGGACCAGCACGTGTTCAACGGAGCTTGCCAAGTGTGTCGACCGGTGCGCGCCGTGCGACGAGGTCATGAACGCGAAGATGTCGTGCGGCAGAAGCGGGTCATTCCACGGCGAGCTCTTGTTCGTGGTGTCATGCCGCTCGAACGCTTCGAATGCTTCCTTAACTGCCGGCCGCCCCAACCGTTCGACTTGCACCCATTGCCCGTTCTGCTGCAGTGAGGTCGTGGCGTACACGCGAATCACGCCCAGCTTTCCGTGCGAATCAGCGAGCATCTGCCGCGGCAATTCGACGATAAGTGAAAGAACGTTGTAATTGCGCAGAAAATCTACGCCGGGTTTGCGGAAGCAATGTGCGGACGGCGGAACGCCGGGGCCGAACGGCGGATGATATTTGTAGTTGCGATCCGGAACGATCTTGAAGAACTGCGCTAGGTCGAAATAAAACGCATCTTGCCGCGGACCGGCAAAGACGATCATGCCGTTGGCAAGTTGCGCCTTTCTGTTGAACCGGAACGTCTGTGCTGAACCGACCCACTGCGATCGCGTGCCCGCCATAGTCGGCCGCTCCGGGCCGTATATTTGCAGTCGCTGATTGTTCCCGGTTCCGAGGGCGCGAAATTGAATGACATGATTTTCGCGGTAGCCGCCGCCGGACGCGATTTTGAATTGATACATCACCTCCGGATCGAAGAAGACGGTACCGGCTTGACCGGCCGGAATCAGCGGATGCACGTTCATCGCCAGCACGACGTTGTTTGGGTTGGCCGCCGGAAATACGAAGACGTCGGTGATGTCGGCTCCCGGACGCCCGACGGTAAGCGGGGAATCTTGGTGATCGGACGTTCGCGCAGCGCGCGGAAAGTACAACAGGATCGCTGCAGCCAGCAGCAAAAGCGCGGCGAGCGGCAGCAGCATACGAGGCAGTTTCAACGGAAGGAGCTCCTTATTGAGGTAAGTGCGCAAGCGCCTTTCGAGCAGCGTCTGCATAAAACGGATCGAACTGCGAGTTGAGCGCAAGAGCGCTCTTCAGACGCATCCGCGCCTGCCGCGTATCGTTGAAGTGCAGCGCGATCATGCCGGCGTGAAATTGAATGCGCGGATCTTGCGTATTGTACCGAGTGGCTTTGGCCGCAGCGCGGCGGGCGATGTCCCATCGCCCGTCCATTGCCGCAGCCCACGCCAGCGTGTCCTGCGCGAATATCTCATCGCCCCGTACGCCGACTTCCCGCTGCGCGATCTTAAGGGAATCATCGAGGCGAACGCCGTGCTCGGAATAGTAAACCGACAGCAGCCGGTCATTGATTCGATACGCGTTGCCGAGACGTTCCACGGCAAAAATCAGCGCTTGCGTTTGTTTCGCCGCGGAGATTTGACCGAGAGCATCCTGCGCATCGGCTTCGTATCCCAGTGTTTCCGGCTCGGGCAGAATTGCTGCGCCTTTTTGCGCTGCATCGAGCGTGCAGTGCCAATCACGCACGGCCCAACAAAACCGCGCTAAGGCACGATACGCCAGTTCGAAGTTCGGAAATTCGGTAAGCGCGGCCCGTTCTTGGGCCTGCGCTTGCGCAACGCTGCCCGTGGTGAAGGCCATCTCGCCGAGACGAAAATGGTACCACGCGCGCGCTTCCGCGGAATTATCGACGACTTCATCGCCGCGCTGCGCGGCAAGCGACATCAAACGCTGCCCTTGCGCAATATCCCCGGTCAACTCGTCGTAGCGCGCCTGCGCCGCCCAAACGGCGGGACCATCCTGGCTGCGTTTTGCCGCGGTGATGTCGCGCAACGCGGTGGGGTAACGGCCCATCTCCATGTTAAGCAGCGCCATCTGCGCCGATGGATTGGGATCGTCGGGCTGGTCGATGTGCGCTTTCGTTTCGTACGCGAGGGCGGTTTTGAAATTGTGCAGCGCGTAATACCCGGAAGCGGTGATCTCACAGGCACCGGCGTTGTTTGCCGGCTGAAGTTTGAGCGATCGCAAGGCTTGGCGTATGCCGCGAAGGATGTCGCCGACGTCGAGCGACTCGCGGTAACGCTGCATGTACTGGCCCGCGAGCAGTTTCGCGCTGATCTGATCTCGCGGGTCCTGCGCGATGCGCCGTTCGTAGAAAGCTACGGTTTCATCGCGCAAACGATAATCGGGCTGCACGGGCGCGAAATACGCATGCTGGGCGCTGACGCGCTGAGCCTCCGAGAAACGGCCAAGCGGCGATCGCTCCCAGAGCGATCGCCGCGAGTATCAACCAACTGTTTGGTCGAAAAGCCTTCACTATTGCGGCGCGCCCAAGTACGGGAACGTCGAGGTGAAGTGCTTCGGTGCGGTGAGATAGGTCACGCCGTCGGACGTGAGATTCGGCCGATGGCCGGAAGGATAACTCGCATCGGCGCGGCCGTCGGATTCTTTGCCGTCGTCGGGCGCAAGCCCGAGTGCCGGCACGACGTTTCCAAAGATCGCACTGAGCGAAGTGTCGACGACGTCGTCGGTCAGCGCTCTGCCGCCGAACGGCTTGAGCCCTTTCGGCAACTGCGTTGCTCCGCCGGTTTCGACCCCCAGGTAATTGTTGCAGGCTCCCGGCGCCGTGCCGATGCACGAAGAGCTGGTTCCGGACAGATCGGCAATTTGCACGTCGGGTGTGAGCACCGAAGCCAGCACGCCGGCGATGGCGCTGCTGCGGCCGCCGACGTTTTCGGTGAAGGAAACGATTTCCGGACCGAGGTTGGCGGCGTCTTGATTCGGCGTATTCACGTTGTTTTGCTGATGTTGGGCAAACGTTGCGAACACTTCGTTTACCGCGGGGCGGTTCAAACGATCGAGTTGTTTGTAAGGCCCTTCACCGAGCGCGGACGTCGGTCCGGATTGGGAGCCGCTGCCGCCCGTGCTGGGATTGGATCCTGAATTGGTGCCGCCGGCGTTCGAGGAAGGCACCGTCGGCGAAGAAGTTCCGCCGCCGCACGCGGTCAAAGCAAGCGCGAGGCCTGCACCTACGAGAAGTGCGCGAAGATATGTGGTTGTCATGATGCTTCTCCTAGGTCCCGCTCGAGGTGTTGGTCGTCACCCAGTACGCAATCTTCGATCCGCCGCAGCCCGCTATGAGATCCGCGCGCGGCATTTCGACCACGAGAGAGAGAACGTTGTAGCCTTTGAGGAAATCCTCGCCGGGATGATTGAATCCCTGAGGACACGTGCCGTTGCCGAGTTTAGGCAGGCAGCTCGGCGCCGGGTTTCCCATGTCGCGATCGGGCAGAATCTTGTAAAACTGCGCCAAGTCGAAGAAGAACGAATCTTCGCGTGCGCCGGCAAATACTTTCATGTCACCGACGGTGAACGGCGCGTTGATCGTTCCTTGTCCGGCCTGCTTGAGCAGCTGCGTTTGATTGCCGGTCACGCTGGGTTTGCCCGGGCCGTAAACGTACATTTGCTGGTTCGAACCCGGCTGGCCGGCAACGAACTGAATGACGTAGTTTTGCGTAATGGATTTCGAAGGAGGCTTGCCTAAGTTCTCGTCCACGCCGTCGAAATTCATCTGATAGACGACGCCGGGATCGAAATACGTCGAAAGCCCCTGTCCGGTGGGGATGAGCGGGTGAACGTTCATCACCATGACGACGTTGTTCGCGTTGTCGGGAGCGGGGAAAATATAGGGGTCGGTGATGTCCGCGCCGGGACGAGCCACGGTCACGGGGGAATCCTGATGGTCGGATGCGTGCGCCGGTCGATTCACGTAGAGCGTGAACGTCAGGACGAGCGCAGCGACCACCGCCAAGATTCCGAGTATTCGGATTTTCATGGTAGTTGCTCCAGAGCGAGAGGTATGCGCTCCCCCGAGCGCATTGAGAGGAATATCCAAGCGAAGACTGCGAGCAAAGTTGCTACGAGAACTGCGCTTACCGACAGATCGGACACCGGAGATCTCCAACCCAGCAACTGCGCGAACTCGTATGCGGCCACCGCGACCGCAAAAATCGTCACCGACCAAATCCACACGCGCATAACGTGCGGCATGCGGCCTGCGCGATACGTAACCAAACGATGGATGAAAAGTGAATCCAGGGTGTCGGTGCACACCATCCCGGCGCAGAACATCGAGCCGACAATCAACGCTCCGGTAACTCCGGCATCGGCGCCGAACGCGACAGCATAAGCGGCGATTTGGCTCGACGTTTCAAAGCCGAAACCGAAGAGTAAGCCGACGGGGAGCGCGACCCACGGACTGGTCGCGTTGCGCAGCATCTTCGGGATGAGGCGCGTTTTGACGCCGGCAACGCGATCGGTTTGTCCTAAGCGTAATTGCCGCAAATTCAGCACTGCGATGAACAGCAGCACGGCGATGCTGATGGCGGTGCCGGTGTTTTCAATGGCTTGCGAATGGCCGGCGAAGCGTCCGCCTAAGTATCCCACCAAAGCAGCGATGGCCAGTACCATCACCGTATGGCCGCCGGCGAACAATGTGCCGATGAATTTGCTGAAAAACGGCTGTCGCTGAGCCGAATTGCGCGTCATGTTGTCGATAGCGGCCAAATGATCGGGATCCGCTCCGTGGCGCAAACCCAGAGCGAAGACCGTAAAAGCACCGGTTGCAATCATGTCGGCTGCACTTCCGTGTGCATGTGATGATGGACGTGACCGTGTTGCGTGAGCGCGTAGCCCGCGATGGCCGCCAGTGCGATCGCCGCGAGAAGCGGAGCAGGTGCGGCGACGCCTTCCTGCACGAATCCCGTGCTCAGCGTCCATGCGCCGATGATGCTGATTACCAGCGCCGTAAGAAGCGGGCTGTACGATGCGAACCGGGCGTATCCGGAGCGTCGGGAAATCCACGCTGCGCCGTGAACGACGCCGATTCCCAAGCCGCTGAGTACGGCCGCAAGACCCATGCTGAACACGACGATCAAGACCAGCCCGTATCCGAGTTGATGAAGCCGAAGCGCCGCAAGCAGTACCACGATCGCGGCCGGACACGGCGCGACGCCCCCGCTCATGGCCGCCAATACGGCGCTGCGGAATTTCAACGGCTGCGAACCGGGAACCACGTGCGAATGTCCGTGGCCGGCGGCGCTGCTCAGATCGTGCCCATGATGGTCGTGTTCGTGCGAATGCGGATGCGCGCCGGCGTGCTCGTGCACGTGCTCGTGCGCCAGACCGCGCCGCGCCTGCACGAAGCGAGCCAATGCGCGCGCTCCGATAAACGCGATGACCAGGCCCGAAATAAGCGTGATCCACGGATAAATCGATTCGGAGACGAAGCCGGCAGCGAAAAACAAGACCAAGCCCAACAGCAGAACGCCGGCCGTGTGCGCTAGCGTAAGCGACGAGGCGAGAATCAAAGCTTGTTTCGTCGTGGCGCGCGCACCCACCAGCGTGAAAGCCAGAAGCGCCTTACCGTGTCCGGGTTCAACCGCATGCAGTGCTCCCAAACCGAACGCTGCCAATATCGTCAAGATGATGAAGATTGGCGTCTGATTGGGACGCGAAAACATATCGGAGAGCGCGGCCGGCGATATCCATGAGACCATCGTTCCGGCGAGCGGCTGCGAATCGGCGGTCCGCACTATGCCGGAAATCGTCCCATCACCCGAGATGGCGAACGTCGCGCCGTTGATGCGCCGCGGCGTACCGATGAGCGCGCTCGGATACCGGCGCAGTTCGCTCGTCGGCTCGGTCTGCGTTCCGGCGATGATGTCTTTCCATCCGATGCGGCGGTCCGAATAGACTTGATCGACCACGGAAACGCGATGCGCGCCTGCGGAAAGAGGTGTCGAAAACTCGCCTACCCAGCGCAATATCGGCAAGCCGCCGGCACCGGGCCGCAAAGCGGCGCGTTGCGAAAGCGCCTGGAGCGGTGCCGAGTTTGCGTCGACTTGGAGTTGCAAGCCGGATCGAACGATCGCGGTTTCGCCGTCCGCCCACTGTTGCATCACTGCCGGCGTCCACTGCGATGCACCGGGCTGATGCATGATTTGAAACGTAGGGATTTCGGCGATGTCGAGAATGTAGCGTACCCGCACGGCTTGCTTGGAAGCGGTTATTTTGGCGAGATGATTGATGGTGAAATTGCCGAGCGGGTGCGCTGCAGCACCGGCGCCGCACGCCAGTACAGCGAGGAGCAGCGCTAGAGAAAACAATATCGGCGGCCGCGGCCGCATGAACGTCCTCGTATTCTTCATTTGAAGTATGTTTACAACGACATGCGATGCAAAACGGATGTTCGTGCGCGTGCCGGAGGGTTAGTGCTTTAGGTAGTGGAGAAGCAGCCCTTGCATGCTCCCGCGGCTCTATTCCAACTTCGCAACGAACAGCGGTTTGGTCGTCGGCTGCGAACTGCCGCCGCTCGGCTCCACGCTTACCGCTACGGCAGCGATGCGCGAACCTTGCACGGGGAGCCGGATCAGCGTCAATTGTCCCTGAGCGCGAAACGTTATGGACGGCGCCATTTTTTTAGACCCTTTAGGCAAGGTCCATGCCTGATAGCTTTTCCCGTGCGGCAAAGCGCGCAAGTTCCGCAGAGCCAAATAGACGACGGGTCCGTGACGAACGACCTCTCCGCCCGAGACCGTATATCGCTGCGCGCTTGGGGAGAGCACGTCCGAGAGCGCTGTCCGCTCGCGGCGAAGCTGCGCCTGCATTGCGCCGTTGCGATGAACGAGCGAACCGTACAAAACGCCGAGCACGATCGCCGCAATCAGGCATGCCGCCGCAAGCGCGTACGCGAGAACCGGCGCTTGTTTACGCGGTTGGACTTGCGTCATGAGCCGTTTTTTCAGCCGTCTGCCGGGGACTGCAGGCGCGGTCGGATCGGCAGCCGCAAGAGCCAACATTCCAACGACAGAGAGAAAACGCCGATATTCCGCGGAGCACTCTGCGCACTGCGCAATATGCGCGCGAACCGCAGCGGCTTCACCCTCGCTCAGCATGCCCAGGGCAAGCATGGCCGCATCGTCGAGAAACGCATCGTGCTGGGTCATGGCGCTTGCATCCCATCGAGAAACCCGCGCAGGCGCTGCAGCGCGGTTCGAATTCGCGTTTTGATGGTTCCCAGCGGAATTCCGGTGCGTTCCGCGATGCGCTGCTGACTCATTCCACCGAAGTATGCCAGTTCGATCAGCTTGCGCTGTTCGGGCGAGAGGTTTTGGAGCGCGGCGTGGACGCTGCGCGCGTCGAGGTGCGCAAAAGCGGCTTCTGCTACGGTGTCTTCGATCTCCGCAGCCGCATCGGCAAAATCCGATTCGGGATGCCGCGCTTGGCCGCGCAGCACGTCCAGGCAGTGATTTCGCGTGACGCGCGAAATCCAAGCCGCGAAATTTCCGCTCGCGAACGATCGCGGCGAATTCCATATTTTAAGAAAGACGATTTGCGTGGCGTCTTCGGCGGTGGGAGCGTCCTCCATGATGCGCATCGCGATGCCGTAGACGAGCGCGCTGTAGCGATCGTAGAGCGCTTCCAATCCCGCAGCATCACGCTGTTTGACGCGCTCCATTAATCGCCCGTCGTCATCCACGCGTTCATGTTTCCCACCTCTGCGGTCTTCGCGTTGAAACAACGACGCCGTTCTACAAATGGATGCGAGTGCGCCCACCATAGCAGGCGAGCGCGAGGCGGCGAAACGCCTGGCGCTCCGCATGCGTTCTCTGTGACGAACGCTGTAATGAGGTACGAATGAGCGCTTTAGACGACTATAGCACCGGTGACGTGGTCAATATGGCCGTCCTCATGGCGGCGCAGGGACGACGGCGGCATGCGGCCTTGCAAATCGAAGACGCACTGGCCACCCTGCGGGAAGTGCAAGAGAGTGAGGGCGTACCCGATAGCGTGCACGCCGCAATCGGTGCGCTGGCAGAAGCTTCGCCCAGTTCATGGCTGGACTTCGCGATATCCCGGCGGCTCGCGCAGGAAGGCCTGCGGTTCTGAGCACACTTTGCACAAACCGGAACTCTGGGGCTTCCCATGACGTTGACGGTACGAAATCCCTTTCTTTACGGAGCTGAACCTTTATGCGCCCTCTTCCCGCAATCACCGCACTGCTCTTTGCTGCCTCCGCCGTCGTACCGCAGCTGGCGCTGGCCGGAAAAACGAACAACTTTTACGGCAACGTCGTCCACGCCTCGGTCGACAACCTCAAGGTGTACGATCCGAAAACGCATCAGACGTTGAGTTTCATCGTCACGCCGAAGTTCGACCAAGTGTTCTCCGGCGACGGCAAAACGACGTATCAAATGAAAGATTTGGAGCACGGCCAGTACGTTCGCGTAGTCTACGATCAAAAAGCGCTCGGCATCCGTCACGCCGACAAAGTCTACATTCTGCGCAACAACAACATGAAGAAAGCCAAACAAATTCCCTCGCACATTCACTAACGCGGCGGTACGCTTCCCAATCGGCAAAAGGCGCCGGTTCGAAAGAGCCGGCGCCTTCTGCTTTCCTCCCTAAGACGTTCGCGTTAAGCGGGAATAAACAGCAGCGCCAAACCGTCGATGCAATAACGCAGACCCGTTGGCGGCGGGCCGTCGTTGAACACGTGGCCGAGATGGCCATCGCAGCGGCGGCAATGCACTTCCGTGCGCTCTTCGACGAGTTCGTAATCGGCGCGCGTGCGAACGGCATCCGGCAGCGGCTTCCAAAAACTCGGCCAGCCGTCGCCGCTGTCGTATTTGGTTTTCGAAGAAAATACGGGCAAACGGCAACCCGCGCAATCATACGTTCCTGCGCGATGCTCGCCCAGAAGCGGACTGCTGTTCGGCGGTTCGGTGCCGTTTTCGCGCAGGATGTGATATTGCTGCGGCGTGAGTATCTTGCGCCAGCGATCTGCTGCGGGGGCCGACGTACCGAGAAGCAGCGCAAAGGCTGCCACTCCCGCCCCGCGCAGCCACTGGAGGCGCGATTGCGGCGGAATCATTTCACGTGGCATGCGGCCATCCCGTTCTTTTCAAAATAGCGTTGGTGATACGTCTCGGCTTCGTAAAATGGGCCTGCGTCGCTGATTTCGGTGACGATCGCCGCGCGGTGGTTCTGCTGCTCGTGCTGCAGCGATGCTTGCGCCGCCGTTCGCTGCTCTTCATCATGCACGAAAATCGCCGAACGGTACTGGGACCCGAGGTCGGGACCTTGCCGATCGCGCGTGGTGGGATCGTGGATCTGCCAAAAGACGTCGAGCAGTCGATCGTATCCGACGATGTGCGGGTCGTAGGTAACTTTGACCGCTTCCGCGTGACCGGTGCGATCGCTGCATACTTGGCGATACGACGGATTGGGAACCGAACCGCCGGTGTAGCCGCTCACGACTTGCAGAACGCCGGGTACTTGGCGGTACGCTGATTCCACGCCCCAGAAGCAGCCGGCCGCGAAGGTTGCGGTTTGCGTTGTGCTCATACAGCTTATGAACGCTTGCGCGCGCGCAGCGGATTCATCGCCGGCGCCAAAACTGCAGCCCCATCGGCAACGCCGCGGGTGCAAGCGGCGTCAGTTCGTAGCCGCTCAGATTTGCCGGGACGACCGCTCCCAAACGATTAGAGTAAAGGTAGATCACCGGAAGCCGGGCCGCGGCGAGCCGTTGATAGCGGTCCAAGGCGGCGCGCGCCCGTGCCGTGCTCGAAGCAGTACGCGCGGTTTCTATCGCGGCGTCGATTTGCGGATCGCTGAAGAAGCCGTAGTTGTATCCCCCGTTCGCGCGCGTTTGCGAGGAATCGTAGAATTTGTAATCGTCGGGGTAGGGCGGCAGAATGATGCCCCGCAGCGCGAGCTGGAATCGGCTGGCATGAAGATCTTCAAAAAACGTTTCAATTTCTTCGTTCTCGAGAACGCAGTCGATGCCGACCGTTTGCAGATTTGCTTGAATCAGCTGGGCGACGTTGCCGGCGACGGCATCGGTAGCGCCCCCGGTTTTCAGCGTTACGCGCAGCGTACGTCCGTTCTTTCTTCGAAGTCCTGCGCGTAAGCGCCAACCGGCAGCATCCAACAGCTGCTCGGCGCGCTGCGGATCGTACGAATAGGGTTCGATCCGGCGATCGTAATATGGGGAGAACGAAGGGACGGGGCCGTTGAGCACGTCGGCTTGACCGCTCAATATCCCGTTCACGATGAATCGCCGATCGATGGCGTACATGAACGCGCGCTTTACGCGAGCGTCCCGCATGAACCTGATTGCCGGGTCGCGGTAGTTGGGCAACAGTAGAAACGTCGCATTCCAAGGCCAGTTTACGAACCGGTGATCGCCGCGCAAACGCGCGTGCACGCGCCACAGGTTCGGCGGTATGTCCGTCACGTCGATCTCACCCGCGTCCACGGCGGCATACAATGAATCCTGCTGAGGATAGACGCGAAAGGCGATTTCCTCTAAATAGGGCCGCGCGCCCCAGTAGCCGGAATTGCGTTTCAAAATCAAATATGCGTCAGGAACGGCGCGCTCCAAGCGCCACGGACCGCTCGTCACCGGATGCTGGTTGAACGCCGCGTCCGTGTTGACGAATGCTGCCTCGGCGGCGGAAAGCGGCGGATACTTCGCCAGTACATGCTCGGGCAGCGGCAACGTTTCGCCCAATGCGTTCGCCAGGAACGGCGGGGAAGGCCTGCGCAGGCGCAGTTCCACCGTGAACCGATCGAGGGCGCGCACCGAGCCCGGCACGAGCAAACCGAAATCGCTGCTGTTGCCTTCGATGAGTCCGGGATTGTCGCCCAGCAAAATGGAAAACACAACGTCTCGTGCGGTCAGCGGGGCGCCGTCGGACCAACGAACGTTTCGGCGGATGTGCAGCCTGTAGCGCTTACCGCCGTCGGTGATGTCGATGCGCTGCGCTAGACTGGTGCTCCACCGTGGAAGCAAGTTCGCTCCGATGTCAACGAGCGGCGAATAGATTTGGTCGTCGATCATCTTGGCGGCCGACCCGATCGCAACCAATGGATTAAATGCGTCCGGCGCCGCGATCCAGCCGCATACGACGACGTCCGGGTTGCGCGTTTCTGCCGAACGCGCGCCGCAACTCGCCAAGAGCATCGCCGCGGCTGCAATCGCGATCAGCCGCATTACGTTCGTTCGCGTAACCAGTCGCCCAAGAAGTTGAAGGCACAAACGCTAAGCAATATGGCAAAACCCGGGGGCAGTATCAACCACCATGCGCCTGCGAAAATATCGCTTTGCGCACCCGAAAGCAGATTGCCCCACGACGGCGTCGGCGCGCGCACGCCGATTCCAAGATACGAAAGCGCCGTTTCCGCGAGCATCGCGTTGGCAACCATGAACGTGGTCGTCGTCACGACCGTCCCGGCGGCGTTCGGAATGAGGTGCCGAAAAATGATCCTCGCGTCGGCTGCGCCGATCGATCGTGCCGCTTCTACGTACAAGCGCTCCTTGAGCGTAAGGACTTCCCCGCGGACCAACCTTGCCGGGCCGAGCCACGACGTGGCGCCGATCACCAGCATCAGCGTGAGCAAGCTGCCGTGAAACATCGCTGCCAAAAACAGCAGTAAGAACAGCGTCGGAACGCTCAGAAACACGTCGACGACGCGCATCAGCAACGCGTCGAGCCAGCCGCCGTAGTAGCCGCTGATCGCGCCGTACGCCGTGCCGATCAGCATGGCGACCGCCGCGGCGATCGCGCCGACTGAAAGCGTGATGCGGCCGCCCACCAGGAGCCGCGCCAATTCGTCGCGACCCAGCGCATCCGTTCCCAGAAGATGACCGCTTCCGGGCGCCGCGTACGCAAATGCGACGTTGGTGAGGTCTGAGCGCACCCAAAGCAGCGGCGGAGCTGCCCAGCAAATCAGCACGACCAGCAAAAGCCACGTTACGCTTGCGATAGTAATGGTGTTTGGACGGGAGCGCCGGGCGGCTTCAATCATACCGAACGCGCGGATCTGCGACGCCGTAGAAGACGTCCGCCAGCAAATTTCCGATGATGACCAGCACGGCGGTAATCACCGTCATTCCAAGCAATGTCGGGTAGTCGCGATTGACGGCCGACTCCCAAAGAGCTGTCCCATGCCCGGATACGCGAAAATCTGCTCGGTGATCACTGCGCCGCCGAAGAGCGCCGGAAGCGTCCCGCCCAGGAGCGTGATGAAGGGGATCAGCGCGTTGCGCAGCGTGTGGCGAAAAAGCACGCGCGATGCCGGCAACCCTTTCGCGATTGCCGTGCGCACGTAGTCTTCGCGAAGCTGCTCCACCATGCTGCCGCGAACGTAACGGCTCCAACCGGCCATCGACACGATTGCAAGCGTAGCTGCCGGCAGTACGACGTGCGCAAAACGCGATCGCCAATCGAACGCCGTCGTGTCGATGGTCTGAAGGCCGCCGACGGGCAGCCAGCGGAGCGTCACGGCAAACACGGCGATGAGCAGCGTTCCGAACCAAAATGTGGGCATGGACCAAGCGATGAAGACGCCGAAACCGGCCGCGCGATCGAAAAACGTATTACGCCGGTACGCTTGGTACGCGCCCAGCGGAACGGCCAGCACGATCGATACGCAGACCGCCACGGCCATCAGAATCAGCGTTTGCGGCAGCCGCTGTCCGATGAGCGCAGCGACGGTTTGCTGCTTCAAGTAGGAAAAGCCGAGATCGCCGTGCAGCAACGAGGCGAGCCAACGCACATACTGCACGGGAAGCGGCGCATCCAAACGCAACTGATGCGTGAGCGCCGCAAGCTGCGCCGGCGTCGCTTTATCACCGGCAAGGGCTTGCGCCGGGCCGCCCGGCGCGATGTGGATGAACGCAAAGGTGAGCAACGTCACGCCCAACATCGTCGGAATCGCCAGCAGCAGCCGGCGCACGATGAACGGGATCATTGCGCGTCAGGAACGCGCGTTACCAATCATAGCGCGCGATGGCGTTCCACTGATACGGCTGCGTCGAATCCCAGGCGAAGAAGCATTCGCCGATGGCGCCCAAATCGCGGCTCGCTTTCAGTGAAGCGGTAATTTCGTCGGCCGGCGGAAAACCGTTGCGTCCTTCCGAATCGGTTTGCCCGCCCATGCTGACCGGCAGCTTGCGACCGGAAAGATAAAGGAGCCGGTCATACGAGCCTTTTAGCAAAACTTTCACTTGTGCGGGCGTCGTCGGCTTACGGCGCATCATTCGCCAGTACGACATCGGCTGCAAAACGTCGCTGTAGCGCGCTATTTGAAGATAGGGATATTTGGAATCGTTCAAATGTTCCATATACGGATCTTCGACCGTTGAAACCAGCAGGTACCGCGGCCCCAGCGCTTCGCGCAAATACGAGGCGTACATCCAGAGCGCGCTCAGGCCGTTGGGATCGCCGCCCATGAACTCATCGCCGCGTTCCAAGTCGATTGCGAGCCCCGCGAGCGGCGTCCCTTTTGCCGTGCGGTAATATGCCGTCCGCACACTGGCGGCGAGATCTTCATGAGTAATGTCGCGCGGCACCGTCCAGCCGATGGTGAGAATCCCGTGCGCCGCCAGGCCGTCGATGATTGCGTCGATGGTCGGTTTCGCTTCGGGTGTAATCTCCCAGTACGCGCCGTACGCCGTGCGTAGTTCAACGTAATGCAAACCGGCTTGCACCGCTTGCCGTACGATTGCCGCGGGATGCAGATGCTTGTAATAAATGGCGTCGATCGGATTGGCGGTAAAGTAGAGCCACATCGCTTTGCCGCCCGCATTACGAACGGAAGTCGGCGGCGGGTCGCCGGGTACGCTTAGCGCCGCAAGGTTCGCCGGCGGCGCATCCGCGCGGTAGAGCACGTACCGGTAGGTGCGCCCCGGCTCGACGGAGCCGTCGCGATAGGTGGAGCTGTGACCCGCAATGACCGCCACGGTATGCCGGCCGCCGTCCGGCCCTATCCGCACAACGCGCGCAAGCCTGTTTTCCACGGGAAACCAACCGATTTGCACCATGTGCGGTCCAAGCGCTTGCGCGATCACGCGCGCACCCCGCCACGTACGCGTGTCGGTGTGCACGACCAGCGTGCCCAGCTTTGGTGCGTTTGCGCGAACGCGCATCGTGAGCGGCCCATTGCGATGGGTCTTTAAAATTGCTGCAGGCTGACCGTAGCGCAGGCGTGTCTGCCACTGCACGTAGCCGTCGCTCGATATCCAGTCCAAGTCACTGTTCGCCATGATGCGCGTCGGGCGCCCTTGCGCATCGAAGAATCGCGCTACCACCAGCCACCGCGCGTTTCCGTCCGCATCGAATCCGAGCGCGCGGGACTGTACGTGCATGCGAACGGCGGGATTACCGTAATAGATCAGGGCGGTCGGCGTAGGGGAAGCGTTCGGTACGGGCGTGGGACTAGCTTGCGCATAAAGCGCTGCGGCCAGAACATACGGTGCGAACAGCATGCTTAAACGGTTCGCCGCGCAAAGCGCCCATCACTTGGGCAGGCGTCGCGAGAGTTGCAGTATCTTTGGGCACCGCAGTGCAATACTCGTACGTATGGCACGTGAATCGACTCTCAAATCCCGGCAGAATGCAAAAGTGCTGGCTCAAGAAGTAGGCGATGCCTCCAACGCTTGGAAATTTTCGGTCAACCTTTCCGCGGAGGTGGGCAAGCAGCTTAAGCGCATCGCATTCGACGAACGCGTAAGCGAAAGTTCCGTGATCGAAGTTGCGCTGCGGCAACTTTTCCGACGGACCTCGCCGGAACGACTGGGCGCGTTTTTAAAGCAGAACGGAGCCTGCCTGCGCCGGCGCTCGTAGCCGACGCACCCTTCCACTGTTAAAAATTGTAGTTGAGGAAAAACTCGACTCTGCGCGGATCGGTGGTGAGGTTTTGATAGATGTATCCAACCGGAGCGTACGTTCCCGAGCGAGGACCGTTGTAGGCAAAGCAGCCGGTGCCGATGCCGGCAGGCTGGCTGGGATCTTGTGAATTGTAGCATGGCACTGTTGAATCGCTCCAGTCATGTTCGTTGTCGGTAAGGTTTGTGACCCGGATGCCAACCGAATAATGGGCGTTCAACTCTTTTAATATCGTCGTGTTCACTTTCCAGTATGCCATTCCGCGCCCTTCGGGCGCCATAATCGGCCGCAGTGTTTGAGCGAACGTTGCGGCGTCTCCGGTGCAGTCGACCGGAAGCGAATACTGGTTGTACGCAAGGGGCGCACCGGTTGTAGAGTCGCGCGTAATACATCCGCCGGTATTGTAAAAATTCCCGAATGTGTAGTAAATGTCCGGAATGAAATGCAAACCGTTTTTATGGATGTCGGCGACCAACGTCGCCGCAAATGGCGGAACGTATTGGCTGCGAACGTATTGACCGCGCTGGACGAAGTAATCCGCAATAGGGAAGTTGATGAAGGCGACTTGCCCCAGATCGATGATCTGGCCCCAGTAGTTATTGAGCGAGCCCGAAAGCCAGAACGAATTACCCGTCGGTCCGTTCTCCACGTGCGAAAATCCGAACTCTACCCCAAAGGACCGAATGTGCAAATTGTTTGTGACCTCAGGCGGCCCGTATTTGGGTGCGCCCCCCGGCGAGATGGCGATGAGCGGAGAATAGCTGGCAAGATAATTGTTCGAGAGCCGGTAATACGGTCCGACTTTCATCGAGGTGTTCGAGCTGAACTGATGCTCCCATTGCAAGTCGTAGTCTTGTATTGACTTGCGGTTTGTAGCTCGGCGTCTGCCCGGTGGTCGGATTGATGCAGAACGGGTTGTAGGTACAGGACCCTAACCGGTAGACGAATTCCGTGCCTATGAATTGCCCGGTCGTCGAATATGAGAATCGTGCGACGTCATTCGGATCGAAGCGGTACGTGCCGAGCAGCGAGGGTGCAATGAAATCCGTCGACGCGGTGCCGCCCGGAACGCCGTTCGGCTGTTTTGCGCTCGTGAAGTTGGGCTGCGCCGGAATAGCATAGGAGATGCGCGAATACCGCAATCCCGGTTCGATCGTCCACTTGCGGAAATTCATCGAGGCTTGCGCATAGACGTAAGGCGCATGAATCGGAATATCCGTGTATGAGTTCTGGCACGAGTATGAAAATGTGGCTCCGCCGCAGGGGACATTCGCGTTATTCGGGTTGTTGTAAAGGTTTAGGTAGCGCACGTCGCGCTTTTGATTGTCGTACTCTTGACCCGCGCCCGCTTTGATCGTGAGATTTTCGTTCGGCGTATTCGTATAATCGAGTTGAAGGTAGTAGTCGTTGCCGTAGCGGTTTTGATAGTAATCGCCTAAGTCGTAAGTACACTCCGACCCGGTGCCGTCCGCGCCGCCGGTTGTCTGCAGCGGCGATCCCGCTGCGTACGGGTATGAGGGGCATCCGGTTCCCGGCGAACCATTGGCCGGATCGTTAGGATCGGTCAACGGCTGATCGAAAATGTACTGATTGAAATTCTCGGCAAGTCGGAGCGCAAAGCTGGAATGATTATCGAGAACGTGATTCCATTGGATCTTACCGATTCCGGAATAGTGTCCCAAGAAGTTTCCGGCACCATTTTGCAGGGCGCCGAAATACAATCCCGCCGGACACGTCTGGCCGTTCGGCGCAACGCCTCCTGCAGCGCCGCTCACCGAACCGGCAAAGCTTGGCGTCGTATTACTGGGGACGGCCCCGGGACACGGAAGCAACCGAAGCAGCGGCGCAAACGTCGTGCCGGAGTACAGCGCGTAGTTGACGCTCTCGTTGAACAAGCTGTTCTGATACAGTACCTGAATGTCGTTGTTCTGATTGAAACGATAATGGAAATTCCCAATGACGTCGCGAGTGTAAATGTACCCGGGGTTACTCGAACTGATGCCCATTTGGGGAAGCGTAAAGGCGGCTTTGCCGAAATTGAGGTCATTTTGTGAATTGGCGCCGTCGTATGCGAGGTAGTAGCTGAAGCGCTTGTCGACGGAGGCTCCGCCGTATTCCGCGCGCGCGTAATGATTGAAGTCGGGGGAGGTAAAGCCCGCCGCAAAGGAGCCGAATGCGGGATAAGAGCCGGTTTTGATGACGGAATTGATTACCCCTAAACCGTTGCCGGCGTTTTGCGCGGACAAGCCGCCGGTATACACCTCCACGTTCCCAATCCCCAGGTCGGTCAGATTGGTCGTGAAATAGCCGGTCATTCGTTCGGTGATGGGTATCCCGTCGAGTTCATAGCCATTGTCAACGTCATACCCGCCGCGGATCGAGGGCTCAGCCGGAAACCCGCCTGCGATCGGCGTCACGCCGGGCACCGTAGCGAGATATTCATAAATTGTACGGTGCAGGTTGTCGCCGCCGGTCGCCGCATTGAGCTGCGAACCGCTGACGTTGTACACGTCGGTGCCTTCGTACGGCTTGACCAGATTGCCGGCTGCGCGCGAGGTTACGTTGGCGATCGTCCTCAGTTCTTTTGCCAGCCTCACGTCCAGCTTATAAACCAGGTCCTGCTGCACCGTGATGCCGGGTTGACTGGACGGATTATAACCCGACACTTGAAAGGAAACGGTGTACGTATCCGGCGTCAACGCCTGAAGCGAATAGAATCCGGAAGCGTTCGTCGTCGTGGATTCCGTCTGACTGGGAGAAGCGGCGGTCACATGAACGTTTGCAACCGGCGCTCCGGATTGAGATTCCCTGACGACACCTGCAATCGTTCCGGTCGTCCCTGCCCGCACCGGAACGGCAAGCAGGAAACCGGCCAAGAAGATCGTTGAGGTCGCCGCTGCCAGAGTGCTCGCAAGCTTCATCGCGTTACTCCTATCGACACGGGAGATCCGTAGGCTTCTGCGCGTATGCTTGAGCGATTGCGTAGGGTGCGCTGACCGGAACTTAGATTTTTTTCGTCAGAAAGACTTCGAAGCTGGACGGATACGGTGAGTAATAGTTGGGGACCGGCTGGTAAGCGTACGTGCCGGGAACCATGTCGTTATAGCCCGAGCTCGGTCCGTTGGTGCCCGAACAGCCGGTGGGGTCGACGACAAAACATGGACTCGGTCCATTGCCCTGATTGAATAAATTCTTCGCGGTTACGCCGATCGTGAGATCTTTCGACGGGCCCAGATCTTCCGCAAACGTAACGTTGAAAAGATACCATCCGCCGGCGATGGATTCTGTGAGTAAAGTCGGCGGACCGACGGGGTTGCCGTTTACGAACTTCTGCCGATAGCCGATATTGTAAAAGGTATCGAGGTTGTAGAACATTTCTGGATACAAGTGGAAGCGCCCGGAATGGAAATCTCCGACGAACGAGGCTTCCCACAACGGATTGCTATTATTGCGAACCAAGATCCCGCGGCTGGTAAAATAGGAGGGCAGCGGTACGAAAACGGGGCTTGCTCCGTTGAGGTTCGCAGCCGACGTCGACCAATAATTGTTATACGTCGCAGATATCCAGTATGAAAATCCGAGCGACCGGTAGTCGAGATGATTCAACGCGAATTCCACGCCGAGCGCGTGATGCCGTCCGGTGTTGGACTTCACGGCCGGCCCGTACTGCGGCGTCCCGTTGATGAAGCCCTTGAGCGGGCTATACGATTCGTAGTAGCCCACGCTGTTGTTGTACCAAGGCCCGACGCGAAACGTCGTATTGTTGCCGAAGTCATGCTCCCACATCAAGTCGGCGCTCTGCACGAGCTCCGGATTGATCGAAGCGCCATTGGTAACCGGGTCGTACGATGGATTCGGGACCGGCACGCCATTCGGGCCGACCGGATCCGTGCGGTAAATGTACGCCGAACCGATAAACGATGAAGAGTTTCCGTAGGAGAACCGTAAGGCGTCTTGCGGGCTGAAGGTGTACGTTCCGTTGAAGGTCGGGTTCCAGAGCCCTACCGATCGCGAACCGCCTAAAATCGCCGGCGCGCCGTACCAAATCCGCGACCAAAATAGGCCAGGCGTAATAAGTAATTTCCTGAACCGCAAATCCGCGGAGGCATACGCGCTGGGGACGTGCGTCGGAACATCGGAATAGGCGTAATTCACGTTGGGATAGGTGCCGTTCGCAAACGAATCGCGTGCTACGTAGGCGAGCAGATTAGTATCGTACTCTTGTCCCGCGCCGGCGCGAAACGTGATGTTGGGGCTAATGGAGTTCGTGTAGTCCGCTGACAAAAAGTACATGTGCGACTTGCGATCGCCGTAGAAGCTTTGATAATCATAGGCGCAGCCGTTGTCCGCAACTGCCGGACCATATGGTCCGTTCGCATATCCCTGAACGGGCGTTCCCGCCGCATACGGATAGCTGGGACATGCTGGACTGATATTCAAATAGCCGCCGGGATTTTCCAAGCCCGGTTCGTTCGGATCTGCCAGCGGCTGATCGAAGATGTACTGGTTGAAATTTTCCGCCAGGCGCAGATCCATGAACGAGTGGTCGTCGATGTTGTGATTCCATTGAATTTTTCCGATGCCGGAATAATGATGCCAGACGTTTGCCGCGCCGGGGATTGAAGACCAGTAAAAGCCGAGCGGGCATGGGGCGCCGTTCGGCGCGGTGCCGCCCACCGCACCGAAGTACGACGTGGACGCGCCGGGGGCAGTCGTGGAATATCCCGGACAAGCCGAGAGGCTGAGCGGTCCCGGCTGACCCTTACCGGGCAGTCCGTAGTCGAAAACGAAATCGCCCAGACCGTTTTGCAGCAGAAACTGGAAATCGTCCTTTTGATTGGGCCGGTAGTGAAAATTCGCAACCATATCGTGCTCGATCACGGGCCCCGATACGTCGCCACCGATGAGATTCGGATACGAGTGCAATCCATAGCCATAAACGTTTCGCGAATCGACGCCGCCGTAAGAAAAGTAATAGGAGTAACGCCGGTTCAGCGTTTGCCCTCCGTATTCAAACGTTAAATAGTGATTGTAGTCGGGAGACGACATTCCGAGCGTGACGTTGCCGAACGCGGGATACGTGCCGACTTTCGCGACCGTGTTGATGATGCCGGCACCTTGCCCCGCGTCGCTCGCGGGCAGCCCGCCGGTATAGACTTCCGCATTGGCAATACCGACGTTGGTGATGTCGGTCGTGAACAAGCCGAACAGGCGCTCGCGAATCGGAATGCCGTCAAATTCGTAGCCGATATCATGCGTGTCGCCGCCCCGGATTCGCGGCGGCCCAACACCACCCGAGACCGTGACGCCCGGAACCGTTCCCAGATAGGTGTAAAGCGTCACGGAGTTGTTGTTCGCGCCGGTGGCCGCCGTAGACTTGTGGGCCGCTGACGTTGTAAACGTCGGTCCCGTTATTCGGCTGAACGAGATTGCTCGAACTGCGCGCATGCACCGTCGCGATCGTTTTCAGCTCTTTGGTCAAAGCGATATTGGCCGTAATCGTTTGCTCTTGCACCGCAACGATTCCGGGCTGCGAAACCGGCGTGTACGACTCCGCTTGAACGGACAGCGTGTAGGTATCCGGCGAGAGCCCGTTGAGGACGTAAAATCCCTTCCCGTCGGTCAGCGTCGTTCCCACCTGGCTTGGAGAAGCGGCGGTTACCTTTGCGTTCACGATCGGTGCGCCGCTCTGCGCATCGCGCACGACGCCGCTGATCGTCGAAGTCGTGCCGGTTGCCGCAAAGGATCCGGCCGGTAAGGAAACCGCAAGGGCGCCCAGCGCGATGGCGGCAATCCACAAGCGCGCACCGGCGCGCAAAATCTGTTTCATGCATGCTCCATTTGCAGTCCGCGCCGTTGCTCCGATGCATCCCGCCGCGACCCGCAGACAAAAGAAAAGCGACCGGCGCGGTCCCGCGCACGTTCGCTTGCAGCAGTTATGTCCGCTTACGGGGACCGAATCCTGCGTGCTTTTCAGCCCTAAGCCATCGTTTTGACCAGGCCCCGCGGCGCGTCGCTTTCGACGTAGCGCGCACGGCCGACGTGCAGCGCGATCATCTGCGCGGCTACCAGCCAGGCTAGCGTGTTGAACGCATCTCCCACGACCGGGCCGAGCAGCGGTATGTCACCGATATGGCCGCCGATGACGTACCGCAGGCTTTCGGCCTGCAGCGCCTCCATCATGGGCCGGTTCACGATATTGCGCGCCACGTCGTCGACGATGCCGATAATCGCACAGCTCGGGTCGAGCATCGCCGCGCTTCCGTGACGAAACTCACCGGCCGAAAAACCCTCGGCGTGGATGTAGCTGGCTTCCTTTCAGCTTCAGTGCGAACTCGCTTCCAATCGGAACGCCGTAACCGGCGGCGACGATGACCACGCTGCGCCGGCGGGCAATGCGCCGCGCGGCTTCCTGCACTTCGCAAACGTCCGGACCGTCGAGCCAGCTGCGTACGTCTTCAGCGGTTTCGGTGAGCGTGCGAGCGTTGCGGGAATGCGTTCCCGACATCAAGCCGGCCGCCCACAGCAGAATGGCGGCAGTTGCCGTAACGCTCTTGCTGGCCGGAACCGCCTCTTCGGTGCCCGCCCCGAGATCGATCGTGACCGCGGCGCGGCGCCCGAGTTCCGACTGCGGCGTATTCGTAAGCGCAATCAGTTCGGAAGGCTGAAGAACGTCGAGCGCCTCGAGCAAGTCGGCGGACCGGCCGCTCTGCGAGCACGCAATGACCGCCGCATTGCGATAGGCGACGTTATCGAGCGGCGCTTCGGTGGCGGCAAGCGCGTGGGCGCGAATGCCGCGCCGGCGCAGCGCAAGCGCGCCGAGCTGCGCCATGAAGAGCGAGCTGCCGCTGCCGAGCAGCACAACGTCGCGTTCGCGAATTGCGCGCGCCAGCGTTTCGGCTTTGTCCGACTGCGCCACCTCGCGCCACACGTCGGGCTGCTCGCGAATTTCTCGTTCGAAATGAGCGCCGAGCATGCTTATTGCACGGCGAACAGCGAGAACAGCGCCGCGCGCGCCTTCGCCAGCTGCGCTCCGCCGTTGGGCGCATCTTCGCCCATCCATTGATTGATGAGAAGCGAGAACGTGACCGGCCCGTGCGTACGCGTTCGCACGAATCCCGAAATCGTGCGCACGTGGCTGATGCTGCCCGTTTTCGCGAAGACGACGCGCTCCGCCGGCGTTCCTACGTACGAATCCAGCAGCGTGCCGCGCACTCCCGATACGGGCAGCGCGTCGAGCACGATACTGCGATACGGGCCGTTCCAATCCGCTTGCAGGATGGTCAGCAGATCGCGCGGCGTGATGCGATCGTACTGCGAAAGACCCGAGCCGTCCGCAATGGTCACGGTAGCCGGATCGACGCCGATACCGCGCAAAAACGCTTGTTCCGCCAATGCCCCGCTCGTGTCGGTACCGGGTTGTCCGGCCTGCGCAACGCCGAGCTCTTTGAGAAGCAGTTCACCCATCAAATTGTCGCTCGGATACCAAAACTCCGAAAGCAAATGCGGCAGTTTGGCGGATTGATGCGACCACAAGATTGCGGCTGGGGCCGGCATCCGGCCCTCGCGAAGCGCGCCGCTTACCGTAATGCCGTGCGCGATCAGCGCCCGTTCGAAGACGTCGCCCGCATAGCTTTGCGGATCCGGAACGCTGGGTGAGACTTCTCCCGATGGTTTGGCTCCAAGCGGGTAGCTGCCGGTAACCGCGATCGTGAGCGGGCGATCCCAGACGCGCGCGAAATCGGACGTGTCTTTGGATCCGGGCGTCCCCGTCATCAGCTCGTCGTCGATGGCGTAGGCGCCGGATTGCGGCCAAACGCGAAGCTGCGCGGCCATTCCGGCGTTCGGTGCCGGAGAGAACGACATGTGCACTGTGCCGTCTTCCAGCTCGAGCGCGCTCACGACGGGCGCGTAGTAATACGGCAGATCGTCCCACGACCAACCGAAACCATATCGCTGATCGTCGTACCGCGTGGCGTCCGTAACCACGTCGCCCTGGATTCTGCGTATGCCCTGGGCCGCGAGCGCCCCCGCGGCGGCATCCAAGTCCTGCGCGCTCAAAAGCGCGTCGCCGCCGCCGCGCAAGTACAGGTTACCGCGAATGGTCCCGGCGGTGAGTGCGGCATCGGCGCCGACCGTCGTTGCGTCAGCTGAACCCCGTGCCCAGGCGCTGCAACGCCGCGGATCCGACAAGCAATTTGAAATTGGAGGCGGGCATGAATTCTTGATCCGCATTATGCGAATACAACATCGTTCCGCGCACCGTATCGACCGCCAACAGGCCGATCTGCGCGCCGCGTAGCGTAGCTGCGGCCAGCGCCCGATCGATTCCGGCATGCAGACGCGCGATCTGCTGTGCGCTCCAACCCGATCCTGCGGGGGCGGGAGAACGCGGGGGCACCGGTGAGGGCGTGGGTGCAGGCATTGCGGGCGCGCCGAAAACGATCGCGCCGAAGAGAACGAAAAGAGCGCTAAGCATCGATATCCGTTTTCAAAAGGTCTTCGAGCGTTTCGCGTCGCGCAATCGGGGCGTGCGTTCCTTGCCGCACCGCAACGACGGCCGGACGAGCAAACCGGTTGTAGTTTCCCGCCATACTGTAGGTGTACGCACCGGTCGAGCGCATCGCCAGCAAATCGCCGGCGCGCAGCGTCGAGGGAAGCCATGCCGTTCCCAGGCGATCGTTTTCGCACGTGCGACCGCACACGATCGTTTCCACCGTCGATTCCCCCTCCTGCGCCGCCAGCAGGTGATGGTAGGCGCCGTACATGGCGGGCCGCGGATTTTCGTAAACGCCTCCGTCGACGATGACGTACGGCGTTCCGAATTCGCGCTTCACGGCCATGACGGTGTACAGCGAGGTTCCGGCTTGCGCGATGAGCGCCCGCCCCGGTTCGATGCCGATCGCCGGCGCAGCGATATTCCAACGCTGCGCTTCTTTGCGCACCGCGGCCGCGATCGCGGTCATGGTTTTTTCCACGTCGAGCGCCGGCTCGTCCGGCCGCATGACGACGCCGAAACCGCCGCCGGCCACGATTTGCGTTACGGTCAATCCGGCATTGGTGCAATATGCAGCGCGTTCCATCAGCGCACGAGCGTTGGCAGCAAATGCGTCTTGCGCGAAGATTTGCGATCCGACGTGCGAATGCAGGCCGATAAAGCGCAGATTCGCCGCCTTGCGAAGCCATGCGAGAGCGCCCGGCAGCGCATCGGGATCGAATCCGAACTTCGATGATTCTCCGCTGGTGTGAACGGCGCGGTGCGTCTGGGCTTCAATGCCCGTGTTCAGGCGAAGCAGCAGCGATGCGGAAGCCGGATTTGCCAGTGCGGTGAAGCGCTCGAGTTCCTCGATATTGTCGACGACGATTCGTCCGACCCGTCCCGCGGCTGCCGCTTGCAACTCCTCCCGGGTTTTTCCGCACCCGTGAAGCGTCAAGCGATCGGGCGGAAAGGCTGCGCGTTCTGCGGCGGCGAGCTCTCCGAGCGAACTGACGTCCAAACGCAGCGGCGTATGCTTGAGATGACGGGCCAGTGAAACGAGCAGCAGCGCCTTGCCCGAGTACGCGATCTCGATCCGATGCGGCTCGCAGGCCGCCAAAAATTCCGCGATCGCTGCGTCGAGCACGTCGTAGTCCAGCGCAAGCAGCGGCGTGCCGTAGGCGGCGGCCAATTCTTGGGCACGCACGCCGCCGATGCGCAGTTCGCTCGCCGTGCGCCGCGAACCGGAAGAAAGCGCCATGCGTTTTTGGTTGCGGATACGGGAGCGCGGCGCCTGCCGTAAGAACGTGGTGCGCGATGAACGATCAGCCGCAGCATCGCATCGAATCGTATCCCCATTGGGAACTTTCACGTTGGAAACCGGAATTGCCCGAAGGCAAAATCGAACGCCTCTACACGCACTGGTCGGCGCATGATTACCGTTCGGTGTTTCCCGCCTACCACTTTTGCCTGGCTTCTCGAGACGACGGAACGCTGGTCGTCGTAAACACGCACGACGTTCGCGAGAACATGCGCAACGTCTACGAGGCACCGGACGATCCGTACGCTGCGCACACGCGCGGGCGCAATTCGTTCGCGCTGGGCATCGCGATTATGGCGATGGAAAACGCGACGCCCCACGATTTCGGCGACTATCCGCTGACGCAAGCGCTCGTCGACGGCTTTTGTTTACTCGCTGCTCGTTTGGCCCAAGCGTACGCAATCCCCATCGATGCGGTACACGTGATGTCGCACGCGGAAGCGGCGCTCGCCGACGGCTATTTCGGTACGCAGCCGGAACAGCGTTGGGACATTGCGCGGTTGAGCGCCGATTCCCGTCCGCTCATGCCGCAGGAAGCCGCCGAAACCGGGGAATTGCTGCGCCGGAAAATGCGCGACTACGCAAGCGCGTAACGCAATCAAGCAGCTGGACGAAGCGCGCGAAACTGCTCCAGGAATCGCTGGATGACGGGCTGCGCGACCCCGGCTCCGGCAAACCGCTTCTGCAGTCCTTCGGAAGTAGGCGCAGGCATGATGCACATGAACGGGCTCGGCTTTCCCATGCTGCGAATCCACGCTTCCTGAGCGCCGGCAGGAACCAGAGCGGTTTGATATGCTTGCAGTTGCGCGCTGCCGCCTTCGCATGCGATCTCCAGCTGCTCGCCAAGCGCCGTGACGATGAGCGGCCGATTATGCGCATCCATACGCGCCGGCGCTTCGGTTGCGGTAACCCGCTCGACCAGAAAATGCGAATCGGCAATCAGGGCCGTACGTTGAAAACCCTCGAAGGCATACGCTAAGCCCTGCAGCGCGCTGACGTCGGGCGCTTTCTCGTAATCGAGAACGTCCGCAGCTTTTTGAATGTGCAGCTCGCGCGGCTTGCCGTCGGCGCCGGCGCGATTCCAATCGAACATGCGATACGTCAGATCACTGGCTTGCTGCGTTTCGTAAAGTACGATGCCGGCGCCGATGGCATGAACGCGCCCTGCCGGGATGTAAAACGCGTCCCCCGCCCGCACGTGAACCCGTTGGAGGATATCGCCCAGCGTGCCGTCGGCGACGCGGCGCTCGTATTCCTCGCGGCTGGTTTGCCGCTCCCATCCCATGACGAGCTGCGCATCCGGCTGCGCGTCGAGCACATACCAGCATTCGGTCTTGCCGTTGGGCTGATGTTCGACGCGTTGCGCGTACTCGTCGCCCGGATGCACCTGCACGGAAAGCCAGTCCTGCGCGGTGATGATTTTGGTCAAGACCGGAAAAATGCGGTGCGGATCCAGCTCCGCTTCCGAGCAAATCTTTTCCGAGCTGTTCGCGCAGCTGCGCCAGGGAACGTCCCGCAAGCGATCCGTTCAGCACGGTGTCGGCGTCCCAGCATTCCCAGGACTCGGCCCACTTCAACGCCGGGTCGCCGCTTTTGCCGAAACGCGTTACCAGCGCGTCCCCGCCCCAGATCGCTTGCGTCAGCTTCGGCTGCAAAAGCAGCGGGTACGTCGTTGCCGCATCCGTCACTGCAGGTTCGCGTGCTCTCCGCGCTCGACGATGTCTTTGAAACGCTGCAGATCCGCCGCGATTTGCCGTTGCGGCTCTTCGCCTAAAATCCGCGCTACGGAAGCGCCGAAATACCGTGCCGGCGGAGCGTATTCCAGCACGACGCGCACCAACGTTGCTCCGCCGTGTTCGCTGAAGTGCACCGAACCAGCGTGATTGATCGCCGATCCCGGAAGCGACCTCCATCCGATCATCTCGTTCGGAACGTCGTTGATGATCTCGGCTTCCCAACTGATTCGGCTGCCGACCGGCGCGCGCACGCGCCAGCGCGATCGTGTGTCGGTGAGCATGGTCACTTCTTCGAGATGCCGCATGAATTGCGGCAGCGTCTCGAGCCTGCGCCAATACGTATAGAGTTCGCGCGGCGATCGAGCAACGGCGATCGATTCATCCACTCGTACCCCGCGCCCGTACGGCACGCTCGCGCCCGGATTGTATGAGCCCGCACGTGGCCCGGTATCCACGCCCAAAGCTCCGTAGATCGGGCAGTAGCCGGTGATGCCGCGATACAGCAATTCGGCTGCAAGCGATGCGGCGGCCGTTCCCAGCATGCCGCGCCGTTTGACCGCAAAGAACGCGAGCGCGCCCCCCACACCCAGTGAGACGTAGCGTTCCGTTTGAGCGACGTTGCGTCCGTCGTGCATGCATCTCTCTCCTGACGATGGCTTATTCCAGGCGCTTAGGACCGGCTCCGTCTGCCGACGAAGGTGGCGCCGTGCGCATCTTCGTGGGAATCGGCTCGAACCTGGGCGACAGGCAAGCCAATGTGCTGGCCGCGCTGCAGCGTTTGCGTATCCGCGCGACCGTGGTCGCGGTTTCCGCGTTTTACGAAAGCGAGGCGGCGGACGGCGCCGACGGACCGGCTTTCTTGAACGTTGCGGCCGAGCTGGAGACGCAGCTGGACCGGCCCGAATTCGAACGGTTCGCAAAAGAGGTCGAAAGTGCGGTGGGCCGCTGGGAAGCGCGCAAGCTCGCGGCGCGACCGATCGACATCGACGTGCTGTGGGCCGGCTCGTACGTGCATCCCGATCTGCTGCAGCGCGGTTACAACGCGATCCCGCTGGCGGAGATCGCTCCGCAGTTGCGTCATCCGGATACGCAACAGACGTTGCAAGAATTCATCTCCGCGCATAAGAGCAACGGCGTTCGGCGGCGCGCGCGTTCACTGCACTTCAACGCGAACCGGCAAGACGAAACACCCGAGGTGCGCCTTTCGCTCTCGCGCGTCGGGGTATCGCGCATTCGGCGCATCGTGCGCCTACGCATGGATGGAAAAGAGCGTGCGTACCACGGGGAATTCACGATGGTCGCCGATCTCGCCCCGGACAAAGCCGGGCTGCATATGTCGCGCTTCAGCGAAATTCTCGAGGAAGCCGCTCTCAACGTGCTCGCGCGCGATGAACCCGCATTGCCGATCCAGGGCTTAGTGGAATCGATTGCGCGCGAAGTGGTGCGTTCTCAGCGCGCCGACCGTGCCGACGTGCGTCTGCGCGCCGATTTCGGTTTGGAACGCTGGACGCCGGTCAGCGGTAAGCGCGGTGAGGAAACGTACACGCTCGTCGGAATCGCGCACGCCGATCCGAAGGGAACGCGCGTCGTCGTCGGCGTCGAGGCCGAGGGCATGACCGCGTGTCCCTGCGCACAGGGCATGGTACGCGAACACAGCCTGCACGAATTGCTGCAGGCCGGCTTTAGCGAAACGCAAGCGCAGCGCGCGTTGGATGCATTACCGGTCGCAACGCACAACCAGCGCGGACGCGGCAGCGTGCTCATCGGAACCGCGCCGCACCGTGCGGGCGATGTGCGAGCGGAAGACTTGGTCGAAATCGTGGAACATGCCATGTCCAGCGAAACGTATGATTTGCTCAAGCGGCCGGACGAGTTTTTCATCGTCAATAAGGCGCACCACAATCCGAAATTCGTCGAAGACGTTGTACGGGGGATTCTAGCCGGCGCGCTGGACGTTTACGCGGACTTCGACGACGACGCATTCGTGGCGGCCAGCCAAGTCAACTACGAGTCGATTCACAAACACGACGCGTTCGCCGAAAGTTCCGGCACGTTCGGCGAGCTGCGCCGCGAACTGCGCGGAGCCGGCGACGCGCCGCCAAAAACCGATCTGGCGGCGTGGCTGGGCACGCGGCCTTCACCCGCTTTGTTGTAAGGCCTCGATCCGCGCTTTGAGCGAAGGATGGGTGGAAAACAAAAATTCATACCACCCCGGCTGTTCGTCTTCAGCCAAATTCTGATCGCGCAGACGCGCGAATGCTGCGGCGCCGCCGCGTGGATCGCCGGTCGCCCGCAGCGCGAAGCCGTCCGCCGCCCATTCGCGGCTGCGCGCAAAAGCATTCACCGCGGGACGCAGCAGCTGCGAGATCAACCCGGACCACCATTGAATTTTGGCAAGCAGCGCCGGCTGCGCTTCGAACCCAGCGTCGTCGCGCAGCGCGGCAAACGATCCCCGCAGGACTACGAGCGCCGCCATTTGCCCCACCGCGATCATGCGCCAGCTGTCCTTGGTAACGTAGTGCCCCAATTCGTGTGCGACGACGAACTCGATCTCTTCGGGTGGAAAATGTTCGATCAAGGTGTCTCCGAGCACGATGCGATGCGTGCCTGCGACGCCGGTGACGAAGGCGTTGGCTTTCTTCGTTTGTTTGCTCATATCCATGCGCAAAATCTGCGCTTCGCCGACGCCGAAGCGCGATGCGAGCGCGCGCAAGCGCCGTTCCAATGGTCCTTCGATCGGTTTGTACTCGTTGAAAAGCGGCATGACGTACATCGGCACGACGATGTTTGCCAGCACCAGAAGCGGCAAGACGCCGGCGCCGGCAATCCATGGCCAGCTGCGCGGAAAGCGGCGGACCACAGCACCGAAGATCCCGCTGAGCACCACGGCGATGCCGCCCCCAATCGCCGTTTGCTTGAAATGATCGGTCAGCCACGATGAAGCCGATTGATCGCTCAGATCGTAGCGGCGTTCCAGCGCGTATCCTTCGACGATCTCCACCGGCAATTCGAGCAGCGCGTCGAGGAGCAGTGCCTGTGCCGTAAAAAGCATCGGCTGCAGCCATACCGGAAAGCTGCGCACAGAACGCGCGATGCGCGTCCCGAGCGGACCGTAGGCAATGGTGGCGCTTCCCGCGGTCGAGCGAACGATTCCGCTCACCGAAAGCGCGCGGCGAACGGACCCGTAGGAAGCGGCGTCAACCCGGCGCGCTCGCTTCGGCGCGCGCAACGCTGCCGGCGCCTCCAGCGCGCGCACTGCGGCATACCCCGCGGCCAGGCCGGCCGCAGCGCCCAGAAGAATCGTGCGCGTTTTATCCAATGTCTTGCCTTTCGTCCATGCAGATATTCAAGAACGCGCGCGTTTATCGCTACGATCCGCACCACGCAGCATATTCGCGCCACGAAGGCTTAGTAGTCGACGCCGGGCGAATCGTTTCCCTCGATCCGGCGCAAGGTGATGCACACGCTCGCGAAATCGATCTGGACGGCGCTACCGTGTTGGCAGCCTTCGGCGATTGCCACGTTCACCTGACGGATACCGGGTATTTTTTGGGCGATCGTTTTTTGGGAGACGTGCGCTCTTATGAACAGTTCGATGCGGCAACCTCGCGTATTCCGCGTGAAGCGTTCGTGTTCGCCGGACAGTACGATGAAAGCACCTGGAGCGACCGGAAAACCGCCGACGCGCAGCCGTTGAACCGGCACTTTGCCGACTATCGCGCGATGCTCGTACGGGTCGACGGGCATTCGTGCATCGTCAACCGCAAGACGTTCGCTTGGCTCAATTTTCCGAAAAACACTGAAGGCATCGAACGGGACCAGCGCGGCGAACCGACGGGCCGGCTGTTCCTGGAAGCGAATTGGCGCGCGCAATCGCGCTTTATGCGTGAGTTGCCGCTTTCGGTGAAACGCGCAGCAGAGGAGCGTGCAACGCGCCTCGCGCTCGCCCGCGGTTATCTGCACTTGCACGTGCAACTGGTCGGCTTCGAGCGCGAGGAGTATGCGCACGAAATTGCGGCTCTTGCAGAACTTCCCGCGGCCAAATGGTATCCGAAAATCTGCGAACCGGACGCGCGGCTGGCGCGCGATCTGCGCCTGCCGTTCATCGGCGGCGACGTCTTTCTCGACGGTTCGATCGGCAGTTGCACGGCCGCCGTCACCGAACCGTTCGCCAACGGCAACACCGGCCGGTTGAAATACTCCGACGACGAGCTCAACGACTATTTCTCGCACGCCGAAGCGCTCGGAATTTCGGCAGGCGTTCACGCGATAGGGGACCGCGCGATCGAGCAATGTATCGCGACGTGGGAACGGATCCTGGGCGGCAAGCCGAGCGTTCGAGGGACGCGCCACTTCATCGAGCATTTCGAAATCGCGCGGCCCGAACACATCGATGCGTGCGCGCGCATGGGCATCCATCTCTCGATGCAGCCGCAGTTCGACCAGCTTTGGGGAGGCCGGGGCGGCATGTACGACCAGCGCTTGGGTACGGATCGCATGCGCAGCATGAATGCTTTGGGCCGCATTCAACGTTCGGGTGCCGTTTTGTGCGGCGGCGACGACAGCCCGGTTTGCGATCTTTCACCGCTGCAGGGCATGCAGTCCGCGATCGATCACCGCGAACCGCAGGAGCGCTTGAGCCCGGAGCAAGCGCTCACGATGTACACGTACAACGCTGCGGTGCTCGCGCACGCGGAAACGAAAACCGGCGTGCTGGCGCCGGGATACGCGGCGGATTTCGTGGTGCTGGATCGCGATCCGCTGGACGCGGCGGCGTTTACCGACTGCACCGTGCTGTCCACGTGGTCCGACGGCAAGCTCGTTCCTTAAATCAGCGAGATCGTTTCTTTCGGCTTGGGATGCGCCGCCACTGCGCTCATTAGGGCGCCCGCCAGCGCATCGCAAATCGGATCGTCGATTTCTTCAATCCGCCCTTCGTCGGCGAGCTGCGCTTTGCGTGGATCGATCGGCAGGCGTGCGAGCACGGGAGCATGCGCGAGTTCCGCAACGCGATCCGCGTACGACGGCCCAAAGATGTCGTACCGTTTTCCGGTATCCGGCGCGACGAAATACGACATGTTTTCGACCACGCCCAAAATCGGTTTGTGCAGTTGGTGGATAAAATTCGCCGCTTTGCGGACGATCATCGTGGCGAGCGCCTGCGGCATCGTCACCAGCACCGCGCCGTCTACCGAGAGCGATTGCAGCACCGTCAGCGGAGCGTCGGAGGTTCCCGGCGGTAAATCGACGAGCAAAAAGTCCAGATCGCTCCAGAGCACCTGCTCGTAAAATTGGCGGATGACGCCGGCAACGATGGGCCCCCGCCACACCATCGCGGTGTCTTCCTTGTCCGTGAGCAAGTTTGCGCTGACGATTTCGATAGCGCTGCGCGACTGCGCCGGGATCATCAGCGGCTGCGGGTTGCCTTGCGGCGTTTTTGGAGCGTTGGGATCGGCTTCGATGATCAGCGGCTTGCTCAATCCGAAGAGTTTCGGAATCGAGGGCCCGGTGATGTCCGCGTCGAGAATGCCCACTTGCAGATTGCGGCGGCGCAGCCCCAACGCGATGAGCGCGGTAACCAGCGACTTCCCGACGCCTCCCTTGCCTGACATAATCGGGACAAGGTGCGCGATTTTTGCTTTGCCCTTGAAGGCGCCCGGCGCGCGCCGCGCGGGAGTGCGATCTTCGGTCGCGATATTCGGGACGAACCCGGACAGGCGCGCCTGCGCAAGTGCGGCCAGAATCGGTTCGACCCGAAGGCCGTGCGCTTTGGCCCCTTGCTCGATGGTTTCGTATTTGTTCACGCCGCAGCCGGCGCAGTGCAACCCGAAACGGCCCAACACATCGGCCGCGATCGGTAATGCAGCGACCAGTTCGCTAATGTTTGAGCGTGCCGTGATCTCGGCTTGAATATGGGGCATGACGGCTGCCTTCGCGGTGCGAACGAAGCGTTACTATGCCGCTTTCGTCGGCGGATGCTCAGATGGTGCTCGCCGCCTCCTACCTGCACGTGCCGGCGCGCCGCCTAAGAGCCCTCCTCCGCGGGCAAGAGCAAGCGCTGCGGGAGTGGATCGCCCTCGATGGTTCGCGCAAAGTGGCGCATGCGCGTCATCAGGCAAAGATCGCAGCGCACCGATTGGAGCAGCTGCACGCGAGCCTCGTCACCATTGCGGACGCGCGCTATCCCGCCGGCTTGCGTGAATTGGAAGATCCGCCGCCGTTTCTGTGCGTGCGCGGAACGCTGTTCGAGACTGGAATCGCCGTCGTGGGCACGCGATATCCCGATCCGGCGGCGCGAGATTTTGCGCGCGAACTGGCGCGCAGTTTTTCGTTTCCCGTCATCAGCGGCCTGGCGAGGGGGATCGATGCCGCCGCGCATGCCGGGGCGCTGGAGGCGCGCGCCTTGACGGCGGCGTACGTCGGCACGGGCCTCGGGCTGACATACCCGGCGGAACATCGCGCACTCGAAGAGGCAATCGTCGCCGCCGGGGGCGCCATCGCGACGGAACGGCTTCCGGACGAACCGGTGACGAAGTGGTCGCTCGTGCATCGCGACCGGCTGCAGGCGGCCCATGCTTTCGCCGTGGTGCTCGTCGCCAGCGAAAAGGAGGGCGGGGCCATGCAGACGATGCGGTTTGCCAAAGACTTGAACCGGCTTCGTTTCGTGCTGGTACCGGGAAGCGGCAGCCGCTATTCGGGCAACGAGTTGGCGCGTGCCGCCGGCGCAATCGCGCTGCCGGGCGACGCTGCGGCAGCGTGCCGCATCATCCGCACGACGATCGCGAAAGGAACCGCCGCGCTTGCAACCGGACGACACATCGGATCTCGCACGCCGCGCTGAGGGAGTGCTGGCCGGCGGCTGCGATTCTCCCGTGCGCTCCGGTTGGGCAGTCGGCGGAACGCCGTTTTTTCAAAGCCGCGGCGCCGGCGCGTATGCGTACGACGAGCGCGGACGGCGCTATATCGATTATCTCATGGCATACGGGCCGCTTCTGTTCGGGCATAACCATCCCGCCTTGACCACCAATCTGGACCGCATTGCGGGCGCGGGCACGCTGTACGGGTCGACCCATCGGAATGAAGTCCGCTTGGCCGAGCGCATCCGATCGCATTTGCCCTCGATGGAACGGCTGCGTTTTGTCACGACCGGCACCGAAGCGGTAATGAGCGCCATTCGGGTGGCTCGCGCCTTTACCGGCCGCAGTAAAATTTTGCGGTTTGCCGGCAATTACCATGGGCACTTCGACATGGCGCTGCTCGGAGCCGGCGCGTCCGCAAACACGGCCGTTGCGCAAGCAGCCGGCATTCCGGCGGAAGCGGCGCACGGTGTGCTGATCGCCAGATACAACGATCTCCAAAACGTCGACGAAGCGTTGCCGGGCAACGAAGAGCAGCTTGCCGCGATCGTCGTCGAGCCAATCGCTGCGAACATGGGGTATGTGGCCCCGGCGAACGGATTTTTGGAAGGCTTGCGCGATCGCTGCCGGCGCGTGGGCGCACTGCTCATTTTTGACGAAGTCATCACCTGGCTGCGAATGGGCCTTCGCGGCGCGCAAGGCAGGCTCGGCATTTCGCCCGATTTGACGACGCTCGGGAAGGTGATGGGCGGCGGATTTCCGATAGCGGCGTTCGGCGGCCGCGAAGACGTGATGGCGGTACTTGCGCCGCACGGCGCGACCTTTACGGGCGGCACGCACGCCGGCAATCCGTTTTGCGTCGCCATGGCGCATCGCGTGATCGATCTGCTGGAAGCGCATCCGGAATATTATCCTTCCATGGACGCGCTCGCAAAGCGTTTGGCAGACGGCATTCGCGAAATATTCGAGCGTAAAGCACAGCCGTACGCGGTCGTGCAAGACGAATCGATCGTCGACTTCAAATTCCGGCCCGGGATGGCAAACCGTAACTTCGACGACGCGCGGGCGTGCGATAAAACGGCGTACGCGCGATACTATCACACGATGCTCGAGCATGGCGTCCTGTTGCCGCCCTCTCAGAACGAAGTCATGTTCATTTCGATCGCGCACAGTGCGGCGGACATTGATGAAACGCTTGCGGCGATCGAAGGGGCTCTGCGGGTGATCCTCGCGGTTTGATTAGAATATGCGCTCAACCGCCGAGTTTCGTGCTGAGACGAGCAAGCAAAGGGATGGCCGAGTGCGAGGCGCTTCCAGGACGAGGACCTAAGCTGCGAAAAGGATAGCGGACCGATCACTGCGTTTGGCGCGCGGGGAGGTGACCGGTCCGCTATCCATATATGAACGGCGTTGTCCTGTGCTTCGCGCCGTTCACAGCAATAATAGTATAGTAGAAACGCGCGGCTAAGAATAGCCGAGCGTCAAGGTTTTGTGCGCGTCATTCGCGCACCGGGCGCGGATACACCGCCGGGCTGCGCAGTCCGGCGGCGTCGAGCGCGCGAACGCCGAAGATGTAGTCGTCTTTGCTGACCGCGACCGTCGCTTGCGTGCGATTTCCCACATTGCGAGCGTACTGCCATTCGGGCGCGGTTGTTTCACGCCAAACGATTTCGTACGAAACCGCATGCGGGACGCTGCTCCAGCGCAGCGTCGTATCGTAACCCAAGTGCTTCGTAAGCATTTGCACCGCTCCAGGTTGCTCTGGACCCAAGGCAAGCGCCGCCAATGCCGCGACGTTCATCTGCGTCACCCGCGCGAGGTACGAAAAATCGACGTACCGCAGCAGATCGCCATACTGAACGCCGCCTTCGACGCGCACGTTCTGGTGCTGATGATGATAGTTTTCGTACTTTTCAACGAACCGCATCGCCGGAAAGCCTTGGGCCGTAAACGATTCTTGGTCGCCGCCGCGCAGAAAGCGATCCGCGCGGGAAATCAGCTCTGCGTTCATGCCGGACGCGTATTGTTCTGCGGTCACTTTTACGAAGCGCGCAAGCTCGCGCGAAGGTGAATCGTTTTCGGAGCCGACGAGATTGACTTGACGCACGACTGCATCGTCCGGCAGCGCTTGGCTGAAAATCCGAACCGTAAGCGGTGCGCGCTCGCCGTTCGGGCCGGCCGATGCGCCGACGATGTCGTTGTTGAGATCGGCCAAAACATCGGCATGGTTCGCTTTGAGCTGCTGGGCGTAATGACCGGAGCCGAACAAACCTTGCTCCTCGCCGTCGAAACATGCGAAAACGATCGTTCCGTGAAAGCGCGTCGCGGCCATGACCTTGGCCGCCTCCAAAACCGCCGATGTTCCCGAACCGTTGTCGTCGGCGCCCGGCGCGTTGCGCGTGGCGTCGTTGCCGTCGCTGTTGCGCGAATCGTAGTGGCTTGAGACGACGTAGGTACGCCCGTCCGGGTCGTCGCCTTTCAAGACGGCGACGACACTCGAAATCGTCACCGCCCGCGGCGTGCGAGGCGTCTTCGGCTGCAGGTACGTGTCGTAGCTGACGCTCATGCGCCCGGACGCTCTTTTTGCGTCGGCAGCGAACTGCGCTGCAATCCAGTCGCGGGCAGGCAAGACACCGCGTGAGCGCGAGCGCAGCGTCTCGGAAAAGGCGTTGCGGGTGCCGAACGCGACCAGTCGCGTATCGATGCGGCGCAAGTCCTGCGCCGACACCGCCCGTGTCATCGCGCGGATTCGGTTATCGACGGGCGCCTGCGAAATGGTCGCGTACGGTGCCGCCGAAAGAGCGGGCTGGCTACTTAAGAGCGCGCCGGAGGCGAAGGCGAAAAAAAAGCGGCGAAACTTCATGTTTCGCCACTTCACGATGCGAGGCCGCGTTCCTCACGGCGCCTTCGTCGCAGGTAGCGTCCGAGGACCACGGCCGTACCCCGGCCGGGCACGGAATGGACGGCAAAAATATCGGTGCAGCCCCGCATGATCGGCAGTCCTCGTCCACGTTCCGAGAATGCGCTCGGAAGCGCAAAATCCGTGGCGGCGTTCGGCTTGAATCCCTGGCCCGAATCGACGATCGTGACCAAAATTTTCTCGTCATCCAGCTCGACAAGAAATTTCGATGACGTTGCTGGTATGCGCGTGTTCGATTGCGTTCGCCAGCGCTTCACCGACGGCAAAGATAAATTCTTCGACGTTGCGTTGGCCGAATTTAGTTCCGTCGGCAAAAGCGACGACGCTTTTGCGCACTTCTCC
This sequence comes from Vulcanimicrobiota bacterium, assembly GCA_963795465.1. Classification (GTDB taxonomy): domain Bacteria; phylum Vulcanimicrobiota; class Vulcanimicrobiia; order Vulcanimicrobiales; family Vulcanimicrobiaceae; genus CAWCHT01. The sequence goes on from CAWCHT010000002.1 coordinate 206,336, forward strand.
GCTGAAGCGCGCGCTCGGCGGGATCCTCATTTTCAGCGTTCTATCCGTTTTGTTCCCCCGGGTCCACTCCATACCGGACAGATTCTACCGCAGTTTGGGCGAATTTACGCAATGATGGAGCAAAAACGCGCGATTGCGGTCGTTTACGTGCTGGAATGCGCCGACGGTTCGTACTATACGGGCTGGACGCACGATCTGGTTCGCCGGCTCGCCGCCCATGCGAATGGCCGCGCTGCGAAATATACCCGTTCGCGCCGACCGGTTCGGCTTGCCGGCTGGCTGCCCTTTTGCGACCGGAGTGCGGCCCGCAGCTTCGAAGCGCGCTTCAAACGCTTGAGCCGCAAGCAGAAAATCGACGCACTCGATCGCCGCCAGGCATTAGGGGTTCCGGTGCACAAGCCTGCGCTCACGATGACAGCTTTGAGCGCTCCCGTCGGCGACGAACTGCGCACGTTGATCGAACTTGCGAGAACCTCGCAAGCGCGTCTACGCACCAGCCGCGGCGAATTGACGTTTACGTTTTATCCGGACGATGCGCCGCAGCATTGCGCCGCGTTCGTGAAACTCTCGCAAAGCGGCTTTTATGACGGCTTGACGTTCCATCGCGTCGAGCCGGGCTTCGTGGTGCAAGGCGGCGATCCGTCGGGCAACGGCACCGGCGGCCCGGGATACTGCCTCAAGGCCGAATTCAACGAACGGCCGCACGTGCGCGGCACCGTTGCGATGGCCCGATCCAGCGATCCGGACTCCGCAGGTTCGCAATTTTACATCTGCTTGGATGACGCGCGCTTTTTGGATCGGCAATACACGGTCTTCGGGCAAATGACCCAGGGCTTCGACGTGCTGGATGCGTTGCGCGTCGGAGATACGATGATCGCGGTGAGCATCGACCCTACGGCCGAGCCAACTTCATAAATCAGTCCCCGCAACTTTCCCGTAGATGGCGCGAGAGATGCGCGCAATCCCGTCGTAGGCTTGTCCCGGCGCATCGAGCCCGCTGGTGTAGACGGTCAGAACGTACGGTGAATCGCCGAACGGATCGATAATGGCGATATCGCTGCGCGAGCGGCTCAATTCGCCGGTTTTATTCGCGACCGCCGTGCCCGGCGGCAGCAGCCGCGGAATCGTGTCGCGATCGGTCTGTCCGAGCATGATGTCGATCATGCTGCGGCAGGCCTGCGGCGAGGCGACCGTCGTGAGTCCTTCCCTGACGCCGCGTTCCAATTCGTAGAGCAGGTGCGCCATGTCGGCGGGCGTCGTGCGGTTGTCCATGTGATGCAGCAATGCGCCGGTGTCCAGGAAATGCCGGCGCAAAAACGTTTGGCGTAAGCCGGCGCGCTGCGTCACGCTGTTGATTTGCGCAAATCCGAAGTGCGTAATGAGCAGATTGGCGGCGGTATTGTCGCTTACCTGAATCATCGGTTCGATGAGTTCAGCGACGGTGAAGCGCCGGCCGTCCGCTGCGTGCGCAAGGAAATCCGAACCGCCGATCAAGTCGCTCGAATGAAACACGATCTCGCGATCCATAACCGTTCGATCCCGCGCGGCCAGCGTGAATGCGGTGAGCATGATCAGCATCTTTATCGTCGATGCGCTCGGAAACGACACGTCGGCGTTGTAGGCGATCAATGCGGGTCCGCCGGCCATCGTTCTGGCGTAGATGCCGACGTTTCCCGGAATGCTTGCAATGGCCGGCCGCAATAACGCGTTCAGTGCCGATTGCGCCCGCGCCGGGCCCCGAAGCGTAATCGCTGCAAGGAAGCCGGCGAGAAATGCCGGGCGGCTCATCTGCGTCATCATGACCCCGTGCCTTGGTAGTGCTGCAAACCGATTCGCCAAAATACGTACGACACCGCCAGCCAGCCTGCTCCGACGAGCGGTGTCAGCACGCCGACCAGCGGTGAGAGCGAAAGTCCGGTTTCGGTTTTGTGCAGCAGAAACGTAGCCGGAAAGTAATTCATGAACGCGAACGGGAACACGAAGGATAAGATGATGCGCACGCCCTTTGTATAAATGCTGATCGGATAGCGCGTAAATTCCTGTTCGAGCGACATGATGACCCAGCGCAGCGTGTCAACGCGTACGAACCAGAACGAAACGGTCGCGACGGCCAAAGATATGCCGAGATCGATCAGCGCTCCGCCGACCATCACGAACGGAACGAAGACGATAAACGCCCAGTCGACCTGCACGCCGCTGATCCGCGTGGCGATGATGAAGTAGACGACGGCCAGCCCGAGGCCGTCGAAAGAAATTTGCGAGGGAACGGTGAGTACTTGAAAAAGCGCGTCTTGCGGGCGCACCATAAAGCGGTCGAAGCGGCCTTCGCGAACGTAGTCCGGCACGCTGACGACGTTGAAGAAAAACGTGTTGTGAAACTCGTGCGCGATCATCCAGAGAGCGTACAGAAACGCCATCTGACGAAAATCCCACCCGTTCATGGAGGGAAACTGCCGCAGCGTTACCCACAGCGCGGCCACCGCGGTTCCATGGTAGACGATCGCAAAGCAGAACCACATGAAAAAATTCGCGCGGTACTCGATCATCGTCAGCAGGTTGATTCGCCAGTACTGACGGTACGTTGCGAGCATCGCGCATGAACTTCACGTTCGAGGCGCGAGTCCCCGTCCGGCGTCCGTACCGGCTCGACTTCACCGTCGACGCGCTGCGCCGGTTATCTGCCAACGTCGTCAACGTCGTCGCGGAGGACGATACTTACCGCCGGGCCGTGCGAGACGCCCAAGGCACGAATCTGATCGAAGTGCGTCAGCCTGCGGCGGCGTATCTGCAGGTGCGCATTGCGGGGCCCGGCGCATCGCGTCGGCTTGCGCTTGTCGAACGAATGTTGGGCGTTCACGTCACGTTGGACGGCTGGGAACGGCGCGCGCAAGCGTTTCCGTGGCTTGCGGCGCTTGCCGAGCGCTTTCGCGGGCTGCATCCGCCGCGATATCCGACCTTATGGGAAGCGCTCGCCCACGCCATCGTCTTTCAGCAGATCAGCATCCATGCCGCAGCAGCGATCATGCGGCGAACGATCGAAGCACTTTCGCAGCCGCTGGAGCACGGCGAGATCACGCAGTACCCGTTTCCTTCACCGCGCGAGCTTCTCAAAGCCGACGGTGAACATCTGCGAGCTGCGGGTTTAAGCGCGAACAAGATCGCGCACTTACGCACCGCGGCGGCGGCGGTTCTGGACGCAGTCGTCGTGGAAGACGCGATCGCGCTGCTGCCCAGTCCGCAAGCGGCGCAATGCCTTACGGCCGTGCCGGGGATCGGAGTCTGGAGCGCCGCCGTCGTTCTGCTGCGCGGGTTGGGGCGGCTCGACGTGTTTCCGATGAAAGATTCCGGCGTTGCGCGCAGCCTGAGTTTGCTATCGGGCGATCCTGCGATCGATCCCAGTGCGCTTCTCGAAGCGCTCGGTCCGATGCGCGGCATGCTGTATTTCCATCTGCTCCTCGGACGAGTCCATCGTCAGCCTCCTTGAATCACGACGCGCCGCGAGGCAGCTTGCCAAACGGCCCACGACAGCGCGGAAAAAACTATCAGCCATATCACCTGGATGAACAGGTAGCGGGCATAGTCGTGCGGTCCGATCACGCCGACGTAGATCAGCAGCGGCGTTGAATACACTGCAGCGAAGGGCAGCGCGAAGACGATCCGCCCGAACACCCCCGGAAAAAACGTGAGCGGTATGATCTGTCCGCTGAGCAGATCGGAAACCCAGCGCACGATCAGCTGCATCGCGAACGTTTCCAGCGTCCAAAACGCGATCGAATTCATCAAGAAGTTGATGAAAAAATTGACCAGATAGCCGATAGCGAAGGAAAGCAGAAAGACGCCGAATACCGGCCAGGCGGGAACGTCGATGCGCACCAGCAGCAAAGCGAACAGGGCCGAAGGGATGACCAGCACCGCGTGCAGTATCGTTTGACCGAAACCGTCGCTGAAAAAGTACAGCGGAACGCTAATCGGCTTCATGAGATCGGTCGCAATCGTGCCTTCGCGCAGCTTCTCCCGAATCAAGCGCGTGCCGTCGACCTCCAGGATCAGCGACATCAGCAGCGCCACCGTCGCGTACGTGATCATCGAATGCAGCGGCAGATGCAGCGGGGCGATATTTTGGGAGTAGAGCGCGGTCCACAGCGAGCGCAGGAGATAAACGCGGACGATCAGCGAGCCGACTTCGGTGAAAACCTCGAGCCGGTATGTCGCCTCGCGCGAGAATGCTTTTTTCGCAAACTCTACGTATGGGCGCGCATTCATGCAGGCGGTACGGTGAGGCGATGCACTTCGTACGTTCCGTCGGGATGCTCGAAACGCAGTTGGAAGCGTGCCTCCGGCGGCACCGGGAACGTAGCGCTGAATCCGGCAGAGTGTTTCGGTGCCAAAAACGGAACGTCGCACCATTGCGCGCGCGGCATGAGCGCGTTTCCGTTTGCAGCCACCAGCAGAAACGACATCGCATTGCATCGCAACGGGGCCGAACCCGTATTGGTAATGATTCCGGAGATCGTCAAACCGTCGACCGGTGCGCCGGAGGTACCGTTTTTCAGCGCAGCACGCAGGGTCCGAATTGCAGAGAGGTCGTCGTGGGCGGATAACCGCGCCCCGCGACGGCTGCCGTTCGCGCAGGCGGTAAGCAGGAATGCCGCGGCGACGAACGCGGCGGCACACCGCACTACCGTTTGCCTCGCTTTTCGCGTTCGATTGCGGCCTCGCGGCGCAGACGCGCCTCCTCCAGCTCGACGAACATCACGTCGACGACTTTCTCGACTTCGACGGCTTGCGTCGGTTCGGGTTCGGCGGTCCGCTTGGGGGAGGGTTTCGGCGCGGCCTTCTTCGCAGCATCGGCGACCGGCGCGTCTTGCGCGTGGACTTTGCGCAAAAATCTTGCATAAGCCTGCGCCGCCTGCGATCGCACGTCCGGTGCATCTTCCAGGTTGAAGACGTTCTGAAAAAAATGCATGCGCTCGTGCACCTGCGGCGCTTTGTCCGGCGAATACACCGTCGCCGGATTACCGTAGGCGATGTGCTGCATCGGCACGTGCTGGCCGCTGAGGAGATGCGTGCCGACATGCACGATTGCGCCCAGCGCAACGCTGGTCTGCTCGCCGATGAACGCGCCGTTGAAAACTTTGGAGCCGGCGCCCAAAAAGCAGCCGGGTTCGATCGTAGCGCCCACCAAGTATGCTCCCGGGCCGACGAGTGTGCTCTCACCGACCGTGAGCGGAAATTGCAGGACGCTGCCGCCGCTGGACTTGAGCACGGCGTTTTCCATGATGACGGTGTTAGCCCCGACGACGACGGGCGCGCCCTCTGCCGATATGACGGCGCCGAACAACACGGCGCAGCCCTCTTCAATCGTGACGTCACCGCTGATTACCGCGCTGGGTGCGACGTACGCGGATGCATGCACTTTGGGTTTTTTCGTTCCGCTCGAAACCATCATGACGGCGTGTACTCCTGCTGCTGATACCCTTCGCGGTAAATCGTTCGGATGATCGATTCCAAATCGGGCTCTTCGATCGTCACGTCGCGCAGATCGTATCGCTCCGTCGCTTCGCGAATGAGGCGATCGGCCCGCGTACGCCGGCGATCGAAGCGGTAACTCACCACGCCGCGTTCGTTGGAAACGATCTCGGCCCCCTCGAGTTCCGGCCGCGGATGGGGCGCGGTCAGCGTGAGCACGAGCGTGCGATGCGTGCCGTACTGCTCTTTGATGCGTTCGATTCCTCCGTCGTAAATCACCGTGCCGTTGTCGATGATGATGATGCGGCGGCAGAGCCGCTCCACGTCGGCGAGGTCGTGCGTCGTCAAGATGACGGTCGTCCCGCGCTCGGCGTTGATTCGCCGCACGAATTCGCGGATCGCTTCCTTGGCGATCACGTCCAGGCCGATCGTCGGTTCGTCCAAATAGACGATTTGCGGATCGTGCAGCAGAGCGGCCGCAAAATCGCCGCGCATGCGCTGGCCGAGCGAGAGCTGCCGCACCGGCGTGCGCAGAAACGGCTCCATCTCCAAGATTTCTTTGAACACGCGCAAGTTTGCGGCGTATCGATCCGCAGGGATCGTGTAGATTGCGCGCAGCAGCTCGTATGATTCGACGAGCGGCAAATCCCAATACAGCTGGCTGCGTTGTCCGAACACGACGCCGATATTCCGGGCGTTTTCGCGGCGGCGCGCATAAGGGACGATGCCGGCAACTTCGATCGTGCCGGACGTCGGCACCAGAATTCCGGTGAGCATTTTGATCGTCGTCGATTTGCCGGCGCCGTTGGGGCCGATGTAGCCAATCAACTCGCCCGCTTCGATATCCATGTCCACGCCGGACACGGCCACCTTGTCCTCGTAGGCGCGTGAAAAAAGCGTTTTCAGCGCGCCGGCCGCTCCGGGCAGGCGCCTCACCGTACGAAAGACCTTGCGCAGGCTGCGCGTCCGGACGATCGGCATGAATGCATGCTTTTACTCCAGGCGTCCGCCGGCCCTCGGGCGGAATAGAGCGGCGTGCTGATCACGATTTCAGACCGCTACGGCTGCGGTGCCGTAAGCATCGCCAAACGCGCGGCGGAGCTCTTGGGCTACGAGTGCGTCGACGAACAGCTTCCCGTCGTCGTCGCGCGCCGGCTCAATACCTCGCCGCAAGCCGTCGAATCCGCTGAGGAAGTCGGCTCCAGCGTGAGCGAACGGATGCTTCGCGCGCTGGAATCGGGGACTCCCGAAATCCGCACCGGCCCGCAGCCCTCGTTCGACGAAGATTGTTTGCGTGAGGTCCAAGAAGCCGTCCGCGAATTCGCGGCCGCCGGAAACGCCGTCATCGTCGGGCGCGGCGCGCACGCCATCCTCGGCCGGCGCCCCGACGTTCTGCGCGCTTTCCTGTACGCCCCGAGCGACTGGCGACTGCATCGCGTCATGGAAATTCGCGGTCTGGACAAACGCACCGCCGCGGCGGAAATCGAGCGCATCGATCGCGCGCGCGCGTCGTATATGCGCGCGCACTACGGATTGGATTGGGGGAATCCGGAAAATTACGATCTGCTGGTCGATACGTCGAGCTACGGTTTGGATCGCAGCGCGCAGCTGATTGCGAGCGCGGTCCGGCTGCAATGAGCGAACTTTCCGTCGCGCGCACCGAAGTTCGCCTTTTTTCATCGCTGCGGTTCAAAGATTTTCGCCTGCTTTGGGTCGGGCTGCTCATTTCGAACCTAGGGTCGTGGATGCAACTCACCGCAACGGGCTATTTCATCGCCAAGCTTGCCGGAAGTCCGCATACCGCATCCCTTTACTTAGGGTTCCAGGGACTCGGCCGCGCAATACCGGTGCTTCTGCTGTCTCCGGTGGCGGGTTTGATCGCCGACACGTGGCCGCGCCGGCGCATCTTGTTTTGGACCAATTCCATCATGTCGCTGCTGGCCTTGATCTTGGCGATCTTCACCAGTTTGGGCTGGATGAACATCGTCGGCCTGATTTTGATCAACGCCGCCAACGCCGGAGCGATGTCGTTCGATTCGCCGGCGCGGCAAAGTTGGGTGCCGCTCATGGTTCCGCGCGAGTACATCGGCAACGCCATCGGTCTCAACTCGGTGGCATTCAACGCGCCCGCCGTTATCGGACCGGCCGTCGCGGGACTGCTCATCGCCTCGATCGGCATCGCGGGATCGTTTTACGTCAACGCGATCGCAACGGTAGCGGTCGTGGCTGCCCTGCTCTTCATGCAGCCCGCTCCTCCGGCCACCACTACGCGCGAGCCGTTTTTCGTTTCGGTAGGACACGGGCTGCGCTTTCTCTCAAGCCATAAAATCCTCGGTTCGGTCATCACGCTGTTCATCGTTACGGCGCTGCTCGTGCGGCCGTACAGTACGCTGCTCCCTGCGTTCATCGTCAACACGCTGCACATCAACGCGAAGGGTCTGGGCATCGCCATTGCGGCGACCGGCGTCGGCGGTTTTGCCGGAGCGTTGTTGACCGCGTATTTGGGCGCACGCGAACGGCGCGGCACCATTTGGTCGGCATCGGCAATCCTGATGTCGATCGGCGTGCTGGCGCTGGGATTCATTTGGAGTCTGTGGATTGCGCTTCCGGTGCTGTTCGTCATCGGTACCGCGACGATGACGTTTTTGGGCGCATCGAATACGTTGATTCAAACCTTGTCCCCGGACGACGTGCGCGGACGCGCAATCTCCGTGTACTCGATGGTGGCGCTCGGAATCGTCCCCGGCGGCGCGCTCATCGTGGGTGGTTTGGGTTCCGTCGTAGGCTTGCATGCGGCCTTTTTCGCGGTGGGCTGCGCAACGGCGCTGTTCGCGATTTGGATCTTCCTTTGGCGCCCGATTTTGCGTACGGTCTAAGACGGTCAAGGCAGGAATTCGCCCGTGCTCGCGTTAGTGTCGTGAACGAATGTCGCGGTTTGCGCAGCTCGGTCTGTTTGCGATTGTTGCCCTCGCGCTGCTGTTCGTTTCATTTTTTGTTATCACGGATATGGGCGGACGGCGCAGCGGATACCGAATAGGCGTGCATTTCGCCGGCGCTTCGGGCCTGCCGCCCGGCGCGCGGGTGCTGCTTAGCGGCGTCGACGTTGGCTCGGTCGAGCGCATCCGGCTGCTTCCGAACGGCAGCGTCGACGTCATTATCGTCATCGCGCGCGACGTTGACATTCCAAAAGATGCAACGTTTGGGATTCAGCCCTCGCTGACCGGTTCACCGGCAGTCACGATAGCGCCGCCGGCTCGGCATCTCAGACCGGGCGTCTTGCCGACGCCGTATCCGCCGCAGGCGCTTTTGGCACGAAGGGTTTTGCCGCTGGGCGAACAGCCCACGGGCATGTTGCCGCTTTCGGTCGAAACGCTGATGCGTCGCGCAATCGGGCTTCAGACCCGCTCGCGCGCGATGTTTGCCACGCTTCAAGCGCGCCGGCCGCAGCTGATGGCGAGCCTTCAGGGCGGCCGCGGCGAGTTGAGCGGAACGCAAACGCAGCTGCGAACGTCGTTTTCGGAACTTTCCGCTACGCTCGATGCAACGTCGATGAAGGCCAGAGCGCACATCGCGCGCACGCAACGTGCGCTGAGCCGCGTACGCGACCGCGGCGACCTTCAGGCGCTGGCGTCTTCATTAGAAAGCACGAGCAGCTCTCTTAAAGCCACGGCGAGTTCGCTTCGATCGATTCAGAGCGATCCGCGGGTTCGCGCGAACATGCGCGCGAGTACGGCCCAGCTTCAGCAAGCAATGGATAACGTTCGCGCGCTCAAAGAAAGCACTCGCGTCGTCACCGGCGATCCGCAAACGCGCGCGCAGTCTGCAGAACGCCGGCGCGAACCTTCGGGCAATCATGCAGCGAGCGCGCTCGCTGCTGGGCAAACCGGCAAAAAAAAGCGCGCCGGCGAACGGCGCGCATAAAAAATGCCGGAGCCAGTGTTAGGCTGCGGCTGCGGTTTTCTTGCGGCGACCGCTCTTGCGGCGGCTTCTCGTCGCTTTGCGGGTCGTCTTGCGGGCGGCCGATTTACGGCGCGTGGTTTTTTTGCGTCCGCCGGCTTTTTTGCGTCCGCCGGTTTTTTTACGACCGCCGGTTTTTTTGCGTCCGCCGGCCTTCTTACGGCCGCCGGTCTTTTTACGCCCCGCCGATTTGCGGGTGGACTTGCGTCGAGTGCTCGTCGTTTTCTTTGCAGAACGCTTACGCGGAGCAGACTTCTTTGCGGAAGAGCGCTTCGCCGCAGCTTTTCTGGAACGTTTGACTGCCATTCTCTAGCTGACGTCATCCTTTCTCTGGCTGCGCAAGCAACCAGGGTGGTTGTCTCTGTTATACACAATTACGGGCTGCGACGCAAATTTTGGCGTGCGCGTGACGGTCTAGGACGATGCGCATAGCGGTTGACGACGCATCGATCGACGTTGCAACGAGCGGCAAAGGCGAGGCGATCGTTCTCATTCACGGCTTTCCGATGACGCGCGAAATTTGGAGCGCACAGACTGCGGCGTTGCAGAAAAAGTACCTTGTGATCTGCCCCGACTTGCGCGGAATGGGGCGTTCGCAGGTGTGGGAAGGACCATATCTGATGGAAACGCTCGCCGCAGACGTGGCGGCCGTTTTGGACGCGCTCGGCATCGATCGCGCTGCACTCGTCGGGCATTCCATGGGTGGTTACGTCGCGATGGCGTTTTGCCGGATGTACACGGAACGCGTCACCAAACTCGCGCTGGTATGCAGCCGGCTCGCAGCCGACTCCGAAAGCGCGGCGCGCGAGCGCAACGATCTCGCCGAACGCGCGGAACGTACCGCCAGCATCGAGCCGGTCGTCGAGGCGTACGTGCCGCGCATGTTGGCGCCCGAAGCGTCGGCGACCGCGCGCAATTCGGCGTACGCCATCGCTCGGCAAAACGATCCACGCGGAGCCGCAGCCCTGCTTCGCGGCGCCGCGCAGCGGGTGGAGTCGTGGGACATCGCACGCGATCTGCAGATGCCGGTCCTCGTCGTCGCCGGCGCTCGCGACTCCATCGTGAATCTCGAAGAAGCGCACGCGGTGTGCGCGGCGTTTTCGCACGGCGCGCTGGAAGTGTTCGAGCGGAGCGGCCATCTGCCGATGCTGGAAGAGCCGCAGGCGCTCGCGCGCTGCTTAGTAGAGTTTGCGGGGCGCCCGGCGGAGCAGATTCACGACGAAGAGCACGCCGAAGATGACGGCTGCCGCGATAACCGCCGTAATCAACAGCGGCAGAACGAAATGCAGAATTGCCAAGACCACGAGCACGACGGCAACGAGCACGACGAGGCGTAGGTACGTCGCAAGCATAAAACGGGTTCCTCCGGACGTTGTATCCTTACTACTGCGCATTGGGCTCAAGTGTTTCGCCGGCAAGAAGGTCCAGCGCCACGTAAATCGAGGCGACGTGCGCGATGGAATCGATCGTGCCGTCTTGCACCAGCGCCGGCAACTCGTCCAGCGCGGCGCTCTCTACCGTAATGTTTTCGGTAACGTCCAGATGCTGTTCGCAAGTGGGGTGGGCTCCTCGGGCGATAAATAAGTGCGCGATCGTGTCGGCGTTGGTCGGATCGACGACGAAGCTGCGCACGAACGTCATCGCCGGTGCGGTGTATCCGGTTTCTTCTTTCAGTTCGCGCACCGCGGCGTCGAGCGGCGTTTCGCCGGAATCCAAAGCGCCCGCCGGAAGTTCGAGCAATTCTCGGCCGATGCCGTGCTTGTACTGGCGAACCAAAAGCACGCGCCGCTCGCCGGTCATCGCGAAAATGATGGCAAAGCCGCGGCTTTCACGCACGAAGTAGTCTTCGACTAGCGTTCCGTCAGGCAACGCGATCGTATCTTGGCGCAGCCGCAGGAACGGCGTATCGATCGCATACCGTGAGGCCGTCACGCGCCAGCGCTGTTTCCGCATCACCTTGTCGGCCTTTTAGGCGTGCTGCGGCGGGTCCCCGCATCGCTCGCGAGAATGAGGGCGCGTGGAGTCCATCATCGTCGTCGGCGCAGGCACCATGGGCGCGGGAATCGCATTCGTCGCCGCGGGCGCCGGATACAGCGTCGAACTCATCGAACCGATTCAGGAGGCGCGCGCTCGAGCCGAGCAGCGCATTCGCAAAGACGCCCAGCGCGCAAACGACGATTCGGCGGCCGCGCGCATTCGGTACGGCGCCGAGCTTGGCCACGTTGAAAACGCCGTTCTTGGGATCGAAGCGGTTCCCGAACAGCTCGGTCTCAAACGCGCAGTGTTTGCTCGCCTTGAGGCCGTCTTGCCTGACGATGCGCTGATCGCTACGAACACCTCGTCGCTTTCGGTGAGCGAGATTGCCGAAGGTCTGCAGCGGCCCGAGCGCGCGCTGGGGTTGCACTTTTTCAATCCGCCGGCGCTGATGCGTCTGGTTGAAATCGTTCGCGCGCAGTTCACCGGCGATCGGTCTGTGGAGCGCGCGATGCAGCTCGTGCGGCGCTTCGGAAAAACGCCGGTCATCGCGAAAGATACGCCGGGCTTTATCGTCAACCGTGTTGCCCGCCCGTTTTATCTGCAGGCGATGCGCGCATACGAAGCGGGCGTGGCGCCGATGGAAACGTTGGATGCGCTGGCGCGCGGCGCCGGATTTCGCATGGGCCCGTTCGAGCTGATGGATCTGATCGGTCTCAACGTCAACTTGGCGACTTCGCAATCCGTGTACGAGCGAAGCGGTGCCGCGCGCTTGAAACCGGTAGCGCTGCAGGAGCAACTCGTCGCGCAAGGCCGGTTGGGGCGCAAAAGCGGCGCGGGCTTTTACGACTACGGCAGCGCGCATTCGCGCGCGAAGGACGAACCGGCGCAGCCGGCAGATGAGGCAGTCGATACGGACGAGCGCATCGCGATCTTGGGCGGCGGTGGATTGGGCGAGGAGCTGTTTGCGATGCTGCAAACGCGCCATGCCGGCGTTCGAATGGTTGAAGGTGACCTAGCCGAAGAACTCCCGCTCGATACGACGATCGCCTTCGACGTGGGCGACGGCGCCTCGGATCGAACCGCGGCCATTGAAACGTTGGACGCGTCGCTTCCGCCGCAAGCCGCAATCTTCGTGGATGCGTATGCTACCGACATCGGTAAGCTCGGTGAGCGCCTGCAACATCCGCAACGTGTCATCGGATACGGCGTTCTGTGCGATCTGGCCGGACAGAAGACCGTCGAAATCGTCGATTCGGAAGCTACGGGCGACGATATGCTCGAACTTGCACAGGAACTTTTTCACTCAATCGGACGCAGCGTCGCCCTCGTTGACGATCGAGCCGGTCTCTTCTTGGGCAGAACCGTCGGATCGATCGTCAACGAAGCGGTGTCGGTAGTGGAAGAGGGAACGGCAAGCGCGGACGACGTCGATGCGGCCATGCGCTTGGGAGTGAATTATCCGCGCGGTCCAATCGAGTGGGGACGCCGGATTGGAGGGGATCGCATTTCCCGGATTCTGCAGCGGCTTGCGCGCGCCGAAGGTGCAGCGTTTGCGCCGCATCGCGCGTTATGGGTGCTGGACGTGCAGGACGAACCACAGGCGCAGCCCGGCGCCGAGTTGCCATCATGACCGAACGTCGCGAAGTCGTCGTGGTGGACGCGGTGCGTACGCCGATCGGCAGATACGGCGGCGCGCTGGCCGCTGTGCGGCCGGACGATTTGGCCGCCGTGGTGATCGGAGCGGCGATCGAGCGCACCAACATCGCCGGTTCCCGCGTGGACGACGTCTATTTCGGAGCGGCCAACCAAAGCGGTGAAGACAACCGGAACGTCGCGCGCATGGCGGCGCTGCTGGCAGGCTTGCCCGTGGAAGTTCCGGGAGCCACGATAAACCGCTTGTGCGGCAGCAGTTTGCAGGCGATCAATTCCGCGGCGCAAGCGATCGCTTGGGGCGAAGCGGACGTGATCGTCGCGGGCGGCGTGGAATCGATGACGCGCGCGCCGTTCGTGCAACTCAAGTCGGAGCGCGCCTTCGATCGCGCCCCGGAGATCTTCGATACGACGATCGGATGGCGGATGGTCAATCCGCGCATGCAGCAGTTGTATCCGCCGATTTCACTGGGGGAAACGGCGGAAAACGTCGCGCAGCAGTACGGCATCAGCCGGGAGCAGCAAGACCGTTTTGCGCTGGAGTCGCAGATGCGAACCAAAGCGGCGGTCGAGCAGCATCGTTTCGACGACGAAATCATTGCGGTGAACGCTTCTCGTGGAAAAGAAACGATCCGTGTCGCCGCCGACGAGCATCCGCGTCCGCAGACCACGCTGGAGTCGCTGCTAAAGCTGGCGCCGGCATTCAAAGCCGGCGGAACGGTCACTGCCGGCAACTCCTCGGGCATTAATGACGGAGCCGCCGCATTGATGCTGTGTGAACTGCGCACTGCGCAGCGTCTGGAGCTGCGGCCGCTGGCGCGTGTCGTTGCATCGGCTTGCGGCGGCGTTCATCCCGACGTGATGGGCCTAGGTCCGATACCGGCGACAAGAAAAGCCCTCGCTCAAGCCGGCCTTACGATCGCGGACATCGGCCTGGTTGAAATCAACGAAGCGTTCGCCGCGCAATCGCTTGCATGTCTTTGCGACCTGGAGATCGATCCGCAGAAAGCGAACGTCAACGGCGGGGCCATCGCGCTGGGGCACCCGCTCGGCGCCAGCGGCGCGCGAATCGCAACGACGCTGCTGCACGAAATGCAGCGCCGCGGTGTGCGCTACGGGCTGGCGACGATGTGCATCGGCGTCGGCCAAGGCATCACGACGATTTTCGAGAGGATGTAATCGGCAATCATGACGGTAACTGCACCGGCGATGCAAACCCAGCTGCTCATCGGCAAAGAATGGGTGGATTCGCATGAAGGGGCCACGTACGAAGATCGCAATCCCGCAACCGGTGAGGTGATCGCGCGCATCGCCGACGCTGGAGCCGCCGACGTCGACAAAGCCGTTGCGCAAGCGCGCGCCGCATTCGAGACCGGTAAATGGTCGACGATGCCGGCATCGCGTCGCGGTAAAATCATCGCACGCATGGCGCAGCTCATCGGCGAACGCGCGGGCGAACTCGCGCTGCTCGAAGTGCGCGACAACGGAAAGACCATCGCTACCGCAAAGGGCGAGCTGAACGCCGTCGTCGATTGTTTCGAATTTTACGCGGGCGCGGCAACGAAAAATTACGGCAGCACGCTGCCCGGCCCCATGCCCTCATATCTGGCGCATACGGTGCGCGAACCGGTGGGCGTCGTCGGCGCTATCGTGCCGTGGAATTTTCCGCTGTTGCTGGCCGCCTGGAAAGTTGCGCCTGCACTGGCCGCCGGCTGCACGGTCGTGCTCAAACCTGCGCCGTCCACGCCGCTGACCGCATTGGAGCTGGGGAAGATCGCGCTCGAAGCCGGCTTGCCTGAAGGCGTCCTCAACGTGCTGACCGGATCTGCGGCTCAGCTGGGACAGGCGTTGGTCGAGCACCCCGCCGTCGACAAGATCGCGTTTACCGGCAGCACTGCGACCGGTAAGCGCGTCGCCGCTACCGCCGCGCAAACGATCAAACGCGTCACGTTGGAATTAGGCGGCAAGTCTCCGTCCGTGGTGTTCGACGATGCCGATCTTACGCAAGCCGTGAACGGCGCGCTGTACGGCATCTTCTACAACGCGGGACAGACCTGCGAAGCGCGTTCGCGCGTGCTGCTGCACGAGCGCATTGCCGACGATTTCATCGCGCTGTTTTCAGAAAAGGCGCAGAAGCTGCGTGTCGGCAATCCGGAAAACCCCGGTACCCACGTCGGCGCCATTACACTGCAGGAGCAATTCGAAAAGATACGTTCGTACTGCGATATCGCGCAGCAGGAGGGCGCGCGAAAAATTCTGGGCGGCGAAGCGGCGCGCGTCGATGCCGGCTTCGAAGGCGGCTCTTTTTGGACGGCTACGGCGTACGAGGCGCAAGCCGGCCACCGCATCGCTCGAGAAGAGATCTTCGGTCCGGTTGCCGCGTTCGTGCGCTTCACCGACGAAGCGCACGCAATTGCGCTGGCCAACGACAGCGACTACGGGCTTTCGGCCAGCGTGTGGTCGCAAAACGTGGGCCGCGTGAACCGCGTCGCCAAGGCACTGCGCACCGGAACGGTCGCGATCAACACGCCGTACGCCGTGTTTCCCGGCGTGCCGTTCGGTGGGTACAAACAATCCGGATACGGGCGCGAACTGGGGCTGGAAACCATGACACTCTACAGCGAAACCAAGAGCGTGCTGACGTACATCGGCGAAAAACCGATCGATCCTTTTGGAGTGTAAATCATCGAAGCGCTCAAAATCGGACAGACTTACCAAACGACGTACGGAACGCTCTGGAAAGACGGAGACTACTTTGCCCGCGGGACGCGCGTAACGGTGGTTGGGCTGCATATCGAAGAAGGCTTTTGCGTTCGCTTTCCGGCGGAGATCGACGGCGTGCCGCTCGAAACGTGGGAGGAATGGGGCGAGCTCGAATTTCTAGCGGATGACGGCTCCGTCGAAACCTGCACTCCGATTTCGCAAGATATGCTCGCCGAAGCGCGCGAGGTGCTCGCCGAGGCGGAGGACGGCTGTCATTTGCATTTACACGAAACCGAAGACTCGGCCTAATTACTGACGCGCAGCCGCGAAATGGCGCTGGGCTTTGCGCGAAATCAGCGCGTAGTATTCGCGAAACAACGCGCCTGCGAACGTACCGGGCCAGTGCGGCGGCAGCAGCGTGCTCGGAAGACCGGGATCGACGTACGTAAATTTTCGATAGTCGTGCACGAGCCACATCCGTTCGACGAAGGCCTCGTCATCGCGCAGCGCACGCTCCAGACGTTCTGCGCGCAGCCGCGGTTCGTACGCGCCGATGAACGCGCGGTACGCAGCGGCGATGTCCGGCAAATTCCAACAGCGTTCGAGTAATTGGCGATCGGTGTGCGGCCCGGCGTACTCGGCGAGGAAAAAATCGACGCACTCCAGCACACCGTTCGCTTGGGCGGCACTGCGGGCGGCATCGAGCGCATCGTTCGGACAGAGCCAAGTCGATGCGGACAGCGGCGCCCAGCCCAGCACGGCCAAGTCCTTGCGCAGTCCGTCCCGGCCGGCGCGATTTGACTCTGCCACTCCGTATGTCAGCGTCCGCCAGCGCCCGTCCCATTCGACCACGGGGCCGTAGATGCGCGGACTAATGGCCTCGACGCGGCCGCGACCGCGTTCGGTCAGCGCGTAAAAGGAACGGCTGCCGTCCTTTCGCGCAGCGAGCCACCCTTGGCGCGCCATGCGCGAAACCGCTTGGCGCACGGCTTGTTCCGACAAGCCGAACTCTGCCATCAAACGGATAAGGGCGCCGATCCACAACTCTTCGTGCAGCAGCGGATCGCGGTGGACGAAGTCGCCGAACAACGTATAAATGAAAGAGTTCGGTCGAGTAACCGGGCGCTTGGGACCATGAGCGGACATGACGGTTTGCTTGACTTCCGGTATGCGCAGTCCTAGTATATAACGGTATTCTCACGGTACCACATTTTTTCGTCAGGCGCTCATAGAGAGGCGCCCGACTGCGAGGAATCCATGGCGCGCATAACCACCTTCGATGATTGGCTGGACCTTCTGGCGGAATGGCAAAAAGACATCGGCCTAGACGACGAGCTGATCGAGCGCTACATGCCGGGCTACCGCTTCGAGGCAAAATACGGCGAGCTCCCTACGAGCGAAGTGTCTTTCGGCGACTTCAAAGGCGAGCGCCGGTGGGAGAAGCTTCTCGAAATTCCGGACCAGCGGATGCGCGACGCGCTGCTCAATCTCATCGTCTACCAGGGCGACACAGAATTTGCTTCAAACGAGCAGCAGCGGTTTCTGGTCAACAACGCTCCTTCAGAGTATGACTTGGCCTCGCTCGTGCGAATCATGGTCGAAGAGACGCGGCACGGATACCAAATGTGTCATCTCCTCGTGAACAACTTTGGCCACGACGGCAAAATCGAGGCGCAGAAGCTGCTGGAGCGGCGCGCTTTCGGCAAAAAGAATCGCCTGCTCAACGCATTTAATAATGACGTGACGCATTGGCTCGATTTTTTCGCGTACACCAATTTCATGGATCGCGATGGAAAATTCCAACTGACGATGCTTTCGCATTCCGGGTTTGCGCCGCTCGCTCAATCGATGGGCCCGATGCTGCGCGAAGAATCATATCACATGGGTACCGGCATCTCCGGATTGCGGCGCATCGCACAAGCGAACGTCATTCCGGTCGAGGTACAGCAGAAGTACTACAACAAATGGGTTTCCGGCTCGCTCGATCTCTTCGGCACGGACCATTCAGGTTCGGCGCAATGGGCATACACGTGGGGCATCAAAGGCCGCGTCGACGAGGACAAGACCGATGAGGCAGTCGACAAAGATTCACTGAACGAACGCGCTCGCGAGCAATTCTACGAAGAATGCCGCAAAACGATCGATCGGGTGAACGCGGTCAACCCATCGCAGACCAAACTGTTCATGCCGGACATTCGCTTCAACCGGGAGATCGGCGCGTATGCCGGCCAGCATTGGACGGTGGACGGGCGGCAACTGACCGCATCGGAATGGGAAGCGTATGCGCCGACCGTGCTGCCGACGCCGCAGGACGAAAAGCAGGCTCGATTCGTACTTCAAAGACCCCTCCTGGATTGCCCCCAAAGGCAAAAACGAAGCAGCGTAAAGGATGCAGGTATGGCAGTAACGACCAACGGCGCGGTACAGACTCCGTTCGGGCGCGAGGAACGCGCGTTCGACGGCAAGCGCGTCATCAATTTTTCGAAAGACGGGCATGTCGCCATCATCGAGATGGACGATCCGCCGGCAAATACGTACACGCACGAGATGATGCGTCAACTCGACGAAGCGATCTTGGATGCGCGTTTCGATCGGGACGTTGAAGTGCTGCTGCTTACCGGAAAAGGCGAGAAATTCTTTTCCGCCGGCGCAAATATCGGCATGCTCAACAGCGTTACGCCGGAGTTCAAGTATAACTTCTGCCTGCACGCCAACGAAACGCTCTCGCGCCTGGAGCAAACCCCGAAACTGGTCATCGCGGCACTGAACGGCCACTGCGTGGGCGGCGGCCTGGAGATTGCAATGGCGGCGGACATTCGCGTCGCGCGTCAAGACGCCGGTAAAATCGGGCTTCCCGAAGTTGCCCTCGGCGTGTTGCCGGGTACCGGCGGTACGCAACGTCTCGCACGTTTGGTCGGAAAATCGCGCGCCATCGAGTTGATGGTGACGGGCCGCACGTTCGAGCTTCGAACAAGCGCTGGAGTGGGGAATGATCAGCGATATTTACGAAGGCGACGCGGCTTCGTTTCGCGATCAAGTTCTGCGCTTCGCCAAGCAGTTCACCACGCCCAATAAGGCACCGATGGCGGTGGGGCACATCAAACGCAGCGTGCAAACCGGATGCGAGCTGCCGCTGAACGATGCGCTGGCGCTGGAGCGCGAGCTGCAGTCGCTGCTCTTCAAGAGCGAAGACGCCAAAGAAGGCATCGCCGCATATAACGAAAAGCGGATGGCCCGCTTCAAAAACAAGTAACGATTCGGATGCGGCGGTGGGAAACGCTGCTGGCATTATTTGCCGTTGTGCTTGCGAGCGTTTCCGCCGTGCCGTTTGCAGGCAGGCCGAGACCTCTGCTGGCTGCAGCCGCTATCGGATGCTTGGTGCTGCTGGTTTACCTGCGGCTGCGTTCCGCGATGGTGCGCGGCAAACCGGAGCGGGCGTTCGATGCATACGAACGTGCGCTGCGTATTCAGGAGCAGCGCGATCGAAAGTACGGGCGCTGACCCTCAACGCTGCCGGCGATGAACTTTGTCCCACCGCACGGTGAGGATCGCGACGTCGTCCTCGTGCCGGTTTGCATCGATGACGTGCGTTCGAATCGCGTTTGCCGGATGAAGCGCCTCGCGCACGTCTTGTCGCGCAATCGCATGCTGCAGGCGCGACCACGCTTGAGCGATGTTCCGATTCCACTCCAGCAGTCCGTCGGTAAAGAACGCGGCGAACGAACCGGGCTTGACGCACAGCAACTGCGAGGTCTTCGCAACCTCACCGAGTTTTCGTAATCCCAGCGGAAGCCCACGTTCCGCGAATGGATCGATCACCTCGCCGGTTCCGTCCCAAACGAGCGGCCCGGGATGGCCCGCCGAGGCGCACGAAAGCGTTTGATGAATCGGATCGATGAGTGCGATGAGCGCGGTGGTAAATTCTTCGCGAAATTCCGTGCGCAGCATCTGATCTCCGATCTCCAGCGCGCGCGCCGGATCGGGATCACCGAACAAAGCCGCACGCAGCGCGTTCCGCAGCCGGCTCATCCAAATTGCGGCCTCGACGCCGTGCCCGAGCACGTCGCCGACCGTAATCGCGATTCGGCCGTCCGGAAGCTCGAAGGCATCGTACCAATCTCCGCCGACGAGCAATTCTTCCGACGAGGGTTCGTAAAAAGCGTCGAACGAGATGCCGTCGCGGCTCGGCAAGCGTTCAGGCAAGGCGGCGCGCTGATACACCGTAGCGATGTGCACCGTTTGCTCGTACAGCTTGGCTTTGGCGATTGCCGTGGCGCAGCGGCGCGCGAGGTCCTGCGCGAAGCGCAGCGCCTGCGCATCGTACCGCTCCTCGTTGTCGTCGGTGCGCACGAGCGTGAGGGCTCCCATCGTGCCCTGCGTCGCCGAGGTGAGCGGCACGATCATCAGGGAGCGGTATTTCATCCGGCGCATGTACTGTTCGTGCTCGGCGCTGGTCGAGCTGCGCCGGAAATAGTCGTCTTCGGCGACCGGTATCAAGACCGGTTGCCCTGCCGCGGCCGCTGCAACCGCTGGATGCGTCGCCGTTCGCGTCTTGTCGTGAAGAAAGCCGCCCGCATCGCGCAGCTCCTGCGTGCGATTCGGGTCCGCGTGCGCGGCGGCAACGAGTGCAGCTTTCCGCTCTCGTCTTTCAAATCGAGCAAGCAAATATCGGCGACCGTTTCAACCGCCGCGTTGCAAACGCTTTCGATCGTTTGATGCCAGTCCAGCGCGGTTGCGAGAATTTCGCCGGCGCGCACCAGCAGTTCGAGGTAGCGATGTTCCTGCTCGAGCCGTCTAAGCGAAATCGGAACCGGGTTATGCATCGCCTACGTTGTTCCCAACCGAGCCCCCTCTTGAACCTGACCGTCGCGTTCCTTACCGAATGACGCTTTGCCGTGAGTTCGAACGGGTGCCATTGAAGTTTTTACGCTCAGCCCCGGAGTGTGTATTACTCATACCACGGTGTACGGAGGTACGATGCCGCTAGCCGAGACGTACACAATAGCGTGTACGGAAATCGAACGGTCTATCCGGTCGAGACCTGGGGACCGTCCATTTACGACGATAATTCGCCGGCGCAAAGCGCATCGACGCCTACGTCAAGGCACACTTCACCGACGTAGTCGATCCGAAAGGAAGTGCCGACGACGATGCGCGCGATCAATACCGAGAACTCTATCCGTGCTAACGCTTCCGGTACAGCATTTTCGATGGGGTGGGGCGGCAAGCCGACGACGCGGGAACAATGTACGTGGCCGTTCGTCCCGGGATCGCGTGGTGATCCTCATGGGGCAGAGTCACAACTATCCGTTGCGGCAATTTGTTCGCCTCAACTCCAACCTTGCGTATGTTGATCCGCTGCAATATTGAAGTAGTGCCCCAAGCAGTTGCTGGACGGTCAACGTGTCTCCGGAAAAGCGTACTTTGGCTTCTAATGTGGAAAGATCAGCGTACGTATGATTCGGTTTGCCGCTGCCTGCGAAGCGATAGCTACGACCTCGAGTAAGAACGCAAAAATCGAGCAACTTGCGAAGTACTTACAAAGCGTTGACGATGCGGATCTTGAAGCTACCGCCTATTTCTTTTCCGGCAGCCCTTTTGCTCGACGCGAGCAAAAGACACTGTCACTAGGCGGCAATACCATCGTGGCCGCGGCGAAGCGCGTGTGGGACGTATCCGATGCGGATCTCGCGAGCGCATACCGAGAGTTCGGGGACCTCGGCTCCGCTTTGAGCGAGTTCGTTCGTCCGCCGGCGAATTTGGGGCTTTTTTCGGAAACGCTGACGCCTGCGTCGGTGAAGGCGCTGTTTGAAGAAATTGCCGGCGCCACGGGACGTGCCGCCGGAAAACGTCGGTTGCATTTATGCGAGCGAATGTTGGCCGCTTGCAAGGAGCGGCTCCAGGCGAAATACGTCATCAAGATCATGACCGGTGATTTGCGTATCGGACTCAAAGAAGCGCTCGTGATTGAGGCGATCGCCAAGGCATTCGCTGCCCGAGCGGCTGACATACGGCGCGCTGTGATGGCAACCGGTGATATAGGCAGCGTTGCCGTGGCGGCGCGAACGGGTACCCTTCATGGCATACGGATCTCTTACGGCGTGCCAATCGGATTTATGCTCGCTTCGCCGCTGCAATTCGGGGAGCCTTACCGTGAACTATCGTACGGCGAGTGGCTCATCGAAGATAAGTTCGATGGAATTCGGGCGCAAGCGCATAAAGACTGATGGCAAAGTACGGTTATTTTCCAGAACGGCCAACGACGTTTCCCACTCTTACCCCGAAGTGATTGCCGCGCTGGAACGTGTTCGCGGAAATTTCATACTGGACGGCGAGATCGTTGCGCAGCGCAATGGAAATGTATTGCCGTTCCGCTATCTACAAGCCCGTTTTCAACGCAAAGTGGTCACGCCCGATCTTCTGGCCGAAGTTCCAGTCGCGTACATGGTCTTCGACGCGCTGGCAATCGGTGAAAGCTATCTGCTTGACGAACCGTTAACGGAACGCCGTGGCCGTCTGGCAAAAATTATCGATCCGGGAGCGCATGTAGCGTTCGTTCAAACGCGGGCGCTCAGCGGAGCGAACCAGGCCGATATCGTTCACGAAATGTTCGAATCCGCTCGCGGACGTGGACACGAGGGGCTTGTTCTCAAGCGCCAAGACTCACCGTATCACCCTGGACGTCGCGGAAAATGGTGGCTAAAGCTCAAGCGCGAGCTTTCGACGCTGGATGTTGTCGTTGTGGCGGCCGAGTGGGGCCATGGAAAACGAGCTAAGGTATTGTCCGACTATACGTTCGCCGTCCGAGGGCAGAACGGTGACTTGTTGACGATTGGAAAAGCGTACTCCGGACTTACCGATGCGGAGATCGCCCAGCTTACACAATGGTTCTTAGAGCACCAAACAGGCCCACGCGGATACGCAATGGCCGTTGAACCCAAAATAGTCTTGGAGGTGGCATTCGATATCATCCAGCCTAGCGACTTACATGAAAGCGGATTTGCGCTGCGTTTTCCGCGAATCGTTCGAATTCGGGACGATAAACCGGTTGAAGAAATCGATACAATTGACTCGGTGAGGCAAGTTTATTCGGCCATGCTGCAGCGCGAGAGCATTACCCCGCCTCCCAGCGAAAGCGTTTCTTCATCGCGCTGACCCAGCGCTCTGCCCGCAAAAAGGGGCGTTTCGGCTCCCCGCAATAGCTCGCAGACTTGCGCGAATGTTTCGCATCGGCGCCAAGTCCCGCCGCGGTCCGGGAACGTCCTGCAGAAGAAAACCGGAAACCAGTTCTCTGTGCGCCCTTAAGCGTGATTGCGCGCAGAAGCGCGGCAAGCGGCGGCCTTAAAATGGATGAGCAACGCCTACAAGGGTGCCTTAGGATCGTGGTTCAGATGCCTCAACCGTATAAGTTGGCGCCGGGCCGGTACGACGTGTATCGGGTCGAGGACCTTCGCGCGCAACTCGACGAGATCAAACCCCACAACGACGTGGTCTTGGATTGTACGAACGTGGAAAGCCTGGAATGCTGCTGCATCGGCGCTTTGATTGAGAAACTCAACCAGTGGCGCGTACAAAAACTGCACGCGAACCTGCGGCTGATCAACGTCGAAGGCATGGCGGCTCGGGTATTGTCAGCACTCGGACTGCGCAAGCTTTTTCAAATGGAAGCGTAATTCCGCAAGGCTTCCACACTTAGACCCAAAAGAACGACGGCAATGACGGCCGCTATCTCCGCCCGGGGAACGAGCGACAGGCGTGCGCTTGCCGTCGGCTTTTCAGCGGGCGCTTTGCGATGAAGTGGAGCTTTTCGGCGTTGGACCCAAGCCAGGCGCATCGCACGCGAGAAGAACTGGTGCGCACGCTCAAATTGCGATGCGGCGAAGAAGACGACTACGACGCTTGCGAAATCATTTACGCCGAACTCATCGGTAACGTCGTGCGGCACGCTCCCGGTCCGGTGCAAATCATGCTGGACTGGAACGGCGATGATCCGGTTTTGTCGGTAGTCGATCATGGGCCGGCATTCAGTTTCAATGCCAATCCGCCGGCCAATCCGCTGGCAGAAACCGGCCGTGGCTTGTATTTGGTTGCTCAGCTCGCCAACCGCATCAACGTCCAGCCGATAGCGAAAAACGGCAAAGCGGTGCGGGTTGTTCTGCCCGTCCGCCCACGGTAACGTCTAGGGCCCACCCCGCGCGCCTATCGAGCTGAATCTCGCAGCGTTGCGCCGAACGTTCGGCGTTGCGCTACGGCCCAACCGATACGCTCAACCGAAACGTTCGTGCTTCCGACGGGTGATAATGATAGTCGTTTACGCCCGAACCGCCGAGCGCCGGATTGATCGCCCGATTGCTCGCGTACGCGGGATTGGCCGCATCGCTCGGAAGCCACGAGCCGTAATAGTACGTCACGTCGGCCGCCGCCGCGTTGAAAATGTTGAGCACTTCAAACGATACCGCAGCACGCCGAGCGACCTTAGCGGTGATTTGTCCGTTGAACAGCATCGACGGCGCGGAGGTGGCGCTTCCGTCTTCGATGAGCGTGCGCGGCCCAAAATACCGCATGCGCAAGCTTGCGCTGTAAAACGGTTCGTCGATTGTCGCGCCTGCCGAGATCACTGCCGCCAGTGATTCGGGAACCGCCGTACCGATGTGATCCGGATCGGTCAGAAACTTCGCCGTCGACGTGGCGAAGTCGGCATCGATCGTCAAATGCGGCGCCGGCATGAAGTAATTCGCCAGTTCGATGCCGCGGCGCTCTGTGGGGCGCCCCGCAAACGTAACCCCGTGATCGCCATCGAAGATCAGTTCGGAATCGATATTGAGCTGCCAGAGCGCCAGTGAGCTGTTGAACCGCGAGTTGGAGTAGCGATAGCCGAGTTCTTCTCCGGCCGCGCGGACTAGCGGCGTTACCGGGGAAACGTGAACACCGTTCGAATCGATGATCGTGTGGGTTTGCGGATCGACGGTCTGCGTCGCTCCGCGCCCGTCATTGCTGTGGAAGCTTTGTCCGTAGTCCGCATAGACCTCCTGATTGTCCGAGAACGCGTAGGCACCCGCGAACTTCGGAGTGACGATTGCTTCATGTTTGAATCCGGAATTTGCGGGATCGATCTCTGCGATGTTGAAATCGTACACGTCGGCCCGAATACCGGGGACGAGCCGCAGCTTCCGGCCGACGCTCAGCGCATCTTGCGCGTATGCGAACAGATCCGTTTGTACCGCATGGGCATCGCTGAGCGTGCCTTGCGGATACCGGATGCGCCCGTGCGTCAGGAACAACCCAACCGGCGCGATGTTGTCGTTGCGCAACGCCAAACCGACGGTAGCCGTTGAGCCTCGTCCGGAAAAGCCGCGGCGTAGATCGAAACCGCCGACGAATCGCTTGTCCTGCTGTTCGCGCTGGTCGCCGCAGGAAAATGAAAACGCGGCCGGCGTTACCGAATGCGGCGTTACTGCACCGGCGGCCGCAGTATTGTTGGCGTGGCAGTACGACGTGTAGGTCGAGAGGTGCGCAAAGCCGGGACTGCACGTGGTATAGACGGTTTTGCACGTCAACGGATTTGCGGTGACGTTGTAGTAATCCGTCGCATCGTCTAAGAAATAGGTGAAATTCGAGAAAAGATCGAGATACTGTTTGACGCCGTAGACGTTCAGGCGCATATCGCCGTTGCCGTAGTGGTGCATCAAAGCGGCCGAGAAGGCCAAGCGGTACGTTAGTCCTCCGTCGCCGGGATCGATAAGGCCGAAGCGATCGATGGCGCCCGTTTGCACCAAACGCTGCGGAATTTGATCGCTGGAGCTAAACGCGCCGTTATAGGCCATTGCCGTCACGTTGAAGTCGCTCCGCTTCGATGAGACGCTGTAGCGCAGCACGCCGTTGTATTTGCGGTAGTTGTCGGGGCGCTCCATCGTGCTGTTGTCGTGCACGTACTCGAATGCGTATAGGAGATTTCCGGCTCCTACGCGCGGCGAATTCGCGATGAAGGTGCGGTCGTACCCGTAACCGCCGATCGTGTATTGCCCCACCGGCCCAATGGTGTTTCGATAAAGCAGATTGTATGAACCGGCGGTCGAGAAGTCGCCCTCATCT
Source organism: Vulcanimicrobiota bacterium (assembly GCA_963795465.1). Taxonomy (GTDB): domain Bacteria; phylum Vulcanimicrobiota; class Vulcanimicrobiia; order Vulcanimicrobiales; family Vulcanimicrobiaceae; genus CAWCHT01. The sequence continues at coordinate 232,184 of CAWCHT010000002.1, forward strand.
GCATAGTAGGGGCCTTTTTTGAATTCGATGTAACTAACGAGCTCCGGAATCAGCCAATTGATGTCCGAGTACCCTTGGCCGTGCGCGTGCGTCGGCAGATTGATTGGGACGCCCGTGACGCTGCTCGCCAAATCCGTCCCGTGATCGAGTTGAAAACCGCGCAGATAGTATTGGTTGGCCTTGCCGCCTCCGCTGTGCTGGGAGATCACCAAGCCGGGAATGACTTCGAGAATTTCGCCAGCGCGCAAAATCGGCCGCGTCGCGATCTGCTGCTGGTCGATCGTTCCCGTGGAAGCGGCGCTCGCTTTGCCGACGAGATTGACTTGCCGCCCGTGAGCCGTCGCCTTTGCGATCGTCCTCAGCGCCGGCGCAGGCGAGGGCGACGGGGACGGCGTCGCCGTTGGACGCAGGCCCGGAGCGGCGCCCGCGGCAGCAACGGATCCGAGCAGGGCCGATAGAGCGAGCGTTGCGGTGGGCGTCATACGATTCTAACGGCAAAGCGGCCCAAGCGGACGGGAAAGGCGGTTATTGTTTACAAATCGTCGGCAACGGCGCATCGGCCGCGCAAGTGAGGAAGGAAGAGCCCTTATGGTTACGGCGTTCATTCTGGTCAACGTGGAGCGCCCGCGCCTGAAAACAATCGCGGACGATCTGTTGGCGATCGACGGCGTAGCGGAAGTCTACAGCGTCGCCGGGCCATTCGACATGGTCGCGATCGTCAGGGTGAAGGAACACGAAGACCTCAGCGATCTCGTGACCGAGAAAATCGGCGCGCTCGAAGGCATTCAGGACACCGAAACGCTGATAGCCTTCCGAGCTTTCTCTAAAAAAGATCTGGGAATGCTGTGGGACATCGGCGTTGACTAGGGCACGAGCAAATCGGGTTGCGAAGCGCGGCCGACGGCCGGCATGGCTAACCATGAACGCCGCGAACGCCTGTGAATGCAGCCATCGTCCCGGCGCGGTGGTTATGGGATACTACGCCGACGCCGAAAAGGAACAGTAATGGCACGCATATACGAGAATCTCGCGGATACGTTCGGAAACACGCCCTTGGTAAAAATCAATCGCATGGCCAAGGGCATGCCGGGCACCGTTGCAGTAAAGATGGAGTCGTTCAACCCGGCCGGGTCCGTAAAGGACCGCATCGGCGTTGCGATGATTGAAGCCGCCGAACGTGAAGGCCGCCTGCGTCCGGATACGGTTATTTTGGAGCCCACCAGCGGCAACACCGGGATCGCTCTTGCATTCGTTGCCGCCGCCAAGGGATATCCCGTGATCCTCATCATGCCCGACACGATGACGATCGAACGCCGCAATCTTCTCAAAGCGTACGGTGCGCAAGTGATTTTGACGCCGGGTGCCGATGGGATGAAAGGGGCGATTGCGAAAGCGAACGAGATCCTTTCCGGCAATCCCGCTAAATACTTCATCCCGCAGCAATTCGAGAACCCGGCCAATCCGCAAGTGCACCGGCAAACCACCGCTGAGGAAATTTGGCGCGATACGGATGGAACGGTCGACATCGCGGTAATTGCCGTGGGAACGGGCGGCACGATTACCGGCGTAGGCGAGGTGCTCAAAGAGCGCAAACCCGGCGTTCAGATCATCGCGGTGGAACCGGATGGATCGCCGGTGCTTTCGGGCGGCCAGCCCGGGCCGCACAAAATTCAAGGAACGGGAACGGGATTTATTCCCAAGGTTCTCAATACCGGCATTTATGAAGAAGTGATTCGAGTGACGGACGCCGATGCGATAGCAACGGCCCGGCGCGCGGCGCGCGAAGAAGGGATGCTTGTGGGCATATCATCGGGCGCGAATATTTGGGCAGCGCTGCAAGTTGCAGCGCGTCCGCAGTCGAAAGGCAAACTGATTGTTACCGTTGCTTGCGACACCGGTGAGCGCTATCTCTCCAACCCCGTCTTTGCGGAACAGGAATCCAATATTGTCGAACCTGCGCTGGCCTAGCGGGCATCGCTAAGGATTGCAAAAACATCGCTTGAACGGCGAGCCGTTCGTCGAAGTCACGCGCGGCGGCATGGTGGAGTCAATCCACCACGTCGCCGCCTGCGCCGTGGCGGCGGACGGCCGCACCATTTTTTCCCTTGGCGACGAAGAAACGCCGGTATATTTACGCTCCAGCGCGAAACCGTTCATCGCTGCGGCGGCAATTGCTGCAGGCGCGCGGGAGCAGTTTCATTTGGAACCGCCCGAAATTGCCGTGATGTCTGCCTCGCACGCAGGTCAGCCGTTTCACATCGCAGCCGTGCAGTCGATCCTTTCGAAAATCGGGATGGACGAGCGCGCGCTCAAATGCGGGCCGCATCCGCCGTATAACGCCGCCGCTGCAGCGCAGCTGGAACGCGCCGGCTTCGTCCCGACGTCGATTCATAATAACTGCTCGGGGAAGCACGCGGGGATCCTCGCGTTGTGTGCATTGCTCGGCGCCGATCCGAACACGTACTTGGAACCTTCGAACGCCGCGCAGCAAACGATCTTGGCTTTCTGCGCGCGCATGTCGGACGTTGCGGTCGACGACTTCACGCTCGGCGTCGACGGCTGCGGGATTCCGGTCTATGCGACCCCGCTGCGCAACGCCGCCGTTTCCTTCATGCGGCTCGCTACGCTTTGCGGAATCAGCGAACGGGACGAGCATGCGTTGCGCATCGTTCGCGATGCGATGCTGCGTTATCCGCAGTACGTTTCCGGCACGGGCGAATTCGATACGCGATTGATGGAAAGCAGCAAGGGAACGGTAGCGTGCAAATCGGGGGCCGAGGGCGTACACGGATCCGCGGTCATCGACCGCGGTGTGGGACTTGCCGTCAAGGTAGTCGACGGCGCCTCGCGTGGACGCGCACCTGCCGTGCTCGCGATCCTGCGGGGCCTGGACCTGCTCGGCGAGGCCGTCCTGACCGAACTGGCCGATCTCGAAACGCCGGTCGTGTATAATCGAGCGGGGCGCGCGGTAGGCGAGGTGCGCGCCGCACGTGCCGTCGCCGTCGCAACAGCGAGTACACTGTAACTTGTCGGATTTTCTATCCCGCTTGGACGAACGCGTCCTGATTTTTGACGGAGCCATGGGCACGCAGCTCATGGCTCTGGAATTGGGCTGCGCCGACTTCGGCGGCGAACGTTTCGTGGGATGCAATGAAGCGCTGGTCTTGAGCCGGCCCGATCTGATCGCGAGCATTCACGAATCGTATCTGGACGCCGGCGCCGACGTTGTTGAAACGGATACGTTTACCGCTTCGCGGTTGAAGCTCGACGAATACGGTTTAGGCGATCGCGTCGCCGAAGTCAATCGAAATGCCGCGCGTCTGGCGCGTGCTGCATGCGATGCGTACAGCAGCCCGCAGTGGCCGCGCTTCTGCGCCGGTTCGCTGGGACCGACCGGCATGCTGGTTTCTTCGTCGGATCCCGTTCTGTCAAAAATCACGTTTGCGCAGCTGGCGCAGCTCTACGGCGAGCAGGCTCGCTTTTTGATCGAGGGCGGCGTCGATCTGCTGCTGCTGGAGACGATGCAGGATCTGCTCGAACTCAAAGCCGCAATCGCCGGCATCGTAACGGAGTTCGACAACGGCTTACGCCGGGTGCCGATTGCGGCCCAGCCGACACTCATTACCGAAGGTCGCATGCTTCTCGGCACCGACATTCGTGCCATCTGCGCCACGCTGGGAGCGTTGCCGGTCAACGTCATCGGGCTCAATTGTTCGACCGGCCCCGCGCAGATGCGCGACTCGATGCGCTATCTGAGCGAAGCCTCCGATAAGTTCGTCAGCGTGATCCCGAACGCCGGTCTGCCGATTATGGGGCCCAAGGGCGAAACGATTTACCCCGAATCGCCGGCCGAGTTTGCGGGAGAACTCGCGGCGTTCGTGCGCGACTTCGGCGTGAATATCGTCGGCGGCTGTTGCGGTACGACGCCGGCCCACATTCACGCTCTACGCGAGGCGGTCGCCGGGGCTGCCGGAAGAAAACCGTCGTCTAAACCGCGCCAGCACGTTGCTTCGGCGATGACGTCGGTGGCGCTCGAACAGGAGCCGCGTCCGCTGCTGGTGGGCGAGCGCATCAACGCGCAGGGATCGCGCAAACTGAAGAAATTGCTCCTGGAAGATCGTTACGACGACATCGCGCTGATCGCGCGCGAACAAGTCGAGGGCGGCGCGCACACGCTGGACATCTGCTGTGCGCTGACCGAGCGAACCGACGAAGACGAACAGATGCGGGTCTTGGTGCGAAAGCTTGCGCAATCGGTGGAAGCTCCGCTGATGATCGACTCTACGGAACCGCGCGTGCTCCAAACTGCGCTTGAAAACTATCCCGGCCGCGCGATCGTGAATTCGGTGCATCTCGAGAGCGGCCGCGCGAAGATCGACTCGGTGCTGCCGCTGGTGAAAACACACGGCGCCGCAGTCGTCGCGCTCACGATCGACGAGAGCGGAATGGCGAAAAGCGCCGGGCGAAAACTCGAGGTTGCCAAACGCATCCATGAAATCGTGACGGGTGAATACGGCGTGCCGCAGGGCGCGCTCATCTTCGACGATTTGACGTTCACGCTCGCGACCGGTGACGACGAATACGTCAACTCGGCGGTCGAAACCATCGACGGCATCCGCGCGATCAAAGCGGAACTTCCGGGTGTGCTCACCTCGCTCGGCGTAAGCAACGTCTCGTTCGGGCTCAAAGCCCGCGCGCGCGCAGCGCTCAATTCGGTGTTCCTCCACCACTGCGTGCAGGCGGGCCTCGACATCGCGTTGGTGCATGCCAAAGAAATTACTCCGTACGCCGAAATCGATGCGATCGAACGCGAGCTTTGTGACGATCTGGTCTTCAACAAGCGTCCCGATGCTCTGCAGCGCCTCATCGAACACTTCGAATCTGCGGCCGACGACGCAACCGCTCTCAAGGGGCCCTCCAAGGACGACGATACGGATGCGCCTGTGGAAGTTCGCATTCACAACGCTATTTTGCGGCGCAGAAAAGACGCCATCGAGGAAAAGATCGATGCTGCGCTGCGCACGCGCGACCCGGTTGCGGTGTTGAACGACATCCTGCTTCCCGCGATGAAAGAGGTCGGCGACAAGTTCGGAGCGGGCGAACTCATTTTACCCTTTGTGCTGCAGTCGGCGGAAGTCATGAAGAAGGCCGTCGCGCACCTCGAGCAGTTTTTGGAGAAAAAAGAAGGCGCCAGCAAAGGCAAAATCGTTCTGGCAACCGTGTTCGGCGACGTTCACGACATCGGCAAAAACCTCGTGCACACGATCCTGAGCAATAACGGCTACACCGTCTTCGATCTCGGCAAGCAAGTACCGATGAACACGATCCTGGAGAAGGCTGCCGAAGTGCAGGCAGACGCCATCGGACTTTCCGCGCTGCTCGTTTCTACGAGCAAACAAATGCCGATCTGCGTGAAAGAGCAGGACGCGCGCGGCCTCGCGTTTCCGGTGATCGTCGGCGGAGCGGCGATCAATCGCGACTTCGGCCGGCGCATTGCGCTGCTGGACGAAGGCCGGCGGTTCTTCGAGCCGGGATTGTTTTATGCCAAGGATGCGTTCGAGGGACTGCAAATCATGGAATCGCTTACCGGCGATGCCGGTTCGAGAAACGCCCTGGTGGAACGCGCCAAGAGCGGCGCCTTCAAACTTCGCGATGCTCAGCGCGCCGCGCCGGTTGCGCAAAGCGCCGCGATAAAGTACTCGAGCATAAAGGGCGAACGCGTCGACATACCCCAGCCGCCGTTTTGGGGCTTTCGCACCGTACGCGACATAGACGCGGCCAAGCTTTGGAATGCATTCGATTTGCGCAGCTTGTACCGGTTATCGTGGGGCGCGGCCAACACGAAAGGCGAGGCGTTCGAACGTTTGGTGCGCGAGGATTTCGAACCGCGGCTGCAGCGTTATCAGCGCACGGCGATCGAAAGCGGCCTGCTTTCGCCGCGCTTTGCGTACGGCTATTTCCCCGCGGCCGGAATCGGCAACAACGTCGTCATCTACGATCCGGCCGATCGCGAGAAGGAAGTAGCGCGCTTCGGTTTTGCACGCCAGCCCGGCGGCGAGCACCTTTCGCTCGCGGACTACGTGCGCGAACCGGAAAACGGTCGTGCCGCAGATTTATCGCGCTGCAAATCGTCACCGTCGGTGACGTTGCTTCGCAACGCATCGAAGCGCTTCAGCGCCAGGCGGAGTACAGCGAATCGTATTTCTTACACGGCTTTTCGGTACAGAGCGCGGAGGCGCTGGCGGAATACGCGCATCGCCACATTCGAGCGGAGTCGGACTGCCGCCGGATCGCGGCAAGCGCTATTCGTGGGGCTACGGCGCTTGTCCGGACCTCTCCCAGCACGCTATCGCGTTTGCTTTGCTCAACGCGCAGGACGCGATCGGCGTTGGGCTCACGCCGGGCTTTCAAATCACGCCGGAGCAATCGACGGCCGCCATCGTCATGCACCATCCCAAGGCGGCGTACTTCAACGCGGCTGCAACGCGCGAACTGGAAATCGCGTAAACGAGATTCCCTTTAGTCCGGGACGATCGCTCCCGCACCGATAGCCGGTTCTTGCCGGCGTTCCAGTAGGGCCGAGCGCAGCATCGAAACGGCGGTGTAGAGAACGACGACCGCCACCAGCACGTACAGCCACCTGAGCGGCAGCGATTTCACGACGAACGCGGCAATCAGCACGCCGGGGATTCCGCCGATCGTCAATCCGAGCGCGGCGCGCAGCGTGTACGCGTCGAACTTCACAAACCGAAAACTGGCAACCGGCATGAGAAATGCGCAGGAGCCCATCATGATCGGAAACGCCGCGAGCGGGCTCATGCCCAGTAAGCTCACCATAATCATGGCCGGCGCGTACAATCCGATGCCGATCGTCATGAGCGCGCCCAAAATGAAGTTTCCGACGATGCCGACCGCCAGCAGCACGCCGTGCAGCTCGAACGACTGGCCGCCGGACGGAAGGCGTCCCGAAAATTTCGCGATGAACAAGGCCGCCGCGGCAAGCAGCGCGCAACCCATGCCGATCTGAATGTAGCGGCGCGGCCATCGCGAGACGACGCCTGCGCCAAGCCATGCTCCCAAGATCGCCGCAGCGATGAGCAGCAAGAGCGTGGCCGGAGCGACGCTGACGATCGCAATGAAAACGATCGCTTCCACGAATGTCGGCAGCGCATGGCCCACGTTCAGCGTGCCCGGTATGCGTTCGTCAGGGACCAATCGCTGCAGCTTGAACATCGAGGTGGTCGGCGCGAACGAGCCGATACCCAGCGTATCGAAAAAATCGGTGACGAAGCCGATGCCCAGCTGCAGCGGCGTCGGCCGTTCGAAGCCGCGTTTTTTTATCGCGCGAATCCAAACGATCAGAAACGCGAGCGCCAAAAGCGACATGAGCGCCAAGAGGATGAGCCGGACGGTCATAGATCAGCCGTATGCACCGGCACCGGCACGCAGCCCTTTAGGGCCCTGCGGCGGCGCTGCGCTCCTGCGTGACGGCCGCAGGCGTACAAATTTCGCCGAAGACGCCGATGCCGCCGACCATCGTGCCGACGACGGTAAATTCCGAATCCCAAAATGAGAAGTCCGCGCGTAGTCCCGGCACAATGCGACCGGCGTCGCGCGTCAACCCGAGCAGTTTTGCCGGCGCGTGCGTTGCGGCGACGATCGCTTTTGCAAACGGAAGTTCCGTGTAAGCCATGTAGTTGCGCAAGGCCTCGTCGATGCGCAGCGCGCTGCCGGCGATCGTGCCGTCTTCAGTGCGCATGACGCCGCCGCCGATGTGGTATCCGGGGCCGGCCGGAGGCATGTGATCGGTCGCCAAAACGATCCGCTCCCCCAGGGTGCGATGGAGCACGTCGACCATCACCGGCGATACGTGATGGCCGTCGCAGATCAGCTGCACCATCGTGCGCGTGTCTTGGATGAATGCAGCTGAGAATCGAAGGATCGCGATGATCGAGCGGCGGCATCGCGTTGAAGGCGTGCGTGAGCGAACGAAAACCCAAGCCGATTGCAAGCATGCCTTCGGAATAGCGTGCGGCAGTGTGTCCCGCCGAGCAGACGATGCCGTTTTCCAAAAAGACGCGCGCAGCATCGGTAGCGCCTTCGACTTCGGGCGCGAGCGTGACCATGACGCAGGCGCCTTTGCAGGCGTCGACCAGCGCTTTGGCTTGTGATGTGCTCGCCGGAATGATCCACTGCTGTTGATGCACGCGCCGAAACTTCGCATTCAAAAATGGACCTTCGAAATGCACGCCCAGGCAACGAGCGCCGCGAGGCAGATCCTCTTCCAATTGGTGCGCCGCTTCGACGACTTCGCCCGCGGCATGCAGCATCGATTCCCAAGGCGCCGTCATGATGCCCGCGACGAATCCCGTCGCGCCTTGGCGCGCATATTCCAACGCAGCAACGGGGACTGCATATCCTTGATCGCGATTGAACAAGAACTCGCCTGCGCCGTTGGTGTGAACGTCGATGAGTCCCGGCGCGACGTGAATCCCCGCCGGAACCGGAACGTCGGCGGGGCCATTCGCCGGCAAAATTTCGCGAATGCGGCCATGCTCGACGGCAATGCGCGCGTACGCCGACGAACCGTCGCCGCGTGCAAGCATCGCCGGACCGAGCGTAAAGCGGTCAGATTGAAAGCGGGAATCCATGGTACCCTTCAGCCACGTTCGCCGCGGCTCGCCGCTCCACCCATTATCCCCCGCCGAACATCCGCGCGAAAAGCGAGCGCGGCTTCGCGACGGCCGCCTGCTCGGAGGCGGATGCAGGAATCGCATCCGCGGCCCGTTGCAGGCGGTCGAGCCGCGCCATGTGTTCTTCGGCATGCGCGCAGATCGTTGCAATGAGCGCGTCGAGTTCGTTCCAGCCGGCGGGCTGGCGCCGTTCGCGTTTTGCTTGCGCGTACTCCAGTGTCGAAACCGTGAAAATCCGCTGAGCCGGAATCGCTCGCTCGCGCAAATATTCCGACGCCAGCTGCACTACGTGCCGGCGTTCGGCCGCGGACTCATTGTCTGCCAGCGTGTGCACAAAGGTCATCGGCTTGCCGGTTTCCGCGACGCGCCCGTACAACGACAGTTCGCGATCGGAAAGTTGACGCGAAAACAGACAGAGGACTTCGCTGGCTTCGCGCGCCGCCACGACGCAAACGTCTTCGAGCGTTGTTTCGCCGGCGTCAAAGGCAGGCGCGTGGACGAGGACGAGCTCTTTGGGCAGTTTCCACGGCGTGAGAATCAAAACGGGATTGCGCGCAGCCTCCTCGAGTGCCGATTCGATCTCGACTTCTTGCCACGTGCCGTCCGGCTGCAATGCGAACGCGCCTTCCTGCTCGCCGTACCGGACGTGCACCGGATACGCTATCGCGCCCGCTGCTTCGTCGGCCAGCACCCGATGGCCGGCAAAAGCATTGATGAGACTCGATTTTCCGCGACGAAGCGCTCCCAGCACGGCGACACGCCAGCGTTGAGGACGCAACCCGCGACGGTACGCCTCGCGGTCGAACTCCGCGTCCACGTGCGATCGCCGCACCGCTTCGGATCCCGCGTCGGCAACGGCGATCTCCTCGCCGTGTCCCAAAAATTCGTCGATGTCCGTATCGATCGCCGTTGCGATCGTTTCGATGTGGGTCGCGCACTCTGAATTGGCCCGAATCTGCGCTTGCAGCGCGTCCTGCGAGGAACGATCGACCCGGAGGGCGCGATCGATGCTTCCCAGCGCCGCGTCGCGCGCATCGTCCAGCGCCTGCGTCAATGCACTGCGGTAGCTTTGGGCGATGTCGCCAAGCCGCGAGGCTATCGCCGTGCCGAACCCGTGCAGCTCCTGCGCGAAGGAAGGCCAAATCGCGGAGCGCAGATCGGCGGTGAGCTCGCGCTTCATGTACGATCCGGGCGGCCCGGAAGCGAATCGCTGCGCGATCGCCTGCACGAGCGCAATTGCCGGTCCGCCGATCGCGTCCAAGACGATCGTTGCCGCCAGCGCTTGCTGCGGGTGCTCGTTCCACAGCGCGCTGCTGCCCGTCGATCCGAACGCCGCCGATGCGGCTTGCGAAAAGGAAAAGCGCAACTCCAGCTCCTGCGGCGCGTCGGCCACGGCGCGCTCGTACTCGTTTTCCACGGCTGCCGCGACTTGTTTTGCAAAACTCTCGACGACTTGTCCGAGCGTTCGATCGACCAGCACGTGCAGCCGCGCCGCATCTTGTAATCGCGCAATGTCGGCGGCGTCGAAAGCATGGCTCAGTGCGGATTGCGCGTCCTGCTGCAGGTTTGCGGTTCGCTCGCCGACCGCGGCAGTGAGCTGCGCGGACGCGCGTTCATTCATCTCCTGCAGCATCGTCACGCGGGCTTGGAGCGCAGCAACGTGCGGAAGCCGGCGCTCGCGCAGCGCGCTCAGTCTGCTCGGGCGATCGTGCGAGCATCTCTCCATCCTGCGAAAGGCGCGCAAGTTCGTCGCGCGCGATCAGTGCCAGCCGATCACGGACCCGCCGAAGCCGTCCGCGCCCGGTATTGCGCACCAGCGAGGCGTCAAGCGCGCGGAGAAATTGGGGGAAGCGGATTCGTCGACGAGCGCAGCATCGCCGCGCAGCTTTCCTTCGACATATCGGCGCGCGGAAAGAGCGTAGACGTACGTTCCCGGAGCATGAACCGCGGCGAGCTGCATGATGCGCTCGCAGGCCCACTCCCAGGCGGGCTTTCCGTCGTCGGACGACTGTTCCCACAAGTCGATTTTCGTTTGCACGATGAAGATCGTGTCGAGATGCTGCCGGATGATGCTTAGAAACGACGCGTCGCCTTCCGAGAACGGCTGCTGCGTATCGATGAGATACAACGCTGCGTCGGCACTTGGCAAAAATTGCAGGGTTGCACGCCGGTGCGCAGGATTGATCGACGCAAGTCCCGGCGTATCGGCGACCGCAAACCCCTTCTGCAGAAACGGCGAGTTGGCTTTGACGACGACGCGCGTCGGCGCATCGCCGTCCTCGACGCTCGCCGCATGGACTGCCCCGGCATCGCCGGTGCTGCGCGCTACCGCGGTGAACGACGACAAGCGGTCGAGCGGAACGCGTTCGGACCGTCCGCTCGCGTAATACGCGTAGGCTTCGTTTTGGGGGCCGTACTGCAGCTGCGTGATCGTCGCCGTCGAGGGGTTGATGTCGGTTGCCAGCAGACCGACGATCTCTTCGCGGCCGCCAACCTGCTCGAACCGAAACGCGTCCAGCAGAGCGTTGAGCAAAAACGACTTTCCGCTGGAAAATTCGCCGACGACCGCCAAGACGAAATGATCGCGTTCGAGATCACGGCGAACCTCGTCGATGCGGCGCCGGCGCCGGTCGTCGAAAAGTGTCTCGAGCTCCCGCACGCGATCGAGAACGGCAAGCCGTGCGCGATCGTATCTGGCGAGAGCGCGATCGTCGATCAGCGGCGTATCAATGCGAGCGCTTCGTCCCGATGCTGCTCCATGAGTTCACGCGTATCGCCTTCGACGTTGAGGCGCAGCAGCGGTTCGGTATTCGAGGGGCGCACGTTCATCCACCAGTGAGGGTAGGAGATCGTCACGCCGTCGAGATGGTCGATCTCGGCGTCCGCATAGTGACGCTGCAGTTCGTCGAGTTTCGCCGGGATGTCCGCGACGGTGCTGTTGATTTCGCCCGACCGAAAGCGCGTGTCGATCGGGGCGATCACTTCGCTCACGGGCTTTCCGGCTTGGCTGAACAATTCCAGGCATTCCATCAGCGCGATCATGCCGGAATCGGCGTACCAGTTTTCTTTGAAGTAGAAATGCCCGCTGTGCTCGCCGCCGAAGAGGATGTCTTTTTCGCGCATCGTTTTTTTGATGAGTGAATGACCGACTTGAGAACGCACCGGAACGCCGCCGTTCTTCTCGATCAGCTCCGGTACGCTGCGGCTGCAGATCAAGTTGTACAAAATTCTGCTTCCGGGATGCCGCTTGAGCGTGTTCAACGCCACCAGCGCGGTAACCGTGCTGCCGTCGATCAGCTCGGCGCGTTCGTCGACGATGAACATCCGGTCGGCATCGCCGTCGAATGCTACGCCCAAATCGCATTGATGCTTGCGTACCGCGGCTTGCAAATCGATCATGTTTTCCGGTTCGATGGGGCTTGCGGGGTGGTTCGGAAAACTGCCGTTGAGTTCGAAATAGAGCGGGACGACCGTACACGGCAAGTGCTTGAAGACGTGCGGTACCGTCTCGCCCGCCATGCCGTTGCCGGCGTCGATGGCAATCGTGAACGGCTTGACCGTGCCGGCATCGATGAACGACAAACAGTGCTGCGCAAAGTCTTCGAGAATGAACTTGTGTGACACGCTTCCCGTGTTTGCCGCTTTCGCGGGGAGCGTACCGGATGCGATCTGATCGCGAATCTGGGCCAGGCCCGTTTCGAGCGACATCGCCTGCGCTTGTTCGCGGGTGAATTTCATTCCGTTGTAGTTGGCCGGGTTATGGGATGCGGTGATCATCACGCCTCCGTCGAACCCGTATTTGCCGACTGCGAAGTAGAGCGCATCCGTCGAGACCAGCCCCACGTCCACTACGTCGGCGCCCGCCTGGGTCGCGCCTCGCGCGAACGCGGCAAAAAGCAGCTCGCCCGAAGGGCGCATGTCGCGGCCGACCGCCACGGTTTTCGCCCCCAGCAGCGGGACGAAGCAGCGGCCGATCTGATATGCAATGTCTTCGTTAAGCTCTGACGGATAAATCCCGCGAACGTCGTAGCTCTTGAAGATCGCCGTATTCGCATGCGTCTGCATGGCATTCACGTTTCGGAGGTACGGTTGCCTAGACCTCGCATTCCCCGTCTCCCCGCACCCGTCCGAAGTGCCGGCACGGTAACGGCTGCGGCGATTCTGGTATTTGCGCTCGTCATTGCCGTCAGCCTTGCTTTGAATACGCGCAAGGCCGTCAACGCATCGTTCGAGGAGCAGATGAAGATCGAGCAAGGACAGCTCACGCTCGAACGGATGCTGAAGATTCAACTCGACGAGGAAAACTATATTCGCGCGTACGTGATCACGCACGATCCTTCGTACATCGATTCCTATCGGGCAACCACGGAAAACTTCGCTGCGGAACGCGCCCAGCTGGCGACGATCCTTGCCCAGGAAAATCTGACGGACGCTCGGGCCGCGCTGCTCGATTACAACGTCGCCCACCGCGACTGGCACACGCGCGTGGCGGATCCGCTGCTGCACCATCCGAGCGTTGCGGCCCGCGAATTGGACAAGCGCGGAAAGCTTCTCGTCGATCTCCAAAGCGAGGCCGCAAGGTTCATCGAAGCGCGCATGGACGCGAAGAACCGTCAAGTGCTTTTCGCAACCCAAGACCGCATCAACAAATCGCTCTACTTCAGCGTCATCGCGCTGATCGCGTTCGGGCTGCTGGCGATCCTCTTTTATGGGTGGCGCTATGCCGTCAACAGCGCTTTGGAGGCCGAGCGGCTGACGACGCAAACGCTGCAGCGAGCGTTTCGCAGCGAACACGTTCCGCTTCCCAATTGCGAGATCGGCAGCGCGTACGGCGCCGCCAGCAGCCATCTCGCGGTCGGCGGCGACGTTTTCGACGTTCACCGCCTCTCGGATCGATTGGGGCTCATTCTCATCGCCGACGTGAGCGGCAAAGGCATCGACGCGGCCGTGCTGACGGCGTTCATCAAGTTTACCATTCGCGGGATCGCGCTGCGCCGGCGCGATCCCGGATTCATTTTACAGGAGTTCAACCGTGCTTTTCCGCGCACCGTCGAAAACCCGTACCTCTTCGTGTCGATGTTCGTCGGCATTCTCGATACTTGGACGTTGCGGCTGGATTATGCGAGCGGCGGCCACGACATCGCTTTCGTTCGGCGTGCGAGCAGCGTGGAGCAGCTCGCCGTAACGGGCCCGGTGCTCGGCGTAATGGAGGAACCGTTTGAGGTTCGAACCGTGTATCTGGAGGACGGCGACACGGTGGTGCTCTCCACCGACGGGCTTACCGAGTCGCGCGACGGCAGCGGAAGTTTTCTCGAAACGGCGGGCGCGATGGAGTGGATCCGCAAGGGTCCTGCAGATCCTTGCGCAGCTCGCAGCGCGTTTGATCGAAAGCGCGCGCCACCGGTCCGGTAGGCGCATGCGCGACAACGTCGCCGTGCTTGCGATCCGGGTCGCGCGGCCGGCGTTATTGCGCGTCAAAGACGACGGTGAGGCCGCCGGTTCACCGCCGCAGGAAGCGCACAGCGATGTGTAAGGGACGGCCTGCCGCGCCGCTGCTGCTTGCAATCGTGCTCTGGATGCTGTGCGTGCTCGTGACCCGCGCGGGAACGGCGTGCATGGTCACGCACGGAATGCGCGTCACGTTGTTCGGCGAGGTCGACGATCCCGACGTGCTCGTTTGGGATTCACGCGATCGGCTCGTCAGTTACGCCGGCGGATCGTCCGACACGAGGCAGTTTTTGCTGCCGCACGCGCTGCTCAACCGTCCCGGAACGCGAGCGGTGGTTGAAACGTGCATCGGCGGAACGGTTCATCCCAAATTCCGCATGGATGCGGCCGACGCGGTCGGCGTGCTCATCATGAGCGGGCAATACCGCGGTCGCTACGGCTGGGTCAGCTCGTCCGACATTCACGCTCGCGGTCTGCCGGAAGCGAGCGAACAGTGGTAACGCCGTAAGGAAAGACTCGCACCGCGCCGCCGGAGAGCGCAACGCGCTCCATGTCGATATCGTATGCTTGGCGGAGTATGGACGGCGTCAGCACCTGCTGAGGCGTATCGAATGCGAGCACGCGGCCGCAGCCGATCAGCATGATGCGATCGGCAAAATCCGCCGCTTCGTTGATGTCGTGCAGCACGCTGATCACGGTTTTCCCGGCCGCCGCCAGCTCGCGAAGCACATGCAGAATGTCTCGCGCCACGCGTACGTCGAGGTGGCTCGTCGGCTCGTCGAGCAGCAGTACGGGAGCCTCTTGCGCGATCGCCAGCGCCAGCCAGACGCGCTGACGCTCGCCGCTGGAAAGTGTGTCGAAGCGGCGCTGCGCGAACGACGACATGTCGACGGCTTGCAGCGCCGCGGCAACCGCGGCAACGTCCGTTCGTTCTTCGTTCCACTGGTACCAGCGGTGGTGCGCGTAGCGCCCCATCGAAACAACGTCGCGAACGCCAAGCCGGTCGAGGAACAGCTCGTCGGTGACGACGTGAGCGATGCTGCGCGCGCGCTGCGCCGGTGAAAGAGAATGAATATCGCGGCCATCGACGGTGATTTTGCCGCCGTCCGCGCGCCTGACCCCGGCAAGCGTTCGAAGCAGCGAGGTTTTCCCAACGCCGTTCGCGCCCAGGATTGCAATGCATTCGCCGGGCGAAAAGCTGAACGACGAATCGCGCAGCAGGGTGCGATCGCCGATTTGCACGCGAACGTCGATCGCGCGGATCACGCTGCGTGCGCGCGTTCGTCGCGCAAATACATCGCCAGAAAGATCGGCACGCCGACAAACGCCAGCAGCACGCCGATCGGGATTTCCGTCGGCGCAAGCGCAGCGCGGCAGACGGCGTCCGCCGCAACGGTAAGCGCAGCGCCCAGCAGCGCGGACGCCGCGACGACGTAGCGCACGTCGGAGCCGACGATCCGCCGCGCGAGATGCGGCACGATTAAGCCGACGAAACCGACCGTGCCGGCCAGCGCAACGGAACAGGCCGTGAGCAGCGAGGCTGCCGTCAACAGTAGCCACTGCGCGAGCGGCACGTTTACGCCCAGCGAGAGCGCGCGCACCTCCCCCAGACGCAACGCGTTGAGCGCGGGCACGCAAAACAGCGCGAGCAGCGCACCCGCGAGTGCGTACGGCAAAGCAAACGCGACATCGTTCCAATCGCGTCCTGCGAGTGAACCCGCCAGCCAGCCGACGATCGCGGGTGCCGCATCGCTTTCAATGCGCGTTAAAATCAGCGCGATGACGGCCGAGAACAGCGAGGAAAGCGAGACGCCGGCCAGGATCAGCCGCGTCGAGTCGAGGCCCGATCCGCGCCGCGCGAGCGCTGCCACCAGCAGCGCGGTCGCGATCCCGGCGGCGAAGCCCAACGCCGGCAGCAGTGCAAACGAAACGCCGAGCGCCATCCCTGCAACGATGGCGAGCGCCGCGCCCGCACTTACGCCGGTCAAGAACGGATCGACGAGCGGGTTGCGAAGCAAACCTTGCAAAAGTGCGCCTGAGATCGCGAGCGCGCTTCCGACGATGCAGCCGGCAACGATGCGCGGCAAGCGCAGACTGCCAGACGATAATCCCCGCATCCCCGCTATTGCCGTGCAGCAGCGCGCTCAAAATGCGCGGAAACGATAGCCACGTTCCGCCGGCAATCGTGCTGCACAGCAGCACCGCGGCGGTGACGATTGCGGCGAACAGCAGCTTACGCAGCGGCACGGTTTTCCGATCGCTACCGCGTCGAAAGCTCGAACGCGAACGAACGGCCGGGCAACGGATAGCCGTTCACTGCGGCGTAGCGCTCGTTTCCGAGGTTGCTTTCGCGAAGCGTAAAGTACAGCGTTTTCGCAGGGCGCAGCCGCAGGTACGCCCCGACGTTGGTGAACGGAATGGCGCGATCGAATTGCGGCAACGTCGGGTCCGGCGCACCGGGACTGCCGGAAACGCGGATCACCACGCCGGCGCCGTCGACGAACGCGATGCGATGCGAACGGAAATCCAACGAAAGGTTGGCGGCGATCGCCGGATCGTTCGGTAAGCGCGCGTCCGCGTCGAGATCGGCGGCGCGATACAGATCCGTGATCGTGAAGGCTGCGCTCAATCCGCGCTGCTCGGGAGTGCGCACGTCGAGCGTTAGGCCTTCGATCAGCGCGTGATTGACGTTGCGCGGTTCGTACGTTGTGGAAACCGGCTGCGCAACGATGAGGTCGTTCGTGCGGTTGCCGAACCAGCCCAGTGAAAGTCCGCCCAAAAAATGCCGCATTGTGAGCGTCAGATCGGCAACTTTTGCGCGCTCCGGTTTCAATGCGCGATTCCCGTAACCGGGAAAGTACAGTTCGCTGGCGTTCGGCGCACGGAAGGCGGTCGCAGCGTTCATTTTTAGTTGCATATCCGGCGAAAGGTCGGCGAAGATCCCCAGCGAGGGCGAAACTTCGCCGCCCAGGGCACCGTCACGCTCTCCGCGCAGCCCTGTGTAAAATCCGCCCCACCTCGTATCGAAGCGTTCTTGCGCGTACGCCGCCGACTGGGCCATTGCATCGATGCTGACCGGCGGCGAGGCAAAACCGCCGCTGTCGGAGCGAACGACGCCGCGTGAGAGATCGACGCCGTACAGCAGGCTGCCGTTTTGCGAGACGACGCGATTGCGTGCACCGAAATCGACTCGCCCTTCGGTTCCAAGCGCTCCTTCGGGATACGCGCAATTCCCATCGGCGCTCGAGCAGCTGAAGGAAATGCGTTGCTCCGTGCCGCCGAACTGCACGGTGAGCTCGGAACGTCTCACGTTTCGCGTCAGCAGCAGATTCGCCGTTTCGTTCAGATCGCTTTCGCGCGAAGTCGGTGAAAAATACGGTCCTTGCGGCCCCGGAGCGCCGAGTTCATCGGAAAAGATGCTGCCGCGGACCACGGCGGTGAAGTTGGCAAACGTTCGCTGAGCGCCGGCATGAAACGCCGAGCTTTCGTAGTCAACGTCTTGGCGAGTACTTGCGTCAGGCAGCGGAAACGCGTTGGTTGCCAGCAGGCGGGAATACTGCACGGTTTGCGTTCGCAACTCCAGTTGCCGTTCGCCGAACGAGCCCGCGCGAAGCGTGACGCCGGTTTGCGCGGACCGCTGCGTGATGATGTTGATGATGCCGCCGATCGCCCCGGTTCCGTACAGCGTCGAGCCGCCGCCTTCAACGACTTCGATGCGATCCACGCCCGTCGTCGGGAGATTTCCGAGCTCGACGGTGTTGGAGAACGATCCCGGCGCAGGCAGACCGTCGATCAGCACGAGGACCTGCGCCGAGCTGCTTCCGCGCAACGAAAAATTCGCGCTCGACCCCACCGGACCGAACGGCGCGACGTGCAGCGCCGGCACGCCTTCGAGCGCTTGCGCGATCGTTTGGTATCCGCCGTTCACCAGCTGATCGTGCGTGATCACGTAGATCGTCCGGGCGGTGTTTTTCAGCGTGGTGTCGGAGCGGTCGCTCGTGTAAACGTGCGCGATCTGCGGCACGGGGGTCGCAGTCGGTGAAGCGGTGGGAGCAAGCGCGAGATGCGCGCAGACGGCGCATGCAAGGACGAACATCGGCAACCTTTTTCCTTTACGCGAGGTGGTTGTGCGGCGCTTGCGCAGGTATCCTGACTCGCGGATCGTTGCCGTCGTGCTCGTGCCTTCCCCCGTAAAGAGTGGCTTGGAGCGGCTCCCCGCTTACAGTGGCGCGACCGTGCCGGAATTTCACCGGCTTCCCGCGCGCAGAGCGTATCATTGCCTTACACGTGCAGGCGGCGCTTCCTGGCGGCCCGTATGCCTAAGCCCATGCGGCGTTTTGCATGCGCGGCGCTCGTCGCGGTGTGCGCGTGCGCCGGTTATCAACCAAAGACGACGGCCTCGCCGCATGTCGCGCGGCGTATCGTTTCGCTGGTTCCTTCGTTGACGGAAGATCTTTGCGCGCTGGGTGCCGGACGCCAAATCGTCGGCGTCTCCAGTTTCAGCGGCGACATCGCCTGCGCGAAAGGGCTGCCGCGCGTTGGCAACGCCGCCGGGATCGACGCGGAGCGGATCGTCAGCGTGCGTCCCGATTTGGTCGTCGGCATTCCCTCGCAGCGCGCGATGACGGCGCCGCTGCGTCGAGCGGGAATTCCAACGATGCTGATCGCGGACGATTCCTACGCCGACATCTTCCGCGACATTTCGGCGCTGGCAGCGGCCAGCGGTCATTCCGGCGAAGGCCGTTCCCTCAGTTCGACGCTTCAGCGGCGCACGCGCGCGTTGCGGGCAGGTGAGCGCTCCGGCCGCAATCCGCGGGTGATCTTCGTCGCGCAAGCGATGCCGCTCTGGATCGCCGGGCCGCAGTCGTACATCGGCTCGCTGGTGCGTCTTGCGGGCGCCCGCCTCGTGCCTTCGCAATTTCCCGCACTGTACGGGCAGTACAACGGTGAAGCGCTGCTGCAGCTCGATCCCGATGCGGTGATTGCGACCGGCGACGCGCATGTCGACGCGGTTTTATCGCGCGAACCATGGCGATCGCTGCGCGCCGTGCGCGAAAGGCACGTTTTCATTTTGCGCGATGCAGCGTTGCTCGTGCGCCCCGGACCGCGCTACAATCAAGGACTGTCATGGATCATCGCCCGGCTGCGGCCGTTAACCAGCTTGCTATGGAAGTAAAACCCGCTCGCGCAGTGCTGGTCGCTGTCGATACGCAAGATCCGCAGCGGCCCTTAGAACCCGAAGTTCGCGAACTCCAAGCGCTGGCGCAGGCCTGCGGAGCGCACATAGTGGAGCGCATCATTCAACGGCGGTCCGCAGTCGATCCGGCGACTCTGGTCGGCAGCGGCAAAGCGCACGACGTCGCTGCGGTCGCTGCCGAACTGGATGCACAGATTGTCTTGACCTTGAACGATCTTCGTCCCCGTCAGCGGAAAAATCTCGAGAAGATCGTTCCCGTTCCGATCGTCGATCGCACGATGCTCATCCTGGACGTGTTCGCGCGTTATGCGCGCAGCCGCGAAGGCAAACTCCAGGTCGAACTCGCGCAGCTGCGCTATCGTCAGTCGAATCTGATCGGCGTCGGCGCGGATCTCTCACGCCTGGGCGGCGGCATCGGAACGCGCGGCCCGGGTGAGACGAAGCTGGAAGTCGATCGCCGCCGCATTCAGCAGCGGATCAGCGTTCTGCGCCGTCAATTGGAAGACGTCCGGCGGGCGCGTTCGACGCGCCGCGCGGGAAACGATGCGCAGCCGCTCGTTGCGCTCGTGGGCTATACCAATGCAGGAAAAACGTCGCTGCTGAACCGGTTGGCAAAGTCCGATGCGTACGTCGCCGATCGTCCCTTTGCCACCCTCGATCCGACGATGCGCCGCGTTTGGCTCTTCGAACGCAGCTATCTGCGCATGGTCGATACGGTCGGATTTATCACGGATTTGCCCAAAGATTTGGTGAACGCTTTCCGCGCCACCCTCGAAGAACTCGACGAAGCCGACCTGCTGCTGCATGTCGTCGATGCATCGAATCCGGATTGGGAGCGGCAGATGCGCGCGGTCGACGTTACGCTGCATGACTTGCAGCTTGACGGCAAACCGCGGCTGGTCGCCTTCAACAAATGCGATCTGGTCGAAAACGATGCCGCTCCGGTTTCCGGCGCGCTGTGCGTGAGCGCGCGTTCGGGCAGCGGATTGGATACGTTGAAAGCCTGCCTGGCGCCGCTCGTCGCGGAGCGAACGAAGTAACGACGATGCATGGTTTCGATCGCTCGTATTTAGAAGCGCGCACCGGCCGTCTCGAGCAAATCGGCGGCATTACGCCGATCGTGTACGACGACGGGCGCGCACGCGGAACACGCGCGTTTCTCGTGCGCACCGGAGCCGGCTTGGAGTTCGAATGCGTCGCGGACCGCGCGCTGGACATCGCCTCTGCATCCTTTTGCGGCGTTCCGCTGGCTTGGCACGGACCGGGCGGCGTAGCGCACCCGGCCTATTACGCGCCGACCGGAAAAGAATTCGAACGCAATTTTTTCGGTGGTTTGCTCACGACGTGCGGGCTCAACGCGTTCGGACCGCCAGGGCAAGACGAGTTCGGCAGCTGGGGCCAGCACGGACGCGTAAATCATTTGCCTGCGCAGAACGTGATACACCGCGCGCATTGGCAAAACGATCGCTGCACGCTCGAAATCGCCGGCACGGTTTTCGAATACGAGATGTTCGGTGAAGCGCTGCGTTTGGAACGCAGCTGGTCGGTCGAACTGGGTACCAACCGGCTGCACCTGAAGGATCGCGTGACCAACGACGGCGGCACTCGCACGCCGCATATGCTGCTCTATCATTGCAACGCCGGATTTCCGCTGCTGGACGAGGACAGCGTTCTCAGCGTTTCGGCGGGCGCGGTGAGGCCGCGCGACGACGACGCGCGCAGCGGCCTACGGGATTGGAACCGCGGCGGCCCTCCGCAGGCGCAGTTTCGCGAACAGGTCTTCATTCACGAACCGATCGCAGCACGCAACGGGTTTGCGCTCGTGACCTTTCGCAACCCGAAGCTGCGCGACGGTCGGGGTGTCCAGCTCGAAATTCAGTTTCGCACCGACACGCTGAACGCGTTCTTCAACTGGCGCATGCTGGCGCATAAAACGTACGTCATGGGAATGGAACCGGCGAATTGCATCACCGTGCAAGGGCGAGAAGAAGCTGCCAAACGCGGAACGCTGCCGTTCTTGGAAGTGGGCGAGTCGCGGGAATACGAGCTGGTTTTCGCGGTATCGTGAACCTGCGCGCCGCTTTTGCCGCAGCTGCGCTCGCGATGCTGCCGGCATGTTCGCATCCCCGCTACGCTGACGACACTTTCGTCGGCATCGCTGCCGCGCTGCGTCCTTCGGTGGTGCTGCTCACGATGGACGTTCCGGGCGATACGAAGAAGGACGGGCCGGAAAACGAGTATGCCACCGGAACGGTCGTGGCAGGCGGAGCGTGGGGCAGCGACGTTCTAACGGTCGAACACGCGGTAGAGCATGCGTGGAATTTGCGCGTAACGGTCAACAATAAGAAGAAGGTGCTAGGACGCGTCGTCGCCGCGGACGGCGACTTGGACGTTGCCCTCGTGCGTACGCCGCGAATCGACGTGCCCAACGTCAAACTGGGTAAAACGCGCGATGCGCAGCCCGGACGCCTCGTCGGCCTGCTCGGCTATCCCATACCGGATCAATTCGACGACGAAGGGTTGGGTTTGGCCACCTCGCTCAATTCCGGGCGAATCTCTTCGCTGCGGACCGATGCCATCGAGGTTACGTTGCCCATCGTTCCCGGCGAAAGCGGCAGCCCCGTGTTTCTTGCGGATACCGGCGAAATCGTCGGCATGGCCGAATCGCGCTTCGACGAAGAGCGATCGATCGGTTTTGCTTTGCCGATCGACGACGCTCGCAAGTTCCTGCATCGCTACGATCGCACGCACGGCTTTTAAGCGCCGGTTACGGCATTTGACGGCGGATGTGCGGCGCGCTGATCAGCGAACGATCGCCGACCCACTGCACCGGAGGAATTTCCAGCCAGCGCGCCATCGCGTTGAGGTTGCCCGCGTACGTTGCGCGCAGTTGCGAGAACTGGGACCAAGCTTCGTCGGCATCGCGTAAACGGTATCCGGATTGGGCCAACCGCTCGCAGGCGGCGTCGAATTCGGCGCGCTCGACGCCCACGGTTTGTTCGGCAATCAAACTGAAGTAGTGCGAAAAGTCTACCGTGAGATGGCGCCCGACGGCATACATGATCTTCGCTTGCCCCACGGGGCCGTCGTGCAGCGTCGTGATTGCCAAAACGGCCGAATCCAAAAGCGTTCCGAGCGTGGCAACCCAAGATTCATAGTCGTGGCTGGAGCGGAACAGCGCCAAAATCGGATACGCCAAATGACTTTCCATCACTTCGGCGGTCCAGGTTTGCCCTTCGCGAAAGACGGAGGCCAGCTCGTCTTTCATGCCTGCATACCCGTGAACCGCCAGCAGCCCGACGCCGCTGGGCGGCGATCCGGCGCGAGCGCCGATCGTTACGACGAACGTTTCACGCTGTTGAAACGACGCGAATATAGCGAAGAGAAACGCGATGACGACGGCCACCAATCCCAAGCCCGACATGGCAGCCGCCACCGAAGCCACTTGCGCGATTGCTGCGTGGTGCGCGATGTCGCCGTAACGCATGGTGAACAGCGACGTGCCCGCGTAGTACAGCGCATCACCGAATCCGCCCGGATTCGGGCGCAGTTCCGCGCGAGCAGCGTAGAAAATGAGTCCATAGCCCAAGACCAGCGCGGCGATCCATGTCAGCAGCTGACAGATGAGCGCGAACGGCGCAAAAATTGCCAGAAAGTCCTCACGCGCGTCGCCGTTGCGCGGATATAAGCGGTATGCCATTCCGGGCCACACTCGCCATAATCCGCGCACGACGTGCCGGCTCATGCGTAACGCGCGCCCGATTGCGCGCGGAACGATCACCGCTTCGAAAACGTCTCGCAACGTAACGACGATCAGCGCCGCGCCGCCGATTCCGGCGGCGAGATTGGCAGCGGTCGCTACGGAGAGGGGCTCGCCGCGGGCTGCGCGCTCAAAACGGGAACGGGCGTGGGGGGGAGGGGCGTCGGCGTCGGCGTCGGGGGCGGCGGAGCCGTCGGACCGCCGGTCACCGGAAGAATGCGCAGGTATCCCACGCTGGTCGTTTGCTTTTCGTGAACGCGCGCTTGCACGGTCGACGACAAGTAACCGGGCGCATTTGCGGTTACTTGCTGCGCGCCGATCGGAATGCCGGAAAGCGAAAACGCTCCCGTCGGATCGGAGTACGTCGTGTACAAGGAGCCGACCGAGACGAGCACGTTCGAGATTGGCCGGTTATTGGTAGCATCCAGCACTCGACCCACGATCGAGCCGTATTGCTGGACGCCGATACCATTGGGATTGCTGCAACCGCCGCCGTTGGCCCCTAAAGCGAGCAGCATGACGAATGCAAGAACCCAAAGTTTGCGCATGATGCTAACGTGTTTTCGCCGGCCCGCTTACGACCCTGCGTTCTCGCGGCCGTTTCCCTTCAAGGGGTTGGGCGCCGGTAGCCAAAAAATGCACCGGCGATGACTCCCTACGCTCCCGTGGCGATCTTTGTGGCCGTCGCATTCGCAGCCGCACTGGGCTTCAGCATGCTGCCTGGTTTGCTGGCACAGCGAAAGCCAAATCCTGAAAAATCGCAAGCGTATGAATGCGGAGTCGAGCCCACTTCGAGCGTGTCGGGCCGTTTTCCGGTAAAGTTTTATTTGATCGCGATGCTCTTCGTCGTTCTCAACGTCGAGGCGGCTTCGTTTTATCCGTGGGCCGTCGAAATGCACGCGCTGCGCGTTTTCGGTCTGGTCGAGATGGTAGTTTTCGTCATCGTGCTCGCGATCGGCTATGCCTACGTATGGAAGAAACGGGGATTCGAATGGAGATAGGGCCGGGGCAGTTTTTGCTCGCGAAGCTCGACGACGTCGCGCGGTGGGCGCAAAGCTCGAGCGTGTGGCCGCTCACGATGGGATTGGCGTGCTGTGCGATCGAAATGATGTCGGTCACCTCGGCTGAATACGACATCGCGCGCCTTGGTTCCGAAGTCTTTCGTCCTTCGCCGCGCCAAGCGGACTTGATGATCGTCTCCGGACGCGTCGCGCAAAAAATGGCTCCCGTCGTCAAGCGCCTTTACGACCAGATGGCCGATCCGAAGTGGGTCATTTCGATGGGCGCGTGCGCCAGCCTCGGGCGGCGTTTTCGACAACTACGCCATCGTTCAAGGCGTCGACACCATCATTCCGGTCGACGTGTACGTTCCCGGTTGCCCGCCGACTCCGGACGGGCTGCTTTACGCCGTCAATCTGATTCAGCAGCAGATCCGTGAAGGCGGCCGCGGCGGCCTGCTGGCGCGCGCGTAACGGAAGCGATCGATGCCGAGCACGCAGTCACCGCCGCTTCTCGGCGGCGCAATCGATCCGCCTGCAGCGCGACCGGCGATCGATGACGCCGTTATCGAACGCGTGCAGCCTGCTGCACTCCACGCTCGCTTGACGCAGCTGAAAGGCGAAGGATTCACGCTGCTGCTCAACGTCGGCGCCGTCGACTATCCGCAACGCGTACCGCGCTTCAACGTCGTGTATCACCTACTGAAGATGCCGATCCGCCGTGCGAGTTTAAAAGAAGTGGGAACGCCGCAACGGCTGCGCGTTCTGTGTGGCGTGCCGCAGGATGACGCCGTCGTGCCCAGTGTGTGCGACCTGTGGCTTTCGGCGGATTGGGCCGAGCGCGAAATTTTCGACTTGTTCGGAATCCGTTTCGAAGGCCACCCGGATTTGCGGCGCATTCAAATGCCCGCCGATTGGGAAGGCCATCCGCTCCGCAAAGATTATCCGCTGCGCGGTCCCGCGCGCGAGAAGTCGCCGCGCCCCGCCTTTGCTTTGAAGAGCAACGTCGACGCCGGCACGCCGCCGTCGGGGCGCACGCTGCAAGCGCTGCAAACGCAGATCGCCAAAGCACGGGAAAAGCAGTAATGTCGTTCACGGCGCTCAGCCCGGAGATCGTTTCAAAAGACGGCAATGCGATGGTGCTCTCGATGGGCCCGCAGCATCCTTCGACGCACGGCGTTTTGCAGATCATGCTGGAGATCGAGGGCGAGAACATCGCTAAAGCGGAGCCTGAAATCGGCTACCTGCATACCGGCATCGAGAAAAACTGCGAAAATCAATTCTGGTCCACGGCGCAGACCAACGTCGAGCGGATGGACTACCTCGCACCCAGCAGCAACGCGCTGTGCTATGCGCTCGCCGTTGAGAAACTGCTCGGCATAACCGAGGAGATCCCGCCGCGCGCGCAGCTCATTCGCGTGCTGAACGCAGAACTCACGCGCATCGCTTCGCACTGCGTGTGGCTGGGAACCGGCGGTATCGATCTCGGTGCGCTTTCGGTCTTTTTCTACACGTTCGATCTGCGCGAAAACATTCTCGACATGCAAGAAGCAGCGGGCGGCGCGCGGATGCACCCCAATTACATTCGCGTCGGCGGCGTGAACGGCGACTTGCCGGACGGCTATGCCGGCAGGCTCGATGCGGTCATCGAAAAGTTTCCGGGCCGCATGCGCGACTTGCGCGCGTTGCTGCAGGCCAATCCGATCCTGCAGGACCGCATGGTCAACGTCGGCATCGTCTCACCGGAAGAAGCAGTACAGTGGAGTTTGACCGGCCCGAGCCTGCGCGCGAGCGGCGTTGCCTACGACGTTCGCCGCGCCTATCCGTACAGCGGCTACGATCAATTCGAATTCAACGTCCCCACGCGCGATGAAGGCGATTCGTACGCGCGTTTTTTGGTTCGGCTCGACGAGATGGAAGAATCCTGGCGGATTGTCAAACAGGTTCGCGACCGATTGAAAACCACGCCGGGGCCGGTGATCATCGACGACACGAAGATCGCGGCGCCGCCGAAGGAAACGATCGCGCTTTCGATGGAGGCGCTGATCCATCACTTCAAACTGATGAGCGAAGGCTTTCGCGTTCCGCCGGGCGACGTGTATCAGGCGGTCGAAGGACCGCGCGGCGAATTGGGATTTTATCTCGTCTCCGACGGCGGCAACCGCCCGTATCGCATTCGGACGCGGCCGCCGTCGCTCTACAATCTGCAAGCGCTCAAGGGCATGGCGCCCGGAAATCTGATCGCCGATCTCGTGGTCATGATCGGGTCGCTGGATCCGGTCTTCGGCGAGGTGGACCGGTGAACCGCACGTCGCTGGATTGTTCCGGGGAACCGCTGGTGCATTTGCCCTCCTTGGCAAATGCACCGCTACACCGCATTTTCGAGGGAACGAAGTTTTATAGAAAACATCCTGTTTTGCTCGAAAATGTCGGAGTTTCCCCGGAACAACCCAGCGCCGTGCTCCAAAAAATTAAAGGTTTCTCAGCAGAAACCCGCAGCTTCACGTTTTCCAATGGCGGCGTGTATGAGTAGCGGTGACGATTTTTCCGCCCTTTACGAACGGCTGCGGCCGCAGTGCGAAGCGATCATCGCGCAATATGAAATGCCGCGCTCCGCGCTTTTGCCGTTGGTGCACCTCTTTCAGGATCACGAGGGCTACGCCAGCGCGCAGGCGATGCGCGCGGTAGCCGATATGCTCGATCTTACGCCCGCGATCGTCGAGTCGACGGTGTCTTTTTACACGCTGTTCTTCCGGCGGCCGGTGGGCAAATACGTGCTGCAAGTTTGTCGCGGGCTGGCATGCAGCATCAACGGCGCCGACGACATCATGGCGTATTTTCGCGAGAAACTCGGTATCGGACACCTGCAGACCACCGCCGACGGCGTCTTCTCGTACGAAGAAGTGGAATGTTTGGCGGCGTGCGATCGCGCGACGTGCATGCAAGTCAATCTCGACTTCGTCTACGATCTCACGCCGGCGATTATCGATGAAATGATCGCCGCGATGCGCGCCGGCACGTACCCTGTTGCTCCGATGGCGCAAACGCAAAGGCCGCCGCGCACCTGGACCCTTTCCCAAGACGGCGAGGTGGCGATGGGCGCAAAGTCGCCCGGCGCAGTGGATCAGACGGCGCCTGACAACGCCGGCGGCTTGGACAAAGACGGCGTGATCATGCTCGATCGCATTCTTGCGCAAGAACCGCGCTTTCGAGGGCGCACCAAAGAGCGGCTTGCAACGTCCGAACCGCAGATCGGCGAAATCTATGAAAACGGAGCGCCGCACTGATGCCGGTGACCAGAGTGCTCACCGCCGGAATCGGAGAGGCGAATTTGCGCGACCTGTCCGTTTATCAATCGCGCGGCGGCTACGCGCAGTTGAAGCGGGCGTTCACGACGATGCAGCCTGCCGACGTTCTGCGCCTGTGCGATGAGTCGGGCCTACGCGGCCGCGGCGGCGCGGGATTTCCGACCGGCCGCAAGTGGTCGTTTTTGCCGGGTAACGACAAACCGCGCTATCTGGTCTGCAACTGCGACGAGGCCGAGCCCGGCACGTTCAAAGATCACATGCTGCTCGAAGAGACGCCGCATTTGGTTTTGGAAGGGATCCTCTTAGGCGCCTACGGCATCGGATCGCACCACGCCTACATCTATATTCGGGGCGAGTTCAAGCGTGGCGCGCAGATTTTTCTCGATGCGATCGCGCAAGCTCGCAGCGCAGGTTTCGTCGGCAACAATCTATTCGGCACCGGATACGATCTTGAGGTGACGGTGCATCGCGGCGCCGGCGCATATATTTGCGGTGAAGAAACGGCGCTGCTCAACTCGTTGGAAGGCAAGCGCGGCGAACCGCGCCTTAAGCCGCCTTTTCCAGCGGTCGCCGGACTCTACGGCATGCCCACCGTCGTGAACAACGTCGAAACGCTGGCCTATTTGGTTCCGATTCTTGAAAAGGGCGCGCAGTGGTTCGCCTCGGTCGGAACGGAGCGCAGCAAAGGCTACAAAGTGATTTCGATCAGCGGGCACGTCCAAAAGCCCGGCAATTATGAAGTCCCGCTCGGTACGCCGGTGCGCGAGCTCCTCGAAATTGCCGGCGGACTGCGCCCGAACCGAAAACTGATGGCGATTCAGCCCGGCGGCGGATCCTCTGCCTGCATCTTCGAGGAGCATCTCGACTTGCCGTACGACTACGAGTCGCTGGCCAAAGCCGGCACCATGCTCGGTTCCGGTGCAATGGTCGTCATGGACGACACGACCGACTTCGTGAAAGCTGCGTTTAATTTGGTGCGGTTCTTTTCGCATGAATCGTGCGGCCAATGCACGCCCTGCAGAGAAGGCGGGGACTGGCTGGAAACGGTGCTGCACCGGTTCGTCGAAGGTCTGGCGTTGCCGTCGGATATCGAGATGCTGCACCGGGTCGGTCATCAGATCACCGGGATCAACCTGTGTCCTCTCGGCGATTCCATCGAGCCCTTTCTCTTGTCGGTATTGCGCCGCTTTCCGCAGCAATTTGAAGCGCGCCTGATCAAGCCGGCGGCGGCGACCGCATGAGCGCAAGCAGCGGCAACGGCGCGCCGCAATTGGTCACCGTAACGATCGACGGAACGGCCATCGGCGTGCCGAAGGGCATGCTTTTGGTTGAAGCGGCCAAGCAAATCAAACGCGACATTCCGGTGTATTGCTATCACACCAAGATGGGGCCGGCGGGGCTTTGCCGCATTTGCCTGGTGGAAATCGAGGGCACGCCGAAGCTGCAGATAACTTGCAATACCGCCTGCACGGATGGAATGGTCGTGCACACGCAAAGCGAAAGCGCGGCCGACGGACGGCGCGCGGTCCTGGAGTTCTATCTCAAGAATCACCCGCTCGACTGTCCGATTTGCGATAAGGGCGGCGAGTGCGATCTGCAAGATTACGCAATGGCCTACGGCCAGGGATATTCCCGCAGCATCGATCGCAAAGTTCCCAAGCCCAAAGCGGTAGATCTCGGGCCGACGATCGTTCTCGACGAGGAGCGGTGCGTGGTGTGCCAGCGCTGCGTGCGCTTCGACGACATCATCGCGGGCGAGCGGCAACTGGTACTGAAAGATCGCGGCGTGCGCAATATTATCGCGACGGCGAACGAAGAGCCGTACCGTCATAATTTTACGGGTAACGTTACCGAACTCTGCCCGGTCGGCGCCCTCACTTCGAAAACATATCGCTTCAAGTCGCGACCCTGGGATTTGCGGCGGACCACCACGTCGTGCATGCAGTGCGCCGTGGGCTGCCAAATGTACGTCGACGTGCGGGTCGGCAAAGTGATGCGTACGATGTCGGTAGAGGCGGACGACGCCGTTTCCGACGGTTGGCTGTGCGATCGCGGACGATACAATATCGGATTTTACGATGACGGCCGGCGCATCACGCAGCCGCTCTACAAACACGACGGACAGTGGACGGAAATCGGCTGGGACGACGCGCTGGCGTTATGGGCCACCGCAATCCGGGAAGCGGCTTCTGCAAACGCGCAGGCCGTCGGAGCGATTGGCGGCGGCCGGCTCACCAACGAAGAAGCATTTTTGCTGCAGTTCGTTTTCCGCAGCCTGGGCGTGTCCAACCTCGATTGGCGCGCCGGCCGTCAGCGTCAGGCATCGGCCAAAGGCCCAGCGCCGTTAGCTGAGTTGGAAAGCGCCGACGCCATCATCGAGATCGGCGAATCGCCGATGGAACGCGCGCCGATTTTCGATCTGCGCGTGCGCAAAGCCGCGTTTCAAAAAGGCAAAACGCTGATCCGCGTCGGCGCGGTCGAACGTTCGTATCCCGCGCCGATTGCGGTTACCGAAGTCGCCTCGGCGAGCGAGGCGGTGCGCGCTCTTCCAGAGTCGGTTTCGCGGATCGCGGTCATTTGGGACGGCAGCGATCTGTCGCTTGCGAAGACGCTGGTCGACGCGCTTCCCGCGAACGCCGCGATTATAACCTATATTACCGGCGAACAACCCAACGCGCGCGGCGCAGAGGCGATGGGAATGCTTCCGCATTTTGGTCCGGGTTACGCAACCGCGGCGGCCGGAATGGACGCCGGCGCAATGTTGGCCACCGCTGCAGAAGGCGGAATGGCCGTGCTCTCGCTTTTCGGCGTGAATCCGGTGCTCACGTACACGAGCGGCGCTTTGGCGCGCGAGGCGCTGCGCAAGATCCCGTTCCTGGTAGTGAGCGATCTCTTCATGACGCAGACGGCGGAGCTGGCAACGCTGGTGCTTCCCGCAAAAGCTGCTTTCGAAAAAGACGGCACGATGCTGAATTTGGCCGGCGAGTTGCTTCCGGTGAACGCTGCGCACGCGTTGGAGTCGCCGCCCGGAGCGCTGAGCGATCTGGAAATGCTCATCGGACTTGCCGAACAGCTGGGCGTTGCGCTCCCGACCGCCGCCGAAGTTGAAGCCGAAGTGATCCGGCATTGCTCTACAGCGGCGGACTTTTCGATCGGCGACGAACGTTTCGCGCGCGTCGCAACGCATCCAAATGAAGGTTCGGCAGGTTTGCAGGTGGTCGTCGAAACGCGGATATTCGCGGGCGGCGGCACGAGCGCTCACGACGAGCGCCTATCGGATTTACGGTGCCTGCCCGAAGCGGCGCTCTCGCCGCAGGATGCGCGGCGCATCGGCGTGCGCACGGGCGACTACGTCGATCTCCTTGCGGGCGAAGTGACGATGCACGACTTATTGGTTGAAGTGCGTGAGCGCATGCCGGAAGGGATTGTAGCGCTCGTAGGCGGCTTGCCCGACAGTTCCGCAAATCTGTTTGTGGAAAATGCGCGCGTCACGGTGCAAAACGCGCGTCGCGAGGTACCGGCGTGAACGGCGCTTGGTGGACGCCCGCTGCAGGCATTTGGTGGGTCGTGCTCGTGAAGTGCGTGGTGCTGCTGTTCGTCGTCATCACGACCTTCGCGTACGCGATGCTTTTCGAACGTAAGGTGATGGGATGGATGCAGCTGCGGCCCGGCCCCAACCGCGTTGGTCCCTGGGGTTTGCTGCAGCCTGCCGTCGACGCGGTGAAGCTCATTCTCAAGGAAGATCTCACGCCCAAGACCGCCGATCCGCTGATCTACCGGCTGGCGCCGTTCATCTCGCTGGTTACCGCGTTTTCGGTCTACGCCGTCATTCCGTTTTCCGAACCCGCGCCCGGAAACGTCTGGGCGATCGGCGACGTGAATGCCGGCATCCTGTTCATCCTGGCGCTTACCTCGGTCGGCGTTTACGGAATTTCGCTGGGCGGGTGGGCTTCGGGATCGAAGTATCCGCTTCTGGGCAGCGTTCGGGCGACGGCCCAAATGATCAGTTACGAGCTGGCGATGTCGATGTCGCTCATCGGCGTGCTGATTCTCGCCGGTACGACCTCGCTGGTCGGCATCGTCAACGGTCAAGCGAAGCTCTGGTATTTCATCCCGCAATTCGTCGGCTTCATCATCTACGTCATCACCGCGGTTGCGGAAACGAACCGCGCTCCGTTCGACCTCGTGGAAGCCGACGCCGAACTGGTCGGGGGATTCAACACCGAATATTCCGGACTGCGGTTCGGCCTGTTCTTCATTGCCGAATACATCAACATGCTCACGGTGTCGTGCATCGCAACGCTGCTGTTTCTGGGCGGATGGAATGCGATCGGCGGATTGACGGCCGTTCCCGGCATCGTTTGGTTCCTGGTCAAAGTCGGATGTTTCATGTTTTTCTACATTTGGCTGCGCTCGACGTTCCCGCGCTTCCGGTACGATCGCCTGATGGCTTTCGGCTGGAAAGTGCTGTTGCCGGTCGCTACCGTCAACCTCATCGTCACGGCCGTCGTCATCGCGGTGAAAGGCTAGGATGCCTCGCAAAAATCTGTATAACGTGGGCGCGCTCTTGGCCGGTCTGGGCGTGACGTTCAAATTCATGTTTGCGAAGAAGCCGACGATTCAATATCCTTCGCAAAAGAAAAAGCACGCGCCGCGTTTTCACGGCCTGCACGAACTGCGCCGCTATGGCGATGGAAAAGAACGCTGCATCGGCTGCGAGCTTTGTTCGAGCGTTTGCCCGGCCAACGCAATCACGGTTATCGGCGCGGAAAATACGCCGGAAGACCGCCGTTCGCCGGGAGAGCGGTACGCGCAGCGTTACGAGATCGACGAGTTGCGCTGCATCTTTTGCGGAATGTGCGAGGAGGCGTGTCCGACGGACGCAATCGTCCTTACCCCGCGCTTCGAAATGTCGGAGTACCGCCGCGGCGCGCTCATTTACGGAAAAGATCGCCTGCTGGTTCCCGAGCACGCCGGGACCGGAGTCTGCGCCCGACGACCGTCCCAACGGCATTCCGGCGGATTTGGGGCGCGTTGCGGACATCAAATCGACCGTGGAATGGAAAGACGGCTACGATGCCACTTGGCGCGGGACCGTTTTGAAAACGCAAGAAAAAGGCTTGGCCGAAGAATGATCGAGTTCTACATTCTCGCGGCCGTCTTGATTGCCAGCGCCGTTTTCGTCGTCACGGCGCGGAAGGCCGTCTACAGCGTCGTCGGGCTGTTGGTGCATTTCGCCGCGCTCGCGATCATGTATTTCTCTTTGGCGGCGGAATTTCTAGCGGTCATTCAAATCATCGTGTACAGCGGCGCCATTCTGATGTTGTTCCTGTTCGTGATTGCGCTGCTTTCGAGCGGCGTTGCGCCGTTCAGTTTGGGGCCGAACCGCCTGCCGAGGATCGCCGCGCCGGCGGTATTCGGCGTCGTGGTCATCCTTGGTTTTCTCATCTACGCCGTCGCGCGCATTCCGGGGGTTACGATACGAACCGGTGCTGCCGGAGCGCCGCCCATCGCGGGACCGGTTGGCACCGCCAACGTCTTCGGCTCGGTTTCCAACTTCGGCCGAGCGCTGTTCACCACGAATTTGCTGCCGTTCGAAATCACCGCATTTATTTTGATGGTTGCGGTTATCGGCGTGATCTTGCTCGCCGGCGATTCGGCGCCGTACGTTCCCACGCGCAAACGCGCGCGGCTCGTCGAGCGGGAGATGCGCGAAGCGATCCTGCGCGCGGGTGAAGAGTAACGTGCCGCACGAAGGGCTGCTTCCCGTCGCGATCGTCAACTATATCAGCCTCTCGCTGGTCATCTTTCTGATCGGCGTCGCCGGCGTGGTCGTCAAGCGCAATCCGCTGATCATGCTCATGAGCATCGAACTGATGTGGAATGCGGCGAACCTGCTGTTCCTTGCGTTCGCGCGCGCGTGGCTGAACAACGCCGGCCACATCTTCGCGTTTCTCGTCATCACCGTCGCAGCAGCCGAAGCCGCAATAGGCTTGGCGATCGTGGTGATAGTTTTCCGGGCCGCGCCGCACGTCAACGTCGACGAAGTCGCGCTGCTGAAAGGATGAACGCACTTGCAGCGGACCGCATTTGTAGCGCGCGCAACAGGCAGCCCGGAAACCGCTCGCAACTTTCCGCTCGCCGCGGTACCGGTGATTCCGGACCGCATTTGCAGCGCGCGCAACAGGCAGCCCGGAAACCGCTCGCAATTTTCCCTCCGTGGAAAATTGCTGCTTCTCCGCTTTTTCGGGAGAACAAAGTTTTGAAAAAGCATCCGTGTTTGCCCGAAAAAGTCGGAAATTTCCGGGCTGCCTGTTGCGCGCGCCGCAATGCTTCGACACAGTGTTGGAACAGCGCCCAGACCGCTACGAGTCAAACGTCGTAGTCAATATGCATCGCAACGATCGTGGTCTCTGCTGGTTGCGTTTGCAGGACGTTCCGAATTTTTTCGCCGGCCCGGATGGCCGTTTCAAAACTTCGTTTTCGAAAAAATTCGGCCGTCCTGAGCTGCGCGGGCGCCAGGACGGCGGACGTGCAGCGGTCCTGCAAACGCAACCAGCCGCCCAGGCCGGCGAGGAACGCGGCGCGTGGGCATAAGCGGGCACTATCCCCTGCTGTTCGTGATTTGGCTGCTGCCGCTGCTCGGAGCGATTGCATGCTGGAGTTTCGGTCCGCAGCTGCAACGGTGGGCGGGGGTCGTAGCGTGCGCGCTCGTCGGCGGCTCGCTCATCGCGACGCTGGCGGCATGGGGCAGCGCCATGCAAAACGCCGGCGCGCTGTTGGGAGCGCAGCAGCATCTATTTTCGTGGCTGCCCGGATTTGATTTCGGTTTGCTGTTCGATCCGCTCTCGCTGATCTGGGTGCTGATCATCACCGGCGTCGGCTTACTGATTCACGTCTACTCGATCGGCTACATGTGGAACGACGCCGCGATCGCGCGCTTCTTCGCATACATGAATTTCTTCGTGTTCGCGATGCTGACGCTCGTGCTTTCCGACAATTTCGCCGGATTGCTCGTCGGCTGGGGGCTGGTCGGGCTGGCATCGTACTTTTTAATCGGATTTTGGTTCTTCAAACCATCGGCCGTGGCTGCGGCGCGCAAGGCGTTCGTCATCAACGTCGTCGGCGATGTCGCGATCATGTTCGCGATTTTTCTCATGGTCTCGCGCGTCGGATCCGTCACGTTCGCTACCGTGTTCGCCCACCCGCACGCACTCGATCCTTGGCTGTTTTGGACGTGCGTGTTTTTGTTCATCGGCGCCGCCGCGAAGTCGGCGCAGCTGCCGCTGCACACGTGGCTCCCCGATGCGATGGAAGGCCCGACGCCGGTCTCGGCGCTCATTCACGCGGCGACGATGGTGACGGCCGGCGTGTATCTGGTTGCGCGCTGCGCGCCGCTGTGGAGCGCTTCGCACGACGCGCAAACGCTGGTCGGAACGGTCGGCTGCCTTACGGCGCTCGTCGGCGCAACGCTCGGCATCGCTCAATGGGATATCAAGCGGATCTTGGCCTATTCGACGATGTCGCAAATCGGCTACATGATCATGGGCGTCGGCGTCACCGCGTACACCGCCGGCATCGCGCACTTTTTCACGCACGCGTTTTTCAAAGCGTGCCTCTTCCTGGGCGCCGGCATCGTCATTCACGAACTTGCCGACGAACAGGACATTCGCCGCATGGGCGGCATGCGCAAGCGCGCGCCGGTCGCGTTCTGGGCGATGTTTGCAGCGGTGCTGGCCATCAGCGGCGTCCCAGGTTTCGCGGGATACTTCAGCAAGGACCAAGTCATTTACGGCGCCCTCGAGCACGGTTACCTGTGGATGTGGGCGGTTGCGCTGTTGACGGCAGGCATTACGGCATATTACATGTTCCGCTTGTTTTTCGTGACGTTTTACGGCGAGTATCGCGGCGAATTGCCGCCGGAACAGCTCGGGATCGAGAGCGGCGTGAGCGGTTCGAGCGCCGCCATCGCGCACGAAACGCACGAACCCGGCAGTCATGAAGCGCATGCTCCGGCCTGGATCATGGCGCTTCCGGTCGCCATTCTCGGTTTTTTCTCATTCGCTGCCGGATACATCATGATCGGCCCCGGTTCACCGTGGGCGCAATTTTTCGCCCGGTCTTTCCCGCACGAATCGCTGCCTGCGACCACGATCAGCGAAGGGGTGACGACGGCGCTGGCGATCGCGGTGCTGATCGTCGGCGCGGCCATCGCGTATCTGCGGTACATGATGCCTGCCGCGCTTGCCGGCGCACCCGCGCGGCTCAAGCGCGAAAGCGAAACGCTGCCGGCGCTTCTGGTGCGGTTGTATTACTTCGACGACATCATTCAGTCTGTTGTTCGTTACGCCCGCACGCATTCTCGGACAATGTTTCGGCCGCTGGACCGATCCCCATTTGTTTGACGGCGTCGTGCGCGAACTGGTCATTTTCAATCGCGCCATCGGCGCCGCGGCGCGCGGCTTGCAAACCGGCCTGGTCCGCGCGTACGCGCTGGTCATCGTATTCGGAGCAGCTGCGTTCGCGGTCTACTACGCGATAGAGGGAGCGATGCGATAGTGTCTCTGCTCCTGATCGTTCTGCCGTTACTGGCCGCCGGGGCGCTGTTTTTCGTTCCGCGTTCCGATCGGCGCATCAGCCGCCTAGTCGGCTGCATCGTTGCTGCCGTGACGTTCTTCGTTCCGCTTGCAGCGGGAACGAACGGTGAAATCGCCGCGCGCTGGCTCACGCGGCCGTTTACGGCCTCGCTGCATTTTGCTTGGAACGGTCCGTCGTTTTGGCTCGTTTTGCTGCTTGCGCTCTGCACGTTTTGCGCGGTACTGGCCACGAACCTCGCGCAAACGCGCACGATGGTGGCGCTCATCTTGCTGCTGGAAGGCACGATGATGGGGCTGTTTACCGCGCGCGACATTCTCGCGTTCGCCTTGTTTTGGGACCTCATGCTGATCCCGCCGTTCTTCGCGCTCGTTGGGTGGGGAGCGCATGCCGAAACGGCGTGGCGATACCTCATCTACAATTTTGCCGGCGGATTACTGCTGCTGCTGGCGACGGCGGCATTCGGCCTAATCGCCGGTTCTACAGACGTCATCGGCACGGCCATTCCGCCGCTCGCGGGCGGTTGGGCGGGGTGGATCTTTGCGGGCTTCGCCGTCGCGTTCGCGGTGAAAACGCCGCTGTTTCCACTGCATACGTGGATGCCGGCGACGTATGCGGAAACGCCCGCGCCCATCGTATCGATCGTCAGCGCCGTGCAGTCCAAAGCCGGTCTTTACGGATTTCTCGTCATCGCGCTGCCGCTGCTGTCGGCGCCGATGATGCGGTGGCGGTGGATCTTCATCGTAGCGGCGCTCGTCTCGCTGCTCTACGGCGCGTTCATCGCACTGACGCAAACCGACGCTAAGCGAATCGTGGCGTACTCATCGCTCTCGCATTTGGGCTTGATCGTGCTCGCGATCTTCAGCGCGAATCCAACCGCGCTCGCGGGAGCACTGGTGTACATCGTCGCTCACGGGTTGTTCAGCGCGGCGCTCTTTCTCGTGCTCGGCGCCGTGGAGCAGCGTGAGGAAACGCGATCGCTGGTACGCTTGGGCGGTCTTGGGAAAGCCAATCCCAAATTAGCGGGAGCATTCACGATCGCAGCCTTGGCTGCTCTCGGTCTTCCCGGCCTTGCCGGCTTTGCCGGCGAACTGGTGATCCTGACCGGCGTTCTGCGGGCGGGATATTTTTGGCCCGCGCTCATTGCGCTCATTCCTATCGTCATCGCGTCGGCGTACATGCTGCGTCTGCTGCAGGACGTCATCAACGGCCCGGAAGTCAAAGACATTCCGCAACGCGCGGACCTTTCGTGGCTGGAAGGTTTGGCGCTTGCGCCGCTGCTTGCCGCACTGGTGATTTTGGGAGTGTATCCGCATGCTGTAACCGGCACCGCGCTGCAGATGCCTGCTGCCTCCGCGCTCGCAAGCGGCCGTTCGGGGACGCGATAGTGCTGAGCAATCCTTACGGCTACGCCGATTGGAGTTCGGTAGCGCCGGTGTTCATTACGGGCGGCGTCGCGCTCATCGTTCTGCTAGCCGATTTGGTCGCTCGCAAGAACGCGCCGCGCTACGTATCTTTGGCGATTGGAATCGCAGGCTTGCTCGCGGCCGGCGTTTGGGCCGGCCTTTCGTATCCGCAAGCGTACGACGCGTTCAGCGGCGGTTTCATTCTGGGCGGTTTTTCAATCGTTTTCGAAGAGGTCATCATCATCTCGGCGATTTTCTCGCTCGTCCTTTACAGCGATATCGGCCGCGACGATCGCATCGCCGGTATAACCGCGCTGATCCTTTGGAGCACCGCCGGCGCAATGCTGATGGCGGGCGCGGCAAACCTGATGACGATTTTTTTAGGGTTGGAACTGCTCTCGCTCGGGCTGTACTGCTTGTGCGGTTTGGCGGATCGGCAGACCGCGCGGGAAGCGGCGCTGAAGTATTTGATTCTTTCGTCCACCGCTTCGGGCTTTTTGCTGTTCGGCATGGCGCTGCTGTTCGGTGCGAGCGGGAGCGTTGCGCTGGGCAGCCTTGCATCGCCCGCGGTCGCCGGCAGTCCGCTGTACTGGATCGGCGGCGGATTATTTCTGATCGGTTTGGCGTTCAGACTCGAGCTTGGTACCGTTTCACGTGTGGTCGCCGGATGTTTATGAAGGAGCGCCGCTGCCCGTAACCGCGTATATGAGCGTCGTCACGAAGGCCGGAACGCTGGCGGTCTTTGCGCGATTTGCGTACGCCGCGCTCTCGGCCGGAGCGAGCCACGCGCTGCTGGTTCCGTTTTTCATTCTGGCCGG
The DNA here is from genome assembly GCA_963795465.1 of Vulcanimicrobiota bacterium. Classification (GTDB taxonomy): domain Bacteria; phylum Vulcanimicrobiota; class Vulcanimicrobiia; order Vulcanimicrobiales; family Vulcanimicrobiaceae; genus CAWCHT01. The sequence continues at coordinate 270,407 of CAWCHT010000002.1, forward strand.
GATCTCGATGATCGTCGGCAATGCGGCGATGCTTGCGCAAACCGACATGAAGCGTCTGCTCGCGTATTCGGGCATCGGCCAAATCGGCTACATCGTTGCCGCTCTGGCCGGCGGTTCGGCGATGGGCGTTCGTTACGCGATCTATTATTTGGTTGCGTACATGTTCATGAATCTGGGGGCGTTCGGTGTTGCCGCGCTGTGTTCGAGCGACAAGGAAGAAGGTTCGCGCCTGGAGTCCTATCGCGGCCTCGCGCAGCGCCGTCCCGCGCTGGCGGCGGCCATGTCCGTGTTCCTGCTCGCGCTTGCCGGTTTTCCGCCGACGGCCGGCTTTTTGGGAAAAATCTTGATCCTGTCCGCGAACATCGACGCGGGCTTTCCGTGGCTGGCGGCGTTGCTGATTTGCGGAACCGCGATCTCGCTTTACGCCTATTTCAAGATCGTGCGGCTGATGTACGACCGGCACGCGCCCCCGGCGGTGGGAATCCGCGCGCGCGCTCCGCTTGCCTACGTCGGCGTCGGAATTTGCCTGGCTGTACTCTTGGTCATGACCTTTTATCCGCTCACGCCCAGCAACGTTTTGCCGCTTCCCCGCTAGCAGCCGGCTAAACTACGGGTCACAGCGCCTCGCGCGCAGGCGTTCTCGGGCTAGGTCTGCTAAGATGTATCTCCGGAGGGTGCTTTCATGCGCCGATTAGCGTGTTCCGTCTTCACCGCACTCCTGCTGCTCTTTGCGGGTGCGGCGACAAGCGCAGCCAATCCGACGATTCTGGTCAACCCGATGGACGACATCGTGCTGCCCTCCGATCCGGGCGCGGCGATGCAGCAAGCTCGCGAGCGCGTAGCTTCGGGGAATTTGGTCGGCGCAATCACCGGTCTGCAGACGTATGTGGAATCGCATCCCGGCGAAATCGGCCCCGAACGGCTGCTCGGCGATCTGTATTATCGCAAAGGCGAACTGGCGCGCGCCGAATCGACGTACCGCCATATTCTCACGTACGCGCCGCTCGACAAAGAGACGCACAACCGGCTGGGCTCGGTGTACGCGACCGAAAACCGCGTCGACGACGCGATCGCCGAATTCAACCGCAGTCTGCCGGGCACGGACTCGGTGCCGGATTTAGTCCGGCTGCACCTTCGCAAGGGCGATTTGGATGCATATCGCCGCCGCTTGCAGGACACTGCGGAGCGTTTTCCCGCCGATTCCGAAGCGCAGTCCGAAATCGGCGAAGTGTACGAAGCGACGAATTTGCCCGAAATAGCGGTGCGCTACTTCCGCCGCGCGCTCGACACCGATCCCGCCTCGCTTATCGCGCTCAACGGGCTTGGGCTTTCGTACATGGACGAACGCCTGTATTCGCAGGCGATCGCGCAGTTCAAAACATGCCTGCAGCAGGACCGCTACAACTACGCATGTTTGGATAATATGGGCGCGACCTATTTGGAGATGGCCCAGTTTTCCACGGCGGACGCGCTCTTGCGCCAAGCGCATCAACTATTCCCCGAGCGGGCGGAATCGCTGGTGAATTTAGGCTACTTGACGGACGCGCGCGGCGATTGGAAGAAGGCGGTTGCGTATTACGTCCAAGCGATGACCGTTTATCCCTATTCGCCCGACGCGTACATCGATCTCGGCTATACCTATAACATGCACGGCCTTTTCCAACTTGCGCAATCGGCGCTCATCAAGGGACTTGCCGTGGCTCCGGAAGACGGACGGCTGCACTTTTTGCTGGGCGATGCGTATGCGCGGCAAGGAGATGCCGGCCTCGCCGCCCAGCAGTATCGCGCGGCCGCGGTCGCCCAGAACTTGGACCCGGGCGTGAAACGCGTTGCGCAAGAACGCGTCGCCGCGATGGAACGGCCGCGGCCGACCGCGACGCCCTGAAGAACGAGCGCGCTTAGCGGCGCGCGATCGCGTCGATCTCGACCAGTGCGCCGCGGGGAAGTCCGGCAGCCGCCACGGTAGAACGCGCAGGTTTCGCCTGGCCGAAAGCGCGCGCGTAGACTTCGTTTACGGCCCCGAAATCCGCCATGTCGGCCAAAAAAATCGTCGTTTTGACGACGTCCCCATAGCTCCATTCCGGCCGCTTCGAGCACCGCGCCGATATTACGTAGTGCTTGTTCGGCCTGCGCGACCGTGCCGTGAGCCAGCTCGCCGCTCACGGGATCCGCGCCAACTTGCCCGCTGCAGAAGAGCTCGTTTCCGCTGAGCATGGCTTGACTGTACGGGCCGATGGGGTTGGGAGCGCGATCGGAACGAATCGGCGTGTGCATACTCTTTTCTCCCGGTGGTAGCGGACGGGCGCGTGAAGAAGAACGAACGGTGAACGACTCGGCGCAGCTTGCCGCGGTTGCGGAATGGATAGAACGATACCTGCGCGACGTGCGGGATTATCCGGTGCTCGCGCGCACGCTTCCCGGCGAGGTCGGCGTGCAGCTGCCGGCTGCTGCACCCGAATACGGCGAGCCGTTCGAGCGCATCATGGCCGATTTCGAGCGCGCGATTATGCCCGGAATTACGCATTGGAACAGCCCGCGCTTTTTTGCGTACTTCGCGACCAGCGCGGCGCCGATTGCCGTTGCGGCAGAAGCCATCGCTGCGGCCTTGGACGTAAAGGTAATGCTGTGGCGCACCTCGCCGGCCGCCACCGAATTGGAAGAGGTCGTGATGCGCTGGCTGGGCGATTTGCTCGGCTTACCGCAAACGTTTACCGGCATCATCTACGACACCGCATCGATCGGTGGATTTACCGCGCTGGCCGCTGCCAGGGAGTCGCTGCAGCTGAATATTCGCGAAGAAGGCATGACCGGCCGAAATCTTCCGCGGCTGCGCGTGTACATCACCGAGCACACGCATTCGCATATCGAAAAAGCCTGCATCGCTCTAGGGATCGGCCGCGAGAACGTCGTGCGCGTCGGGTGCGATGCGCAGTATCGCATGTCGCCCGAGGATTTGCAACGCAGCTTGCAAGAGGATGCCCGTGCAGGCATGCGGCCGATGTGCATCGTGGCAACGGCAGGGACCACGTCGACCACCTCGCGCGATCCGATCGAACAGATTGCGCGAATCGCACGGGCGCACGGCGTGTGGCTGCATGTCGACGCCGCATACGCCGGGATCGCCGCCATCATGCCGGAGTTCCGCTGGGTGCTCGACGGAAGCGCTGCCGCCGACTCCCTGGTCGTCAATCCGCACAAGTGGCTTTTTGTGCCGATGGACTGCTCGGCGCTCTACGTGCGCGATCCGGAGTTGCTGAAACGCACGTTTAGCATCGTTCCGGAATATTTGAGCACGACGCAAGCATCGGTGCGAAACTACATGGATTACGGCTTGCAGCTGGGCCGAAGGTTCCGCGCACTCAAGCTCTGGTTCGTGCTGCGCCATTTCGGCGCGCAGGGGCTGCGCAGCAAGTTGCGCGAGCACATAGCGCTCGCGCAAGAATTCGCGCGCTGGGTCGAAGCGCAGCCGGATTGGGAGATTCTGGCGCCACATCCGTTTTCGGTGGTGTGTTTTCGTTACGCCGGAAAACGCTCGGCGCAGGCGGCGCACGACGGCGAAGCGCTGGATGCGCTGAATGCGAAGATTTTGGATGGGGTGAATGCCTCGGGCGAAGCGTTTCTTTCCCATACGAAAATCGACGGGCGGTTCGCGCTGCGCATGGCAATCGGGAACCTGCGTACCACCGCGCAGGACGTGGCTGATGCTTGGCGCCTTCTGCAAGCGCAGGCTACCGCCGCATGCCGGGACGGCGCCGAGGGGGACGTGCCCCCGCCGACGAAAGCAAGCAAACAGCCGGAATGACCGAGACGAGGAAGCGAAATGCGCGTACTGGTCGTCGAGGATAGCGCTGCGGACGCACGGAGCGTGCGAGCGCATTTGCGCAACGGCGAACGGTCGATAAAAGTCCACGTAGCAACGCGTTTGTCCGACGCGTTGGAGGCAGCGCGCGCTCAAAGCGTCGACGCCGTGCTGCTGGACATCTCGCTCTCGCAAGGTGAAGGCGTGCAAGCCGTGCGTTCGCTGCGCGAAGCGGCGCCCCAAGTGCCGATCGTCGTTTTGAGCGCGGTCGAAGACGAAGCGCTGGCAACGCAGGCCGTTCAGGCCGGCGCTCAGGATTACTTGGTCAAAGACCGCGTCGACGATGCGGCGCTGCGCCGGTCGCTGCGCTATGCCATCGAGCGAGGGCAGCTCCTGGATCGCCTGGCGAAAAGCGAAGCGCGCCTGCAAGAAGAGAACGTTACGTTACGGCGCCTCACCGACGCGGCGGGACGCGTCTTTGCAACGCTGGATGTCCGCGCGGTCGTGGGCTTACTCGCCGCCGAAGCGCGCCGGCTGTGGGGCGGGGTGGTGACGCTGTACGCTTTGCGCTCCTCCGGCGAACTGGTCTGCGCTGAAAACGCCGGCGAGCGTCCCGATCCGGACGCATTTTTGAAAGAATCGTTCGCCTCACGCAAACCCGTTCTCAGCGAGGATCGCATGCGGCTCGCGTTGCCGATTCCGGGCACCGGCGGAAAAAACGAATGGATCTTGGATATTAACAGCCCCGGTGAACCGTTCGGTGAAAACGACGTTTTCGCACTCGAGCTGTTGCGCCAGTACGTCGGCATCGCCATCCAAAACGTCGCGCTGTTCGGCGAACTGCAATCGCAACGCGCCAGCGTCATTCAACTCAATCAACTCAAGGACGATCTGATCGCGGTCCTGGCGCACGACTTCAAGGGGCCGCTGACCACGATCATCGGGTTCACGGAGTTGCTCGAGCAGCACGCGCTCGAGGGGCAAGACGTCGAGGGCGCGTTACGGACGATTCGGCAATCGGCGACGCGGCTTGCGGGTTTAGCCAACGATACGCTCGCGCTTTCCCGCGTCGAGCAAGGCGAGCTGAACTTGGCCGCCGATCCGGTGAACCTTGCGGAAATCATCGCCGAAACTGTCGCGGTGCTCGAACCGGAACGTAAAATCGACGTGGTGATGTCCGGCACCGACGCGGTGGTTCGGGGCGATCCGTCGCGTCTACGGCAAGTGTTCGAAAACGTCATCGGAAACGCCGTCAAGTATTCGCCGGACGGACAAAGCGTGGGTGTGCGCGTTACCGAAACCGAGTTGACGGTACGGGTTGCCGTTACCGATCGCGGAATCGGCGTTCCGGCCGAAGAGATCAAGTTCTTGTTCGAGCGATTCACCCGCGCATCGAATGCGAAACGCTCGCGCATCAAAGGTACGGGACTCGGATTGTATTTGGCCAAGACGTTGGTCGAGCGGCACGGCGGCGCGATTGAGGTCGAAAGCACGCTTGGCGAAGGCAGCACGTTTACGATCGTGCTGCCGCGCATGCGGGACGGACTGGGCGGAATGCTGCGCGTGGCTTTGCTGACCGCCGACCGGAAAATGGGACCATACGTGATGCACGAGCTGCGAACGCATGGGTTTGCGGCGCGCCGAGACGACACGCTCGGCGCGTTGCTCGAGCGCTTGCAGGTCGAGCCGGCGGACATCGTCATCGTGGATCGCGATACGGTTGCCGGCGATTGTTCCGAATTATTCGATCGGGCGGCGCATGCCAATCCCCGCATCGCCCTCATGGCCATCTCTTCAGCGGCTGCTGCCGGTGAAGGCGGCGATTCGCCCTGGGACGTCGTCCTCTCAAATCCGTTTCTGGGAACGGATCTGCAGGACGCGCTCGCCAAGGCGAACCGCGGGCGCACGGGTCAGCTCATGGCCGGCTGAGCACCTGCTGCAGCTTGTCTGCGATCATCGTCCAACCTTGCAGATGATTGTCACGCGATTCCTCGAGTGCGAATCGGTCGTGAGTTAGCACCAATTCCGTCCCGGATCCGCTCGGATTGAATTCGAGCGTGAGCAGCGTTTCTTTTTCGTCTGCCGGGTCGTCTTCCACCCAGCGCCACGTCATCGACAAAAAGTGCGGGGCGCGGACTTCTTGGTAGGTGCCCGTTACGGTCCAGCGATCTCCATCCGGCCGCACCATCACGATGCTGTAGCGGCCGCCGGGGCGGACGTCCATTTGGACTTCGCTGGAGACGATGTCGCCCGCGCAAAGAAACTGCCCGGCGATCGCGGGATCCGTCCAAGCCTCATAGACGCGCTGTGGTGCGGCATCGTAGGTGCGCCGGATGACGAGCGCGGGAATCGTTGTTTGATTCATGATTTCTTCTTTCGTTGCGGCTTTGAGAGAAGGGTGTCCAAGCGGTCGAGTGCGCTGTTCCAATAACGGCGCTGGCGCTCGATCCAGGCGTTCAAGGCATCCATCGCGTCCCGCGAGAGCGTGCAGTAGTGCACCCGTCCGTCGATCGTTCGTACGAGCAGTCCCGAAGCTTCGAGGACGCGAACGTGCTTCGAGATTGCGGGCTGCGAGAGCGTAAATTCGGAACCGATTTCGCCGACGGTCAGCCGTTTGCGCGCCAGCCGTTCCACGATGCGGCGGCGCGTCGGATCCGCCAGCGCGGAAAAGAGGGCGTTCATGTCGACCTGACGCTGCATCACGTGCCGCTGCGTTGATGCAAAAAGACCGTATTGCCTTCGGTGTCGTTGATTCCGGCCATGCGGCAATTCGGCGTTTGAAATTCTGCGACGATCGCAATGCCGCGTCGTTTGAGGTCGGAGACCGCGCGGTCGAGATCGTTCACCGCAAACAGAATCCCGTTGCTGGGTTGAAACGGCAGCGCGCCGCCGCCGCCCCACAACCCGAACGTCGTCCCGTCGGGGAATTCATATTCCGCTCCGCGGTTCTCCGGATAAACTCTGGCGGGCTCCAGCCCTAAGACGTCGCGATAGAAGGTAATGGCGCGCGAAGCGTCCTTGACCATGTATCCGCTCAAGTCCAGCCCCGTAATCCTGTATGCGCGCCGCGAACCCAGATCGGCCGATGTGCTCATGTGAATAATCCTCCGGTGAATATTTCGCTTATTGGTTATATAACCATAAAGCAAACTATTACGCGTGTCAACCCGCTCGCGGAGTTGCTTAGTACAGCCGCAAGTAAGCGCGGTGCTCCCACGGGTGCACGGCCGCGCGGTATCGTTCGTATTCCTCGAGCTTGGCATCGCGCAGCGCGTGATAGATGTGATCGCCGAGCGCCGCCCGCACGACCGGATCGGCGTCCAGTTCCGCAACTGCCTGCCGAAGCGAGGTCGGAAGCGTGCGGATCCCGCGCTCGCGCCGCTCGCGCTCGTTTAACGCGTACGTCGAGCCGCTGAGGGGATCGCCGGGGAGGCGGTGAGCGGCAATGCCGTCCTGGACCGCTCCGAGGAGTACCGCTAGGGCCAGGTACGGGTTGCACGCCGGGTCGGGGCTGCGCATTTCGATCTGCGGCGGCGATTCGTGCGGCGGCACGCGGACCAGCGCATTGGCGCTTCGCTCCGACCATACCGTGTAGATCGGCGCGTCCCACGCCGCGACCAATCGTTTGTAGGAATTCACGGTTGCGTTGCAGACCGCGGTAATTGCGGGCGCGTGCGCCAGCAATCCGCCGATCGCATAATACTTTTCGTCTTCAGCGACGGTAAAGTGGACGTGCAGTCCGCTGCCCGCGCGATCTTCGAGCGGTTTGGGCATGAACGTTGCCTCGAGCCCAAAATCCGCCGCCAAGTGTTTGGCTATCGTGCGCAGCGTCAGCAGCGCATCCGCCGCCGCAAGAACCTCGCAGTGCGCGAAATCGACTTCGTGCTGACCCGCGCCGTGTTCGTGATGGGCGCTCGCGACGGCCACGCCCATCGATTCGAGCGCCGAAACGATGCTGCTGCGGGCGTCCTCTCCGCGGTCGTTCGGCGTGAAATCGAAATACGAACCAACGTCGGTCGTGAAGGTCGAACCGTACTCGCTCTGCTGGGATGAGAACAGATAAAATTCGACTTCCAACGCTACGGACGCAACCGCGGCGGCGCTGAGGCTTTCGGCGGCGCGGCGCAGCGTCGTTCGAGGACACCCTTCGAACGGCGCGCCGTCGCGCATCACCACGTCGCACAATAGCCGCGCTTCCCCCTCGTCCGCGCGCGACCAGGGATAAATCGCAAAGGTGCCGGGATCCGGCCGGAGGATCATGTCGGACTCTTCGCCGCGCACGAAACCGTCGATGGAGCCTGCGTCGAACGTCACTTTTCCCTCGAGCGCCGCCTCCAGCTGCGCAAGCGGAATGGAAACGTTCTTTCCGACGCCCAGAACGTCGGCGAACGCCAATCGCACGAAGCGCACGTTGCGTTCCTTCGCTAAACGCAAAACGTCGCGTTTGGTTTCCGTTCGTTTGTAGTCGTTAGTATCCGAGCGCATCGATTGCTATTGCCATTCGCAGCGTGAGTTGGTCGTGAGGATCGCTCAATTTGCAGCGGCAGAGTTCGCCGATTTGGCGCAAGCGATAGAAGACGGTATGGCGGTGCACGCTCAAACGATCGGCCGCAGTTTTGACGTTTTCCCCAAGCTCGAAGTATAGCCGCAACGTTCGTTCGAGCTCCGTTTGATGTTTTTCGTCGTACTCGCGCAGCGGGAGCAGCGCGCGAGCGGAAAAATCGCGCAGCGCTGCGCGATCGGCGCCTTCAAAAAGCAGTGGATATGCGCCCAGATCGGCGTAGACGCCGATACGGCCGTTGCCGTAGAGTTTCCGCGCAATAGTTAGAGCGGCGTGTGCCTGCGCAACCGATTGTCGAACGTGCATGAGCCCTACGCGATTGCCTACGCCGCCCGCGAATTGCAACGCCGGATGACGCTTGGCGAACGTACGCGGCAGCAAGCACGCCGCGGTGCGGGCGTTCGCAGCGTCTACCTCGCGCGGGGCGGGGACGAAAAAAAGCAGCGCTGAGGCTCGATCGAGCAATCCGACCTCGCCGCTGCTGCTCTTGAGCGCTTCGAGTACGGCGTTTTGCAGCGGCTGCGCCGATTTCACGGCCTCTTCGCCTTCGAACGCCAGCGCGACGACGACGTAATCGCCGCTTATCGCGATACCGCGGGCGCGCGCATCGTCACGCGCTGAATCCGCGTCGAGATATCCCGCCTGCGAGAGGCGTTCCCAAAAGGCGCGCCGCCGGCCCGGCAGCGCAGCATGTTCCCGCGAAATTTCGACCGCGATTGCGGCGGCAGTCAGCCGGACGACGAACTCGAGCGCCTGCAGATCGGCCGGCCCGAAAACCGACAGGCGCCCTAAGACTGCCTGGCCCGCATGCAAAGCGATGCTGCGGCCGGACTGCCCTTGCTTCAGCGCGCAGTACGAACCCTCGCCGCAGTCTTCGAGCAAATCGCGAACCGTTGCCGGCGCCGCATGTTCCCCGGATGCCGTCAGCCGCTGCCATTGCGCATCTTCGACGAGCACCGAAATACCCGCGCACCGCGCAAGGTGCTCGCCCAGAGCGCGAACGCCGAGCCCGCACGCCGCGATGCGAGCGAGCTCTTCCGCAAACTCAACCAGCGCCGCCGGCCCGAGGCCCGGTTCCTGCGCAGAACGCATGGCGGCCATTTCGACGCCGCTAATGACCGGCTTGCTTGATGACGTAAAACACCGAGAGCGCGCCGACGAGGACCACTGTTGCCCACGCCAGCGCGTTCACGAAGCGCGAATTGACGTATGTGCCCATGACGCCGGTCTTGTTGACGATCAGCAGCATCAGCACGAGTTCCGGCGGAAGCAGTATTCCTTGCAGCACCTGCGCGTAGATCGTGAACTGCAAATACGGAATGCCGGGAATCAACACGATTACCGCGCCGGCGAGCAGCCCGATACCGAACAGCGTGAAAAATACAGGAGCTTCGGAAAATTTCCGATCGACCGCCGCTTCAAACCCCAACGCTTCGCAGATGACGTAGCTGGTCGAGAGCGGGAGAACGGTCGCGGTGAACAGGCCGGCATTGAGAATTCCGAGCGCGAACAGCGCCGACGCGAATTCGCCCGCGAGCGGCTCGAGCGCGACCGCAAAATCTGCCGCGGAGCTGGGGACGATATGCGCCCCGCGCGAGTTTGCGACGTAGATCGTCGCGGCGTTCGCGATGATCATGAAACCGGCCAGCGCGATGGCGAGAATCGACCCGGTGACAACGTCCGCTCGCGCCGGCCCCAGCTGTCGTTCATCGGTGCCTTTCTGAACGACGGCGGATTGCAAGAAGAACTGCATGTAGGGCGAGATCGTCGTGCCGATGAGGCCGACGACGGTGAGCAGATACCCTACGTCGTGAAAGTTGAGATTCGGCGTCACCGTTCCGTGCGCGACCGCTCGCCAGTCCGGATGCGCCAAAAACGCCGAAACGATATACGTGACGTACACCAGCGAAAAGACGACGAAAGTGCGTTCGATCGTTTTATTGTCGAACCACAGAATGAAAACGAAGACGAGAACGACCGCTATCGGTACGATGATGTATCGGGAGATGTGAAAGATCTCCGATGCGGTAGCGATCCCGACGAACTCGGTGGCCGTCAAACTGGTGTTGATGAAAAACAGCGCGGCCATCGCGATGAAGGAAACGCGAACGCCGAAATTCTCACGAACGAGCGATGCCAGGCCCTTGCCCGTGACGGCGCCCATTCGCGTTGCCATCTCCTGCACCACGATGAGCGAAACGGCCAGTGGGATGAGCACCCAAAGGATGCGGTAGCCGAACAGTGCGCCGGCCTGCGAATAGATCGCAATGCCGCCGACGTCGTTGCCGGCCGAAGCCGTAATGAAGCCGGGTCCCAAAACCGACAGCAAAATGAGCAGGGCGCGCCGGCGGCTTCGCCTGCGGACGGTTGCCACGGCCGGTTATTTAGCCGCCGGCCGCAGCGCGCGGCGCCCGACGAGCGGTAATGCGCGGAAGTTCGCGCGCAAGATCTTCAGGCATGATCGCATCGATGGCATCGTCGACCGTGACGATGCCGAGCATCGTTCCGGCTGCATCGACCACCGGAACGGCCAGCAAGTCGTAGCGGGCGATAGCGGCTGCGACATCACGCGCCGAAGTCTGCGGCGTAACGGTGACCACGTCGCTTTCCATGATGCGCTCGATGCTCGCATCCGGCTGTGCCAGCAGCAACGCGCGCAGCGTCAAGACGCCCAGCAGCCGATCGTGTTTGTCCAAAACGTAGAGATAATAGATGAATTCCGACTCGGGAGCGATTTCGCGAATCTTGCGAATGGTTTGCTCGGCGGTGCGGTGCGGATAAATCCACGTGTAGTTCGTCGTCATCAAACCGCCGGCGCTGTCTTCTTCGTACTTGACCAATTCGCGAAGCTCGCCCGCGGTGTATTCGTTCATCTCGGCGAGCAATTGGGTTTGCTGATCTTCCGGAAGCTCACCGAGCAGGTCGGCCGCGTCGTCGGAATCCATCTCTTCGATGATGTCCGCGGCACGTTCCGTGCCGATGTCGTCGATAATCGAACGCTGTCGGCCGGCGTCCAAGTGTTCGAGCGCGTCCGCGGCCGTTTCGTCATCGAGCGAATGAAAGACGGCAGCCGCCTCTCGCGAAGAAAGATCATTGATGATATCGGCAAGCTCGCTCGGATGCAGGCGCGCGAGTTTGCTTTCCTTCACGAGCGTGACTTGGGTGGGGTTCATTTCGCGAATCGGCGCCACGGAATTCCACGCAATCATCGTGCGGGGCACGTTCCGGTACACCCATGGGGTGAAGCGTTTTCCGAACGACTTCAGACCGAGCCGGCGCAGCAAACCGCTCACCCCGACGTCCGCCGCGACGACGCGCAATTTTCCGCCCGTGTTGGCGAGCTCGATATCGTTGATGCGTACGACCTTTCGCCCGTCCACGTCGACGATTTGCTTGTCCAGCAAATCGCTTACCAGATACAGCGCATCCTTATCGGCCGGCGCCGGTACTTTCGGGGCCATCGTCAGCGCGACGGTTCCGGCGGCATCAACGTCGGCAATCGTCTCCATCGGCGCGAAACGCGGTCCTTGCGCCGTCTTGATGACCATTCCGTCGACTTGCGGAAAGGTGTCGTCAGGGGTGGTGACCAGCAAGTCGACGACTTTGCCGATTGGCAAGTCGTTGATGGCCGCGCGCCGTCCGACGATCTCGGAGACGAATCCCTCTTGGAACGTCATGGAATCACCTCCTCGCGCTGCCGGAAATAGAAAAGGCTGTCGAAGGACAGCCTCGCGCGGATTCGGCGCTCATACCCCAGTCGCAATACATGCTTTGGCACCACGCATCGTAAAACGCCTCGTGGCTGCTTTTTCCGCCCGGTGTCGTTCCCGAGTGCCTTACGTGCCCATGCACGCCGCGGCATCGGGTGCCTCACCGGACGAAAAAACCACTCCACGATAGTCTCGCGGTGCTTTTGGCTTTCACCGCGGGCGTTTAGCCGCATTAGACATCGCCTTGTCTCGGCGGAGTCTGGTCTACCCGCTTGGCGTCTCTCGACGTTTCGGGGCAGCGGCCTGTGTATCGCGTGGACGCCTCACCTAGCGAGGTATCCTTCACTAAGTATAGGCGCGGGCGTCAACCCCTGCGCACTGCGGCCGGCGCGGTCCGGTCCTCAGCTAAAGTTACGAACCGGAACTGCTGCCGGAAGAAGACGACTGCGTGAAGAGCTCGATCGTCAGCTTCGCTTCCAATTGCATCTGCGAGAGAACGCTGATCCCGATCTGAGAGAGTACTTGATCCTTAGCCAATGCCGCTGCGCTTTGTCCGACGTCGGCGTCACGGATGGCACTGATGCTGGCCGTTTGGCTGACGATCTGTTGCGAAAGGTTGCCTGCGTTTTCATTCATCGCGACGGTTTGCGCGCCGATCTGCGCGCGCGCTTGGCTGATTTGATCGAGCGCATCGTCGACGCGCTGCTCCGCGGCCCCGGCGACGAGTTGGTTGTTTCCCGAGCTTCCGATGTCGGTGTTCGTATAATCGATTTGATCGGCGGGCTGGACGCTCAGTCCCGAAAGATTGAGTGCGTCCGTCGTAATCGTCGGTAATGAAACGTCGATTGCCTGACCTTCGCTGCCGCCGTCATTGACGTGCAGTCCGGTGCCGGTTCCCGCAGACTGCCCTTGCGAGGTTTCGAAAGCGATCTGGGTTCCGACGTCGGCGGCCGTCAAGTTCGCAACCTGAAAATCGAGCAGCGTGTACGGGCCGCCCGGCGCAACATAGGTCGTAGGGAACTGACCGGAGTTGATTGCGACTGCGGACGTGTCGGTGTAGATCGGCGCTGCGCCGAGGTTGGGATCCGTGCTGTACGCGCTGAATTTGATGTAGACGCCTTGGCCGACGTTCATACCGGAATCGGGATCGACCGCGTTGTCGCTGTAGCCGACGACTTGGAACACCATGTATGCCGGGACGAAAAATCCGGCTGGAGGAATGCCGTTCCCGACCAGCGTGACGAGCGGTCCCGGGTTGCCCAGCCCGTCGGCGTTCGTGACGTTCGTTCCGGAATTCGGCCCGCTTGGCGCCGGCAGCGCGGATTGAACCTGCTTGATGGAATTCTGCCCGGCGGCCGACGTATCGTGCGAGCCGTCGAACAGCGTCACGCCGTTGAATTTTGCATTGCCCGCAATCTTGTTGACCTCGTCCATCAACGAGTTGATTTCCGACTGAATGTCCTGGAGATCGCCGGCAGAGTTCAGATCGCTGCGCGCTTCGACGACCAGCGAGCGCACGCGCTGGAGAATCAATTGCACGTTGTTGAGCGCGCCGTCACTGGCGCTGAGCAGGTTGCCTGCTTCCTGGACGTTTTGTGAGGCCTGCTGCATGCCGCCTACCTGGGCTTGCAATTTTTGCGATATGGCAAGGCCGCTGGGGTCGTCGGAAGCAGAATTCACGCGAAGGCCGCTGGCCAACGCGCGTACTTGCTTTTCCTCGTCGATTTGAGTCCGCGACAGGTTGAGCTCTACCTGCCCGGCCCCCAGCACATCCATGAAGAGGTCGTTTCCTCCGTGAAACTTCCTACGGGAACCTAGATGTACTTCTTATCGGCCGCTGACGGAAAAATTTGCGTAGACCCTTTGGCCCACGCTTAACCTGCGCAGTAGCCCGGACGAAAGAGATTCCGGGAAGCAATGACCAGCCGTCACTACGTCGCTGCCGCTTTGCGGTTCGCCGGATCAGTACTGTGCGCGTTCGCGGTGTGGGCCTTTACGGGTCTGCACTTCGCGGGGGCGGCGCCTGCATCGGTGCGGGAATTTCTGCAGCTTCCGCTGGCAATCGCGCCCGTCGCCGTGTTGCCGCCGCAGGCAGATCCCGACCAGACACCCGAGCCCGAACCCACGTACACCGCCACGCCGACGCCGAAATTATCGCTGCGGCGGGGCGGCCCCCTCGAATTCTCACTCACCGGCAGCCTGAACGTCGGTAACCGCACTCCCAAACGCAGCGCGAGGATGCCGCCGGATTAGGGGCCGACCCGGAAAGTGAAACCAGCGGCAACGTCGGTATGCTCGCGCAGCTTACGCGGCGAACGGCCAGCACGACGCTGCAATTCGGCATTCCGTTAGACTTAGCCAGCTCGAACAGTACGATGGGGCTCGCTCAGGTGAGTTACGCAACCCCCCACTACGAGCTCGCATACGGCGCGGCTACGCCGTCGGCTTTCGGACAGCTCGCGCTCGGATCCACTCTGCGCGGATTCAGTCTCATTCTTCCGTTTGGCCCGGGCGATGCGCAGCTGTTTGAAGGGCCCGCGATCGGCGCGAGCGGCAACGTCGTGCACGTGCAAGGCGTCCGGCTTCGAAGGCAAGTTGCGCACAGCTTGATGGAGTTTGCGGTTACGCAGAATACGCCGGGATCGCAGACGAGCGCGTCGCGAACCGAGCTGGCTGGAATCGCCTCCTCGATCGGAAGCTTGACGCTGGTGGGAGAAGCCGCGCTGCAGCAACGCAGCGGCGGCGGCAATGCGTTCGCCTACCAAGCTCGCGCGGATATCGGAAATTTCGACAGCGGGTGGAGCGCGACGGTGCGCCATGTTCCGGAGCGATTCTTGTTGTACGGAACCGGGGAAACGTACGGCGACAGCTACGGCGACGTCAGTTATCGCAGTTTCTCGCACGGCCGCCTTGCCACCGCGGACTTGGGATACGATACGACTTCGCTCGCGGGCGCGGTGTCATCGCAGCGGCGATCGTCGGTGACGTACGGCGGTGAACTCGGTCGCGTGCAATATCAATTCGGGCTGCAGGAGCAGAAGTTGTTCGGCGGCGGCGCCGCCTCGCAATGGACCGGTCAGGCCGGATTGCAGCTGGCGGAATCCGGGCCGCACGGAATGGCGCTGCTCGGAATTCAAACCGGACGAACGACGCAGCCGGTTGGGGGCAACGTCGGCACGACCGGCGTCAGCGCGCAGCTCAGCCGCGACGTCGGCGATTTCCAATTTGCGGCATCGTACCAAGGGCAGCGGCAAACAAATGCGCTGACGGGCTCATCGCTATCGGGCGCGCAAAGTTTTACGGTAAGCCGGTTGTTCGGCCGATCCGCGATTGGCATGGCGTACAACGTTTATCGCGCGATCACGCCGTACAGCAATGCGGTGACGCGATCGCCGGTGGTGCAAATCGGACGACAGACTTTCGCCTGCGCTCTCCGTGCAACTGCAGTACGGCCGGCAGTCGCTCACCGACGCGGTCAACCCTGCGTTGAACAGCCGCGGAAGAATCTTCAGCATCCAAATCAACGCGCCGTTTTCCTTCGGCAGCGGCTCGGTGCAAGGGCGATCCGATCCTCGTTTGCCGGCAACGATCTCCGGGCGCGTCATCGCCGATACCGGCGTCAACAACGCGCTTGGATTTCTTACGAGCGGCGGCATGGGCAACGTCGTCGTGGTGCTGGACAATCGCGACGTTCAGCGCACGGACCTGGAAGGGAATTTCCGGTTTTCGTTCGTATCGCCGGGCCCGCACACCGTCCGCGTCGAGAATGCATCGCTTCCGCGCGGCTATACGGTGGATCAGCCGGTCGCGACCCTCACCGTCGACGGCGGCCAAATCGGACAGATCGTCTTTCGCGTCGGCAACTTCGGTGCAATCGCGGGTCACGTTTTCGGGATGGACAGTTCCGGCGAAACCGTAGCGCTTTCCGACGTGATGCTGCGATTGGACGGCGGCATCTACGCGAAAACCGACAGCAACGGCGCGTACGGATTCGGCCGCTTGACGGCCGGCGATCATACGGTCCAAATTCTTCCTGAAACGATTCCGGCTTTTGCCGATTTTCCGACGCAAGCGTTGCGGCGCACCGTTCCGGTGCAGAACGGCAGCATCGTCAACCTGGACTTCACCGCGCAGCGTTTGGGCTCGATCGCCGGACGTTTGGTTTTCCTTGACGAACTCAAACCCGACTACACCGGCGGAGTGAACAACGCGTACGTCGTCGCCGAACCGGGCGAACACGCTGCGATTACCGACACCGACGGTTCGTTCGTGCTGGACGATTTGCCGCCTGGAGATTACACGATTTCCGTCGATCCGGAAACGCTTCCCGAAGCCGCCGGTGCCGTGGAAGACGATGTTCCCATTAAACTGGCGGCCGCCGAGCATTACCAGGGTTTGCTCTTTCACGTCGGCCGCAAGAAAAAGGCCGTTGTCTTCACGTTCATTGCAGAAAAAAATACCGCCGTAGAAATCGGACTGCGCGAATCTCGCCTGCCGCCGCTGGGCAGCACGCAAGTCAGCGTGAGCGCGCCGCAGTCGGAGCGCGAAGTGACGGTGACGGCGTTCGAAAAATCAACGCGGCTGCGCTACGATTCGACGCGCAAGCAGTGGTCGGGAACGCTCGTAGTGCCGGGGGCGCTCAAGGCCGGAAGTTACAACGTCGTCGCTCATTGGAACGGCGAGGGCGGCGGGACGGCAGCCAGCACGCTCACGGTCGATCCCCTCATGCAACTGGCGATTCTTCAAACCGTACCCGCGCATGCACCGCTCGGGCAGTACGTCGCGGTTCGGGCGCGTTTCCTCGCCGACGTGCATCCGGGAGATACGATCGAATGGCAAGACGGCACGGTTACCACGCTCGGAAAACCCGTTTCGGGCCGCGTGTACAGTTTTTCCTTACGCCTTTCTTTACGGCCGCTTCACGGTACGCTGCTAACCCGCTTAGGTAAGGTGCCGATAACCCTACCGTGATGTTACTAAAAGGTAGCATCATTTCTCACCGCCATGGACGGCATTCTCGAGATGGTGAAAGGATTTAAATGAACGCTAGGAAGATTGCAGTCGTTGCGACGATCGCGACGCTGCTTTGTCCGGCGCTCGCCAGCGCGTCGACCACGAAAACCGGTACGGTGACCGTGAAGTGGAATTCGCAAGCGCTTGCGACGCTGACCCTCCACACGGATTACAGCGCGACGGGCGTGTTCGGAGCGTCCGCCGGCAAAATCGATTTGAAAGCAAACGGCGGTTCGGGCACGTGCACTGCGGCCGATCCGACCAACACCGACGGAACGGTTGACTTCGGTACGGTCTCGGTCGACGCCGCTCAGTACACCGACTGCCAGTACGAAAGCGCGGTCAACGCAATCGTCAGCACGAGCTCCAGCAACTGGAATTTGGCCGAAACGCTCGGCGCCAATCCGCCGGCCGGGTACGAGTTGTGCGCGTATGCCAACAACGGTGCCAAGTCGTTCGCGTCGTTCAACGCTGCAGCGTTACCGGTCGCGCAAACGGCGTACGGCGGCGCGGCGGTTACGAACACCAGCACGGCGGCCTGCGCTTCGAACGGACAGGCTCTGAACACCACCGGCTTCACCGCTGCAACGAACACCAACCAATTCACTGCAGCCAGCCCCGCGAACATCGGTGAAGACCTGGAACTGGTCATGGCCAACAACGCCGTTTCGAACAGCACGACCGCAACCCTTACCTACACCCTTACCGCGAATTAAACAACCCTTTGCGATTTCGTGTGGGGCTCGCGCGAGCTCCGCACGAAATCATCGGTATGGAGAAGATGTTCAAGTCTGCAATCGCCGCCGCAGTAATTGCCTTCAGCGTGCTCGTTCCGGTTGCCGGTGATACCACCGGATTTGGAATCGAAGTCTCGCCGGCAAAACTCGATATCTCCATCCCGTCCGGGACGACCTACAATATCCCCGTAACGGTCCACAACACGACCGTCGATTCGATTCATATTCAAGCATCGCTGGTCGATTTCGGCGTGTCGAAAAACGGGCAGTACCAGTTTGAGAAAGTCGGCTCGCGCAGATATTCGCTGATGCGCTGGAGCTCGATCAATCCTCGCGAATTCGATTTGCCGGGAGGCACCACGCAGCAGGTTCGACTGACCATTGCGGTGCCGCCGGATTCACGTTTGTCCGGCGAATACGCCGGCATCGCGTTCTTTCAAACGCGTCCCGTTCGCCGCGCCGGACAAAACTTTGCGTTCTCGGCGCGTGTGGCTTCGAAGATCTACGCTACGGTCGGCGCGGACGAATCGCCCGCCGGGGAGATCGTAAAGATGGATTCCACGGGCGGATCGCAAGGAGAGACGTATCGCGTGCTGTTCCGCAACACCGGAAAAGTGCATGAATATTTGAACGGCCAACTTTTGGTTCAGCGCTCGGGAAGCACGGTCGACCGCATTTCGATGCCCGACTCGATGCTCGTCGAGCGCGGCAGCGAACGGTTGGTGCAGATCAGCGGCAAGCGTCTCCCGCCGGGGGCGTACCAGGTGATCGCGACCATCGATTACGGCGGAAAAACGGAAACGGGCGGAGCCATTACCGTACAGGCGCGCTAACAACATTACCACGACGGATCATCGGAAGCGATCCGGCACGTACAAAGCGACATAGGAGGTCGAAGGCGGGAATGCGCAGGGGAGTTCACGCGTATGCAGTGGGTGCTGCGGCGGCTGTTTTAGCTCTCGCGGGCTCCCCCGTGTGCTCGCATGCCACGACGAAAACCGCGGCGACTACCGTGAAGTGGTATTCGCAAGCCCATGTTAACGTTACGCTGACCCCCAACTACTTTCCCGGGTTCGGTTCCATCAAAGCGACGTTCGGCGCGCAGCCCGCTCCCACGCATGGGCCGGATACCGCGGTCGGCGCCGTCGACTTCGGCAGCGTGCTCGCCGGAGCATCATACCTTTATAAATACGCCGTGCACGTCAACGTGCAAACAAACGCCGAAAACGGTTTCAACGTCTACGGCGAGGGTGCTGCCGACTTTTACAATCAAAACGACGGCACCTCGCAGACGCTGTCTTCGACGTTGTATTACGTTCCATCGACCAGCGGTTCGCCGGCGGATGCGAACAACGGCTTTTCGCCGGGATATCCGCTCTACCGTACCGCGGCAGCCGTAACCGGCGGCACGTTCAACATACCGCCGACGATCACGTACGCAACGTACCCGTCGCCGATTGCGGCGACCTCACTCGAAAACGGTGACTTCTATTACGACTACGAGCTCAAGGTTCCGCCCACTGCCAGTGCAGGCGCATACTTCGTTTGGGTCGTCTACACGGTAATGGCGCGATGAAACTGCGGTTCGCCCTTTTCGCTCTGGCCGCGTTCTGCATCGCCTTGATCGCAAGCGGTTCGCGCGGCTACGCCACGCTGGTGACGCAGCGCGATCAAATTTCGGTGACGGTCGTCGTCAACGTCACGCCCGCGCCCATGGGCTTCCGGCAGCCGGCCCAACCGCCGGACGCCGGTGCAGGCATCGTCGCGCGCATGCGGCTGCATGGCCGCGGCGGCGGCTCAGGGGAATTCGTGGCGCAAGTTTCCCAAAAACCGGTGCGCGTTGAAGCCGAAGTATCGCCCAATCCGACCGCCACCCTGTTGTATTCCGATCAACCGTTCGTTTCGATCAGCACGACGGCAGGCACGACCACGACCGTTCCTTGTGCGTTTCACGTGACCGTCGACAGCACCTCGGCGAACTGGATCCTCAAACACGGCCTTTCCACCGATTTCTCCGACGGCAACTCCCATACGTTCGTCGGTTCGTATCTCGCAAACAACACGTATCTCTCCACGCCGCACCCCGCAGCGACGCCGTATGTCGTTTACGCCGACGACGGCGGCAATTGGGCCACGCTCGACAGCAATAAGTACGTACAGACGTATTGCGTCGACCTGACCGTGCGCGTTCCGGCAAGCGTACCGGGTGGAACGTACAGCAGCAACGCCGTGTACACGGTGTACTTCTAATGCGTTCGAAGCGCAACGCGCTCTCGGGATTGCTCGTCCTGATGATGGCGCTGGGCGCTACGGCCGCCGCGCAAGTGCACGCGCCGCTCAAGCTGATGCCGGCACCGCGTCTTCCGATCGCGTATCCCAGCGCCACGGCAAGCGCGATTCCTGGCGCCGGTTTGCTGCAACGCCTTCACGGACGCTATACGGGCCCTGTGCCGGACGGCACGCGCGTTCCGCTTTCCATGCTCCCGATGCTGCCGATGCGCACGCAAGCCGCGACGATCAAACCGGGGATCGGCGCTCGCCGCCCGATGTCGGCGACGGGCGCAACGATCGTCGTGACGAACGGCGCAGGCTGCAACAATACCGTTGGTGCGCTGTTCAACACCGGCTGCACGATCAACTGGCATTCCGCGGCAATGACACCGACGACCGACACCTATCAAGACTATTACATCGCGCCGAACAACGGCATTGAAACGATTGCGAGCGCGACCGCGTCCGGGGCTACGTACAAAGCGGCGGCCGGCGCGACGCATTCGCTCGCGCTTTCAACCGCCGGAACGTATATTCTCGCGGTTTACGATACGACGAACGCAACATGGGCGACGGTCGTGTACGTCAACGCCGGTCCGACGTTTTCGATTAAGGTGTACCAAGACGCGTATCACAGCGTGGAAACGTATCAGTATGATGTTTCCGCCAGCGGCAATGCATACATCAACGTCAAGAACGTCACGCCGTCCGACTACTACGTGGTCTACGTAGAATCCACGTCGTCGAACCCGTCGTGCACGTTCATCAGTCCTGCGCAATCTCCGGCCCCTGCGGCAAACGAACTGTGCAGCCCCGCAAATTCTACGGGGCAACAGGCACCGGGGGGCGAGCTTTCCGTAACGTGGCCACTCTCGTCGTCACTTTCAGCCGGCACCTATTCGATCGTGGTGTACGACGCGACGCTCAAACAGCGCTTGGGCCAAGTCCAGGTAGCACTGACCGGATCGAGCGGCAAGCTGATCTTAGTGTATCCCGACGGTACGGGCGCCAACATCGGGCCATCGCCGGCTCCGATTCCGGTTGCCTCGCCGTCCACAACGATTGCTTGGGACGGCAACGGCGAAGAATCCGCGACCGGCATCAACGCATCGGTGAGCGGCATCACGTCGCACGCGTATTCCTGGGTCGTCAACGATCCGGACGGTCGGGTCGTCGGAACCTATGCGGCAACGTTAGGGCCCAACGGCAGTCACACGTTCGGCTTCGATGCGATGGGGATTTTCAGCCCCGGCGATTATCCCTCGGGGATCTACACCACCACGCTGTACGATACCGCCAATAAAGCCGCCGTCGCATCGCAAGAATTCAAGATCGTGGGCTACAACGCGACCACCGCGTTTCACGTTGGCTCGAGCGATCAAGCTTCGCTGAACGTCGCGCAAAACGGTTCCGCGGTTTCATCGATCAAATTCACGAACAGCAGCGAAATTTACTACGGCGTCGGTAACGGCGACTCGTTCTCCGGGCTCGGTTTCACGACCGGAAAAGACTTCAAAGCCGTTGCCGGAAACGGCGTCGGCGTTATGGCGGCGCTGAACGGAAAAACGATCGCGCAGTGCACCCCGTCATGCAGCACGACGGCGACTGATTCGAGCGGCAACAGCTGGAACGTTACCGATTACTGCAGCACGGGCGGCCTAACCACAACGGGCGAATGCGACATCATCGCCACACCGGCGGTAGCTTCGACCGTCTTGGCCACCGGCGCGTACCTCATCATCCCTTCGCTGACGTTTTACAACGCCAACGGCAGCAGTTGCAGCACGTCGTGCACGGGAACAACGTCGATTCTACCCACGCACGGTCTCACGTGGTCCAATTTGACGAACACGAGCCTATGCGTGGACACCGGTTTACTTTTCGAACGGCACGTCGCTTTCCGGTACGGCGCACGTTTGGCTCTACGGAACGACCGGCCCCGCCGGCCGTTGGTTTGCCACGCCGGCGCCGACCGCGGTGGGCGCGCATCTCTACCAAACGCGGTTCGCACAAGCGGACTACCATCAGTACACACCGTACTCCATCAATTACAGCTATTACGACATCTTCGGCGTGACGATTACCAACAACACCAGCAAGCCGATCACGCAGTTTGCGATTTCGCTGCCCGGGCCGTACGCGGCGAACAACACGCTGGAATACGTAGCGATCGACACCAAGAGCAACGGTAGTTGGGCCGTCTCGGCGCCGTGTGCAAGCGGGAATCTCAGCGCTGCCTGGGTGTGCTTTACCGGAAGCGGTGGTACGAACATTCCGGCCAACGGCAGCGCCACCATCTACTTCGATGAAACGACCACGCCCACGAGCTTCGGCTATACCGACATGCTCGTGCAGGCCTTGCAGCCGCAAGCATTCTTCATCAGTCCCGACAATACGAACGTTACCGTGCCGGTCGGACCCAGCAATCCGTATACGGTCGACAGTTTGGCGTTCGCGCTCTACTCGCTCAACGGTTCGGACATGCCGACCTCGTTTTCGCCCGGAACGGCCGGTGCCGGAACCTCACCGACGCTCACGCTCAACATGAGCAATACGTCGACCTCTTCGGATCCGTTTCCCGACTACGTCGATGCAGTCGTCATTGCCGTTCCGACGACGCTGACGGTGAGCGGGAATCCCACGCCGACTACGGCAGGGTGGAGCTATCTCGGGCAACAGACCGCCGGCGGATTTACGAATTACTGGTTCGGCGTATGCGCCGGCCAATTTGTGACCGCGGACGGACCGCCCGCCACGACGCCGTTGACCGCGCCCGCGCCCGCTCTACCGCAATGCAGCACCGCGCTGGAACAAAATTCGCTCGCGCCTGCAGCCTCGCTCGCGGTTCCGTTCACGTTCAGCAACCTCCCTGCCGGAACGGCGAACTTCAACATGTACGCACATGGCGCGAACGGCAACGGCTGGTCGCTCGCGAAACCGTTTTCTTTGGACGTTTCGTCCGCTTCGGCCAGTGCCGGATTTTCCGGTGCCGGCGGCTATCCGACGGCGAGCACCGTGTCGCAAAACACCGTTCCGCAAATCGGCGGCAACGCCGACCCCACCTATGGCAACGCGTTCACGTATACGATCGAGAATACCGGATCGAGCAATATCACGTCGTTGACGATTACGGTTCCGGGTACCGACACCAGCGGAAATAACGCGACCGATCAATCGGGACAAACGTGGGTGCTCACGGGAACGCCGACGCTCTCGGGCAACGTCGACGGCTGCATCGTCACGTCCTCAAGCAGCGCGCAAACGAACGGCACGAGCGGCGCGATTACGATCGCCGGCGGCTCGTGCGCGCTCAAACCAGGCCACACGATCAAAGTCAGTATTACGGCGAAAGGCCCCTCGTCCCAAAACGACACGTATCAGTGGGGAACGAAGATCAATCCGAGCAGCACGCAGGCCGGCGAAGCGTGGCTCGGCGATACCGACATCAAGGTCGTCCTGAGCATTGGATTGAACATGGTGATCGATCCGACGAACCCCGGGCCGGGCGGCTCGACCCCGGTAATCAGCTGCGGAACGTGCGGTTTTTCCGGAACGACGGTGGACGTCGGCTCCATCAACAACAGCTCGTCGGCTTCATTCGGCGACATCGCCCGAGCCAGCGTCTACATCACTTCCGGTTCTCCGCTGACGTGGTCGTTGTCGGTGCAGGCCAGCAACAATCCGGCCAACAGCACCGGCACGCCGACGAACGAGTTGCAAACGCAAGTCGACTCCGGCAATTCATCGCAAGGTGCCGGAATCACGTTCGATCAAACGGCCTACGCCGTCGTGCCGACCGGCTCCAATCTGCTGTTGGCAAACGGCACCAGCATACCGGCGCGCAACACGCCGTACGACGTGCTGCAGAGCTTCAAAGTCTCGATCGGAAATGAAGGCATCGCTCCGCAAACGGTCACGCTGACTTATACGCTGGTCGCAAACTAACCGCCGACACCATCTAAACTGCGATGAGCTCGCGGCGCGTCCATGATTCGCCTCGCAATTTCAGCGCCGTGACGAGCGCACGCGCAGTCCAGGCGAAGATCCACGCGATCGGAACACCCCACAATCCGACGTGCAGCACGCGGATGCACAGGTACGATGCCGGAAATACGAGCGCGCTCGTGATGATGCCGATGGTCATCGAAAACCGGGTGTCGCCGGCCGCCCGAATCGGCGCCATCGAAACCATCGCCCAGCCCTTTATCGGAAGCGTGGCCATGTGCGCGGCGAGCGGCAATGCTGCCGCCGAAGCGACGAGCGCGTTCAACGTAAACGCGTAGGCGAGCGGCCACGCAAACGCGGCCGCGAGCGCACCGGTTGCTGCGCTGATCCAGAGCGCCGCCATGCGCGAGCGTTGAAAGAACCAGCGCGCGCCGTCGATATCGCGCGCGCCAAGCCGCTGACCGATAACCGTTTGAACCGCCGACTGCAAGGGGGAAGGCACGACGAACGTCAGGTCGGAGACGACGTTCAACGCGCGAAACGCCGCGATCGCCGTAGCGCCGAACGGCGCGAGCATCGCGACGACGAACGCATCGGGAGCCATCATCGCAAAGAGAAAGACCGCTTCCGGCATTCCCAGCCGCGCGCATTCAAGCGCTAGCCGAACGTCGAACGCAAGACGCGAAAACACGCGATACATCGGGCGCCGGACAACGTAAGAGACGGCGCACACCGATGCTATCGCTTCGGAAAGCAGCGACGATATTCCGGCGCCCGGAATGCCGAAAGCGTGATGCGTGAGCCAGCCTCGCGATAGGATGAGAAGCAGCGGGATATGCACGACGTTGATGATGACGAGGATCAAAATGGCGAATTTTCGGTTGCCGGCGGCTCCCAAAGCGACGATGAGCGAACCGGAAATAGTCATGGGCATGAGCGAGAAGCAACGGACGATCAGATACTGCGCACCCGCGTGCGCCGTCGGCAAGTGACCGATCATCGCATTGATGATCGGATGTGACGCAAAAACACTGAGTGCAGCCGTAAAACCGGCCAAAGCGAGCGGGACGACCATTCCCGCACGCACGGTCTTCCCAAACCCTTCCAGATCGCCGGCTCCGATGCGCTGCGCGCCGATGATCCCGGCGCCGGTCATAAATCCGAAAATCGTGAAGGCTGCCGCCAAGAAGACCGTAACGGCTCCGGTGGCCGCCGCGAGCGCAGCCGAACCGAAACTGCCGATGACGATCGTGTCGGCGATTCCCAGAACTTGATCGCCCAACATCGAAACGGCGGTAGGAAGCGAAAGGCGCCGGAATGCGGCGCCTACGTTTCGATGATCGACGATCATTGAGGCCGCCGACATCGTTAGGCTGAACTCTCATGGAGTACGGGCTGCACCAAGTCGTTGAAGGCGCTGAAAAGCGCGGCAACGTCGTCGTCGGTCGTATAGAAATGCGGACCGACGCGGATGCCGCATCCCGGGCGGTAGTCCACGAATATGCGGCGTTCGATCAGCGCGCGGTACACTTGCTCGCAATTCGGAACGTCGATGCCAATCCAGCCGGTACGCTTGGCAGGGTCGAGCGGCGTGTTGACGCGATAGCCTTTGTCCAACGCGGTCTGCGCAATCACCGTAGTCAATCGGACGTTGTGCGCACGAATGTGCTTCACGCCGACTTCTTTGACGATGTCGTGCCCGGGTTTGGCTACCACGTAACCCGGAATCGTCGGCGTGCCGGTTCCCCAGCGATACATCGAGGACGACCACGTCATCGGAGCCGGCTCGAACGAAAACGGACGGGCATGCGCCATCCATCCGGTGACGGCCGGTTCGAACGTCGACTGCAGGGCGGGCCGCACATACATCCACCCGCACCCCGGGCCGCCGCACAGCCATTTATGGCTGCCGCCGACGACCACGTCCAAATCCCATTCCCGAACGTCGTACGGAAAGACGCCCGTGGTTTGATAAGCATCGACGCACAGCAGCGTTCCGGTTTGCCTGCAGTGCGCTTGAATGGCGCGAACGTCGGCAAGCGCACCGGAAACGTAATACGCGTGCGAAAGCACCGCGATCGCCGTGCGTTGCGTGATCGCCTCGATGATGCGCTCGGTCGCAATCGTTCGACCGTCGTCCGAAGGCACGATTCGCGGCTGCGCGCCGAAGCGTTGCCACTCCGTCCACACGTACGTGAGCGAGGGAAACTGCAGCGCCTCGTACACGACTTCATTACGCTCGGCCGTAAAGCGCAAGCACGAGGCGAGCGCGGCCTGCATCACGGAAACGTTTGGACCCAAGAACACCGATCCGGGGGGTGCGCCGATGATTTCTCCGATGCCGTCTGCAATCTGCGCGATGCGCGGCAGCCAACGCTCCCACGCCTCGGGGCCGTCGGCGATCCACTCGTCCATATAGGCATCGAGCGCGGCTTTGGCCTCGAGCGGCGCGGCGCCCATAGAATGGCTGACCAAATACGTCGAGGTAGACAGCGTTGGAAAGCGATGCCTCATTCGTATCCTTTTCCCAAATACGAACGCACTTCCCAAAGCTCCGGAAAGAAGCGGTGTTCGAGCGTTGTTGCAAGATATGCGGCTCCTAGCGAACCGCCCGTTCCCTTTTTGGCACCGATCATGCGTTCCACCATGCGAATGTGGCGGCCGCGCCAAAGTAAGAACCGCTCGTCGAACTCGATGAGGTCTTCGAGCAGCAGGTAAAGGTCGGCATATTCCTGCGACTGCAGATAGATTTTCTTATAAGATTCGATCAAGTCGGCCGGCGTGCCCGTTCTAAAGCCCCGGCGGGAAAGCAACGCTTTGACCTCGTCGTACAGTGAAGGTTCGGAAAGCCGGCGTTCGAGGCGCTCGCGCTGATTCGCTGTTGCCTGTACGTGTTTGAGCGTTTCGGTACGACGCACGCCGCAAAGAAATTCCAGTTCGCGAAATTGGATCGACTGAAATCCGCTGGCGGGATTGAGATGGTCGCGGAAAGCGTTGAACTCCTGCGGGGTCATCGTCTCCAGCACGTCTACCTGCTCTTCGATGAGGCGTTGAATCGTATGGATTCGCCGGAAATGTTTGGCGACCGCCGCTACCGCGTCGCGCCGGAGGTCGCGCATCACGGCGGTTACTTCGTGCAGCAGCTGTTTGAACCAAAGTTCGTAGACCTGATGGATGACGATGAACAAAATCTCGTCGTGATGCGGGGGGGACGAGAGCGGTTGTTGCAACGCGAGCAGCTCGTCCACGCGCAAGTAGGAACCGTAAGAAAGCCGTTCCGGCTGCTGGGTTTCCACGCGTTACCGATGCACGCCCACCGAAAAGGACTGAACCTTTGCGGCTTTCGCGTTGCGTTCCCAAGCGCGCACGTATTCCAAATTCAAGCGGAACGTTCCAACGTCCGAAGCGCGAAACACCAGAACCTGCATACCGGGACCGCCCGGCATCACTTTTCCGCGGGGCTGCTGGAAGACGCTGAGCAACGCGAAGCCGGGCGGCAATGGCCCTTGCGGTCTCCACGTATATCCCGTGCCGGAGTTGACATGCATGCGAATCTGGAACGGGCTGCTCGCGCGGACCGAGAACCGGCTCTGTGCCGTGCTGAACGAAGGCATCGCGGTCGTCGCATATGCCGGCGAAGGCGATGCCGTAGCCATTGCTACGATGAAAACGAGCGGTAAACCGAACACTGCGCTGCCTCCTGTACGGCAAAGGTCATCATAGAGGATCTCTTCCCAAATCGCTTACGGGGCTTGCCGGTCTTCTCCTCGAACGCCTGGCTGCCATGTATCAGCGACGCCTTTTCGGGCTTGCGGCAGCCATACTGTTTTCCGCTTGTTCGTCCCAGCAATCGGCAAACCACCAGCACATTGCGGGATCGCCGCCTCCACTGCGCAATCCGTTGGATTTCGCGCTCTATCCGGGTGCCGCGATCGTTAGCGCGCGTGCCTTCACGCAAACGGTCGTCGTGCGCAATCCGCAAACCGGGCATTCGATCTTCGATGCCGGCAGCGGCACCTACAAGGGTAATGAAGTGTTGGCCGCTTCAAACGCTTCATTTTCCGACCTGTCGTCGTGGGTCGATCGCCTGGCCCTCTCGCCGCCGTCGGGTTACACCGCCATCGAAAATGCGGACAACCCGCAAGCCAAGGCGCAAGCGGTCACGTACGGCATGGATTACGTCACGTTCAAGCAGAAAACGGGCGCTCGCACGCGAGGCGTTTTGGTCGTCGTCATGGACCCGCAGCGAGTCGACCAGCGATTTGGACGCATCTTGGGGATGATCGCGAAATACCGTTCGCTTCCCGAAATGATGCGCGCGCCGATCGACGCTCAAGCCAAGGCGCGAATCGGCATATCGATCACCGACGCTATGCAGCCGGAGAGCCCTATCGGCGCCGCCCTTGCAGCGCTCGATCAGTTCGAACGCAAAAACACGCGCGGAATCGTCGTCCTGGATGCCGTTAAGCAGTAGCGCACTGTTCGCTCTCGTGTACTTCGGCGCCCAAGGATTGCTTGCAGCGGGAACGCATACGGACGTCGGCGGCACTCAGCGGGGCGTTGCCGCCGGTATCATTTTGCAACTGGGAGCGCGATGGAACCGGCTCGGGATTCACGTCGAGGGCGTGCCGCCCGTGTCGTTGCCGCAAAAGCCGTCGGTGACGTACGGCGCGGCAACGCCGCAGCTCGAGTTTACTCAACGGTGCGCTGCGTTATGCGGTGGATCCGCAGGCGCGGTTCTGGATCGGCATCGGTGAAACGATCGTCAATCAGCGAACGCCCCTGCCGAATTTGAGCCAAGTCGTCAGTTCGCGTCTTGCCGGAGCGCGGTACGAAGCCTTGTATCGCTCGTCGCTGCAGCACAGCAGGTTCATCGAAATCGCTTTCGGCGCTGCCCCGCATATGACGGGAAGCGATACCTACGTCTACAGCATTCCGCACCAGCCGGTCGACAAGCCGGAGATTGCAGCCGAAGAGGATGCGCTGCTTGCGCTGGGCATCGATCACGGCGGCTGGGAATTGCTTGCCGGGCTGCGCAGTATCAATTTTTCCGCGCGCTATGCGTTGACCGGCGAAGCGGGCGATCGCAACAACGGTGCCGGCGTGATTGTCGAGTACCGGCGTTTTATCCGCAAGTAGTGCACAACTTCTTGCGGTTATCCACGATCATTCTACAGGGACTCACAGGCGCAAATCGGCAAGGCCACGCGCGCATCGCGCTTCGCTTTTAAAGCACGGTGCTCGGGAGGCTTTTCGGCATGGGCGTTGTGGTTTTCGATTCGGTACGCGATGCGCTGCAAGCGGGATATCATATTTACGGCAAAACGGATGACGGCTATTTGGCGCGCGTTCGAACCGAACGCGGATGGGAACTGGCGCTCATCGTGATCGGTGCTCCAAGGTAATACCTTCGAAAAGCAAGAGCCGCCGGCGCAACGAGCGCGGACCGGCTCCCCGAATCGTTCCGTCCGCGCCGACGACCCGATGAGCCGGAATGAACAAATCGAGTGGAGAGCGCGCCATCGCGGCAGCGACCCCGCGCGCGCCTCGCGGCACTCCCACCGCGCGCGCTAGATCGCCATACGAGATCAGTTCGCCGGTTTCGAGCTCGGCGGCCGCGCGCCATACGGCCGTTTGAAACGGCGTTCCGTTTAAGTGGAGCGGCAGATCGAACCGCCGGAGCCGCTTTCGGAAATACGCGCGCACTTGCGCGGCCGTTTCACGCAAAAGATCGTGGCCTTTCGTTAGGCGCGCAGCGCCCGCATGCGTAAAGCGGCTGTCCAAGATTTCGCGCTCGTCCGCCACCACCTCGAGCGTCCAGCCTAATGGAGTCCGAAGCTTGACCAAGGCGGGGTAAGAGACCGGCATGAATAGCGACGATAAGGACGTGCAGGCGCCAAAACCTGCGGAGAAAGCCGAAATAAAAAAGGAAGTCCGCAAAGCTCTTGAAGGCGACGAGCAGCTCGACGACTACGACAAGGAAGTCGCCGACTCGTTCCCGGCGAGCGATCCGCCGGCGATGCCATAGTAAGCGCGAATCGTGCAGCAACCCTTCCGGTTCGAAGGCTTGAGCCTGACGGTCAAGAGCGTGGAGCGCTCAATCGAGTTCTATGCTCGAAAACTCGGCTTGGACATTGCTTACGACGCTTCTCCGAATTTTGCGTTGATGCGCAGCAGCGACGGCGGGACCATCGGCTTGCTCGCGTACCATGAAGCGCGCAAGGAAGGCGTCGAGGCACCCTCGCCGCAGCAGTGCCGCGCCATTCACCTTGAATTTACTACCGACGACCTCGACGCTCTTTACGCGGATCTCACTGCAGCGGGGGTAACCTTTGATCTTCCGCCGCACGACGAGCCGTGGGAGCGCTCGATGACGGCATTCGATCCCGACGGTTATTCGGTCGAGTTTGCTCAAGGCCGCCGCGGCAGCATCGCGGACCGCACGGATCAGCCGCGCAGCGCATTCCAATGATAGCGTGCAAAGGATCGCCGCACCGCATATTGAGCGCGTAGAGTCCGACGGCGATTTGCCAGCGCGTAGCCCGTGCGCTGCTCCAAGGGCAAAAGCACTGCGAGCGCGCCGATGAAACTGCCGACGCGGCGAACCTCGCGTTCGATCTCGGCTGAACTGAATGAGTGCCGCAAGCAACGCGCTGCTACAGACGCCAAGGAGTCGGAGCGCGCCGCCGGATTCGTATCCAGCGCGCCCTGCAGAATGAAACGCGTCAAGCGCCGGAGCACCGAATGGCCTTCGGCCGCGAACATGGAATTCGGAAAGCGCTCCAGATACGTCTGTCCGATTACTCGCAGAGCATCGTCCGTTTGCAGGAACGAACACGCAGCGCGCGAGCCGCCCCCCTCGCAGTCGAAAAGATCGTCTCCAAAGTAAACGTTTTGTTTCTGCGCGGTCAAATAGAGGCGAACGGCGCGCGCAAGCCACGCTTGCGATTCCTGCGCAGGAAGGCAAAACGCGAGCGTGGAGGCGGATCTGCTCGCAAGGTTCCAGTACCGAAGCGCCATCGCGGCCTCGTAGGAGTCAGCCGCCGTCTGACACGCAGCATCGAATTGAAGGCGATTCGCCTGATGCCGAGCCAGCATGGTTTTCACGCTGAGCGCGTGAAAAACGCTGTGCGACTGTTCGAGCCCTTCGCTCGACCACGCCCGTCCGGTGCGCAGCGCTAGCCGGCCCAACACTTCCGCCGCATATACGCGAATATCGGCGTGGGGACGAGCGGCATCGGCGGCGGCCCTTGCGGCCGCTTCAGCTTCACGCATGTCGCGAAACGCCAGCGCAACCTGCGCTTTGCGCACCAACGCAATCGATTGTAAAAGCGTGCCGCTGCAGCGCGATGCATCGAGCAAAGCAAACTTGAGCTCGGCGTGTGCCTCGCGTAAGCGGCCTTCGTAGAGATACACTTCGCTGCAGTCCAGCGAAAACTTCAACCGCGCGTCATGGCTCAAACGATCGTACAACCGTGCTGGGGTTCGCAGGGCGGCGCGCATCGCGCACACATCGCCGCGGCATCGCGCGATGAAAAACTGATTTTGCGCTACCTCGAATGCGCAAGCGACGTCAAGACAGCCGAACTGGTTGCGCACGTTGTCAGCGGCAGCCGAAATGAGCGTATCGGCACGCTGCTGCTCGCCCGACATTTCCGCGCAAAGGGCCGCCGCAGACAACGCTCGTCCACGGTCCGGGCCGCGGTAGCGGTCCTGGCCTATCGGTTCGGGCGTAAGCCGATCTACCATCGGCAACGCTATGGGCGTGGGTTCGCTGGGACGCCCCGGCGAGCTGCGCTCGAATTCTTTTAGCCGAATCGAGATCGTCTCGGCTAATCGCTCCACGGCTTGTTTTTTGGCGCGATAGTAGGTGCGCGCGCTCAAATGCGTGGGACGCCGGCTTGCCAGCGCCTGCGCGAGCACGGCACGGCGGCTTGGGCTGCAGTCGCGCAACGCGTCAAGTGCCGCAAGATCGAAGGCCGTTCGCACGTCTCCAGCTTGAAACGCGCGTCTGAGCCGTTCCGC
The DNA here is from genome assembly GCA_963795465.1 of Vulcanimicrobiota bacterium. Lineage (GTDB taxonomy): Bacteria > Vulcanimicrobiota > Vulcanimicrobiia > Vulcanimicrobiales > Vulcanimicrobiaceae > CAWCHT01. The sequence continues at coordinate 302,468 of CAWCHT010000002.1, forward strand.
AAAAGCCGAGCGTAATGGGCTTGCGCGATCGTCTTGCAGCCCCCGCAGCAGACGGCGCACGTCGCGCTCCAAAGTATTCACGTTGCTTCAAACGGCACTGCGCGCGGGGCCGTGACGGTCTGCGCCACTCCCTTTTTAATGACCGGAAAACTGCCACTCGGGTGTGAGCGGTACTCACCGCAAATGGTCGGCGCATCAATCATCAGCCATTGCTCGCGTGAGCAACACAAAACGAAGGAGCAACAACCCATGAAGATGATTTGGCGGTCCGCTCGGTACGCTGCGTGCGCCTGCGCGGCTTCTGCGGTGCTTGCCGGATGCGGAGGAGGCGCAAATGCGCCAGCGGGGTTTACCCCGCCGGCCGGAACCGCACCGGTGAGCACTCAGTCCATCCAAACCTCGACGCAACCGCTGGGGTCAATGCATTACTACATGGTCGAACTTGGGACGCTGGGCGGCAGACTCGAGCAGCGCCAACAGCATCAACAATCGCGGCTGGATCGCCGGTCTTTCGAAAGTCACGGGCAATGCAAGCGTTCACGCCGTCGTCTGGATCGAAGGACAGAAGGTCGATTTGGGAACGCTGGGCGGACCGAACAGCGCCGTAGGCTGGCCGGTGAAAAACGATCGAGGTGAAGTCGCCGGGTTTTCCGATCTTGCGCAGACCGATCCGCTAGCCGAGAATTTTTGCGGCACCGGCTCTTCGAATCTTTGCGCGGGGTTCACTTGGAAAAACTCCGTCCTCACGCCACTGTCCCCGCTGGGCGGCAACAACTCGTTTGCGGCCGGCGTCAACCAATCGGGCCAAGTCGTCGGGTTCGCCGAGAACGGCGTTCATGACGCCGCGTGCGGCTCGCCGCAAGTCGAGGACTACGATGCCGCAATTTGGCAACGCAACGACAGGCCGCGTGCGCTGCGGCCGCTGAGCGGAGATGCGGTTTCGCAGGCGGTCGCCATCAACGACGCAGGCTCAGCCGTCGGCGCTTCCGGGCCGTGCGGGCCGCCGAATAACGTCGGTTACGGTACGGCGCACGCTTTGGTGTGGCGCGCGGACCGCTCGCCAATCGACTTGGGGAGTTTGGGCGGAACGACGGCGAACATCGCGACCGCCATCAACAACCGCGGTACAATCGTTGGGCAATCTGCGCTGACCGGGAACACCACCTATCACGCCGTGTTGTGGAAACATCGCGCAATTCAGGATTTAGGTACGCTGCCGGGCGACTTCCTGAGCGAAGCTCTGGGGCTCAACGAAAAGCAGCAGTCGGTCGGGTATTCCTGCGATACAAGCGGGAGCTGCCGCGGCTTCATTTGGCAAAACGGCACGATGACCGACTTGAATTTACTCATTGCGCCATCGCAGCTTTCCATCGTCTATGCGGGCGATATCAACGATAGCGGATGGATCGTCGGTCAGGCCTACGACACAAAGACCGGGGAAGCCCCGGCTGTACTGCTGATTCCGGCGAAGGGCGCGCTGCGCGCCAACAACGCGTCGGGATTCAGAACCATCCTGCCGGAGAGCGTGCGACGGCAGCTTCTGCACCATAGCCGCTTCCGGTTCTTCATCCACCAGCCGTGAAGCGGCGTCGAACAACGCTGTAAGCAACGGGCGGGACCAACAACGGGACGCGTCATGGACGCGTCCCGTCGCACGTTACGGCTTCGCTTTCGCAGGGCTATGCCGAGCGCGATCCAAAGGTGCGGCGAGGCACCACCACGTCGTGGGGCGTAGCGCGGAGAGGTGGCAGAGCGGTTGAATGCGGCGGTCTTGAAAACCGCTGAACGTGATGAGCGTTTCGTGGGTTCGAATCCCACCCTCTCCTCCATACTTCATCTTGCGGTGTGATTGCTTTCCTACGGTTGTTTTTAGCCTTGCCGCTCGATCGATAGATGCCGGCTCCCCGGTCAGATGTCGGTTCGGCTGCGATACGCATTGAGCACGTCGCGCCGCGTCAAAATTCCAAGCAGCTTTCCGCTGTGCGGATCGACGACGGGCAAAAGCGGCGTTTGCGGATCCGCCATCGCGACCGCCGCTTCTTCGAGCGTGTCGTCTGTTCGCAGAGCGACGGGCGTGGGCTGCGCCAGCATTCCAGCAGGCATCTGCGGATCGGTCAACAGCGCCGCCGCCACGTCGGACGAGGTGACCATGCCGACGAATTTTCCATCCTCCACAACCGGAACGACCGCTTCCGCGCTGTGCCGCAACGCGCGCGCAATTTCGCTAATCGGCGCAGTAGCCGCCGCGATAACGGCCGGATCACGTTGCACGCTCGCTACGCGGACTCGCGCGAACGGACGCGGCTTGCGCACCCGCGCCCAGTCGATGCCCCGCCGAACGAGTTTTAATTCGTAAATCGTCGAGCCAAGCAGTCTGCGCCCTAGCAACGTCGCAATGACCGTACAAACCATGAGCGGCAGAATGATGGTGTAGTCATTAGACATCTCGAAAACGATCATAATTGCGGTGATCGGTGCTTCGGCTGCAGCGGCGAAGACCGCGGCCATGCCCACGAGCCCATACGCCGCGGCGCCGGCCGTCCAGCTCGGAAACAGATCGTGGACGATGCTTCCGAACGTATTGCCAAGCATTGCGCCGGTGTAGAGCGAGGGCGCAAAAACGCCGCCGCTACCTCCGCCGCCAAGCGTCAACGATGTAGCAATTGGCTTGAGAACTGCCAGCTGCAGCGAATGCGTCGCAGGAACGTGCGAGGCAAGCATTGCGTCGACATAGGTATATCCGACGCCGAAAATTTGCGGATACCGCACGCCGATGATGCCCACCGCGCCGAATCCAATGATCGCTTTCGTAACGGGGCTAACGCGTAAAGCGTCGAACCAATCTTCGAGCAGATACAGTAACCGCACGAATGCCGCGGCCCAAATGGCCGCAACGATGCCGAGAAGCGCATAGAGCGCGAGCTCGGCCGGCGAGACCAATGCAAAAGCAGAAGCCGTGAACGATGGATGGTTACCGAAATGCGCGCGGCCGATTACTGCGGCGACGACGCTCGAAACGACGATCGTGGCAAACGATCGCGGAGCAAAGTCGCCCAGGATCACTTCGCTTGCGAAAAAGACGCCGCCGATTGGAGCGTTGAACGTCGCCGAGATGCCTGCGGCAGCGCCGCAGGCGACCAGCGTACGGATGATCGGCGCCGGCGCGCGGACCAGTTGACCGACGAGCGATCCGATGGTTGAACCGATCTGAACAATAGGGCCTTCGCGCCCGCAGCTGCCGCCGAAGCCGATGCAGGTAGCGGATGCTAAACTCTTCACCGCGATGACGCGCGGACGCATGACGCCGCCTTGCATCGCGACCGCAGCCATGACTTCCGGAACGCCGTGGCCCTTTGCTTCGGCAGCGAATCGATTCACGATGAGAACCGTAAGCACGCCGCCGCAAATGACGACGGGAAGGACCTGCCACGCTCCGAACACGTGCAGCGCCGGAGCAAAAACGCCGAACGCCAACTTTTGCTCGCCGAAAATCAAATAGCGGAATGCGACCGCCCCGTAGCCGCCGCCGATTCCCACGACGATGGCGGCCAGCAGGAGAAACGTGCTCTGGTTGATGGAGATGCGCCCAACGTCCAAGCGATATCCCCGCTCAGTCTGGACGTATTGCACTCGTGGAACCGCAAACGCCGCGCGCATTGCGGGCTTCCTTCGCCGCCGGCGTTGGCAATCCGTATCTTTCGGGGCTTTTACAAGCGGTAAGCAACGGGAAACGGGTGAATGTCCGATAGGGAGGCAGTTCGCGAATGAATTCAAGCCGCTCGTTGTTCAAAGGCGTTGTCCTCGGAATACTGCTCGCAGTATTCGCTACCGCAATTGCCGGATACGTCATCATCAGGACCGGCACGATACCGGCGAACGCGGACGATCGACCGCCGAAGTTTGAACGGTGGGCAGCTCGGACGTCGCTGGACGCAACGCTCGAGCGCAGCGCCCCTGCGGGCGAAGCACCGGTCGCCGCAGACGAATCCAATCTGTTGGCGGGCGTGAAGCTCTATGCCAAAAATTGTTCGGTTTGCCACGGCAACGCGGATGGCAATCCTACCAATATCGCAAAGGGACTCTACCAAAAACCGCCGCAGCTCGGCAAGCACGGCGTTGAAGACGATCCCGTCGGCATAACGTATTGGAAGATCACGCACGGCATTCGGTGGACCGGTATGCCCGCGTTCGGCAAGGCGCTGAACGAAACGCAGGTCTGGCAGGCTGACGCTTTTTTTGAAATCGATGGATCGTCTGCCCTCGCCCGTGGATAAGGCGTGGCGGCAAATCAAGGCGTAGCGTTTGAACGAGTTCAGCTTTTCGCCGCTGATCGGAATCGCGGGAGCGGCCGTTCTCGGTGCAGCGGTCGGCATTCAACGCCAGACTGCGGCGAAACCGGCGGGATTACGCACGCACCTCTTGGTGGCGGCTGCCTCCGCCGCATTTACGGCAATGGGTGCGCATCTGCACGATACGCGTATCCCCTCGTACGTCGTCGTAGGCATCGGATTCTTGGGTTCGGGCGCAATCGTCCGGCAGAGTGCGACGCCGCACGGGCTCACGACGGCTGCCAGTATCTGGATGGCTGCCGCCATCGGTCTTGCCATGGGGTATTCCAACAGCTTCGGCCTTTACGTCGCACTGGTCGCATCGGGGATAACTTTGCTGGCGCTGATGCTTTCCGACGACGACCTGCTTCGGATTTGCGGAATTCATCGCAAAGCGACGATGCGCGTGACGTGCGTTTCGCCGCGGATATCGACGGCGCAAATCACGCAAGCATTTCGCGAGGCGCGCGTGAATTTCGAAAGCAGCGACGTGCTTTCGATTGAGATGGAGGGCGAGCAGCAAGTGGTGGATATCCAATACTCGCTGGATTTGCCGCGCGGGCGGGATTTGAGCGCAATTGCGCGCGAGATCGGCGCGCTGAGCGGCGTACGCAAAGTGCAGGCCAGCGAGCCTTTTTTCGGCGCGTAACGGTGATTCGCTCGCTGCTGTGCTGGCTGCGCGGTCAGCCCAAAAGCGGCGCCGCGCTGCATCCTACGCGCACCCTCGAACTGCACTGTTCGCAATCCGCAGCGTTTCAAACGGCGATGGGCGGCATCGAAGACGTGTTGGGCGGCGTGGTGTACTCGGCCGACGAGTCAAGCGGAACGATCCAGGCCGGGTTCGGCCTGGTGCATTCCGAGCGATTAACGGTGCGTTTGGACGAGCTCGAAGGCGAATGCACGCGCGCGATTATCGAAAGCCGGCGCGGAGCGGCACCGGTTGCGCTCGGAAGTTCGTCCTATGTCGAGGCGCTGGCGAAGTATTTGGAAGAAGCAGTTCTTTAATGCTCGAGTGGGCCGATCGTGTCCACACGCATGTACGGCTGCAAAACGCGCGGCACGCGAATCGTTCCGTCGGCGTTTTGAAAGTTCTCCAGAATCGCCAGCAGCGAACGCCCGACGGCAAGCCCAGAGCCGTTGAGCGTGTGCAGCAGCTCCGGTTTTGCTTTCGCGCCCCGACGAAAGCGCATCTGCCCGCGGCGGGCTTGAAAATCGGTGTCGTTGGAGCACGAACTGATTTCACGATACGTGTTTGCGCTGGGCAGCCATACTTCCAGGTCGTACGTTTTCGCGGCCGCAAACCCGGTGTCGCCGGCGCAGAGCGCGACCACGCGGTACGGCAGTTCCAATTCCTGCAGCAGCGCTTCGGCATCGCGCGTAATCGTTTCCAGCGCATCAAACGATTGCTCCGGCATCGTGTACCAAACCAGCTCGACCTTTTCGAACTGATGCTGCCGAATGAGCCCGCGAGTATCTTTGCCGGCAGCCCCGGCTTCCTTGCGAAAACACGGAGTGTACGCGGTGTATTTGAGCGGCAACCGGCTCGCCTCGAGTATCTCTTGCGCGTGCAAGGCCGCCAGCGGCACTTCGGCGGTCGGAATCATGAACAAGTCCGCGTCGCGATCGAGGAACATCGCATCGGAAAACTTCGTAAGCTGCCCCGTCGACCACATCGTTTGGCGCGAGACGAGAATCGGCGGCACCACTTCCAGGTAACCTTTGGCTGTGGCGCGATCCAAAAAAAATTGCGATAGGGAGCGCGACAGACGCGCGCCTGCGCCTTTGAGTATTGAAAACCGGCTCCCGGAAAGTTTGGCGGCCCGTTCGAAATCAAGGATGCCCAGGCGTTCGCCCAGTTCCCAATGCGGTCGCGGCGCAAAAGAAAACGCCGGCGGCGCGCCGGCGCAGCGTACGACGACGTTCGCCGATGCATCGGTGCCTTCGGGCACCGAATCGTCCAACAGATTCGGCGATTGCGCAAGCAGGTCGCGCAGGGGAGAATCCGCGCGTTCGAGCGTCAGCATTCCTGCCACTTGCTGCGCTTGCGCGATGCGCGCGGAAAGGTCGTCTAACGCCGGACGAAGGGCTTGCGCCGCCGCGGCTTTATCCGCTGCTTTGCCGATCTCGGCGGAAAGGCGATTTTTCTCAGCCTTTGCCGTCTCCACTTCGGTCAGCGCGGAGCGGTACTGCGCATCCAGGCGCAGAATCTCGTCGACAAAGCCCGATTCGTGGCCGCGGCGCTTCGCGGAGCGCCGAACGCGATCGGGATCGCGACGAACGATGGATATGTCCAGCATGCCCCTGCGGCGCATTATGCGGTCCAACAGCGCGCTCCTACCCGGAGCCGGTTTCGACGTGAGCGCTTTGCTTGCACCGCAGCAAGCGCTGACGCTCTATTTTGCGCAAGCTGCGCAGCCGTTGCTGCGAATTGAAACGGTTGCTATCGAGAACGCCTACGATCGCGTGCTCGCCGAACCGATCGTTGCCGACGCGCCGTATCCCGCAGCTGCGCGTTCCGCAATGGACGGCTTTGCGATTCGTTCGAGCGAGGTGCCCGGACGGCTGCGCATCGCCGGCGAAATCGTAATGGGACTTGCATGGCCGCACCCGCTCGATCGGCAGTGTGCGTTGCGTATTCCTACGGGAGGCGTCGTTCCACCGGGCGCCGATGCGATCGTTCCTCTTGAAGACGTGCGCGTCGAGGGTGATTATCTGGAAGTACCGCACGCCGTCCCGCAGCACGATGCCATTACGCCTGCGGCGAGCGATATGCGCGCCGGCGAAACGGTGCTCGAGCCGGGGCGAATCGTGCGCGCTGCGGAGCTCGGCGTGCTGGCAACGCTCGGCGTCGTGAACGTTCCGGTGTTTTGCAAACCCGTCGTTGCGGTGCTGTCCAGCGGCAACGAATTGATCGATGCGGCCGCTGCGCCGACTGTTGCGCAAGTACGCGACTCGAACCGGTGGGCGATCGCCGGAGCGCTGCAATCGTTCGGAGCGTCGGTTCGCCACGTTCCGAGCGCTCGCGATGATCGCGACGCGCTCCTCACCGCTGCGCGCGCGGCACTCGCAACGGCGGACGCGCTGGTGCTCAGCGGCGGATCGTCGGTCGGCGAGCGCGATTTGACGCCGGCGATCGTCGCTGCGCTGGGCACTCCCGGCGTGATCGTGCACGGGTTACGGGTTAAGCCGGGAAAGCCGACGGTGCTCGGCAATGTGCGCGGCAAACCCGTCATCGGCTTACCGGGCAATCCCGCTTCGGCGCTCATGATCCTGGAAGCGGTCGCCGCGCCGATTTTTTGCGCGCTTGCACGCAGACAATCGCATTTGAGCACGGTGGGCGCAACGCTGTCCGCGGATTATGTCAAACGTCCGGGCTGGACGTGGTTTGCGCCGGTGCGTCTGCAAAAGTCGGCGGGCGAACTGCTGGCGCATCCCTTGCCGATGCGGTCCAGTTCGGTGAGTTTGCTCGCGCGCGCAAGCGGATTTCTCGTGCTGGACGAAAACGTGGAAACGCTTCGCGCCGGCGAACCGGTGCGCGTCACGTGCTTTGCCGGAGGATCGACCAGCTGACGCAAGCGCAAACCGAATTTCTAGCCGCGCCGCATATCGAGGCGATTCCTTCGGTGACGCCGTTCATCGGCCCCGAGCAGCTCATGCGCGAGGGCGGCCATGGTTCGCTGCTTCGTCTCGGAGCCAACGAAAGCAACTTCGGCCCCTCACCCAAAGCGATCGAAGCGATGGCGCGTGAGTTGCCGCGTATTTCATGGTACGGCGATCCGGAGTCGTACGACGTGCGCTGCGCGATCGCGCTGCTGCACGGATGCGCGATAGACAATGTCAGCGTCGGATCCGGCATCGACGACTTAATGGGGCTTGCCGTTCGAGCCTTTACGACCCCGGGCGTTCCGGCGCTGGCGACGCGCGGAACGTATCCCACGTTTGCTTTTCACGTAACGGGATTCGGCGTCGCGCTGGAAACCGTGGATTACGCCGCGGACGGAACGATCAACGTCGACGCGTTGATCGCCAAAGCGCATACGATTCAACCGGGAATCGTGTATCTGGCCAATCCCGACAATCCGAGCGGCACCGTTCTGCCGTTCGATCGCATCTTACGGTTGTTCGAAGCGTTGCCGCAGCGCTCGCTGCTGTTCTTGGACGAGGCCTACGCTGATTTTGCCGGGCAAGATCCGGCTGCGGACGCATTCATGCATGCGCGCCTGCTCCGCGTTCGCACGTTTTCGAAAGCATACGGGATGGCGGGCGCGCGCATCGGTTACGCGCTCGCTCCGCCGCGCACGGTGCAGACGTTTCAGAAAATCCGGCTGCACTACGGCGTGAACCGAAACGCGCAAGTCGGCGCTCTCAGCTGCCCTCGCGGACGCGCAATTTCACGACTACGTCGTGCGCGAGGTTGCGCGGGGCCGTGAAGATTACTATGCGCTCGCGTCGTCGCTGGGCTGCGGTTTCTTGCGATCCTCCACGAATTTCGTCTGCGTCGATTTTTCGACCGAGCAGCGCGCGAGCAAGGTGATGAACGCGCTGCTCCTGCACGGCGTATTCGTTCGCAAGCCTGCGGCCGCGCCGCTCGACCGCTTCGTCCGCATCTCCGTCGGCACGCCGCCGGAACGCGCGCAGCTGGCGTTGCGTCTGCAGACGGTGTTGAGCGAACTGGACGCATGAAATACGCCGTCGTTTCCGACATCCACGGCAACCTGGAATCGCTGCAGAAGGCACTCGAACTCATCGAGCCGGACGAGCGGGTCCTGTGCTTGGGCGATATCGTCGGCTATGGCCCCAATCCGAACGAATGCGTCCGCTTGATCCGCGAGCGTAACGCGCAAACCGTGCTCGGAAACCACGACGTCGCGGCGATCGACAATTTCGGCGTGGAATACTTCAATCCGGCCGCGCGCCGGGCCATCGAATGGACGCAGCAGGTCATCGACGCCGACGCAATCTCGTGGCTCAACGAACTGGGCTATGAGATTCGCCATCCGAATTTTCTGATGGTGCACGGCGCGCCGGTGCATTACTTCGAGTATCTGCTCGACAAGCGTCACGCAAAGGCCGCTTTCGAACGCACGGATGCGCCGGTGATTTTCGTCGGGCACACGCACATCGCGGAGTACTATGCGCTGCAACCGGACGGCAGCATCTCCCACGCGCATATGCAGCACGGGGGCGAAGTCTCGCTCGCGCCCGACACCCGTTACATCATCAACGTCGGAAGCATCGGGCAGCCGCGCGATCTGAATCCGCAACCCTGTTTCGTTCGCTACGACGACGAACGGCGAACGGTGCAATGGGTGCGCTACGGCTATCCCATTCGCGAAGTCCAGGACAAGATCGCACAGGCCGATCTTCCGCAAGCGCTCGCCGCGCGTCTCGACGTAGGCAGATAAATGATCGAATGTTGGCGCCCTCGGGGACGGCCGGAGCGCAGTCTAAAACGATGACTCCCATCGATGACGGACGCTGCTTTGCATGCGGTCCGCAGAACGCCATCGGCCTGCAGCTCCATTTTGAACCGTCGACGAACGGTGTCTTCGCGCGCACGACGCTGCGTTCGGAATTTCAGGGCTGGCGCGGAATCGCGCATGGCGGCATCGCGCTGGCGCTGGTCGACGAGGCGATGGCGCACGCCGCGGGCGCGGCCGGATATCGGGGCGTTACCGCGAGCATGAACGCGCGTTTTCGCGCTCCCGTTCCGCTGGACACTCCGTTGCACATCCAAGGCCGCGTAAAATGGATCCGGCGCAACGTTTTGGAGCTGGAGTCTCAGGTTAGGGGCCCGGGCGACGCGGTGCTGGTTCAGGCGGAAGGCCGTTTCGTCGCGCAAGGGCGCATCGAAGACGTTGTCGACCGGCGCAATCCGAATGCCTAAATCCAAGCAGATTCGCAAAGCGCTGCAGGAAGAGCAGCGCAAACACAGTGCGCCGGCGGTGGACAATCGGCGCGCGCGGCACGAATTTCACATTTTGGAATCGATGGAAGCCGGCATCGCGCTGACCGGAACCGAGGTCAAATCGATCCGGCAGGGCGGCATCAGTTTGAATGAAGCGTACGCGCGAATGCGCGACGGTGAATTGTGGCTCATGGGGATGCACGTGCCGCCTTACAGACAAGGCAGTTTTTCCAACGTCGAACCGAACCGTCCGCGCAAACTCTTGCTGCACAAAGAACAAATTGCCCGGCTGGGAAGCAGAGCTGCGGAAAGAGGTCTGACGATCGTTCCGTTGCGTTTGTATTTTACGCGCGGCCGCGCCAAGATCGAAATCGGTCTAGCCAAGGGCAAGAAATTATGGGACAAGCGCGAGACCGCGGCGCGGCGCGACGTGGAACGCGAACTGCGCCGTACGTGAGACGGACAATCGCGTGAGGGGCGCGCGGCCGGGCCGAGCGATCGAAGCGGCGATCGCGCACAGCCAAACTTTGCGCGACGGAGATCGCGTGGTGGTGGCGTGCAGCGGCGGCTCCGACAGCGTCGGTTTGGCGGCCGCTCTGGCCGCGCTTGCGCGGCCGCGGAACTTGACGCTGACGCTGGCGCACGTCAATCACGGCACCCGCGAGTCGGCTTGGCAAGACGAGGCCGTCGTGCTGCGCGTCTCGGCGGCGCTTGGCATGCCCTTGCGCGTACGAGCCCTGCAGGGTTGCGGCCCGGACGAGGCCGCTTTGCGGGATGCGCGGTATGCGGCGCTCGCCGGCATAGCGCGGGACTGCGAAGCGAACGCGATCGCGACCGGCCACAACGCTGAAGATCAAACCGAGACGGTACTCATGGCGCTGTTTCGCGGCACCGGGCCCGACGGGCTAGCCGGGATGCCGCCCCGCCGGCTCTTGGCCGACGGCATCGAGCTGGCGCGACCGCTCCTTCGGATCGAGCGCGCTTCCCTTCGCGCCTACGTGCAGCAAGCAGCCCTACCCTACGCGCTGGACCCCTCCAACGACGATACGACGCTGCGCCGCAATGCCGTGCGTGAAGCCTTGCAAGCCCTGCGCCCGCTTTTTCCGGGATTGGACGCCGCGGTTTCCCGGGCGTCCGAACTTGTCGGCGCCGAGCTGTGCCGGTTGCCGCAGGCCGCGGTTCGCCGGCAAATCCGCGAGGTGCTGCGGCAGCACGAAGCGCTGCGGGACGTCGATTTCGCACACGTGGAAAGCGCCGTGCATGCGCTGCAGCGCGGCCGCTCGGGCCGCTTCGAGATGGCGCGCGGCGTTCGCGTCACCGTGGCGGACGGCGACTTAACCGTCGAGCGGACCCGGGAAAAATGAGCGCACGGCAGCCCTACCCCGAAGCGGTCGAACGCCCGCTTTTTGATGAAGACGACATTAGGGCGGCCCTGGGAGTGGTCGCCGCACAAATAGCGCGCGACTACCGCGGGCAACCACTCTACGTTCTGGGCGTGTTGAAGGGAGCGCTCTACGTGACGGTCGATCTGGTCCGGGCACTTGCGCGGATTCCGGACGGGCCCAGTGACATCCAGCTCGATTTCCTCGTCGTTTCCAGCTACGGAAAACAGACCCGGTCGAGCGGCGAGGTACGGTTATTGAAGGATACGGGCGAGAACGTCGCCGGCAAGAACGTCCTCATCGTAGAGGACATCGTCGACAACGGCCTCACGCTGCAGTACCTTCAGTCGTTACTGAACGGACGCGAACCGCGAAGCCTGCGATCCTGCGTGCTTTTCGACAAACCGTATAATCGGCGCGTCGACGTACCGATTGATTATGTAGGCTTGGTTGCGCCCGACCGGTTCGTCGTAGGGTACGGTTTGGATTACGGGGAAAGCTACCGCAACCTTCCCTACCTTGCCCAACTCCATCCGTGGGTATTTTCAAGAGTAAGGTAACGAAACAGCATCGTGAGCAAACATCTGCGCGGCATCCTCCTCATCATCTTGGCCATCGTCATGGTGTTTTTCATCGTGGAGAGGCTGGTTTTGCCGACGGCCGACGTTACGAAGCTGGACTACGGCGCGTTTTATCAGAAGCTGGAACACAACCAGGTCGCGAGCTTCCGCGCAAGCGGCTACAACGTCAGCGGCGATCTGACCAACGGCACCCACTACACCACGACGATTCCGAATCGCGACTCCTCATTCGTGAGCGAAGTGATGGCTCACGTCAAAGGACAAGTGGCCTGGGAGACGCCCACCAACAGCTCGCTGCTCGCCTCGATCTTCAGTCTTGCTCCGTTCATCGTGCTCGCGTTGTTCCTGTTCATTATCTTGAGACAGGCGCAAAACGGAGGGAGCCAGGCATTGTCGTTCGGACGATCGCGAGCAAAAATGCTTTCCGAGAATCGCCCCAAGGTGACGTTCAATGACGTCGCGGGCGTCGACGAAGCGAAGGAAGAGCTCGGCGAAATCGTCGAGTTCCTGAAATATCCAAAGAAGTTTCAAGCATTAGGCGCGCGCATTCCGAAAGGCGTGCTGCTGCTCGGGCCGCCCGGCTCCGGCAAGACGTTGCTGGCGCGCGCGATCGCCGGCGAAGCCGGGGTTCCGTTTTTTTCGATCTCAGGTTCGGACTTCGTCGAAATGTTCGTGGGCGTGGGCGCATCGCGCGTTCGCGATCTGTTCGATCAGGCGAAAAAATCCGCGCCCTGCATCGTCTTCATCGACGAGATCGACGCGGTCGGCCGCCAGCGCGGCGCGGGCCTGGGCGGCGGTCACGACGAGCGCGAACAGACGCTCAACCAGCTGCTGGTCGAGATGGACGGGTTCGATCAGAACACCGGCGTGATCTTAATCGCCGCGACGAACCGGCCGGACGTCCTCGACCCCGCGCTGCTGCGTCCGGGGCGTTTCGACCGGCAAATCGTCGTGGACCGCGCGGACGTGAAAGGGCGGCAAAAAATCCTCGAAGTGCATGCGCGCAACAAGCCGCTCAGCAAAGAAGTCGTTCTCGAAGTCTTGGCCAAACGCACTCCGGGTTTTTCCGGCGCGGACTTGGAGAATTTGCTGAACGAGGCGGCGCTGCTGGCCGCTCGGCGCAATAAAACCGTCATTGAAATGAACGATTGCGACGAGGCCATCGATCGCGTCATGGTTGGCCCCGAGCGCAAATCGATCGTGATGTCGCAAAAAGAAAAAGAGATCACCGCCTACCACGAATCTGGGCACGCCGTGATCGGCGGCCTTACCGATAAAGGCGATCCAATCCACAAGGTCACGATCATTCCGCGCGGCATGGCGCTGGGCATCACGTGGTCGCTTCCCGAAGACGACCGGCACAGCCAGACGAAGGAGGAATTGCTGGCGACCATTACCCGTGCGCTCGGCGGCCGGCTGGCCGAAGAGATCCAATTCAAAGACGTGACGACCGGCGCCAGCAACGATTTCGAGCAAGCCACTGAACTGGCGCGTCGCATGGTCACGCAGTACGGCATGTCGGACACGCTGGGACCCATTCAGTACGGACGCGGCAATCATCAAGTGTTTCTTGGGCGCGATCTGGGCGAAGAACGCAATTACTCCGAAGAAATCGCTTCGAAGATCGATGCGGAAGTACGCCGCATCATCGAAGGCTGTTACGATCGCGGACGCAAGCTGCTGGGCGAAAACTGGGACAAAGTGGAGCGCATGGTTTCATCGCTGCTCGAATACGAAACCGTCGAAGCCGACGAAGTGAAGGCGATTCTCGAACGCCGTCCTTACAACCGCGGCGGCGGTGCGCCTGCGCTGGTGGAACCTGTGGCCACGCCGACCGAGGAGGGCAAACGGATCGAGCAGCCCAAACGGCTGCCCCCGAATATTTCACCGGAACCGGCGTGATCGCAGCGCCCTTCGCGCTACGCCGGCAGTTTTGCCGCGTCGCTTGCGTGCTGTTCGCGTGCGCGGCAGCCGGCGGCCTTTCGCACGGTATGGCGCGGGCTGCGGCGCCCGATCTCCAGCAAACCGGGACGCTTTCCGGCGGCGAAACCTATATCGTTCGCCGCAACGTCACCGTGCCCACGGCAGCGATCGAATTGTGGTATCGCGCCCCCGGCGCCGGCTACGACAACGCTGCGCCGGGAATTTCGCGGCTGGCAATCGCCGCGATTGCGGCCTCTGCGCCCGAGCATGGAACCTCGCTTGCAGAATTGGTCACCCGGATCGGCGGTACGCTTTCGTTCAACGTCTATCCGGATATCGCAATGGTCGGCGTCAGCGTTCCCTCGTGGCAAGTTCCTGCAGCGATTCGCGCGCTTACCTCGGCATATTTCACCCAATCGATTACGGACAGCGGTTTAAAAGCCGCCGTTCGCGACAGCGCCATCGCTGCAGCGGAAACGCGCTTCGATTCGGACCGCCTGCTCCAAGATGCGTTGTTCGAGCACCTGTTCAGCGCCGGTCCGGCGCACTATCCGCCCACGCCGTACACCGCTCAAGATTTTGCGAAGCTTTCCAAAAGCGACGTTCAGGCGTTCGCGGCTCGCGCGTTTCGCCGCAGCAACGCGATCGTCGCGCTCACGGGAAGCGTTGCCGCGCAGTGGGCTTCGTACGTAGCGCCGGCGTCTGCCGCGCAATCCGGCGCGCGCGCGGATGCGCCGTTCGATTCGACCGTTTCCGCCGCTCCGGTCAACGTCACGCAGAGCGCGCAAGTCGGCGGCGTCGGTTTTGCATGGCTTGGGCCGCCCATCGCCGATACGCGCGCCGCGACCGCAATGGATTTCATCGCCGATTACTTATTCGATGCCGATCACGGCACCGTCGCTCGAGCGCTGCGGCGCAGCGACTCGCCGGCGCTGGCCGGCGGACAATTCATCACGCTGCACGACCCGGGCGTTTTGCTGGTGACCCTGGCAGGCGGTTCAAATCAGGCTTTGCGCGCCGCAGTCGGCGACGGCGTAGCCACGATGCAGCAGCCGCTGGACGCACAAACGTTCGCCGCGGCTCGCAACGCGTTCGAATATCATATCCTCAGCCAGTCGCAGACGCCGGTTTCTCGCGCCGACAACTTCGGTTGGTATGCCGCCGAAGGCAACGCGGGCTATGCACCCGGTGATGCATCGGCAACGTACATCAAAGCCGCCGAGTCGCTCGATCCGGGCTACGTGGCGCAAATCGCGCGCAAGTATCTGCAGCATCCCGCCGTCGTGCAGTTGCTCTCGACGCCGCGCGCAGGAACGGCAACTTGAAACGCGCATTGCTTCGCGCCGCAGTAGCGGCTTTATCGATACTTCTGATGGCGCCGGCGGCGCGCGCTGCCGTGCAGCCCGCTTCGACCTCGCCGATCACGGTTGTGCAGCAGCCCGATCCCTCGGCGCAGCTGGTTGGTACCGAACTGCTGCTGCAAGCCGGATTAGACCGGCAAAGTCCTGCCCAAAACGGTTTGGCCGCATTGACAGCGGAAACGATTTTGCATACGCCGGTATCGGGCGGCGGTTCGCTGCAAGACGCCGTCAGCGCAGCCGGCGGTTCGATTACGTACGTCGTCGAGCCGCGGCACGTGCGGTTTTATCTTGAAACGTTGACGCGGCCGTTCGCCGGTGCGTTCGCGATGGTTCACGATGCGCTCGTGCATCCCGATTTCAGTGCTGCAACGCTCGATGCGGCGCGCGCTTCGCTGTATCGCAAGATCCAGCACAATCAACGCTTGGCGCTGACGGTGGGCATCGACATGCTCAATCGCGCGTTTTATCAAGACTCCGATGCCGGTCTTCCGCCGCTGGGCATCCCGCAAACGCTCGCGACGTTCGGGCCGAACGACGTGCGCGCATTTTATTCCGCGCATTACCGCAGCGGCGATGCGGTCGTGAGCGCCATCGGCGACATCGCCGGCGCCGGCGGTGCGGATTTTTCCCGCGTCGTCGACGGATTGCCGGCGGGCGTTTCACCGGCGGTGCCGGTGCACATCGCAAGACTGCCTTCGTCGTCGCAACAGTTGATTGCACGCCGCGATGTTCCGGTGCCGTGGCTCATCGCGCAGTACCCGGCGCCCGACATGCGCAGCCGTGAATTCGGAGCGATGCTCGTGCTCACCGCGTTCATGCAACGAACGCTTGCCGACGTCTCGGAAGTTCCCGCAATAGCGACGCGCGGGCCGGTTCAGCGCGGTGTCGGCGCGTATTACAACTTCGACACCACGCCCGCAAACGTCGTCATTTACGTCGACGGCGGCTTAGGCGATCCCACGCGTACGTTTGCGACTGCGCTGACCGTGGTGAACGTTCTCGGCCACGCGAAGCTTGCAGGCGATTTGAGCGAGATGAAGGCCTTTGCGGCCGGGCGCCTTCTGGAAGATACGCAAACGATGCAAGATCGCGCGTGGCTGGCAGCGGTATTCGCCTCGCGCCATGCCGGCGGCGACTACGTGGCGGCGATCACCAACGCCATCAATGCGACGAGCGCGGCCGACTTGCAGCGCGTTGCCGCCCAATATCTGGGTTCGCCGACGATCGCGTTGGTGCTGCCGCGCGCACAAACCACCGTACAGAGCCCGACGCCGTAACGGCCCGCTGCAGCGCGTTTTGCGCGTAGCCCTGATCCACGATTATCTGAATCAGCGCGGAGGCGCGGAGCGCGTTTTTGCGCACATTGCGCGCGCCTATCCGGATGCGCCGGTGTTCACGGCGCTGTACGATGAGCGGCAGACGGGCGATCTCGTCGCGCCGGAGCGCGTTCACACGTCGTACTTGGCCAAGATCCCGCTCGCGAATCGCTACTTCCGTTATCTGGCGCCATTCTACCCGCGCGCGTTTGAATCGTTCGATCTTTCTGCGTATGACACGATCGTCAGTTCCACGACGGCGTGGGCCAAAGGCGTTCGTACGGCGCCGGGCGCGGTTCACGTGTGCTACATCAACACGGTGAGCCGGTTTGCTTTTGCGTACGGCAAATATGTCGGCACGCCGCTTGCGCGCCCGTTGGTTTCGCGCTTGGTGGAATGGGACGCACGCGCCGCCCAACGCCCGACGCTGTTCGTTGCGAACTCGCGCAACGTCGCCGCGCGCATCGAACGCTACTACGGACGCGATGCCGCCGTGCTGCATTGTCCGGTGGACGTAGATCGGTTCACCGTCGGCCGTGGCGGCGCCGACTATTTTTTGATCGCTTCGCGGCTGCTGCACTACAAAAACATCGACCTGGCGATTCGCGCTGCCGACGCAGCCCGCGTTCCGCTGCTCGTCGCAGGGACGGGTCCGGCGGAAAAAGCCTTGCGCGAGCTGGCGAGCGGCACCACCACGACGATGCTCGGGTACGTTTCGGATCGCGAAGTCAACGAGCTGCTCGGCGCCGCGCGCGCAGCGATTCTTCCGGGCGAAGAAGATTTCGGTTTGGTGCCGCTCGAGGCGGCGGCGTGCGGGCGCCCGACCATCGCTTGGCGCGGCGGCGGCGCGCTCGAAACGATCGTCGAAGGGCAAACCGGTGAATTTTTCGACGAACCGGACTGCGAATCGCTGGCGGCGGTGCTGCGTTCGTTCGACGAACGCCGCTACGACCCCATGCGCTTGCGGGAACACGCGCAGGGCTTTGCACCCAGCCTTTTCATCGAGCGGCTACGCGCAATTGTCGAACGCACTCGATCAGCGCTCTAGCGGGAGCGGCGGGATCGATCCGCCGTACGCGTTCGAACCCGCGCTCGCGAAGACCGGCGCGCAGGCTCGCATCTGCGCAAATGCGCTGCAGCGCTTGCGTCCACGCCTGCGCTTGCGGCGGCAGCAGCACCGCCGCACCGGCGCACGTTTCCGGCAACGCGGTTCGATCGCAGGCGAGCACCGGCGCGCCGCATGCCATCGCCTCGAGCGCCGGCATTCCGAATCCTTCGGCGAGCGAGGGCAGCGCGAGCGCGATCGCGCCGCTGTAAAGCTCGCGCAAATGTTCGTCGGATGCTTGCAAAAAGTGCACCGGCGCGCGCATCGCAGCGACCAATCGGCGATCGGCAGCGCTCAGCGTTCCCGTCACGACGAGCTGGGGACCGCCGCCCGCGAACGCAGCTTCGAACGCATGCAGCAGCAGCGCGGCGTTTTTGCGCTTCTCCGCGCCGCCTAAGAACAAGACGTATGGTCTGCGCGCGCTTGCTGTGACGGGATGCCAGAAATCGTCGATCGCGTTTGGAACCGCTTGCACGCGCGGCGCCTGCAATGCAAAAAGCCGGCGCAACTGCTCGGCGGTCCACGCCGAAACCGCGATGATGCGATTGCATCGCGCCAAGGCGCGCCGGATCGGACGTTGTTCCCGCCGCCGGGCGATGAGGCTTCGATGCGGAAACGTAAACGCAAACGGATCGTGCACCGTGACGATCGTTGCCACGGCTGCCTCGAAGCGCATTGCGTTCCAAGGAAACCACACCCCGTCCAGCTTCTCGCGATTCAACGCGCGCGGCACGATCGCGCGATCGGAAAATTCTTGCGCGAGCGCAAGCGCTTGGGCGCGATCGCGCGCGATCAGTACCGGCTCCGCGAGTGAATGCTCGCGCAACATTTGTAAAATTTGACGAGTGACGCGCCCCATGCCGCGACGGTCGTCGCGCAGATTGAAGGCGTCGACGCCCAGGCGAATCACTTCGCCAGCTGCGGGGCAACCGTTATGAGCGCGAGCGAGAGACCGTTGAACGCAGCGTGCGTTATCATGTTGGACCACGCATTTCCCGTTCGGGCGTACACAGTGCATAGAACGAAGCCGCCGACCGCTAGCGGCAAGCACAGCGCTACGAACATCGCCGGCCCCAGCGGCGGCTGCGCGTGCGTGACGCCGAAAAGCAGCGAGCTGACGATCGCGCCGGGCCAGAACCCCCACCATTTGCGCATTGCATTAAAAATTAAAAACCGGAAGACGAACTCTTCGGATACCGGACCGACGACGACCGCGAAGAAAAAGAACAACACCTTCTGCCATCCGTGCGTTTGCGTAAACGCCTGGACCGCAAGCTCCGGCGTTTTGAAATGCAGCACGGTCGTCAGCAAACTCGCCAGCGCGGTAACCAAGACGAACATGGCCGCAATGGCGAGCGCAATCTTCGGCCAGTCGGCGGCTTGCGGGACGCGAAAACCCAGGGAAGCCGCGCTTGTTTTTGCGAGCGCCGGCAGGGCCACCGCAAGAAAGATCACGACCGCGATTTCGCCCGCCGACTGCAGTTCGATCCCGGGAAGCCCCAACATGTTGCGCTGCAGCGTTGCAACGTCGGCGCCGTGCACCGCAATCCAAGCGACGCTGCACGCGAGAACGACTCCCAAAAACACGCAGCACATGCCAAGCAGCGTGGCCACCGTCCAGCCCGGCCCGAACGCGTTAGCTGGGAAGACGATCGGCGAGGCGGGCGAAGTCGTCGATGGCGAGCTGTTCTCCACGTATCTCCGTGTTCAGGCCGATGTGGCGCAATGCCGCAGCTACGATTTCCCGCCGAACGCCGAGCGAAAGAACCAAGCTGTTGGCGAGGGTTTTTCGGCGGTACGCGAACGCCGCTCGCACGACCTGCAGAAAACGCACGGGGTCGGCAACTTGCACCGCGGGGTCTTCTCGGCGAGTCAGCCGCATTACGCTCGAATGAATTTTCGGGCGCGGATAAAACGCCGCCGGCGGGAGTGCGAATAACGGCTCAACGCGCATTGCATAGTGTGCGGCGATCGTCAAACTTCCGTATGCGCGCGTCGAGGGGCGCGCGAGGAAGCGTGCCGCGACTTCTTTCTGCACCATCACGATCAGTTGTTGCGGTCCGTGCGGCACCTCGATCAGCCGCATGATCAGCGGCGTCGCGATATTGTAGGGAAGATTGCCCGTCATGTTCCAGCGCTGCGATCCGGCAAACGCGGCATAGTCGAACGTGAGGGCATCGGCTTGAGCGATCGAAGCCGAGCGCAATTCGGGTCGGGACCGCAGAATGTCGACCATGTCGGGATCAACGTTGATCGCCGTGACGTCCTCGCAACGTTCGACCAGTGCTTGCGTGAGTGCACCGGTTCCCGCCCCGATCTCCAGGACGCGGCAGTCGCGTTCGCTGCAGACTGCGCTTGCGATTCGACGCGCAGCCGCGCCGTCGACGAGAAAATGCTGTCCGAATCGCTTTTTCGGGTGGAAACCGAACTGCGTCAGCAAGGCGCGCGGATGCATCTCCGCGCACCGTTACGTTATCGAAGCGTGTAGACCTTGACCGTGCGGCGGCCGAACGACATGGCGTCGCCCAACGTATTGAATCCTAAATCGATGCGGCGTCCCACGATGGCGCCCCCCGTATCCCCCGCAATCGCAAAACCGTAGCCCGGAATAAATAACTTGGTGCCGAGCGGAATCAAACGCGGATCGACTGCCACGACGCCACGGCCGGCGTGATAACCGCTCGCGGTGTACCCGCTGCATCCCGGACACTGCGCCGTGTATGCCGTTGCCACCATTTCGAGCGCCTCCGACGCAACGTACGAGGTTTTTTGCAATCCGCGCAGCGCATATCCGGTGAGCCCCGAGGACGTTGCGACGCCTTCGGCCACGATGCGCGCTTGCGGTTCGCGCACGGTGCGCCGTTCGACGACGCGGCTGCGGATTTTACCGTCGGTTTGGGTGTTGTCGACCATGGTGATCGTCAACCCGGGAAATCCAGGTTTGATCACTTTTGTTTTGCCCGGAGGAAGCGAAAAATCGATGCGGTGGATCGTGCGCTGCGCGATATGGTGTTTCTGACTCGAAAACCATTGCAGCACGCGAGCGACGCGAATGGTCGCGTTTGCAACCAACGGATGCGAGAGCGATGGATGAACGATGTCGTATTGCCCTAAATCCACGCCCTGCTCGGACAGCAGCGCTGCGACGCTGCTCGCAGAACTGCGCACCGTCTTTCGAATCGAGCCCGTAACGATCGTCACCGGAACGGCCGCACGATATTCGACCACGAGATTGTCGACCAGCGGCGCGTTTACGTCGGGATGCACGTAATCGTTCGCGGCCGGCGCTATGCCGCGTTCGCGAAGAAAACTGCCGACGGTTTGCGCGTACGTGACGTGCTGCGTCTGCGTTCCTTGCGATTGAAAAATGACGACGTGCGCGGCAGGCGCGGCATCCAAACCTGCAGCGACGGCCCATTCCGGGTGGGTGACGAAGCCCGAGGCGATCAGCACGAGGGTGAGCATGCTCACCGTCACGCGGCCGGCGCGGTTGACACTGCGTCCTATCAACCCAATTCCTTTCCTTGATGGAGCGCATGCCGGCGCTAGGCCCCCTAAAACCGGTGAACCCGGACGAGCAGCCGAAAAGCGGCGAAAAGCGTTCCTAGAGGCGGTACATTGCGGTCGACGGATCCGTGGTCGCACGGAAACGCGATACAAAGCGGGCGCGACTTGCTGGCCCGGTCATCAAACTGACCCGCGCACTATAGCATGCCTTTACAAAGCAGCCGATACGGCAAAAGTCATAGCAGTGCGTTCTTCCAGGGCGAGCCCGAAAGAATACCTAAAAGGCGTTCATGCGCGTTGGTTTCTTCACGGAAGTCTACCGCCCGGTTGTAAACGGAATCGTCGCATCGATCGACGGCCTCGCTGAAGGCTTGCGCGCGCTCGGACACGAGGTGTATTGCTTTGCGCCGCGCGTTCCGGGCTACGAAGAAGAAACCGGCACCGTGTATCGCATGCCGTCGCTGCCGTTGCCCACCGCAACGGCCTACCGGCTGACGCTGCCGCTGGTAAACCGGCACAATCGCCACACGATCGTGCGGCGGCTGCACGTCATTCACGCGCATTCGCCGTTCGTCACCGGCTGGATGGCCGTGCGCTACGCGCGTCGCATTCGCATTCCGCTTGTGTACACGTATCATACGCGTTTGGAAGAATACGCGCATTACGTGCCTTTCGATCTAAGCGCGACGCGGCGCGCGGCATCTTCGTTGACGCGCAATTTTGCAAATTTGGCCGATGCGGTCATCGTTCCAACGAGCGCTATGCGCGAACGGCTGCTCGAAATCGGCGTAACGCGCCGCGTCGAAGTCATCGCCAGCGGCATCGACCTTCGGCGTTTCAGCGCGGGCAAACGCAGCGCGCAGCTGCGCGGCTCGTTGGGCGTCGGCGAGCACGAACGCATGCTGCTGTTCGTATCGCGCCTCGCGCGCGAAAAAAACGTCGATCTTCTGCTGAACGCTTTCGCGCGCTGCAGAAAACCCGCAAGATTGGTGATTGCCGGCGACGGCCCGGAACGGCACGCGTTCGAAGATCAGGCGGTGCGCTTGGGAATCGCTCAGCGCCTGAAGTTCTTGGGCGAAGTCGAGCGCGACCGTTTGCCGGACCTGTATGCGAGCGCGGATGCCTTCGTCTTTCCGAGCACGACGGAGACGCAAGGATTGGTGCTCGCCGAAGCGTTGGCCGCGGGCGCGTTTATCGTTGCCGTCGATGCCCCACAGAATCGCGATGTTTTGGCCGGCGCAGGCACGCTGGTAGAGCCGGACGTGGATGCGATGGCCGCAGCGCTGGACGACGTTGCGGCGCCGCCGGATCCCGCCCAGATGCAAAAGGCACGTGCGTGCGCTTTGCGCTTCGGCAGCGACGAACAGGCAAGGCGCGTTTTTGAAGTCTACGCGGAGCTGCAGCCGGCCGCGGTGACTGCCGCTCGCGGTTGACGGTTCGGCGCTACCGCCGTCTGCACGCCGCGGACCTGCCGTCCGGCACCGTGCATTTGGCACGAGCCCTCATCGGAACCGTGGTCGTGCGCGAGGGCCCTGAGGGGCGCTGCGCGGGGAAGATCGTTGAAACGGAAGCGTACGTGCTCGACGATCCCGCCTCGCACGCGTACCGCGGACGCAGCAAGCGCAACGCGTCGATGTTTCTTGCGCCGTTTCATGCGTACGTCTACCGTATTTACGGAACGTCGTTTTGCGTGAACGTCAGCAGCGAGAGCGAAGGCGCCGGCGCGGCGGTGCTGATTCGCGCCCTGGAACCGCTCGAGGGTCTGCAGCTGATGGAGCAGCGTCGCGGCACCACGCGCGTCCGCGACCTATGCCGCGGCCCGGGGCGGTTATGCCGCGCGCTGGCAATCGATCTGCAGCTCGACGGAATCGCGCTCTTGCGCGCGGGAGAACTTTGGCTGGCGGCAGGTCAGGCGAACCCGATGAACGTCGGACGCAGCCGGCGAGTCGGCATAACGAAAGCGGCCCACCGCGTGCTGCGGTTCTACGAAGGGGGAAACCCGTTCGTCTCCGGACCGAAAAGCATCTCGCCCTAAGACCGTTCGCTGCGGCGCCTTGCCCTGCTTAAAGCTCTGTGTTATAGTTTGCTCGTCGCGAGGTTGAGTTCGCTTGAGAACCCTCGGCGACGCAGTATATCCCCACCGCTCACGTCACAACGAAAATTCGCGGCAGCCTCGCCCGACTTTTTTCACGCGTGCGGCGTGCGCGACTCTACGAGAGAGACAGTCCACTGCAATTCGAAAATCGTTCCAATGATGGTCGGCCCCAAAATGGAGGCCGCCGCCGGCGCTCTCGGCGACACCGGCACTTTCCCCAGCAGCACAGCGAGCAGTTCCCGCAAATGGAACCGGCCGGCCCTCCAATGCTCACCGTCGAGCAACTGACGGAAAAGACGAAAGCGGAGCTCAACGCGCTGGCGAAAGAGTTCGACATCGAGTCGCCTTTGAAGCTCAAAAAGGACGAACTCATTCCGCGAATCCTGGAGATTCAAGCGCAGCGTTCGGGTGTCGAAATTGCCAACGGCGTTTTGGACATGCTGCCCGAAGGCTACGGATTCTTGCGGCGCGACGGGTACATTTTGGGCCCCGACGACATCTACGTCAGCCAATCGCAAATTCGGCGGTTCGAACTTCGGCGCGGCGACCTCGTCGAAGGACAAGTGCGGCGTCCGAAGGACAATGAGAAATATTACGGGCTGATCCGCGTCGACCGGATCAACGGCTTTACGCCGGAGCAAATACGCGGCCGCCGAGTGTTCGAAAAGGGCACGCCGATCTATCCCAACGAGCGCTACAAGCTCGAAGTGCGCGCCACGCAGTTGTCAACGCGCGTGATCGACCTGTTCTGCCCCATCGGCAAAGGGCAGCGCGCGCTGATCGTATCGCCGCCCAAAGCCGGTAAGACGACGCTGCTTAAGAATATCGCCAACTCCATCTCCATCAATCATCCCGAGGCGCATATCATGGCGCTTCTGGTCGACGAGCGTCCCGAAGAAGTCACGGACATGCAGCGCACCGTCGACGGCGAAGTGATCGCCTCGACGTTCGACGAGCATCCCGAAAATCACACCGCCGTCGCCGAACTTGCGATGGAACGCGCGAAGCGGCTCGTGGAGCTCGGCAAAGACGTCGTCATCCTGCTCGACTCCATCACGCGTCTGGCACGCGCGTACAATCAAGTGATTCCGACTTCCGGCAGAACGCTTTCCGGCGGCTTGGATACGGCTTCGCTGCACAAGCCGAAACGGTTTTTCGGCGCCGCGCGCAAGATTGAAGAAGGCGGCTCGCTGACGATCATCGCCACGGCTTTGGTGGAAACCGGGTCCAAGATGGACGACGTCATTTTCGAAGAGTTCAAAGGCACCGGCAACATGGAACTCAATCTCACGCGCAAACTGGCGGAATCCCGCGTGTTTCCCGCGATCGACATCAAGCGTTCCGGCACGCGTCACGAGGAGCTGCTGCTCAGTGAAATCGAGATGCGCAAGATCTGGATGCTGCGCCGCGCGACCAGCGTTCTCAATAGCGGCGACATCACCGAACTCATTCTCGACAAGATGGCGCAAACGCGCACGAACGACGAATTTTTGCAAACCGTTACGAAGGAAGCGCTTTCGTTGTCGCGGGGGTACGAGGAAGGCAACGGAAAATACTAAGCGCCGCCGCTTAGGGCTCTTTTCCGGCCAAGACGCTTGAAAACCGCCATCCGTGGCGGTTTTCTGCTTCGCCGCTTTTTCGAGGCAACAAGTTTAGAAAAAACATCCTGTTTGCTCGAAAAAGTCGGAGACTTGGCCGGAAAAGGCCCTAACCGGCGGCTGTGGCCTACGCAAAGTTTAAATTTCTGACGGAAAACGTCGCCACAAAAGCAGAGGTGGGGCGGAAAAGGCGCGGCTGTTGACGGCGCCGCCCAACGGGCTTTACGGCGAGCACGTTTACCACGCAGTAAGTTCGCAGCGGCGGTCGCGAAACGGTAGCGTTATGCGCGAATCGATGCGTTTGCAGAAATTTTTGTCCCGCGCCGGCGTTGCATCGCGGCGCGCGGCCGAAGCGCTCATTCTTGCCGGCGAGGTTTGCGTCAACGGCCGCGCTGTCCGCCGTTTGGGGACGAGCGTCGAATCCGGCGATTGCGTCGAGGTCGGCGGCAAACGGGTGACCGTCCAAGAGCGCTCGACGTATTTGCTGATGCATAAGCCGATCGACGTGGTGACGACCATGCGGGACCCTCAGGGACGCCGCACCGTCGCCGAACTCGTGCCCAAAGGGCTGCCGCGCATCGTCCCGGTCGGACGACTGGATTACGACACTGCCGGCGTGCTGCTGTTGACCAACGACGGCGCCATCGCCAATGCACTGACGCACCCCCGCTACGGTGTGGAGAAAACGTATCGTGCGGTCGTCCAGGGAAGGCTTGCGCCCGAGGAAACCGCACGCTTGCAAAGCGGAATGGCGCTGGACGACTTTCACGCCGCCGGCGCGCGAATTCGGGTCGTAGCAAGTGCGCGCGACCGGTCGGTGGTGGACATTACGATTCACGAGGGAAAGAACCGGCAAGTGCGCCGCATGTTCGAGAACCTAGGTCACCCCGTCATCGCGCTCACGCGTCTGCGGTTCGGGCCGCTGCGGCTGGGGCAATTGCCGCCCGGGAGCAGCCGCGCCTTGACGGCTCGCGAACTCGCGCAGCTGCGCAGCTGTGCCTCTCCCAAGGAATAACCACGCAGGAATGGACGGCCGCAGCTCGCTACCGCACGCCTATAAATTAGCCCGTCGCGATGCGCAAACGTCGCGCACCGTCGTGCGGTTGCCCAACGGCGCCTCGTTCGGCGGACCGATGCTGGCTCTTTGCGCCGGTCCATGCAGCGTCGAATCACGCGCGCAGCTGCGCGCCACGGCGGAAACGGTCTCGGCGCTCGGTGCCAACGTGCTGCGCGGAGGCGCGTTCAAACCGCGTACCTCGCCCTACGCTTTTCAGGGTTTGGGGGAAGACGGTTTGAAGCTGCTGCGCGAAGCGGCGGACGCGTGCGGCATGGCGGTGGTAACGGAAGTGCTGGATCCTCGCGAGGTCGAGCTCGTTTGCCGCTATGCAGACATGCTGCAAATCGGCGCCCGCAACATGCAGAATTTCAGCTTGCTCAGAGAAATCGGTCAAGCGCGAAAACCGGCGTTGCTCAAGCGCGGCTGGTCCGCAACGATCGAAGAGTGGCTGATGGCGGCCGAATATTTGCTCGTCGCCGGCAATGCGGACGTCGTGTTGTGCGAACGCGGCATCCGCTCGTTCGACAATGCCACGCGTAATGTGCTGGACATTGCCGCCGTTCCGGTCGTGCACGCGCTTACGCACCTGCCCGTCATCGTCGATCCTTCGCACGGAACCGGGGTAGCTCGTCTGGTTACGCCCATGGCGTTGGCAGCAGTGGCCGCAGGCAGCGACGGCCTGCTCGTCGAGGTACATCCCGACCCGGCGGGCGCCGCCTCGGACGGGACGCAATCGCTCGATTTTGAGCAGTTTGCCGCCCTCATGAATTGCGTGCGCACCCTTGCTGGAGCGCTGGACCGCACTATGCCGGCGGCGCTTGGCGCTTCAAGGTTGGTTCCTGGGGTACACGGCTAACGCGCCCGCCGAAACTTGCGTTTACAGAAGACCACGATAGAGCCATCTGACGAAGTAGAGGACATCGCAATGATTCGCTTTTCCCGATTGCTTGCATGCGCAGCTGCGGCGACGATCGCCGCGGCGTTTGCCGTCCCCGCGTCCGCGCAGTACGCCAACGAATACGTTCCGCCCAAACTGACGCACCGCGGTTCGACCAGTAAAGGCATCGCCGGAACGGGCACGGTCATCGTGCAGGTTCAGGTAAACCCCGACGGTTCTCATCATGCGCTGCGCGTCATCAAGTCAACCAACAGCGGCGACAATGCGGCTGCGCTCGAAATCGCGCAAAGCTCCTCGTATCGGCCCGCGCACCGCGGCAAGACGCCAATTTCGGCGTTCTACGATTTCACGCTGAAGTTTAGCGGCAAAGCCGTCGCCGCCGATCAAAGCGCCGGTTCTTCCCCAGCCGCCGGTCAGGTCGACCGCATGATTCGGGCGGGCAACTACGCCGGCGCCAAAGCCAAGGCCGAATCGGAACTGGCGAGCAACGGCGACGATCCGATTCTCAATTCGGAACTCGGAGCCGCCAACTATTTCCTGGCAGACTATCCGGCTGCCGCACAGGCGTTTTCAAAAGTCGGAAGCGTGCCGCACGAATTCGCGCAGGTTGCGGCAAATTCGTACGTACAAGCCGCGCAGAAACTCGCGAACACCGACCCCGCTCAGTCGCTCGCGTACGCTCAAAAGGCGGTCGCGCTGTCGCCTTCCAGCGGAGGAGCGTATTATGCGCTGGGAGCGGCGCAGCTCGCGACGGGAAACGCCGCGGGAGCCGTGACGAATTTGAAAAAAGCGCGCGACATGGTTTATGCCGATCCCAAGAGCGACGTGAAATCTCGCGTGAACGTCGATTCCGAATTGTTCAGCGCGTACACCAAGGCCGGTGATGCCGCCCAGGCGCAAACGACGATGAACGAAATCAAGCGCCTCGACCCGAACAATCCGGCGGTCGGGACGATCATGGCGAACACGTACTTGCAACAGGGCCAGGCCGCCGAAAAGGCCACGCCGCCGAATTATTCCGCTGCGATTTCGGCCTTCGAACAAGCGGCGCGCACGGGCAATACGCAGGCAGCAGTCACAGGATACACGTTGGCCGCGTTTGCAGTAAATGCCATGGTTCAGCAGCAGAAAACGCCGCCCACGGTAGCAGACTATGCGAAAATGAAGTCCTACGCCGACAAAGCCTTGGCCGTCAACGCGAGCGATCCGGAGGCGAACTTCGCCGACGGCGTAGCGCTGGCCGGCGAATACTTGGTGGGCGGAAAAACCGACGCCTCGCTGAAGAGCCAGGCGCTCGCCGCGTTGAGCAAGGCGAAGGCCGGAGCGCAAGCCGCGAATAACACTTCGCTCTCGCTGAACATCGACAATTTCATCAAGCAGAACCTGCAGTAGTTGGAAGCTCGAAAAGTACGAGGACTTTCCGCCGGGCTGGCCTAATGGTCCGCCTTCACGGACGGGGTCCTTCCCCGTACATTATTACCGTCTCTAGCGCACACTACGTTCCCGCACCACGGGGGGTCGAAAAAAGTGTTTTCCGGTTTTGTGAGTTTCATGCAGCAGGGCGGCTGGGACATGTGGCTGCTGCTGCTCCTTTCCATCGTCGGACTGGCAGTCGTGATCGAACGACTGGTCTTCTTCGCCTCGCAGCACGGCGACACTAAAGGCCTGCTGCGCACCATCGGCGCGAAGATTGCCGCCGACGACATCGACGGCGCGGTCAAAGTATGCCGCTCGCAAAAGGGCATGCTGCCGCGCATTCTGGAGTTCGGGCTGCTGCGCGGCGAGAAGAACCGCGCCGACATCACCGACGCGCTCTCCATCGCGTTGATGGAACATTTAAATTCGCTCGAACGCAATTTGGGCATCATCGGCACCATCGCCGTCATCGCGCCGTTCGTCGGGCTCTTCGGTACGGTTCTGGGTATCATTCGGGCGTTCCAGGACATCGCGCTCAAGGGCAACTCCACGCCGGCGGTCGTTGCGGCAGGCGTTTCCGAAGCGCTGATCACCACCGCTTCCGGTTTGATCATCGCCGTCATTGCCGTGGTCTTCTTCAACTTCTTCAAGACTCGCATCAAGACGTACAACCAAGAGATGATCGTCGCCGCCAACCAAATGGCCGAGATGCTGCACTTCCACAACACCGGAGCGCCGATCCCGACCGACCTGTACCAGCCAGCGAAGTAGTTCAGCGTGAGCCTTCTCTCGGCAAAGCAAGACGAAGAGGTGATGGCGGAGATCAACATCACGCCGTTCACCGACGTGCTGCTGGTTTTGCTGATCATCTTCATGATTTTGGCGGCGTTGGTTACGCCGCCCGGGTTCGAAAAGGAACTGCCCAACAACAATAATTCTCAGCCGCAAACGCTGCAGCAGCACAACGACATCGAGATCAACGTCAACAACAGGGGCGTGATCTTCGTCGACGGGCA
The DNA here is from genome assembly GCA_963795465.1 of Vulcanimicrobiota bacterium. Taxonomy (GTDB): domain Bacteria; phylum Vulcanimicrobiota; class Vulcanimicrobiia; order Vulcanimicrobiales; family Vulcanimicrobiaceae; genus CAWCHT01. The sequence continues at coordinate 331,959 of CAWCHT010000002.1, forward strand.
GAAGACCGATCAGACCGGCATCTACAACGTGATGCTGACCGAGCGGGCGAAGCGCGGCAACAAGCACGTCTCCATCATCGCGGATGCGAAGGCTCCCTACGGCGTCATCATCCGCATCCTCGATGCGGCGAAGAACGCGGGATTGGAAGACGTAGGATTCGTCACTTCGTGAGCGGAGGTCGCGCGTAGCATGGCCGTATCGACAAGCCAAGGCGAAGAAGAAGTCATGTCGACCATCAACATCACGCCCTTTACGGACGTGCTGTTGGTGCTGCTGATCATCTTCATCATCCTGGCATCGGTGACCAAAGAACCGCCGCTTCCGCTGGCGAGGAACAAAGACAAGGTTCAAGCCTCGCAAATCGTGGTCATCATCGACGACCAGAACCGCATCCAAATCGGTTCCAATTACACCACCATTCAGGGCGCAAAGGGTGCGTTCAGCGACTTGCAAGCAAACACGGGCTATCACTTCAAGAGCGTGATTATCAAAGCCGATCCCAAGGCGAACTACGGCACCATTCTGCAAGTCATGGATGCCGCCAAATCCGAGAACCTCACCACGTTCGGTTTAGCAAATAAGATCGAAGGAAGCAAAACCTAAACGATGGCCAAGAAGGACGACTCGCCGTTCATCACAACCGGCGAGAGGGTACGCAGCTTCATCGGATGGGCGTTCGTCATTTCGATCGGCGTGCATTTCCTGCTCTCGCCGTTCCTGAAGAACATGACGCAGCACACCGAAGAGCAGACGGTCGAAAAAGTTTCGGTTACCAAAAAGATTCAAGTCAAGGTGCCGACGCCGCCGCCGCCCACGCCCACGCCGCCGCCCCCGAAGACCACGCCGCCGCCGCAGCCGAAGCAGCAGCAGCAGCCGCAGCCGAAGCTGAAGATCGCACCGCCGAAGATCACCAGCAACAACGCCTCGACGACGTCGAGCGAACAGAAGTACGTTCCGCCGAAGACCGGTTCGCAGAACGGTGTTCCTGCGGGAACGGTAGCCAGCGCCGCTCCGGCTCCGCCTGCCCCTGCCACGGCGCCGCCCGGTACGCCGAAGCCGGCGTGCAAGACGCCGTACCAAGACGCCACGGCGGTGCAGAGCTGCGCAGCCCGAGTATCCCGATGCGGCGCGCGAGCAGGGACTCGGAGAGGTCCAAGTTACCGTCGTCGTAACGATCTCACCCAGCGGAAGTTTGGTGAATGCGACGATCGGGCAGTCAGCCGGCAACATGTCGCTCGATCAAGCCGCGCTTTCCGCGGCGCGTCAATCGACGTACGCACCGAAAATCGTCAATTGCCAGCCCGTTGAAGGAACCTACAACTTCAAAGTCACCTTCGACCCCAACAGCTGATCAGCAGCGCCGGCGCGTTGCGTGAAGGCACCCATCCGTGAGTGCGTCCCGCACGCGCTGGGTTCTGCTGGCCGCGGTCCTCATCTCGCTGCTCGTGCATCTCATCTTGGCGGGCTACATTCGCTGGCCGCTGCTCTCGCAGTACCAGCGCGACACGCAGCCGGAACAAGTGCACCTTTTGCGCGTTGCGCGCATCACGCCGCACACGCCCCCGCCGTCGCCTGCGCCCAGCCCGCCGCCGGTTCCTCATGCGACACCGCGAATCCACGCCTCAATTCGACCGCCGAAGCTCACAGCGCGCGGCGCGAGAGGGCCTGCGGTCGTGAGCGTCGCGCCGCAAGCGACGCCCGCTGCGGTTGTTCCGGCCGCAACGGCGAGCGCCGTCAGCAGCGCAACGCCCGCCGGTCCCTGCGCCGGCCATGCGAATAGCGGGCCGACCGTCAGCGCGACGCCCGACGTACCGGATATTGCAGCGCAGGTTCGCGCTGAAAAAGTGAGCGGCACGGCCGCGATACGCGTCGCGCTGGATCCGCAGGGCCGCGTCGTGGATGCCGCGGTCGCGCAGTCGGCGGGTAATCCCGGGCTCGATGCAGTTGCGGTGCAAATGGCGCGCGCGGCGACGTACACGCCGCAATATGCGAACTGCAAAGCGGTGGCGGGCAGCTATACGTTTACGGTGAAATTCGTCGCCTGGTAGAAGTTGTGGGCTGCGTACCCGAAAGCTTTTTTTGAGTTTGAGGATCCCCTAGCCAACGTCTATATCCTTGAGCAAGCGAAGCGTGTCGATGTACCGCGTCAAATCTCCGCGCGTCGCTTCGTCGACGCTCGTGAACGCGACGCCCGTGCGATAACGCTGCAGCGTTTGATCGAAGTGCGACCAGCGGACGGTTCCCTGCAAGCGAATCATCGGACGCATATCGCCGCGCAATTCCAGCTGCACCGTGATCGGCGCGCCTTTTTGCATCTCGGCGTTGGTGATCATCGCCATGCCTCCAAGCGCGATGTCGTACGTTTCGGTAAACTCCGGTGCAAATTCGTCGGAGATGCTGTACGAAACGAGCAGCGTGTCACCGAGACGTTCGAATTTGCGCTCATGGCGATCCACGCGAGCGCCTTAGGCGTATCAAGGAGCAATCCTTCCGGCGACGTATCCAGCCACCGTGTCGTTCCTCCAGGCAATTGCGCTTGCGCTTCTGCAAGGCGTAAGCGAACTTTTTCCGGTGAGCAGCCTGGGGCAAACGATTCTGATCCCGGCGCTGCTGCACTGGCGCAACATCGACCGATCCGATCCGACGTTTCTCGCGTTCGTGACCGTGCTTCATCTGGGGACGGCGTGCGCGCTGCTGGTGTTTTATCGCAGCGCGTGGTTGCGAATCGTGAAGGCCCTGATGCGCAGCATCGTGCGCGGCTCCATCGGCAGCGACCCCGACGAGAAGATAGCATGGCTGCTCATCGTGGGCAGCATTCCGGTTGGGCTCCTCGGCGTTCTGCTGCGAGATCCGGTGCGAAAATTTTTCGGCAGCGCGTCACTGGCAGCGGCGTTTCTCATCATGAACGCGTTCATCATGTTTGCCGGAGAATATTTGCGGCGGCGACAGAAAAGCCGGCGGCGTCCGGACAAAACGATCGCGCAGCTTACCTGGCCGCAGAGCGTCGGCGTGGGTTTCGGCCAATCGCTGGCGCTCTTTCCGGGCATTTCGCGCTCGGGTGCGTCGATGGTCGCCGGGCTTCTTGCCGACCTCAATCACGAAGACGCGGCGAATTATTCATTTTTGCTCGCTACTCCGGTAATCTTGGCAGCCGGCTTGCTTGAAATACCCGACCTGCTGGGGCCGGGAAGGCACCTCGTTCTCGTCCAAGCAGTGGTGGGCGGAATCGTGGCCGGAGTTGCCGCATACGCCTCCGTGGCCTTTCTCGTGCGGTATTTCCGCAACAACGATCTGCGGCCGTTCGGTTGGTATTGTCTGGTCTTCGGGTCAGTATGCCTGGCACTTGCTCGTACAGGAGTCATCCGATGAAAGCTCTCGCCGTCGTTCTCGGCATCATCTTCATCATTCTTGCGGTACTCGCATGGACCGGCGCAACGCACTTTGCGCCCGCGATTGGATTGGACGGCAAGCATCATCTGAAGCATACCGTGCTGTTCGCGGTCATCGCCGTGCTGTGTTTCGTTTGGGCGCGCATGTCGGCAACGCCGGCCGAAATCAATCGCTGAAGCGCGCTACTTCGCGCCGATGAGGTAAACTTCGGCCGCGTTCGGAGCATAGACTTCGACTTTCGGGCGCGCATTACGCATCTGCGGCTCGAGTTCGGGCAAACGCTGCTCGTTCGTTTGCAGGATGAGCGTAGGATAGTCCTGAGCGCTTGAAAGCACGCTGGCGATGGCCCGAGCGTAACCGTGCTCGTCGGCACTGCGCGGACCGAACAGCGAGTCTGCGGTAACTGTGCTCGATGTTGAAGTAAGGATTGCCGTGCCACCACGCTTCCCACATCCAGATGCGCGCGTCGGCGCTCCGGTACGAATTGCGGGTCGGCGGGGAAAGAAACAGCGCATCGGCGGAATGGGCGCCGATCGTCGTCAGTACGTCCGCTTGCCGCACCGTATTGCGCCGCAGATTCGTTGCAACCCACTGCGCGGTCTTGCGAATGTATTCCCAAGCCAGTTCGCTGGGCGGCACGTCCTGCATGTCGTCGGGAAAGTGCGCTTTGTGCAGCCAGTAGCACAGCACGTTCCACAATCCCACGATCGCCAGACCCGTTTGTCCGTCGCTGCGCAGATTGTGAACGTTATCATGCCATACGCCTAAGTAAACGCACTGCTCTTCGGTGAAGAAGACGCCTTCCCACGCTTTGAACAAGTCCACGGAGTAAATTCTACCTGGCAGCATCTCGACGATTTCCGCAACTTCGTTGTCGCGCAAAACAGTAAAGTCGTTGACGACAAGGCCTTCGCCGGCGCGCACGAACCAATCCAGCACGTCGCCGCCGTGAACGACGAATCCGTGGCGCTTGAGATAGTTCAAATGCGTCGGCAATCCCATGAATGGATCGACGAGGCTCGAGCAGCCGTAGCGATGCAGAATTTCTTCCAACCGTGAGGGGCAGATGCGCCGGGTGCGCTCGTGCAGATCGATCATGCGTGGGTCTTAAGGGATTCCGCGAGCGCGCGCACGATCTCCGGCGAAAATTGCGTTCCGGCAGCGCTTTGAATGCGATGCAACTCTTCTACCGAGTCGTGCGCAATGCAGATAGCGAGAATCTGCGATTCCATCGGGATGTCGGCGCCCCGTAAACCGTCCGGCGCGCCGCTGCCGTCGTACCATTCCGCGCGCGCTCGAAGCACTTGCGCAACGCTCGCCAGTGATGCACACTCTTCCGCCAGGCGGGCAGCCGCAATCGCGTGGCCGGCTCGGGTTTCGATTCCCAGGCGTGCCAGCGCGTCGAATTGCACCGATTCCGGCGGCGAAGAGCGCAACTCCCCGGTTCCGTACAGCAACGCGGAGTTGGCGAGCACGGCGATACGGGCAGGTTCCAAACGCAGCATTCGGGCTACGTCTTGCGCGCGGTGCAGAACCCTGAGCGCGCGTCCGGGCGTTGCGTTGTGATCGTCCACGAGTTGGGCGAGCATCATGACGATTTGCTCGGGAGACGCCCGTTCGGGATCGAGTGCCCCGTGCGGCGCGGAAATGGGCGCGATGTCGCCGCCGTTGCCGTGGTACCACATGATGAACGTGCGGATCTGTTCGGGCGCAAAGGCGCGGCCGCTCTGCTCGGTGACCGCCGTGAATGCTTCCTGCGGCTCTCCGGCATTCACGTACGCCGCAGCGATGTGCACCAATTGGGATGCTTTCGGAACGCCGCCCCAACGCAATCGATCCGGAAAGCCCGTGCCGTCCCAGCATTCCGATTGCCATCGCACGATATCGGCGACCGAAGGCGGGAGTGCGGCGATGGTCTCGCACAACCGAGCTCCCCGCGCAGGAATATCAAAGCGCGCGCTTGCGGCATCGCTCAGGGCGCCGATATTGCGAAGGCGCGCTGCAAAATACACGCAGTCGCACTCGGCTTGCGGCATTTCGGCTTGCTGCGCGAGCAGCACCGCAAGCGAAGCGATGCGTTCCCCGGCGTCACTTTCCACGCCGACCGCGTGATCAGCCGTCGCTGCAAAGAAGCGGAGCATCTCACCGAGGTCCGCGGACTTCGAGTCAGAACCCACGCCTTCCAAGGACATCGTTCGTTCGTTTTTCTATAACCGTGTCGAAACCCTCACATATCGCCGACGACGGCAGCATTTTCATGGTCGACGTTTCCGGCAAACCGCCGTCGGTCCGTACTGCTCGCGCGCAAGCGCGGGTCCGTCTGGGAACGGACGCGGCGTCCGCATTACGCGACGCATCGCTGGCCAAAGGCGATGCCCTCGCCGCAGCGCAGCTGGCAGGCATTCTTGCCGCAAAGCAAACGCCGGCGCTCATTCCGCTTGCGCACGCGATTCCGCTGGAAAAAGTGGACGTCGCTTTTTCATGGGAGGACGACGTGCTCGTCGTCGAGGCTCAGGCGAAAACCACGGCGCGAACCGGCCTTGAAATGGAAGCATTGATCGCAGCCGGCATCGCAGCGCTTACGGTTTACGATATGTGTAAGGCCGTATCCAAGGGCATCGTCATTGAATCGGTACGCCTAATCGAAAAAACGGGCGGCAAGAGCGGCGATTGGCATGCATAGAGCGGCGCTCGTCGTCCTTTCGGATCGCGCGGCATCGGGAGAAAGAAAGGACGCCTGTTTACCCGTTATGCGCGAGCTGCTGGGCCCCGCGTACGAAATCGTTCGAGAAACCATTTTGCCCGATGACGCCGGCGCGTTGCAAGCAGAACTCATCGATACGTGCGACGGTGGAACCGCGGACCTCGTGCTCACAAGCGGCGGCACGGGGCTGGGGCCGCGCGATCGCACGCCGCAAGCGACGGCGGCGATTGTCGACTACGAAGTTCCCGGCATTGCCGAAGCGATACGCGCGGCTTCGATGCGCATCGTCAAAACCGCGATGCTTTCGCGAGCATTGGCGGGCGTACGGCACCGAACGCTGATCGTCAACCTTCCGGGCAGCCCGAAAGCAGTGGGCGAAGCGCTCGAGGTGATTTTACCGGCGCTTCCGCACGCGATTGAATTATTGCGCGATGAAGTCAGCGACGGGTAAACCGTGAACTTCCCGCAAGCACACGCGTACTTGCTTTCGATGGTTAATGAGACGGTTTCGCGCCGCGTCCCTTACCGTTTGGATCGCATGCGCGCCTTCTTGAAGGCGCTGGGCGATCCCCAGGACCGTTATCCCACGCTGCACGTCGGCGGTACCAGCGGCAAAGGCTCGACCTCGACGATGATTGCGAGCGCATTGACCGAATCCGGAAGACGCACCGGACTGCATACGAAGCCCCATCTACGCTCGGTGGTGGAGCGTGCACGGATCGACGGCGCCAACATCAGCGAAGAGCGCTTCGCTGAGCTGCTCTCGCAGATGATCCCGGCCATCGAACAAACGGGCGCAGAGTTTTCGCAGCCTTCGTACTACGAAACGCTGCTCGCGCTGGCATTCTTGCATTTCGCCGAAGAACGCGTCGAGGCTGCGGTCATCGAAGTCGGCATCGGCGGAACGTTGGATGGCACCAACGTCATCCGGCCCCGTGTTTGCGTCATCACGAATGTCGGATTCGATCACATGGAAATCCTAGGCGACACGCTGGAAGAGATCGCTTTCGACAAAGCCGGAATTGCGAAGCCGGGCATACCCCTGATCAGCGCGGTCGAAGATCCTGCGGCCCGAGCGGTGATTGAAGAGCGTTGCCGCCAAGCCGGCGCGCCGTTCGTTTCCGTCCTCGACGTAACGCAGATAGAGCAGGAAGCGCCTGAACCGTTCAGCCGGCATTTCAGCGTGACGACGCCGCACGGCCGATACGACGTTCATTTGCCGCTGCTCGGAACGTTTCAGCAGGCGAATGCCGCAACCGCTATCGTTGCGCTGGAGCACTTGGGCAGCGACCTGCGCGTCACCAAGCCGCAGCTGGAACGCGGTCTGGAACGGCTGAACCTTCCCGGTCGCATGGAATATTTTCCATCGCATCCGCCGGTTATCTTCGACGTTGCGCACAATCCGGACAAGGCGGCGCATCTGGCGTCATCGCTGCTGGATGCGTTTCCCGATCGGCGCTTCTCGCTCGTTATCGCAGTGAGCGAAGGAAAGGACGCGCACGAAATTTTGCGCTCGTTCACGGCGCTGCCGGCATCGTACATTTTTACAACCTTCGATACCAAAGGACGCTCCGCAACCAAACCGCAGCGGATTGCGGCAATGGCGGATTCGCTGGGACTTTGGGGCCGGTGCATAGCCGACCCCGTTGAGGCGCTGGGAATCGCTCGCCGCAACGCCGGCGCCGATGACGTGGTGGTCGTGACCGGCTCGACGTTCATCGTTGCCGAGCTGCGCGAGTGGTGGATGGAGCACGTCAGTGCAGACCAGTCTACGCGATAATTCGCGCGGAGGACTGTGCGTTCGCGGCACAACGCTGGCGTGGGGAGAACGCACGTACGTCATGGGCGTCGTGAACGTAACGCCGGATTCGTTTTCAGGGGACGGCACGCTGGAAGTCGACCGCGCGCTGCAACGCGCGCTTGCTCAATCCCGGCGCGGAGCCGACATTTTGGATGTCGGCGCAGAGTCCACGCGGCCCGGATACGTGCCGGTCGATGAGCGCACGGAAATGGCGCGTCTCTTGCCGGCGCTAAGCGCGATTCGAACGGCGCTTCCGAGCGCAATACTCTCCGTCGACACGTATAAGCCCAACGTTCTGCGCGCCGCAGTTTCGCACGGCGCCGACATGCTCAATTCCGTGCGGGGTCTACCGGATGCTTTGCTTGACGCAGCTGCGCAAGAGGCCGTACCGGTGGTCATCATGCACAACCAGCAGCGCGCGGATTATGGATGCGGCGTCGTCGAAACGGTCGTGCATTTTTTGAACGATGCCGCGGAACGCGCGATGCAAAAAGGTATTCCGCGAGAGCGGATCGTTCTCGACCCCGGAATCGGTTTCGCTAAGACCGCCGATCACAACATTACCGTCTTACGTGAACTGCGGCGCATTACGGCTCTTGGGTTTCCGACGCTGATCGGAACCTCGCGCAAATCCACAATCGGAAAACTGACGGGCAAACCTGCCGGCGAACGGCTCGCCGGCACGACGGCTACGACGGCGTTGGCCGTTGCGGCCGGCATCGACATCGTTCGCGTGCACAACGTCGATGAAGCGCTCGATGCAGTGCGCGTCAGTGATGCCGTCGTACGCAACTGGCGACCGAGCTCGTGGACGTAATTTCGCTGCGCGGAGTGCATGCGTACGGACGCCATGGCGCGCTGCCGGGCGAACGTGAACGGGACCAGCCCTTCGAGATAGCCGTCGAACTCGGAGCTGGATCTGCAGCGCGCGCAAAGCAGTGACGATCTTGCCGACACGGTCGACTACGCGCAGTTGCACCAGCGCATCGTCGCGATCGTTCAGTCGCGCTCGTTTGCCTTACTCGAACGGTTGGCCGGCGAAATTGCCGCTGAAGTTTGCCTCGATTACCGGGTTGTGCGCGTCGAAGTGCAGGTTGCGAAGCCCTCGTTACTGGGCGGGGCAACGCCGGCCGTGCGGCTCTCGCGCGAAAATCCGCGTTATCGCGCGATGTTTCCGTAGCGGTAAAAACGTGACGCGTGCGGCGATCGGCATCGGTTCCAACATGGGCGATGCGCGGGCCAACGTTCGTGCGGCCCTGCGCGCGCTGATCGACGTGGCCACCGTTATGCGAACTTCCCGGCTTTATCGCACCAAGCCGTGGGGCAAACTCGATCAAGCGGATTTTTGTAATGCGGCCGCGCTCGTGGAAACAGCACTTCCGGCGCGTGAATTGCTGGCCGCGTTGCAGCAGGCTCGAAAGCAATCTGGGGCGCACGGCCGGCGAGCGCTGGGGCCCGCGCGTCATCGACCTCGACCTTTTAACGTATGGCGCCGAGCGCATCGAGGAACCGGATTTGCGCGTGCCTCATCCGCTGCTGTTCGAGCGCGCGTTCGCGCTCGTGCCGCTCGCCGAGGTGGACGACTCCTATGCGCCTTCGGTCGCGGGGCTTCCGCCCGAAGAACGCGAATCGGTAGCGCTCATGCCCGAAGACTCCCTGGTCGAACGCGTGCGCACGCTTGCGCAGGCCTTCTTGGAGACCGACCTTATGCGCCTGCGCATCGAAGAAGCGAATGAAGATGCGGTTGAATTCCGGCGCAAGAGCGTCGCACCGCCCTCGCGCGCACCGCAGCGACTCTCCGCCGCACAGCAAGCCGCGTCGCCGCCGCAGCACGTGGAGGCAATCCGCGCCGATTTGGTCGGCATTTTTCATATGACGCGGCCCGGCGTTACCGAAGGTGCCGCTTTGGAGGACGATCGGGAACTAGCATACGTGGAAGCATTGGGGATTCGTAATCCCGTGCGGTCGTTCGGATCGGGCAAGATCGTGAAGGTGCGCTGCCGGGAGGGCGAGGCGGTGGAATACGGACAGGTGCTGTTTGAAATCGATCGCGGCTGACGCAACCTGATGTTCAGAAAAGTGCTGATTGCCAACCGCGGAGAGATTGCGCTTCGGATCAATCGCGCGTGCCGGGAACTCGGCGTGCAAACCGTCGCCATTTTCTCCGAGCCCGATCGCAATTCGTTGCACGTACGCCATGCGGACGAAGCTTTTTGCGTCGGTCCGGGGCCGGTCGGACGATCGTACCTCAGCATTCCGAACATCATCTCTACCGCGCTGATCACGGGGTGCGATGCGCTGCACCCGGGTTACGGTTTGCTGGCAGAAAACGCCCGTTTTGCGGAAATTTGCGCCGACCATGGGTTGACGTTTATCGGGCCCGCGCCCGCTGTTATCGCCACGATGGGTGATAAGGCGACCGCGAAACGCGTTATGAAGCAAGCCGGCGTAGCGACCACGCCCGGCTCCGACCTGCTCGCGAGCGTCGATGAAGCGCGCGCCGCTGCGGCGCAGATCGGCTATCCGGTTCTCTTGAAAGCAACGGCGGGCGGCGGCGGCAAAGGGATGCGCGCCGTTACGAGAGAGGAAGAGCTGGAGCGAGCCTACGTTTCGGCGGCCGCAGAGGCCGAAGCGAGCTTCAAAGACGGGCGCCTGTACATGGAGAAGCTCATCGTTCAACCGCGCCACATCGAAGTGCAGATCATGGGCGATGCGTTCGGAACAGTAGTTCATTTAGGCGAACGCGACTGCTCCGTACAGAAGCCGTCGCATCAAAAACTCATCGAGGAAGCGCCCGCGCCGAATCTGCCCGAGAAGACGCGGCGCAGGCTGCACGATATGGCAGTACGCGCTGCGCAAGCCGTTCAGTACACCAATGCGGGGACGCTCGAATTTTTGGTAAGCGGCGATCGGGTGTATTTCATGGAAATGAACACCCGCATTCAGGTCGAGCATCCGGTCACCGAGATGGTGTACAATATCGATTTGGTCAAAGAGCAGATCCGCGTGGCTGCCGGTGAACGTTTAGGCTACACGCAAAGCGAACTCAAGCCCAACGGGCATGCCATCGAATGCCGGATCAACGCTGAAGATGCCCGCAACAATTTCGCACCGGCAGCCGGTACGCTGACGAGCGTCGTTTTCCCGGGCGGCCCGGGAATTCGCGTCGACACGCACGTGTATTCGGGAGCTTCGGTCCCGCCGTTTTACGATTCGATGATCGCAAAGATCATCGCGCTGGGTGAAACGCGCGAAGCGGCGATTGCGCGCATGGAGCGCGCGCTGCGCGAAACGGTCATCGAAGGCGTCAACACCACCATCGCGCAGTGTTTAGAGATTCTCGCTTCGCCGCCGTTCATGCAGGGCCGATATTCGATCGACTTTTTGCCCGACCTCATGGCTTCGACGGCCGCGATGGCCTCGTAAGGACGCCGTTATGCCGTCACGCCGAATGGCGCGGGAACTGGCGCTGCAGGCGCTTTTTTCCGTTGAAATCGGTCACCGCGATCCGGGCGAGGTCCTGGACGAGTATTTGGGCAGCTTCGGCGAGAGTGCGCAGCGGTTGTTCGTCAAAGAACTGGTGCTCGGTACGCTCGAGCACGTTGATGAATCCGATCGCGAAATCGGTCCGCTGCTCGAGGGCTGGACGATCGAACGTTTGCCGACGATCGATCGTTTGCTGCTGCGCATGGGCACGTTCGAATTGCGCCACGCGCCGCAGACGCCGCGGCCGGTGATCATCAACGAGGCCGTGGAGCTTGCCAAACGCTTCTCTACCGAGGACTCGGGCCGCTTTGTGAACGGAGTACTGGCCGCCTTGAGTAAAGGAAACGGCAACGGCCATGCGTAGGCTGCTGCGTATTCTCCTCGTCGTGGTGCTGCTCGCGGTGCTGTTCGCTGCGGGATCCATCGCCGGCATCGTCGCCGCATATTCGCGCAATTTGCCGGATATCAGCCGGATGGCGGATTACCAACCCGCGCGTTCGACACGCGTTTACGCGCGAGACGGCAGCCTTTTGGCTACGCTCTACAAAGAAAACCGCATCTGGGTGCCGGTCGAAAAGATCCCGCCTGCCGTTCGTGAAGCGTTCATCGCAAACGAAGATCACAATTTCTACCACCATCACGGCGTGGATTTCGGCGGCATCGCGCGCGCCGCATTCGCCGATCTCACGCGTCATCAGATCGAGCAAGGCGCATCGACGATCACGCAGCAGCTCGCTCGCGGGTTGTTCCTCACCGACAAGCAGAACGTTTCGCGCAAAATCCAAGAAGCGCTGCTCGCAATGGAGATCGAACGCTATTACACGAAAGACGAAATTCTCGAACGGTATCTCAATCTGATCTATTTGGGTTCCGGCGCATACGGCGTCGACGCTGCGGCGCATACGTATTTCGGGCGGAACGTCGAGAAACTCACGTTGGGGCAAGCTGCGATGTTGGCGGGGCTGGTTGCGGCGCCTTCGGATTACTCGCCCTACGTGAATCGTCCGCTCGCGCGCCAGCGTCAGCGCCATGTTTTGGATCGCATGGTTTCCAGCGGATACGTCACTGCCGAACAAGCCGACGCCGCCTATGAAGCGCCGCTGGAACTTGCCGGTCAGCGTCCGGCCGGACTGCAGGGGTTCAACGCGCCCTGGTTTACGACGTATGCCGTCTCGCAGCTCGAACATAGCTTTGGAAAGCAAGCTACGTACGAAGGCGGCTTGCAGGTGTACACGACGCTGGATCGTCACATGGAAGACGTCGCGCAAGAAGCGGTCGACTGGGGCATAAACGAAGGTAAACTCGAAGGAATCGGAGCTGACGAAGCGGCGCTCGTTGCGATCCGCCCGTCGACCGGCGAGATCCTCGCGATGATCGGTGGGACGCATTTTTCGCTGACGAACCAATTCAATCGCGCCTGGCAGGCGCACCGCCAGCCCGGATCGTCGTTCAAAGTGTACGTCTACACGACTGCCATCGACAACGGCATGCCGGCGTCGACGATCATCGACGATTCGCCGGTAAGTTATCCCGACGGCACCGGAGGAACGTGGTCGCCGCAAGACGACGATCACAGTTACATGGGCGCTATCTCGCTTCGGGTCGCGCTTGCGCAAAGCCGCAACATCGTGGCGGTGAAGCTGCTCGAAGAAGTCGGCGTGGACCGCGTGATCCAGTATGCGCATCGGATGGGCGTCACCTCGCCGCTCGAACCGAATTTGTCGCTAGCGCTCGGAACGTCGGTGATCACGCCGTTGGATCAAGCCGCCGGTTACGCGACGCTGGCCGATCAAGGCGTGCACATCGCACCCTCGCCGTTTCGCTTGGTGAAGGATTCGCTGGGAAACGCGGTACTGGACAACCAGTTTCCCGAGCAGAGCGAAGTGGTATCGGCGGGAACCGCATACATCATGACGACCATGATGGAAGACGTCATCAATCACGGAACCGGATATCCCAACGCAATCATCGGCCGTCCGGCTGCCGGCAAGACGGGTACGACGACCGATTTTCGCGATGCGTGGTTCGTCGGTTTCACGCCGGATTTGGTTGCGGCCGTCTGGATCGGGAACGACAACTATCACCCGATGAACGAGTCGTACGGGGGCAACATTCCGGCGCGCGTTTGGGCGCGCTTCATGAAAGCCGCGCTGGTGAACGTCGCTAAGCACGATTTCGTGTTCCCCGGCGATGAAGTGAAGAAAGTCGCGGCATGCGGCGGCGGTTACGGAGCTTACGAGTATTACCTGAATGGAACCGAACCGCTTACGCCGTGCGGCAGCCCGCAGGTTCCCGTCGGAAATGCCTTCGGCCGCGGAGTTGGTATCTCGAGCGGCTCCGACGACCTGCCTCCCGCGCCCACGTTCTCGCCTGAACCCAGCGCGCCGCCTCCGCCGCCGCCCGTGGAACAACCGCCGAATACGATCGGCGACGGCACGCAGTACGTTCCCCTCGCCTCGCCCGCACCGATTCGAACGCAACAGCCGAAGCGCCGGTAGTAATGCAGGATTCACTGTTTTCGCGGCCCCGAACATCCGCGCTGCAGCCTGAGCCGGTGGAGGGCGTCAGTCGCGTCGTCGGATACATCGCAAAGTCTGATCGCGCAAAACAAAACGCTCGCAGGGATTCGAGTGCGGGGCGAAGTTTCGGGTTTGAACAATCGAAGCGGCAGGCTGTACTTCGATTTAAAAGAGCAAAGCGACGTCCTCAGGTGCGTAGTTTGGGCTGGGGACGCCGTTCGGCTTGCGCAATTCAAAGACGGCGATGAAATCATCTGCGGTGGCGAGTACGGAACCTACGCGCAGCGAAGCCAGTATCAGCTCTTTGTCAAAAGCGTCGAACTGACCGGCATCGGCGCGCTCTACGCTCAGTTCGAAGCGCTCAAAGAACGCTTTCGCAAAGAAGGCCTGTTCGAAAAAGAACGCAAGCGCGCATTGCCGGCGTTTCCAAGGCGCATCGCCGTCGTGTCGGCGCGCGGCAAGGGCGCCGAAGACTTTCTCGCGACTATTGCCAAGCGCGCTCCGTTCGTGCAAGTTGTGTTCGTCGAAACGCGGGTGCAGGGCGATGGCGCGCAAATGGACATCGGCGAGGCAATCTTCAAGGCGTCGAAGCTCGACGTTGACGTTATCGTTCTCACGCGCGGCGGCGGATCGTACGAAGATTTGTTCCCATTCAATCTGGAGCCGGTGGTTCGCGCGATCGTGCGCTCCGCTCATCCGGTGCTTTCGGCCATCGGGCATACCGGCGACGTGCACGTGAGCGATTATGTCGCCGACCATTCGTGCGAGACGCCCTCGAACGCAGCGCAGTATTTCGGCGAAATCGGTGATCGTTTCTTGATACGCGCGCAGCGCGCTCAAACGGCGGTGGAGCGAATCGTACGCGGCATCGTTGGAAACGGGTGGCAACGGCTCGACATGAGCGCGCGCGATCTGCGGCATGCGGCGCAGGTTTACGTCTCTCACCGCCAGCAGTCTTTGCTGCGGCTGGAGCGCCGGCTCAACGCCCAAACGCCGCAGCAGCGGCTGGCGCAGCGGCGAGAACGATTAACCGAATTGCGTTCGCAGCTCTCTTCGGCCGCGCGGTATCACGCTTCACTACAATCCAGGACGCTTTCGCCGCTTACCGCACGCCTGAGTCGCGCGCACACCTCGGCGCTCGGTTCGGCACGCGAACGCTTAAAATACGCGCAGGCGCGTTTGGCCGCTCTGGATCCGCACGCCCCGCTGGAACGTGGCTACGCGATCGTAGGCTGCAATGGAAAAGCGGTGCGCGATGCCGCCGCGGTAGCAGCCGGCGCGCAAATCCACGCGACGGTTCAGCGCGGAAAGCTCGTCGCGCGGGTGGAAAGAGCGTTCCCGAATGACTGACCAAAAAACAGGCTTCGAACAAAAAATTTCGCGGCTGGAAGCGATCGTCAACGAACTCGAAAAGGGCAATGCGGAGTCTCGATCGCGCGGTAGCGCTTTTCAAAGAGGGCAAAGCGCTCGCATCGGAATGTGAGGAATTGCTCAAGGGAGACTCAACAGCAGATCGATCGGGCGATGGAGCAAACCGGCGCTCACGGTTCGCCGTCCGAACCGTTGCCGGACGACATACCTACGAAAAGTCCACCCTAACAAACACCGAAGGTGCATTGGCAATTGAAGACCGACGTAATGTCATCGGGCTCTTGATTTTCAATTGACGTGCGTCGCTGCAACCGTTTGTGGAGGGAAAGCGCGCGGGGGTGGCCTAAGGGGTAAGACAAAATCTTGGAGGTTTTGATGAAATTTCGTCTTCTAGCAGCCTTTTGCGTTCTATCGTTTGGTGCCGCGACACTACCGGTGTGCGCGCGCGCATTCGGCGTCGCTGACGTTCTCGCTGCACCGTTTCCCGATGCTCTCGTTGCCTCGTTCGACGGCACCCTGATCGTGTGGAAAGTCGACGCGAGCGGTGTGCGAAATCTTTATACGAATGCGGGCGGTACCGTTCACGCACTGACGCATTATACGCAAGACGACGGCCAAGACGTCTTCGCTCCTGCGGTGACTGCGGGGAACGATGCAGTAATCTTTTTTCGTGGGAACGCCGGGGACGAAGGAACGGCCGAGAACGCGAATCCGCTCTCGCTGATTCCGCCGCCGAAACGCACGCTCTACGTCGTACCAATCGCCGGTGGAGAGCCGGTCAAGCTCGCCGACGGCAGCAACGCCGCCTTTCTATCACCGAAAGGCAACGCCGTAGCGTTCACGACCTCCGAAGGACAACTTGGCGTCGTCACGTTTTCGAAAGGCGCAAATGGGGCGTTCACGGCCGGTAATCCGGAAATGCTTCCGATTCGCGGAGCGGTTGGCGACGTAGCATGGTCGCCCGACGGCGCGAAGATCGCCTTCTCGAATTCGCGCGGCGATCATTCGTTCGTCGTCATCTACACACCGGAGAAAAAATCGTACATCTACGCGACGCCCGCCTTTACGAACGACTCGTCTCCGTCGTGGTCGTCCGACAGCTCGCGCGTCGCCTTCGTGCGTTCGCCCGGATCGAAGATCGGCGAGACGATTTACGACAGCGCCAGCTTCGACGGCGGCGGTAACGCAGCGTTTCCGTGGTCGATCTGGGTCGCGAACGCAAATAGCGGCGACGCGCATAAGGTCTGGAGCGCCCACAAGGGGATGGGCGAGGAGTTCTATCCGACGATGAGCGCGACGCAGCTGTGGTGGCTCAAAGGCGATCAAATTGCATTTCCATGGGAGAGCGACGGGTGGGAGCACATCTATACCGTCTCCGCGAACGGCGGCCAGGCGAAGCGTCTGACGACCGGCGGCTACGATGTTGAAACCGTTACGCCGTCCCTCGACGGCACGAGGCTGCTGCTTGCGTCGAACGAAGGCGATCTCGACGTGCGCCACCTCTGGAGCGTTGGGCGCGACGGCACACCGAAGCAGCTAACGTCGGGTCCGGAGAACCAGTGGTATCCGACGCCGCTCGCGAACGGCGGCTTGGCGTACATCTCCGGCGGTTATGCGAATCCACCGAATGTGACGATAGCGGGCAATCCGCCGAAAACGCTGACAGCAGTCGCCACGCCCGCGAACTATCCGGCGGCGCAAATGGTTAAGCCGCAGCTCATCACCTACCGGACTCCGGACGGCTACACGATCCACGCGCAATATTTCTTGCCACGCCGTTCCACCGCCAAGGTGCCCGCGATCGTCTTCGACCATGGCGGGCCGCCGCGTCAGATGCTCGGCGGGTTCCACTATATGGAGCCCTACACGCATCTCTACGAGATGAACCAGTATCTCGTGAATCAGGGCTTCGCGGTCCTGTCGATCAACTATCGGCTCGGGATCATGTACGGCCACAACTTCCGCAATCCGCCGAACGCCGCGTGGCACGGCGGCTCCGAGTACAACGACGTGCTCACGGGAGCGAAGTGGCTTCAGAAACAGCAGAGTATCGACCCGAATCGGATCGGCATCTACGGCCTCTCATACGGCGGTCTGTTGACTGCTCTCGCGCTTGCAAAGAACTCCGACATCTTCAAGGCTGGTGCGGATTTTGCGGGCGTGCACGATTGGCCGAGCGACTTCGATCACGACTACGGCAAGATCGTCGGTACGCCGAAGCAACGTCACATCGCGAGGATGTCCACGGCCGAGGGATATTTGAAACGTTGGAAGTCGCCGGTGTTTATCGAGCAGGGTGACGATGACCGCAACGTCCCATTTTCGCAGAGCGTCGATTTGGCAACGAAGTTGCGAGCTCAGGGCGTCACCGTAGAGACGCAAGTGTTCCCGAACGAAACTCACGAGAACTCCGTATGGGCACACCTTGTTGAGCAATACCGCGCGACGGAAGTTTTCCTCGCGAAGTATCTGCATCCGATCGAACCGCAGTCTCACTAACCGAAGCACCACGAATTGCGCACTGTGGTGTCATCCTGATTTCTAAAGCAAGCCAGGCAGCTCTTTTTCGCTAAGCAGATCGAGAATCGATTGCGTCGTTCCGGTCTCGCCAAGCCTTGGGAATATGCGCGCGATGCTGTTGTCGTGTGCCTCTGCGCTAGGCCCCGTCATCGCGTCCACCGCTAGAACGACGTTATATCCAAGCTCGTGCGCGGAACGCGCGGTCGACTCGACGCCGATGCTTGTAGCCACGCCGACCACAACGACTTGCGTGACGTCGCGGCTTTTCAAGTATTGGTCGAGGCCGGTGTTCGTGAAAGCGCCCCACGTTTTTTTTGTGACGGTGTGATCGTCAGGCTGCTGGTTGAGCTCGGGAAGCAGCTCTGCAAAATCCGCCCCCATATCACCGGTTCTACGGGCCTGCTCGGTTCGTCCGGCGGGCGCGCCCGTAACATTGACGAGGATCACGGGAAGGCGGTGATTGCGAAACGCTTCTGCCAACGCGGCAGCATTCCGCACTACGCCGTCTACTGGGTGCGCCAAGGGGCGGCCCACAATGCCTTTCTGCAGGTCGATGACGATGAGCGCGGTTTTCGGATCGAGCGACGTAACGGCCATTGCTTTTCCTCTGTTTGTTCAGTTGGAGTACGGATCATACCCGACAATCGGCGAATGACTTTGGAACGCCGTAGCGAACGATCGCCGTGTCGGCAATGCGTACGATGTGCGATAACGAAAAATGAGCGACCAACGACCGAAGATCCACGGCTTTCGGATGGCAGCGAACATTGCTATAGCAGCGATCCCTTCGGCAATCGCATCGAACTGATCGCCGCTAAGGTAACAGCGCCTGTTCCTGAATGACTTGAAAGCTGTCGGAACCGTAATTCGTGATGTAGATTACTTGGTGGTCGGGTGACTCCGTAACCTCACGCGGAAACGCTCCGGTTTGCAGCGTTGTCAGAACCGCGGGTTGACCCTCCAACGCTTTCGTCGTATCGAACGCCGTTGCCGTTGCGCGACCGGCGCTTTGGTTGAACCTGTTCGAGTTTGCGACGATGCCGACCTTACCGTCGTCAATTAAAGCTAAACCGACCGGAGCACTACCAACGTCGACCGAAGCGCGCTGCGCTCGTGAAGCATTCGTTCGCAACGCCTGCGCGTCAAAAGCCAGGATTCGATTATCTCCCCGAGCGGTAACCCAAACCGTAGTATCGTCGGGCGAGAGCGCGACTCGCACCGGGGAGCAGCCCGCCGTCACGCTAGAGACCACCGCTTTGGTTGAAGCGGACTGTGCTTGCTGTGTGTCGATCACCTGCAGCGTGCCCTGCGCCCGAGGAACCCCATTTCCGGGACACGGCCGAATGATCGAGGGTTTGATTTCACTCGTCGCATAGAGCCAGCGGCCGTCGGACGATAGCGTCAGTCCAACCGGAGCCAAATTCGTGGCAATCGCTCCGATAACGTGCCACTGCGCTTCGCGTCCGGTGGCCGCGTCCCAATTGAAACCGACGACGCCAACCGATTTCATTGATTCGTTGCTGAAGTATATGAAGCGTGCGTCCGGCGATACGGCAACCTCGATCGTGCCGGGATTGTCCGATATTGCCAGGTAACGCAAAACGATATCGCCTTGCGCCGCCAGATCGGCACGCAACACCGCTACCCCGCCGTCGTTTGCGATGAAGAGCGTTCGGCCGTCTTGCGAGAGGGCCAGTCCAAACAGAGTAGAGCGCATGGGAATAAAGCGGATGAACTGCAACTGCGAATTCGTTCGCGCGAAAACGTCGATGCCGTTTCGTTCCGGCCGATCGCCGTCGATCGAGACGAAGACGATGTGATTGCGATTCTCCACCGCCATAAAAGGATGGCCGTCGACATGGATCGGCGCTATTGCAATTGCCGAGGCCACGAGAAAGCCAATCATAGTTGCGAGGGCATTTCCGGGGAAGCGCCTCACGCCCTGGTGAACGCTCTGGAAATGGCGGACCGCTTAGATGCCGCTGTAGCGCAGCGCGAAGGAATAACCCGCTCGCAGGCGCGCGCGCTGATTATGGAGGGCCGCGTAAAAGTCGACGGCATCGCGGCCACAAAAGCCGGCGCTTCGGTTTCGCTAAACGCGCAGATCGAGATCGAACGGCCGCGCCGATTCGTAAGCCGCGGCGGCGAAAAGCTGGATCACGCGCTCAACGCGTTCCGCATCGATGTGGCCGGCGGATATGCGCTCGATGTCGGCGCTTCCACCGGCGGATTTACCGACTGTTTGCTGCAGCGCGGAGCGGCCCACGTTGTCGCGGTCGACGTCGGCTACGGCCAATTGGATTGGCGGTTACGCAACGACGCCAGAGTAACCGTTCTCGAACGCACGAATTTCCGCTACGTCCAAGCCGATGCGTTCGAGCGCAGATTCGACTTCATTGCAATCGACGCGTCCTTTATCTCGCTTCGCGTGCTGCTGCCGCGCGCAGCAATGCTGTTGAGCTCGGACGGTGAAATCATAGCGCTCGTCAAGCCGCAGTTTGAAGCGGGGCGGGAACGCGTGGGCCGCGGTGGCGTGGTGCGTGACCTGAACGTGCACCGCAGCGTGATGCTAGAGGTTCGCGACGCCGTCCATGCGGTGAGCCTAGCCGCAACCGACGTGGTCGCCTCGCCCTTGCGGGGGCCGGCCGGCAATCGCGAGTTCCTGATGCGCATCGGCCATACCGGCGCGCCGCTGAGCGATGAAGTGATTGACCGGGCGCTTTGCGAAGGTCCGCAGGAGTGACCGTTTCGGTAAAAAAGCGCGCCGTCGCTCTCTACGTGGACGTCAATCGCGAAAACGCGCGTTCGCTCGCCGGCCGCGTTGCTGAATCGTTCAAGAGCAACAGCTACGCGGTCTCGCCGATCGTCGACGATCGCGGTTTGGAAGATGCGGCGCTGCTGATCACCATCGGTGGAGACGGGACGCTGCTGCGTGCCGCGCGCCTTGCCGTCGACCGCGGCATCCCGATTATCGGCATCAATACCGGCCGCCTAGGCTTTCTGACCGAATTCGACGAGAACGACGAACACATCGAAGAACTGCCCGATTTGCTCGAGCGCGGCTTGTTCATCGAAGATCGCATTGCGTTACGCGCGGAATGCGACGGCCGCAAGTTTTTTGCGTTAAACAACGTCGTCGTTCGCAAAGGCGGCATCTCGCATTTGGTGCCGTTCGGCCTTTGCTTGAACGACGAACAAGCCGCCCATATCCCCGCGGACGGAATCTGCGTTGCGACGCCCACCGGTTCGACGGCGTATTTCCTTTCGGCAGGTGGGTCGATCATTTCGCCGCAAGTCGACGCATTTGGCGTTGTGCCGCTGCTTCCGCACACGTTGTTTTCGCGGCCAATCATCGTTCCGGCCAGCTCGCGCCTTCAGATTTCATGCGATGATGAACTGCTGCACGCCAACTTGGAATGTGATGGCGAGGTCGTGTGCGACCTAGCCGGCGGCGCAAACGTCGTGATAGAGCGGTATCCCAGTCCGGTGCGGTTTGCGCGCGTCGCCCGGTTTGGGTTTTTTCAACGTCTCGAGCAAAAGCTGCGTTGGGGCGTCTCCATCAAGGATAACCGCGTCCGCTAAGGTTGAATGATGCTGCAGCGGCTCACGATTGAAGATTTTGGACTGATACCACGCGCCGACATTGCGTTTGCCTCCGGCGCCACGATGTTCACGGGCGAGACGGGTTCGGGAAAAACGATGGTTTTGGGCGCCCTTGCTTTTGTCTTGGGAGAGCGCGCTGGTCCGGACCTTGTGCGCCGCGGACGCGAACGAGCCCACGTATCGCTTTCCATAGAGGCGGATGCCGCGCTTCACGAGCGCTTGGAAGCGGATGGTTTTGCGATCGATGCGGATGAAGATTTGGTCCTTTCGCGCGAGCTTGCCGTCGCATCGGGCAAATCGACGATGCGCGTGAACGGCCGTCCGGCAAGCGCGGCGTACGTGCGCGACATCTCGGCGCACATCGTCGACATCGTCGGACAGCACGAAGCGGAGCGACTGCTTTCGCCCGCATATCACGCAGAGTCTGCTCGACCGATTCGGCGGTGAAGCGGTCCTCTCGTTGCTGGAACGAGTCCGCAGCTTGCATGCCGAGCATTTGCTCCTTGGAGAGCAACTGCAGGGGCTCGATACCGACGATCGGCTTTCGCGCGAAAACCTCGCGCATGCCCAGTTCGCTCTCGAGGAAATCGAAGCGGCGCACTTGCAGGACGGCGAAGACGAGCGCCTCATGGCGCGTCGCAACGTGCTGGCGAACGCCGAGAAACTATCGACGGCGCTACGCAACGCCTATCAAGCGCTGGCGGGCGAATCCGGGTCCGCAGTCGACGGTCTAGGCGCTGCGGAAACGGCGCTGCGGCATATCGCGGCGCTTGCGCAAGAGTATGCGTCCTTGCATTCCACCGCGTTGGCCCTGCAAAGCGAAAGTGGCGATCTTGCCGCCGCGATTATCCGCGAATTAGATGCGTTGGAGTTCGACGCCGCGGGAGCTGGAAGCAATTCATGCGCGGTTGGACGTAATCGACACGCTCAAACGTCGATTCGGGGACTCCTTGGCGGCCGTGATGGCGCAAGCTCAGCAATTTCGCGACACGATCGATCGGTATTCCGACAAAGACCGATTGCAAGCGCAGTTGCGCAGCCGCGTGGAGGCCAAACGGCAGGAACTCGAGCGCGCAGCCGCGGCGCTATCGCAAGCGCGTCATGAGGCCGCCGATCGTTTGCGCAAGCGCGTCGAAGCGGAACTGAAAAAGTTGGCATTGCCGGGCGCGCGGTTCGGCGTGCAGTTTACGTCGACGCCGGCGATTGGCGCGCGTGGAAGCGAAAACGCACAGTTCGTTTTTGCGGCGAACAAAGGAGAGCCGGAACGGCCCCTCGCGCGCGTTGCTTCCGGCGGAGAACTTTCGCGCGTACTGCTCGCGTTGGTCGTCGTGTTGGCCGGCTTGCGCGCAACCAGCACGCTGGTGTTTGACGAAATCGACAGCGGTGTCGGCGGCGCAACCGCAAATGCCGTCGGCGCCCGGCTGGGGCGGCTGGCACGGCACGGTCAGGTCGTGTGCGTGACGCATCTGGCGCAAATTGCATCCTGGGCCGACGCGCATTATGCGCTGGAAAAGCGCGAGACGCGAGATGCGGCCGCAATCGAAGTTCGCGCAATCGAAAACCAGCGCGACCGCGCCGCTGAAGTGGCAAGAATGCTGTCCGGCGAAGCGCACGAGGCGGCCCTACGGCATGCGCGAGCACTGCTCAAGCAAACCCAAGAGCGCCGTTTAGCCGCTTCATAATGCGGCGTCGCGCAAGGTAGGCGAACGATGTACGTGCCCAAGCATTTCGCCATCGACGATCCGCAGCTCGTGGTGTCATTCATGCGAGCGCAGCCGTTCGGAATTCTCGTTTCGCAGTTCGACGGTAAACCGGTGGGGACGCACGTGCCGTTCGTCGTGCTTGCGTCTGAGCCAAACATTCTTTTAGGAACGCATATTGCCCGGACGAACCAACAATGGACGCAAATCGAGGGCGCCGACGCGCTGGCGATCTTTCACGGCGCGCACGCCCACATCTCGGGCGCTTGGTATGAAGAACCAGGGGCGACGGTGCCGACGTGGGACTATTCGGCAATTCATTGTTCGGGCCAAGCGCAAATCGCCGATCCGGGCGCGATTCTCGAACAGCTTGTACGTGAGAATGAAGGACCAAACGGGTGGAACATGGCCAGCGTGAGTGCAGAGTACCTGGAGCGGATGATGCAAGCGATCGTCGGCATAACGATCGCCGTCCAGCGCACCGACGCCCAATTCAAATACAGTCAAAATCGAACCGAGGAAGATCGCCGCCGCGTGCTGGAGCACCTCGCGCGATCGAGCGATGCAAATGCACAGCAGCTCGGCGCCGACATGATCGCTTTTTACTCACGCGACGACTCGCGGCCAAAGGGCCGCTCCAAATGATGAAACGGCAAATCATGTCTCACCGCGTGTGCTTACTGCTCATTCTTTGCGCAGACTGCCATTACCACGGCAAACGCGGCCGCGAACGTAACGGTATCGCCGGTGCAGATTCGCGCGGACAACAATCGATGGATCGCGCTCGGCCTTCATTTGACTGCGCGCGGGGTCGTTTTGCCCAAGCCCTACGATCCGCCTTACAGCGCACATTCCTTTGTCGTGCCTTGGGCATGGTACGACGCGTACTACAAGCAGATGCATGCCGGTCACGGTTTCCTGGTTCGCGCAACGGCTTTGCGCTCTGACTTGCCGACGCTGCGTTTCCTTATGGAGAAAGTTTACGCCGGCTACGTGCCGGCTGAACAGCGTGGTTGGAATTGGGATGCTTGGTTCGGCTCGTGGGATCACCAGTTAGCACGGTTGAAAGACGCTCGTCTCGATTTGCACGATGCGTTTGCGCCATGGGGAAAATTGGAATCGTTTCAGCTCGACAATCACTCGGGGGTCGCTTCACTGAAGGACTACGTCAGCGGTTCCTCCAGCGCGCTGCTGTGGACCGCCCCGCGTGAGCCTTGCATGTCGCTCAAAATGCGAGGCGGCGCTTCTTACAAACTACAACGCACTGATGCCGGACAACAGCCGCACGCAGTCGACGAATGGACCGGCCGAAGCCTTCGTCCTGCTTGGTATATCAGCCATCCCACACGCGAGGGCGTTGCAGCGTCGATTAGGTGCGGGCCTGCAAATATCGCTCTTACACCAATTTCCGATACGCTTACGCAGCAACGGGAAAACGTCGTCTTTTTAGCGGCCAAACCATCGTACGAAACGCTGGCCGACGGAATCGCGTATATTCGAATGCCGACGTTCATCGATACGAATGACGCCGCGCTTGTGAACTTGTTGCGGCAAGTAAAAGGGGTGGGCAAAGAACGGGTCGTGATATTTGATTTGCGAGGAAACGAGGGCGGAAACGCACCGCTCGGCGTCTTGAACTACTGGTTTTCAAAGCAGCAGATCGATCGTGCCGTCAGTGCCGAAACGCGATACTCTTCCGACTCGTGCTTTGCGAACGCGCTTTACTTCAACTTGGAGGAGCAGCTTGCAGCAGGCTTACCCTTCCCCGCGCCGCCGCAACAGCGTCAAATGCTGCAGTCGATGCTCGATGCCATCGATTCACCTTCCGGAAACGACTGCACCGTGAAGCGTCAGGTTACGCCCGGTACGGGGAATTTGCAGAGCCATCACTTCGAGGTTCACCCACGGAGCCGTGGCGCCCGAGTCA
The DNA here is from genome assembly GCA_963795465.1 of Vulcanimicrobiota bacterium. Classification (GTDB taxonomy): domain Bacteria; phylum Vulcanimicrobiota; class Vulcanimicrobiia; order Vulcanimicrobiales; family Vulcanimicrobiaceae; genus CAWCHT01. Next base: position 356,981 of record CAWCHT010000002.1, read on the forward strand.
TTGCATTAGTCGATAATGGATGCGGCAGCGACTGCGAGTTCATGGCTCAGATGGTAGCGGAATTGCCGAACGGCGTTCTTGCGGGAACGAGCACTTATGGAGTAATGGGATTTACTCAGCCGGGATACTTCGTCTTGCCGCATTCGCGGGTGCCGTTTCGCCTTGCGCTGAGCCGGACCGATGGGTACGGCGATGGGCGCTCCGTCGATGGTTATGGGATTTCCGTCGATGTCGTCTTACCAAACGTAGACTCCGTAACCAAAAATTCGCTGCTCGCGCTCGCGCGCGCCTTGGAATAGATCGTCGTCAAGGCGAGAAGCAGGCGTTACGGTATCTGGTGGATTTTCAGTAAATTCGTGCCGCCGGCGCCGACCGGCATGCCCGTCGTGAAAGCGACGCTGTCGCCGTGGGCGACTAAGCCGTCGGCGAGCATGCGCTGTTCGGTGATGTGCAGCAGCACGTCGATGGACGAGTAACGCTCGATCAAAATCGATTCCACGCCCCAAAGAAGCGCCAAGCGTCGAGCCACTTCCGGCATCGGCGTAAGCGCAATGACTCGCGCGCGCGGACGGAATGCGCTGATGTGATGCGCCGCGTTGCCGGTCGTCGTTCCGGTGACGACGTAGGGAAGATTCAGTTCGGCGCTCGCGCGGGTTGCAGCTTCGGCAATCGACGTTGCAACGTCTCTGGTTGCGCCTTCGAGCCGCCGAAGTTGCAGGATTTCGTGCGGATACTGCTTTTCGACTTCGCGCGCAATTTCAGCCATGACGCGAACCGCTTCGGCCGGATACTGGCCGCGCGCAGTTTCGCCGGAAAGCATGACCGCATCGGTGCCGTCGAGGATCGCGTTGGCCACGTCGGTCGTTTCTGCGCGCGTGGGCCGAGGATTGAACGTCATCGATTCAAGCATTTGCGTAGCGGTTACGACCGGCTTGCTTGCGCGATTGCAACGCGCTATCAAATCCTTTTGAATCATTGGGACTTGTTCGAGCGGCACTTCGATTCCGAGATCGCCACGCGCGACCATGATGCCGTCAGCAGCGTTGACGATGTTCTCGATGTCTTGCAGCGCTTCGTGTTTTTCGATCTTCGCCAGAACGTGCGTGTTCTTGCCGCGCTCGGTGATGAACGCTTTCACGCGGTTGATGTCCTCCGCGCTGCGAACGAACGAAACCGCGACGTAGTCGACGCCTTGCTCCAAGCCGAATGCCAGGTATTCGAGGTCGCGCTGGGAGACCGCCGAAACGTTCAGCGTCCCGTCCGGATAGTTGATTCCTTGCTGCTCGCGCAGCTCGCCTCCGACCTCCACCGTGGTGCGAATCTCGGTCGGCGTCGTTTCCAGTATGCGAACGATGATTGCGCCGTCTTGCAAATACAACCGCGTGCCCACCGAAACGTCCGCCGGCAAATCGGCGTACGACACCGACACGCGTTCCGCGCTGCCCGCTACCTGCTCGCTCGTCAGCGTGAAAGCGCGGCCGCGCACCAATTCAACGCAGGGCGCTCCGCCGGCAAAGGTACCCGTGCGCACTTTGGGTCCGGGCAAGTCTTGCAGCACGGCGATGTGCAGATCCAGGTCCTTTGCGGCATCGCGAACGCGTGCGATGCTCTCGCCGTGTTCTTGCGGAGAACCGTGCGAAAAGTTCAAGCGAAAGACGTTCGTGCCGGAAAGGATCAACGCGCGAATCGTGTGCGGATCGCGCGATGCCGGACCGAGCGTTGCAACGATCTTTGTGCGCTTGTGGATCTTTTCCATCGGCCAGGCGCTTGCGCGAGAAACCCCGAACCCTCCTGCGTTTGAAATCGGAACCTGCAGACAAGCGCGTTGCTGAACGCAACGCCTTCAGCGTTGTAGGCTCGCTGCTTTTGCATGCGCTCGCGGCGTATTTGCTGTTTTCGCTCGCGACGACCTCATCGCAGCAATCATCACCTGAATCGATCAGCGGGAACGCCATCGTCACCGTAACGCGCGTGCAGCCGCAGAAAAAAGTGCCGGTCCATGCCGCTCGCGTCGCGGTGCCGGTACCACACGCGCCCGTGATGCCGCGCACGCGAACGGCCGCGCAACCACGTTCGGCTCCGCCGCATCCGCGCGTGCTTCACGAGTTGGCAAAGTTCGCGCCGACGGCGCCGCCCAATCCCACGCCTGCACCCGTGAGTTCCGCTGCGCCCAATCCGGTGCCGACGCAAGCGCAGATTGCCGTTTCGCCGGCACCGCTTCCGCCGATCGTCCCTACCAGCGCGCCGGCGAACATTTTGGCCGTCGCGGTGAAGGTGCCCCCCACTGCAGCTCCGCAGCCGAAAGCCAGCACCGTTCCGACCTCCGCTCCGTCCGCGCGGCCCGTTCCCACGACTGCGCCGAAGGCCGTCAGCACGCCGGAGCCGGAGCCTTCCGCCATCGCGGTGACCGCCGCACCGCTGCTTGCCGTCGCGACGCCGCAGCCCGCCGCAACTCCAGGGGTTCCCTCGTCGATTCACATTCCGCACGCACCTGCGGCAACGCCCGCGCACGGCTCCGCCGCTAGTCCAGGCCCGAATGCCGCGCAAACGCCGGGACCGCACGGGCAGGCGCAAGCGAAGGCGTCCGCGTTGCCGCGCCCGATTCAACCGTTGCCGGCAACGCCGCACCCGGCGCACGCCGCTCCGGCACCCGTAAAGCGCGGACAATCGCTCAACCAACGGTTGCAAAGCCTCATTCCGACGGCGGCGCCTTCCGCGGCACCGTCCTCGACCGGCAAACGCTATTCGTTTTTGAATATTCGTTCCAGCCCGCAGCCCGAACCGACCCCGCCGCCCGACGTGTTGGCCGCAACGAAATTTCTGTACGTCGAAGACGTTGAAGGTCAGCGCTGGAAGCAGTCGGTTTTCGGAACCGCGCCTGAAGAAATCTCGGTGAAAATGTACGTGACGTTGGTCAAGCGCATCGGTCCCATCAAATGGTGCACGGGATGGGTGCTGCGCTATCCGATGAACTCACGCAGCCGCGCAGGTTACACAATCGACTCCGATCGCGACCTCACGCCCAAGCCGATCGTCGAACCAAACGAGTCGTTCATTTGTGCCGGTCGCTTGCAGCCGTTTACGCCGCCGACGCCGGCGCCGTCGCAGCCCACCCCGTAGCACCCGGTCGGCGGCCTGTTGAACCGCGACAATGGTCGGCGTACAATGAGGGTGTCTCAAGAAAGGCTTGAGCGTTGACATAAGGAGGGCGGTTGGAACCGCAAGATCCACCGGGCGAGGGAGCCCGAAAGAGCGCGCTGTAACCAGAGAGCGCTAGGCAAGCGCTCAGCGGCAGCCGGACGTTAACCGGCATCCAAGAGTGCGCTTCTTATGAAACGAATATAGAGCAAGACGAGGGGCCGCACCCACTGGGGTTGCGGCCCGCCGTCTTTATGCGTTATCCTTTTAGCAGAAACCGCATGAGCGTGGGCAATGCCCGCGCTTCGTTGTTGATAGAGGTGAAGTTGACGAGCACCGTGAGCGACGCGTTCGCTCGCGCGATTGCCGACATCGCGCACGACGCGCAGTTCTCCGGGGTGGAAATCGTGCAGCATGCAGCGCACCGTGGGCGCAATTCAACGCAGCTCACGGTGACGATAGATCGCGAGGGCGGGGTCGATTTGGAAACGTGCGAGCGGATTGCGGGGCGAATCAATCGCGAGCTCGACCTGTTCGAGGAGAAATATACGCTGAACGTCGAGTCGGCGGGCTTGAGCCGTCCGCTGGTAAAACCGGGCGATTTCGAACGGTTTACCGGCCGCAAGGTAAAAATCGTCACCTCGCTCGCCATTCACGGCGCAAAGACGCATCGCGGCGTTCTGCGCGGCGTGCGCGGCACGAACGTCATTTTGGAAACGCCGGCAGGCGAATTGCCGCTGCCGCTTGCAACGGTCGAAAAGGCGAATTTGGAATACGACGCGCAAACCGATCTGCAGCAAGACAAACGCAAACGCAAAACCATGCATAATGAGGCAAACAACACGTAATGGCTGAAACCGCAACCGAAGAAAAACTTCTCGACGTGCTGCATTTCATCTCGAAGGAACGCAATATTCCGTTCGAGATGCTCATCGAGGCGCTCGAAGCCGCGCTGTTGACGGCATACAAACGTCATTTCGGCAGCGAAGCCAACGCCATTGTGACCGTCGATCGGCAGAGCGGCGAATACAAGGTGTTTCATCGCCGAACCGTTGCCGACGAAGTGACGGATCCGAAACTCGAAGTCACGCCCAAGGAGGCCGGCGCGCGCTATCAGGTCGGCGACTTCTACGATGAAGAAGTTACTCCGAAAGACTTCGGACGAATCGCCGCGCAGACGGCAAAGCAAGTCATCGTTCAGCGCATTCGCGAAGCCGAACGCGATACCGTTTACAACAAATACGCGGCCAAACTCAACGACATCGTCAAAGGAACGGTTCAGCGCTTCGAACAGCGTAACATGTACGTACTGCTCGAAGGCAAAGACGAGGCGATGCTGCCCCTTTCCGAACAGGTGCCGCGCGAGAATTTTCGCATAAACGATTTCATTCGGGCCTATGTGCTTGACGTGCGTAAACCGCCTAAAGGTCCGAGCGTTATCCTTTCGCGCGCAGCGGAAGGGTTGGTGCAACGACTTTTGGAGTTCGAAGTTCCGGAAATCGAAGACGGCTTGGTGGAGATCATGGCAATCGCGCGCGAGCCGGGAAGCCGTTCGAAAGTCGCCGTTCGCAGCAATCGCGCGGAGATCGATCCTATCGGCGCGTGCTTGGGCCCAAAATCGAGCCGCATCGCGAATGTTTCCGACGAACTGCGCGGCGAGAAAGTCGATGTCGTCCGGTGGGAACCGGATACGGTTGCGTTCATCATGAACGCCCTCCAGCCGGCAAAGGTGCTCAACGTCGAGCTCTTCGACGACGACGGCGTCGCGCTGGTCATCGTTCCGGATTACCAGTTGTCGTTAGCGATCGGCCGCGAAGGCCAAAACGTGCGGCTGGCAGCGCGGCTGACCGGCTGGCGGCTCGATATTGCCAGCGAATCGGAAGCCGACGAGGCGCGCGAACGCTATATGACCGAACGCGCGCAAGCGCAAGCTCCCGCAGAGGAAGCGGAAATTGCCGAGCCCGACACCGCGATTGCCGAAGAAGCGGTGGCCGAGGAAGAGGCGGGTCTTGCCCCTGCCGGTATAGACGAAGAGCTCATCCGTAAATTAGAGGAGTTCAAGCGTGAGCGGCTGGGGGGGAGCGAGGATTGAGCCGGACACAACTCGCGCATGTACCAATGCGCCAGTGCGCGGGCTGCCGCGAACGCAAGCCGCAAGCCTCGATGCGGCGGTTTGTGCGCAGCGGAGGTTCGCGTTCGTGGAGCGCGGATTCGCAGTCGGACCGGCAGCCGGGACGCGGCGCGTATTTGTGTTCGGCCGCGTGCGCCGCACGCGTTGAAAAAAACCGGCGATTTCCGGGGCTTGCAGCTTCGGCCGCCGAATACGGGTTGACATGTTGATCCACGAACATGCGTAAGGACCTTTGGCGTGCGCGCACGCCGGGGAGCGCACCATGATTTAGCGGAGTACGCGGGCGCGGAGCCCGCAAATGAAAGGCAGAATTTGGCTACCGGAAAAGTTCGGATATTTGAACTTGCAAAAGAAGTTGGGCTGACTTCCAAAGAGCTGGTCACCCTCTTCAACGAGCGGCTCAGCGGCGTCTTCGAGGCGAAAAACCAGCTGAGCGTCGTTCCCGATCACATCGCAGATTTGGTACGCAGCGTGCTTTTGAAGCCTGCGGCCTCGGCACAGCCTGCCGCAGCTGCGCCGCAGGCCAAAACCGCGCCGCCCGCCGCAAAGCCGTCGGCCCCGCCGAAAGCCGCTCCGGTTGAAGAGCCGATTCCGACGCTGCGTCCCGTAGCCGCCAGCTCACGCCGGACCACAATCGTAAAAACTTCAGCCCCTGCCCCCAAGGCCGAGCCCGCCGCCATGCCTGCGCCCCCCAGCGCCGACGGAAATGCCGGCATGCCCGAAACAGTAGCCCCCCCCGCGGAACCGCCGGCTCCCGCGAAGCCGCCCGCGCCCCGGCCGGTGATACAGCGCCCCGCGGCTCCGGTAGCCTCCGCACCGCTGCCAAAACTGCGGCCCGTGCCCTCGGGACAAACCTCGGTTCTCCCGCCGCGCCGAAGTGCGCCGCCTCCGACGACCTCCGCCTCGGCTTCACCCGGGCCGCAAACCGGAATGCCGGGTCGTCCCGGCGTAGCGCCGCGCCCCGGACAAGCCGGAGCGCCGCAGCAGCAGCCAGGACAGCCGCGCGCGCCGCAGCCCGGACGCCTGATCGCCCCTGCGCCGCAGCAGCGCCGCACGCAAGGCAACGGCCCGTTTCGACCGCTGCCCCCCGCCGGCGGACGGCCGTTCAATCCCCGCCCCGGCATGCCGCCTTCGGTTACCGAGGCGCCTGCACCAAGTTCCGGGGCGCGTCCCGGGGATCGCTCGCGTGAGCGCGACGATAAAATCAACAAAAAAGATCGCGAAAAAGAGTTGCTGCTCGAAAAGGAGCGCAACCGCAAGAAACGCGTCGAATCGGTTGCAGCGCCCGCGGCCGCAAAACTGGAAACGATCGAAATTCCGGATTTGCTGACCGTGCAGGAACTGGCAACGTCGATGATCGTGCCTGCCAAAGACGTGATCAAAGAACTGATCAAGATGGGCACGATGGCGACGATCAATCAAAACGTTTCCAGCAACGTCGCCATCGCGGTCGCGAAGAAGTTCGGTTTCAATGCCGTCGTCAAGGAAGCCGGCGAAGAAGTCAGCGTCGAGCAAGAAGAAGACAAACCCGAAATGCTGACCGGCCGGCCGCCGGTCGTTACGGTGCTCGGTCACGTCGATCACGGCAAAACCTCGCTGCTCGACAAGATCCGCAGGGCGAACGTCGCGGCGGGCGAGGCCGGTGGCATCACGCAGCGCATCGGCGCGTACACGGTAGAGCAAAAAGATCGCAAGATCACTTTTATCGATACGCCCGGCCACGAAGCGTTTACGGCGATGCGCGCGCGCGGCGCCAAAGTCACGGACGTTGCGATTTTGGTTGTTGCTGCGGATGACGGCGTAATGCCGCAAACCCGTGAGGCGATTGCGCACGTCAAAGCGGCCGCCGTTCCGATTGTCGTAGCGCTCAACAAGATGGATAAGCCCGATGCGCAGCCCGAACGCGTGAAGCAGCAACTCGCAGAGCAGGGGCTGCAGCCGGTCGATTGGGGTGGAAATATCGAAATGGTTCCGGTTTCGGCGAAATCGGGCGACGGCATCGAAGGATTGCTCGAAACGGTGCTGCTGGAAGCCGACATCCGCGACTTGAAGGCCAACAAGAATCGTCGCGCCACCGGCGTGGTGATCGAATCCGCGTTGGATCGCGGGCGGGGAGCCGTCGCTACCGTGCTAATCCAAAACGGCACGTTGCGCGTGGGCGACATCGTCGTCGTCGGCGGCACGTTCGGTAAAGTCCGCGCATTGGTCGACGACAAAGGCAAACAAGTGAAGAAGGCCGGCCCGTCCATTCCGGTGGAGATCATGGGTTTGCAAGACGTTCCCGCCGCCGGCGACACCCTAATGGTCGTTTCCGACGAACGCGTTGCGCGTGAAACCGCCGACAAGCGCAAGACGCGCCGTCGCGACGTTCGCATCGCGGCCAGTGGAGGGCAACGCGTTTCGCTCGAAACGTTCATGCAGATGCCGGCGGAAGGCGGCAAAACGCTCAACATCATCGTCAAAGCCGACGGCCAAGGTTCGGTCGAAGCGCTGCGCGCGCGGATGGAGCAGCTTTCTACCGAAGAAGTGGACATTCGCGTGATTCACGGGGGCGTCGGCGCGATAACTCCGAACAACGTCAACCTCGCCAGCGCATCGAACGCGGTCTTGATCGGCTTCAACATCCGTCCCGACGAAACGGTCAAACGCCTGGCGGAAAACGAAGGCGTCGACCTGCGCTTCTATCAGGTCATCTACGAGATCGAAGACGATCTCAAGAAGGCGATGCGCGGCATGCTTTCGCCGGTCCAGCGCGAGATCACGCTGGGTCATGCGGAAGTGCGCGAGGTCTTCAAAGTCAGCAAGGTCGGGGCGATTGCCGGCTGTTACGTCAAAGACGGCAAGATCACGCGCAACGCGAAAGTGCGCGTGCTGCGCGATCAAGCCGTTATCTTCGACGGAGAACTCGAGTCGTTGCGCCGGTTCAAAGACGACGTGCGCGAAGTCGCCGAAGGGTACGAATGCGGCGTGCAAGTCGCGCGCTATCAAGATCTCAAAGTGGGTGACGTCATCGAGGCGTACGCGGTGGAAACCGTGGCCGCCGAGCTCGCCCCCGCATGATTCATTCACCGTTCGAGCGGGCGGTCTTGGGGTTCGGACGCGCCACTCGGAAATTCACGTCGTGTGAATTTCCTGTTCGCTCGGCTTTTTCGAGAGAACAAAGTTTTGAAGTCGACATCCTGTCGAGCTCGAAAAAGTCCGAGCGCGCGCCCGAACCCCAAGACCGCTCCGCTCGAACGATAAACCCGATGCGGAGCTGCCGGCGTGGGGGAAGCGCTCGTATTTCAGAGTGGGCGGAGCGCCGCTCAAAATGAAGCAGCAAAGAATGCAGCGCATCGACCACGAGATGCAGCGCGTGCTCGGCTTGTTGATTTCGCAGGAACTGAAAGACCCGCGGCTCGGTTTTACGACCGTGACGCGCGTCGAAATCACGCAAGACTTGCGGCATGCGAAGGTCTTCGTCTCGATCATCGGCGACCGCCACGCGGCGCGGCAGACAATGGACGCGCTCGCGCATGCTTCGCGCTTTTTGCGGGGCGAAGTCGGACAACGCATCAAGCTGCGCCACACGCCCGAACTGCAGTTCATCGAAGACCGCTCGACGGAGCGCGCGATTAATATAAGCAAAACGTTACGGGCGGTGGTACCCGTAGAAGCGGCAGCAAGCGACTCGGTTGAGCCGCGCGGTGAAACCGCGTGATACAGCAAGAGCCCGTCCTTTCCAGCACGGAGCAAGTCGTCAGCGAGCTGCTTCGCCGTAATGCGTTCGTGATGGTAAGCCACGTGAAGCCGGACGGCGACACGTTGGGAGCAGGGCTGGCGCTGGGCATTGCGCTCAAGCGCCTCGGCAAACGGGTCCATTATTTTCAGCAAGATGCTGTACCGCGCAATTTGCGATTCTTGCCCGACTCCGAAAACGTATCGCGCGAGGTGCCGTCAGATCTACCCGCCGATGCGCTATGGGTGTTCGGAGACATGAGCAGCACCTCGCGCGCGGGCGAATTCCTTCCCTCGATTGAGCGCGAGAACATTTTGGATATCGATCATCATCTGGGCAACGAACATTTTGGCGCGTTCAATTACGTCCTCACGCACGAATGTTCAACCGGTACCTGCGTGATGCATCTGCTGCGCGCTCTCGGTACGGAGATCGACCGCGATATCGCGACGTGCTTGCTCACGACAATCATGACGGATACCGGCGGCTTCATGCATAGCAACACCACTCCGCAAGTGCTGCGGCTTTCGGCTGAATTGATGGAATCCGGTGCCGACAAAGAGCAAATCACCGAAGAAATCTTTGCGAATAAGCGTCTGGCGGCGGTAAAATTGTTGGGCCGGTCGCTGAGCGAGGCATCGGTTGAGCACGACGGGCGGTATATCTGGTCGTACGTCGACGACGCGATGCTCGCGCAATGCAACGCCGACGGTGAGGACACCGAAGAGATCGTCAATAATTTGCGCTCCGTCGACGGTGTCGAAGTTGCAGCGCTTTTCAAAGCGTATGACGGCGACATTCGCGTGAGCCTGCGAAGCAGCGGGCGAATCAACGTTCAGGCCGCGGCAGCGCGCTTGGGCGGCGGCGGCCATTTTCGCGCATCGGGTTTGACGTTTACGGGCTGCCTGCAGGACGCGGTTATCGCGGTTGACCGTGCGCTCGTCGCCGAAGGTTTGTAGCGCGCGATGAAACTGCTCGCGCTGCTGGCGATCGTATTAGGCGCAGCTGCGCTTTTTGGAACGCGTCAGGAAACGCCGTTCATTCGTTGGGGCATCATCGCAACGCTGGTGGGCGTGCTGATGATGGTCGCTTCGGCGATCTTCACGTTTCGCGGGGTCAGCTTTGGAATCGCGCTCGCGATCGTCGGCGTGGCGGTATATTACTACGGCCGACTGATTCGCCGCGAGCGGCTTTTCGTTACCAAGCCCAAGTAGCGATGCTCGGATTCGTCAACGTGTTCAAGCCGGCGGGCCCGACCTCGGCGCAGACGGTTGCACGATTACGGCGGATCTATTCGGCTTATTCGCAAGAGCGGCATATCGCGGCCGGTCATTTGGGCACGTTGGACCCGCAAGCCGCCGGAGTCTTGCCGGTCGCGATCGGCAAAGCCACGCGGTTGATTCCGCTGCTCGTCGACCAACGCAAATCCTATGTATGCACCTTTGTTCCAGGGAGAGCGACCACTACGGCAGATGCGCTGGGCGAAACGATGGCCTCAGCGGCGATTCCCAACGATTGGGAGCAGCGGCTCGCCGCCGCACTGTCCGGTTTCGTTGGACAAATCGAGCAATTGCCTCCAATGTACAGCGCGGTGCACCACCAGGGAAAACGTCTGTACCAATGGGCACGCGAAGGAAAGCAGGTCGAACGCAAATCGCGGTGCGTTGCAATCTATGGATTGCGACTGCTCGGTACCGATAGCACCGCCTTTAGGAACAGTACGCCGGCCGCACGCCTGCGCATCGCGTGCAGCGAAGGAACGTACGTGCGCGCCCTCGTTGAAGATTTGGGGAAAGCCATCGGTCTTCCGGCGCATATGGGATCGCTGGTGCGCGAAGGCTCGGGCTGTTTTCTCTTGCAAGAAGCGCGCACGTTGGAAGAGATCGCGGAGCGTCCGCGTGAGGCGCTCATCGCGCCCGAGCATATCATTCCGTTCCCTACGATCGTTTTGGATTTGCGCCACTCTGCCGATTTTCGAGCGGGTCGCATCGTTCCGTTGCCGACCGGCGCTGCCGGCAAGCACGTTTTCGTGCGCGATGAATCGCGCGCGCTGGTCGGCGTCGGCGAAACCCACGGCGCGTTGCTGGCGCCTCGCAAAGTGTTCGTAGAATGAACCTGCACTATGCGCTCGAACGCCAATCCGACCGTCCATTGATCATAGCGATCGGGTTTTTCGACGGAATGCATTGGGGACACCGCGAAATTGCGCGGCAGACGCTTCGGTTGCGCAAACCCGGCTGGCGAGCCGCAGTAGTAACGTTCGCAAACCATCCGGCCGAATTTTTGCGACCCGGCACGCAGCCGCCGCTGATCTGCACGCCGCAAGAGCGCGTCGATCGCTTCGCGCGCGCCGGATTCGATGAGTGTTTTTTTATCCCGTTCGACGAACGGATCGCCATGCAAAGCGCGGAACATTTTCTCAACGCCACGCTCATCGATGGACTCGGCGTGCGCGGCGTCGTCGTCGGCAAAACGTTCCGCTTCGGCAACAAGCGTTTGGGCGATACAGCGATGATGGCGCAAACGTTCGCGCAGCGGCACGTAGCATTCGTTCCGGTGGATCAGGTTGAAGATTCGCAAGGGCAGCGCATCTCCAGCACACGCATCCGCGCGCTCATTGCAAGTGGTGATTGCGCCCGCGCGGACGAGCTGCTCGGCGAAAGCTACGAACTGCGAGGATGCGTCGAAATGGGGCAGGGTCGCGGTCACGCGCTTGGCTTTCCTACCGCGAATCTTGCGGTGCCCAAGAAGTTACTTCCCAAAGACGGCGTGTACGCGGCCACGGCGCGTCATGACGGGCGCGACTATCCCGCCCTGGTTTCCGTCGGAACCAATCCGACGTTCGGCACGAACCAACGGACCATCGAAGCTTGGCTGCGTGATTTCAACCACACGATTTACGGACAAGAGCTGGCGCTGCGCGATTTACGGTTCGTGCGCGAACAAGAACAATTTTCAGGCCCGCAGGCACTGCAGGCGAAGATGCGTGAAGATCTCAGCGCCGTTGCGTACCCGGCATATGGATAGCGGGATCGCAATGCGTGGGCTTGCGGCGGCTTTGCTTGCAAGCGCGCTCGCCGGCTGCTCCGCTCACACGGGGGGCGCGAACACGAACGTTGCGCGCGTCGGCCGGACCGCGCCCGATTGGACGCAGCCGACCGCGGACGGTAAAACGCTCTCGCTGCGTACGCTGCGCGGCAAGCCGGTATATCTCAATTTTTTTGCAACGTGGTGCCCGCCGTGCAATGAGGAAGCGCCGTCCATCAACGCGTTGCAGAAACGCTATGCCTCTCGCGGACTTGCGGTGGTCGGCGTCGACGAGTTGGAAAATCGTGCAAAAGCGCAGAGCTTCGTGCGCAAGTACGGGTTGGTGTATCCGGCCGTTATCGACGACGGTACGCTTCAGTCACAATACGAAGTCAACGGGTTGCCGGTGCACGTGTTCATCGCGCGCGACGGGGTGATTCGCAAAATCGTGGTCGGCGAAATGAGCGCTTCAGAAATCGCCGCCGACGTTCGCGCCATTTTGTAGCGTTAAGCGGCGGTGACGATTAGTTCGCCGTCGCGCAATCCGACATTGGCCGCCGAACCTTTCGGCAATTCTCCCCGCAAAATTGCTGTCGAGAGGGGCGTGCTGACGTGGCGCGCCACGATGCGATGCACGTAGCGGGCGCCGCTGCCGGCGTCCATCGCGGCAAACGCCAAAAATTCCCGCGCCCCGTCGTCGAGCTTGAGGAGAACGCTGCGCGCACCCAGCCGCGCGGCGAGCGCTTCAACGTGAATTGCAACGATCTGCTCGATATCGGCACGCTGCAGATCGTTGAAACGCACGACGTCGTCGATGCGGTTGAGGAACTCGGGGCGAAACGCATCGTGCAGTTCGTCGTCGCTCAAATTCGTGGTCATGATGATGAGCGCGTGGCGAAAATCGACGGTCCGGCCTTTGGCGTCGGTAACGCGGCCGTCATCCAAGATCTGCAGCAAAACCGCCGCTACGTCCGGATGCGCCTTTTCGAGCTCGTCGAACAGCACGACACAGTACGGCCGGCGGCGTACGGGCTCGGTCAATTGCCCCGGTTCCTCGTGGCCTTGATATCCCGGTGGCGCTCCAAGCAGCCGCGAGATTGTGTGCGCTTCGGTGAACTCGGAAAGATCGACGCGCACGAGAGCCTGTTCGGTTCCGAACAGCGCCTCGGCCAGCGCCTTGGCAAGTTCGGTTTTTCCGACGCCGCTGGATCCCATGAATAAGAAGCTCCCCAGCGGTTTTCGCGGGTCGTGCAATCCGGCTCGCGCGCGCCGAATCGCTTCACTGACGGCGGCGATCGCTTCACGCTGGCCGATCACTCGTTTACTCAGCGTGTCTTCGAGCGAAAGCAGATTGTTCGCTTGCGATTCCGAAAGCGTCGTCTGCGGAATTCCGGTCCACTTTGTCACTACGGCGGCGACTTGCTCGGCGCTCACCCGCGGATTGGCGACGGCGCCTTTATTCGCGAGCGCAACGCCCGCTGCGGCCTCATCCATCAAATCGATGGCCTTGTCCGGCAAAAACCGGTCCGCGATGTAGCGCGCGGAAAGGGAAGCCGCAGCGTTCACGGCATCGTCGGCGATCGTCACGTTGTGATGTCGTTCGTAGCGATGCCGAAGTCCCATCAGGATGCGCGCGGTTTCATCGATGGAAGGTTCGTCGACCATGACGGGTTGGAACCGGCGTTCGAGTGCCGCGTCGGATTCGATGTACTTGCGGTACTCATCGAACGTCGTTGCGCCGATGCACTGCAGGTCTCCGCGCGCGAGTTCCGGCTTGATCATTGAACTCAAGTCCAGCGATCCTTCGGCGGCGCCGGCGCCGACCAGCGTATGCAATTCGTCGATGAACAGCACGATGTCGCGCGCCGCTTTACGCACCTCGTCGAGAATGCGTTTGACCCGGCTTTCGAATTCGCCACGATATTTCGTTCCGGCGACCAGCGGCCCGAGCGAGAGCGCGAGCACGCGTTTGTTGCGCAGCGATTGCGGGACGGTTCCGGCGACGATGCGTTGCGCCAACCCTTCGACGATTGCCGTTTTTCCCACGCCCGGTTCGCCCACGAGCACGGGATTGTTTTTGCTGCGGCGTGCGAGAATGGAAACGACCCGCTCGACCTCGTCCTCGCGGCCGATGACGGGATCAAGTTTATCGCTGCGCGCAAGTTCCGTAAGATCGCGTGAGAACGCGGAAAGCGTCGGCGTGCCGCTGCGCAGCCGGTGTGAGAGACCCTCGAACGGGTTCGCTGCGCCGCCGCCCTGCTCGCCCATTTTTTCGAGCAACAACGCGCCGCCGGCTACGAGCGCCGCCGCCGTCAGCGCCGCTCCCACGTAGGGCAGCGCGGCCTTCGTCGCTTGGCGTCGCGCCGCGCAAAGCGCGCAGTAGCGCACCCGCTCCGTGGCGGGATCCGTAACGGTCGCTTCCCGAAATCCGCAGAGCTCGCAGTTGGTCGTCATCGTTCAGTCCTACCCCGGCCGCGTCTGCCCGGTTTCAAGGATCCGGTTTCATTGGGCTTCGTAGGTCACCGTAACACTGGCGCTCACCTCGACACTGCTTGGCTCGATGCTGGTTGGAGGCGCCGGCGCAGGAGCGGATGCGCTCATCGCCATGCGCATCATCGGAACCTCGGCGTAGCCTTGCTGCATGCTCTTGACCCGAACGATGCGCAAGCCGGCGGCAGCCGCCATCGCTTCGGCTTGCGATCGCGCATCGCTTACGGCGGCTCGCAGCGCCCGCCCAACCTGCGCATGCGTATCGCTCGCTCCAAAGGTTACTGCGCCGATGTCCGTTACGCCCGAAGCCACCGCGGTATCCACCACTTTTCCGACCAGACCGAGATCGCGCAACGTTACCTGAATGCTGCGGTTGACGAAGTACCCGTAGCGCTCGGGCTGCGGCGCCGGCACGCCCGCCTGCGGCTGCGGCGGTGGTGTATAGCTCAGATTATAGGAGGTCGTCTTGACGTCCGCTGACGGCACGTGCAACGACTGCAGCGCCGCCTGGAGGCGGGCGTAGCGGGTATTGTTGTCCGCCGACGCGGCCGCTGCGCTCTGCGCGTTGGTCGCGATGGTGAACGTCTCCGTCGCCATGTCGGGCGTGGCGGCGGCGCGGCCTTGGGCCGAGACGGTGATGAGCACGGAAAGCAGCAGCACGTGCATGGGTATGCTCCTTATCAGAATGCTGGTCGAGGTCATCGTCGGGTTCTGTGTCGGTGTTATCGCTCGCTACGTGATTCCGGATTCGACGGGAATCGGTGCGGATACGCTTATGGGTATCGTTGGTGGCGGCATCGGCGCGTTCATTTTCAAGCTGTTCGGTCACAAGCCGTCCTTCGACGATTGGAACGGCTGGAGCATCGCGAGCGCCGCTGCCGGTGCCCTCGTTCTCATCTTGATCACGCGCGCCGCAGCAGGCCGCCGCACCATCGCCTAGGTGGGTACAAGCCCAGGGTTATGCTGTGGACGATTATTTTATGGATTATCTTCGGCTTCATCGTCGGGCTGATAGCACGATGGATCGTGCCTGGAGCCGTTCCGGGCGGGGTGTTGACCGATATCGTCGTCGGGATCGTCGGGGCGCTTATCGGCGGCTGGCTCTACCGGGTCTTCGGCCACGGCGGGCTGACGCCGCTTTGGAGTTTTCTCTACGCGCTTATCGGAGCCGTCGTGCTACTCTTGGTTTTGCGAGCCTTCACCGGGCGAAGGACGGCTCTCTGACAGCGAGGTAACAGCTCAAAAACCATGGCTTACGTCATCACCGAACCGTGCATCGGGACCAAGGACAAATCGTGCGTCGATGTCTGTCCCGTGGATTGCATACACGGCAAAGATGAAGACGAGATGCTTTTCATCGACCCCGAGGTCTGCATCGATTGCGGCGCCTGCGTTTCAGCGTGTCCGGTAGAAGCGATTTTCGCCGATTCGGACGTGCCGCAAAAGTGGGACAATTACACCGTTATCAACGCGGAGTACTTTAAGAAAAGTAACGCGTAGCGGCCCGGATGCGGTTCAACGTCGCCGTCATCGGAGCGGGTCCCGCAGGTGCGACGACGGCGTTGCATCTGGCTCGCGCCGGTGCCGCGGTTTGCATCGTCGAACGCCGGGTTTTTCCGCGCACAAAAGCTTGCGGCGAATATTTGAGCGGCGGATCGGTGCAAACGCTCGAAGGACTCGGCGTTGCATCCGCGCTTACGCCTCATGCGCGCGAGCTTCAAGGAATTCGCTTTTTCGGAAACGGCACGCAAGCCGAGCTTCCGTTTTCCGTTCCGGCGTGGTCGCTGCCGCGGGCGGATCTCGACATGGCGTTGCTGCAGGCGGCGGTATCGGCCGGCGCCGTGCACATGACCGGCCGCGCAAGCAGTTTCGTCGACAAAAACGACGGCGTGCAATTCGAAATTTTTCTGCCGAGGGGCGAATCGCAGTTCGTCCGCGCTTCGATACTCGTCGGGGCCGACGGCGCCCATTCGTTGGTCGCGCGTTCGTTCGGACTGACTCAGCGTAGCGGCGCAGCGCAGCGGTTTGCCGTCGGGGGCCATTACGGCGATCTTCGCCGGAACGGCGACTGCGTCGAGATGTTCGTCGACGGCCGCAGTTACCTCGCGGTCAATCCGCTCCGGCATGGTCGCGCAAACGTCATGTTCATCGTCGGAAAAAGCCGCCTCGCGAACCGGCACGGCGATCTCGACGCGCTCATTCGTGAACGAGCCGGTGCGCTGTGCCGCGATCGCCTCGATTTTACGCCTGCGCATCCGGACGGTAAACGGATCGCTATCGGTCCGCTGGAATATCGCGCCGCACGTTATACCGCACGGCACGTCTTGCTCGTGGGAGACGCAGCGCACTTCCTGGATCCGTTTACCGGGCAGGGAGTGTTCATCGCGTTGCGCGGCGCGGAACTTGCGGCGCGCGCGATTCTGCGGCAGTTTGCTCAGCCGGCGAGCGATACGTTCTGGCGGCGCAGCTACGAAGCGGAGCTTCGTGCACTCGTATCGCGGCGCTCGCGCCTGTCCGCGATGGTTGGCGCACTAGTGCGTTCGCCCGCGCTCGCGAAGAGTCTGCGCCGCGGTCATCGGTCGCCATCCGCGCGTCTTTACGCCGCTGCTCGATGCTCTCAGCGGTGCCGCATAATGCAAATGCGCAACGCCATCGTCATTCAGGCTCCCGCGCAGACCATCTATGCGCGCGCCGCCGACACGGAACGGTGGCCGCAAGTCCTGCCGCACTATCGTTTCGTTCGAGTGCTCGGCCGGGAAGGCGAAGTCCGAAGCATCGAGATGGCCGCATTTCGCGACGTGGACGCGCTGCACGTCCGCATACCGGTACGCTGGCGTGCGCAGCAGATCAACGATGCTAAAACACCGTCGATTCGTTTTCGCCACGTTGCGGGGTGGACTACGGGGATGCAGGTGCTGTGGAGTTTCGAAGAGCGCGACGGCGCGACGCTCGTTACCATCGATCATCGGTGGAATTCGCCGCTGGCGCGCAGCATCGGCAGGCTGTTCGTCGATCCGATCGCTACCAGAACGCTGCGGACGTTCAAGGCGATTTCGGAGAACGCCAGGTGAATGCGCACCGCGTCGTCGTTACCGGGATGGGCTTGGTCACGCCGCTTGGAATAGGCGCGCAGGAATTTTGGCAGCAGCTGCTCTTGCGCCGTTGCGCCGTAGCGCCGATTTCCCGCTTTGATGCCGCATCATATCCTTCACGGATGGGTGCGCAGATCGACAACTTCGAGCCGGCCGATTACATGACGCGGCGGCGGGTGCAGTGGACGGATCGGTTTTCGCAGTTCGCCGTCAGCGCTGCGCGCCTAGCGGTGGACGATGCGCAAATCGAGTTCGGTTCAATCGCGAATGAAACCGGTGTGTTTGCCGGCTCCGCGCTGGGCGGCGTCGCGCTGGCCGAAGAGCAGATGGGGGTTTTTCACGCGCAAGGTTTGCGCGCGGTGCGGCCGCTGCTGACCATTTCCGTCTTCGGCGGCGCTGCGGCAAGCAACATCGCGATCGAGTTCGGCATCACCGGACCGGCCGGATCGAATGCCAACTCTTGCGCCGCGGGAGCGATGGCGATTGGGGAAGCGTTCCACGCCGTGCGCCGGGGGGACGTACGCGCCGCGATCGCCGGAGGTGCCGAAGCGCCGCTCGCGCCGCTGACGTTCGGAGCATTCACGGTTGCGCGCGCGATGTCGACGCGGAACAACGAACCTTCCGCTGCAAGCCGGCCGTTCGATGCGAAACGCGACGGTTTCGTTATGGCCGAGGGCGCCGGAATGCTTGTGCTGGAGCGTTACGAGGACGCCGTGCGGCGCAATGCAAGCTTCTACGGCGAGATCGTGGGCTACGGTGCGTCGAACGATGCGTTCCACATGTCGGCTCCGCTGGAAGGCGGCGAGCAAACCGCGAGCGCGCTCGCACGCGCCATTAGCGATGCGCAAGCCGTGCCGGACGATATCGAGGCGATCAACGCGCACGGTTCTTCGACGCGTCTGGGCGATCGCGCCGAAGCGCGGGCTTACCGGCATGTTTTCGGTGAAAGAACGGCGCGCATTCCGGTAAGCGCGACCAAAGGTCAGCACGGCCATGCACTGGGAGCCACCGGCGCGTGGGAGATCGCTGTTGCGCTCCTGAGCATGCGCGATCGAGTTGTGCCGGGCGCAATCAATTTCGAGCAGGGCGACGCAGATTGTACTTTGGATTGCAACGCGCAACCGCGCTCCGTTTCCACAGGGCTCGTGCTCTCCAATTCCTCGGGTTTCGGCGGGATCAACGCTGCGCTGGTGCTGCGCGCGGTGGAATCGTAACGATTCGCATGTTGAAGGCCCGAAGCAAACGATGAGTATCTCGCCTGTCCCGCCGAAGTTTATTCAGCGCCCGCATGCAGAGAAGCAAGACGCAAACTTTGCGCCGGCGTTGCCTTATGGTATGGACGCGGTGGGAGTCGTTGCCGCGATCAACGATCTGTACGCTTATTTGCACGCGCTGAATAGCGCATCGATCCAATACGGATACGATCGCCTTGAAGATATCATGCAACCTGCGGCCTTCAGCGGGCTAATTTCGGAAATTATGGTTCGATCGCTGGCGACGTTTATGCAAAATCGGATCCCCGGCTTAGCGCGTAACCTCTATCCGAACGGCCATCCCGATCTCATTCCGCGGGCTATGTACCCGGGCGATGCAGTGCAAAACGGTGACGAAGGAATTGAAATTAAAGCTGCTCGTAACCCAACTAGTATCCAAGCTCACAACACGGGCGAAGGTTGGTACGCTGTCGTCGAATTTTCATGCGATATTGAAACCACTCCGACCTATGAGCGAGAGCCGACGATCATTCGACGAGTACGGGTCGCTCATCTGTTGCATGAGGACTGGTCGTTTTCTGGCCGCGCAGCAACCTCCCGACGGACTCCCACTGCAAGTATTACGAAAATCGGTCGGGCGAAACTCGATGCGGGAGCGGTGTATCTCTGTGGAGGTGAGGAAGGGTATGCCGCATATGCGCGATCATTCCGCGCCCTCAAGCAGCAGGTGGCACCTCAGATATCGCCCCCGACGCCAAAGGAGAAACACGAACCGCCACCGGAGGTGGAGTAGACTCAGTTTTTTACACCTCGAGTGCGGAAAGTTTGGGGATTGCGTCGGCTGCCATATTAAAGAAGTGCGGATCGATCTCGATTCCAATGCCGTCCACTCCCTTTGCTTCGCAAGCTGCAAGCGTAGTCGCACATCCCGCAAAAGTATCCAGGATCACGCCTTCTTTCAAGGGCAGTATAGCCTCTACCGCTTTACGCAGAAATGCTTGCGGCTTTACGCTGGGATGAGGGGCGATTTTACGTTCGCGGTCCGGCGTCGTGGCCGATTCAATGACGTCTGCGAACGGAGACTCTTTAGACACGCGACGTAAGCCGCCCACACGCCAGGCACGCAAGTTTTGCGCAACGGTGGGGTGGCTGAGCGGTTTACGATAAAGCCCCCATGGTTCCCAACAAGATCGCGGCATAGTTGACACCATGGAAAACTCTTTTTCTGCGCCCTTTGGCTTATCGCCGCCGCGAAACGTGCGAACCAGACGAACGATCTCACCGCGCCGCTCCAGACCTGCTCGTTCTAAAGCGTAAGCCACTAGTGGGGAAACGAGCGGGTTGCCCGCTATCAAGACGTGTGCCCCGGGCAAAAGGACGGGCAGCAGTGCACGACCCCATGCTTCGAAATACGTCAAAATCGCTTCACGGTCGTCAGTGGACAGCACGGTAAACCGAGGAAGAGCTTTCCGGTTTGAACCGTCGAACGCAGGCGGTATCCGCCACACTCCACCGCGGCCGGCTCGGAGTTTTTTTGCTGGTCCGCTCTATATTCGATGAGGCCGTAGGGCGGATCCGTAATGACGGCGGCAACCGAATTCCGCGGTGTATGGGAGAGCCATTGGATGCAATCGGCCAGAAGAAGGCGTTGCCGTCCAAACGTAAACTCGTGGGCAGCTTTGCTTTGCGGTGATTGGTTTTGGACGCCGATCGCCACTACTGCGCTCTCTTGTAGGTGCCGCGATCTATGCGCTGAAATTCTTTGGAAAGTTGTAAGTACGATCTCACCGACGACGGCGGCACGTCATGTCCGATAATGCCGGACACGTGAGCGCGTATATCGCTCAAGGTCGCAGACTCACCCTTATGGCGTTCGAAGTAGTCAAAGATTGCGTCTCTCACTTGCCCAGGTCTAAGCGGCATGGCATTCCCTTTGATGGACGTCTGGACGTCGCCTTCGTCGGCACGGTTCTGGCCCTCCTCTGCTGTCACGCTCTCATGGTCGGGCGCCAGCGGGGTGGCATTCGTCACTGTTCGTAAATGAATTACTGTTGCAATGCTTCCGTTCACCGCAATAACCTACTGACACGCGCCTTTGACTCGGTTCGCTGCGAACGGGCGTCAGAATGTTATATCGAAGGCACGGCCAATCTATGCCCGCATGACCGGAGACATCATCAATCACGTCTTCGCATGGACGCCGCTGACGCTTTTCGTCATCGTGTTGGTTTCCGCATATCTGCTCTCGCGCACGCAGCGCTCACCGGCGGTCGCTCACGGCCGAACGTATGCTTGCGCGCAATGCGGTCGCCGCGGACCGCGCCAGCATATGATCCCGGTTACGCATGAAGGCGCCGTCGTGTGGTATTGCGAGCGGTGTAGGAAGGGGTAACCCATGGCCATCGATGTTTCCGCTGCGCAATCGGCGCTGAACGTCTGGGCGATGGCGCAGCAGCAACTCGACGACGTTGCGCGCCTTATCGGCCTCAATGAATCGATTCATGCGTTCTTGCGCGAGCCGAAACGGGTATTGGAAGTTTCGGTGCCGACGCGCATGGACAACGACGCCTTTCGAATGTTCAAAGGCTATCGCGTGCAGCATAATATGTCGCGCGGCCCGACCAAGGGCGGCATTCGTTTCCATCCGGACGTATCGCTGGACGAAGTCAAAGCGCTGGCGATGTGGATGACGTGGAAATGCGCGCTGGTGAATATTCCGTTCGGCGGCGCCAAAGGCGGCGTTATCTGCGATCCTAAGCAGATGTCCGAGCGGGAAGTCGAAAACCTCACCCGCCGCTTTACGAGCGAAATTTCGATCATCATTGGTCCGGAAAAAGACATACCGGCACCGGACGTTTATACGACGCCGCAGATCATGGCATGGATAATGGACACGTATTCCATGCAGAAAGGCTATTCGGTTCCCGGTGTGGTGACGGGCAAGCCGGTCTCGATCGGCGGATCGCTCGGACGCGACAAAGCGACCGCGCTCGGGTGCTTGTACGTCGTCGAAGAAACGATGCAGACGCTCGGAATGCCGATCGAGGGTGCGCGCGTCGCGATTCAGGGATTCGGAAATGCCGGAATGCATGCGGCAGACCTGATGGCCAAGCGCGGCTATCGCATCGTCGCGGTTTCCGATTCCCGCGGCGGCGTTGCGAACAGCGCCGGACTGGATATTGCGGGCGTCATGGCGCACAAGGCGGAAACCGGTTCGGTCGTGGGGTTCACCGGCGGAGATCGCATCGACAACCGCCACGTTTTGGAGTACGACTGCGAAGTGCTGGTTCCGGCAGCGCTCGAAAAAGTCATCACGGCCGAGAATGCGTCGAAGATTCGCGCGAAAATCGTCGCCGAAGCGGCCAACGGTCCAACGCTTCCCGAGGCGGATCGCGTGTTGTTCGATCGCGGCGTCGTCGTGCTGCCGGATATTTTGGCCAATGCGGGCGGCGTTACCGTATCGTATTTAGAGTGGGTGCAAGACCTGCAAGAAAACTTCTGGGAAGAGGAAGAAGTCAACGATCGCCTCAAGCGCAAGATGATCCGCGCCTTTCGGGAGACGTACGATGCTGCGGAGCGCTTGGGCATCGACATGCGGCGCGGCGCTTACGCCGTCGCGGTGAGTCGCGTCGCGGAAGCGACGAAATTGCGCGGCTTGTACCCCTAGCCGCGATCCGTGCCGGAACTGCTCGATCGACCGCTGCGCGCGGCGATTCTCGCAGCCGCCGACAATCCGGTGGTGCGCCGCGCCGCGGGCCGGTATGGCTTCAGCCTGGGCGCGAAGCGCTTCGTCGCGGGTGAGCGCGCAGAAGACTTTCTTGCCGTCGCCAAGGCGCTGAACGCGCAAGGGTTTGCGGTGGCGTGCGGCATCCTCGGAGAAGGCGTCCGTAGTAAAGATGAGGCTGTTGCGGCTGCGGATGCGTACTGTCGATTGCTGGCAACCTTCGCAGAGCAGCATATCGACGCCAACGTCGCGTTTAAACTTACGCACGTGGGGCTCGACATCGATGCCGAGCTCGCGTTCTCGAACGCTGCGCGCATCGCAGCAGCCGCCCGCGAGACGAATAATACGATGCGGCTGGATATGGAGCAGTCGCGGTACGTCGATGATACGCTTGCGATTTATCGCCGCTTGCGCGAGCGATTCGATTGCGTCGGCTTCGTGCTGCAATCCTATCTGAAGCGCAGCGCGGCCGACTTGGAAAGCCTTAAGCCGTTCGATCCCAACGTGCGTATCGTCAAAGGCGCGTACCTCGAGCCGCCGGAACTGGCTTTCGAGCGCAAAGCGGACGTGGACGACAATTACTGCGCGCTCGTCGACCGGGCACTCACCGGAGCGGGGTATGCCGCCATTGCGACGCACGACCCGCGCATTATCGACAACGTGGTCCGGCTTGTTCAGCAGCGCGAGCTTCCACGCAACGGCCGCTTCGAATTTCAGATGCTTTACGGTATCGCCACCAACGCGGCGCATCAGCTCCTGCGCGCAGGCTACCGCGTGCGGCTGGCCGTGCCGTTCGGCGATTACTGGTTTCCGTACCTGATGCGTCGTTTGGCGGAGCGCCCCGCGAATTTGGCCTTCTTTCTAAAAGGCGCGTTCGTGCGCGCATGATCCGCACGGCACTTCGCGGCGTTTTCGCGGCCGTGCTCACTCCGTTTGACGTCGATTTCAATCCGGACGAGCGAATTGCTGCGCCCTACTATCGATCACTATTGGAACGGGGATGCTCCGGTATTAATCTGCTGGGAACCACCGGCGAGGCCTTTTCGCTCAGTACGCGGCAGCGCCGTCGTTTCATGGAGGACATCGCGGCAAGCGTTTCTCCTCAATGCATGATGGTCGGAACCGGAGCCAGCGCGCTGGCCGACGCGGTGGAGCTGACGCGCGCCGCGCTCGATTTGGGATATCGCGCCGCGCTGGTTATCCCGCCATTTTATTATCGCGACGCCAACGAAGCGGGCATGCTGCGATTTTTCGCGGCGCTGTTCGGACGCGCTGATGCTCCGGAGGAAAGCGTTATGCTCTACAACTTCCCGCGTATGAGCGGCTTCACATTTACCGCGGATTTCGTCGAAGCGTTAGCGACGAAATGCCCCGGTATCGTTTGCGGCGTGAAGGACAGCTCGAATTCCCTCGAGTTGGAAACGCAGGTCGCGCAGCGCATGCCCGGCTTGGCGGTTTTCCCGGGGTCCGAAGCGCTGCTCGCCGATGCCAAAGCGCGCAGTCTATCGGGCTGCATTTCCGGGTCGGTGTGCTTATGGCCTGAGTCTGCTGCACGCGTGTGGCGTGATACTCGCGCGAACGACCAAGCCGAGCTGGCGGCGATGCGCGAGCGGCTCGAAACCCCGCTTATTCCCGCGGTTCGGCGCGCGCTGGCCGCGCAGACGCAGAATTCGCAGTGGCTGCGCAGCGCGCCGCCGCTGGCATAGATTGGAACCTCCTCGCATGCGCGAACGTACTACCGGTATGAAAAAGCCACTGACGCTCTTCGCCGTTGTTGCGGCGCTCGCGCTGGCATATGCTGCGGGCCGCGCGCAAGAAGCCGCGGCACCCTATGCCGATGCATCCACGGCGTTCGGGCAGCTGCAAGCAGATCGCAACGGCACGGTCACGCAGCAAATCATGCGGGCGCCGGCGGGCGACGTGCTTGCCGTCTATATCGGGAAAGCTCCGCGGCAAGTCTACAGTAAGCAGGACGAATTGTTGTTTGTGCTCAGCGGCCATGGGACGGCCAACGTCGGCTATCCGTCGTACGATCTCAAACCCGGTTCCGTTCTTTCGATTCCACGCAATACGGCGTTTTCCATCAGCGCTGTAGGCAATGCGCCGATCAAAGCGTATCTCGTCGCCTCGCCGAACGACGATCCGAACGACAAGCGCGTCCTGGAACCTTAGAATCTGCAGGACTTGCGTGATCTCCGGCACGTCGGCGCAAACGACTTGCTCGATCGCGCCTTTGAGCGTCATGGTTGAGGCCGGACATCCGCCGCATGCGCCGAGCATCTGCACGTATGCGGTACCGTTTTCAACCCTAATGAGCCACACTTCGCCGCCGTCCATTTGAATGCCGGGACGCACTTTGTCGAGCGCCGCGTTGACGCGCGCTTCGAGTGTAATAGGCGTATCCGCGCCGTCAACGATCATGTTTGTTCTTGGCCGTAATTCTTCATCAAATCGTGCATGCGGCCCGCAACTTGCAGAGCGTCATCCCAGTCGCGCTGCCACATGTTACGTCCGAAGATGAGGCCGACGCAGCCGGCTTCCATCGCGGTCTGCGCTTTGTGAATGGTGTCTTCGTCGCTGATCTTGCTGCCGCCGGATACCAGCACGAACGAACGGCCGGCCGATTTCACGACTTTGCGCAGCCCCTCCAACTCCGACAGCTCGAGCGTGTTGTACGGTTTCGGCATCTTGTCCGCGCTCGCGGCGTCCCATTTCGGAACGTTTAATTTGATGATGTCCGCTCCGACTTCGCAAGCGGCGCGGGCCGCGTAGTCGATCGCGTAAAGCGAATCGATTCCGCCTTTGCTCTTGATCGCCGCTCCGCGCGGATAGGCCCAAATGATGAGCGGCATTCCGTATTTGTCGCAGTCGCGACGCACTTCGTTGCACTGAGCCAGGTCGAACGTCTTGCGCCGGACTGCCGACGTAGAGCGTGTATCCCACCGCGTCGGCTCCGAGCCGGATTGCATCTTCCACCGAAGAGGTAAGCGAGCTGAAGGCATCGTCATCGTTGGGAACGTTCGTTTTGCCGTTGACTTTCAATACGAGCGGAACTCTGCCGGCGTACTGGCGATGGTATTTTTCCGCCAAGCCGATATGCAAAGCGATGCCGGAGAAGTTGCCTTCAACCGCGAGGCGATAAATCCAATCGGTATCGATTGATTCCGGATTGGAAAAAAAGTCGACCGGTCCATGTTCCAACCCTTGATCGATCGGCAAGAACATCAGCGTGCCGTTCGCGGGGCCGTGCTCGTACATCATGCGATGCAAACGCACCCGTTTTCCGGTGGAGAGATTCATCTTATCGAAGGTTGGGCGGCGAACTGCTGTCAGCATGGAACTTTCTCCTCGTTGCTTCTCGCCATGCAGTGACCGGCGTTCAGCATGACAATCCTTTCATTACGCATAATGAACCGAACGTGAGTTCCCCCGCTATCGGCTTTATCGGAGTCGGCGCTATGGGCGAGCCGATGGCGCTTTCCCTCGTGCGGGCCGGATTTGGAGTGAGCGCCTGCGCGCACCGGCATCGCGAGCGCCTCGAGCGCATACTTTCGGCCGGCGCGCAGGAGGGGGCCACGCCCGCCGAGGTCGCCGCCGCCAGCGATATCGTCATCACGTGCGTCCCGGATTCACCGCAAGTCGAAGAAGCGCTGTTCTCGCAGGCCGGCGCGGTTTCGGGCGCACGAGCGGGGACGGCATTCATCGATATGTCCACGGTTTCTCCCATCGCTTCGCGCGATTTTGCTGCCCGCTTAGAGGCAGCCGGGCACGCATTTGCCGATGCTCCGGTGAGCGGAGGGCCGGCTAGGGCTGCATCGGGAACCCTCACCATCATGGTCGGTGCGTCCGGCGCGCTGTTCGAGCGGGTTCGTCCCGTTTTGGAAGCCATGGGCACGCCGCATCACGTCGGTCCGGTGGGCTTGGGCGAAACCGTCAAACTGGTCAACCAGCTCATCATCGCCGGTATCATGATCGCCAACGCCGAGGCGCTGACGTTTGCGCGGAAGGCCGGCGCCGACATCGGCGCGGTACGCAACGTCCTTTCAACGGCTACCGCTTCCAATTATTTACTGGAGCAGTGGTTGCCCAAAACGTGGTTTGCAGGTACTTTTGAAGGAGGTTTCGCGCTGGATCTGCTCCGCAAAGACCTGGGAGCGGCTTTGGACGCGGCCCGCTCGATGAAGATGCCTATGCCGGCGTCGGCGTTAGCGTATCAACTGTACACGATGAGGTCTGCTGAAGGCGACGGCGCACTCGATTATAGCGCCGTTGCAAAATTTTATGAGTACGTCGCCAGAGACAATTAACAAGCGCGGCACGTTCAACAAACATCCGGACTTCAACAAGAAGATCCTGGTGGTTGACGATGAGGCCGCGATTCTGCAGACGTTGCGGTATAATTTGGAGCGCAGCGGCTATGCTGTCGTTACGGCCAGCGACGGTCGCAGCGCGGTGGCTATGGCTGCGCGCGAAGAACCGGATCTGATCGTGCTCGATATCATGCTGCCGGTGCTCGACGGAATTGAAGCCTGCAAAGAAATCCGCAAGAACAGCTCGGTCCCGATCATCATGCTGACCGCGAAAGATCAGGAGATCGACAAGGTGCTCGCGCTGGAACTCGGGGCCGACGACTACGTCACGAAGCCGTTCGCACTGCATGAATTTCTCGCGCGCGTGAAGGCCCGTTTGCGGCGTCCGCTTCCCACGCCGGTGCCGGATCGGGATCAGGCGATCTCGCTGGCCGGGATCATTTTGGATCCTTCGCGTCAGCATCTCACCGTTCGCAGCAAAGACGTCGCGCTGGCGCCCAAAGAATTCGCGCTGCTGCGCGTATTGATGGAAAACGCCGGACGCGTGGTGACGCGGCAAACGCTGCTGGACAAGGTGTGGGGTTACGACTTCGAGGGCGAGCAGCAAACCGTGAGCGTGCACATTCGCTGGCTCCGCGAAAAAATCGAAGAAGATGCTCAAAATCCGCGGCACATCATCACCGTGCGCAGTCGCGGCTATATGTTCAAGGAGTAGTGAACGCCGACGCCGTTGCCGCCGCCGCGTTCGTAGTGGGCATTGCGGGTGGTTTGCTGCTGCGTGGAAAGCGCAGCGAGGCTCAACCGGTTAGCGAACCGCCGCCGCAGGACTCTAAGCCTGCGGACGACCGTTTTGATGCGCTCGTGCGCGCGTTGCCGCTCGGCATTGTGATGTTGGATCGCGATTTGCGCGTGCGATTCGCGAACCGCGCGGCATCGGTTATTTTCGGGTTCGAACGGTCGCGCGTGCGTGGAACGCATCTGATCGCCGCGGTGCCTTCGATTGCGCTCGAGCAACGCGCTCACGCGGCGTTACGAGGCGAGCGCCCCACGACGCCGCTCATCGTAAGCGGAAAAAGCGTGAACCGCTCCTACGCGGTTTCGGTCTATCCGCTCAGCGACGCCGCCGAGGGTGACGACTTACCGGCTGCGCTAACCGACGGCGTGCTGATCATCGCCGAAGATCAAACCGAATTGCTTGCCCTCGAACGCGCGCGACAAGAATTTCTCACCAACGTTTCGCACGAGCTGCGCACGCCGCTCTCATCGATCAAACTCATGCTTGAAACCGTCTCCGAAGCACCCGACGATGAAGCCCAGCAGCTGTTTCTGCCGCAGGCGCTGGGCGAAGTGGACCGATTGACCATGCTCGTTCAGCGGCTTCTGGAACAAGCCAAGGTCGAATCGGGTCAGATGGTTTTACAGATCGCGGAGATCGATTTGGAAGCGGTTGCGCGGCCAATCGTTGCGTCGTTTCAACCGCAAGCGGTCGCTGCCGGGCGTCGATTTGGAATTGCGGATCCTGCGACCGGCAATCATCGAAGCGGACGAACATCGCTTGGCGCAAATCTTCGTCAATCTCATCGACAACGCGCTGCGGTATACTCCCGAACGGGGAACCATTACCATAGCGCTCGACGTGCAGGACGGCTATGCGGTCATTCGAATCAGCGACACCGGCATCGGCATTCCGTATCGCGATCTGCCGTATGTGTTCGAGCGTTTTTATGTGGTCGATCGTTCGCGTACGCGTTCCGCCGAGCGCGCCGGCGGGGCCGGCCTGGGGCTGACGATCGTCAAGCAAATCGCGCAGGCCCACGGCGGCAGCGTCGAAGCGCAGTCTACACTGGGCAGCGGCACGACGTTCACGGTGCGCATTCCGACCGTTTCCGTTCAGGCTTAATCTTCCTTAAAGTTCGTTTAAGGAAGGCTTACGTCCGGCTTCGTACGATGGAAGGACCGTGATCGCTACGCGCCGGCCACGAGCGGCTCAAGTGCAAGAGCGGGCAGCTTCTGCCGTTCTTTTTGCATCGAGCGCGTTCGTCGTCATCGCCATGGGCGCCCTCATCATCTATTTGGCGTACATGGGGCTGCAGCTCTTTACGATCGATCGCGTCAATCCGCTGCACTTTTTGTTTTCATCGGATTGGACCGGCGACCCCAACCATCCGGGAGCCTTAGTCTTCATCGTTGGTTCGCTGGCAATTACGCTTTTCGCCGTCGGTGCCGGCGGCCCGTTCGGCGTTGCAGTGGGCATTTTTCTCTCGCAGCTGGCTCCCAAGCGGCTGGCTTCGTTGATGAAGCCCGCGATCGAAATTCTGGTCGGCATTCCTTCAGTCGTCTACGGATGGCTAGGCTTGACGCTGCTCGTGCCGCTGATTCGACAGTCGACCGCGAGTATGACCGGCTTCGGTTTACTGACTGCAGGCATTGTGCTCTCGATTATGATCCTGCCGACCGTGATCGCGCTCTCGGAAGATGCGCTGCGCGCCGTTCCGGATGCGATGAGGGAAGGGGCGATGGCGCTCGGCTCAACGCGCTGGCAAATGATTTGGCACGTGATGCTGCCCTCCGCGCGCAGCGGATTAACGGTTGCCGTTATTTTGGGAATCGCGCGCGCAATCGGCGAGGCGTTGGCAGTGCAGATGGTAATCGGCAACAGCGCGGTATTGCCCAAGAATCTGCTCGCGCCCACCTCCGCACTGACGACGGAGATCGTTACCGACATGGGAAGCGCTGCGCAGGGAACGGTGCTTTATCACGCTCTGTTTTCGCTGGCGTTTCTGTTGCTGCTCATCGCGATGGGATTGATCCTCGCGGTACGCGTAGCGCTGCGCCGGAGCGGTTGATGGCGGCAGTGACCGCAGTGATGCCTGGAGCCGGAAGATCGAGCACTGCCGCTAGGCGGCGGGCGATGGATGCTGCGATGACGGCGCTGTTGTGGGCATGCGCATTTTCGATTATCGCGT
This sequence comes from Vulcanimicrobiota bacterium, assembly GCA_963795465.1. Taxonomy (GTDB): domain Bacteria; phylum Vulcanimicrobiota; class Vulcanimicrobiia; order Vulcanimicrobiales; family Vulcanimicrobiaceae; genus CAWCHT01. Next base: position 386,791 of record CAWCHT010000002.1, read on the forward strand.
TGCTGGCCTTCTTCATCGGTTACATCGTTTATTTGGGCGCTCCGGCGATTTCATGGCATTTCTTGGTTTCGCCGCCGAGTGAACTTCGTGCGGGCGGCGGCATCGGTCCGGAAATTTTCAACTCGTTCTATATTCTAATTTTAACGCTGCTCTTCACCACGCCGATCGCGACCGCGGGCGGTGTTTACTTACAGGAGTACGCGCGGCCGGGCTTGTTTACGAACGTGGTGCAGTTCTGCGCGGAATCCCTTGCCACCATTCCCTCAATCGTCATGGGCCTGTTCGGATTGCTGATCTTCGTTACGTATCTGCACTGGCAATTCACCGCTATAGGCGGTGCGCTGACGCTGACGATTTTGAACCTTCCGGCGCTTATGCGGGTTACGCAAGAAGCGCTGCAGAGCGTTCCTAAGACGTACCGCGAAGGCTCTATGGCGTTGGGAGCCACAAGATGGCAAACGATTTCGCGAGTCGTGCTTCCCAGCGCGATTGCGTCACTGACGACCGGCGTAGTGCTGATTGCCGGACGCATTTTCGGCGAAACAGCCGCTCTCATTTTTACGGCCGGAGTAAGCGTGAGCGCCGGCCGATCGGCGTACGATTTCGGGCTTTTCCACCAAGCCGAAACCCTATCGGTACACCTGTGGTACACGCATTCGGAAGGGCTGATCCCGGACGGCACTGCGGTCGGAAACGGCTCGGCGCTGGTGCTTTTGGTGATGGTGCTCCTCTTCAACATTTCCGCGCGCCTGTTGGGTCGCCGGCTCAGCCGCAGGTTGACGGGAAAATGACGATCGCGATGAACCGGTTCTCGCCGACTTCCGCCGCGCAAATGCCTGCCGAGATCAAGCTCTGCGTTGAAAACCTTAATGTGTTTTACGGCAATTTCCAAGCCATAAAAGGCGCTTCGCTGCAGGTGAAACAAAATAACGTCACGGCGTTGATCGGGCCGTCGGGCTGCGGAAAATCGACGTTCATTCGCGCGATCAATCGTATGCACGATCTGACCCCCGACGTTCGTGTCGAAGGCAAAGTTACGCTGGACGGTGAGGACATCTATGCGCGCGACGTCGACCCCGTAACGATACGCCATCGCATCGGCATGGTGTTCCAAAGGCCAAATCCGTTTCCCAAGAGCATCTACGAAAACGCCGTCTATGGGCCGAAAATCCACGGGGTGCGGGGGCGAAAGCCGTTGATGGAAATCGCCGAGCGCAGCCTTCGCCATGCGGCGCTGTGGGATGAGGTAAAGGACCGGCTCGATAAATCGGCGCTGGAACTTTCCGGCGGCCAGCAGCAACGCCTATGTATTGCGCGCGTACTGGCGGTTGAGCCCGAGGTCATCTTGATGGACGAACCCGCATCCGCGCTCGATCCGATTGCGACGAGCAAAATCGAAGACCTTATCGGCGAGCTGAAAAAGGACTACACCGTGGTAATCGTCACGCATTCGATGCAGCAGGCGGCTCGTATTTCCGACTATACCGCGTTCTTTCTCATGGGTGAACTGATCGAGGCGGGAAATACGCGCGACATCTTTTTCAAACCGCAGGACAAACGCACGGAAGACTACATTACCGGCCGCTATGGCTAGATCGGGCTGTCCCATGAAGAATTGGTTCATTCGGGTATTTGTCGCTTGCGGCGCCTTAATGCTGTGCGCAGCCGTGCGCGCAGCGGCGGAAAGCCCACCAGCACCGATCGTCGTCTCGCAAGCGACTCCTGCGCCGAAAGCAACGCGCACGCCGGATGGCATCACCTACGGCGGGTACGTGCGTTCCTATTACTTTACGCGCCAGAACGCGAGCAGCTTCGTCAAGACTAATTCGCAATTTAATCAAGCCTCCTTCAACTCCGGCGTCGCGTTGCATGCAGCCTACAATTTCGGCGGAACGTGGAGCGTCGGCGGAACGTATTTATACGCCAACCCGTTCGATGGTTGCGGCGATCCGGCAACGCATGTCTCAGCCACGAGCAGACTGCTATCATGCGCGCAAGTTCACCGGCCCCGTGGGAGGGACGAATCCTGACGATACGCTCCCCGGTTTCACGTTGAGTACGCTGTACGAAGCGTACTTGCAGTACAAAGATCCGACGCTTTACGCCAAAATTGGCAATCAAGTCATTACGACGCCTTGGGCAAATGCCTCGGACTCGCGCATCAAGCCGCAGGCGTTTCAAGGAGCAGACGTCGCTTACAAGTTTACCCCGCACTGGACTGGCGAACTGGCGTACATGACGCGCTTTGAGGATCGGTCTTCGTCGAATTTCAGCAATACGACTTTACTCACGGAGACGACGCTGCCGTCTACGAATTACGGCGGCGCAGCCGCCAACATCATCCCGACTCCATTTACGTCGATCACGACCAGCGGGTTCGGCTACGGCCGCATCGGTTACAGCGCAGCCGACCTCTCAGGCAATTTGCACTATTATGCGTTCGAAAACATCGCCAACGCGTTTTGGGGTGATATCAAATACGCCTGGAAAGGCTCCATAAAACCGTACGTTGCGCTGCAAGGCGGCAGCGAAACGAATTCGGGAAGCGCCGTTATCGGAAAGATCGATAGTCAAGTCTTCGGCGTGCAGGGCGGGATATCGCCTTGGAACAACGTCGAGCTCGCGATCTCGTACGATTACATCCCGCAGAAGAGCGACACTATTGTGTTGCCGGCCGGGACGAAATGCGGCGCGAATCATGAAATATCCGGTTTGCTGCCTTACTTTTTGCCTGCGGGCGGAACGGCGAACTGCGTTCCTTCGGCTGGCGCCACCACGACGGTATACTACGGCGGGTGGGCCAGCCCGTATACGGATTCGACTGCGACGGATCCGCTCTTTACCACCAGTATTAGCCAAGGCATGGTCGACCGGCGCAGCCCAGGTTCGAGCGGCAAAATTTCCGGTACGTTTTACACGCTGCAAAAGCGCCTGCGGTTCATCGCCAGCCGCGCTTGGTATGCCTACGGTAACGGGACGTCCGGCGTTTCGCCGACGCAAGAAACGAATTTCAACGTCACGTACTTTTTCAATAACGTCGGCAAGGGACCGTACCGCGGATTTTCATTACGGCATCGGTACGCGGAACGAACGCAGGGATATACATCGGTGTACGGCGGACTGCCGGACTTCAAATATAACCGCACGCAATTGGAGTATGATTTTTAAGGCATGAGAGCGCTGCGTAAAATGCAGCCCGGTCCCGGATTTTCGCTTCAGGACGTGCCCGTTCCGCAATTAGGGCCGTCCGACGTGCTGATTCGCGTCGAGAAAGCGGGCGTCTGCGGTACGGATGCGCACATATACTGGTGGGATAAATGGGCGCAGCACCGCGTGCATCCGCCGATTACGGTCGGACATGAATTTATGGGTATCGTCGACGCGGTAGGGCCGGCGGTGCGCATGGTCGTCACCGGCGATCGCGTTTCGGCCGAAGGCCACATCGCGGACGCAACGTGCTTGCTTTGTCGTATCGGTGATGCGCACATCTGCGAAAGAGTCGAGATTATCGGAGTGGATCGCGACGGTGCGTTTGCCGACTACATCGTCATGCCGGACACGAACGTCTGGAAACTCGATCCCGCCATACCCGACGAGTTTGCCGCCGTCTTCGATCCGCTGGGCAATGCAGTCCATACCGTAATGGCGGCAGGCGTAAGCGTAAAATCGGTCGTGATCATGGGCGTCGGATCGATCGGCCTCATGGCGATTCCCGTTGCGCGCGCAGCGGGCGCCTCGGCCGTTTATGCGATCGATTTGAGTCCTGCCAAACTCGCACTTGCGAAATCGCTCGGCGCCGACGAAACGTTTTCTGCCCGCGACCCGAAGGTCGTGCAGACCATACTCGATCTCACGCGCGGAGACGGCGTCGACGTGCTTCTGGAGATGTCGGGAAGCGGCCAGGCAATCGATATGGGCCTTCGCATGGTGCGCAACGGCGGGCGTGCGGCACTGTTAGGAATTCCCAGCGACGACGTAAGCATCAACCTTGCCGAACGAATCATTTTCAAAGGGCTGACCGTCCTAGGGATCAACGGGCGCCGCATGTTCGAAACCTGGTACCAAACGCAAGCTCTCGTTCGTTCCGGACGGGTAAATCTGGAGCCGATAATCACGCACGTTTTGCCCTTCGACCAATTCGACCGCGCTTTCGAACTGATGCGAAGCGGTGAGGCGGCCAAGATTGTGTTGGATATGAAAGGAAGCTCATGAACGCGACATTCGAGCAGCGGCTTCAAGCAGACATCGACAAGCTCAAAGATGCCGGAACGTATAAGTCCTTACGGCATCTCACCACGCCGATGGCTCCGGAAGTGCACATGGAGGAAGCCGGAAACGTCATCATTCTGTCCAGCAACAATTATCTCGGCCTTTCCGACGAAGCCTCCGTCATCGAAGCCGGCAAGCGCGGGCTGGAACAATACGGCGCGGGAACAGCGTCCGTGCGCTTCATTTGCGGAACGTTCGATATCCATCGCACGCTCGAAGAGCGCATCTCGAAGTTCTTGCGCACCGAGGCCTCGTTGACGTACGTTTCATGTTGGAACGCGAATACCGGTCTGTTTCCGGTTATTTGCGATGAGGGTTCGGCGATTCTTTCGGACGAGCTCAACCACGCTTCAATCATCGACGGCTGCCGCCTAGCCGGAAAAGCACGGCGCGAACGCTACAAGCACGGCGATATGCGCGATTTGGAAGAGAAGCTCAAAGCAGTGAAGGGCGCCTCTCCGGTGGTGATCGTGACCGACGGAGTTTTTTCCATGGAAGGCAGCCTGGCGAAGTTGCCGGAGATCGTCGAATTGGCCAAACGCTACGACGCGGTCTCCGTGGTCGACGATTCACACGGTACCGGCGTGATGGGCCGCACCGGACGCGGAACGATCGAGCATTTTGGGCTTGAGGGGCAAATCGACATCATCACCGGAACCCTTGGAAAAGCGCTTGGCGGCGCTGCCGGCGGATTCGTCGCCGGAAGCCGGGCACTTGTGGATACGCTCGTTCAGAGATCGCGCCCGCAGCTCTTTTCAAATGCGCTTCCGGCCACGGTCGCTTGCAGCGCGCTCGCCGCAATCGACTATTTGGAAAACCATCCGCAGCTCGTGGAGCAGCTTCGCGCGAACGTCGCCTATTTTCGCGATGAGTTAGCGCGCCTCGGATTCAAACCGCTTCCCGGCGAAAGCGCGATCGTTCCGATCATCGTCGGCGACACTGCGTTTGCGATCGCGATGAGCGATAAGTTACTGAAGAAAGGCGTGTTCGTAACCGGATTCGGATTCCCGGTCGTTCCCGAAGGCACCGCCCGCATTCGCGTGCAGATGAGCGCAAAACTGACGCGGCAAGAAATGGATCGAGCGCTGCAAGCGTTCGCAGAAGTCGGGAGCGATGTACCATAGTATCCTCCTCAGCTGCCGCAACGTCGGCCGCCTCCGCATTGCCTTTTGCGCCCCCGGCGGGTTGGACGCAATTGCCGCCCGGAGCAACGCGTACTTACACCCGGCGAGCAGCTCTCCGAACAAAGCAGCGCTCGCGTCCATGAAGACGTTATGCGCGGGCCGGGTCACGCAACCGGCTGCCTCGCCAATGCCGTCGGCGACAGGTGGGTAGGATAACCTCACTACATGAGGACGGAGATTTTTCGATGAACGACTACGGCAAGCGCACTGAAACCGGCACCCCGGAATCGCGACGAGGATTCGGAAGCATGTTTGATTGGGAACCGTTTCGCGGTTTCTTTCCGGGTAACTGGCAGAACATGATTGGAATCGATGTACGGCGCAGCGAAAACGGTTACGAAATCGAAATGGCGGTGCCCGGATTCCGCCCGGACGATTTGGAGATCAACTATCAGGACGGCGTCATAACCGTCAGCGGGCGCAACGAACGGCGGAATTTTACGCGGTCGATTACCGTGCCGGAGGACGTCGATGAAGAGAACATCGATGCGCACGTCGAGCACGGGATGCTCGTGCTGACCTTGCGGCAACATCCTAAGCGTCAACCCCGGCGAATCACCGTGGGGTCGTCACGGACGACGCAACAAGAACCGTCTACGACAACCGGAAGCACGAGCCCGAGTTCGCAGAAAACATCGTCGACGAACTAAGAAGCGAATTAGGTCTGCTCGGCTTCGAATTTCGCTTCGCGGTATTCTTCGATCTGGGCCGGCTACGGTTGCGCGCCGGCGTATTTGGTCTTTATCTCTCCCCGCGTGGTTGAAGAGCGCGACTGCGAACCATGCCGCTGCGCATATACATGCGTGAACTCCGCGCCCAGCAGCATGATCTGCGCGGAGTAATTCACCCAAATGAGAAAGACGACGAACGATCCAAACGCGCCGTAACCGGAACTAATGCCGGCACGGCCGAGGTACCATCCTAGCAAAAACTGGCCGATGACGAAGAGCAGCGCGGTGAGGCCCGCACCTGCCCACACGTCTTTCCACTCGATGTCGCATTCCGGCAGATATTTGAACAGCACCGCAAAACCAAGCCAGATCACGCCCACCGAAATGACGAAATCCGCAATTTTCAGCAAGGTGGCAAAGCCGACAAAGACATGCGTGAGATAACCGCCGGCAATCGTAAGCACCGCGTTGAGCGCAATCGAAATCAGCAGCAGCAAGGCGATGGACATCATCACGGCAAACGCCGAGAGCCGTTGCCGGATTGCTTTCCAAATGCTCATTTTTACCGGCGTCAAATCCCAAACATGATTCAGGGCGAACTGCACCGCGTTGAACAGCCCGATCGAGGCCAGCGCGAAGATGATCCAGCCGATGATCTCGGCCAGAACTCCTCTGCGCGGCTCGTTGAAGGTGGAGGAAACGATCTGCTTGACCGCACCGGCGCCGGCACCTGCGTCACGCTGCAAATAAGTGAATATTGCATCGAGCGCGCGTTGATGGTTCCCGATGGCCAGACCGGCAATTTCCACAATGACGATGATGAGCGGCGCGATTGCGAAGGCGGTGAAATATGCAAGAGCCGCCGCAAGCCATTGCCCGTTGTGCTTTTGAAAGTCTTCCCACGTGCTCTTGGCGAGCGGTACCGCGTCTTTGCGCAGTTGCGTCCACGTATTCATGGCCTGAAAGATACCCACCGCTGGTTCGTTTCATCGGCAAAGACGGGCAATTTGTCGCAGGCTGCTTGGCGTCGGGCTGTTCCTCTCTGCGAGCGGGCGTAAATCGCCATGCCGCACGCTGTAAGACCGTTACGGAGTCCAAACCGTGCCGTCGGCGTATTCGACTCGTTTGACGGCATACGTAGCGTATTTCGCGGATAAAATCGGCAGCGCGGCCATTCCGGTGTTAAGCGTGGTGCAGTTATCGGCATAGCCTCTGTTGCCGCCGCCGGACAGCTGATCCCCAAGAGAGCTGTATCCCTCGATGGCGATGCCTTGCGAAAACGTGCCCCTGCGATCCAACTCGAGCGACGCCAAACGCACACCGTTTCCATTAAAAAGCGGAAATGTGAAAAGCACCCTGGTTGCGGTGCGCGGATCTAAATTTTTGAACGAAATGCACGCCGTTGCTTCGGTTCCGTCCCTGCGCATGGCGGCGAAACTGCGCAAAACCTGAATATTCCCCGAATTCGACGGCGTCAGTGTTTTCGACGCGACAACGATTTCGCGCCACCGGTCCGGTGTAGGCGAAGCGGTTGGAGAAGGGGTCGGCGAAGGCTTTGCGCCGAGGGATCTGCCGGGGAATAGGGCAAGTGCCGCCAAGCAGAGGCAGATCACGGAAGCCATGGCGGCTTTTTGCATGTGGCCGTATTGTTTGCCCGTTCTGCCCTACCTGCTTTTTGTGGAGTTGCCAGGGTGTTTGCAACGAGGCGTCGGACGTAGGATTCGGCCGTGAGTGTATCGGTTGAGCTTCTACGCGACAACGTAGAGCCGGAAGACATCGCCCTCTTCAGCGCCTTCACGCTGAGCGCGACGTTCTGGCTGCTGCTCAGCACGTTCGTCGGATTGTTGATCAGCTTTAAGTTTCCGTATCCGGATTTTGCGACGAGCCCGTTTCTTTCATTCGGCCGTTTACGCGCAATCCACACCAATGACGCATTTTACGGTTGGGCATCGGTCGCTCTGAGCGGGGCGGCGCTGTACGTGGCTTCCCGCACATCAGGTATTCCGATCCAAAGCAAACGTTTTGCTTGGTTGGGGCTACTGCTGTTCAATCTGGCTGCGGTGTGCGGAACCGTTACGCTGGACGGCGGCATCAACAACGGCAATCAGGAATACCGGGAATGGGTGTGGTGGGTTACGCTCATTTTCGTCTTTGCCTTGATCGCAACGTTCATTGCGCTTCTGACCACGGTCGCTCAGCGGATCGAACGCGAGATTTATATTTCCAATTGGTACACGATCGGCGCCTTCGTCTTCACGGTGCTGCTTGGAATTACCGCATACGTGCCGCTGTATCAGCGTGGACTGGGGCAGGTTGCGGTGCAGGCGTTTTACATGCACAACGCGGTGGGCATGTGGTTCACGTTCCTCGCGCTCGGCGTTACCTACTACGCTCTGCCGAAGCTGTTGAATCGCCCGATCTATTCGTATGCGCTCGGCGTACTTGGATTCTGGACGAACCTCGTGTTCTATCCCGTGATCGGCGCGCACCACTACGAATTTACGCCGCTCCCGTGGTGGTTTCAAACGCTCGCCATCGTCTTTAGCGTGGGCATGCTGGTTCCCGTCTGGGCGGGAAGCGGCAACTTCTTTTTGACGATGCGCAACCAATGGGAGACGGTGCGCCGCTCCTACGCGCTGCCGTTCATCGTGGTCGGCGTAGCATATTACTTTCTGGGGTCGACGCAGGGAACCGTTGAGGCGCTGCGCAGTCTGCAAACGATTTGGCATCTCACGAGCTATACGGTCGGCCATTCGCACGCGACGATGTATGGATTCATTACTTTCATCGCATGGGGAGCGGTGTATGCGTTGCTTCCGCGAGCGACCGGCAAACGTCCATCCGCAATTGCGACCGGCTTGCACTTTTGGCTGGCGACGGTCGGCGTAACCGCGTACGTCGTGTTTCTTTCGGTCGGGGGAACCGAACAAGGATTGGCGTGGGCTTCCGGTAATCCGTTTATCGCCTCGGTCGAAGCGGCTGCGCCGTACTGGTTGGGGCGAGCGGTCGCGGGCATCGCAATGTTCGCATCGCATATCATCTTCGCGTATAACGTCATCTTGATGACGATCGCTCCGAGACCCGAAGTACTCAAATACGAGCGGGCGCCCGGAGCTGCGTCGGCATGAACCGCGGGATGAATAACGTGTGGACCATCGTCATTTCGTGCGCTTGTATTTACGGCGGCTTTTGCATTCTGATGGGCGTGGTACCGGGGCTCGTGCTTTCGCACACTTCGCCGGTCGCAGGTTTGCGGCAGCTGAGTGCCGCGCAGGCGCGCGGACGCGATATCTACGTAAGTGAGGGATGCTCGTACTGCCATACGCAAAACGTGCGCCCGCTGGTACAGGATAAAGTTTTCGGCCGTCCGTCCGTCGGCGGCGATTACGCGTACGCAACGCCTCAGCTGCTCGGAACCGAGCGAACGGGGCCTGATTTGAGCAATATCGGCTTGCGTCAGCCCAGCGATGTTTGGCAATACATTCACCTCTGGAATCCGCGAGCCGTCGTGCACGACTCGGTGATGCCGCGCTATCCGTGGTTGTTCACGGTGCGGAGTAAAGCAGCACCGGGCGATGTCGGCGTACCGTTGCCGCCCGGATTCGGTCCATCGAGCGGCGTGGTGGTTGCCACCGATAATGCAAAAGATTTGGTCGCTTATCTCAAATCGCTCAAACAAGTTCAGCTAAGCGCGGGAGCATCGAAATGAACGGGATGCAGATGCAAGCGCCGCCGCATGATGCGCTCGGATGGGGTATCGTGATTTTCGGCAGCATTGCGACGCTCTGGACGATGATAGCGGCCTGTTACTATACGCTACGCCCCGGTGAAACCGGAACCGATCATCCCAAGCGCTTGATCTTACGGAACGATCGGTAATGCAGCCCGAACCCAATCGACCGCAAGAAGCGGTCTCCGTGCGAATCTATCTGGATGATGCATTGGAGCCCGTCGCGGTATACCGGCCGCCGGCGCGTTTTCACTTAGATACCAGTACCCTACCCGACGGCGAACACGTGATGCGCATTCAAGCGACGGATGCGGTAGGAAACGTCGGCGTTCGAAGCATTCCCTTTACCGTCGCCAACGGTCCCGGCATTACAGTTACGGGACTACGTGCCGGTTCGCGCGTGCGCGGAGCGATCGACGTCAACGTCAACGCGTTCGGCGCCGAAGAACCGTTCGATCCGGTGCGCGCAGAATCGGTCGGGCCGATACCGGTCTGGACGTGGGTGCTCATCGTGGTTTTCGGCGTCTGGGCGATGTGGTATGGACTGGAGTTTTTTCCGACGCCCGCCGCGTTCGCGCAGACGCCGACGTATGCGCCGAATCCGACGATTGAAGCGGCCCTTGGGCCCGCAACGCAAACCGCCACGCAAACCGCAGCGCCGGTCAACCGCAATGCAGGCGTCGGCAGCAATAACGTCGCCGGGTTCGATTACTCCACGATTGGTGCGCAGGTGTACTCGCAGAACTGCTCGTCATGCCATGGTGAGGCCGGAGCCGGAACGCCGGGCGTTTTCCCGGCGCTGGCCGGCGATTCGGTCGTAAACGGACGCGATGCGGACGCGCACATCGGCGTGGTCTTGCACGGACTTTCCGGTAAAGCCATCGCCGGAAAAACGTATGCTGCACAAATGCCGGCCTTCGGATCGCAGCTGAGTGATGCCCAGATTGCGGCGGTAATCGATCACGAGCGCACGTCGTGGGGCAATCACGGCGCCACGATTACGCCCGCTCAGGTCACGCGGGTTCGGTGAGTTCTACCGGTCCGCAAACCGCGCTGGAAGCGTTTCACGCGCTCGACGTACGTACGGGTACGATTGTTGCAGCCGAGGCGTTACCGAATGCGCGTAAGCCGGCATACAAGATCGCGATCGATTTTGGGGAACTTGGGCTCAAACAATCGAGCGCGCAAATCACAGAGCGCTATAGGACCGAATCGCTGATCGGCAAGCAGATTCTGGCGGTCATGAATCTGCCGCCCAAACGAATAGCCGGCTTTGTCAGCGACGTTTTGGTTTTAGGTGTGCCGGACCGCAGCGGCGCGGTCGTCCTTCTCCGGGCCGATGAGCCGGTGGCAAACGGCGCGAAGGTGTTTTAGGCGATGGCGGCGCGCAGCCGCTGCGGTTGTTCGAGCATAGCAGCTACGCCGCAATCCTCGAAAACCTGAATCCGAACGCCGGGGAACATTCGCGCCAATCGCGGCATCATCACCTTATCCGTCGCGCCGGCTGCGCCGCAGACGATCATCATGGAATCCGTCGGCGCGCTGGCGGTCAAATCGGCGCTGGGTAGCGCCGCGGTCGCGTCTGCTAAAGCGTTTGCATCCGATGCGGCAAGACGAAGCCGTGCCTGCGCAAGAATTTCGGAGGGAGGCTCACTTGCCAGCAGCCGGTCGAGTTCTCTTGCCATCGCGCCGTCTTCACGCTTGAGTTTGCGAATTTTGCCGATCGCTACGTGGCGCAAGATTCGTTTGCCGATGCCGGATCGAAACAGCGATCGCGCTGTGCGCCCGATAAAATTTTTTCGTGTGGGATCGCTAAGGATGGGGCTCACCAAGACGATGCGCCGTTTGTTTGAAGGAACGACGTTCGCCACGCGCAGCGTGTCGGCGGCCGAAAACGCGTGAGTGATGACCACGTCGACGTCCCGAATGCGCTCTTCGATGAGGGCGGCAAGCGCGCTCTGCGGCTTGGGTGAACCGAGCACGTCGAGCGGATCGACGATGATGACTTCATCCTGCTTCGGAAACTCACGCAAAAACGGCGCCCACGTTTCTGAGCCGCCGAGGTACGGTGCATAGCTGCCGATACAGAGAACCTTCAATACATAAAGTATACGCGTATTATCGACTTGATCCTCGCGCGCTCGCAAGGCGTTACGCCGCGGATGGTCTAGAAAGGAATGCGACGCGAAGCCTCAGCATGCTGAGTATCGTCGCGCTTTCAGTGTGCGCGTTGCTGACGTTGTGCAGCTTCGTAGGAACTGCACTTCAGTATAGGTTCCTGCCAAAAACCGTGAACATGAACCCGTCCCTCGGATCGATGGGCATGCTGCTGCCGCGGCCGGCGGTATTCTTGTTGCCGCTCGTTCAGATCGGCATCCTGGTGTTGCTTTACTCCGTAAGGCCGGGAGCGATGCCTCCAACCAAGACCCGCGGCAGCTACCGGGTAGTGGTGACGATGCCTGACGGTATTTACTTGCTTCTACTTTGGTATCAAATGTGGTTGGTCAGACAGGCGAAGGAGGACACAGCCATGTGATAGCTTCCCGTCCGCCGCAGCGGTGTTGGAAATGGCCGTGGAGCGAAGGTGTTTGTCTCCAGTGCTCGGCATCGAACGAATCGTTAGAGCAGCGAAGATGCATTGCTATGAGGCGGGAGTCCAACAAGTGGTCAAAAACGGGCAAAGGAAAACAAACAGGTCCAAAAACCTTTTCGTTTCTGGACCTGCGTTTGGTTGCGGGGGCGTGATTTGAACACGCGACCTTCGGGTTATGAGCCCGACGAGCTACCGGACTGCTCCACCCCGCGGCGATGCTCCGGACGGCTCCGGCGCGAACACCCATATACGTGACCGCCGCCGATGGATTCCTGCGTGACCTGCCCAAGATTCAGCTGCACTGCCACCTCGAGGGAACGCTCCGGCCGGCCACGTTCGTAGACTTGGCGCGCCGCCACGGGGTTGCGCTGACATACCGCCCGCACGGGCCGGAACAGCCGTTCCAGAAAGGCGCCCCGGCGCACGCCGACGAGGACCCGTATGGCTTTCGCGACTTCAACGAATTCTTGCTGACGTTCGCGGCGGTGAGCCGCTCGCTTGCCGAGCCGGACGATTATGCGCGACTCGCAACGGAGTATGTCCAGGACGCCGCCGCGCAAAACGTCGTGTATGCCGAGCTCTTCATCTCGCCGTCGGTCTGGAGATTCTTTCACCCGGGTATCGACGTTCGCGCGTGCGTTGAAGCGATGCGCGACGCGTTCGAGAAGGCGACGAAACCCTTTGACATTTCGTTCATCGTCGACGTAACGCGCAACTTCGGCGTTGAAAGTGCGTTTCGTACGCTGCGCATGGCGGGGCAAATGCGCGACCTCGGTGTTATCGGCATCGGTTTAGGCGGCGATGAAGCGCGCTTTCCGGCGGAATTGTTTGCCGATGTTTTCGCTCAGGCGCGAGCAGCCGGTTTGCACGTCGTCGCGCATGCCGGCGAGGCGGCCGGTGCGGAAAGTATTCGTCAGGCGGTGGAGTTGCTGAAAGCCGAACGCATCGGTCACGGCATTTTGGCGTTGCAAGATGCGTCTACCGTCGCGTTGCTGGCGGACAAGAAAATACCGCTTGAAATTTGTCCGACCTCAAACTTTCTCACCGGAGCGGCCGATCCAAACTATCCGCACCCATTGATCGGACTCGATACTGCCGGCTGCATCGTCACAATAGACGCGGACGATCCGGCTTTATTTCGCACGAGCATAACGTCGGAATACGGCTACGTGCAGCGAGTCGCGGGCCGTGAGTCGCTGTTGCGATTCGTGCGAAATGCCGTCGATGCAAGCTTTGCGGGCGAACGCCGGAAGGCCGCGCTCCACGTGCTGCTCGAACGGTACGGTTAAGTTATGTCCGGTCACAGCCATTTCGCCGAGTCGACGGAAGAATATCTCGAAGCCGTCTATCGCCTGGAGCACGAAGGCCCGGGCGTGAGCACGTCGGGCCTCGCCTCGGAATTGGGCGTAGCGCCGGCCTCCGTGTCCGGAATGTTGAAAAAACTTGCAGCCGAGGGGTATTTGGAGCACATCGCGCGCGGTGAGGTCGCGCTGACGCGTAAAGGGTTGGAAGTTGCGGTACGCGTGGTGCGGCGGCATCGCCTTGCGGAACGTTTGCTTACGGATGTTTTAGGCATGCCTTGGGATGAAGTACAGCAAGAAGCCTGCATGCTGGAACACGCGATTTCGGAAAACGTCGAGCAGCGATTGATCGCGATCCTGGGCGACCCGCAGGTGTGTCCGCACGGGCTTCCGATCCCCCCCAAAGATCTGACGCAGCCACAACGCGACGGCGTACCGCTCGCGCAGATCGACATCGGCAGCGATGCGGTCGTGCAAGGCGTGACCCAAGAAGTCCCCGAGATGCTGCGGTACTTGGGCGAGGTTGGATTACGCCCCGGAGCAGCGGTCCGCGTTCACGCGAAAGCGCCGCTCGGCGGCCCGATGACGGTTGAAGTCGAGCGCCGCAAACATGCTATCTCGTTGGAACTGGCGCGCATGGTTTTGGTTACCGCTTGATTACACGCGCGCTGATCGTGCTCAACGTGCTCGCATTTTTGTGGGAGATTCGCGTGACCGGCGGAGGCGTGATCAGCGGGCGAATCTTTTCGGGAACCGCGATCGATGCGGGGTTGCTCTCGCCGAACGACGTGCTGGTGAACCACCAGTACTATCGCATCTTCACGAGCGCGTTCTTGCATGGCAGCATCGCGCACATCGGCCTGAATATGCTTTCGCTATACTGGCTTGGGCGGTTCATCGAACTCGCGCTGGGATCGTGGCGAACGCTGGTCGTGTACCTCGTCGCGTTGTTCGTGTCCGGTTGGAGCGTCGTTTTGTTCTCGCCTCCGAACGCTGAAACGCTCGGCGCCAGCGGCGCAATCTTCGGCCTGTTCGGCGCGTTGTTCGCGGTCGGCCTCAAACTCGGGCGGCGCGGCAACGAGCTGGTCCGCGCGAACCTTGGGATCTTGGTTTTGAATCTCATCTGGAGTTTTGCGTTCCCGGGGATTTCGTGGCAGGCGCACGTCGGCGGGCTCATCGCGGGCTTTGTCTTTACGTTTTTGATTTTCTGGCCACCAAAGCCGGTTTTCACCCGCGTGGTCGATCCGCAAAGCGGCGCGCAATATACCTCACAGCTCGAAATGCCGGATGAACGCGAACACCCTTGACCACATCTTCGGTGCCGGCGGTCCGATAGAGCGCGCGCTGCCGGGCTTTGAAGTACGGCCCGGGCAGATGCAGATGGCGCGTCTCATCGAGCGCGGGTTCTTGGAAGGCATGCACACGATCGTCGAAGCGGGCACCGGCGTCGGAAAATCGCTCGCATATCTGGTTCCGGCGCTGCAGTGCGGAAAAAAAGTCGTGCTCTCCACCGGAACCATCGCGCTGCAAGAACAGACTGGTTGAAAAAGATATTCCGCTGGTGGCGCGTGCGCTCGATATTTCGGCGCGCGTAACGTTGCTCAAAGGACGCCATCATTACCTGTGCAAGCAAAAGTTGGAACACTTGCGCTCGGAACGCCTGCTTGCGTCATCTTCGACGATGCAGCGTTTGTGGGAATGGGGTTCGCGCACACCCACCGGTGACCGCGCCGAATTGCGCTTTACACCGCCGGCGCACGAATGGGAACAGCTGGATGCGGACGCCGACGATTGCGTGGGCGAGTTTTGCGAACATTTTCGCGATTGCTTTTTCTTTCGAAAGCGCGACGAGGCCAAATTTGCCGACGTGGTTGTGGTCAACCACGCGTTGTTTTTCTTGGACCTTGCGATGGGCGGCGGCCTGATCCCCACATACGATTTCGCAATCCTCGACGAAGCGCATCAATGCGAACGCTGGGCTACCGCCGCGCTTACGGCCACGCTTTCGCGCGCTACGCTCGGGCGCATGATGCGCAAACTCCATCGTTCGTACGCGGTGCCGCCGAACTTCGATGCCAACGTCGAGCGTGGTCTGCGCGGCCTGGAGTCGGTGCTGGCGCGCGTACCGGGAGATCGCTATCCGCTGGCCGCGAACGACGATGCACCGATCGCGCTGGACGCACTGCGGGAAACGTTGTTCAAACTGGAAAACTGGCTCTACGCCAACTGGCACGACGCACTCAAAAAACGGCCCCAAAACGACGCGGAGGCAGAGCGGCGCCGCGACCTGGCGATGAACGTCATTCTCGCTCACCAAGCCGCCATCGACCGCGCGCATTCGCCGCCGGAAACGGCGATCGCATGGGTCGAGCGCGGAGATGCCGACGCATTTTATCAAGTCAACA
This sequence comes from Vulcanimicrobiota bacterium, assembly GCA_963795465.1. Classification (GTDB taxonomy): domain Bacteria; phylum Vulcanimicrobiota; class Vulcanimicrobiia; order Vulcanimicrobiales; family Vulcanimicrobiaceae; genus CAWCHT01. The sequence continues at coordinate 402,944 of CAWCHT010000002.1, forward strand.
GCGCGCCGTTCGACGTAGCGGACGAATTGCGCATCAAGCTGTTCGAACGCACGACCAGCGTGGTGCTCACGAGCGCGACGATCGCGAACGCGGGGGCATCCGAAAACAGCCCGTTCACCTTTTTGAAGGAGTCGCTCGGAATCACCGATGCGCAGGAATTGATTGCGCCTTCGCCTTTTGACTTCAGACGGCAAGCCTGCCTTTACGTCGCGCCGCCGGCGCTCAATCCAAAATCGCCGGACTTTGCGCGCCGCGCTGCGCCGCTGCTCGAAGAGTGTCTGGATCGCAGCCGCGGACGCGCATTCGTTCTTTTCACCTCGTATGCGCGGCTGCGCGAAGTGTACGCGATCGTTCGCGAACGCTTGGCGTTTCCGGTACGGTTGCAAGGGGAATTACCGCGCACGCACTTGCTGGATTGGTTTCGCACGACGCCTCACGCCGTATTGTTTGCGACCGGAACGTTTTGGGAAGGCATCGACGTTGTGGGAGAGCAGCTTTCCTGCGTCATCATCGATCGGCTGCCGTTCCCCTCACCGGCCGATCCGTTGGTGCGCGCCCGCATCGAAGCGATCGAATCGCGCGGCGGCAACGGATTCGAACAGTACATGATCCCCAGTGCGATCGTGCGCCTGAAACAAGGTTTCGGGCGCCTCATCCGCAGCAAGAGCGATCGCGGTTTGGTTGCGATTCTCGACGGGCGCGCGGAATCGTCGCGTTACGGAGCGGTGATTCTGAACGCGCTTCCCCCCGCCGCCCGCATTAGGCACCTGGAGCAGGTGGGAGAGTTTTTCAGTCTTCCCTGACTTCGCTTTTCGCGCGTTCCTTCAGTTCTTCGACGACGCCGGAATCGGCAAGCGTCGTCGTGTCGCCCAATTGCCGACCTTCGGCAACGTCGCGCAGGAGACGGCGCATGATCTTGCCGCTGCGCGTCTTCGGTAATTCTTGCGTGAACGTGATGTATTTGGGCCGCGTGAACTTCCCCAGCTTTTCCGCAACGTGCGCACGCAGATCCTCGGCCAGTTCCTTTGAGCCGTTGTCGGCGCCGCGCAGCGAAACGAAGGCGTAGATCGCCTGTCCCGTTACGTCGTCCAACTTGCCGCAGACCGCGGCTTCGGCGACTTTCGGGTGATCGACCAGCGCGCTTTCGACCTCCGTCGTGGAAATGCGGTGCCCGCTGACGTTCATGACGTCGTCGATGCGCCCCATGAACCAGTAATTGCCTTCCAAATCGCGCCGGCAGCCGTCGCCGGCAAGATACCGGTGTGGAAACTTCGACCAGTATGTCTGACGATAGCGTTCGTCGTCACCGTAAATGCCGCGCAGCATGCCCGGCCACGGCCTCGTGAGCACGACGTATCCGCCGCCGCCGAGCGGTACGGATTCGCCCTGATCGTTGACGATGTCGGCAGCGATTCCGGGAAGCGGGAGCGTTGCGCTGCCCGGCGGCGTTCCCGTGATTCCGGGAAGCGGTGAAATCATGATGCCGCCGGTTTCGGTTTGCCACCACGTGTCGACGACCGGGCAGCGATTTCGGCCGATGTGCTCGCGATACCACATCCACGCTTCCGGATTGATCGGCTCGCCCACGGAGCCTAGCAAACGCAGCGAGGCGAGATCGTGCTGTTGCGGAAACGTTTCGCCCCATTTCATGAACGTGCGAATTGCCGTCGGCGCGGTGTAGAGAATCGAAACTTTGTAGCGCTCGACGATGTCCCACAAGCGATCCTTGCCGGGAAAGTCCGGCGTGCCTTCGTAAATGACGCTCGTAGCGCCGTTGGCAAGCGGTCCGTAGACGATGTAGGAATGACCGGTAACCCAGCCGATGTCGGCCGCGCACCAATACACGTCTTCGTCTTCCTTTAAATCGAAGACGAGTTTATGCGTCATGGCGACGTGCGTCAAATATCCCGCCGTCGAATGTTTGATGCCTTTTGGTTTCGCGGTCGTTCCGCTCGTATAGAGCAAATACAACAAGTCTTCGGCGTTCATCGGTTCCGGCTCGCACTGCGCGGGCTGACCGGCAACGATCTCGCTCCACCACGAATCGCGGCCCTCGTGCATATGCACGTAATCATCGGTGCGGCGCGCCACGATGCAGTGACGAATCGAGGGCGTGTGTTCCATCGCAATGTCGCAGTTGCGTTTGAGCGGAACTTTATTGCCGCGTCGCCAGCCATGATCGGCGGTAATCAGCGCGATGCACTGCGCGTCGTTGACGCGGTCGACGATGGCGTCGGGCGAAAACCCGCCGAAAATCACCGAATGCGGCGCGCCGATACGCGCGCAGGCAAGCATCGCAACCGGCAACTCGGGGATCATCGGCATGTAAATGGCGACGCGATCGCCTTTTTTTATGCCCAGTTTGCGCAGGCCGCCGGCAAACCGGCAAACGTCGTCGAGCAGCTGCTGATACGTGATGGTCCAACGATCGCCCGGCTCGCCTTCAAAATAGTATGCGATTTTGCTGCCCTTTCCGGCAGCGACGTGACGGTCCAGGCAATTGACGGCAACGTTGAGTTCGCCGTCATAAAACCATCGCGCGAACGGCTCTTCCCACTGCAGCGTTTGCGTGAACGGTTTCATCCACTCGAGCTTGCGCGCCCATGAAGCCCAGAATTCCAAGTAGTCCGCCTCCGCCGCTTGGTAAATGCCGGGCTGTGCGTTTGCCCGAGCTGCGAACTGAGGCGGCGGATCGAAGCGGCGGCTTTCCTGCGCGAGCGCTTCAATCGATTCGGCGGTCTTCATGCGCGCGACTTACCGGGAACCGGCGCGCATGCCTGCCGAAAAGATACGCGTGAACCTCTGGGCGGCGATGCTGCTTTCCTTGCTGACTGCAACGGGTCTGGCGACGGTGCGTTTCGGCGCTCCTCCGCCGGATTTCAACGTGCCGACGCGTCAAGGAAGCGAGCAGCTTCCGCCCTACGCGGCAAGCCCGTCGTCATCAACTTCTGGGCATCCTGGTGTCCGCCGTGCACCACCGAATTGCCGCTTTTCGAGCGGCTCGCCGCCCAATACGGCGATCGCGTAGCCATCGTCACAGTCGATTGGAACGAAGATCCGGACACCGCTTTGCGGTATTTGCACGCGCAGCATTTGAATTTGCCGGTGGTAAGCGACCGGCAGAGCAAAATCTATTCGGCGTACTCGCTGAGCGAAGTGCCGGACACAATCGTACTCGACAGCGAGGGCAATGTACGATATGTATCCGTCGGGGGGCTCTCTTGGTCCGAGCTGCAAGCCGCCGTCGACCGGGTTCTGCAGTAAAGTCTTGGCACTCCGGCGCCGAGATTGCTAAGATAGGCGTATGAACACGGGGGAAAGCGCGGGCGGCGGCCAAGCGGGCGAGCTCGATAAGCGCAAGGCTTACATTTTGGCGACGGTCGTGTACGAATACATTGCGACCGCCGAACCCGTCGCATCCCAAACGCTCACGCAGAAGTACCATCTCGGCGTAAGCTCCGCCACGGTGCGCAACGAGATGGCGGAGTTGGAAGCCGCCGGATATTTGGTGCAGCCGCACACGTCGGCCGGACGCATTCCGTCGGATGCCGGTTATCGCACGTATGTCGATCATCTCATGCGTCCGGAACGCTTGGAAGCCGACGACCGCCGCCGCATACGCGACGAGCTCAAAGACGCCAGCCGTGAACTGGATGAAATCATCGAGGGAACGACGCGGCTGCTGGGACGCCTTTCGAAGAATTTGGCATTCGTTACCAAACCGGCGTCGGAAACGACAACCTTCAGGCATTTGCAACTGATATGGCTTTCCGCGCGGACCGGCGTCGCGATTGTCGTCACCTCGCTCGGCGTATCTGCGCAGTCGATGTTCGAGCTCAGCGCGGATGTGACGCCGGACGATCTCACGCGTCTTTCGAGCGCGCTCAACGCGCGTCTGGGCAATCGCGTTTTGCGCGACGTAACCGACGGCGACGTGGCCGCCACGACCGCTCAACTCGGACTTCACGACGATCTGAAGAATGCAGTGGTCGCGGCTTTACGAAACGTGCGTTCGCACGAACAGCAAACGCTTACCGCGTCGGGCGCGCAAAATTTACTCGATCAGCCCGAATTCCACGACCTGCGCAAGCTGCGCTCGATCTTGCAAATCGTCGAAGAGCAAAAGACGTTGTACGATTTGGTTGCCGACTCCATCAACGCCGAATCGGCGGCCGCGATGATCGGACACGAACTCGGGGTGGAAGAACTGACGGATTTCAGCATCGTCACCGTACCGTACCGTTTCGGGCAGCATGCCATCGGAATGCTTTCGATCCTAGGCCCGCGCCGTATGCCCTACGGCCGGTTGATGGCGCTTGCCTCGGGAACCGCCGAAACGCTTTCGCAGCGACTTTCCGACGTAGAGATCAAGTAACCGCAGCAGATGCCGACCAAAGATTTTTACGAAGTGCTCGGCGTGAGCCGGAGCGCAAACGCTGAAGATATCAAGCGCGCGTATCGCACGCTGGCGCGCACGCACCATCCGGACGTCTCCGAAAACAAAGCCGAAGCCGAACATCGCTTCAAGGAGATCAACGAAGCGTACGAGGTGCTTTCCGATCCGCAAAAGCGCGCGCAATACGATCGCTTCGGCACCGTGCCGGGCAGTTCCAACGGCGCGGGAGGCTTCGGCGATTTCGGCTTCAGCCAGGGGTTCGGCGGCGGCGGCTTCGGCGATATTTTCGATATTTTCTTCGGCGACCGCGCCGGCGGTGCCCAAACGCAAGCGCGCCGCAACGGTCCCGCGCGCGGTTCGGATCTGCGCTACGATCTCGAAATCACGCTCGAAGAAGCGTTCGCCGGAACGACGCGCGATATTCATTTCAATCATTTGGCGCAGTGCGAGTCTTGTCATGGCTCCGGAGCGGCGCAAGGCACGCTGGTCGTGCCGTGCGAGCGGTGCAGCGGAAGCGGCGTCATGCGCATGGTTCGGCAGACACCGCTGGGACAGTTCGTAACGCAATCCACGTGCACGCAATGCGGCGGCGAAGGACAAGTCATCCGCCATCCGTGTCCAACGTGCAATGGCCGCGGACGGCGCGAAATCGAACGTAATCTCTCGGTGAAAGTTCCCGCCGGCGTGGACGACGGCAGCCGCATCCGCATTACGGGCAACGGTGAGGCGGGCATACGCGGCGGTCCGGCCGGCGATCTCTACGTTTACTTGAGCGTTGCTGCGCATGCGTTGTTCCGCCGCGACGGCGTCGACACGTATGTCGACGTTCCGATCAGCTTTCCGCAGGCCGCACTGGGCGGTCAAGTCGATGTTCCTTCGCTCGAGGGTGAATTGCCGCTTACGATCGGCGCGGGAACGCAGAGCGGCACGACGTTTCGCATGCGCAGCCACGGCATGCCGTCGGTTCGCGGTGCGCAGCGCGGCGATCACGTCGTCCGCGTTCACGTCATGGTGCCTTCGAAAGTGAACAAGCGCCAGCGCGAATTACTCGAAGAGTACGCACGCACCGGCGGCGATCGCGTTGAAGAACGATCGTTTTTCGATAAGGTGAAGGACGCGTTCAAGCCTGAATAGGTTTTTTATCGAAGGACGTCACAAGGCCGGCGATCGCGTGCCGTTTGACCGCAGTGATGCGCATAAACTCAAACGGGTGCTTCGCCTGCGCCAAGGCGATTGCATCGAAGTAATCGATTCCGGCGGCTCGCGGTTTTGTGCGTCGCTGCAAATGGACGGTCCGAACGTCGGCGCTACGCTCACGGGCGCGCTTTCGAGCAGCCAAAGCGCGTTTCCGAACGTAACCGTTGCGCAGGCCATACCCAAGGGTCAAAAAATGGATTTCGTGGTCGAGAAGCTTACGGAATTGGGTGCTGCGCGTATCGTTCCGTTGCTCTCGCAACGCGTCGTCGCCGCTGCAAGCGGCGCCAACAAACGCGATCGCTGGCGTCGACTGGCAAAGACCGCAGCCCAGCAATGCGGGCGTGCGGATATTCCGCAAATCGATGAACCGGTTCCCTACGATCGCCTCCTTCAGGCGTTCGGGCAGTACGACTGCGTGCTCTTCCCATGGGAACTTTGCGATGGGCCGCCTCTTCGGCAAAGCCTGCCGCCGTTGCTCGAACGCGCGAACACCGTATTGGTGGCGATCGGACCGGAGGGCGGCTTTACGCATGCGGAGGCCGATGCCGCGCGAACGGCGGGTGCGCATGTCGTTTCCCTGGGTCGGCGCATCTTTCGCACGGAAACCGCAGCGTTGGTTGTTCTGGCGATCATCGGGTATATTTCGGGCTGATGTCGAAGTTGCTTGCGGACCTGCCTGCGGGAACTCCGGTTCGCGCCAACGACGGGACGGATATCGGCGAAGTGCGCGCGGTGTACGGCTCGGGAGAAGCACGGGTTGCGGAGTTTCTTTTGGTATTTTGGCGTAAGCGCGGCGAAGAAGCCCTCGTAGCGGCAGACGAAGTCGAAAGCGTCGGCACCCAAGGCGTGACGCTGAGCCGAAGTGAAGGCATTTACGACGATCTGCCCGCCTTCGAACCTTCGGTCAATCCGATGCTCCACCGCCTATAAACGCCGCTCGAGCGGCTTTTTCAAAAGACCCCGCAGCGCCGGCGTCGTATACAGCCGGATCGGCATGAGCACGTTGAAGTTTTCGATCGTCATTCCGACGTATAACGAGGCGGGCGGCATCGAACGCTTAATCCGTGCACTCGGCGACGTTTTCACGCGCAACGAGCTCGACGGCGAAATGATCGTCGTCGACGACAATTCGCCCGACGGCACCGGATCGATCGTCGATGGCTTGAGCGCCGAATTTCCCGTGCGCTGCCTGCATCGTCCCGGTAAACTCGGCCTTTCCAGCGGTGTGATTGAAGGCTGGAAATTTGCGCGTCCCGATTCGCAGGCGCTGGGAGCGATGGACGCGGACTTCAGCCACGACATCAACATCCTACCCAAGATGGTACAAGCGTTGGAAGACGGCTATGGTCTGGCAGTGGGAAGCCGGTACGTGCGCGGCGGCGGAATTACGAATTGGCCTTGGAGACGCGTGGTGACCTCGAAAGTTGCGTGCCTGCTCGCGCAGCCGCTGACCCGAATCAAAGACATTACCAGCGGCTATCTGCTGGTGCGCCGGGATGCGATCGAAGGCGTGGAACTGGATCCGATCGGCTTCAAAATCGGTTTGGAAGTCATCGCCAAAGGACACTACGGTAAAGCGCTCGAGGTGCCGTACGTGTTCACGGACCGCGTTGCGGGCGAATCGAAGCTGAACGAAAGAGATCTTCAATTACCTCAAGCAACTGCGCAAATTGTACGCGGCTCGATTTTTGCCCCGCGCGCAGAAGGCTGCCGGCTGAACGTGCCGATGCCGGATTGGCTGCGCAGCCGCCGCAGCAAGCCCGAACAAAACGGCGAGGCCGCGCAGTGGAGCAAATGCCCGAAGTGCGGCGAGTTGCTCTACCGGCCCGATTTGGCGGCGAACCTGTGGGTTTGCCCGCGCTGCAGCCATCATTTTCGGATAAGCGCTCACGACCGGATCAGCTCGTTGATCGACGGTGATTTCACCGAAATCGGCAACCACGTTTTGCCGGGCGATCCGCTCAAGTGGGTCGACAAGAAGAGCTATGCGTCCAAACTGGAAGCGGATCGCGAAAAATCGCAATTGAGCGAAGGCGTCGTGTGCGGCTTCGGGCAAATCGGCGGATTCGACGTTGCCGTCGGCGTAATGGATTTTCATTTTCGCGGCGGAACGATGGGCACGGTCGTCGGCGAACGACTGACGCTGCTGCTCGAAGAGGCGCGCGCACGCGCTATTCCGTGCATCATCTTCACCGCGAGCGGAGGAGCGCGGATGGAAGAAGGCATGCTCGCGCTCATGCAGATGGCGAAAACGACCGCCGCCGTCGCGCGCTTCATGCAAGAGCGCAACGCCTTCATCACGGTGTTGACCGATCCGACGACCGGCGGCGTTTCGGCGTCGTTTGCATTTCAGTCGGACATTATTTTAGCCGAACCCAAGGCGATGATTGGATTTGCGGGCCGCCGCGTCATCGAACAAACGATCCGCCAGAAGTTGCCCGATCAGTTTCAAACGGCGGAATTTCTGCTTGAAAAAGGGCATATCGACATGGTGGTCGAGCGCGCGCAGCTCAAGGCAACGCTGGCGCGGCTGCTCGATTACGCTGCTCAGGGCCGCCGGCGCATGGAGCGTTCTCCCGCGTGAATCTGATCGTCGAGCGTGAAAAGGGATTACTCGAACTGGAGCGGCGGATCGCGGAGCTGCGCGAGGCCAATGCGCAGCAGCCCGTCGACATGTCCGCCGAGATCCGCGCGCTCGAACAAAAATACGGTGAAATCCAGCGCGAAATCTTCGGTTCGCTGACCCCGTGGGAAAAAGTCCACATGGCGCGGCATCCCAATCGGCCGACGGCTGCGGAATACATCGCCGAATTCGCGCAATTCGACGAACTGCACGGCGACCGCCGCTTTCGGGACGATCAAGCGATCGTCGCCGGTTTGGCGAAGCTCGGCGAGCGCGCGGTCATGGTGATAGGCGAGCAGCGCGGACGCGACACCAAAGAGAACGTGCGGCGGAATTTTGGAATGCCGTCACCCGAAGGATATCGTAAAGTTCAGCGCCTGGCGCACCTCGCGGCGCGCATGGCCATTCCTATCGTCACGTTCGTGGATACCAAAGGCGCGGATCCGTCAGCCGGCTCAGAGGAGCGCGCGCAATCCGAAGCGATTGCCGCGTGTTTGTACGAGTTCACGATAGCGCCCGTACCAATCGTTGCTACGGTGATCGGCGAGGGCGGCAGCGGCGGCGCGCTGGCCTTGAGCATCGCCGATCGCATCATCATGCTCGAGCATAGTTATTATTCGGTGGCCAGTCCCGAGGGGTGCGCCGCCATTTTATGGAGCGATGCATCCAAAGCCGAAGAGGCGGCCGAGCATCTGAAGCTCACGGCTCAGGATCTGCACCGCTTCGCCATCGTCGACGAGATCGTGCCCGAACCGCTCGGCGGCGCGCATCGCGATTCGGCGGGAACGATCGCTCGGGTGCTGAACGCTATAGAGACGGCGCTTGCGGAACTTTCGGCGGCGCCGTCCGACCGATTGACGGAGGCGCGGTATCGCAAATATCGGCGGATAGGATCGTGGCAAGCGCAGACGCAGCCGCCATCGGCTCACGTCGCGTTGCCGGAGCATATCTAAGGTGAAGCGGCGCAGCGGCGTACCGGCGATCGTGCGCCTCGCAAGCCGCATCTTATTCGCCCTCGGCGCGGCGGTCGTGCTGACGCTGGTTTCGATCCAATACGCGCGGATTATCAATCAAAATATCGCGATGGCGCGTTCGCTTTCGTCGATCCAGCGTGACGTGCGCACGTTGCGGCATCTTCGCGGGCAGGACGAGCGCGAGCTGCGTCGGTTGAGCAATCCCGTCGGCGCCATTCCCGAGATTCACGATCGCCTGCATATGGTGCGGTCGAACGAAGCGATTATCTATTTGAAACCGGCGAGTACGCCGCGTCCATGAATCTCACGCAGCGCGGTATCGTGATCAATATCAACGCGTACGGGGCGACGGTGCGATTGCAGGGCGGTCAACTGGCGAGCGCGCCGCTCCTGGATATCGAAAAGCATCGCGCCCTTTACGAACGCGCGCTCACCGGCCGCAAAACGCTGGAATTCATGGTTCAAAGCGGCGGACGCCATCCGATGGTCATGGTTGCCCCGCAGATTCGCGATGAAGACTTTGAAGCGCAAATCGCCGGCTATCTGAAGATGACCGAAGAGTGGGAGAAACCGGATGCGCCGCCGGCGCACGAACGGCATTTCCTGCGCAAGAAGAAACGCGCCGCGCTCTTCGAGTCCCGTCATTCCGCGGAGCGGTGATTCGCGCGGTCGTTTCGATCGGCACGAATTCCACCCGCGGCTTGGTCGTCGATTTTCAGAACCAGGAACGCATCGCCTACATGCGCTCCATCGGCACGCGCATCGGCGAGAATTTGAAAGATCGCGGTCATCTGGACGATGCGGCCATGGATCGGACGCTCGAGGCGGTGCGCGAGCACGCGCAGGCCGCCCGCGAATTCACCCACGATGTGCGCGCGATCGCGACCAGCGCGGTGCGCCGCGCCGATAATGCGCAGTTGTTCGCGCAGCGCGTAAGCGACGCCGTGGGCGCGCCGCTGGAGATTCTTTCCGGTGAGGAAGAAGCGCGGCGTTCCTTCATCGGCGCCGTCTCCGGAATTCCGGAAGACGAGGCAACGTTCGGCGTGCTCGATGTGGGCGGCGGAAGCAGCGAGTACGCGGTGGGCAAGTGGTCCGGACCGGAACGCATCGTGTCCTGTGAAATCGGCGCGGTTCGATTGACGGAGACGATCGAACAGCTGGCCGGGACGAACGGCCCGGTGCATCCAGAAACGCTTGCGTCGGCTGAGCGGCGCGCTCGGCAGGCAGTTTCGCCAATCGCAAACTTTCCCGCCGCCGATCGTCTGGTTTTCGTCGGCGGGAGCGCGACGAACGCGGTGAGCATCGAACGCAAGTCGCGCGAACCTTTCACATACGCCCGCATTGAACGCGCTACGCTCGACGCTTTGATCGAACGCTTGGCGAGCGCCGGCCTCTGCGAGCGTAAGGCAATTGCCGGGATGAATCCGCAACGCGCGGATATCTTACTTGCGGGTTTGGTGATTCTCGCCGCGGCCTGCGATTCCGCGGGACATCATTCGGCGCTGGTGTCGACGCGAGATTTGCTCATGGGAACGCTTCTCGAACGCTAAGCGGTGCGCGCAACCGTTGCGTAGAACAAGCGGCTATGCCTGATGGAGAAGTGTATCGCTCCGTGTTGGATGCCCGGCGCGCCTGGAGCGACTACTTGGACGCCTCGGAGGAAGACGAAGATGAAGTGTACGAGGCGTATTTGGAAGCCGCTTCCGAAGCCGTCCCGTTAGTCGGTGGACTGATCGAGTTATGCGTGGAGGCAAATTTGATTGCGATTTCGGCCCGGGATCGCGAAGAGCATTACGTCGACTTGGCCGGAACGAACGCTCGGGTGCACGCCGATGCGATTATTGAAATCGTCGGCGACATCGTGCTCGGTCACTCCGAAGAACTTCCCACGTTCGAACGTCGCGCCGTTCACAGTGACGACGACGAGACGCGGTTCAACCGAGCGCGTGAAATGTTCCGCGACATGAACCGGCCGAACGTGAGCCGCGCGGTGGAAGAGCTGCGAGGACTGCGCGACGAGTTGCTGCGCGCGGGTCAGGAAACCTACGCCGGGCGCCTCTCGCACGTGCTGTCTCTTTTGCAGATGTCGCCGCCGCGCCTAAGCGAGTGAGTCGTTGACCAGGCGCAGCGCTTGCGGCGCCTGAATCCGGTTCTTGATCCGGATCTCGTTGCCGCGCTGAACCGAATAAACCGAAAGAAACGTTTCCAATTCACCGAGCAGTTTTTGCGGCAGGTCGCTGAGCGTAGCGTAACCATCGGTGCTCAGAGACGTTTCCTTGCTGGCGAGAAGGCAGCCGACGAAGCGATCGTTGCGCTCGCCGTTCTGCTCCACCTCGAAGGCGCCGAGAAGCTGAACCGGCACGACGCACCCCGGAAACGTCGGTTCATCCATGAGCACTAAGATGTCGAGCGGGTCGCCGTCGCCGCCTTTCGTTCGTGGAATGAATCCGAAATCGTACGGCCACGTAAGCCCGCTCGCAAGCGTTTGCCGCAATTCGAATGCGCGCAGCTCGTCGTTCCACGCGTACTTGTGCCGGCTTCCGCGAATCGTTTCAACGACGACGCGCAGTGAACCGTCGTCGCCAATCTTCGGATCGATAGCGTGCACGTTCTAAAGCCGTGGAATTCCCGACTCGCTGCCCGGAATCGGCTGTTGCTGCGTGAGCTCTTCGGTCGGCAAGCCGGCATCGCGGTAGGCGTCGAAACCGCCTTCGAGGATGGCTGCCTGGGAATAACCTTGCTCGCGTAAACACGACGCAACTTCGAGAGCTCGCTCTTCATCGTCGGCGTAAACGGCGATGGGCCGGTCATGCGGAAGCGGCAAAGCGAGCTTCGTTGCGCTCAGCAGATGCTTGAGATCGTAGCGCAAGGCTCCGCGAACCTGTTCTTTGCCGGCGTGCGTACGCACGTCCAACGTCGGCATCGTCGCCGTATCGAGTTCTCGAACGCCGATGCGTGCAATCGCCTCCTCGTTCATGCCGTGGCCTCCCGTCGGTGCATAAAGCGCTTACCCATCTGGGCGCGGCGACCCGCATCGTGGGTATAGGCCTAACGAAATCGGAGGTTCTCTAACGTGGACGCGCTTAACTTTTTGAAACATCAGCATCGCGAAGTCGAAGCGCTATTCGGCAAGCTCGCGCAAAGTACGCATGCCGACGAGCGCCGTAGCGTTTTCGAGAAAATCGACAAGAATCTGCGCCTGCATTCCACATTGGAAGAAGAGCTCTTCTATCCGCAACTGCGTCTGCGCGCTGAAAAAAGCGCGGAACGGCTCGAGGTCGCGCAAGCGTTCGAAGAGCACGCGCTCCTAAAAATCGAAATCGAAAGCATCGAGCCGCTGGACGCCGACAAAGAAGCGTTTGAAGCCAAAACCAACGTCCTGAAAGACTTGGTGCAGCACCACGTCGATGAAGAAGAGAGCGCGATCTTCAAAATCGCGCACCACGTGTTCACCAAAGAAGAGCTGGACGAACTCGGCGACCGCCTCAGGGAACTGCGGCGCAGGCAGGCGTTGCCGTCTCACTGCGTTTGCGTGGAGAGCGTTTTCGGCGGTTGGGATTCGGCGGCGCTTTGCCGCCCGAGCGTCTGGCCTCGGAAAGGCCAATCGCAATCGCCTGCTTACGGCTTTTTACTTTTTTACCGCTTCGACCCGATTTGAGCTCGCCGCGCTTCATCTCGTGCATCGCGCGTTCCACTTTGCGGCCGGCCTTTTTGCCGTATTTCCGGCCGGACGCTTTTTTGCGCCCGGTCGTTTTCTTTCGGCCGCTGGTTGTTTTCTTACGGCCGGTTGTTTTCTTTCGACCGCCGGTTGATTTTTTGCGGCCCGCCGTCGATTTTTTGCGCCCTGCGGTTGACTTTTTGCGTCCGTCCGAAGATTTCTTGCGCGCGCTTGTCGATTTCTTGCGCGTGCCGGTCGACTTCTTGCGCGCGCTCGTGGATTTTTTCCGTGCGCTTGTCGACTTCTTGCGCGCGCCGACGAATTTCACCATGTGACCTTCGGGATCGTACAAGAACGCAACGTTGCTGCTGTCGAAGATTTCGAAAAACTGCTCCCAGTCCACGCGCTCCAGACGTTCTTCGGGCCGGCCGAAATCGATGCGAAGCATGCCGCCCGTGCCTTCGACAATCGCCGGCTTGCCGCCGTTGTCTTCGACCCATCGACGTATTTCATCGTGATCGGTGGTGCGTTGTGCAGTTGCCACTAATTCAACCTCCCATTACCAGCACCGGTTACCCGTGCGAACGAACCGGAAAACGTGCGCTATTCGGTGCTCGGCGCGCTTCCGACATCGCCGGACGATTTTTGCACGAGCCCCGATTTTAGCTGTTCGCGCAATTGCGCGAGCGCCGGATCGATCCCGCCGCTCTGATCCAGCCGCTCGAGCGCAAGAAGGAGTCGATTGGCTTGCGCCGCGTCCAGTTCCAAGCGTACGTGCATCGGCAGGGTTCTACCCCGCTCGCGCCAGTTGCAACGTTTCGTTCAGTACGGCGCACACTTCGGAAGCCGTAATCGACGCCAAGCCGGGGTCGACGAACGGTGCATGCGGATCGCCCAGGGTTCCGCGCCAAATAACGCGGTGATTGCGACGCCCGCGGGGCGGTCCCCAATATCGTGGACTGGTAGGACCAAACAGCAAAACCGACGGCGTGTCGACCGCCGTCGCGATGTGCGCAACGCCGGTGTCGCCGCAGACCAGCGCGCGAGCCGACGCGATGATGCACGTCAAATCGGCAAGGTCCGTGCGTCCCGCAAGCACCGAATCGACCGCGAGTCCGGCGGCCCTTGCAATGAATCGGCAACGGCGAAATTCTTCGCCCGATCCGGTAAGAAGCAGGCGATGTCCCTCCGAGCGCAGCGTCGCGCACAATGCAATCCAACGTTCCGCCGGCCAGCGGCGTGATTCGGTCGCGGCGCCCGGATGAATCACGATTGCGCCGCGAGCGCGGCCGTCACCACGAGGCGCGATGATTTCCAAATCGCGGGCGTCGGCGGGGATCCCGCTTTCGTGCAGCATGCGGCACCAGCGATCGATTTCGTGTTCCTCCGGGCGCCATTGAGGAAACCCCGCGCTCTGCGGAATTTCGACGTGCTCGAACGCGATCAGGCGCCGCGGGCGGGTTTGCAACGCGATGCGGTGGCTTTGCGGCCCGCGCCCGTGTAAATTCACCGCAACGTCCACCTCGCAAAGATGTTCGTCGAGCGGTTTGAGCGGAGAAGCGTCGACGATTTCATCGATGCCGCCGCACAGGGACGCAAGCGGAGCCAGATACATCGGCGCCGCCAGAACGCGGTGATGCTGCGGAAACGCGCGCGCAACGGCGCGAATCGCCGGGACCGCAGTGAGCAAATCGCCCAGCCCTAAAGCGCGCAGGACAACGACGATCGGACGTGAGGTAATTCTCACGATGCCCGTTGCGCGAAAACGCGTTCGATGATGACGTCGTTGTAGACCGCCAGCGTGTCGCTGGCGATGCGCGCCCAGCCGTAGCGGCGGTTTACGCGCCGGGTTCCTGCGAGCGCGATTTCGATGCGGCGCTTTTCGTCGCCCAGCAGCGCGCGCAACGCGTCCGCAAGCAGCATGGGATCGCGCGGCGGAACGTGCAGTCCCGTTACGCCGTCGACGACGCTTTCAACGAGGCCGCCCACTTGGGCGACGACGACCGGAACGCCGCACGCCATCGCCTCGAGCGGAACGATGCCGAACGGCTCGTACCATGGATAACACACGACCGCGTCGGCCGAACGTAACAGCGCGGGAACGTTTTCGCGTTCAACGCGGCCACGAAACACGACGCGATTTGCTACGCCGCGTTCGCGCGCAAGTTTACCAAGCCGGAGCGCTTCGGGATCGCGATGCAGGCCGGCAGCGTCGGGTCCGCCGGCGACGATCAGTTCGACCCCGGGAAGATGCTCCATCGCAGCGATCACGTCGGCAACGCCTTTGCGCTCCACCAAACGTCCGAGCGAAACGATGCGTTTGCGGCGCCGGTCGCGCCCTTCCGCCGGCCCGAGCGGTTGAAACAACCGCAGATCTACTCCACAGGGAACGACGCTGATAGTCGCTTTATCAGCGCCCATGCGTACGAGTTCGAACGCTTCGGCGGCGGCGGTGGCCACGATCCGGTCCGCCTCGCGCGCGATGCGCGCCTCTTCGCGCAAACGAACGGGCGGACTGGTGTCCTTTGCACCTTGATGCCGGCGCTTCTCTATGCCCAGCGCGTGAAACGTTTGCACGACCGGAATACCGAGCGGCAGCGCGGCATCGAGCGCGGCTTTTCCCGACATCCAAAAGTGCGCGTGGACCACGTCCGGACGCTCGTCGTTCCAGCGCGAAGCGAGATACTGCGCGAAGCGCGGCATAAACGGCAGCAAGCGATCTTTTTCGACGGCTTTCGCCGGACCGGCCGGAACGTGCTCGACGGTAACGCCGGCGGCATACGCAACGCGCGCGGGCAGTTGCGGTGCATCGCGCCGCGTGAACACCGTCACTTCGGCGCCTTGCTGCGCCATGGCTTCGGCCAAAGCGGCGACGTGAACGTTCTGGCCCCCGGCATCCGCTTCGCCGAGTACGGCAAGCGGGCTCGCGTGTTCCGATACCATCGCGACTTTCAACATACGAACTCCTCAAGCAGACGATCCCAGTCGCGTTGGAAACGCTCCAAACCGTAACGCGTCCTCGCGTAAGCGCGCGCGTTTTGTCCGAGCGTTCTGCAGCGATCCGGTTCGTCCAGCAAACGTTCGAGCGATTCGATGAGCGCGCGAACGTTCGTAGAGATGATGCCGGTGCCGTCGGGCACCGCTTCGGGAATTTCGGTCGTCGCCAAAGCAACGACGGGCATGCCCAAATGCATCGCTTCAATCAACGATAGACCTAAAGAGGTCCATCGAATCGGGTGCAGGTAGACGCGCCGCCGCGCGATTTCACCGTGCAGCTGCTGCTGCGGCAGATTTTCGTATCCGCCGCGAGCGCCGGCACCCATACCGAAGAGCTCGATGGGGACGTGCGATTCAAATTTTTCAAGCAAATCGGTTCCGGTAACGCGAGCCCGCCGTTCGGGCTCGTTGATGACGACTGCGCACGACGGCATTTCACCGGTATAGCGATATCCCGGATCGACGATGCCGTGCTCGATGACACTCGTCGGCGCCTCTCCGCAGTCCCAAAAAAGATCGTTGAAATTGGTGACGTGAACGACGCGCACGCCTTTCCATGCCGCAGCCGGATGCCGCATCGCGTTCACGACGCCTTGCGGCGCGTTATGCTCGACGTAAATCGCCGGAATGTCGATGCCGGGCTGCAGACCGAGCCATGCCTGTACCAGCTCGTATTCGTGCGGCCGTTGCAGCACGACCAGATCCGGTTTTGCAGCAGCTGAGATCTTCCGGCGGCAGCTCCACGACGCTGCTCGGCCACTGCCAGGTTTGCGCGCGTCCGCGCCCGTCCGGGCCGCGATCGGGGAGCCGCGGAACGACGTATTCATGGCGGCCTTGCACGAACGCCGTCATCCACGAACCATGCACGTGCCACACGAGGATGCGCATTACGCGACTCCGGCCGGCCGCGGCAGCAGATGTTCGAGCGCGCGAAGGACGTCGTCGACGCGCACGCCGTCCAAACACGGCTGGCCCGGTATGGGGCACATACGCGCGCGGCATCCGCAGCACGCGATATGCTGCTCGCCAAGCAGATGGTGCGAAACCATCCACGGGCGAAAGCGCACCGCCGGAATCGTAGGCGGAAAAATCGAAATGACCGGCGTGCCGACCGCCGCCGCGACGTGAGCTGCAGCGGTGTTGCCGCAGATGACGGCTTCGGCGCTCGCAACCACGCCGCCGAATTGCGCGAACGATGTTTTGCCGCCCAGATCGAGCGCCGAATCGCCCGCAACGTATGCCGTCAAGCGCGTTTCGTCAGGACCGCCCGTTACGACGACGTGCATGCCGCTTTCCGCCAGACGTTGAACCAGCGCCGCGTTTCGCCGGGGGAACCATGCTCTGGCTGGTACGGTCGCGCCGGGATGAACGACGACGTACGGTTTGAACGGTACGAACGCAATCTGCGATGGAAGCTGAAGACGAAGGCGCGCATCGTCTCCCGCGGGCATTTCATAGCTCATGGCGCGCGCCAGCGAAAGAGCGCGTTCGACCTCGTGAATGTCGTCGTCGACGTTGTGGCGCACGTCGAGCAGCGATCCGGGATAATCGACGCTGATCGCTCCGATGCGCCGCACTCCGGCAAGGCGGAGCAGCAGCGCGAGCGGCAACGGACTTTGATGGAACGACGTGAAGATCAGTGCTTCGTCGAAGCTCCGCGCCCGCAGCTCTTCGATAAAAGCCAACGTCCTTTTCGGATCGACGGCTGCAGGGTGCGCGTCGATCCATTCCGCTTCGTTCACGATGACGTCGTCGATCCCGGGCAGCAGTCGCGCGGCGGGCGCGCCGCGCGGTCCGCAGAGCAGCGTAACGTTTGCCTGAGCCGCAATCGCTCGAAGCGCCGGTCCGGTCAACAGTACGTCGCCGTTGTTGTCCTGCCGCGCAGCCAGCACGCGTCTCACGCAGCGGTACCCGAAAGCACGAGATCGGCGGCCTCGTCCAGATTCTCGCAGACGTTCGGCGCTCGGCGAATTTCATCCACGCGCGTTATGGGCGTCGGAACCAGAATCGCCGCCGCACCCGCATTACATGCCGCATCAACGTCGCTGCCGATGTCGCCGATAACCAGACACTGCTGCGGCGTAACGCCAAAACGGCGCATGGCTTGGTGCACGAGGCCGGGTGCGGGCTTGCGGCAATCGCAGCCCGCTTCGATCGCATGCGGACAAACGAACCAGCCGTCCATGCGCCCGAGCACTGCTTCAATGCGGTGGTTCGCAATGCGCAGTTGCATCTGCGCAGCTGCGCCCAGCGCAAGCTGCGGCTGATTCGTTACCACGCCGATCTTGATTCCGCGCGCGCGCAATTTCGCGATGGCCCTCGCGGCGGACGGCATCGGAATGGGCTCTGCGGTTTTGTCCCAGGTATCCACAACCAGCGTTCCGTCGCGATCCAGTAGTACGGCGCGAATCATGCGGACCGCCGTAACGCCCGCGGAAGCGCAAACACTCCGCGAACGCGATGATACACCGCGGCGAACGGAATGATCGCGCTCGTTGCAGTCATGGTCGCAATCTCGCCGAAGGTTCGTGGGCCGGGAGCGATGCGCCGCCACGCAAAATCGGCCGTCAGCGCCGCCCACGCCGCAAAACACGCCACGGTTGCGACATGGTAGGGCCACCGTCCAGGCGCGCAATTTGCGCGTCGACGCCAATTCGGACCGTGCAGCGCCAACATCAGCACATCGTCCGCATTGCCGGCTTGCAACTTGACGCTGATCCAGCGGTTGGCTTCACGGACCGGATGAAAAATGCCGCGCGTTCCGCAATCGATGGTAAAGCCGGCATCGAACGTGCGCAGCGCCAAGTCGGCGTCTTCACGGTACGCGCGCGGAAAGCGTTCGTCGAATCCACCCAGCTGCTCCAAAACGCCGCGGCGATAAATCATGTCCGCCGTGATCCACGCCGAACGCTGAAGACCGGAAACGTTACGCTCCCAGTCGGTAGCGGGGCGGTTTGCCGGCAGCGGAACGCAAACGCGACCCTGCGATCCGGCATGGCGATCGTCGAGCGATGCGATATCCTGCTCCGCGCGCTGCAGCCAGTCCGACTCGACTTGCACGTCGTCATCCAAAAATGCAATCCAGGGAGCGCCGGAAGAGCGCCAGCCGACGTTGCGCGCTGCCGCGGGCCCCGCAGCTTTGCCGGCGATCACTTCGATCTTCGAGCGCAGGGGTTCGGCGATGTTCGAAACGTCGATTGCCGGCGACCGATCGCGGCGATCGTCGACGACGATCACGCGCCGGGGCAGCGGACCTTCGGCAACGCTCAACGATTGCAGCAGCTGCTGCAGAGATGGTCTTCCGATGGTCGGGATGACAACGTCAAAGGGCACCGACTGCCTCCCGATACTGCGTTTGCGCGCCGAATACGGCCTTGCGCGAAAGCAAGAACGGACCGATTGCGAGCGCGTCCAGTGGCGCGGAGCCGAAACATTCGAGCGCGTCGCGCGGATCGTCGACCATCGGTCTGCCCGCGGTGTTGAAACTGGTATTGATGACCACGGGCGTACCGGTGAGGCGTTCGAATTCACGCAGCATGCGGGCGACCAACGGCTCTTCGAGGGCATCGACCGTTTGCACGCGAGCGGTTCCGTCGACGTGTACCGCGGCGGCAACGGCCGCGCGCCACTGCGGTTTCACCGCATGGGTGAACAGCATATACGGGCTGGGAAGCTGCCCTTCGAAAATCTCCGCTGCGCGCTCTTGCAACACCATCGGCGCGAGCGGGCGAAATTGTTCGCGACCTTTGATCGCATTGAGGCGCTCCAGATTTTCAGGATAGCGAGGATTGGCGAGCAGGCTGCGATGACCCAAAGCGCGCGGTCCATATTCGCTGCGTCCTTGAAACCAGCCGACGACACCGTCGTCCGCCAAAATGCGCGCTACCGCGAGCGCGATGTCGTCGGGTCGCTCGTAAGGCAGGTTCGCGGTTTCCAGCCGGCGCTGCAACTGCGCATCGCTCCATTCGCGTCCCAACGCCGCCGTCGTCATCGGCCGAACGGCGTCGCCATGTTGCTGCGCAACGAACAGCGCGGCTCCCAGTGAGGTTCCCGCATCGCCGGCAGCGGGCTGAACCCAAACGCGTTCGAACGGTCCTTCGCGTGCAAGGCGTGCGTTCGCGACGCAATTGAGCGCGACGCCGCCTGCCATCGTCAGCGCTTTCTGCCCGGTGACGCGATGCAAATAACGCGTCAGCTCGAGCAACACTTCTTCGAGGCGAAGTTGAACGCTCGCGGCGAGATCGGCATGCGCGCCGACGAATTCCTGATCTTCGCTTCGCTTGGGCGCAAACCGCGTAAAATCCAGCGGCTCGACTTGGAATGTTCCGCCGGGTTCAATCCGTATCGCTTGCCGCAGCTGGTCGATGTATGCCGGTTTTCCGTACGCGGCAAGGCCCATGACTTTGTACTCGTCGGAAGAGCGATGGAAACCCAGATGTACGGTGAGTTCTTCATACAAGAGTCCGAGCGAACTGGGCAGCGGCTGCGTCGCAAGTACGGTAAGCTTTTTATCGCGCACATCTCCCGCCAAATACGAGCCGCATTCGCCTCTACCGTCGGCTACGATGACGGCGCAGTCCGAGTAGGGCGAGGCCAGATACGCCGAGGCGGCGTGCGCAACATGATGCGGAACGAACTGTATCCGAGCGCCGGCGATTCCGGGAAAAGCAGTTTGAAGAAAACGCGGAGCGCGCTGCGCGTAGAGGGTTCGCAGCCCTTCCCAGTCGTTTGCCGTAATGTCGGTTGAGGGTTGAGCCGCTTGCCCGGGATCGTAGGAATACGCCACGGCGTCCACGGCCTCGGGTTGGATTCCCGCCCGCTTCAAACACCAGCGGGCGCTCAGTAATGGTAATTCCCAACTGCTAAAAGGCAAGCACTCCTTTGCGTGCTTGCGTCGGCTGAAGCGTTCCTCTTCGGCCGCGGCGACAGTCTCGCCATCGATGACCAGCGCTGCAGATGAATCGTGAAAAACCGCATTGATCCCCAGAACGACCATCGCTTTGCTGCCCCACTGACAACCTTGGCGTGAAACAATTTTGGAGAGCACGCGCCCTCCAACGTGGCGCTATTTTTTCCGAGAAGTGGAAACTTAAACGCTTAGGTTAAAAGGGGGCACTTCACGGTATAGCTGCAGGTAGTAAGGAGGATGAACGAATGACTGTTGCGGCCCCACGATCGACGTTGGATTCTGCATCGCAAAAGAGCTTGCGTGGAACGTTTGTCGTTACGGGATCCGCGTCGGGGCTTGGAGCGGCCGTCGCGAACGCTATTGGAGCGGCCGGCGGCTCGCCCGTCGGATTCGACCTCAAGCCGAGCGATGCGCACGTCGAGCACGAGATCGTCGACGTAGCCGACAGCCGCGCCGTCGAGCAGAGCATCGAACGCGTTGCGCGGCGCCACGGCGGCTTGAACGGCATCGTCGCGAATGCAGGCATCGACGCGTGCGGCAAATTCCAAGACGTTAGCGTAGAAGATTGGGAGCGCGTCATTCGGGTGAACCTCATGGGAACCGCTGCCTTAGTGCGCGCGGCGCTGCCGCATTTGTTGCAAAGCCGCGGACGCATCGTGACGGTCGCTTCGACGTTGGGTCTGCGAGCGCTCAGCGATGCAACGGCCTATTGCGCGAGCAAATTCGGAGTGGTCGGCTTTACGCGAGCGCTCTCGACCGAGCTGGCTGGAAAAGTAGGCGTTACGCTGTTGATTCCGGGCGGCATGCGAACGCAGTTCTTCGAAGGACGCGACGAGCAATACAAACCTTCGCCGCAAGCCAAGCTCAACGACCCGCAGGACGTAGCGCAAGCGGTCGTGTTCGCGCTCTCTCAGCCCGACGGCTGCGAGGTGCGCGAACTGCTCATCTGTCCGTCTACCGAAACGTCTTGGCCGTAACCGCGAATCAACGGGCGGCGAGCAACTGTTCCATCGTGCACTGCGCCGGATTTTTGTCCGGTCGCCAGCGCACAAACCGCGCGCCATGGCGAAAGCGCGTTCCGGTGACGTGATCGAATTGAACCTCGACCACGACGCGCGATTGAACCGGATACCACTGCGCATCGCGCGTTCCCCATCGGCTTACGCCTCCGGGCCGTGCACCGGTAAAGCCCGGTTCGGCGACCAGCGGTTTGAGCATCTGCGCGGCGCGTTCCCGTTCGGCTTGCGTTAGGCTGCCGATGAACCCGACCAGATGCAACAGGTTGGCGTCGTCGTACAAACCCAGCAGCAGCGAAGCGATCGTCGAGGTGTCTTTGGTCAAACGAAAACCCCCGACGACGCAGTCCGCCGTGTGCACGCGTTTGATCTTTACGACCGCATCGCGTTCGCCGAAACGATACGCCGATTCGGATCGCTTCGCGATGACGCCGTCGAACCATCGCGCACCCTTAGCGAGCCAGCTCTCCGCCTGAATTGGATTCTGCGTCGCCGGAGAGAGCGCAACGCCGCAGCCCTGCGAAAGTTGTTCGGCTGAAAAATCTTCTAAAGCGCCGCGTCTGCGCTCGAGCGGGCGTTCAAAGATGGAGTGCGAGCCCTCAACGAGCAAGTCGAAAACGTAGTACCCGGCGGGCGTCTCTACCGAAAGTTTGCGAATGCGCGATGCAGCGGGATGAATGCGTTGCAGCAGCGCATCGAAGTCGAGCCGCTCGTCTCTTTGGACGGCAAGTTCGCCGTCGAGAACGAATTGTTGCGCGCGAAACGATTGCAGCGCAGCGACGATCTCGGGAAAGTACCGCTCGAGCGGCTGTCCCGATTTGGATTGCAGCATGACGTCTGGGCCGTCACGAAAGGCAATGCAGCGAAAACCATCCCATTTTGGTTCGTACAGCCAGCCCGCATCGGCTGGTATCCGATGCACGCTGCGCGCTTCCATGGGTTCCACCGGCGGCTTGAGCGGCAAGTTTTCGAACACGGGCGGCTTACAACTGCGCTCGGCTCAGCAAAGCTTCGAGATCGAAGCGGCCGCGTTTTGCCGCTAGCGGCGCCCACAGATCGCCGGCAGTTTTCAAGCGTTGCTGCATGTTGCGCACGGTAAAATCTTCAATTGCGATGCCACGCTCCACTTCTTGCCACGTCACGGGCGCTGAAACGGTGGCCGTGGGGGTCGGTCGCGCGGAGTAAACGGACGCAAGCGTCGAGCCCCAGCGGTTTTGATTGTAATCGACGAGCACACGCCCGGGCGGCCGCTTTTCTTTTTTATACTCGGCGGTCATGAGACTCCGGGTCGTGTTTGGACATCGCCTGCGCAAAGGATTTCGCAAAGGTCCACACCTGCTTTTGCAGCGGGCCGCGCACGATTGGGACGTACACGTGGATGCCTTTGGACCCCGATGTTTTGGCGTAGCTCGTCATGCCGAATGCTTTCAAGCCGTCACGAACCAGTAGGGCCGCCTCGCGAACGTTCTCGAACGGCGCCGAGCCCGGATCGAGATCGAAGTGCAGATAATCCGGACGATTCACGTCGTCGCAGGTGGCATACCACTGGTTCAAGTCGATGCATCCCAGATTGACGATCCACAGCAGCGCCGGCAAGTCGTCGACGATTGGAAAATCGATGACGTTCCCGGATCGGTGTTCGATCCGGCACGTGCGCAGCCACTCCGGATGCGGCGAGGGTGTGCGTTTCATGAAGAAAAACTCGCCGGACGCGCCGTTCGGGTAACGCTTCATCACCATCGCGCGACCGCGTAGATGCGGCAAGAGCGGGGTCGCGACCGACGCGTAATACTCCAGCAGGTCGCGCTTGGTAAGGCCGATCTCCGGCCAAAACACTTTGTCGAGGTTGGTCACTTGGAGGCGCTTATCGCCGATCTCAATCGTTCCGCCGTTGGTTCGCGGGATCGTAGCGCTTGCAGTCATCGGGTAAGATAGCGCAGGAACCATTCGCGCGCTAAACGAGCCACGCTCTCCAGCGCTTGCGGTTCTTCGAACAAATGGCCGGCGCCGGGAATGATAGCGATTTCGCACGGAGCGTTGCGCACTTGCGCTGCCGCTTTGCGATTCAGGTCGAGTACGACGGGATCGCGCTCGCCCACGATGAGCAACGTTGCACTGCGCACGTGTGGCAATGCCGTTTCGGCGAGATCCGGACGGCCCCCGCGTGAAACGACCGCCGCTATATCATCGCGAGCGCCGGCGGCCAGCAGCGCAGCCGCCGCCCCCGTGCTCGCGCCGAAGTATGCGGGGGGCAACAATGAAAGGCGCGCGTCCTCGCGCGTCCATTGTGTAGCCAGCTCGACGCGGCGCGCGAGCAGTGGAATATCGAAGCGCAATGCGCCGGTGCGCACGTCGTGCTCCTCTTCCGCATCGCTGAGCAGATCGAGCAGCAGCGTCGCAAAACCATGCTCGTTGAGCGCCTTGGCCACCAGGCGATTGCGCGGACTGCGCCGGCTGCTGCCGCTGCCATGCGCAAAAATGACGAGGCCGTGCGCCGCGGTAGGCCGCGCGAGCGTCGCTCCAAGCTTTTCGCCGTCGATCGGCAACGCAAGCTCAGCCACGAATCATCTCGCGCACTTCTTCGTCGCTGATCTGCGTAAAATCGAGGTACCATGCTCCGACGCCCCGGAAAGGAACCGGCGTTGCCAAAGAAACGACTTGATCGGCAAAACGCTGCAACTGCTCGACGGTCTCCGCAGGCGCAACCGGGACGGCAACGACGATTCGCGCGGGCCCCCGCTCGCGCAGCGCAACGATCGCTGCGTTCATCGTCGAGCCGGTCGCCAGCCCGTCGTCGACCAGCAACACCGTGCGTTGCGCGACGTCGTGTGCGGGCATTCCGGCCCGATACAGGTCTTCGCGGCGAAGAAGCTCGCGTTCTTCACGCTGAACGATCGCTGCCAGCGTTCGATCGTCCACGCCGAGTTCGTCGAGCAACTCGCGATTGAGCACGCGTACGCCGCCGGACGCGATCGCGCCGAGGGCCAGTTCTTCGCGGCCCGGCGCGCCCAATTTGCGAACGATGAAGACGTCCAGCGGCACGCCCAAGGCGAGCGCGACCTCACGCGCGACGGGCACGCCGCCGCGTGGTAACGCGAGCACGCGGGTCTGCGGTCCGTTGAACGCGGAAAGCTTGCCCGCGAGCTGCTTTCCGGCATCCGAACGGTTGGCAAAAATCACGCTGCACAACGGTTTTCCCGGTGCCGCACTCGGGGAAACAACCATCGATATGATGGCCGCCGGACTGCTCGAAGCGCTCGAGGAACACTTGGATGCGATCTCCGAGCGCGATATCGATCGGTTTTCCGAAACGTTGGCCCGGGACGAGACCAGGTTCGTCGGCGGTGACGGCCGGATCATAGAAGGCAAGGAAAATATCGTCGCCGCGCATCGCAGCTGGTTCATGGCCGACGGTTGGACGTTCGCGCCCGAGATCGTCTGGGTCCGAGAAGAATCTGGTGCCGGCTGGGCGCTGACACACGTGCAGTACACCGAAAACGGCAGCCCTCGAGCATTCAATCTGTTGCTGCTTTTCGTTCAGGAAGACGGCGCCTGGAAGCTGGTCTACGATCAAAACACACCCATAACTTAAAGGTAGAATTCAATGAAAGCGGTTGTTTTTCGCGGCGTGGGCGATATTGCGCTCGACGACGTGCCTGAACCAAAACTCTTGAATGATGACGATGCGATCATCCAGCTGACCGCCAGTGCGATCTGCGGGACGGATCTGCATTTCATTCGCGGTTCCATGCCCCCGCTCGAGAAAGGCAAAATCCTCGGGCACGAGGGCATCGGTATCGTTCGCGAAGTCGGCAAGAACGTACGTAACCTCGCGCCGGGCGATCGCGTGGTCGTAGGATCGACAATTGCGTGCGGCTACTGCAGCTATTGCCGCGCCTCGTATTACTCCAAATGCGATAACGCCAATCCGCTTGGTCCGCAAAATACCGCGTTTTACGGCGGCCCCAAACAAGCCGGCCCATTCGACGGGCTGCAAGCCGAATATGCGCGAATTCCGTTCGCAAGTACCAACGCGATCAAACTTCCGGACGAAGTTGCGGACGACGATGCGATTCTGCTTTCAGACATCATGCCGACGGCGTACTTTGCCGCCGATATGGCAGGTATCAAACCGGGGAAAACCGTGGCGGTACTGGGGTGCGGCCCGGTCGGGCAGATGGCAATTGCCTGCGCGAAGCTCATGGACGCCGGCCGCATTTTTGCCGCCGACGGCGAACCGGATCGCTTGCAGATCGCGCGCAAACAAGGTGCCGAGGTCATCGACTTCACCAAAGCCGATCCGCCGGAAGTCATCAAGGAATTGACCGGCGGAATAGGTGTTGACTGCGTCATCGATTGCGTGGGGGTCGACGCCGACGATCATCGGCGCGGACATAAAAAGTGGCAAGCCGGCAATGCGCCGCAGATGCCGCTCGCCGGAGCGATCGAAATGGTTGCTAAAGCCGGCACGATCTCGATTGTGGGCCTGTATCCCGAAGGCTTCAAAGACTTCGATTTGGGCAAAGCGTTCGGTAAAAATTTGACCGTGCGCATGGGTGATTGTCCGCATCGACGATACTTGCCCATGCTCGTGCGTTTGGTCGCCTCGGGCGTGCTCCACCCTTCCCGGATTTTGACCAAACGTCTGCCGTTCGCCGATGCCGTCAGCGCATACGAGGCGTTCGACACGCATGAAGCGGGCTGGCTCAAAGTGGAGTTATTGCCAAGTACGAAGAGTATCGAAACCAGCCGTGGTGAGGTAGTAACCGCTTGACGGCGGTGAGCGCTTGCGGGCGCTGGGTATGAAGTGCATCGGAAGTCTTACACGATGAAGGGATGGATATGGCGGTAAGTTTGGAGGCCGGAAACACACTGCTGAAACGTTCGCAAACGATGGTCGGGCAAGCGGTAGACCGCGGGACCGATCTGCTGGCTGATCGTATGGAACACTACACTAACGTTGCTCGCGAAATAGGCGACATCCTACGCGACCGCGGCGAGCCGGCCGCTGCGGATTTCATTCAAACGCTTTCCACGCGGGGCACAACAGTGGCGCGCTATCTTCGCAATAGCGACGGCGCGCAAATGTGGAGCGACGCGCAGGAACTTGCGCGCGGCCGGACCTGGCTCTTGACGGGCGTCGGCTTCGTGGGCGGCTTGGCTTTGGCACGCGCGGTACGCACCGCAACGGGCGACCATGCGTGGGAGCAAGAGTCGACCTACGTTGATTCTTACGCGCAGCCGTACGGCACGCAAACCGGAGAGTACGGAACGTGAACGAACAGCGAGAGTCGCTGCCCGACGCCCTGGCCCACCTGGGGAAAGACCTGAGCGATCTCGTGCACGCCGAACTCGCGCTTTTCAAACAAGAGGCGGCGCAGCAGTTCAGCGGCCTTGCGATCGCGGGGGTTTGGGTCGCAGGCGGCGCGGTCATGGGCCTCGCATTCCTGGGTGCGTTCACGGCCTTTCTCATCATGGTTATCTCGTTGGTGCTGGTGCCATGGCTGGCAGCGCTGGTCGTAACCGTTGCGTGGGGCTTTGTCGCGGGCTCGTTAATCGCGGCGGCACTCATGAAAGTACGAGCAACACTTCCACTAGAATTCGATAAAACGGCGCGTAGCGTGAAGGAGGACGTAGAATGGATCAAGAGCGGAATCAAGTCCGCCAAGTAGAAGAGGCACGCGAACGCGTCGCCCAAGACGTGCGATCGGTGGCGGAAAACGCCAACGTCGTGCAACGCACGAAGGAAACGGTTCAAAGCAGGGTCGACGACGCGAAGAGCACGGTTACGGACAAAGTCCGCGGTGCTCGCGACCGTCTGCAAAGCGCCAAAGATACCGTGCAGAGCTCGGTGAGCGGCGTTGCGGGAAACGCTGCAAGTAACATCACGAACATGAATCCGACGGAAAATCCGATCGGTATGCTGCTCGGCGGTCTGGCCATCGGCTTTCTGATCGGACTCGTTTTACCGGTAACGCGTTTCGAGTCGGAGCGGATCGGCCCGATCACCGACGACATGAAAGATCGCATGCGCCAAACGGGCGCCGAAGTAATGCGTCGCGGCACCGAAGTCATCAAAGAAACCATCGACGCCGGCCGCGAAGCCGCAACGAATTCGCTGCGCGAACAAGCGCGCGACATGGGGATGAATCAGGAGTAAAGGCAAAGGGCGCCGTCAGGCGCCCGCCCCTTTTTCGAACACGTCTTCGGTGTAACGGCCGATGCGCCAATAGCATGGGCATACGAGTTGCTCGAGCCGTTCGCGGTCGGCGATGCGCAAACGGCCGTGCTGCGATTCGATAAGGTGCTCGCGCTGCAACTGTGAAAGCCCGAGCGAAACGGAAGGTCTGCGGATAGCGGAAATCTCCGCGAACTGCTGATGCGTGATCGAAAGTTCTTTGCGCGCGGACTCGTCCGCAATCCACAGCAGCCAGCGCGCGAGGCGTTGATCGATGTTGTGCTCGGAGTTACATGCGAGCCGGCTCGCTATCGTCAGAATGCAAGCGTTGGCATACCGCAGCAGCATACGCCGCAGCGGCGATTGCGCATACGGCTGCTGCTGATCGAAAACTTCAATCGGCAGACGCCAAGCCGAGCCCGCCGAAACGACGATGGTGCACGTTTCTCCGGCCGCGGATTCCAGGACGCGATTCCACTCCAGCACACCCCGACGCCCGACGGTAAGGACCGAGGTGGGGCGGCACTCGACGCCCGTGGTTTCAATCCACGACCAGGCGAATGCATCGACGGGAAAGTGCAAGTAGCGAACCGGTTCTCCGGGGCGCGCGATGACCTGATCCCGTTCGAAGTAGACGCGCCGTAACGCCGGCGCGAGCCGCTGAATCTCGCTGCGGCTGAGCTCGTCGAGCATGCGATTGCCGTAAGCCTCGCGTGGGCTGCTCCGGGGCGGCACATGCTGTGAATGTATTGGTTGAAGCATGCCGCTTACGGTATACCCGGTCGGTGCAGTAATTTGCCACTCGCCCTGCCAAGACGGCGCGCGATGGGATGATGGTGGAATCGGTAGACACAGCAGACTTAAAATTTGCTGCTCGAAAGAGCGTCCGGGTTCGAGTCCCGGTCATCCCAAATCCCTAACTATCGCAATCTTCCTGGTCATCCTGAGCCTGTCGAAGGGCGGCTGAGCTCGCCGAAGCTAAAGCACCGAGCTTTCAGGACTCTCGAAATCCCGTTATTATTGCGCACGCGTACATCGCGGCGGCTGCTCTTACTGCAACAATGGAAACGGTATCCGGCGGTTCCAGCGGCCGCAATGGCTCGTCGAACGCGCAATCGCTTACCTCACGATCACGGCGCAAATCAGCTTCCGCGCTTGCTGCTTCTCCGGGACTGAATCTGACGGTTCTTAATTCGTATATCGTTTTGTATTTAGGCATCAACGGCACAAATGTGATACCGATGCCGCACTCAGACGGCAGGTCGGCCTGTGGCCCGCGGCGCAGTCGCATCCGTAACGTACACAAACCTCGGCCTTGCGACTTCTCGATAAGGAGTTTTCTTAATGCAGAGATGTGCTATCGCGTTCGTTCTCGGTTGCATTTTTGTGCCTTCCGTTGCAGGAAGTACGTCACAGCCGGCGTTGCGGACAAACGCTGCGGTGCAATCCAGAATCATCGCGGCGGTCGAAAAGGATCGTCGAGTTTACGGTGGGCGAACGCCGATTCCGGGCGTGCTGGTGGGCGTCTGGGATCGCAACGGTGCAAGCTTCGTGCGCGCCTTCGGCTACGCCGATCTTGCTACGAAGCGCGCGTTGACGGCGGCCGACCATTTCCGGATCGGGAGCAACACCAAAACGTTCGTGGTCGCCGTCATCCTGCAATTAGCCAAAGAGAAGAAACTAAGTTTGGACGAGCCGGTCAGCCGTTTCCGGTTAGGGTTGAACATTCCGAGCGCCGATAAAATCACTGTGCGCGACCTTTGCAATATGCGCAGCGGTCTTTTCGAAGCGTTCAACACGCCGCAATTCGCGCGCTTGAACATGACCGTGCCGAACAACTTCAACTCGCGCATGCTCGTCGCGTGGGCGGCGAAGCAAAAGCCGTACTTCGGCCCTGGGAAAGGGTACCACTACAGCAATACTAACTATTTGCTGCTCGGGCTCATCATCGAGCACATTACCAAAGATACCGTCGGCAATCAAATTCGCCGGCGGCTGCTGCAGCCGTTCGGTTTGGCGCAGACCAGTTATCCAAAAACGCAAGCCATGCCCGACCCGTGGACGCACGGTTACGAACTTGACAAGACGCGTAACTGGAAAGACGTCAGTAACACGATTCCGGTAGTCTTCATGGGTTCTGCCGGCGAGATGATTTCCGATGCCATGGATATCAAGCGATGGATGCCACTCTTCGCCACCGGAAAAACCGGCGTTCCCGGGGGTTATCGTCCAGCTACGGAATGCAAACAATTCCTTGGAAACACGGCGTTTGGCTTGGGACTGACGTGCAGCGGCGGCTGGTACGGCTATACCGGCGCGCTTCCCGGTTACAACACGGCTGATTACTACAACCCGGCGACGGGGATGACGATCGTTGCGTGGATAAATTATCAGGCCGCAGGACCGCCCGAGGGCGTCGCGAGCGTGATCGTGCGTGATATCGCGCGGGTCATCACGCCCGCCAACGTTCCGTTTGTTTATACGAAGCAGCAACTTCAAGCCTCAGGCCTCTGAGCGGTACGGTATTATTGAAAGCTCACGATTCTTTAACTCGCCACGTCCGAAAGTAGTCCAAAAGGTCCAGGCGAACGAGCAGGCAAGCATTGTATAATCGAAGTCCCTTGGGGGAGGGGCTTATGATGCTGATCACTCGGCATGCGTCCCGGCTTATCTTAGGAAAGCCGGTCATGCGCTTTGACCGCGTGCGTTCGTACGACGCCTATTGGAGCTGCGGCTGCCGTGGCCGCAACGTGGACAACGTAACACTGAAGATTCTATGGTGCACGGAACACGTGGAGATCTTCAGCGCTCCGGACTTGAGCTTGCAGGCGTAATGCCGTTAGTGCGGCGCGACGACGTGCGATAAAATGTCCGCGCGGCCGGCGATGCGCACCAGATGCGGGTACCGTTCGCCGCCATGATAGTCCAACGCATACGTGCCGTACCACCCGCCACTTGAAGCCGATAGTGCAATCGGCGCGCGCGAATGACGTGCCTGATCGATTGCGTACTTGAGTGCATCGGAGCTGAACTCTTGGCCGTTCACCGCGACGATTTTTACTCCCGGCGACAATCCGGCATTCCATGCAGCGGAGCCGCGCTTAACGTCGCGGACCGTCCCGTCGCTGGATAACCGCATCCCCGCCGAGTACCACAGATCGATCGAATGGCGCAGTTCGCCGTTGACGGTGATGTACTCATTCGGCGTGCTATTGTAAACCAGGCGCCAGCCGGCGCGTTCGATGTCCGCGTACGGCGGATGGGGCGAGATCTCGTAAACGTACCGCTGAAAAAAGCCGTGCCAGCCGTACGGCAACACGGTGCCGAGCAGTTGCTCCACGTCGGCGCGCGTGTAGGTCTTCGTTATTGGCCCGGTTAGCGCGGGCGTGGTGAACGCGTGCTCGAAGTCGTCCAGCGATTTCCTACCGCCGGTTTGTTCGCGGATGATCAGATCCGCCGCCAGCCAAATCAAATGCCCTTCCGAGTAAAAATCGCCGGAAGTGCGCCGCAGCGATGAATAGTCGCCGCGCGCTTCATAGTAGTAGGGCGCGCCCGTCGTCGTGTCGATGAGCGGCGTCGTAGAGCGGCCCGGCTCGTTGTCGAGCGCAGCGTATTCCGAAGCCAAATACTCTTCATAGGTTTTCGGCTTCCGTATCCCGGTGCGGAACGAAAGCAGATCGCCCAGATATTGGTTCATTCCTTCGTAGACCCACAGCAAGTCGGTCTGCATGGGAATCTGAAAGTTGAGCGTGGTCAAGTCCGCCGGCCGACGGTACTTTCCGTTCCAGGAATGTGAAAACTCGTGCGTGATCAAATCCCCGCCGCGCACTTGCTCCTTCGGATTGGTCATGAAGTCTTCGGGCGCGCGATCGTCGCTGCTTTGGTGATGCTCGATTCCTTGAAATCCGATCGCGTCGCTGAGCGTTAAGAGCGAATGGTAATCATACCAGTGCCGCGATCCGTAGAGCGCGAGCGCTTGCGGCATCATCCGCTTATAGGCGGCGACTTCGCTCCCCGGGAAAGCCAAATCTTGAGGCTTGTCTGCAAATGCGTCCAGCCACTGCGCCGCCGAACCGTTTTGCCAAAGCAGTACGTGCCGGTAAAACCGCCCCATGTCCAGCGGAGAGTCGATCAGCATGTTGAGCGGCACGGTGTTGAAATCGATCCGGTCGCCGGTTTGCCGCGGTCCCGGCAGCGCGGTGCCGTAACCCCACCCGTGCGGCAGTATGATGCTCGGCCGCACGAAATACTGATGTGAGTTGACGTTGTTCTGATAAAGCAGATCGCGGTTCCAATTCACGATAGCGACGTTATGCGTGGCCATCGTGTCGCCCGGCGCGTTCAGCAGCACGGTGAAGCTGATGGAAAGTGAGGCGACCCCGTCCGGAACGTCGACGTGGAAAGCATACAGGTCGATGCGATCCCGCCGCCAGCTCAGATCACGCCCATTGGCGGTAACGCGCAGCTCCGAGAGATCGTTCAGCGGCCCCGTAGGGCCGTGCTCGCCGGGAATCCACTTCGGATAGACGAGGGTAAAGGGACCGGGCTGCGTGGGAATCGTCATACGCGCGTACATCAATCCGCGCGCAGCATCCCGCGCATCCAAAACCAGCGTCATGGGATTGGACGCGGTTGCAAGCGACAGGGCGCTCGCATTCGGCGCGTCCTGCGCCAATCCGGCCACGGGCAGCACAAGGACGGAAAACATGAAGACGAAGCTCAGGAATCGCATGCTCAAATCTTTCTGCATGATGGGGCAATTTCTTCGGCCGGGTAAAAGCGCAACCATGAACGATAAGCGCACCCCGGATAACTCCGGCGAACTCTATCAGGACGCATTTACCGAAAACGAAAGCAAACCGCGCGGCGCCAAACGGGAGGACGCCGAATCTTCGATGCAGCTCGACCCCAACGTCGATTCCCAAGAAGCCGACAGGATGCTGAAAGAAAATCGCTTCGGACAAAACGAACCGAACCGGCCTGCTTAGTGGCGGCGTGCATCTTCGATCTCGACGGCACGCTGGTCGACAGCGTGTATCAACACTTGCTCGCATGGCATACGGCGCTTCGCGGATGCGATCTGCCCTTGCCGATGTGGCGGATCCATCGAAAAATCGGAATGAGCGGCGCGCTGCTGATGAAAGCGCTTGCCGTCGAGTTGGATAGGAAAATCGATGATGCAACCGCGGCAAAACTCGAAGAAATTCATACGCGCGAGTTTGCGAAGCTGCACTCGAGCATTCAGCCCTTCGACGGCGTGCAAGAATTGTTTGCAACCCTGCGCGGCAGCGATGTCGATTGTGCTATCGCCACGAGTGGTCGCAGAACGGAAATAGAGCCGCTGTTGGGGATGCTCAACTTGCCGTCGGACATCCCCGTCGTAACCAAAGAAGATGCCGCGACGCCGAAGCCCGATCCGCAGCTTTTTCTGAAAGCCGCGCACAAGATACGCAGCCGCTCCGAGGAAACGATGGTCGTGGGCGACAGCGTATGGGACATGCTTGCCGCGCAACGTGCGCACTTCTTGGGCGTTGGGCTGCTCACGGGCGGGTACGCCGAAAGCGAGATGACCGACGCCGGTGCGTTCAGAGTGTTTGCCGATCCCGATCAACTGCGCCGGCGCCTGCATGAAACCGGCATCCAAGTAAAGGAGAAGAACTAATGGATCGCCAGCCCTACAGCGATGACGATCTCGCCCAGCGAGAGATCGACGAAACCACTCAGTCGCCGGAGCCGAGTGAAGACACCGAACTCAAGCGGCGTTCCGGCCCCGATCTTATCCGCGAGGTCGATCCGTTTCCGCCGCGAGAGCGCGCGCAAATCGTGTACGGGGACACCGACATCGATCCGCGCCGCGAAGATCAGCCATCGGCGCACCGCGCGACGGAGGACGAGCACCTGTAGGTGCAACGTACAAGCGGCGCGTCACCAACGTACGCCGAAACCCAAGCCGTAGAAGTGATTACGGGCGATGTCGGTAATCGTACGTCCGGCTTCTACGTCGAACTCGAGTTGCGGGAACACTAAATATTGCGCGCCGCCGTCCAGCCCGAAAAGTGCGCCGCCTTCCGGCCGCGTTGCCGTTTGCCCGAACGCTTCCGCGTAAAACTGCGCGCGCGCATTGAATTGGTCGGTCACCACCAGCGAGGGCACCAGCAATTGATACCGGCGCGCGGTCCCGTCTAATGCCGTACCGCGCGTTCGTTCGAATCCGAGCGTCGTGCCGACGCTGAAAATTCCCGAAAGCGCCCTGCTGTAATCCAAGTTGAACGATTGGCTGGCCGCTCCGGCGCTGAACGCGGCTGCGCCGGTCGGAAAAACATCCAGCACGTCGATGCCTGCAACATCGGAACGCCCATGAGTGAATTCCCACTTCGCTCCGATGCCCGAGTCCAGAAATCCGCGCGAACCGCCGCGTTCGATTTCGTAGGCCGGTCCGATAAGGTCAACTTCCAGATTCGGCAGCGCGCCGTATCGCACGAACCCCTGCGGCAGCTGCACGTTCGCGGCGCTGCCGCTTTGCGACGCGTACCCGAGCTCGAAGACGGTTTCGCGAGGCTTTACCGCGCAAGCGCTGTAGC
The DNA here is from genome assembly GCA_963795465.1 of Vulcanimicrobiota bacterium. GTDB lineage: Bacteria > Vulcanimicrobiota > Vulcanimicrobiia > Vulcanimicrobiales > Vulcanimicrobiaceae > CAWCHT01. The sequence goes on from CAWCHT010000002.1 coordinate 437,473, forward strand.
CGACGGTCGGCCGGTTCAACGCTGCAAGCAACGCCGTATGCCGGCCGGAGCCGCATGGATCCGGCGTCGGCGAGGGAGTCGGCGCGGCACCGATCGCGATTGCCGCCAAGACGGCTGACCCGAAGTTCATCGAAAGCCGAAATATCTCGACTCGGCAGGGCCATTCCCCCGTCTAGGGCAATCATCCCGGGTCGTTCCCGCGCGTCGGCCCATCGTGTCGCGCGCTCATCACTTTTCTCGGTCAAGCCCGGAGGTCATAACCCCACGTGAAGATCGTGGTGACTGTCAAAGTCGTGCCCGACACGAACGCCGTCAAGCGGATCGATCCCGCCACCAAGCGGCTCGTGCGCGCCAATTTAGAGAGCGCGATCAATCCGTTCGACGAATACGCGATCGAAGCGGCCCTGCAACTGAAAGAAAAGCTCGGCGGCGGAACGACCGTAACGATCTTCACGATGGGCCCCGAAAGCGTTCGCGAAACGGTCCGCAAGGCGCTGGCGATGGGTGCCGACGAGGCGGTAATCCTGAGCGATGCCGGATTAGAGGGGAGCGACGTCTGGGGCACCGCGTACGCGATGGCGGCCGCGCTCAAGCACATCGGTTTCGATTTAATCATCTGCGGCGGACTGGCGGACGACGGCAACACCGGCGGGGTGCCGACCGCCGTTGCGCACTATCTCCAGGTACCGGGTCTGACGAACGTACGCAAGTTTGACGACGTGGCTGAGGGACGCATAAAAGCACAGCGTGAAACGGACAGCGGATATCAGATCGTAAGTGGGCCGCTTCCCGCGCTGGCTACCGTGACGATGGCCGTAGGCGAACCGCGCTACGCTTCGCTCAAAGGCATCATGGGCGCCAAGAAAAAAACGATTGCGCCGCTCTCGCTGGGTGACCTCGATCTCGCGAACGCCGTCGGTTCCGACGGCGCCAAAACGGACGTGCTCGACGTTTCCGCGCCCAAGCCGCGCGAAAAAGCGCGCGTCGTCGAGGCGGAAGATCCGGCAGCGGGAGCGCGGGCAATTTTCGACTTTTTGCGCGAGAAGAAACTCATCTGATGCAGCACGTCATCGTCTATGCCGAGCATCGCGGCGGTCAAACGCGAAAGGTTACGTTCGAACTTGCGACCCAGGCGCGCGCCGTTGCCGATGCTCTCGGGGGAAAGGCGCATGCGGTCGCGGTGGGTAAGGGCGCCGGCGCACTGGCACAGCAATTGCGCAAGTATCCGGTCGACGTGATTCACGTGAACGAAGACGCCAACGTCGATGCGTACTTTTTGGATCCGGTCGTCGACTACCTCAGCGCGGTCGCCTCGTCTGCCGGGCCGGCACTGATCTTGCTGCCGAACACGATGCAGGGCCGCGACATCGCCGGCTGTCTGACGGCGCGATTGAACTGCGGATTGAATTCCAACGTCACCGACTTTCGGCTCGAGGGTGGAAAAGCCGTCGCCGTGGGTCCCAAACTGCAGGGTTCATCCGTGGTGGTCAGCGGTTTCAAAGGCGCCGACTACGCCGTTGCGACGGTGCGTCCGAACGCATTCGACGCGCGCGCCGCAGGCGAGCCGACAGCCCAGATCGTGACGGTCGAAAAGCCGAGCGGCAAGCAGTACGCGCTGCGCATCGAGGACGAAGTCGAAGAGGCCTCGGCCGAAATGGGATTGGAAGAAGCACCCGTCGTCGTCAGTGGCGGACGCGGCATGGGTGGTCCAGAACCGTTCAACTCGTTGCTCAAGCCGCTTGCCGACGCGCTGGGCGGCGCCGTGGGCGCTTCCCGCGCCGCCGCGGATGCCGGATGGGTCCCGTACAGACTTGCAAATCGGGCAAACCGGCAAAGTCGTCAGCCCTCCGCTTTATATCGCAGTCGGCATTTCGGGCGCAATTCAGCACAAAGTCGGAATGCAGTCCGCGGGAACCATCGTCGCGATCAACCGGGATGCATCGGTGCCAATTGCCGAATTTGCCGACCTGCTGGTCGTCGGCGATCTGTTCAAAATCGTACCGGAGCTGACCGCTCTGGTGGAAGGCGCGAAAACGCACGCGTGACAATCGACCCCGGCCGCTCGTTGTATTCCGTGGGCGCCGCCCCACGGACGCGGCCGCTACCCTCTCCAAAGGACACTGTGTTTTGAAACGAATCTTGTTGCCCGCGTTTTTCGGCGCGGCAATTCTGGCCGCGGGGCTTTCCCCGACGGCCGTCATCGCCGCTAAACCAACGCCGACGCCTTCTGCATCACCGGCGCCCTTGCCGACCGCTACTCCGGAACCGCCGAACATTGCGATTCCGCGACTGGAACAGCGGCTCAAAGAAAACCCCAACGACCGGCAGGCGATGGTGGATCTCGCCGGACAGTTCATCGGCTTGAACCATCCGGAAGCAGCGCTGCCGCTTACCCAACGGCTGCTGCAGCTGGGCACCAAGACGGCGCAAGTGTATTTTCTCGACGGTTCGGCGCAAGCAGCGCTGGGGAACGGCGCCAACGCGCTCGCCGACTTGGAAGCAGCCTCGACGCTGGAACCGACGAACCTGGCGGTGCTTTCCAGCCTCGCCGACCTGTATGTCAAAGCCGGCCGCATACCGGATGCGGAACGTGTGGCCAACCGGGCCGTAACATTCAACAAAGACGATCCGAAAGCGTACGAAACCTTAGGCGGCGTATACGCCGCCGAACAGAAGTGGGATCTGGCGCGCGCGCAGCTCGAAAAGGCGTACGGCCTGAACCCCAAAGACGTGAGCCCGCTGATTCAAGAAGCGCAAACTTGGGTCGCCCAAAACACGATTCCCAATGCGCTGGCCACGGTCGATCGCGCCATTGCGGTGGATCCGAAAAACGTTCAAGTGCTGATCTTCCGGGCGGATTTGTATGCCAAGCAAAACGACGTTGCCAAAGCGGCCTCGGCGTATGACGATGCGGTTGCCGCCGCGTCCGCCGATCCCGAAAAAGCGTCGGTGCTCGTGCGAAAAGCGCTGATGTACGCGGGCGCGCGTCAGGGAGCGCAGGCGCAAGCCACGTTCAATGCGGCCATCAAACAGTATCCGCTGATCTCGTCGCTGCATACCGCGTACGGTGAATATTACTTGGCCCAGCACGATCAGCGCCGCGCCGAGCAAGAGTTTTTGTCGGCGCTGCGCGGCGATCACAACGACGTGGCCGCGATTTACGACATGGCGAATTTGAAACAGTCGCAAGGCCGAACGATCGACGCCATTTCGTATCTCAAGCAATACACGCAGCTTGCGCCCAGCGCTCAATCGTTCGCGTTGCTGGGACAAGCCTACGTCAGCACCCATGACTACACGAAAGCGCGCGAGGCGTGCGGCCGCTCGTTTCAAATGAGCCGCAGTCCCGACACGCTGGGATGCATCGCCGGTTCGGACTACAGTTTGAAAAACTATAAGGAAGCGGCGCAGATCTTCGACGTGCTCGACCGCGACGTTCGGCCCTACATGGATCGCAATCCGCAGCTGCTGTACATGATGGGCGATTCGTACGCCCGCACGAGTCAAAAGCCCAAAGCCGTCGCCGCGTACAAACGCCTGCTCAGACTCATGCGCCCCGGCACGAAAACGTACAAGCAGATCCAAGCGCAAATCGCGATGCTCTCGACGCGCTCAACGAGCTCGAAAAAGACTAAACACGGTTAAAGAACGCTCGGCACTCAACCGGAATAGCGCAAAGAAAGAGCGCGGGGCGATCTTCCGTCGCGCAGGCTCCGACATTTTTGCGCCGGCCCGGATGGCCGCTTCAAAACTCGTTTTCGCAAAAATGCGGTGCAGCGGGAAAATTTACAGGATGTGAATTCTCCCAGCGCCTGCGCGACGGAGGATCGAGCCGCGTATGTTAATCGTTTACGATGAGCTGTACGCCGAGCATCTGCGCGGCATTCCGCATCCCGAATCGCCGGATCGCGTAACGGCGGTCGCTCAGGCAGTGCGCGACCGCGCGCCGTTTTACGCCGCGCGCGATGCTTCCGAGGAAGAACTGGAGCGCGTGCACGGCTCGCAGTACGTGGCGCTGGTGCGCGACGAAGTCGCCGCGCTGCGCGGCCGTGCCGGATATCTCTCAACCGGCGACACGGTGGTGGACGAAGGATCGTTAGCCGTAGCGGTGCGCGCAGCGGGCGGCGCGATCGTTGCAGCCGAAAAAGCGTACGCGGACCAATGCGCGACGTTTGCGCTAGTACGCCCGCCGGGGCACCATGCGGAGAGCGCGCGCGGCATGGGATTCTGCGTGTTCAACAACGCCGCGGTGGCCGCTCGCGCCATCCAGTCGCAAACCGGAGCTCGCGTCCTCATTGCGGATTTCGATTATCACCACGGGAACGGCACGCAGGCCGTTAGCGGCAACGGTTTATCGTACGTTTCGGCGCACGGCTATCCGGCGTATCCCGGGACCGGCGGCGCGCACGAAAATTACGCGCTCGAAAAGCGCAACGTCATCGCGAATTTACCGCTTCCCGCGCACGCGCTCGGAACGGAAGCCTTCGTTGCCGCCTGGGAAGCGCTGTTGCCGCGCGTCATGCGCTTTGTGCGGCCCGACATGCTTGTGGTGAGCGCCGGATTCGACTACGTCGCCGGCGATCCGGTGGGCGATCTCGGAGTAGAGGTCGCTGCAGCGGGCCATCTTGCCGCACTGATCGCGCAGGCCGCCGTCACGCATTGCAACGGGCGCGTTAGTTACGTGCTGGAGGGCGGTTACGATACGCAGGCGCTTTCGGCATCCGTAAGCGCCATCGTTACGGCTCACGATCGCGGCGCCGCAAAAAGCAGCGCAGCGCAGTTTCAATCGATACCGAAAACGCAGCAGGCGGTCTTGGACCGCATCGATACGGCCCTGCGCTAAACCGAAGAGGCGATGCGCGTCATCTCGCCGCGCGAAAGTTCGCCCACCAGCGCGAAATGCAGATTCCCGCGCGCCCATGCCAGCAGCGTCGTCGGGCCGTCGAGTACGTATTGCGCCGGGCTTGCGTTGACGCTGGTTTGATCGACGGTATAGCGGCTCAAATCGACGGCGGATCCGCGCGCGTTCTCGAACAGCGAAACGGTGCGCAAGCCGTCTGAATACAGCAGATGCAGCATGCGGACGCCTTTGACCTCGCTCACGTCGCCGGCAATTGGAACGAAGCCTTCGGGCAAGTATTGCGGCCCGCGCGCGGCAAAACCGGCTTGTTGCACTACGGAGCGCAGATCGCTCGACGGTATCCCGTGATTGGGACCGTTCACGCGCTGGTATCCGGAAGCGGGAACGGTGAACAAACCGACGGGCAACGCATTGGTGTAGCGGATGTTTTCGAAGTGCATCTGATGCGAAACCGAACCGGAGGCCGAATAGCGTTCCTTTTCAAGCACCAGTTTGGTTTGCGCATCCAACGAAACGCGCATGACCGTCTCGCCGTTGAATTTGTTCACCAGCAGCACGGAAAACGCGCGGCGGCCGGCTACGTTATCTTCGGGCCCCATGACGGCGCGATAGTTGTGCAGCAGCAGTCCGAAATTATCGTCTTCGGCGACCTGGTCGTCGATGGCGTCATCCCGCGCCACGATCACCCGGTGATGGTGCGTGTCGATCGCGTAACTCGTATCGCCTTTGCCGATAATCGAATCGCCGTACAACGATTCGGGCGCCAGATACCAGCGGCGCGTTGCGTCGGGCGCGCGATGCTCGATGTGAAAGAGCACCGCGTCGGCGCGATTCGTGCCGAAGTCGACGTTCTGCACTTGACCGACGTACGAGAGTTTTGAATAGGCGGAAACGGCGTCGCGCAGCAGTTGCGTTGCGTCCTGACCGCTCGCGCGCCCGGAGCCGGCAAAGGCAGCGATCGCGCCGCTGAGCAGAAGAACCGCGGCGGCCCGCACGTTACGGATAGATCGCCGCCGTTCCGAATGCCGCAGCTTCAATCGTGACGCCGGGCTGCCGGACGGAGGAGGTTCCGGTTTCCAGGTCGGTCGGACTGGAAGCATTGCGGTCGCTGAACGGCATTGTCGAGTTCATGTCATCGTGATCGCGCAGGTAGTAGGCTGCCTCGATCGAGGGAGCGCCGTGCGGTCCCAGATACGCAACGCCAAGGTAAGCCGCTAGTGCCACGGCAGCCATTGCCGGAAAGGCTACCGCCGGTCGAAACCACTGTGCTGCGGACCAGCGGTTTGGGCGCCCGGAACGCACGCGGTCCCAAATTTCGGCTTTCACCGAGGAGGGCAGATCGCGCTCGCGGGCGGCAGCATACGCCCGCAATCCTTCGGTGATTGCGGCTTCGGCTTCGAATTCGCTGCGGCACGCATCGCAGTGTTCGATATGCGCGTACACCGCAGCGTCTTCTTGCGGCGAAAGTGCTCCATGCATGTAGTCGATCAGCGTGTCATTGTTCAAGTGCGGCATCATGATTGTTGTTGTCTCTGTACCAAACGTCGTAGCAACGCTCGCGCGCGGTGGAGGCGCGAGCGGACGGTTCCGATCGAGCACCCCATGATTTCCGAGATTTCCTGATAACTGTACTCCTCGATGTCCGCCAGCACGATGACTTGGCGCTGCTCGGGTGAGAGTTGCTCCAGCGATCGCGCGAGCGGTTCGCTGAGCTGTTCGTCGACGTAGTCCTCGATGGGCGTTACGGCCAGCGTCCGCTGGCGGCGCAGCCCGGCAGGCGCATTGTCTTCGGGAATCTCTTCTTGATAACGTCCCTTCTTGCGCCGAAGTTCATCCCTGTGCAGATTCGTTACGATGCGGTAGATCCAGGACAAGAACGAGGTGCCCGGCTGAAAACTACGCCAGGCCCGGTACACACGGATGAAGGCCTCTTGCGTGAGGTCCCCGGCGTCGGCCTCGTTATGGGTTAGGCGAAAAGCGAAATTGTAAGTTGCCTTGCCGTACTGTCCAATTGCCTGCTCGAGGAAGGCAGCCTGTTCGGGCGTCGGCGGCTCGACGGGCTTGCGCGGCACTCCCATGAAGGTCTACGGTTTTACCCCTTCGGTAAAGCGGCGCCTTCGCTGAGCGCGTGGGGGCCGTAATTCCCGGACGAATCTAGCCCGACCGGCCCGTACGCAGGACTGGTATGCCGTCGCGCCTGGCTCGGCTGCTCGGATACGATAAATGCTCGGACAAAGCGCAGGAGGACGGCATGCGATTGCGAGGGGGGAAGCGGACATGGCAGCAGTAGCTGCAACGCCGCAGCTCGCGCAACGCGCGACGTTCCGGTTAGCAGGCAGAGCGCTCGGCGTCGAAGTCGAGGATGAAGCCACCGCCCACATTTTGCGCACCACGTACGCGGATGCCAGGGTCGGCGAGCCGCGAACGGTCCACCACACCGCATCGCTGCGGCGGTTGGGAGACGGGCGCCTTCACGTCCGTTTCGACCGGCGCTCGCTTCCGTTCGGCGAAGCGGCGTTCACCGATCCGCTGCTTTCGGCGTATTACGCGACCAAAGAAGTATTTGCGCGGTTTGCGGTGGCGCACCCCAATGCCATCGCGTTCTATGCGGCCTGCGTCGCGGTCGACGATGCCGCGATTCTGATTCTGGGCCCGACCCGAATCGGGAAGACGCTGTTCGCGCTGCACCTGGTCTGTCAGGGCGCGGTCTTCCTGGGCGACGAAACCGCCGTTCTGGAATTGCGATCCGGCTGCGTCTCCGCGCTTGCCCGCCGGCCAACCTTGCGCGAAGCGGGATTAGATTTGCTGCCCAACGACGACATGCGCGCGCGCGTTGACGCATGCGGCCAGTCGTTGAACACCGAACGCGGCCGCTTTTGGTATGCGCTGGGCGCGCAAGATCTTTGCGGCATCGTTCCGAGCGACCGTTCGTATCGCCTGAAAGCGGTGTGCATCGTGCGCGATCGCGCCGAACAATTCAGCGCGCGCCGGATCGATCTCTCCGAAGCGCTGCCGGCGATCGCGCAGCGCGCGTACGAACGTCCTTCGCAACTCGGACAGATTTCCGGCCTGCGGCGAGCCATGCGCAACGTTGCATCTTACGAGGTTACGCTGGGACTTCCGCAGGTTTCGGCGGCCGCGTTCCTAGACGAGTTTCGCTCATGCGGGTGATTCGCGCCGAGCAGTTGATGCGTTCGGGCGACCGGCATGCGGCGCTCGAAGAACACTGCGTGCATCGGGTCAGCTGCGAGGTCGCAGGCGTGGTGATGGAACTGTGCACCGACGTGCCGGAAGTCGCGCTGCTGTTCGCGCAGCGGTATGCGGACCACCGGCCGACGCGCGCGGCAGATTTCCAATACTACGTGGCGACGGTTCGCGGCGGATACGCGTTTTGGTGCGCGCATGCAGCGTCATGGCGATGGTCGCAAGGGCCGCTTCCGGCCGATGCGATTTTGTTCTTGGCCGACGCGGTATCGATGGCGGCGCTGGTTCGATTCGACTCGCGCATCGCATCATTGCAGGCGGCAGCAGTGGAATACGGAGGCGTCGCGGCCGCGATCGCCGGGCAGTCGACCACCGGCAAAACCACGACGTTGCTCGCGTGCGCTCGGCGCGGCATGCGAGTGTACTCCGACGAGCGCACCGTGGTTCGCTCCGGCGTCGTGCATCCGTTTTTACGCCGTTGTTCGATCCGGGCAGCCGGTGCGCGCTTGCTGCTCGCCGAAAACGAGAACGATCGCCTGGCCGACGCGCTGCGCGTAGCGCCGGAGACTTTCGCTGCGAACCTGTTTCGGAAGCGCCGCGATCGCAGCGCCGCGCCCGCTGCGCGCGCTTTTCGTGCTGAACGGAAGCGGCGATTGCGCTGCGCTGGAAGCGATCGATACGGCCAGCGCGCTGCCGGCGATTTCACGTTGGTTCGAAGCGCGCGGCGACATGGTCGATCGGGTTGCGCGCGCTATCGTCACGCTGCGCGGCGTTTTGTCCTACCGCTTAACGCTGGGCACGCCCGATGAAAGCGCCGCGGCCATCGCGTATGCGCTCAAGCGCATCGCTGCGGCTTCGTGAGGCGGATTCGAACCCGACACTTGTGCGCGTGCATCGCGCTGTGCGATACGATTTTGCTGCTGGCCGGCGTCCCGCTACAAAAAATGAGTTGGCAGGTTGCCGCGCAGCCCGCTCCGGATCGTCAGTTCGTGACGTATCTGCTGCTCGCCAACGCCGCGTTGCTGGTGCCGGCAGTACTGGGCTTTTCAGCGACGATGCTGTTGGCGCGCCGCGGCCTTGGCGCGTTGTTCAAGCACGCCGCCAAATTTTTCGCGCGACCCAGCCGAGCGTCAGAAACGATGCGATCGCGATGATCAAAAACGCGACCGTCTCCAGCAGCACGACGCCGGCGAACTGACTTCCGCCGCAGAGCGCGATTGCGCTCGCAACCATCGCCAGTCGAAAGCGACCGATTGGACTCGACGCCATTCCGGCCAAGTGCGCGATTTGCGCATTGAGCGCATCGGCGGTGAAGCCGGTAGTTTGAACGATGTCCGCAACCTTTCCGTCGGGCGTGGTCAAGAACACTTTGTCGTTGTGGATGAAGTTGGCGTCGCCCTCAGGGAGCGACGAGATTCCGAAGCGATCCAGCAGATGCTGGACTTCGTGCTGCTGCCCGGTAACGATCGACCACGCCGAAGCGTCGGCGCCGAATTGCTGCGCGTATCGCCGAATCACCCACGGCGAATCGTATGCCGGATCGAGCGTCATTTCGATCAAGTGCACGCGGCTGGGATCGATACGCCGCTGTAGTGCGGCAAATTTAGCGCTGAGCGCCGGGCATTCGTCCTTGTCGGGGCAACGCGTGAAGATAAACGTGAGCACGAGCACTTTGCCGCGAAAGTCCGTCGCCAAATCGACGAATTTGCCGTGCTGATCGACAAGCCGGGTGCGCGGCAAAGCGGAACCGTAATCGATTGGAAATACTTTGCCGCTTTCCGGTAAGCCGGGAACGAAACGCGCCGCAACGGCGGCATCGTAGAGTCGCCACGGACGGTGCGCGCGATCGAGAAAGCCGTCGATGCCGGTGCCCGATGGCGCGGTGATTGTGGGCGTGAGCTGAACCGCGCGGGTTTGCGCCGGCAGCATGCCGGTCACCGCATCGATTCGAACGACGGCGCGGTCGTTCGCCGACGTAAGCAGTGCTCCGTGCACGGGCACGGCTTCCGCTGACGCCCGCGCAGGTACGCCCAGTACGGCCAGCAGAGCGAGCGCCGCACAGCGGCGCGAAAACAGACGCATGCGCTCTTACTCTACTACCGCTCGGAAATCGTGCGCAACGGCATTCAGCGGCGTGGCGGGTTCCAAGATTTCCAGCATACGGCCCTGCCCGTCCAGCACGTACACGTAGTCCGAGTGCGCGATATCGCCGCGTTGCGGCTGCACTGCGACGCCGTAAGCGCGATAAACGGGTGCGAGCGCAATCGGGGAACCGGTCAGCCCAATCGCTTGCACGCCGATGCGTTGGAAAAACCTTTGCAGCGCTCGAGGCGAGTCGCGCTGCGGATCGACGCTGACCATGACGATCGCGAGTTGTCGCGCCGTTAGACCTGCGCGTTCCCGAGCTCGAGCGAGCTTCGAAAGCGTTTGCGGACAAACGTCACGGCAGTGCGTGAATCCAAAATACACCGCCGCCGGATGCGCTGCGCTTTGCCCAAGCACGTAGGTCGCATTTCGCTGATCCGTCAATGCGAACGCCGGTACTTTGCGCGGCGGCGAGAAAACGGTGCCGTGCAGCGCGGCCCGGTGCGAGCATGAAACCAGTACGACGCAGGCCAGTGCGAGGGGGAGAAACCGTCCCATCAGCCTTACAATAAGTTGATGCGCCGCGTTCAAGCCGTGACTTTTGCCGTTCGCGTGCTCGTGGGCGCCATGTTCGTTGTGGCCGGTGCAACCAAAATCGGACATTTCAACGACTTCGCGGCCGCGATTGCCGGGTTTCGCATCCTGCCGCCTTCCGCGATCGGGCCGCTCGCGGTCTTTTTGCCGTTTTTCGAAGTCGGATTGGGCCTCTATCTCCTGCTTGGGTTGTTTACCCGGGCCGGCGCAATCGTCGCGGGAGCGCAGCTGCTGGTCTACGGGGGTGCCGTTGCATCGGCGGCCATTCGCCATTTGCCGGCTACTTGCGGATGCTTCGGGCCGGCGGATCGTGCGAAAGCCGATTGGCCGCACGCAGCGGGAGATTTTGCGCTGGCGTTGGTCTGCGCGTTCCTGGTTTGGCGGGGACCGGGCATCTGGGCACTCGACCGTCGAATGGGGAACCGATGAACCGGCGCACTCTCGCTTTCTGCATTACCGCGGCGCTTATCGTTGCGGCAATCGTGCTCGCCATTCGCTATTCGCATACGGGCGTCACGAGCAGCGCAACCCAGTCGCCCATCGTCGGGAGCGCGCACGTCGGCGGCACGGCGCCTGAATTTACGGCGGCAACGAATCACGGCTATTTCGATCTCGCCAAAACCGCCAGGCCGGTTTTTCTTGAAGTGTTCGCGACGTGGTGTCCGCATTGCCAGCGCGAAACTGTTGTCATCGATCGTTTGTACGCGCGCTACAAAGACCGCATGGATTTCGTCGGCGTTTCCGGCAGCGCCACCGGCATGGACGCGCAGTCGCCTTCAAGCGAACAAGACGTGATGAATTTCGTCGACGCGACGCACGCGCAGTATCCGGTTGCCTACGATGGTTCGTTGGCCGTCGCGCATGCATACCTGCAAGGCGGATTTCCAACCCTGGTTGTCATTGATAGCCGAAAGGTCGTGCGTTATCTTTCGAGCGGCGAGGTTCCTTACGGCGAATTGAGCGCCGCAATCCAAAAAGTTATTTAGGTTGAAGTGAGCCCGTCGCGGAAGGCAATCGCTTCGAGTTCGACCCGGACCGCATCATCAATTGGAATGACCGGCCGTGCCTCGAACACAAAAGCGGGAAGCATCGAGCAAAACTTGTGAACGGCCGTCGGATCATCGCAGTCCAGTAACATATAACCACCCCAGTCACCAACGCGAATCACGAACAACTCAATCTTGAAATTGCCGGGTGCCTTCCATTTCGTGAAGACCTCTAGGATCCGCTTCTGCGCGTTTTCATACTCCATGGGCGAACCCTGTGGACGCTCTGTCCATGTCAGCATGTACTTCAAGGGTCACCTCCGGTTCGAGTCGTGAACTTGATTGTCTGCGTACCAGGTGATATGCGACTTTCTACGTTCTTACTTGAAACGAGTAGTAGTCCTCCGGCAAACCGTGGCGTCCGGCCCGACGCCCCCGGCTCAGGCTCCGTACCGGCTCGGATCCGCGGTTAGGGATTGCTAGGCTTGGCTAGCCACGCGCTCATCTGTGCGATCTCGGCCTGCTGCGCCGAGATGATACGCATCGCCAGCGCGCGAACCTTCGCATCTTTTCCGTAGCGCAGTTCAGCACGTGCCATCTGCACAGCGCCTTGATGGTGCGGAATCATGGCGAGCAAGAAATCGCGATCCGCATCGCCGGTGAAGCGTGCCTTGTTCATCGCGCTGTGCATGGTCATCATACTGTTTATGTATGCGCGATCGGCCGGCGAAGCCGCCCGTATTGAAGATTGGTGCATCGGGCTGTCCGGCGTGACTTGTGCCACGGCAGCGACGGGCAGCGCAATTGCAGCCACAAGCGCAGGAAGCAGACGGCGATTCATGGCGGAAGATCCTTTCTTAATCACTTGGCGGCAGCGCGTAATTCGGCGGAGGAACCACGGGGTTTCCCACCTCCAGCGTGATGCGCTGATGGGCGCGCAGCGGGATCGCCCCAAGGGTCCCGGCGTAGGGAACGCCGTTGACGAACGCGGTCACGTCGCCCTTGAACGGTCCAATCTGCGTGCGCGAAAGCGGCTGTCCCCAAATATCGAAAAACATGCCGAGCGTGTACGGACCGCCGGCGGGAGCGCTCACGTCGCCGGCTTCGACGTGAATGATGCCGTCGGGACCGTGGGTGTGCAGCCAGTACAGGCAGCCGCCGTTGGCGCTCGGCGCGAAACCGATGTATTCCGGCACTTGTACTTGCGTTCCGTTGTAGATCAACGTCAAGTGCGAATGAATGTGCAGCACGCCCACTTCCATGTTTTCGCACGGAATGCCGTCGACGGGTTGTCCCTGGCCGCCGGCTGCAGTATCGGAAAGCTTCATCTTGTGAACGTCGGGGATCGGAAAGCCCGTTGGTTTGCCGATCGGCTCCAGATCGCGCAGTTGAATCGGCTTTGAGGTCGACTTCGGTCCCGGTGTCGGCGTGGCCAAGTCGAATGCGGCCGCCCGGTCGTGCTTGTGTCGCGCGATGCCGTTGGAAATGGCGAATCCTGCGAACACCAGCACGATGACGATGCCTAAGGCGATGTAGATTCCCCGCATCGGATCGCGCCGCTTCGGCGGCGGCGCAGCTCCGCTGCGGGCGCTTCTGCGCCGCTCGGCGCGGGAAGGCTCACTCATGGCGCGCTTAGTTGACTGCCGCGGGCGTTTGCCCTGCGAGTGATTGTGAAACCGCTGCCGGATCGAGCCGCAACCGTGGGCGTAAATACTTGCGCACGTAATCGTCCACTGCATCCGCGAGCGGCGTAATGGGAGCATCGTAACCGGCCGCGCGCAAGCGATCGATGCGTGCGCGGGTGTAGTACTGATATTTGTTCTTCAGCGCCGGCGGCATGTCGATGAATTCGATTCGTTCGGGAACGTCCATCGCGGTAAAAATCGGCCGAACCAAATCGAGCCACGTATGCGCTGCACCCGATCCGATGTTGAAGATGCCGAATGCCGGGCGTTCGGCTAGAAAAAGGGTCATCGCTACCGCGTCTTTGACGTAGATGAAATCACGCCGTTGTTCCCCGTCGCGAAATTCCGGACGATGGCTCTTGAAAAGCCGGATGCTGCCCGCTTCGGTAATTTGCCCGAACGCCTTGTCGACCAAGCTGCGCATCTCGCCTTTGTGCTGCTCGTTCGGACCGAAGACGTTAAAGTATTTAAGCCCCGTAATGCGGTCGAGCCAACCGCACTCGCGCGCGTAAAGGTCGAAGCGGTGTTTGGAATAGGCGTACGCATTCAACGGCCGCAGCGTATCGATATCGGTTTCATCCGAAAGATCCTGTTCCAGCGCACCATACGTAGCGGCCGACGAAGCGTAAAGGAACCGAGCATTCTGCCCGATGGCCCAGCGTGCAACGTGCTGCGTGTAGCGGTAGTTGTTGCGCATCAAGTATGCGGCGTCCGTTTCCAGCGTCGACGAGCACGCGCCAAGGTGCAGCACCGTTGCGACCGATCCGAATGTTTCGGGGCGTTCCAAGATCTGCTCTTCGAATTCGTCCGCGTCGAGGTAGTCCCGGAAGCGCAGAGCAACCAGATTCTTCCATTTTTCGCTGGTGTCGAGGCGATCGACGACGATGATGTCGTCGACGCCGCGTTCATTCAATGCCCAGATGAGAGCGCTGCCGATGAAGCCCGCGCCTCCGGTAACGATCGTGCGCATAGGGGCCGCTAAAACGGCGCCGTCAACCGGAACAAGACCGATCGTCCGGAAGCGATTTGCGTCGTATTAAACCCGTTGGCGATCTTGATCACGTATTGATGATTCAGCAAGTTCTGCACGTCCAGGCTGAAACCGACGGAACGATCGCCGTTTCGCCCCGCATCGCGTCCGATCGACGCGTTGAAGAGCAGATGCGTAGGCAGCCGGCCGTTGAACGCGACGGGAGCGCCGTTGATGAATCCCTCGAAGCTCACCGGGTAACCGGTTCCATAATCGCTTTGCAGCGTGCTATAGAAGGCGTTGCTGCGACCCCAACGATGCGTAAATGCTGCGTTGACCGCGATGGTTTGATCGTGATCCTCGGGCGAGAGCTGCGAAATCGACTCTGCCGTCGTGCCGCCGGAGGTTCCGGGCGGGAAGAGGAACGTCGAACCGGAGATTCCAGCGGCCTGAGAACTGGCAACGGAACCGGAAAGGAACCAGGAATCGGCGCGGGAGGTGTTGCCTTCCAGGCGCAGTTCCACGCCTTCGGCGCGTCCGATCGAATTGTTGAATACGGCGAACAGCGGCGTATTGAGCAGGCTGCGTCGTGTCCAGCACGTTGCTGGCGTTGCGTTGCCAGGTGTTGACGTAACCGCGGAACGTCGGTGAAAACGTATGCGCAAGCCCCATTTCAAAGTACGAGTCGGTCTCAGGTTTTAAATTGTAAACCGGCGTCGTGGGACATCCCTGCAACACCACGCACGCTTGCCGCACGTCCTCCAATTGCGGCGCGGCGTAGAACCGGCCGTAATAGGCATGCACGACATTCTTCGCGTCGGGCGAGAAGTTCACTCCGATACGCGGACTAATCTGATTGCCTCCGACGTAGCCCGTGGAATGATCGTAGCGCAGGCCGTAATTCACCGAAAACCGGCTGGTCGGCGTCCATTTGTCTTGAGCGTAGATCCCGACTTGCGTGCCGGCCTGGTCTTGGCTGCTCGTCAGCGTCGTAAATGCAGTCGGGGGCGGCAGCGGATGGCTGGTAACCACCGTGTTACAGGTCGGATCGTAGCACGCAAACGTTTCGCTGGCCGTAAACGTCTCACGGCTCGCGTCGACGCCGACCTTCATCGCATGATGCTTCGTTGCACGAAAGTCCGAAATGCGTATGCCGGTGTAGTCGGCTTTGCGGTCCTGACGCAATCCGATTTCGGACTGATAGTCCGAAAGCGTCGGATCGACGGCATCGGGTCCGATGTTCGTCAATCCCAGCACGTCGTTGTGGAGATCGCCGTCGTATGCGATGCGAGTTGAGCGAACCCAAGGGATGATCTGGAAAATGCCGTTACCGTCCCTCGAAGTCTGCGTGAAGTTTAAGCTCGCCAGCCTATCGTATTCGCGCTGCACGTCGTCGGTACCGGGGACCGCGAACTGCGGATCCAGCGGGTCGTTCGGGTTCGTATTTATCGGTATTTGAAATTGAGCGAGTTGATTGGAGAAGTCGACCGCGAGCGACTGGCGATCGTTGAACGAAGTGATCGTGCGTAGAAATTGATCGGACTGCGAAAACTCATCGTGAACTGCGCGTAGGTGGGCGCATCCAGGCCGCGGTCGCTGCGCTGCGTATTCGCGTTGAAGAACACTTCCGTTTTGCCGATTCGCGCTTCATTGTCGAAACTGGCCAGCGCTTGCCCGTAACTTCCTCCGCCGGCGCTCACGTATCCCTGATACGGCATCTTCAGGTCGCTGGCGCGGTTGGTAAGAATGTTGATAACCGCGCCCGAGCGGCTGCCGCCGTATTCCGGGGGGATTGCGCCGGTAAATATCTCCAGCGAATCGATGTTTTTCGGATCGATGATCTCGGCGAAATTCGAGCTCGTTGCAAGCGGCAACGGCGCTCCGTCGATTTCATACGTAACGCCGTGGAATCCATGCGCAACCGGCTCGTTGTATGAAAAGCGTACGATTCCCGGCATCGTTTCGATGAGCTGGTTCAAGCTGTTGTTCGTTGGAAGCGCTGAAATTTGGTTGCGCCCGATGGCGTTCACCGATACCGGCGTTCCGGATGCCCCCGCATGCCCCGTAACGTTGAGCGCCGCGATGGTTTTCAGGTGTCCGAGAGTGAAATTCACGGTAAGCACTTGATCGGATGCCACCTCTACCGGTACCGCGCGATTTGCCACGCCGGGATACGATGCCGTGAGCGTGTACGTTCCGAACGGCACTTGCGAAAACACGTAACTTCCGGCGGAATCGCTGGTGCGATCGAGCGAGGTGCCCTCACCTTGAAGTTTGAGCGTGACGCCTGCGGTCGGTTTGTCATTGACAAGGACGGTGCCGCGCAGCAGTCCTTCGGTGGCGGCACCGGCGGGCAGTGCCGCAAAACAGACGAAAACGACGAACACCGCCGCGGTGATTTTGGACATGGGAATCCTTCCTAAAACGAATGTGTGTAGAGCGGTTTTAGGAAAGGAGCGGCGGCGGCCGCGAAAACAGGCGACGCATGTGCGCGAACGCGGGCGCCGTCGACGGGAGAGCTGAAATGCGGCAAACGCGTTGCGCGACGAACGCCGAAGCGTGGGATGGCACCCCGCAAATAACCAATGCCGCGGCGCAAATCCATCGCGCAAGTATGAACACGCCCAATCGCAGAACGATGCAGGCTGCGAGCAGCGCCAGTGCGACGCCGAGGAGCGGAATGGTATGCGCGGGCTCGCGTCAGCTCCAGCAACGCGAACCACGCTGCTGCGGCGATCATCAGGCCGGCCAAGCTCGGCGCGAGCGCGCGTAACCGCGCCGCCACCACCGTACCCTCCGCGGCTTGCTTCGAGCGCAGCGCCAGGACAAGAAGCAAAGCTGCCGCTCCCGCCGCCAGAGCCACGCTGTGCGCGGCACCGGCAACGGCGTGGCCGCTTCCGAACACCATCGCGTGCGCGAGGAGCGCGGTAGGAAGTCCCAGCATTGCGGTGCTCGCCAGGCGGCCCTTGAACCGCCAAGACGAGTGCCCGAGGGCCCTGCCGATCATCCCGTACATCATAGGGGCCGGACTTAGGCCGCGCAACCATGCAACGCTGAGCGCAAAAAAAGAGGGGCGGCAAGCGCCGCCCCTCTTTGGCTTATCCTGGACCGGTTAGTACTCGGTGTAGAAATCGACGTTCGGCAACGAGCTGCCGGTGAGATTTCCCGTGCCGACCAAGACCCAGATGACCTCGTGCGAGTAAAGCGGAATCATCGAAACTAGAGCCGGGTCGCAGGCGCTGCAGTATAGTGAATAAGTATTGGAATACGTGTATGCTTGGTGCCCCCGATAGACCGGCCCCGAAGTGTAGATCGTTACTGTTCCGTTGAGCGGTCCCCAGTTCGTAGAACTGGTCGGAATGCCCCACTCCGCTAAGAAATCACCGAGGCTATATTTGGTGCCCTTAATGCCTCCTGTGGGGGCCGTGTACGACTCGATGTGAATCATTCCACTAGCGTCATGCGTATGCATTTCATATATGCAGCCGTCCGAGGTCGTATTATAGTTCGTCCAATTCGGAATGCCTTTGTAAGTGTAATCGCCTGCCGGGTCCGAAAAGCCTAACCCGTCCGGCAGCGCGACTTCTTTGCCGTTGTAGTATATGCCGACAAATGCGTGCATATGGACGCCCGGTCCCGTTGGCGCACCGGGATACATTCCGGTCAGACATGGCACATTGTCGGCGCCAATTGTTGTGTTAACCGGACCATGGCCACCGTTCGGGTAGTCGCCATCGTTTGGCTCCTCACCGATGCCGCCTGGGAACATCGTATCGTCACCGTTGATTTGGCCGTTCCCGGTTCCCACCGCGAGCTTGCGATTCGGTGTCGACGACGGTATTGGCGTAGGCGTGGGAGTCGATGTGGGACGTACGGTCGGCGTCGGTGTGGGCTTTGGTGTAGGAGATGAAGTGGGATTAGAACTTGGCGATACGGTGGGGTGCGAGCTCGGCGACGCCGTCGGCCCTGTCGTGTGCCCTGGGCTCGGCGTCGGCGTAACCGGGGGCGGACCGCCCGGCGAATTGGTAGGCGCCGGAATGGTTGGTGCGCCGCCGCCCCCGCCGCCGCATCCGACGAGAAGGGCAACGCAAAAAACGACGGCGGCTGCTGAAGTGAGGCGGGCGAATACCATGAAGAACCCCCGGCGCGAGAGTGGCGTTTGCAGCCATCGTAGCGTGGCAAGGCTTCATGAACGAGGTGCCGCAGGCCGTGCCGGGGAGGGCCAAGAGCGGCCGCCTAGGGGGACCTTCGGCCCGCATCCCCGCCCGGGCAGCGGGTGGTTGAAGTCGGCAAAGCCCCCAAAGGGGTCGGCTTGAGCCCGCGTCTAATACCGCGACCCCGCCCTCGCACAGAATCTCGGAGAGAGCCATGAGCGCCCGTTCCCCGGTAGAAAACAGCGATACCGTCAGCCTGGTGTGCGCACTTCTCGTGCATTATCCGGAGATTATGTCGATTCGCTGTACGACCTGCGAAGGTACCGTGCGGCTTTCATTCGCGGTCGGCCAGCGTATCGATCGCAAGACGCAGCAGCTCGTCCTGGAAGAGATCGACGCGCACGTGGGCGGGTTTTTGTCGCTGATGGGTGAGGGCGGCCGCGTGCACGTCGAGAGCGAAACCGACCGCGCGATGAGCTTCGTTCACGTCACTCGCGACCTGGAGACGTTCACCAAAGAAGAACTCTCGATGCTCACCGGATGGTTCGCGGAGCGGTTCGGTGACGCGCTCGTGCGTAATCCCGTTCCCGACGAACACCCGGACGAAGATCCGGCGATGCAAGACGATCTGCTGGAGTGCGCCATCGAAGCGCTGCGCGATCCGGCGCAATCGAAGACCCTCGTCGGCTTTCGCGAAGAAAAGCGCGTGCTGGTGTACTTCTTGAAGTCGCGCAAAAAATCGAAAGCCTCTGCCCGTCGATAACCTGCGGCTGCTGCTAATCGGCAACGTCGTCGGCTCGCCGGGGCGTGAGGCGCTCAAACGCTGCGTCGGCTTGGCGCGCGATCAGCATGGCGTCCATCTGTGCATCGCCAACGGCGAAAACGCGGCGGGCGGCTTTGGTTTAACCGCGCAGACCGCCGAAGAGATGTTCGGGGCGGGCGTCGACTTCATTACGAGCGGCAACCACATCTTCGACAAGCGAGAGTTCAAGGGATATCTCGATTCTTCGGACCGCGTCATTCGGCCGGTGAACTATCCGCCCGCCGTTTCAGGCCGCGGCCTCGGCTTTATCGGCGCAGACGGCGTTACCGTCGGCATTTTGAACGTCATGGGACGAACGTTCATGCCGCCGGTGGACGACCCGTTCCGTGCAGTGGACAGCGCGCTCGCCGCAATCGCCGAACGAACGAACCTCGTCGTGGTGGACGTGCACGCGGAGGCAACGAGCGAAAAAGTTGCTCTAGGCAGGTATCTTGACGGCCGCGTTTCAGTAATCTACGGTACTCACACGCACGTACAAACGGCGGACGAGCAAATTTTGCCCGGCGGCAGCGCGTACCTGACGGATGTCGGCATGACCGGCCCGACGGACGGCGTCATCGGGATGGAGGCTGGGCCGGTGTTGGACCGGTTCACGACCGGCTTTTCCGACCGATTTTCGGTGCAAAAAACGGGAACCAAACAGTTTTGCGCGGCGGTTGTAGCGGTTGACCGGCAGACCGGGCACGCTACGGAAATCAAGCGCATCTTCCAGCGAGGCATACCATGATCCAGGATCCGACTCGGCACGTCGGCACCAGCATCCTAAAAGTGTCTGCCAAGAGCAATCCGAATTCGGTGGCGGGCGCGCTGGCTGCCGTGCTGCGCGAGCGCGAAACCGTGGAGATGCAAGCCGTTGGGGCCGGCGCCATCAATCAAGCCGTCAAAGCTATCGCGATCGCGCGCAGACTATCTCAAAAGCAGCGCCGTGGATTTGGTCTGCATTCCTTCTTTTATAGAGGTAGAAATCGACGGCAACGAACGCACCGGCATTTCGCTGGCCATCGAACGCCGCGCGCCGGCGCTTTAGCCCGGTTCGTGCTCGTCGACTTCCATTCACACACGTGGGAAAGCGACGGGTCTCTCTCGCCGCCGGCGCTCACCGCGATGATGCGCGAGCGCGGCGTCGGGATTTTTTCGATAACGGACCACGACACGCTGGCCGCCTATGACGATCGCGGTCTCTGCATGGACGGCGTGCGCATCGTTACGGGCATCGAAATCAACACGACGTTCGACGACGGCGAAGTACACGTGCTCGGGTACCGCCTACCGATTCAGCCCTCACCGCTGACCGCGGTACTGGAACGCAATCGAACAGCGCGGCGCGAGCGCGTCGGACGCATCGTCGCGCAATTGAACGCCGCAGGCTATGCCGTCACGATGGACCACGTGCACGCCGAAGCCAAAGAAGGCGCGGCGTTGGGCCGGCCGCACGTGGGTAAAGCGCTGGTGCGCCTTGGAATCGCTTCAAACATTGAAGATGCCTTTCGCGCGTTTCTGCGCCGCGGACGTCCGGGATACGTTCCGTCCACGCACATCACGCCGCACGAAGCAATCGACGTAATCGTTGCGTCGGGCGGGGTCGCCGTGCTGGCGCACCCGGGACGCTTGCGCGACTACGCGATCATCGGGGAGCTGGCGGAATGCGGGCTGCGCGGACTAGAGGTCTTCTATCCGACGCACGAGCCGATGCAAGTCCAATACTTCCGCGAAACGGCGCAGCGCCACGGTTTGGTCATGACCGCCGGCTCCGATTTTCACGATATTCGCTATCACAAGCGAGGCGTCGGCGCCGAAGTCGACGAGGCCGACATTCGCGCGTTTCTGGACTTGGTCGCGTAATCAACGCGCCGCAAGCGCACCATCGACCGCTGCCCGTACCGTGGTCCGTATTGCCTGGCTTTCACGTTCATAACCGGTCAGCTCGGCAAACTGCGATGTTACGAGCGGTTCGTTCTTCATGAATTTGTGGTTGATGCGGACGTTGTACGCGCATGCGGCTAGGCACGCGTACGAGAATTCGGCGGCGCAGCCGAGATCGCTTACGACATGCGCGTTCTTGAGCGAAAGGGCGTCCGCGCTCAAACGAAGCGCCTCGAGCGCAGCGGCCGCTCCGGCAAGCGGCGCCGCAGCTGCATCGGCAAGTGCGTTCTGCATGGCCGGCGCATCGCCGCGCGCGCGCACGACAGCTTCAAATGCCGCCTCATCTTGCTCGCGTAGGGCCAAAAAGCGTTCGCGCAGCGAGTCGGCACGCTCGATCAGCGCGAGCGCATGATCGTGAACCGACGCGTACTTCGGGCTTGCGGCGCAGATGCGGGCGACCATCGCGACCAAGGCGCACCCCAGCGCTCCACTGACCATCGCCGCGCTGCCGCCGCCCGGCGTTGAATCGGCCGATGCGAGTTTACTCAGATATGCCTGAAGGTCCACGGCGAGCGTCATTACGGGCACGGCTGCGCAACTCTTGGCCCGACTGCAAAGAGGTAGCGGGGCCGCCCTGCCCTATGGCAGAATAGGCGGGCACTCACGAGGTGCGCGACGTCCCGCGCGCCGATTCCGCAGAAGAGGTCGTTCGTTGTCAGTACTTCAGGAAACCCCCGTGCGCGGCGACGTGAAAGATCGCGCGCTCGCAGAAGCCGGCCGTTCGCGCATCGCCTGGGCTGCGGGCTATATGCCCGTCCTTGCCCAAATTCGCGATCGCTTCGCGGAAGAGAAGCCGCTCGCCGGCGTGCGAATCGGCGCGTGCCTGCACGTGACGACGGAGACCGCGAATCTCATGCTGGCGCTGCAGGCCGGCGGCGCCGAGATTGCGCTGTGCGCCAGCAATCCGCTTTCGACGCAAGACAACGTCGCGGCCGCGCTGTGCGAGTACGGCATTCCGACCTATGCGATCAAAGGTGAAGACCATCAGACGTACTATTCGCACATCGAGGCGGTCATCGCGACCAAACCGCACATGTCGATGGACGACGGCTGCGATTTGGTAAACACGATTTACGGCAAGCACAAGGAACTGCTCGCCGACATGATCGGCGGATGTGAAGAAACGACGACCGGCGTTATTCGTTTAAAAGCGATGCAGCGAGACGGCGTGCTGCCGTATCCCGTCATCGCCGTGAACAACGCGTTGACCAAGCACATGTTCGACAACCGCTACGGTACCGGGCAGTCGACGCTCGACGGCATCGTGCGTTCGACGAACGTGCTGCTCGCCGGACGCACCGTCGTCGTCGTCGGGTACGGATGGTGCGGGCGCGGCGTAGCCTCACGCGCATCGGGCATGGGCGCGCACGTGGTCGTAACCGAAGTCGACCCGCGCAAAGCGCTCGAGGCCGTGATGGACGGCTACCGCGTCATGCCGATGAGCGATGCAGCGCAGACGGGCGACGTTTTCGTTACGGTCACGGGCAACTACCACGTCATCGACGAGCACCATTTCAAACTCATGAAAGACGGC
This sequence comes from Vulcanimicrobiota bacterium, assembly GCA_963795465.1. Classification (GTDB taxonomy): domain Bacteria; phylum Vulcanimicrobiota; class Vulcanimicrobiia; order Vulcanimicrobiales; family Vulcanimicrobiaceae; genus CAWCHT01. The sequence goes on from CAWCHT010000002.1 coordinate 460,292, forward strand.
GCGATCGTCTGCAATTCCGGGCATTTCAACGACGAGCTGAACCTGGGATGTTTGCCGGCCATTTCCAAGGGCAAAACGCAACCGCGCACTTTCGTCGAGCAGTACGAACTGCATGACGGGCGGCGCATCTGCATTTTGGCCGACGGGCGCCTGATCAATTTGGCCGCGGCCGAAGGCCACCCCGCCGCGGTGATGGACATGTCGTTTGCCAATCAAGCGATGGCGGCTGCCTATCTGGCCGGACATCACAAGGAACTCGAGCGAAAAGTGTACGACGTTCCCGAGCACATCGACGAAGAAGTTGCGCAGTTGAAATTGGCTTCGATGAGCGTGGAGATCGACGTGCTCACGGCTGCACAGAAGAAGTACATGGCCTCGTGGAGCGAGGGCACGTAATGGCGTACCGGCGATTGTTCACCAGCGAATCGGTGACCGAAGGCCACCCCGACAAAGTGGCGGATCAGATTTCGGATGCGGTGCTGGACGCAATTCTCAAAGACGATCCGAACGGGCGGGTGGCATGTGAAACGTTTGCAATCACCGGCCAAATCCATATTGCGGGCGAGATCACGACGACCACGTACATCGACATTCCGCGAATCGTGCGCGAAGTCATCAAAGACATCGGGTACACCAAGTCCGCCGTCGGCTTCGATGCGGAGACGTGCGGCGTCAGCGTTTCAATCGACGAGCAGTCGCCGGACATCGCGATGGGCGTGGATCGCTCGCTGGAGGCAAAAACCGGCGAGCATCCGGAAGACGTCTACGAGCGAATCGGCGCCGGCGATCAAGGGATGATGTTCGGTTACGCTTGCCGCGACACCGAAGAATTGATGCCGCTGCCGATCGTCCTGGCTCACAACCTGACCCGTCATCTTTCCGCAGTGCGCAAGAACGGCGACATTCCGTATCTACGCCCCGACGGCAAGTCGCAGGTCACGGTGGAATACGAAGACGACAAACCGGTACGGGTCGAGGCGGTGGTCATTTCGACGCAGCACGATCCCGATATTCCGTTGGAAACGATTCGCACCGAGATCACCGAACGCGTCATCAATCACGTCATTCCGGCTTCGCTGCGTGACGAGCACACGCGCATCTACGTCAATCCGACCGGACGGTTCGTCATCGGCGGTCCCAAAGGCGACGCAGGCCTGACCGGGCGCAAGATCATTGCGGACACCTACGGTGGGATGGCTCGGCACGGCGGCGGAGCGTTTTCCGGCAAGGATCCGACCAAGGTCGATCGTTCGGCAGCGTATGCTGCACGGCACGTTGCCAAAAACATCGTCGCGGCGGGATTGGCCGATCGCTGTGAAGTGCAGGTTGCGTACGCGATCGGCGTGGCGCACCCGGTGAGCGTGTTGGTGGAGACGTTCGGTACGGGCAAGCTCTCGGAAGAGCGTATTGCCGAACTGGTCAAAACGACGTTCGATTTGCGGCCGGCGGCGATTATTGCGAATCTCGACTTGCGGCGCCCGATTTACCGGCAAACCGCCGCATACGGACATTTTGGCCGACCGGACCTCGAGTTGCCGTGGGAACGCTTAGACAAAGTGGAAGCGCTGCGAAGCGCTGCGGGTCCGCAGACGCTGAAGGTCCCGAACTTTCGCTAGCGTTCTCGCGTTCTCTGAGTAGACATCCACGGGTGCCACGGCTACCCGGCATAAAAGGAGATTAGATGAACCTTCGAAGCAGAATCCCGGCGCTAGCCATGCTGCTGGCATTCATGGTGCCGGCGGTAGCGCTTTCGCAGACAGTGACGCTGCAGCAAGGGCAAGCCCTGAACCTGCAGATGCAGGACACGGTCGATTCCGGCAGCGCTTACGCCGGACAACACTTTACCGCACGCGTCGTGCCGCCGTATCCGAACGACGACTCCACCTTCGCGAACGCGATCGTCAACGGAACCGTCGTCAAGGTCGTTCAGGCCGGACAGGGGCGCACGCCCGAACTGCATTTCGCGTGGGACTCGGTGACGTTGCAGAACGGCGCGAGCTATCCCATCAACGCCGTGATGACGCAGGGTAAACCGCAGCAGCAAACCCGCAACGGCGGGCACGTCGCGCTGACGACGATCGGCGGCATGCTGCTCGGCAACGCGATCGGCAAGACGATCTTCCACACCAATATCGGCGGCGCCGCAGGTGCCGCCGGCGGGTTCCTCATCGGCTACAACAAAAAGTCGAACATCACGATGAAGCAAGGCAGCACATTTCAACTCACGCTGACCCGGCCGCTCATGGTGCGGCGCCAAGCCGGACACCCGTACTAACCTTCGCAGCCTCGTCCGGTTAACGCACGCGCGGCATCCGTCAATGACGGGTGCCGCGTTTGCTTAGCGGGTTTCGTGGCGAATCGCTTTGTTGCTGACTGCGATCAGCGCCACCGTCAGGTAGGCTACGGCGGAGAGCGTCATCGCGGTATGGGCGCCCCAGTGGTCGGCAACCGATGCAAAGACGATGACGCCGGGTGCGATTCCGCACAGCACGAAGAGCCGAACCACGCCGAAGACACGGCCGACGTATTCCTCCGGAATGATCCGCAGGCGAAACCCAACAATTTGCGCCACTTCGAATTGCACGCAAGCGTTCGCGAGCCCCCAGAACACCCCGGCTATCCAAAGATTGCGCGTTACGATGACCGGAAGAAACAGCACCGAATCGAGCAAAAGCGCAACGCAAACCGCGTGGCCGAACCTCCAGCGGCGCGCATAACGAGCGGCGAAGAGCGATCCGCAGATCGCGCCGACGGCCGAGATGCTCAAGAAGATGCCGACCTGAACGTCGCTGGCGTGAAATCCTCGTTTCAAAAACGGAATGAGGATCGAATAGCCGCCGAACCCGATAGCGTTGAGCGCAAAGCTTGCAAAGGTCATCGAACGCATTCCGGCATCCTCGAAAAGAATGCGAAAACCCAGACGCACGTCGGCGACGACGTGCTGCAACGTCGGTATTCCGGAACTGCGGTCGGGACCGAGCGTCGGAATGCGCGAGAGCGAGAGTTGCGAGATAAAGTACGTTGCCGCATTCGCGGTCAAGGCCGGCAGTGGGCCGAACACGCTGAAAATCGCGCCGCCCGCAATCGGCGTCACGAGATTCGAGGTGCTTTCAGCCGCGTTCAGTGCCGCTATTGCGGCGGTGCCCCGTTCTTTCCCGAGCAGGAACGGGATGCTGGAAGCTTGGCCGCCCATGAAGAACGCCGCGCAGATCGACATGAGCGCTAAACCGCCGTAAATCATCGGTACGGTCAGTACGCTGCGCGCAAAAAGCACCGCGAAGAGCACCATGATGGCGCAGCGTGCAGCGTCGGTCGCAATCATCAAGCTGCGGCGGTTCAACCGGTCCGCGAGCGAACCGCCCAGCAGTCCGAAGAGCGCGAACGGCGCGATCTCGCAGATATACGAGACGCCGGTCGAAAGCGCTGATCCGGTCAAGCGATAAACGAGCAGCGGAACGGCGAGCGTGCGCAGCCCGTCGCCGATTAAGCTGAACGTTTGCCCGGCATAGTATTGCCGGAAGCTGCGCGAAGCAAAGATGCCCGACGCAGCGGAACGGGTCGACACTGTACGCTCCAAATAAAATACCCCCGCGCGTGCGAGGGTTCTCCCAATCCTCACTTGCGATGTGACCTTCGATCTTCAAAAGCTCGAAAAAGAAATGCAGGTTGAAGACGAAGCCGCTATCGCATAGTGCCGTTGATTGTACTTGCTCGGTATGCCGTTGTCAAAACTCAGCGGTCACCGGACATCCGTTCGCGGCAATGCCGCCTGAGTGTTAAGGCTGCGTATTTCAATTTAGGGTAGGCTTGGGTTGCGGAGGAGGGTGGCCCGGGACCGCCAATACACGCGGGTCGCCACGTTCCGGATTAGCTCAGTTGGTAGAGCAGCTGACTGTTAATCAGCGGGTCGCTGGTTCGAGTCCAGCATCCGGAGATGAAAAGATGAAGCCACCCGAAAGGGTGGCTTCATCTTTTCATCTTTATGCTGCTGACGCAGAACCGTCATCGTGAGCAGCGCCGCTGCGCGGCGCGTGTCGAACGGCGAGTCCAGCATCCGCCTTCGCTGCTGCTGACGCAGAACCGTCACTGTGAGCAGCGCCGCTGCGCCCTCGTGTCGAACGGCGAGTCGAGCATCCGGGACGCGATAAAGGGCACGAGCTCAGATGGCTTGGCGTGCTTTTCATTTGCAAGACAAAGCGTTCCAGGATGGTGTTGCACGGTTTGTTGCCCGGGAACTGAGCCTTTACGAATTCCGGGCGAATAAACCAAGGGGCCAGCTTGATAAAGCGCCATGGCAAACGTACTGACTTTGGCATATGCCGGAAAACTGAGAAAAGCTGCTGAAATATCGCTAGGGCATGGGGGCACGCAATTGTGTCGATAGGCGGCTAGCCCTCCGAAAGAGCGCCAAGACCCTGAAGGTTGCTAAAATGAGGAATACAAAAAGCAAAGTCGCAGATGGCGTGGTGCACCAAGTACCGGACGATTTACGAAAAGCGCTCGTCGCTGATTCTAAGGCACTTACAGCGTGGGAGAGCCTGACCGCGCTCGCTCGCAACGAGTGGATATGTTGGGTTATCTCCGTCAAGAAGTCGGCAACGCGAGCAGAACATGTTGAGAGAGCGTGTGCAGGTCTTAGGGAAGGAAAGCGCAGGCCCTGTTGTTGGATCGGCTGTATTCACCGCACCGATAAACCAATAAGCCCGTCCGTGCAATACGTGCTAAGTCGGCAACGCAAGTCAAAAGCAGCTGACGAGCGATGATCCTCCCGCTAGCGGCATCAGCGATCATTCGGTGCGGTCACCGTGCCATCGGTCTTTAAGACACTCAGTACAACGTAAAGCCTTGTGATATATCAGAGCCACACTGCGCCCTTGCTGAAGCCAATACAGCGCATCGTCTTAGCGTTCACGTTCCTTTTTGTGTCTTCCGAGCTGCTCTACGTTTGGATGCGCTTACCAGCGCGTCAATGGTACAGCGCCGGCTTGTCTGCAAAGTTCGGCTTACTCATTTCTCCAACGGTGTCGTACGCAATTCTGCAATTCCACGAAACGATTGAGACGGTTCGCCATGAGCGTTAAAACAACAACCCCCCTGTGCCCGAAAGGCCAACACGAAACCCCGCTGACATCCCACTTACCTCGGTTATGAAGCCGGCGCGTTGCCCGCGGATTCTTTCGCGCCTTTGCTGTAACCGCCCAAGAGCAAATGCGCCCGCCACCGCCAGTGCCGGCAGAATGCCGATGAGCCGGGCGCTGAAGCCGACGATCGCGGTGCCGATTGCGGGGGCTAGAATCAGCGCGATGCTGTTTACCGAATCGCTCACGCCCATGATTGCGCCGCGTTCGTCTTTGGGAGCGCGCTCGGAGAGCACCGTCATTAACGCCGGTTCGACCATCGCCGCGCCTGCGGCCCACAAGACGAGCACCGGGAAAAACCAGGCTAGATTTTGCACGAAGTAAATGAGCGCGTACGCCGCAAACAGTAAAACGAAGCCGATCTGTCCGACGCGAACGTTGCCGATGCGCTTGGTGAGCGGCGTAACGACCACCAGCATCGTGATGCCGCCGATGACGCCCGCCCCGGCCAGCAGCCAACTCGCGTGCTGAATGCTGGTATGCAGCGAGTGGTCGAGATAGAGCGCAAAATCTGCGAGCAGATACACGACGGCGAAAATAAAGAGGAACTGCCGAATCAGCACCGCGCGGACACCGCGCTTCCAGGCTGCGGCAATCGACTGTTTGATGCTGGTGACTTCGCGTTTCGAACGCGTGCGCGAGGGCAGCAGCCACAGCGTGAGCCCGATGTTGATCAGTTCCAAACCCGCGGCGACAACGAACGGAAATTGGATTCCATACCGCTGAAGAAAACCGGCAGCAACCGGACCGACGATGAACGCCGACCCGAAGACCGCGCCGTACACCGCGTATGCGCGGTTGCGCTGGCGTTCGCTGGTGACGTTGGCAATGTACGATTCCGCCGCGCCGATGCTCCCGGCGCCGATGCCCGAAATCAAGCGTGAAATGTAGATCCAGAACAGGGTTGGTGCCGCCGCCAGCACGACATATCCCACCAGCGTAAACCCTTGCGCGATCAGAATGATGAATTTGCGGCCGGCGCGATCGCTGGCTTTGCCCCAAATCGGCGCGGCAATGGTCGCGCAAAATGCCGGTATGCTCAGCAGCATGCCGACCATCCAATCTCGTGCGCCGTACTTGTGCGCTAGTGCGGGCAAGAGCGGTATCAGCAGCGTGTAGCCGAGCATGTCGACGAACGTCGTCACATAGATCGGAAGAACGTCTTTGGGCAGGTTCAGCAACCATTTGGAACGAGGTTTTTCCGACGTAGCGGCGGCGCTTTCCATTGCATCTGGGTTTACCCAACGCCAAACCTGCGCGGACGCCGAGCAAAGCTGCGAACGCCAAGCGAGCGCTCGTGATTTGCACGCGTTGTGGGAACAACGCAATACATGTGGGACCACGGCGTCCTTATCCAATCCGCGCGCATCGACGTGCTGCAAGGCGTGATCGCCGGGCTATGCGGCGGCGTAGCGATGGCGTTGACGATGGCGGCTCTGAGCGCGGCGGTGAAGCAGGGCCCATGGCAGATGCCCAAGCGTCTTGCCGCAATCGTACTCGGACCGAAAGCAAAGGACGGCGGCACGTTCGTTATCGCGCTCGGTCTGGCGATGCACTTCATACTCTCCGCCGGATTCGGCGCGCTTTTTTCAGTCCTCGCCGATCAACTCACGCACGAATTCTGGCTCACCGGCGTCGGCTACGGACTCACGCTCTGGGTCTTCAATTACTGGGGATCGCAGATGACGCGGGGCGGCCGGGAAATCAGCGAAGCTGAAAACGTCATGGCTAAGCCCGCTCGCGCACATCGTCTTCGGCGGCGTCATGGCGGGCGTAGCGATCATCTTTGCCGCATCCTCGCTACACGGCGGATAGCCTCACCGGCTTCAACCCGGCGCGCTGCAGCAGCGCGTTCGCCTGCGGCACGCCGGTTCGAACGTACGCTTCGTACGCAGAATGCGCCGTCTTCAACTCCGCGTCGACGCGAACGCTCAGCTGCCGCATTGCGGGCGTTACGGGCGCGGTCACGGACTGGAGAATCGTGCCGATGTCTTCGCGGACTTTCCCGGGACGCTGAATGAAGTCTTCGAAATTTTTGTAGTTCGCGGTCAAGTCTGCGACGACGGTCGAGCGCGCGGTAAGCGCATCGGTGATTTGTCCCGTCAAACCGGTGTCCCCGCGCTTTTTCGCCACGTCGGCCGCCGCGTTGAGTTGCGCCTTTATGCTATCCAAATTATTGAGCATGACGTCCAGTGTTGAAAGATCGTTGAAGTAGCGCCGGGCGAAGGACACGCCGTCTTCGATCTGCCGCTGCGTCAGCACGCTGAGCGGATCCGCGGCGACCGTTACCGGCTCGGTGTACGAGTGCGACCCCAACGTGAGCCGCACGAAATACCGTCCCGGCGCAACCGGCACGCCTTCATCCGGGCCCTTGAAAAATGGATTGCCGGCGCCTTCCCATTTCACCGGACCGTTTTCCTGAAAATCCCAGACGTAGCGGTTGAGTCCCGCTTCATTTGAAACGTACGGCGCGTCTTTGCCCGCGACTTTATGCGTGCCTTGAATCGTGCGGACGATGTGGTCCCCCGCGTCCAGGATATCGATGCGCGGCGCGGACTTCTTTGCTTCCAGCTCGATAAAAATCGATGATGACGCCCAACGGCGGATTGTCCGCAGCGTACGCCGTGTACGCGCCTTCGTCGTTGCTGTGGTAGTTGTATTCGTACGCGGTTCTGGGTTTGAACAGCATTTCGCCGCGCGCGGTCGCGGCGGTCAACTGTTGAATTCCGGCCACGTCGTCCATGATGTACATGGAACGGCCGTGCGTGGCGATCGCAAGATCGTCGAACGCCGGCTGAAAGCGGATATCGCGAACCGACACGGTCGGAAGATCCGTTTTAAAACTCTGCCACGACATGCCGCCGTCGAAGCTGATCCACATGCCGTTTTCGGTGCCGGCATAGACGAGGTTCGCATTGCGAATGTCCGGCCGCACCGCCCGCACGTATTGATCGACGGGCAAGCCATTGGTGATCGGCGACCAATGCGCGCCGAAGTCGCGCGTCACCAACAGATACGGTTTGAAGTCGCCCGAGCGGTGACGATCGATGTTCACGTACGCCGTGCCGTCATGCAGCGCCGACGGCGCCGCCGTCTCGACGCGTCCCCACTGCTTGTCCGAACCGGCACCGAACCCGGCGGGGGTGACGTTGCGCCAGTGCTTGCCGCCGTCGCGCGTCATCTGGACCAAGCCGTCGTCCGTGCCGACCCAAATCTCCCCGCGCTTTTTCGGCGAGCCCTCGATGTCCAAAATCGTGTCGCTGTACTCCGCTCCCGAAACGTCTTTCGTAATTGGGCCGCCTGAGGGCGCTTCATGCGCTTTATCGTTGCGCGTCAGATCGGGACTGATCTTCGTCCAATGAAATCCACGGTCGCGCGTTTGGAATATGACGTTGCCGCCGTACCAGGCAACGCGCCCATCGAACGGATCGAACGCGAGCGGAGAATCCCAATTGAAGCGGTATGGGCTCAGGCGATTGTCGAACTGCTCGCCGGCTGTCTGGAAATACGGCTGAATGTTCCATGAGTCGCGCGTCTTGCGGTTATACAACACCAGCGAGCCGTTCTGCCAGTCGCTCCAAAGGTAATCCGCATCGCGCGGATCCGGGATCGCCCATTCACCGTCTCCGTATGCGGTGATCAGCCAATCCTTGTTTTGGATGCCGGTCTGATCTTTGGAATTAGAGGCTCCGCACCACGCCATGTTGTCTTGCAGGCCACCGCAGATCGTGTACGGATTATCGTTGCCCAGACCGACGTGATAGACTTGCCCGATATTCATGTTCAGCATGTCGAACCATGTCTGGCCGCCGTCGAGCGTTATCGCTTGGCCGCCGTCCTCGCCAACGATGAGGCGGTGCGGATCGTTGGGCGCAATCCACATTGCGTGAAAATCGCCGTGCGGGCCGTTCGGAAGCGCATGGAACGTCTTTCCGCCGTCGCGCGAGCTGGAAAGCGCCGCCGAAAGCGCAAAGAGGTGATCCGGATTTTTCGGGTCGACCTCCATGCGGCTGAAGTAGAACGGGCGCTGCACGACCAGCGTGTCGTCCGTCATCAAGTGCCAATTCTTCCCCGCGTCGTCCGAGCGCCAAAGAACGCCTTTGTCCGACTCGATCATCGCGTACACCCGGTTGCCGTTGCTCGGCGCCACCGCAAGACCGATGCGCCCGGTAATGCCGTCCGGCAATCCGTGCCCGGTTAACGCGCTCCAGGTACGGCCGCCGTCCGTTGATTTGTACAGGCCGCCCTCTCCGCCGCTGTGAAACGTCCACGGCTCCCGGCGAAACGTCCACATGCCCGCATAAATGACGTTCGTGTGCTGCATGTCCATCGCTAGATCCGATGCGCCGCTCCGATCGCTTACGTACAGCGTTTTCGTCCACGTCTTGCCGCCGTCGTCACTGACGTACACTCCGCGATCTGGGCTGGCGCCGAAGACGTTGCCGAGCGCGCCGGCGATCACGTGATTGGAGTTGTGCGGGTCGATCAGAATGCGCGCGATATGCCGCGTATCCGAAAGGCCGACGTTCGTCCACGTCTTTCCGCCATCGGCCGTTTTGTACAAACCGTCGCCGTAACTTACGTCGTTTCGCGGATTGCTCTCGCCCGTTCCGACGTAGACTACGTCGTTATGATTGGGATCGATCGCAAGCGCGCCGATCGCACTCACGCGTTCTTTTTCGAAAACCGGCTCCCACGACTGACCGCCGTTTACGGTCTTCCAAACGCCCCCGCCGGCGGTTCCGACGTAATAGAGATTCGGATCGGTTGCCGATCCGGCGACCGCAGCGATGCGGCCGCCGCTGGCTGCAGGTCCAACCGCGCGCCAATGCATCTTTTGAAAGGCAGCCCCAGGCGTCGGTTTCGGCGTTGCGGCTGCCGGTGGTTCGGCGCGTTTGGGCGCAGTCGACTGCGCGAAAACCAAAGCGGGCACGGCAAAAACGCCGGCATAAAGAAGTACCGGAAGAATTTTACGAAGCAGCATTCCGCTCCAATACGGCAAGCCGCGCGCATTATGATGCTGCCGCGTTACCAAATGCCACGCTCGTGGCATAAGAAAGGATGCGTTCTACGAAAGAAGACTTGATCCAACGTCTCGGTGAACCGGCGGAAGAAAACGTGCGCGCGCACCCGAGCGAACCGGGAAAGCCGATGAATGTGCTGCGCTGGAACTGCGAGTGCGGCGCCGTGAAACTCGCCGACGATCCGCTCTGGGACTGGGATCCGTGCAACCGTCATAAAGAAGAGCGGCCCGTCATCTGACGAGCCGCTTTTGTTCTGCGCGAGTTTAGGCTTTTTTCCGCCGTCCGCCCTTGCGGCGTCCTCCGGCGCTCTTGCGTCCGCCCTTGCGACCCGCTGCGGCTTTACGCGTCGACTTGCGTCCGCCTTTCTTGCGCCCCGCGGTCGACTTTTTGCGTCCGCCCTTTTTGCGGCCGTTGGTCGATTTTTTGCGTCCGCCTTTCTTGCGTCCGCCGGCGGATTTCTTGCGTCCGTTTGAGGATTTCTTGCGTCCGTTTGAGGACTTCTTGCGTCCGTTTGAAGACTTCTTGCGTCCGGCCGTTGATTTCTTACGGCCGCCGGTGGACTTTTTACGTCCGCCTTTGCGCCCCGCCGTCGATGTTTTGCGTCCGCCCTTTTTGCGGCCGTTCGTGGCGGCTTTTCGCCCCGACGATTTCTTCCGGCCGCCTTTTCGGCGTCCGCGGCGTGACGAGCCTTCGTCGTCCATCATTCCGCCGTTTTCCATGGTGTCGGAATCCATTCATTCCTCCCTTCGTCCCCGGGGACGAACTTGAGATGGTGGATAGCGCAATACAGCGCTTTGTGCGCATCATAAAGAATTTTCGTCATAATTGCAAATCCGGCAGTTTCCTCATCTATATAGCGGTTCGCTTCGGCAACCGATTTCGGCCCAATTTGCTCCGTGCTTGACCGCGGCGGTATACTAAGGCCCGTGAAAAAGCCCCTGATCATCGTGGAGTCGCCGACGAAGGCGCGCACGATCAAGAAATTTCTCCCGCGCTACGCGGTCAAAGCCTCCGTGGGGCACGTACGGGACCTGCCCAAAAGCACCCTCGGCGTGGACGTGGACCACGGATTCGTTCCGAAATATCTGACGATCAAGGGCAAAGGCGACGTTATCAAAGAGTCTGAAATCGGCGGTGAAAAGCGCCAGCGACGTGTATTTGGCGACCGACCCCGATCGCGAAGGCGAAGCCATTGCGTGGCATCTCGCCGAACTGCTCAAGCTCGAGCAGCCCAAGCGCATCGAGCTTCACGAAATCACCAAAGACGCCGCGATGGCGGCGATAAAGCATCCGCATCACATCGACATCGATCGCGTCAACGCGCAGCAGGCGCGCCGGATTTTGGACCGGTTGGTCGGCTACAAAATTTCACCGCTGCTGTGGGCCAAGGTTCGCGGCGGGCTCTCCGCGGGGCGCGTGCAGTCGGTCGCAGTGCGTCTGGTCGTCGACCGCGAGCGCGAAATTCGCGGTTTCGTGCCTCGGGAATATTGGTCAATCACCGCGTTGCTCGCGGGCGACAACGAGCCTGCGCTGGTGTTTCCCGCAGAACTGACGCTGCGTGACGGAGAGAGGATTTCCGTCGTAACGGCGGAGCAAGCGGAAGAGGTCGTGAACGGCGTGCGCGACGCCCAGTACCGGGTAGCGGCGATCAAGCAGCGTGAGGTGCGGCGCAACGCCGCCCCGCCGTTTACCACCTCAACCCTGCAGCAAGAAGCATCGCGCAAGCTGAAACTTCGCGTGCGCCGGACGATGCAGATCGCGCAGGCGCTTTACGAAGGCGTGGATCTGGGAGCCGAAGGTACGGTCGGCCTCATCACCTACATGCGCACCGATTCCACGCGCATTTCGGATCAAGCCCGTGAAGCGGCGCGCGACTTCATCACGCAAACCTACGGCGAGAGCTACCACGGCGGCCGGGCTTATAAAGTTCGCGAGGGTGCGCAGGACGCCCACGAGGCGATCCGTCCCACGTTAGTTGAGCATACGCCCGAAAAAATGGCGCACGCGCTCAAGCGCGACGAACTGCGGCTCTACACGCTGATCTGGAATCGCTTCGTCGCCTCACAGATGTCCGCGGCGGTTTTCGACCAAACGACCGTGGATATCGAAGCCGCGCGATACACGTTCCGCGCGACCGGCAGCGTTTTGAAGTTCGCCGGCTTCACCAAAATCTATGAGGAAGGGCGCGACGACGAGGCCAACGCCGAGCCGAAAGACGGCGACGAGAAGAAAACGCGCTTGCCCAAACTCGAACGCGATCAGCTGCTTCAGTGCAAAAGGCTGGATCCGAAGCAGCATTTCACCGAACCGCCGCCGCGGTATACCGAGGCGACGCTCGTTAAAGCGCTCGAAGACAACCGCATCGGGCGGCCCTCGACCTACAGCACTATCGTCGAAACGATCCAAGCGCGCGGATACGTCACGCAAGTGGAGCGCCGGTTTCATCCCACCGAGATCGGCATTGCGGTCAACGATTTGCTGGCCGAACATTTTCCCGATATCGTCGATTTGAAATTCACCGCCCAGATGGAGGGCGACCTGGACAAAGTCGCCGACGGCGGCGAGGACTGGGTGCGCGTCCTCGATCATTTCTACGGGCCGTTCGTGCAGAAGCTGGAGCAGGCCGAACAGAAGCTTCCGCGCTTGGAAATCAAAGACGAGCCGACGGACGAAGTTTGCCCGAATTGCAGCCGCCCGATGGTGATCAAGATGGGCCGCTTCGGGCGCTTCATCTCGTGCAGCGGCTATCCGGAGTGCAAAACGACGCGGCCGATTCTGAAAGACACCGGCGCGAAATGCCCCAAAGACGGCGGCATGATCGTCGAACGTAAATCCAAGAAGGGCCGCGTCTTTTACGGCTGCGCGAATTATCCCAAATGCGACTTCGTGTCGTGGGACCGCGTCGTTCCGCAACCGTGCCCGGTGTGCGGCGCGTACGTCGTCGCCAAAACTCGGCGTGGCGGCGTCACGGTGCTGGAATGCAGCGCCGACAAACAGCACGACGTTGCCGCGCTGGCAACGTCGGCCGGGGAGCCGCAGGCCGAACTCGTATCGACGCCTTAGTCGTCGTCGGCGGCGGTTTGGCGGGCTGCGAGGCGGCATGGCAAGCCGCGCGTTTGGGCGTGCCCGTCGAGCTGTACGAAATGCGTCCGGCTGCGCGAGGGCCGGCGCACAAAACCGGCCTGCTCGCAGAACTGGTTTGCAGCAACTCGCTGCGCGGCGACGCACTCGAAAATGCGGTCGGTTTGCTCAAAGAAGAACTCGCGCTGCTGGATTCGGTCATCATCGCAGCGGCGCGCGAAACAGCCGTGCCGGCCGGCGGCGCACTGGCGGTCGATCGGGAACGGTTCGCTCGAGCGGTGCAGGATCGCATCGAACGCCAGCCGTTGATCGCGATCCGCCGCGAAGAAGTACGCGCTATCAACGTGGATCGCCCGGCGATCGTGGCTTGCGGACCGCTGCCGGGCCAAGCGTTGCTCGAAAGCATCGATCGCGCGGTTGCGGCTGCCGGCGGTTCCGGGCGGTTGCATTATTTCGATGCGGCATCGCCGATCGTCGCGGCCGATTCGATCGACGAGACGCCGATGTATCGCAAATCGCGCTATGAAAAAGGTGAAGGCGACGATTATCTCAACATCCCGCTCGACAAAAGCGCGTATCTGCAGCTCGTCCAGGACTTGCGATCGCTGCCTCGGCATGCCGGTAAAGAGTTCGAACACGACACCAAGTATTTCGAAGGGTGCCTGCCGATCGAAGAGATGGCCGACCGCGGCGACGACGTGTTGCGCTTCGGGCCGCTCAAACCGGTTGGACTGCGCGACCCCAGGACCGGAACGACTGCGTACGCGGTCGTGCAGCTGCGCAAAGAAAACCTCGAAGGGACCGCATTCAATCTCGTGGGTTTTCAAACACGCATGACCTGGCCGGCGCAAAAAGAAGCCTTCGCCAAACTTCCCGGTTTGCAAAACGCGGAATGGCTGCGCCTGGGCGTCATGCATCGCAATACGTTCATCGACTCGCCGCGGCTGCTCGACGAACGCTTGCGGCTGCGCGGCACGGCTGCACTCTATTTCGCCGGTCAGATTACCGGCGCGGAAGGATACGTCGAGGCAGCCGGCTGCGGAGCGATGGCGGGGATCCACGCGGCGCGCGACATGCGCGGGCTTCCGGCGATGACGTTCCCGCGGGAAACGGCCTTGGGCGCGCTCGTTGCGCATTTGCAGAATGCGCAGACCGCCGACTTTCAACCGGCGAACGTCACGTGGGCGCCGTTCCCGCCTTTACCGCAAGAGATTCGCGAAAAGAAAGCGCGCCGGCGGGCGATGGCCGAGCGCGCTTTATCGTGCTTGCGTGAGGTTTTGGAAAACGATCAGCGCGTCAGCGCGGCGCTGAACCGGTACTGATCGTTCGTTCGACTGTCGAAAGCGGTTCCGACGATGCGGCCCTCCTGCAGCCTGCCCGTCACATGAAGCTGACCACTTTGCCCGATATCGATCCAAACGTTGTCGCCGCTTTGTCCGCCGGTTACGGGAACGAACGCGTTATTGTCGGCGGGACGATAGTAGCCCTGGATGATGCCGTCGGGATGGAACGTAACTTGCAGCGTGCCGGTCCAAGGATAACCGAAACCGGTGATCGGCAAAATGCTCGTCGCGTAATCCACGCGGCCTGAAGGGGTGCCGGAATATGCTGGTGCGGCCGAGACAAAGGCGGGCGCTCCGGCAAGCGCTACGAGAGCAGCCAATGCTGCGCCGCGAAGAAGTTTGTTGTTCATAATCTATGCTGTATAACGCACGAGGTAGGCCCGCAGTTACATAAATTTTCTCAGCGTCCGCTCAGGCGCCGTTCAGCGAATCGCGTACCGCACGCTAACGTTCGCGAAGACGCGCACCATAAGGTAATCGCCGAGCGAGGCAAACGGCTGATTTTGGTACGGTCCGAGGCTGTATTCCGACGTGCATCGTCCGTCCGCGTCGGGCTGCATGCCGTTCACTTGTACTGCGAGTACCGGTCCCAGACGCACCGAAAGCTGCCGCGCAATGTTTTGTGCGTTCATACGCGCTTGATGCAGCGCCGCAGCTTGCGCCGCCATCAGCGTCACCGAACAATCGTCCAGCGACAAACGCACTTGCGCGCTGCTCACGGCCAGATCGGGCGAAGCGGACAGCGTCGCAAGCGATGCAATGCCGTCTCGCAACATGGCAAGCGTGGGATGAGCAACGCGCGCCACGACCGTTGCGCCGTTGGAGCGAGTATTGCCCGCTAGAAAAATCGGGATCGTGATGTCGCTGCGCTGAACGCCCGCGCGTACCAGCGCGTCGAGGATCGGCGCCAGTGAAGCCGAGGTAAGAAACCCGTTGGTTCGTGAGGCAACGAAGAGCGTCAGCGTCGCCTGCGTGCTCGTCGCGGTGGCGGCGCCTGATCCTTGCACGGTGATGCCGTCCGCCTGTTGCGCAGGCCCCGGCCTGGCCATTTGCGGCGCCTGCACTTGATAAACGCCCAGCAAGATGCTCGCCAAGAGTGCGGGGAGCGCGATACGCATCGCGATTTGAGGTTGCATGCAACTCCCTGAGAACCTGCGGGGTAAGAGCCCTGTGATATGAGGATCCGCTCGACTACGATCCTCGCGGTTCGCCGCGACGGAAAGCTCGCGCTGGCCGGCGACGGTCAAGTGACGTTCGACAAAACCATTATGAAGCACGGCGCCCGGAAAGTCCGGCGCGTTGCCGGCGGCAAAGTGCTTGCGGGTTTTGCGGGCTCGGCGGCGGACGGGATTACGCTGCTCGAAAAATTCGAAGGCAAGTTCAACGAGTACAAAGACATTACGCGCGCTGCCGTCGAGCTGGCAAAGGATTGGCGGCAAGATCGCGCGCTGCGCCGCCTGGAGGCGCTGCTGATCGTCGGCAACGGCGATCATTTGCTCGTACTGAGCGGCAACGGCGATGTGATCGAACCCGACGAAGGCGTCGCGGCGATCGGCAGCGGCGGGCCTTACGCGCAAGCGGCGGCAGCGGCGCTGCTGCGGAACACCGCGATGAGCGCCGACGAGATCGCCCGCAAAGGATTGGAAATCGCCGCCGAAATTTGCATCTACACGAACGAATCCGTCATCGTGGAGACGCTGTAATGGAAGGCAGCACGCTCGAGCTGACGCCGCGCAAAATTGCCGCCGAGCTCGACAAGTACATCGTCGGGCAAGCCGCCGCCAAACGCGCCGTCGCCATTGCGATGCGCAATCGTTTTCGGCGCGAACGCGTGGGCGACGATCTGCGAGCGGAGATCATTCCGAAAAACATTCTGATGATCGGGCCGACCGGCGTCGGCAAAACCGAAATTGCGCGGCGCCTTGCAGCGCTGGCCGACGCGCCGTTCGTGAAAGTGGAAGCGACGAAATACACCGAAGTCGGCTACGTCGGACGCGACGTTGAATCGATGGTTCGCGATTTGGCCGAGCAGGCCGTACGCATGGTGACCGACGAGCGGCGCGAAGAAGTCCAGGAGCTTGCCGTCAAGATGGCCGTCGATCGCGTCGTCGACTTGCTGCATCCCGAAACGCGGCCGCCCACGCCGCCGGGCTCGACGAATCCGTTTGCCGCGACGCTCGGGTCGATTTTCGGCGGCAATTTCGCGCAGCAGCAACAGCAGACGCAACCGCAGCCGCCCGCGCCGCCGCCGCCGAATCAAGACGCCGCACGGGTGCGCGAACAAGCTCGCTCCGATGTCGAACGCGGCTTTTACGACGTCCGGTTGGTCGAGATCGAAGTGGAAGAAGCCCCCAGCATTCCAATCGGCGTCATCGGCGGCGGGTTGGATCAAAGCATGGGCCCGGGCGGCGGCGATTTGGGCGAAATGCTCGGCGGAATTTTTCCGAAGAAACGGGTACGTAAACGCGTAACGGTGCAAGAAGCGCGCCGCATCTTCGCGCAAGAAGAAGCCGCCAAGCTCATCGACATGGATGCCGTCAAACGTGAAGCGCTGCGTCGCGCCGGCGAAAACGGCATCGTCTTCATCGACGAAATCGACAAAGTGGCAGGCCGCGAAGGAGCGCGCGGGCCGGACGTTCGCGCGAGGGCGTGCAACGCGATATTTTGCCCATCGTCGAAGGCAGCACGGTAAATACCAAATACGGACCGCTCAAAACCGATCACGTCCTGTTCATCGCGGCAGGCGCCTTTCACATGAGTAAGCCTTCGGACCTCATCCCTGAACTGCAGGGCCGCTTTCCCATCCGCGTGGAGCTGGATTCGCTTACGGCCGAAGATTTCAAAACGATTTTGACCGCCCCCAAAAACGCTTTGACCGAGCAGTACAAAGCGCTGCTTGCGACCGAAAACGTGACGTTGGATTTTCGGCCTGACGGCATCGAGCAGATCGCGCAATTTGCGATGCAGGTCAACGAAAGCAGCGAGAACATCGGCGCGCGCCGGCTCCATACGGTGCTGGAACGGCTGCTCGACGACGTCAGTTACGGCGCTCCGGAAGAGGGCGGGACGGTGATCGTCGATGGGTCGTACGTGCGCGAAAAACTTCAGAGCGTCGTCACCGACGCGGATTTGAGCAGTGACATTCTGTGAACGTCCTGCTCGTGGGCGGCACCCGGTTCGTCGGGCGCCACATCACCGCGGCGCTCCTGGCTCGCGGTCACGCGGTTACTCACTTCAATCGCGGCCGGACGCAATCCGGTTACGGTGGCGTAGCGAGCGTTCACGGCGATCGAGCGCGCGATCTGGAACGACTGCAAGATCGCCAGTGGGACGCGGTGGTCGATACGTGCGGATACACTCCCGCAGTGGTTGAGATTTCCGCCCGGTACTTCGCCAATCGAGCCGCCCGCTACGTTTTCATTTCGACGATCTCCGTGTACGACGAAACCAAAACCGACGGACCCGACGAACAGGCGCCCCTGCGCACGCTTCCGGCGGGCGCGGATATGCAGACGTTCACGGCAGAAACCTACGGCGCGCTCAAAGCGCTGTGCGAGCGCGTCGTCGAGCAAACGTTTGCGCAGCGCGCGCTCGTCCTTCGGCCGGGATTGATCGCCGGACGCGACGATCCCACCGATCGGTTCACGTATTGGCCGCTGCGCATCGCGGCAGGCGGCGATGTGCTGGCGCCGGTATCGCCGGAGCAGCCGCTGCAATATATCGACGCGCGCGATCTCGCGCAATTTGCCGCAGCAACGATCGAGGCGCAGGCAAACGGAACGTATAATTGCGTGACGCCCGCGGATTCCCACCGCTTCGGCGAATTGCTGGACGCGTGCGGGGCGCAGGACACATCGGCGGCAAACGTCATCTGGGCAGACGCGCCGTTTCTCCAACGTCACGGCGTCGAGCCGTGGTCCGACCTTCCGCTGTGGGTTCCGGAAGGTACGCCTGACTCGGCGCTCGTCAACGTGCGCAGCGAACGGGCGCGTGCGGCCGGCTTGCAATCGCGCTCGTTGAACGAAACCGCCGGCGACGTCCTTTCGTGGGCGCGCGAAAGCGGAAGACGATGGGGATCGCTGAGTGCAGGTTTGCAGCCGGCGCGCGAAGCGCAGCTGCTCGCCGCATACCGCGCGGAGGCTAAGTCCCCATCCCCGGCGCAATAGCGCGCGCATGGCGTACATCCGCACGATCGTGGCCGACGGCCATCCGGCCCTGCGAAAAACCGCGAAGAAAGTAACTCCGAAAGAGCTTTCCGATCCGCTCTTTCAACAACTGATCGACGATATGTTCGAAACGATGTACGCAGCGCCAGGCGTCGGTCTCGCGGCCCCGCAAGTAAACGTCTCAAAGCGGCTGTTCGTCATGGACGTTGGCGAAGACGAAGACCATCCCGCAGGCGGGCGATATACGGTGGTCAATCCGAAGATCGAGCTTGCGCAAGAAGAAGTCGAGATGAGCGAAGGCTGCCTGTCCGTTCCCGGCTACGTCGGTGAAATTACCCGGTTCAACCACGTAGCCGTCAGCGGGCTGGATCGTTCCGGTGAAAAGATCCGGCTCGAAGGCAAAGGCTTGTTCGCGCAGGCGTTGCAGCACGAAATCGATCATTTGGACGGCGTGCTGTACGTCGACAAGGCCAGAAACGTTCGGGTTCCCAAGAGCAAAGAAGAGGAAGAAGCTGCCGATGAGGACGCTGTTCTTCGGAAGCAGTGACTTCGGCGCCCACAGTTTGAACGTGCTGGCGCAGCGCACGCAGCTTTGCGGCGTCGTTACGCAGCCGGACCGGCCCGCGGGCCGTGGTAAGCGTCTGCGGCCGACGCCGATCAAAATCGCAGCTCATGCGCTGGGCGTTCCGGTGTACGAACCGCAAGCGCTGCGCGCTTTTGCCGCCGAGCAGTCGTCTTCGCATTACGACTTGTTCGTCGTTGCTTCGTACGGAAAGATTCTGCCGCAAACGTTGCTGGACGTGCCGGTGCTGGGCGCGCTGAACGTGCACCCGAGCCTGCTGCCGAAATATCGCGGTGCGACGCCAATTCAAAGCGCGCTGCGCGCCGGTGAGAATGAAACCGGCGTAACGATTATCCTCATGGACGCGGGGATGGACACCGGTGAGGTCGTGCTCCAGGAGCGTACGCCGATTGCGCCGCAGGAGCGCTACGGGGAGTTACACGATCGTTTGGCGCTCTTCGGCGCACAAGCGCTCGCGCACGCGATCGATTTTGCCAAGAGCGGCCACATTCCGCACGCGCCCCAGACCGGAACGCCGAGCATCACGCATCCCATCGCGGCCGCCGATTTGCTGATCGATTGGCGCGTGCCGCGCGGGAGCATCGTGAATCAAGTGCGCGCGTTTTCGCCCTCGCCGGCGGCGCGCGCGATCGTCCAAGGGGTGCAAGTGAAAGTCTTGCGCGCTCGCATGGGCGCTCGCGCAACTGCGGCGAGCGCGCCCGGCGATATCGTCGGCATCGGCTCGGGCACGGTGCGCATCAGCTGTGGCGACGGGACCGTCGAATTGGAGGAAGTCGTTCCACCCAGTCGCGGGTCGCAGAGCGGCGAGGCGTTTGCGCGCTCGCTGAGCGCGAGCGCGCGATGAACTCGCGTGAGGCGGCGCTGCACGTGGTCCGCGACGTGTTCGTGCCGGGGCACGGCGAAACCGCGCGCGGCGCTCAGGAAGCGCTGGATTATCGTTTGCGTAAAGCGCAATTGGAACAGCGCGATCGAGCATTCGCGACGCATCTGGCGTTCGGTGCGATCAAGATGCGCCGTTTGCTCGACTGGTATTTGCGCGCATACATCGGATCGCGGCGGGAACCCCTGCCGCCGCTGATTGCGGAAATTTTGCGGCTTGCGGTGTACGAACTGCGCTGGACCTCCGCGCGGCCGCACGCGACGGTGAGCCAGTGGGTGAATCTGGCGAAACGCTTCGGTCATCGCGGTACGGCCGGTTTGGTGAACGCCGTGTTGCGCGGCTTTTTGCGCGACGCGCCGCAGCCGCCGCTGCGCAGCGGCTTCGGCGACGAGGACGATTACTTGGGAACGGCGTTTTCGTATCCGACGTGGCTCGTGCGGCAATGGAGAGCGACCTTCGGCGGCGGCACGCTGGAATCGATTCTCGAAGCATGCAACGCGCCGGCGCAGGTTGCGGTCGTAGTCAATCGCGTGAAAACCACGCGCGACGAAGTCATAACGTGGTTTGCGGAGCGCGGCGCAAATGCGCGGCCATCGGAACTCGCGCTGGACTGCGTGCTCGTTTCCGACGGCGCTCTGGCGCGAAGCGGCCAGCGCGAAGCGCTCGGAGTTGGTGGGTGCAAAGCGAGTCTTCGGCCGCCGTGGCCGACGTACTCAATCCGCAACCGGGCGAAACCATTGCCGACGCGTGCAGCGGGCGCGGAAACAAAGCGCTGCAGATCGGCGCACGTCTGCAAGGCGACGGATCGTTGACTTGTCTCGAACGCGATCCGGCCAAAGCCGACGCACTGCAGAACCGCGCGCTGCAGGCAGATATTCAAGTAGCGACCATCGCCGGCGATGCCACGCAGCCGGTTCTCTCGCAGCACTTCGATCGCGTGCTCATCGACGCTCCGTGCAGCGGTACCGGGGTGGTCGGACGGCATCCCGAAGCGCGCTGGCGCAAACGACCGGACGACGGTGAACGGTTGGCGCGCACGCAAAGCGCGTTGCTCGAGGCGCTCGTTTCGCGCGTGCATTCGGGCGGTGCCATCGTGTACGCGGTCTGCTCGACCGATCCTCGCGAAACCACCGGCGTCATCGAGCCGTTCGCCCGCAGCCATAACGTACAAGTCGGGTTGGTTCCGGCGCGCTTCGAACCGTGGCTCACGCAGAACGGCGAGGTTTTGCTCCCGCCCGGTTTGAGCGGGCGCGACGGGTTCTTCATCGCGCGCTTGGAACGGCGAGCGTAATGAGCTGGTTCAGCAGAATCGAAGAACGCTGTGCGACGTTCATCGAGCGCGCATTTGCGAACATGTTTCCCAGCGATCTGGAGCCCGCGCAAATCGCCCGCAAACTCGTCGCGACGATGGAAGCGCGCACGCAGATGGCGCAAAATGAAATGAGCGCTCCGGGCGGCTATACCGTGTGCGTCAACCCCGCAGATTTCGAGCGGCTCGCTCCGCACCGCGCGTACCTTCAAAAAGAATGGTCCGCGTTGCTTGCGGACGTTGCCGAACGCGTGGGAATTCGATTTGCCGAACCGCCGCGAGTGCAGCTGCGTCCTAAAGATGCGGTCGTTCCGGGTGCCATCGACGTGGAAGTGCGGGAAGATGGCGATGCACCGCGTGAGATTCGGTACCATTTGCGCGTTCTCAAAGGCGCGCCGATCGGTGAAACGTTTGCCGTCAACGGCGCGACGCGCGTCGGGCGCAACGCGCAATGCGAAATCTTTTTGGTCGATCCGAGCGTGTCGCGCAATCACGCGCTTCTGGACGTTCGCGAGGGCAACTTGCTGCTTCGCGACGCCGGTTCTACGAACGGCACGTTCGTCAACGGCGAACGCGTGGCGACCCGCGCGCTGCGCAGCGGCGACATCGTGGCGTTCGGAAAAACGCAGCTGCGCGTCGAAACCGCACAGCCGTGACGTCATGGGCGAGTCTGCGCATAGGATCGCTGGAGATTATGCTTGCGCTGCTTGCGTTCGCGGCAATCGCCGCGCGCGTGCGGTTTGGGATGCCGGCGCGAGTACAGCCGCTGCAGCTGGCGCTGCGCGTTCACGATCGGCCCGGTTTCGTCCGAGAAGGGCGCGACGTTGTCCTGACGTTGCCGGCCGCGGGCCCGGCGCCGGAAATCGGCCGCTCGACCGAGGCGCAAATAGCGCTACCGGACCCCGAAGTAAGCCGTCGTCACGCCCGGTTCGATTACCAGCACGGCGTCCTGTACCTGACCGATCTCGGCAGCCGCAACGGGACCTTCCTGAACGGGAAACGTCTTAATGAAGAGGGCATCGAGGTCCGACCTGGGGATGATATCGATGTGGGAAATACGCGCATCACGGTGAGGTCTGCAGAGCCGGCGCCGTGGACGTAGCGATCTCGGGCGACCGCGCCTGCTGTTTGACGCACGAGCTTGGCCCGGATCGCTATCTCTTTGCGGTAGCCAGCGGTTTCGGAACGGTCGAAGGGCGGCACGTCGCGCCGGCGGTTTTGGCGAAACTTCGTTCGGAATTCGAGCGGCGAAGCCGCGGCAACCGCCTGTGCCGCGCGGAGCGCCGCAGTAAAGGCCTCTCGTCCGCGCTGTCGGGCGCGTTTACGCGAGTCAACGAAGATCTGCATGCGCGCACCGCATCGCACGAAGACTACGTCACGGCCGGATGCTCGCTGACCGGCGCGCTGCTGGTGAACGATCGCGCGTACCTGGCGCACGTCGGAACGACGGCTGCGTATTTAGTTCGCGACGGTTACGTGGTTTCGCTGACGAAAAACGACGCGTTCGAAGGCGGCGGTCCGCCGGTGCTGATGCGAGCACTGGTGTCCGCGCCGTCGATCGACGTGGCGATCTGCAGCTTTGCGCTGACCGAAGGCGATGCGCTGGTTTTGGCCGGGCGACGCCTGCGCGAAGCGGAAGAGCGGCGCCGCCTATCGGAATGTTTGGCGAACGGAGCGCACGCAGGCTCGGGCGATCACCTGCTCGTGGTGCGGTATTCGCCTCCTGCGGCCGCAGCAACGCATGATTCGGCGTGCCTAGTGACTGCGCGGCCGTTCGTCACCGCGGCGATCGCAACGGCACTTTTTTACTCGTTGCTTTGTTTGCGATAACGCTCGCGCTGCGGCGCGTTGCGCCCACCGCGATGGCGTTAGCCTTCGCGGCGTTTGCGCTTTCCTTCGCGCCGCCCAAAACGATGGGTCCGCCATGGCTTCTGATGCTGCTGATCGCGCTCTCTCTCATTTGGGTGTTAGTGCAGCCGAACAATCTTCAGCGTGACGACGTACTTCCGGCGCTGGCCATCGCGCTTTCCGCGCTGGGATTGCTGCTCGTCGCGCGCCTCTCGCCTGCGCTTGCGCACAAGCAGCAATACTGGCTGCTCGTATCCCTGATCCTCGCGACCGCATTTGCGCCCGGCTTTACGCTGTTCCGCCGGATGGCGGCGTTCAAATACGTTTGGGTGCTGCTCTCACTGGTGCTGTTCGCGTTGGTCGTCGTCTTCGGCCAAGAAGTCAACGGCGCGAAACTGTGGATCCGCTTGGGCCCCGTTCAATACGAACCGATCGAACTCATCAAACTGTTCATCGTTTTTTTCCTGGCGGCGTATTTAGCGGAGACGGCCGACGTGATCGCGCGCGCTCGCCCGTGGTCGATCCGCGCGAATTTGAAGTATCTCGGGCCGCTGTTTTTGGGCTGGGGTCTCTCGATGGCGATTCTGTTTTTGGAGCGCGACATCGGCATGGCGGTGTTGCTGCTCGCGACGTTTTCGGTGCTGCTGTACGCCGCAACGCGCCGCTGGGATCTGCTGCTCGGCAGTTTCGTCATTTTCGGCGCCGTGGTAGCCTGGGCGGCGCATCACTACGCCTACGTGGCGACGCGAATCGCTGTGTGGCGCAATCCGTTTGCCGATCCGCTCGGGGCCGGATATCAAGCCGCGCAAGGCTATTACTCGCTGGCGGCGGGTGGTCTTTTGGGGACCGGATATCGCCTGGGACATCCGGGCTACATCCCCGATGCGGGAACGGACTACATCTATGCCGCGCTGAGCGAGGAGTTCGGCTTGATCGGCGCCGTGATCGTTTTGGGCGTGTTTTGGCTGCTGATCCGGCGCGTTGTTGCCATTGCCGCCGAACAGCCGGATCTCTATACGCGCCTTTTGGCCGTCGGATTGAGTGCAACGCTGGGATTTCAAGTGTTCATCATCGTAGCCGGCGTCATCGGCTTGCTTCCGCTCACCGGAATAACGCTGCCGTTCATTTCCTATGGAGGCAGTTCTCTGGTTGCAAACTTCATTCTGGTGGCGCTTGCGTGGTCGATGAGCGCTCGGCCGATTTCCGCCCCGCTGTCCGCGCAGCGTAATCAGAAGGCGTTTGAAGGGTAAGGAGCAGTACTCGAAGTGCTGCTCAACTTTTTCCGAAAGGATGACCGCATGCAAAGAACCGTTCCCGTGCTGCTCGCCGCCGCCGCCATAGTCGTCACCGCGGCAGGCTGTTCCGGCGGGAAAAACAAGAGTTCGTCAACGACGAGCACGACCACGACAACGGCTGCTTCGCCGGGTACCTCGCCGGCTGGTTCGCCCGCTGCCTCGCCTGCAATGACGCCGAAGAACCCAACCATGGGCAAGCCGATGGCTGCCGTCGGTAACGGTTCCACCATTTACAATACCAACTGCTCGAGCTGCCATCAGGCGAACGGCAAAGGTCAGCCGGGCGCGTTTCCCCCGCTCGCGGGAAACTCGACCGTTACCGGTTCCCCCGACAAAGTGATTCACATCGTGAAAAATGGGCTAACCGGCAAGATCACGGTCGGGAGCTCCACCTACAACGGTCAGATGCCGGCCTGGAAAGGCACGCTGAGCGATGCCGACATCGCGCACGTGGTTTCGTACATTCGTTCCTCTTGGGGCAACCACGCCTCGGCGGTGACCGCCGCGCAGGTGACGTTCGACAAAGTAAAAGCGTAAGGCGCTAGCGCCCTATTCCAGCGCGCGATAATATTCGCCGACCGCATCGTCGCGGCCGTCGTTTTGCGTACGGGCGCGCTGCACGATGTCGCGTAGTCGCACGACGCTTGCGTCGTCGGCCGGTTTGCCGGCCAGAACCAAACGCAGCGCAATCAGCGTCAGGTCGGGCGTTTTCGCGCCGAGCATTTCAATGCCGCGATAGAACGCGGCTGCGGCCGGCACGCCGGAACGTTGCTTCAGCAGCCGATCCACGATTTGCGCCTTTTCCGGACGGTCGTCTAGAAGATAGCGGTCAAGAAAATCGAATGTCATGCCATGAGGTTCGCCGCCTGCCTCGCCCTCGTCTTGGGCATTGCCGCGTTGGCTCGTCCTGCCGGCATTGCGGCACCGAACCCGATGCTGACGTCGGTGCTCGCGCACATGCGGGCGATCAACGACGGCGTGTACGACGCTCACATTCAAAGCGTTTCCCCGCGCAGCACCGACGGCGAAGACGGCACGCTCTCGACCGACGTGCAAGGGTTGCGTTTTCTGCTCAAGCAGTGCACCGGCGCGGTTTGCTTGGGAACGTATTTCGACGGTCAGCGACTGTTCGCAGTCAACATCAACGGCACCGCGCTCCCGCGTTCCGATCAGCCGGAAGCGTACATCCGCGCGCTGCGCATTTTGACAACGCAGCAATTTCTTTCGCCCGGCTTCAGCGACGAGGGGGGCCAAGTGTACGACGGCGGTTCGGTAATGTTCGACGGGCGTCGCGTGCATCGGCTGTACGTCTCGGACAAAATTGCGACGCCGATGATCGTCTATGTCGATCCGCAAACCTGGCTGGTCGCCGGCGCCAGAGACGTTGACGGCAACGCGACCTATACGATGCGGGACTATCGTAAGGTGGGGCGCTTCGAGTCTGCCGTTCGAAATCGATCGAAACGGCGCTGCGATGGACCAATACGTCAGCCGCTCCGTAATCGATGCGGATCTGCAGGCACCGACCGGTTTGAAAGGCACCGTGACGGCGGATCCGCGCGCCATGGCGATCGATTCAGACAGTCCGACGCCGCTGGGAACGTGCACGATTGCGGGGGTTCAGGCGCCGTGCCTGATCGATTCAGGAAATTCGGCGATGTCGATGAGCCTCGAGCTTGCCGAACAGCTGCATCTGCAGCCGGTCGGCATGCTGCACATCGCGGGGTTGGGAGATTACGCAACCGAAGTGGTGCGCGCCGGTCCGCTGCAAATGGGCGGCGTGCGATTCGGCGATGCCAACTACATCGTCCTGAGCGATATCCACCGCTACGGATATGACTTGGTCATCGGGGCCGACGTGCTGGCCAGCATGCCGGTCACGATCGATTTCCACCAGCACATGCTCTATTTCACCGGCGAGACGGCAGCCGACATGCAAGGCATCACGGTACCGATTGCTTTTCGTAATTTCGTTCCGGTCGTCAACGTCACGCTGGCCAATCGTCCGACGCACCTGACGATCGATACGGGCGATCAATCGACGATCAATCTTTCGTACGAGTATTATCAGCGGCACCCGGAACTCTTTCGGCCGCAAACGACGCAGCGCGTGAGCGGCGTAGGCGGAAATAGCGTAGAGCTGATCGGGCAAATACCGTCGGTGCATATCGGCGCCCTCACCGCGCAGAATCAGCAAATCGGCACGACGGAGTCGCTCAAGGGCACCGCGGACGGCCACCTAGGCGCGGGGTTCCTCTCGCAATATCGCGTCGTGTTGGACTACGCGCACGAGCTCGTGCGGCTGCTGCCGATTAAGCCGATGTAGCCGAACCGGGTTCCGACTCTTTGCGGTGCATTTCCGCGCCCACAGTATCCGGAACGATGCCGCTGATCGTGCCGCGCACTTTCGTTTTGAGCGATCCGGCGATGAGGTGATCTTTGCCGGCCATCAACGCTTCATATCCCTGGCGCGCAACCAGCGCAGGATCGTCCTTCGGTCCGGCACCGAGTTTGGTGTCCTGCATGCCGGCGCGCTCGAAGAAATCGGTGTCGGTCGGCCCAGGCATCAACGCCGTAACCGTGACGCCGGTATCTTTGAGTTCATTGCGAAGCGCTTGCGAAAATGAATACACGAAGGCTTTCGATGCGCCGTACACCGATTCGAACGGGCCCGGTGTGAGCGCCGCGATCGACGACGTGAACAAAATGCGTCCATGCCCCTGCGCGCTCATCATCTGCACGGCGCGCTTGGCCAACTGTACCGTCGAACGGCAATTGAGATCGACGACGCGTAAATCGTCGCGTAAATCGGTATCGCGGAACGGGCCGCTGACGCCGATTCCCGCATTGATCGCGATTGCGTCGAGCGGGCGGCCGTCTTGTGCGATCGCCTGCGCGTAGCGCTCGACGCCATCCTCCGTGGTGAGATCCGCGGTGATGGTTTGAACCCCCGCGCCGAGGGCGCGAATGTCTCGCGCGGCGACTTCCAAATCCGCACTTTCGGCCACGATAAGCAAGTCGTAGCCGTTGCGCGCAAATTCTTTGGCGAACTCCAAGCCGATGCCGCTGGAGGCACCGGTTACGGCTGCAAGCGGATGCGACGAGGGCGATGCTGTTTGCGACATGGGCTCAGTGTGCGCCCAAAGTGCCTCACTCTAACGCATCGTGGGCCCGATTGGCCGCCGCGAGCGGGCAGTCCACCCGGCCGAGCGTTCTCAGGGTGAGCGGCTGCTGCCGTCGAATGGAACGGCGCAGCTGGAAAGAAGCGTTGACTCTAACGACATGGTTGTTTGGCGATGGTTTACGGTGGCGGCGATGGCCGCGGCTCTGGCGGCCGCCGGGGGAGGCTTCGCGCTCTCCAATCCGCCGGCGCACGCGCACGCGCGCGCCGGACGTTCGCATTTTGCGATCACCGGCACCGTCGTGGGCATCGACTACGGCGCGGCCAGCATGCAAATCTCTACGGCGCGCGGCGTCGTGCCCGTCGCCGTAACGCCGACGACCAACATCTTCCGTGGGGGAGGACTGGCCTCGTTTGCCGACCTTGGACGAGGCGCCCGCGTCACCGTCGACGTCAGCTCCATGGAAGGGCGTCTCGTCGCTCAAATCATCCGTATCCACTGAATCCGGCCCGGTACCCGCTCTCGTAGCCGCCGGCCTGCGAAAGGGCAGGCGCGTTCGAGCCGCATCCTTCGGCGTGTGCGACGGTGAAACGCTTGTGGTTTTGGGTCCCAGCGGCGCCGGCAAAACCAGTTTGCTGCGGCTGGTTGCCGGCTTGGAAAGCCCCGACGGCGGATCGCTGAACCTCGACGGGCGCGACCTGCTTGCGGAACCGGCTCATCGGCGAGGCGTCGCGCTCGTGTTTCAAGACGACACGCTGTTTCCGCACCTGAGCGTGTTCGACAATTTGGCGTTCGGAATGCGCGGGAAACGGAACCGCCGCTCCAACCTGCGGGAGCGCATCGACGATGTCGCGCAGGCGCTCGATATCGCCGCGCATCTGCGCAAACGGCCGGCACAGTTGTCCGGCGGCGAGCGGCAGCGCGCAGCGCTTGCGCGCGCGGTGTTGAGCGATCCGCGCGTGCTTTTGCTCGACGAACCGTTCGCGCATTTGGACCCGCAGCTTCGCCTGCGCGTCCGGCGAGAATTCGTCGAATTCCGGCGCGCATTCACGGGCGGCGCGATGCACGTCACGCACGATCACCTCGAAGCGATGACGATCGCGGACCGTCTTGCCGTCATGATCGCGGGCGAAATCGTGCAAATCGGTATCCCGCAGCAGGTGTATGATTTTCCGGCGAGCGTGCAAGTCGCCAGGTTTTTCGGATCGCCGCCAATGAATCTGCTCAGCGGCGAGATGGATATTACCGGCATCAGGCCCGAACACGTGGTTTTGGACGAGCGCGCGTCACTACGCGGACGCATCGCCGCTTGCGAATCAACGGGCGCCGATACGTTCGTCCGCGCGCAAACGGCACGCGGTGAAGTGCTGGCGCGTTTGCCGGCCGGCGTGCAAGCCCCATTCGTCGGCGACGATGTTGGCCTCGCGTTCGATGCACGGTTCGTTCGGCGCTTCGATCCGGATACCGGCGCGTTGAAGGCGTGAGCGAGCGACGCGCGCTTGCGGGCGGCGTCGTGTGCGCCGGTTTCGACGGGCGCGAGGTCGATGCTGCGCTCGAACGCCGGCTGCGCGCGTTGCCGCTGGCGGGCTTGATTCTTTTCGGGCGCAACATCGATTCGCTTGCGCAAACGCGCGCGCTCACCGACCGCCTGCGCGAGCTCTACGAACGCCCCATCATCGCGATCGATCAGGAAGGCGGACGCGTTGCGCGCCTGCGCGAGGGGGTCGAAGAATTTCCCTCGATGATGGCGCTGGCGGCATCCGGCGATCCGTCGCTGGCGCAGCGCGCGGGAGCGCAGCTCGCTTTCGATTTACGGCGCGCCGGAGTAAACGTCGATTTTGCGCCCGTGCTCGATCTTGCGCTGCAGCCGATGAACACGGTCATCGGCGCGCGTTCGTTCGGAGCAGATCCGCACCGCGTCGGCGCCTTCGCGCAGGCATTTGCAACCGGAATGCATTCTGCCGGCATCATCGCGACCTTTAAACACTTCCCCGGGCACGGATCGACTGAGGTGGACTCGCATCTGGATCTCCCGGTCATCGACGACGACGAAGCGACGCTGCGTTCGCGCGATTTCGTTCCGTTCGCGCGGCTGCTGCCGAATGCGAAAGCGGTGATGACCGCGCACATCGTCGTTCGCGCGCTCGACCGGGATCGTCCCGCGACCGCCTCGCCCGTTTTGTTGACCGACGTCCTGCGCTCGCAGATGCGGTTTCGCGGTGTCTGCTTTACGGATTGCCTGCAGATGGACGCCATTGCCAAGGGCATCGGATCTGCGCAGGCGGCGGTCGCCGCGCTGAACGCGGGCGCGGATTGCCTGCTGTTTTCTCACGATCTGAATCTGGTTGCGGAAAGCATCGATCGCATCGTCGCAGCGGTAGGAAACGGGGAAGTAGCGCGCTCGCGTTTGCAGCAGGCGTTCGAGCGGGTCAGCGCGTTGCGAGAAACGCTGCAGCCGCCGCTGGCGATCGATGCGCCGGGCGGCGACGCCGGGATCGCGCGGGAGATTGGACGGCGGGCGGTGACGCTCGTCCGCGGCAGCGCGAACGCCGATCCGGACGAGAGCATCGTCGTGAGTTTCGAGGGAACCACGCTCGAAGGAGCGCAAGGGCGGCACGCCGCGCACGCGTCGCTTTTCGCGCCCTCACCGATTGCAGCGCTCGTTCTGCCTTTGGAGCCTATGCGCAGCGATGTGGAAGCGGCGATG
Source organism: Vulcanimicrobiota bacterium (assembly GCA_963795465.1). GTDB lineage: Bacteria > Vulcanimicrobiota > Vulcanimicrobiia > Vulcanimicrobiales > Vulcanimicrobiaceae > CAWCHT01. The sequence goes on from CAWCHT010000002.1 coordinate 490,788, forward strand.
GAACGAATCGAAAACAGCCGCAAACGCCCAATCGTGCTGATGCGCCGCGCTCACGTCTACGCCGGGCAACTCGCTGCCGTTCAGCGGATTATCGAACGGTATCCGGACGCATTGGTCGTCTCAACGCGCGAGCCGTTCGACGCGCTTCGGCTGCCCCAAGCGCAGCATCTGCTTTGCACGTACGGCGACGAAGCAGCGAGCTTAGCCGGCCTATCCGACGCGCTCTTCGGCGGCGCTGCGCCGGCGGGACGTTTGCCCGTATGATCGTAGCATCGCCGCCCCGATTCGGCGACCTGGAACGTGTGCTGCAAGGCGCGACGGGCAGCGTCTTTACCGGCGCCGTCGCCCGGATCGAACAGGGCGGTCGCGTCGTTTTCGAGCGCGCGTACGGCGCGACGCGCGCCGATCGTCTCGCGCAGCCGGTCGTAGCGGATTCGCGCTTCGATCTTGCATCGCTGACGAAGCTGTTCGTAGCAACTCTGGCGCTGCGCGCGGTGCAAACGCAGCGCCTGCAGTTGGATGCTCCGCTCGTGCAGTGGTTTGCGCAGTGGCAAAACAGCGCTCGTTCCGCGATCACGTTGCGCATGCTGCTCGCGCATACTTCCGGCATGAATTCCGGCGCGGACTACCGCGAGCTGCTCGAAGATAACGTCGTGCGCTTCGCGTTGGACCGCGACCTGGCCGCGCCGCCGCAGGAACGCGTCATTTACAGCGATCTGGGATTCATCGCACTCGGCGAACTACTCGAACGCGTCCACGGCATTTCGCTGGCGGCCTTGATGCGCGCGCTGCGCCCGTCATGCGCGTACCGGCCGCCCGCCGGACAGCAGCGCTCCATTCCAGCAACCGAAGACGACGGCTGGCGCGGACGCGTGCAAGGCGTGGTGCACGACGAAAAAGCGTACTTGATGGGCGGCGTCGCGGGACATGCCGGTTTGTTCGGATCCGCGAGCGACGTAGCTTGGCTGGCCGAACAGTATCTCGGTCCGCTGCAAGGACGCTCGGGCAGCGTTCTCGAGCGGTCGACCGTCCGCGAGGCGACGAAGGAACAGGCGGACGACCCGGTGTTGCGGCGCGCATTGGGATGGGCGCTCAAAACGACGGATGACAATTCGTGCGGCCGGCTTTTTTCCCGCGACAGCTTCGGACACACCGGTTTTGTCGGCACCTGCGTTTGGGCGGATCCGCAGCGCGACTGCAGCGCGGTGCTGCTGACGAACAGCGTCTACTTCGGACGCAGCGACACGCGCGACGTGCGCGCGGCGTTTTGTGAATCGGCGATCGAAGCACTGGATCGCTGAATGCTGGCCGTGGGGTTGATGAGCGGGACGTCGCTCGACGGCATCGATGCGGCCCTCGTGCGGATTACGCCGAGCGGCGATGTGTACGAGATCGATCTGCTCGACTTCTGCACCGTGCCGTTCGAGCCGTCGCTGCACGCGCAGCTGCGTGAAGCGCTGCCGCCCGCGAGCGGAACGGTCGCGATGGCGGCGCACCTGCATCACGAGCTGGGCGAGGCGTTTGCCGGCGCCGCGCAGCGCATTGCGGCGAATGCGGCGCCCCAGTACGTCGCCTGCCACGGGCAAACGCTTTGGCACGACGGAGCAGCGCGGGTAACGCTGCAGGCTGGTGATGCGTTCGCCGTTCGCGAACGGCTGCACGCGACGGTGTGTTACGACTTCCGCAGCGCGGATTGCGCAGCGGGCGGTCACGGCGCGCCGCTCGTTCCCTATGCGGACTATTTGTTGCTGCGCAGCAACGCGGAAGATCGCGTCGCGGTAAACATCGGCGGCATCGCGAACCTGACGGTATTGCCGCGCAATGCCGGCGCGTCAAACGTCGTCGCGTTCGACAGTGGGCCCGGAAACATGCTCATCGACGCGTTCGTGCGTTTGCGTACCAACGGAAGCTCGACATACGACCGCGACGGGAAGTTGGCGCTGGCCGGATCGATCGATGAAGCTTGCCTTGGGCAGATGTTGCAGGATGATTACTTCGCCGCCTTGCCGCCGAAAAGCACGGGTCGCGAACGATTCGGATCGCAATTTCTGCGCGCGTACCAACGGCTGAGCGCGCTATCGACACCCGACGGTGCCGCGACGTTGACGGCGCTGACCGCGCATAGCCTCGCCGATGCGGTGCGTTCCTGCGCGAGGAGCGGTTCGCGCGTGCTGCTCAGCGGCGGCGGCGCGCGCAACCCCGCGCTGGTCAAGGCGCTGCGGGCGCGGTTACCGGATTTCGTCGTCGAACCGTTGCCCGCGGCAAGCCTGAACGTCGATGCCAAAGAAGCGGTAGCCTTTGCAATTTTGGGATATGAAACGCTGCGCGGACGACCTGCGAACTTGCCGTCGGTTACGGGGGCGCGCGCCCCCGTCGTGCTCGGAGCGATTGCGCCGTACAATTTGCGCGCGCTGCTCGAGAAAGTTGCCGCCGAATGTGCGCCGTGATCGTCGGCGTCGATGCGGGCGGCACCTCGACGATCGCAGCGCTGAGCGTTGAAGGCAGCATCGTGCGTACTGCCCAGGGCTGCGCGGCCAACGCCAGCGCGCGTGGAGTGCAGCCGGCCAGCGATACGATCGCGCAAACCATCGATCGCGTTCTCGAGGGCGACTCCGCAGCGGCGATTTTCGTCGGCGCCGCCGGAGCCGGACGCGAACAGGTCAGCGGCTACATTGAAAACGTGCTGCGTTCACGCTTTCCCGGCGCGTTGGTCCGCGTTCGCGACGATGCCTGCATTGCGCTGCGCGCGGTCATTCCGCAGGGGAACGGATTGGTGTTGATCGCCGGAACCGGATCGGTCGCGTACGCCGAGCGAAACGCAACGGCGTATCGATCGGGCGGATACGGTTATCTGTTCGGCGATGAAGGATCGGGTTTCGCGTTGGGGTCCGCAGCGGTCAAAATGGTGTTGCGTTCGTTCGACGAGCGCGCCCCGAGCGATGCTTTCGTGCGTGAAATAGCCGAATTGCTCGAAGCGCGCAGCGCGATGGACGTTGTTGCAAGAATATACGGCGAACCCAATGCGGTGACGACCATCGCCTCGCTGGCGCCGGCGGTCCTGAATGCCGCCAATCGCGGAGAGCGAAGCGCCGCTAAGATCGTTCAATCGGCGGCATTGGAACTGGCGGAGATGACGCGGTCGCTTGCGCAGCGTTGCGGCCTTGCGCATGAGGGTGCGCCGATCGTTCTTGCCGGGGGGTTGCTGGAGGCGAACAGCATGCTGACGTACTTGTTGGAAACGCGGCTCAAGAACGAGTTGCCGCTCATGCCGATCGAAAAGCGCCATGTCGAACCGTATGTCGGCGCCCTTGCGTTGGCGCAGGCGCTGCTGTCGTGAACGAGTTGCCGCAAACCGAGCACGTCAATCCGCGCACCGGCGGTTTGGATCAGATGCCGACCGCGCAGCTGGTGGCAGTGCTTGCGGCGGAGCAGCGTGCCGCAATCGATGCCGTACGCGCGATTGCGGATCCGTTGGCGCTCGCGGTCGACGAAATTTCGCGGCGGCTACGCAACGGCGGACGACTGCACTACGTCGGCGCGGGGACGAGCGGGCGGCTCGGATTTTTGGACGCATCCGAGATGCCGCCGACGTTCGGAACGCCGCGTGATTTGGTGTGCGCGCACATCGCCGGCGGGACGGGCGCGCTGACTGCGGCAATCGAAGGCGCGGAAGACGATCGCGATGCCGGCGGGGCCGAGATGCGCGATCACGTGCGCGCCGGGGATGCGGTAGTCGGAATGAGTGCCGGCGGTGCCGCGCCGTTCGTTTTGGGCGCGATCGCGCAGGCGCGTGAAATCGGCGCATGGACGCTCGGCGTTGCGAACAGTGTGCGCGCGCCGCTTGTCGGCGCCGCGGAAAACGGCATCGTACTCGATACCGGGCCCGAACCGCTCACCGGTTCCACGCGGCTCAAAGCCGGGACCGCGCAAAAGGTTTTTTTGAATACGCTTTCGACCGCGACGATGGTGCGGCTGGGAAAAGTGCACGACAACTTGATGGTCGACGTGATTGCGACGAATGCCAAACTGCGCGCGCGAGCGCAGCGCCTCGTGATGAGCTTGGCGCGTGTAAACGATGCGCGCGCTCGCGAGTCTGCTCCAGGCCTCCGGCGGCAACGTCAAACTTGCGGTGGTGATGTCGGTGCGGGGCGTCAATATGGTCTCGGCGCGCGCAATCCTGGAATCGAACGAGGGCTCGCTGCGACGCTCGATTTAAGCCGTTGTGGGGTATATGTCACTGCGTATAACAGCCCGCTTGGGCGCGGAAGGAGGAAACACTGCAATGGCTGCTCTTGCCGGAATCTTGTGGACCGTTATCGTGATTCTGTTCGCGATATGGATAGCCGGACTCATCCTGCATTTCTTGGCGGGCTGGATCTGGATTCTCTTCGCAATCGCCGTCGTGCTGCTCTTCGTCAACCTATTGACCGGACGAGGCGCCACCGTCTAACTACGCGAAAAAGCGCCGCGACCTGATGCACGTCGCGGCGCTTTTCTTTGCCCTCATCACCTTCGTTCCGCTGGACGATCGTCCGGTAACCCGTCAGTTGCCGCAGATGCTGGCGCGCATCGCCGGGCAAACCGCAATCGAACCGCCGGCGCTCCTGCTGGGAAACTACCTTACGTTCGGAAAGCCCGATGCGATCATCGCTTGGCTCAACGGCCCTGCGCCACGCCGCTCCGGAGCGTTCGTGGTTTCAACCGATATGCTGGCCTATGGCGGCCTCGTGGCCTCGCGCGTCCCGGGCGTTTCCTATTCCGACGCATTCTTTCGCTTGAACGAGCTGCAGCATGTGCGCCGCAAATATGCCCGCGCGTGGATCGGCGCTTTTGGAACGATCATGCGGCTGGCGCCGACCGGCGTTCCGGCGGTAGGCGATGCGGCGCATTTTTTTGCCTCGTATCCGGCATGGCAATACTTGACGCAGTACGCAAATCTGCACGATCCTCCGGTGCCGCAAGAATTGCCGGCGGCTCAACATCTTCGCGAGCTCATCGGCCCGGCGGTGCTGCAAGCGTATTTAGACACGCGCGCAAGGAATTACGCGGTGGATCTTCGCGCCGTGCAGCTGGTGAAAGCGGGCAGTATCGATGCGCTGGTGCTCGGTCAGGACGACGCCGGTCCGGTAGGGTTGCACGTCAAAGAAGTGCATGCACTGCAAGCTGCAGTGCAGCAAGACGCGCTGCAGTCCAGCGTCGCCATCGAGCCGGGAGCGGACGAACTGGGCATGGCGATGGTAGCGCAAGCGCTCGCGCGCAGCATCGGGTGGCACCCCCGAATCGCGGTGCGGTATTCGACGCCCGCGGGCGCTTCGTATAACGACCCGTTGGAATTTGCGCCGATCGACGATGCAATCGACGGTTTGATTCGCCTATGCGGCGGCGTTCGTACCCAGGGGCAAAGCGATATCCGGTTGTATGTGCGCGTGCCGGGCACCGGTGCTGCGCTCGACGCCGCACTGCTCGCTGCCATTCGCGCGGACGAGGCCGCGCATCGATCCGTTGCGTTTGCCGATCTGACGTTTTTGGCAAACACCTTCGCGCCGCAAGCGCAATTCGCGCAGACGCTGCTTTCCACCGGAACCGCTAGCGGACTGGACGCATACGCTTCTTGGAATACCAACGCGAACACCGTGGGAACGGCGCTTGCCGAAGCGGTCGCGGCGGGCGTCGGGCGGCGCAAGGGCACGTATGATGCGCTGGCGCATCGCGCGTTTACGTTCAACCGCATCGTCGACGACTATGCGTTTCACGACGAAGTGCGCCCGCGGATCAACGCTGCTTTGAGCGCGCAGGGAATAACGGATCACACGTATTTGCTGCCGCAGCAGACTCGCGCGATCGAACGAATGAATCGCGACGCGCTCTGGAATCGCGCCGCCGAGATCTTGCCCCAGCTCTACCCGGATGACCATATCGCCGCGATCGACATTACGCTGCCGTGGAACCGAACGTTCGAAACGGAAATCGACGCCGCGATCGCTCCCAATATCTAAACGTCTCAGTGAGTAAGGTCGGAAGCCAAAACGAAGCGCACGCCTTGCAAGCGCATTTTAGGATACATCAGGCGCAGGGCTTCGAGCGTGGTGGGTTTCGGGTGGCCGATCGCAATCGCGGAACCGTTGCGCTGCGCGATCTCGATCGTTTTCTCGAGCATCGACTCGGTGTACGCCACATCCGCGCGATTGTCGAGAAAAACATCGCGCGAAGCGGTGGGAACGCCGGCATCGCGCGCTTGCTGCGCGCCGACGCTGTTTGCGCTGGTGCGTGAATCGACGAAAAAGAGATCGTGCGCTTTGACCACGCCGATCACATCTTTCATCACGCGATCGTCGGCGCTCGCCTCGCTTCCCTCGTGGTTGTTGACGCCCTTCGCGAGCGGAACTTGCGCGACGTCGGCTTGGGTTTGCGCGATGACCGCATCGTCGGTCATCGCCGTCTTGATTTCCCCGGGACCGGGATTCGCGTGCGAAATGGGCTCCATGGGAAGGTGAAGCATGACGCCTTTTCCGGCGGCAACCGCCTCGCCGGCGATTTGCGCAGAGTAGTGCACGTACGGCAGTACGGAAAGCGTGAGCGGAATCGGCAACGCCAGATAGCCGCGTTCCGTCGCGATCCATTGACCGCAGTCGTCGATGACGATCGCAACCTCCACGGCGCGCGCGCTTTGCGCGGGTGAAGCGATGGGAACGGGCGTGAACGACGCGCTCGGCTGCGGACTTGCGGCCGGCACGCCGGGTGGTTGCGCATTCGGCGTCTGCAAGGGCGGCGTTTGCGCGGGCGAAGGCGACGGCAACGCTACGGAAACCGCGCGATGCGGTCGCCGCGCCGCGCGATGGTGCGGCGCAATGGCCCACGCAACGGCGGCGGCAAGCAACAACGCAACGAACAGGGGCGCGGGACGGAAGCGGCGGGCGCGCTTTCTTCGACGAGCCATCGGCATGCAAAACTTCGCGCAACCGGGGTAAGGTTGCCTGCGTGAACGATCTTTACGACGCAGTGATTGTCGGCGGCGGAGCAGCGGGTTTGAATGCGGCGCTCGTTTTGGGGCGCTCGTGCCGTAGCGCCTTGATCTGCGATGACGGGAGGCCTCGTAATGCCGTCGTCGATCGCATGCATGGATTCCTTTCGCGTGACGGCACTTCGCCGCGCGATCTGTTGCAGATTGCGCGTCGCGAACTGGAGTCGTATCCCAAAGTGCTCGTCAAGGACACGCACGTGACGCATGCGCTTGCCGAAGAAGGCACGTTTCGCATTCGCACCGCCGATGGCGAAGAATTCGTGGGGCGCCGCCTGCTGCTTGCGATAGGCGTTTACGATGCTTTGCCGGAGATTCGGGGGCTGCGGGAACGTTGGGGGCGCAGCGTGTTCGTGTGTCCGTATTGCGATGCGTGGGAAGTGCGCCGGCATCGGCTGGCCATATTGGGTAACGGGCGTAAAGCGGTCGAGCTCGCGCAGGAGTTACATCAATGGAGCGACGACATCGTCGTATGCACGCAAGGCAAGGACGATTTGACGCAAGCCGATCGCCGCTGGCTCGAAGCGGTGCGAGCCACGGTTCGCGAAGAAGGCATCGCGTCGATCGACGGTGCGCTGGACGAGCCGCCGCAAATCGGTTTCACGCACGGAACGAGTGAACGTGTCGCCGCCGTTTTCTTGTGCGCGCCGCTGCGCCAGCGCCACCCGCTGGTCGACATGCTCGGATGCCGTATCAACGACGAAGGACGGATCGACGTGAACGAGTGCGGGCGGACCAACGTGCCCGGCTGCTATGCCGCCGGCGATGCGGTGACGGTGACGCACCAAGTCGTCTTAGCGGCAGCCAGCGGAGTCTGCGCCGCGATGGGCATCAACGAAGACTTGCTCGCGCAGGAAGTGCGCAGCTTAACGCAATCAGCCTCGCCCAGCTAGTGCTGCAGGTACCCGTCATCTTCGGTTCCGTTCGCGTTGAGCGGCAAGGCATCAAGGCTGCGCGTTTCGTCGTGAGCGAGTTGAGGAACCGCGGCTGCGAACCGCATTTAATCGATCCGCTCGAGTATCGTCTGCCTTTGCTCGAAAAGCAGTATTCCGACTATCCCGCAGGTCAGGCTCCGGGCGTGCTGGAGGAGCTGGCAACGATCTATCGCGCCGCAGACGGGTTCGCCATCGTGAGCGGCGAGTACAATCACGGCATTCCGCCGGCGCTCAAAAATTTGCTCGATTATTTTTTGGAAGAGTATTTTTGGCGGCCGTCGGCTATCATCTGCTACTCCGGAGGCCGTTTCGGCGGCGTTCGCGCCGCGATGCAACTGCGGATGACGCTGGGCGAACTCGGAATGCCGTCGATTCCCTCGCTGTTTCCCATTCCAAATGTCGGATCGGCGTTTTCAGATGACGGCGTTCCCGTGGACCCGGCGCTGCGCGAGCGCAACGCGCCGTTTTTCGAGGAGTTCATTTGGTATATGGAAGCGCTTGGCGAACGCCGTCGCCGCGGCGTGCCGTATTAGCCGACCTCCTCCGGCTGGCACAGCTCGGTGAGCACGCCTGCGGTGCTCTTCGGGTGCAAAAACGCGATGAGATTGCCGTGGGCGCCTTTGCGTGGGCGCTCGTCGATGAGCCGCACGCCGGCGGCCTTGAGCCGGCGCAGCTCCGCAGGGAGGTCGGTTACGCGATACGCGGTGTGATGCAGTTTGCTTGCTGCGTCGCCGCGAAATCGCGCGATCGGCGAATTGGGATCCAGCGGACGCAACAATTCGATCACCGACGTTCCGGCGCGCAGGCCTACGGCCTCGACGCCTTGGTCTGCAATCGTTTCCCGGTACACTTGGACGAATCCCAGCGTCGCCGTATAGAGATCGAGGGTCTTTTCCAAGTCCGCGACGACGATCGCGACGTGATCGATTTCCATTACGCCGGCACTTCCGGCGCGTGATAGACGCCGAAGACCGCGCGCAGCGCGTTGCACAGTTCCCCCAGCGTCACGCCCGCGTCCACGGCATCGATGAACAACGGCATGAGGTTGTCTCGCTGCGCCGCTGCAGCCGCAATGCGCTGCAGATGATCCCGCGCGACAGCCTCCTCGCGCTGTGCACGAAACGCCTGCACAGCCGCGATCTGCCCGCGTTCGACCGATGGATCGATGCGCTGCAGCGGAATACCGGCCTGGGAACCGTGTTCGGTGAACGCGTTGACGCCGACGATGCGCTGTTCGCCGCGTTCGACCAATTGCTGGGCGCGGTAGGCCGAGTCTGCGATGCGGGCTTGCATCCAGCCGCTTTCGATGACCGCGATGCTTCCGCCGCTCTGATCGATCTCCGCGATGATCTTTAGTGCGCGCGCAATGAGCTGGTCAGTGAGCGTTTCAACGTAATACGAACCGGCGAGCGGATCGACGACCGCGGTAACGCCGCTCTCGTAGCCGATGATCTGTTGCGTGCGCAGCGCGAGCTTCGCAGACTCGGCCGTGGGCAGCGCGAGCGCTTCGTCTTTGCCGTTGGTGTGCAGGGACTGTGTGCCGCCGAGGACGGCCGCAAGGGCCTGCAGCGTCGTGCGTACGACGTTGTTTTCCGGCTCTTGGGCGGTCAGCGTCGAACCTGCGGTCTGCGCGTGGAAGCGCAGCATCTGCGAGCGCGGGTCCGTGCAGCCGAATTCGTCGCGCGTGATGTGGGCCCAGAGATAGCGCGCGGCGCGAAACTTTGCGATCTCTTCGAAGAGATCGTTATGCGCGTTCCAGAAGAACGAGATGCGCGGTGCGATGGCGTCGAGATCGATGCCCGCATCCCGTGCAGCGCGCAGATACGCCTTTGCGTTCGCAAGCGTAAATGCCAGCTCTTCGAGTGCGGTCGCGCCCGCTTCGCGGATATGATAGCCGGAGATCGAAATCGTATTCCACTGCGGCACTGCGCGGGCGCAGAAGGCCATCACGTCGGTGACCAGGCGCATCGACGGCGCCGGCGGATAAATGTACGTGCCGCGAGAGACGTATTCTTTGAGTACGTCGTTCTGCACCGTTCCGCCGAGCGTTTCGAAAGCGATGCCGCGGCGGCGAGCTACCGCGAGCAGCATCGCAAGCAGGATCGACGCAGGTGCGTTAATCGTCATCGAGACGGTGACGCGTTCCAGCGGAATGCCGGCGAACAGCGTTTCCATATCGGCAATGCTGTCGATCGCGACGCCGACTTTTCCCACCTCGCCGCGGGCAAGCGGTGCGTCCGAATCGTACCCCAGTTGGGTCGGCAGATCGAACGCTACCGACAGTCCCGTCGTGCCGCGTTCGAGCAAATACCGGTAACGCGCGTTTGACTGCGCAGCCGTTGCGAAACCGGCGTATTGCCGCATCGTCCACAGGCGCCCGCGATACATGTCCTTGCGAATGCCGCGGACATAGGGAAACGCGCCCGGCTCGCCCCGTTGATGTGCGTGCGGATCGATGCGGTCGTAAACGGGATTCAGCGGGATGCCGCTGCCGTTTTCAGCGCGGGCCATGAGGTGGCCGTGAACGGTCGAGCCCGGCGAACGCTTCGATCACGTCGAAGTGCAGCCAAGGAAAAACTGGATGCGCGAATTGTTGCCCAACGGTGTAGCGGCGTACGTTTTGTGAGTCGTGCGCCGTAATCGTACGCGTTTGCGGGTCGACGTCCAGGGCGAGCGATGCGCCGCATGCGAGATACTTTGCGAGTTTGCGCGTCCGGTATGCAGCCGACTCATCGGGCGATCGAATCTCGACGGCTATGTCGGGCGCCCCCGGGGGCTCTTCTACGGCCTCGTCGTCGAGCGCCGCAAGCCGTTCGTTCGAAATGAACGCCACGTCGGGTACATATTCCGTCAGGCTCTCGTCGGGGGCGCCGACATCAAAGCGCCATTCCGGGCCAATTTCACCGAAATCGCTGCCGCAGCGCCACAAAATTTTGATCAGATTCCCTTGTACCAGCGCGTGTTTTCGTTTCGGGCTCACCTTGGCTATCGGCTGCCCGTTGTGATACTCGATTTCCGTTCTATCGCTCGTGTCGATTTCCACGTTTTCCTCTTGGCCTACGGGGGTGTTCTTCCCGGCGCGGCGCTCTGTCGGCAACTGCGCCGATTTTATGAAAGGGAGACCAGGCGCGAGTGCGCTTCGACCGTGTCGCCTGCTTTCACGTGCACGGCGGATGCGGTGCCGGACCGGTGGGCGCGAATCTCGTTCATCATCTTCATCGCCTCCACGACCGCGACGACTTGGCCCTGCTCCACCGCATCGCCCGGCGCAACGGAGATTTCGACGACGACCCCGTGCATCGGTGAAACAACGTCGTTGCCGGCCTCTGCCCGCGAGCGGCGCCGCAGCGAGGTTCGCGGCTTTGCGGGTTCGGTCGCCGCAGAGCGCTTTGCAGCGCCGTCGATGACGCGGACGGAGTACAATCGTCCGTTGACTTCGACGCGGATCGCTTCGGCAGTATCGCGTTCGCCTTCACTACCGGATACTACGTGCACCTCGGGCGACCCGTCCGGCGACTGCGCAAAGCGTTTCGCCGCGAATGCTTCCAGCGTGGCTGTACCGTAACTCGCATCGAGGACCGTATGCTGATCGCAGAGCGCGCGCAGCAGGGGCAGCGTCGTGGGAACTCCACCGACGTCGTACTCGTCGATGGCGCGCCGCAAACGCGCAATCGCTTGCAAACGCGTCGGCGCCCACACGACGAGCTTGGCGATCATCGAATCGTAGTCGGGCGTGACCGCGAAGCCCGGATACGCCGCAGAATCGATGCGAACACCGGGGCCGGCCGGTTCACGGTAGTTCGAGACCACGCCCGGTGCGGGGCGAAATCCGCGCCCGACGTCTTCCGCGTTCACGCGCCCTTCGATAGCGTGACCGCGAAATGCGATCTCGTCCTGCGAAAATCCCAGCGGCTCGCCGTACGCGACGCGTATTTGCTCGCGAATGAGATCGAGTCCGGAGATCATTTCGCTGACGGTATGCTCGACTTGAATGCGCGTGTTCATTTCCAAGAAATAGAAGGCATCGCCGCTCACCAGACATTCGATCGTCCCGACGCTGTCGTAGCCGATGGCGCGCGCGGCGCGAATGCCGGCATCGCGCAGTCCGCTGCGCACTTGCTCCGAAATTGACGGCGGCGCTTCTTCCCAAAGCTTCTGGTGGCGGCGCTGCAGCGAGCAGTCACGCTCGCCGACGTGCAGCACCGTGCCGTGTTTGTCGGCCAAAATCTGCAGTTCGATGTGCTTGGGATTGTCGAGATAGCGCTCGGCGTAGATAGTTCCGTTTTTGAAATAGGCCTGCGCTTCGCGCTGCGCGGTCGTCAATGCGGAGGACAATTCGTCGGGCGTCCGAGCGACCTTCAATCCTTTTCCGCCGCCTCCGCCCGACGCTTTGAGCGCGAGCGGAAATCCATAACGTTCGCCGGCGGCGCGTGCCGCGGCCAGGTCCGGGATCGCTTCCGTGCCGCCGGGAACGACCGGTACGCCGGCTTGGACCATTGCTTTGCGGGCGCGCACTTTATCGCCCATTGCATCGATGGCATCGGGATGCGGTCCGACCCAGGTCAAACCCGCCGCGATCACCTCGCGCGCGAAAGCCGCATTTTCCGCTAAAAAACCGTACCCCGGATGAACCGCTTGTGCTTTCGAACGCGCCGCTGCGTCTAATAACGCTGCCGAATTCAAATAACTTTGCGTCGGGGCGGCAGGGCCGATGCAGTACGCCTCGTCCGCCATGCGCACGTGGAGCGCGTCGCGGTCCATTTCGGAATAGACGGCAACCGTTGCAATGCCCATTTCCTTGGCCGTGCGAAGAATCCGCACCGCGATCTCGCCGCGATTGGCGATGAGCAACTTCGCAAACATCAATCGAATTCCGGCGACTCTCGCGCGAAGGCTTGCGTCGACTCACGGCGCATCGCTAATCGCCATGGGGGAACGGCCGCTGCCTGCGGCGTTTCCCGCGGCGTCAGGATGAAGAGCGCAGCCGCGATTGCCGCAAGCTCTTCCGCAGTATCGTCATCAGGATTCATCGCGCTTCGGCGGGCGGCGGAAACATGCCCATCGCATGAAAGCCTGAATCGACGAAGTGCACGTCGGCCGTTACCGCGCGCGAGAGGTCGGAAGACAAGTACACCGCGGTTTTTCCTACGTCGTCCGTCGTGATGTTGCGGCGCAGCGGCGCGGTCGCGGAAACAACGTCGAACATTTTCGACAAACCGCCCACTTGCCGGGCGCTGGCGGTCTTTATCGGCCCGGCGGAAATTGCGTTTACCCGAATGCCGCGCTCGCCCAAATCGAACGCGAGATAGCGAACCGAAGATTCCAGCGCGGCTTTCGCAATCCCCATCAAATTATAATTCGGCACGATGGCGGTGGCGCCCAAATAGGTCAGCGCGATGATGGAGGCGTTGTCGTTGAGGCGTTCGCGCAGCGCTTGCACGAGCGCGATGAGAGAAAACGCGGAAACGTCAAGCGAAAGCGCAAAGCCGTTTCGCGTGGTATCGTAGACTCTACCGGATAAGTCTTCTTTGTTCGCAAAGGCGATGCAGTGCACCAGGATGTCGATGGAACCGAACCGGCGCTCCAATTCGGAGGCCATTGAGACAAGCGAGGTATCGGAAGAAACGTCGCACTCGATAACCGGCCCGCCGCCGAGTTCGGTGGAAATTTTGCGAACGTTTTCTTCGACGCGCTCGCCCTGAAACGTATACGCGATTTCTGCGCCATGCTCGCGCAGCCGGCGCGCGATTCCGGTGGCGATGGACCACTGGTTTGCAATGCCGGTGACGAGTGCTTTCTTTCCCTCTAAAAGCTTCACGGACGCTTAAATGCCGCTCGGCTACCCGCGGCTCCTTGTCTCATCGACGCTACAGTGGGATGTTGCCGTGTTTGCGTTTCGGGCGCTCGACGCGCTTGTTGGCCAGCATGCGCAGCGAGGTAGAAATGACGCGGCGGGTCTGGTGTGCTTCGACGATATCGTCCACGTAGCCGCGCTGGGCTGCGATGAACGGGTTGGCGAAGCGCTCGGTGTACGTTTCGATCAACTCTTGCATCTTGGCCTGCGGATCGGCCGCTGCTGCGAGTTCGCGCCGGAAAATCGTCTTGACGGCCCCTTCGGCGCCCATGACGGCAATTTCCGCCGTGGGCCAAGCGACGTTCACGTCGGCGCGAATGTGTTTGCTGGCCATGACGTCGTAGGCGCCGCCGTACGCTTTTCGCGTGATGATGGTAATTTTCGGAACCGTCGCTTCGGCAAACGCGTACAGAAGTTTCGCGCCGTGCGCGATGATGCCGCCGTATTCCTGGTCGGTGCCGGGTAAAAAGCCGGGCACGTCGACGAACGTGACGAGCGGAATATTGAACGCGTCGCAAAAGCGCACGAAACGCGCAGCTTTGATCGAGCTGCGGATGTCCAGTACGCCGGCAAGAACGCTCGGCTGATTCGCTACTACGCCGACGCTGGAGCCGTCGATGCGCCCGAAGCCCGTAATGATGTTCTGCGCAAACAGCGGCTGAATTTCGAAAAAATCGCCGTCGTCGAGCACGGGGATTATCACGTCGTGCATGTCGTACGGTTTGTTGGGTGAGTCGGGAACCACGCCGTCGAGTTCCATAGCGAGCCGGTGCGGATCGTCCTCGCACGCGTATTTCGGCGGGTCTTCCAAGTTGTTGGGGGGGATGAACGAGAGGAGCGCTTTCGCCATATCGGTCATCTCATCTTCATCCGACGCGGTCAGGTGCGCTACGCCGCTCTTCGTCGCGTGCGTCGCCGCGCCGCCGAGCTCTTCGAAGGAGACGTCCTCACCGGTAACCGTTTTGATGATTTCCGGTCCGGTGATGAACATCTGGGCTATCTTTTCGGTCATGATGATGAAGTCGGTGATCGCGGGCGAGTACACCGCGCCGCCTGCGCACGGTCCGGCAATCAAGTCTGATCTGCGGGATGACGCCGCTGGCTTGCACGTTGCGCCAGAAAATTTCCGCGTAGCCGCCCAAACTGACGACGCCTTCCTGAATGCGCGCTCCGCCGGAGTCGTTGATGCCGATCATCGGCGATCCGGTGCGAACCGCCAGATCCATGACCTTGCAGATCTTTTCCGCAAACACTTCGCCCAGTGAACCGCCAAGCACCGTAAAGTCTTGCGAGAAGAGAAAGACTTGCCGGCCGTCGATGCAGGCGCGCCCGGTCAGCACGCCGTCGCCGAGAAATTCCTTTTCCCCCAATCCGAACGCGCTGGTGCGATGCACGGCGAATCCATCGAGTTCGGTAAAGGAGTCCGGATCGACCAACGCCTCGATGCGTTCGCGCGCCGTACGTTTGCCGCGTTCGTGCTGCTTTGCAATGGAACCCGGGCCGGCCGGTTCCTGCGCCAGCTCACGCTTGTGCAAGAGTTCGGTATATTTTCTCTCGTGCGTCTTCATCGCAGGCGGAGCCTGGCCGGGCAGAGAGAAACCGCCTCCATGCGACGCTTCGGGACGCTCGCCCTGCTGCTGTTTTTGCTTGTTGGGGCGCATGCACTCTGCGCATCGCCCACGCAATCGGTGAGCATCACCGCCCAAAAAATCGCGTTGTACTCGGACCGCGCGATACTCATCATGGAAGGCGGGGTGGCCGTGCACGCGCCGCAATTCGCAATCACCGCGACGCGCGCGGCGTACGACTTGCGCGGCAATCGCCTCGTCGCGGCCGGTGACGTTACGGTAAGCGTGCGCGGCGTGAAGACGCTGAGCGCTGCAGGCTACGTTTACGATTTTACAGCGAAGCGCGGCTTGCCCAGCCCGAATGCTTCGGTGCCGCAACTCTCCACGCAAGAGGCACTCGTCGTAGGGCAGCAAGTCGAGCTCCAACCTGCGGTCAGCATGACGTTCAGCAACGCGCAGGTACTTACCGGATCGGCATTCGTGCCGTCCGCATCATACACGTACGCGATTCCGCCACCGGCGGCAAAGGACTTCGGATACTCTCCGGTTCCATCCGCAGCGCTCGAATGGGCGGTGCTGCTCGGCAGTTCCGCCGACGGTTATCAGTTTGCACGTTTTCGCTACGATCGCTACAACGGCGGTCCGGGAGCGGGCTTAGAAGAGCACTATGCGAGAACCGATCGTGGGTACGTCGCATTGGGAGAAACGGTCGACGTGGACGGCGCTCGCGAAGATTTGGCGGCGTACGAGCGGCTTACGCCCTCGCTTTCGCAATCGCTGACGGCGTCGAACCTGATCGCAACGCGAACGATGCGGTACGCGCTTACGTCGGTTGGGCGGCGTGGATTTGCGTCGCTGTCCTTCTCGCAATACAACGGCTCGCGCACGGACGATCTCTTCGTCGCGGGAAACCAACGGCCGATCGGCCGGATTGCGTCCTTTCACCTGCAGGCCGATTTGGGCCACGACGTTCACCCCGGATATCCGCAAGGCGACGCGCAAGATTTTCGCTTGACGCCGGGCATTCACGTCGATAGACTCATCGCTGCGCATCGGCAGCGCCGGCTTGAGTTCATCGTACGATCTGGGCGAGTCTGTCTACAACTACGGGCGCGCAAGTTTGGCGTCGAGCGCTTCGCTCTGGGCGAATTACCCGTACAGTCCGAAACTGCTGCTCAATGCGGGCGCAAGCTTCTCGCACGACGCCCCGCCGTTCGTCAGCACGGCGCGAACGTACACGCTCGGCGCGACCTGGCGTCCGGCGGACGCGTTCAATTTGGTAAGCTCGTTCAACTACGCGCACGATTACGGGCAAGTGTTCGAGCAAGGGCGGCCTGAATACACTTTGGGATTGGACGTGCGCGTTCGCGGCAAGAACGGTCGCGGCGTAGAAGTCGGCGCGCTGCTGCCGTTCGGCAGAGTGGGCAACATGTACCGGCAAAGCGTTCTCAATTTGCGCTTTTTGCGCTAAGCGGAATTCACTCGGCCGCAACGGCTACGGGTGCGATCGGGGCTCTGGGCGTGCGCAGCAGCAGCACCATTGGGGTGAGCAGCAGCGTTACGCCGCCCAAAATCAAGAAGGCATCGGCAAATGCCATCGTCTGGGCCTGCTGCACGACCATGGCATAGATTTGCGAAAGGCCGGCGTGGTGGTCAAGCGCGGCGTTCAACGTGCCGTTGCGGCGCGTCAGTTCGCCGGCGATATTCGATTGATGCAGCGCGCTGCGGCGGTCGAGCAGCGTCACGAGCAACGCCGTCGAAACCGATCCGCCCAGTTGCTGGCATAAACTGATGAGAGAAGTGGCCTTTTGCGTGTCGACACCGTGCACGCTCGAGAGCACGGCGATGGAAAGCGGCAGAAAGAGCATGCCGAAACCGGCGCCGCCGATCAGCAGGGGCCACCCGAACGTCCAGAACGTCGAATCGGTCGTCGTCACGAACGACTGCATTGCGTTGGCGACGGCCACCACGATGAACCCGGTGCCGAGCAGGACGCGCGGCGCCACGTGAAAACGATTGAGCGCGATCAGCGTGATCGGCGTGAAGATCGCAATGGCGATCGCGCGCAGCAAAATCGATTCGCCGCTAAGGGTTGCGGTAAAGTTCAGCAGACTGCTGTTGAAACTGCGGCGAGAGAATGACGCCGCCGAAGAGCGAGAAGCCGATTGTCAGCGCGAGCACGGTGCCCGCAGCCACCGTGCGGTTTTTCAAAATCCGCAAATCAACGATGGGATTTTTCGTTCCGAACAACTCCCAAAATGCGAACGCTGCAATTCCCGCGATCGCCGTCAGCGCTAGGATGGCGATGCGCTGATCCGAGAACCAGTCGTTGCGCTCGCCCTCGTCCAGAACGTACTGGAGCGAGCCCAGCCCGATTGTCAGCAATGCCAGACCGACGCCGTCGAATCCGGCGCGCCGGGGATACTGCGGGTTGCGCAGCGTCGTCGCAATCATGATTGCGGCAACGATTCCCGGAATCACGTTGATGTAAAAAATCCAGTTCCAGGAAAAGGCATCGGTCAGGATGCCGCCCAGCGTCGGGCCGATACTTGGACCGACGATTGCCCCTAAAGACACCAGCGCTTGGCTTTTCCCAAGTTCCTTCGCGGGGAAGGTGTCTCGTAAAATGGCTTGCCCCGTGGAGATGAGCCCGCCGCCGCACAATCCTTGTAAGATGCGAAAGAAGATCAACTCGTTGAGCAACGTCGACATGCCGCAGAGCGCCGACGTAACCGTGAAACCGACGATCGCGGCGACGTAATACTGCTTGCGTCCCATGGCTTGCTGCAGCCACGGTGTGAGCGGAATGACGATAACCGCGGCGATGATGTAGCCGGTGACGATCCAGGCGCCTTCGTCGAAATTGGCGCCCATGTTGCCTTGGATCGTCGGAAGAGCGACGTTGACGATCGTCGCGTCGAGGACTTGAAGAAGCGTTGCGGCCATGACGCCGATCACGATGATCCAGCGTCGTGCGCCGTACTCTACCACAAACCGAGCATGACCTTCACGTCTTCAGTGGCCATTTCGCGCGGATCCCACGGCGGGCTGAACGTGATGTCGACTTTCACGCTTTCCACGCCTTCAACGGATTTGACGTTGTCTTCCACGGATTGCTTGAAGAGCGGGCCAACCGGGCACATCGGCGAGGTCAACGTCATCGTAACGGTGACGTGCTCGCCGTTCTCACCTTCGGCGATGACGTCGTAGACGAGTCCAAGGTCCAAAATTGGAATGTTGAGTTCGGGATCGTTGACGTTCTTGAGCGATTCACGCACTTGTTCCGCTGTCGGCATATCCTCGTCTCTTTCAAAAGCGCGGCTAAAGGCTCCGGTCGCCCGCGTGCGAACGTGCTGTGCATGCGCACGGGCCGTTTCCTCACCTTCGTAACCCTCGCGGCCGCTGCGTCGTTGCCGCTTGCCGCGGCGGCGGCTGTTTCGGTTGCAGGCGGCGGATACGTCCAAAGCGCGCCCTCGAACGCGGCGGCAGCGGCCATTGTCAGTTCCGGCGCATCGGTGCCGGCCGTTCCGCTCGAATTGCAAGGTTCGTTACTGTTTCCTCTCGGCAGGGACGGCGCTTACGCCGCAACCGCGGAGATTCGGGGTTTCACCGGAGGCGGATACGGGGGAGCGTACGTCGGCGCGGGCGCGGGGTTCGGCACGCTTTCGAGCGATCGCTCGAGCGGCGCCGTGCTGACCGTGTTCGCCGGTAAATCGATCGCGCCGTTGACCTCATTCGAAATACGTCTGTATAAAGGAACGCAGGATACCGGTTCGACCGCCGGATTCATCGGCTTGCGCTTCTCGTTTTGAAAAGCTTGAACGCTTATCGAGGAAGGCGCAACGGCGCAAGCAGTGCGGGTGTTAAGCGTTCTTACCGATACACACAGGGAACCGGCGCGGTAACCTGGAGGGTATAGTCGAGTAGCAATCCGTAGGGGCCACCCAAGGAGTTAGAGAGACAGACCATGTCAATGTGGGAACCGTTCACCGAGCGAGCGCGCCGGAGCATCGTGCTTGCGCAAGAAGAAGCGCAGCGGCTCGGCAACAACTACATCGGGACCGAACATATCCTGCTCGGAATCATTTCCGAGGGTGAGAGCCTCGCTGCCAAAGTGCTCGAAACGCTGGGCGTAAACTTGGCGAAAGTCCGCCAAGAAGTCGAAGCGATCGTCGGACGCGGCGGCCAGACGGTTCAGCAAGAGATGGTTTTCACTCCGCGCGCCAAACGCGTCATCGAACTGGCTTTTGAAGAGGCGCGCCAGCTCAATCACAATTACATCGGCACCGAACATCTGCTGCTGGGCCTGATTCGCGAGGGCGAAGGCGTTGCGGCGCGCGTGCTGACAAATCTCGGCGTCGATCCGGCAAAAGTACGCGTGCAAACCACCTCGCTGCTCGGAGCCGAAGGCCAGCCGCCGGCGCCCAAAGGCAAAAGCAAAACGCCGACCCTCGATGCGTACGGGCGCGATCTGACGCAGCTCGCGCGCGAAACGAAACTGGATCCCGTCATCGGCCGCAGCAGCGAGATCGAACGCGTCATTCAAATTCTCTCGCGGCGCACCAAGAACAACCCCGCGCTCATCGGCGAGCCGGGCGTCGGCAAGACCGCCATTGCAGAAGGCCTTGCGCAGCGCGTCATCAAGGGCGACATTCCGGAGCCGCTGCGTGACAAACGCGTGATTACGCTCGATTTAGCAGGTCTGGTTGCCGGAACGAAATATCGCGGCGAGTTCGAGGAGCGCATGAAGCGCGTCATGGACGAAATCCGCGGCGCTGCCGGCGAAATCATATTGTTCATCGACGAATTGCATACGCTGGTGGGCGCAGGCGCCGCCGAAGGCGCTATCGACGCCAGCAATATCATCAAGCCGGCGCTTGCGCGCGGCGAGCTGCAATGCATCGGGGCGACGACGCTCAACGAATTTCGCAAGCACATCGAAAAAGACTCCGCGCTCGAGCGGCGCTTTCAACCCGTCATGGTCGGCGAACCGACGGTCGAAGAAACGATTGAAATTTTGAAGGGCCTGCGCGATCGGTACGAAGCGCATCACAAGGTGCAAATCACCGACGACGCGCTTGCGGCCGCCGCAAAGCTCGGCGATCGGTACATCACGGATCGTTTTCTGCCCGATAAGGCCGTCGATCTGATCGACGAGGCCGCCTCGCGCGTCCGCTTGCAGTCGACGTTGCCGCCGCCCGAGGTGCGAGAGATCGAAGCGCAACTGCGCAAGGTGGTGACGGAAAAAGAAGCCGTGGTCAAAGCACAGGAATTCGACAAAGCAGCCGCGCTACGCGATAAAGAAGAAAAAGTTCGCGTGGAGAAAGCGCGACTGGAGCAAGAGTGGCAAGACAAGCGCGCGCAGAGCGATAAAATCGTCAAAGTCACCGAAGACGACGTGGCCTACATCGTTTCTTCGTGGACGAAAATTCCGGTCAGCAAACTGGCCGAAGCGGAAACGGCGAAACTGCTCAACATGACCGAGTCGCTGCACAAGCGCATCGTCGGCCAAGAAGAAGCCATCAACGTCATCGTTCGCGCTATTCGCCGCTCGCGCGCGGGCTTGAAGAATCCGAGCCGGCCGATCGGCTCATTCATGTTCCTCGGGCCGACCGGCGTTGGTAAAACGGAAGTCGCGCGCAGCGTCGCGGAATTCATGTTCGACGATGCCGACTCGATGATCCGCATCGATATGTCGGAATACATGGAGAAATACGCGGTTTCGCGCCTAGTCGGCGCTCCTCCGGGCTACGTCGGCTACGAAGAAGGAGGCCAGCTCACCGAAGCGGTGCGCCGCAGGCCGTACTCCGTCATCCTGCTCGACGAAATCGAAAAAGCGCATCCCGACGTCTTCAACTTGCTGCTGCAAGTGCTCGACGACGGCCGCTTGACGGATTCGCAAGGCCGGCAAGTCGATTTCAAAAACACGGTGATTATCATGACGTCGAACGTCGGCGCGACGGGGATGCAGACGACGACCGATATCGGTTTCCGCACGAGCAAAACCAGCGACGAAGAAGAGCCGCGTCAATACGAGCGGATGAAAAACAAGGTGCTGGAGGAAGTGAAGCACACGTTCCGTCCCGAGTTCGTCAACCGTTTGGACGAAATCGTGGTCTTCCATCAGCTGACGCGTCCGCAAATCGAGCAGATCGTCAGTCTGGAGTTGGAAAAAGTCATGCGCGAGGTCAAAGCGCAAGACATGCATCTGGAGGTCAGCGAAGACGCGAAAGCGCTGCTCGCCAAGAAAGGCTGGGATCCGCAGTACGGTGCGCGTCCGTTGCGCAGAGCAATTCAGCGCGAAGTCGAGGACGAATTGGCCGAAGAGATGTTGCGCGGAACGTTCGGAGCGGGCGACCGCATTTTGGGCGAAGTCGATCCCGACAATCCCGAGAAATTGCGCTTCAGCAAGATCCGGGAATCGAGCCCCCGCCGCAGCCTGCGGATTTGACCGGCACGACGGCTTAGTTCGCGACGAACAGCAAACGATCGGGCGGGCGCTAAGCGCTCGCCCGTTCTTTATCGGTATCGGGACCTTCGCCCCGCGCCATGACCAGGTGCTCGAGCGCGTTGAGCCTTCCGGCACTGCCGTGCCGGTTGCTTTTCCGCGTAAGCTTACTCGGGAAGCGTGCGTCCTTAAGCGTCCCCATACGCAATCCGAACGATGCAGCCGTTGTTCGCGCCAAGCGCGTTACGACAAAGTAGAGAGACAATCGTCACCTACCGCACCGTCTAGCGCTTTCGCGGCGCCGAAAAGGACGACATCACCATGGCGACTCTTACGCAACCGCTTCGCGTTTGCATTATCGAGCGGCAGTTACTCTTCGGTAAGGCCATTGCGCAAGTGCTGGCTACGGATCCCGGCGTGGCGGTCGTCAGCATTGCACCCAACCGCGAAGCGGCCAACATCGCAGAGGGCCAAGCCAACGTCATCGTCGTCGACATCGATTCCGAGGACGTCGACCGCGTCATCGAGCACTATCGCGCGCATTGTCCATCGGCGCGTATCTGTTTTCTCTCGATGTACACGCAGCCCGAACTGATGCAGCGGTGCTTGTCCGTGGGCGCCGACGGATACATCGTGAAAGATTCGTCGCTTGCCGAATTGCTGACCGCGATCAAATCGATCGGTGAAGGAACCAGTTACGTCGATCCGCGGGTTGCCGCGACGCTGCTGCGCAGGCGTTCGCCGATGAACCTTCCGTACACCGATCAACTCTCGCCGCGTGAAACCGACATCATCCGGTTGATCGCGCAAGGGCTTTCCAACCGCGATATCGGTCAGCGTCTGGTGCTGTCCGAAAAAACGGTGAAGAACCACGTCAGTCGCATCTTTTCGAAACTGCATTTTACGACACGCTCGCAAGCAGCCGTGCACGCAATTCGAAACGGGCTGGCGTAACTCTATACTTTCTTCCAGCCTTTGACCACGGGATAGCTCGCGAACGCGAACTCTTGCCCGTCGTCGCTATCGCACGCGTACGCTGCCGCCCACGGCTCGAAGCCGTTTCGCGTCCGCTTCTCAAAATCGAAGCCTTGCGATTCCGCGGTATGTTTGGCGGCCTTTTCGTGCCCGCTTACGAGATCGGCATTGCCGATTCGCTCGGGCATCGTGTGGACGTAGTCCCCCCAAATATGCCAGGTGCTCATTCCGGTATCGTGCCCGCGCCGCTCGCAAACTATACGCTCGCGACCGGAAGCCCGCCTGGACCCGGTAGACGATCGGCAATGAGCGCGGTATGAACTAGCGGATGCTGACCATATTTCTCGTTGCGGCGCTTGCGCTGCAGGCAACGCCGGCTCCATCGCCGCCGCCGTCGCCCGCGCCCTTACCTAGCGCTGCGCCGGCTTCGCCCGGCCCAACGCTGGCCGTTGCGCCGGCAGCCGTGAATCTGCATCCGTCCGCGTCAGCTACTCTTACGGTCGCGAACGCCTCAGGGGCCATCACCGCGCAGCTCGACGTTCCGCTGGCGACGGTGAACATTGATCAAGCAGCGCGCACGATTGCCGTGACGGCTGAAACGGCCACGGGACGCGCGACGCTGACGATTGCCGACCAAACCGGGGCCAGCGTTCAAGTCCCGCTCCGCATCGCGCTCGACGCGGGCAGCGTGCCGGTTTCGCTTGCCATTCGCGTCACCGGGCAGCCGGATCCGGCGTGGCTTCAAAGTCAAGTTGCGCGCGCCGTCGCACGGGCGACGCAAGTACAGCCCGGAACGTCAGCCCAGATCGCGCCGATTACGGCTCCGGCGGCTTTTGCGACGGGCACGACCGCGGCGATTCCGGTCGGCGTGCGCATTCCGGGCGGTGCGGATTACTTCAACGTCGACGTGACGGCGAACGTCACCGTGCAAAACATCAACGTCGCACCGTTCACCCCGCCGCTGCTGTTCTACGACGACGATCCGGAAAAGATCGTGGGCGACGGCGTGCTCTATCGAAACCAAATCACCAATACGAGCCCCGCGCGGCTGTACTACTACCATCAGAATGCCGGGGATCCGCGCACGTTGTTCGTGGTGGTGCGCGCGCTGCAAACGCCGGCGACGGTGCAGGTCATCGACGCGTCCGCCGGACCGAACATCAACGTCATGTCGGTCGGCCACGCCGTTTCCAGAGATTTTCTGACCGCCAAACCGCGCAACGAAGGCGTCGTGGTAGACGTCAGTCCCGGTTCGCCGTATTTGGCCGAGCGCTTCGATATGCGCCCGCTCGACGGCGCTGCCGGAAGCGTTGGATTTCAAGTTCTCAGCGGCGGCGCGGTTGAGGTAGCGGTAGTGAGCGCCCCGTCAGGCGCTTCGGACGCGCAAATCGAAGCGTATGCGGCTGCGCCGCAGTTGCCGGGCGACGGTCATCATCGCACCGGCACGTTCGATATCGGCTCGTACGGGATGCAGGTGCTTGCCTACACTGCCGGCGGGCCGGACGACTCGATGCAGTATGGGGCAACGACGCCGCCGCCCGTCGCCGGCACGACGGGGCGCGACTTCGGCGACTACGGCGTGCTTCGCACGTTCACGTTCGATTTGGCCAACGCGTCACTCGCGCCGGCGACCGCGTACCTGTACGAGCGGCCGATGGGGGGTCCGGTTCGCAGCAGTTTTTTGATAGACGGGGCGCTCGTGCAGCTGGGCTGCGCGCGTGTGCCCGAGCGGTATCAAATCGGAAATGCTTTCACGCTGCCGGCCCAGTCACGTTCGAAGCTGGTGGTGCAAACGATGACCGACGGCGGCTCAAACTACCCGTTGGAAATTGGCGTAACGGCGGCCGCGCCGCTTCCGGCGACTCCGCCGATGACCGCTCCTGACGGCTGCTTCCCGAAACCGGCGAGCGCGACTCCGGCACCCTCACCTTCACCATCGCCCGCGGTTCGCGGTTTTGATGCCGCTTTGATGACCGCAGCGCCATCGGTCCGGCACAATGAATAAGCCGTATTGCCGCACCGAAGGAGACAAGGCCGTAGAACGCACGAACGAACCCAAAATCGTCTTGCTGGTCCGGCTGCTCAACGCCATCGACGAAGGACGCTTTTCTTTCGAGCAGCTCAAAGATCGGATTTCCGAAGGTGAGCACCGGCCCAGTACGCGCAGCTTACGGCGCTACCTGGCCGTGCTGGCGGACGCGGGTTTCCCCTGGTATTTCGATCGCGCCGCGAACACCTATCGTTTTTCCGAGGGCTACAGCCTCAAGCGCATGGAGCTCAGCTCCAGCGAACTGTTCGGCTTGGTTGCGCTGCGGGCGATCAGCGCAAGTCTTGGCGGCGCCATCGGCACGTACGTGGACGAAGTCACGGACAAAATCGTCGGCTCGAGCGGAAGCGGCGCCAAAGAGCGGCTGAAGGCGAAGCCCAACGTGGCCTTTCGGCTGAGCGAGATTACGCTGGACGAGGAAGGGGAACGAATTTTCGGGTTGCTTTCGTCCGCTGAACGCGACTCCCGCTGCGTGAGCTTCACCTATCAGGACAAAGAAGGCAATCGTTCCAAACGGATCGCCGACCCGTACGGCTTCATCGTCAACGGCGGACGCGTCTACTGCGTCGCGTACGATCACGACCGGCGCGACAAGCGCGTGTTCGCGGTCGATAACGTATCCGAGCTCGGCGTCTTGGCGCAGACGTACACCAAACCGACGAATTTCAGCATCGAAGATTTCGCCTCGAACTCGATCAGCGGCGTGCTGCACCGCAACGAAACGACGGAAGTGCGGGTACGCTTTGCCTCGCGGGTTGCCAAAGCGGCCATCGCGGCGCGCGTGGTCGCCGAGCGCGCCATCGACCGCCGGCACGACGGCTGCGTCGAAATTACCTATAACGTTGCCAACGTCGACGAACTGGCGCGATGGATTTTGGGATGGGGTGCACAAGCCGAAGTGATCGCGCCTGCGAGCGTTCGCGACAGCGTGCGCATGCTGCTGGCGCAAATCTGCGCAAAATACGAA
Source organism: Vulcanimicrobiota bacterium (assembly GCA_963795465.1). Taxonomy (GTDB): domain Bacteria; phylum Vulcanimicrobiota; class Vulcanimicrobiia; order Vulcanimicrobiales; family Vulcanimicrobiaceae; genus CAWCHT01. Next base: position 516,600 of record CAWCHT010000002.1, read on the forward strand.
CTCCCGGTTTCGAAGTAGGGGCGCTCACAACGGCTCGAAGCTGTAATCTGATCGGAAGCCGTCGGGATAGTGATAGAGGCTCATCGAGCAATATTCCATAGATCAATAAAAAACGAAAGCCTCGGAACAAGTCCGAGGCCTTCGACGTATTCTCGCATCGTTCTCGCCTGTTTGACTTCGGTGAAGAAATCCTACTGACGCTATCGACGGTTCGATCGTATCACTCGGATCGCCGACGTGCGACTGCATCGTCAACATGATTCGATCGCGACTATACGTTCATCGCGCTTCGTGTTTATCGAAGTGAATGGATGGTATCACGGGGCAAAAGTCGTAGCAAGAGGCTGACTGCCGCTTCCACAGCATCTCCACAATAAAGATCGATTATGCACACCGTATCCACCGAGGAGAACGTTTGAGATATCCACTACCCGCGTTACTGCTCGCCGCTGCGCTTGCTGTTGCGGTTTCGACCACGCACGCGCGCGCGCAAATGCTCGCCGGTTTGCCGATAGACGGAATCCGCTGCGACACAAGTGAAGGCGCCCTCGAACACGTGCACACGCATCTGCAGCTCTACGCGCGCGGGCGGCAAGTAGTCGTGCCTGCGCTCGTCGGCATGCCGCAGAACGCGCCGTGTCTGTACTGGCTGCACACGCATGCGACCGACGGAATCATTCACACCGAAGCTCCCGTCATGCGAACGTTCACGCTCGGTCAGTTTTTCGACATTTGGGATCAGCCGCTCACCCGCACGCAGGCCGACGGGGTTCGTGCCGCACGCGGACAACGGCTGCGGATAACGGTGAACGGAGTCGCGTATCGGGGCGACCCGCGCGAGATTCCGTTGCGCGACCGGGAAGAAATCGTCATCCAAACGGGACCGCCGTTCGTGCGCGGCCGCCCGGCCGACTGGTCGCGCTACTAAAGCGTATGCTAAAGGCGCGCCGCCGGCCTCGTGTAACCTACTTGCTATGACCGCGACCGCCGCGCCCGCGATTACCCTGGACGGCAAACACCTGAAGCTTGAAACGATACGGGCGATTGCCGAAGACCTGACGCCGGTCCAAGTCAGCACGCAGGCGCGCGAACGCGTTGCCGCCGCCAGGCGGCTCGTCGACGAAAAATTCGGAATCGGCGATGCCATTTACGGAGTGACGACAGGGTTCGGGCGATTAGCACATGTCACCGTCGAGCCCAAAGATGCAGCGCTGCTGCAGCTCAATCTGGTGCGCAGCCATGCAGCCGGCACCGGTGAACCGCTCGAGCGTAAATTCGTCCGCGCCGCCGGCGTGCTGCGGGTCAGTTCGCTCGCCGCGGGTCATTCCGGCATACGCGAAAGCACGCTGGATTTGCTTATCGAACTGCTCAATCGCGGCGTGACGCCGGTTGTACCGCGTCAAGGATCGGTCGGCGCAAGCGGCGATCTCGCGCCGCTCGCGCACATGACGCTGACGCTGATCGGTGAAGGCGAGGCGTACTACGACGGGCAGCGGCTCCCCAGCGCGCGCGCCCTCGAACTGGCGGGCCTTGCGCCCATTACGCTCGGTGCAAAAGAAGGGCTGGCGCTGGTCAACGGCACCGAAGTGATGACCGGAATCGCGGCGCTGTCCCTGCTGCGCGCTGAACGGCTGCTCGCCGCCGCCGACGTGATCGGCGCTATGTCGCTGGAAGCGTTTCTTGGAACAGATCGGGTTTTCGACCGGCGCATCAATGCGTTGCGCCCGCATCCCGGACAAACACAAGTAGCCGACAACCTGCGCGCACTGCTGCGCGGATCGCAAATCATCGAATCGCACCGCGAGTGCGGCCGGGTACAAGACCCGTATTCGTATCGCTGCATTCCGGTCGTTCACGGCGCGGTGCGCGATGCAGCCGCGCACGCCCGGCGCGTGATTGAAACGGAAGCGATCTCGGTGACCGACAATCCGCTCGTCTTTCCGGACGACGGTGAATTTTTGAGCGGCGGAAACTTTCACGGACAACCCGTTGCGCTTGCCGCCGATCTGCTCAAGATGGCGCTGTCGGAAATCGGCGGCATTAGCGAACGGCGGCTCTACCTGCTGCTCAATGCCGAAGAGCGCGGCTTGCCGCTGTTCTTGACCGGAAGATCGGGCCTGCAGTCCGGATTGATGATCGTGCAGTACACCTCCGCCGCAATGGTTTCGGAAAACAAAGGCCTCAGCTGGCCCAACAGTGTCGACTCGATTCCCACTTCGGCGGGACAGGAGGATCACGTCAGCATGGGTTTGACCGCGGCGGTGAACTTGGATCGCGTGCTGGAGAACGTCGAAGGCTCGCTCGCGTGCGAGCTGCTGGGCGCCCTGGTCGCGACCGACTTTCGCCGCCCGCTGCGCTCGGGAGAAGGCACGCAGGCAGCGTATGACGTGGCGCGAGAGCAGATCGCGCCGCTGTCCGACGATCGACCGCCGGCTCCGGACATCGAGCGCGCTCGCCATTTAATTCGCAGCGGCGCACTGGTGAACGCTGCGCAGGACGCCATCGGAGCTTCGTTATGAGCATCGCCGGAGCGGTTCGCGCACCCCGCGGCACGCAGCTTCGTGTCAGGGCTGGCCGCAGGAAGCCGCGCTTCGCATGCTGATGAACAATCTGGATCCCGATGTTGCCGAACGTCCGGACGATCTCGTCGTTTACGGCGGAAACGGCCGCGCCGCGCGTTCTTGGGAGGCCTTCGACGCGATCGTTCGCGCGTTGCGGCGTCTGAAAAACGACGAGACGCTGATCGTGCAGAGCGGTAAGCCGGTCGCGGTTTGGAAAACGCATGCTCGCGCGCCGCGCGTGCTGATCGCCAACTCGAACCTGGTTCCGAAGTGGGCCGACTGGAAGATATTTCGCGAGTTGGAAGCGCAAGGGCTGACGATGTACGGGCAGATGACGGCCGGCTCGTGGATCTACATCGGCACGCAAGGCATCGTGCAAGGAACGTACGAGACGTTCGCGGAGCTGGCGCGTCAGCATTTCGGCGGATCGTTGCGCGGACGCGTTTGCCTGACGGCCGGCATCGGCGGAATGGGCGGCGCGCAGCCCCTGGCAATAACGATGAACGAAGGCGTCGCGCTGGTCATCGACGTCGATCGCGCGCGGCTGGAACGCCGTCGCGAGTTGCGGTATCTGGACGTCGTAGCGGCATCGCGCGACGAGGCGCTCGGGCTGGCGGAGCAAGCGCGCCGTGACGGCAAAGCGCTCTCGATTGGCTATGAAGGCAACGCAGGCGAAGAATTTCCCGCGTTGTTTGCTGCCGGTTTTCGGCCCGATGCGGTTACGGATCAGAACGTCGGCGCACGATTTGCTGCACGGCTACGTCCCGCTCGGGCTTTCGCCGGCGCAGGCGGAACGGCTCCGTAGCGACGATGCAGCCGAGTACGAACGCCGCGCGCTCGAAACCGTCGCTCGCCACGTGCGCGCGATGATCGCGTTTCTCGATGCGGGCGCCGTGGTTTTCGATTATGGCAACAACATTCGCGCCCAAGCGCAACGCGCCGGCGTCGAACGCGCCTTTGCGTTTCCCGGTTTCGTTCCGGCGTTCATCCGCCCGCTGTTCTGCAAGGGCAGCGGCCCCTTTCGCTTTGCCGCGCTTTCCGGCGATCCCGCGGATATCGAACGGTGCGATCGCGAACTGCTCGCCCTCTTTCCCGGCGATGCGCATTTGCATCGCTGGATCAGACTGGCTCGCGAACGCGTCAGCTACCAAGGATTGCCGGCCCGCATCTGCTGGCTGGGATACGGCGATCGCGCCAAAGCGGGCCTGCGGTTCAACGAGCTGGTGCGATCGGGCGAGCTGAACGCGCCGATAGTCATCGGACGGGATCATCTCGACACAGGCAGCGTTGCCTCGCCGTATCGCGAAACGGAATCGATGAAGGACGGCAGCGACGCGATTGCGGATTGGCCGATTCTCAACGCGCTGCTCAACACCGCCGCAGGCGCGCATTGGGTTTCGCTGCATCATGGCGGCGGCGTAGGAATCGGCTACAGTCTGCACGCGGGCATGGTCGTCGTCGCCGACGGAACCGATGATGCGCGCGAACGTTTGCAATGCGTGCTCACCACGGACTGCGGCATGGGCGTGGTCCGGCACGCAGACGCCGGGTACGATCTCGCGATCCAGACAGCCGACGATAAAGGCATCGATTGGCGGTTGTAGATCCTTCGCTGCGGCAGAAGAGCCGGCTTCTGGTGCGCGCCGCGAGCATCATCACGTGCGACACGCAGGAAGCGCAAAGCGGCATCTCGTTCAACGCGCTGGGCAGAATCGAAGATGCGGCCGTGCTTTGCGAAGAGGGGCGCGTCGTAGTGGTTGGGCCGCGCAAACACGTCGAAGCATCGTGCGGCGTGCGAGACGACCTGCACGTCGTGGATTACCCGGACTGCGCGATCGTCCCAGGCTTGGTTGACGCGCACACGCATCCGCTTTTTGCCGGCGATCGCGAGCCGGACTTTGCCGCCAACCAGCGCGGAGAAAAGCCGCCGCTCGGCATGCTTTATACCGTCGAGCAGACGCGCACGGCGCTCGAACATCCTGCGCAGTTTTGGCATGCCGTGGAAGCTCGGCTGCACGCGATAGCGGCGCACGGCACGACTACGCTGGAGGCGAAAACCGGATACGCGCTGCACAAGCCCGGCGAAATGGCCTTGCTCGATTTACTGGACGCGCACAAAGATGAGCCGGCGCTGCCGCGCTTGGTGCCGACATTTTTGGGTGCGCATGCGATTCCGCCGGAGTTTGCCGGCGAGATCGATTACGTCGACTACCTGATCGATCAGTGTTTGCCGTTTGCGCGCGTGCACGGCGCGGTGTACGCGGACGCTTTTTGTGAAGAAGGCTTTTTCTCGCCGGCGCAAACGCGGCGATACTTGAGCGCGGCGCGCGATCATGGTCTGCGCCTTCGCGTGCATTGCGACGAGCTTGCCCCCGGCGCAGCGACGATGATGGCGGTCGACTTGCGCGTCGACGCCGTGGATCATGCCAACTACATTCGCGAGCAAGAAGCGCGCGCGATCGCGGAAAACGACGTCGTTCTGATCGCCTGTCCGGCGACGATCATGTATCTCGGATTGCCGCGGCGGGCCCCGGTGCGCAGAGTTCTCGAGTTCGGTGGAACCGTTGCCCTTGCGAGCGATTACAATCCGGGCACGTCGCCCTGCTTTAATTTGCAAACCGTGGCATACTTCGGGCGACGCATTTTCGGTCTCTCCGCGGCCGAAGCGCTGTACGGCGTGACTCGCGCAGCTGCTCGTTCATTACGTTCACCGGCGGGGGTATTGCGCGCGGGAATGCCGGCGGATTTCGTCGCGCTGCGCATCGATTCGCCCGAAGAATTCGGCTGGCAGTTCGGCGGTAACCTCGCCGACAGCGTCTATCGCGCGGGGGTTCGCATCGCGTGACGACCCTCGTGCGCTGCGCGCGCGCGCTCGCCGAGGGACGCGAGCGGCGTGACTTCGCTTTCGCCATCGAAGGCGAACGCATCGCAGCGGTCGGAACGCCCAGCAATCTGCAGCACAGATTCCCCGGCGCTGCGCAGTGCATTTACGGCGACGACGTTCTGGTCGCGCCGGGTTTCATCAACGGCCATAGTCATGCCTACCAAATCCTCATGCGCGGCTGGGCGGACGATTTGCCGTTCGAGCGCTGGCGCAGCGAGGCGCTCTATAAAATCGTACCGTCGCTCACGCCCGAACAGATTTACTGGACCTTTCGCCTGGCATTCGACGAAATGCTCGCAGCCGGCATCACGACCGTGGTCGAGTTTTTCTATCTGAACGGCGCCGGGAACGCGCATGCGCGGGAAGCGATCCGCGCCGCACGTGATGCCGGCATTCGCATGATCTTCGCGCGCACGTGGATGGACGCATCGTACGCGCCGGATGCGTTTCGCGAAACCATTGCAATCGCGCAGCAACGCACGCAGGAGCTGATGGCGTCTTTTCCGGACGTTTCCATCTGCGTCGCTCCTCATTCACTGCACGCCGCCTCGCAGGAGATGATTGCAGCGGCCGCTGCGTTTGCTGCGGACGCGCGCTGCATGATGCACATCCACGTCGCTGAAGCGCCGTACGAGGGGACACAGACGCTCGAACGTTATGGAAAAACGCCGATCGCGTTGCTCGCCTCGCTCGGCGCGCTCAACGAACGAACCGTTGCCATTCACGCCATTTACATCTCGCACGATGAGCAGCGCATGATCGCGGATGCCGGTGCGCGCGTCGTTCACAACCCGCTGACCAACCAATATCTGGGCGATGGAATCTGCGACGTTGTGGGACTGCAGCAGCTCGGCGTTCTCATGGGGCTCGGTACGGACGCCGACGTGAAACCCTCGCTGATTGAAGAGATGCGCGCGGCCGCGCTGTTGCAGAAACTTGCGCGGCTCGACGCGTCGGCGCTTTCCGCCGGGACGGCATTTTCAATGGGCACCGCGCAAGGCGCCGCCGCGCTGGGATTGGACGCCGGCGACTTTCGCACGGGCGCGTACGCGGACTACGCCGTTCTTGATGCAAACGCCATCGACGCGTGGACGCCGCCGGTCAATGCCTTGGTGTACCGCGGCGAAAACGCTTGGGTTCGCGAGACGTACGTCGGAGGGCGTCTTGTGCGGCGTTACGGAGATGCTGCTCCCGATGAAGCGCGCAAAAGCCTGGAGTTCGTTCAAGCGTTTCTTTAGAGGTATGCGCGCAGAGAGCGCATGAACGGTGCGAACTTTGCGTTGTTGATCTCGTTGGATTCCATGCCGGTGTAGACGACAAGCACGTAAGCGTCGCCTTCGGCTGTCGTAAGGATTCCTCCGTCGTGCGTGACTTCGTCGGTGTCGCCGGTTTTGTGCGCGAACCGGTCGCCGGGGCGCAATCCAAGTGAAAGCTTTTCATTCCATTCCTGGCGCAGGAGCGTTTCGCGCATCGTCGCCGCAAACGGAATGCCGTCGGCCGCAATAAGTTCGAAAAGCCGCGCTGCGTCTTCGACCGAGTGCACGTTGCGATGCACGCGGTCCCACTGCGGGTCCTCGATGAGCGGCAGACTGCCGGACAGTTTGCGATAGAACGCCGTCGATCGCAGCCCGAAGCGCTGTTGCACGATACGAGTCGCGTTTTCGCGGCCTAAAATGTCATACAGCATATTCGTGGCGACGTTGTCGGAGCGCGTGATCATCAACTCGATGAGCTCGTGCAGCGGACTTACGTAGCCGGGCACGAGCGGGGAAGGCTTGTCGTTGAGCGTCATATTGGCTTGCGTCACGTCAAAGCCACGATCCAGCGTAAGGACGCCGTCTTCCACGCAGGCGTAGACCGCTGCAGCGAGAGGAGTCTTGAGCATACTCGCGGGGTAGAAGTATCGCTCGGCATCCACCTCAATGCGCGGACCGCTCAGCGTTTCGAAGGCCCGGAGGGCAAGCGAGCAGGGAAGCAAGCCCGCATCGGCGGCCATTTCGGAGAGCGAATTTGCCGTGATCACGCTTGCGCTCTTGTTCACGCGCTCGCGTGATTACCCGCAAGCAAGTACTTGCATTAGACCGGGACCTTTGGTACCATCTGCGCGTGAGTACTCGCTTGCAGCAAGCTTGCCGCCGCTTCGGAGTCGCTAAGATTTCTGCTCTGGGAGCACTTCTTGTCTGCGCGTGCATGTTGCCGGCGGGAGCCGCCGTGCCGCCGATGCTGGATGCCGCTTCCGTCTTGCAGCATATTGAGGCGCGTAATCCCTCTCTTACGTCGTTTCAAGCGCCGGTTCACGTCAACATCCGCATGCTGAGCTTTCCGTGGCTTTCACCTCAGCTCGACGGTACGACGTATTACAAGCGACCCGGCAAGTATGAAATGATTTTCACGCGCGTCCCCTCGTACGCGCACGGCATCAACAAACTTTTTTCCGACATCGGCGATCCGGCGGGCTGGGAAAAAGATTCCAACATCGTACTGCAGGGCGTGCAGCGCATCGACGACCGTCCCTTGCTGGCGCTTCGATTGACGAAGAAGATTTACAGCGACCAGATCGACGATGCGATTGCGTACGTCGACCCTGCCACGTTCGAAGTCGTGCGCATGGATTGGCACTATCGCAACGGCGGCCTCATTACGATGACGCAAACCTATCGCAATCAAGGGCAGTACAGCGTAATTTCGACGCAGCACGCCGACATCCGCATTCCGCACGTTCGCGCCGTCGCGGATGCCAGCTACGGAGCGTATCGAACCAACGTTATGGTGAGCGACGCGGTGTTCACCACCAAATGAACGTTTTACACGATCCCGCCGCTCGATCTCCGCAGGAAACGCGCAGCCGCATCTTGGCAGCCACGCGCGTGCTCTTTTCGAAAAAAGGCCGGCGCGGCGCAACGACGCGCGAAATTGCGGAGCTGGCGGGTGTGAACGAAGCCACGCTCTTTCGTCATTTCAAAAGCAAGAACGCGATCATCGAAGCGTGCGCGGAACGATACTGCGGAGCGCTGCAGTCTGCAGGAACTGCTTGCGAGCTTGTGCGGCGATCTCCGCGCCGATTTGCGGCACATCGCACTGGCACTGGCCGACGGCATGGAGCAAATCCGCGACTTGATCGTGGCATCTCTGGCGGATGAAGAAGCCGACAGCGCGGTCGCTGCCGCCGCTTGGCGTGCTCCCGTTGCGATCCGCGAACTTCTGGGGGAATTCATGGCCAAGCGCGTTCAAAGCGGAGACCTTCAAGGCGATCCCCTGCTGCTGGCCCGATTTTTCATGGGAATGGTCTTCGCGCACGTCATAGGGCGTAAGAAGTTTCCGGAAGTCCAGTACAGTACTGCCGAGATCATCGACTTTCAAATCAATCTTTTCCTGAACGGTTCGAGAAAGAAGACTTAATGGAAACGCGCGAGCGAGAAGCGGAAACGACGCAGTCTCCGGCAAGCGTGCGTCCTTCGGACGGACAGCCGGACGTGCAGATAGAGGAAAACGGCCGCCGCCGCAATCTGCGACCGGTGATGATGGTCCTGGGCGTCATCATTGCCATCGCGGTGATCTTTTGGGCGGTGCGGTATTTCGCGTACGCGCGCGCACACCAAACCACCGATGATGCGCGCGTGGATGCCAACACGGTAGCGGTCACCAGCAAAATCAACGAGCGCGTCGATCAGATTCTCGTCGATACCGATCAGCCGGTCAAAAAGGGACAGCTGCTCGTCGTTCTGGACAGCGCCAGCGAACGGGCCGCCTACGATCAAGCCAAAGCGAACCTGCAGCTCGCGCTGGAAAACCAATCGGCCGGAATCACGCAAGGAGCCGGCGGCATCGCGCAGGCTCAAGGCCAAGTTCAAAACGCCGCAGCGGAAGTTCCGGTCGCTCAAGCCGGCGTCGCGCAAGCGCAAGCCCAAGTTCGGCAAGCGCAGGCGGCGTTGCCGGCCGCGCGGCAAGCCCTCGCGGAAGCGCAGGCGAATTTGCGTCGCACGCAGTCACTGGTGCGTACCGGGGACGTTGCGCGCGCGCAGCTCGATTCGGCGCGCGCGCAGTATGCGCAGGCGCAATCGCAGTACGACGCGGCGCAGCAGAGCGTCGACGTCGCGGTCGCCAATTTGAACGGGGCACAGCAAAAAGTGGGCGCCGCGCAAGCGGGCGTCGCCGCAGCGCAAGGTACCGTGCAGTCCGCTCAGGGCAAATTGAGCCAGGCGCAGGCGCCGGCGCAAATTGCGGCGCAGCGAGCAGCCCTGGCCATCGCCGCGCAGAACTTGAAAAACTCGCGCATCTATGCGGCGATCGATGGAACGGTCGGAGAGAAGAGCGTGGACGTCGGGCAAACCGTTTCATCCGGCGCGACGCTGTTGACCATCATCCCGAACAACGTGTACATCACCGCAAATTACAAAGAGACGCAGGTCGGCAAAATGCGCCAGGGGCAGCCGGTCGACATTCGCGTCGACGCGTACAAGGGCGTGCTTTTTCACGGAAAGGTAGATTCGATTAATCCGGCATCGCAAAACACCTACGCGTTGGTTCCCGCGCAAAACGCTACCGGCAACTTCGTCAAGGTTACGCAGCGCATTCCGGTAAAGGTCGTTTTCGATACCTCGACCGACTTCACGCGCTATCCCATGCGCCCGGGAATGTCGGTCGAAACTTCGGTTCTCATTCGGTAGCGCCGATGCTGATCCCAACCATTGTGATCGCGGCGGCAAGTGCAGCGGTTCCAACTCCCGCGCCCAAGCCAGTGCTGCCTGCTGTCCCCGCCGTCACTGCCGGGTATGCGGCTCCGCGGGTTTCACCGCCGCCGCCCAGTGTGGTCGGCGTGACGCAGACGCCGTTTGTCGGCATCACGCTCGAGAACGCGATCGGCATGGCGCTGGCGCGCAATCCCGACCTGCAGATCGCGCAAGCGAACCGCCGTATCGCGCAGTATCAGATTCAAGCCGCCAGGGGCGCGTACGACGTGACGCTTTCCATTCAACCGCAATACCAGTACGTCACGCAGCCGCCGCAGAACGCGTTTTTTGCCGGTCCGAATTTTTCACCGATCGTTCAGCGCAACTCGTCGATCGCAGCCGGAGCACAAGGCACGCTGCCCGGCGGTCAGCAATACAGCCTCAACGTTTCCGGCAAACAAACGTATGACAACACGTCGATCAATTCATTCAATCCGTATTATCCGACGATCTTTTCGGTGAATTTCACCCAGCCGCTGGGCCGCGGACGTTCGCTTACGCAAGCATCACGCCAGTTGCAGCTGGCGCAAATCGGTCAAGAGACGACAGCCGCGCAAACGTTGGGGACGATTTCGACCACGATCGCGCAGATTCAGGACACGTATTGGGATTTGGTCTCGGCTTGGCGCAACGTCGCCATCCAGGAACAGAGCCTGCGCGACACGATTGCCCAGCAGCACAGCAACGTGCGTCTGGCGCGGCAGGGCGCCTCGGCTCCCATCGACGTCGTGCAGGTCAACGCGCAGATCGGCGTTTTCCGGCAGCAGGTGTTTTCGGCGCTCGGCAACGTCGCGCTGCTGCAGAATCAGCTCAAGAGCGAGCTCACCGACAATGCCGCGGATCCGATATGGGACGCCAACTTGGTTCCCACGACCCCGGCGTTGCAGTTGCTGCCGCAGCCTTCCTTATCGCAGCTGGTGACGCAGGCTCTGCGCGACCGGCCCGAGATCGCGCAAGTACGCGAGCAACTTCGCACGGCTGCGGTGAACCTGGCGTATGCTCAAAATCAGGTCAAGCCGCAGTTCAACGTGCAGGTCGGCTATACGAGCAACGGCTTCGCGGGCACCGTGCTGCCGCCGGGGCAGTTCTTCCAGAGCAGCGCGCAGCAAGTGATCGCGATCAACGAGCTCATCGCAGCAGTCAACAGTACGCTGCCGCCGTCGCAGCAAATTCCGGCATTACCCAACAGCACCACGCCGGTTCCCGGATACTTGGCCGGCGGCCTCGACCAATCGATCCGCAATCTGCTTTCCAACAAATTCCCAACGTATGCAGCGGGCGTGCAAGTCGAGTTTCCGATCGGCAACGATACCGCGAAAGCCAACCTCGCCACGGCGCTGGAACAGCAGCACATCGCGCAGATTCAAGAAGCGAGCACCATTGCGCGTATTACGGCAGACGTACGCAACGCTCTGCAATCGTACCAGAGCTCGCTCGCGCAACTGGCCGCCGCTCGCGAGGCGCGCGAGGCGACAGAACAGGTGCTTTCGAGCGAGCAGCGTCGTTTTCGAGCCGGTGAATCGACGACGTATTTGGTGCTGCAGCGGCAGATCGAAGTAGCGGACGATCGCGGCCGGGAGTTGCAGGCGCAAACGGGGTTAAACAAAGCCGTCGTCGAGCTTCAGCGCGCAACCGGAACCATTTTGAGTGCGAACAACGTTACGCTAACGAATACTGGATCGGGAACGCAAAAACGATGAAGAAACGAACCGGCGCCCTCGTGCGAATGCGCGTATCGAAGCTCTCGCAGCAGAAGCTGCAAGAGCGCAGCGCGATGTTGTACACGCGCGAGTTGGAGCGGTGGAACCGCCGGCCGCTGCGGCCGGGTTTCTAGCCGGCTGACGGTGGGTACGTTATTGCTATGGCTGATGAAATCAAGAGAACCATCAAAGACGTAGGCGACACCATCAAAGAAGGCGTGCACCGCGGGAACGCGCAGACCGAACACGCGAGCCGCACGGTGGCCGGCGACGTAATGACGCCCGGCGAGAAGGCCGGCTCGGTGGCGCGCGAGGTCACTGAAGACACAAAGGCTGAGATCGACAAAACCAAGCGCAGCGTTCGCGATACGCTCTAAGACGGCGCTCCGCTAGCGCAGCAGGGCGGCCGCCGCGCGGTCGACGAACCACGTGAGCTTTCCGCGCGGGCAGACAATTTGAATCGGCCGCACCGTTGGATCGTATTCGCCGTTCAGCGCGGCGGCCAACGATGCGGCTTTTGCATTTCCTTCCACCGCGATCGCGACGTGGCGCGCGTTATTGATCACGGCCGGCGTAATCGTTACCCGTGCCGTTACCGGCGGTGGTCCCTGCGTCGCACGAACCAGCCGCTCTTGGTCGGTACTGGGATCTTGTCCCGGGAACAGCGATGCCGTGTGGCCGTCGGCGCCCATGCCGAGCATGACCAAATCGAATTGCGGGGGGTCTCCGAGAACCGAACGCAGTTCGTTCGCATAGTCTGCCGCCGCTTGCGGCGGCGGTTGTTCACCGCGAATGCGATGCACGTTTTCCGCGGCGATCTTCAATGGCTGCAAAAATGCGCGCGCAGCCATGCCGTAATTCGACTGCGGATCGCCGGGCGGCACGCAGCGTTCGTCGCCGAAGAAAACCTGCACGCGGTTCCACGCGACGCGTTCGCGCCGCGGATCGCGCGCGAGCAGCTCGTAAACCGCCGCCGGAGTGTGACCGCCCGAGAGCGCGACGAAAAAGATGCCGTGCTGCGCGATGGCCGTTTGCGCATCCGCAACGAACGTGTCCGCCACGGCTTCCGCTACGCGCTCGGATGATTCCAGCACGCAGATGCTGCCCGTATTGCGTTCGATCACTGCTCGTGCTCCAGCAGCCGTCCGACCATGGCCAGCGTGTCCGCATACACGCTGGTATGGGGCGCAAAAATCGCGCGTTCGACCAAGCCGATCATGTCAACGTCGTGTAGCGGAGCGCAATGCTGAGGACGGGCTTTGGCGCCTTCCACTTTCAAGCAGAGTAAGTCGTCCGCGTCGCTGTGCGTGGAGGCGCTGAAGGAACACGTCGCCGAGTGCAGTTGCACGCTGGAGACGCGCCGCGGATTGCTATCCTTGTGCCAGGCAACGCTGATAGCCGCACCGTCGGGATTGCACAATGCATTCTTGCCGCAGGGATTCCACGACAACCGGCTCGCGAGCCACCCCACCAAGTAGTACGCCTCGGAAGCTGAGCCGCAGGCGACTTCAACCCGAGCGATGTGCGGCAGCTCTTGTGCCAGCTGCGCGTCGTCAAAAAAGGTCGCGATGCTGTCTTGCCACGAGAGCAGCCGCAAGAACGCGAGATCGCGAAGTTTGTCTTCCACCGGCGTGCCCCGCAGCTGAAGCAGTTCGCGTAGCGGTCCAATCCCCGTATCCTTTGCGGAACTAAAAAGCACGACGATGTCGGAAAGTTCGGCCAACGTCTGGAAGCGTGCTTCGCTCACGTGGCTGCCCGCCCAAAGCAACACCGTTCGCACGTTGGGAACCAGCAAATCGTGCGTTACGGAGCGCAGCTGCTGCGCGCCCAGCTCTTTGACGGCCAGGTGGATTTGCTGCGAGCGCGTTACCACCGTGTCGTCGATTTGGGTGCAGTGCGAACACACGCGATGTTCGTGTTCTTCGCATGACAGGAGCAGCGTGCGCGAAACGTTGCGATCGGCCAGCTCGTCCAGCCGCGACGCCACCCGTTCACGCAACTGCGCATCGCCTTCGACAAACGCCACGACGTTGAGCGCTATCGTTGAAACCGCGGGCCGATCTTCCTGCCGCTGCGCCAGTTCTTCAAGCAGACCGGGCACGTCGATCGTGCTCATAACGGCCGCCAAGCAGGATCGAGCGTTGCCGCTGCGGCCGGCCCCTCACTGCCGGCTGCGTAGTTGGGAAACGTGCGGTCTTTGATGGACTGCCACACCTCGAGAATCGGCATGACGATCTCCCACGCGCGCTGTACTGCATCCCAACGTGTGAAAAGCGTGGCATCGCCGCGCATCGCATCGGCGATCAGCCGTTCGTATGCAGGCGCAGACTGCACGGCAAAACCGGTTCCATAGTTGAAGTCCATCGTGACGCTGCGGATATGGTTTTTCTGACCCGGGACTTTGGCGTTGAAGCGGATGGAGATGCCTTCGTCGGGTTGGATTTTGATCACGAGAACGTTTTGTTCGATCGTATCGCTTTTTTCACCGAACAGGCGATGAGGAATCGGGTTGAACGTAATGGCGATTTCCGAGACCTTGCGCGCCAGCCGTTTGCCGCTGCGCAGATAGAACGGCACGCCGGCCCAGCGCCAGTTGTTGATGAACAACCGCAGCGCGGCGTACGTTTCCGTATTAGAGTCAGGCCGCACGTCGGGTTCGGATCGGTATGGCGGAACCTGTTCTCCGCCGATGGTTCCAGCATCGTATTGGCCGCGCACGCTCATTTGAAACACGGCCTCGGGCGAAGGCGGTTCGATGGCCGAAAAGACTTTGTGCTTTTCGTTGCGGATCGCATCGGCGTCGGCGCTAGCGGGCGGCTCCATAGCGACCAGCGCGAGCAAGTTCATCACATGATTTTGAATCATGTCGCGCAGCGCGCCGGCATTGTCGTAGTACGCGCCGCGCGCTTCCACGCCCAGCGTTTCCGCCGCCGTGATTTGCACCGACTGAATGTAGTTGCGCGTCCAAATCGGCTCAAAGATCGTGTTGGCGAAGCGCAGTGCCATGATGTCCTGCACCGTCTCTTTGCCGAGGTAGTGATCGATGCGGTAGACCTGGTTTTCGTTGAAAACCTTTTCCACTTCGGCCTGCAGCGTTTGCGCCGAAGACAAGTCGGTGCCGAACGGCTTCTCGACGATGATCCGGCTCCAGCCTTTGGAATTTTGCGCCGGATCGAGTTTGGCGCGTTTCAGCTGGGCGATAATTTTGGGAAATACGATCGGGGGCGTCGCGAGATAGAACAGGCGGTTGTGCCCACAGCCGAACTGTTCTTCGTATTCGTCGAGCCGTTTGTGCAGCGCTTCGAAGTGCGAGGTGTCGTCGAAGTCGGCCGTGATGTAGCTGATGCGCTCCGCCAGATCGTTCCAAAGCGATTCCTTGACCTTACCGGCGCGCGAAAATTCGTCCACGTTCGTTTTGCAGTAGGCGCGGAATTCTTCGTCGGTATACGGGGTGCGCGCAAATCCGATCAGACCGAAGTTTGCGGGCAGAATGTCGTCCAAGCGCAGATTGTAGATCGCCGGGATGAGCATGCGCTTGAACAAGTCGCCGCTCGCGCCGAAGAAGATCGCGGTGCACGGCTCGCTGATGCGCAAGCTTTCGATGCCTGCGCGCAGCGGGTTCACCGCGACTTGCGCGGCGCCGTTGGCTGCAGCCGCAGCGGCGGCGGTCATTTTGCCGTTTCCGCTTTCACCGCATGGCCGCCGAACTGATTGCGCAAAGCCGCTATCACTTTTGCGCTGTACGATTCGTCTTGCCGCGAAGCGAAGCGTTCGAGAAGTGAAAGCGTAATCACGGGAGCCGGCACGTTCTGATCGATCGCCGCTTGAACCGTCCAGCGGCCTTCGCCGGTGTCGTCGACCCAACCGCGGATGTTTTTCAAATCGGGATCCTCTTGGAACGCAAGCACCGCCAGCTCGAGCAGCCACGAACGTACGACGCTGCCGTAGCGCCAAATCGAGGCGAGCTGATGCAGATCGAATGTAAACGGCGCGGTGCGCAGAATTTCAAATCCCTCACCGTACGCTTGCAGCAGGCCGTATTCGATACCGTTGTGCACCATCTTGGAAAAATGGCCGGCGCCCGCCGGCCCGACGTGCGCGTATCCGCCCGCGGGCGCGAGCGTGAGAAAGACCGGCTCGCACGCGGCAACCGCCTCGTCGTCGCCGCCGACCATCAGACAGTAGCCCTCTTTCAAGCCCCATACGCCGCCGCTCGTTCCCGCGTCGACGAGCGAGACGCCGCGCGCTTTGCACCGCTCGTACGCGGCTGAGCCATCGCGCCAGTTCGTGTTACCGCCGTCGACGATTACGTCGCCTTTGCCGAGCAAGCCGGCGAGTTCGTCGATCGTCTCGTCGGTCGCTTTTCCGGCGGGCACCATGATCCACACCGCTTTAGGCTTTCCATCGAGCTTCGATACGAGTTCCGAGAGCGATCCGCTCGCCGTTGCGCCGCCCGAGGCTGCGGTCGCAACAGCTTTCGGATCGCGATCGAAAACGACGACGCTATGGCCGCCCTGCAGCAGCCGCGTCGTCATGTTCGCGCCCATGCGGCCCAGGCCGACCATTCCTATCTGCATCTGTACTCCTTGTCGCCGCTTGCGGAAATTGCCCGCAACGGCACCTTCGGTTTTCGCTCGAACGCTTCCGCCGAGCGGCCCGCCTCTTTTACGAAGGAAACCCCATGTCAGCAAGGAAGGCCATCGTCCCTTCCTAGCGGCGATGGTTCTAATGCCTCAGTCAGTATTCTCATTTGCAAGGCAGAACAAGAAGACAGAAGTAACGAGCGAACACGTCGCTCGCATCGGATGGCTGTTGCTGCGCCTGATTCTCGACCGGGCGGTCGAATACGCGACGTATCGCGATCACTTCGGCTGTTCCAAGCGAGCCTTCCAACGCGATTTGCGTGAGTTGCGCGCGATAGGTACGCAGTACTTCACGATCGGATCGATGAAGGGCGGCCGGGTTCTGATGAGCACGGACCATGCCGGTCTCCGCCAACTGCACGCGCGAAGTCGGGACGCAACCGCAACACTCGCGCGAATCGCCATCGCGCTCGGCGGCCCGATTCAGCATGTCATCCTCGATCCCGTGGGCGAGTCGGCGCACAGCCAAGTGGACTTGCGAAGCGGATTCCTTCAGGTTCGAGAACCATCGCCCAACGCAAGCCACCAAATTACCAAGACTTTCGAATTTTTGAATTCGGCCGCCGCGGGACCGGCGCGCGTTGAGTTTGCTTACCATGCGCGCGGCATCCGAACGATGCGGCGCGCGGAGCCATACCATGTGATTGCGCGTTTGGGGCGATACTACCTCATCGGTTACGATCTCGGGCGCCGAGACTGGCGGCAATTTGCGCTCGATGCTATTGATAAATCGACGTTGCGCAAAGAGGGAACCTTCAGCCCGCGCACCGTGCCTGCGAAGCTGCTCGCGGAACGCGCGGTCGGCTGGATACAGGCGCACGGCAACGCGCAGGACGTCACCATACACATGAGTCCACTGGTGGCCGCTTCCGTCGGTGCGCGTACATGGCAGCAAGAGCAGCGCATCATCACGCATCACGACGGCAGCCTCGACATCACGCTAAGTGTGGACGATCTCGCTGAGGCCGTGCGGTGGTCACTGCAATTCGGGTCGGAAGCGCTGGTGATCGCTCCTCCCCAAGCGGTGGCTCTCGCTCGCGAAACAACGCAGCAAATACTACAGGCATACGCAGAATCGCGACACACCGCTGTCGCGCAGGCAGTGTAAGATGCGGAAACGTGAAGGAGTCCGTATGCTGAGCCTACCGATGTACCATTGTCCGCTGTGCGGCCATGACTTGACGGCCGCCGAATACGACCGTGTGGTTGGCGTGCAAAAAGCCAAGGAGCAGCATCTGCTGGCCGCCGCCAAAGTGGACGCGCGCGCGTCTGAATTGGAGAAAATGACGGGGACGATCACGCGGCTGGAAGACAGCCTGAAAAAGGCACAAACCGAAAACGAGCATCTCAGACTCGCAACGACGCAAGGTGATGTGGGGCGCGCCTGGGACGGCGAAATGGCGCAATATATCCGCAGTGTTTTCGGCTCCTTCGGTGATGAGATCGTTCCGACCAAAGGCAGCCGCAAAGGCGACGTTATCGTCAACTTCAGGCACGAAGGCGAAACAATCTGCCCTATCATCATCGAAAACAAAACCGGTCAAACGGTTACGCGCGAGTTCATTCGTCAAACCAGCCGAGCCAAGCGCGATCGGCAGGCGCGCTATGCGCTGCTCGTGAGCGACGGCAAGCGCGCAGGGTTCGAGGGCGGCATCAAAGTGGAGGACGACGTCATCCTGGTCAAACCGGCCGCGCTAATTTCGCTGCTGCAAATCATTCGCGAAGTCCACGTCGAGCTTGCACGTGCCAAGGCTGCCGGCGCACATGTCGACGAAGTTGCGCGCCGAGTGCTCGATTTTATCGATGGATGCGAATTCCGTGCGCCGCTCGAGTCCGTCGTGAAGACCGCGGGCGACCTTGAGGCCAACCTCGCGCGAGAACGCGCACAAGTGTCCCGCTGGTGGGAAACCCGCGAAACCATGTACCGGCGCATCGCTCTTGATGGCGAAACGGTGCAGCGAGCGGTTCACACGATCTTGGGCGAAGTCGCGCGCAACTCCACCGTCGTACCTATAAACCGCAGCCGCCACGCTTCCTAGGCCTTGTCGGAAGGAGTTCAATGGGGCAGCGCACTGGCGTGCGCGGAATGCCTCCCGGCGTCTGGGCAACGGCTCTCGTGTAGTTAACGCCCTCACAATTTTCCGAAGGAGTATGCCAATTGAATTTAAGTTATGACGCCATCCGCTCAGCTGTGATGGATCACGCCGCATTCCGCCGCCGGCAGCGGCTTCAGCCCCTTGCGGGTCCCGGAACGGAGATTTTTCCCTCTACGTACCCGGGCGTCGGGCGCGACAGCGAACCGCGTCACGTCTACGAAAAGCGCCGAATCAACGGCGAGGACACCTGGACGGCACTCCTCGACAGCGTGCAGAGCCAAGCAAATCGCGCCGAGGAAGCGCTCCTTGCCGAGGCCCGCAATCGCGCGATCGATCTGCCATATCTGACGGTGGACTTTTCAGCGACTCACGTTCCGGAGATCGGCGAAATCACATCGCTCGATGCACCTCACCGTATTTTCGACGCAATCCTTCGCGACAGTGAGCTTGATGGCACACCGCTTATGAAATCCGATCTCGGGAAGGCACTGCAGCTCGCGAAACCGTCGAACGCCGGCTCTGTATTCGAATGTTCTCCCACTGCGCTTCTGTTCGGGGCTTGGAATTCTACGGGCGAGGGCGGCGGGCTCGGCGCCAAGTTCCCACGCTGCTACGTTAGCGAGATCATCGCAGTTCACGTCCCCGTCAAGGAGAATATCGACAGCAATGGCGAGACGTCGGACCCAGAAACGTGGGGACGCCGGCCAGGCAGCCGTCTCGATCCTCTCGGCATACTAAAGGGCGTGCCGGTCTTCAAGTCGCCATCGGATTGGGCCGCTGAATCAATATCCAAAGAATACAAAAAATCCAAACCATCGGAAGTTAATCACGGCAACATCGCTCCGTCAGTCCAAAGCCTCGGCGTGACCATGGACTATGCTGAGCAAACGATGGTTATTTCGTTTGCTGCATTGCGCCGCTTGCGTTTCGGAAGTGTGGAAAAGGATGCCGCCTCCCGCGCTCTGCTCGCGATACTCGGCTTAGTCGCGCACGTAGCTCAAACTCAGCAGGGGTACGCTCTACGGTCCCGCTGCGATCTGGTCTGCGAAGACTCGGCGCCGCTGGAACTTGTGCACAGCGATGGCGGCAGCGAAACCGTTCATTGCTCCTACGATGATGTGATCAAACTTTATAGAGACGCGGTGGAAGCCGTGCGGACGGCGGGCTTCACGTACAACACGAAACCCATACGTTTAACACCGCAAGAAAAGCTAGTTTATCTTGTCGAAAAAAGCCGTCAACTCGCCCTCGAAGGTAAAGGGGAAGAGGCCGCAGGAGTCGCTTGATGCTGGCGCTTGAGATCGAGTATCTGACGGGCGCTGTCGTTGCAAAGCAGTCGGAAAACCAGCAGGCAGTGGATTTTCCTCCGCAACCGGACCGCGTCTTTTCAGCGCTTGTCGCGTCTTGGGGCGCCCGTGGCGAGAGCGGCGAGGAGCGTAGGTCGCTCGAATGGTTGGAATGCCAAAATCCTCCGCGAATTTTGTGGCGAGGTGCGTCACCTCGAAGCATCGTCACGACCTTTGTCCCGCCAAACGACTTCAAAACGACGGTAAGCGGTTCACTGGACGTTATTCCGGACTACCGCAAGCAGCGTCAACCCAGGACGTTTCCAACGGCTGGCGTTAGGCCGATTGAAAACAATGGCCAGAACGTCGCTATCCGCATGATATGGGAGGATGAACCGGACGATCAGATTCGTTCGATGCTCGATGCACTGGCTCATGACACCGCGTACATTGGCCATTCGTCATCGCTTACGAGGTGCCGCTTCGTTAGCGGCACATTCGATCTGTCCGACGCGAAACTGCCTTTACGCATTGTATATGAAGGCCGACTGCGTGAACTTGAAGCGGCTTTTGTCGCCGGGCGTAGACCGCAAGCCGGCGCCGTCAACCCGTTCATACCTGTAGAGGATTCGGCACCGCGTACGACGTTTTCCAGTGATTGGATCGTTCTGGAAGACGATGGTGGGCAGGCCCCTGATATTCTTGGCGTGTCGCTGGTCGCTCGTGCATTGCGCGACGCGCTCATGGAAAAATACCAACAGGTATTCAGCAGTCGTCCTCCGGAATGGCTTTGCGGGCACCGGTCCGACGGAAGTCCGTCGCAGCTGCCGCACACGGCGATTATCCCTCTTGCAGATGTCGGTTGGCAACATAGCCAAGGTCGAATCGTGGGATTGGCAATCGTGCCGCCCAGGTCGCTACCGCAAGAGATTGTACGCAACGAGCTTTGGCAACTCGTTGGTGCTCTGAACGAAATACGCGGAAACGGCGAAAGACAAGTCCATTTGCATTACGGTGAAAATAAGCGCAATTGTTGGCAGCTGATGCCGGCCGATGATCCACACAGAGCATCTCTGCGATCGGATCGCTGGATCTCCGTATTCGATAAAGACACGCGCAGGAGATTGCCCGCGCGCCTCTGGACAACCGCGACGCCACTTGTGCTGGACCGTTTCCCTCAGAAGAATGCTCTGCCGATGGAGCGCGATGCGCAATTTGCCGACTCAATTGCATCGGCCTGCGAGAACATCGGACTGCCCCGTCCGATATTTGTTTCTTACGGTGCGGTTTCGGCGCTCCGCGGCGCAGCAGCAGCAAGTACTTCTCAAAGTGCGTTGCCATGGCAGAAATGGCAACTACCGCGCTCTCTCGAACGTCGGTACCTCGTTCACGCGACGATCGGCTTCGATGAGGGCGTCGAAGGTCCAGTTATCCTGGGCGCGGGTCGGTACGTTGGCATGGGGTTATGCCTTGCCGTACCTCAGGAAGTAAAGCCATGAATCAACCTATCGATGTTTCAGACTTCTCGTCGTTCTTTACCGCCCTAGATCCGCACGGCAACGCACCGTTTTCTTGGCAAGAGCGCCTGGCGCAGACCGTGTGCAGCAAGACGGACGTCGCCGATGTTGTAGATCTGCCGACAGGTTCTGGGAAAACAGCCATCATCAACGTCTCGCTCTTTCATCTTGCCTTCGATCTTTCCCGAAATTCGAAACGCTGTGCGCCGCTGCGCATAGCGTGGGTTGTCGACCGGCGTTTAATTGTTGATGACGCTTACGATCGAGCTAAGCATATCGCCCAAGCCCTCGATCGGGCCGAAAACGGAATCTTGAAAACGGTCGCCGATCTGTTTCGCGCAATGGCTGGAAGCGGCGCTCCCCCGCTAACGGTTCAGCGACTACGCGGCGGAATGCCCCGCGAAGGCGATTGGGCGCGTACGCCAACACAGCCGACGGTATTGGCGTCTACCGTCGATCAAGTCGGATCGCGGCTGCTTTTCCGCGGCTACGGCGTCAGCCCGTCGATGCGTCCGATACACGCCGGGCTGCTTGGTACGGATACACTCCTCATCCTCGATGAGGTCCACCTCGCCGAACCGTTTCGGCAAACGCTTGAAATGATCGGGCGCTTCGATCACACTTCGAACGCCCCGGGCCGCGTCATGCAACTTTCCGCAACGCCGCGCCGATTATCCCGCCGGGTATTTACGCTTGGCGCGCTCACCGACACGAAAGCGGACCAGGAACTGTCGAGACGGCTTCAATCGAAGACGACGCACCTGCGCGATCTCGGTCGGGTTGAGTACGGCTCTGAAGAGCATGCGGCTCAATTCGCTACGGCGGCCCTCAAGGCGGTACAAAATAGCCTCGAACCACGGAAGGTACTGGTCGTTGTAAACCGAGTAAACTTCGCGCGCAAAATCTTTGACGCGATCCGTGAGCAAGCCATAAACGACGTGCAAACAGCGCTCTTAACGGGCCGCGCGCGCGAAGTGGAAAAAAATGAAATTCGGGCGTACATCGTTGGACTATGCAAATCTCGGCCTGCTGAATCTGATGAGAAGCTTGGCGAGCCGCTTGTCGTCGTCGCCACGCAGTCGATTGAGGCAGGCGCAGATCTAGACTTCGATACTCTTATTACTCAGATTGCGCCGATCGACGCATTGCGCCAGCGTTTCGGACGGCTTAACCGCATGGGTAGGTCTACTTCATCAAGCGCACAGATCATCGCAACAACAAACGAGGTTGGCAATTCCTCCAAGGCAGATCCTATCTATGGGTTTGCTCCACGGGAAACTTGGAACTGGCTTAACGAAATCGCTTCTAATTCCAAAGGCGATACGATCGACTTCGGCTCGATCAGCATGGGCAAGGCGCTCGCTACACTCGATCAACAGCGTCTGGGATCTCTCCTCGCTGAAGTGAAAAATGCACCGACGCTGATGCCCGAGTACATAAACGCATGGTCAAACACTTCAGGTTATACTGGTTGGGATGCCGACCCCGGTCTATTTCTGCATGGCGAGCATGCCTCAGTGGCCGAACGTCAACGTAATTTGGCGCGCTGATCTCTCCGACGGCGATGCACAACAGACGGGTAAAGTGACACAAATCCTATCGCTCGTTCCCCCAAGGTTGGCGGAGGCGATCGCCGTTCCGGCGGCCGCAGTGCGCCGTTGGCTACGTAGCGTTCCGCCGATGGATATTGCAGATACCGGTGGGAATCGGGATCTCGACGCTGACAAGCGTTATCGTAGGCCAATGCGAACGGCTTGGCGTTGGAATGGCGCAGATCGTGCCGTAGAACTAATAACGACCGCGCCACGCCCGGGCGACACGATTATTGTCCCCAGCTCCTTCGGGGGCTGCGATGAATTTGGTTGGCTTCCGGACCCTGAAAGGAGAAGGCCTGTTATCGATGTAGCGGCCATCGCTGCGAGGCCATACGAGAACAGCACATTCGCGTTGCGCTTACACCCTGCGCTCCTCGCCCAAGCCATTCCAGCGGCCGATTCGGCGATGTACGATGCAATTTGGGGTGCGATCGCTAACGCCATTGAGAGCAACGATAATGTTGAAGATCTGATCGATGCGCTCGGATCAATCAATGATCTCCCCGACGAATGGGCCTGCAGCCTGAGAATACTCGCGGCTGAGGAAAGTCGAAAAATCCAGATCAAGAACCCTTATAGTGCGCCAGATGAAGAAGACGGCGGCAAAAACGGACGAATCCTTTTTGCGCCTCGCGGTTTGAAGCGCAAGCTGAGAATCGGGGACTACAACGGCCGAATCAGCGACTGAGAGCGATGCTATCGGATCGCGCGGCTGCCGGCCGGAGGGCCAATCCTTAATGGAGCATTCGATTCAAGTCCAAGAATGGGCCGTATGCTTTTGCAAGTCCCTGGACTTCCTAGATCGCAAGGTGGCAGACGATGTTGCTACAGCCGCATTCCTCCATGACCTGGGAAAATCCGATGAACGATTTCAGCGATACCTCATGGGGCCTTGGATTCCTGAGGGAGAGGTCAAGGCAAAGTCCGGGAAGCTTCGCTCGTGGCGAGAGGAAGCAGCGGCCAAAAAAATGGCCGCTCTGCCGGACAGATGGCGGCACGAAGCGCTATCCGTTCGGATTGCCGAGCGCTTCAACAGCCACATCAATGATTTGGAACTGGTTCTTTGGCTTATCGGTGTGCATCATGGTCAGGGCCGTGCGCGGTTTCCTCATGACGATCCACACGACGACCGCCCCCGCTCGTACTACGGATTCGGAAAATACGACAAGGAGCACCCCCTTGAAATGCCTGCTGCGCCCGGCCCTCAGCGCAGCGACTTTATCTTGACAATGGACGATTCCAAACATGGCACCATCGTAAATTGGCAAACGATGTTCGCTCGGTTGAAACACCGATACGGTGTGTGGGCCCTCGCCTTCCTTGAAAGCATTGTTCGGCTAGCGGATCATCGAGCTTCAGAATCTGCCAGCCTACCACAGAAGGGAGACGGTGATGCGCACGTTCTCGTTGCCCGGGCTTGAAACGGATAACCTGCTGGCTTTCATGGCCTTGCTCGGACTGTTACGTGCACTCGACCGCGCTACGCCGAAATGGTTCGCGCGCGCACATTTTTCTGGAACTCCGCTTATTGCTCAGCTAACGTTGTCCGCCGACGTGAATCAGCACGAAATCGCGATAGCAGCCGCTGCGGG
Source organism: Vulcanimicrobiota bacterium (assembly GCA_963795465.1). Taxonomy (GTDB): domain Bacteria; phylum Vulcanimicrobiota; class Vulcanimicrobiia; order Vulcanimicrobiales; family Vulcanimicrobiaceae; genus CAWCHT01. Next base: position 541,204 of record CAWCHT010000002.1, read on the forward strand.
ATGTGCTGCCCATGCCGGTGATTTTGAATTCCACGGGTACAAGGACCTTACGTTCGAGCGCGAAGCTGCTCGCGACCTCCTTCAGAAGTCGCTTCGGCACTCCGGTCGTTTAGCGGTTCTTTCAGCGCTGTTCAGCGACGGAGCGGTGCGCGAAGATGAACGTATTTTACCAACCGCGTTTTGCGCCATGTTCGGTCAAGGCCATCAGAACTTTCTCGAACGTCTGGAAAATGTGGCCCATGGGACGCTGCCACGATCTCTCAAAGGCAAGAAACAACCCCCTGATGTTAACGATCCATCGTATATCGAGCGTGCTCTTTTCAAACCATGGACACGATCTGATTCTACCGACTCCTTCCGTTGGGACTTTCAGGAAGACCGCCGTTATGCACTGCGTGCCATCAACCCATCGAATGATGCTGGGACAACAGAACATGGGGCAAACCGCTTGGCTATTCTGGGCCTTATTTCGTTCCAGAGCGCTCCGGCGACAGACCGAATTGGGCGTCCAATGCTTGCAACACGTGCCGTCTCACGCAACCGCGGTACCCGAAATAAGCGGATCACCTGGCCGATCTGGTCTCGGCCCGCACCGCTCGAATCGATTCACATGTTCCTCGACGAATACGAGCTTAGCCGCGACTATCCAGATTTTGGCTCTCTCATCCGCCACTCGATAAGCCAAGCACGCCGCGTTCAACGCATCAGTGTGGGTAAATTCATTAACTTCACGCGGGCTGAAGCTCTACTGTCCAACAATGTACAAGAGCAGCATCGCGGAACGCACACGGTAGCATCTTTCCATTCCGCAGCGAATTGGAAATAGCCGTGAGATTGGACGCCGCCATGAAGATTGAGATTCCCCAGGACCCGATTGACGACTTTTGCCGGCGCCATCACATTCGCAAATTGGCTTTTTTTGGTTCGGTGCTGCGACCGGACTTTCGCAGCGACAGTGATCTTGATGTTCTCGTAGAATTCGAGCCCAGTTTTATTCCGGGACTGGCATTTTTCGCAATGGAACGCGAGCTTTCGCAAATCGTTGGCAGGGAGGTGGACCTCAATACGCCCGGCTTTCTGAGTAAGCGCTTTCGCGATCAAGTAGTGAAGGAAGCGGAGGTTGTGTATCTCGCACCGTGACGATGCGGCGCGACTGCAGCACATGCTTCAGCATGCGCGCGAAGCGATTGAGATGCTCAACGGGCACGCTCGCGAAGAGCTTGACACGGACCGCCGGCTGAATCTGGCGCTTGCGCGCCTGTTGGAAGTCATCGGCGAGGCTGCGAACAGAATTCCGGCAGAGCATCGTGACTTGTACCCAGACATACCATGGTATGAGATCGTCGGATTACGCAATCGGCTGATCCACGGTTACGATTCCGTGGATCTCGACATTCTGTATGAAATCGTTCGCGTCGACCTGCCCCCGTTGGTTTCGGCCATTGAGCGAATTATTTCGGGCTAGCTACCTTTCGTGATAACTCTTCGGATCGAATTTCTAGCGGGCCGGTTTCATGCAAACCCTTGGGCTCGCGGTACGGATCACGGCGATGTGGAGTGGCCCCCATCACCGTGGCAGCTGTTGGGCGCCGTTGCAGCCGGTTGGCACGCTACGCCTCGATCGCAGTACGACGTTTTTCTCCGGCTACTGGATCGCCTCGCTGCACCACCGCGCTATTTGCTGCCGCATGCAACCGCAGGGTACACACGCAGTCATATGCCGCTCGGTTCGGCGACAAAAAGCGAACTGCAAACCGAGCTCTTCATCGATTCGACCATCGCGCTTGAAAAATACCGCGGTTCCGTGACGTCAGCCTATGTAATCTGGCCGGAAGCGGAGTTGTCTGAAGATGAATGCGACCTTCTCGATGAGTGCTGCACGTACATCGGATATATAGGTCGCGCAGAATCGTGTTGTGCGATCACAGTTGTCGATTCAGCAGCTGCAACCGACGGATTCGTATTGGTCGATCTTGCCTCGCGTTCACAACGCGACGGCCCGACGGTCCGGCGCCTAGCGCCCAGCCCAGATCTTCGAGGCGAAGCGCTGCTCGCTTCACTGTCGGCAACCACATCCAATATGCGAAAATCTCGTGGTTTGGTACCGCGAGGTGGCACATGGCTGGACTATCGTCTTCCACCGGAATTCCTCATGGTACCCGAGCAGTTTTATCGTCCCGAACGTAGCAAAGCCGTCTTCGGTCCGACAATGCTGCGCTTTTCGGTTGAGGGCGGCGAACATTCCCCTAGGCCGACGCTCAAGGACGCAGTCGTTTTCGCCGAGCTGCTGCGCGCCGCCGCCATTAAACATCTCTCGAATCTCGAGGGGGAGCCTGCGACGCACCGGCTTGCCGGCAAAGCGCAAGACGGTTCGCCGCGAGAGGGGCACGACCATCCGTACTTCCTTCCATTCGGTGATGGGTGCCGTGGCGAAATTGACGGTATCGATATCTGGTTTCCACAAGGCTGCACACATGCGGAATACCGCGCGGTAACTTCCGTCATAGAGCTGCACGACCCAATCCTATACAGGGACAAGTTTTTACTAACGTTTATTGGCAGAGTTCGGCGAACGCGCGCTTCCCGTTGGCGGTCCGCCACCCCAATCATACTGGACCGCTTTCCGAAGGTGCGTGGCACCAACGGAAGTCGGCGCGTCATCGATGCGCCCGAGGAGCAGATTGCAAGCATGCTGGGACGCCGGGTAGCAAACGCAGCTCGCATCGAATTATGGCCCCCGGGACGCGGCATTGAGCGCGCGCACGGCGGTAGCCTGCGAATAAACGCCTTCCGCAGAACCCGTATCCGTAAACCCTCGCCGCCGCTTCCCGCCGTGGCAGCTACCGTCCATTTCGACGAACCGGTAGAGGGCCCCATCATCCTTGGGCGTCTCGCGCACTTCGGCCTCGGCCGCTTCGAACCGATTTAGCGCTCCCAGCGCGACACCGGTGTGTCGTGCCCCAAGCGTAGCATTGTTGATATGGAACGCCTTGAGCCGCCTGAGTTGCTGCCGGCGCGGATGGTAAACGAGTACGTCTATTGTCCGCGCCTTTTTTGGCTGGAATACGTCGAGCGCGAGTTCGAAGAATCATTCGATACTGTCGATGGAGAGCGCGTGCACCGGCGCGTCGATACGCCTTACGGGGAGCTGCCGGACGATATAAGGCAGTTGAAGGGGCAAGCGACATCCATTGAACTCACTTCTTCGGAGTTACGCGTCGTCGCAAAGATCGACGTGCTGCGCTCGGACGATGACGCGGCCGTCCCCATCGACTTCAAGCGCGGAAAGGTACCCGAGCGCGGACCGTACGATCCAGAGCGCGTGCAGGTGTGCATTCAAGCGCTGCTGCTGCGCGAGAGCGGCTATCGATGCGTGATGGGACGAATCTATTATGCCGGCTCAAAGACGTTTGTAGACATTCCCATCAGCGACGATCTCGTCGCCCAAACGAGAGAGGCCATCGCCGCCGCCCACATCGCCGCAAAACGCACGACAATGCCGCCGCCTTTGGCGCATAGTCCAAAGTGCGGCCGATGCTCCTTGCATGCAATCTGTATGCCGGACGAAGTCAACGCGCTCCGCGGCGCGAACGGTCGTTCAGGCATTCGTCCCTTCGCCGCGCCCGCCGACGACCGGGTCCCCGTTTACGTGCTTGAACCCGGCGCCCGGCTCGGATTGGACGGCGAAGTTTTAGAAATACGCACTAACGAGGGCATTACGGGAAAATCGCCGCTTATCGAGATTGACACCGTTTCGCTATTTGGAAACGCGCACATTAGTTCGCAAGCCATGCGGGCAGTATTATCCCGCGATATTCCGGTCTTCTACCTAAGCTTCGGAGGCTGGCTTCACGGATGGGCACGTTCGGTGAACGATCATCAGCTTAGACTTGCGCGTCGCGCAGTTCGCTGCCGTGCATGATTCCGAGCATTCGCTGCAGCTCGCGCGAGCCTTTGTTACCGGTAAGATCCAAAACCAGCGCACCATGGTTCGCCGCTCCTTGGGCGAACGGGCAAAAGAAACTTTGCAATCTCTTTCCGTACTGCATCATCGTGCGGGTCGTTGTGCGTCGGCAGAACAGCTCTTGGGGCTGGAGGGCATGGCAGCAAAGCATTATTTCGAAGCATTCGGCGAAATGCTTAGCGTCGCAGCGGGCTTCGAGGTGACGGGCCGCAACCGGCGTCCACCTTGCGATCCGATAAATGCAATGCTCTCTTTCGGCTATGCCATGCTTTCAAAAGAAGCCTTGGCCGCCGCGATAGCAGTGGGATTTGAACCTGGGCTTGGATTTTATCATCGCTTACGACCAGGCCGCCCGTCCCTAGCGCTCGATTTAATGGAGGAGTTTCGGCCGCTCATCGTCGATTCAGTCGTGCTTACGCTTATAAACACGCGCGAAATACGCTCTTCGCATTTCAATCGTCGCGGTCGCGCTATCGTCCTTACCACCGATGGGCGCAGAACGTTCGTGAGGGCCATTGAGCGTCGGTTGCGTTCGACTATCGTGCATCCGACGTTTGGGTATCATGTAACGTATCGCCGCGCACTCAATGTGCAGGCGCGGCTTCTCGCTCGCGCCATTCAGGGCGACATTCCTGCATATCCACCATTTGTTACGCGTTAGTCGGCAGCCATAGAGAATGCGAGCATATCTCCTGTCGTATGATATTGCAAACCCGAAGCGACTACGCGCGATGCATCAGCTGGCGAAAGCATACGGCAAGCCGCTGCAGTATAGTGTCTTTTCCTGCTTATTGCGCCGGCATGATCGAATTCGATTGGCAGCCAGAATTGAGGAGCTAATCAACTGCGCGCAAGATCGAGTTATCCTGCTTGACGTAGGAACCGTAGCGGATCGAGACAGTTGGATCCCGCCGATGGAGGCGTTTGGTCGACAAGACGTACCGCAGCATCGCTCGGCCGTTATTGTGTGAGACGTACATCTTACCACCGAGCACCCTGGTGGCGGCAGCGCCCCTCATGGCCGCTCGTTGCCCGTAGAATAGGGCCTTTTCACGGCTTAGGGCGGGTTGCGACGGAGTACTTAAAGTCCTCGCGGGTGGCCCGCTCGAAAACTGCAAGGAAATGCCTTATAGGAGTGGCATTTTAACTGCGTGCCATTTGCGCGTACGAAAGTGCGCGCCCCCATTGAAGCGACTATGCCGTCGTCGATGCTGGATCGCCAGCTGCTGATGATTTGCGCGTACGAAAGTGCGCGCCCCCATTGAAGCACTGACTGCGCTGAACGCGTGCCGTCGCGTCGCTGTGATTTGCGCGTACGAAAGTGCGCGCCCCCATTGAAGCGCACTCCGGGGACTGCGCGATCGCTGATACGTCGTGCTGATTTGCGCGTACGAAAGTGCGCGCCCCCATTGAAGCGACGCAGGATCGGCGATCTCGCTACGCGATCACGCACTTGGCGTAATTTGCGCGTACGAAAGTGCGCGCCCCCATTGAAGCGACATCGCCGACTGTCGTTATTTGCGCGTACGAAAGTGCGCATTGAACCGTGCTGCCGCTCGTAGCATTTGCGCGTACGAAAGTGCGCGCCCCCATTGAAGCCGAATCGCGACGGCATTCTCGACGTGGTCAGCGCGTCAATTTGCGCGTACGAAAGTGCGCGCCCCCATTGAAGCCGATGTGCATTACGCGACGCTCGACTGCGCTAGATTTGCGCGTACGAAAGTGCGCGCCCCCATTGAAGCATAGCCATGTCCGACCAGAGCGCCGTCGTCAGCAAAATTTGCGCGTACGAAAGTGCGCGCCCCCATTGAAGCATCGTGCTACGTCATTGCGCTAAACGTGCGGTTACCGCAGGCAATCGATTTGCGCGTACGAAAGTGCGCGCCCCCATTGAAGCACTCGTCGCGCGAGCGATTCGTAGAAGTGCGCGCATTACGACTGTCGCCGAATTTGCGCGTACGAAAGTGCGCGCCCCCATTGAAGCCTGCGGTGTCTGCTCATGCACGCCGAAGCAAGGATTTGCGCGTACGAAAGTGCGCGCCCCCATTGAAGCGACGTGTGTTAGCTGCAATGCTTGTGGTCCCGCATTTGCGCGTACGAAAGTGCGCGCCCCCATTGAAGCGCTTCGATCTGATTACGAATCCGTGGATGGGCATGGAATTTGCGCGTACGAAAGTGCGCGCCCCCATTGAAGCCGATCGGCTGCGAGCCTCCGAGCGCGTCGTTACGATTTGCGCGTACGAAAGTGCGCGCCCCCATTGAAGCAACGTGGATGCCGTATATCGCCACGCCTGCGATCGATTTGCGCGTACGAAAGTGCGCGCCCCCATTGAAGCTACGTATCGACCGCTTCGAAACGTCCAGGTCCACTGAATTTGCGCGTACGAAAGTGCGCGCCCCCATTGAAGCAACCAGCACCGCGCGCACGGCGCGTTCGCCCTCCGGATTTGCGCGTACGAAAGTGCGCGCCCCCATTGAAGCCTCGTCGGCTCGCTGCTCGGATTGCCGTCCGAAATTTGCGCGTACGAAAGTGCGCGCCCCCATTGAAGCAAGCGGCACCACCATAAAAAGAGCGTTTTACTGCTATTTGCGCGTACGAAAGTGCGCGCCCCCATTGAAGCTCGGTGCGATGCGGTAGCACGGCGGCACGCCGCGCATTTGCGCGTACGAAAGTGCGCGCCCCCATTGAAGCCCGGTATGACGCAGCGCGTGAAACCGATTCTGCGCCAATTTGCGCGTACGAAAGTGCGCGCCCCCATTGAAGCATAAGCACTTCCACAAGAAAGCGAAAGCGAAATGACAATTTGCGCGTACGAAAGTGCGCGCCCCCATTGAAGCTCTCGCTGGCCGGCGGCGATCCGGTGCTCGGCGCGATTTGCGCGTACGAAAGTGCGCGCCCCCATTGAAGCGGTGACGGCTTGTTCGGCCAGCTCGTCCTGCACGAATTTGCGCGTACGAAAGTGCGCGCCCCCATTGAAGCGTGCGGGCCGTGCGTGTAGGGCAGCGTCGAGGTGACGATTTGCGCGTACGAAAGTGCGCGCCCCCATTGAAGCCTATGTCCCTAGCATAATCCACGGGACAGAGTATGTATTTGCGCGTACGAAAGTGCGCGCCCCCATTGAAGCACGACCAAGGGCCACGATTGGTTCGATGACGTCGACGATTTGCGCGTACGAAAGTGCGCGCCCCCATTGAAGCGAAGGCTTGCAGTGGTCGGACTTGCAGAGCGCGGTCAATTTGCGCGTACGAAAGTGCGCGCCCCCATTGAAGCGTTAATCGTAAGGTTCGCGCCGTCGTAGCCGATCTGGATTTGCGCGTACGAAAGTGCGCGCCCCCATTGAAGCTTGTCGGGCCAGGCGAAGGCGCTTCATCTTTTCAGCGGATTTGCGCGTACGAAAGTGCGCGCCCCCATTGAAGCCGAGGATATGCCGGTTCGATCGCCGGATCCGCGGGCGATTTGCGCGTACGAAAGTGCGCGCCCCCATTGAAGCCCTTCGCACCAATCGTCAAAGTTGGCGATCTGCGATTTGCGCGTACGAAAGTGCGCGCCCCCATTGAAGCGGTGATCGCGGCCGAGGCGGTGTACGCCAGCGTGGCAAATTTGCGCGTACGAAAGTGCGCGCCCCCATTGAAGCAATCTGCCCCATGAGCGCCATCCGCGTTTGCGGATCATTTGCGCGTACGAAAGTGCGCGCCCCCATTGAAGCGGCATAGTGCTCGTCCAAAAGCGTGAGCGCCTTACATTTGCGCGTACGAAAGTGCGCGCCCCCATTGAAGTGAGGTATACAGCTCCGGCCGGCGAGATGGATGGTTATTTGCGCGTACGAAAGTGCGCGCCCCCATTGAAGCCCAGAGTACCAAGCCATTTGAGGAGCAGATGAAACAATTTGCGCGTACGAAAGTGCGCGCCCCCATTGAAGCTGTAAATCAAACACGCGTTTGCGGGAATGTCGACGCGATTTGCGCGTACGAAAGTGCGCGCCCCCATTGAAGCCTTTGGGCGCGCAAGCGTGCGGTCGAGCGGCATCGATTTGCGCGTACGAAAGTGCGCGCCCCCATTGAAGCATTTGCTGGCGCGGTACGCGCCCGCGAGGTCGTGGATTTGCGCGTACGAAAGTGCGCGCCCCCATTGAAGCGGTCTCCGCGACCGCGACCGGCATATCGTCCTGCCATTTGCGCGTACGAAAGTGCGCGCCCCCATTGAAGCTGAGACCTTCGGCGAGAACCTCGCCGCAGCGCTCTTATTTGCGCGTACGAAAGTGCGCGCCCCCATTGAAGCATCCCGAGATCGAGGCCCCCGAAAACCCGCTGGTCATTTGCGCGTACGAAAGTGCGCGCCCCCATTGAAGCACCGTGAGCAGATCCCCGTTCGGCCCGATGACCCCCTATTTGCGCGTACGAAAGTGCGCGCCCCCATTGAAGCCAAAGAAGTGCTCTGGCGGCTCGGATCGCCAACAATGATTTGCGCGTACGAAAGTGCGCGCCCCCATTGAAGCGTTTGGCTCGCTTTCCAGCGATCCCGCGCGTGTCGATTTGCGCGTACGAAAGTGCGCGCCCCCATTGAAGCGAACGGGGAGAGCAGCGCAAGCGATGACTGCGGCGATTTGCGCGTACGAAAGTGCGCGCCCCCATTGAAGCAAGCGTCCACCCATCATCGCTATGCCGAGCCGTAGATTTGCGCGTACGAAAGTGCGCGCCCCCATTGAAGCATCCCCATCCTTCCGGCCGGATTCACGCCGTGAACGATTTGCGCGTACGAAAGTGCGCGCCCCCATTGAAGCTGCACGTACATGATGTACTGACTGGCCCCAACGAAAATTTGCGCGTACGAAAGTGCGCGCCCCCATTGAAGCTACTTGGAACGCGACCCGAAGTTCAAAATTCGGCTCATTTGCGCGTACGAAAGTGCGCGCCCCCATTGAAGCAATCAGCGCAGCGTTGATGGAATTCAGGTTTGCCGATTTGCGCGTACGAAAGTGCGCGCCCCCATTGAAGCGAGGTCAGGCTTGTCGCCCAACCGTCCGAGACTTCACATTTGCGCGTACGAAAGTGCGCGCCCCCATTGAAGCAAGCGTTTGCACAGTCACATCGACCAGCTGCCAGCCATTTGCGCGTACGAAAGTGCGCGCCCCCATTGAAGCCACAGCCAGCGCCCAGGTTATGCGGTGGGAAGCACTATTTGCGCGTACGAAAGTGCGCGCCCCCATTGAAGCAATTTCCTCTGCTAACCTAGAATGCAACCTTTTAATTATTTGCGCGTACGAAAGTGCGCGCCCCCATTGAAGCACATATTCAATTTAACGGCGCACACAGCACGAAGGAATTTGCGCGTACGAAAGTGCGCGCCCCCATTGAAGCGAGGTGAACGCCCGTTTGCGATCGCCGTCCTCGTAGGATTTGCGCGTACGAAAGTGCGCGCCCCCATTGAAGCTCTAGTCCCCGGCGCGTGCGCTCCGATCGGATCTTCACATTTGCGCGTACGAAAGTGCGCGCCCCCATTGAAGCTGGGGCCTTTCCAGTTTCCGGCCGGCTCGACGAGATTATTTGCGCGTACGAAAGTGCGCGCCCCCATTGAAGCGAGGTAGTCGATGACTGCAGGCGAGGAGCCGACGAACATTTGCGCGTACGAAAGTGCGCGCCCCCATTGAAGCCGGTATCCGCTCGGGCTGCATCAGACGGCCATAGAAGATTTGCGCGTACGAAAGTGCGCGCCCCCATTGAAGCAACGGCTCCGTGTTGGTATGAGAATCGTCTGAACGACATTTGCGCGTACGAAAGTGCGCGCCCCCATTGAAGCAGAGTGGGCAATCGTGGACGTGCACGCTCGCAGCGATTTGCGCGTACGAAAGTGCGCGCCCCCATTGAAGCAGTCTACGCGCGCGCGAGGATTTTGCGCAAAAGTTGGTCTCAAGCGGTTATTTGCGCGTACGAAAGTGCGCGCCCCCATTGAAGCACCGGATGCGCAATGGCGCGCACAGCGCGCTGCTCGATTTGCGCGTACGAAAGTGCGCGCCCCCATTGAAGCTTTGATCAGCGTGAAGGTCTGCGAAGGGCCGTTGCCATTTGCGCGTACGAAAGTGCGCGCCCCCATTGAAGCATCGGCGTGCACAGGTAATCGTCAGCCCAAACGCCGATTTGCGCGTACGAAAGTGCGCGCCCCCATTGAAGCTGGTCAGCGTGTGCACCAGCTCTTCGAGCGATGCATTTGCGCGTACGAAAGTGCGCGCCCCCATTGAAGCCCGCCCAGCGCAAACACTTGCGCGCCCGCCGGCATATTTGCGCGTACGAAAGTGCGCGCCCCCATTGAAGCTGCTTCGAGAGATTGCCATACTGCGATAAACGCCTGAATTTGCGCGTACGAAAGTGCGCGCCCCCATTGAAGACTTGGTTGGGTGGTCAAAGATGGAATAACCATTGCCGATTTGCGCGTACGAAAGTGCGCGCCCCCATTGAAGCCTAGCAGCCAGCAGTCGGCTCACCGCGACGCTCAAAATTTGCGCGTACGAAAGTGCGCGCCCCCATTGAAGCCGGGGTGGCGTTGTGCTTCATGCTGCGTCTACCAAATTTGCGCGTACGAAAGTGCGCGCCCCCATTGAAGCACGATCTGGTAAACGCACTCAAGTTCCAGGGCGTATTTGCGCGTACGAAAGTGCGCGCCCCCATTGAAGCATGGTGTGCCGGTTGTTCTTTCGGCTGTAGTATTTATTTGCGCGTACGAAAGTGCGCGCCCCCATTGAAGCTTGCTGCGCCATACCGGCAGCGCCAGCGCGAACAAAATTTGCGCGTACGAAAGTGCGCGCCCCCATTGAAGCATTGCGATTCGTTGCCCCAAACTCCATGCCGCAGCATTTGCGCGTACGAAAGTGCGCGCCCCCATTGAAGCTAAACGTCGTGGATTGTGCGTTCCAGATCGTGCCGTATTTGCGCGTACGAAAGTGCGCGCCCCCATTGAAGCTTGATCGAAGGCGACGAGCCGCGCACACCGCTGCTGTATTTGCGCGTACGAAAGTGCGCGCCCCCATTGAAGCTTACAGGAAGCGCCGGCCTAAGCTATCGTTCAGACTATTTGCGCGTACGAAAGTGCGCGCCCCCATTGAAGCCCGTCACAACGAATCCAAAGATTCCAGCATCCCGTAATTTGCGCGTACGAAAGTGCGCGCCCCCATTGAAGCTCCATACGCGTCGAAAAGCTGCCGGCGCTCAATGGGATTTGCGCGTACGAAAGTGCGCGCCCCCATTGAAGCCGAGGATCAGGTAAAGCAGATTCGCCGCACGGCCGGATTTGCGCGTACGAAAGTGCGCGCCCCCATTGAAGCTGGATCTGCTGCTGGGGAAGAGCGACGATCTGCGTCATTTGCGCGTACGAAAGTGCGCGCCCCCATTGAAGCCTGTAGACCACTGGGGTAAGCGTACACGGTAGGGAGATTTGCGCGTACGAAAGTGCGCGCCCCCATTGAAGCAATTTGCCCCTGCACGACAATAGCCGGAGCCGCCGAATTTGCGCGTACGAAAGTGCGCGCCCCCATTGAAGCCCGACGGCGAGAATATCGTGCCGACGCAGAACTTCGGAATTTGCGCGTACGAAAGTGCGCGCCCCCATTGAAGCCTGCCGATTCACAATTCGAGGGCATCCTGCGCGCCATTATTTGCGCGTACGAAAGTGCGCGCCCCCATTGAACTCCTCGACCCATTCGCGGGCCGCGTCCGTGTTCATAATTTGCGCGTACGAAAGTGCGCGCCCCCATTGAAGCTAGAACCCCGCTGCTGCCGCGAACCGTTCCCGCTTAATTTGCGCGTACGAAAGTGCGCGCCCCCATTGAAGCTACGTCGTTGGCGAAACGATATTTCCAAACCTTATCGATTTGCGCGTACGAAAGTGCGCGCCCCCATTGAAGCAAGATGGCAAGTGACGACTTGGCTAACGCTGCCTAGATTTGCGCGTACGAAAGTGCGCGCCCCCATTGAAGCAAAATGTACAAGTGGTACTGATTTGCGCTATCGACATTTGCGCGTACGAAAGTGCGCGCCCCCATTGAAGCGGAATCGATCGCGTCGCAGATCGCCGCGCGACGGCATTTGCGCGTCGAAAGTGCACGTCCCCATTGAAGCGAAGGCGTTTCGACCGGCAAGCATGGCGCCCGGAAAATTTGCGCGTGCGGAAGCGCGCGCCCCAATGGAGCATCTCTCCCGCCGTAGATACCTAAAATTATTCTGTAAATTTGCGCGTGCGAAAGTGCGCCCCCGTTGAAGCAAGGGATAACGGCTTTCCGTCGTTAGCGTCGGCATTATTTGCGCGTGCGAAAGTGCCCGCCCCGATTAAAGCAACGCAAGTGGATTCGCTGCGCGACGCGGGCTGCGACGATTTGGCACGCCAAAGTGCGCGCCCCAATTGCGATGGCTTCCGCAAATAAGTGCCGTGCTGTCTACCGCCCGCTGCAGCGACAAGTCACTGGCTGGCGCTGGCCTTTCGCGCCGGCCAAGCCGTCAATTCTTCACCGTCAACGCATCGTCGATTGCCGCATTTAACGCTTGCAACCCGGCTTCCAGATCGCCCTTGATGTGCACGCGCAGTCCGCGCCGGTTGCGCTTGTCGAGCGATTGCAGATCGCCCAGAGCCTGCGCGGCAATCAGCGTGCGAAAGCCGACGTTCATGCCGGGAATCGGCAAATCGAATGGCGCTTCCGCCGTGATCTGTACGAAAACTCCCGTGTCCGGGCCGCCTTTGTGTTCCTGTCCCGTCGAATGCAGGAAGCGGGGGCCGAAGCCGACCGTAGTCGCGCACTTGCGCGCATCGCGGATCTTCAGCCTCATTTCGTCGAGCAGCGCTGCGTGTTCGGCGTTGCGTTCGATGTACGCGCAGAAGGCCACGTAATCGCCGGCGTGCACTTGAGCGAATTCGCCGCTCATTGCCCCGGTTGTGTCCGCTGCGGTGACGCCCCCGCTGCCGGAAAGGAACGTGATATCGAACCGGTCGTCCGTTACGTTCGGCGCCGGCTGCGCGAAGCTGCCCTTGGCCGCGTACTCTGCGAGCAGCGCTTTGGTGTTGTCTTTCGATTCTTGAACGTTCGGCTGATCGAACGCGTCGATCTGCAGGATCGAGCCGGCGGCGGCCGTCGCTATTTCCCAGAGGTAGAATTGTTCACCGATGTCGTACGCGTCGTTCATTGCCAACCGTATGACGGGATGGCCGGCCGCTTCGAGCGCGCGCAGCCGATCGTCGGTTTCGCGGGGCGCGCCGGGTAAGTTTGCACCGACGTACGCGAACATGCGATCGCTGCCGTACACTGACGGTTCACCGAGCGCCTCGCCTTCGACGGGCAAAATGCCCTTCCCCATTTTACCGGTGGATTCGGCAATCAATTGTTCGGCCCAAGCGCCGAAGGCATGCACCGACGGATGCGTCAGGATGGTGAGTTTGGTCCGGCCCGCTAGCGCAAGACCGCCGAGCGCTGCGCCGAAACGAACGCCGGGCGCGTCCGCAACCGCAACGGTCTTGTCATTCGCGGCCATGGCTCCCAAGCCGCGATCGAGCAGCATGTTAATATCGTAACCCGCGACCGCGGCAGGCAGCATGCCGAAAAATGAAAGCGCCGAATAACGGCCGCCGATGTCCGGGTCGTTGAGAAAGCACGCGCGAAAACTCTGCTCTTTGGCTTCGGTTTCGAGCGCCGTTCCGGGATCCGTGATTGCGACGAAATGCCGGCCCGTATTGTTCGCGCCGACGGCTTTGGTCACGCGCTCGCAGAAGTAGCGGTAAAACGCATCGGGCTCGGTCGTCGTTCCGCTCTTGCTGGCAACGAAAAAGACGGTGCGCGAAACGTCGATTCGATCTTCCAAATCGCGAATTTGCTGCGGGTCGGTGGAATCGAGTACGTGCAGGCGCGGAAAGCCTTCTACTTTGCCGAAGGTCTCGCGCAGAATATCCGGCGCGAGCGAACTGCCGCCCATGCCGAGCACGACCGCGTCGCTGAATTCGGCGGCCAGTTCCTTTGCGAAACTTTGCACGTTGGCCACCGAATCGAGAAGGTGCTGGGGAATCGTCAGCCATCCCAGTGCGTGTTTGATGATCTGCTCGTGCGCCGGATCCCTCGACCAAATCGACGGATCCTTCGCCCACAGCTTTTTTAGAAAATCGCGCTGCGCGAGCGAATCGAGCGCGGACGAGTACTGCGGTTGCAACTCGCCCAGCGAAAGCGCAACGCGCTCGGCTCCGGAGTTGAGCTGTTTTTGCTTGTAAACAATCGCGCCCAGCAGCGCCGCAAACGAGTCGCTGAACAGCGTGACGCCTTCGACCTGCAACTGATGCGTTACGTCGAAGAGCGAGATGCGCGCATCCTCCAACGCACGAGTCGTCTGCTGCGCTTCTTCGAGACCTTCGAGCACGGTATTAGGCCGAATCGTTCCGTGATCGAGCAATGCATCGAGCGTTTGCGGCGGCATCGTGTTCACCGTATGGTCGCCGACGACGGGTTCGACGTACATCAAGTCGGAATACTTCGGGTTTTTGGTCGATGTGGACGCCCATAGCGGACGCTGCAGCGCCCCGCCTTTGGCCGCCACGGCTTTCCACTCCGGTGAGTTGACGAACAATTCGAGAAATTTTTGGTACGTCAACTTCAGGTTCGCAATGCCTGCTTTTCCAAGCAGCGACGCAAGCTGCTTTTCCCCCTTGTCGATGCGCGCTTGGAGCAACTTGTCGACGGCGGTATCGATGCGGCTGACGAAAACGCTGTTCACCGACCGGATGCGATCGATGGGAAGACCCCGCTCGATGCGCCGTTTGAGCCCGCGAATGAATGCCTGCGCGGTGCGTTCGTAAAATTCCACCGCGAAGATCAGCGTGACGTTGATGTTGATTCCTTCGGCGATGCATTCCTCGATCGCGGCGACTCCCTCTTTGGTTCCGGGAATCTTCACCATCAGGTTGGGACGGTCCACGCGTTTCCAAAGATCTTTAGCCATCGCGATCGTTCCTTGCGTATCGCGCGCGAGCAGCGGCGAGACTTCCAAACTGACGAAGCCGTCGTTGCCCCCGACACGGTCGTAAAGCGGACGAAAGAGATCGCATGCGCTTTGGATATCGGCGATCGCCAGGTCCCAAAAGAGCGCGCTCGCATCGCGTTCGCTCTTGAGCAGCGAACGCAGTTGCTCGTCGTAGTCGCTTCCCGTCCCGATCGCCTTTTCGAAAATCGTCGGGTTGGAGGTCATTCCGCGCAAGCCGTTGTCAATCAGTTTTTGAAGCTCACCCGAGGCGAACATCCCGCGGCGAAGATTGTCCAGCCAGACGCTTTGCCCGGCGTCGAGCAACTCTTTGAGTTGGTTTTCCATGGTCTCTCCTTAAACGGGCACGCCTCAGCGGTGAACCGTGGCGAAACGTTCTTTTGCGACTTGGGCGATGTGCTCGGGAGTAAAACCGCAGTCTTGCGCGATCGCATCCGCGGGCGCCGACGTTCCGAAGTGATCGATGCCGTAGGCATAACCGCGATCGCCGATCCAGCGTTCCCAGCCGAACGTCGCAGCGGCTTCAATCGACATGCGCGCCGTCACGGTAGGCGGCAATACTTGATCGCGATAGCTTTCCGGTTGCGCAGAGAACAGTTTCCAGCAGGGCATCGAAACGACGCGCGTTTGCATGCCGGATTGCTGCAGTTGCTTTGCGGCGGCGACGGCGAGGCTCACTTCGGAACCGGTCCCGATCAGGATGAGGTCCGGCGTTGCATCGGTATCGATCAGCACGTACGCGCCGCGCGCCACATCGGCGCGGCGGTCGCCCAAATACGGCAGCTTCTGCCGCGACAGAATAAGGGCCCAAGGCCCTTCGGACGCGGCGATCATCAGCTTCCACGCCTCCAGCGTCTCGAGCGAATCGGCCGGGCGCACGACCATGAGGTTCGGCGTTGCGCGCATGTGTGCCAAATGCTCGATCGGCTGATGGGTCGGCCCGTCCTGACCTAAGAACACCGAGTCGTGCGTGAAGACGTAATAGCAGCGAACCTTGTTGATCGCGGCAAGCCGGACGGCGCCTTTCATGTAGTCCAAAAAGTTCAGAAACGTCGCGCCGAACGGCAGGAGGGCTCCATGCAGCGCGATGCCGTTGTTGATGCCGCCCATCGCGTGTTCGCGCACGCCGTAGTGAATGTTGCGTCCGCCGTCACTGCCGGGCTGAAAATCGCCTTGATTCTTTAAGTACGTTTTGGTCGAGGGGTCGAGATCCGCGGAACCGCCGACAAGTTCGGGAATCGCCGCGGCGATGGCGTTCATCACCATTCCGCCCGCTTCACGTGTGGCGATTTGATCGCCGTTTTCGCGGGTTATCGCGGGCCACGGAATCTGCGCAGGCACGCGTTTGGCAATTGCGCGCTCCAGCTGCTGCGCGAGCGAAGCGTTCCCCGACTTCCATGCATCGAACGTCGTTTGCCATTGCGTTTCCAATGCGGCGCCGCGTTCGCCGACGCCCCGGAAGAATTGCAGTACCTCGTCAGGCACGTAAAAGGCAGGTTCTACCGGCCAGCCCAGTTTTTCTTTGGTGTCGCGCACGTCTTCGGGGCCCAGCGGTTCACCGTGCGAGGTGAACGAATCTTGCTTGGGCGATCCGTACCCGATGTGCGTGCGCACGAGAATGAGGGAAGGCCGGCCGGTTTCATTTTTTGCCTGCGTAATTGCGCGATCGATCGTCTCAACGTCGTTGCCGTGTTCAACGTCGATGTGCTGCACGTGCCAGCCGTAGGCTTCGTAGCGCGCGCCAACGTCTTCGGTGAACGTTACCTCGGTCTTTGCGGCAAGCGAGACGTTGTTGTCGTCGTAGAGGGCGATGAGTTTTCCTAAGCGCAGATGACCGGCCATCGAGGCTGCTTCCGAGGCAATGCCTTCCATCATGTCGCCGTCACTGCAATGCACGTAGGTGAAGTGGTCGACGATCGTCCGTTCGCGATTGTAGACGGCGGCCAAATGCGCTTCACCGATCGCGAAACCGACCGCATTGGCAAAGCCCTGACCGAGCGGTCCGGTCGTCACCTCGACGCCGGGCGTGTGATGCGCTTCCGGATGGCCGGGCGTTTTGCTGCCAAGTTGCCGGAATTGTTTGAGATCGTCCAGCGTGAGCGCGTAGCCGGTCAAATACAACAGTGAGTACAGCAGCATCGACGCATGCCCGGCGCTCAAAATGTAGCGATCGCGATTGAACCAAGCCGGATCTTTCGGATTAAACCGAAGGTGCTTGGTCCAAAGCGTGTACGCGGTCGCAGCGGCGCCCAGCGGCATCCCCGGATGGCCGGAGTTCGCTTTCTGCACCGCGTCTACGGAAAGGAAGCGAATCGCGTTGATACGTTGTTCGTCGTCGCGCGTGTTGGGCACCGGGATCTCCTTTTACGAGGGTTCGCTGGCTTCATACCCACGGCGATGGGGGAGCGTCACCCGCCTGTCCAACGCCAAGGGGCAACGGAGGAACACCACTATGCGACATTCGGCGAGGCTTCTCATCGCAGCGCTTGCGGCAATTTCACTGGCTGCTTGCGGCGGGGGCGCAAAGAACTCAAACCGGACGACGACCACCACCACGACAACCACCCAAAGCTCGCCGGGTGTCTCGCCGGCAGCATCACCGGCGGGTGCAGCGGCGGCCTCGCCGGCAGCGAGTCCCGCCGGCGGCTCGATGTCGCCGGGGATGCAGCGCTCCCCCGCCCCGATTCCGGCATCGCTCGATTGCGGCAGCCAGCAGCCGGTCTGGGCCAATTCCCGTTCGCACGCCTATCACGTCGCATCGGATCCGCTGTACGGGCGGACCCGGCACGGGAAATACATGTGTTTGCGCGCCGCGGTCAACGCCGGTTATCACGCCGCTGGGCATCGCTCGCACCATGCGGGAGCGGCGGCGCAGCCCTCGCCTTCGCCGTAGGCTGAACGGAGAACCGCTTCAGCGTTAAATCGTGCCGCGGTCCTCGTCGCCCGCGTCCTCTATCGGCGCACGTCCGGTGGTACGCGCACGTTCGAGGTCGTCGATTGCGGCAGTGGATCCCCTCGCGCCGATCTCACCCGTCGTCGAGGGCGGTATGCCACCGCTTGTGGCCGCGGCTATCCCGGCAGCGCCCAGGCCCGCGCCGGTCGTCCCGAGCCCGCTTGTCGGGCCCGTCATGCCGGAGCGGCCGGTAACTTCGGGTGTATCGGAAACATCCGGCGTACCGGCGCTTTCCCGTATGCGTCCGTTGTACTGCTGAATGACCGCACGCACGGTTTGCGGATCGCTGCCGGTTACGCTCAGTACTGCGCCGGTACGATAGCGATCGGTGTTTTGCTCGCCCGAGAAAAAGTGCTTGATGCTTTCCCAGAAGGTCTGTCCGTGGGAACTTTCGCTGCGCACATCGACATCGCAGCCGTTCGCGCGGAGATCTTCGGCCGCGCGGCGCGCATCGGTTTCGTTCTCGAAGTATGCGCTGGTGGCGTTGGTCGGATTCATGTCGTTACCTCCGATTTTTGGAGTACCAACTGATGTTCCCATGGGGGAGCAAAGCGAACCTGGGCGGGGCGCTCGTCGCCAACCGCCGTAATGGCGGTCATGGACCGCGCGAAGCTCAAGACGCAGATCCAAGCGTTGCTGGAGCATCCGGACGAAATCGACGCAGCCGGCTCCAATGCCGTCGACGAAGTATTGGCCGCGCTCGACGTAGGGCAATTGCGCGTATGCGAGCCATCGGGCACCGATTGGATCACCCATGCGTGGATCAAGCACGCGATCTTGCTGTACTTTGCACGAACGTCAGGCGGTCGAAATGCGGGGCGCGAGCGGCCTCACGTTTTACGATAAGATTCCGCTGAAAACCAACTACGCGCAATTGGGCGCGCGCTGCGTGCCGCCGGGCGTTGCGCGGTACGGCAGTTTCCTCGGGCGAGGGTCGATTTTGATGCCCGGTTACGTGAACGTCGGCGCGTACGTCGGCGAAGGCAGTATGGTGGATACCTGGGCGACGGTCGGATCCTGCGCCCAAATCGGAAACCACGTGCATCTTTCGGGAGGCGTGGGTATCGGCGGCGTGCTCGAACCGGCGCAAGCGCAACCGGTCATCGTCGAAGACGGCGCATTCATCGGCTCGCGTTGCGTGGTCGTCGAAGGCGTGCGCGTTGAACGGGAAGCCGTACTCGGCGCCGGCGTCGTGCTCACCGCGAGCACGCCGATCGTCGACGTGCGCGAAGATCCGCCGGCGACGACCAAAGGCCGCGTCCCACCGCGCGCCGTCGTGATTCCGGGAACGCTGCCCAAAACTTTTGCCGGCGGGACGTTCGGCGTTTCCTGCGCGCTGGTCGTCGGAATGCGAACAAAGTCTACCGATGCGAAGACGTCCTTGAACGCGGCCTTGCGCGACTATAACGTGCCGGTGTGATGCGATGAATCAGCGCGTCGATCGGATTTCCGGTTCGCTCATCCGCGAAATCGCCGCCAAACGGCGCACCTCGTCCATCGATTTGGGTTTGGGAGAACCGTCGCTCGCTCCGAACGCCGCGCATTTGGAGGCGGCGATGCGCTACGTGCGCGCTCACGGCCTGCGCTATACCGTGAATGCCGGCGATCCGCATTTGCGCGAAGCGATCGCTTCACACTACGGTTATCCGCGGCTCTCGAATGTGGAAAACGTTTGCGTGACGACGGGATCGCAAGAGGCAACGTTCGCCGTCATCAAGACGCTGCTCGATCCGTCGCGCGACGAACTGCTGGTGGTCGAGCCGGCGTTTCCTTCGTACGCAAAAATGGCAACGCTGGAAGGCGTTCGCGTGCGGCGCGTCGCGATGACGCAAGCCGATGATTTTGCGTTCGATGCGCAGCGGATCATTGGCGCGGTCACGCCGGCGACGCGCCTGATTGCGATCTGTTCGCCGTGCAATCCGACCGGGCGCGCGATTCACCGCGAAGCCGTCGAGGCGCTAAGCGCGGCGCTCGAACGCCTGCCGCACCCGGTATGGGTGCTGCACGATGAAATCTATCGCGAGCAGACGTACATCGACGGCGCCGGATACTTCGCGAGCCGCTATCCGCGAACGGTCGTCACGAACAGCGTCAGCAAAAGCAACGCGCTCACCGGTTTGCGCTTGGGCTGGGCACTTGTCCCACGCGAGATCGCGCCTTCGCTGGTCAAGGTGCACGCGTGGATCACTTCCTGCGCCGATACGTTCGCACAGCAGGTTGCGCTCGACATCTTCACATCGAACGGGCTGCGCGAACACGCAACCTGGTATAGCGAACGCTGCGCGCAGGTCAACGAAGCGCTGCAGCGCAGCGGACTGCGGTACATCGTTCCGGAGGGCAGCTTCTACGCGTGCGTCCATCTCGGCGACGGCGTGGATTCGCTGGCGGCGGCGCACCGCTTAGCCGACGAATGCAACGTCATCGCGATTCCGGGCGTCGCGTTCGGCGAATGTTTCGCGCAGTGGCTGCGCTTGACGTGGGTCTGTCCGCTGGAGCAATTTTGTGAGGGGTTACGGCGCATCACGCAATTCGCACTGCTATTCGGCAGCGGCGGCGGCGACGGAGGCTGAACCATCGCGCTCGGGTCCGATCCAGACGGTTTGAACGTTGACGAATTCGTGGATTCCGAAGGTCGAGAGTTCGCGCCCGTAACCGCTGCGCTTGACGCCGCCGAACGGTAGGCGCGGATCGCTGGCGACCATCCCGTTGACGAACACCATGCCGCATTCGAGTCGATCGGAAAGGCGGCTCGCCGTTGTGCTGCTTTTCGTCCAGATTGAAGCGCCCAATCCGAACGCAGACTGATTGGCCAGTTCGACGGCGTGCTCGTCGTCGCGCGCGCGAATCACGGCGGCTGCGGGACCGAACGTCTCTTCGGAAAACATCGGCCCTGAGGGCGTGACGTCGGCCACCACCGTCGGTTCGAAATAAAAACCGGCGCGCTCCATCGGGCGGCCGCCGGTGACGATGCGTCCGCCGTCCACAATCGTCTGCGTCACTTGCCGCGCGAGCGCATCGCGCAAATCCGCGCGCGCGCAAGGCCCGATTTGGGTTGACTCCTCGAGCGGATCTCCGACTCGCTGCCGTGCCGCAGCTTCGGCGAAACGGCGAACGAAGCGATCGTATACCCCGTCTTCGACGATGAAACGCTTTGCCGCGATGCAGCTTTGCCCGTTGTTTTGAAAACGCGCCTTGACGGCGTAGTCGATGGCAGAATCCAAATCGGCGTCGGCCAGCACGATGAACGGATCTGAGCCGCCAAGTTCCAGCACGCATTTTTTCAGCGCTGCGCCGGCTGCCGAAGCGACCGCAACCCCGGCGCGTTCGCTGCCGGTAAGCGTCGCCGCCGCAATGCGTTCGTCGGCGATACGCGCATCGGCGCGATCGTGATCGATCAGCAGCGTTTGAAACAATCCCGCCGGCGCGCCGCATTCCTCGAAGAGCCGCTGAATTTCCAGTCCGCAGCGTGTGGTGCCGTCGGCGTGCTTGAGGACCATCGCGTTGCCCGCTGCAAGCGCCGGTGCCGCCGCGCGAAACGCTTGCCAGTACGGAAAATTCCACGGCATGATCGCAAAGATCACGCCGAGCGGGCGAAACGCGATGAAGCTGCGCGATGCGTTGGAGGACACTTCACGATCGGCCAAATACTCCGCGGCGTGCTGCGCGAAATGCTCGCACGCCCAGGCACACTTTTCGATTTCGGCGCGTGCTTGCACGAGCGGTTTGCCCATTTCGAGCACTGCAGTGCGGGC
This sequence comes from Vulcanimicrobiota bacterium, assembly GCA_963795465.1. Classification (GTDB taxonomy): domain Bacteria; phylum Vulcanimicrobiota; class Vulcanimicrobiia; order Vulcanimicrobiales; family Vulcanimicrobiaceae; genus CAWCHT01. The sequence continues at coordinate 562,874 of CAWCHT010000002.1, forward strand.
GAGCGCGTCGTGCTCGTCGCGCAGCCGCGCCGAAAGTGCGTTCAGCAGCGCGGATCGATCCGCCGCGCTGCTCTCGCGCCAGCTCGCGAACGCTTCTCGAGCGGCATCCAGCCGGCCGTCGATCTCTTCGTCGTCCATGTACGCGAACCGTTCGAGCTGCGCGCCGGTAGCAGGATTGACGGTGACGATTTCGTCCATTAACCGGTTTGCTAAAGCGCGTGCGTCGCCCACGGGCCCGAAGGTCCCGCAAACACTTGGATCAAGCGATCCGGTTGCAGATATTCCTTTGCCACGCGCTGCACGTCGCCCGGGGTTATCCCTTGATAGCGCTCCGCGAGCGTCGCGAAGTAGTCGAGCGGAAGATGATTTTGCGCGATGTCGAGCAGTTCGTCCAGCTGCCCGCTCGCCGAACCTTCGCTGAGCAGCGCTTCGGAAACCAACCGCACTTTGGCTTCGGCCAGTTCCTGCGCACTTACGGGCTGCGTTCGCAGGCGTTCCAACTCGTCGCGAACGATGCTAATAGCCGCAGCAACGTTTTGGGGAGAGGCGTTCAGCTGAATCTCCAAATCGCCGCGATCTTTGTCGCTGCGCATCGTGCTGCTCGCCCCGTACACCAGCCCGCGCTTTTGCCGCAGTTCTTGCCACAGGCGTGATTCGAAATAGCCGGCGCCGCCCAGCATCTCGTTGAGCACATTGAACGTATCGTAATCGCGGCTGCTGCGCGAGACGGCAGGCTGCCCAAGCTGTATGAAAACTTGGTTCGCGGCAGTGCCGACGTACGCGTGGCCGGTGTGCGGCGGCGGAAGCGGGGCTTGATCGACGTTCGGTTTTGGGCCGCGGTTCGTCCATGCGCCGAACGCCGCTTCGACGGCACGCCGCGCGCGTTCCGGCGTGACGTTGCCGACGATTGCAATCGTCGTCAGATCGGGACGCCAGTATCGTGTCGTGTATCCGAGCAGCTCGTCGCGCGTGATGGAACCAACCGACTCCGCCGATGCGTAGCGCAGCGCCGGATCGTCGGGCGGCAGCAGGCGCTGCAGGTAAGCCCGATTCACCATCTCGCCGGAAATCGATTCCTCCGTCGTTACGCTGTTCGCGATTTGCGAACGCTGCAGCGCCAGCCACCGATCGGGAAACACCGGATGCTCCTCACCGTCGGCGAGCAGCGTTAAGATGCGTTCGAAGTCTTGCGCAAAGCCATGTCCACCGAATTGCTGGCCCAGTTCAATCGAAGCCCCGATGTCGTCGGTCGCTTTGCGCAGCTGCGTAAAATCGTAGTGCTCGCTGCCGAACTCCGCCAGCGAGGATGCTAAACGGACGATGCCTTCTTGTCCCGGCGGAACGAAGGCGGGAGAAGAAGCGATGTTTCCGCCGATATAAACCGTAGGCCGATCCGCTTTGCGCTGCACGATGACGCGCAGTCCGTTGGGCAGCGTAAAAGCCACCGGGGCAAGCTTGCTTCGCGCCGTCGTCGGCTTTTGTAACTCGGCGCGAATATTGGCGGGTTCGACGATCGGCCCGTTCGGAACGCGGCTGCTGAAGTTGTCGGATACCGAAGCATCGCTCTTTTGCGAAGCGTGCGCTGCGGGCTGTTCGTTGGGAGTGAGGTGTCCGACGACGTTGGGTTTGGCCAAGTACGTGCGCGCGACGGTCAGCAAATCGCCGGCAGTCAGCGAAGCCAGGCGACGGTCTTCGTCACGATCGCGCTCGCCCACGATGCCGTACGTGTAGCCGACCAAGTCGCCGTATCCGCCGATAGAGTCTGCATTGTAGACGCGCTCTGCAAGCGTCGCGCGTTTTGCCGCCTCGACCAAATCCGAAGCGAACCCGCCTTTGAGCGCCGCGTCCATCGTCGACTCGAAGGTGCGTTGCGCTTCTTCGCCGGTGTGTCCCGGATTGAGCACGATGAAGACGTGCATCAAGCCGCCGCGCAGCTGCGTGTCGGCATTCGCTTCGATCGCGAGCGCGACGTTGCTTTCGACCAACGCGTGATAGAACGGACCGCGCTGGTTCTCGATGAGCGAGGAAAGCGTGCTGATCGCGGGCTCGCCGGGTTCGGTGTCGCCGGGAATCGCGTACGCCAAATCCAGCACTTCAAACGGAAACGGAAACTCCGCGTCGACCACTTTTCCGCTCGCGGCCTGCGGGTGATGCGCCGAATGCGCCGGCAGCCGGCGAGCGTGAATCGGTCCGAAGTCGCGCCGCGCGAGCGCAAAAACCGCTTGATGATCGATGTCGCCGGCCACGACGAGCGCGGCGTTATTGGGCGCGTACCACTGCTCGTAATACTTGCGCAAATCCGCGACCGTCGCTTTCGCGACGTCGGCGCGCACGCCGCTGGGCGTGCGTCCTGCTGGCGTATCCCCGTACGCGGCAGCGCGTACGCGAGAGAGCAGGTTGAAAAACGGCGAACTTGCATCGCCGTCCAGTTCGTTGAGCACCGCGCGCTTCTCGATGGCCCATTGCGAGGCGGCAAGCGAAAGATGCTGCATGCGATCGGCTTCGATCTGGAGCGCGATCGCCACGCGATCGGCCGGCATGTCGAACAGAAAATTCGTGTAGTCGTAATCGGTTTGGCCGTTCATCTGCGCGCCAAGCCGCGCGACGATATCGTCCATCCCGCCGGCCGAAATCTCGTCGGTTCCGCGGAACATCATGTGTTCGAGCGCGTGCGCGAGCCCGGTTTTTCCCGGCTGCTCGTACAACGATCCGAACCGATACCACACTGCGGTATGCACCACCGGCGCAGCATGGTTCTCGACCGCTATCACCTGCAGCCCGTTGGGAAGGCGCATTTCGTACACGCCGCGATCGCCCACGCCGGTCGAGACGCTTTGCGCTTGCGTAACAGTGAAGGCGCCCAATGCGCTGAGGATCACAGCGCAGAGGGTGACCGCGAGCCGTTTCATATCGTGGATTTTCCTTTGGACAGCAGGTAGGGCGGGAATTATCGCGTGGACGCGGTTTGGCCTGGCGGCATTGCGGCAGAACGCAACCCCAAATAGTACGTGGCGCAGTCGCGCACCGCTTCGTACGGCAAGCAGCCGATGAGTTCCGACCGCACGACGCCTACCCCGGCGCTCGCAGCCATGCCGCGAACCAGCTCGACGATGCGGTAGAGCGGGGTCGCCCGGTAGTCGGTGACGTTGAGCGAAACTTGAACCAAGCCCGGGCCGAGGCGCAGCCCCAGCGCCTTGAGCGTGCGCATGCCGCCGTCGCGTTCGCGCAGACGCCGGGCAATCGATCGCGCGAGCTCCGAGATCGCCCGTGTCGAGTTCGATATTGAAGGCGATCAGAATATTTCGCGCGCCGACCGCGATTGCGCCGGCGCTCGAATGCTTCGCGACGTCGCCGTAGTCCGGCCGCCACTGCGGTAATTCGAACCGCGCGTCCAAACCTTCGAATTGGCCGTGCCGAACGCGCGCCAAATTTTTGCGCAGCGGCGTGGCCGCCGCCTCGCCATATAAAAATGAAGGTACGCGAAGCTGTTCCCAAATTGCCGCGGCGACCTCGTGCGCGAGCCGAACTGCGTCTTCCATGCGCGCGCCTTCAAGGGGAACGAAGGGCAACACGTCGAGCGCGCCGATGCGCGGATGCACGCCCGCATGCGCACGCAAGTCGATGCGCTGCACCGTTACCGCGGCCAATGCCAATGCCGCTTCACGCAGCGCTTCGTACGTTCCGGCTAACGTAAGAACGCTGCGGTTGTGCACCGGATCGCTCGTACGGTGCAGCACGCGTGCTCCGGCACCCTGAGCAGCGCGCACGCAATCATCGACGATTGAGGCGTCGCGACCCTCTGAGATGTTGGGCACGGATTCGAGCAGCATGGCGCCGGTGCGATCGCTACTGCAGAGCCTGCGCGATAGCGCTTGCGACGTTGGCGCAGTTTTCCGGCGTGTACATGGTACGGTAGCCGAGTTTGTTCGCTTCCGCGCTGCGGCGCGCACCCGCCGTGACCTTACGAATTTCGCCCGAAAGGCCGACTTCGCCGAATGCGACGGCATCGCCGGGCAGCGCGCGATTGCGCAGCGATGACGCGATGGCCAGTGCGATCCCCAGATCCGCGGCGGGCTCGCCGACGCGCAGGCCGCCCGCGACCGAAGCGTACACGTCTTGCGTCCCCAGGTGCATGCCGGCGCGGCGTTCCAGGACCGCGATGATCATCGCCAGCCGCGCCTGATCGATATTGTTGGCTAAACGCCGCGGCGTTCCGTAACTGGTTTCGCCGACGAGCGCCTGCACTTCGATCAGCACCGGCCGGGAGCCGACGATGCTGGCGACGATGCACGATCCGCTCGTGTGGTTGTGCCGTCCGGACAAAAAGAGTCTGCGAGGGGTTGTCGATTTCGCACAACCCTTGCGCGGTCATCGTGAAGACGCAGATTTCGTCGACGCTCCCGAAGCGATTCTTGTACGCGCGCAGAATGCGGTGTTCGCCGTTGCCCTCGCCTTCAAAATAAAGCACCGTGTCGACCAAGTGCTCCAGCAGCCGGGGCCCGGCGATCGCGCCGTCTTTGGTGACGTGGCCCACGATCATCACCGGACAACCGGTGCGTTTCGAAAATTCCATTAGCGCCTGCGTGCAGTCGCGAATTTGCGTCACGCTGCCCGCGTACGATTCCGATTCCGGCAGCCAAACCGTTTGAATCGAATCGATCAGGAGCGCGGCCGGCGGTGAGAGTTCCAGATGATCCAACACGGCGCGCAAATTGGTTTCCGCAAAACCCAAAATGCCGCCATCGCTCCCGGGCGAACCGAGCATACGGGGCAAGCCGAGACGCTGCGAGCGAAGTTTTACCTGCGCGGCCGATTCTTCACCGCAGACGTAAACGATGCGCGCGCCCTCGTGCGCGAGCGCGCCGGCGACTTGCAGCAGCAGGGTGGATTTGCCCGCTCCGGGCGGTCCGCCGATCAGCGTCAGGCTCCCCGGAACGATCCCGCCGCCCAAAACGCCGTCGAACTCCGGCAAGTTCGTCCGCATGCGCGAAAGACGTTCGTCGTCGATGCGATCGAGCGCCACGGGCAGAACATCCGGACGCGCGCGCGTAGCCGCTGAATTTTTCTGCGTGACGATGCGCATGGGCCGCTCGTCGAACGCATTCCATGCCTGACATTGCGGACAACGTCCCAACCAGCGCGCGGATTCGAAGCCGCAGCCGGAGCACGAATAGACGGAACGGGCTTTAGCCATAACCGCGCTTCTTGCCGCCCGCACCGCGCGAGGTCCTGGCGGAGCAAGTGAGACGTGGGAGTTTTTCGCAGGGCCCCTAAGAGGGGAGCCGTGCCTTCGCATCTGCAGATTGCCATCGACGGCCCCGCCGCTTCGGGGAAAACGACCGTCGCGCGGCTCGTCGCGGATCGTCTGCAGGTGCTGTATCTGGATACGGGAGCGATGTATCGAGCGCTCGCGTATTTGGCGCTGCAAACGCAAACCGATTTGGACAACGAACTCGCGCTGGTGCGGCTGTGCGAACAGCATGCTCTTCGCGTTGCATTGGATCGGGAAGGTCCGATGGGGTTCCGGATTTTCTGCGGTTCCCGGCAACTTTCCCAAAGCGATCTCGATTCGCCGCAAGTCACCGCGGTCGTTTCGACGATCGCGGCGCACCGCCGCGTCCGCGAAACGATGGTGCGCGAGCAGCGTGACATTGCGCGCGCCGGTCCCGTCGTGATGGCCGGGCGCGACATCGGCACGGTCGTGCTTCCGCACGCGCCGCTCAAAATTTACCTGACCGCGTCGGTGCCGGCGCGCGTCGCGCGGCGGCGATCGCAGCTGGAACGTTCCGGCCTCGACGTTGGCGTGCACGAGTTGACCAAAGAGCTGCAAGAACGCGATCGCCTCGATGAAAACCGAAATATCTCGCCGCTGCGCGCCGCGGACGATGCGCATGTGATCGATTCGAGCGACTTGAGCATCGGCACCGTCGTCGATCGAATCTGCGCGCTCGCCGCTCCGGCAGAGATCGCCGGTACGTGAATGCGCTGCTGTACGATGCGGCGCGCTATTCTTTTCGTGCGCTCTTTACCGTGGTGTGGCGCATGCGCGTGCGAGGCGCTCGCAACGTTCCTACGCGCGGGCCGGTCATTATCGCCTCGAATCATCTTTCGTATCTCGATCCGCCCGTGCTGGGTTCGGCGTGTCCGCGGCGGATCAGGTATATGGCAAAAGAGGAGCTGTTTCACATTCCGGTGCTGGGAAGAGCGATCGCCGCAGTGGGAGCGTATCCGGTCGATCGCCGCGGTGCCGCAACTGCGGCTATCAAACGCTCGGTGCAAGCGCTGCGCGGCGGTGCGGCCATCGGCATCTTTCCCGAAGGCACGCGCAATCTACGCGGAGAGGCGGAAGTTCGCAGCGGCGTTGCCTTGCTCGCATCGCTGACCAACGCGCCGGTAGTGCCGGCGAGTGTGTCCGGCACCCGGAAAGCGCGACGGCTTGCGCGTTTCGAAGTCGCGTTCGGAGTGCCGCTGCAGCTCGCCGGTGGACCGAAAGGCGACGCGTGAGGAATTGGGAACGTTTACCGACGAGGTGATGCGAGCTATCCGCTCGCTCGCGGAGCATCGTGATCTACGCTGACGATCGATTTGAAGAACATTTGGAACACGTCGTTCGCGCCTACCGCGGCTCGAAAGAAGTTTCCGACATGCTCTGCTATCATTTCGGCTACGGGCCGTACGCACCGGGGCGCCGCGGCAAGCGATTGCGGCCGCGTTTGCTGCTTGCGGTCGCGCAAGCGGAAGGCGCGCGCATCGACGACGCGCTCGACGCGGCGGCCGCGATCGAAATTCTGCACAATTACTCGTTGGTGCACGACGATATCGAAGACGGCGACGAACTGCGCCACGGGCGCCGCACGTTATGGGCCGTTTACGGAATTCCACAAGCGCTCAACGCGGGGGATGCGCTCTGCGCGCACAGTTTTCTTGCGCTGATGAACGCTCGCGCGCATCATTCGGACGAACGCGTGCTGCGCATGGTGCGGGCGCTGCACGAAGCACATGCGACGATGTGCGACGGGCAGTCGCTCGATCTCGCCTTCGAGCGGGCGACGTTGGTAGACGTGACGCAGTACAACCGCATGATCGCGGCCAAAACGGCGGCGCTTTTCGGGGTCTCTTCCGAACTGGGAGCACTGTGCGCGCCATGCGATACCGAAAGCGTGCAGCGCTATCAGGAGCTGGGCCGCGCGTACGGTTCGGCTTTTCAAATTCGCGACGACGTTCTGGGCATCTGGGGAAGCGTCGATGCGACCGGAAAGGTGACCGGCAACGACATCGCTCGCCGAAAGTGGACGTTTCCGGTCGTATGGGCCCTCGGGCAACCGCCTTCAAGGGCGACCAGGCGCATCGCCGAAGCGTACGCGCGCGGGCAAGCACTCGACGCCCTTACTGTAACGGGTGTGATCGAAGCTTTAGAAGAACTTGGCGCCAGAGAGGCCGCCAACGCGGCCGTTGCCGAACAGTTGGCGGTCGTCGAGCGCCACCCCGTAGCCGGTGTGCGCGACTTTCTGTTGAGTTCGCTGCAACTGGCCTCTTCGTAGCGGCGCGCATTCTTCTGGGAGCCGAGCTTTTTGAGTACAACTAAAGCGCAACTGCGAACGTCGATCGGTACGCAAGAGCGGACTGCGTCCGCGGCGCTCTGGCTGTGGGTGATGCTCGCGGCCGGCTTCTTGCTGCGCTTGCTGTTCATGGGCAACGACGGTTTCCGCAACGACGTGAGTTCGTTCGAGGCTTGGGCGATCACGTTGTCGTCGCATTCGTTTGCGCAGTTCTACGGCTCCACGAGCTTTGCGGATTATCCGCCGGGTTACTTTTATATTTTGTCCGCGGTCGGTCACGTCTACGCGTTGCTGGCGCCGCACGGCAATCTGGAACTGCTCAAGTATCTGGTCAAATTGCCCGCGGTCCTGATGGATTTGGCCGATGGAGCACTGTTGTACGCCATCGTGCGGCGCTTTGCGAGCGAACGTTGGGCGCTCGGCGTCGCGGCGCTCTTTCTGTTCAATCCGGCGATCGTCTTCATCTCGGCGGCCTGGGGGCAGGTCGATTCCATTTCGGCGGGCTTGGCGTTATTGAGCGTGTACTTGCTGCTGCGATCGGACGAGCGCAGCCCGGCGGTAACGATCGCCGCGGCGTGGATCGCGCTCGCGTACTCGCTGCTCATCAAACCGCAAGCGGCCATTCTCATTCCGCTCTTCATCGTGTTTGCGTTCGCATCGCCGGCCCGGCGCAAGGAACGCCTGCTCGGCACGCTCGCCGGCATCGTCGCCGCCGTCGTATTTGTTTTTGCGCTCACCATCCCGTTTCATCCGACGGCTAATCCGGCCAATGCCTTCGCGTGGCTCTATCAAAAATACAGCTTCGGCAAAAACGTGTACGCGTACAACTCGGTCAACGCGTTCAACTTGTGGTCGATCATCCACGGGTTTTGGAACCCCGACTCGCAGCGGATCGGACCGTGGCCGCAGTACGCGTGGGGAATTTTGCTCGTTGCGGCTGCCGCGATCCTGACGCTGGTGCGCTATGCGCAGAGCCGCACGCAGCAGGCGCTCATCGAATCTTCGGCCCTGCTGACGCTCGCGTTTTTCATGTTCGCGACGCGCATGCACGAGCGGTACATTTACGACGGCGTGCTCTTTACGATGGCCGCTATCCCGTTTGCCGCGCGCTACCTGTGGTCGGCGGCGATATTTTCGCTGACGCTGTTCGTCAATCTCTGGTATTCGCTCGTTTATCTGCAAGTCGTCACGAACAACACGCCGGGCGTGAACGCCGCCGACATGTGGCCGCAAGTGACCCACCCGCTCTCGTTGTTGAACGTGGCGGTGTTTTTTTACTTGGGATACGTCTTCTTGGGACAGACCGGGCGCGAAGCGACGAGCATCGGTGAAGGGATGTCGGCGCCGGCGATCGCGCTTCCGTCTGCCTTTCGTGCGCGTTCCTGGTTCAACCCGCGCGAAGGCTTGGCTTCAATGGTCTGGCCGCTGGACTACGCGCTGGCCGGCTTGTTCGGCGTCGTCTCCTTCGCCGTCTCGTACGTCAACTATTGGCTGCCGACGGAAAAGGTGTTCGACGAAATCTACTTCGCGCGCGCAGCCGAAGAGTACTTGACGAACAAGTATATCTACGAAAATACGCACCCGCCGCTGACCAAACTCATCATCACCCTTTCGACGATGTTGTTCGGCGGGATGCCGGCGGGCGACAATTCGCACGGCTGGCGCTTTTTGGACGTGGTCTTCGGTGCGCTCGCCATAGTCGTGATCTATGCGTTCGGCAAACGGCTGACCCGGTCGACGCTGTTTGCTTCCTTCGCGGCCCTGATGTTCACCGCCGACGGGATGCACTTCGTGCAGTCCCGTATCGCTACGCCTGAAGGCATCGTGGTCGTCTTTTCCCTGGGCGCGCTGTACGCGTTTTACCGCTACTGGATTGCCTCGCAATCGACGGTCCGATCGTACGAACCTCAGACGCTCACGCGCGTGGCCGGGTGCGTGATTGCGGCGTTGATTCTCGGCTTCGGCACCGGCGCAATCGCGAATGCCGTTTCGGGCGGATCGAAAGCCTCGCTGATCGTCGCCGGGTTGTTCTTCGCTTCGGGGTGGTATCTGCTGCTGCGCCTATGGGCGGTTCCGCGTCTTTGGCGCGTGAAGAGCCGCTTTGCGAGTCTATCCGGAAGGCAGTACGCTCGTCGAGGCGGACGGCCAAAGCGTTTTGGAAACACCGGACGGTCGCGCCGTGAAAAAAGATCTGACGGTCCGCGAAGAGGACGCGACGATCGCCTACCGCCGCGACCGCTCGGTGGTGTATGCCACGCCGCAAGGCAGTGCCACTTACACCGCCGGCCGAGTGCTCGACGATGCCGGCGAGTCGCAGGAAGGACGCCACGCCACCGGCTGGCTGATTGCGTTCACGCTGCTCTTGGGCGCGTTGGTTGCAAGCAAGTGGTACGGCGTCATGGCTTACGGCGTCTCGTTCATCGTCATCGCCGCCGTCTGGCTGCAGCGCTACTGGCGCCAAGGCCAAACCAAACATTGGGGCAATCCGTTCGGCTTTCGTTTGGACGTTGCCGTGAGCGCCATCATTTTCCTGAGCATGTCGCTGTACGTGTGCGTGTGGATTCCCGATTTCTTCCGGCATATCGAGATCAAGAATCTGGGCGATCTGGTCTACCGGCAGTACACGATGTTCGAATACCACGACACTCTCAAGGCGACGCATCCGTACCAGTCCTCATGGTGGCAGTGGCCGCTGGATTTACGGCCGATTGCGTACTACTGGAAAGACCTGCGCACCGGGATCAACGCGAGCAACCCCAACGGCTGCTGCGTTTCGGAAATCATCTCGCTTCCCAACCCGCTCATTCTTTGGTTCGGACTGTTTTGCGTTCCCGCGGTGGCATTTTTGGCGTGGCGCGAAAAGAACAAAGGGTACGCGCTGCTGATTTTAGCGTACCTGCTGCAGTGGCTTCCCTGGGCGCGTTCACCCAGAATCACGTTCGCGTACCATTTTTACGTCGACATCCCCATCATCGTGCTCTGCAACGTGATCGTGCTGCAGCGGATTTGGAACCGGTACGCCGAGCACCGCGAGGAACAGCTGCTGCGGCGAATCGGCGTCGGTGCCTACGTTACCGCCGTCGTGCTGGCGTTTATCTGGTTTTATCCGATCCTGTCCGCGGTGCCGATTCCGTGGAACGATTGGTGGCATCGCATGTGGCTGCAGTCGAACTGGGTGTAGAATGTCCGGTCATTCGAAATGGCACAACATCAAGCTGCGCAAGGGAAAGGCCGACGCGCAGCGAGGCGCGCTGTTCACCAAGCTCAGTAAGGAAATCATCCTTGCTGCGAAAAGCGGGTCGAGCGATCCGGAGGCCAACTACCGTTTAAAGATGGCGGTGGAGAAAGCGCGCGAGAACAACATGCCGGCCGAGAACATCAAGCGCGCGATCGCGCGGGCGGCCGGCGCGGGCGAAAAAGAGATAGAGGAAATCCGCTACGAGGGGTACGGGCCTGCCGGCGTTGCGGTGCTCGTCGATGCTGCAACGGACAACCGCAACCGTACTGCGGGGGAACTGCGGTTTCTCTTCAGCAAAAACGGCGGCACGTTCGGCGAGAGCGGAAGCGTTGCGTGGATGTTCGAGCCGGTGGGCATCGTCGTCGCGGCTTCGGCCGGTCGCAGCGAAGACGCTTTCACCGAGGCCGTGCTGGTCGAGGGCGTTGTCGACCTGGAATACGGCGATGCATGCGAAATCTACACCGAACCTTCGGCCCTCGCGCAGGTACGCGATACGCTACGCGACCGCAATGAAAAAATCTCGGAAGCGTTTTTGGGCGCGCGCGCAAAGCAGCGCGTATCCCCACACGGCGAAGATTTGCACGCTGCGCTGACGTTCCTGGAAGCGCTCGACGAGCACGAAGACGTGCAGCGCGTCTTTTCGAACCTCGACGTAAGCGAAGCGGCGCTCGAGGCCATGGTTTGAGAAGTCTGGCCGCGCGGGGCTACGTGCCGCGCGACTGGATCTTTCCGCTCGTTTTCGCGGCATTCGTCGGCGTCATCGTATGGTTCGGACACTCCATCGTGCAGTTTTTGCTGCCGGGCCCGAACACCGTGACGGTGCCCTCGTTCATCGGCATGGCGCAGCCAGACGCGGTTACCGAAATCGTTCGCATGAATCTCAAGTCGTCGATTGCCGGCCATGCCGTCAGCGCGCAATATCCCAAAGGCGTCGTCATGAGCCAAGAGCCGCAAGCGGGACTGCACGTGCGCGCAGGGCGGCAAATTTCGCTGGTTATCAGCGACGGCGTGCGCACGATGCTCATGCCTGACATGCGCTATCAATCCTTGCGTGATGCCAGACTCGATTTGGCACATGCGCGGCTTCAACTCGCGAAGACGACCTACGCGCGCAGCGACGACATTCCGCCCGACCACGTCATTTCACAAGATCCGCAGCCCTCGGTGAGCGTCACCGAAGGCATGCCCGTTTCACTGCTGATCAGCAAGGGCGGCGTAACGTCGATCAAGGTTCCCAGTTTCACCGGCATGAAAATCGACGAAGCGCGCTCGCTGGCCTCGAGCCTGCACATCAAGATCGGGCAGATCGTCTGGACGCCGCTCGGCGTTTCCGGACCGCCGCACGGACAAGTGGTTCATCAAAAACCCGACGCCGGCGAAATCATCGGTCCGTACGACGTGGTATCGCTCGACGCGAGCGCGGGGCCGCATGAATCCGGGCGCATCATTCATCAAACGCACGTGCTCGCATCGGTACCGCCCGCGGAGACCGGGCAGAACCAGCCGCTTCATGTGCGCTTTTCGGTGAGCGACGAAACCGGACGCTACGATCTTTTCGACGGCTACGCGCAGCCCGGACAGAAGTTCGACTTCAACGTCACGACGATCGGGACGTTGGCCATCTACTTTTTCGTGAACGACACGCTGCTCGGCGAAACCAAAGTCGGACAGGAACCCAAGAACGCGTATCAGGGCGTGGACGAGAAGAAACGGGGCGCATCGCCCGCGCCATGACCGCAAAACTGGCGCCCTCGATTCTTTCGGCGGACTTCTCTTGCGTGAAAGCCGACATCGCCGCCGTCGAGCGCGCCGGCGCCGCGTACGTGCACGTCGACGTCATGGACGGGCGCTTCGTTCCGAACATTACATGGGGACCGAAAATCGTAGCGGATCTGCGCAAACATTCCGATTTGCCGTTTGACTGCCATCTGATGATCGTCGAGCCCGAGTCTGTACGTCGACCGGTTTCGGCGAGCCGGCGCGGACATCATCACCTTTCATCTGGAGGCAACGGATCATGCGCAGCGGCTGCTGACCCACATCCGTTCGCTCGGCGCAAAGTCCGGCATTTCGATTTGCCCGCAGACACCGGTGGCGCTGCTCGAAGATTTGCTCGACGACATCGACGTCGTGCTGATCATGAGCGTCAATCCGGGCTTCGGCGGTCAAAAATTCATTCCGCGCGCGCTGGAAAAAATTCGCCAAGCGCGAGCACTGATCGATCGCAACGGCGCTTCGTGCAAGATCGAAGTCGACGGCGGCATCACCTTGGAAAACGCGCGATCGGTTGCGCAGGCCGGCGCGGACGTGCTGGTCGTAGGTTCCGCTATTTTCGAGACGCCGGACTGCTCGGCAGCAACGCGCGAATTCGAAAAGGTGCTCGCAGGCGCCGCGGCGCGCTGACGTGCCGGCGCAAGGCCCCGAAGATGCGCTGATCGATGCGCTACGCGACCTGGTCGAAAACGACTCCGTAAACCGGCGGATCCGCAGCCGCATCGGCGATGATGCGGCGGTCTGGCAGCCCTCTCGTTCCGCGCGCAGCGTCATCACGACCGACGCGCTCATCGAGAACGTGCATTTCCGTCGCGCCACGATGCCGCTGTACGCGATCGGCTGGCGCGCAATGGCTGCCAACTTGAGCGATTTGGCAGCGATGGGCGCGCGCCCATTGCTCGCGACGGTTGCGGCGGGGCTGCCCACGGGAATCGCGCGCGAGGATTTGCTCGAGCTCTACCGTGGAATGCTCGCGATTGCATCACGGCACGGCTGCACGATTGCCGGCGGCGATCTCACCGCGGCATCCGAGCTCATGCTTTCCATCACCGCCGTGGGGGAAGCGCGACCCACGCACGTCAAAGGTCGAGCGGGCGCGCAGCCGGGAGACGTGATCGCGGTGACGGGACCGCTGGGGGCCAGCCGCGCGGGGCTGCATGCCCTCGAAGATCCGCAGCTGCTCGAAGGGGAACTGCGGGCCGCTGCGATTGCCGCGCACAATACGCCGCTGCCGCTCGTTCGCGAGGGCCGCTGGCTTGCGGCGGGTTCGTACGTGCATGCGCTGATGGATATTTCGGACGGCCTTTCAATCGATGTGGCACGCATGTGCCGTCGGTCTTCGTGCGGCGCCGCGATCGACCACGTCCCGGTGGCGGAGAGCGCCGTGCGGGCGGCAATCAAACGCGGCGAAGAGCCCGCGGCGTACGCTCTCGCCGGCGGCGAAGACTACGAGCTGTTGGCTGCGGTGGCGCCGCGGGCGTTCCGTTACTTGAGCGCGCGATTCGCGCGCCGTTTCGGGCGTCCGTTACATGCAGCCGGACGGTTCACCAAGGGTGAACGCCTCGTGCGTCTGGTGGACGGCCGCGAGGAACCGCTGGAATCAACGGGGTTCGATCATTTTCGCAGCAGCGCCAGACTGTGACGCCAATGCAAACGGGGTAACAGGTCGCCGATGACGTTTACGCCGGTCCAGATTCGTTTTGGTTCCCTGCAAACGCAGCCGCAACTTGGCGTGGAAGTTTTGGGGTATCAGCATCCCGACACCGCGGAACCGGCGAACTTGGATCTCATGCGTTGCCGCGTGAGCGCGCACGCCGATCCGGTGCAGACGCAATTCGAAATGGCGATTGGGTTGTGGGAGTTGTACGATCTGCGCGACTATCTGCAGAAGATCGGGACCGGAAACGGTCCTGCGCGCAGCTGCGGGCTTGCGGGCGGGTTGCTGACGCTGTCTTTTGCGCCCTCACGGCGAGGGCCCGTGCTGTGCGCAGTACTTCTCAAAACGATCGATGCCGCACACGTCCGGCTCGAATTTCTCATCACGCTCGAACCGTCGGATATTTCGCGCATTTTGTTCGAGTTTTCGCAGCCTGCACGCGCACAGTGGGCCCGAGAGCCGCTCCCCTGACTTAACGTAGGATTCTTGCGAAAAATGCGGCAGTCGCTTCGTCGGCACGCAGCCACGAAGCATAGCGCAAGAAACCGTGCACTTCATCGGGCAGAACGATCGCCTCGTAGGGGACGTTGTACTGCTGCAAACGTGGAACGAGATCGACAAGTTGATGAAACGACACGTCGGGGTCGTCGTCTCCTTGGATCAACAGCACCGGCGAACGCCACGTCGAAACCGACGAGCTCGGAGAAGAATTGAAGGCGAGTTTGATCCAGGGCTGCATATCGACGCGCGGCGCCGGCCCGAAAGCGTTGAAATAGTCGATCGCGTCGTGCACTAAGTCATGGACGCCGCTGAAGTCGACGCCCGCTTTGAAGAGGTCGGAGTTCCGCGCGAGCGCGAGGGCCGTCAAATATCCGCCCCACGATCCCCCCCAGATCCCGATTCGCGCCGGATCCACCATCGGCATCGCCTGAAGCTGATGAGCCGCCGCCAGCACGTCTTGGTACTCGCTCGCGCCGGTCCAGCCCGTACGCAGCGCATAATGAAAATCGTGGCCGTATCCCGTTCCCGAGCGATAATTCACCGACAGCACGGCAAAACCACGGCGCACCAAGTACTGATCGACGGCGTACGCGTTGCTGTAGTAGGCCATCGGGTTCCACGTAAGCAGCATCTGCCGCATCGGGCCGCCGTGCACGAAAACGATTGCCGGTCTGCGGGCGGCTCCAGGCGCGGCGAAAGCTTGCGCGTGCACGAGCGTTCCGTCCGGAGCATCGATGGTCACTTCGCGCGGCGTGACCATCTGCGCGGTTGGAAAGCCGCTCGGTAAGAGTGCAGCATCCAGCGCGCGAGAATCGCCATGCAGTGATCTCGAAAGCATGACGAGGGGCGGCTGCTGCGCGGTGGCGCGCACGTAGGCAAACGCGTTTGCGCCGAGCGGCGTCGGCGACCATTCCGAGCTCTTGCCTGCCGTTAGCGTCGCAACGGAGCCGTTCCCAACGTCGACGCGGTACAAATGGGATCGGTCAACGTCCTGCGGTGAGGCTCCCGTGTTGGCGTTGTAGAACGCATAACGCAAATCGGCGGACATCATCACGTCGCCTACGCTGTACCGTCCCGGCGTCAACAGCCAGGGCGATCCGCCGGCGGCGCGGATCGCGTAAAGATGCGGCCAGTTGTCCATCTCGCTTGCGAAGACGATGCGATCGTTTGCTGCCCAGTACAAATCGACGTCACCGCCTTGCGTTGGAAAAGATCCGCGCGGTGTGTGCGGACTCTCCCACACCGCATGGCCGGCACCGTCGGAAACGCTCAGCACCCAAATCGACCAGGGAACGACAAGCGGGGCAAGGGGCGATTGCGGTTCGCCGCCGGCGCCGGGCGTTCGCACAAAAGCAATTCGCGTGCCGTCCGGAGACCAGCGCGGCTCCGTGTCGTTCATGGGCGCCGGCGCAAGGAACTGCAGCGGCGTGCGCCCGTTGCGATACACTCCGATGAACGCGTGATCGCCGCGCGATGAAACGAACGCCAACGCATTTCCGGAGGGCGACCATTCCAGTTGAGAGTCGCGCCCCTCATCGTAGAACAATCGCTTTGCGGCTGAACGCCCGTCGAGCGAGGCGCTCCACACCTCACCGCCGCGTTCGAACGCTACGCGCGATCCGTCGGGAGCGATCGCCGGCGAATGTCCTTCGCCGAGTACCGTTTTCGTACGAATGCACTTCGAGACGCACACCGACCACAGTTGATTCAGCGGCCGCGTCGGATTGGCATCTACGTCTGCCTGCGCGCCGAACGCGTAGATGACGCGCGAGCCGTCGCGCGAAAGCGTAACGTCGCGAAATCCCTGTCCGTCGTCTGCGCTCGTTGCTGCTACTTCGTGCGGAACGTACTGCGGCGCGCGAGCAACCCAGAGACTGCGCAAACCCTTGCGGTCGATCGCATAGGCGAGCGTTCGTCCATCGCGACTTGCCGCCAGCGAGCTTGGGAAGGGATACGACAGCACTTGAGCCATGGAAAAAGGCGCGGCATCTGCTCGCGCCGCCACGCTGCAAAAGAGCAGGGAAAGCGCGAGCGCCGCCGCGCACAAACGAACCGGATTGCGCATCGTGAAAGAAGTACGGCTCTCCGCTGGTGGGTACATGTCTTCCGAGCGCAAAAGTGAGCACGGCGATGGATCGTAAAGCGGCGGTGGTTCTTATGTTCGCGCTGGCAGCCTGCGGCGGAGGCGGCGGCGGTGCCGCGGGCGTGAGCGTGCCGCCTGCGAACCCGGCTCCCTCGAGTGCGCCGAGCGCCGGCTCATCGCCGGGCCCCACGACGGCTCCGTCTTCCGCGCCTACAGTTGCGCCGGCCGGCTCGACGATGATTCCGGACACGACCGGACGTGTCGGATTGTTTCAAGAATTCGACAAATCCATGACGCCCGCGCAGATTCAGAGCGAGGCGCCGCGGTACGATGCGGTGTGGGGAGCATCGCAGCCGCAGTTCTGGGAAAGCGCACATCCGGGTATCGTGCTCTCGCGCTATTTCATCCCGCAGGAAGATCGCAGTCGAGCTCTCCGGCCACGATTTGAACTGGTGGCAAACCAATCACCCCGATTGGATTCTGTACGCTTGCCGCTCCGATGGAACGCCGACGCACGACTACGCTTTTTGGCCCGGCGTCGACAAGCCGGACGTTCCGCTGGATTTTCACAACCCGGCCGTGATCGATTATCAAGTGCAGCAGCTCAACGGTGCAAACGCTATCGCGAACGGCGATAGCGCGCTCGCGATGGATCAAGTGATCTTCGAAGACGCGATGGCCGGCGGCAATCCGAATTTCGGCCAAAGCGTCAATGCCGGTGAATACGCGTGCGGCATCTGGAATAACGGCACGTTCGTGCGCCGCTATTCCGGGCTGAACGATCCGGCTTGGACTGCCGATATGCTGGCGTTCGTGCGAACGGCGCGGCAAATTCTGGCGACCGATCCGGTCCTCGCGCCGCACCATTTGAAGATACCTGGTCAACCATCCGCAGGGTGCGCGAACCAACGAGAACGAGCAGGCATTGTACTCGCTTATCGACGGTATGGTCGACGAGCGCGGATACGCGGATTACGGCCGCTATGCAATGCCGGCGGATGCCTCGCGTTTCAACTCGCTGACGTCGTACTTGATGTATCTGCAGAAGCGCGGCATTGCGGTCTTCATCATTAACTATTTCAAAGACGCGGCGGTCACGCCGCCGCAGCGTGAGTACGCAATCGCCGCATACTTCATGGCAAACGAAGGCGGCGCCGATCTCTTCATCACGCCCTCAACCGGCGGATCGGACAATACGTTTCCGGAGTACGCCGCGCGTTTGGGCGCACCGTGCGAAGAATATCACGGCGGCCCGTTCATTTACTATCGCAGGTACAGCGGCGGACTGGTCGTGCTCAATTCCGGATCGCTGCCTACGCCCGCCGTCAACGCGGCTCTTCCGGCCAATCACACGTACACCGACATCGATGGACGCGCCGTAACGAATCCGTTGCCGGTTCATTCGAACGACGGGTACGTTTTGACTACGTCCGGCGGCTGCTCGTGAAATGGGCGCGATTGAGGTTTGGACCGCGGGGAATATCCGCATGGAAAGGGGCAACTGTATGAATCGTCTTCTATCGGTGATCGGACTTACGCTGACGCTTACGCTCGGAGTTGCAATGGCAGCACCGGCGTTCGCTGCGAGCGGCAGTCTTCCACCCGGCGGAAAGTACCACGACTGCCACGGATACGTGCGTCACGTTTCGCTCGAAAACGTTCGCGTTCACTGCATCGACGGGGTTCCGGCCGACGTGTCGTTTCTCTCCTGGCCGAAGTTCGTCGCGCTGCCCGGCGGCAAAACGATGCAGTCCAAAGATCTCAAACCCGGAACGCCGGTGCACGTGATTTTCACGCAGTCGCTAGGGATTCGTCACGCGTACAAAGTGTACGTCGCAAACCCGAACGGACACGGGCTCTACGGGTTCAAAGCGTAAACCGGGACGTAACCAGGTTAAACGGCGCGAGTAACTTTTTTCGCGCGCAGGCAAGCCGTACAGACGCGCGCGGTGCGATGCACGCCGCGCTCGGCAATTTTGATCGCCTGAAGATTCGGCAGCCAACGGCGCTTGGTTTTGTTCATGGCGTGACTGACATTGTTGCCCGCCATGGGGCCTTTGCCGCAGACTTCACAGCGCTTGGCCATACTGGGTCGTACCTCTTATCGGATTGACGTTGGCAGAGTAGTCGACGCACGGCGCAGGGCTCGGCGCAACCAGGGTAGGGTAGCATGCCGCGCCGGCCTTGACAAGGATTCCAAGTCGCGCATAACGGGATTGCGCAGGGCAGGGCGAAGCCAAGGCGCGCATGGAGGTCACCGAGCTGGACGGCCGAGCGTACGCCAAGTTTGTGGCTGCGGGGTCGTACTTTCTCGGCAAATACCGCACCGTGCTCAACGACCTCAACGTCTTTCCGGTGCCCGACGGCGACACGGGTACGAACATGTATCTGACGTGCCGTCAAGCGGCGCTGTCGGCCGGTCGAGTGCAGGACCGATCTCTTGCGCGGGTGGCCGCGGCTGCTGCGCAGGGCGCGCTGATGGGCGCACGCGGGAACTCCGGCGTCATCATCTCCCAAATGCTTCGAGGGTTTGCGCATCACGTGCGCCACCGCAGCGAAATCGACACGTTCGTGCTCGCGACCGGCATGCGCGAAGGCGTGGCCGCCGCAAAGCAATCTCTCGTCAGGGTCATCGAGGGCACGATTCTGTCCGTCGCCGAGGCCGCCGCCGAACACGCGTACCACCTCGCGCTGCACGAACGAGATTTCTATCGATTTTTGAGCGGGGTGCTGCGCTCGGCAAACGAGGCGCTCGAGAAGACGCCGGAACAACTGCCCGCGCTCAAAGAAGCCGGCGTCGTCGATGCCGGAGGGGCCGGATTCGTGTACTTTTTAGAGGGCATTCTGCAGTTTTTGCCGGCAATAAAAGTGCGCGCCACCGCGTTTCCGCGCCGTCCGGAACGCCGCCAGATCTTCACTGCGCAGCAGCGTGTCGGCGCGTACAAGTATTGCACGGAATTTATGCTCGAACGCGCGAGCTGCACCGCCGCGCAACTGCGCGAGCATTTGAAAACGCGCGGCGATTCGCTCATCGTCGCCGGAGAAGAACCGCTTAAAGTGCATCTGCACACCGACGATCCGCAAGCGGTGCAAACGTTCTCCGGCAAGTGGGGACTGGTGTCCCGCATCAAGGTCGACGACATGGAACGCCAGCACAACGTGCTGCTGGTAGACCGGCCTGCGATTGCGTACTCCACCGTCTGCGTGGTTCCGGGTTCGGGATTCGCTCGCATCGCGCGGGAACTCGGTGCCGAAGTCGTGCTCGAGATTAGCCGGAATCCCAGCGTTCGGGAACTGCTGCTCGGCGTCAATCGCGCGCTGTCCGAGCGCGTGTATCTTTTCGTGAACGACCGCAACGCCGTACCCGCGGCACAGGAAGCAGCCGAGCTTAGCGAGCGTGCGGTTCATGTGCTCGCAACGGACGACGTCCTGGCCGGGATCGCGGGCTTGTTCGCATTGCGCGCCGCCGATTCGCAGGCTTCACCGGACCCGCAAGCGATCATTTCGGCCGCGCATCAGGTGCGGACGGCGCAGACTGTTCTTTGCCGGGAAGGACGCAACCGTGGGTGGAACGACGGTGCTGCGTGGGAAACCCGCGGCCACGGCTGGGAAGGCGCTTTATGGCGGCGAGACCTTGGCCGACGCTGCGGACGCTGCGCTGACGGCAATGGGGGCCGCCGACGGAGGCCTGATCACGGTGTACTATGGCGGTGCGCAGAAGGAACGCGACGCGCAAAATCTCGCCCGGCACTTGCATGCGTCATTCGCGCGTGCGGACGTCGAATATTATTTCGGCGGTCAAAAGCACGTCGAATATTGGATTTCACGCGATGAGTAGGCCCCGCATTGCCGTCGACGCCATGGGCGGCGATCACGCTCCCGAAGAGATCGTTGCGGGCGCGCTGCTTGCAGCCGCGCAGGACGACGCCGATCTTACGCTGATCGGCGACGAATCGCGGCTTCGCGCGCTCCTTACGGGCTCGAATGCCGAGAAAATCGCGCTGGTGCACGCTCCGGAGAACGTGCCGATGGAGATGCACGCCTCGCAAGCGCTGCGCATCGCGGACAAAACCTCTCTCGGCGTTGCGGTGGAGATGGTCAAGAGCGGCGCCGCCGATGCGGTCGTTTCCGCCGGAAACAGCGGTGCATTTTTGGCTATTGCGCTGATTCGCCTGCGAACGATCGCCGGCATCGCGCGGCCTGCAATCGCTACGGTTTGGCCGGCGATCAACGGTCCGATGGTGCTCCTGGATTCCGGCGCAAACGTCGACTGCCGACCGGAATGGCTCGAGCAGTTCGGCATCATGGGTTCGGCATACGCCAAGACGGTGCTCGGCATCGACCAGCCGCGGGTTGCGGTACTTTCCGTCGGCGAAGAAAGCAGCAAAGGCAACGCGCAAGTGCTCGAAGCTGGCAAAGCTGCTGGCGCGAGCGCCGATTCGCTTCATCGGCAACGTCGAAGGAAAAGATCTGTTTCACAACGCTGCCGACGTCGTCGTCGTCGATGGTTTCGTCGGCAACGTCGTGCTGAAAATGGGTGAGGGACTGGTAGCGGATCTGCAAAAGATCATTCGCGAGAGCGTGCTCGAAGGCAGCCTGGTCACGAAAGCCGGAGCTGCGCTGATGCTTCCCGCATTGCGAAAGCTGCGCACGCGTTTCGATTACGAGACGTACGGCGGCGCGCCCCTGCTGGGACTGAGCGGGAACTGCATCGTTACGCACGGCCGCGCATCGCGCAACGCGATCAAGCACGCAATCCATCAGGCTGCGATCGAGGCCAAGCGGGACGTGATCGGAAAAATCACCGAGCTGGTCAAACCGCATTTCGCCAAAGAAGCCTAGCAGGTTCGTCTTTGGTCGCGGTGGTCACCGACAGCACGTCGGACATCGAACCTGCGCGCGCTCAAGCGCTCGACATCGACGTGGTGCCGCTGTTCGTCATCTGGGGCTCGCGCAGTTACCGCGACTACGTCGATCTCTCCAGGAGCCAGTTCTACGAAAGCTGGCGGACGAGCCGAACCTGCCGACGACTTCCCAGCCCACCGTCGAGATGTTCGAACAGGTCTTTCAAAAACACGTTCGCGCCGGCGAAGAAATCGTCTGCGTGGTGATCAGTTCCAAACTGTCCGGAACGATCAACGCGGCGCGCGCGGCGGCACTGCGCTTTGCCGGCGCTAAAATCGTCGTCTTCGATTCCGAAACCGTCGCGGGCGGCTTGGGCATGCAGGCGATGCAAGCGCGCGAGCTGGCCGGACGGGGCGCCGCGATGCCGGCTATCCTCGAAGCGCTCGAACGCGAACGCTCGACGCAGCGACTTTACGCCTGCATTCCCGATCTTTCGCACGTCGTGCGCACCGGACGTATCGGCAAAGCGCGAGCGGCGATTGGAACGCTGATGAAAATCGTTCCGGTCATCTCGCTGCGTGAGGGCGAAGTCGTCGCGCAAGCGCAGGTCCGCACGCT
This sequence comes from Vulcanimicrobiota bacterium, assembly GCA_963795465.1. Classification (GTDB taxonomy): domain Bacteria; phylum Vulcanimicrobiota; class Vulcanimicrobiia; order Vulcanimicrobiales; family Vulcanimicrobiaceae; genus CAWCHT01. Next base: position 585,148 of record CAWCHT010000002.1, read on the forward strand.
CTCGCGCGCGCAGCAGACGATGATCGATCTTTCGCTCGAGCACATCACCAACGTGGAACGCGCGCGGTTGCTGGTAATGCATACGAACGCGCCCGATCTGGCAAGCGAGATTCGCGACCGGCTTGCCGGACGTTTCGGCAGCGCGCGCCCGAAGCTGCTCGATATTCTGGAGGCGGGACCGGTGATTGCAACCCACGGCGGCCCGGGTGCGGTCGGAATCTTTTCAGCGCAAGATTAACCGATGGCCGGAATATACGTTCACTTACCGTTTTGCCCTTATCTTTGCCCGTACTGCGATTTTGCTAAGTGGCCGCACCGCCGCGGTGCCGCGCAAACCTATTTGCGAGCGTTGCATCGCGAGATCGATCGTGCTGCCCGGCAGTGGTCCGCAGAGCCGGAAAGGTACGATTCGGTATTTCTGGGTGGCGGAACGCCGAATACGTACGATGCGCTCTCGCTCGCAGCGCTGCTGGACCATCTGCGTAGCGGCTTTCCGGGAAGCCACGATCGCGAAACGACGATCGAAATCAATCCGGAACTGGTACGGCCGGCCGATGCGCTATCGTACCGCGAGTGCGGCATTGACCGGCTCTCGATCGGCGTTCAGTCGTTTCATCCGGATGAAGTGCGGACGCTCGGCCGCCGGCATACCGCTGCGCAGGTGCGTCAAGCGGTCGCGTGGGCCCGCGAAGCGCAGATGCGCAGTGTAAGCCTGGATCTCATGTTCGCCGTTCCCGGTCAAAGCATCGCGTCGTGGAAGAGCTCTTTGCAGCAGGCGGTTCAACTCGGCGTGGATCACATTTCGACATACGGTCTAACGGTCGAGGCTGGAACGCCGTACGAGCGCTGGCGGGCTCGTGAACCTGCCGCATTTTTCGACAACGTCGCCGAAGCGGCGTTTTACGAAAGCGCGATGGCGGTGCTCGAGGAGGCGGGCTACGAACAGTACGAGATCAGCAACTTTGCCAAGCCCGGGCACCGATGTGCGCATAACGGCGTCTATTGGGCGAACGGTTCATACCTCGGACTAGGGGTGGGGGCGGCATCGTATCGCCGCGGCATTCGCAGCATGCATACCAAAGATCTTCGCAGCTATCTGCAGGCGGCGCTGGCCGATGCAGATATCCCGGGCGAAGCGGAATGCCTTGAGGGCGCCCAGCGATTGGGTGAAGCGGTGATGCTCGCGCTGCGCACCTCGCAAGGGGTGGCGCTGCAGGCGTTCAATGAGCGCTACGGCTCAAACTTTTTGCAAGATTACGCGCCCGTGGTGGAACGTTTTCGCCGGGAAGGATTGCTCGAGGTGGATGACACGCACGCGCGCTTGACGCGGCGCGGGCGTTTTGTCGCAAACGACGTATGCGCGGCTTTCGTAACACTCGGATAGGCCCCGGAATCGCAGCGCTGCTGCTGCGCTTTCTCTTTGCTGTCGTTTTCGGGATCACCGGTTTTCTGCTCGGGCGCGAGGCGTATATTCATTTGTTCTCGCTGCACGTTGCAAGCGAGCCGCTGCAACTCGCCTTCAACGTTCTTTCTCCGGTCGTCGGCGCCCTAATCGGCGTGCTGCTCGCGCCTCTAGCGCAAGCGTTTTTCGAAGACGAACTCAACGCTGTCGAGCACGCGGTGGAACGCCTTGCGCCGACCGAGGTCGCCGGCGGCGCAGCAGGCTTGATTTTGGGCCTCATCATTGCATTTTTGATCCGCAGCATCTTATTCGAATTCATTTCGGCGACCGGCAATGCGGGCAGCTATATCGCGATCCTGCTGTACATCGTCATCAGCGTGTTTGCCGCCTACCTGGGCGCGCGTGTGGGGGCGCGGGTCCATTTAATGCCGATCGTCCCCGCGCAGTCGGCCCCGGCAACGGCAAAGATTATCGATACGTCGGTCATCGTCGATGGGCGAATCGTGGAGATCATCGATTCGGGTTTCTTGGAGGGGCCATTCATCGTGCCGCGCTTTGTTCTGCGCGAGCTGCAGGCCATCGCTGACTCGACCGATCACATGAAGCGGACCCGCGGCCGGCGCGGGTTGGAAGTGCTCAACCGCCTGCAGGATTTGAGTGTGCTGGAAATCAGCGAGCGCGACTTCGGCGACATAAGCGGCGCCGACGCAAAGCTCGTCCGCTTAGCGCTGGAGATGCGCGGTCATCTGCTGACGACCGATTACAACCTGAATCGCGTTGCGGCGGTAGAAGGCATCATCGTGCTCAACGTCAACGAACTCGCGAGCGCGGTTCGTCCGGTCGTGCTGCCGGGGGAAGAACTGCGCGTGCAGATCGTGCGCGACGGTAAGGAACCGCATCAAGGCGTTGGATATCTGGACGACGGAACGATGATCGTCGTCGAACAAGGCCGCCGCAGCGTCGGGGAAGCGCTCGACGTGGTTGTGACCAGCGTGCTGCAAACCGCTGCCGGCAGAATGATCTTCGCCAAACCGCGAGCTGCCGGCACGGCCCATACGGGCAGACGCTGAAACGGCAACGCGCAGATGATGAAGTTCTCCGCTATCGTCCTTGCAGCCGGCAGAGGCGTGCGGTTTGGTCAGCCCAAACAACTGCTCGATCTCGCCGGCGCTCCGATGCTGACGTGGTCGATACGGACCTTTCAAGCAATGCCGGAGATCGCCGAAATTATCGTGGTGACCGAGCCGGAGTGGATCGAACGGGTCGCGCAGGCAGCGCAAGACTGCATCGTGGTTGAAGGGGGTGCGACGCGTCAAGCCAGCGCACGCGCGGGCCTCCGCGCCGTTTCGCGCGATAGCGAAGCGGTGCTCGTGCACGATGGCGCGCGCCCGCTGCTTACCGTTGCCGACGCGCAGCGGGCAATGGAGTGCGTACGAACCTCCAACGCTTCGCTTTTGGGCGTCCCGGTCGTCGATACGATAAAGATGGTAAGCGCAACGGGTTTCACGGTCGAGCAAACGTTCGATCGCGCACGCCTCTGGTCGGCACAGACGCCGCAGTGCGCGACGACCGAGGAGATGCGAGCGGCCCACGAAGCGGCGTTGCGCGACCGCTTCGAAGGGACCGACGATGCGGCGTTGCTGGAACGCATCGGCGTACGCGTTCACGTCGTTCAGGCGTCCGCGGAAAACTTCAAAGTCACCGTGCCCGACGATCTGCTCCGCGCGAATCGCGTTTTGCGTTCGCGGCAGCCGGCCTGCGGATTGCTGCACTGATGCGCATCGGCCACGGATTCGACGCTCATCGTTTGGTAGAAGGGCGCAAATTGATTCTCGGCGGCGTGGACGTACCGAGCAAGTTCGGCGCGCTGGGGCACTCCGATGCCGACGTGCTGGCGCACGCGATCAGCGATGCGTTGCTCGGCGCCGCCGCCTTGGGAGATCTGGGGTCGCATTTCCCATCGAGTGAGGAACGCTGGAAGGATGCCGACTCCATCCAGTTGCTCGGACACTGCGCGGCGGAAGTGCATCGCAACGGTCATCGCATCGAGAACATCGACGCGACGATTATCGTGGAAGAGCCAAAACTTGCTTCCTACCTCGCTCATATGCGGCGCAATATCGCATCGCGGCTGGGGTTGTCCCTCGCCCAGGTCAGCGTGAAAGCGAAAACGACCGAAGGAATGGGCTTCACGGGAGATGGAAGCGGGATCGCGGCGCACGCCGTTGCGCTCATTGCCCCGATGTAACGACGATGGTGCAAGAACGTGAGCTCATGGAAGCGATGCAGCGGTGGAAACTACTCGAAGAGCCTGCCCCCCCGGCCGCGCTCCGCTGGATCGAGACGTTTCTGGAAGCCTATGGCGCGCACATCGCTTCGGTGGATGAAGCGCGCCCATACGTAGTGGAACTGCGAGAGGAATCGTGCATCATTCCCGCCTTGGAGTTGGAGCGGCTGCGTACCCGCGACGTGCTGTTTTTCCTAGACACCGTGGGTCAATACGTCGATAGTCAAAACGAGCTGCGAGGGTTACCGTTGGAACATGACCTGGCGGAGCTGGGCCGTGAGTTCGGCATTGGATTCGAGGACGCGAAATACGCAGTCCGTATGGCGCTTACCGGAAAGCGCGAGGGACCGGCGTTGGAGTTGATCTTTCCGCTTCTGGGCCACGACCGGATTTTGATTCGCATCGGCGCGGTTAATTCGCGGCTTCTGCATGGCCGCGGTTTGGAACCGATACCGTTCGGTCCCGACGGAAAACCATTCCGACCGATTCGGGGTGAGAAGCCGTGAACACGCTGCTCGCCGATCTGCGGGCGCCGCTCGAGCGCGACCCGGCAGCGCGCGGTTGGCTCGACGTTGTGCTCTCGTATCCAGGTTTTCACGCGATCACCGCGCATCGTCTCATCCATCCGTTGTACCGCGCCGGGATTCCGATTGTGCCCAGATGGCTTTCGCAAATCGTACGCTTTTTAACCGGGATCGAAATCCATCCGGGCGCCACGATCGGCAAAGGCGTCTTCATCGATCACGGCATGGGAGTCGTGGTCGGAGAAACCGCCGAAGTAGGCGACGGCTGCACGATCTACCAAGGCGTCACGCTCGGCGGCACGAGTCTCTCGCACGTAAAGCGCCATCCGACTTTAGGAAAAAACGTGACCGTCGGCGTCAATGCGGCGGTATTGGGCGCGATCACGATCGGCGACAACGCGAAGGTCGGCGGCGGCTCCGTCGTCGTGAAAGACGTTCCCGCGAATTCAACAGTAGTCGGCGTACCGGCGAGAATCGTCATGCAGGACGGCGTGCCGGTTCGCGTGGTGCCCGAACGTCCGCAGGTCGATATGCCCGATCCAAACGCGGATGCGCTCGCGCGCTTGAACCGCCGCATAACGCAGCTCGAAACGCGTTTGCGTGAAGTGGAGCAGCGTGAGGAAGGCGAGAGTGCCTGGTCTTGGGTCATCTAACCGCGTGGGTCTGAACCTCTACAATACGCGAACCCGCCGCGTAGAAGCGTTTTCGCCGCTGGACCCGCCGGGCGTGCGAATCTACGTGTGCGGCCTCACGCCTTCGGCAGAATCTCACGTCGGCCACGCGCGTTCGTTTTTATTTTTCGACGTGCTGCGCCGCTACTTGGAGCACCTTCGCTACGACGTGACGTTCGTGCAAAACGTTACCGATATCGACGATCGCAGCATCAATCGCGCCAAGGAAACCGGCGAGCATTGGTACGCGATCGTCAGCGATTTCTACGCATCGTTCAAACGGTCGATGGCGCGCCTCGGCGTGCGTGAACCTACTTTCGAGCCCTATGCTACGAAATACGTCGAGCAGATCGTCACGATGATCGAGCAGTTGATGCGCTTGGGGTACGCGTACTCGACCAAAGACGGCGTCTACTACCGGGTTGCAAAATTTGCGCGATACGGCCGGCTGGCCAATCGCAACATCGAAGAACTCGAGTCCGGAGCGCGCATCGAAGTCGACGAATTCAAAGACGATCCGCTGGACTTCGCGCTTTGGAAATTTGCCAAGCCCGGTGAGCCGAAGTGGCCATCACCCTGGGGCGACGGCCGGCCGGGCTGGCATATCGAATGTTCCGCAATGTCGCACGCGCTGCTCGATCCGCAAGGAACGGGCTTCGACATCCATGGCGGCGGCGCCGACTTGATTTTCCCCCATCATGAAAACGAAATCGCCCAAAGCGAACCGTTGATGGTGAGCCCTCCGATGGCAAATTTCTGGGTGCACGGAGGTTTGCTGCTGTTCGACAACCGGAAGATGAGCAAGTCGCTCGGCAATTTCGAACCGCTCTCACAGATGCTCGAACGTTACGATCCGCAAGCGATCCGCCTCGCCTTCTTGCAAACCGGCTATCGCAAAGTGATGAATTTCACCGATGAATCGGTTGCAGCCGCCTCGGTCGCGCTCGAACGGCTCAAAAAAACGTATCGGTTATTGTACGAGCGCGGCGAAAGTGATTCCGAGGGTTCATTGATGAGCCGGATCGAAGACGCGCTGAACGACGACATGAACACCGCCGTGGCGCTTTCGGAATTGCTTTCGTACCGTGAAGGCGGCCTGAAAGAATTTTCGCTCGGTCTCGATTTGCTCGGCCTCACCCCGAGCGATGCGTGGTTATGCGAGCCCGAGCGCGATTTGCCGGGGGATTTCGTTGACCGGCTGGGCGACGCGCTCGCGCTGGCCGCTCCTGCGCTTTTGGTCAACGGTTCGAGCCCGGAACAAGCGATCGAGCGCGTCATCGCGCTGCGAACGCAAGCGCGCGCCGATAAAGACTGGGCCACCTCGGATCGGCTTCGAAACGCGCTGCTGCAGTGCGGGGTCACGCTCAAGGACTCCAAAGACGGGACGGCGTGGAGCATCGCAAAGTAAATCGAAGCGCGCGTACGGCGTTTCGCCGGCGCGAGATCGATCTCGACAACGTCGTTTACGGACTGCATGCAATCGAGGAAGGGCTTGCGTCGGCCGAACCGCTTCGCCGAATCCACATCGCGGCGGACCGACGGCGCGATCCGGCTCTGCGCCGGCTGCTCGATACGGCGCGCGAGCGCGAGGTCGCAATCAGCTTCGAGTCGCGAGCGTATTTCGAATCATTTCCCTACAAGGCGCATCAGGGCGTTATCGCGTTCGGTGAACCGTTCGAGTACGCTTCGCTCGATGAAGTGCTGGCGAAAAAGGGCGCGAGCCCGCTGCTGCTCGTGGTGCTCGATCACGTGACGGACCCGCACAACGCGGGCGCAATCATTCGAACTGCGGAATGCGCCGGCGCTGACGGTGTCGTCATTCCGGAACGCCGGTCGGCGGCGGTAAACGCGACGGTAAAAAAAACGTCGGCCGGAGCAACGGCCCACATCTGCGTTGCGCGTGTCGCGAACGTAGCCGAGGCGATTCGCAAGCTGAAAAAGAGCAACGTTTGGGTCGCGGGCGCCGATGCAGCCGGCGAGGCCGTCGACTACACGCAAGCACCATTCGATCGCGACCTCGCGATCGCCATCGGCGGGGAAGGGCACGGACTCTCGCAACTGGTGAAACGTGAATGCGACTACTTGGTGCGCATACCGCTTAAGGGCAAAGTGTCGTCGCTCAATGCTTCCGTCGCGGCGGCTGTGCTGCTGTACGAAGCGGTTCGCCAGCGGCGTGCGGCGGCTGCCGCACCATAGAAGGGCTTGCTAAGGCGCCCCCTGATCCAGCGTGAGCGCTGCCGAGGCTGTCCTTGACGACCAAGAAGGACCCTCCTATACTGTTCGGGATGTGCTGCGCTCGACGCATTCTCCGGAGCGCGCGATTTGCAGCCGTCGTTTTTGAGGGCTTGAGAAAATGGCAATGACCCATCCTGTTTCGGATGGCCTCGACTACCACGAGCGGGCAGACGAGGAGTTGGTCGCTACGGCAAAGTCCGGCGACAATTTGGCGATGGAGTTCCTGTTGAACAAGTACAAGAACTTCGTTCGGATCAAAGCAAAGAGCTATTTCCTTATCGGCGCCGACCGCGAAGACATCATTCAAGAAGGAATGATTGGCTTGTACAAGGCGGTTCGGGATTTTAAAGCCGACAAGCTTTCAAGTTTCCGCGCGTTTGCGGAGTTGTGCATTACGCGGCAAATCATCACCGCGATTAAGACCGCGACGCGCCAGAAACACATTCCGCTCAACCAGTACATTTCGCTGAACAAGCCGATTTATGACGAAGACAGCGAGCGTACCCTGCTCGAACGTCATGGCTTCGCAAAAAACGTCCGATCCGGAAGAACTCGTGATCAATCAAGAAGTCTCTGCGGACATCAAGGAACGTATTCAGGAAAATCTTTCCGAGTTGGAATCGCAGGTGTTGCTTTCGTATCTGGAAGGCAAAGAGCTATCAAGAGATGGCGCGCGATCTGGGGCGTCACGTGAAATCCATCGACAATGCGCTGCAGCGAGTCAAGCGCAAGATCGAGAAGAACTTGTCGGAGATCGAGCTGCCGTAGATCCAACCTTCGATCGGGTGAAACGGCCGTTCAGCGACCTCGTTCGCGTCGGGGATACGCATTACGTGAGCGGCCAAATCGGTTTGGAACCGCAGACCATGCGCCCTCCGCCGGACGCGCGCTCGGAGGTGACGTTGCTGATGAACGGTTTGCGTCGACTGCTCGCAGCGCACGATCTTGCGATGAACGATCTGGTGCAGGTAACGATCTACACGCCCGACGTTTCGCTGTTCGATCTTTTCAACGAGATCTACGTATCCTATTTCGAGGGCCGGTTGCCCGCGCGCGCGTTTCTCGGTTCCGGACCCCTGCTGTTCGGCGCCCGCTTCGAACTTACGGCGATCGCGGTACGCACACCCGGGCGCTAAGCGAGATTCCCGCTTCGGTCGTCTTCGTAGCGTTCGAAGCCGTCCGGCAGATTGTCGGTTGAATCGATTTCGCCGCCCGAGGGCGCAAGCGATCTGACGATCCGTTCGTACAACGCTTCTCGGTCGCCGATCGGGTCGACAACGAACGCTTGCGAAAAGCCTTGGTTGTGCGGATCGATGCAGACCGTAACGTGACGGCGTGCGCAAACATCCATGCACGTCGTTCCGATAGCGCGGATTTTCGCCCAGTGTCCGTCTTCTTTGAGCCGCTGCTTGAGCCAATCCCGCAAATTAAATTCGCCGATTTCCGCCGCTTTTTCCGGTATTTCTTCGGGAATGCGTTCTTTATAGCAGCGCTCGCACACCAGGACGAGGCCGGACTGCATCCATTTGGTTTTGATTTGCTGCATAAGATGCTCTTTGAAACGTGAGCCGACGGCCGGACTCGAACCGGCGACATCCGCTTTACAAGAGCGGGGCTCTACCAACTGAGCCTACGTCGGCGTGAGTGGCCTATTGAATCGGCTGCGCCTCGACTCCTTGAAGAGACTTGCGTGACCATCGCCCTTTAGTCGAAGGGCGCCCGCATTCAAATTGTGGTATTGGAACGCTATGCACGACTTCCTCATCGGCATTGAGGCGCCGCTTGGTTGAAGGTGGTTGACGAAGCATCGATGGGAACACCCGCGGTATGGATTTGACCAAAGAGGTTCCGCGAAGCCCGCGAGAGAGCTGGACGGGATCATGCTCGTGCCGCGCGCAATCGATAAAGCCAAGGCGCAGCTGGAAGGCAAGCTCGGGGACTACGTCTATTACGGGTGCCCTTTCAACCTGAAGCTCTTCAACACTTTGGGAATTACCGAAGACGAATTTTTAGACGCGGTACGGACCGCTCCGGACGACGACGCCGTTTCGGAATGGATTCGCGACTACGTGCGTCCCGAACCGGATAAAATCGCACAAATGAACGATTGGGTGGGGCATAACGAACCCTCTGCGGACGAGCGGGCCGCATTTTGCGACGAATTGGAGAAAGTGGATCCGGGAAACGGCAACGTCAAGACATGGACCGAACTGCTGGATCTACAGGAAGGCAGGATGAAGAAGGAAAGCTCCAGCGCCACGTAGCGAAAGTGCAAAAAAACCCGCGCAGGCGCGAGTCTTTTTGCGGGCAAGGAGGCTAAGCTTTTACTTGACGACGTGCCAGTCGATGATGGCGTACTGTTTGCCGCTCGAAAGCACCACCAGGACTCCGTCACCGAAGGCGTTTACGTTGAAGTTTGCGAGGACGCTGCCGGACGTGCTCAGCGTTCCGGAGATGAAGTGGTCATTGCCGGGCGACACGCCGCCGTTGGTCTGAACGTTCAGCGAGTCGCCGTTGCTGAGCACCGCATTTTGGATGGTCAAATTCGTGAGGATTCCGCCGGTGAACGTGGCGCTGATCGGCAGCGTATATTGGCCCTTCACCGTGCCCCCCGCCAGTGTGAACATCGGAGTCGATATGGGACACGACGTATTTTGCACGCCGGCTTGGATGGATAGTGCGCCGATTGGCGCAGTATACACGGTCCCGTTGTGCGTCGTTTGCCAGGTCACGGAGCCGTTGGAGTTCACTGTGCGGCTTCCACTGGGCATGACTCCAGCCCAACCGAATGTTTCGTTCAGCACCTGATTGCCCGTAGCATTGAATCCGGCGGAATCACCGCAAAATGTCGTCGTGTTTCCCGCGCCGGCTGCAACTGCCAATTCGCCGTCGCCGTCAATCGTCTTTACGCCGTCGATGTCCAATTCGCCGGTGTGCGTGCGGTCGAAGCCGTTTGCAACAACCGGATAGCCGTATTTGTCGAACGAGGCGTTGCTGTAGTTCACCGTTTCCGACCGGACGGCAATCGGCGTCGAACCGTTCAACGCGTAGAAACTGACGGTGCGTGCTACCGTTTCCGAGTTCGATCCGCTGGAAGTATAGATCCGCATGGCATCTCGCGCGGTCGCGGTACACCCGTTATCGTAAAATTCGATCCGCTCGGTTGAGTTCGGATCGCCATGCTTGTCGGGCGAGAAAAACTCGACCCCGTTGGTGCATGTGCCGTTCCGCGAAATTTGCGGCGAGACGATCCCCTTTCCCGCGATCGCGATCTGGGCCGGCGATCCCGTGCTTTCCTCATAGCCGCTCAGGTCTTTCATGGGGCTGCCGACATCGTTCGCAGTGTTTATGGCATCTTCGGTTTGCTGCTGAGCGGATTGCGTACTGCTTCCTCTTGTGGGCGCCGGAAGCGAAGAACCGGTGTCGCCTCCGCCGCAAGCCGTAAGCGCTGTTGCGGCTGCCAAAACGCCGATGGTAAGAATGTGACGTGCAGTCATTGCGAAGCTCCCGTTCCTTGATGAGAAGTAAGACTCGATCACCGTTATAGCGCAGACAAGCGGGCGCTTCATGAGCGTCTCCTAAAAGAATCCTCAGAACCCGATTAGAAGGTCAGCCTGCGTGGCTATCGCGTAACAAGAGGTCGCGAGCGGGATCGGGTAGGTGGCCGAGTGGTTAAAGGCAACAGACTGTAAATCTGTCCAGCTAACGCTGTACGCTGGTTCGAATCCAGCCCTGCCCACCAAAACGCGCGGGCGTTGCATAGTGGTAGTGCTTCTGCCTTCCAAGCAGACAGCGCGGGTTCGATTCCCGCCGCCCGCTCCAGAGCGACCAAGCCGGCCGTCGTCAGCTCAGTGGTAGAGCATCTGCATGGTAAGCAGAAGGCCGCGGGTTCAATCCCCGCCGACGGCTCCATCATCCGCGAGCAAGGTCTTCCTCCGCCGCTGCGTACAGATCGTCATCTTCCGAATCCATTCGCGCTTCGAGCCGCCGGGCAAAATCATCCCAGGCTTCACGCCATTGCAGGAGCTGTTCGCCGGCGAGTTCCGCTCCCGACCACGTCTTCCACATGGACTCGAAACTGCCGCGCAGATGGCCCATCTCCATGCGATATCGTTCAGCTTTTTTTGAAGCGAAGCATTGCCGCTTTGCGCGAGCTTTGGATACAGCCAATCATCTTCAAGCTTCAAATGAGCCACCAAGACGTTTCGTAAGCGCCCAAGAAGGGCGCGAAACTGCGCCGCCGAGGCGCCTTCTTTGTCGATTTCCGCTAAAAGATAGCGAATAATGGAGTGGTGATCGCGGGCGGTTTGTACGTCGATGCTTTCGTTCATTCGCGCTTTGGGCGCCACCGTGCGATAGCTCTCCGGCAGATCGGTGGCTTGCATGAATCGTTCAAGCAATCGCGCAACGCCGGTTTCGTCGAATTTGGAAAAACGTCCAATTACCGGACTGTCGATGTCAAAGACGCCGTACACCGCGCCGCGGCTTTTCAGCGGCAAAACCATCTCTGAGCGTGAATCGGTGTCGCAGGCGATGTGATTGGGAAAGGCCGCAACGTCGGGCACGATGACGGTTTCGCCCCTATCGAAGACGGTGCCGCAAACGCCGCCGCCCTTCGGAAGCCGCGCGCAGGCCGGTTTTCCGCTAAAAGGCCCGAGCAACAAGCCGTCCTTATCGGGCACGTAAAAACCGGCCCAGTTCACGCGCGGGAGATGATGGAAGACGAAGGCGGAAAAGTTGGCGGCGTTGGCTACGAAATCGCGCTCGTCCTCGAGCAGGCCTACAATCTGCCGCTCCAGCAGAGGGTAGTCGCAGGTGGATGGTTCAAAAGATTGGTCGTCCTGCAGCACGCAATAAGGTTAGTGCCGGGACTGAAAGCCTCTTTGCAGGCAAGCACTTGCGAGGCTTGCGCGCCCGGGCGGACTTGAACCGCCAGCCTCGGCCTTAGGAGTGCCTTGCTCTATCCAGTTGAGTGCTACGGGCGCAAGCGCGTTCCGCCGCTCTTTCGGTTGCAGGTTCTCGCGGGCCTATGCTATAGTAGGGCGTCATAACGGGCCTGGGGTCCGTTTTATTTACGTTGTGTGGTAGAGGAACGTGGCGAAGAAAGAGAATCGCGTGATGGTGGTGATGGCCTGCACCGAATGCAAGCGCCGCAATTACAATACGCAGAAGAACAAACAGAAAACCTCGCAGCGTCTCGAACTGAGCAAATACTGTCGGTTCTGCCGGTGCCATAAACCGCACCGCGAGACCAAGTAAGCAAAGGGCGGTCAGCTCAATTGGTAGAGTCCTCGCCTCCAAAGCGAGTTGTTGCGGGTTCGAGTCCTGTCCGCCCTGCCAATCTCCAGGAGTAACCTCGTGATGAATAAGGCCCCCGGCGGTTCGCCGGATGCCCGTAGAAGGCTCGGCAACCAAAGCGCGCAAGAATTCTTGCGAGGCGTCTGGCTTGAATTGCGCCGCGTAACGTGGCCTACACGAGAGGAATGGGTCTCCGCGACCGTGTTGACCGTCGTTCTCGTGGTGGCGATCGGCCTCTTTACGTGGGCATGCGATTGGATTTTCGGCCAAATTTTTGCGTGGGTGCACCCGATATCGTCATGACCGACTTTCATTTGGAAGAGCAGAACCGCGAAGGTTTCACGATCACCCGTGAAGAGCACGAGGCTGAAGGCCAGGCTTTAACGGATGCCGCGCACAGTAACGACTTTGATGCGGCGGAAGAAGTGGCCGAGCAGGTTGAAGGTTCTGCGGACGCGGAGCAGCAGCGAGCGCGCGGCGGCAAAAACGACCGTAAGCACTGGTACGTCATTCACACATACTCGGGCTACGAGAATAAGGTGAAAGCCAACCTCGAACGCCGCATCCATTCGATGAACATGCAGGACAAGATCTTCCGCGTTCTCGTCCCCATGGAAGACGAAGTGGAATTCAAGGACGGCAAACGCAAGATTACACCGAAGAAAGTGTTCCCGGGTTACGTTCTCGTTGAAATGGACATGGACGACCAGTCATGGTACGTAGTGAGAAACACCTCGGGTGTGACAGGGTTCGTCGGTAGTCCCGGCGCCGGCGAAAAACCCGTTCCCCTTCAAGACAAAGAAGTCAAGACGATTCTTAAACAAATGGGCATAGAGACTCCGAAACTGAAGATAGACTTCAAGAAGGGCGATCGCGTCAAGGTTACATCGGGTCCGTTCTTCGATTTCACCGGAATCGTGGACGAAATCCAACCGGAAAAGGAAAAAGTGCGCGCGCTCATCTCAATCTTTGGGCGCGAAACCCCGGTTGAACTCGAGTTTTATCAGATCGAAAAAGTATAGGTGCTGTCCCGCGCTCGTACTCACCCCGGCAGCGCGGACGTTTTTGCAAGGGGGAGTTGGTGTTGCGCTCTCGCGCGCACATGACGAAAGGGTACAAATATGCCAAAAAAAGTAGTCGGTAAAATCGGTTTGCAGATTCCCGCGGGTAAAGCGACTCCGGCACCGCCTATCGGCCCGGCGCTCGGCCCGTACAGCCTGAACATTATGGACTTCTGCAAGCAGTACAACGAGCGCACCGCCTCTCAGGCCGGAATGATCATACCCGTGGAGATCACCGTCTTCGACGACCGCACGTTCACGTTTATCACGAAAACGCCGCCTGCATCGTTTCTCATCAAGCAGGCGCTCAAAATTGAATCCGGCTCGAAGGAACCCAATCGCAACAAGGTCGGCAAACTTTCCCAGTCACAGCTCGAAGAAATCGCAAAGGTGAAGATGCCGGACATCAACGCGAACGATATCGGCGCAGCAAAACATATCATCGAAGGGACTGCTCGTTCGATGGGCGTCGAGGTCGAAGCATAATGGCGCGCGTTCACGGCAAACGGTTCCGCAGCGTCGAAAGCTCATTCGATCGCAAGCAGCTCTTCGATCCTTCGGCAGCGGTCGCGATCGTGAAGAAGAACGCGAATGCGAAGTTTGACGAAACGGTTGAAGCGCATATTCGCCTGGGCGTTGATCCGAAGAAGAGCGATCAGAACGTTCGCGGCACCGTGCTGTTGCCGCACGGCACGGGGCGCACGGTTCGCGTCATCGCTTTCGCAAAAGGCGACAATGCCAAAGCTGCGCAAGCGGCGGGGGCCGATGTCGTCGGAGAGCAGGACCTCATCGACCGCGTTAAGGGCGGCTTTGCTGAGTTTGATGTAGCGGTCGCGACGCCCGACATGATGGGTGCCGTAGGCTCGCAACTGGGCCGCATTTTGGCGCAAAAAATGCCCAACCCGAAAGCGGGCACGGTTTCGCCAAACATCGCGGGTGCGATCCGCGACATCAAGGCTGGTAAGGTCGAGTACCGCCTCGACAAGACCGGGATAGTGCACACGATTGTGGGCAAAGCTAGTTTCGGTGAAGAGCAGCTGACGGAAAACGTGGCGACGTTGCTCGATGCGATCGTTCGCGCGAAGCCGGCTGCCGCCAAAGGCACCTATCTGCGAAGCATCACACTGACCAGCACGATGGGTCCCGGCGTACAGGTGGACCCGAATCGCGTGAAGGCGCACGCTTAAGAAGTGGGCTACGGTTAACTCAGCAGCGACACCTCTCCGGTTTTGAGATCGTAGACGCCCCCTGAGATGCGCACGCCCGCGTCAGTGAGCGCGGTTGCGATGAGCTTTGATTCCCGCAGGCGCGCGCTTGCGAACCGCACGTTGGCGACTACGGCGTTATGCCACCAGTCGCCGCTTTCGTCTTCGCTTTGCCGGGCTGCGGGCGCTATCGCCTGTGCAAGCGTTTGAATGTGCCCGGGAAACGTTTTGCCGGAGTGAACGAAATCCACCGCGGCTTTCACCGCGCCGCAGGCAGTGTGTCCGAGAACCAGAACCAGCGGCGATTTGAGCACGGCCGTCGCGTACTCAATCGAACCCAAAGCCGCATCGCTTGCAAAGTTACCCGCAATCCGTACGACGAAAATATCGCCCGGTTCGTGATCGAACAACGTTTCAACAGGAACGCGCGAATCGGAACATGCAAGCACCGTAGCAAAGGGTGACTGGCCGCTCGCGAGTTGACGCACGCGTTCAACGCCGGGGCGGCTGCGCGGCTGACCCAAGACAAAACGGCGATTTCCGTCCATGAGGTTTTGCAGAGCCGTGCTAGCATTCATGAGGGCCTTCTCATTGGCGCAGTCCCCTGCGGTCGTCATAAAGGCAGCTCTCCTCTCTCGGGCGGCAAGCAAGCAGATTGTACGCTTGCGTGAGTCGTCGCACCTTGCGCCGGCAATACCGCGATGATATGATGGGCGACGGCTCCGAAGACCGTAGTCGGGCACTGCGCCCTTAATGCCGCATCGGCGGGGACTACCGAGGGCGCGATGCAATTGCCGGCTTTGCCATGCTTTTTCGCACAGCGTTCCCTCCGGACGGAAGGAGCGTTTTTTGTTCCATGGGGAGCACAGGACATGCCGACAGCAAAAAAACAAACCGCGATTACCGAATTGAAAGAGCGTATAGCCGGTTCGGGAAATTTGTTTTTTACGAATTACGCCGGTTTGACGGTTGAGGAGATTACCCGCCTTCGCGGAGAGCTTCGCAAGGACGGAAGTACGTACGCGGTCGCAAAGAACACGCTGTTCTCACTGGCGGCCGGCGCCGATCTCGCGGCCAAACTGGAACAATTTCTGCACGGCCCGACCGCAGTCGTGTTCGCCGGAAACGATCCCGTGGGGCCTGCGAAGGCGCTAAAGAAATTTTCGGACGACGTTAAAGCGATTCAAGTAAAAGCCGCGTACATCGAAGGCCGCGTCGTCGATTCGGCGCAAGTCGCCGCACTCGCTGCGATCCCCTCGCGTGACGAACTCATCGCAAAGATGGTCGGTTCGATTGCCGCACCGCTCAGAGGATTAGTAACCGTGCTTTCCGGCAATCAAAGCGGGCTCGTCCGCGCCCTCAACGCTATCCGCGAGCAGCGAGAAGCCGCGGGTTCGAACGCATAAAGGAGAAAGAACATCATGGCCCTTACCGATATCATCGACTCTATCGACAAACTCACCGTACTCGAGCTCGCCGATCTGGTAAAGCAGCTCGAAGAGAAGTACGGCGTTTCAGCTGCCGCTCCGATGGCGATGGCTCCGAGCGTCGGCGCTCCCGCTGCGCCGGCAGCCGAGAAGACGGAGTTTGACGTGGTACTCGCTGAAGCCGGACCGGAAAAAATTAAAGTCATCAAGGCCGTGCGCGAAATCACGAGCCTGGGCTTGACCGAAGCGAAGACCTTTGTTGAAAGTGCCCCCAAAGCGGTTAAGGAAGGCATCGGCAAAGACGAAGCCGAGAGCGTCAAAAAGAAGCTCGAAGACGCCGGCGCCAAAGTGGAGATCAAGTAGCTGTCTTCCGGACAAGCTGCGGGTGGAATGTCCGCGCTCGTCTACATTATCGTCATCGCATTTTTCGTATGGCGCATGATGCGGCCGGCGCGAGTCAGCGTAACGCGAATTTGGGTGCGGCCCGCCATTCTCGTGCTTTTTGCTGCTTTGGCGATCTGGGGCGAGCAGCATGCGGCTCCTTCCCCCACCTGGGAAGTAGCCGCCGTCGTCTGTGGCGGCGCATTGCTCGGCGTTCCGCTTGGAATACTACGCGGTCGCCACAGTCACGTTAAAGGCGCGCAAGCGCCCGGAACGTACGTCGTGCAATCATCGCCCTTCATTGTTGCGGTCTGGCTAGCGGCGTTCGTTGCGCGTGGTGCGATTCGGTATTTCGTTCCGGGCGCCGCGCATGGCGCGACGATATGGAGCTTAGGGCTGCTTTCATTTGCCACCGCCGCGATTTTTGCCTCGGCTTTTATCGTTCATCAGAAATTGAGTCTGGCAATGCAACAGTCTGCCCCTGTTACCGCGCTCGAAACGTAACTCAGTGCGCGGACGACTGACGTCGTCCGCAACCGCCCTTGTACTGATCGTTCCAGTCCGCCGCCGTAACCGGCGTCGAACAAGCGATGTTGGAATTGAACTTTCCGAACGTCGCGGGATCTGCGGCAAACTCTTGTTCCAGTGCGCTGACGCGATGGCTGTCGCTGGGATGATCCGAGAGAAATTCCGGCGGCGAGGCGCTTGGATTAGCTTCGAATTGGTCCATCAGCCACACCATACCGTACGGCGTGATATGCGATTGGGCGCAAATGTATGCCCCGGTGTGGTCGGCGTTGTGCTCAACGTCGCGCGAGAAATGAAGCGCTTGTACGTTTGCAGCCAAATTGATGACGGTGTTCGCGAGTTGGCTGCGGCCTCCACCGAGCAGCAGCGAGAGGCCCGTCGCAAAGAGCGACAAACGCTGATCTTTGACGTAGAGATTGTAGACGTCGTGGTGAATGTCGTGTGAGACTTCGTGACAGAGCACGCCCGCGAGTTCTTCTTTGTTTTTCACGAACGTCATCATCGAATCCGTAACGTAGACGTTCCCGCCGGGAACTGCGAACGCATTCGGCTGGCTTTCGTGAACGAGTATGAAGTGGAACGGCACGAAATATTTTTGGTCCGCCACCGGCGTTATGCGGGAAGCGATCGAGTCGAGCGTCGTATAGTACGGCGAGCTGCGAACGATTTCTCCTTTTTGGGCCAGCTGCTGGTATACTTGCTGGCCGATCTGCAGCTCTTGCTGCTCCTCGTCGCTATAAGCGAACGCCGGGACCGCGTTCGCGATGCAGAAGATCGCCGCGGCCAGCACCGCCAGAATCCGAAACATTTTCGTAATCATCGCTTGCAGTAAACGAAAAGCGGGCGTAGCGCGTTCGCCTACATGCCCCGCGGTCGCCCAATTTCGCCGCTCAGCCGGTAGAGGCGCCCGCGCCAGGTCGCACTCCCGTCGAACCAATTTCCCTGCGTTCGACCGTTGAAGGAAAGCCGCGAAGCACCGGTTCCGATGTCGAAATGAATGTTGTTCGAAGCGATGCCGCCCGATACGGGGGTGATTCGGCCGACGAACGGATCGTCCGGCGTTACGGAAAGGCCGCGATACGTACCGCTGATGATGCCGCGGTCGATCGACAGCTCGAAGCCATCCCGCATAGGGTATGTGCGGCGCGCCGAAAAGCGGCTCATAGGCGATGACATAAGAAACGTGCCTGGGCGGTGCATTTTCGGTCACGGCGCGAGCGGAATACGGCGTTGCCGTCGCGGCAATGCAGACCGCAGCGAAAAGGGCGGCGCTGTACCACTTCGTCAACGATTGAGAAACCACGGCATGCTCCTTCGAGGATCGGATGGAGTCTTATTCCGCAATTTCCGCCGTGACATCGCGGCGTTCGAAGGCTTGGTCGTTTCGAACGTCTTCTAGTGAATGAGCAGTCCCACGAGGAGCAGCGCCACGATGTTCAGCACTTTGATCATCGGATTGATAGCCGGGCCGGCCGTATCTTTGTATGGATCGCCAACGGTGTCGCCGGTTACGGCCGCTTTATGCGCGTCCGAACCCTTGCCGCCGTTGTGGCCGTCCTCGATATACTTTTTCGCGTTGTCCCAGGCGCCGCCGCCGCTGGTCATCGCAATTGCCAAGAACAATCCGGTAACGATTGCGCCGACGAGAATGCCTCCCATGATCTGCGCCGCAGTAATCCCCGGAAAGACGTGAATCGCCCCTAAGATGACCACGAGCACCGGAACGCCCACCGGAATGAGGGCCGGAACGATCATTTCTTTCAGCGCAGCTCGCGTGACGATATCGACCGTCGACGCGTAGTCCGGTCTCGTCGTTCCCGCCATGATTCCGGGATTGTTCTTGAACTGCAGGCGCACGTTTTCAACGACCTTACCGCCGGCGCGCCCGACCGCTTCCATCGAAAGCGAGGAGAAAAAGAACGGCAGCATCCCGCCGATCAGCAATCCGGAAAGCACGAACGGATCGCTGATGATGAATTCCCCTTTCAAGTTTGCCGGACAATGCATGCCGGGCGCCGAGCAGCGGTTCGTGAGTTCCTGTAAGAACGAGGCGAAAAGCACGATCGCCGCCAAGCCGGCCGAACCGATTGCGTACCCCTTCGTTACAGCCTTTGTCGTGTTCCCAACCGCGTCGAGCGGGTCGGTAACGTCGCGAACTTCCTGCGGCAGTTCGGCCATTTCCGCGATGCCTCCGGCATTATCCGTGATCGGTCCGAATGAATCGATCGCGACGACGATCCCCGCCATTGAAAGCATCGCCATGACCGCGATGCCGACGCCGTAGAGTCCGGAAAGCGCGTACGAAAGCAAGATCCCGATCACGATCACCAAACCCGGCAGTGCGGTGGCTTGCATCGAAACCGCGAGCCCGCTGATGATATTGGTCGCGTGTCCGGTTATCGAAGCATTCGCAATTCTTTTGACCGGTGAAAACTGCGTGCCGGTGTAATATTCGGTGATCCAGGTGATCAAGCCCGTAATGACCAGGCCGATGACGGCGCACGCCCAAATCGCCAGCGCGGATTCGCTGTGGCCCTGCACGAAGATTCCCGCCACGCCGAATTGCCGCACGGTAACCCAATAGAAAACGCCCGCAGAAATAATGCCGGCAACTCCTAATCCGACGTACAGCGAATTCATGATCTTCGCGCGGTCCACCCGGCCGATGCCGACGAAGAGCGTGCCGATGATGGAGGCGACAATCGATATCGCGCCCAGAACGATCGGAAACGTCGTCGCGCCGGCGATTTTGCCGAGAATGAGATTGCCCAGCAGCATGGCGGCGACGGTCGTCACGACGTACGTCTCGAACAAATCCGCGGCCATACCGGCGCAATCGCCGACGTTGTCGCCGACGTTGTCCGCGATGACTGCCGGATTGCGCGGGTCGTCCTCGGGGATTCCCGCTTCGACTTTCCCGACCAAGTCTGCGCCAACGTCTGCCGCCTTGGTGTAGATTCCGCCGCCCAAACGCGCAAACACGGAAATCAGCGAACAGCCGAACGCCAATCCCACCATCGCACCGAGTGATTTGGTTTGGTCGCCCGCGTTCACCGCGAGCAGGATCCAGTAATAGCCGGCCACCGCGATGATTCCCAAGCCCACGACCAGCAGCCCAGTAATCGCACCACCGCGAAACGCGACATGCAATGCCGGACTCAATCCGCCGCGCGCCGCTTCGGCAGTGCGCACGTTGGCGCGAACCGAAACCATCATGCCGATGAATCCGGCTGCGCCCGAAAGGATGGCGCCGATCAAAAAGCCGACTCCCGGCTGCCATCCCAAGCCGACCGCGATGACGATGAATAAAATGACCGCTACGACCGCAACCGTCGTGTATTGCCGCCGCAGAAACGCCATCGCGCCCTCTTCAATCGCCGCAGCAATTTCTTGCATGCGGGCGTTGCCTGCAGGCCGGCGCAAAACCCAACCGATCAGATACAGCCCGTAAAGAATCGCTGCGACGCCTGCCGCCAAGCCTAAATAGATGGCGACGTAGATGCCAATCCCGGTCTGAGAAGTCATGCGTTTCCTTAAAAGGTAGTGAGAAGAAAGCCGCCGCCCGGCAGGCCGCGGCCGGTATTGAACGCTCCCGTTTGAGGGGGTAGGGAGTTAGTCCTTTCAAGCACGCGGGGCTCAGCGGGCGCTCGCGCAGAATACGCCGCAACGATGCAGGAATTCATCGTTGCCCGCAATCCGGATGTCGAGAGCAACCTTCCATTTCTCGTGCATCTGCCTTTGGACGGCGGCCTGTGGCCCGTTCGCCGGCGAAGAAAATCCACGTTCGCATGATTGAAGATGTTGAATTTCTCGTCGTCGGATGCGGGCCGGCCGGCGGTACGGCGGCGCGCGAGGCCGCGCGCGCGGGCGTCGGCACGGTGGTCTTGGAGAAAGACAGCGTCGTCGGCGCGAAGCGCGTTTGCGCCGCGGGTTTACGGCCGGGTTTTTGCGAGACGTTCGCAGTGCCGCGCGCGATCGTGCATTGCGATACGCCGCGTCTGGCGCTGTTCAACGTCGATCTGCGCGAATACGAAGTCTTTTTCGGTCCGGGCCATACCAGCACGCGCGAAGAGCTGGACGGGACGATTGGGCGGCTGGCGGCGGCGGAAGGTGCCCAAATCCGCACGCAGAGTTTGTTCCGTTCGCTTCGGCGAGACGGCGAGCGCATCGTGGTAGAGTATGCCGATCTCCTCACCGGTGAACGCCGCTCGGTGCGCTCGAGGAACGTTTTTTTGGCGCAAGGATCGACTGCAAAACTCGAGCAAAGCGAATTTGCATATCCGGACTGGAGTTCGGGATTGATTACCACGCTGCAATATCGCGTGTATCTGGAAAGACCCGCAAAACCGATCGCCTATCAAACGCTCGAAATGCATTACTTTCCGACGCTCGACGGTCGAATGACCGTCGCATGGATGTTCCCCAAGCGCGATCATCTAGCCGTAGGATTGGGCGTGATGGGCAAAATGGCCGGGCTGCAGCTGCGCAGCGAACTCGATCGCTTTACGGAACGCGTGCGCGCGCGCCTGTATCCGGGAATCGCTCACACGATCAAAACCGAAGGGCACTTGCTGTACGGAAGCGAGCCGCGCCCGACGATTGCAGCCTTCGGCGCAATGGTGGGCGGAACGGCAGCCGGATTGGTCGACGCAACAAACGGCGAAGGCATCTTCGAAGCAGCGATGAGCGGCCGTCTTGCGGCGGATGCGGTCGCCCGCCGGGAGTCGCCTTCGGACGCCCCTGTCCGCTATCAAACGGAGGTAAAACGCCGCTTCTATCGGCGGCTTCGTCACCGTGCACATCTGATGCGTTTTCTGGAACGCCGCCCTTCGCGCTATGCGCTGCTTTTCGAACAACTGGCGAAGGCGCCGCGCTTTGCCGATATCCTTCAGCGGGAAGATCACGAACGAAGCATGCTCGATCGGTTTTATCTCTACGGACAAGCGCTGCGTTTCGCCGCGCGCGCGGGCCGCGCTTAGCACCGAGCGGATTTCCTCTTGCTCGTCGCTCTCTCGGACGCCGAATTCCGGCAGCTTCGCGATGCCATTCGAGATCGTTTCGGCATTTTCTACGACGACACGAAGCAGTTCTTGCTGCAAAGCCGTCTGCAGACCCGCCTCGTAAAGACGAGCGCGCCGGATTTTCATCACTATTACCGGTTTTTGACCACGCATCCCTCACGGCAGGGCGAGTGGGACGAGCTGGCTTCGGTGCTTTCCAACAACGAAACGTATTTCTTTCGCGAACGCGCGCAGCTCGACGTTCTGGCAACAAAAGTGCTCGACGATTCCATCGGCCGCGGGAAAGGTCTGCGCGTGTGGTCCTCGGCATGCTCGACCGGTGAGGAGCCGTTTTCGATCGCCATGACCCTCATGGAAACGCATCGCATCGTGCCGGGGCAACTGCGTATCGTTGCCAGCGACATCTCGGCGCGGGCCCTGGAAAAATGCGGCGAAGGCTTCTACCGCGAACTGAGTTTCCGCGCAACGCCTCCCGAACTGATTCAGCGTTATTTTCGGCCGTTTTCCGGAGGGTTCTTCATCGCGAACGACGTGCGGCGAACGGTCGAGTTTCTGCGGCTCAATCTTTTGGACGCCAAAGCCATCACCGCGCTCGGCACGTTCGACGCGGTGTTCTGCCGCAACGTGCTGATCTATTTCGACAAGCCGACGCAAAAGCGCGTCGTTGAAGCGTTCGCGCGCGTTTTACGCCCCGGGGGATACTTGTTTTTAGGTCACGCCGAATCCATCATGCGCCTTACCGACCGTTACGATCCCGTGATCGGGCCAAAGGCCATCTATTACCGGTTGAAGCCCAATGCGGATTGACGTTCTCGTCGTCGACGATTCCGCTTTCATGCGACGGGCGATTTCACGCATGCTGGAGGATGAGCCCGAAATCGTTTGCGCTACGGCGCGTAACGGCGAAGAGGCGATTGTTAAAGCGCGCGAACTGCGGCCGGAACGTCATCACCATGGACGTGGAGATGCCGGGAATCGGCGGTCTTGAAGCATTGCGCGAAATCACTTCATCGCTCGCCATTCCGGTAATCATGGTCAGCGCGCTCACGCACGAAGGTGCTGAAACGACGCTGCGCGCGCTTGAGGCGGGCGCGGTCGATTTCATTCCGAAGCCGGACGCCGCATACGTCAACATCAACAACGTCGCTCGCGATTTGGTGGCGAAGGTGCGCGTCTTTTCGCGGCGCAAGCGGCGCGGCCGGCAATCGGCGCAGCGCCCCAAAGCCGCCCTGCCGTCGTTGCCCGAAACCGATGTAGCGCGGCGCGATGCATTTGAGTGCGTCGTCATCGGAACGTCAACCGGTGGGCCCGTTGCGCTCTCGAAGATCGTCCCCGCGCTGCCGGCGAACTTTCCCGTTCCGGTCATCGTCGTGCAGCACATGCCCGCGGGCTTCACGCGTCCGCTCGCGCATCGCCTCAATACCGCCAGCAGGGTGCGCGTAACCGAAGCGCGCGCCGGAACGATCGTCGCGAAGGGCAACGTGTACGTGGCGCCCGCGGGGCAGCATCTCACACTGCTTCGAACCGTGGATACCGTGGAGATCGTGCTCTCTTCCGACGAAGGACGATCGCTGCATGTTCCCAGCGTCGACGTTACGGCGGCATCGGTTGCGCAGACCTACGGCCCGGGAACGCTGGCGGCCATTCTCACCGGTATGGGGCATGACGGAGTAGTCGGTTTACGTTGTGTAAAGGAGCGCGGCGGTTATGTCGTGGGTCAAGATGCTGCAACGTCGGTCGTGTACGGGATGCCGCGTGCAGCCGCCGATGCCGGTCTGGTCGATCGCATCGTTGCGCTCGACAACGTCGCGACGACGCTGTGTGAGCTAACGAACACTTCCTTCGCACGCTCTTAACGCAATCTCTGTTGTTTCGGTAGGACCGCTACGCCGGGCGCGCAATACTGCCGATATCAAAGGGCTGCTACCGGCACGGAGCGTGGATGAGGCTTACCAGCAGTTCGCACCGTTATGTCATCGGTGGTGTCGAACTATCGCGTGAAGAAATCGTTCACAAGTACTTGCATTTGGTCAAGTATGTTGCTGGACGAATTTCCGTCAATCTTCCTCCCAACGTCGAACTGAACGATCTCATCAACGACGGCATTCTGGGGCTCATCGACGCCATCGAGAAATACGACGATGCGCGCGGCGTGAAGTTTGAAACGTATGCCATCACACGGATCAACGGTGCGATCCTGGACGCGCTTCGCGCGCTGGACTGGGTGCCGCGAGCCGTCCGCCAGCGCGCCCGCGAGCTGGAACGCGCCTATCAGCAGCTTGAAGTGGAGCTTGCGCCGAATGCCGACGCCCGACGAAGTCGCCGGCAAGATGGGTGTCACGCGCAAAGAGCTCGACGCGCTCATGCAGCGCGTCCGCGGCACATCCGTGCTCTCGCTCGAAGAATTTCTTCCGAACGAAAAAGGCTACGAGATTCCGCTCGTCGACACGCTCAAGGACGGCGAGAACAACGTCACGTCCGCAGTCGAATCGCGCGAAATTCGTGCTTCGCTGGTTCGAGCGGTGGAAGAATTGCCGCAGCAAGAACGCACCGTCATCTCGCTGTACTATTTCGATGGACTAACGCTCAAGGAAATCAAAAGCGCGCTCAACGTCTCGGAGTCGCGCGTCTCGCAAATTCACGCGCAAGCCGTTATTCATTTGCGGCAGAAGTTGCGCGAACTACGTTCCGATTTGGGATACCGCGAAGGCGACCCCAACGTCAAGCAAAAGTACTTGCGGAAAACCCCCCCGACGGCCGTTCCGTGATTCGCCCGGTCGATCTGCAGCTCGCATACCTCGCCGGCCCGCAAAACGCGGCCGTGCTCAGCAGCGCGCAGGATGGACCGCAAGCGGCGCAGCAGGCCGCGGCCGCCGCGTTTGCCGCTGAAGTTGCGCAACGCGAAGAACAGGTCGATGCGCCTGCAGAAGTGCACGGTACGAAGGTTCGTTCGCGTGAGGAACGTGAAAAGCGCGATCCGCGGTCGGCGAACAAGCACCGCGATGAACATCAGAGCGCGCAATCCGAAGATGATGCGCAAGCTCGCGGCGTTCCGGGTGACGACGAGCACTTCATCGACGTAATGGTCTAGATGTCCGCATTCGACCCGCTCGCCGCCATCGCGCAACAGGTCGTCGCTGCGGCCGATGCAGCCGTTTTCGAAGCGACGTTCACCTTGGGCGAGGGCGAACAACGAATCCCGCTCGCCGTCGGCCAGATTGTGGAAGCCGTCGTTTTACCTCCGCGTGACGGCCACGATGCAATCGAAGTGTTTGCTCGCACGGTGCCGGCGCAGCTGCCGCCGAACGTGCGGCCCGGTGACCCCTTGCGCCTGCAGGTAACGGCGCTGCGCGGTTCGCAGATCATCGTGCGCACCATCGAAGCGCCGCAAGCCGCGGCTGCGGTAAAGGCGCCCACGTCGCCCTCTGCAGCGGTCTTCGTTGCGGCATCGGTGCGTCCGCCTGCAACTCGTGCTGCTGCAGGTTCCGCGCTGCCCATTGCGGCTGCGCAAACCAGCAAACCGACTGCCCCGCGCTTCGCCGGCGCTGCCGGCTCAAGCGCGCGCACTTTAGATGCGCGAATCGCCGCAGCCCAAACCAAAACGCGCGTAACGCAGCCCAGCACGATCGCTCCCTCGGTCGTCGTGCGCGCGCAAGGGCGCCAAGCGGTGCAGAGCGTCGTGCAGCATGCCGCGCGTACCGTCGGCGATCTGCTGCGCTCGCTACGCGTTCCGGATACGCCGGTCACGCGAATCGCAGCCGCGATTGCGCCGCGCGCCGCCGAAAAACTGCCGGCCGTGCTTGCCCGGCTGGCGCAGGCACTCCCGGAGCATTCCGTCGATTCGCGAATCGACACCCTCAAAACGCTGATAGCGTTTACGGCAACGCTCGATCCGTCGAACGAAGAGACGCTGGCGGCGCAAATCAGCGCATACGTCTCCAACGCCGTCGAAGGTGCCGAGCCGAAAGTAGCGCAGCTGCTGCACGCACTCGCGCATACGTCCGCGCAGCCGCCGGTGCTTTCACTGCAGGCGCACGCGCGCGCGGCGGAGCGAACTTTTGCGGTTCAGCACGATCTCAAAACGCTCGTTCTTTCGCTGCTGCGAGAGCCCCGCACGGCGCGCGCGCCCGAACTGACTCGCGCTCTGAATGAAACGGTGATTACGCTGACCGGAACGCAGCTGAATGCGCTCGCTTCCAATGAACAGGCCGGATCGCCGAACGCAGTGGCACTGTCGCTGCCGCTGTTTTATCGCGAAGGCGGAAAGCCGGCGCACATTCGGATTTCGGGCGATCCGAATCAAGGCGGCGCGCAGGTGGACGGCGATAATTTTCACATCGCGTTTGTCCTCGATACCGCGCACTTGGGCATGGTTTCGATCGACCTGCAAACCGCAGGCCGCATCGTGAACGTCGACGTGAGAACGGAAAGGCAGCCCGCCGCATCGATGTTCGCAAAAAGTTTGAGCGCGCTTCGCGATCGCCTTGAAAGCTTGCGCTATCGCGTAAATTCCGCGAAAGCCGCGGCACTGCCCGCGCGTGCCGTCCGCGCGCCGGCGATCCGCGCCCCACGCTCCACCGAGGTCGATTCGCTCGCATGAACGGACGGTTCTACGATTTCCGCAAACCGGGCGGTCCGCGGCCTGCCGCCGCCGCGCTGAAATACGATCCGGTCGGAAGCGATGCTCCGCAAATCGTTGCATTCGGACGAGGACTGATGGCGCAGGAGATGCTTCGCGTCGCGCAAGAGCATGGCGTGCCGCTGCACGAAGACGCGCAGCTCGTCGAAGCGCTTTCGCGTTTGGAACTCACGCAATCGATCCCGCGCGAACTTTATGCCGTCGTTGCTGAGGTGCTCGCGTACGTTTTTCGAATCGACGCGCAGGCCGCTCGGCGCAGCCACTCAGCGTAAAACCGCCAAAATAATCGCCCGCGCCGGCCGCCGAATCGAACAGGGGTTCGATTGCGGCATGGGGAAAGGCGTTCACCCGTGAGGGAACGATGAACCCGCGGAGCCTCCGATGAGCTGGCTGGTCAAGCTGCGCGCCTCATTCGGCAAAGCGCGCGATACGCTGGCGGGCGTGCAGGCCCTCGGGCGGGCGCGAAAGCCCATCACGCCCGAAGTTTGGGAAGAGCTCGAAGAATTGCTGCTTTTGGCCGACTTCGGCGTCCCTACCACGGAAAAGATCGTCGACGGGCTCAAAACGGTCGCCAAGCAAGAGTTGTGGCGCACCAGCGATCAAATCGTCGCCCGCTTCGAAAAGGACGTCGAACGGTTCTTGACCTTGCCGAACGCGCAGCTCGACGTGGAGGAACGCCCCGCAGTACTGCTGGTCGTCGGCGTGAACGGCAGCGGCAAAACCACGACCATCGGCAAACTCGCGACGCGTTTGCATGGCGAGCGCAAAAAAGTGCTTCTCGTCGCGGCCGATACGTTTCGCGCCGCGGCGGCGGAGCAGCTGGCGATTTGGGCGCAGCGCAGCGGCGCCGATTTCATCCGCGGCAAGGAAGGCGCCGATCCCGCTTCCGTCGTGTTCGACGGCATTCAAGCCGGCAAAGCGCGCGGCGCCAACGTCATCATCATCGACACCGCCGGGCGCCTGCAGACCAAAACCAACCTCATGGAAGAGTTGAAGAAGATGCGCCGCATCGTCGAACGCGAATCGGGGCGCGCTCCGGCGGAAACGCTGCTCGTGCTCGACGGAACGACCGGCCAAAACGCGATTTCACAAGCGCGCTTATTTCATGAAGCGACCGCGCTCACCGGCGTCGTCGTTACCAAACTCGATTCGACCGCAAAAGGCGGCGTTCTCGTGGCGATCGTCGACACGCTGGAAATTCCGATCAAATTCATCGGCTTGGGGGAATCGGCCGACGCGCTTCGTCCGTTCGTTCCCTCGGAATTCATCGAGGCGCTCTTTGAGCACGCCGAATCCTTCTAAAGTCATGCCACCCTGCTGGCATGCACCCTCGCTACTCTGGAACCGTCACCACAACCCCTAGGAGAACTGCATGGCATCGCAAGATGAACGTCAAGTCGCCCTGAACAATGCCCTCGCGCAAATCGAACGGCAATTCGGCAAAGGTTCGATCATGCGCATGGGAGAGTTTCACGAGCGCATGTCTTTTGAAGTCGTTCCCTCCGGCTCCATCGCGCTCGATCTCGCGCTGGGCGTGGGCGGTTTTCCGCGAGGGCGCATCATCGAAATTTACGGCCCCGAATCCAGCGGTAAGACGACGCTCGCGCTCCACGCCATCGCGGAAGCGCAAAAGAGCGGCGGCACCGCCGCATTTATCGACGTAGAACACGCGCTCGATCCCAATTACGCGGCGGCGCTCGGCGTCGATCTCGACAATCTGCTCGTTTCGCAGCCGGATACCGGCGAACAGGCCCTCGACATTGCCGAGATGCTCGTTCGCAGCAATGCGGTCGACGCCATCGTCGTGGACTCGGTGGCGGCGTTGGTTACCAAAGCCGAGCTCGAAGGCGACATGGGTGACGCGCACGTCGGCCTCCAGGCGCGCCTGATGTCGCAAGCGCTGCGCAAGCTCACCGCGGCGATCTCCCGCAGCAAATCGGTGATGATTTTCATCAACCAACTGCGCGAGAAGGTCGGCGTCATGTTCGGCAGCCCGGAAACCACGTCCGGCGGCCGCGCGCTCAAATTCTATGCCTCAATCCGGCTGGACGTGCGCAAACTCGAGCAGATCAAAGTCGGACAAGACGTCGTCGGAACGCGTACGCGCGTTAAGGTGGTGAAGAACAAAGTCGCTCCCCCGTTCCGTCAAGCGGAATTCGACATCACCTACGGTCACGGCATCAGCAAGATGGGCTCCATTTTGGACGTTGCGCTCGAGCGCAACATCGTCGGAAAGAGCGGTTCGTGGTACACCTACGGCGAGACGCGCATCGGTCAAGGCCGCGAAAACGCCAAAGCCTATTTGGAAGAGCACGGCATCCTAGCAGACGAGATCTCCGCAAAAATCCGCGACGAAATCACCGGTCAGCTCTCCCGCAACGGCGCGGGGACGGCTACAGCGACGGAGTAACGCCCGTGCCGGACTCTCGGCCGAAGAACGCCTACGTCAGCGCGCTGCGCATGCTCGCGCAGCGCCGCCTCACCGAGGCGCAGCTCTGCACCAAACTGCAGCGCAAAGGCTTCGACGACGAAGCGATCGCGTCGGCGGTGCGGCGATGCAAGACCGACGGCTATCTCGATGACCGATTGTTTGCGCAGCTCTACGTCGAACAAAAACTCAAGGCACTTGGCGATGTTCGGCTCGTCGGCGAACTCATTCGCAAGGGCATCGACCGCGATTGCGCGCTGGCGGCGGTGCGGCAAACATCCTTACCGGAATCGGAGCGCTTGGAGGATGCATTTGCCAAACTCACGCGCGCGAAACCGGACATCAATTATCCTTCGGCCGCCAGATCGTTAGAGCGTCTGGGTTTTCCGGCCGCGCTGATTTACCGCAAACTGCGCGACCATGCGGCACTGTACGGGCCGTTCCGCGATCTGGCGGAACCGTGAACGCTCACGATTGGGCACCTTCGGCTTCCGGCACCACTTGACCGTAGTTGAGGATCCCGACCAGTAAGACGCCGCCGATGCTGTTGCCGATGAAGACCGGAATGAGGAACCCCGTGACGTAGTGGCTCCATGGCCACGCGCCGGCGGCGACCACGTACAGCGCTTCCACCGATCCGGCGATGATATGGCTGAGCCCGGCGGCGCCGACGAGCCACGTGATGATGATCACGATCCACAGGCGTTGCGGATTGGCCGCCGGCAGCAGCCACACCATCAGCGCGATCAGCCATCCCGCAAGAATTCCACGCCACAGCACCTCGGCGAAGGACGGCGAGAGCGCCTGCATGCCGATGTGCAAAAACGCCGCTTTCATCGTGGGCGGAAACAGTACCGTCCTCGCGGCGACTTCGGCGAAGATTGCCGCGCCGATCAAGTTCGTCGAGACGACGATGCCCCAAAGGCGCAGCATCTGCAGCAGTTTTTTGTTCTTGTCCGGATCGTCCAATACCGGCAAGATCGCGGTTACGGTGTTTTCCGTAAAGAGCTGCTGCCGTCCCATGACTACAATCAGAAAACCCAGCGTGTAGCCTAGATTTTCGATCAACGTGCGCCACGGAACGTCCGGAACGTACGTGCGCAGCACGCCGGTGCCCACCAAGGAAAAGCCCATCGACAAACCTGCGGCCAGACCGGAAAACGCGAGCGCAATCGCGGGGCGGCTGACTTCGTTTTCGCCTTCGCGGCGAACCGTTTCGAATACCACGGCCGCGCGCAACGCGGAGCGCCGGCGTACCTCATGCTCTTCATCCGGCGAAAGTTGAACGATATTCCCCGAATCTTGCTCCTCGGCCATGCTGCACTGTACCCGCTGTCCTGCAGGGGGTAACGCCGGGCACTAGTTCGTACATGCCGCTGCTCAAAGTGCTCGTTGCCGAAGACGATCCCGCGATTCGCGATCTGATCGCGCACCATCTGGCTCGCGAGGGCTTTGAACCGCTCGTCGTCGGCGACGGAAACGCCGCATTGCGCGCCGCGCGCACGATCGCAGACGTCGTCATTCTCGATATCGGCCTGCCTGCAATCGATGGTTTCGAGGTCGCACGCGCGCTGCGCCGCGAAAAAGCGACGCTGCCGATCATCATGCTGACCGCGCGCACCGACGAGATCGACCGCGTCGTCGGTTTCGAACTGGGCGCCGACGATTACATCTGCAAACCGTTTTCACCGCGCGAGCTCATCGCACGCATCAAAGCCCTTCTCCGCCGCTCCGGACAAGAGTACGACTGCGCGCCCACGCTCATGCAGTTCGGCAGACTGGAGATCGACGAAGCGGCGCGCGAAGTCCGCGTCGATGGCCGCGACCTCAAACTCAAGCCGCGCGAATACGGTCTGCTGGTTGCGCTCGCTCGCAATCCCGGCGTCGCGCTCTCGCGGCGGATGTTGCTGGAAAAGGTGTGGGGATTCGATTTCGAGGGCGATGAACGCACCGTCGACGTGCACATCCGGCGCGTGCGGCGCAAAGTGGAAGAAGAATGTGCCCTTGCGCCGATGCTGCATACCGTGCACGGCTTCGGTTACAAATTCGCGCGCGGCTGAAACGCCCGCAACAGCGTTGAGGCGCCTTTCCGGTTTAAGTGCTCTGGCCGCGCCGATCGCGCAGGCGGCTCGCCATTCCGCGGTTCCGTTGCTCGTACTGCGCCTGCCGCAGTTCGAACGAATCGCTTGGCGCGAAGGCAAACGCGCCGCCAAACGATTGGAGCGCGCTGCAGGTGCGGCGTTTTTGGAAGCATGCGCTCGGGCCTTGCGCGTCGGCGATCGCACGGGACACGACGACGGCAGCGACGTGTTCGTGATCGTGATGACCGCACCAGCGCGCGCGTTGCGAACGCACTCGCCGATTGCGGTTCGTTCGGTGCTCGAGCGCGTGGCAGCAGCAATGTCGGTGCGCGTCGAGATGCGCATCGAAACCGGTTGGCTGCTGCTGCGTGAATTTCACGAAGGCGACAATCTGGAACGCGAACTCGCTGCCGCCCTCGAACGCGGAGCGCGCGAACGGGAACGGTTTGAATTCTTTGCCGCCATCGGACATGAACTACGCACGCCGCTCACCTCCATTCGCGGCTATCTCGAAACGCTTTTGGACGGGCAAACCGATCCCGAGACGACGAAGCGCTTTCTGCAAATTGCGCGCCGGGAGACGCTGCGCATGACGCGCCTGCTCGAGGGCATGTTCGAATTTTCACTGCTCGATATCGCAAACGAAGCCTATTCGGGCGCTACGTGCCCGCTCGGCGAACAAATCGACCGCGCGTGCGAGATCATCCGCCCGCTGGCGGCTCAGCATGACGTGCACATCATCACCGAATGCAACGACGATGCGCAGGTTGGCATCGACGCCGATGCGTGCGTGCAGATGCTGGTGAACTTGCTCGATAATGCGGTGAAATACGGACGTTCGGGCGGAAGCGTGCGCGTTGCATCGATGGCGCTCGATGATGAAATCCTCGTTACGGTCGACGACGACGGCCCAGGCATCACCGCGATGGAGCGCGAGTCGATTTTTGCCCTTCGCCGGCGCGGCGCGCAAGCGGAAAGCCGTCCAGGGACCGGCATCGGCCTGGCGATCGTGAAGATGATCGCGGAACGCGCCGGCGGCCGCGTTCGCGTCGACGATTCGCCGCTGGGCGGAGCGCGATTCGCCGTAACGCTGCGCAAGGCGGAATCAGCGGCGCTCACGTCGTAGAGGTCTTTCCGTGGCGTTCGCACACGAGAGCGAAGCGGAATTCGCGCGGCTTCTGGACTTTTATCGCGTCGAATGGCTTTACGAGCCTTGTACATTTCCGATCGCATGGGATGCCCGCGGACGAATCACCGAATGGTTCAGCCCCGACTTTTTCCTTCCGCAATACGATTCGTTCGTAGAACTTACGGTTCAAAGGCCGCGGCTGCAATCGCGCAAAAACCGTAAGGTTCGGCTTTTTCGCCGAGCGTATCCAGACGTAACGATCAAGCTCTTTACGCGCCGCGACGTGGAGCGCGTCTTCGCCAATCGGCTGCCCCGCGTTTCGTGAACCGATCGGCCGCGGCTCGGTGATCGCCGAAGCTCTTGTTCGACGCGGGCGCCATAGAGCACCGCGTACGCACGCTAGGCGCGCAGATTACTGCAGCCTATGCCGGGAAAAACCCGCTGATCGTCGGCGTCCTTACCGGCTCGGTGATGTTCGTTGCCGACTTGACACGCGCCATCGGGATTCCCTGCGAGTACGATTTCATCGCGCTGAGCCGATACGCGGATACGGAGGGCATCCGTTTCGTGAAAGACACGTCCGAATCGGTTGAAGGGCGCCACGTCGTGCTGGTAGAGGACACCATCGACACGGGGCTGACGCTGCAATACGTCACGAAAACGCTGCGGGCGCGTCAGCCTGCATCGCTGGAGGTATGCACTTTGCTGGACCGGCCGCATCGCCGCATCGCCGGCGTCGACGTAAAATATCGCGGCTTTGAAATTCCGGACGTTTTCGTCGTAGGGTACGGATTGGATTACAAAGGACGTTATCGCGAACTTCCCGAACTCTACGCGCACGGAAGCTGGCCGCAGTGAATCGCTCGATTCTCACAAAAGGAATCGCCTGCGCGCTTTTCGCGCTTGCCGTTTTTGCGCCGTCGTTTTCGCCGGCAGTGAATTTGCTTTCGATCCAGCAAGCAGCGGCGGGCTATCAAAACGCGAACCCGCATCTGCAGGCGATGTACCGCGCGGCGCTGCTGGATACGAGCAAGCTTGCGCAAGTCGCGCCCGACGGAACCGCTTACGTTAAGACCGGCGATATACCGGCAGAATGGCTGCGCGATTCGAGCGCGCAAGTGCGGCCGTATTTGTATTATGCGAAAACCGATCCGACGACGCGCGAGCTGCTGCGCGGCATCATCATGCGCCAGGCAAAATATCTGCAAATCGATCCCTACGCCAACGCGTTTACGCTCGATTATCGCGTTTGGGAGGAGAAGTTCGAGCTGGATTCCCTCGCGTATCCCATCGTGCTTGCGTGGAGCTACTGGCACGTTACCGGGGATGGGAGCGTCTTCACCGCCGACGAGTCGAAAGCATTCGATGCGGTGCTGGCGACGATGGAGCGCGAGCAAGATCACCCGCGCAACTCGCGCTACACGCATCGCGAGCTGATCGACGGGCGCGGTCGTCCGACCGGCTACACGGGAATGATTTGGACCGGGTTCCGTCCGTCGGACGATGCCTGCTATTACAATTTCCTTATTCCTTCGGAAATGTTCGCCGTTGTCGCGCTCGGCGATATCGCGCAAATAGAGCGCGAAGTGTACCACAATCTCATAAAGGCGCACGAAGCGCAGTCCCTGCGCGACGAAGTGCAGCGCGGCATTCAGCGCTACGGGATGGTTCCGGTCACCAAGTACGGCTATATTTACGCGTACGAGGTCGACGGATTAGGCCACGCGATCCTGACGGACGACGCGAACGTGCCCAGCCTGCTGTCTGCACCGTACATCGGCTACACCACGACAACCGATCGCTACTATCTCAACACGCGTGCGTTTCTGCTCTCGCAGGACAATCCGTCGTACTACACGGGCAACGTCGCACGCGGGATCGGCAGTTACCATACGCCCGATCACTGGGTGTGGCCGTTGGCGCTGGTGATGGAAGGCTTGACGGCTTCAACGCAAACCGAAAAACGCGATGTGCTGACGCAACTGCTGGCGAGCGATCCGGGCGACCACCTACTGCACGAATCGTTCGATCCCAACGATCCTAAGCGCTTCACGCGTCCCGATTTCGGCTGGCCCAACGCGCTCTTCAGTGAGTTCGTGATGACGGCGTTCGACGGCGTCGATCAAATCCCGATGGGCGACACGTCGGATTTGGAGTTCATGAACGAATAAACTCGGTCACGCAACCGCGCATTGTCACGCTGAGCGCGTCGAAGCGCACCTCCTCCAGAAAAAAAGTCGCTCAAGCCGCAACGCAACGCATCTCGATTTACGCGATGTCGCCGCATTTTGAAAAGCGAGTTTAGTAGCAGGAGCGTAAGCGCGGTCGCAGTAACCGGCTCAGTCGGTATTTGAATTGATCTTGAAATTTCTATACTCGCAGGCGCAGCAAGCACTCGCGTTTTGTAAAAGCCCGAAGCCGGTAGAAGCGCGTGCCTGACATCATCGTCGGCATCCAATGGGGCGATGAAGGCAAAGGCCGCATCGTCGATCTCTATGCGCGCGACTACGATATTGTCTGCCGCTTCGGCGGCGGCGATAATGCCGGCCACTCGATCCACGTCGGCGATCGAAAGATCGCGCTGCGCATCGTGCCCTCAGCGGTGCTGCAAGAGCATTGCGAGCTGTTTATCGGCGGCGGTACGGTCGTCAGCCTTTCGGGCCTTTACGGCGAGCTGCAATCGCTTGCAGAAATCGGCGTCGATACTTCGCGTGTTCGCATTTCCGATCGCGCGCACGTGGTATTTCCCTACCATGCGGCGGCCGACAAGGTGGCGGAAGAAGCGCGCGGCGCATATGCGATCGGGACGACCGGCCGCGGAATCGGACCGGCATACGGCGATAAAGTCGCAAGAACCGGAATTACGTTCGGCGATCTCGTACGGGAAGAAACGCTGACGCGTCGCCTTCAAGAACGTGGAGCGAGCGATCTCCTTGGCGTTACGATGCAAGCAGCAGAAGCATTGCGTTCCCATATCGTCGACGGCGTGGACTATCTGCACGGCGCGCTCGCAACCGGAAAGCGCATTCTGATGGAAGGCGCCCAAGGCTCATTGCTGGATGTCGGTTACGGCACGTATCCGTACGTTACCAGTTCGCATACCATTGCCGGCGGCGCTTGCATCGGTCTTGGAATCGGTCCAACCGCAATCGATCGCGTGATCGGCGTCGTGAAAGCGTATTGCACGCGCGTCGGCGCAGGACCGTTTCCGTCAGAACTCAGCGATGAAGTGGGCGAGCGTTTGCGCTCGAGCGGAGGAGAGTACGGCGTGGTCACCGGCAGACCGCGGCGCTGCGGGTGGTTCGATGCCGTAGCGGCGCGCTACGCCGCGCGAATCAATGGCCTGACTTCCGTCGTGGTAACCAAACTGGACGTCTTGACCGGCTTCGAACGATTAGGAATCGTAACCGGCTATCGTTTAAACGACGTACCGGCCTCGTTCAGCGCTGTCGGACGACCGGACCTCGCCGTCAACGTCACCTATGTAGACGGTTGGGATGACACGCTAAGTGCCGTTCGACACATTGCCGACCTTCCGGCCACCGCGCGGGCTTACGTAAAGCACATTGAAGATGCCGTCGGCGTCCCGGTGGAGTGCGTTTCGGTCGGCCCCGAACGCTCGCAACTCGCAATCTGAACCGGGCGACGGTCCCACCAACGACGCAAATCCATGCGAAAAAGGGCTGCGTTAAGCTAAGTTTCCGACAACGGTTAAGTTTTGAACGCTACGTAAAGCACCCACGATTACGTCCGATACAAATGGAAAAGGTCGCTGAGCAGGGACGCCCGGCGAGCAGGCCACGGTCGGCCGCGTTCGGATTTGGTGATTTTTGGATCGCATCACGGTGATGTGGAACGATCTTGCCGGCCGGCTACGAGCGCTCTGGGACGGCCCCCAAAGGCTGCTTGCGCTCGGCATTGCCGGCGTTTTCGGCGTTGCAGTGCTCGCACTCGCGCTTCTATACGCAGTGCATCGCCCGTCGTACGAAGTGCTTTTTTCGAATCTCGCCGCAAGCGATGCGGCGTCCGTAACGCAGCACTTGAAGGATGACAAAGTTCCGTACGAGCTGTCGAGCGACGGAAAGAGCGTTTACGTGCCTGCGCAAAGCATCTCCGACGAGCGCGTGGCAATCGCCGGTTCTAATGTCATCAAGGGCGGCTCGACCGGATACGAACTGTTCGATCGCACGAATTTCGGCATGACGGAATTCGAAGAAAAGGTCGACAAGACCCGCGCAATCGAAGGCGAACTCGAACGGACGATCGAGGGCCTCGACCCGGTGCAAGCCGCGCGCGTGCAAATTGCGCAGCCCGATCAAGCGCTGTACACGAATAACCAGAATCCGACTACCGCCTCCGTTGCCGTCACTACCAAACCCGGAATGCAGACTCTCGCCCGAGCAAGTGCAGGGCGTGACGATGCTCGTCGCGCGCGCGGTGGATGGTTTGAAGCCCGAAGACGTAACGATCGTCAATCAGGACGGCCAGGTGCTGCTGCCGCCGGCCGGCGGCGATGCCAACGCGCCGGATCCGCTCAACCTCACACAGCAGCAGCTGGCGGCGAAGCAGCGGTATGAAACCTCGGTGCAGTCGAGCATTCAATCGATGTTGGATCAGACGCTCGGCGCGCGCCGTGCGGTGGCGCGCGTTTCGACCAAAATGGACTTCGACGCAACGACGACCGAAACGAAAACGTATGCGCCGGCCGGCACGGTGCTTTCGACGCAGTCAAAACGCGAGTCGTACAACGGTACGCAGCCGCGCGCCGCAATTGGCGTACCGGGAACGACGACCAACATTCCGACGTATCAAGCGCAGCAGCAAGGCTCCGGCGGCCGCTATAACAAGTCGGAAACCACGACCAACTACGATATCTCAGAGACGAATGCAAAGCACATCGGCGCGCCCGGCAAAGTGCTCGCAACCAGCGTCGCCGTCGTCTTGAATGCCGCGGGTGCCGGTGGATCGGGCTACCAAATCACGCCGGCGATGCGCCAGCAAATTCAAAACCTGGTCGTTGCCGCGGCCGGCTTAAATTTGGCAAACGGCGATCAAGTATCGGTCGAGACCATTCCGTTCAATCCGACGGTCACGGCAATTCCCGCCGCTGCCGCCGCAAACGCGGGCACGGTGCTTGGCGTACCGGCTTGGGTGCTCGCGCTTGCGCTTGGAATAGTAGCCATTTGCGCGCTCGGCTTACTTCGCACGCGCCGGCGCGGTATCAAAGCCATGCTTGGATTGCCCGCATTCGATACAAGCCTGGGGGGCGAGCTTCCGTCGTTTGAAGATCCGCCGATGCTCAACGTCCCTCCCGGCGTCGCATCGCCATCGCGTTCGCAAGACGACGTCACCCGGGAGCAAATGGTGGAGTACGTAACGACCGTCGCTAAAGAAAGCCCCGACAGCATAGCAAAACTCGTCAAATTGTGGCTAGCCGAATGAGCGCGTCAAACCGTGTCATCGTGAGCCGGAGCGCATAAAATGGAAGCACCAATCGTTAACCTCACCGACGTTCCCGAAGAGCTTTCGCGCGCGACGCTGTCCGTTGCGGACCAGTTTCCCGATCTCGTGATTTCCGGCCCCGAAAAGGCCGGCATTCTGGTCATCACGCTCGGCTTAGAACTCTCGGCGTCCATTTTCAAATTTTTGCGGCAAGACGAAGTCGAACGCATCGTTTTAGAAATCGCGAAAATCTCTACCGTGCCCATCGCAAAACGGGATGCCGTCATTACGGAAGCGTATCAGCGCGCAATTGCCCTGAAGTATATCAACGAGGGCGGCATCGAATACGCCAAGGAAATTCTCGAGCGCTCGTTCGGCGCGGGGCAAGCCGACGATATGACCAATCGGCTTTTCGCGGCACTCAAGCACGGCAATCCGCTCGAGCTGATCAAAAAAACCGAACCGGCTCAGCTGCTGCAGTTTATCCAGGACGAGCATCCGCAAACCATCGCGCTCATTCTGGTGTACATGGCGGCCGACCAAGCCGGTGCAGTGATTTCCGCGCTTCCGCCGGATCTGCAAGCCGAAGTCGCGATGCGCATCGCAATCCTTCAGAAAACCGCGCCGGAGGTATTGGAACAGTTGGATGAATTGCTGGGGCGGCGTTTGCTGGTAAGCGGTGCCGATTTTGCGAAAGCCGGCGGAGTGCAGTCCCTTGCGAACGTCATGGGCTTCGTCGATCGGGAGACGGAGCGCAACATCCTCGACGGGCTCGCCAAACGCGATCCCGAACTGGCGACCGAAGTCAAGAACCTGCTGTTCGTGTTCGAGGACATCGTTACGCTCGACGATCGCTCGATTCAGCGGATTCTCAAAGAAGTCGACGGCAAAGACCTCGCCCTTGCTCTCAAAACCGCAAACGACGATCTGCTTGGCCGCATCTACAAGAACATGTCTTCGCGTGCCGGTCAGACGCTGCGCGAAGAGATCGAACTGCTCGGCCCGACGCGTATGCGTGAAGTCGGAAAAGCGCAGCAGTCGATCGTCGACGTGATTCGCACGCTGGAAGAAATTGGCCAAATCGTCATCGCGCGCGGCGCGAAGGACGAAACGCTGGTTTGACGCACCCTCGAAAATGATATGGGCAGAGTCCTAAAAGGCGCACGAGTCGGCAGCGACGCGTATCAAGTGCAGGCACCGGCGCCGCCGCCGCGCCCGCTTGCGATTGCTGCTGAAAATGCGGCGGCGATTGCATACGTCGAGGACGGCGACTCGCCGCCGGCTGAACTGTGCATCGACCTGGATGCGGTGCGCGCGCAGGCGGCCAAGATGGTTGACGACGCAGCGGTTCAAGCCCATCAAACCGTAACGCGCGCGCAGCAGCGAGCTCTGCGGGTGGTCGAG
The DNA here is from genome assembly GCA_963795465.1 of Vulcanimicrobiota bacterium. GTDB lineage: Bacteria > Vulcanimicrobiota > Vulcanimicrobiia > Vulcanimicrobiales > Vulcanimicrobiaceae > CAWCHT01. The sequence continues at coordinate 624,311 of CAWCHT010000002.1, forward strand.
CAAGCGGAACGCGGCGTCGCGGAGATCGAGATTAATGCGCGAACGATCGGCTACGAACAAGGCATCGCCGACGGACGCGCAGCTGCGCAGGCTGAGATGGACGACATGCTGGAAACGATGCGCGGCTTGGTCGAGATGGCGCGCGTCGAACGGCATAAGATCATCGAAAGCGCGGAGCCCGAAATCGTCCGTCTCGCGGTTGCAGTCGCGGAACGTATATTGTCCGCGCACGTCGCGCAAGATCCCGCTGCGGTTCTCGATATGGTGCGCTCGGCCATCACGCGCCTGGTAAATCGCGAAACCGTAACGGTTCGCGTTAATCCGGCAGACTTGGAAACGATGCGCCGGCATCGCGAGAATTTGATGTCGATGAACGACATCGACAATTTGCGCGTAATTGAAGACCAACGAGTCGATCGCGGCGGCGTGGTTATGGATACCGAAGCGGGCACGATCGATGCGAAAGTGTCCACGCAATTGCGAGAAGTTCGCCGTTTGCTTGCTGTTGCGCCGGAAGCGAGCTGAGAATGGCGCTTCCCGCATTTTGCGCCGATAAGTACATCGGCATGCTCGAATCGGTCGATCTGGTTCGCCAAAACGGCAAAGTCCGGCAAGTGATTGGCGTCGTCATCGAAAGCATGGGACCCCATATGGCGGTCGGTGAGACGTGCCACATTCAATATAAACGCACCGCGGAACCGGTGCTCGCCGAAGTCGTCGGATTCCGCGACAGCAAAGTGCTCATCATGCCGCTGGGCGATCTCATGGGCATCGGGGCAGGCAGCGAGGTCGTAGCACTCGGAAAGCCGCTTGAAATCGGCGTTGGCGATCAACTGCTGGGTCGCGTGCTGGATGGTCTGGGCCAACCCATCGACGAGAAGGGACGCGTCGTTGCGCAGAAGCGCGCCCAGATTATCGCGGCGCCGCCTGCCGCGCTCAGTCGTAAGAGGATTACGCAACCGCTTTCGTTGGGAATTCGCGCCATCGATGGAATGATGACGTGCGGAAAAGGCCAGCGCGTCGGAATCTTCGCCGGCAGCGGTGTCGGGAAATCAACGATCCTCGGCATGATCGCGCGCAATACCGCCGCCGACGTGAACGTCATTGCGCTGATCGGCGAGCGCGGAAAAGAAGTGCGCGACTTCATCGAGCGCGATCTGGGTGAAGAAGGCCTGCGTCGAAGCGTCGTCATCGTTTCGACCAGCGACCAGCACGCGCTCGTGCGCATCAAAGCGGCGTTCGTCGCGACCACGGTGGCCGAGTACTTTCGCGATCAGGGCCTCGACGTGATGTTCATGATGGACAGCGTGACACGATTTGCTATGGCGCAGCGGGAAGTTGGCTTAGCCATCGGTGAGCCGACGACGACCCGGGGATACACGCCTTCGGTTTTTGCCCTGCTGCCGAAGCTCCTCGAGCGCGCGGGAACCGCGCAAAGCGGAACGATTACCGGCTTGTATTCGGTCCTCGTCGACGGAGACGACATGAATGAACCGGTCGCCGATGCGGTGCGCTCCATTTTGGACGGGCATATCGTGCTCTCGCGCCAACTCGCGGCCGCAAATCACTACCCTGCGATCGACGTTTTAGGCAGCGTGAGCCGCGTGATGCCCAACGTCACCGACGCGAATCACGCTTCGGCCGCTTCCGCCCTTCGCGACGTTTTAGCAACGTATCGCGAAGCCGAAGATACTCATCAACATCGGCGCATACGTTCCCGGCAGTAATCCCCGCGTCGATCTTGCCGTCTCGAAAATTGAAAGCGTGCGCCACTTCCTGCGGCAAGGCATTTACGAGACGAGCGCCTATGAGCGCAGCATCGCGCAGTTGCTGAGCGTCGCCTGATGAAGCGATTCACGTTCGCCTTGGCCCCGGTACTTGAACATCGCCGTCGCATTGAAGACGAAAAGCAGCGCATTTTGGCGGATCGGCGGCGTCGGCTGTCCGCTGCGCAAGACGAATTGGCGCGGCTGCACGCGGCGTTCAAACAATACTCAAATGCGCTTTCCGACGACCATCAACGCCTAACCTCAAACGATTTGCGCGCGCACTATGCGCACCTGGAATATTTGGACCGCTGCATCACGATGCAGCACGCGCTGATCGCCCAATGCGCCATCGCCGTCGATTGCGCCCGTGCAGACGTTATCGAAGCCGGCAAAGAGCGTAAGGCAATCGAAAAGGTAAAAGACAAGCGCTTCGAACAGCACCGCGTGCGTGAAGCGGCCATCGAACAACGCGAGACTCGACGATGCGAACAATAACCGGCGGCGCTATGCGTGTTGACTGCGGAGGGATGAAACGATGATCGTTACGCGCCGGCGTAGGAAGCCGTTTCCCGTCAAGCGACTGCTTTTACCGCTCGCGGCGATTGCCGCGATCGCATTCATGGTATGGTGGCCCACTTCTCGCGCATGGCTTCTTTCGAACGCGACGGCGCAACGGTTTGCTCAACCTTTTGACATGGTTCGAACTCAGCAAACGGTTGCACATGACGCCAACCGCATCGCGGCGCTGCAGGCACAGACTGGCTTCTACACAAGGCCAACTCAGCGATCGTGATAAGCGCATTTCCGCCCTTGTTTCGCAGCTTGACTCAGCGCAGCAACAGCAGGCTTCTGCACGCTCCGCTTCAAAATTTGCTGCGCCGCCGGTATCGCAAGCGGCGGTTGAAAGCGATTTATCGACGCAAGGTACTGCCGACATGCGCCGCACGGCGCAGGTTTGGAGCGCGATGGATGCTGAAGCCGCCGCGAAAGTCGTTCAACGCCTGCCTTCCGAGTACGTTGCGCGCGTGTTTGCGCTGATGCCGCCTGACGCCGTCGGCGCGGTGCTTGAAAATGTTCCGCCGGCTTACGCAGCGCACTTGACGCAAGAACATCCAGAGCTTTCACGGTAACTCTGGCACATCTGACCCTTCGACTCGCTTCGCTCACTCAGGACTGCGCTTCGCGCAGGCGTTAATGAAGCAAGGCCAAGCTCCTCGAGGCCGACCCTTTCACGCTGACCCGTCGAAGCGCAGCCGAGCTCGTCGAGGAATGTCACGCTCAGCATGAAGCTGCATGGGTGGCGTTTACTTGGAGCGTCAGCGACAGTTTCCGCGCGCGAAAGTGCGCGGCCCCATTTAAGTACGAGGAAGAGCGGTAGAATTCCGCAATGGCGTGAGACTAAAAGTTGACGCCGGCCCGAGGACATCTCCGTGGGTTCGAATCGCACCCATCGGCCAAAAGCTTGCGTTGACAGAGTGTCCGAATGTACGCTGGCGTAGGTTAATACGGAGAATAGGCACACGAATATATGGATGTGAGGGACACAACCTCAATACATCCTAGACACGTGCCTACTCTTCTTTATTGCCGCCGAAGGGCCGGCAGCCACCAGATGATCCCCAGCGCTACGACACCCGTCACGGTCATCGTATAATAGAAGATGTCCGGCGTCTGCGTTAGCCAAGCGACGAGCGTTCCAAGTCCTAAAACGGTATAGCAGACAAATTGCCAACGCGTCCGCAGATCGTCAAGGGGCGGTCGTCGTTTCAAGTAGAGCAGACTGATCAGCGAAGTGAGCCCGATAGCAATAAAGAGGCCATCGATCGCGTGTAGGAACACCTTAGAAACCGCCTCTGAGGCAGTAGATGATGAGGGCGAGCCCAGCTACCGTAAGGATCCCAAAGATAACACTAGCGAGCTCGGGACCTAAAGCTAAGCCCCCGATAGCAGCCAGGAACTCAGCAATCATGGCTCCTGTTATCTCGGTCTCGCCAGTGAGACCGTTCATAAATGCCCGGGCAGCGTTAACGAGATTCGGATAGAGCTTAGGGTTAGCGAGAATTCGCTGCCCTATGCGCAAAGCCAGACTATACGCTGGGCCTACTGCTTGGGCTGCGCCGCCTTCGACGCACGCCCACGAAATTCGGGGGGGGGTCTGGTGAACGGGACCGTAATACGCACTCATCTGCGAGTAAGCAACATACTCGGGGTTATCCCCGGGATCGAAAATGAACTGGATGTTCGTAGAGTCCCCGTAGTCTACGGAGGTCACAGCACCGCTGGATTGACCGCCGCTATCGTAGATGAATTGTACGTTGACGGGGTAGTTCATGTCCGTCCCAGAGGTGGGAGCGGGGGGATTATCGCCACAGGGATCGTTGTCCATGACGTGCCGACGGGGCGTAGACGCAGGCTTCGTATTAGGAATGACGCAGTCGGCGGGGCGCCGGCCGCCGGAGAGCGGACGGGGACGCTGGAGCCGGGCCTTCCACTCGGGGAGAACGACGTAGCCGTTCTTATCGAGAAATCCAAGTGAACCGACTGAGCGCATATTGGCATAGAGTTGTTCTAAGTTGTTTGGGACAAAGCCCACTGGGATTCATCGCCGTCCCGTAGCCCGCTAGACCGGCAACGCTCAGGAGCCCTAGCCGCCCCAAGAGAATCTCTTGGCTGCATGCCTCTACGTCCTTCCAAAAGATAGGCGTGTGGACAAATCGCCTCGCCGGAAGGACTGTCACTAGAAGATCCTCACGGCCTTTGGTTTGTCGCTTTAAGGGATACAATCCAACTGGCAAGCGGGATTGTTATTTATTTCCGCGCGGAAGTGCGCCGCTCCGTTGAAGCGAAAGCGCGCGCACTGAAGCAACACTTGGATCCATACCGCGTGAAGCACAAATTTTCGCGCGCGACAGTGCGTCATTCAGTTGAAGCTGTGAATAGGATTGCGCTTTCACGGTGGCCGCGTTAAGCAGGTCCCTCCACTGCGGTTCTCCTAACATAGCCTCATGATGACTGCCTCACGACTGCTGGCGGCATTCGCGGTCGCCGCCTTGACGCTAACGGCGTGTAACAATGACTCGAGCAACTCCGGTGGAACGACGCCGTCTGGCGTATCGAATATTTCCGGCGACTACAGCGGGAGCGTTCAGGACTCCGTGAACGGTGCGTTGGGTGCATCAGCGACGCTGGCGCAGCACGGATCATCGGCGGGCGGAACGCTGTCCATGAGCGGAGGTTCCGTGGCCATCAACGCCGCTTTATCGCTCGTCATTACGTCGTCTAATTCCGTAACCGGAACGATCGTCGAAGACCTGACGAATGGAACGACGTGCTCGTTCAGAACAACCGGCTCGTACGATCCGACGGCGGCAAAACTCACCGGCGGGTATAGTGCGGTAACGGGATGCAGCGGTCAGTCGGGCACGTACGCGTTGACTCAGCAATGCACGGACACGGCGACGAGCGTAGGGCGACGCCGCCCGATGGGCGTTCCAAAATGCTGAACCCTGCGGGGGATCAGGCCAGTAACGCGCTGACGCTTACAATACGTTCAGCACACTATCGGTAAACGCATGCGTCGAAAGGACCGGCTCTCCGGTCCTAGCGACGTCTGCCGTCCGAGCGCCGTTTGCCAAAGCTGACTCTACCGCTCGTTCGATGCGTGCTGCAGAACGTTCGTCACTCAAACTATGGCGCAGAAGAAGCGCCGCAGACAGGATCGCAGCAGTCGGATTGGCGATGCCCTTGCCGGCAATGTCGGGCGCCGTGCCACCGATCGGCTCGTACATTCCAAACCTGCGGCTGCCTTTTGCGTTCCCCAAACTTGCGCTGGGCAACGTTCCGATGGAGCCCGTCAAAATCGCCGCTTCGTCGGATAGGATGTCGCCGAACATGTTCTCCGTGACAATCACGTCAAAATCACCCGGGCGGCGTATTAGCTGCATCGCGGCGTTGTCTACGAGCAGATGCTCAACTTGCACGTCCGAATAAGAAGCAGAAACCTCTACGACGATCTCGCGCCAAAGACGCGAGGTTTCCAAAATGTTATGCTTATCGACCGACGTGACGCGCTTGCGTCGAGAACGCGCAAGCTCGAACGCAATGCAAGCGATGCGCTCCACCTCCGGGGCGCTGTATGCCATCGTGTCGACGGCCCAGCGCTTCCCCGACGTTTCAACGCCGCGCGCCTTCGGCTTGCCGAAATAGATGCCGCCTGTTAATTCGCGAACAACGATGAGATCAAGGCCGGTGACGAGCGACCGATGCAGGCTTGATGCGGCTTCAAGGCCCGGGTAAACGCGAACCGGCCGTAAATTCGCGAAAAGCTCATAGTCATGCCGCAGTGAAAACAGTGCCGCTTCGGGGCGCTCAGAGAAAGGGCGGTCGTCGAATTCGCTATCACCCACCGAACCAAATAGGATGGCGTCGCTGCGATCGCACAATTCGCGCACGTCATCGGGAAGCGGTGGTTGCCCCGCACGAATTGCCTCTGCTCCAACGCTCTTCTGCACGCATTCGACATCAGGTCGAACCGCACGCAGCACTCGAACCGCTTGAGCGATGATTTCCGGGCCGATTCCATCACCCGGAAGCACGGCGACCGTCATGCCGCAGCGAGCACTTCGCGAACTCGCTCGGCGATATGGCGCGAGGCCAATCCGTACTTGTCCAGCAGCGCGTCGTTCGGACCGCTCTCGCCGTCGATGTCTTGGATTCCCAGACGAACAACGTGTAAAGGCGACCGTTCGCAAAGGACTTCCGTCACGGCGCTCCCCAAGCCGCCGATTATCGAATGTTCTTCACACGTTAGGATCCGCCCGGAATGTCGCGCAAACGCTACGACGGCTTCCGTATCGAAGGGCTTGATCGTCGGCACATGCAGAACACCGACCGAAATACCTTCGTCCGCAAGTTGTTTTGTCGCCTCAAGTGCGCGCACGGTTTGCGCTCCGGTCGAAATGATCCCGATGGCGCTTCCGGCGCGCAGCAGCAGCGCTTTCCCTATTTCAAAGTGCGTTCCGGGCTGCGTAACTGTGGGAATAGGATCGCGAGTCAGCCGCATGTACACCGGTCCGTCGTATTCCGTTGCCGCAATGATCGCCATGCGCGCCTCTGCGCCGTCGCATGGCGCCAGCACGGTCATGTTCGGCAGGCTGCGCATGATCGCAATATCGTTCACTACTTGATGCGTCTTGCCGGTGTATCCGGTCAAAATGCCGCTGTAGTGAGCGGCGAGTTTTACGTTCAGTCGCGGCTGTGCGATAACGACGCGCACTTGGTCCAAATCTCGGGTTGCCAAAAACGCTGCGAACGAGCTTACCCACGGAATTAAACCTGCAGCGGCCATCCCCGCCGCTACGCCTGCCAAGTTTTGCTCTGCAATTCCAAGCATGTAAAAGCGGTCCGGGCACGCGACTGCAACCTTATCGCTCTTCGTAGAATTCGCCAGATCGCCATCTAGAACGACGACGCGCTCATCCCGCTTGCACAGCTCGATCAGCGTATCGCCGAACACATCACGCTGCGCTTGCGCGTTCACGGCCGGAACTCCGCTAAAGCGCGCTCAACGTCCGCAGTAGTGAGCGGCTTCGAATGCCAAGTGTAGTCGCGCTCCATAAAAGAGACGCCCTTGCCTTTTATCGTGTGTGCAATGATAATCGTCGGTTGATTCGCCGTCTGCGCTGCACGCTCGCACGCGTCGATGAAAGCAGCAACGTCGTTGCCGTTGCACTCCAGCGCGTTCCACCCGAACGCTTCCCATTTTTGCGCCGGCGACTCTGTCGGATCGCGTCGAGCGTTGTCGGCATAACCCGCGTCGGTAGCCCAACCGTATTGTTGAAGGTGATTCCAGTCTAAAATTGCCGTAAGGTTTTCAAGCTCGTACCGGGAGGCAACAAATGCCGCTTCCCAAATCTGCCCCTCCTGCAATTCTCCATCGCCGAGCATCACCCACGTGCGAAACGCTTTGCCGCACTTGCGCGCCGCCATCGCCATCCCGACGCCCGGCGAGAGCCCCTGCCCCAGTGAACCGCTCGACATGTCCAGCCCTGGAATCTTCGTCATGTCGGGATGGCCCTGCAGGCGAGAATCGATCGCATCGAACGTTTGAAGTTCCGTGATGTCGAAATATCCGCGGAGCGCAAGACTGCGTACAACCCGATCGCACAATGCCCCTTTGAAAGAATGAATCGATCGCGATCGGGCCACGTCGGATTCCGCGGATCGACACGCAGTACATGGAAATAGAGCGCTGCGAGCATTTCGGCCGCGGAAAGCACGCCGCCGATGTGTCCCGCGCCCGCCTTGTGAACCGCTTGCAGCACCAGCCGCCGTAGCTCATCGGCCTTCGCTGAAATCTCCTGCGCTTTCACAGGTCGCACTTCTCGCGCAGGTACCGTCGATTTGCAATCGCGGATTGGAAAGGATTCGCCGGCGCGTCTTGCTCGACGATGATCCAGCCGGAGTAGTCGGCTTTACGAAGTGCCTCGACGATCGACGGGATCGCGACCATTCCGTTGCCGAGTTCGACGAACATTCCTAAACGAACGGCATCGATAAACCCCACGTGGTCCTCGCGTACGGATTGCAGTATAGCGGCGTCAATATCTTTCAAATGAACGTAGCCGATGCGATCGCGGTATTCTTTGAAAAAGGCGTTCGGATCCGTGCCCGCGTAGGCAAGGTGGCCCGTATCGGGGCAAAGAGCGATCAAATCCGGGTCCGTCAACTCGCACAAACGGGCGATCTCATCTCGCGTCTCGACGTACGTCCCCACGTGCGGATGGAATACCGATCGGATGCCGTCCTCGGCTAAACGTTCTGCGATGTGCTGTAAACCGTCAGCTAATGCGCGCCACGATCCCTCATCCAGCATATCTGCCGCCGTCACACGGCCCGCAACTTGCAACCGTTCGCGGCTGGCATAGTCGGACAAAATCAGCACGTCCGAACCGAGTTCGCGCAAACGCCGCGCTACCTTCAACGTGCTTTCCAGCGCTGCGGCGTGGTGGTCACGACTGCGCAAATTGACTGCATGAAACGTTGCCGCCGGCCGCAGCCCCCGCTCTCGCAGACTGCTCGCGCAACACCGGCGCATCGTCCGGAAAGTTATAGCTGATTTCCGTGCCTTCGTAACCGGCATGCGCCATTTCGTCGAGCATTTCTTCGAAAGGCGGCGTCGTTACCCAGGTATAGAAGGGATCGAATCCCCAATTCACCGATGCGGTGCCGATGCTAATCGCGCTCACCACGTCCAACCTTTGGCTATCCATTCATGCGCCGGATCGAACGTCATGTGGTAAAGGTGCTTCGGCCCCGCCAAAACATTGAGGTAGTAGATCGCATATTCAGCGGCTGCCGCGCAGACGTGATACCCGCGCGGAACCAGAACGACATCGCGATCGCGAGCAGTAATGGTTTCGTTCAAGTCTTCCGCGCTCGTGTAAACGCGTTGAAATGCGAAACCGGAAGGCGGCATTGCGCGATAGTAGTAGAGTTCTTCCAGAGCCGATTCGCGCGGCGGGTCGTCCTGGTCGTGCTTGTGCGGCGGATAGCTCGACCAGTTTCCGGGCGGGGTCAGAACTTCGGTTACGAAAAGTGCCGATGCGCCGTCGGGATCCATGAGTACGTCGTAGATGCATCGCTGCGCATGGCCGCTCCCTCGTTGGTGTGCATTTTTCGTCGTAAGCGCGAGCAGCCGCTCTGGAAACCGAGTTTTGCCGGCGCGTGCCGTACAGATGGCCACCTCAGAATCCCGTATAGCTTTTATCGTGTACGGCGTATTGGGCGGCAAATAGACCGCTTCAGGCGGACCATCGAAGGGATTCGCGCGCTTACCGACTTTCGGCCACTGGTTTTGCGCGGACGCAATCGCCGAGGACCCTTCAATCATCAGAAGAACAGCTTCCGTTTCGCCGGTGTGGCCTTGGTGCACGGTCCCCTCTTTCAGCCGGATAACGGAAAGCCCAACGTATTTCCATTGCTTACCGTCGGGCTGCACTGAAACGATTTCGCCGTACGTTCGTGCGCTGCCGCGCACGAGAAGCTGCGCGCTCACGTTATCCCACTTCGACTTGGGCGAGCGTCACAGCACAGGACGTTGCGCGCGAACGGTCGGCAGCAATAGCGATGCGCAGGGCTGCAAGCGCGTCTGCGCCGGATGCTTTTGGAACCGCGCCTTCGCGAACGACGCGAGTAAAATCATGAATTTCAGCGCGGTACGCATCGCGGAAGCGACCGATGAACGAGTCGTTGCTTTCGCAGACGTTCGAGGCATCGAGTACGTCATGGTCCAGAAGCCCTTCGTATCCGCTTAGCAGCATCCCACGCGACCCGTGGACCTCCGCGCGCGCGTCGTAGCCGTACACTGCTTCGCGCGATGCTTCGATGACAGCGATCGTGCCGTTCGTGAAGCGCAGAACCGCTACGGCGGTATCCACGTCGCCTACCTGTCCGACTGCCGGATCGATGAGCGCGCTGCCGGTTGCAAGCACCTCGTTCACCTCGAACGGCGAGAGCAGCCAGCGAGCTGCGTCGAAATCGTGAACCATTTGATCTTTGAACTGGCCGCCGCTCGTACGGATATACGCAATTGGCGGAACGGCGCGGTCGCGTCCCACCAGACGCAAATAGCGCACTTCTCCAAGCGCGCCGGCAACGATCGCATCGCGCGCGTCGATAAACGCGCGATCGTACCGCCGCTGAAAGCCGATTTGCAGAGCAACGCGGCTGCGCTCGCACGCTTTTATCGCGCGAGCGGTTTCCGCGACGTCCAGCGAGATCGGCTTCTCGCAAAAAATGGGCTTCTTTGCTTGCGCCGCTTGAACCACGAGCTCGGCATGGGTATCCGTCGGCGTCGCAATGATGACGCCGTCAACCTGCGGATCCCTCAGGAAGCCTTCGACGCTATCGACTCGTCCGCTCGCGGCATTGCGGATGACGCGTTGTGCGGCAGACGAATCCACATCGGCGATTCCAACGAGACGCGCATCACCGTCGGCTGCAATGTTTTGCGCGTGCACGGCACCGATTCGCCCCGCGCCGAATACGGCAATGCCGACCGGCTGTTGCGACACTACGTGAGCGCCTCCTCCGATCGCGCTTCTTCGTACGTCCGCCGCTTTTCTTCATGATATGCCGGAACCGTCACGTCCCACCAGCCCGTCGCGGTAAGACCGCTGCCGGGCAATTCTCGGCTGCAGAGAGCCTCGACAACGGCAGGCCGGCCGCTCGCAAATGCGCGCTCGAGCGCCGGCGCTAATTCGGCAGGATGTTCGACCCGTTCGGCGTGACACCCAAACCCTTGCGAAACGCGCGCCAAGTCGGCCGAAAACGGCGTTCCGTCATGCTTTTTGAAATTTGTCGCAATGACGCGGTCCGGCCCAAATTGCTGCACCTGCAGATTCTTGATGCATTCCCAGCCGAAGTTGTTCAAGACGAGAAACACAGCCGGGATGTCGTATTGCGCCGCCATTGCAAGCTCTTGTACCGTCTGCAAAAAGCTGCCGTCTCCGACGATTGCCATCACTTGGCGGCTCGGCATCGCGAGCTTAGCGCCGATAGCGCCCGGCACTTCGAAACCCATCGCGGAAAAGCCGCCTGCAGTGATGTGCTGCCGGCTGCCGTAAACCGGGAATTCATTGAACACTTGGCTTTGTGGATTACCGGCACCGGTCACCACGATACCGTCGCGCTGGAGAACCGATCTGGCTTCGACGAGCGCGCGCGAGATCGTCAGCGGAGACGCATCGCTTTCGCGCTGTGCGCGTAACGCTTGCGTCCATTGCGTTTTTAGTGCTTGAACCCGCTCGAAATATCCCGACGCCCGGTAATCGCGCGGCTTGCTCAGCTCACGCAGGGTCAGCAGTAAATCTGCTAAGCTCGCGCGGGCATCGCCGACTATGCCGACTTCCACCGGGTAGTTTTTTCCTATCTCATACGGATCCAGGTCGATCTGAATCAGCGTACTCGGCGGAATGTCGAACGTGACGCCGCGGCGGAATGAAGAAGCGGTACGATCGGTAAAGCGGCAACCCACTGCCAGAATGACATCGGCTTCACGCGCAAGGGTGTTCCCCGAAATCGATCCCAAATCGCCGCACGGCCATGCATACAATTCATGATCTTCCGGGATCGCGCCTTTGCCCATCCATGTTACGGTTACCGGCGCTCCTAAAAATTCCGCAAGTTCGCTCAATTGTTGCTCGGCTCCGGAGGCGATGATGCCGCCGCCGGCAACGATGATCGGCCACTCAGCTGTGAGCAGCAGTTTAGCGGCCTCGTCGAGCATTTGCGGATCGCCGTGGGCACGTCCACGCGGTCGGCGCGTCACCGGTATCGGCAACTCTTCGATATCCGCAAACTCCGCTTGCACGTCCATCGGAATGTCGATTTGAGCGGGGCCGCGCCGCCCTTCCAGCATCACGTTGAATGCCAGATGAAGCACGTTCGGCAGCTGATCCACGCGGCTAGGTTGCCACCAGCGCTTCACGACCGGCTCCATCATGCGCGGGAAGTTTGCCCAGTGCGTCCGTTCCAGTTCCTGCAGCACTCCACGTCCGCGCATGTAGGTGTGCACCGAACCCGTCAGCAGAAGGAGCGGAATGGAGTCGATGTACGCGCATGCCACGGCCATTGCGGTGTTGGCGGCACCTGGTCCAATCGACGTAAAGACCGCGCACGGTTTACCGGCGACCCGGTAATAAGCATCGGCCATATGCGCGGCGCCCTGTTCGTGAATCGCTTGAACGACGCCGATTTCCGGACGATCGACGAATGCGTCCAGCAATGCGGTGATTCCGTGCCCGGGGACGCCGAAGATCATCGGCACGCCTTCGCGAACCAAATATTCTGCGACGATTTGGCCGCCCGTCATGCGCATACTTCCGCTCCCTTATGAAGCGCCGGCTGCTTGAGAACGCGTGTAGCCGAGCTGCGCCGCGATGCCTTGCGCGCATTCGCAAACGCTGCGAGCGAGTTCCGGAATGCGTTCGCGCGAGAGCCGTACGGCGGGCGAAGAAATGCCGAAGGCTGCAACCACATGGCCGTCGTGATCGCGTACCGGCGCTGCTATGCAACGCACGCCGGGATGCAATTCCTCGTCGTCCACCGCATACCCCAATCGGCGTACGCGCGCCAAATCGATCTCCAGATCGTCGATGGTCGTCATCGTGTGCGCCGTGTAACGCTGGAGTGGCTCGTTTCCGAAAATCCGCAGAAGATCTGACATGGTTGAAGTCTGAAAGCAAAGCTTTTCCGACTGCCGTACAATGCAGCGGTTCCGCGGTGCCCAGGGCCGTTTCGACGCGCAATATTCCGGTCGCCGATTCCGATCCGACGGAAACCGCGAAGTGGCGGTCGCGCACTGCGACGTGCGTATTTTCACCCGTGCTTGCAGCCAAATCGCGCAAGAAGGGCTGCGCAAGGCTCACCACGCTTAATCCGCGCATCAGTCCCGAAGCGACTTCAAGCACCCCGTAGCCCACGGCATACTTTTTCGTGAGCGCGTCCTGCGAAACGAAGCCGTGAATTTCAAGAGTGTTCAGCAGCCGGTACGCCGTGCTCGGGTCGACGTCGAGCTGTTCGGCGACTTCGGTTACTCCTGCGCCGGTACTTCGCTCAGCGAGCAAGCGTAGGATACGCAGTCCTCTCGACAGGGAGTTTATTAAGATTGGACCTGCCATACTTCTTTGGTTATAGCAACGCTATTGCACTATGGTCAAGGGCACCCCGGGCGAACTAAGGCTTATTGCGCTCGTTGCCCGCGAATTTGCAACGGTATTGACAATCATGCAATAAAAATGCTGAAGTAGTCATGGGCTCTTCGCAGAGCGGAGGTCGCATGCTTAATTTCACTCGGCGTCGCTTTCTCGGGGCCGGCGGAAGCGCCTTACTGGCGCCTGCAGGCGGGCTGGCTCTCGCGGCCGGATGCGCGCAGCAAGCCTCCTCGTCCCTGGGGCGCGTACGCTTCGCGTTCATCGTCAAGACGCCCAACTCGGATTATTGGCAGGCGTGCCTGGCCGGCGGTAAAGCTGCGGCCAAGCAATTCGGAGTCGACGCGCTGCAATTCACCGGCGCAAATTCCGAAGCCAACATTCAGGGGCAAATCGAAATCGTCGAAGACGCCATCGCGAAATCGCCGGCGTTCATCGTTCTTGCTCCCACCGCGGCCAGTGCACTGGTACCGACGATTCAGAAAGCGGAGCAGGCCGGAATCAAAGTCATTCTCATTGACTCCGCCGCCAACACCAACGACTATCAAACGTTTCTGGCGACCAACAATCATGCTGCGGGCCTGCTCGCGGCAAAAATTCTCGCAGCCGCGATCGTCCGGAAAACCGGAGCGGCTGCCGGGTCGATCGGTTATTCGACGTTTCTGAGCGGCGTCGGCTCTCTTTCGCAGCGTGATCAAGGCTTTTTGGAAGGCTTAAAAGCGTATCCGCGGATCAATGTCGTTACGCACAAAGACGCCGGTGGCGATCAATCTACCAAACCGATCAGCATGGTGGCCGATGCCTTAACCCGCTTTCCGACCATCGTGGGCTGGTTCGCCGATTCGCTCATCACCCTGCAAGGCGCGGTGACGGCGTTCCACGACGATCGCATCAATTCGAGCAAAGTGTCGTTGGTCGGGTTCGATCCATCCCCGCAGTTGGTACGCGACCTCAAGACCGGCACCGTTGACGGAATCATTTTGCAGGATCCGTATCAAATGGGTTTCGGCGGTGTCGCGTACGGTCTGCTCGCGACCGCGGGCGTTACGACGCCAAAAAACATCGATACCGGCGTCTTCGTCGCCACGCCCCAAAATGTCGCCTCGCCGCAGATTCAAGGCTTGCTCAACCCGATAACGCAGCGGCACCTGGGGTTTGGAGTTAGCGCTTGACCAGTGCCGTACAGAGCTCCGCAACCAATCGTCCCGCCCGAGCCGGAGCGGCGCGAACAGCGCGCCATCGCTTGGGATGCGGTGCTGCGCGGCGGACTCATCGGCATCATCATCGTGCTGTTCGTCTTCTTCGCCATTGCCGCTCCGGGTTTTCTTTCGGCGCAGAATTTTGAGAACAATGCCCGGCAGATGGCGGTGGTTGGAATATTGGCCGTCGGTGAAACGTTTGTCATCATCACCGCCGGCATCGACCTCTCCGTCGGATCGCTTCTTGGCTTTGGCGGAATTCTCGCGGCGCTTTTGCTTTCGCGAGGATTGCCCGTGGGAGCGGGAGTCGTCGTCGTTTTGGCTGCGGGCATCGTCGTCGGTTGGATAAACGGGTGGCTCGTTAAGGCGGGCGCATTGCCGCCTTTCATCGTGACGCTCGGCATGCTCGGCATTTTGCGCGGTTTGACGCAGATCCTGGGCAACGGGCAGCAAGTAGCGTACGACGCGCCGGGATACGTGGCGTTTGCTTCGGACACGTTTCTGGCCGTGCCGAATTTGTTTTGGATTTTGCTGCTGGTTTGCCTCGTTTCGGCGGTCTTCTTGCGGTTTACGCGTCGCGGCCGATACGTGTACGCTGTCGGAAGCAATAGCGAAAGCGCCCGGCGCGCCGGCGTGAACGTTGGTGCTACCATCCTGACGGTCTACGCGATCAGCGGCATTTTGGCAGCACTTGCGGGTTTGCTTATCACCGCTCGGCAATCGCAAGGCGATCCCAACGCCGGCACGGGTTACGAGCTCGACGCGATCGCGGCCGCCGTGCTCGGCGGCGCAAGCCTTTTCGGCGCAAGAGGCACCATCATCGGAACGTTTCTCGGCGTTCTGCTCGTGCAATTGATGACCAACGGGTTGAACCTGATGAACTTCGATCCGCAGGTAGCGCGGATGATCGAAGGCGGTTTAATCATCGCGTTCGTCTATGCCGACCAGCAGCGCAAGCGCCTGGCGGCGGCATGAACGGCCGCGCGGCGATGCGCACCGCGGTGCTGCAAGCGACGGCAATATCGAAGCGCTACGGCAACATCGTCGCGCTCGAGGGTGTCGATTTTGAAATCTTCCGCGGCGAAATCGTTGCGTTGATCGGCGACAACGGAGCCGGCAAGTCGACGCTTACCAAGATTCTTTGCGGTGCGGTTTCTCCCGACTCCGGCTCAATAGCGGTAAACGGTGAGCCGCTCGTCTTTTCAACGCCGCGCGATGCGCAGCGCGCCGGTATTGAGACGGCATATCAAGATCTCGCGCTCGCTCCCGATCTCGACATTCCCGCCAATCTTTTTTTGGGGCGTGAGCCGGTCCGAAAAGGACTGCTGGGCTTTTTGGATTTCTTTGACGCTGCTTCGATGCGCCGCAGCAGCGAGGAGCACTTGCGCGACTTCGGGCTCAAAGTCGACAAGCTGCAGCAGCGCGTGGATGCGCTCTCGGGCGGCCAACGCCAGGCAATCGCGGTCGCGCGCGCCGTCCTTTGGGCGAAGAACGTCGTCATCATGGACGAGCCTACTGCGGCCCTGGGGGTAACGCAGTCGGCGCTGGTTTTGGATTTGGCGCGGCGCGTTAGCAGCAGCGGCACGGCGGTAATTTTGGTGAGCCACAACCTGCCGCAAGTATTTGAAACATCACATCGCATCGTTGTGCTGCGGCACGGCAAGCGCGTCGGTGCGCTCGATCCCAAGCGTGCCACGATGGACGACGCTGTGAGTCTTATGACCGGTGCCTCCGGCACGTCGAAGTCTTTTCCCGGAGCTCAAACGTAAGGAAAGAGGAATTGCAAATGCATCTTCACCGCGCGAAGCTTTTTCAATCGATCGTCGCCGTACTGCTGTGTGGCGCTCTGTCCAACGGATTTGCGCTTGCGCAAGCCCAAACCGCAGCTCATCCCGCTGCCACCACCATCAGCGGCGTCATCGTCGATCAAAGCGGCGGGCTTGCAATTGCAAACGCTTCACTGCAGTTGCAGCAGGCCGGAAAGACGGTGAGCACGACGGTCAGCAATGCGTACGGAGCCTTTACTTTCAGCGCCGTTCCCCAAGGCATCTATCAGATCGTCGTTCGTGCCGCCGGGTATCAGAGCGGTCGTTCGCAGGACATCGTCCTAACGGGGCCCGCGAACGTCAACATCGCATTGGTGCGAACGACTGCGGCCAATCAGCTGAAAACCATTGCGAACGTGCGCGTCGGCGGCGCCGGAACGCTGCAGACCACGACCACGATTCAAAACAATGTCGACGTCAACGTCGTCCAGCAAACCAATCAGACGCGCATAGCGGAGAGGCTTGGGAAAGCTGCCGGGCGTGAATCGCGCCGATGCGGACTCCTCCCGAGGAGATGACATCGGAATCGATATTCGCGGTCTTAAGCCGAGCGAAACTCAGGTACTGCTCGACGGCCACCCCATTGGGCCAACCGGCGTGTATCCCGGATGGGATATCGGCGGCGGCACCGGAGGCTTCAATTTCGCCGACTCACCGGTGTTTGCGTTGAAAAATGCTCAAGTCACGTACGGTTCCGGTGCGACCGGTCTGTACGGCGTTGATGCGGTAGGCGGAGCAATCGATTTTCAAACGATCGATCCGACGAAGCAGCCGCAGGGTCTAGTGCGATGGGGATATGGCGATGAAGGAACGCAGCTCTTTGCGGCTCAGTCGACCGGCACCATCGGAAAATTCGGTTACGCGCTGATTCACGGCGTCAATGGAACGTACGGGCTGTTTCAACCGCAAACCATTGCCCAGACCGGAGCGCGCGGCAACGATTGGACCTCCGCGACGCTGGCCGCAGATACCTATCTCGTTACGGGAAACGTCGTCCTCCGTAACGATCTAGCGAAACTGGTCTGGTCTTTTTCACCGAGCACCTCCCTGTCGTTCACCGGATACTCGGCGACATCATGGGATGACAAAACGGGGAACGGCGACAATGATTTCATCACGTCCGATTATGCAGCATATCAAGACTGCCTCGAGCCCCAACTGTACGATTGGAGGCGGCAGCACGCCGAACGGCGTTACCGTCGTCACCGACGGCGGTTCCAAATGCGTTACGCCGCAGCAATACGGAGAGGGCGCGAGCGGGCCTTCGGGCGGCGGTCAGGGACCGTTTCAAGCTTTGCGTAATCAGGACTATCACGCGCGATTTTTGACGACGCTGGGAAAAAATCAGATCGTCGTCGATTCGTTTATCGACAACTACGGTCAAGACCGGGAGCGGCCGGAATCGAACATCAACGGCGACCTCTCCGTACTAACGCGCATATTTAGAACTCTTGGAACGCTTGTCAGCGATGACATCGCCGGAGAAAAGAACGACCTCGGCTTCGGCTTCTACACTCAACGCCAGTATACGAACGGCGATCAGATCAGCGGATCGACCGGGTTGATCCCGACAAGCGCGCTCTATTCGAAGCTGGACAGTTTCTTCATTCGCGACGCGTTCACGCCCTCCGAGCGCGTCTCGTACTTTTTGAACGCCTGGTTCAAACACTCGCTCATCGGCGGAAACTCGTTCGATCCACGGCTTTCCATCGTTTACCGCCCGACTCCGCGCGATGTCGTTCGAGTCACCGGCGGGTCCTCATCCGCCGACCCGGCGCCGATTGCGTTCGAACTGACGGGCGCCGGCGGCATCAACCCGGGAAATTGCCAATTGTTCAGTCTGGGATCGCTGCCCACTCCCGGGGAACTTCCCGAAAAGGCGAAAGATATTGAAGCCTCGGTGGGTCATCGGTTTGGGATCGACGACACATTGCAATTTACCGCGTACGATACGAACGAAACTAATACGATCTTCGAGGCAGACTTGCCGGCGGCGCCGTACGTCAGCACCATCAACCAACTGTATGGTCCGTCATATCTCACCGGCGTGTATAGCCACATTTCGTCGATTTGTCCGAACTTCGCTGCGCCGAATCCGCCCGCGACGATTGCCAATCTTTCCGTAGCGACGAACCTAAATCTCGCGGCCTCTCGCGCGCGTGGTTACGAACTCAGCGGAAGAATGCGTCTAACGCCCCACGTCACGCTGGACGCGTATTACAACGTCCAATCGGCGGCAGTTTTCAACCTCTCGAACACCCTGCTGATGAACAACCCGACGCTGATCAACGGCGCGCAGATCCCGAATATCCCGCTGCACACCTACGGGGCCACGCTCGACGTGACGAACACCCACGGCGGAGAATTCTATATCGACTATACCCATTACGACAACTACAACGCGTACAACCGTCCGGCGTTCGGCGAGGCCGATGCGTTTTTCAATCAGCGTCTGAGCGACCAGACTTCAATCAACTTGGGCATCTCGAATCTGTTCAACGAAGCTACCGACAATTACGGTCGCATCGGCTGGGGCCTGTTTCAAGCCGAGAACCAATTCGGCCCCGATACCAATTCGCTGCAGCAGGGTACGGAGCGGTTCGGCATCGGACCGATGTCCTTCACGTTTTCGCTCACGCAGCGCATCTAGCGATGTATCTTGCAGTAATCGCCGCAATCACGATCGTGGGTAAGCCGCAAACGGTGCCGGAGTTCGGCCGCTTTGATTACGTCGCGGTCGACGCGCGCCGGTCCCGCGTGTACGCGGCGCACACCAGCAGCGAACGGCTGCTCGTGGTCGATGCGAAGAAGAACGCGGTCTTGCGGCAGATTCAAGTCGGACCAATGCACGGCGTCGCCGTCGACGAGGCCAGCGGCAACGTCTTTACCGGCAACGGAACCGACAACTCCGTGAGCCGCGTGGATCCGGTTTCCGGCACAATCAAAGCTACGGCGGATGTGCCGGGACCTGTCGACGCTATCGCATTCGACCCGGCGATGAATCGCGTTTACGCCGATGAAGACAGCGGGAACCGGGTGTTCGTCATCGACGCCAAGCGCATGAAGCTGATCGCCGCGGTGAAGACGCCAGGCGACGATCACGAGTATCTGGCCGTCGATCCGGTCTCTCACACGGTATATCAGAATTTGCCCGGAATCGACGAGTTTGTCGCAATAGACGCGCGTACGCTACGGATCGTGCGCACGGTTCGTACGCCGGAATTGCGAGACAATCACCCCTTGATGCTGGACGCAAAGAACCGTTTGGTGCTGGTGGGAGGCAAAAACGGTGTGATCGCGGTTTATGGCATGAACGGAATCAAACGCTCGCAGGCCACGATGCCCGGTGGTGTCGATCAATGCGATTTTGACGCGCTGACGCGCCGGGTCGCGTGCGCGGGTGAGGGCCGCGTTTGGATTTTGCAGATGAATGGAAACGCGTTACACCTTGTTGCGACCAAAACGATCGGCAACGGCGTGCATACGTTGGCGTGGGATCCTTCGACGCGTCGGATCTGGACCGTTTGGGGAGCGGGCTCAGGCAGCCGCGTTGCCAAACTGCAGCTGAACCCGTGAAGACAGCGCTGCGTATCCTGTTGATTGCGCTTGCCGCCGCGTCCGTTTCTACGCCGGCGGTTTCTCGCACGTCGAATTCGAAACAGTCTAACGTTTCCGAGCGCAATCTATTGCGCTCGCGTATCAAGCACGTGTTCGTCATCTATCAGGAAAACGAATCGTTCGACCATTATTTCGGAAGCTATCCAGGTGCCGATAACCTGCAGAGTGTGTCGGCTGTTCTTCATGGCTTTCGTCAATACGATCCCATTGCGGGCACCTGGATTACACCGTTTCGCATCACGGATCCCGACGTAGAAAGTCCCGACCACTCACGCAAAGCGCTGCTGCTCAAAATGAACCGCGACGCCATGAACGGCTACATCGCCGTTCAAGAACAGTCGTCGGCAAAGGATGGCTACGGACCCGACGATCAACGCCGGCTCGGCCAGCTCACAATGGCCTATTACGATTGCGACACGATCCCGTTTCTCTGGAGATACGCGCGTTCGTTCACGTTATGGGACCACTTCTATCAAGCAATGACGGGGCCGTCCACGCCCGGCAACATCGAAGTGATCGCCGCGCAAACAGGCCAAACGCAAGCGGCTCGAAATCCCGCTGAAGTCGTCGGTGACGAAGGGTCGGGGCCCGGGGTTCCGGTTGAAAACAGCATGGATCCGCCGTTCGGGCCGTATCCCGCTGCGCCGAAGGAGAAGCGGCAGATCGTTCAGCGCTATGCTACGGTGATGCTAACGCTGGGCGGCCGGGATGATCTACACGCGCGCAACGACATCGAAGGTGTCGCAGAAGATACTGCGGCACGTTGGACTAAGCGCCAAAGCTGCGGTTCCATGGGGATGGTATCAGGAAGGATATAACGGTGCAGATCGGCCCGCGCTAAAAGGCTATTCGGCACATCACAACGCGCTGCAATATTTCGCGTATCTTCGACACAATGACGTTTTTTGGGGCCACGTCCATCCGCTCAGCGAAATGCTGCCAGCATTACGCGCCGGTTCGCTGCCGGCTCGGGGCGCGTACTATATAAAGGGCAGTAATTACAACCGTTTCGGTTGGCGCCCGGCGAATCGTTCACCGTTCGTTCAGCGATATTTCTTGGGCGACGACGACCATCCGGGTACGGGAGATTCGGATCGTCAGGTGGCGGAGTCGTTCGTTGCAACCTATGTCAATGCAATAGCGCGCAGCCGGTACTGGAAAGATTCGGCGATCATCATCACGTGGGATGACTCCGGCGGCTTTTACGATCATGCGCCGTCACCGAGCTTCGAGAAGTGCTGGGACGGTAAACCATGTGGAGACGGTCCGCGCATTCCGCTCATTTTGATTTCACCGTATGGGAAGTCAGGAGAAGTGGTGCACGCTCGCGGCGACACCACTTCGGTTGTGCGCTTTATCGAAACGGTTTTCGGATTACCTGCGCTCGCAACGCTTCCGGACGAGCGACCGTATATGCCCGAAGGACCGCGCGATACGAACCCGCGACTCTCCGATTTACGCCAAGCCTTTGACATGCAGCGTCTGCAGCGAACCCGAGCGCCGATCGCCGCGGCAACGGCCATCGTACCCGACGCCGTCGTCAATTCATTTCCATCGCGTTGGAATTGCGGCGTGCTGGGGCTTCGTCCGGTGCGCATTCCGGGCCCGAATTCGCCGCCGCCGGGCTTTGCGGGTTTGCCGAAGCAGTTTATTCCTTAACGCGTGCAATTGTTTGCTGAACTCACCATTGTCACGCTGAGCTCCCCATTGCCATGCTGAGCTTGCCGAAGCAGGGCCGAGATTGTCGAGGCCGACGTCTGTGCTAAAAGGAAACGTGATTGTTAACCAAGGCGCCTTAATGGTGCGTTTGAAATTCCGCCTTAAGCGACGCGTCTTTAACCAGAAAATCGGAAAGCCGATGTAGCACCTGTTCTTGCGTCCACTGCGCGCCCTCAGCAAAAAGCTCCGAGGCGATCGTCGTCCCAAGACGCTCCTGCAAATCGCTTACGATGTATTTGCGTGCGCGCTCGTCGGAGCTGATGCCGACCCATTGCAGACGCTTCATTTGCGCTCGAGCGTAGCCGAACAGCAATGCGCCTCCACGCGCGTCGTCCCGTGCACGTAAACCTGCCGCATACGCAATGCCGATAGCAGTCAGCAACGGATGGCGCGCCGCAACCGCCAGCTGCAGCGCCTCCTTGATATACGGAGCCGCGCGCTGCAGATCGTGCGCTGCTAGCGCGTACCCCGCAATATTGCTCGCGCGATGCATGCGGGATGCCTCGTCGTCAGCGCATTGCAGAGCGTCCACGCCAAGCGCGAAAGCGCGATCGAAACACTCGGCGGCCGCTTCGCTTTCGGCCCACCATTCAAGCAAATGACATGCTTCGTCATTCGACTTCAGTTCGCGCAGCAGCGCAACGCCTTCGCGGAATTGCTCTCGCGCGCGCTCGATTTCATGCGGAGGCAACGCAAAGGCGCACCGGCGGATCACGCCCGCAACCAGTCGCGCATCCCCCGTTGCGCGAGCGCGTGCGATCGCTTCATCGGCAACTGGTCGAGCCTGTTCGTAGTGGCCGGCTCGAGCAAACTGTTGAGCGACTTGCGAGAGCGCGCGAATCGTGCCGCGTTCTTCCTGGGCGCAGCGATATAACGCGAGCGCCGACTGCGCCGATGCTAACGCGGCGGGATATTCGCCGAGGTTGTTTTGCATCATCGAACGTACGTAAGCGGCGCGTGCAGCATCGGCGGTCTTCGGTTCCGGCGCTTCTCCCAGCGCGCGATCGCACCAAGCGATTCCCTCGCCGAGCAGCGAAAGCCGCGTAAACAACGGCCCCGCGCCTCCGGCCAGTTGCATCCCGAGCGTCGTATCGTTCTTTTCCCCGAGCGACCACTCCAGCGAACCACGCACGTTGTCGAGATCCGGAATAAGTGCTTCGAATACGCGCGACGACGGCTCGCGATCCCACGTTTCGTATGCGCCAGACATGCAGTCGGTAAAATAGCACGCGTGCCGCAATCCTAACCGGTGCGCCTGTCCGGCTTCGTGCATACGGTCCTGTGCGTATTCATGGATCGATTCCAGCAAGTAATACCGCTGCTGCGTGCTGCTTACGTTGGCGACAACGAGCGACTTGTCGACCAACGACGAAAGCATATCGATGATCGTCCATTCGTTGAGGTCGTCGTCGCTGCAGACGGCGCTGGCCGCATCGAGCGTGAAACTTCCGTGAAAGATCGAAACGCGCCGGAAGAGCACTTTCTCGTCGTCGTTAAGAAGATCGTAACTCCAATCGATGAGCGCGCGGAGCGTCTGCTGGCGCGAGAGTGCGGCGCGGCTGCCGCCGGTGAGGATGCGAAACCGCTCCCCCAAGCGCTGCGAAAGTTCCACGAGCGAAAGTACGCGCACGCGCGCGGCCGCCAATTCGATTGCGAGCGGAATGCCGTCCAGATGGCGGCAAATCTGCTCGATGAGCGCGGCGTTGCCTGCGGAAGAATCGAAATGCGGCGCCGCGCTGCGCGCCCGCTGCAGGAACAGCTGGGCGCTTTCCGTCACGTCCAGCGGCGGAAGGCGATAGACGCGCTCGGACTCAACGTGCAGCGGCTCCCGGCTGGTCGCCAGCACCGTCACGTGCGGACAGCGCTGCTGCAGCGCGGCCGTTACGCGCGCGGCCTCGTCAATCAGGTGCTCGCAGTTGTCGAACAGTAGCAGCACTTCTTTTTGAGAAAGATACGCCACGAGCTGGGCAAGCGAATCGCCGCCGCTGCCCTCACCCAAAGCCGAAAGGACGGTCGCTGCGAAAAGCGACGGATCCGAAACCGGCGCCAAATTCACAAACCATACGCCGTCGCTCATGCGATCGATTGCGTCGGCCGCGCATTGCAACGCAACTCGTGTTTTTCCGACCCCGCCGGTGCCGGTAATCGTCACCAGCGACGATTCACGCAGCAGGCCGCGCACGGCCGCAACGTCGTCGGCACGACCGACGAGTGCGGTTCGCTGCAGCGGCAGATTATTCGCAATTGCATCCAGCGTTCGAAGCGGCTTGAAATTGCCCGGAAGATCCGTCGCGACCAGTTGGTACACGCGCTCCGGCTGTTGCAAATCCTTCAGACGAAAACTGCCGAGCGCGCGCAGCGTTGAACCTTGTGGAATGTGTGCTTCGGCGGCATCCGCTGCGGCGCCGGAAAGAATGATCTGGCCGCCGTGCGCCGTCGAGAGCAACCGTGCGACACGATTGACGGCGGATCCGAAATAATCCCCGGCGCGTTCATCGGCGCGTCCTACGTGAATGGCTACGCGCACATGCAGGCCGTCGACCGTCGACCAGTCTTCGCGCAGCAGCGCGCGCTGCGCCTCAAGGGCCGCGCTCACCGCGTCATCGCAGTGTGCAAAGGCCGCACAAAAAGCATCGCCCATCGTTTTGAAGACGTAACCGCGATGGCGTTCTATCGCGCCTCGGACGAGCTGGTCATGCCGGCGCAACGCCGCTTGCATGGCTTGCGGGCGCGCGTCCCAGCGAGCCGTGCTGCCTTCGATATCCGAGAAGAGAAAAGCCACTTCTCCGGACGGCATCAATTGCTTCACAACGCTCAGGCGCACTCCATCGCCATGCCCGCTGGGTACGACTTTTCTTCAAGCGACGCCTCGCGCGGCGACGCGGTCGTTAGCGGCGAAGCAGAATCGCCCCCACAGCGACCTTAGTGCTTTTTCTCGCGCGGCGGCGCCGCGGGCTTCGGAAGCTCTTTAAATGACTGCTTAACGCGGTACTCGCTCGAGGGATAGCGCGAAGTTAGTTCATGCCACTGCACAAGCAGTTCGTTACTCTCCGGTTCGGCGCGGTAACGGGTCACTCCTAAATAGTACTGTGCTTCCGGCGCGGCATAGGTCGTAGAAAAGCGCGTCAATACGTCGACGTAGTGCGCTTCGGCCTGCTTGAACTGACGCAGCCGCAGATGTGCGTAGCCAAGTCCGCATAACAAACGCGCCATGAATTCCGGTGGAGGCAGAAAGCCGTCCCAGTGATATAATTCGAATCCGTCACCCGCTAAAATACGCACGTCGGGCGTCCAGATGTGGTGCAGTTTTTCTAGGCGAGCGGCGCTTTGCGATTCCGCGTTGTTGAGTTGTACGGGAACGGTGAAGTTGTTTATGAGCTCTTGAACCGGGGATTGCGGATACGTCACGGCATCCAGCGCTTGGCATCCCCCTCAACCAGGGTTGAAGATATCCAGCAGAACGAATTTCGAACTCGTGCGTGCTTGCTCCAAAGCGGACTCTACGTCGTGCAGCCACTCCATATCGGCTCCTTCTCCGGCGGTGTTGGATGAAAGTATAGCATGGTACAAGCCTGGCGCCACATCCGCGTGGCCGGACGGCTAAAAGTTCCGGCACGTATCCGCATGCGCGCCGCTGCGCAGCGAAACGTAAGTAACGGGCGCATCTCTGCGGCGCACGCCGCAGAATTCCAGCGATTCAGGGAAGCGCCGATGCGCTTCGATGCCTTGCGTGGTAAACGAGCACGCCGGCGCCTTGAGTTTTCGTGCGCCGGCGAGCAGATAAATGGGCCGTACTTCGGCGTCGATGCGATCGCCCAGCTCGCTGACCTCGCCGTTGACTTGGATGTACGGGGAACGCATCCAAAACGTGCTTCGCGGCCACGAACCGATCGTACGGCCGTTGACGAGAGCAAAGATATTTTCGCTGCGCGAGCGCAGCTCAATTCGGCACGAGACCGCGCACGCCGCTGGAACTGCACGAAACGGATTCGATAACCCCGGTGAAGCTGCAGTTGTAAAAGCGGACAGTCGTTGCGACGGATTGCCGCGTGATAGGCCGACCGACACGGCAGCGCTTCCAGGTTCGCGCCCGATCAGCAGGATGCCGACGAAGCTCCACGAGCGGTTCGTCGTTTGCGGCGGAAAGCGGACATCAGAGGCTATCCGAAAATCCTTGGTGAAGTCGCCGACGAGATAGACCCTGGCCTCGCCGTCGGTCGATGCCGCGGTAACGGCGCCAAATGCAAGCCGCATTGGCGCCATCAGCAACGCTGTAAGGGCTGCAATGCCGATGAAGATGGGCCTCACCGCTGCAGCTGCGACCATAAGAACGCTTCGGTATCAGCGAGCGTTCGACTTTCGGCGCGTAGTGGGCCGCCGATGTGCCCGCTCTGCGCTGCAACATAGAGTAGAACCGGATTCGTGCCGTCGGTTGCCCATTGCAGCGACGCGGCAAACTTATACGAGTGAGCCGGCGAAACGCGCTCGTCGTTTTCGGAGGTCATCACGAACGTCGCCGGATAGTTTACGCCCCGCTGAATTTTGGGAAGTGGTGCATAGCCGTAAAGCCACTGAAATTCGCGCGCGCTATGGTTTGCCAAGCCAACTTCGTTACCCCAAACTGCTTCACTCCCATAGGTGTATCCACGCAGCACGTCAACCGGTCCGGAGTCGTCTGCGACCGCATGAAACAGCGTCGGATGTTCGATTTCCGTCACGCCTGCCACTAAGCCGCGTCCGTACGCTGCAAGCAAACCGTGCCTGGTAAATCCACGTCGCACCAGCGCGTTGGCTGCAGCGGCGAAGTCATCGAAGGAGTGCTGCTTGTTCCCCAGCATCCCGGCGCGGTGCCATTCCGCCCCGTACTCCCCGCCCCCACGCACGCACGCGATGGCGAATACGCCTCCAAGTTTCAACCATTCCGCCGACAACGATTGCCAACTCGGGTAGTACGAATCGCCGAACCCGCCATACCCGGTAATCAAGGCCGGATTTTCGCCGTTGAGGTGGATGCCTTTACGATGCGCGACGAACAGTGGAACGCGTGCGCCGCCCGTCGAGGTGACGAACATTTCGTCGGTTACGTATGCGCGCTGGTCGAACGGGGCGCGCTCGGATTCCAACCGCGTTGCTTCGCTGGTATTGGTATTGTATTTGAAAAGTACCGGCGGCGCGGCCAAACGGGGTAGTGCAGTGCCGTTATTCGAGCAGTTCCCAAGACCACCAAAGCGCTGACGGCGAGCTGAATCGCCAAGAGCGGCCTACACCGGAACGCTGCAATCATCGCCCAATCCTCGCTGAAATGCTACATCGTGACAGAGCATTCGTGGTAAGCAAAGTGTTGGCGCTCGCGACGCCGCAGCCGCCAACACTTTTGCATTGTTCGAAGCTCTAGTACTATAGGATGGTGGTGGGTAAACTCGAGGGCGAAGTCAACAGCGGTCTCGTTAAGTTGGTCGGCGCTGCCCGGGTCGGCGGGACCGCGGAAATCGACGCGCTCATTACAGCGGTTTGGCCGCGCGCATACCGGACCGCCTTATCAATTCTTGGCGATTACGCGCTCGCTGAGGACGCCGCGCAAGAGGCTTGCGCGATCGTCTTTCGCGAGATTCGCCGGCTGCGTGCACCCGGCGCTTTCGGCGTGTGGTTTTACCGCATCGTTGTACGGCAAGCAATGCTCATCGAACGGCGCAATCCTGCGGCTGCGCAGTCCGTTGATGTTCCCGTGCTTGAAACGGAACTCGCGATGCTGCGAATTGAACTGCTGCGCGCGCTTACTAATCTATCTCCCGCTCAGCGCACCTGCATTGCTCTTCACTACTGCGCCCAACTCAACAGCCGCGAAATTGCGGATATTCTCGATATGCCGGACAGCTCGGTACGTTTTCACATTATGCGCGGGAAACGGTCTTTGAAAGCAGCGTTGACCGCCGACGCGATGAACGACGGCTCATCCCAACTGCGCAAACCCTATGGCGTCGCCTGAAGTGAACGACGATCGACTCAAGGAGGTGTTCGACGTGCCGGTACACCGGGTTTCGCTGCGTACAATACGTGGTCTCGCGCGAACGCAGCGTCGCGCGCAATATTTGCGCATTGCGGCCATGGCTGCGCTATGGTTCGCCGCGGCGTTTGCAGCGTGCAATCCCGAAAATGGGCGCGTCAACCCAGGAACACTCGTCGCTCCGCTGCCCGTGGCAACACGCTTTCCCGCGTCCTCGTCTCCCGCGCCGGCTCCAGCGCCGCCGCCGCCGATCACCTAACCGCGTTCGCGCAAACGTTCATCAAAGGGATAGGCAAACGCCCGTACGACACTTATACGAGCCGAATCGGGATGCACTGGATTTACGAGCACATTCCTCGCCGGCACGATTGCCGATGGCACAAAGAGCAGCGCTGAGCCGCCGTTATTCAACCATGCATCTCCAATGCGCTGTGTTGCCCCGAAGTTCGTGCGGCAATCATCTGTCAGATCGCTTGCGCTCACTTCTACCGACGCTACGTCGTCGGGGACGTCAATTTCTACAAAGGGGATTGCTATCGGGGCGTCCCCGAGGCGGCTCACGTTCAAGTGCGTGAGCCACTCGAGCTGCGCGGTCGCTGCATGTTCGGATGCATACGTGACGCGATGCCCGCGCGTATGCCAGCGGCCTTCGACGAGCAAACCGCCGATCCCATTAAGGTTTCCGTATCGCGATACTCGCCACAGATGCACCTATGCGACTAGGCCAAAGTACGCCTGTAGCAACAGGTCCTCAACGACTTTCGAACCGATGCTTGAGGCCAGCATCTCGACAGGAGCCTTGTTTCCTAAACGCGAGTTCGCTCCGTTGAGCCAACGAGCCGCACGAGTCTCTTCTCCAAAAACCAGCGTCGCCAGAGCAAGCATGCGCGCGAAGCGTGAAGCGCGATCGGATT
Organism: Vulcanimicrobiota bacterium; assembly: GCA_963795465.1. Taxonomy (GTDB): domain Bacteria; phylum Vulcanimicrobiota; class Vulcanimicrobiia; order Vulcanimicrobiales; family Vulcanimicrobiaceae; genus CAWCHT01. The sequence continues at coordinate 653,071 of CAWCHT010000002.1, forward strand.
CCTCGGGATTGAGCTTTGCGTGTTCGGCGCGGCGTCGATGAAATGTGCGGCGTGAAATAACGGATCTAAAAATTTCGCCATCCGCGATCCCGTGTGCTATGAGGGTGTCGATTGAGTGCGCTGAAAAACCGCTCCGAACACAGATTGCAAGTTCCAGTTCAGTGGTAACTTTTTTAGGATCCAAGGCCAGTAAATCGCATGTCCGGGAGAGCCACCGCGACAAAAGCGGCTCGTCACTTGCCGCCAACAGTCCCTTTGCTTCTTGTGCCATTTGCCAAGATTATACGGCCTTTGGCGGAGCTCAGCAATGGTAAATTACTGCTCAGACCGGGCAACCGCTTGGCGTAGTAGTCGGCGCCCGAAGGCAATTATCGCTTGTCAAAAGCAAGAAGTGCCGAAAACCGCTCGACGGCTTCACGCGTCCTCGTTCGGTCCCCGGTTGCGCAAAAGTCGAGCAAAAGACCTCGAAATAGCGCAAGTTCAAGCGTGGCTTGCGCGCGCGAGGCGCGATCGCACGAACGATCGATCGCATCCAGCCAATCGTTTACGGCGTTTTCCAAAAACCCGGGAAACCGCTGCGGATCCTGCAGCGCGAGCGCGTAAACTTCGAAAAATAAACGCACGAGCGGCATCCATCGCTGCGAGGTCCAATGCTTCCACAGCCCGACCAGGTCGCCGCTTTCTGCCATCATCGCCTGCTGGCGCGCGCGCCCCGCACCGATTATTTCCACGAGTAATTGCTCTTTCGAACCAAAGTGATAGAGCAGCGAGCCCGGACTGACCCCCAGCGCATCGCCGAGCGGACGCAGAGAAAGCGTCGCAAGGCCGCGCGCGCAGACATAGTCGACGGCCCGTTCAAGCAGTTCTTTACGGAGCTCAGGGTCCGGTGTACGCGGCAGGAGCGTTACCTACGGTCCCGACCGGCTGCGTGGCTAGCCATGCAGGTACGATAACATTATTTGAACAACTGTTCAAGTATTAAATTACCCGTGACTGCGCGAATTGAGGAGGAGATCACGCATGCAATCCTTGGCAAATACCGCTGCGAAACGTTCCGTACTTGCGTGCCTCGCAGGGCTTCTGACGTGGGTGATCGTCGTCACCGTGATCAACAGAGTTCTTCGCTTCAGCGTGCCGGACTACACGGCTGCGGAACGAACGCTACATTTCACGCTAACCATGATGTGGGCGCGGCTAGCCATGGCGATCGTAACGTCGCTTGCGGCTGGGGCCGTCACACAATGGATAGGGCGATCAAGCCTCGGGGGGCCGCTGATCGTGGGCTGTCTCGTGTTTGCGATGTTTCTGCCGCTGCACATCGGCATCTGGGATCGATTCCCGGTATGGTACCATCTGACGTTTCTGCTGACGATCATTCCGGCCGTTCTTCTTGGTTCGCTTTTGCCGGGAGCGCGTCTCGCCACGATTCACGCCAATTCCTAGGTCCGACCGCGCCGCTGGGTCGCGCGCGTTCGGCTCGAGCGAGCCGATAACCCTGACGGCAGGGACCTTCCGCGTCTTTGGGGTGCAGCCGTTCCAGGGGCTCACCCTCCAAGCTCGTCCTGCAGCGCCGCGCTAAGGCCCCGGCCCCCGTCGGCCGATGATCCACTCACAACGATGCCGTTTCAACTTTCATCTATTGGTGCCGCAAAGGCCATCGGCAGCGCAGCGCTGCCCTCGATGGTTCGCGGCATTCGCAGCGTCGGTAAAGGCTTTTCGCTCGTTGCGAAAACGAAGCTGAACGCCTCCGATCCAAGCGCTGACGCCGACGTGCTCGCACAGCTGGTCGCGGCAATTCAAACCGCCGCGCACGCCGCACCGCTGGTTCATCGGCTCATCGCGAATCCCGCGCACCTCGCCGAAACGTTGCAACGCGCTCTAGCCGCCGCCCTTTCACCGCCCGGCACAAGCCCGCCGGGCACAAGTCCGCCGGGCACGAGTCCGCCGGGAACCAGACCCCCCGGTAGCGCAGCATCGAACGCAGGGCAGAAGAATGAATTCTCGGGAAAACTCTTGGACGCCGCTTCGGCGAAAGAATCCCCGGCCCAGCACAAACGAGCCGCATCAACCGCCGATCCGGCGACGGCCGACGTTGCTGCATTAGCTCGCGAGCTTGCGCAAGCGATCGCCGCCGCTGTCAACGCGCAGAACGCTGCAGCCGCGGTTTCGAGCGCGCCGGCATCGTCGCCGCTTCAGGCCGCCGCTAAGCCGCCGTCCGCAACTCCGGCAATTTCACCTTCGGCAACCCCACTCGCGGGGCCGGCGAATACTGACATTCTTACGCGCATGCTGGTGCGCGCCGCAAGCGCCGATCCGCAGCGCACCACGCAGCTCACCGGCGTTTCGACGAAAACGACGCCATCGACGGTAAGCGCCGCGCAAATCTTCGATCGCTTGATCGCGATCGTTGCCGAACATGCAGGTGCGCAAACCGATCGGGACGGCGGCAACGATCCGGCGGGACAGTCGAACGCGCAAAACGATGCGGCGGCTCCGGCGCCGCATCAATCTGCCTCAGCGCCGACGCAAAACGTTGCAAGCCAGCTCACACCGGCGACGGCTCCGGCCGCACCGGCGCAAGCGAATGCGGCAACGCCGATCACCTCGTATGCCGCAGTCGATCCGCAAGCGGTCATCGAGCAACTCGTCAAAAGCATCACGCTGCGCACGTCGGACTCCAGTTCCGAAGTGCGCATGCGTCTGCAGCCCGAACATTTGGGCAACGTCGCGCTCAAACTTACGGTCACCGGAAACACCATCAGCGCAAACGTCGTTGCGCAAAGCGCGCACGTTCGCGATCTGCTGCTGGCAAATCAGCAGCAGCTCGCGCGCTCGCTCGCCGACGCCGGACTCTCGCTCGGGAAATTCTCGGTCGACGTTTCGGGCGGCAATCCGGGCTTCGCCCAAAGACAGTCGCAGGGACACCGGCTCACCAAAACCGGCGCTCTGCACGGTATCGACGACGAAGACCCAATCGGAGACGATTCGCGCTTTGGACCGCCGTTACTGGCGGCAAACAGCGCGCTCGTGCTCAATTACTTGGCTTAGGAGAAACCATGGCAACACCAACCGCGCCTATTGGAGCGGCGCAAGCTCAACCCACGCAAACTACAACCTCGAACAGCGCGACGGATCCGTCGCAAGAACTCGGCGCAAATCAATTCCTGCAATTGCTCACGACCGAACTGCAGAACCAAGACCCGCTCAACCCCGTCGACGACACGCAGTCCGTTGCGCAGCTCGCGCAATTCTCTGCGCTGCAGGCAACCCAAGAACTCAACACGTCGTTCCAAAACTTCCAATCGAACTTCGGCGTGATGCAGGCGTCGTCGCTCATCGGCAAATCGGTTACCGTTGTTACCACATCGGGAACCGGCGGAAACAGTTCAAACGTGAGCGGCACGGTCGACTCGATCGCCGTGCAGAACGGCCAGCCGTACTTTACGATGAAGGGCTCAAACGGCCAGGACTTGACCGATTCCAACGGTCAGCCGCTGCTGTTTGCGACCAGTCAGATCGTCGGCATCGCGAACTAGCATGGATCCGAAAGATGTGAACGCCGTCGGGCTCAACGGGATCATTCCCGGGCCGGCGCCACGTCCGGCCGGCAAGCCCGTACAGATACCGCCGGCTTCGGCGCCGAGTTTTCGTTCGCTTCTCGAGCAGCAGCGCGTTCCGAGCGCTACGCCGCTCAAATTCAGCGCTCACGCGATGCAGCGCCTTCAGTCGCGCAACATCCAGTTGAGCAACGATGATATTTCACGGATGAACGTCATGGCCGACAAAGCGGCGCAGAAAGGGTCGAAACAATCGCTCTTCATGCTGCGCGACGTCGCTATGGTGGTGAGCATTAAAAACCGGACCGTCATCACCGCGGTCGACCAAGATTCGATGAAAGAAAACGTTTTCACCAACATCGATTCGGCGGCAGTCATCTCTTAAATCGCTACGACCCTGGACGAGATCGCTCGAAGGGTCATCGGGCGGCGCGGAACGATAGACGCGCTGCCGGTATAGAGGAAAGGACCAACTCGAATGGCATTCGATTCGCTGTTCACGGGGATCTCGGGCCTGAATGCATATCAGAGCCAAATCGACATGATCTCCAACGACATCGCCAACGTCGGCACGACGGGCTATAAAGGCCAGAACATGACGTTCGCCGACATGTATTATCAAACGCAAGGCGCCGCCAGCGGGCCGACGCAAACCAGCGGCGGCGTCGATCCGCAGCAAGTCGGACTGGGCGTCAAGGTCAATTCGATCGAGACGAACTTCTCGCAAGGCGGCTTGCAGACCACCGGCATCAACACCGACATGGCGATCAACGGTGACGGTTTCTTCATTCTGCGCAACACCGACGGCAGCGGCCAGCCGGTTTACACGCGCGACGGCGCGTTTTCGCTCAGTTCGAGCGGCGTGCTGTACGATCCGGCTTCGGGCATGGCCGTGCAAGGCTTTATGGCCGATCAGAACGGCGTCGTCAACTCCTCGGGAACGCCCGGAACGCTCACGATTCCGATCGGTCTTGCGATGCAAGCCGCTGCTACCGGCGGCCCGAACGCCGTCAAGAGCGGACCGGCAAACGATAACGTGTTCGATATGAGCTTGGGCGGTGCGCTGGATCAATCGCAGTACGCGCTTGCCGCGAGCGGCGGCACGCCGGCGAACAAAGTCGTCACGACGACGATTTACGACTCGCTCGGCAACGCGCATCAAGCGACGATTACGTTTGCTCCCGATGCGGCTACGCCGCTTCCGGCAACCGTCAACAACAACAGTGGAACGGCGGTCGCGCCGGCGACGCGCTGGCAGTACACGGTATCGTTCAGCGATGGAACGACCACTACGTCGAATACCGGCGAAGTATTCTTCGATGCGAACGGCCAGTTCATCAACACGTCCTCGAGTCCAACGGGCACTCCCGTGCACGCGCAAGGGACGGCGCCTTCGGCGGCTTCCGGCGATGCGCTGGTGTTGAGCGGCTTTACAGCCGGCAATAATTCCACCGCTCCCCAAACGATCGGTTTGGATTTCTCGAACATGGTTTCGCTCGCCGGCAGTTCGACGGCAACCGTTTTGAATCAAAACGGGTACGCGGCCGGAACGCTCTCCAACATCTCGGTCGGCCAGGACGGCACGATTACGGGCGCGTTCACGAACGGTCAGCAAAAAACCGTCGGACAAGTTGCGCTCGCAACGTTCCAAAATGAAGACGGCCTCAGCCGCACCGGCGGCAACGGGTTTCAGCAGACGGCTGCATCGGGCCTGGCGCAAGTCGGCGCGGCTGCTTCCGGACGCTTCGGTGCGATCGTTTCCGGTTCGCTCGAAGAATCGAACGTTTCGCTCGCCGATGCGTTCACCAAAATGATCGTGGCGCAGCGCGCATTCGAAGCCAATACCCGCGGCATCTCGACGGCCGACCAGAACATGCAGGACGTGCTCAACATCCGGGCCAGCGAAAACTAATGTTCTCATGGTGAGCTTGTCGAACTACCGCTGACCTCCCCAAAAGGGCACAACAAGGCCGAGCCGAAACGCTCGGCCTTGTGATTTCATTGACGCGGCTGAACGGTCAGCCGATTTTGGTGAACTGCGATCTCATCGAATCGGTGGAGACGACGCCCGATACCGTGATTACGCTGGTGAGCGGAAACAAACTCATCGTGCGCGATTCGATGGAAACGATGCAGCAGCGGATCATCGACTTTAAACGCAAAATCTACGGCCCGCCACCGCCGCCCTAGCGCCTGCGCCCGCGGCCAAAGCGTTCTATTGCAAACGGGTTCATCGGAAACGGCGGCGCGTTTTCCGCCAGCAAATCGACGATGCACCGAGCGGAGATTGCAGCCTGCGTGAACCCCAAATGTCCGTGCCCGAACGAGTAGAATAGATTTTTGTGCGCGCGCGCTTGGCCGATTGCCGGAATGGAATCGGGCAGCATCGGCCGCACGCCCATCCACCACGACGTTGGCTCCAGCCGAATGCCCGGCAAATACGGCGCCGCCAGTTCGTGCAGCATCTCGGCGCGCCGTTTGTTCGCGGGTGCATCGATGGCTGCGAATTCAATCGTCCCGGCTAATCGCAAACCGCTGCGCAGCGGCGTCGCCCCGAAATGCGGTTCGAAGAAGATGATGGGCCGATGCAGCCGGGGCTCGCTCGGTGCCAGCATCAGATGATAACCGCGCCCGGATGCGAGCGGAACGGCGTACCCGAGCGGACGCAACAATTCGTGCGATCGCGCGCCCGCGCTTACCAACACGCGCCGCGCGTGAATTTGCGTCCTTTCCGAACCGTTCGCCGTTACGGTCCACGAACCGTCGGGCTGTGGTTGAAGCTGGGTTGCATGCGCTTGAACGAACGTGCTTGACGTGCGCACGTGCTCGCCCAGTTTGCGGCTGAACATTTCAGGATCCGTGCAATGCGCGGAGTCCGGCCAAAAGATCGCGCCCGCTACGTCGCTTGAAACCGCCGGCTCCAGCACGCGCAGCGCATCGACGCCGATGCATTCGGCGCGAAACCCTTCGCGGGCCAAACGGTCCACCTCCGTTGACGCAGCCTCCAAACTGCGCGCGTCGCGGCAAACTTTCAATCCGCCCGCGCGCTCGATCAAATCCGTTGCGCCGAAAAGCGCGGCACTCGCCATCAGTTCGTCGATCGCGTGCCGGTTGAGCTGCGCGAGCGCCGAAATCGCAGTGTCGACGCTGCGGGCGCTGCGCGCTTTGACCAGGCGCATTCCCCAATCAATCAGCTGCGGTAAATACGCCGGATCGATTACCAGCGGCCCCATCGGATCGAGCAGCAACCGCGGCAATTGACGCAGCGCGCCGGCTTCCGGCACCGGAAAAATTTCGCCGTCGTGAAAGAACGACGCGCTTCCGGCTGCCGTACCGGCTCCCGGTTCAGCAGAATCGAGCGCGGTCACGGTGAATCCGGCTTGGCGCAGCGCAATTGCCGTCATGCTGCCGATAACGCCGCAGCCGACTACGGCAACGTCGCAATCGGTACTCATGCCGCCGGCTGCAGTCGCGCGCCGCACCGGCGACCCACATATCGCGTACCGCGGACCACTTCGATGCCGCGCTGCATCACCCACGCCAAACCGCGCGGATCGCGCTCGGGGTCGCGGTAATCCAAATCGTCGGAAAACGTTTGCGGATCGAAGGCAACCAAATCGGCGATGTTGCCGGGCGCGATCGTGCCGCGCTCCGCAAGATTGAAGATGCGTGCCGGTAGTCCGCTCATCTTGTGCACCGCCGCTTCCAGCGAAAGCACGCCGAGCTCGCGCACGTAGCGGCCGATGACGCGAGGAAAGGTGCCGTACAACCGCGGATGATGGCGCCCGGGCACTCCGGGTGAGCTTCCGTCTGAACCGATTGCGGTGTGCCGATCGCACAGCACGCGCACAACGTCGTCTTCGTCCAGCAAAAAGATGGTCATCATCGCGTTCAACTGCTCGCTGACCAGCACGTGCACCAGCGCATCGAACTCCGAACTCTTCCGTTCGACGGCGATCTCGGCGATCGTCGAACCTTCGAACTTTCGGCTTTGCGTCGATGCGATCAAGATGCCGTCGTAACCGGCCTCTGCGACGAAATTTTCGAATCCCGGCGCACCTTCGTCCAGCATGCGGCGCAGCCGTCGAAGGTCGTCATCGTTCTGCAGCCGCGCAAGCGTCGCCGCATTGCCGCCTTCGTGAAACTCCGGCGGAAGCACCGTTTTTAAATACGTGCTTCCCGCCGTGTACGGATAAACGTCTTGATGCACGTCGACCCCACGCTCGCGCGCGCGCCGAATCAGCGCCAGCGAGTCACGGGTTTTGCCCCAGTTGTTCTTTCCGGCAGCTTTGTGATGCGAAATTTGCACCCGCACGCCGGCCGATGCTCCGACGTTCAGTGCTTCTGCGACGGCCTCGAGCAGGTCGTCACCTTCCCCACGAATGTGCGAGGTGTAAATCGTGCCCGGCGGCAAACACTTCGCAAGCTCGACGATCTCCTCGGTCTGGCAAAAAAGACCGGGCGGATAAATTAGGCCGGTCGAAAAACCGAATGCGCCGGCTTCGATCGCTTCCTCCAGCATGGCGCGCATCGTTGCGCGTTCACTCGGCCGCGCAGCCCGACGCTCCATTCCCATTGCCGCAACGCGAAGCGTACCGTGCCCTGCGAGCGGCACGTAATTGGTGACGTACCCCCGCGCGTCGGCTGCTTGCAGAAGATCTGCAAACGTCGTACCGATTTCGGCCGCCGGCGGCATGAGCGGCGAGAGCATGTGCAGCAGCGCGGCTCGGTGCTCGGAAGACGCCGGCGCCAGGCTGAACCCGCAATTCCCCACCACTTCGGTCGTGACGCCCTGAAGGATTTTGGTTGTGTCGTCGTCCCGCAGCAGCGGCGCGTTGTCGGCATGCGAGTGCACGTCGATGAATCCGGGCGCAATCGCCAAACCGGCTGCGTCCACCACGTCAAAGCTGCCGTGTGAATCTGCCGGCGCGCGCACGTCTTCGATCCGCTCGCCGGCAACGTACAGATCGCGCAGTGCAGGCGGCGCGCCGGTGCCGTCAATCACCGTTGCGCCGGCGAAGACCGTGCGCTTCATCTGCTTCCGGGGACGCGTTCGAAGACCATGGTTGGGTCATCGCCGACTTTCATGCCCGCCACGGTCCCTGCGGCGCTAATGCTGAACGTGATCAGCGGCTCTTCGTCGCGGCTGACGTTGGGTTCGATCAGCCGGAACGTTTCAAAATTGTAGTGCTGCAGTGCTCCGTCATACCCGAGAAGATGAAAATGCAGCGTGCCGTTTTGCCGCCTAACGCGCGCGGTTCCATAAAGATTGTCGTGATAGGCGCCCGCGTATGCCGTATCGGGCAGTGCCGCCGCCGGTCCGCTGGCCGACTTGCGCGCGGATTTTTGTTCGTCCGCCAGCAGCGCGCTGAAAAACTGGTTCCAGCTCGCGAGCAGTTCGCTGCTCCAGTCGCGTTTGGGCGATCCCAGCATGTCGTCCCAAAGACGGTTGACGATCGCGGTCGTTGCAAAATTATCGCCTTTGTTCGTCAGAATGACGATGCCCGCGTGCTCGTCCGGGAGCAGTGCGACCATTGCCGTCATTCCGTCGATGTTCCCCGCGTGCTGAATCGCTTCGTGGCCGCGGTAATCGTAGAGGATCCATCCCATGCCGTAATCCATGAAATGCGAGATCGGCCCGTAGAAGTACCACGGCATCCCCGTCGGCATGATCGTCGAAGGCGTCCACAACTCCTCGAGCGTTTTGCTTTGCAGAATGCGACGGCCGCGATACCATCCGTTGCCCAGCAGCATCTGCAGCCAATGCGACATGTCTTGCGCGTTGGAGTTGATCGAGCCGGCCGGACCGATGTCGTCGATATCCGCGTAGGGAATCTGCCGCAGCGTTCCGTCGATCGTCTCGTACGGCTGCGCTACATCCGAGCGGCCCCTGAGCGCGCTGATTGACGTATTCGTCGAGCTCATCTGCAGCGGCTCGAAAATGCGCCGGCGAATGAACGCATCCCAGCTCATGCCGGTCACCGCCGGAACGATTTGCCCGGCGGTCATCACCATGATGTTGTTGTATTCGAAAAAGCTGCGGAAATCGAGATTTGAGGGCAAGTAGCGCATCCGCCGGATGATCTCGTTGCGGGGCAGGCCGCTCTTATACCAAAGCGCGTCTGCCGTCCCTACATCGGAGCGATGGGAAAGCGCGTCCCTAATGGTGAGCGCGCGCGTCGTCTGCGGATTGGCCGTTTCAAACCACGGAAGGTACTTGATGACCGGATCGTCCCAGGTCAACTTCTTTTCGTCGGCAAGCATGCCGAGTGCGGCCGCGGTAAAAGCCTTGGAACTCGACCCAATCGCGAACATGGTCCTCGCGTCGACCGGTTCATTTTTGCCAACGTCGCGTAAACCGTAGCCTTTGAGATAAACGCGACCGCCTTTGACCACTGCGATCGAAAGGCCCGGGACGTTCCAGTCATGCATCGCCTTACGAACGTACGCATCGAAATCCGGCGCAACCAGCGTTGCCGGTGCGGCGCGCGCCTGCAGCGGGGCGGCGCTTTGCATTGCCGCAATCAGCGCAAAGACGGCAAGATGACGCAGGTTCATAGTGGATTTCCTTACGGCTGGAATTCTGGCGCTTGAGCGATATTTCGCGGTGTGATCGCCGGTTTCGCGCCTTTGAGGCGCGCTCCTGGACGGGCGCGGCGAAATATTGGCGAGAGCAGAGAATTTTGGCGAAATGCCAGGAGAGGTGCAAAGGCCGAAGGAAGCCCTCTTTCAAATAACACCGGAGGAATGTAATGCGCAGAGCCGTCTTAGTTGCATTGGTATGCCTGCTCGGCGCGGCGCCTGCGTCGCTGACGCCCGCTCAAATCGCCGCAATCAACGCGATCGGGCGCCGCTCGGTATCGGGCCGCGCGGCACCGGGCATGACGATTGCCATTGTACGCAACGGGCAGATTTTGTACGCCAAGGGTTATGGCTACATGAACGTCGATGACGGCGTTCCGGCGCGCAGCGATACGCGTTATCCGATCGGATCGAACAGCAAGCAGTTCACGGCGACCGCAATCCTAATGCTGCAAGACGAAGGAAAGCTCAACGTGAACGACCGGCTTTCCAAATACTTGCCGCAGATACCGCACTCCAATCAGGTGACGCTGCGTAACTTGCTGACCCATTCGGCTGGTTACGCGGAATACACCGAAATCGGAACTTTTGACGAAATCGGCAACCGTCCGACCACGCTTGCCGGCATGGTGAACACGGTCGATCACCGGCCCCTGGCGTTCACTCCCGGTACGAAACGCGAGTATTCCAATACGGGATACGCGCTGCTGGCGATGGTCATTGAAAAAGTGTCGGGAATGAGTTACGGCGACTTTCTGCGTCGGCGCATTTTCGCACCGCTGGGCATGACATCCACTTACAGCAAAGACTCCGACGACACCAGTCCCGATGTCGCCACCGAATATACTTCGTATTCGCTTGGTCCGTGGGAGCACGCTCTGCACCTGGACTACACCTGGTTCACCGGTCCGGGTTCAATTATCAGCAACGCAGCGGACTTGGCGAAATGGAACGTGGCGCTTGCCCGCGGGAAACTGCTCTCGCATCGCTCCTTGACCGAAATGATGACGCCCCATCGCATCGGCAAGGACGATCCGTTCCCGCAATACGGGTTCGGCATCATCATCTCGAAACTGCCCAACGGGCACACGATGGTTTCCCACGGCGGCAATACGACCGGTGCGGCGACGCAGGATGCGCGGTTTCCCGACGACCATTTCGGGATCATCGTTCTGGCCGACAGCGGAGCATTCGATTACAATACCGCCGTTTCAGCGGTCTACGGCGTTTTGGTTCCGCAAGCGCGCGCTAAAGGCACGCCGCATCCTGGCGCCACGCCCGGCAAACATGCTCCGCCCAGCGCCAATCCGGCGATGATTGCGACTGCGCAGCGTTGGCTCGACGACGCCGTCGCCGGCAATATCGACATGGCGCAGCTGCGCCCGGACGCGCGCGCTCGCATGGTTCCGGAACACCGCGCCGCGCTGCGCGCATTGGCCGCGCTCGGTCCGCGCACCTACACGTTTATTGACACCGATCGCCGCCCACCGACGACTTCCTACGAGTTTCTCGTCAAGACACCGAAGAAATCGTTGATTTACGTCTACAGCCGCGACGATAACGGCTTGGTCGCGGGAGCCGGCGTAATCGAAGTAGTGAAATACTAACGTCAAACTTTTATGTCATGCTGAGCCTCGTCGAAGCACGGCCGAGCTCGTCTGTCAAGGCGATTCCTGCAGGTCGGTTATTTTTAATTAAACGCACGCGAGCGCGCAGGCTGCTTTTACTAAACCGGACGAAAGATTTTTGCCCCGCGAATCAGAACGGCAATTTCTTGTAAGCACTGTGTAACGCAGATGGCGGCGCCGTATCGGCCGGCCTGAAATGGAGTGAGAAAGCAGCGGATGTTCCTCTTTGGCGAACGAACGATGCGCATTATGGCCAGTTGTCCTGCAATTTGCGAGCAAATTGGCCTGCCACTCTGTCCTGCTGTAGTATTCTTTTCAGCACTGAATGAACTAGACAATGAGTCACAAATCATGCCGGATACCCTGCGCAACCGGGCGCTTGAAGTGGCGGCGCAACGGCTGCGCGCGATTGATGTAGACTTCAAGACTTCAACTTGCTAAGATGACTGAGCTACTCGCGGCGCAGGTTGATGCAGGCTACCTTGAGTTTGTCACGCCGGTTGCGTTGCTCAAAGCATCCGCCGCTTTTGACTCCGGCGCTCTTGAAGCCGGTTTTCGAGCCGTGGGAGTATCGATTGACACCATATTGAACCGCATTGAGTTAGAGTTACCGGCGGTCAATCTTGCCGACAAGCCTCCGGGGCCGATTCCGCGGCGGGCATGGCCACCAAAGTATGTGATTGTCATCGAAGGACCAGGATTTAGGGATACACGTAACCGTTATACTACGCTGGCGAAGGCGCAATTTGCCGCAGAACACCTCCAGGGCTTGCTCAAAGGCGTTGCGCCAATTCACAAAGGCCCTTACCAGTCGGTTGTAGTGTCGAGACCGCCGGAGTTTAAAAGTGCAACAAGAATCCATGTGGAGAAGTTACAAAACCGTAGTTAAACGCTGAGGGTAGCGTTGCGGCGAAATGCTCTGCGCTCAGCGCGTCTCAAATCCAGCCGATATCCGGCGACCGCAACCCACAGTCTCTGCAAGTCTGGGAACAGGGATTCGCTCTAACCGTGCCCTCGGACTTTTCTCTATTGACCGCGTTTCGTTACGATTCTTTCGCGCGACAGGTCCCGACATTTATTCCGAAGAGCCGTTTAAGGTTCGAGGCCCGCAGCCGATACCTAGATCGGAATGGATTTCGCCACGCTGCTGGGCCTTCTTATAGCCTTTGGGGCCATTTTTATTGCCGGGTGGGTGGGCGGAACCGACCCGCACGTGATATTTGGGCGCTGGGAAGCGTTGCTGCTGATTGTTGGCGGCACGATCGGCGCGACGATGACGTCGTTTCCGATGCGAACCTTTACAAAAGGTTTTTTCGGCGGATTGAAGACCGCGTTCACCGAGCAAATCTACCACGAAGCCGATATCATCGCGACCCTGGTTTCGTTCGCTGAAAAAGCGCGGCGCGAGGGTTTGCTCGCGCTCGAAACCGAGGCTGCGGCGCTTGACGACGAGTTCATGCGGAAAGGTATACAGCTGGTCATCGACGGCCGCGATACCGACGTGATTCGTAAAGTTTTGGAAACCGAAGTGAGCCACGTCCAAGAAAACGGCGCAAAAGCGGAAGCCGTCTTCACCAACTTGGGCGGATATTCTCCGACGCTCGGCATCATCGGAACGGTTTTGGGCCTCATCGGGATGCTTCGCGGCCTCGCTGCCATGGGCACGACGACGAACGTTGCCGGCAACATCGGCGTCGCGACGGCGCAGGCGTTCGTTGCGACCTTCTTCGGAATCATGTTCGCGAATTTGCTGTGGCTGCCGATAGCGAACAAGATCAAGGAGCGCTCCGGCCAGCTGCTGCTGCTGCGCGAGATCATGATCGAAGGGATACTCTCCATTCAGGCCGGCGACAATCCGCGTTTGCTGGAAGAGCGCCTTCAGGCATTTTTGGACCCGCAGCAGCGGGAGACCGAAATTGAAGAAGGCGGCGCGTTCGTCGAGCAGCCAAGCATGGCGACGTAATCTCGGCGTGACCGCTTCGCAATGAGCCAGCCGATCAAAACGGCAGCCCGCGCCGCGCACGGCAAGTTCCGCAAACGAGCCGAGGAGACCAAAGTTGAAACGGCCGGCATGATGCGCTGGCTGCTGACGTACGCCGACATGATCACGCTCATGCTGGCGCTGTTCATCATCCTATTTGCGATGTCGACCATCAGCCGCGTGCGTTTTCAGGAATTCGCGAAAGACGTTTCGGGCGGATTCGACAACCAGTGGGCCATCAACGAACCGCCGCAAGGCGGCAAGAACGACCGCCGGCTCTACGACTCCGCCTCAAAAATTCCGGCAATCCAACAGCAGCTGCAGGACTACGTCACGCGCAACCATCTGCAAAATCAGGTTCAGGTGCGCATGGACCACCGCGGCTTGGTCATAACTTTACTTTCGGACAAGGCGTATTACGACTCCGGCAGCGCGCAGCTGCGCCCGGAGACTAAGAAAATCCTCGATGAAGTCGATGTATTCCTAAAGAAGAACGACAACCTCATACGCGTTGAGGGCAACACGGACGACGTGCCGATTGCAACGGCATCGTTTCCGAGTAACTGGGAGCTCTCGACGGCACGCGCCGTCAATGTCGTCCGGTACTTGGTGGAAGAAGACCATCTGGATCCGGTACGGATACTCAGCGGCGGGATATGGACAGTTTCATCCACGGACGGATAACAGCACAGCGCTGGCCCGGCAAGCAAATCGCCGCGTCAACGTCGTGCTGCTCAATGCCAGTCTTTCGCGAGCAGAAAAGGGGCAGTAATCCGTCTTATGTCCACTCTTTCTCAAGAAGAGATCGATGCACTTATTAGCCAGCTGGCTTCCGAAGCGCCGGTAAAGGCCGCTGCGCCGGAAGACAAGCGCGTTAAGGCGTTCGATTTCCGCTTCAACAAGCGTCTCGACAAGTTCTCGAACAACCAACTGCAGACGATGCGGGCGCTCCACGAGAACTTTACGCGCTTGCTCAACAACTCACTTTCGGTCTACCTGCGCACGCGCGTAGAAGCGTCGATCGTCTCGATCGAGCAGATCAGCTACGGCGACTTCATCGCCAGCATCGGCATCCCGTCGATTCTTTCCATTTTTTCGATGGAGCCGCTTCCGGGAAGCGGCATCGTGCAGATCGACTTGAACCTCGCGTTCTCAATCATCGATCGCCTGCTCGGCGGCCCCGGCTGGTTTGCGCAGAAGCTGCGCGACTTGACGGACATCGAACGAACCCTGATGCAGCGGTTCATGGCTCGCATGCTGAACAGCTATCGCGAGTCGTGGAATTACCTCTTGACGCTTTCACTCAAAATTGAAGCGCTGGATTCGAATCCGCAATTCATTCCGCGCATCATTCCGCTGGATCAGATTATCGCTTACATATCGATGGAACTAAAAATCGGCGATATGTCCGGCGTCATGAACTTCTGCTTGCCGTATCCGGTGATGCAGTCCATCGGCGCGCAATTGAACGATTTTCAATGGTCGCCGTCGGTGATCGCCTCGCGCGGAACGACCGAACACGACGTGCGCCGCTTGGAGCGTAACGTGGAGCGCGCGGACGTTGAATTGGAAGTAGAACTAGGCCGCACGACGATATCGTTCCGCGACCTCTTTGCCTTGCAGCCTGGAGATTTGCTGTTGTTCGACAAACCCACGGACGCGCCGCTGACTGCGCGAGTCAACGACCGAGAAAAATTTCATGTCTACCCGGGAGTAAACAAAGATCGCTTGGCCGTGCAAGTTGCCGGCATCATCTCGAGCGAGGATCGTTAAGCCATGGCCGATATTCAACACTTGACCGACGCCATGCTCGACGCCGCCGCAACGGTGCTCGAGCGCCTCGTGGAAATCCCGGTTCAAGCTGGGGCGACAAGCCGTCTCGACCATCCCGGCTCCATTAAAATCGACGGCGACCATCTCGTGACGACAGCGCAGATACCGGCACTCAACTTCGAAATCGTAGTACGGTTCAATCGCGTCGACATCTCCACTATTGTAAGTCTGATGCTCGGCGGCGCTGATGAAGGCGCCGAAATGGGCGCCATGCAGCTGTCAATCGTTTCAGAAACCGTTTCGCAAATTTCAGCCGCAATGGCCGAAGAACTGGCGCAGCGATTGGACGCTCCGCGCGAAGGAATCCACGCCGCGTTATACACCGACGCCACGAACCTGCCGGCTCCGCCGTTTGCCTCGTACGAAGGCACGCTCCATGTGGGCACGCACGCCGCGCCGCTGCTCGCAATCGATTTCGACGGAATTGCGCTCGCGCAAATTCAAAACGCACTCGAACCGGCAACGCAATCGGTCGCTGCGCCCCAACCGGTGACTGCGCCCCAACCCGTAGCGCCTGCGCCTCGCGCGCAAAAACCGGCGCCGGCGGCGCAACCCGTCGCATTTGCTGCGATGATTCCCGCTCCGGCTCGCGGGAATCAAGGCGGCAATCTCGATTTGGTTCACGATGTTCCGATGCAGATCAGCGCGGTTCTGGGAAAAACCGCGCTTCCGCTGCGAGAGGTCGTTACGATGTCCTCGGGGAGCGTCTTTGAACTCGACAAGCTGTCGACGGAGCCGATCGACCTTTTCGTCAACAACATCCTCATCGCTCGCGGTGAGGTTGTGGTCGTCGACGACAAATTCGCCGTTAAAATCAGCGAACTCAACCCTTCCGCGGAGTCAGCTCCGAATGCCATTCGTAGGCCAGTATATTCTGGCGTTGCTGGTCGTCGGCCTGATGCTGTTCGGCCTGTATACCGTCGTGCGAGCTCTGGGTCGCGGCCGTTTAGTGACGTCAGCGGAAAAGCGGCTGATCACCGTCGTCGAGTCGACGTTTCTGGCGCAGAACACCACTCTGCACGTCATTAAAGCGGGGGATCGCTTCTACTTGGTTGGCGGCGGCAGCGGGCACGTCGCGACACTGGCGGAAATTCCGCCGGACCAAGTAACACCGTGGATGGGCGAACAACGCAATCTATTCGCAGCGCAAACGCAGTCGTTCACGGGGTTTCTCAAGCAGACTTCGTAAGCCGCAAGCATGATGCCGTTTTTGCGCAAGTTGTGGACGCGGCACGGCCCGTTCATCATTATTAGTGCCGTATCGGTTTTCATGCTGTGGATCATACCCGCTATCGCCTCGGCGGCTACCGCTCCGGCCGGCCCGACCGTGCCGATACCGCAAATCAGTTTCGGCGTGGGACAGGCGCATAATCCGCACGAGGTTGCAACCTCGCTGCAAATTTTACTCCTGCTGACAGTTTTATCACTTGCGCCGACACTACTCGTGCTAGTCACCTCATTTACGCGTGTCATCGTCGTCCTCTCGTTTGTGCGCACGGCGCTCGGCACGCAGCAAGTTCCACCCAATCAAGTGCTGGTGGGGCTCGCGCTGTTTCTCACCTTTTTTATCATGGCGCCGGTCGTAAAGGACGTGAACCAGAACGCCCTGCAGCCGTACCTCAAGAGTCAAATCACGCAGCCCGTTGCGCTCGATCGCGCCGCGCAGCCACTACGCAAGTTCATGTTCAAGCAAACGCGTGAGAAAGACTTGCAGCTGTTTTTCTCATTATCGAACACTCCGGCTCCCGCGACGCAAGCCGACGTGCCGACCTACATTCTTATTCCGGCGTTCGTCATCTCCGAACTGAAGACGGCGTTTGAAATCGGCTTCGCAATCTACGTGCCGTTCATCGTCATTGACATGGTGGTTGCCAGCATTTTGCTCTCGATGGGCATGATGATGATTCCGCCGGTAATCATCTCACTGCCCTTCAAGATTTTGATTTTCTTGCTTGTAGACGGCTGGAACCTAACGGTTAGTGCCATTTTCCAGAGCTATAGGTAGGTTTAGTGTCATGCTGAGCTTGTCGAAGCGCTTCGCTAGTGTCATGCTGAACTTGTCGAAGCACGGCCGAGCTTGTCGAGGCCCCCGCTAGTGCAATTCGGCGACGCCATAGCGCTTGGGCGCGATGCGATCTTCGTATGTTTTATGGTTGCGGCGCCCGTACTGCTGATCTCGATGGTTGTAGGCCTGATCATCTCGGTCATCCAAGCGGTAACACAGATTCAAGAACCAACGCTGACGTTCATCCCTAAAATCATCGCGTCGGCGCTCGCAATTCTATTTTTCGGACCGTTCATGCTGGCGCTGCTGACCGATTTTATGCTCCGCGTCTTCACGCACGTTAAGGACTTTATTCGGTAGCGCGGGCGCATGCTCGATCTCTTTCACATATCGACGGGCCAGTTCGAAACCTTTCTGCTGATCGTCGTGCGCGTCTCGACGATGCTCTTCGTATTTCCGATTTTTTCCGCGCGGCAAATACCCGTTCTCGTACGCATCGGTATCGCGTTTCTGATTTCGTTCGTCTTAACCCACGCAGTGCCCGCCATTCCGCCTCTTCCCGACATCGGCGCGCTGCTCGCGGCGGTCGTTAGCCAAGTGGTGCTCGGGCTAATCGTTGGGTTCGTCGCCTACTTGGTCTTTATGGGCATCCAGTTTGCGGGAGAGATTCTCGACATTCAAATCGGGTTCGCGGTCGCCAATATCATCAACCCGCAAACGCAGCAGCAAGTCACCGTCATCGGCGAATTGCAGCTTACCCTTGCGACGCTAGTGTTTCTTGCCAGCAATTCGCATCTCTTAATGCTTCAAGGGATCGGCGGTTCGCTGCATCTGGTGCCGCTGCCGTACATCAACTTGGATCTCAGCGTGGCCGGCAACGTCGTAACGTATCTGGAGCAGGCGTTCCTTATAGTACTGAAGATCTCTGCCCCGCCGGCAGTGGCGCTGTTTCTCGTAAATCTTGCGCTTGGCCTCATGGCGCGCGTGGCGCCCCAGATGAACGTGTTCGTCGTCGGCTTCCCGCTGCAGATCGGCGTAGGCTTGCTGATGATGGCGGTCAGCGTGCCGTTGCTCGGATTCGTTGCACCGACGCTGTTTAGCGACTCGGCGCACCAAATGGACGCGGTGCTTCGCGGAATGGCGCCGGCTCACTAACTCTCGTCAAGCTGCAGCCTAACGACGCGCGGCCGGGCGTTGTTACGCTCCCCTATTTTGCTGCAAAGCGAAGCATTGCTGCGCTACACTTAAGAGCATGAGCGTTCCTGACTTCGCGTCAGTGGCCGCGCTGGCCGGCGAGCCGGCCCGCGCGGCGATCCTGGCGTTGCTGTTCGATGGTCGAGCGATGCCGGCCGGCCAACTCGCACGCGAAGCCGCAATTTCGCCGGCAACCGCAAGCGTTCACCTTTCCAAACTCGTCCAAGGCGGGTTGCTTCGCGTTCGTTCGCAGGGGCGACACCGATATTACGAGTTTACGCACGCTGAAGTGGCTCAAACGCTTGAGGCGCTCGGTTCCATCGCTATGCCGGCGCCGGTTCAATCGTTGGCGGATTCGCTTCGCATGCAACGCCTACGATGCGCGCGTTCCTGCTACAACCATCTCGCCGGTGAACTTGCAATCGCAATCGTCCGCACACTGGTCGCGCGCGGAGCGCTGGAAGCCGAAGGCGATGGATTTCGCTTACGTGACAGTGCATATACCGTTTTCCGCGAGGTCGACGTTGACACGAAAGACCTGTTTCCGCGTGCATCGGCTCATGTTACAGCGTGCATTGATTGGACCGAACGACGCCGGCATATCTCGGGTCCACTTTGGCGCTGCGCTGTTGCAGGCATTGCTGAACGGCAAGGTCCTGGAGAGACGTGAGGAGCCACGCTCGTTCTTGCTCTGCAATCAGGGAGAATGCGCTTTCACCGACGTGCGAACGCATTGAGAGCGAAATGTCGAGCAGCATCACGATGTCGACGCTCGTGTCGCCTGGCAACGTCCGCCGGCAAAACACGGCATCGCTGGTTCCGTTGACAAGAGGACCGATTCGCCGAACGTCGACGAGTCCGGATCGAAGGCCATGTTGCCGCATCGACGTTTCAGTTTCCGACAGGTATTGCAGCAGGATCGAACGCACCGTTTCGATGTTCGAGCTCATTGCCGACGCGTAGTCGACCCATGTTGCTTTATCGGGTGAGGCGGTCGGTTCGGCCGGCGCGCTCGTTCCTACCGTACCGTTGATCATGTCAACGTGGAGCGTCGTGTTCGGAAGGGCCGCGAGGTCGTTCGCAAGATCGTCAAGCGCTTGTTGTATGCGCGGGTCAATCGGTGCATCCAAGGAGTCCTCGGAATCGTCACGATCGTCTGCGGGAGTCGCCTGAGGATCGCCGGCACCGTCATCGCCGCCATCGTCGCGATCACTATCCGATTGCGCGCCATCTCCGCTTCCGTCGTTGCTATCGTCGCTGGGATCGCTGTCGGTATCGTCGGTGTTGTCGGTGTTGCTACCGTCGGGTTGCGGTGCGCCTTGCTGCGCCGAATCATCGCTGTCCGAGTCGCTATCCTGGTCGTCAGACTGCTGCTGATTTTGCTGCTGTTGTTGCTGCGGCTGCTGTTGAGGCGGTAACGTTGCCGCCAACTTTTTCGCCCGAAAGGTGTCCGCGTTCGGCATTGCCGTTTGCGGATTCGTCACAAGCGCCGCATAGGTCCGCATGACGTCGGTCGCATCTTTTCATTCATCGCAAGAAGGTCAGCATGCCGTCGGGCAGCGTGGACTCCGGCGTGACCGCCGTATGGCCGTACGTCGTTCCCTGGATAAGAATGAAGAACTTGTGGAAGCGCCGCGGCCGGCTCGGCTACGGCGGTGATTGCGCTGGTACGTTATTCCATCGGTGAACGTAGATGGTGGAACGCTCCGCTAGATGCATGGAGTCGGGAAAGCCGCTCGTCACCGTGCTCTCGTCCATCACGCACGGCCAATATCTTGCATCCGGAGCAACTCGCCTGTTGGGGTCGTGCAGCCCGGTCCACTTACAATCGATCCGATCGAAACCGCGGGTATGTTGAGCGTGCCGCTGGCAACGCTACTCAACGAGGTGCGCGATGGCGTGATGGATATTGGCGCGATGGAAATTGAAACGACGCTGCTCGGCTACGATGGGAAGCGTAGCTGGGGACGGACCGGTCCTGTGCTGCGCATGTTCGTCGACCAATGGATCGCCTCGGGAGATGAGGTGCGCCAGCGGATTACGCAAGACTTGCCCGAGTGAGAGTCACCTTTTCCTGATTCGAAACGTCGGCTGGGTATGACTCATATCTATGTTGTCGTTGCCGGAATCACGATAGCCGTGAACGCATTCGCCGCGGCTGCTGACTTTGCAAAGGCGGACTTCGTGGTTAAAAACGCCGATGCCGTCGGAGCTCCGCGTCGCTGGGTGCCCCTTCTCGGGGCACTGAAAGCCGCGGGCGCGCTCGGTCTTCTCTTGGGACTGCTCGGCATTCCGGTCATCGGAACGGCCGCTGCGGCGGGTCTAGTCGCGTTTTTTGTCGGTGCGATTAGCTTTCACGTCCGCGCGCACGCTTTCTATAACATTGCCTTTCCCGGTTTCTTTCTGGCGCTCGCCGTTACGTCACTGGTGCTTTCGACGAACTAAAGCTTTGCGAACTATGGACCGGGCGACGATTTTCGAACGCGAGCGGCGCCACTTGTTATCCGTCGCGTTTCGCATTCTGGGCTCGCAAGCGGATGCTGAAGACGTCGTTCAAGAGACGTGGGTTCGATACGATCGCGAGGATACGCGCAACGTGCAAAACCTGGCCGCATGGCTCACGACGGTTGCATCGCGTCTCTGCGTCGATCTCTTGCGCCGGCGCCGTGATATTCCACAAGAGGACGTCGAGGTGGCAGAATCGCGCGATGCCGGTGGCGACCCGGAACAAACTGCTTTGCTCGCGAGCGAGTTGACGGCGGCGTTCACAATCGTTCTGGAAGAGTTGACGCCGCCGCAACGCGTTGCGCTCGTCCTTCACGATGCATTCGGTGTACCCTTTGAAGACGTCGCGCACGTGCTTGGCACGACGCTGCTTTCGGCGAAAAAACTGAGCTAGCCGGGCACGCAGTCGCGTGCGCCATCGAGTCGGCGCCACATCGGAAGATCGAACGAACGCAAGGCAACTCGCGGAAGCGTTCTTGCGCGCGGCCCAGGAAGGCAATACCGACGAATTGGCAGCGCTCTTGGATCCGAATGTCGTCCGATTTGCAGATCCGCACGTGTTGCGGCCCGGCGACGCTCAGCGCATCGAGGGTTCGCAAGCAGTAATCCGTGATACGGTTCGGTTTCGAACGACCGCGTTGCGAGCCGGCCTTGCTGACATCGACGGTGACCCCGGAATTGCGCTATTTTCCGGTTCGGAGCTTCAGCTCGCCATTGTTCTGCGTATCGCGGACAAACGGATCGTTCAGTTCGACGTGATCGCAGATGCGCAACGACTTGCGCGTCTACACATCCACCAGAGCTAGCAATGACGCAACGGTAATCAAAGCGTTCGCCTGCATTCCAAAGGGTGCGAATTGCTCGCAATGCGGTTATAGACTTAGTCCCAGTGTCATCCTGAGACCCTCTTGAGGTCGCGACGAGAACACAACGCTGTGGTTGGGCGGCTTATAAGAAGCGTCATTGGATGAACAGGCCAAGAGTAAAGCGGCCGGTGCGATCGCGAGAAGATGTTTGCGCAAGACATCTTTTGCGTCGGTGACGCAGCGCTCACGGTTAGTAAATCTCAGCAGAATGCCGAGCACTGGGGGTTTACAGCCGCGTAACCGAGACGCCGGCGAGCGGGGAATTGTGCCTTTAGCGTTTCCTCGAGCTGTTTGCGAAGAGACGCGCCGGATATGCCCTTCGACTTTCAGACGTGGAGCGAAACCGTAAATGTCAAATTCAGGCGTTCGTCTCCGAGCGCTTCCGCGGCCGCAGACTCCGTTCCAAAGGGACGATAGACACCGTCGAGAGCCGCGTTGCACAGTCGATCCGCTGCGGCGTTCTCAACGCGCGGGATGTGCCTTGCCTCAACGCGTTCGAATGTCGAGACGATCTCCAACGCTTCACGATGTAGTGCTCGGAATCCCTCGCTGAGCGACCATGTTCCGAAGGCTTGATTCAAGGGCGCGATAGACCTTAGTGGTCTAAGTCACTTTCTTTTCTAGCCACAAATATCCAATGAGTTCCGAATTTATCAGTGAATTGCCCGTAGATTCCGAAAGGTAACTCGTGCAGATCCTGAAAGCGCTCCTTACTGGCACCCCTTGACAGTTTTTCAAAAATGCGCCTCGCTTCATCAATTGATCCGCCAGTCACGAGGATGCTGAATGTGTCGCCCGGATGCGGTAGGTACTCAGGAGCCGCCATCCAATCTGCTGCTGAAATCTCGATTGATTCGCTCTTCACGTTGGCATTAACCATTCGTTGGTGTTTCTCTGTAGGAAACGTAGCTTTCATTGGGGTGTCGGCCAGTTTGGTTAATGTTAATTCACCGCCCAGGCATTCATGATAAAAGGTCATTGCTCCAGCGCAGTTGCCATCGAAGAGCAAGAATGGGATTGAACGTAACATGAGTGAAGTATAACCGTCCTCAGTTAGAAGAATAGAAGGAATTAAAGATTAATAGACTAGCGTTTTGAGTTTCTTTTTCACGACGAATGGCACCTGGAGTGCGGAGCGAAAGGTTCATATGCACTTCATCGCGCCTGGCAAGCCCACGCAGAACGCGAACATCGAATCACTCAACGGAAAGATCCGCGACGAGCTGCTGAACTGCATTCGTTCACGACGATCTTCGAGGCGCGCCGAGCAGCTGACGCCTGGCGAGACGACTACAACGAATTTAGGCCACACTCAGCCCTCGATCTGCAAACACCAAGAGAGTTCGCCGATCGATTCAAAACCAACCACCGCTCACAATTATTCGCGGCCTGAAATTGCCGTACACGTCAGCCACCGCCGTATTAGCCTCAGCGACGCGCCGTCCGTGCGTCTCGCCGATGAAAGAAGCCGTCAAAACGCACCTTCCACGTGCGGCCGCCGTCGGTGGATACTTTCCAAATCTCCTCGACAACGTTGCCATGCAGCATCCAGATGCCATCACTCATTAGTGGCGAACCGGCGGGATAGTTCGTTCCCCTTAGTTCCATCTTTCCATTATGAAAGCTGCCGTCGAGTGTGATCACAGCACCCGCGTCATCCATAAAAGTTTGATGCCAGGCTCGGTTTCCGAATTGGACGCCTGACAGTCCAATACCGACGCTGTTATCTCCGGCGTCGACATAACGCTCGTAAATGATGCATCCGTTCAGCTCCCGCGTAACAGTATCGGTTCCGACGACTTTGCCGCTCGAATTTGTCACCGTCCATTGCCCTACCCAGAAGTCGAACTGATGATAAATCGGAGCGGTGCAGACCACCGGCGATCCATGGCCCGTCGTTTTCGTAACGATCAGCAAGGCAAGGAGTAGTATCCCGAAGCCAGTCAAACGGTTCACAATTACTGATTGCCGCCGATGAAGCACAAGCATGTGGAAATATTTACTCAACCAAAGCGGCGTCATGGGGCTTCCGTTCGAGAAATAGAACTGGCACGTTGTTCGAAGACGACTGATCGAACACCCGATAGCCAAACTTCTGTACGACTTTGTGAGAGGCAGTGTTGTCCGGCACGATCATGCATACCGTTCGTCGAGACGGAAGATGAGCGTCTCCCCAGTTAAGTATCGCCTGTACGGCCTCGGTTGCGTATCTCTGACCATGGTAAGAAGACGCGAGTGCAAAGCCAATCTCGGCATCCGATCGCATCGCAGGAATCGTTACGCGCTTGAAGTCAGCAAAGCCGATCTCTCCCATGAAGTGACCGGTATCCCGATTTTCTATAACCCAGTATCCGAAGTTGAGGAGCGTCCAGTGGCCCGCATAGCTGAGGAGTCGAGACCACGTCTGCTGCTCAGTCGACGGCTTCCCCCCGCCAATAAACCTCGTAACGTTCGGATCAGACCACATTGCAAGGGAGTCCGCGAGATCCTCTACTCGGTGATCGCGAAGGCGAAGCCGCGCAGTCTGAATGATAGGTGCATTCACCTCTCCTCTTGTGCGCTACGTAGCTCGAAGTTCATGTGGATAATCCTGCCCTACTCACGATGCGATGGCAAGAGAAGACTAGCGGCGATCCATGCGTTCTGACGGCCAAACATTCTTCCGATCCGGCCGACGCGCCATGTTTAACGTAATGGTTTCCGAATGAAGCTTATCGACCGATGGGTTTTCATTTGGATCATGGCTACCTCGCGTTGGGGCAATGTCGCGTTGTGGAAAATATTGACTTGTAATGGCGGGCGGGAGCGGATTATGGTTCGACCGCGAATGCGCCTGTTGTGAATACGGCAATGGACGATCAGGTTCTCGTCGAGGAGCTTAAGCGGTGCGATAGTCTTATGCAATTTGCAACACGATCCTACGACGTAGAGACGCTCGACAAGCTGTTGCCGGAGGACTTCACTCTCATTTCGAGCAGCGGTCGCCTATTTAGGAAAGGTGACGTACTCGCGGAAACGGCGGATCGCAAGATAATTTGGTATAATAACGATACCAGCAACGTTGACATCCGGGTGTACAACGGCAACTGTGGGATCGTCGTTGCCGAACTTCATCAAAAATTTGAACAGGACGGTAAGATCATAGAGGTGAGACTGCGCTACACCGATACCTGGGTCTTGGCAGCAGGTGAGTGGAGCTACGTGTCGGGGCATGCGACGCGGCTTCATTAAGTCATCCTAACCAGCGCGGCGTTTTGCTCTGTTATCTCCTCCATCGCATTCATCATTGAATCTAAGGCGTTAGCATTTGCATCGGAAAAGTGCTCGATTACCACGGTGCCGCTCTAAAACTGCTTGACGTCGGAAACGAGTTCAAGTGCTACGCAGGGTTGTGTCCTTGCGAGTTTGAGGCTTCGATCTGCCCTTCACTCATGACGTTCGAACCTGTCCCCGACTCCCGACACGCCGAGGAAAAAACTAATGATTACTTTTTTGCTGGCCGCCGTCGTCATTGCGGCTTCCGCGGAAAAAAACGCGCCCACGGCCGCGGCTCAGTGCGATGGAGGCGCACTGGCAGCGCGCGTTTATCACGGGCGACCGAGCGTATCTCGAGACACCGCTCACGCCCGATTATGTATCGGTGGGCAGGAACGGCGCCGTGCACACGCGGGACATGATTCTCGCCGCAGCTAGCAATTACGCGCTGGCCCATTGGCACCCGGACACCGCGGCGTCACCCGATCCCCACATGATCGTGCGGATCGAGGGAACGACGGCCGTCATCACGTTCCATGTTAGTGGCCAACGCAGTGTCGACGTGTTTTACTACGCCGATAGGCGTTGGCAGCGTGGTACTCACGGCACACGAACGCAATGAGCTGAGGGTCAGAGTCTATGCAGTTAAAACGATTCGAAGAACCCGATCGGGCAGAGGCCTTTGAAAGGGGCCACTTCGCTGCCGTCAATGTTGGTCAGATGACGATTGGGCGAGCGGAATACCAACCCGGCTGGCAGTGGTCGATACATGTTGGCGCACGCAAGGGACAACAATGGTGCAACACCGAGCACGTCGGCCTCGTGCTCTCCGGTAAGGCAGCTGTGTCTTTTCCGGACGGGCGAGTCGAGGAGATGGCAGCCGGTGACGCTTTCTACATTACGGGCGAACACGACAGTTGGGTGATCGGCGAGGAGCCGTACGTTTCTATTCATCTTGCCGGAGCCGACGAATACGCAACGTAGCCCGCGAGGAAACTACATACTGATATCGCCGCGAATCACGGTGATCGACCGGGGCTACTGCGTACGATGCGCCGCCGATGCGTTGAATTCTTTGATACCGAGGATCTGGTTCCGAACGTCGCTCGGTTTGCGATTCCAAGCGTACTGATCGCTTCCGAACGTCGCAATGTGCACCCGTTCCTGAGAAATGCGTTGCGCCTCCGCGGTCGCGAAACGCAATAGTGACACGTCGCGCGACGTAGTCTTTTTTGACGGCGAGCACGGATTATTCATCGTCGGGTCGCCGTAGCACATAGGCGGTCACCAGCGCGTTGATCCCCGAGATTGCTCGCTACGGGGTAGATGCCGCTTGGCGTGTCTCCGGGAAGCGCCTACTGCGTCGTCAACAGCGGTACCGCGTAATAGCCCGCGCCTCTCTCGAGAATCGTGTAATGCTCGTCCGTGATATATGGCCCGTATTCGCCCCAATCCGGTGATCTCGAAATGAACGGCTGGTTGACCCATGTAGACGATGCCTCCAAATTTTTAATCCTCGACCTATGCAAGATTAGATTGAAGCCTACAAATCGGGACTGCTACCAGGAATAGGGTGCAAGCACGCATCAACCGACGATTCGCAATCGGTACAATTCTAAGGTGTGTCCAAGTAACGGGTGCGGACATCTTTCAATATCCATGCATAGCACGCCGTCGATGTGCGCCAACCGCGCGCACCATCAAATACGTGCGCAATAACGTGCACCCGAAAGCATCAGACAATCCAACAGTAGTGCTCGTAGTTTAGGAATCGTCCTCCCAAACGGCCCTATATGTGCTCGATAATTCGTCACAGTTGCCGTACGGGCGGCTTTTGCCCGCGCCGCCGCCTGAACACTGCAACCAACTGTCGGGATTAAGCGAAAGCCCTCCACCTCGCTAGTTGCGGTATTGATTGCCGCACCGATAATCTCGCCTTCGTCGTTGATGTCATTCGCAAAAGCGAGACTCTAGATTCGCACCGCTTGAGTCTATCAGCTGAATGAGGTCAAACATTTGCCCTCCGACGTAGACAAATGCACGCGATTGCGCGCAGCCCGGTGTGCAGGACTGCCCGACGATTACGCCGCGGTTATTGACGCTGCACGCATAGCTGACGCTGTCCCCGGGGAGTGTCCCGAGATTTACAATGCCGCCTGCTTCCGTCCAGCGAAACGCGTGCGGATTCGCATTGACTCCATTGTCGTCACCGGGCAGGTCGGAAAATCCGGCGACCTTGTTCTCATCGTTGATCATTTCAGGCGTATTCCACGCAGAATCACCGAGATTCGGAAGCTGGGTCGCTACACCAGAGCGCCACATTACCATATGCTCCGCGCTTCGTGCTCAGACTGCCGTGCCACATATTCCGGAGATTCCCACGGCGACGCCGCGATCGTTTGATTGCGGTCGCCGCACTGTCGGGATCTCCCGAGTGGACGCAAAACGGACGGCTGACCCTCGCCTATCAGAAGTGCCCCTTTGCACTAAAGGACCTGTGGAGAGATACATGTACCGTCGTAAACCTTAGTCTCAGCCCGCCCGACGGCTGTGCCGCAAACGTTCGAGCCTGCGGCGAAGCTGTTGTTGCCACCAAGTGTTCCGAGGTCGTGCATCTTGCCGTTTACTCAACGGAAGCCATGGCATTCCTGTCCCGTGTACGGGATGAAGCATGCGTCGGCAGGAGAACTGCAACTCCACTGTTCGCCCAAGGTGTCCATTTGGGCGAGCTGAGCGATGCCGATTACCTGATCAATGGCATAGTTCGGCCATTCCACCGCGCTGTTTCCGCCCCATAACGTGGTGAGATGAGAAGCGACCTGCTTCGTTCGCGCAAAAGCGCAGCGTGCACGGCATTGCTCGCTGTGAGTGAATACCCACTCACGCAGCCTTGATCGTTATCGCTAGCCAGCGGCGAACTCGCCGGCAATTAGATTCAACTGCGTCGCGTGGTACTGCGACGGCCTACCCAGGATAGTGTCGTTCGCCGGTTCCACGCCGTTATCAGCGGATGCTCCTCCGGAGTGCGGCAACGGCTCCTGGAGTGCTGGAGAAATAAAGCCGCCGCCCCTGCATGCGGCGAGCAGCGACGCAAGAAGCGCACATGCGCAGAATTGGGAAATTGCGTGCGAACTCATACGACGAGAATAAGCGCCAGTGAGCGTGCCGTCGCACATAATTCGCCGATCTTGCGCGCATTTGGATGATAGACGACGACCGCAGCCGTAACCCGATGCGACTTAGTCGCCATGCTTTACCAAACGGATGAGGAATACATAGAAGTGAAGGAAGGTATTCGCCCCTGTCGAGAACGCGGTAGGCTACAATTCTGGATCTCTTTGACTGGGTAGTCTCACATGTACATTGCTACGCATGTGATTCCGATACGCTGCATTTTCGTCGGTCTCCGGAGATAAATCCCTTTAGCAGTGGACAAAATTGCTGCGATCGTGCTTCAGAACGCGTGCGGCAAGGATATCGCATTGTCAACTAGAGATACTGATGCGAGCCTGTAAAGGCTGGCCCGCAAATTCAGGCTTGGACTGCGTCCGGAACTTGAGTGTAACTGCGATCGCGTAGTGTTGTCCCAAAAGCGCGTTCACGTATTCTATCGTTGAAGTTTAGTAACCGCAGGCCGCATCTAGGTTCCGAGGTGAGAAAACTTGAGGCTGATTCGCGCCAGACCGCATGCGAAAATTGTTTAGGTCGATTGCTGTGGAACGCGATCGGTACTAGGAGTTGCAGATGGTGAGAATACCGGAGCGAAAGATGTATTGCCATGCGATCCTGTGCAAACAAACTAGGCCCCGTTATATCGACGTGAACCATTTACTAAACCTTTTCTATCAGTATCATATTCAAGGCTCTCCCTAGGTTGAGCAATTTCGCAAGCGAAAGCTGGCAACAAAGGCGGCGATGTTTGAGGTGAAATTTGTTAAGTAAGGTAAGGTCCGCAACTTTTGTGCTCTTAGCTCTTGCCTCATCCGCATGTTCAGGCTTCAGGCATGCGCGAAACAGAAGCGTACAACGTGAGAGGCACTATAGAGTCAGCTGATAAGGACTCAATAGCAATCAGAACTGAAAAATCAACAAAGCGTCTGACGATCAACTCCGCAACCCGAATCCTGGCGTCAACGCCGACGAGGCTCCAGTACGTGCATCGGGGTGATTTTGTTGGAATAGCAAACCGTATTGATGCCTCTGGAGGCCGGAGCGCCACAGAGATACACGTGTTTGCGCCGGCATTAGGGCGCTTTGGCGAGGGCGATTATGACTGGGACTCGCCTAGCGAGCCGAACCGAAACGCACGTATGACGAATGGGATCGCTTCTCAGGTCCATGGGCGGATCTCCAACACCTCGGCATCATACGTGACGATCTCTATCGGCGGCACTCCTGTAGGTATCAGTGTTCCGCCGGGTATCCCAGTCGTTCGAATAACGCTTGCGCCTCGCTCGCTGCTTAGAGCTGGATCTCACATTTTTGCGATCGCGAGGGACAACGGAAGCGATGCGGTCGCAGCACTTATTGCGATCGGTACGAGTGGAAGCATGCCACCGATGTAACGGCCGATCGCCGCCTTGCAAAGAGTGGCGGACAGAAAACCTGCGCGCGGGTTGCGGCTTCTCTCGCATTCGGCACTATTCGGGATGGCGAGCCGTCGGTTGAGGGCCTGCACGTGCCATGTCTGCGCAAGAAGGAAGCAAAACTCCTCACAAGGGCGGAGCATTATGCTTATGCGGATCGATTCCAACCGTTTAAGATCAGCAGATCTTTACTGTGCACACTAGGCGCCTCAAACCCCTGGGGCTCATTTTCCGCTTCTGTTACAAGCAAGAAACCGGCGTCGTAAAAAATTGCCGCGCCGCCAGCGTTCGTCGTAGGCTAGTGCGCCGCCATCAACCTCGGACACCCGTTGTTGTGCGATTGCGAAAAGCGCTTGGTGACGTGCCAGTTGCCTTCATAAACCATCGCGAGAAATACCGTTGATCCTGAAAACCGACCGTACGACTAACGTCGCCGATCGATATAGAGCCTCGCGCCAAAAGTTCACGGGCACGAGCTAACCGAAGTTCCGACACATAGTTGTGAGGGGTGCGTCCGGTGTGCGCTTTGAATTGACGCAAGAAAGCGAACGGAGACATTCGAGCCTCGTGTGCCATGTGTTGCAACGATATGGATTCCAACGCATGCCGTTCGATGAAGCGCTTGATCCGCTGCATTCGGAAGTAACCATGGGGTCGGAGGAAGCGGGCACCTGAATATGTAGCAAAGGTGTCCAGTAGCTCGAAGATAGACGACTGGAACTCTGTTGTGTCATTCTTACCAAGCGCTACTCGAACGAGCGGCTCGGCATCAATATCGATCAGTTCATCATTAAACGGAATCCGTTCATCAGCATCTAACGCCCCGGCGCGAAGAGCAATGATAATATTGCTGTCCGCTGTGTTCGAATGGTGCCCACAACCGTAGTGGCGCTCCTGCACTGCGGTGACCGTTAATCCGCTGCTCACTTCTACGGCGCCGTTCCGGCCGCGATACTCCCATCCTCCGCCTGTCGTGATGACCAACCCGTTGGCCTCAAATTGCTTATCTTCGACGACATTGCGGTCCAAATGAGCATGGTGCTTGTATTGATATACGATGCAGAGAATCCGACCAGCGAATAGGCCGCAATGTCCCACAACCGAGGTCGAGCGTATGTTCGGCAATCATGCTCGTAGCAGTGCTACTCCGTCGTGCTCAGCGTCCATGTGGAAAAAATTGCTCGGCTTCAAGCGTTTCTCTGGCTGGATGTGTCATCAGCACAGATCGCAACGCGTTTGCGCGACGGTAAGCTATATTCTAACGACGCCGTGAGGCACGGCCGGAGGAGTGCAGAAAGCGCTGCCCTCATATTGGGCGTGACGCACGATTTCGACGAGAATCGGCGTATCAGATCATCATGAGTCGTTTGGCGACGGATCGCATTGTTGCATCGCTCGCTGTAGGCATTGTCGCTGGCACCGTGTTGCACGGCTATGTCATCACCTTCCTCGGTCTCGCCGAACATCTGCCCCTGCTGGCGAAGCCGAGTAAGGCCCTTCCCCAGCCGCCCAAAAAGAGGCGACTCCGAGCACCTTTAACGCAAAGCACTGCTGGAGCGTTCAGCCGATGAAAGGTTCGACCAACGACTGATTTTGCCGCTTCCCAGTTGAATGAGACGCACGCGAACCTTTCGATCCCGTACCAGAACGCCATTGCGATACTCCCAATGCGGACGTGAGGTGTTCAAAGGCAAAACGGGAAACAATTTTTTCGCCTGACGGAACAAGTGCTCCGCAACGCGCCTACGGGGCACTGTAGACCGGGGGGCTTTACCGGATCGTCATTGGCTCCGAACATATCTTACATGACGTATTATAAGCCAGAAGCGTATCCACTCGGTTTTCGCAAACAGTGCAAGATACGATCCGGCGAAGCACTGCATAAGCTTCGCGAATAAGCGTATAGCCAGAAGCGTCGAGGACAATCCGGTCGACGGTAAAGCAGTATCTCGCCGCGTAGGGAATCTCCATTGCAAGCGTTCCGGCTAGCGATTGCGATACACACGCTGCGCGTGCGAGCATACCCTCTCGTCGGGTTTCCACGGAGAGTTCCTAACGCACGAAGGACGAGAGCCAGCTCAGCGGATCGCGTACTTCGTAAGTTAAACCGGTTGGGCTCCGCTTTAACGTAATGCGAACGTCTCTCGGATAAACGACATCAAGAACGCCAAGGCGATCTAGCGCCCCCTCGAAGTTCAGCGGCTCATATGCGACGTTATCAAACTGCGGGAGGGCGCAACTACGGCGGCTATGCTCCGCTCTGTAAGAGGAATGCCGCCCAACTCACGTCGCCGAGGTAGAAGCCTTCCAACATGGAGCGTTCGCCGGCAACATGCCGTACGGCGGTTCCACGAACTTACCACTGGACTGCCTGGACTCGATTTCGTGGACACCATGATAGGCCTCGGGTGCAGGTCGGAAAGAATGTGTTCCATGGCAGAGTAGCGACGGAAGTTTTATCGCCGGCGAGTGCGCCAAACGGCTTCCGCATCGCATGTCGTCCGCTGGATGATGAAACTCGGCCGGCTACGATGATGACTGAAGCGCAGTTGCACTAACTCGCGTTCGAAACAGCGCGTGACGCGCACAACGTCGAAGCGAGGGTGCCGCTTCTCCCCGACCTATATTGGAGCGCCGAATTGGGGTTCTGACCAAGGAACAGCTAACCGCGATCGGCCACCTGCCCGAACAGTATGCCCGGCGAGAAGCCAGCAGTGATTGCGCAACAGTACGCGCTCACGAGGACAGACGAAGAGGACGTCGCCGAGGAGGGGGATACCTCTGACGGCGAGATCCAATCGACAGTAAAGCCGACGGGGCCTTTTCAACGCTTGTCGGAACACCAATACGTCGGCGCTCTTGCTGTGACGCCGTAATATCCGCTGCTCGAAGAATCCGGTTCGTTCGCGAGCGTCGGCACAGAGTGGCAGCAATACGATCAGCTCGCGCGCGCAGTCACTGACCTACAGCGCGCGCTGTGCAAATCGGTCATAACATGATAACTCGTGGCTACACCGACGGGGGGCGGACCGTCGTGGATGACAATGAATCCGCGCTGCAGCAGACTGCGCAACGGAACTGCAGATTAGAGGAAGAGCGCTCCTGAAACGCTCTAACGGATTCGCGAACGTCCCGGTGTTGCTTTTATGCGCCGCCGCAGCCGTGTTCGCCGTTACTAAACACGTCGGTGCTCTCGTTCGCGCGGTCAAAAGTGATGAATGTACGTCCGCGAATGTCCCGATCCGGATCGCATCCAATCGGATTGGACATATCCCGCTTCGCATTGTAAAGAGAAACCCCCGGGCGTTATCGCCCGGATCGACGGCCGCGTTGGAATTCGGCGGTAGGTAGACGCCAAAATATGTTGGTTGGCCGTGCCGTGTCCGGGCGCGATGTCATCACGAAACGAAATCTCGCCGCCATCGACCATAGCCGGGCCGCTGGGTTGTCGGAGATCTGTTATGACCGTTTCTACGCACCCTTACGGCGTGGAGATGCCGTCGTCCGAACGAGGAATCTTCGCGATACCGAACCCGCCGGCGCCGGGGATAACGAGTGCGACGATTTCTCCCAGGACGAAGCCGACCGCCGCCGGGGAACTCAGGCTCGCGTTGCGGGGACCCTCGCAACGGTCTGGGCACGACGGCTGGCGATCGCCCTCGAACTGCCGGACCACATGCGGCTGACCCTTGAGCTAGCGGCCCGGCACATTACCTCGCGGAACCTCCGCGGGATTCTCCGACCCTGGCACTTCCGTTAGTGAGCCGCTACCGGAACCCGAACGAGGATGATCTTGCGGTGGGACTGCTTCGCGTAGCATCCTTCGCGATCGGCTCAATGCAGCCGTGGGCAGCTCCGCGCGCCGCCATAGCGTTCATGCGGTCAGACCGATGTACTACCCGAGCATCGTTGTAGACGCGCTGGAGCGCTGCGTGGAGATTCAGCCGTCCCGACCCGCGGCCGTCCCTACACATCGAGACGAAATCCGACCCCTCGTTCTTAGTTAATCCGGTCTCCACACCGGTCTGAAGCGCGTCGCTCCACATGGCGCTCTTTTTCTATTTCGGAGCTGGATCGTCGATAAGCCGGTTCTAAAGCCCCGCGACTAAGGCGCCCGCAAGTGTTACAGTTTTTAGGTCTAGAGCTTTCGAAGGGCTGGGTTATGCGGGTGATGAGCTCAAAAGCACAGGCGCTCCAGATCCTTGAGAATCGACCGACTGAAACGCAAACGTGGCGGCTGACAATTCCGGTCAGCGAACTTCCACTGAAGCAACATGACACGATGCGCAAAATGACTGCGGATGAAGTTCAGGAACTTGCCGACTACTTCCAAGTCAAAAGTGAGGAGTTGCAAGCCCCGTTCTACGTTGCTAGAGATCTCGCGTGTGAGCAATGTGGGAGACGAACGACGTTTCTTCGATTTCGTAAAAGCAGCGGTTGATGGTCGATTGCATCCGAAAGAGCTGATCCGCGACATCCTTATCGGGAAAAACGGGAGTTGGCTGACAATCAGCGGTACGAACTCGCGGCGAGAAGTCTTGTGCGTTACGTGCGGCCACATACATGTCTACAATGATTACGATTATGCCAGCGCGACCTACGCGTACGCCTAAGTAAAGATCGGCCAACTAACGGAAGCGGCGAACGTCCAACCATTAAAGCGGAGCCGTGACGTCAAAGCGTCCACACGCAACGTGCGGCCTCCCAGGGATCCGCGTTCCCTGCCGAACTTCGGCAGCCTCAACGGATGCAACAGGTTGGCACGTCGGTGATAGTTGCCGAACTCCGTTATGTGCCGCAATTGCGGCGGCGAACAAACTAAGCACCCACGACCGGAAAAGTCATTAACCTTTCATACGTCCGAGCGCATGCACCATCTCGGCTTTGCGCAGATTGAATCGCTCCAGCGTCGACTCTTTATATTTGCGCACGGTCTCCGGCCGCGCGTCGCGCGGCGCCCCTTCGTACGGAGGAGCGGGCGCGTACTCGAGAGCAAGCTGAGCGAAGCGCGCGGTTTCTTCGCCGCACAGCTGTGTCAGCAGGACGATACCGAAGTCAATCCCAGCCGTAACGCCGCCACCCGTCATGCGATTGCGATCGATCACGATGCGCTCGTGCGGCACCGGCGTGGCGCCGCCCAAGGTTAACAGATCGAGATATCGCCAATGCGTCGTCGCGCGATAGCCCCGCAGCAGTCCCGCCGCCGCCAGCAAGAGCGATCCCGTGCAAACGGATGTGTACCAGTTCACCGTGCACTCGGCTAGAAATCGCAACGTCTCATCGCTTGCCAAGCGTGCACTGACACCGTAACCGCCCGGCACGAAGATCGCATCCGCTTCAGGTGCCGTTTGATAATTTACATCGGCCTGGACCGACAAACGTCCGTCGAAGGCTATCGTACCGTCTTGGGCCACCACCAGCGTCTCGATGCCGGCCGTACAGAAAAGATCGTACGGTCCGATAAAGTCGAGCGGCTGCATCTGTGCAAATGCAAGCATTAAGATGCGCGGCATGTCGTTTGCTTTGCTACTGACGTGAGCCCGACCCTTCCCGTCAAATAACGATTAGTGAGCGT
The DNA here is from genome assembly GCA_963795465.1 of Vulcanimicrobiota bacterium. Lineage (GTDB taxonomy): Bacteria > Vulcanimicrobiota > Vulcanimicrobiia > Vulcanimicrobiales > Vulcanimicrobiaceae > CAWCHT01. The sequence goes on from CAWCHT010000002.1 coordinate 688,638, forward strand.
GGTGCCGGATCGTGGCCGGCGATGTTCCGTGAACGCGTTTGAGGTGTCGCGACAGATGGCTTTGATTGGCGAATCCGACTTTCGCGGCAATGTCGCAAAGAGAGTCATCGGTGTGAGTTAGCAGATAGACCGCTCGTTCGACGCGCGCATTGATGACATGGCGGTGAACCGGAAGACCGGCAGAAGCTTTGAACAGAACTTTGAAATGCGACGGGCTGAGATTCACTATGCCGGCGAGTTCCGCTAGTGAAAGATCCCGCGAAATGTTCTCACGAATGTAATCAAGGACGTTCGCGAGTTGCCGCTTTGCCAAGCCCCTTGGTCTAGAAGGCGTGCGCGGTCCATACTCGGCGAGTAACGCTGTGGCGAGCGCGCAGCCAAGACTCTCCGCGTATAGGCGGCCGAATGGAGCATCGGACCGAAGCTCACCTAACAGACCCCAACAGATGTGTTCGACTCGCGGATCCTTAAGATGCAGCTGCGGGGCGATCGCGATGCTGTCCCCATTTAGTTCCAGCGCGCGCGCTGCTTCTCGCACGAACCAGGGTGCAAGGTCGACGGTCAACTTGTGCGTGGTCGACGAAATTTCCCAAACCCTCGAGTATCCCGCCGGCACGATTTTGATGTCGCCAGGAACTTGCAAACGGTGCAGCCGTTCGCCATCGCAATGGCTCGTAACGAAAACGGGAGCACCAACGTGCATGCTGATGCTGTGGTTCTCAAAGAAGACGTCGGAATAGCCAGCGGTCGCTTCGTAGAGAACGGCGTCTATGCCGCGCCAAGCCGACTCGCGGCTTGAAGCGCAAACATGAAAAGCAATGGCTCTGTCCGGTCGTTCGGTCCATTCCCGTTCTTCCATATTGAGGCAACGCGTCGATGCGTACATTGTGACGACGGACAGAACAGCAGCGGACGAATAAAATCGCTCCTCGCTAGTGACGGCGCGTCAGCTTGTATCGCGAAGCTTTTGTGAAAAGCGCATCAGCTGCACCAGCGGCCTCAAACGTCGAAATGCCGGCGTACCGTGCTATGGCTGCGTTCAAGGCCCGTGGGCCGAAATAGTACCTAGATAATGCGTGGAGCGCGTACGCGATCTCCACCGCTGCCGCACTGACTGCGCCGTCCGGGACGTAGGGCGGCAGCTCTGCTACGAAGTTTCAGCTGAAACTGCCGCGAATGTTAAAGGGAGAGTCTTTCGGATTTGTCAATGGACTCCTCAAGCGCAGGCGGCGTTCGTCGTACAGCCTTCGCATTTTTACAATGCCGACGCCCTACATGGCGCCGGTCAATAAATCACGCGAGCGCCGATTGAATCGCAATGCTGGTGAACCACCGGTTACCTCTTGCGCGGCGTTAAAGGCGTTACAAGGCTCTTAGGGCGACGACGTACCGGATACGAAGCGCCGGAGAAAGTGATTTGTAACGGGTTCCCACGTACTTGCACAAGTGTAGCCGCAGTTGTGGGCGGGATGCTGGCCGTCATTCATTATGCCGATCGTAATATTCGCCATATAGGCTGCGAAATCGTCGCTAGGCCGAGCGACCGTCTACTCTGAGGTGCCTCTATAATGCAAAGCTCGTCGTAGCGCTTCCTGTCGCGCTCTTACGTGGTGAACCGGCACGACGCAACGATGACGAACGCTATCGCAAGTGGCTTGGCCGTGCCTTTGACTACACGGCGAGAAATCGCCTGAAATCGCTCGGCCAGCTAGTCAAGGTCTGACAATTAAGCCCGTCGCGCTCCTTCGCCTTTCAAACGCTGGAGCGCTACAGCAGTTCACCCGGTACATGCGAAATGCACCAGTCAAGCCGTGAGCGAGCTTCTCGTCCGAACTAATTTGCTATTTCATACATACCCCGGGTACCTGGCCTTCCCATTTAGAGCCGCTAGCGCGTCATAGGACGGGCTGAGTGTCGTTGCACCGGCGGAGTTACGCCGTTGCGCTCGCTAACTAGCATCCGAATGTACTCAAGATCGGCCGATTATAGACGACGATTGGGTCGTCCTCCGCTTATTCTCGTCGTATGAGTTCGCATGCAATTTCCCGATTTTGCGCATTTGCGCTTCTTGCGTCGCTGCTCGCCGCATGTAGCGGCGGTGGCGTTACTTCTCCCGCACTCCAGGGGCCGTCGCCGCAATCCGGAGTCGCATCGCTCAATAACGGGGAGACATCTGCCAACGAGACCTCCTTGGATAGTCCGTCGAAGTACCACGTAACGCAGTTGAATGCAATCGCAGGCGGGTACGCCGCCGGCATTAGCGATAACGATCAGGGCTGGGTGAGCGGATATTCGCTGACTGCAAGCAATGCCGTGCACGCCGCGCTTTGGCGCGAAAGAAGCAGCGCTGGAGACGATCTCGGTACCTTGGGAGGTGCCAACAGCGCTGTGGAATGGCCGAACCATACGCCGGGTCAAGTGATCGGCATCGCGCAACTCGCGCAGACGGACCCGTTAGGCGAACAGTGGAGTTGCACTTACCCTGCCGGCGGAGGCTTCATTCCGTACACCGGCCAGGAATGCCACGGCTTCCGTTGGGTGAACGACAGGATGCACGACCTTGAAACTCTCGGCGGAAACAACAGTTTCGCCGCCGGTTCGAACGTTTTGGGCACGGCGGTTGGCTGGGCGGAGACGAGCGTTCACGACGATACCTGTGTTTCTCCTCAGGTCCTTCAGTTCAAAGGTGCGCTTTGGACGCGCGATGGTCGACCGTACATTTTACGTCCTCTGTCCGGTGATCCTGATAGCGCCGCGACCGCAATCAACGACCGCGGCGTCGCCGTTGGAATTTCAGGAATCTGTGGTACGGCCGTGGGAGCGCGAAGCGCAAAGCATATGGTAATGTGGCGGTTCGGCGTCCCAACCCAGCTTCCCGATCTTGGCGGTTCGGCATGGAATACGCCGGAGATGATCAATGATGAAAATGAGGTTGTAGGATTCTCAGATCTGCCCGGGGACAATAATGGAGCGAATCCCGATCCGCACGCGTTTCGCTGGACGCAAACAGGCGGGACCCAAAACCTCGGAACGCTTCCCGGCGATAGCGCCAGTTACGCGTATAGCGTCAATAATCGCGGCATAATCGTAGGGCAATCGTGCACGCCGGGTTGCGCGCAGTTCCGTGCTTTTGTCTATGTCGGCGGCAAGATGTATGATCTCAATCAGTTGCTGGATTTAAGCGGAAAGAACCTACAGCTGGCGTTTGCCAACGATATCAACGATCAGGGCGAAATCACTGGGGCGGCGATCAACACTGCGACAAATGAGGTCGTCGCCTTCCGCTTAACGCCCACGGTAGGCTGCAGTGCGCAAGTTGCTTCACGGGCGAGAACCGCGCGCAACACGACTGTGTCGAACTATCGACTCCATATAGGACCGTTTGGCAGGATGATTCCGGCCTTTTGAGCACTAGCGTCGGAACGGAACTGTCCGATGTGGCCAAGGAAGCTGTCTCTGGAGGCGGCTTCCTCGGTATTTGCACACCAGCGCGTTCGACAGGCACTGAGGTGAATTCGGTTTGCACCGATTTACTTCGCAGCAATGATCTCAGTACGGGGCAAGGAAACGGTCCAAGCCAGCATTTCGCCGTCATGGTATGACGGAATGACGATGAAGGCACCGCATCGTTTGAAGTATCGCTTGATGAACTGAGACTGCTCCGGCGGCAACAAGAATGACCGGTCCCTTTAGTAGACGATTATCCACGTCGTCGCACTGAGTGAACTTACCTCACGTCAGCCTCGACGTGCGGCGGCGTGAAGGATGCGACGGCGAGGTGAACTAAAGCCACGGAAGGATAAGAATATGTTTCGCCGTCCTCCATCACGAAAATCATTGTAGGGCTAGCGATTTTGGCGGTACACCTGCGGCGATCAACGCATCCGTCAAGGGTCGCAAAAACGCCAGGGCGTTCTTGGAAGCGCACAGTGACATCGCGAGCGAGATCGAAGCGAAGATCCGCGAAGCTCGGGCCAAGGCCGCCTTGAAGAACCGCCACGCTGAAGCCGTCGCAGCCGCAACGGAAGAGTAAATGGCCGATGCGTACGCATCCGCACTTGCTATGCTTGCGCGTCAGCGTCTGACCGAAGCTCAGCTTCGGCAGAAACTCGAGAAGAAAGCCTTCGATCACGGCACCATTCGTGGTGTCGTCGCTCGCTGCCGGAACGAGCGCTTTCTGGACGATCGTCTCTACGCGCAGTTCTACGTCGAGCGTAAATGCAAGGCGATCGGAAACTCGCGCCTCGTGGGCGAGCTCATTCGCGAAGGCATCGAACGTGATGCCGCCGTTGCTGCCGTCGTTGCGCTGGAGGACGACGAGAACGCACGCTGCGTTCGCGCGGTGGAATCGATTCAGCGGAAGAAGCCGAGCACATCGTATTCCATTGCCGCGCGCGCTCGAACACCTTGGCTTCCGGCCGGGATGTTTTAAGCGACGCTCCGCGAATACGCCACGGCCGACCTCTCCGTGGCCGGCACGGAGTTCTCCTACGAGCCGAGGGCGAAGCGTCCTGTGATGAAGTGCGCCCGAAGCGAGGTTTTTGAAACGACGCATGTCGCGGAGAGCGGCATGACGTACCATCGTCACCCAGCGGCATACGTGACGTTTGTGATGAGGCACCTAATACAGAAGTCGTCAATGAGCGGCCTCGCACGTATTCTGCGGGCGCCCCCATCGCGCACATCTGTGATGAAGAGCACGCGGACCACTTCGCGGCTCCCACGCGGTGTCTAAACATGCAACTCTCGCTCTCCACCAACGAGTCTGGGCCGATTCGAATGAACCGTAGCGTTGCAGCAAGCGCGCAGCAGTAATTTGGGCGTATGTAAGCGGGGAGGCGGTGGCGCTCTCGACCGCAATCGAGCAATTGGAAGCGAATAGTAGGCGCGGACATTTGCCGCGGCAGCAGCCCGACTGGCTGCCCAACTGCATCGACATTCCGGAATGGATCGAGCCGTTCCGCTCAACGATCTCGCCGGGCGCTGTGGAATCCATCCGACGCATTTCGGTCGCGAATTTCACCGGTACGTCGGAACCACTCCGAGCGGGCACCGCCGAAGGAAACGCGTCGAACTCGCGTCGGAGCTTCTGCTAAATACCGATCGTTCGCTCGCGCACGTTTTCGCTGCATGCGGATTCACGGACCAGAGCCATCTAAACCGGGCATTTTCCATCGAACTCGGCATGTCGCCCGGAGCGTATCGACAGGCCTTCACACGCTAAATTATTCCAAGACGATGCTCACGCGGCGCGTATGATTTGAGGCGATGATTCCAACGCTCGCGCCGTCAACATGTGAGCCGAAGGGTGTGTTCGCCGCCATACGCGTTGCCGAAGGGGCGACGTCATGCAGCGCGCCGCCGAAGCGATCGCAACCGGGAACGCGACGGTCTCCGGCGTCAGCGGGCCTGCAACATTATCAACCGGTACGCGGGGCGAGCGTTTCGCGCGCGTGTTTCGCATTGTGGGCCTCGGTTCGGCGAACGTCTACGACGGCTGGATGCTCTGGAAACGCGATATCTCCGGCGGCATCCCCGATCGACGCGCCGTTCTCGCAAAAGCGTAGCATTACCGATGCCTACCTCGCGCGACGTGGATATCTCGATCGCGGCGACGACGCCGCCGCAATATGCGTGCGCCATGAAGAGCACGACGGAAATACGTTCGACGTGATTCGCGTTCGGCCGCGCAACGGGACGACGTCCGAACTGGCCCTCGATGTTCGAACGCATCTACTAGCATCCGGAGCGCCTACCGACGACGACGGAGGTTACGTGCTTTAGCGATTACCGCCTCATCGACGGTGTTGCGCTGCCTTCGCAATCCGCTCCGGGACTGCTGCCGAGCCCGCGAACGGCTATGACTTCGACGCACGGCGCTATTCATTGAAGTCGGCGGCGCGGTCCGCGGACTTCAAAAAGCCTGCCGCGTTGAATGCAGCCAGGATGGACGGCGGCGCCGAAGCGACAACCGTTCCGCTTCCGATCGACGGGCGACGGTTGCTCGTGTGGGCGTCGATCGACGGTCACCAACCGATGCCGTTTATTCTCGATACAGGTGGACACGCGATTCTTACGACGCACGCGGCAAAGGCGCTCGGCCTTCGCAGCATCATGGTCGAGGTCCTTCGCGTGGCACTACCGTTTTATGTCTAATTGGATCTTGAAGGGCAGCCGTTTTTGGCGTTAGATTGCGCATATGCTAAATGCCGTGCTCATGCCCATCTATAAATCGAATGGGTTTCCGGCGCTTAGAATGGAGTTGTTCGCGGTCGTCGTGTTCATTGTCTTTGGCGTCGCAAATGACGGTTGTGCCGTGGGAGCCGAGGCAAACGCGCCTGCAATTGTTCACGAGTTAACAAGCAGCAATTCAAAGAAATCTGCCGCACTCTCTGAAAATGACACTGAGGTGCTGAGCCAATTTCAGAATCGAACGAACGACATCACATTTGACCACTCGCTTAGTCAGGCGTCCGCCGCAGAGTTCGAGCAATCTCCGTTCCTAAACATCCTTCCGGAAAGTAAGGTTAGGAAGACATTGCTCGCGATGGCCCCTTAGACGAGAATCTGAGAAGCGACGTGAGTCGCAAACTCTGCCTGCGCGCTGGAAGTAAGGCTGTGCTAAATGGAACGATCTCGCGTGTTGGGTCTCGTTACGTGTTGGAGCTCTCTGCAGTCACATGTCGTAATGGGTCGCCCCCCGATTGTTAGTCCGCGGGAGCACCGGAAATTGCGGCTGGTAGTGTGCGATTCGTTGTACGCTTGGCGAACTCTTCGGGCGTCAGATCGCCGAGCGAACTATGGGGGTGATTCGTGTTGTAATCGATGCGCCATGCCGCGGCCTGCATCCAAGCATCATCGAGCGATCGAAACCAATTCAGATTGAGCAACTCCTGACGCACGCGATTGTTGAACGATTCGCAAAATGCATTGTCTGATGGCGTCCTGGGCGCGAGAAGGCGAGCTTTACGTGCGTCCAGTACGCCCATTGATCCAAGTGCAATGAGACGACTTCGGGGCCGTTGTCGCAGTAGATGCGCTCCGGCGCTCCGCATTGCGTAACCGCGCGACGTAGAACGTCGACCACTTGCGCCGATTTGAAGCCGTAATCGACCTCCAAAGCCACACTTTTCGCGGCTAAAGGTATCGACTATCGTGAGGAGCCGAATCTTCGTGCCGTTCGCTAAGATATCGTGCATCAAATTCATCGCCCAACTCTGGTTGGGCGCCGTGGGCTGCACGATCATTTCACGGACCATCGGCGCGCGCCGGCGTCGTGGCGTTTTGGTTCGTATGGCGAGGCCTTCGGCGCGATAGATGCGCACGACGCGCTTGATGTTCACGACCCATTCTTTCGCGACGTAAGAGCACGTAGATGCGACGCTGTCCATATCGGACCCGAGCGGCCGCTATGTCTTTGATGCGAATGCGCAAAGCCGTGTCTTCGCCGCTCCGAACGGAGTGATAGCGCACGGCTCGCCGGTTCACGGTCAGAATCGCACACGCCCGCTGTTCGCTCAAGCGCCAGGTCTTACGTATTTCCGGGAGCACCGTTTTGCGGCACCGGGCTCACCACTTTTTTTTTGAGCACGCCCTGCAAGACGGCCCGATCGAGCGACAAGTCGGCGACGACTTGTTTGAGCTTGGCGTTCTCATCGCGCAGCTGGCGCAGCTCGCGGATCTCGGGCGTGCCAAGACTGCCGAAGCGTTTCTTCCACGTGTAGAACGTTGCTTCGCTGATGCCAAGTTTGCGGGTGACGTCGGCCGCCGGCGTGCCGATCTCGGCTTGCCGCATGGCTGCGGCGATCTGTTCATCGGAGTAGCGCGATTTGCGCATGGGCGGACCTCCTCAAGTCGGAGTTCGCCGCGATTTTCCAGTTATCCGTGGGCTAAGAAGTGCGGGTAGACCCGTCCGATGAGCTTCGACGGCAGCTCGAACAGCGCTCTACTTACCGAAGCAGGACGCAACGTGCTAGCTCGTTTCGGCCGACATCAATCCCCAGCGCTGTCTTGCGATCCGGCACCTTAATAGTCGAATGGATGCTAACCGGGAACACGCGTAAAGCGTAGCGCACGCAATCCACGCCCAGCGCCGCTGACGAGCGCCCGCGCTTTGTCGACGGTTCTTGGCGATCGCGGGGGCGAAGCGCGCAGATCAAGGGGTTCCATGCAGCTTCATCGCTAGTAAATTGAGGCCTTCATGCAATAAACGCTGCCGCCGGATTTAAGGAATTCTCCCGTTTCCACTTCATGCACGCTGAAGCCTAGCCGATCGAGGCGATCGACGATGCGAGAGGCGCCGCGCTGCAAAACCACGTTTCCACCGCCGAAAGCGGCCGCATTGCAGGTAAAGCTTCGCGCCGCCTCTTCGTCGCCAACTTCGATCACGTTCGTAAACAGACGACGGATGAGTGCCAACCCTTCCGGCGCAAATGCCTGGGGATAAATCAGCGCGCTCGACTCGCTTAGCGCGCAGAAGCACGTATCCAAATGGTAAAAGCGTTCGTCGGTCAGATCCAGGCTGATGACGGGCACATCGAAGATGCGCGCGAGTTCTGCGTGGGCCGAGAGGCTCGTTCGCGCACCTGACGCGGCCCAAATCAGCGCTCGCCCGGGATGCCAAAGCGCATCGCCTCCGCCTTCAAAGCGCTCAACGGCCTCGCTCAATTGCACGACCTGGTACCCACGCGACTCGAACCAGTCGCTATGCGCGGCCACCTCCGGCTGCCGGGAGCGAAACGCCATTCTACTTGGTATATAAATCCCCGTTCCATCGGATGTTTGTCCGTTAAACGAAGGATTCGCGGTAAAGACCATATCTTCGCAATGCGGCGTTGCGCGCATAGCGTGGACACGCAAACCGATGCGCTCGAAGGTTCGGCGCAACGCATGCCACTGCTCGGCCGCAACTTGACGATCCACCGTGCCAAGGTGATTGCGCATGAAGGCATTCTTGACGTCACGGACTTCGTAAAAGTCCGGCGGACACATCAGCACTTCCGACGGCGTAGGCATGGGAGGAATATCTTCGACGCCGCCGAGTCGAGCTGAAGTCGTCTACCTTCGTAAGAATCATTCGCTGAACGGATCCGCCACTCGGGGCCAGTACTGCTTCCGACGCTTCTTATATGGCAGCCGTGCAAAATCGAACTGCAACGCACCCGGCGTGTCCACGTAGTACACGGCCGACGCGATGCCGGCGAACTTGCCGCGAAAATGATGAGAAGACTTAACGACCAAAATTCGTGCACTGTGCAGTGGAACCCCAAGCCCGGTAAAGGCGTTCGGCGCGAAGACCTGTCCGCGTACACTCGCGAGTACGACCTGAATACCTGCAGCCTCCACCCACGCCGCTCGACCGAACGGAACGGGAAAAGAGTCGTCCATCGAATCTTGCGTGTGATGTTCGCAGAGTTTGCGTACGATCACTTGCAAATCAAGCGGCATGCCTGACGACACGCCCAATTTGCCGCCGCAGCGTAAATCGATCGTGCTGCCTTCGCCCGCCTCGAAACATGTGCGCACTGCCTCGGGATCGTAGTAAACGCCGCTGACGGCGCCGGTAATGTTGCGTTCGAGCAGTCGCCGAAGGACGTAGGTGCTATCGCCGGGCGCACCGCCGCCCGCATTATCCGCAATGTCGGCAAGCACGGCCGGCTTTCGATTGTCCGAAAGCGCCTCGTCCAACGCTTCGTCGATCGAGCACGATCGCAGCGCCGCCTTTTCGCGGATCTCCCAGAACGCTCGGCCAAACCGCTCTGCCGTTGACTGCGCCAAATTCGGGTCGTTGTCGGCGATGGCAAGGCACGCTGCTCCACCGTGCTCGACGTCGCCCCAAGGAAAGCCGTGGATCAAGCTTACGGAAAGCACGTCGCTGCTCTCGGCGCCGCGTATCTCGCGCAGCAGCTGCTGCATGGCTTCGGTGCTCGTCGGAAAGAGACCGTTCATTCTACATTCGAACGTGGCCATAACGGGATGTATGGAACCATTTGCCGCGCGAACGCAAAGGCGATAGAGCTCTTCACCGCACTCGACGATATCCGTGTGCGGATATTCTTTGTATGCCGTTAAGATGGTGGCGCTCGATACCATCAGCGGCGTAAGATGCGCGTGCAGGTCGAGTTCCGCGCCGACGATCGTCTCGGGGCCGGTAATCTCGCGAACGGCTGCAAGAAGATCGCCCTCGCAGTCGTCGTAGCCGTGGGCTACCATCGCTCCATGCAAGTACAGTAAGACGATATCGATCGGCAGCGCGCGCTGCAAATCACGCAGCAACTCATCGCGCAGCGATTCGTAGACGGCACCCACTACCAACCCGCCCGGCTCCGCAACGGCGGCGATGCTTTCGACGACGGTGTGCCCCTGTGCCTGAGCCAGCTCCCGCCACCCCACCATAGTGGCCAGCTCGTGGGTACTTCGAATTTTCTCATCGCTGCCATGCTGTATGCCGTGGAGTTCGAACGCTTGGCGCCCGGTCGGAATCGGCGAAAACGTGTTCGTTTCGGTGACGATGGCTGCGGTGAAGAAACGCACTCGCCTTAACGAGACTTCGTATTGAAAAGGACGCGAGCGATTCGTATCGCAATGGCTTCGGGCGTTGCATCCGTTGCGTTCGTCAGAACGACGATTTCGGTTCCGTCACGCGGAAAGACCAGATTCATTGCCCGTCCCCCCGGAACACCGCCGTTGTGCCAAATGACCGGGCGGCCTTCGGTAAATCCCCGCGCCCATCCGAACGCATAGCCGACGCCTAAGTTGTTCGACCGATCCTTTGACTTCGCCATGATGATGCCCGCAGGAGGCATCGTGGCGACGCGCACGTATCGCGCCGGCAAAATGCGATCTCCGAAATACGCGCCGTCCCATTCGATCAAATCCGCTACATTGGATGCAAGCGCACCGGCCGAGTTTCCCCAGTCCATCGAATAGCGCGGTATAACGGTGTAGCGGCCTTTCTGATAATTGTAGCCGCGTGTCGCATTTGGCCCCGATGGAACCGACGATTGCATATATTGCGTCGAAGTCAACTGCAGCGGCTTAAAGATATTCAGCGCGAGAAACCGTGAGTACGGCATTCCCGAAACGCGCGCGACAATCATCCCGGCGAGCGCGTAATTGGTGTTGCTGTATTCAAATTTCGTTCCGGGTTTGAAATGAAGCGGCATGCCGTCGACGAGCGCCACAAGGCTTGCAGTGGAATGCGGGCCGTCCGTTCCGGCGAAGACGGCTTTGAGCAGCGCTTTATTTTCCAAGTAATCCGGCAAGCCGCTGGTCTGATCGAGCAATTCGCGAACCGTGATTTGGCTCGCGTGAGGCGCCTTGGGAAGATAGCGCGCAACGGGCGCATCCAGAGCGATGCGTCCCCGAGCTGCGAGAAGCAGTACGGCCGTCGACGTAAATTGCTTGGTAATGGATCCGATCGGAAAAATCGTTTGGGCCGTAACCGGCAGATGCCGGCTGCGGTCGCGCAGGCCGTAGCCGCGGGCAAACAGCTCTTTTCCATTTCGCCCGATTCCCAGCTCCAGGCCGACAATGTGTTGCGTTGCCATGGCGTGCGCCGCAATGCGATCGAATGCGGTCTTTTGCGTCCGGGTGAACGGATCGGCTCGGGCAATCGGGCAGTTTACTACGAGAAGCAAAACGGTGAACAAGATCGTTCTCATCGCCGGTATTTTCACGGCCAAGCCTTCATTCGCGCCGAAAGATATTCCCTTCAATATTGTGCCGCCGCGAACGATATTTCGTTCGAAAGCGCGAGGAACGGGCAACCGCGGCAAGTAAGTCTAAGGTGGTGAGCCGGACTCACTTGGCGAAGCGCCTGGGACGGTTTGATGCCACCCTCATCGTTATGGGCGGCATCATTGCCTCGGGAATTTTTATGACCCCTTCGGTCGTAGCGCAGCGTCTGCATTCGACCGGTCTGATTTTATTTGCTTGGCTGCTTGGCGGCCTCATCGCGCTGATCGGCGCTTTCGTGTACGCCGAACTTGCAGCGCGTCGACCGGACGTCGGCGGAATGTATGGATACTTGCGCCAGGCCTATCATCCGGGGCTCGCCTTCATGTCCGGTTGGACCGCGTTGCTCGTGAGCGAGAGCGGTGCGATCGCCGCGGTCGCCGTCACGTTCGGCACCTATGCGCATTTGTGGTTTCCGATTGACGTCAGGATTCTTGCCGTTGCCGCAATCTTGGCAACGGGCTTAGTGAACTGCTTTGGTGTTCGCGAAGGCGTCGTCACGCAAAACGTCATGATGATCATGAAGATCGGCGCCATCGCGCTCATCATCGCTGCCGGATTCTTTGGTCCGGTTGCGCACCACGTCGCTGCATTGCCCGCTCCGCCGTTGACAGCCCTCGGCATGCTGTCAGCACTGGGCGCGGCGTTGATTCCGGTGTTTTATTCATACGACGGTTGGCAAACCGCGCCGTTCATGGATCGTGAGATGAAGCAATCACAACGCTCAATGCCGTTCGGCTTGGTCCTGGGCGTAATCGGCGTGGTCGCGCTTTATGTCGCCGTAACGGTGGGCGGCCTGCGTATGCTCGGAGCCGATGGACTCGCGCAAACGGCAACGCCGGCAACGCAAATGGTCAGGCTCGTCGTGGGTCGCGCAGGCGAGGGAATCGTTGCGGCGTTCATCGCGCTCTCGACCCTTGGTTTTCTCGGCAATATGGCGCTCACGATCCCGCGTTTGTACTATACGATGGCGATCGACGGCCTCTTTTTCAAGCAGTTGGCTTATCTGCACCCGAAAACAAAGTCGCCCATCGTCGCCATCGCGATGCAGTGCGTGGTTGCCGGCGTTATCGTAGGCTGGGGAAGTTACCAGCAGATCCTGAACTATGTAACCCCGATGGACTTTCTGTACATGGTGCTCGCCGTCGGTGCGATTTTCATTTTCCGTCGCCGGGACGAACGCAAACATTTGACCGGATTGCGCATACCCGGTCACCCATGGAGCACGGTATTCTTTGCCGGCATTAGCGCCGCTTTCGTGATCAATGCTTATGTCGCATTTCCGCGAGACTCGCTGATGGGGCTGGCAATTTTCCTTTCCGGCGCACCGATCTATCTGCTCTGGCGTCGGACCGCGCCGCCGTCGGTCTCTTTGCTTGCTGATTCGAAGGAGGAGCACGTTGCTTTATCTTTGCCGTAGCGTTATCGCGTGCGTCGTCGTAGCTGCGCTGTCCTCGATCGGGATTTCGGCCGGCGCCGCGCCGCCGCCCGCCATGGATGATGCTCTCAACGCGATCGCTGCGTACGCTCCGCAAGCGCTGCAAGAACAAGGCGCACCGGGAATGTCCGTGGCGATCACCGATCGAACGCATACGCTCAAAATCATCACGGTCGGGTATGCGAATTTAGAAGCCAAAACCCCCGTTAGCGCAGCGACCCGATTCCCAATCGGCTCGATCAGCAAAGGCATGACGGCGCTAGCCTTGATGGAACTGCGCGACGAGGGCAAATTCGATCTCAACAAGCCGGTGCAGGCGTATCTTCCGTGGTTTTCGATCCACTCGAACGGCCGAACGATTTACACTCATCAGCTGCTTTCGCACACCGCCGGCTTTCCGGACGATTTTACCGTAGCGCCCGGATATCTGTATACGGTGGCCGCGCTCAGGCAAGCGCACACGATTTTCAATCCCGGCACGAGCTGGTCGTACTCCAACGACGGCCTGGCGACCGTCGGCGCCATTCAAGCCGCTCTCGACGCAAAGCCGTGGGCGCAGTCGCTGCAAGCTCGCGTCTTTGACGCTTTGGGAATGACGCAAAGCAGTCCCATCTTTACGCCGCAGACATTAGCAGACGCGGCGTACGGGTATGTCTTTCAAGATACGACTGTGCTTACGCCGCCGAGTCCGCGCCTGGTCTATTCCGTTCCTGGGGATTATATCGATCCCGCCGGTTCCGTTATTTCGACGCCGGACGACATGGCGAAATACATGCGCTTCATTTTGAACGGCGGCGTGAACGACGCCGGCAAACGCGTGCTCTCGCAATCCAGTTACAATATGTGGACCACGCCCGATTCCACCAACGGCAAAATCGCGGGCGAAGTTGCACCGGAACTCGAGGAGGCTCCGCTGCTCTATCAGCATTACGCGCTCGGTCTTGCCGTCCATCAAGAAAACGGGGATAAGATCGTCGGTCATACCGGCGGAATCGCGGGTTACTCGGCTTGCATGGAAAACGACGTGACGCGCGGCTTCGGCGTGATTGCGACGTCAAATCTCATTGAAGCGCCGCTGCATCCGTGTGCGATCGTTCTGTACGCAATCAAAGTGCTGCAGGCGCAAAGCGCCGGCCAACCGCTTCCCCCCATGCCGCAGCCGCTGGGCAACTACTTGCAACGCACCAACGTGCCGAACGCGCCCGACTACGCGGGGACCTACACTGCGAGCGATGGATCTAGCCTTGTCGTCACTGCAGAAGCAGGAGCCTTACGGCTAACAACTTCGCACGGCACAAAGTCTGCTGTACCCCCGCGGAGGCGCGACGTTCTACATTGACGATCCCCGCTTCAGCGTTGACGGACTGTCGTTCACGCGAACCGGCAAAACGGGGGCAATGGACGAGGTGACCTCCGGCTCGCAGTGGTTTGTCACAGCGGCATATTCCGGGAGACGACAGTTTTCCTATCCATCTGCGTGGAACGCGCTCGTCGGCCGATACGAAAGTCTTGGTGTGTGGGGCGTCAACGCAGCTAGCCGGGTATTCATGCTCAAAGGGCAGCTAATGGTAGACGGCTCACCCTTGGCAGCGCAGAAGAATGGTACGTTCAAACTTGGTTCTGCGACGGTGCGCTTTGATACGCCGGCCGGCGGCAAGATGCAGCGGATGTGGCTGGACGGATTTGAAATGTATCGCATCGATCTACCGTGATCCTGACCCGCTCATCTCGAGCACCATAAATCGTTCGAGTACATCGTTCCTGTTACGGCGCCTTAGCGAAATTGTACGGCTCGGGTCGATATTTTGCTGGCCCGATATACCGGCGCGCAAAGGCCGCATGGAGAGCGCCCATCGAACACTCCTTTTATGAACCGACAGTCTAAAAAGATAGTAGGCAAGCAGCCTGTTCGAAATGGCCCCGCGGGCGCATCCCAAGCGTCATTGCCTGACGTTGGCAAGATTCTTCAACGGTTACGCGCTCAACGGAACGTTACCGTACGCGAAGTTGCCGAGCGCAGCGACCTCTCCGAATCGTTCATCAGAGCAGTGGAACGAGGAGAATCGGACATTTCTCTTGGCCGCGTGGCACGGCTGGCTCGGTTTTTTGAGTACGACCTCGGGTCGTTCTTGGGGTTTACCGCTCAGCTTTCGCGTCCGAATTTCGTGCGCAATGAAACTCGAGCGACGATCAATCGCGGGAAAGGCGTGCGCTACGAAGCGCTGCATCTTCCGGGAATCGACTTGGACCTCGTGGTTATCGATTTCGCGCCTCGGACGAAGCTCAAGAACGACCTGACCCATGAAGGAATCGACGTAATCTACGTCACGCAGGGCGAAGTGGTCGTGGTCGTCGACGGCGTCGATTACCCCATGGCGGAGCGAGAATGCTGCGTCTTCTCGGCCGCATATGCTCACCGCGTTCGCAACGATTCAAACCGGCGCGCCTCACTAGTTTCGATAACGACCGCACGCATGTATTAAACGGAAAATGCTGCCCCAGTGCCACGCCTCCGCGCCAGAAGCGCCCTGCGCGCTACAACCGCCGTTCGATTTGCAAATGCAGCGTGCCCGGACCGTACGGAATCGCGTTGCGCAGGCCCGTTTGCCCGTTAATCAGCGGCGCGCCGAGGCCGGCGCCGTACGTAATGTACGATTCGCCATACGTGCCTAAGATATTGTCGGCGTAGAGTTGCAGCGATAGGTCCGGTGCAACGGCGAAACGATACGAGCCGCTCATGATGAAGAACGCCGGCTCGTTGTAGGTGTTGTTCGGTCCGTAGTACGTGTCGGCCAGCGAGAAATACTGCCCCCCTTTTCCGCGAATGTGAAACTCGGCATATCCTTGCGCGTACGCTTCCGATTTGTTGGAAATTCCATTGAAAAACGGCGGGTTGAAGCCGACGTAGTTGATTCCCGGCACGACGCCGAGATTCGTGGTGTTCGGTCCGGCGGCGCTGGCGTAAAATGATGGGTCAACGTCGTACGGATACGCACGCTGCAGCCCCAATGAAACGCGGTACCCTACGCCGATGGCGGGATCGTTCGCCAGCGTTGCGTCGACGCCCTCAAAGCGCGCTTTGCCCAGATTCGCGTTCGTCGACACATAGACCGGAATGGAAGTCGAAGATCCCGGCGGCGTAAAGGTTCCATCAGGCGCGATCGTCGTCACGAATTGATTTCGCAAGTTCGTTAAATAGGCGTCCGCCGAAAATACTGCGCCGCTGCGAAAGCGCCAATCCGTCCCGAGATCGTAGCCGAATGAACGTCTCGGGAGTGAATCCGCCCGAGTTTCTTGCGATCGTCACCGAGGCCGCACCCGGCGTGTACGCTTGTTCCGGCGTTTGGCTGACGACGTCCAACAGCGCCGAGTATGGAGGCGCGACCGCGGAACCCACTTCAAACCGCACCGAAACGTCCGGCGAAGGATGATAAGCGAGCCCCAAGCGCGGATCGTCGTGCGTCCGCGTCGTCGTTTGGAATCGGTACGTCCCATCGGCATTCTTTCCGGACGTGTACCTGCTTTTGTAGAGGTTGAAGTAATTGGAGAACGTCATCTCCGTGCGGGGACCGAGTTCCCAAATGCCGCGGAGCAGATAGGTGGAGAAGTCTTGACGCGAACCGGCGGGCGCCAGCGCGCTGAAATTTCCGGAAGGGTTTTTGCTGCTGCCTGTAACGGTAGAGGCATTCGTCAAGTACGTTGTTCTATCGTAGGAAAACGTGAGCACGTTGGCGCCGATGGGGTGATCGTACCGGAACGATTCCCCGCGCAGCTGATCGATTTCCGCCGAGCTGTAATATGCATTCGGAATCGTAACGGACGCTTTTTGTCCGTTGAAGATGACTGGTGCACCGCCGATATCCGCGGTTCCGTAGAGCGCGATCGGCTCGGTGGTATACGCCGCGCCGGGGTTATTCAGCGGGTTGACGGTGAAGCGATCCAGGGCGGCGCCGTAAAATCGCGCCAGCACGTTGTCGCTGTGGTATGCAGTACGCAATTCGCCTTCCAGCATCGGCTCGTTGTCGAGCAGCGTTCGCGCCGGAATTTGCGTTGCGGAATTGAGCAGCGTTGAACCGGCGGCCAACGCGCCGTTCGATGACGTGTAGCCGGCGCCCGGCTCGAAGGTTGAGACGAGCTGCGTAAAGGAAGAAGCGGTGTTATCGTACTGCGCCTGCAGTCCGTAGTAGCTGAACATCGCGGACGTCGTCGGCGAGAAGGCGTACCGAATCTTCGCCAGTTCCCCGCGTTGCAAAAAGTTCGAGGTCACGTGCTGGCAGCAGCCCACGAGCGTCACGTACGCGTTACTAGGATTTCCAAGTGCATTTGGAACGGGATACGGGCCGGTCGTGCCGTTGATGGGTTTTCCCGACGTGGTGCTGCCGATCGGTCCATACCCCGAAATAAGCGCTCCCGGCGGCAGCGCTACGTTCGAGGCGTAATCGTTGAGTGGTCCGCGCGTTCCGTACGTCGTGTAATCGAGGACGTATCCCAGGCGGCCGTTCGGAGTCGTGCCCGAATAGCGAAAGTTCGAATAGGCGCCGCCCCAGCCGTCCAATCCCCCGATGACGTCGGCGAACGGTGTGCGCGTCGGTTCGGCGGTTCGGAAATTCAACGTTCCGCCGATGGCGTAGTTGATCTGCGGTGAATCCGCGCTCGGTCCCTTTTGAACTTCGATGCCGTCAAGCAAAAAGCCGTTCACGAACATGATCGGATAATCGCCGCGCGTACCGTTGATCATCGAATGGCCGTCGACCAGCGTAGCTTTCTCATAGTCTAGTGCGCCGCGCATGTTCGGCGATGTCAAAGCGCCCGGAACTGCGGCATTCATGGATCCGCTGCGCGCGGAAACGATGCCCGGAATTTGATCGAGCGCATGATTGACTTGACTTGGCCCAACAGTTTGCAGTTGCTGCGCATTGACGAACGTTTGCGCCGCTTCACTGGAATTGAACGGACCGCGCGCGTTTGCGACCACGTGCGCAATTTGCCGAATAGAGGAAAGCGTCGCCGGCGTGAGCGTTACGACCAGCGCCGTAACTCCCGGCTTCACGCCGTCGACGCCGCCCTGTTCGAAGCCGCCCTTGTTGACCGCAACCGCGTACATGCCGGGCGGCAACGCGCTAAACGTAAACGATCCGCTCGCATTCGTGGTGGTATTCGCATTTTTGGGGCCGCTGAGTACGACTCCGGCTCCCGCAATTGGCGCACCGCTCGCCGCCCGAACCGTTCCCGCGATCGTATCGGCGGTCGCTTGCGCCGATGCATTGGCGCAGGTCAGGGCTGCAAAGAGAACGATTGCAAGACCCCGTATTATCCGGCACATGAGTTCCCGATCGACCTTTCAACAACGAATTGCAACATTGCTCGTGGCTGCTCTGCTTGCGACGGTCTTAACGGCAGGCGCGTCGGCCGCCGTGAGCGGTGTCGGCGGAACGATCATCGACGAAAACGGCAAACCTCTCCCCAACGTGCGCGTGACGCTTGACGGTCCGGTACACCGCGTGACGGTTTCCGGCGCAAAGGGAACCTTTGCTTTTCGCGACATACCCGAGGGCCGCTATACCGTAACGTTTGCCAAACTGCAATACCGCACGATCGTCTTTCGCGATCAACCTTTGCCCAGCAACGGCTCAATTCTTGCTCGTGTGAGGCTGCCTGCCTCCTTGACGGCACTCAAGCTTATCGGCTCCGTCGTCTCTCGCGAACGATCGCCGTTTAATTCCACTCCAGCCGCGCTCAAAGTTTTCCCGCGCGAAGCCTATCGCGATCAAGGCCAAGCTGCGCTAACCTCCGTACTCACGCAAACGCCCGGAGCGATCGTTGCGCAGCCCTCTCAGCAAAACGCCGCGCAACCGATGGCGCCGTACGCCGGTACGGTTCGCGGCGGTTTTCCGTGGGAAACCGCAACGTTGGTTGACGGCAATCCGATTGCACTGCCGAGCAGCGGCTCATTCAACCTCGCCTATATCGCGTCGTTTTTATTGCAAGAAGTCGAGATCGTCAAAGGATACGGAAGTACCGAGGCGATGATGGGCGGCGCGATCGACGGTGCCCTGAACTTGCGTACCGCGGATCCGGGAGCGTCGCGCAAAGCACTCTTGGAGTTGGAGGCCGATTCACGCGGCGGCCAATTCAGCGATCTGGCGTACGGTGGGACTGCTCCGGGAGGTCGCTTTTCGTTCGCAAGTATGTTGGCCGTCGACGGGAATCCGGGGCCCGCAGTTCCGCAGCATGTATCGGCTGCCGCACTGCAGCGCGCGGAGTTGCTGAAACTCCATTATGATTTTTCCGACGCAATCGGCGCGACGTTTGCCTATGCCGGATCGCAAGGAACGCTTGGCGTCGCGGCTGCGCGCGGCTTTACGCTGCCGACCGGCTTCGGATCCTTTGCAGACGCCGCCGATGCTCAAGAAACGCATCGGTTCGGCCTTTATTCGCTGGAAATCCATGCCGACGCAGCGCGCGACCACGTGACCGCGAAAATGTATGCTTTGCGGGCGCAGCGCACCGGCGGATACGGTGCGTTTGCATTTCCGGCGGTCGGCAGCGGCATCGATTCGCTCGATAACGTCCTTGGATTTTCGCTGCAAGACGATCGCGATATCGCCGGCAACTTGTATCAATTGCAAGCAACGCATAGTTCGGGAAGCGCGCAAGCCTTCGCATGTTCCAGCGCGGCAGCGTGCGGAGTTCTTATTCCGAGGGGAGCGCGCAGCGATGAATCCATGCTGCGCGCTGCTGCGGTCCTCCACCCCGGCAAAGCGACGGATCTGCAAGCTGCGGCCGCCGCGCTCTGGTTTCGCGAACGGTACAGCGGTGATGGTGGAAATACGTTTCGCGTCTCAACCGTAGCCGTTCCGGTCGTTCATGCCGGCGCGGCGTTTCACATTCGTCCGGCCCTGACTGCACGTTTGGCGGTCGGCACCGGGGCTGGAGCTCCGCCGGCTGCGGTATTAAACAGCCCGACACTCAATCTCGTTCAAACGCCGGTGGGCCTGCCGGTGCGGCGCGTTTCGCAAAGTACCGCGTGGCCGATCGGCGTTGAAACGGCATTCGGATACGATGCAGGCGTAGAGTACCGGCTGCACGGCGATACGACCACGCTCTCTGCCGACGCGTACCGAACCCTTACGCATGGAGCGTATCTCGATGCGAGTTCGGCTTTTCCGGCGTGGTCATACCAATGGATGAATGCTCCGCCGATGACGCATGAAGGCTTTGAATTTGCGCTTCAGCAATTCAAACGTGTAGGGCTCGGGTTCATCGCGCAGGTGTCGCTGCTGCGAACCTACGTAAATGCGGCGCCGTTTTCGGCAGGCGGCACGGAGAACTTGGCCGTCGTCCCGAACACGAATGTAACCGGCGGTTCGCCGTTCGTGCCCGGAGCCAACGATATCGCAGCTTTGCGTGCGCCGTATGCTCAAGGCTACGCCGAAATTAGTTATAAATGGCCGCGCGGTTCGCGGGCCTCTCTTGGTGCGCTGTATTTAGGTGCAAACAATCCGTACGCGCGTGCCGCGTTCGCGCAATTCAACGCAAATCTGGAATTGTCGCTGGGCTCGTTCTCCAAACTCCAGATTTCCGTGCAGAATCTGACGAATGCTTACGACGCGCCCTTACCGCTTGCATATGCCGGCGAAGCGGTTCCGCTCATTACGGGCGCCGCGGCGCCGCTCAATGCCGGCGTTGTGGGCCCGCGCACCATCAGGTTTATGTTCCGTCAATCCATCGGCGGATCGCTTTTCGAACGCTGAGTTATGAGCCCTATCGAAGCACGGCCGAGCCGCGTCGAGGAATGTCATGCTGAGCCGCGTCGAAGCACGGCCGAGCCGCGTCGAGGAATGTCATGCTGAGCCGCGTCGAAGCACGGCCGAGCCGCGTCGAGGCCCCAAAGCCTGTGAACCGCCACCGCCTCTTGGGTAACCACCGCAATAATGAAAGTTAAAGTAGGCGTGGTCGGCCATTTTAGCATTGCTGTCGCCAACGTCAAGCGCAGCGAGCAGTTTTGGACCGGCAATTTCGATCTCAAGCGAATTTTTGAATTCGACGATGGCGTCGCGGTCAGCAACGACAACATCACGATTGCGCTTTTCCGGGGAACGCCGCACCCTGAAACCATTGAACACATGTCGTTCCATGTGGAAACCATGGCGGATCTGCGCCGCGCGTTGATGACGCTGAAGAACAACGGTGTGACGCTGGAAGATCCGGGCGATGAAATCGGCCCCGAAGCGCCCGGCTCGCCAAACATGGGATTGTGGTTTCACGACCCCGACGGGTACCGGTGGGAACTTTCCGTCCAGAACGGCTCGGAAGGTTAGCGCAAACCACGCGCAGTTCGTTGACCTTCACGATCGCCTGCGCAATGCTGGTTGCATTCGGAACGCTATCCGCAAAGGCGCAGTACGCCGCAGGAACCGCATGCGGTCTGCGCCGATGGGCGGTGAAAACGCTGCAAGATCGCAGTGCCGCACGCTTGCCGGCGCTTCCCCGCGTAACCACGATTGCGTTCTTAACTGCGCAGCGGCAGAGGATCGTCATCGCAAACCGGCGCGTTGCGCCGCTGGAGACGACACTCTGGCAAATTCAAGCTCGCCTGGTGGGCTATCGGCTCGAAGCGGATTCGGATTATCACCTCATCTTGCGAGCGCCATCCGGCCCGCTCACGATGATCGGTGAAATTCCCGCGCCATATTGCACCGCTCGCAACGGCGCGGTGTTTGCAACGGCTCGCGCACACGTCGATCGCATCGGACGCCATCACGCCGGACGGCGATGGTGGTGGCTTGACTATCGCGGTGCCGTTCCGCCGCTAGTGACCGTAACGGGCTACGGCTATTTCGATTACGAGCACGGGCAGCGCGGCGCCGCCCCGAACGATGTTGAACTGCATCCGGTCACCGCAGTACGGCCTTAGGAAGCGTTTAGCTTCCAAAGTCCGCGGGTCGCGTTTCAGCACGTCAAGCATGCCGCGCACGAGTTCTTCGCCGTGCCGCAATTTAGCGTTCTCGGCTTCGGTTTGCCGCAAACGCCGCTTTAGCGCCTGCGCGTCGATGTGATCGTAGGCGCCGGCGGCGCAATCGGCGAGGTGCTTTAAAACCGACATTTCGTCCGGATCCAGCGCTTCGCCGCCGCGATGGCCGGAGTACAACGCAAACCCCAGCACGTCGTGACGCACTGCAAGCGGCAGCGCTACCAGCGGTTCCGCGCCACCGTGCGGAACGTTGGCATGCGGCCAGCGCATAGCTCGAAGCTCTACCGGCTGTAATTCCGCGCGCAGATGAACGATGAGCGCGTCCGTTTCATCGATATTCGACACGTCGTCGGCATTCCAACCGAACGAAGCAACGCGCCGGTACCGTGACTTCCCGCTAACGCGAAATACCGCTCCGGAGAGCAATTCCAAAGCGTCGCGCGGCTCGTCGATTAACGCCTGATCGATGAAGTCCGGCGATTCTGCATGAGCAAGGATGACGGAAACGCGTTCCAATCGTGCTTGCGCCAGATGTCGGCGACGAAAGAAGAGGCGGTCGATGGTTTTGTCGACCCGGGAGTGCAGCGCGTTCAGCGAAAGGCCCAGTGCTAAAGCGACCACGGCCTCAAGCAGAAACGCGATCCGGAATTGCTCGAGAAACTTCGATGAAACGAAGTCGACCAGCGCAAATGCGCCGACCACGATCGTCGTCATGATGGTATAGACCAGCGTGCGGCTTATGGCGAAGGAAACGTCGATCACACGATGGCGTATAACGCCGTTTGCAATCGCAATGGCCAGAGCGATCGTGGAAACGTTTTGCGCCGCATACAGCAGCGCCGTTTCGCGCGGCTGCGTGTAGCGCGCGAAGTAGAGCTCCGCGATTGCGGCAATGGCCACGTAGGCGGCATAGCTCACGAGTACGGGAATGACGCGTTGACGATCGCTGCCGCTGGTCAGCACGAACGTCGTAACAAGCGCCCCTAGAGCGACCGCGAAAACGGCCGCGCGCACGCCGTACTCATACAGAAAAACGGCGACGGCGTTCGGCGGCGTTGAGGACCATAACGTGGCAAATGCGACGTAAAGCGCGAGCACGGCTACGGCGATTCCCAATGGTATCGCGTACTTGTCGAGAAAAACCAGCGGCCCGCGCGGGGTGTCCGCCGGGAAGCGGCTCATGAATATCAGCACGCCGGCCACCGTAATGCCCAGGATGAGCGCAAAACCGGTGAGCGCTACCAAAAAATTCGTCGCACTTTGCTGCGCCCAAATGTACGCATAGCTCGGATACACCTGGATCAGCGAAGAGCACAGGAACCCCCACGTCATCCGGCTCGGGCGCAGCATTACGAGCCCTATCCCAATCGCCAGCAGAAACACGCCGGCAAGTGTGAAGAGCCGCGCGCCGCGTTCCACGTTTTTGCCCCACGGTTCGGCATGCAGCAGAACCGCTCTGCTCTTACCGTCATGGTCGACGTTCACGCGAAGCGTTGCGTTCGTACCCACGGCCTGCACTAAACCCAGATTGACGCGTCCGACCAGCGGCAAACTGCGCCAATCGATCTTGTCGCCTTCCCGAATGCCGCTCAGTGCCGCCGGCCGTCCCCGCGTCACCGCAATCAGCGTCTTGCCGTCGGGCCCAAGATTCCAGCCGAAAATAGAGCCGGCGACATTCCAGGTGCCGACGACCAGCGATGCGCTAAAGAGTGCATAAGCGGCGATAATGGCGAGCACGACGATGCGCACGAACGGCCCTTCGACACTGCGTGCGCTGACTTCTTCAGGCGGGCAACGTCACGTCCCCACCGCGAGTTTCGTCAACCGGAACACGGATCTCGCTAAGAAAAGAGTGACGACGTGGAAAACCAGGATTGGCTAGCGCAGCAATTTCAGGAGCGGCGTGCGCGCCTGCACGGCGTGGCGTACCGAATACTCGGCTCACGGACTGAAGCCGAGGACGCGCTACAAGAAGCATGGATGCGAGCGCAGCGCGCCGGGACCACGGACGTAGCGAACCTGGGCGGGTGGCTCACCACCATCGTGTCGCGCGTGTGCCTCGACATGCTCCGCTCGCGCCTTTCGCGCCGCGAAGAGCCGATCGATGCTCCACGCGCCCCGGTAAACGAACCGATCGACCGCATCGATCCGGAAAGCGAAGCGGTACTGGCCGACTCGGTCGGCATTGCAATGATGGTCGTGCTCGACACACTCACGCCGGCCGAACGCGTTGCATTTGTGCTGCACGATCTTTTCGATGTGCCGTTCGATCAAATTGCGTCGATCGTCGGACGCTCTGAGCCCGCAACGCGCCAGATTGCAAGCCGCGCGCGGCGGCGCGTTCGCGGCCAGGAGCCTCCGAATGCGGGCACATCGCGCCGTGACGAACTCGTGCGCGCGTTTTTAGCCGCCTCGCGCGAAGGACGATTTGAAGATTTGCTCTGGTTGCTGGACCCGTCAGTAATCGTACGCGCAGATGCGTCCGTTGTTGCCCTCGGCTCCGCGCCGGTCATACGCGGGGCGGAAACGGCTGCGAAGACCTTCGCGGGCTGGGGCATGTTGGCAGCGCAGCCGGCGCTAGTCGGGAAAACTCCGGGTCTGGCGTGGATCGAACACAATGAAGTACGGGTCGCCTTCGCGTTTACGTTCGAAGGTCATCGCATCGCGGGGATCGATTTGATCGGCGATGCAGCGCGTGTAAAAGAACTGGCCATCGAGCTGCTGTAAGTGGTTCCCGTCACGTTTTGACTAGTTGAGTCCGTCATAGGTTGGAAGGAGGATGTAGAAAGTGAAGGATGTCTCGCTCATCGTCTACCCCGCTGCAGATATGGAAAAGGCCAAGCAATTCTTCAGCAAGCTGATCGGCGCCGATCCCTACGCGGATGCTCCGTATTACGTCGGCTTCAGGAACGGCGAGTTGGAAATCGGCCTCGTTCCGAACGCGGATAATCGCGCACCGAACGCGCTTGCCTACTGGACTGTCGACGATATTGCGGCAAAAGTCAAAGAGCTGGAAACCGCCGGCGGCACGGTCGTGCAAGAAATCACCGACGTCGCCAAAGGGCTGCTCGTCGCAAGCGTAAAGGAGCCCAACGGCAACATCGTCGGATTGCGGCAAGAACCCAAGGGCTAAGGGTTAGTAACGCACCAAAGCGAACGGCGCCGAGCATTGCTGCTCGACGCCGTCTTTTGGCTTCGCCGGTTGTGGTTTAGATGCGCACTTGCAGCTGGAAGTACGCCTGGAGCGGCGCGGCGATTTGGAACGGTGCGGGCTCATAGGCTTGGTCGAACACTTTCGGGTATCCGGTCGAGCCGTTCACCGCATCGTGCGGGCTGTTTCCGTAGAAGTACCCTGCTCCGGGAGTGACGCCGATGTACGTGCTGTTGGGAACGTATTCACAGTTGAACGCGTTCGGCGCGTACGCTTTCGTCCACGGCTCGGATGAACCGCCGAAACACCGTTGTACGATGTTGGCGAGCAGGATCGAGGCGTGCACGTTCGGCGTGAGATCGTACCCGAGCTGCATGCCCATGTTGAAATCCCACGGATTGCGGTATTGCCCGATGCTGTCGAACTTGCCGGTGGTGGGATTGGGAATCGCTATGCTCGACGAGCACGTTTGGTAATCGCCGTTGAGCGATCCGGGAACCACGCCGATGCCGCCTTGATTGGCGATGCACGAGCGCGGATCGATTCCTGCAATCGTCACCGGCGCACCGTAGGCCTCGCCTTCCCACAGGTTTGCCGTCAGCGTGGCTTGGATCTTGCGATGACGCCAGTCTGAGGAACCCGCCGAAGACGTTGGGCGGAATGATCGTCGACGCGTCGCCGAGATCCAGTCCGTACGGGAACTCGTTCGCATACGTCGGATAGAACGCCGTCAGCGGAAACTGCGAGTTGAGCTGCGCTTGGGTGATCTTCGAATTGTAGTACGGATTCGCGATGACGAGCGCGGCGTTGCCGCCCGCAGGCGCTGCGCAGCTCGGATCCGCGCCGCCCTGGTAGTAACATGGCGAACCGCCGTTGATTCCTTCCAGCGCTAAGTACGGCTTGAGCGTATTGAGCATCGTCGTTACGATGTTGGCGCCGTCGATGAGTTGATACTTGAGCTTCGCATCCGTATACGTATACGAAAGCTGTCCGGACCAGCCGTTTTGCGACGGATCGCCTTTTTGAATCGCCAGTTCCACGCCTTTGGTTTGCTGCGTGCCGGAGTTAAACGCGCCGGCTAAGCCGCCCGGAAGTGAAACTTCGACGGACTGGTTGGTCGTGTAGCGATAGAACGGTGATACCTTGAATCTCCAATCCGTGTTGGGTAAGCGCTGCTCGAACGACGCGTCGACGTTATTCGAGAACTGAATGGGATTATCGTGAACGATGGAAGCCAGACCGATGTTGTAGTAGCGCGAATCGTACAGGTTCGTCGCCATCTTGTACCCGTCGGGATACGTCAGCACTTGTTCGAACGCCGTCGGGGTGGGCTCGGTGTAACGACCGTACGAAAAGCGCAGTACCGAATTGGGTCCCATCGTGTAGGTGAAGCCGATACGCGGCGACCACGTGTTTTTCGTTATCGTACCCGAACCGCCCAACGTGATGAGCGGAACGCCGTGCTGACCCGGATGATAGAGCTGTTCGTTCAGCGTGGGATCGAACGGACACGCTTGTCCCGGCGCCGTCGTTACGAATTGTGGGTAGGCGGACGGAACAAGTCCGAAACGCGGAGCGCCGCTGTCGAAGTCGCTCTGCGCCGCTTGTTGCAGTCCTTGCGGAGCCACGCATGCGGTCGTATTGATTTGGTTGAACCAGAACTGCTGCGCAGCCGAGCCGTAGTTGCCCAGTTGGTACCCGTAGCTTTCGTAGCGCAGTCCCGCATTGATGTTCCACCGCGAACTGGGTCGAAATTCGTCCTGCAACGCTGCATCGTAGAAGATCGGCTTTACCGTATTGATGTTGGCGTCCGGAGAGAGATTTTGTGTCAGCTCCCACGTCGTTCCGCCGGGCGCGCCCGCCGGAGTAGGCTGCAGACACGCATACACTGCCGACGCGGTGCATCCGCCTTGCCCGGCCTGTACCGCGGAAATCGGCGCGCCGGCAAGTGCGGATACGCAAGACACCGGTGCGCCGGCCGCCAGCCCGGCCCCGTAGCCGGGATCGATCAGCGATCCGTTTTGCGAGTTGTTATAGGCGGCGTAACAAGAGCCGTTGGGCGCCGTAAGCGTCGCAATCGGCGTACCGCTGGGTGAAAACGTGTACTGTGCGTTGTTCCAGCGTTCCAACGTCGAAGTCGTGAAGCTTCCGGTCAGCGTCAGCAAGTGCTGCGGGTTGATCTGATCGGAAAATTGCAAATCCGCGCCGCGGGTATGCGAATTGACTTCATAGTCGCCTTGCGTTGCGCCGCCGACGAGAAACGGCGTGACGCCGAAATTCGGATCGGTTTGCAGCCAGCTCGAATAGAACGTGTAGCCGAACAACCGCAGGAAAGCGTCCGAACCGAAGTTCTTTTGATACTGCAGTTTAACGATGGATCCGTTGTTGTCCGTATCCGATACCTGATACGGCGAGAATCCGGACTGGAACGCTCGCGCCGGATTGGTTGACGGGAACAAATAGGGACTGACGATTTTGGGCTGCCCGAGCGCTGATTGTCCGAATCCGGCCCCGACGACTTGGTAGCCGTCGAAGTAGGGAGCCGGCGAGACTCCTAAGCCGGACGTAGCGCAGGACGGCGAAGCGCCGAACAGCGCGTACAGGTTGTAGTAATCGCACATCCCCGCGTACGCCGGTGACGCGGCCGGACCCAGCCAGGTGGTGCCCGGCGCCGGCGCTCCCAGAACGTTTGTCAGAAAGGTGTTATAGTTGCCGCTACCGTCAGCAGCGGTGCCCGCCGGTTGGAACATCGCTTGCATGAACGGCAATCCGCCGAACGTCGAAATGTTGTCCCAGCTTTGTGTTTGATATGCGAAATTATCGTAGAGCACTTGGATGTCGTCCCGGCCGGCATCGTTTTTGTGCGGAATGCCGAAGTGCAGGTTCACGACGTTTTCGCGATCGGAGAGATCGTTGCCGCGCAACGCGATCGTATTGGTGGCCGGAATCGGACTGTACACGTTGCATGCGGCAACCGTGCCTGCCGATCCGTACAATCCGGAGATGATCGGCGAGAGATACGAACCGTTTCCCGGTGCCGTCGCGCCGCCGCCGGTGCAGTCCGACCACGGCCCGCGGGTGTTGCTTCCCAGAAAGAGTTCGGCAGGCAAGAGCAGCGTGTTCCAGCTTGCGCCTTGCTGACCGTAGATGTTGTTGCCGTCGGGATTCAAGTCGCCGCCGTTTTGCGAATCGAACTGCAGCGGAATCATGTTATCGCCGCGCAGCGCTGCGTAATACGAAAACGACCGGTTGGGCGTCGCTCCCCCGGCCTCAACGTTAAGGTTATGATAGAAGCCCGGCGTTCCGACGCCGACTTGCACGCTGCCGTACCCCGGATAGCTGCCGGACTTGATGACTTGATTGATGTACCCGCCTAGCGTCGGCGAAGTGGCCGTTGCGGGGCCGCCGCCGGTGTAGACTTCCGTCGATTGCGTGCCCAAATTGGAGAGCGAATTGGCGTTATAGTTGTCGAACGCGCGATTGACGGGAACGCCGTCGAACTCGTAGCCGATTTGGTTGTAGCTGGAACCGTGAATGAAGAAGACTTGCCCGAAACCAAAATTGCTGGGCAAGCCCACCACGCCGGGTTGTTGATAGATCGCCGAATACGCGCTGTTGAGGTTGTTTCCGCCGCCGGCGGTTCCCAGCTGCGTCGCAGTCGCCGCATTGACGGCATACACGTCCGTCGTCGTGCCCGATTTTACCAGGCTGCCTTGACTCTGCGAGCGCACCTGCGCGATCGTTTTTAGTTTGGTCGAAAGATGTATCGAAAGCGTCTGTGATTGGTCCGCAAAGACCGTGACGCCAGGGATGGAAGAAGGTGCGTAGCCTTCCTTATTCGCCGAAACGGTGTACGTGTCCGGCGCCAAGGAAAGGAACGTGAAATGTCCGCTCGCGTCCGTCGTGGCAACCGCGCGTTGCGAAACAGACAGTGCTGTAACTTGCGCTCCGGCAAGTGGCGCACCGTTGTCTCCCGCGACGACTCCGCTCAGCGTGCCCGTGGTGCCTGCCAGTGTCCATGTTCCCTGGCACAGTAACGCAACGAGCAGCAGAACTGCCGTGATGACGTGGCGGAGGGATGGGGTGGTTCTCATGATCCAAAACCTCCACGGAAAAATTGCTGCTCAGATAACGGCCCAATCCAGCGCGCTGTGATGCATCCGATCGTGCAATGCATCGTACGATTGTGTGCAATCTCGCGCGTCACTGAGGTGACGTATGGTTCGATAAATGAACGTGCAACCACGCAGTGGCGATCGGGAACTCGACGAGCCGATGCGTTTTACGCTACGCGCAACGAGCAGCGATCGAAGTTGGAGCGGCATCGAAGCGATCGTCTACGAGACGTCCGGCGGCTTCACGCGTTCCCATCCCTCCACTCACTACTCCTTGAGCATGCATCTGAGCGCGCCGATTCGAACGCGGTGCGGCTTTGAAAATCCGACCTTTTCGCGCTTGCACTCCCTGAAGACATCGATTTATTGGCGCCGGGCACCACGGCCGCGTGGCAAGACGAAGGCGAAACGACGATGCTCGGCCTGCACTTGAGCCCGAGCCTGCTACACAACGCCGCCGAAGGAATGGGCCTGAGCGCGAGCAGCGTCGGTATCGCGCCGTGCTTGCAAATGCGGGATCCGCAAATCGCGCACATCGCGTGGGCGCTCAAGGCGGAGGCTGGAGTCGGACGAACAGCTGGGCCGCGTCTACGCTGAATCACTAGGCATTGCGCTTGCCTCGCATCTGCTGCGGCGATATTCGCGTCCGCACGTCACGACGCCGGCAGGGCAGCTCTCGAAGCGCCGGCTCAAAACCGTTATCGAGTACGTCCACGATCATCTCGCACACGATCTGTCGCTCATGGAGCTTGCCGAAATCGCCGAGATGAGTCCGTCGCATTTCAAAGTGCTGTTTAAACGATCGGTCGGCTTGGCCGTGCATCAGTACATCATCCGGCAGCGGGTGGAGTACGCCATTCAGCTGATCGCGGCTGGACGAATACCTCTGGACGACATTGCGGCGCAAGCAGGGTTTTCGAGCCAAAGCCACATGTCTCGATTCATCCGCCGTTTTACCGGGGTGTCGCCGGGAGCACTTCGGGGCCGCGCAGAAAGCGACGGCGAAGTCCTTTAAAGCACCGCTTCGATTGCGGCGATGTCGATTTTCTTCATTTCCATCATCGTATCCATCGCGCGCTTGCCGGCGGCAGGGTCCGCGCTGCGCAGTGCATCAAGCAGAATGCGCGGAACGATCTGCCAAGAAAGCCCGAACCGGTCCTTGCACCAGCCGCACATGCTTTCAGAACCGCCGTTGTCCACGATCGCATGCCAATAGCGATCGGTCTCCTCCTGATCGTCGGTGTAAACCTGAAATGAAATCGCTTCGTCGAAGCTGAATTGCGGCCCACCGTTAAGTCCGACAAACGGCATGCCGAGGACGGTGAACTCGACGGTCAACACATCGTCCTGCTTGCCGGCGGGGTAGTCTGAGGGCGAGCGATTGATGGCGTCGATGCGGCTATCGGGGAACGTGGCCGCATAGAACGTGGCTGCATCCTCGGCATTGCCGTCGAACCATAGGCACGGGGCGATTTTGTTTGTCATGCCGTTGCTCTTACCCGCCCCATGCCCTGCCTTCTACCGCACGCTCAGGATCTTCAATCGCGCTTCGATGAAGAACTGGAACGGCTGTTTTGTTTGGTTGAAGTTTCCGGCTGCGGTATTCACATTTATTGCACCATCGTACGCTCCGTACGGGTACCGCAGGAGTCTTTGGAAGTCCGCCACGGTCGCCGGCGGATTATAGAGATTCCCTACCGGTCCGAAAGCGCCGCCGTTGTTCAGGATGTTGTACGAGCACACGTTGCTGTTGTTCACCGTCCACGCCGCTTTGGTTCCGCCCCAGCAGGTGTTCACGATATTCGTAAGCGTTCCGACGAGCGTTACTTTCGGCGAAACGTCATAACTGAGTTGCAAGTTCGCCGCCAGCTGGTTGGGCTGCACGAACGACCCCAGGTTATCGAAAGCACCGGTGTAAGGATCCGGAATGACTACCGTTCCGCCGCAATTGGTCGCATCGTATGCGCCGCCTCCGGCAGCTCCGTACGGGTAACGCGGATCGCCGGACGGTGACGCGCCCGCAAGCGGCGCGGCGCACGTCGTGGGATCGATGCCGTTCGTCGTCTCAGGTTCGCCGTACCGTGCGCCGCCCTGGAATTGCAGCGAGGGCGTGATGGCGAATTTGTCGTGCTTGTAGTTGAGGATCAGCGTAGCCACATACGGAGCGCCGTAGGAGACCGCGTACGATTGAACCGGTCCCGGGAAGTTCGTATATGGTGCGAACGCTTGCGAGGCATCGATCAGCGGCTGCACCGGCGCATTGTAATACGGATTGGCGATTGCGCCGGCCGTGCTGCACGAAGCGGGCGCGCCGCCCACATAGCACGGAGCGCCGCCTCCCGATTTGGTGAAGCCGTTGTAACGAGCGATGTCGGCGTTGATTCCGGTGACGACGGTAGAGCCGTTGCTCAATGCGTCGTAGCGGATCTCCGAGTGCGTGTACGCGAACGACAGCTGTCCCGATAGGCCGTTGCGATTGAAATCGCCCTTGTTCATCTGGAATTCCACGCCTTCGCTGGTTTGACGGCCGACGTTGAGTCCGGATACAAACCCGGTTTTCTGATCCAGGAAGAACTGTTGAATCTGATCCTTCGTTTTGCGAAGGAACGGCGTCAATTTAAACGACCAGTCGGTGCCGTGAAGGCGCTTCTCGTACGAAAGGTCGTAGTTGAGCGAAGTCGGCGGCCGCACGGCGTGATTCCCAGGCGAGGTAAAGCCGAAGCTGTAGAACGCAGCCGAACCGGGCAGCTCGAACGGAACGTCCTCTTGAAGCGTATCGTATTGCTCGAAAGCCGAATTAGGCGGTTCGGCGTATTTACCGGCCGAAAAGCGGACAACCGTGTCGGGATTGACCGTATACGTCCCGCTCAGGCGCGGCTCGAAGATGTTATAGGTGTTGGTACCCGACAGGTTTCGCATGTTCGCAACCGTGTAGCCGCTAGGGCACGCATCGCTGGGAAGCAAGCCCAGTGCCGATTTGTCGACCGGAGCACCCGCCGCGTTGACGCAGTGATCCAAGTTCCACGCTGTGAACCAGAATGCGCGAGCGGGATCGTTCGCGCCCGTATCTCCTCCGACGAACTGGAAGCGGTCGAAGCGCGCTCCGGCATTCAGCAGCAGCTTTTCGTTCGGCCGGAATTCGTCGGTCAGTGACGCGGCGGAAAACCTTGGCGTCACGCTGTTGTACGTGGACCAAAGCGAGTTTTCCGCAATGAGCCACGTACACGGTCCTGCGGGGCCGCCGGGCACATTGCACGACGACGCCAGCGCAGGCGCCGCGCCGTTAGAAACCTGGGCCCACGTTGCAAAGTTCGCGCGATTTCCGTTGGCATCGCCTGCCGGATCGCAAGTGATTTCCGTTCCTGCGGGGCTGAAACAATACCCGCTCAGCGGATCGTTCGCATTCACCATGACGATGCCGCGCGATCGAGCGCCGCCCGCATTGAACATCTGCGTGTTGTTATCGCGCAGCGACGTTGCGGTCGTGTAGGAACCCTGTAGGGTCAATAAATTTTTCGCGTCCAGCTGTTTGCTGAACGTGCCGCTGACGCCGCGTGTATGCGAGTTCAGTTCGTAATCCGAAGCGCAGCAAGCGACGTAGTTGGCTGCGGAGTTGTTGGGCCCGTTATGCGTCCAACTGCTGTAATACATGTATCCGTAAATTCGCAGGAACGTGTCGGTTCCGATGTTTTTTTGGTATTGCGCTTTGACGATTTCTTGGCTGTTGCGCAGCACGTCGCTCAGGTCCGGTGGGATGACGGCGCCGAACGTGTGGGCGGGCGTGTTCGGGAAAAAGTACGGGCTCACGCAGGACGCATTGAGCGTAGTGGTCGTGGTGCCCACTCCGCCGCATGTCCATTGATAGCCGTCCGCAAAGGTTGGAGCGTTTGCCTCGCCCCCGAACGCCGCAAATCCGCCGGCGTCATTCGTCGAATTGTAGAATGGATTCGTCAATTCGCCGCTGTCCCAAAGCAGCTGCACGTCATCGTGGCCGGAATCGTTTCGGTGTTGGATGCCGAAATGCAGGTTCACGACGACGTCGCGATCTGCAATTCCGGACTGAAATGCGTACTGATACGGCAGCAGCGAATAGCATCCGGTCGGCGCCAAGTCCGCGGGGCACGTTCCCGTTCCGGCAGCCACGGGCGCGAAAGCCCCCGCAAGATCCGACAGACCGGCGCCGTTTTGTTGATCGACGTAACGGAAGTCTTGATCGTATCCGCCGACTCCGACATAGTACGAGAACAAGCGGTTGGGGGTGCTTCCGCCTGCCTCTAGGGAGGCTTTATGGTAAAACGTCGGCGCTCCGAGGCCGAGCGTAACGGCGCCGAACCCGGGATACGTTCCGGTCTTGATCACTTGATTGATGTAACCGGCCAGACCCTCTCCCTCGGAATTGGCCGGCGAAGCGCCGGTGTAAACCTGGAGTTCTTGCTGACCGAGCGACGATGCCGCTCCGGACGGATAATTGTCGAACGATCGATTGACCGGAACGCCGTCGATCTCGTAGCCGGCTTGATCGTAATCGCCGCCGCGAATATGCACGGTCTGAAAATAACCCATTTGATTCAGTGGAACGAACGCGCCTGGAACGGACGCAATTGCGGAATACGCGCTGTTCAAACCGCCGCCTCCACCCAGGGCGGAGATCTTGTCCTGCGTGGCGGCATTGATGGAATAGACGTTCTGCCGTCGTCCCGCTCTTCACGAGACTTCCGCTTGCGGCCGAGGTGACGTGAGCGATGGTCCGCAGCGATTTTGCCATTTTGAGCGGCACGACCGCCTGCGCGTCGGCGAACACGGAAACGCCGGACTGGGTCACGTCGGTATAGCCTTCTTTTTGCACCGAAACGGTGTACGTGTCGGGGCTCAGCGAGACGAAAACGAAATGTCCCGAGTCTGTCGCTGGCCGTGGAAACCTTTTCCGAAGGCGCAACGGCGGTAATCCGTGCGCCCGCAATGGGCGCAGACGTGTCGGCATCGATCACTACGCCGGTAAGGCCGCCCGTCGTGCCGGCCAGTGCCCATGTTTCCTGGACTAGCATTGCGAGCGGAAGCAGAACGGCGAGAATCGCATGCCGCAACGTATATCGAAGCATACTGTTCTCCAAATCTGATAAAGTGCCGCCGCGGGCGCCCATCATTCCCGCCGCGGTGACTTTAAAATATCAGGAGAGCAGTGCGCGTGTCGCTCACGTTCGGACGGCATGCAGCACGATTGGCTACACCTAAAGCGGAGGGTGAAGTTCGCCGGACAGGGACATAGTCAATATGCTAGTCTAGTCTTGATGGAAGACCAAGTTTTCAACATAGCAGAGGCAAAGATGCACCTCTCGCGGTTGGTGGAGCGGGTTGAGCGGGGCGAGCGGATCACCATTGCCCGTAATGGGCGGCCGGTAGCCGTCGTATCGCCCGTTCGCATATCGTCGGACGACGTAATAGCGCGCATCAATGCGGTTCGTGAGGAAATTCGCAGGCGCACCGGGAAAAAAACAATTCGCAAGCGGGGCGAGACGTGGCGCGACCTCATCGATGAAGGTCGACGCATCTGAATGAGCATCGTGCTCGATGCGTCGACGGCGCTGGCCGCGCTTCTGCCCGACGAGGATTCAAGATATGCAAACGCCGCCGTAACGGCGGCAGCGCGAGACGGCCTCCTCGTGCCGGCTCTGTGGCCGTATGAAGTTCAAAACGGCTTGGTCATGGCGTTTCGTCGTAACCCCGTATCGACGCCAGGTCCTTAAACGACGCTCTGGAGGCGTTGCGCGGGCTAAGCGCGGTACTCGACGCGCCGCGCCGTCTTGGCTACGAATTGCATTTAGCAAGAGTCTCACGCGCTAACGGCCTACGATGCTGCTTACATGGCCGTCGCGCTGGAACGGGTGCAATGCTGGCCAGAGCGATGAACGTCTGCGCCTTGCGGCGGGGAAGGCCGGGATCGAGCTTTTTACAACAACCTCGCGGTAATACGAATTGCAGACCCGCTCGGAGCGCCGTTCGAGTGCAGATGCGTCCCTAGGTTCTGCTAATCGCTTCTACAAAGCTTCTTTCTTCGCGGATAATGAATCGTTTTGTTTGAGCGAAAGCAAAATTGTTACGAGCCTCTTCATCGTTGCGCAAACGACCACGATATACTTCGTATTCGGCGAGGCTTTCGAAGCCGATGAGCGCCCACGCGATGTCGTTCGTGCCTTCATAAGGCAGAAAGTATCCCATCAGGTGTCCACCGCAGCGCGGTATAATTTTGTCCCAGGCTTGCGCATACGCGCGAAATTCGTCGCGTTGAAACGGGTCGATCTGGTAGCGAATGATGCAAACGATCATGTTACCAGCGGAACCGACCAGGAGCATGCGGCTTCACCCACACGATGAGATCCCATAACGTTGGAAACTCAAAAATCGTAGCGACGTACTTTGCGTTTGGCACACGACCGAGCTTGACGACCGTTTGCGGTGATGGGTTCGACAGATCGCCGCCGGCGCTCACAAAGTCGCGATCCCAGATATATTGGTCGTATGTTTTTTTGCCGGTTTGGGGGTTGTTGACGACGTAATGAACATGCCCGTTGAACTCGTACCATCGGCCGGGATTGATTCCCCACAGATGCGGCCGCGGCTCTCGATGCGGACGCGGCACCGAAAAGTCGGCGCCGAGCAGATTGCCGTCCTTATCGTACCAAAGCTGACTGGGATGGGTCGGATTCGAGGTCCATTGCCGATTGGCATAGCTGATTGCGCCCGTGTTGTCTATTCCCGTATATCGAACGTAGCCCGCCTTCTCGGCATCGCTTACGTGCGGAAAGCGCGCCGACAGATCGCGTTGAACCGTTTGAACGAATTGCGCTTCACTTGGGGCGAGCGGCCCGGCATAGGACGGTCCCTCGTCTGCGCGAGCAAGAGCGCTCAACGCGCAAAAAGCCGCCACAAGCGCGGCGACACATACTGCTTTCATCCAACCTCCTGCGTGGGCTCTTCGTGTGGGTAAAGACGATGCGGGCATTTGAATTGTGACACGGAGATGAAGCAACCTTATGAGTAGAACCGTTATGGTGGCGACCGCGGCCGCGCTGTGTTCGTTGCTTACGCTACCATGCGCCGCACAGAGTGTTCCGCCCGGATACACACAGTTCGATCTCCTGCAGCAGGCAAAGCTCCGTAGAGACATCGGAACGTGGCGCTGCGTGTCCGTGCCGGCAGCTGCGACGCCGCTATCATTAACGCAGACCGAGCAAGGTACCTGGTTCGTCACTCGGGAGACCGGTGACAATCCGGCAAACTCGTACGAACGCTGGAGCCACTCACTCAAGGCGTACGTGTTGCTCACTATTTTCGATTCCGGTGCGAGCAATGTTTCGCAAACGACCTCATTGGATCCCGACAACGGGACGTGGATGCAGATGTGGCCGGCGCTGGACGCCCAAGGGCGCAAGCGTTTTGATACTCAGGTGTCGCGAACTGGGAACGTGCTGCATTCCGCGACGCCATTCTATGACAATGATGGCAAGGTTCAAACCAGCACGACGGCATGCACAAAGCAATAGCGCACGATCCCTCGAGCCGGGGCCGACACATTTAGCGCAGTAACGATCGCTCCGTCGGCTGCAACCGCAGCACTTCCGGGGGTGCGTTCAGCGAGCTAAGCAATTCCGGAAATCCGGTCTCGCTCCATTCGCCCGATTTGACGGACGCAAACCAAACGAACATGTTTTCCCCGGTACGCACCGGCAGCTTCGGATAGGTATTTTCGGCGTATTCCGTTTGCAAATAGCAAAACGGTCGCATTCCGCTTTCGACGAGTCGCGGCGCGACTTCTTGTTCGAAGCGCTGAACGAACGCTTCGCTCACCGGAGAGCGAAGCGAGCAGAGTGTTCCGACGATTGTCGACGGCGGTTCGTCGCGGCGACCGGCGGTACGATTGTTAACTAACATCGGAAAACCGGAGTTCGGCCTGCAAGGGCGCAGGAGAAGAACGTTATCCGAATCGATCATCGTTGCGTTCGCGGCCTCTCGATGAACTTTCCAGACCGGGCCTTCGTAGAACTGTGCCAGCGCCTGCTTCCGCGCACGCATGTCCGGAAACCCCCGAATCCAGACGAATTGGTCCGGGCGGTCCAGGTCGCGGAACTGTCCGATCACCTGCATGCCCACCGTTTCTTGCGGCTCGACGAGATGCTGATCGAACAGCGCGATCAACACGTCGCGGTGTCCCGCGTGAAGCGTATACCGCCGCAGCTCGAAAACAGCGCTAGAGTAATCGGTCACTCGTTCTATCATGCGGTTCGGACAGAATCCATCGTCCAGTTCGCTATCCACCTCTGCCCACCGTCGTTGGAGAATGACTACTCCCAAAGAGCATGATCGTGGGACAGGACGCGCCACGCATAACGCGTGAGAACCCGGTGGTCATCCGACGTATCCTCGATAATCAGGACCAACGCATCGTCCTGCGAAAAACCGCCGCGCATGGGATTGCTTTGCCATTCATAGTCTTTCGCGCTCGCCCAGTAAATCGTCCACTCGTTCGTCGCCGGGTTGAAGAAGCGGGTATCGATTGCCGGTACGGTCCCGTCCGCTTTGTGCATTTGGTATTTTCAACGCCGTTGCGGATAGTTCCGGGGCAGGACCACAAGTGACTGAATCGATGGTGCCATGCCGGCACGCCGGTTGACGAAGCCAAGCACGCAATTGCGGCATTTACGCGGATGCTTCGACTTCCCGGCGCTCCTTAAGCCCTTTCTCAGGATTGCAGCCGATGGAGTGAACGGTGCCCTCTGGAAGGGCCGTCAATCCTTATAAGGAGCGTCAATATGAGCCTGAGCGTACAGGGTTTGGCAAATCCCTACGCGTCCACCATGAGCGGCTCGAACAGCCTCCAGCCCGCGAGCAGCCCGTTCGCTAATCTGGACCTGACGAGCGATCAACAGACCGCAATTCAATCCATCCTTCAGTCGGGACGATCGAATGGTCAGACTTTCGCTCAAATGCAAAGTCAAATTCAAAGCGTTCTCACACCAACGCAGCAACAGACGTTACAGAACGACCTTCAGAACGTCAAAAGCTGGGACATCACCACCATCACCATGGCGGTGGTGGCGGGTCCTCGGCGACGACCGACGTTTTGTCGCCAAGCGTTAACGGTTTAACGGCGTCAGATCTCCAGAGTCAAATCCTTGCCGCGCAAGCGATCAATGATTCGCAGCTGCAAAATTCACTTTTGCAGCTCGGTCCGGCAACCGCGTAAAAGCGAACAGAGCGATGCTACGACCGTACTGGTCTTGGTATCGTTCACATCCCACGAAGCGCGGGCAGTGTATGAGCTAAGAGGGCTGCCACAGTTCGATTGGATTCCCTTCGGGGTCCTGTAAGCGCGCGAAGCGGCCGATGGGGTACGATTCCGGATCGATCTTCACCGGGATCCCGGCGGCTTGCAGTTGCTCGACCATTTTGTCGAGATTGCGGACGCGAAAGTTCATCATCCAAAGCTTGTGGGGTTCACCAAAATAGTCGGTCGTTTCCGGAAACGGGGTGAAAGCGGTCGGGCCTGCTTCTTGCTGCCAGACGGGGTCGCTGTCACTCTTCGGGTTCGGCGTGATTCCTAAATGCTTCTCGTACCATTGGCTCAACGCTTGCGGATCGCGGGCACGGAAGAACAGTCCGCCGATTCCGGTCACTCGTTCCATCTCTGCTTCTCCTGTGCTGCTCGTTGGCTCGACCGCTCGCTGCGCTCGGACGATCGGACGCTAGAAGTCAGCTGAACTGTCCGATTTGGTTCGCGGAAGTTTCGGTGAAATACATGCGCGAGTCGGGGCCGATCGTAACCCACGTCGGATTCGCGCTCGCGGTGGGGACGGGATACTCCACGTACCCGAGCGTGTTCACGGTAAAGACTCCGATGGCGTCGTTCGCCTGATCGGTCACGGTGAAGTTGCCAAACGCGTCGACCGCCAGGCCTACCGCGCTCTTAGCGCCTTTGAGCGGGTATTCGTTGAGAACGCCCGTGGTGGTGAGGCGCCCCAGTTTTGGACCGGCCGGATCGTTTTCGGTAAACCACATCGCGCCATCGGACCCTTGCACGATCGTGGTCGGATTCAGGCCGGTTAATTGAAATTCGCGATCCACGGTGTTCGTGGCGGTGTTTAAGTGACCGATTTTGTCCACGCCGTTTTCGCAAAACCAAATGCCGTTGTCCGGACCGACGGCCACGCCGAGCGGGTTCGCGTTGGGCGTCAGCGTTGGAAACGGTCCGCTGACCGTACCGCTCGTCGTAATTTCACCGAGCGCGCTATTGCCGGGATCGGTGAAATACATCGTGTTTTCCGCCGCGCCGACCGTCAAAAGCGTTGGCCGGGCGTTCGCCCACGGAACCGCGTATTCGGTAACGGCCGAAGCGGCAAACGAACCGAGCGTTCCGATCGCGTGCGCGGATTGCTCGGTAAACCAAATGAGCCCGTTCGGGCCGACAATGATGCCGTAAGGACCCGCGGCGGCGGTCTTGGTTGAAATCTCTTTGATGGAGCCGGCCGTACTGGACTGCCCGATTTTGCTGGCCGTATTTTCCGTAAAGTAAAGGAAGCCGTCGGGCGCGGACGTGATAGCGGCCGGACCCGAGTTGGCCGTCGGAATCTTGAACTCCGCGGTGACCTTGACCGGCGCGGGCGATGCGGTGGGCAGCGGACCGCTGCCGATGACTTTACCGTTTCCACACCCTGCCAGCGCGAGCGCACAGAGGGTACTGATAGCCGCAAGGGCCGCTGAACCGCGCAAACCAAACTCCTTCGGAAACCGGCGATTTTGCCGCCACCGCCTATTCGGCGCTTCAGGATGGCCTCCCGCTGTGCTGTTAAGACTGCCCCGGGCGGTGTTGACGCCTAAACGCGTTGCCGATGATAGGTCTAGACGCTCATGGAGCGTGGTGAATGGCTAGACCTGAACAAACCGAGAAGGCCACTCCAAAGCGCCGCGACGAGGCGCGCAAGCGTGGTCAAGTTTCGAAAAGTCCCGACCTTGCCGGTGCAGCGATCTTCCTTGCCGGCGTTTTCGTGCTGCACGCGCTCGCACCCGGCGCCCTCACTTCACTCGGTGCGACGATGCAGGCAATCCTCGCGCGCACGCACGAGCATCAGGACTTTACGATTGCCTCGGTGTGGACGCTGTACGCGCGCGCCTTTGCTTCGGCGGGTTTGCTTCTGGGCGTACTCTTCGGCGTGGCACTGCTCGCCGGCATCGGCGTCAACCTTGCGCAAACGGGCGCCGTTTTCTCGCTGGTTCCGCTCAAGCCCAGCTTCAACCGAATCAATCCGTACAACGGCGTGCAGCGGCTCTTTTCCAAACAAGTGCTGGTCAATTTGGGCAAGCAGCTGCTCAAACTCGGCGCCGTGCTCGTCTTGGTGTACACGAGCATCACCGCAAGCCTCTCTTCGCTCGCAGCAGTCGGCGAGATGTCGGCTCCGCAGCTCATCGGATTCGTCGGGGATTTGGCGTTCAGCATCGGTTGGAAGTTCGGCTTCATCTTGCTCGTCGTCGGGCTGCTCGATTTGGCCTTCGAACGGCGGCAGTACGAGCAAAGCTTGAAGATGAGCAAGCAGGAAGTCAAAGACGAATACCGCCAGGCCGAAGGCAATCCGGAAATTCGCGCCGCGCTCAAACGCCGCCAGCGCGAGTTCGCGCGCCGGCGCATGATGGCTGCCGTTCCGCGAGCCACCGTCGTCGTAACGAACCCCACGCACTTCGCCGTCGCGCTGGAATGGAATGAAGTCAAAATGGATGCACCGGTCGTGACGGCCAAAGGCGCCGACCTCATCGCTAAACGCATTCGAGAAATCGCCGTTGAAAACGGCGTGCCGATCATGGAAAACCCGCCGCTCGCGCGCACCCTCTACGCAAAGGTCGAGCTGGATCAATCGATCCCGCCGAATCTGTACGCCGCGGTCGCACAAGTCATCGCGTTCGTGTACAAGCTCAAAAGAAAGACGATTGCATGAGCATGGCCGCTCCCGCCGCGCAAAATACCGTGCTGCAGCGCCTTGGCGCCTCCGCACCGATGTTCGTCGCCGGCGCCTCCGTGATGCTGGTCTTGCTGCTGATCGTGCCGATGCCCTCGGTCATTCTCGATTTTCTGCTAACGCTGAACATCATGATCGCGCTGCTGATCATCGGCGTGTCGCTGTATGCCGAAAACGCGCTGGCGTTCAGCGTCTTTCCGACGCTGCTGCTCATCGTCACGCTCTTCCGGCTTTCCCTCAACATCACGGCGACCCGGCAGATCCTCTCGCACGGCTACGCGGGAGAAGTCATCAATTTCTTCGGTCAGGTCGTGATCGCGAACAACTACGCGGTCGGGTTCGTCATCTTTCTCATCTTGATCATCATTCAATTCGTCGTGATCACCAACGGCGCCGGCCGCGTCGCCGAAGTCGCAGCGCGCTTTACGCTCGATGCGATGCCCGGAAAGCAGCTGGCCATCGATGCCGATCTCAACGCCGGGCTCATCACCGAAGCCGAGGCGCGTCAGCGTCGCAAAGACATCCAGCGTGCCGCCGACTTCTACGGCGCGATGGACGGCGCCAGCAAGTTCGTGCGCGGCGATGCCGTCGCTGCGCTGATCATCGTCGCGATCAATACGGTGGGCGGCTTCATCGTCGGCGTAGCGCAAGAGCACTTGACGCTGCTGCAGTCGCTGCAGCACTTCACGCTGCTCACGGTCGGCGAAGGCATCGTCACCCAGATTCCCGCGCTCTTGATCTCGACTGCGACCGGTATCGTGGTGACGCGCGCTGCCAGCGAAGGTGACTTCGGCCGCGATTTGACCAAACAGCTCAGCGGGCAGCCGACGGCGATCCTGATCGCGGCCATCATGATGGCGCTCTTCGGGATTGCGGGTTTGGTGCGCTGGTTCATGCTGCCGCTTTCCGCGCTGCTGTTCGTGTACTATTTCCGTAACCGCCACAAGACGCCGCAGCACGCCGCGCAGCTGGCTGCGTCCGCACAAGCGGCGTTGGCGGCCAATGCCCCTGCGGCGATCAAACAGGCCGAGTCGGTCGTGCCGCTGCTCTCGTACGATCCGATGGAGCTGGAAATCGGCTTCGGCTTGATTCCGCTCGTGGATACGACGCAAGGCGGCGATTTGCTCGAACGCATCACGCTCATCCGCCGTCATGCCGCGCGCGATCTCGGCATCGTGGTCCCGCCGATTCGCGTGCGCGATAATTTGCAACTGCGCCCCAGCACGTA
Source organism: Vulcanimicrobiota bacterium (assembly GCA_963795465.1). Classification (GTDB taxonomy): domain Bacteria; phylum Vulcanimicrobiota; class Vulcanimicrobiia; order Vulcanimicrobiales; family Vulcanimicrobiaceae; genus CAWCHT01. The sequence goes on from CAWCHT010000002.1 coordinate 731,282, forward strand.
CGTCGTGAAGATCTACGGGCTCGAAGTAGCCTCGACCGACGTGATGGTGAGCCGTTTGCTGGCAATGAATCCGGGAACGGCGACGCAACCCATCGACGGCATCGCTACCACCGAACCGGCGTTCAACCTGCCGGCGCTCTGGATTCCCGAAGCCGCGAAAGCGGAAGCGGAAATGTCCGGGTACACGGTCATCGATCCCACCAGCGTCATCGCCACGCATCTCACCGAGATCATCAAGAGCCACGCGCCCGATCTGCTGGGCCGCCAAGAAACCTCGGCATTGCTCGACAACGTCAAATCGCATTATCCGGTGGTCGTTGAAGAGCTCGTTCCAAATCTGCTGACCGTCGGCGAAGTGCAGCGCGTGCTGCAGAACCTCTTGCGCGAGCGCATCGCGATTCGCAACCTGCTGTTGATTTTGGAATGTCTTGCCGACGCCGCGCGCGTGAGCAAAGACGTTGACTTCCTCACCGAACGCGTGCGCACGGCGATGGCGCGCCATATCTGCGCGGAGTACGCGGAAGACGGCTTGCTCTCGGTGATCACGGTCGATCCGCGTCTGGAATCGCTGCTCGCGGAGGCGGTACGCCGCGGCGAAGACGCGTATGCGCTGCTCGATCCGAACACGGTTGCGAAGATCTATACCTCGTTGACCAAACAGATGCAGACGGCGCAATCGTCCGGCCTGCACCCCATCGTGCTGTGTTCGCCGTCCGTTCGTCTCGCGCTCAAACGGCTGACCGAACGCGCGGCGCCGCAGCTCGTCGTGCTTTCGTACTCCGAAATCGCGCCGGGACTGCGCGTCGAATCGATCGGACAAGTTTGCACGACCGATGAAGCCGACGAACCGGTTGCGAGCATGGCATGATGTTCAAGACGCTCTTTCATCGTCAGCGCAAACCCGTGATTCCGGAAGACCGCCTTCCCACGCTGCATTCTTTTGCCAACGTCACGGTCGCCACGCGTCCGATGCGTTCGGTTTCCGTCGAAGAACTCACGCCGGCCTATCTCACGGTCGGGCACGTCGTCGGCCGTCCGGGCGAGCACGGGACGTTCATCTATCAGAATGCCGCCGGCAAATTCCGTTTTTCGACCGTCGTCGCGCAGGTCAAAGACGGCATGACCGTTTTCCACATGCCGGCTCGAGTCGACGCGTACGGCGCGGGCGGGTCGCAAAAACGTTCCAACATTCGGCTCGACACGCTCGTGCAGGGCACGTGGCGGATGGCTCCCGGAGGCAAAGGCGTCGGCCAGTTCATGAAGGGCAGCATTCGCGACATCTCACGCGGCGGTTGCGCAATTATCACGGATCGCCAGTGCCGTGTGGGGCAGTGGCTCGAAGTAAAGATGATGTTTAAAAATGACGCGTCGCCGGTAACGGCGGTCGGTGAAATCATGCGCTGCGAGCAAGTGCCGACGAGCGGAAAGCACTCGCACGGCTTGCGGTTTCACGGCGTATCGCCGCAGGCGGACCACGCAATTCTGGAATTTATCAATCGCCGGCAGGCCGAACTTCGCAGCCGCGGCTTGGCTTAACCTAGCCCCTAACAAATCTAACCTCTACAGCCGATTCCATGAAGTGAATATTACGCTACTTTGGAGAGCGCCGAATGAGTAAGCGAGTCCTGATCGTGGACGATGCCGTCGTCATGCGAATGATGATTAAAGGCATTTTGAGCAAAAACGGGTTTGATGTGGTCGGTGAAGCGCAAAACGGCGTTGAAGCGGTCGACAAATACAAAACATTAACGCCGGACCTGGTGACTATGGACATGGTGATGCCGGAGATGGACGGCATTACCGCAGTGCGCGAGATCATGGGGCACGACCCGGGTGCCAAGATCATCATGTGCACGTCGATGGGCCAGCAAGCGCTGGTCGTCGAAGCGATTCAGGCCGGAGCGAAGTCCTTCATCACCAAACCCTTCCAGCCGCCGAAAATTCTCGAAACCATCAGCAAGGTGCTTTCGTGAGCGTACAGACGTTGAACTTGAACGAACTGCAGAAAGACGCGCTCAAAGAAGTCGGCAATATCGGCGCCGGCCATGCGGCAACGGCGCTTTCGCAGCTGCTCAACACGAAGATCAATCTCAGCGAACCACGGATCGACGTCATCAAATTTCGCGATCTCGCCTCGCGCGTGGGCCACGAAGATCGCATCGTTGCCGCTCTCCACATGTACATTCGGGGCGAGTCGCCCGGCCAGATGGTGGTGCTTTTCGACCGCGACCAGGCCGTCGATTTCGTAGCGACGTTCCTCAAACGCATTATCGGCGACATTCAGATCTTCGATTCGATCGCAGACTCAACGCTCAAAGAAATCGGCAACATCATCGCTGGGTCGTACCTATCGGCCATCAACAATCTCACCGGCCAAAACGTGCTGCCTTCGGTACCGACGCTCTCGTACGGAACCATCCAAGCCGCATTTCGCACGCTGATGTCGATTCTTCCCGATCAAGATGTCTTCTTGATTGAAAGCAGCTTCCTCGACAAGGAGAAAGAAGTTGCCGGTCAGTTCATTTTAATTCCGGAAACCGGTTCCCTCGCGCCGTTACTATCCGTTTTCGGAGTCGAATAAGCTCGCTCATTGTCATGCTGAGCGCAGCAAACCGTGGCTGAAGAATATTTCGATAGGTCCGAGTTCATCGCGTATTTTCGCGATGAAGCGGAAGAGCTGTTGCAGCAAATCGATGCGGATCTGCTGCGCTTGGAAAATGACGTGGCATCGGGCCACGCCGACATCGAGCTGGTAAATTCGCTGTTTCGCGCGTTGCACACGATTAAAGGCAGCGCGGGCATGCTGCAGTTTGGCGCGGTGCAAGGGTTGGCGCACAAGCTGGAAACGCTGTGCGATCTTTTGCGCAAAGAGCGCATGCCGCTTTCCGAAGGCTGCCTCGACATGCTGTTTTCGGGTCGCGATTTCCTCACGGACCTGGTGCACGCTGCGATCGAGGGCGGCGAAACGCCTTCGGGCGTGACCGACTACGGCGCAAGGCTGGAATCGTTCGTTGCGGTGTACGAGGAAACGTCGAGCGTCATCGAAGGAACGGCTGGAACCGGGATATCCTTCGATGAGGCGTCCGAGCAGGGCGATGCGCAGCCGGTAAGCGACGAGCAAGTCGCCGAATTTGAAGCGCAAGTGGCAAAGCTGCTGCAAGATACCGCTGCACCCGAGGTTCAAGCCGCGCCCAAACCATCCAAACCGGATACGGGATCCAAGGAGAAGCGGACGGCGACGCACCAGACGATTCGCGTCGACATCGAGCGCCTTGACTTGCTGCTCAATCTCGTCGGTGAGTTGGTGATCAACCGCACCCGCATCGCCGACATCGCCGGAACGCTGGAACGCGTGTTGAGCGACAAGGACGGCGTGCGGACTGAACTAAGCCGCCATGTTAAGGAGATCGGGAGCCTCACGAAGGAGCTGGCGGACAGTTCATCCCTGCTCGCGCGGACGACCAATGAGATCCAAGAGTCCATCATGAAGGTCCGCATGGTTCCCATCGGACAGGTTTTCGATCGTTTTCCGCGCCTCGTGCGCGATGTGGCTAAAGCGCGCGGCAAAGACGTGCATCTGCAAATTTCCGGCTCGGATACCGATCTTGACAAGACGATCGTCGATGAAGTCGGCGAGCCGCTGATGCATTTGCTGCGCAACTGCGTGGACCACGGAATCGAAGCGCCCGAAGAACGCCGTCGCCGCGGAAAACCGGAACACGGAACCATCTCGCTCAATGCCTACCACGAAGGCAATCAAGTCATCATTGAAGTCGGCGATGATGGTAACGGCATCGATCTCGAACGGGTGCGTGCACGCGCCGTCAAGCAAGGCTTGATTTTGCCGGATGAAAAGCTAAGCGATCGCGAGATTGTCGAACTCATTTTTACGCCGGGGTTTTCGACGGCCGAAGTCATCAGCGACGTGAGCGGGCGCGGCGTCGGCATGGACGTGGTCAAGAAAAACATCACGCGCCTCAAAGGCGTATTCGACGTAAACACCGTTCCGGGAGCAGGCACGCAGTTTACCATTAAACTTCCGCTGACGCTGGCCATCATCCAAGCGCTCTTGGTGCGTGTCGGCCGCGAATTATATGCCATTCCGCTCGACTCGGTCATCGAATCGCAACGCATCGAGATGCATGAAGTCCGTACCGTGCACGGCAACGAGGTCATCACACTGCGCGGCCAAGTCGTGCCGCTCGTGCGCGTTGCCGACTTTTTCCAACTCGGCACGCCGCGCGATCCCGAAAAGGTCATGACCGTTATCGTCGGTCTTCAAGGGCGGCAAGTCGGATTGGTGGTCGATTCATTTCAAGGCGAGCAAGAAATCGTCATCAAGCCGCTTTCCGATGTCGTCGGACGCATACCGGGGATTTCCGGCGCGACGATACTCGGCAACGGGTCCATCTCATTGATCATCGACGTGCATGCGCTCGTCACCGAAGCGTACGGCAACGGCCGCGTTGCGCGGGCCGAATTCTCGGGGGTTTGAAATCATGGCGGAAATCATAGAAAAAACGCAATCATCCGGCGAGCGCGTACAGGTCGTCTCTTTCCACCTAGGAGGCGAAGAGTACGGCGTCGACATCTCGCAAGTGCAGGAAATCATCCGCATGGTCGACATCACGCATGTGCCGCGTGCGCCGCACTTCATGGAAGGCGTTATCAACCTGCGCGGTCAGTTGATACCGATCATCGATCTGCGCACGCGCTTCTCGATGCCGCGAACGGAACAAACGAAAAGCACGCGCATCGTCGTCACGGAAATCGGCAATAAACGCGTGGGCATCGTGGTCGACAGCGTGTCCGAAGTGCTCAACATTCCGATCGAGCAAATCGAAGACGCGCCGGACATGATCGCGGGTGCCGGCACGGACTACATTCAAGGCGTCGGCAAAGTCGGCGAGCATCTCATTATCCTGCTCGACTTGACCATGGTCGTCAACGGGGAAGAGAAAACGCAATTGGAAGCGCTGGACACGCCGGCTTAAAGGCCACGTTAAAAATCGGCGCTGGAATTCAGCGAATTTTTCGAGCAGCGCTGGAGATTCGCGCTGGGTCCAATCGCGCAAAAACTTCATGTCCGTGTTGCTTAAGCGTCCGAGCGCTACCGCTACCGCAGCATTCAGTGCGGTATAGTCGTCCCAAAAGTAAAAAGGTGAGAGCCGATCGCGCACGCAATCACGTCCTGTGAGAATCCGTAGTACGCCGTTTCCACGCTGAATCACCGCGGTTTGCTGGATATAATCGCCGCCCACCGCCAGCGGTCCCTTCGGAAAATCCACCGTAAACGCGCAGCGGTCATGAGCGAAGATTCGGGAAAAACGCTCCCGAAGAAATCCTATAGGTTGCAGCGCTGATGCGACCACGTCCAGCGGATCGTCATCTTCTAAAATAAAATCTGCGTCGGCTGACATATATGCCGCCGGCGCGTACAGCGTAGCAGCACTGCCGCCGTCAACACCGCAACAATGCCGCGAGCGCTCAGTGCTTAAGACACAGCAAAGCAGAACGTCCGCGAGGGTGGAGTCTTGCGTAATCATAGGCGCTTTGTGCGCTTGCGAGGCCGCAGTCGTCGGGATTCCTTCAGCGCTTGATATTCAGGATAACCTTCGGCAAGGCGCAGGAGCAGAGCCCGCAGCTCTTTGATGGATGGGTACGTCGGATTCAACTTTACGGTGCGCACGGCACGCGGAAACGTTGCCACCAGCCCATCATCTTGGACTTTGTCGAGCGTTCGTTGAACTGATGAAACGCTCGTTCCAAGATACCGCGCAAGTTCGCCCGGATACGTTTCCTCAAGCACCGCAATTAGCATTAAAAGCGCCGTGCGCATTTTGGAGCCGAAGAGCGCTGGCGCTCGCAGGATGCCGTTTTTACTTTCTTTCTTTTGTATACCGAGCGGCGTATCCATATATACCTACCGGTATACCGTAGGGCATCACCGCGCCTGCCGTCAACCAAGCGTTGAGGGGGCACGGCTCCCCTGCGAGAACGGCCAAGCAGGCGCAAGCCAATGGAAAGATGACGTGCGCGCGCGCCCGAAATTCTGGATCACGGCTTGGCCCGCGTTTCCTCCGGAGGTTTGATCCCGCGGAAAAACGTCCAATAAAATGTAGCATTGAGCAGCTGCAGCATCGCGGCAATCTCAAGCATTGCGCCGATCCACACCGAATGCAGCATGACGCCGGCAATCGAAGGCCCGAGCATTGCTGCGAACTGCGAGGGGACGTTGGAGACGCTGGCAACGCGCGCGCGTTCTGCCGGTTCAACGATTCCCATCGCGTACGACTGTCGCACGGGCACGGTCATGCTGTTCACGAGCATTCGAACCAAGTAAACGGCGCCCGCGGTCCAAACCGTCGGCATGAGCGGAAGCACCGCGAGCAGCCCGCATGAGACGATCCGTAAACTCACGACCGTACGCACGGCGCCGCCAATCGCATCGACGGCTCGGCCCACGAAATTGTACGAGGCGATCGACGACAGTGCGATGACCATGTAAATGGTGCCGATCTCCGCAGCTCCGGCATGATACCGCAAATGAAACCACAGCACCAGCATCGGTCCGAGAAATCCGACCGCTAAACCGTTGGTTGCGTTCGTAACGATGAATCGCAAAACGATCGCGCGCGTTTTGTTCGTCAGCTTCGGCATGGTCTGGGGAGCAGCGCGGTTACGTTGCCGTACGGTTTCCTGAATCGGAATCACCGACCCCAGCAGCAGCACGCTCATTGCGCAGGCGATCAAAAAATCAACTTGATACCGGTGCACGAACGTCAGGAGAAAGCCCAACGCTCCTCCGAAGGCGCCGACCAGCGAAAACAGCGCAAACACGCGCGTGCGAAGCCGCTCATCGATGTGTTCGGCCACCAGCGCTTGTTCGGCGGAATAAAACGGTCCGAACGCGCCGCCCGATGCCGGACCGCCGCCGCGCCCGATTCCGCCGAGCGCTCCCGCGATGCCGAGCATCCAAAACGGTAAGTCGAAGAAAAACGCAAGGGCCGCGCATGCGCTGAAGGCGCTGAAGATAGCCAGAACGCGCTTTCGTCCGTAGCGATCGCCGAAGAACCCTGCGCCCAAACCCAATAGCGCGCTTCCGCCGGCCCAAACGGTAATGAGAAGACCAACTTCAGTCGTGCTCGCGCCTCGCGCGATCAAATACAGCGGCGTGATGACGCCGAGGTAGGCCTGATTGAAACTGCGCAGCATTCTGCCCAGCGAGAGAAACCGCAACGAACGCGACGCGAAAAGCGCGCGATATGCTGTCGGGGTTGCAGCGCGTCGAATCCGGCTAGGACGCTACCTTGCGTAATCCGATAAGGGCGTCGCGTCCAATCACCAATGGAAGCACCGCCGAGACGCAGTTGCCTTCGCCGGTCCACCGCACGTCGAAGTGAGCGGCGACGGCGCGTATGAGAAAGATTCCGCGGCCGCCTTCGTCCAGCAACGCGGCCGCGTCTTGATGCACCGGCGGCTGAAACGGACGTCCGCGATCGAAGACGTGCACCGTTGCGCTTTCACCCTTCCATTCAAGCACCACTTCAGCGGGCCCCGGCGTGTGCCGCGCTACGTTTCCGAGCATCTCGCTCACGATGAGCTCCGAGAGGCTCAGGTCGGCGTCCTCGCCGGCAATTTCGCCGAGATGCCAAAGCACCGCGCGCTTCACGCGACGCGTGGATTGCTCGCTTCTGGCGTCAAGCGTCCAGAAGACGCGCTCCGGCTGGATCGCGGAATTGCCCAGCGCGGTTACGCCGATGAAAAGGAGCGCGCAATCGTCGCGCGGAGATGTTTCGGCAAAGATTCGGCTTTGAATAGCTTGCGCGATGTTGCCCGATCCGTTGCGGTATTCTTCTTCGATCGCATCTTTGAGCCGAGTGACCCCTTCGAAGTAATTCCGTCCCGATTCCACCACGCCGTCCGTGTACAAGATGACGGCGGAGCCGATATCGATGTTCATGGCGTGTGTCTCGAACGGCGACCGCGCATCGACGCCAAGCAAAAATCCCTTGCCGGGCATTTCTTGCACCGTGCCGCCCGTTCGAACGAACATGGGCGGCGGATGACCGGCCAAACAATAACGCAAGGTTCCGTCCAGCAGATCGAACGTTGCAAAGAGCGCCGTTACGAGCCTTGGCGTCTCGTTCCGGCAAAGAATTTGGTTCACGTGACGCATGACCGACGCGGGATTTTCATCCAGATAGGCGACGGTTTGAATTGCATGACGCGCATTGGCCATCAGCGCTGCGGCATCCAATCCATGGCCGGCAACGTCGCCGATGCTGATGCCGATGCGGTGCTCGGAAATTCGGAAAACGTCATACCAATCTCCGCCGATGCCCGCGGGGTCCGAGGCTGCAGCGTACGAGACGTCGAGGCGAACTCCGGGAAACGTCGGAATTGTTTGCGGCAGCAGCGCTCGCTGCAAGATCGTCGCACGGCCGTACTCACGCCCCAAACGGCCGGTCATTTCCTGATACACCTTGTCTAATTGCGCGATCTCGTCGTTTCCGCCGATCGCTTCGGTTTGCTCGCCGGACGCTAGGCGATACGCGTTGTCGGCGAGTTTGCTCAGACGCCGCGTTAGACGAAACCCAAACATGAGGAGCACGGTTAGCGTAGCCGCAATGCCGGCCACGCAGAGTGCAACCAAGGCTAGCGTGAATACTCTTGCCTGGTTATGGATATCCGCAGTTTTGCTCTGCGTCGAGAGCCGCTGCGCTTCATTGAAAGCAACGATCAGCGGGCCGATGCTGACATTCAAGCGTCGAACTTGCGCCGATTGTTCGAGCCTGCGTTGCGCTGCCGTATTGTTCGCTTTCACGTAAGAAAGATATTCGCCCAGGATGCTCAAGGCTTGACGATAATATCCGGCGATCGTTTGCGCTCTCGCGTATTGCTGCGGTTCCTGACGAACCATTTGAACGAGCGCAGTCTGCCGATGCGGGCAGATCGCGCAATGCCGTTTGGTAAGCGGCCAAACTTCCCGAACGACGCGTGCGGCTAAAGTCCCCGACGCCACGCCCTGCGGCCGCGAGCAGTTGCATTTCGCGGTCGGTTTCGGAAATGACTTGAGCGGAACGCGCGGATTCGGCGGCCATTGCCGCGTTGCGATCTTGCACGATCAGCGCCAGTATCAGCAACGTTATGAGGAACGCAAGCGGAACCGCTCCCAAGAGGAGCGTTTGCATCCCAATCTTCGAGAATCCGCCGTTGGGGAGCGGCTAGCGCGATCGTCGGCGTTACGAGCACGCCGAGCGATGGGGAAGCCGCCTTGAAAAAGAGCGCATGCCGGCACTGAAGCCCATCCCTGTCGACTTCGACGGGCTGCGCTCTCCCGCCCCCTTCAGCCGAAGCGCTGGATGTCGTCAGGATTGCCGTGCTAATCCACTTGCGCGCGCGTAAAATCCGCGAACTTTCCACGGTTCATCGACGGGCCGTAGACGATCTCCATGCCCGCGGCCTGCACCGGTTCGAAAACCGCGTCCACGTCGCCGACCTCGATCGACAGATCCGGTGTAGCCGTACCTGATCCCGTCGCGATCCAACCGTGATCCATCAGCATCTCAAGGCCGAGACATCACGCTCGGCTTCGTTCATGTCCGCGGTTGTCCAGCACGGCGGCAAGAATCCATGCTGCTCCTGCAATTGTGAACGTCTCGGTAGTTTCGCTCCAATTGACGTGACTGAGCGGAGCCGCAATCAGCAACGGAATCCATACGAGGAATCCAAAGATCAGCAGCATCAGGGTCAACAAACGTGCGGCCAACAGCGCCTTGAGATTCGCAAGAAGCGCCAGCGCCGCAAGTGCGAACAAAACCGTGGTCGCCAGCGCCCAAAACATCGGGCTTGGCGGAAGCCATTTCGGAACCAGAATAGCGGTGTTGCCGAGATAAAACGCTTGTTCCAGTGTAAACGATACAACGCAGATGCCCAAAGAAATTCGGCCGAATCGTTGCAGCGCACTCGGCCGCAATGTCCATGACAAGAACGAATAGACTATTGCCGCAGCCACCGCGAGCGAGAACGGCTCGAAGAAGTTTCCCCAGCTATCGTAAATCCGCGGCGCAGCGATAATTCGCGGAACGCACACCAACGCGAAGGCGAGATAGACTGCGGCCAGGAGCACTGCCCCGGGAATGGCAGTCCTACGAAGCTGGAGGGCGACGCCCCCCACGATCTGGGCGGCGGCGGCGGCGTATACGTAGGCAGAAGCGTGGACAGCGTTGTGCCACACCAGCGTCACGACGCCCGATGCAAAAGCGGCCGCTCCAAAGAGATAGCGGCCAAAATGAGAAATCGGCATTTCATGTCACCTAGCGATTTCGCGACCCGCTTTATGACTGCGGAGGATAATTATGACAACAGTCCAGCGCCGCACCGTCAATCTTGACGGCTATCCCGATCTCGTCGTCATCTATCTCGGTATGCGCGTCCGAACGCTGATCGGCGTTAAGACGCTCTTTGGATTCGGACCGAAAATTCAAAACAGCATCGGGCAAAAGCCCGATGGTCTGCTGCTCCACGAGAATATGGTGTATTCCCTCTTTCCGCCGCATGCCGGGATGCGCCAGTACTGGCGCGATTTCGATTCGCTGGAGCGGTGGGCGCGCAGCGAGCCGCACAAGCAGTGGTGGCAGAATTTCGTGCGTGATTCCGAAGGAACCGGATTTTGGCATGAAACGTATTTCATTCGCGGCGGAATGGAAGCAATCTACGACAACGTCAACAAAAATATCGGGCTGTCGGCGTTTGCTCCGATCGAGCCGGCGCGCGGAGCGATGTTTTCATCGAGGCGAAGGCTGCACATGAAGGAAACGCCCGACGCGCCGCCTCCTGCGGTTCCCGAGCAATGATTTCCTAAAACTTACCTGCAAGAGCCAGCGCAGCGGCCAGTACAAAAAGGTAGGCCGGCAAAAAGCGCGCTCCGATAAAGCGAGGGTGGTCGCTTGGAGCCTGTGTAAATCGGCGCCTACCGGTGGATCTGATGCGGGGTCGCGACGCCCCCCGCGACGATCTACAGCCTGGTCTGCGATCTTGGCGCTTAGTAACTACGTGGTGTTCTACAGGGCCGATGAAAGTGAAACCGCAGAGTGCGAATTCTACACGGCGCGCGACGCCGAACGTATTTTGGAGGAAGCGCCCTAACGTTAAAGGCGCGCGCAACGCTTAACTGATGCATATCGACCAAGAAATACCGAGTACGATGTGACGCTGCAGTTCCTGGTTTGCGCAATAGTAACCGCGATCAGCGCGATTGTAAGCCTGGGCTTCTCTATTTTCACCTGCCGTTCAACGTCAGCTCAAACGCGGACGGTCGCGCTCTATGCCTGCGCTCGCAGCCTCGCTTTGGCCGTTGCGAGCATCGCGGCGTTCCCTCTCGGCGCCCGGGCGTGGTTGGAATCCGTGGCCTGTTGCATGATCATAGTCCAGGCGGTCGACGCCTGGATTGGAGTTACGATTGAGGATCGCGTCAAGACGTTCGGACCCGCCGCAACAGCGCTTCTCAATCTCGCTGCGTTGGGCTGGCTACTTTCGATGTGAGGTCCACCTGTGGCGTCAACGCCCCCTGCCGTTCTTAATTCCTTAGTTGACAGCAAAGGCCCCCGGGCGTATAGTCTACTAAAGAATTAGTAGACCGCTCCGGAGGTGCCGTGGCCCGCAAGAAATCGCTCACCCTGACCGAGGCCGAACTTCGCTTGATGGACGTGCTCTGGAAAAAAGGGCGCGCCACGGTCGGCGAGGTGACCGATGCGCTTCCACCCCCGCCGCTTGCGTACAATTCGGTGCTTACGACCATGCGCATTCTCGAGCAGAAGGGCTACGTGCGCCACGACGAAGTTGGGCGCGCCTACGTGTACGAGCCCTGCGTGCAACGCGACGATGCCGCCAAGTCGGCCGTCGGCCAGCTCGTTTCGCGCTTTTTCGGAAACAAATCGACCGCCTTGGCGCTACGTTTGGTGGAAGAGCAGCGGCCCAGCGACGAGGAGCTGGAACGCTTGAAGAAACTGATCGAGCGCTACGAGGAACAAGGATAATGAACGGTCTGAGTGCGGTGCTGGAACCGCTCGCGCGAATCACCGTCGCGACATTGTTCAACAGTTTGTGGGAAGCGGCTTTACTGGCTTTTGCCGTTTGGGCGATTTTGCGTGTGTTTCCCAACCTCAACGCGACGACGCGCTACGCGGCGTGGTGCGCCGCATTGGTCGGTGCGTTGCTGCTTCCGCTCGCAACCGCGATTCCGCAAATCAGCGTTCAGCACGCGCCGGCAGCCTCTACCGTAATCGCACCGCTGCAGCAAACTGCCTCCTCATCGCACGCAACGGCTTCTACGCACGCTTCGGCTGCGCACGCTTCCGTTGCGGACGCCCAGCATTCTGTTGCGCCGGCAACGGCTTCAACGCGCTTCAAACTTCCGGGACGCGTGCATTTCGCGCTGCCGCAATACTTGGCGATCGCGATTTTCGGCGTATGGGTGGCAGCGGCATTGGCGATGCTCATTCGGCTTGCGGTAAACCTGTGGTTACTCGAACGGCTGAAAAGCGATGCTCTGCCGCTGCCCGTCGATTACCGGGAGCGCCTTTCGGAATGGGCAAGCGCGGACAAGGGTCTGCGCGAGGTGCGGCTGTGCACGTGCGATCGCATCGACGTGCCGGTCGCGGTCGGTCTTTTCGACTCGATGATTCTGTTGCCGCAGCATCTGCTGGAAACGCTTTCGCCGCAGGAAGTCGATCAGATCATGCTGCACGAGCTGGGCCACCTTCGGCGCGCCGACGATTGGACCAACGGGCTGCAACGCCTGATTCAAGCGCTGTTTTTCTTCAACCCGGCGGTGCTGTACATCTCGCAGCAACTGGATCTCGAGCGTGAAGTCGCATGCGACGATTGGGTGCTGCGGCAGACCAAAAAAGTACGCCCGTATGCGTCGTGTTTGACGAGGATGGCTGAAGTGACCGCGTGGCCGCACCGACCGCTGGCGGCACCCGGAGTGTTCGTGACGCGCCGCGGGCTGTCGATTCGCATCGAACGGCTGCTGCGCGCAGGCCGCAACGTGCGCACCAGTCTCTCATTCGGAGCGGCGGGCGGCGTCGTCGCGGCGCTCGTCGTGCTGTTCTTCCTTTTGCAGAGCGTCGCGCCGTCATTCGCATTCACCCTCCCCGCGCCGCTCGATGTCGCCTCCAAACCCGTTGCGAAGGCTGCGCCCGAGCGGCACAAAACGACGCCGGTCAAATCACGGCCCATCGCGCAGGTCGCGCAAGTTGCACCGGCGCCGGCAGTGACCGACATCTCTATTCCGGCCATTCACGTGCATCGCAACGCGCAAACGGTTCACATACCGGCAGTCAACGTCAACATCCCCGCGCGCCATCTTAGCGTACCCGCCGCCGCGCCGCAGCCTGCGGCTTCATGGCTGCCGAAGAATTTTTCGAGCGATTTGGAGCACCGCATTCGGGCCAACGTTGCCGACAGCATGGGCAGTGCGTCGGCTATCACGGGGGCCGCTCTTTCGGCTGCCGGAATTTCGGAATCACACTATGCCAAAAACGGCAACAATCGGTTCGATTGCGTCGGCTGCGACTACAGCGGCCAAAATCTTGCCGGCCGCAGCTTCCATGGCCGGCGAATGAGCGGCGCCGATTTTTCGCGGGCGAATTTGCAGAACGCGGATTTTTCCAATGCCGTACTAACGGGGGTGGATTTTTCGAAGGCGGACGTGCGCGGCGCTTCGTTTGCGGGCGCGGTGCTTACCGGCTGCGATTTTTCTCACGCGCAACTCGCGAACGCGAGATTTGACGGCGCACGAATGACGGGTTGCGATATCACCGCGCGCGATTTGAGCCCCACTCAGGCCCGTGCGGTGCTGGTCGGATGCCGAGCTTCGTGCGACATGAGCGGAGCAAACCTTTCTCACCAAGATCTGCGCAATCTCAATCTCACCGGCGTCGATTTGAGCGGCGCCGATTTGAGGGGAAGCGATTTTTCGAACAGTTCGCTGCAAGGCGTCGATTTCAGCGCAGCTCGCATGGATGGCGCACGCTTTACCGGCGCATCGATTACGGGCTGCGATTTTACCGGCGTGGATATCACGAGAATAGATTTTTCAAATGCTAAACTTAGGGGCGACAAACTTAGCCAATAGGGATCGCTCGCCCTAACCGCACCTAACCCGGCAATGTTTGAAGCCCTGCGGCGTAGGGCGTGGTTTCGTGCGCTCCTTTTGCAGATGCAACCCGCCCGTAGTAACGATTGAAAGGCACAACATGTTCTTTATAGCGGTCGTCTTAAGTGCAATGCTCGTTCAAAATGCGCCGATGGATTGCAGGGGCTGTGATATGACGGGCACGGATTTGCGCGGAAAGAATCTTCAACGGGTCTATTGGACCGGCGTCAATCTTCGCAAAGCGAACGCGCGATCTGCAAATCTGCAGCGGGCTTACCTGGTCGGAGATGATTTTAGCGCTGCGAATTTACGCCAAGCGAATCTCGATCGGGCATACGTTACCGGCGTAAATTTCGATGGAGCAACGCTCGGCGGACCGCGTCCCGCGGACGGCGCATCGCTGCGCAGGGCGATCGTTCGAGGCGACAGCTTTAGAAATGCCGACTTGCGCAACGTAGACTTTTCCGATGCGGTCCTTTGCTGGCACCGTTTGTCTGCCGACGCGCAACTCGTTCGCGTTGGACGCCTTGAGTGCACGGATTTTGCGGGTGCGGATTTGCGTGGGGCCAATCTGCACGGCGTTAGCGTTTGTGACGGAGATGCAACGCAAGAACAGCAATCCTGTAAGCTGCTCGATGCCGCAACGCTGCGATTGGTTGCGCACGCGAACCTCACCGGCGCGCGAGGCATCTGATGCTGTTCGCGGCTGCGCTGGCCATTGCGATCCCCACGGTCACTTCGCCACCGCCGGTTGACGGTTCGCTCGATCACCCGGCTTGGCGAAGCGCAAAAGCCGTCGCGCTGAAGTGGGACCTGGAAGGGCATAAACCTGCGCCGGATGCGACCACCGCGTACATCATGACCGACGGCCAATATCTGTACGTCGCGTTCGATGCCAAGCAGCGTGAGGCGATTGTCGCTACGCAGCACACTAACGATGCCGGTGAAGGATCCGATGACGAAGTCAGCGTGAATCTGTGGCCCGGCGGACTGAACGGATTCTTTTATCAATTCAGCGCGAACCCGATCGGTACGCACTATCAAAGCTCGTCTGAGAATTCAGGATATCGCCCCACGTGGTGGTCGGCGGGCACGATAAAGGACGGCGAATACGTTACGACGCTCAAGATTCCGCTCTCCGCGCTGCACGGCGTCAACGCGCAAAGCTGGCGCGTGCAATTTACGCGGCGCGTGCAGGTGACGGGCGATCTGGACGTGTGGGCGTACGATCCCGCCGAAACGGATCCCACCAGCTCGTATTACGCCGGCGTGATGACCGGGCTGCGAACCGTTTCGGCGCGTCCGAAACCGCGCTTGGAGTTGTATAACCTGGGATCGATCGCAGGCGCTTCTGCGGGCGGATCGACGGCGCGAACCGGACTCGACTTCTCGATCCCGTACACCGCGACGTCGTCGTTTTACGGCACGATTCATCCCGACTACTCGAACGTCGAACTCGATCAGCAGTCGATCTCGCCGACGGCGTTCCGCCGGTATCTGAACGAAGTGCGCCCATTCTTTACGCAAGGCAACGCCGCATACAACAACTTCGATTGCGATCTCTGCAACGGCATTACGACGTTGTACACGCCCAGCATCCCGACGCCTCGCAGCGGATACGCCGTCGAAGGCAAACAGGGACCGATTACCTACGGAGCCTTTGAAGCAATCGGAAAGGATCGAACCGATGGCGCGCAGGCTGTATCGTGGCAGAGTTCCAATCGCGTGCTGATCGTTTCGGCGCAGCGCGTCGGAGTCAATTTGCCTGGGTTCACCGACGATGCGACGGAAATCGGCGCCAGCGTCTCGGATCATAAGCATTTGTTCGGCTATTTCAACTACGGCAACGACGGCGGCTCCAACGTTGCGGACGACTCGCGCGCTCAACTGTACGATTTTGGAGCGGGCTGGCAAAGTCCCACGTTTATCGATGCCCTGACGGTTCGCAAGATCGGCCAGTATTTTAATCCGCAGGACGGGTTCGTCTGGCATCCGGACATTGCCGGCTGGGGCGATTATACGGCGCGGACGTGGTTGTTCCAACCGGGCGCAACGGTGCGCAGCGCTACGTTTACCGCCGTTCTCGATCGCTATCACGATCATACCGGCGAACTGGACCAAACCGATCAAAACCTCGGACTGGACATTCTGACGCGCGGACTCATCGATATCAACGTTACGACGGGATCGGATTATGTGCGGCTGACGTCCGGCGGCATATTTCATCCCGTCAACCAAAACGGAATTGCGATCACGTTCGGAAGCGGCGCGCAAAATTCAAGCGTGAACAACGGAGCACAGCACGGAACGAGCGCCACTCCGACCACGATTGCCTACTACAGCGGACGGTTCGGCCCCGGACGGCTAAACGCAGTGACGTTCAGCACCGCGATGCGCGCATCGCGCCGGGGACTGCTCACGTTCGAATTGGACGGCAACACGCAAATGCTGGATGCAGGCGGCCGGTATCAGCAGTGGCTCGAACGCTTTGCCTACAGCTATGAAGCCAGCCGCGACGAATCGTTTGCCCTCGGAGTGCGGCGCATCATCGGCACGCCGCCGATGCTCGACCAGCTCCCCGTATATCAGTCCGCCTGGAATCTTTCCGCGTCGTACCATCGGACGTTCGGTCTCAACGAGATTTACGCGGTGTACGGCGACGCCAGCGAGCTTTCGACGGTGCCGCAATTCATCGTAAAATGGATTCGCTACTTCGGCGCGGGCAAAGGCACATAAGGTCCGCCGAGCGCAGTCGCGGCCACCCCACCGCATTTGGAACGCCCCGCCTCCGCCGTTCGTTACCTCCGGTGAGGTACTATCGCATGCATTCATATAGAACATATCTCGGCGGACTGCTCGCGACGGCGATGAGTCTGAGCGCGGTCGCGGCGCTGCCGGCTTCGGCGTCCGCGCAAACGTTCTCTTACGGCACCCCAGGAGTGGCGCGCGTCAGCGTTGCGAACGGCTACGTGAGCATCATTCGTGGCGACAGCGGGACGCAGGCGGCAGCGGCGATCAACGCACCGCTCGTGCCGGGCGATTACATCGCGACGGGCTCCGGAGCGAACGCCGAGGTGCAGTTCGACGGCGTTTCGATGCTGCGGCTGGCGAATGATACGCAAGTACGGTTAGTTAATTTGCAGTCGCCCTCGCGTGAAGTTCAGGTCGCGGCAGGCACGGTAGAGGCTGGCAGAATTGCAAGGCGTAGACGGCAACGCGCAAATCGATACGCCCGCGCTGGCCGTGCGCCCGGATCAAACGGGCGACTATCGCGTGAGCGTTCTCGGAAATGGGCAAACGCTGGTGACCGTGCGCAGCGGACGCGCCACCATCCTTGCCGGAAACGGCTCACGAACGCTTACGCCGGGAAGCACGCTCGTGGCGAACGGTTCGTCGATGTGGCTTCAAAATGCCGTCGCTTTCGATGCATTCGATCAATTCAACGTCGCTCGCGATCAGGCGGCGGCTGTAGCCTACAATGCGAATCCGTACCTCTCTCCGCAGCTTGCCGGTTATGCGAATCTCGCCGGTTACGGGCAATGGCAAAACGTCCCCGGTTACGGTTATGCATGGGCGCCGAACAATCAGGGCGCTAACAACTTTGCGCCGTATCAAAACGGTCAGTGGGTGTGGGAGCCGGGATACGGCTATACCTGGGTGGACAATGCGCCCTACGGCTATGCGACCTCGCATTACGGCACGTGGTTCAATAATGCAAACTATGGCGGCTGGCTTTGGCAGCCTCCCGCAAATCAATATCAGAATGGGCTCGGTCTGAGCTCGGCTTGGCTGCCCGCGGTGGTCGCGTTTTTTCTCGGCGGTAACAATCCGCTGAACTTGCTCCAAAACCCGAACGGCGCCGGCATCGGTTGGATTCCCCTTGCGCCGGGAGAGCAATATCAACCGTGGTATGGCCCAAATTATGGGTATCCGGAAACCGGATATACGAATCTGAACAACGTAACGAACGTCTATAATTACTACACGAACGCGCGCTACTACCGCGGCATATCGATGGTACCGGTAACGGCGTGGCGCAACGGCAACTTCGGTCGCCGGATTCTGTTGCGATCGCAGCAATTCACGCGGTTATACTTGGTTCGCGGAGCAATTCCGGTCGTACCGACAACGGCTAATCTGCATTATGCATCGGCGTCTCGTTTGAGCCATCGCGTCGTCCTCTCACGCATGTTCGCTGCCCCACGCCTGGCGGCCAGATCGCCGAAGCTCGCGCGCGTCAGCTTTGCCGCGCAGCAGGCGCGGATCAGAACGATCGCTGCGGAGCGGCCGAAGCTGGTAGCGCTGCCGCCGCGAGCAACGGCGGTGAAGCGAACGGTGTATCGACCCGTGGTGCGCCGGCCCGTTCACGTCACGGCATACAAGCCGGTACGCCGTCCAGCGATGCCCAGCGTGAAGCGCACGACGTATCACTCGGTCGCGGTTCCAAAGCCCGTGCATTACGCCGCGCCAATTTCAAAGCCGGTGCATTATGCCGCGCCGATTTCAAACCCGGTGCATTATGCCGCACCGGTTCCGAAACCGGTCGTGCATTACGCCGCTCCGGCACCGAAGTCGATACACTATGCCGCGCCGATTTCAAAGCCGGTGCATTACGGCGCGCCGGTTCCGAAACCGGTGGTGCATTACGCCGCTCCGGTTGCCAAACCGGAAACGCACTACGCCGCGCCCGCTCCCAAGCAGGGAACGCATTACGCCGCGCCCACTCCGAAACGGGTACTGCATTCCCCGCACCCGTTCCTGAGTCGTGGCTGAGAGCAGAGAAAGCAGGCGCGCCGCAACGATTGGCGCTATACTACAGGCGATGCTCACACGTTTTACCGCAGTCGCAACGGTGGCCGCGTTATGCGCGCTCAGCGCCGGATTCGAACCGATCTCTGCGGCGCCCATTCCGGCGCCCACGGCGAGCCCGCTCAAAACCATCAAACACGTTTACGTAACGCGGTTGTGTACCGGCCTGCGCCGCTCGATTGCTCCCGCCGTGGGGCGCGTGCTGCAGAACGATCGCGTTATCGCGGCCAGCCGTCCGCTGTTTCAGGACTACGTAAAGAGCACCGCGACAGCCAGCCAAGCCGGCACCGACATGGACGTTCATGCGACTGGAGCGCTTAATCGATCCGCTCGTGAAGAATACCGACGCCATCGAGAAATTGCTTAACGACTCTATTTATCCGGTCCATCCGAAAACCGAAAGCGACAAGCAGTCTGCTGCAAATGCGCGCGCACCTCGCGCAGGTGCTGATCCAGCAAAAACGCGCGCTGGATCTGGTTAGCGGATTCGTCGACACGCAGCAACTCGGCGAACTGCAAGCCGCGGGGCATGAATACGACAAGGCGATTAACTCAACGCAAACCGCCTCCGGGCCCGGCAATTCCACGAATCAGCCACCCGCCACCAGCCCGACGGCGCCGCCCGCGGACATTCTGAACGCGGGCGTGACCAATGCGCAAAACGATCCCGGACGCCAATACGATCCCCGCTACTCGAATACGGGTTCGGTGTTAGGATATAATCCGCTCAACATCTTCGATCAGCAGATGCACGAATACCAAACGAACATCTCTCAAAGCGAATCGTTGGCGTCGCAAGCGATCTTGAAAGCCGTACCGGCATGCGGCGGTCGCGCGCCCGGCTCGCCCGCAACGCCGCCGCCTGATTCACCGACAGTGCCTGCCGCCCCGGCACCGGCTTCACCGCTGCCCGCTCCGTCGGCAGCACCCGCCTTCGAACCGTAACCGCCGCCGCCGGGCGTACGAACGACGATCGCATCGCCCGCCTTCATCGTAAAGGTCGCTTTTGCCGGTACGCGCCTGAGCGTGCCGTCAGCGTCGCGAAATTCGTGCGCGCCGGTCTTCGCATCGCCGCCTCCGCAAGCACCGCGCGGCGCACGAGCATGCCGATCCGCGAGCAGCGAAAGATTTGCGATGCCGTCGACCAGTGCAGCTCGCGAATCAACCCATTGCCGCCGCGATACCGTCCGGGCCCACCGGTGCACTGCGCAATCTCGTAACGCGCGACGCGAAGCGGAAATTCTCGTTCGATCGCCTCGATCGGCGTATTCATCGTGTTGGTCATGTGACATTGAATGGCGTCGATGCCGTCCATTCCGGGTCGCGCGCCCATGCCGCAGCCGTTCGTTTCGTAAAACGCCCAGCTTTCACCGCTCGCGCGCGTTCCGCCGAGCATGACGTTGCTCATCGTGCCGCCGCTTTGCGCCGGTACGCGATCGGGCGCCGCTTGCGCGAGCGCTCCCAGAACGACGTCGGCGTTGCGGGTGCTGGTTTCAACGTTTCCGCCTGAAACGGGCGCAGGCCGCCGTGGATTGAGCAGCGATCCGCGCGGAACGTGCACCTGCACCGGACGAAAACACCCTTCGTTCATCGCAATGGTGGGATCGGTGACGGCCCGCAGCGCGTAATGTATTCCGGAAAGCGTGACGCCGTACACGGCGTTGATTGGAAACGGCTGCGCGACCGCGGTTCCGCTGTAATCGAAGTGCGCGGTTCCTTTGCGTATCGTCAGCGTGAGCGCGATGGCGATGCACGGTTGCCCGGCGCGATCTTCCAACACGTCGTGAGAATTGTAAACGCCCTCGCGTAACCGCTCCAATTGGGCGCGCATCAAGATTTCGCTGTCCCGCAGTAAACGTTCTATCGCGGCTTCCATCAACGGCGCGCCGTACCGTTGGTACAGCTCCAGCAGCCGCTGTTCGCCGATGTGATTGCCGGCAGTCTGCGCGCGCAGGTCGCCGCTGCGCGCATCCGGCGTTCGCGAGTTTGCGCGAAAAATTTCGACGATTGACTCCACGACGCGATCGTTTTCCACCAGCAGCGTCGGTGGAACGATCAAACCCTCGGCGAAAAGATCCGCTGCGTCGGCGGGCATCGAACCGGCGGCCGATCCGCCCACGTCGGTGTGATGCGCCTTGTTCGCTGCGTAGCCGATCAGATCGCCGCCGAAGAACACGGGGCGAATGACCGTTACGTCGTTCAAGTGCGTTCCGGAAACGTACGGGTCGTTTACGACCCACATCTGCCCGTCGCGTACGCCGCCGCGCCGGCTTTCGACGATCGCCAGCGTTTCGCGCAGCCCCCACGGCAGCGATCCCAAGTGCACCGGAATGTGTTCTGCTTGCGCGATCAGCCGTCCGTGTTTATCGAAGAGCGCGCACGAATGGTCCAAGCGCTCCTTGATGTTCGGCGAATATGCGCTGTTGCGAACCGCGACGCCCATCTCCTCGCTCGCATACGTCAGGGCGCCTTTGACGATCTCGACCGTGACCGGATCGACCCTCATCGTCCGCTGCGCGCTCCATCGTTGCGCGTTGTGAATGCAACGAGCGCCGCGAAGTCCGCGTTGGGCTCACGCGCTTGCGCCCACAACCGCCGGCCTTCGGCCAGATGCGCATCGCGGTCGCGCGCAATCGAAGGTTGAAGCAGATCGGTGCGGCAGCGCGCGGCGTGGCCGATCAGCACGACGCAGTCATGCGCCGCCCCGAGCGCGTCGGTGATCTTCGCCAGCGCCCCTTTTGCCGAATCGAGATACGTTCCGGCGCTGTTCGCGCGTTCGATCGCATGGCGAAGCCGCTTGCACGAAAGCCGAAACGCATGCACCCCCGCATCGTCGTGGCCGCACAACGCGTCCGCTTTCCGGCAGCATTCGGCAAACAATTCCCGCAGGAGGGTCCGTGCAGCCTCGTCCGCATCTGCCGCGTCGGAAAAGGTGCGTTTCGGCAACGGTTTCATGGACGCAATTTTGCTCCCTTGCGCAGCATCCGCCGTACTTTGCGACGCGCACGTTTCCGCCGTTTGCGCAAGCGGCGGCGCAGCACGCGCAGCTGGTCGCGCCGCTCGTCTTGCGCATCGTTCAGATATTCGGCCACGCGCGTGAGCAGAACGTCGGCGTCGCGCACTTTTCCGCACCGGCGGTGAAGTTTGCGAACGCGCCTGAACAGCGCCCTTCGCGTGCCGGCCAAATCTCCTAAGTCGAGCAGCGCCGACCGCAGTCGCGCCAGCGCTTTGCGCGCACGATGCAAACGTTTCGCGGAGCGCGGTTTCTTGCAGTAAGCCCGCAGCGATTTGCGAGCCGCTCTCGCCCGATCGGCAATGCTTGTGCGCGCCCAGATGCGCAAATCTTCAGGCTGTGCCATCGAAGTCCAAAACCAGCGCGTGCGGCGCGTTGCGCGCCGCCCAGCGGGGCGCGACGTAGGTGCAGGTATCGTATTGTTCGATCAGCGCAGCGCCCGCAACGCACGCGTCCGGGCCGAGATCGTCGCGAGCGTACACCGGCGCCCGCACGAACGACTCATCCACCCATACGTCGCGATGGTCGGCTGCTGCGGCGACCAGCGGTGCAGCGCCGGCGCGTCGCTTCGGAAGGGAAGGGGGCGGGGCGCTTGCCGTAAGTCGCGCGTTGACGATCTCGACCGTTTCATTCGGCACGCAATATCCGTATCGGCGCTGGTGCGCGTCATGGAAGTTTTGCGCCAGCTGCGTACAATCCGGCGCGTAAGGCAGCGTGAGTTCGAAACTTTGTCCGCGATAGCGAAGATCGCATTCGCGCACGACGTGCAACTGCGTAGCGCTCGCCCCTTGTCGAGTGAGCATTTGCAGTCCCAGATCGCTCAGGCCATCGAAAAGCGCATCCAATTCGCCGCCGTTCAAAGCGTGCACGTCTCGCAGCACGGATCGTACGAACGTCGCTTGCCTCTGCGCAACCAAAAGTCCCAAAGCCGAGAACACTCCGGGTTCACGCGGCACGAGCACCCTGCGAATTCCCAATTCTTCCGCCAAAGCGCAAGCGTGCAGCGGACCGTTCCCACCGAACGCGACCATCGTAAAATCTCGTGTATCCAATCCACGCTCGACGGTAACGATGCGCAGCACTTTCGCCATTTGGGCATCCACGATCCGAACGATTCCGGCGGCGGTTTGCTCCACGGTCAAACCGATTTCAGCCGCCCGCGTCTGCACTGCCCGACGCGATCGCCGCGCATCGATTGGAAACGCGCCCCCAAGCAGCGCGCGTTGGTTGAGCTTTCCCAGCACGACGTTTGCGTCGGTGACCGTTGCGCGTTCGCTTTTGCCGTAGCACGCCGGTCCCGGATCGGCGCCGGCCGAAAGCGGCCCGACCCGCAGCGAACCGGCCTCGTCGACCCATGCGATGGTTCCTCCGCCCGCGCTGACCTCCGCCAAATCGACGAATGGAAAACGCACGGGATATCCGCTGCCTTTGGTTGCGCGTCCGCTGTGCGTCGTGCCGGCTGCTTCGAATTCGTTCGTCACTTGCACGATGCCGTCGAGCACGGTCGCGGCTTTTGCGGTGGTGCCGCCCATGTCGAACGACAGCACGTGCGAAAGCTCGGCGTCGCGAGCGAATGACGAGGCAGCTACCGCGCCGCTTGCGGGGCCGCTTTCGATCATCGCCGCCGGGTGCGGCGCATCTTGCGCGGCCGTGAGGCCGCCGCTGCTTTGCATGATGTGCAGCGGCGCTGCAATACCGCGCTCGCGCAAACCCTGCGTCAAGCGCTCGATATAGCGCCGCACGACCGGCGTAAGCGCAGCATCGACCAGCGTGGTCGAAAAGCGTTCGTATTCACGATATTCGGGATTGGTTTGCGACGAGCACGCGATCGTAACCTCGCCGAGCCGTTCGCGAAGAGCGCCGGCTAAACGCCGTTCGTGCGCGTCGTTGGCATACGAATGCAGTAAGCCGATTGCAACCGCGCCGGGCGATCGCGCAGCGACTTCCTCCACCACGCGTTCCACTTCCGCTTGCTCCAGCGGGAGAAGGACGCTGCCGGTGTAATCGATACGCTCGCGAACGGTGATGCGATCGTCGCGCGCGCTAAGGGGCGCTCGCCGGGTGACGAACAGATTGTACACTTCGCTGCGATTTTGCCGGCCGATCTCGATGACGTCGCGGAAGCCGTGCGTCGTCACGAACACGACTTTCGGTAACTCCAATCCGATTTGCCCCAGCAGCGCGTTCGTGCCGATCGTCGTCGAATGCGCGATCGAATCGATTGAAGGCAAGGTAGCATATCGCTCCAGCAACGCATCGAGCGCAGCGAGCGCGCCCGTTTCCGGTGCATGCGGCGTGGAGGAGATTTTGACGATCGCGCGCTCTGCGGTGACGGTGTCGACGGCGATCAAGTCGGTGAACGTTCCGCCAACGTCGATGCCTATCCGCAGCACGTGGATGCGCTAAACGCCGGGAATCTGGACGCGATTGATTTGCAGTGCTTGCAGCTCGGCGCGCGGAGCGGTGGGGTCGCCCTCAAGGCGTATCGTCAGAATCGCAACGTCGTCGGTGGGAGGCTTCTGTCCGAAAATCTCGTTACGAATGGAAACGGAGGGATCGCTTGTGGCGCGGGCTCGTGAAACCGCCTCCAGCAAACGCCGTTCACCCGCTTCGACGTCACGGGAAAACTCGATGACGCCGTCGGTATACAGCACGAGCAGCGAACCGGCGGTTGCGTGTGCAACGAACGTGCGAAACGACGCATCCGCCTGAATTCCCAGCGGAATTCCGTCGTGCTGCAGAAAGAACGGTTCACAATTCTCTTTTACCAACACCGGCGGCGGATGGCCGGCGGTCGCGTACGTGATCTCCAGCGTCTCCGGATCGATGAACCCGCACACCGCCGTCACCATAAGCGGCTCGTGCATGAAGCTTGCGGCGTTCGCGCGTTCCAAAATCTTTGCCGGATCGTCTTCGCGCAGAGCCGCTGCCAGCAAACTTTCGCGCGAGCGATTCATGATGGCAGCCGCTTCCATCCCGTGCCCGGCAACGTCTCCGATGGAGAACAGAATGCGTTTGTCGGGCAGTTCGAACGCATCGTACCAGTCGCCGCCGATCAGCGCTTCACGCGCAGCCGGGATGTAGACGCCGTGCAGCGCGAACGCTTGCGACGAGGGCAAGCGCCGTTGAATGAAGACTTGCTGCAGCGTTTCGACCAGGCGCCGTTCGTTTTCATACAATAAGCGCTGCCGTTCCAGCGCGCGTTCGGTGGCGGTCTGCCGCGTGAGCAGCCATCCGCCGACCGTCACGATCATCAAAATGCCCAAAGCGCCTACTAGCGAGAGGGCCAGCAGCGACGACTGGAATTTTTGATCCGCGAGCACCGCTTGCTGGTTCAGCAACGAGTAGATCCCGGCGTCGACCGCACGAAAACGGTCGACCAGATTTTTGCCGATGAATTCCAGCGCCAATGTATTGGCCTGCGGGCCGCCGCGAATCAGCGGCAATGCGATTTCGCGATCCCACTGCTGGTTGAGCGCGCGTTCGAGTTGCACGTTCGCCAGCATGGATGCCGATCCGAGGCGGCGCGTCTGCGCTTCCAGTATATTGATGTCGTCGGCGAACGCGGCTTTGCCGATGTAATAGGGCTGCAAAAAAACGCGCGAGCCGGTCGCTGCGTATCCGCGCACGCCCGTTTCTTCATCGAGTTGCGCCGTAAGCACGCGGTTGCGCGCAAATTCAGCGGCTTGCAAACGATGTTGAAACGCAGCCAGTGCTACCGAATCGCGGTAACTGAAAAAACTCGACAATCCCAGCAATACCGCAGCAGCCACGATAGAACCGAGGACTGGAATGAACTCCGGCCGAGTACCAAGCTTGCGAGCCACCTGCTGCCCTTCTTTAGACATCAAAGCGTCGATGCCGCCACCCAAAAAAGTGGAGCGCGGAAGATTGACAATCGAACATACGTTCGATTAAGATCGTGTTCCCATGACGGCTCTCCACTCCGATTTCTTAACGCTGAAGGCCGGCCTTGACGTTCGCGCCGGCGGGAAGATCATCAGCTGCTGCCACTGAGCCTTTTCTGAGCGGCTTCGCCGCGCTCGATTCCGCGCTCTCCGGCGGTTTTGCTCGGGGCACGCTGGCGACGCTGGAAGGCGCTTCCAGTTCGGGCCGAACGGCGCTGCTGGCAAGCATTCTAGCACAAGCGACTTGCCGCGGCATTGCCGGAATTCTCGACGATGCCTCGCTGGGCTCGCTCTACCCGCCCGACTTGGAACGCGCCGGCGTGCAGCTCGAACGCGCGTTGATCGTGCCGGTTCGAACGCCGGTTGAAATTGCGCGCTGCGCCGACATTCTGCTGCGTTCGCGTGCTTTTTCCGCGGTGGTGATTCCGGCGATGCCGCTGCGCGCGGTAGTGTGGTCACGCTTGTGCGGGCTCGCGCAAAAATCCGGAACGGTGCTGTTCGCGCTTGGGATGAAGGCGAGCACTGAACTGGCGTATTTTGCTTCGACGCGCGTACGTTGCGCGATCGAGCGTGTCGTTTGGTCAAACGCGCGCGGCATTCTCGGGTGTCTTGCCGGTTATGAAGTGAGCGCCCAAGTGATAAAGCACCGGCGCGGTGCTCCCGGCGCAACGGCGCGCATCCGCATTGTGGAGGAATGCCCGTGACGCCGCTGCTGTGCGTTCACGTTCCGGTTTTTCGTTTGGCCCTCGCCCGTCGCGATCGCTCCGACATTGCGTTGCTCGAACCTGCCGTATTGGCCGACAAGCCCGATCGCGGCCGCATCATCGAGGTGGAACCGGCCGCATACGCGCTCGGAGCGCGTCCCGGCCATACCGTTTTGCAAGCGCGCGCTGCTGCCGGAAACGTGCACGTGCTCGTTCACGACAGGGAACGATCGCGGATGGTTTGGAACGACATGCTCGATGCACTCGACGCCGTTTCACCTCTAGTCGATGACTGCGGTGAAGGCACCGCGTATTTGCACATGCGCGGCATCGAGGGCTCCGCCTCGCAGTGGACGGCTCGCGCGGCCGACGCCTTGAGCGGTTTCGATCTTCCCGTACGCACAGCGGTAGGACCGAATAAATTCGTTGCGCGCGCACGAACGTATGCCGGTACGCAGCCTCTCGAATCGTTGCGAATCGAAGTGCTCGAGCTGGAACAGCGCATCGTCGAGCGCCTGCATCTGCTGGGAGTGCGCACGCTGCACGATCTCGTGAAGCTTCCGCACGGGCCGTTCGTGCGGCGGTTCGGTAAAGAAGCTGCCCGCTGGCACGATTGCGCGCGAGGAATCGATCCTACGCCGTTTCGTCCGCGCGCACACGAATTGCAGATCGACGCGACCGCATACGGCGAAGGAAGCGCGGAGCAAGAAGAACAGATCGTGTTTGCATTGCGCGTGCTGGCCGATCGAGTCTGCAACGATTTACAACGCGCGGGTAAAGCAGCCGGCACGGTTTGTTTGACGTTCGAGTGCGATAACGGCGAGGTTCGGGTCGTCGAATCCGGTTTTGCGCAGCCCACGGGCGATGCGCGTACGATGCTCAACGTCATTCGCGCCAAACTCGAAACCGTGACGTTCGACGCGCCGGTCACCGGTTTGCGGCTGCAAGTCATGCGGTTGGAAGAGTGCGGCGCGGCTGCCGCATTGTTCGGCGGTCAAAACGCCGATCCGCACGCGCTCACCGTCGCGCTGGCGCGTTTGCAAGCTGCCACCGGAAACACTCCTGCGCGCGCGAGCACCCGTCCGGCATCGCTTCTCGAGCGGCGGTTCACGTATCAACCGTTTACGGTGCAGCAAAAACCCTTCGCCGCAACCGAGCGCGTGAGCGTTATGCCGGCCGCTCCTCCACAACTGCGGCTGCTCGCGGTGCGTGAAATCGAAGTGCGCGTGCGCGGCAACGCTCCGGCAAAAGTTCGCGGCAAACGCGTCGTGGATTGCGCCGGTCCATGGCGCGTCGAGGAGAGTTGGTTTAACGAGCCGGTTCGCGATGAATATGACGTGCTGCTTGAAGACGGGGCACTGTGCCGCATTTATCGTCAAGCTTCGCGCTGGTATTTACGAGGCTTGTATGACTGAATTCGGCTCCTAAAAGCACAGTGCACTACGCCGAGCTCCACGCGCACTCGAACTTTACGTTTTTAGAGGGCGGCTCGCACCCCGAAGAGGCTCGTTGGTGCCGCGTGCGAGTTGGAACTGCATGCGCTGGCGATCGCCGATCGCGACGGGCTTTACGGCGCGGTACGTTTTGCGCGCGCAGCGGCGGAGCGCAAACTGCCCGGCATCATCGGCAGCGAACTGACGCTGTCCGCCGGCCGCCGGTTGCTGCTTTTGGTTGAAAATGCGCAGGGATACGCGAATCTCTGCCGGCTGATTTCAGCCGGCCAGCTGCGCGGCAGCAAAAACGAACCTCGGCTGCACTGGGAAGATCTCGACGGCTGCACCGACGGTCTGGTAGCGCTTTATCGCGACGCCGATTCATCGCGGCTGCGCTTTTTGCGCGAGCGCTTCGGCGATCGGCTTTTCGTTGAACTGCAGCATCATCTGCACGCCGCAGACGCGCAAGCCTGCAGCCGGCTCATCGCGTGCTCGAGCGAACTGCAGTTGCCGTACGTGGCCACTAACGGCGTGATGTACGCTCGCAAAGAACATGCGCGCCTGGCCGACGTGCTGCTGTGCGTGAAAAACAAAACGAATCTTGCGCAAGCTCGCGAAGATGCGCTACTGCGGCCCAACAGCGAATACTATCTGAAATCCGGGCGCATGATGGCGCAAATCTTTTGCGGTTACCCCGAAGCGATCCGTAATTCGGTGCGTATCGCCGAACGCTGCGCCTTCCGCCTCGAGCGATTGACCGGCCAGTTCCCGCTTTTTCCCGTGGCGCAGGGGCATACGCGGCACAGCTTTTACGGGAGCTGGTCTACCGCGGAGCCGCCGAGCGGTATGGTTCACCGCTGCAGCCGGACGTCGAACGGCAGCTGAGAATACGAACTCGGCATGATCGCCAAAATGGATTTGGCCGGCTACTTCCTCATCGTTTGGGATATCGTGCGCGCCGCGGGCGAGATGAGTGTGCTTTGCCAAGGGCGCGGGTCGGCGGCAAACAGCGCGGTGTGTTATGCGCTCGGCATCACCGCGGTCGATCCGATCCGAATGAACTTATTATTCGAACGGTTCATGTCCGAAGGCCGCAAAGAAATTCCCGACATCGACGTTGATTTCGCCCACCAAGATCGCGAAAAAGTTATTCAATACGTCTACGATCGTTACGGCCGCACGCACGCCGCAATGGCCGCCGAAGTCGTGACCTACCATACGCGTTCCGCAATTCGCGACGTCGGTAAAGCGCTTGGGCTCACCCTGGCGCAGGTCGATGCCGTAGCGGGTGAATACGATGCACGCGAATCGCTGGCAGGCGCGACCGGAGTTGCCGCCGCGCGACCGAGCGCGCTTTGTCCTGAGCCCCCACCCCGCGGGCAAGCGCGCACGCCCCCGCTCGGACATGCGCACGACTATCACGGCTTTTCCGATCGCGATTACGGCGACGATCCCGATCCGCAGATAAAGACGCCGGTCGGCGGCGAAATCGGCGCACAGCTGTTCGAATTGTGCCGGCGCATCGATGGGTTTCCGCGTCACATGGGGATTCATTCCGGCGGCATGGTGATCACGCGCGATCCGCTTGTCTGCGTGGCGCCCGTGGAATGGGCGACGATGCGAGACCGCACGATCGTGCAATGGGACAAAGACGATCTGCAAGACCTTGGGTTGATCAAGATCGATCTGCTCGGGCTTGGAATGCTCTCGCTGCTTCGCGAAGCGTTCGCCGTCCACAAGCGTTGCCTGGATCGCAACGATCCCTGGCTCATAAACGAATGCCGCTCCGGCATGGCGCTTCACTCCATTCCTCACGACGACAAGGCAACGTACGAAATGACGCAGCGCGCCGATACTATCGGCGTTTTCCAAATCGAATCGCGCGCGCAGCAGTCGATGCTGCCGCGAATGAGACCGGCCTGCTTTTACGATATCGTCATGCAAGTTGCAATTATCCGGCCCGGCCCGATTCAAGGCCAAATGATCCATCCGTTTTTGCGCCGTCGCAGCGGGCTGGAACCGGTGACGTATCCGCATCCTAAACTCAAACCGGTGTTGGAGCGCACGCTCGGCGTGCCGTTGTTTCAAGAGCAGGGCATGCGCATGGCGATCGAAGCGGCCGGTTTTTCGCCGGCGGAAGCAGATAAGCTGCGTCGCGCCATGGGCCACAAACGATCGCGCGAACGCATGCTGGAGATTTTTCCCAGACTGGTCGAAGGAATGGTCGAAAACGGCATCGATCGCGCGGCCGCCGAGCAGTTGTTCCATATGCTCGAAGGATTCGCCGACTACGGTTTTCCCGAGTCGCACGCAGCGAGCTTTGCGCTCCTCGCCTATGAATCGGCGTACGTGAAATGTCATTTTCCGGCAATTTTTGCCGCGGCGATTCTCAACGTTCAGCCGATGGGCTTTTACTCGACAGAAGTACTTGTCAACGATGCACGCCGGCACGGCGTTCGTATCGAGCCCGTCAGCGTCAATGCCAGCGAATATTGGAGCTGCGTCGAAACGAGCGGTGCCTTGCGGTTGGGCTTTCACCTCATTCGCGGTTTGGGCGAAACGCAGCGGGAGCGGTTGGAAAAAGCGATTGCTGGTGGGCCGTTTTCCGGTTTACTCGAATTCGCGCAACGTACGCAGCTCGAAAAAGAAGCGATGGAAAATCTGGCCGCCGCGGGCGCTTTCGCGCCCTGGTTCGCTTCGCGCCGCGAAGCGATGTGGGCGCTGCGCGGTTTGGACGAAAGAGAAACGCGCGGCGAACTAGGCCGCATGATGGACGTCGAAGAACCTGCAGCGCACTTTCGCAAGCTTTCGGCACGTCAGGAAACGGTGTTCGATCTCTGGTCGACCGGCGTGTCGTCGAAAGAACAAGCGATGGCGCATCTGCGGCCGCTCCTTCAGCGCGAGAACGTTATTCCCGCCGTGGAGTTGTCCAAGGTCAAGCGCAACGCTCTCTGCCGGGTCGGCGGCCTCGTTATTACGCGGCAGCGTCCCGGCACGGCCAAAGGTTTTGTTTTTCTTACACTCGAGGATGAAACCGGTTTGGTAAACGTGATCGTGCGGCCTAACGTATACGAAAAGTACCGCCGCACCATTCGGCAATCGATGACGCTGATCGTCGAGGGCCAATTGCAGAAGGAGAGCGGCTGCATCGACGTACTAGCGCTCAAAATTTGGGAATTCGAAGCGTCCGATCTCTCCGCCGGCTTACGATCGAAAAACTTCAACTAAGCGTTACGCGGCGATTCAAGGAGTCGCTCGCTCCTCAGTGGTATCCAATTGCGGATGATCTGGGAAGCGGTCAGTGCAGTTGCTACGGCATTTACCGGTGTGGTGATCGCCGTCACGGTTCTGGTGGGATCTCGACAGTTGCGAGCAATGAATCGCCAACTGGAGCATTTTCAAAATGCGACGCAGCTCGACGGGACACTTAAAGTTTACGAAATCTTTCGCAGCCGGCAGTTTCAGGAAGCCCAGCATTTCGTTTTCAACGAGCTCAACGATCGGTTACGAGACGAGCAGTACCGATCCGACGCGGAAAACGTATCGAATCTTGATCTTTCGGTCCATAAAGAACGTTTCTTACTGCATATGTACGAAGAGATTGGTGCTTTGGTCCGGCACAAGCTACTGGACTCCGATGTCATTTACGATGTCTTTCACTCGCTGATTATCGGCGCTTGGAAGCGGTTGAACGACCTGATCTCAGTTCAACGTCACAACTATGGCGGCGATGAACTGTGGGAAAACTTCGAATACCTCTACAGAGGCGCGGTGCAAGCCGAGGCATCGTCGGGTAGCGGAACCGGCACGTCGGCACGCATCTGAACGCCGCGCCGGCATTAAGGCCGCGCGAGGCTGCGGCGAACGCTTAATTGCTGTTCCGGCGGTCGGAGTAGGAACAACCAATCTATCGGATGTATACTGCAGGACGGCAGAAGCCCCACGTTTTTGTGACGGGCTTGCGCCGCATTAAAAGGAGGCTCTTATGCATCTGCTTCGCGCAGCTGTTTCCTTGGGGGCAATCCTCTTCGCGCTGACCGCCGGGGCGTTTGCGCAAACGGAAAGCACGCCGGTTCCCGCATCCAGCAAGCCGGATTTCTCCAAAATGCAGTTTCTTACGGGCACATGGAATTGCAGTGTCCTGAGCGCTCGCCGCCCCGGACCATACCGCACCACTTCAACAGCGACGATATCGCCGGACGGATATTGGCTTGTCACGCGAACCGCGGTGCACAAAGCATCGTGGATTCCGCAAAGCTTTACTAGTGAAGATCGGATAACGTACGATCCGACAACGTCGCGATGGGTCGATATTGCTTACGATCCAGCCGGCGGATACGATCTCAGCACCTCGCCGGGTTGGCGAGGAAATTCGATGACGTGGACCGACCAATTTTATCCCAAAGGCAACAACACGGCTACGAACAACCCCACGACCATGACGAAAACCAGCGATACAAAGACCGTCGCTCATTCCTCGTTCCGCGAACCCGGAGGCAGGCTGGTTACCGTTACCACGACCTGCACGAAGAGCTAGCGCAACGTTCGTAGCCGCCATATCGCACAAGGGCCGGATGATCTTCATCCGGCCTTTCGCGTGAAAGCGCTCCGCAAAAACTGCAGAATGAGATGCCAGCTTTGCACGTCGGCTTCGGCGTAGCCGCTGGATGTTCCGCCGAAATGGAGTACGCCGTACGGCGTCCGAAGCTGCGCTAGATTCGCCGTTGGCGTGAACGGCATATCGATAAGGTGTCCTGCGCCTTTATAATCTACAAAGACATCACGGCGGCGCAGGTGCAAAGAAGGAAGAGCTCGGGAGAACAATTTACCGGAGAGCCCAAGCTCGTCGTCTGCGGCGGCAATGATTGCAACCGGGCCGCGAATCCGATCGAAGCGAATCAATGCGTCTTTTACCGGACCGATGTTGCCGGTATGCAAAAATTGTTGTATTTCCGGAAACGTCGCGTAGGGAACCGGTTTGCCTTTATACGTCCATGCGGGTTCGTTCACTAGGCCTTTTCCGAAACGAAGGCCCGCTTCGACGACTGGGCTTGGCACGATCCCGATCGCCGCACCAATGTCCGGCAGAAGCGAGGCCGCCAAGTACGCCAGCTCTCCGCCGCGCGAAACGCCGAATAGAGCGATCCTCTTCGAGTCCACTTGCGGTTGACGCTTGAGATAACGAACGGCCGCGGCGACACGTTCGATCGGCACGTCGACCAGACTCTTATCCGTGCCGGATTCCCCAAAGTATGCGCTCGCAAGCGTCGCGTACCCGTGTGCGCTTAGCAACGCCGCAATGTCGCTCGGGTAGCCGCCTTCCGACCCGCCCAGAACAATGATACCGGGAACTCGCTTCGCATTGCGCGGTATGAACAATTCACCGACGACGCTTGTCGTCCGGACCTTATGCTGCGTTACATCGGGCGAACGTTGCCGGCGGAGCAAATGTTGCGCCGCAATTTCACGCGGACCGGCCAATAGCTCTAAGGTCGCCGGTTGAGATCCAAGAGCATTGGGCCATGCAAAAGGCGCCTGTCCCGACCTTG
The DNA here is from genome assembly GCA_963795465.1 of Vulcanimicrobiota bacterium. Classification (GTDB taxonomy): domain Bacteria; phylum Vulcanimicrobiota; class Vulcanimicrobiia; order Vulcanimicrobiales; family Vulcanimicrobiaceae; genus CAWCHT01. The sequence goes on from CAWCHT010000002.1 coordinate 764,862, forward strand.
GCTGAGCTCCTAAAAACAACCGCATGGGATCGGCCAACGTCGCCCAGCCGCGTGCATCAGTTCGCACGTCGAGCCGCTTTCTCCATTGAATGCCCTTTGCGTCCGTTAGATGTAGTTCGAAGCCAACGCGAGCATTCGGATGCGCGCGAGCCTTTACTGTTATGGCGGTGTCACGCAGTGCATCACTAGGAGCAGCCAGCAGAAACGCTGAAACGATGAGGCCCAATACCATCGAAAAAACGATTCTTGTAAGGACTTCGGCGTCCTCTCGAACGACGAGATCAACCGATTAGCGGTTTCAATCGTGATAGATCGGGCACGACGGCAACTCGCTGCGATGCTCGTAACAATACGCGACCAGCGGGTGAAGCGCCGTACCGGCAGGCAGCGCATAGCCGGCTAGCGGAACCGGCAGCGGAAAATGCTGTATTCCCAAGCGAAATGGATCGACTGCGGGCAGATAACGGAGTGGCCACGGCACGATACCGGTTTCCGTAGTGCCGTCCGGATACTCGACCCAGTAGCGCACGTAGTAGTAATCGTATCCGTCGGCGTGCCAGGACTGAAGCGGCGTTAAAATTCCCTCACCGTGCGGCGCCGTTCCGATGCTGCCCGAAATATCAAAGTTGAACCGCCGCGCCGTCTCGGGCGTTTGCACCGGCCGCGCTGCGCTCTCGACGGGGTTGTTCTCTTCGCGCAGCTTTGCGATGGTCTTTTCGAACTGCGCTTGCTGGGCTTGCGGGTCGAACGTTTGCGTCGAGCGCTGCGTATGCGGCGGCGTCACGTGAATAGCGTGAAGTTGGATACGCGCCACTTCCCGCTTTCTCACGGGTTCGGTCTTGTGAACGGTCGGCTTGGCGGAGATTGGCTGCGTCACGATCGCCCGTGCAGTTGCAGTGTGATGGGGAGGCACGGGCCGTGTGCGCCGCGTAACGCGCAGCGCGCTCGAACGTCACGACAAACATTTTGGGAGCCGGAGCGTTTTGGCGAAACGACGGAATCGCAACACCCAGAAGTGCATGCAGCGCCAAAGAAACGATCGCAGCCGCGAGCAGCCTACGCTGCCCGCGCCTTGCGCGGCTACGGAGTTCCGACGACTTTGGGATGCGGCAGATACCTCAAACCGGCTGCTTCCAGCACGCCTTTTCCCGGCCCGCTCAGTAGAAAAGCGACGAAGCTCCTCGCCTGCGCGGGATTCGGCGCATGCGTCAGGCGCGCAATCGAATACGCGATGTCGTGCGCGAGATTCGCATCGGCCGGCAATTCGACGGTTCTCAAGTTACGGCCCGGCGTCTCCGTAGAATAGAAGAAGCCGGCGTCAAGTTCGCCGCTCTCGATGCGCACCGCGAGATCTTCCTCAGGAAAAACTTCCGAGTTGCTTGCAACGGCACGCGCTTTTTGCGGCTGTCGATCGTGGCGCCCCAACAACGCTAGCACGCGAAGCGTGCGCGCACCTTTGGGATCGAGCTGCGGATCGGTGCGGCCAACCCGAACGCCGGGCGCTGCAAGCGCGTCCAGCACGGAAATGTCGCCGCGGGCCGCGCGCTCGAACATTCGCCGGTGTGCCGATCCGTCCGAATAGGCAACCACCATTCGAGCGGACGCGAAAATCGTATATCCGGTGATCGACGGCGTTTTACCGCGCAGCAACGGATCCAACAGGGCCGAATCCGCACTGATGAAGACGTCGGGTGTCCGTAATCCGGCCGCGATCAAATGCGCGAGCGCTTTGCTGCCTTTGGCTTCGCCGGAAAAGCGTACGCCCGTGTCGCGCTGAAAACGCGCGGCGAGCGGTCCTTCCATGACGTGCACCAAACTTGCAGCGTACGCCACGGTCACCGAACCGGTGGCGCAGGCCGCACCGCTGCGCGTTGCAATCAGGAACGACGCCGCGCAGAGCGCGACGGCGATGAATTTCATGCACGCCGGTTGGCGAAGATCGGGGCGGGTCCCCTGCACGTGGCAGCGAATACGCCCCCTCGCCCCCGCACACTCGTAAAAGGAGCAGAGCAGTCTTGTCTCAGGTGCAGCAGCAGCAACCGGAAGGCTATGCGGTCGACGGAAAAGCCTCGGGCGACGGTGACGGCGGAATCACGCGGACGTTGATCTGGATCGGCGTTGCCGGACTCTCGGCGGCACTGGCATTCACCGTCGTGCGCGCACTGCTTGGACGCGCGCCAGTCGATCCGACGAGCCGGCGCATCCAACAGCTCATCGATGAGGCGAATCAACTCCTCAAAACGCTTGACGACCAAAAGAACTCCGGTTGACGCGGGCGTGGCGCTCCGCGCGGGCGCTGAAGTAGAACTGGCCTTTACCGATCTGCTTGCAAATGGTCAAGCCGTGGGCCGCAGCGCCGGCATGGTCGTTTTTTGTTTCGGCCCGCTTCCGGCGGAGCGAGCACGCGTCCGCATTACGGCGGTAAAACCAAAATACGCCGTTGCATCTCTGGTTGCGCTGACGGTGCGTTCTGCCGTGCGGGCGCAACCGTTTTGCCCGGTATTCGGTGAATGCGGCGGCTGCCAGGTTCAGCATCTAAGTTATCCTTCGCAGCTTGCTTGGAAGCGCGACGTCGTCGTCAACGCGCTTGCGCGCATCGGCGGATTCGATTCCGCGGTCGTTCATGAACCCATCGGCATGATCAATCCCCGCGCGTACCGCAACAAAATGTCGCTCGTCGTCTCGAAAGGTTCGCTCGGATTCTACCGTCAGCGTTCGCACGACGTGGTAGCGATCGACGGTTGCCCCATCGTGATGCCGCAGCTGAACGACCACATCGGTCGCCTCAACGAAATGGCGGCGCAGCCGAAATTCGCCGGTGTTTTCGCGCGCGCATTGCATATCGTCGAGCGTACGGCGAAAGCAACGCAGCAAACGATCGCGACGATTACGACTGCGGACCCATCCAAAGATCTGGCGCAAGCCGGTCCCGAGATAGTGCAGCGGCTTCCCGGAACCGTCGGTTTGAGCAACTCCTTTGGCCTGAGCAGCGCAAATGCCATTCTGGGACGCAAGCATCGTCCGCTCGCCGGCAAAACCGAAATCGAAGAGCAGATCGACGGTATCCGGTATCGCGTTTCGCCCGGCTCGTTTTTTCAAGTCAACGTCGAAATCGTCCGTCGAATCTTCGATTATATGCGAGCCGGCTTGAACGCTCCCCGCAAGATCGTCGACTTGTATTGCGGCGCCGGCACGTTTGCGGTCTATTTCGCCAAGCTGGGAAGCTCGGTGCTCGGCATCGAAGAAAACAGTCTTGCAGTGGCGGAAGCGCGCAAAAATGCGGCGCTCAACGAGCTTTCCGGCTCGGCGCGGTTCATCACCGGCCGCGTTGAGGAGGCGCTCAAGCATGGTGAAGCGCGTAGCGCGCTGAAGGCCGCGGATATCGCGTTTCTCGATCCGCCGCGCAAGGGCAGCGACGAGGCGGCGCTCGACGCGATTGCGCAAAGTCACGTTCCGAACATCTGGTATCTGTCATGCGATCCCGCTACGCTCGCCCGGGACTTGAAGTTCCTGGCGGCCAAAGGATACGATCTTGGAGTGGTTCAGCCGTTTGACATGTTTCCGCAGACCGGGCATATCGAGACGCTTGCGACGATGTACCGGCGAAATGAGTCAGCGCGAAACGAAATCGAAGAAGCATTCAAAGACGCACCGGTGCCGCACTGGCCTTCGGAGGAGTACCCCGAGTTTGTGGTTAGTTGAAGAGCGAACCTGGCTCGCCATTTCAGCTGGAGGCCCGAAGCGCGGATATGCCATCCAAAGGAGTGGGCCGAAGGCCGGGGGCCCCACGCGCTTTGCGCGTGGGGGGCGTGGAGCCCCGTTCGACCGGGCTCACGACAGGCTCCGGGCGGATACTCCTTTATGACTGACCGTATTGACGTCCGCTACGTGGCAAAGCTGGCGCGGCTCGCGCTCACCGATGAGGAGGCGCAGCGTTTCGGCAAGCAGCTCGAAGACTTGCTGGGGCATGTCAACGTGTTGTCGGAATTGGATACGTCGGCGGTTTCAGCGACCGCGCAAGTCGTCGAATCGCGTAACGTCGAGCGCGACGATGTCGTCGGTCCGTGCTTGGAACGCGATGAAGTGCTGAAAATGGCGCCGCAGCGCGACGGCATGTTTTTCCGCGTGCCGCGGATCATCGCAGAGGAAAACTGATCGTGCACGACCTGCTTTGTGCCAGCGCAGCGGAAATTGTGCGCTCGGTGAGTACTCGAAAAGTTTCCGCTCGCGAAATCACCGACGCGACGCTGGCGCAGGTCGATGCGGTTGACGATCGCGTCGGCGCGTATCTGACACCGCTGCACGAACTGGCGCGCGCGCATGCCGACCGCGTTGACCAACGAGTCGGCGCCGGCGATCGTCTTCCGCTAGCCGGCGTGCCGGTTGCAGTCAAAGACAACATGTGTCTGCGCGGGACGCGCACGACGTGCGGTTCGAAGATTTTGGAAAGTTGGATAGCGCCGTATACCGCGACCGCGGTGCAACGGATGCTCGATGCGGGCGCGATACCGATCGGCAAAGCGAATCTAGACGAGTTCGCGATGGGTAGTTCATGCGAAAACAGCGCGCTCGGGATCACTCGCAATCCATACGATCTGGGTCGCGTCCCGGGTGGTAGTTCCGGCGGCTCGGCCGCCGCAGTCGCAGCGTACGAAGCTGCAATCGGAATGGGCAGCGACACCGGCGGATCGATTCGCGAACCCGGCGCGTTTTGCAATCTCGTCGGTTTCAAGCCGACGTACGGCCGTATCTCGCGCTATGGGCTCATCGCTTTTGCGTCAAGCCTGGATCAGATCGGACCGCTCACGCGCACCGTCGAGGATGCGGCGCTGGCTTACGAAGTGATGGCGGGTCACGATCCGATGGATTCGACCAGTATCGGTCGATCGGTCGAATCTGCATCGAATGCGCTGCGCACCGATTTGAAAGGCTTGCGCATCGGCATCATCCGCGAGTTCGTTACGGAACGTTTGGGCGAAGCGATTCACGCGCTCTACCAGAAAGCGTATCGCGAACTCGAACAGGCGGGCGCGCAGCTCGTCGAGGTTTCGCTGCCTACCGCGGATTACGGGCTCGCCACGTATTACTTAATCGCCCCTGCGGAATGCAGCAGCAACTTGGCCCGCTTCGATGGGGTGCGCTACGGCCTGCGCGTCGAGGGTGCCAACGTCGGCCAGATGTACGAAAATACGCGCGCTGCGGGGTTCGGCCCGGAAGTAAAGCGGCGAATCCTGATCGGAACGTATGCGCTTTCGAGCGGCTACTACGATGCCTATTACGTGAAAGCGCAAAAGGCGCGCACGATGTTCGCGAAAGATTTTGCTGCGGCATTCGCGCAGTGCGATCTCGTCGCATCACCCGCGGCCAGCTCGCCGGCGTTCGAGTTCAACGCAAAGAGCGATCCGTACAGCATGTACATGATGGATTACTATACGATTCCGATGTCGCTCGCCGGACTGCCGGCGCTTTCGGTTCCGTGCGGTTGGATCGACGGGATGCCGATGGGCTTGCAGCTCGCCGCGCCGCTCTTCCAAGAATCGCTGCTGCTGGGTGCGGCGCACGCGTACGAACGGCAAACGCAGCACGCTCGCGAGCGCCGGCCGCTGACCGAAGAAGCAACGCCGTGACCGCCGTTGGTGTGGAGTACGAGGCCGTCATCGGCATTGAATGCCATGTCGAGCTCAAGACGCGCACAAAAATGTTCTGCGCGTGTCCGAATGAATTCGGCGGCGAGCCGAATACGAAGGTTTGCCCGGTGTGCCTCGCGTTGCCCGGCGCGTTACCGGTCGCCAACCGTGAAGCGCTCGCTCATCTGATGCTGGCAGGGCTCGCGTTTGGCGCGCAGATTCCCGCGTTCTCTAAATTCGATCGCAAAAATTATTTTTATCCCGACATGCCCAAAAATTACCAAATTTCGCAGTACGATATGCCGCTCACGCAAGGCGGCGTGGTGCGGTACTGGCTCGAGGACGGCACGATGAAGGAGTGCCGCCTGACGCGCATTCATCTGGAAGAAGACACCGGCAAGTCGACGCACGCGGGCGGTGGCGACGGACGCATCGCGGGCAGCAACTATTCGCTGGTCGACTTCAATCGCGCCGGCGTTCCGCTGATGGAGTGCGTTTCCGAGCCCGATATCCGCAGCGCGCAGGAAGCCGTCGCTTATTTGGAAGCGCTCAAGCGCACCTTCGTGCACTCGGCGTGAGCGACGTAAAGATGGAGGAAGGCTCGCTGCGATGCGATGCCAACGTGTCGATTCGGCCGGCGGGTTCAACCGAGTACGGCACCAAAGCCGAAATCAAAAACATGAATTCGTTTCGCTCGGTATTTCGCGCGATTGAAAGTGAGATCGAGCGGCAAATAGGCGTCGTCAGTTCGGGCGGACGCGTCGTTCAGGAAACCCGCGGCTGGGACGAAACCCACGGTACGACGCATTCCATGCGCAGCAAAGAGCAGGCACACGACTATCGCTATTTCCCGGATCCCGATTTAGTACCGCTGGAACCGGATCCGGGGATGGTCGAGCGTTTGAAAGACTCGCTGAAGATTCTCCCGTGGCAACGCTTCGAACGCTACCGTCGAGAGTACGGGTTGGAATCCAAACAGGCGACGCAACTCATCGACAACCTTCCGCTGGCGCAATACTTCGAGACGTGCGTGGACTGCAGCGGCAATCCGCAGCAAAGCTCCAATTTCGTTCTGGGCGATCTCTCGCGGCTGGCCAACGAAACGCAAGTGCCCGTGCATCTTTCCGCCGTCACGCCGGACGGCGTTGCGGAACTCATCGAACTGCTGCAGAGCAAAACGGTCAACTCGAAGATCGCCAAAGATTTGCTGGAACGCATGTGGCGCGGCGACGGTTCGCCGAAAGCCATCGTGCAGAAGGAGGGTCTCGCGCAAACCAGCGACACCGGTGAAATCGAGTCTTTCGTCGATCGCGTCCTGGCCGAAAACGAAAAGGCGGCCGCAGACTATCGCGCGGGCAAGACCAACGTTTTTGGCTTTCTCACCGGTCAAGTCATGAAAGCATCGCGCGGAAAGGCGAACCCGGCACTGGTACAGGAAATACTTAAACAACGGCTCACGTAGCAGCACCGCCGTGGTTCGACGGGCTCACCATGACATATTGTGGGCCTCGACAAGCTCGGCCGTGGTTCGACAGGCTCACCATGACAAACGTGAATGCATGAAAGATTGGCCTCGTGGTTCGACAAGCTCACCATGACAAACGGCCGTGGTTCGACTGCGCTCACCATGACAATGAGTGCGGCATGACGCTCGCGCCTTACGAACTCGCCGACTCCCGCACGCTTGACACGCTTGATTTCGCGGGCGTTCGCGAGCGCGTAGTTTCGGCGACGCGCACGCAGCGCGGACGCGGGTATGCGGCGCAGCTCGTCCCGCTGGTGGATTTCGAACGTGTGCGGCGCGAGCAAACTGCCACGCAAGAAGCGCGGACGTTGGTGGTTGAAGCCGACATGCACGTTACGCCTGCCGTCGATACTGCCGAACTCACGCAGCTCGCGGAAATCGGCACCAGCCTCTCCGCCGAACAGCTTCGCGCCGTCGCCGACGCCGTTTCGGCTGCCGCAGCCGCGTACAACAAAACACGCGAACGACCCGCTCCGGCGATGGAAGCGTTAACGCAATCCTATCGTCCGCTGAAAGACTTGCATCGCTCGCTCGTCGAGGCGATTGACGAGCGCGGCGTGGTGTTGGAGCGCGCCTCGCCGGCGCTCGGCCGCATCCGCAAAAGCATTGCGCATGCGCAAAACGAAGCCCGCGACAAAGTGGGCGCACTGCTTCGCTCCGCGAAGTACGCGAAAGCGATTCAAGACGCGGTCGTGACCATTCGCGAAGGCCGCTTCGTCGTTCCGATCAAATCCGAGTTCAGCGGCGAGGTGCCGGGCATCGTGCACGACACCAGTTCGAGCGGTCAGACGCTGTTCGTCGAACCGCTGGCTGCGCTTGAAGCGAACAATCGTTTGCGCACGCTGCGATTGGAAGAAGAGCGCGAAATCGCGCGCATTCTGCAAGAGACTCTCGCGCGCCGTCGGCGCAGCGAGTGCGCAAATCGAAGCGAACGTCGAGATGCTGGCGCAGATCGACGTGCTGACCGCCAAAGCCGCCGTGGCGATCGCGATGAACGCCGAGCAGCCGCAACTCATCGAGCAGCCCGCATTGCGCATCGAAAACGGTCGCCATCCGTTGCTCGCCGAACGTGCGGTTCCGCAAACGATCGCGATCGACGAAGAGGCGCGCATCGTGGTGATCAGCGGGCCGAACATGGGCGGAAAAACCGTCGCGCTGAAAATGGTCGGCTTGTTCGTGGCGATGGCCTATTCTGGAATGCAGACTCCCGGCCGGCGGCGCAACCGCGATTGGGCGCTTCACTCGAATTTTTGCCGATATCGGTGATGAGCAATCGATCGTTGAAAACGCCTCGACGTTTTCCGCGCACCTTCGGCGCATGCGGCAAATCATCGAACAAGCCGATCGGCACACGTTGGTGCTCGTCGACGAAATCGGCGGCGGCACCGAACCGGCGAGCGGCGCCGCGCTCGCGATAGCGATGCTCGAACAATTTCTGCGCGCCGGCGCCGGCGGCGTCGTAACCACGCATTCCACAGAACTAAAGCTTTTCGCACATCAAACGCAGAGCGTCGTGAATGCCAGCGTGCGATTCGATCCGCAGACTTTTGCGCCGACGTACCAGCTCAACGTCGGCACCCCGGGTCAGTCGCTCGCATTTCCGCTGGCCGCCTCGCTGGGCATTCCGCGCGACATCATCGAACGCGCGCGCGATTTGCTCGGCACGCGCGAACGTGATTACGAAACCGCGCTGGCCGAACTTTCCGAAATCAGCGCTCGCCTGCAGAGCAATTCGGAGAAGGTCCAGCGAGAACGAATGCACTTGCAGCGCCTTCAAGATACCGTGCGATCGCGCACCGAAGCGCTGGAACGCGAGCGCCGCCGTTTCGCCGGTAACGCCGAGGAACGGTTGCAAGCCACGTTGCGCGAATTCAGCACCGAGCTGGCGCGGCGCGCCGCTGAAAATGCTGCCGCAATTCGCCCCAAAGTAACGCACGCGCAAAGCGCGCTTTTGCAGAAGACGATCGACAACATGCACCGCGATCTCGGTTTGGAATCGCCCTCGCCGCAGCTCGATCGACCGGCGCGCTCACTGCACGAAGGCGATCGCGTGCGGCTTGCTTCTCTGGGTCAGGAAGGGACGGTGATCGCCGACAATGGCGATACCGTGCTCGTTGCGGTTGGGCCGATGAGAACGCTCGTTCGCCGCGACGATGCGCACCTTTTAGCAGAAGCTGCGCGCACCCAACGCAAAGCGGCAGGCGCAGGACGGGCCGGTGAGGCGCGCGCAGCGGCCGTCGAGCGAGCCACCGCGGAGCTCGACGTGCGCGGAAAGCGGTACATTGAAGCGGAGCCGCTCGTCGACCGCTGGATCGACGAAGCAATTCTTGCCGGCAACTCGCCGCTGCGGCTGATCCACGGCAAAGGCACGGGCATGCTCGGGCGCGGATTGCAAGAGTTTCTGCGGGCGCATCCGCACGTTTCGAACGTGCGGTACGGCGACGAGAACGAAGGCGGAGGCGGCGTCACGATCTTCGACGTAGAGTAAGCCGCATGCCCTCACCGAGCGCGGAAGAACTTCTCGACGGATTCGATCACGTCGAAACGCGCGCCGATTTTCAGGCCCGTTTGAACGAAGGCCGGCCCCTTACCGTAAAGCTCGGACTCGATCCGACCAGTGCGGATTTGCATCTGGGCCACGCCGTCGTGCTGTGCAAGCTGCAGCAATTCGTCGAAGCCGGGCATAACGTCGTGCTGCTGATCGGCGATTTCACCTCGCGCATCGGCGACCCCACGGGGCGGAACGAACTGCGGCCGCCGCTTTCGCTGGAAGAAATCGAAGCAAACATGCAGACGTATTCGCAGCAGGCGGGCAAAGTGCTCGACATGGAACGCGTGAGTCTGCAATACAACTCCGCGTGGCTGGCTGCGTTGACGATGGCTGATTTGCTGCGATTGCTCTCACGGGTCACGGTCGCCCAAATGCTGGAACGCGAAGACTTTCACGAACGCTACGCTGCGGGAACGCCGATTGCGCTGCACGAGTTTCTCTATCCGGTTGCGCAAGCGTATGACAGCGTTGCGTTGAACGCGGACGTCGAACTGGGGGGAAACGATCAACTGTTCAACTTGTTGATGGGACGGCATTATCAAAACGCCCTCGGCCAACGCGAACAGGTCTGCATGACCGTCCCGCTGCTGGAAGGCCTGGACGGCGTGGAGAAGATGTCGAAAAGCAAAGGCAATTACGTCGGACTGACGGAGCCGCCGGAACAGCAGTTCGGAAAATTGATGCGCATATCCGATGAGATGCTGCCGCGGTACGCGCGTCTGGCCGCATTTCGCTCCCAAGCCCAAGTCGAGCAGCTCTCCGCTGCGCTGGCCGCCGGTACCATCCATCCGATGCAAGAAAAGAAACGAATCGCCGCGCAAGTCGTTACGCGCTATCACGGCTCCGCTGCGGCGCAGGCCGCCGGGGAGTACTTCGAGCGAACGGTGCAGCGCCGCGAACTGCCCTCGGACAACCTGCGCGAAATCGCGCTCGCGGACGCGCGGCGCGTGGCCGACGTGATGGTCGCGGCCGGTTTTGCGGAAAGCAAACGCGCTGCCGAGCGACTAATAACCGGGAACGGCGTGCGCATCGATGGTATACTCGTGACCGATCCGCGGGCCGCTTGGACGGCGGCGCAGGCAGCGGTGCTGTCCGTCGGATCGCGCAAATTCGTAAGAGTCATGCCGAACGACGGAGCATAACGCAACTTTTATGGCTGAGCCCGGACGCACCTACACGTCATCGATGAAACCGCCCGCCGGTCGCCGCTTCATTTGCAAGCGCTGCAAACGCGAATACGACTATCCGCAGTCCGGCGATCCGCCGATTCGGTGCGAGTGCGGCTGGTGGTACGAAAACGATCGCGGCACGATCAAAGAGGCCTTTTGGCAACGCATCGACCCGTACCGTGAACCGCCGGCTAAACTTTTCTGACTCGTTCGGAGAGGAGCTCGATCTCCGGAGAACTGAAAACGTAGACCTTCTTACAGAACTCGCAGGTCGCTTCGGTTTCGGGACGTTCGCGCGACATTTTCACCAGTTCGTCCGAACCGAGCGCGAGCAGAGCCGCCTCCACTTTTTCGCGCGTGCAGCGGCACGCAAAGTGCACGTCGATCGTCCGGTGCGCGCGCAGATCCGCCGAACCCGCCAGCCCCTGTAAGATGCCGTGCGCGTCGGCGCCCTCCGCGATCAATTGCGTGATCGGCGGCATTGCGAGCGCGCGTTCTTCCAACGCTGCGACGGCGCGCTCGTCCGCTCCAGGCAGCACTTGCGCAATTAAACCGCCCGCAGCTTTGACGCCCGCCGGATCCGCCAGCACTCCGAGCGCGACGACGCTCGGAATCTGTTCCGAATTTACCAAGTACGCGGCGATGTCTTCGGCGATTTCGCCGCTGAACAACGGAACGACGCCGACGTACGGCTGACCGACTTCGTACGACTTGGTTACCTGCATCGAACCCGAACCCACGGCGCCGGCAACGTCGAACTTTCCGCGTTCGTTGAGCGGAAGATCCGCGTGCGGCGATTTTGCATATCCGCGCGCGGCTATGTGCGCTTCATCGGCAAGCCATGCGTCCGCGACGACGTTGCCGAGCGGCCCGTCGCCCGAAACCTGCAGCGAAATGCGTTCCTTCCCTTTCAAACTGCTTCCCAGCAGCGCCGCGCCGGTTGCCAAGCGCCCGACGGCGGCAGTCGCGGTCGGGCTCAAGCCATGGCGTTGCTGCGTTTCGCGCACCAGCTGCGTCGTAATGCCCGCAACGATGGCAAAACCGGCTTCAGGCGCAGAAGCGCTGACGATCATATCGGGCATGGAGAGTCACCCTTAACAGGTCGCCTGCAATCCCCCTGCGAAGCGCGCCGCCATGCGCGTGCTCGTCATCCACGGTCCGAATTTGAATTTGCTCGGCACGCGTGAACCGGACGTGTACGGAACGCAGACGCTTGTCGACCTCGATTCAGCGCTTGCTCGGCTCGCCGAAGAGCTGCACGTCGAATTGCACGCAGCGCAGTACAGCGCAGAAGGCGCGATTATCGACGCGCTGCACGCTGCGCGCGGCGGATGCGATGCGGTGATCATCAACCCCGGCGCGTACGGCCACTATTCGTATGCCATCGCGGATGCAATCGCCGCGATCGGTCTTCCCGTTATCGAAGTTCACCTCTCGAACGTGCATTCGCGCGAGCACTTTCGCCGCACGAGCGTCGTTGCTCCGGCGTGCATCGGCAGCATCAGCGGCTTCGGCATGGACTCGTACCTGCTTGCATTGCGCGCGGCCGCGCAACGAATCGCAACCGCGCCTTAACAAAAGGAGCGTGCGCGGCCCCTGCGTATATCCCGGTCATGACCAAAGCCGACATCATCGACGCAATTGCGTCGCAAGCGGAACTTTCTAAGCGGGTGGCCGGCGAAATCGTGGAATTGGTTCTGGACGAAATTAAAACCGGGCTGCAAAAAGGCGAACGCGTCGCGCTTACGCCGTTCGGAAGTTTCGTCGTGCGGCAGCGCCGCGCGCGCGAAGGACGCAATCCGAAAACCGGCGCGTCGATTACAATTCCCGCACGAAAAGTGCCTGCGTTCGTCGCGGGCAAGGGTCTGAAAGAAGCGATGACGGGCGCAAAGAAAAACGGCGTGAAGCGGAGCAGCCGTCAGCGCTGACCGTCGGGCCGCTGCAAAGCGGCGAGGTCGCGCAAGCGGCACGGCTCTTTTTCGCCGCGTTCGCCGGCGAGCACGAATCGCGTTACCGCAAGGGCGCTCGTCCGGTTGCGTTCGGCAACGTGTGGTCGTTCATCCGCGAGGTTGAACCGCAAACGTTTTTGGCGGCGCGCTGCAATGGCGAACTCGTCGGATATGCGATCTTCGTGCCGAGCTTGAAACGCCTGCAGCGCAAGGCGCTGCTCAGCGGCGCGGTTTTTCGTTGGATCGCCGATGCGCTTGCCGGGGGCTTTGCGATCCGTCTTTCAGCGGTCCCGCGCGTGCTGATGAACAAGCTGCTGTTCGCGCGAAGCGGCGCGCGCTACCGGCGTGCCGGTGATGCGCAGCTGCTCAACGTCGCGGTCGAACCGCGCGTGCAAGGCAAGGGCGTTGCCACCGCGCTCATGCGCGCCGGAAAAGATGCGCTGCGAGCGATGAACGTGCCGGAAGTGCGCTTGGAAGTGCGTCCATGGAATCGCAGCGCGCTTGCGCTGTACGAAAAAACCGGTTGGCGAGAGGTGGCGCGCACGCGCGATTTGGAAGGGGAATGGATCGTGATGACCGCCAATCTCTCGTGACCGCTCGCAACGTTCTCGTTCGTTCGACCGGGCTGTGGCGCAGTTTGGTTAGCGCGCCGCACTGGGGGTGCGGAGGCCGCTGGTTCGAATCCAGTCAGCCCGAAAGTTTTCGACGATGCCGACTCCGATGAACTCAGCGGTAGACGCCGAAGCGACGCTGTTTACCGACGGCGGTTCGCGTGGTAATCCCGGCCCTGCCGCTTCGGGCGCCGTGCTCGTTGGCCCGGACGGTCAGGTGCTGTTCGAAGTCGGCGAATTTCTGGGAACCGCGACCAATAACGTTGCCGAATGGACCGCGCTTGCGCTGGGTCTTGAAGCGGCCCTCGAACACGGCATTGGTACGCTGGCGGTTCGGATGGATAGCGAATTGGTCGTCAAGCAAATCAGCGGCGAATACCGGGTCAAACATCCCGATTTGCAGCCCTTGTACCGGCGCGTACGCGCGTTGCTGCACAAATTCGCGCACGTCGACGTGCGGCACGTGCGCCGCAAAGAAAATGCGCTGGCCGACGCGGTGGTGAACCGGGTCCTCGATGCGTCGCAATAATTGGTTCGGAACCGCGATCTTCGTTTTTGCGGTGCTGTTCATCATCGCGGGCTTGGTTTTCGTGAAGTGGCCGGACTTCGAGCACAAACAAGAAGTCTCGCAAGTGCTGCACCAGAAGAGCATGGCCGAAGCGACGCTCACGATCGCTTACGATACGCCGCCGATTTATTCGGAACAGTACGTGATGCGCGACGATAACGGGCTCTCGTTCATGCAGTACCGTATCCGCGGATACTCGGGAAGAGTCGTGACGATCTCGCTGCCGCCCGAACGGACGACCGCGCGCGATCGCGACGTTGGCTATTTCTTTGAAGACATCACGCAGAACCAGCACGCATGGGAGCTTGTGAACCGCCCTCCGGCCGGCAACACGAACGCGCATTACACACTCCACCTGTTTCAGATTGCCGATAATCGACAGGGCACACGCACGGTGACGTTTACCGATCCGCACTATTGGGCCGTTACGGCCGGGCGGCAATACCGCATCGAGATGAGCAAGAACGGACCGACCCCCGATTTGACCAAACTGCAAAGCACGACGCTCGCCGATCCGCGATTCGAGCACATCGTTCAAGCGTTTCGCAGCTTCGGACCGCCCAGCTTTCGCAAAAAAATTGCGCAGGCGCAGGCGCTCGTGCGCCGCAGTCGCTAAGCGCGCATGCTGCGTTATGCCGGCATAACGGCGGCAGCGGTCGTCGCGCTCGGATTGCTCGCCTTCTTCGCATACGAACTGTTCGAACAGCCGACCAATCAGTTTTTCGGTAGGGCACTCACCAACGGACCCACGAACGAACGCGTCGTCGCGCTCACGTTCGACGACGGACCGAATCCCCCGTACACCAGCCGCATCCTCGACGTGCTCGACGCAGAACACGTGCATGCGACGTTTTTTCTGGTCGGCCGCGCGGTGCAGGCATATCCGTGGGTAGTGCGGCGCGAAGTACGCGACGGCGACGCGATCGGAAATCACACGTGGGCGCATCGTCATCTGATCATCATGCGCCAAGGAGGAATTCGCAATTCGCTGCAGCGGACCGATGCGGCAATTTATGCGGCGGCGCGCGTCCATGCAACGTTCATGCGGCCGCCGTTCGGAGCTCGCGATTGGAGCGTCATGCACGCGGCGCACGCGCTCGGCTACACGGTGGTGATGTGGTCGGTTCCCTTGGCGCGCGATTGGGAATATCCGCCGGCACGCGTGATCGCGCAGCGGATCCTCGTGCACGTTTCCGATGGTTCGATCATCGTTTTGCACGACGGAAACCGGGGACAGCTTTGCACCGCGCAGCATCTCAACGCGCACGTTTGCGATCGCAGCCAAGACGTTGGCGCGACGCGAATGATCGTCGACCAGTTAAAGCGCGAAGGGTATCGCTTCGTGACGATTCCGCAGCTGGTCGCGCTCGGCAAGGCGGCTAAGCATACACCCGCCCCTGGAAGCGAATAAATCCGGGAGCGTGCCGTCCGGCCGGGTCGCGATGCGTCCAATGAACCACCGGAAGGCGTCCCGGATCGTGCACCATTTCACCCCGAACGTCGATGCCGTCTCCCGGCCGTACCGCGATGCGCGGCGCGATGTCGACGTTGTCGACGATTTCGACGCTGCCCGCCGCCGTACGAGCGTCGAACGCTTCGTGTTCGCAGCGCGTGCGCGAGCCGTAGAAAAAATGCGGATTCGAGGTAACCTGCGCGTGAAAGCTGACTTCCGCCGGATGGGTGCTGCGATAGGCGCTTTGCAAGTCCATGCCCGCACATCACGACGTGCGCACCGCGTGGCGAGAGGGGCGGCGCCCGTCGTGGTACCATAGGGACGGCTATGAGAACGATCCGCACGCGCCGCCTGCGCCTGGTTCCCGTTACGCCGGCCAACGCAGGGCTGCTTTGGAAGGTGCTGCAGCAGCCGGATTTGCGCGTGTATCAAGATCTGCCGGCAGTTGGAGCCGCGACGTTCGTCGACATGGTCGGCAGACGCCCCAAAAGGCTGCACGCATCGGCCAGCGGACGTTTCGAATGGATGATCTACATTGCTCAGACGCGCAAACCGGTAGGCTGGGTTTCGCTGCGAATCGCGGAACGTGAACCGACCGCCGGCGAATTGGGCTACAGTCTGCTGCGCGACTATCGCGGGCGCGGCATCGCTACCGAAGCGGTGAGCGCATTGGTGAACGAAGCGTTCGAACAAGCGCGGTTGCGGCGTGTGAACGCCTATTGCGTGCCGCAGAACGAAGCTTCACGCCGCGTTCTCGAGCGCGTCGGTTTCGAATGCGAAGGCTCGATTCCGCACGGCGCCACGGTAAGCGGAAGTCCCGTCGACGTGTTGATACATCGCATCGATCGCGAACAGTGGCGTCAGTCCGGAAAGACGATCGATATTCCGGCATCGGCGTATCCCGCATAACGCGGCAGAGCACCGTTTAAAAACGCGAGCAGCGGATCGCGAACGACAGCAACCGTGAGGCGTTGCGGAATTTCGTCGATTGCAACCCACGCGGCCTCGACAATATGATCGCGTTCGGCCGGCGGTATGCGCGGTTCGCCGATCGCGCCAACCTCGAAGGTGAAATTCGTAAACTGGGTTTGCGTCGAGCCGTCGTACGATTCGCTGACGTAACACAACTCGCGCACGGTGCCGGCGAGTCCGGTTTCCTCGCGCAGTTCGCGTACGACCGTTTCGGTCAGCAGTTCGGCGGGCTGTTGACGTCCACCGGGCATGTTCCACAGAGGCCGCTCGTGATTGAGATACCGCGAGGCCACCAGCAGCATCGCGGCGTCGCGCCGCACCAGCGCCGTCGCCAAATGAATGCGCGTCATACGCTTGCGAAAACCTCCATATGCATGCGCGCGCTGCGATCCCAGTCGAAGGCGCGCGCGCGCAGCAGTCCCGCCTCGCGCAAAACTTCGCGCAGATTTGGGTCCTGCGCGACGCGAACGAGCGCCTCGCTCCAAGCGCGCGCGTCATCCGGCGGCGCGTACAGCGCGGCATCGCCGCCGATTTCCGGCAAGCAACTCGCGCGCGACGCAATCACCGGTGCGCCGCATGCCATGCCTTCAACGAGCGGCATGCCGAACGTTTCGTAATACGATGGCACGCATAACGCGAGCGCTCCCCGATACAGGCTGCGTAAGAACGCATCGCCCGTTCCGCGCGCATCGCCGTTCGCCTGGCCCGCGTAAACCACGCCGCCGGTTTGCGGGTCGCGTGGCCCGGCGACGACCAGTTGCGGATCGTGGGGGTGCGCGAACGCCTGCCCATAAGCTGCGCGCAGCAATGCGAAGTTCTTCCGCGGTTCGCCGATCGGGTCGCCGACGAACAGCAGATATGGGCGGCGCACCGCGGGCGGCAACGTACCGGTATCGCCGGCGGAAAAAAAAGGCTCGATGCCGTGCGGAATCACGGTAATGCGCTCGGCCGGCAAAGCGAAAACCTCGCGCAATTCCCGCAGGCCGAACTGCGAGACCGCAATGACGCGCGCGGCACGCGCAGCCGTCCGTCGAAACGGCGCTTGCTGATGCTCGCGCTTGACCGGATCCGGATCGGGAAAGCGAAACGGCACCGCATCATGCACCGTCGCAACGCTCGGGGCGTCGGATTCGAAAAACGTACCGTTTGCAGGATGCCAAACCACGTCGCAGCGCGCTGCAGTGGTAGCGATGGTAAAGCGATTGCTGCGCAGCGCAGCTCGCAAGCTCTTGCGCTTGCGAAAAGCGAACGGTCCGCGAACCAGCAGCGTCAGCTCCAGATCGCTGCGCTGCGCCAGGCGCCGCAGGATTGCGCGCGTATAGCGGCCGATACCCCGCGTGTCGGATGCGAGATCGCGCGCATCGACGGCTAAACGCAAAACGCCTTTCATTCAGGAGCGAAGTTGGCGCACGCCCGGAGCGTATCCCCTGCATCGCGCGCCCGCATCGCCGCGCACTTGATCGTCGGCGCGCGCGAGGAACCGTTTCTGGGTCCGCTTTGCGCTTCCATCGAGCGCGCCTGCGATCTGCTTATCGTGAACGACAACGCTCCCGAGCCGTCGCCTCACCGCGATACGCTCGAGCAATCCGCATTTGGCCGCAGCGGGCGCCTCATCGTCGATCGCACGCCGTTCAGCGATTTCTCGAGCGCGCGCAACATTTGCCTGGCCTTGCACTCCCGAGCCGGCGCGCCGCCGTGGGTGGCGTTCGTCGATGCAGACGAAGTGCATGGCCCGCTCGTCGAACGCATTGCGGCGAACTTGCATGCGGCGCCGAACGACGTTGATTTCATCGACGGGTACACGTGGCATTTCTTTCAATCGTTCGATCGCTACATGTCGATCGAGCGGCGCATGGCGTTCTTTCGCTTCAACCCGCAGCTGCGATGGGAAGGAACCGTGCACGAACGGCTGCACGGCCACAGCGGCGCGCGCCTGGCGGTACCGTACGTGTACGCGCACTATGGCTGGGTGATCCCCGCGCGCCGGCACGCGCAAAAAGGACGGCAGTACCGGCAGCTCGGCGCGCCCGGCACGGTGGTTGAAGAAGCGCACGTCGATGCGCTCGAGCCGGAAACGTACTTCGAGTTCGAACACCGTTGGGCAACCGCGCTGCGCTTTACCGGTTTGCATCCGCCCGCCGCCGGCGAGGTCATCGCGCACATTCGCCGCGAGCGCGCCGCAGAATTCGCGCGCGTGGAGGAACTCATAGCGCGGCATCAGCCGCCGGTGCGCCGCTTGCAGAACGAATTCGTAAAAGGGAACTACGAACTGCGCTGGCGCGGGCGCGCGCTCAACGCGAGTGCGCGACGCCTGCTACGACCTCTCTGATCGCCTCGGCGAACGCGTCGACCTCGTGCGGACGCGTTGCGTAATGCGTCATCCAGCGCACTTCGGGCAGCGTGTCGTCGAAAACGTAGAAGAACCAGCGATCCTGCAGCGGCGCGATGGCTCGGCGATCGAGCGTGGCGAAAACCGCATTCGCTTGAACCGGCCGCGTCACGTGCACGCCGGGAATGTCGCGTACGCATTCTTCCAAGCGCTTTGCCATGAGGTTGGCGTGGTCCGCATACCGGCGCCAGCGCTCGTCTTCGAGCAGCGCTAAGAACTGCGCGGCGATAAAGCGCATCTTCGAGGCCAATTGCATGCCTTGTTTGCGCGCGAATTTCGCCGCGCCGGCGTGCAGCGCGGGATCGAAAAACACGATCGCCTCGCCGAACATCAAGCCGTTTTTCGTTCCGCCGAACGTGAGCACGTCGACGCCCGCATCGCGCGTGCATTCGCGCAGTCCGGCGTTCATCGCGGCTGCGGCGTTGGCAATGCGCGCGCCGTCCATGTGGACGTACCAGCGCTGCGCGTGCGCGAACTGGCACAATTCGCGCACTTCGGCGATGCTGTACAGCGTGCCGAACTCGGTGCTTTGCGAAATCGAGATCGCGCGCGGCTGTACGTGATGTTCGTCGAGCGCTTTACCTGCGTACGGCCGAAGATCCGCGACGCGCAGTTTTCCGTCCGCGGTGGGAACGGGGAGCACCTTCGAGCCGGTAAAGCGTTCGAACGCGCCGCATTCGTCGGTCTGTAAGTGGGCCGATGCGGGCGTGATCACCGCCTCGTAGGGCCGCATCAAGCAGCTCAGGGCGACGACGTTGGCGCCCGTACCGTTGAAAGCGAAGTACGGGTCGGCGTCTTCACCGAAAATCTGGCGAAGACGCGCTTCGGCGCGGTGCGTGTAGTCGTCGTCGCCGTATGAAACGGCATCTCCGGCGTTGGCTTGCTCGATGGCGCGCAGAATTTCAGGAGCGACCGGGGCCGCGTTGTCGCTGGCAAAGGTGCGAAGCATCGCGAGCGGGGATTCAACGGGTATCATGGCCTTACCGCCTATGACTACTAACCTCTTACTCGGCGTTTTACCGGAGCCCGAACAGCGCCGCGTTGCCTCGTATTGCGAACGCGTCGAACTTGCGCCGCGCACGACGCTGCTGCGGCCCGATTCCCCGGTCGACTACGTTTGGTTTCCGGATTCCGGCGTGTGCTCGAACTTGATCCAACTTGGCAACGGCGAAGCGGTCGAAGTCGGGCTCGTCGGGCGCGAAGGCATGATCGGCATACCGCTGGTGCTGGGCGGTTTCGCAAACCCGTTTCATGCGATCGTTCAAGCACGCGGTACCGCGACGCGCATCGCGCGAGAGCCCTTCGTGCACGAAGTCCTCGACGCCGGCCATCCGTTCTGCGGCGCGCTGCTCAAGTATGCGAATCTGTTTTTGTCGAACGTCGCTCAGACCGCGGCGTGCAATCGGCTGCATCGCATCGAACAGCGGCT
Source organism: Vulcanimicrobiota bacterium (assembly GCA_963795465.1). Lineage (GTDB taxonomy): Bacteria > Vulcanimicrobiota > Vulcanimicrobiia > Vulcanimicrobiales > Vulcanimicrobiaceae > CAWCHT01. Next base: position 785,105 of record CAWCHT010000002.1, read on the forward strand.
CGCGCGCTGGCTGCTCGACATCCGCGTGCGCAGCGAATCCGCCGATTTAGCGATCACGCACGAATTCTTGGGCTTGATGGTCGGCGCGTACCGGCCCTCGGTCACCAACGCGCTCGCCGCATTCGAGGAGCGCGGTTTGTTGCGCGTGTTGCGCGGGCACGTCATTCTGCTCGACGAACCGGCGCTCGCCGCCGAAGCGTGCGAATGTCACGAAGCCATCCAGCAGCGCACCGCGCAGACGCTCGAACACATTCGCGAATTCGCCGCCGCCTAACAGAGCGCTCCTTGAAGGCGCTACAGTGTCATTCTGAGCTTGTCGAAGAACGGCCGAGCCTGTCGAGGCATTTTTAGCACCCCACGCGGCAGCGCCGGTGTCGCAGCAAACGAATGAGCGAGTTTGGTCGCGCGGCCTCGACTGCGCTCGGCCGTGGTTCGACAGGCTCACCATGACAAACCGTGTGGTTCGACAGGCTCACCATGACAAACGGGAATTCGCCGCCGCCCAACAGAGCGCTCCTTGAAGGCGCTACAGTGTCATTCTGAGCTTGTCGAAGAACGGCCGAGCCTGTCGAGGCATTTGTAGCACCCCACGCGGCAGCGCCGGTGTCGCCGCAAACGAATGAGCGAGTTTGGTCGCGCGGCCTCGACTGCGCTCGGCCGTGGTTCGACAAGCTCACCATGACAACTGAGCTCACCATGACAACTGAGCTCACCATGACAACCCGTGGTTCGACAAGCTCACCATGATATTAGTGCGGGCCTCGGCAAGCTCGGCCGTGGTTCGACAAGCTCACCATGACAACTGAGCTCACCATGACAACCCGTGGTTCGACAAGCTCACCATGACAAACGTGTGGTTCGACAAGCTCACCATGACAAACGCCCTTCCCTAATCCGAAACGGCGACCTGCGGCGGTGCTCCGCTGCGCCGTGAGGGCCGCATGAAAATGACGAGCGGCGTGCACACGAAGAACACGATTGCGGAAAGCCGGAACAGGTAATCGTAACTGATGACCTGCGATGCGACGCCTACGATTTGCGAAAGCACCGGGATGGAATATCCATGCGTTTGCGTTACGCCCGAAGCGAGCGCATTTTGCGCAATGGCGGCTTCCCGTGCCAGCAGCGTGGTGAGCACTGCGATTCCTAAACTTCCGCCCAGCTGGCGCAGCAAAGTCGAGACGCCGGTCGCGCCGGCCAGTTCTTCTTTCGGCACGGCGCCTAGCGTCACGGTCGAGAGCGGCACGAAGAGAAATCCCAAGCCGAAGCCCTGCACCAAACGCGGCCAGAACACATCCCAGTATCCGGCGTTTTCGTTTAAGCCGCCCATCCACCAAGTCGAAATACCGAACACGATCATGCCGAAACCCACCAGAATTCTCGGATCGACTCTGTTGGTCAATCGTCCGACGACGAGCATGCTGACCGCGGTCGCCAGCGCGCCCGGCAGCAGCGCAAGGCCGGTATCGAACGCGGTGAAGCCTAGCACGGTTTGAAAAAACAGCGGCAAGATTAAACTGGTTCCAAAGAGCCCGAAACCGCTGATGATGCCGATGATGTTGCCGATCGTGAACGTGCGAAACCGAAAGACGTTCAGATCGACGAGCGGATAGCGATCGCGCAGCGTCTTCCAAATAAACCAAATGAGCGAGCACGCCGAAACGATCGTCAGCGTCCAAATCATATCCGATTGATACCAGTCGTCGTGCTGTCCACGCTCGAGCACGTACTGCAGTGAGGCCAGGCCCGCCGAAAGCAAGCCGAGCGCGAACCAGTCGATGCCGCCTTTCGGTTTCTGTAAGAAGCTCGGGTTGGGAATGAACATGAGCGTCATCAAAAACGCGACGATGCCGATCGGCAGGTTGATGTAGAAGATCAGCGGCCACGAGTAGTTGTCGACGATGTAGCCGCCGAGCGTCGGGCCGACTGCGGGTCCTACCATCGCGCCCAAGCCGAAGATCGCCATCGCGGCGCCGCGTTTTTCCGGCGGATACGTTTCGAACAAAATCGCTTGCGCGGTCGGCTGAAGCGCGCCGCCGCCGAAGCCTTGCAGAACGCGATAAAAGACCAATTGCCAGATGCTGTGCGCTGTGCCGCAGAGGAATGAGGCGATGGTGAAGATCGCCAGGCAGCCGGCATAGAATCTCTTGCGGCCGAAGTATGCGGTCAGCCAACCGTTGAGCGGCATCGTGATGACGCTGGCCAGAATATAACCGGTCGCCACCCACGAGACCTCGTCGATCGACGCTCCCAAATTGCCCGCAATGTCGTTGAGCGCGACGTTGACGATCGTCGCATCGATGATCGCCATGATCAAGCCGAGCATGACGGTAATCGTAATCAGTGCAACCGGTGCATTATGGCGCGCGCGAAAAATATTGCGGCTGCTTGCGCGACTTACGTTCGAGGCGTACAACGATTGCATGAAACTCCTACTCGAAATCGTGGTTGCAGTAGTCCTCCACCCCATCGCGTTCGTGCTGGCGATCATCCATCTTGCGGCGCGAACCGATCTGACGCCCGCGCAAAAGATCGTCTGGGGCGTGGTCTGCTTGGTTTGGGGCATCGGGCCGATTCTCTACATCTTGGTCGGCGGCGGACAACTTTGGTAGACGGACTTTCCTCGCCGGTCCTCTAAACTATTAGGCGTGCCGAATACTTTTGTTCGCCGCGCCTACATCTGTGCAGCCGTTCTTGCAGTCGCGGTCGCCCTGAGCATCTCCGCCGTGCGGGCCGACACGGATGAAACGACCCAGGGCGTCAACCCGGCCACGGTCGGCATGCAGCCCTTGCATGGGACCATTCCAGAGACGACCCCGGCGCCGGGCGAATCGCACTTGGTGAAGCGGCCGGACGGAACCTTTGCTGCTATCCCCCAGGCGAGGGGCCGTACGCTGACGTTCGGTCTGGTAGAACGCGACGCGCCGTGGAGTCTGCAACCCGGCTTGACCGTCATGGCAAAGACCTACGACGGCGTGGTCCCCGGGCCCACGCTGGTTGTGCATCAAGGCGATCGCGTCGTTATCGATTACCGCAACGATCAGAGCGTGCCCGACACGGTGCATCTGCACGGCATCCACGGCATCCCGATAACGATGGACGGCGTTGCCGGCATATCGCAGCCGCTGGTGATGAAGGGCGGTCGCTACCGCTACGTCTTCACCGCCGATCAAGGCGGCACGTTTCTCTACCACTCGCACGACAACGAAGAGATGGTCAACAGCGGTCTGTATGGAGCGATCGTCGTTCTGCCGGCGCATCCCAGCGCAGCCGAGCGCGCCGATCGCGACGATGTGGAAGTGCTTTCGTCGTGGGCGATTCAAAGCCTGAGCGAAAATCATTTCACCATCAACGGAAAAGAATATCCGTACACCACGCCGATTGAAGTGCGCAAGGGACAGCGCGTGCGGCTGCGTTGGATCAACATCTCCGGCGAAAATTTTCACACGATGCACACGCACGGCCATTATCAGCACGTCATCGCTCGCGATGCGCAGCCGGTGACCTGGCCGGACGTTGAAGATACGGTCAACATCGGTCCAGGGCAGCGCGTCGACGCGATTATCATCGCCGATCAGCAGCCCGGCTCGTGGCTCGTGCACTGCCACGTTTTGGATCACACCGAAGACAGTCAGGGCTACCCCGACGGTCTGATTACGACAATTCATTATGCCGGAACGCCCGAGAATGCCGCCGCGATGAATGCGACGATGCGCGGGATGTTGCCGAACTTCGGAACGACGGCGCGCGCGTTGCCGTTCGGTCTGACCGTTATTCTCGGCGCCATCGCCGGCTTCACGATTTTTCTGGGCTTGCCGATCGCGCGCATGCGCAACGTCTCGCCGCAAACGCTGGGCGCGCTCAACGCGATCGCGATCGGCATCTTGGTGTTTTTGGTCGTTGAAATCGCCGGCAACGCGACCTCGCCGCTCATGCAGGCGCTCGCGCAATGGCATACCGGCGCGCCCGGACACCAAGCCTTGATTCTATCGCTGGCGTATGTCGGCGGGGTCTTCGCGGGATTGGTGGGACTGGGAACGCTGGCATCGCGCGTCGCCAAACGCGCGGCTTCCGAAGTGCACGACCCGTTTTTGCTCGCCTCGATCATCGCGCTGGGAATCGGCGCTCATAACTTTGCGGAGGGACTGGCGATTGGGGCATCGGCGGCATCGGGCGCGACGGCAATCGCCGTCGGGCTCATTATCGGCTTCGCGTTGCACAACGCCACCGAAGGGTTCGGCATCGCAGCCCCGCTCGCAGGGCGCGATATCCGGCCCCAACGGCGTCAGCTGCTCCTGGCCGGCCTCGTCGCGGGCGGCCCAACGTTTCTGGGCACCGTGGTGGGCTATGCGTTTCACTCGCCGGTCATCTCGGTGCTGTTCCTGGCCACCGCGGTCGGCGCGCTGATTTACGTGATCGGCGAGTTGTGGAGCGTGCTCCGCCGCACGCCGGGTCTGACCGCCTTCGTGACCTCGATGCTCGCTTGCGGGTTTTTCATTGCGCTTGCCACCGAGGCGATTGTGGACCTCAACGGCGGCTAACAAACCAAGCGTAAACAGCCCCAACCAAGGGAACAATGCGCCTATGAATATCGGAATCGTTGGTTCTGGCAATATTGGCCGTGCACTGGGACTTGCGTGGGCAAAGCGCGGACACCGCATTCTGTGGAGCTTTTCGCACGACCAGCGCAAGCTCGAAGCGCTCGCAACGCAGTCGGGCAACGGCTCGCGGGCAACCAAACCGTACGAGGCGGTCAGCCTTTCGGAAGTCGTGCTGTTCGCGGCCCCGTGGACTCAGCTCGACGAGGCGATTAAGCAAATCGGACGGTTCGACGGCGAGACGGTGATCGATGCGACGAATCCGTACGTGGACGAACAGATGCACGTGCAAGATTTCGAGGATGGTTCGTCGAGCGAGTGTGTCGCCAAAAAGATGCCCGGCGCCAAAGTCGTTAAAGCGTTCAATACGCTGCGCGCGCAAACGCTTGAAACGCGCGCAGGACAAGGTCTGGTCGTGTTCATGGCCGGCGACTATCCGCTGATGAAAGCGAAAGTCGGCAAGCTGATCGAAGATGCCGGTTTTGTTGCGTTCGACGTCGGACCGCTGGTTGAAGGTAAATGCCAGCAACCGCAGACCGATCGGTATTTGAAAGAGCTGACGCTCGAACAAGCTTCGCAGCTCACCGGAATCTCGGCGCAGCAGACCCCGGCCAAAAACAGCATCATGGGTGAAATCGATTTGGATCAGCCGGTTCGCCGCTATTGACGCCGCTGAAGGCGCAATTTCCGCACGAGCAATCCGAAGAAGGCGCGTTCCAGCGTCAGCAAGATGCGTTCGCGCGCTGGATCCGCGCGGACGGCAGCGGCGACTTCCCCCTTGAAGCGGGGCGCTATCATCTCTACGTGTCGCTTGCGTGTCCGTGGGCGCATCGCACGATCATCGTTCGCAAACTGAAAAAACTCGAAGACGCCGTCGGCATAACGGTGCTCGATCCCGTTCGCGACGAGCGAGGATGGGCGTTCGGTGAAGGCCCCCGCTACACTTCGGATCCGATAAACGGGTTCGCTTTTCTGAGTGAAGCGTACTTCGCAACGGATCCCGGCTATCGCGGGCGCGTGACCGTTCCGGTGCTCTGGGATACGAAAACCAAACAGATCGTCACCAATAACGACGACGACATCATGCGCATGTTCGAAACGCAGTTCGACGCCTTAGGCGATCGCGGCGCGCTCGATCTCTATCCCGAGGAGTATCGCGACGAGATAGATGCGCTCAATGCGATGGTGTACGAAAAACTCAACAACGGCGTGTACCGGGCCGGCTTTGCGACGAATCAGCGCGCCTACGAAAAAGCGGCGCTTGAAGTGTTTGCGATGCTGGACGAATTGGAGGCGCGCTTGAGCTCGAAGCGCTTTTTGTTCGGGCCGGCGCCGGTCGAAACCGATTGGCGGGTTTTCGTCACGCTCATTCGCTTCGATGCCGTCTACTACGGTCATTTCAAGTGCAACGTCCGGCGGATCGTGGACTATTCCAATCTCTGGGGCTATCTGCGCGATCTCTATCAATACGACGGCGTGGCGCAGACCGTCAACTTCGATCACATCAAGCGCCATTATTACTACACGCACGACGACATCAACCCGACGCGCATCGTACCTGTCGGCCCGCAACTCGATCTCGCCGCACCTCACGACCGCGCGTTGACATAAGCGGCAGGTCCTCAGTCGCTCGCCGGTTAACGCGTTTGTGATGCGCTTTGCAGACGTGCTTCGTGCGCTCTTGAGCATGTCGGCGTTTGCATTACTACTCATGCATTGCGCGGGCTCTGCAAAACATGAAGTGCGGCCACCGCCGCCGCCGCTGCAAGAACACATGAGCCCGGATGAGCCGCGCGCGATCGACCGGATCCGTCGTTTACTGATGGCCCAAGTCAACGCAGAATATGCGAGGGCAAAAGGGCCGGCGTTGCGCGACGCTCACGCCAAAGCGCAAGGATGCGTCAAAGGGACTTTTACCGTCGGCGCCGGCGTACCGGCTCAGCTGCGAGCCGGCGTGTTCGCGCATGCGCACTCTTATGTGACGTGGATTCGTTTCTCCAACGCCGTTGCGGGCGACGACCGCAGCGGTCTTGCGCGCGGAATGGCGATCAAGTTGACCGGCGTCCCGGGCCGAAAGTTGCTGCCCGGCGAGGCTTGGGCGACGACGCAAGACTTTCTCGTGGTAAACTACCCGGTGTTCAACGTTCGTACGGATGTCGACTACGTTGATTTTCTGACGAAAGCCGCGAGCGGCCGGCTTGCGACGTTCTACCGTTTGCATCCGGAGACGGCGCGCATAACGCATGCTATCGCGGCACTGCGCGTCAATAACGTGCTCCATCAGCGGTACTTCAGCATGACGCCGTACACGCTCGGCCCACGGTACGTTAAATATTCGGTCCAGCCGATCTCATGCGGGAACGGTGCCGTTTTGAACGACCCGGCAACGCGAAGGCTGCCCACCGACCCAAATTACCTTCGTAATGCGATGATTGCCACGCTTGCGCATGGTCCCAGCTGCTTTCAGTTCATGATTCAGCCGCAAGCCGATGCAAAGACGATGCCGGTCGAGGACGCAACGGTTCTCTGGGACGAACGACGCTCGCCGTTTGTGCCCGTAGCAACGATTACGATCCCACGCCAAAGTTTCGACAGCGCTACGCAGATGCGCTTTTGCGAAAACCTTTCCTACACGCCTTGGCACGCGTTACCGGCACATCGTCCGGCCGGTAACGTCAACCGCATCCGGCGCGTCGTATACGATGCGATCTCTTCACTGCGTCATCGCCTCAACGGCGTCGCGCGCAGCGAGCCGACCGGGCGTGAGTCCTTTGAAGGAGCAGCTTCTCGTGAACGTCCGTAGTCGAATAGCCGTGGCCGCAATCGCCGTTTTGCTTGCCGTTTTTCTCGCGCAGCACATCGGCGCCCGCGAGCCGCGGATGGTGCGGCTCGATCAAGGCTGGAGTCCCGCACAGGAACAGGCGTACTATTACACATCGCAAGGCACGGTGATTCTGCCCGCTGCGGAGCTTGCGGCGCTCGATGATGCGAGCGGACATGCGTTTATGTCACCCGGGCACATGGCGCGACTCGGCTTCATTAACGACGATCATTCCTCGGCGCGCAATCCCTATCGCTGGCCGATCGGATTTGCAGTCGACGAAGGCAAGAAGGCCGGTGGAATCCCAACGGCCGGCTTGACCTGTGCGGCATGCCACACCGCCAATCTAACCTACCGCGGAACGCAGATGCGCATCGATGGCGGTCAGGCGAATATCGATCTCGACCGGTTCAAAAAGGAACTGAATGACGCGATTTTGGCAACGGGTTCGGATTCATCGAAACGTGCCGCTTTCGAAGCGCGTGCAGTTCGCTACGGCTTCCCTTCAGCTCGGATTGCGAGCGACTTCAACGCTCGGTATCATGCAGTTGCAGCGGGCGCCGGCAACCGCGCGTGGACGGCACGGTCGGCGACGTTGGCCGGTTTCGGACGCAACGACGCTCTCGCCGTCATTGCAAGAGTGCTGTTCAACTCTTCGATCCGGGTGCCTTCGAATACGAACAAGGCGACGGCTCCGGTCAATTTCCCGTATCTCTGGAACATCGGAAAGCTCTACTGGGTGCAGTACAACGCCTCCGCACGGCAGCCGATGGCTCGCAACATCGGCGAAGCGCTGGGCGTCGGGGCAGTTACGCACTTCGTCGATCCTCAGTCGGGCCGCTTAGCGCCGTTGCCCGCCCGCTGGCGCACGTCGATTCCCGTCAACAATCTCTATGCGCTCGAAACTGAACTCGCGCGATTGCAGCCGCCGACGTGGCCAAGCGGCGTGCTCGGGATGATCGATCGTGCCCGTGCAGCGCGGGGGCGCGTCCTGTTCGGCCAAAACTGCGCGGCTTGCCACGCGGTACGTCAACTCGGAAGCGGCTCCAGCCCGCAGTGGAGCGTCAAGGTATTGCCGCTCCGTATCATCGGTACGGACCCGCAGGACGCCGAAAACTTCGCGAAGACGACGTACGACGGATCGAAGTTTGGCCTTTCCAAGACGGCGACGGCGGCGCAAGGCTTGCAGATGGTGACGCAAGCGATCCGCACGCAAGCCTATCGCGATATGCACCTTCCGCAGAAGGCATGGCCGGTTTATGACGGCTTCGGCCGGCCCAATGTCGTCACGGCGCCATGCGGGTACAAGGCGCGTCCGCTCGTGGGCGTTTGGGCCACGCCGCCGTTCCTGCACAACGGCTCCGTTCCCACCGTTTTCGATCTGCTTAGTGAAACGAGACCGGCGCGCTTTCGCGTCGGCCAGGCTGATTACGACCCCGTCCACTTGGGTCTGGGAACTCCATCGAGTACAAACGCCGTGACGATCGACACGGCGCTGCTCGGGAACAGCAACGCGGGCCATTGGTTTACAAACGACGTGCGCCGCCCGGGACGGATCGGTCGCCGCTTAACGGACTCGGAAAAGTTTGCAGTGATCGAGTATCTGAAGTCCGCTTCATTTGCGGACTACCCGCACCTCGTCGTGCAACGTCCGGATTCCGAGCCGTGCGCCGCAGACAACACATACGCAACGGTCCAGCACTGAGGCCAATATGAGACGAACAAATTTCTTGAGCTCTTCACTGGTGTTTGGCGCTACGATGATCGCGCCGGCCATGGCGGCCGACGCAATGCCCTCGGCTGCTCGCGCCGAAGGATCACCACGGCGTACGGCATCGCAGTTCTTTGCAGATCCGGACATCAATTTCGTCTTTCTCGGCGTTTTGGGCGGCACATACTATCGCTCAGCCGATGTCGGCGCAGCGCTTGCAATTGCCGATCAGATCCAGGACGGCAACGCTCAGAGCGCCTTTACGGCCTTCACGCGCAACGCGGAGCGCGTACGCGCCATCGCCGACGCCGCAGCGGCCGTGGGGCACAAAATATCGGCCCGCGAAGCGTACCTTCAATCGTCGAGCTACGGCTTCGCCGCCACGTACTTTTGCGATCGAATGGGTGCGCCGCAGCGGTTGGTTCCGACATGGGCGCGCAGCCGCTCCGCGATGGAGGCCGCTTTCGCTCTCTTCGATCCTCCTGTCGAGCGTGTATCGATTCCATACGAAAAAACCACGCTGCCCGGCTATTTCTTCAAAGTCGACGACTCCGGTAAACGCCGGCCGTTGCTGCTTCTCGTCAACGGCAGCGACGGCAGTATGCTGGATATGTGGACTCTCGGCGCGGGCGCCGCTGCCGGCGTCGAGCGCGGCTATAATTGCCTGGCGTTCGACGGTCCGGGACAAGGCGCGGCTCTTTGGCTGCAACACTTGTTCTTCCGCCCGGACTGGGAAAAGGTGGTGACTCCCGTTGTCGACTACGCGCTGCGACGCCCGGAAGTCGACGCTGCGCGCATCGCAATTCAAGGCATCAGCCAAGGTGGTTACTGGGTTCCTCGAGCGCTCGCATTCGAACACCGCATCGCCGCCGCGGTAGTCGATCCCGGCGTCGTCGACGTATCAACGTCTTGGACGGGAACGCTTCCGCCGCCGATGCTCGCGCTGCTGCGTTCAGGCAAACAAGCAGCCTTCGATCGCAACATGACCGCTCGACCTCAGCCGACTTTCGCGTTTCGCGCGCGTCCCTTCGGTTTTGCGTCTCCCTTTGACGTTTACACCGCAGTGCAGCGCTATACGCTTGAAGGAATCGTCGACAAAATTCGCTGCCCGCTGTTCATTACCGAGCCGGACGGCGAACAGTTTTGGCCCGGACAATCAAAACGATTGTACGATGCATTGCCGGGACCTAAAACGATGACGCCGTTCACCGTTGCCGAGGGCGGCGAGTATCACTGCGAACCAATGGCCGCGGCTCTGCGCTCACAGCGCATCTTCGACTGGCTCGACGCGACGCTCGCGTAGCTCAACGAGGCTAAAGAAAAAGGCGGCGTTCGCTGCTGCGGACGCCGCCATGCTCTGGAGATGCGGGGGTTTACGGGTTAGACGGGGTCTGCGGATCGCCCGCAAACGGACCGAACGGAAACAGCGCGTATTGCGCCGCGTGCGGCGTTCCGTTTCCGACGACGAAGTTGTAGCCCGGATGTGTCGGGTAGCCGTTATTTCCCGGGATGCGGTTGTGGAACACCGGCCCGTTGCCGACGGTACCGAACGCCGCGAGCGTGTAGATTAGGTAATTCGCATTACCGGCGCGGCCGCCGAGTGTTTGATCTTGCACCGCTTGAAGACCGGCGAATTCCGGCGTTGAAGCGCTGGTTCCGATCAGCAAATACAGCCCGCCGCCAACAACCGTGATGTCGGCGCTGCGAATGCCCGGTCCGCACGGCGTGATGGCTCCCACCGGGCAGCCACCCATGTGCATCGCCAGGTCCGGCACGGCTCGCGTTGATGCGTCGGTGCGCACCAGATATTGGTAGAGCGGTTTAGAAAAGATGACGCTCTTTCCGCCGCCCGAACCCCAGATCGCGCCGTTGGCGAAACCTTGACCGGGAGCGAATTTATCGTCGTACGCATTTTCGGAAACATACGTCGAACGCAGCGAGCCGGGGATGTACGAGGTTGCCAAATTCGTTCCACCCACGCCCGTCACGGCGGGATCGTTGGCCCAGATGCTTACGCCGACCACGGCGTGAGAGCCGGAAGGATCGGTGCATTCGCCGCCTTGCGATCCGTTGTCGCCCGAAGCCGTCACGAACGTGATGCCTTGCGAGTTTCCTTGACGGAAGATGTCATGGAAGGCCTGCAGCAACGAGACGAAGCTCTGGCCGCCGTTGTAGCTGGGCAAGAAGAAGAGTTCGCATTCGCCGAACGACGTGCTGACAACGTCGGCTTTATTGTCTTCGACGATTGCGGTGTACATGTCCATGAATTGGCCAAACGTTCCTTGAGGAACGCCGTACACCAGAATCTTCGCGCCCGGAGCCGAACCGCCGGCCTGCTGAATATCGAGCGACACTTCGTATGCTGCCCCACTGTTCGGATCGAACGGCGCAGCGCCGCCGTCGACCGGGCGCCGTTCTATTTGCGGCACGCGCAGATGCTCGTGGCCAAAGTAGAGTGCCATGTCGGAATCCAGAAAGTCGGATACGGAAACGATGGCGATGGTTCTGCCCGAACCGTGCGCGACTCCGTACGAAGGATATTGATACGCCTGTTTGAGATCGTCGAACCAGTAGTATGGTTCTAGGGGACCATAGCGGTTCTCCGGACTAATCGGCTTGGATTTCGCGAACGCGAACATCGGCTTGGGCTTGAACGGCACGAATCCGATGACTTGCGCATGCACGTTGGAAAGCGCTGCCGGAATTGTCGGCGCGCGATCCGCCGCAAGAATCGGAGCGCCGCGAGCGTTGTTCATCGCTGCGCCGGCCATGTGCAGATGGATGCCGAAGGTGCGCTCTACAGTTGCCTGCTGCGCATCGGCGATAATGCCTTGTGAAGTAATCGTCGTCTTGAAGCCGCTGTTGCGAAGCGCTGCGGCCGCTGCTTGAAGATCGGCAGCAGTGGGCCCGTACGATTCGCGGAACTGTTGCGGCGTCAGCCAATGGTGATAGAGCGGCGAGTTTTTCGTACTCTGCTGCTGGATGAGCTTATCCAACTGTGCGCCGTTGCGGAGCGGAAGATGAACGTAGGTTCGTACGCCGCTGGGCGCGCTCGCCGGAACGACGTAGGTTTGCGCGGAAGCGAGAGTGTCGCCGCCGCTGAGATTCGATGATTGTTCGTTCGTGACAGGCAGCGAATTCGAAACGTTCGCACCGCCCTGACATGCAGCCAAAGCGAGAACCGCGACCGTTGCAAAGACGAACCTCGTGTGGTTTGGCATCACAAGAACCTCTTTACAGTTATAGAGCGGACGGCATTGCTTGCCTCTCCGCTTGACCGGTCCTTCCATTTGTCGCGAAAATGTTAAACCAACCATGCGCTTTGCTGTAGAGCATTCAATGGCACGGTAGGTCTTGCGTCGAAAGGCGCGACGTGGATTGGAAGTTCGCTCTGACGGCTTTTGCGACCGCGTTTACGATCATTGACCCCATCGGCATGATCCCACTGACGCTCGCGGCGACGGTAGCAATGCCCGCGCAGCGGCGTCCGAAGATCGTCGATCAGGCTGTTTCGGTTGCGGCGATCGTCATGCTGGTCATGGGCGCGATTGGACGGCCGCTGCTTGCGTATTTGGGGATAACGCTGCCGGCATTTCTGATTGCGGGCGGCATCCTGCTCTTTTTGATCGCGATCGACATGCTGTTCGCTCGACCCACCGGCGCAAAACGCACGGCACAAGAAGAACGTGAAGCGGCGCTGGCGGAAAACCCGGCGGTCTTTCCGCTGGCTATTCCGATGATTGCGGGACCGGGAACGCTTGCGACGGTGATGCTGCTGGTGAATCTAGCGCGCGGAGACATCCCACGTCTGGCGACGATCCTGGTGGCATGCGGCCTCGTATTGCTGATCACGTGGCTCTTTATGCGCGGCGCAACCAAACTGCAAGACGTCATTGGAACGACCGGCATCCACGTCATCACCAGGCTGCTGGGGATCATTTTAGCAGCCCTTGCAGTGCAGTTCGTACTCAACGGCATCGGGGACTCGCACATCTTGCGTGGCTGAAGGGCGTCGGAGGTCCGCACGTTGATTCGTGCGCCTACTGAAGTTTCTGCCGCGCGCAGGACAAACAGTCGAACTTAGGGGGCGCGATCGCGTGATGACAGCCCCTCTTTGAAGCATTGCGGAGGAAGCCGGCGCGCTTCAACTTCCCGTTGATGTTCAAGGAAGGAGCGAACGAACGCAATGCCTCGACGATCTCCCGATAAGGCGTTGCTCCGTAATGCATACCGAAGACTATATCGGGAGTGATGTGCTCGCGCTGAATCGCTCCGACTGCCTCTCTGAGGTATTCGGGAGTGAACCAGCCGCCGTGGCCATCCGGTGCAAAAAGATCGCTCGTGTACAGCAGTCTACGGACAGGAAACCACACCATCATCTGGCGTTCACCCGTAGCGGTGCGGTATGGCACAATTTCTAAACGGTTTGCACCAGTGCCCAACGTCATCGCCTTGTCGACAAATATAAACTGAGCACGTCGTGGATGCTGCGCTAAATCATCCGGTTGGATATGATGCGGCGTCGCGATTAAGCGCTTGAGTATTGGCGCGTTCAAATCGAGGGCGTAGATCGGAATACCATCGGCCACGGCCTGCCGCACGCCTGCAATATGCGGCCAAGAATCCGATGTGGTAATTACGGCCTTGACGCGTGCCCCATATCTGGTCCGCGCTGCTTCGAACGTTTGCTCAGCATAGCGGGGAGATAACGGCGCTTCGATGACGATGACGCCGTCTTCTTGCTTCACGAACGCAACGTTCCAGCTACCTGGGTACTGCGTAATCCCTGGAGCGAGTTCGCGCGGCGGTCCGCTTCCGCCATAGCCTAACGGGATGTCGTCGATTCGCCGTAGCTTTCCATGATGAGCCTTGTAAATCGATTGCGGTACGAGTAACGATCGTGCGTCCAATGCGACATTGAAGTGTAACCTCACGATTGCGAGGCGCGTGTCGGGCAGATCGATTCGCTGGAAAGTCCACTCGCGCGGATAGACGATGCCGCTGGGCTCGAGAGTCCAGGCGTTATACGTTATTCGGGTTGTAACATCACCCCACGCATGGAGAAAAACCTGATAGGGATAAGCGCTAGTAAAGCTCACCTGCCACGGTAACCCCGTATCGGCATTGACGAACAATGTGCACGGATCGCCATGCCAGTGGAATCGCAAGACATGGTGATCGACGCCGTGGAGAACAACGTCCGGTGCCTGTGTGAGGTCGGACGCGGCGGCGGCCGTCATGAGTAGCCGCTCCGGAGCAAATGCAAATTGCTCGTCGTTCTGCTGTATCAAGAACCCGCCGCCGAACGCCAATTCACCGTTGGTCTGAACTGCAGCGACGTCGTCATTTATGATGGTCACATGCGGTTGTTGCGCCGGCTGCTGGAGCCACCACTGATCAGCCGCATACGCTTCATCAGTCTGCTCAAGACGGACACGGCGTCCCGTCAAATCCCGAACCTCGTGCAGGCGGAAATGGTCGATGAAATACGGCCCCGTTGGACGCTCGGATTGCTCGACCATGTCGCGCTCACCGACAGCGGTGAACTCGACCGAAGAAATGGTCTCCAGACGATGCCGTCCGCCCATCGCCTGAAAGGCTCGTTCCAGTACGGTCTGAGGTTCGCCGGCAAGAGAACTCTGGACGCAAGCCAGTATTACGAAGACAACTGCTGACATGCCGAGCACCGCCTTAACGGCGACCTGAGAGCGTTTTATTGCAACCCGCGAAGGCGAAGAAAAGGCTGCCGCGCGCTGCGTTCGGCTTTTGCAGATCAGACGTTTAAGGATACTCACAGGATCTCCGTCACTAAACAGTTCGAAAAGCAGATCACTAACTTCCAGTCGCACCAATCCGGCGAATTAAATGTTAAAGTGGACTCGGTACCCTCCGAACTAAGCGGAGCAGCAGAATCGACGCGAAGGCGACATCCTACTTTGTAGGATAAGGCGGTTCCTGCTGTTGTCCTACGTTGTAGGAGTTACTTCACCGTTCGTTCAACACTTCACAGGATGTCGCGCGGCGATTTTTTGGGAGACTTCGAACACCTTGTCCTTCTGGCCGTGCTGCGGTGCAGCGCCGAGAGCTATGGCTTGGCGATACGCGATGAGCTGATCGCGCGAACGGGTCGCACAGTATCGACCGGTGCAGTGTACACAACACTGGATCGGCTAGAAAGTAAGCGGTTTCTGCGTTCGCATCTTGAAATAGCCGGCTCAGCGAGGGGAAACCGACGGCGCCGTCTCTATAAAATTACGCCTCGCGGTCGTGAGGCGATAACGGAAACGCAGGATGCAATTCGCACGATGTCAGAAGGGCTACGCCTTTTTGGTAAACTGACGTGAGAACGTTTATAGTTGGCGATGTGCTGCTCTCGATTGCGGCGCCAAGGCACCTCCGCGAGCCAATTGCAGGTGACCTTCGGGAACGGTTTTACAAGGTAGAAGAAACGCATGGCCCAGAAGCTGCGAAGCGCTATTACTACCGTGATCTTTTCGGATCGTTGCCTTCGCTCGCGTGCCGGCGGATTTGGTGTCTCCTGCACGAGCCGCCGTTGTCGGCGCTTGTACCAGGACTGATTGCATTTGTTGCAGTTTTGGGAACATTGCAAATAGCGAGTCGCTTGGGAACGGAGTCGGCTGCCTTAACGTACGCCGTGATAACCGCGGCGATATTTGTTTTATGTGTTGCGCCGCGCGCTGCGAATAGAATCGCGGTCTTGGTGCTATTCGTGTGCGTCGTTGCGTGGACGTCGTCGTTTGCGGTAACGAATGCCGCCGAGCGCACTGAGTTGCAATCTCTCCACTTCTATTTTCGGTTCGTTCGCCTCGGACTAGCGATGCTTGGCGCTACTGCTGCCTCGCTGATGGCTCGTCGCGCTTTGCGCCCCCCAACCGTTGTCTGACGATCCATTAAGTCATCCATGTATCGATTCCGACCGTACCGGTTAGGACTTCAATCAAGGATTGCCTGACCGCCGCGTCCGAAAGGCTTTTGGCGCGCACGCAAACGGCTTAAGGTTCCGAATAACGTGGACGCCGACGAATGTCGATCAGGCTATCCGTATGGAACTTAAAATCTGGCCTTCTTGGTGAGCGCAGTTGGGTCGTCATGGTTGAGCGCAGTCGGACCACGGCGAGCTGCCTATGCGCATTCCTTATCACCACGTGCCGCATGCCGCAATGCATCCCAGTCGCCGCGGATGAGCGCTTCCTTCTTCCTGCGCGACCAGTTTTTTATTTGCTTCTCATACCGGATCGCATCAGTCGGATCCCCGAATGCCGATGAATATACCAACTCAACCGGTCGCCTTCTAAACGTATAGCATCGCTGGTCTATCCCGATGTTGTGCTCCGCGACTCGGCGTTCAACGTCATTCGTTATTCCGACATAATAATGCGCATCATCGCATCGAACCATATATACGAAATACTGCTTCATACCGTGTGGTTCGCGACGAGCGCACCCGCCGGCAAGTCATTGTTCGGCGAAGCCGCCGTTTAAGAGTCCTCGACAGGCTCGGACGTGGTTCGACAGACTCACCATGACGTTATTGTGGGCCTCGACGAGCTCGGCCGTGGTTCGACAAGCTCACCATGACAACTGCGCTCACCATGACAAAAGCTCACCATGACGTTATTGTGGGCCTCGACGAGCTCGGCCGTGGTTCGACAAGCTCACCATGACGTATTGTGAGCCTCGACAAGCTCGGCCGTGGTTCGACAAGCTCACCATGACAACTGCGCTCACCATGACAACTGCGCTCACCATGACATTATTGCCGGCCTCGACAAGCTCGGCCGTGGTTCGAGAAGCTCACCATGACAACCCCACAAAGCTCACCATGACGAGAGCTCGCCATGACAAGGATTACGCTTGCGGGGCGTACGTTCCGAAACTCCACGGATGGCCTTCAGGATCGCGTATCCCGAACTCGTGCGAGCCGTAGTCGGTATCGTGTACGTCGCTGATGATGTCCGCGCCCGCGTTCTTCGCCCGCTCGTACAGTGCGTCGATAGCGCTCGCATCGCTTAAAGCAACGTAAATGGTGCCGGTCACCACGCCGGCCTCGCGCGGGCTTTTCCCGTACGCGTCCGCTCTGGACGATCCGAGCATGATGAGATTCCCGTTTAGCGCGAGTTGCGCATGCGCGATCGAGCCGTCGTCATTTGGGTACACGACGTTTTCTTCAAATCCGAGCGCAGTTTTCAGCCACTCGATTGCCGCTTTGGCATCGCTGTACCGCAGTGCCGGGTAAATCGTTTGCTTGCCGGGATTGGGCGATCGTTCCATTTAGTGTATCTCCTCGAGCAGGGTGCGTACGGCGGTTTCGAGTGCGGATCGCTTGTCGAGCCCACCGGGCGCGTTACGTATACGTCGACCGGACGCGGATGCATCTCCATGTTTTCACCGCTCAGCGTCGTGACGCGCTCGAACGGAAGGCGGAACGTCGATCCGTCGACGAGCGGGATGGCGGACGTGTAGATAATCCACCCCGCCGTCGGCACGCCGACGACTTTTCCCAGATGCAGTCTGCCGATAGCCTTGCGTGAAATCCTCGCCGTCCGAAAGCGTTTCCTCGTTCACCATCAGGACCGTCGGTTTTTCCAGCGCACGCTGGCCGACTCCGTGCGGGCGGAGACGCTTGGAAGGTCGCGAGGATGCATGCGCAGGTAGGGCCGGCGAGCAAAAACGTCGATCGCGTACGCGTTCACGAATCCGCCTTCGTTCGAACGAATGTCCACCACTACGCCGGCCTTGTCGTAGTCGGTCACGTCCAAGTCTTTGTACAGGTTCGCGAGAGACTCCGCGGACATGTCGGGCATGTGCACGTATCCCAGGCGATTGTTGCTTGCGCGCAGCACGTACGCGCGGTTCGCGTCGACCCATTGCCGGTAGCGCAGCGTCATAACGGTCGCATAGTTCACCGGCTGCACCGCCACGTCGCGACGGGTTCCCGCTGCAGAAACGATGGAGAGCACGACGCGCTTGCCGATGGTGTTGTCCAACAGCCGATCCAAATTCGTGCGCGCGTTTACCGGCGTGCCGTTGACCGCGCGCAACTCATCGCCCGCGTGAATATCCCCGGAAACGTCGGCCGGTGATTGCGGAACCACGCCCGTGATGCGCAGGATGCCGCTGCGCTCGTACGTATCGCGATCGAAATTCAAACCCAGCCGTCCGCTCGTGCGCTGTGCGGGGCGCGGCGGGTACACGCCGCTGTGCGAACTGTTCAGTTCGCCGACCATCAGCTGCAGCAGCCGCCGGAATTCATCGGGGGTTTGCGCGCCTTCGATGTGCGCGGTATAGCGATCGCGGACCGCGGCCCAGTTCACACCGTTCGTGTGCGGGTCGGCGTAAAAGTCGCGAATGGCGCTCCACGCCTGCGTGAAGGCTTCAACCTTGTCGCGGTTCCAATCGTCGTCGAATTCGGCGCTCAGATCCACCGTTCGATCTTTGGCATCCGGCGTAACGACGTGAATTGCGCCGTTTCCGTCAAGATAGTAAATGCGCTTGCCGTCCGAGGACCACGCCGCAAGATTCTTATCCCCGGGCGAATTGGTGAGTTGACGCGCGACGCTTTGCTCGTCGCTGCCGGCGGAAAGCGGAAACAAGTAGAGGTTGGTTTGCCCGGCGACGCTGGCCGTAATCAGCAGCACTTTTCCGTCCGGGCTGATGCTTTGCGATTGCACGTCGAGCCCCACCGGCAGCAGTTGCAAGCGTTCGCGGATCCCGGCGAAATCGATCGCAACCGGCGCGCGCCGCGCGTTCTTGCTGCGCTGCGCGGCATTGGTTTGATGAACGGCCGACGGCGCGGTTGGGATTTCCGTTCGTTCTTGGCCGCTCGGCGTGAAGAGCGCTTTGAATTTCGATTCTTCGAACGTCGGTGTGCGCGGAACCAAATCGACGCGCGCCACTTGCGCCGGTTCGGTTCGCTGCGTGGTGTCGAACAGCAGAAACTTCCCATGCGGGTCCCAGGCGATCGTGTTCGTGAACACGTTAGCTGAAAAAAGAAATCGGCCGTTCCGACGGATGCTCCGCGTCTACGACATGTACGTTGGTGAAACCGTGCGTCTCCCCGACGAAAAACGCCAGCCAGCGTCCGTCGGGAGACCACTGCAGCGGGCGATCCGGTTCGATCGGCTCCCACGGCAGCGGCGCGCGCGCCAGCGTTTGAATGTGACCGTCGCCCGTATCGACGACGCGCACTTCCGCGCCGCCTTGCTCGTACGCAATTTGATCCGCGCGCCCATCTTCGTGCGGGCGGTATTGCACAAAACGAATATCGGTGGCCGATGCCGTTAATCGCCGCTGCCGGTCGTTCAGAAAGTCGTACGTGCGCAGCTCGCCTTCGTGGCCGTGTCCGGCGACGTACGCGAGCGTGTTGCTGTCGGGCGCCCATGCGATTGCCCCGAGCGCGTAATCGGCGCCGGTCGAAACGTGAAAGGCGCTTCCGCCGTCGGCTGCAGCTGCAAACAATTGGCCACGCGCGATGAAGGCCAGTTTCTTGCCGTCGGGAGAGAGCGTGTACGTGATAAAATGATTCGTGAGCGTTTCATGCGTTATGCGCGGCATTTGAACCGCGCCTTCCAGCGCGATCGGCACGCGTGCAACGCGCCCATCGTTCAGGTCGTATCGCCATACGCCGAAGCCGCGCTCGAAAACGATGCCGCTTCCATTTGTCGCGATGCTGGGCCAAACGACGCGCCCGCTCGAAAAATGCGTCAGCTCATGGACGCCTGCGCCGGGCACCGCGCTCCATAAATTTTGCGCGCCGGTGCGATCGGACGTGAAATAGATGGTGCGCCCGTTTGCCGACCACATCGGCCATTGATCTTTTGCTTCGCCCGCGGTGATGCGCTCGTACGTGCCGTTGCCGGTCAAACCACGGCGAATCCAGATCTCGCACTCGTCCAAGTGGCTGTGACCCTTGCGCCACCACTGATTGCCGGCAAATCCGCGCGCATTGAACGCCAGTTCGTCGCCGCGTGGAGAAGCTGCGGCCAAATACACGTTGATGTACGGCTGGCTGACCACGCGCATCGGCGTGCCGCCGTTCGCGCGCACGCGATAGATGTCGCGCGCGCCGTAGATGTTGCGGCTGCCGTTTGCAAAATACAGCCATGCGCCGTCGGGCGACCACGCATCGAGTTCGTCGTAGCCGTCATCGTAGGTCAGTCGCGAAACGACGCCGGTGGCAAGGGCGAGCACGTAAATGTCGCCGTTGCCGGTCTTCGATGAAATGTATGCGAGCTTGCGTCCGTCGGGAGAAAACATGGGGCGTTCATCGGTTGCGCCGTCCGAAACGAGCACTCGCGCCGTGCCGCCCGATGCGGGCACGGTCCAAATTTGACCGCCGGAAACAAACGCGATTTCGCGTCCGTCGGGTGAAAGCGAGGGCTCGGCCAGCGACGGTTGCGACGCGGATGCCGGCGCCCAAAAGAGCGCCGCAACGAGCGCCGGTAAGAAGCAGCGAAACACTCGCATAAAGACGAGTGCAGCTATTACCCCGTGCCGCGGACTACCTTCAGATGCGGCGCATCGACGCGATCTTCCGCCAGCGGAACGCGCAGGCAGTAGTGCGTTCCCTGCGAGGTCAGCTCGACCGACATCGGCAGCGTGGTGCCGCGTAGAATCGCATTACGCAGTTCGCCGCGCGTACTTGACGTTGAAACGGAACCTTGGGTGTAGACGTGAACGGTCGGCGCACCCGAGCCGCGCTCGATCGTAACGGCCAGCGCAATGTGTCCGCGTTCCATTTCGGATCCGAGCAGCTCGCCGAGCACGGTTTCCAACGTAAACAAATCGGCTTCTTTTTCGGTAATCGACTGCAGCTCGTCGATGACCGCATGCCGAACCGTCGCAACGGAATAGGCGTCGCCGGCGTCGATAGCCCACCGCATCTACTGCATCACGCTGCCGGGCGCCGAAGCGCGGCCCAGCTCGTCGAGGCGCCCTCTCGCCCCAAGCATCTCCCGCTAATCATCGCGTACCGTAGCTGTTCCCGCGCCCGCTCCCGCTAAACGTCAACAAAGTGCAAAATTGGTGAAAACCTCCATATAGTGCGCAACGTTATGTCCGGCATGTTCGCAAATGCGCTCACGCAAGCGCTGGGGATTACCCTGCCCATTTTGAACGCGCCGATGACGCCGCAGGCGGGCGGTGCGCTTGCGCGCGCCGTTTCGCTGGCCGGCGGCTTCGGGATGCTCGGTTTCGATGAAGACGAAGACGAGGCGTCGATCGCGCAGCAAATCGCGCTCTTGCGCGGTGATTCGCCGGTCCCGTTTGGAATCGGTTTGGTGGCATGGGTTTTGGAGCGGCGCCCGCAGCTGCTCGATCTTGCAATTGCAGCGAATCCGAAATTCATCAGCATTTCGTTCGGCGATCCTGCGCCGTACGCCGATCGCGTGCATAAAGCCGGCATTCTTCTGGGTGCGCAAGTCCAGAACCGGCGCAGCGCGCGCGTTGCGCTCGAGGGCAACGTCAACGTCTTGACTGCGCAAGGCAGCGAAGCCGGCGGCCACACGGGATCCGACGTTTCCACATTGCCGCTTTTGCAAGTCGTCCTCGAGATGACGGAAAAGCCCGTCATCGCAGCGGGCGGAATTGCAACGGGACGCGGCCTGGCCGCCGTTTTGGCCGCGGGCGCGCAGGCGGCGTGGATCGGCACGCCGTTTTTGCTCGCGCAGGAAGCGCGCAACACGGCCGCCGCGCGCGAACGCATCGCGTCCGCGGATGAAACGCAAACGCTCTACACGCGCGTTTACGATCGCGTCGCCGGCAAGGCATGGCCCGCGCAGTTCGGCGGGCGCGCGCTGCGCACGCCCTTTATCGAACGGTGGACCGATCGTGAAGATGAACTGTTGCGCGACCGCCTTGCACTGGCGCAGTTCGATCCGGCGGAGAAGATTTACGCCGGCCAATCCGTCGGATTAGTCGCCGGGGTGCGGCCTGCGCAAACGATAGTGGAGCAGATTGCAGCGCAGGCGCGCGAGCGCATCGAGCGACTAAAGTAGGCGGCTTGGTGAACCGTCGAAACGACGCACGGTTGGTTTTAAGCTGGGACCGCGAAAAAATTTACCCAACACTGCGAGATTAGTGAATCTTTCCGGCCGGTCGATAAGTTATAACTGACGTAATGGTTACATCGACCTTCGCACACCCGTACATCACGCAACTCGTTGCGTTGTGGTTTTCGTTTCTGCCGGTCGTCGCTATCGGCGGATTGATGATCGGTTCCTTGCTTCGCGGCGACCGCGGCCGCGTCCGGATCGACCATCTGCGGGTGCGCCGCGCAATCTGCGACTAGCCGCAAGCACCGAAACATTCAGCAACGCAGCACCGTAAATGAGCGGTGCTGCAGTCATTTAAGGCTCTGGGCTGGGGCGCGCTGGGGCTCGTCGCTTTCGTCGGCCTGTTTAGCGTAATCCAATTTCCGCTCCATGCAGCGCACCTGCCGAATCCGGTTCCGTACCTGCTCCTCATCCCGATCGAGCTGGGGCTTTATTGCCTAATCGTCCGGCTGACCGAGCGCCGTCCGGTACGCGAACTGGCCGCCGGTTCAGCCGTGCCCCAGTCGTTCTTGGGCTTCGCGGCCGGAATCATCATCTTTAGTATCGCGATTGCGGTGCCGGCGCTCATCGGGCATTATCGCGTGCTCGGCCATGGCGCGCTCATCTTGTTGCTCGTGCCGCTGCCTATGTGGATTGCGACCGGAATGGCGGAAGAGCTGATCTTTCGCGGCTTCATCTTTCGAGTGATCCAGAAGGTGGGCGGCACGTGGCCGGCGGTCGGGATTTCGGCGCTCGTTTTCGGCGCCATGCACGCCGCCAACCCGGGCGCGACGCTGCTGAGCAGCGCCTCGATAGCGCTGCAGGCTGGAGTCCTGCTCGCGCTGGCGTACGCGGTTACTCAGCAATTGTGGCTGCCGATCGGCATTCATGTCGGATGGAATTTTGCCGAAGGTACCCTATACGGGACCGCGGTCTCGGGCAACACGATTTCGGCTTCCTTTTTACACGGCGTGCTTTCCGGCCCGGCCATGTTGACGGGCGGCCGCTTCGGAATAGAAAATTCAATCGAAGCCAACGTCGTTTGCTTGCTCGCCGCAGCATTGCTCACGGTGCTGGCCGTGCGGAATCGCCGCATCATTCCCTTCAAACGCGAGCGCCGCGCCCTGCTACTAAGCGCGGTTGCGGCGCCTCGGGCCTAGTGCTATACTACTTGCCTATGCCCGGCGCCCGATAGGCATAAAGAAGAAGAACGAGCCCCTTTGCCGGTACAGCAGAGGACCTCTCGTTCTTTTTGACGTGCCCTCCAGCATTCACCCCGGTTGAGAGAGAGAACGAATGGCAAAAACCACGGCTGCTAAAGCCCCTTCCAAAAGCGGAACGGGCTCAGTTTCCACTGTTTCGCGCAGCACCAAGAGCAAATCGAAACGCGGCGCGTCTACCGCGGGCAACGGCGCCCCCGGCGCGGTGCAGCCGAGCAGCTTCCCCATGCCCACAGGCGCGTTCACCGTCGAACAGCCGCCCGATCCCGGGCCTAAGCGCCGGCGTCACAGCTTCGCCAAGATCCCGCACGTTCTCGAAATTCCGAACTTGATCGAGCTGCAGAAAGCCAGCTTCGAATGGTTCAAGACCGAAGGTTTGGCCGAAGCGTTCGCTTCGATTTCGCCCATCAAAGATTTCACCGGCAACTTGGTGCTCGAGTTCGGCGAACACAGCTTGGGCGAACCGAAGTATTCCGTTGAAGAGTGCCGCGAACGTGACATGACGTACAGCGCGCCGCTACGCGTGCGCGTGCGCTTGATCACCGCCGAATCCGGCGAAATCAAAGGCATTCCGGACCAAGAAATCTTCATGGGCGACTTCCCGCTGATGACCGACAAGGGAACGTTCATGGTCAACGGCGCGGAGCGCGTCATCGTCAGCCAGCTCGTGCGCTCGCCCGGCGTTTACTATAACCAGAGACGTCGACACGAACAACCGGCCGGTTTACAACGCGACGATCATTCCGAACCGCGGCGCCTGGATCGAATTCGAAACCGACAACGGCACCAAGAACGACGAAACCGAAGGCACCATCGGCGTTCGCATCGACAAAAACCGCAAGATTTACGTCTCGACGTTCATTCGGGCGCTTTCGCGCCCCGAGCTCGGCTACGACTGGGAGAGCGACGAGGCGATCCTGGCGCTGTTCGATTCTTCGCCGCTGGTTCGCAATTCGATCGACAAAGACAAAGACATCAAGACGCGGGAAGACGCGCTCAAAGAGATTTACAAGAAGCTGCGCCCCGGCGAGCCCGAAAATGCCGAAAACGCCGAGAAGCTGCTCGAATCGCTGTTTTTCGACGACAAGCGCTACGATCTGGCGGGCGTCGGACGGTACAAGCTGAGCAACAAGTTCGACTACCGCATCGACAATCCGGATCCGGAAGCGCGCGCCGAACAGCCGCGCGTCTCGATCAACGAATATCGCGATGCCGGTTTGACCATGCCGCTTGCCGTGCTGACGGCAAAGGGCGACGGCGAAGTCGTGGACGTGGTCGACTCGTACGACAAAGAGCGTCCCGAGCAGTCGCAGTGCAGCGTAACGATCCGCTTCAAAGACGGCACTACCGAAACGCACGATCTCTATGAAGAACTGGGCGTGCGCAAAGTGCTCGGCGTTCGGCCGCG
This sequence comes from Vulcanimicrobiota bacterium, assembly GCA_963795465.1. Lineage (GTDB taxonomy): Bacteria > Vulcanimicrobiota > Vulcanimicrobiia > Vulcanimicrobiales > Vulcanimicrobiaceae > CAWCHT01. The sequence continues at coordinate 809,915 of CAWCHT010000002.1, forward strand.
CCTGACCACCGGCATCACACGCGGTCACGTGATCAAGAGAGGCGACACGATCGGCGAGGGTGTGCGCTGTTTGGTGCGCGAGGACATGATCGCGGTCATCCGGCGCCTGATCAAAGTGGCGACCCGGCTCATCACCAAGGACGACATCGACCACTTGGGCAATCGCCGCATCCGTTCGGTCGGCGAGCTGCTGCAGAATCAGTTCCGCGTCGGCCTGCTGCGCTTGGAGCGCGTCGTGCGCGAGCGCATGACCGTGCAAGACATCGAAACGGTCACGCCGCAGGCGCTGATCAACATCCGTCCGGTCGTCGCGGCCATCAAAGAGTTTTTCGGGTCCTCGCAGACTCTCGCAGTTCATGGACCAAACCAACTCGCTGGCCGAACTCACGCACAAACGCCGTCTCTCAGCGCTGGGCCCGGGCGGCCTTTCGCGCGAGCGCGCCGGCTTCGAAGTGCGCGACGTTCACCACTCGCACTACGGGCGCATCTGTCCCATCGAAACGCCGGAAGGGCCGAACATCGGCCTCATCGGATCGCTGGCGACCTATGCGCGCGTCAACAAGTTCGGCTTCATCGAAACGCCGTACCGCGTCGTCAAATTGGGGCACGTCACCGACGAGATCGAGTACCTGACCGCCGACAAAGAAGACAGCTTCATCATCGCTCAGGCAAATACGCCGGTCGATGCGCAGAAAGGCGAGATTCTTTCGGATTCGGTCGTGTGCCGCTACGCCGAGGCGTATATCGAAGAGCCGGCCTCGCGCGTGCAACTCATGGACGTTTCGCCCAAGCAAATCGTCTCGGTCGCGACCGCGCTCATTCCGTTCCTGGAGCACGACGATGCCAACCGCGCGCTGATGGGCGCGAACATGCAGCGTCAGGCCGTGCCGCTGCTGCGTCCGCAGGCGCCGATCGTCGGCACCGGTATGGAATATCGCTCCGCCAAGGACTCGGGCAGCCTCATCGTTTCCGAGGTGCCGGGTGAAGTCGTCGGCGTCGATTCCAAGTCGATCGAGCTGCGTTTGGACGATGGCACCGAGCAATCGTTCGACCTGCTCAAGTTCACGCGAAGCAATGCGGGAACGTGCATCAATCAGCGTCCGATCGTCGATCTCGGCGAGCGCGTCGTCGCCGGCCAAATTTTGGCTGACGGGCCATCCTCCGACGAAGGCGAACTGGCGCTCGGACAAAACGTGCTGGTCGCGTTCATGCCGTGGGAAGGCTACAATTACGAGGACGCCATCCTCATCAGCGAGCGCATGGTCAAGGAAGATCGCTTCACCTCGATTCACATCGAAGAATACGAGTGCGAAGCGCGCGACACCAAACTGGGACCCGAAGAAATCACACGCGACATTCCCAACGTCGGCGAAGATTCGCTCAAGGATCTCGACGAGCGCGGCATCATCCGCATCGGCGCGGAAGTGCGGCCGGAAGACATTCTGGTCGGCAAAGTCACGCCCAAGGGCGAGACCGAACTGACGGCGGAAGAACGCCTTCTGCGCGCAATCTTCGGTGAGAAGTCGCGCGAAGTTCGCGACACGTCGCTCAAAGTTCCGCACGGCGAAAAAGGCAAGATCATCGATGTCAAAGTGTTCTCGCGCGAGAACGGCGACGAGCTCTCGCCCGGCGTGAATCACTTGGTTCGCGTGTACGTCGCGCAGAAACGCAAGATTCTGCAGGGCGACAAGATGGCCGGCCGCCACGGCAACAAGGGCGTCATCGCCAAAGTGCTGCCCGAAGAAGACATGCCGTATATGGAAGACGGTTATCCGGTCGACATCGTGCTCAATCCGCTGGGCGTGCCCTCGCGCATGAACCTGGGACAGATCATGGAGACGCATCTGGGTTTTGCGGCGCGCATGCTGGGCATGTTCATCGCGACGCCGGTCTTCGACGGCGCGCATGCCGAGGACATCGCCGAGTGGCTGCAGGACGCGGGCTTGCCCGCCGACGGTAAAACTTGGCTGCGCGACGGTCGCACGGGGGAGCGTTTCTCGCGTCCGATCACCGTGGGCATGATCTACATGCTCAAGCTCGCGCACTTGGTCGACGACAAGATCCACGCGCGTTCGACCGGTCCGTACTCGATGATCACGCAGCAGCCGCTGGGAGGCAAAGCGCAATTCGGCGGCCAGCGCTTCGGCGAGATGGAAGTGTGGGCGCTCGAGGCGTACGGTGCCGCGTACACACTTCAAGAGCTGCTCACGGTCAAATCCGACGACGTCGTCGGCCGCGTGAAAACGTACGAGGCGATCGTCAAGGGCGAGAACGTCATGGAGCCGGGCGTGCCCGAGTCGTTCAAAGTACTGATTAAAGAACTGCAATCGCTGGCGCTCGACGTCAAAGTGCTGACCGAGAATCGCGAAGAAGTCGAGATCAAAATCCAAGACGACGACATGGGCGAGCGCGCGCAAGAAATCGGATTGCTGATGGGCGATGAAGATCCGCGCATGACGCAAACCGCTGCAGCGCAGCGTGAAGCCGAAGCGCAGCGCGTCACCGCCGTTGCGGGCGACGGTGCCGTTGCCGAAGTCGAACCGGCCGACGAAGAAGAGGAAGAGGAGGAAATCGACGACTCCAAACCCATCGTCACGGGTCCCGTTGCGGGCAACATGGCAACGGCCGATGCCGACATGCAAGTAGCCAGCGCCGGCGGCGTTCGTCCGGCACTCGAAGTCGACGAACTCGAAATCGAAGAGGAAGAACCGGCCGAAGAGGAAGAGCCCGAAGAAGATCAGGGCTACGTGCTCGAGGAAGAGGACGACGACGTTTCCGAAGAAGCGCCGGCGTTCGGTGAGGAAGAGGAAGAAGCCGAACCGTTCCGCGAGACGGAAGAAGAAAGCTTCTAAACAAACCGGGCGGCTGAGCGATTGGGCGGCGTTGCAAAACGTCGCCCAGTACGCCCGCCGACGCCTAAATGGAAGGTGCTGATCTAGGACAGGCACCGCAACCGCTAAAACTCTATGGAAGGAGCTTCTTTTGGCATTACTCAGAGCGGTTAACGGCTCAATATGGGCGAGCGCGATTCCGGCTATCGTCGATCATTACCGGCTTGTCGCGCCCATCATGGAGCGGATCTTTGGGTGCATTCCGATCGTCTGGACGACATCCGCCGCCGGCGATTCCAATCACGAATCGCAGCAGGGACCGATCTATCACGGTCGTTATTTCGGGCATTACTCGCACCTGAGCAGCGAACACGTGCAGCACCTGGTTTCGATCGGGGCGCAAGAATTTCACTCCTGGTTTCCAATCGTGGAGGATGCATCGCGCGCGCGATTCGCACGCTTCTTGCTGGAACGATCGCCTGAGGACGCAGCCGCTCCGAGCGAAGACATGGTACGCCGCGCGGCGCTGTTCTTCAACGAGATTCTGCAGCGCGAGGGGTGCGCCGGGATTCCGGTGCTCGACGGCGTCGGCGGCGTTTCGATTTTCGTGCTGCTCGCAAACGGCCCGTCGTATCCCGACGTGCGGGCGTGGGCGCACGGCGTTGCGCGCTCCGCGAGCGCCGCGCATCCGGATCTGCTCAGTGAAGCGCCGAACGTGCACGCCGACGGACGCGTGCACATCCAAGTTTCATCGAATGCGCAGGGCCGCTGGAGCATTCTTCCGTACAGCGTGCGCACCGGCGGAGTGCGCGTGGCAACGCCGGTGACGTGGGACGAGCTCGAGCACGTCGAGATGACCGGCGTTGCGGCGCATGATTTTCCGGCGCGACTGGCGGCGAGCGGCGAGGTCTTCAGCAAGATGCTTGGGTGCAGCGCGGCTTTTGCGTTGCCCGCTGCGGCGCGCTCCATGGTGGTTGCCTTCGATCCGCTCAAGCATGGGCGGCGGCCGCATAAGCATCGGCACGGGGAGATCATCAGTACCGTCAGCGGCATTTTATCGGACGGCAAATCGCGAACGGCCGCCGAGATTTGGAAGATCGCGCAGGATCGGCATTTGCCGTGCAGCGATACCGTCGGCGATCTTTCGAACAACGTCTGGTCGTACATCGAGCGGAACGCCGCACACGGCAACAAACCCGTGGTGGTGCCGACCGACGACCACAAATTTCGCATCAACGAACCTGCGGACGAGTGGCCGGATGAAGCGCCCGACGGAACGCAGACGGCCATCGATATCGAGGCGCTTATCACCCGGCTGACGCAGGCGGCAACCGACAGCAACGATTCCGCCGCTTTTGAAATTGCGGTTTGCGATGCGTTTGCGGCGATGGGACTGCTGAGCACGCATGTGGGCGGACTTGGAGCACCGGATGGGTTTGCCGATGCGCCGCTGGGCACGATGGGTTATCGCGTGATGTTCGAATGCAAAAGCGGGACGACGCTACAAAAAGGCCCGGACGTCTTCGAGGCGGCTAAGTTCAAAGATGCGTATCGCGCGAAGTACTGCGCGCTGATCGGCAGCCAATCCGGCACCGAACAATTGGAAGCGCTCAGCGAAATCAAAACGCACGGCGTTTCGCTTTGGGGCGCGGACGACATCGCGTACGCGCTGCGAGCCGGGTTCGGGCCGCTGGATTTGCAGGCGGCGTTTGCGCCGGGGGCCGTCGCGCAGGAGGTGCTGCCGGATATCCTATGGGCTCGCGATCACGGGCAGACAAAGCGCGTTCGCATCATTGCGAACATCATCCGTAGCGCCGGATGGACGACGCAGTGCGCCGCCGCGCAGGCCAACATGCCCGCCGATGCGCCGGTGTTGACGCAAGATGCCGCGATGCTTATGGTCGATCAGGCACTGGCGGCAGAAAACTGCCGCGTGAATTGCACGCGAGACGGAGTCCGCCTTGCTTTCGAATGGCTCACCAACCCGCTCAACGCATTTGCGACGTGGACGGCGGACAAGGCCGGGATCGTTATCACGCGCGGTCAACAGGGCATTGATGGCGAGCTAAACTCTCCCATTAAATCGTAATGGCCGTTGATGCCGATCGACGGCACATCGCGCGTAAACCAAGAGTAGAAGACCAGGTCTTGCAGCGACCACCCATTTGCCGTGAACATGTAGTTGGTAACGGGATCGCCCACCTCGAGCTCACTTCCGTTGCAAGCTTTGGACATGGGATTGAGCCAGCTAGGTGCGTCATTGGTGTAGAACGGATCGTCGAGCCATTCACCGATTTCGTGCGAGAACGTTTCAACCGCGCCCGAAGCAACAGATGCCCATGCCGTCGTAGCGATGGAGTTGCCGTACGACGTGGTCATCGGAAACGATGAATGGTAGCCCGCGTAGCAACAATGTCCGGTGGCTCCAACACTTTCGTACCGTAGGTCGCAAAGATCGTAAGCGTTCGCGGATCGATATTCAACTGCTGAATGATCTGCGGCTCCATGGTCTGCACGAACCACGCGTACGTTAAATAACCGGTGCGCTGGCCATTTGAGCCGGCGCTCGTGTATCCGTCGGCGGCCGGCACCGTCAATTGGATCGTCGGCTCCATAACGGGAGCGCCGAGCAGCACGTGATAGTTTTCGTTGGCGGCGTACTTCCAGAATTCGGAACGCATGAACGCATCGCCATACTGGGTATTTCCGGAAGCGTAGGATGCGCTCGTAAAGAGCGGTGACTTTGGCATGGTGGCCGCCGCGCTGGTTGCGTCCAGCGTCGTTCCATCGCTGAAGACGAGTTGAATCGGCACGATTTCCACGCCGATCGTCGTTGACGTTCCCAACGTCATCGGATTTGAACCGACCATCTTGTAGGTATAGGTTTTGCCGGCGTACGTGAAGCTGGATTGCCAGTACGGTATCGTCACGACCGCGCCTGACGGGGTAGCCGTCGCGGTTGGCGTTGGTGCGGGCGTTCCCGTTGGCGGCGAAGTCGGTAGAGCGGTAGCCGTTGTAGTCGGTGCAGGATTCGGCGCTGTACCGTAACCTGCCGCGGCATGAAGCGCAGCCACCTGCGACGCGCTCAGCGCAGCCGGATAGAACGCATGCTGCGCGAGGCTGCCGTGCCATTTGTAATACCGCCCGGTATCGTATTGGCCCAAATAGTAACTGCCGGCAAAAGCCGCGTAGCTATGAGCGAGCGCCGCCGTGCTGTCCAGCTTGCCGTCGATATAGTAACTCTCGGCCGATGTCGACGCGTTGTAAACGAACACAACGTCGTGCCATTGATTTCGGGTCAACCGCGTTTTCGAAAAGAAATTGCCGTTGAAATTCGAGTACACTAAACCACTATTGCTTACCATCAAGCGACGCTTTCCGTCAGCTCCCCAAATCGTGAGGTATGTGGAGCTTGGCATCGCGTTGACCCAGGTTTGAAACGTGAACGACTTTCCGATGGTGGCGTTCGGGCCGGCAAGCAATACGCCGACGCTGGCCGTCCCACCCGGCAACGCGATCGCGGTAGAAGGTTCATCCAGCAGCGGACCGGCCGCGCCGAATCTAACGGCTCCGAGATACTTGCCGTTGGAACCGGCATCCATCGCATTGAACGCCGTTGAGCCGCCGGCTTCGTTGAGCGGAAAATACTGCGTGGCTCCGTGAGCGAGCACCGCTACGGCATACGGTGAGGAGCACGTTGCAGCAGCAACGACCGCAGTTCGCCGTCGAGCCGAGCCGTTCGTTGGCGAAGGAAGCGGCGTGGCGCCGGTGGTGGGAGACGGCACAGGGGTCGCTCCGACCGTCGGGGATGGTGCGGGTGTCGCGCTAATGGTCGGCGAGGGTACCGGTGTCGGTCCGATTGTCGGTGACGGCGCCGGTGTTGCTGCGATTGTCGGCGTCGGCGACGGTGAGAGCGTGATGATCGGCGTCGGGGATGAGCACGGATCCGCGCTAAAATTACCGGAGAGAAAATCGCGTGCTCCACTGCGCGTACCAAACGGCAGGCCAGGCACCGATGCGCCGCGGCCGCAGGATGCAAGCGTTAACGCCGCTACCGCGACAAGTAATGAACTGCTACGATAAAGTGCGAGTCGTAATTTCAAATGCATTATCGCGGGGCTTTACTCCGCTACGTAGTGTAGCAGAGGGCGGCGTTCAGCACCGTACCGCTGAACGGGGATAATCGAAAAAGAACTTTACGCGATGATGTCCTTAATCGGCATGAGCCCGGGCGTTACGCGTGGGCCCCGAACGCTTGCTCGCTCCGCGGCAAACGAGTGAACGCGGCGTAACGAGTCGTTGCGAGAAAGCTTCGAATTCGCTCAGCTTCGTGGAACGCTAAGGATGTTCTCGTCTTTCTCGAATGCAGCGATATGAGGCGTGAGACGTTGCATTGGGATGCACTGCTGCATAGTGCGCACGCATGGAAGCTCTTTCCAAGCCAGACTGTCTGCCCCAGCGTTACGCCGCTGGTCTTTGCCGTGGCTTTCGCCCAAGGAAAAATTGCATTATGCGAGCCTTTCAAGCGGGAAATTGCGGCATACGTACCTTGCCGCGCGGGCTCTGAGCCGTTTATCCCTTTCCGAATACACAGGTGTCGGCCCGGCTGAGTGGTGTTTCGCCGAAGGAAAGTACGGCAAGCCGGAGATAAGCGCGCCTTTAGCCTTCACTTCCTTGCGATTTAATATTGCCCATACACAAGGTTTGGTTGTTTGCATTTTAAGCCGCGCCGGCGAAGTTGGAATTGATGCCGAAAACGTCGTTCGCCTTGTGGACATCGAGGCGATTGCGCGCGAGTCATTTCCACCACAAGAATCGCAGAAGCTGGAGAACCGGCCAAAAGGCGAGCGACGCGACCGCTTCTTCAAACTATGGGTGTTGAAGGAAGCCGCTTTAAAAGGTATGGGCTTGGGCCTGGGAGGGGACGACGAGCATTTCATGATCGCGCTTGACGAAAGCGAACACCCTCTACCAGTACCGGGATGGGAATTTTCATTAAAGCGGCTGTCGAAACGCTATATTGTAGCAACTGCTATTCATCCCGAAGGCGGCACAAGATGCATTCCCGTTCATTGGTTCAATGGCCGTGATTTGTTCAAAGCCGGCGTCACCGTCGCAGACACGCAGCTTTAGTGGTAGCGCCAACGGGAATCGAACCCGTGAACCGAGGTCGCGATTCTGCAAGCGGCTCGGTGTAAAACTTGCAACTCGAACGGTGAATCGCGCTCGCGATTTTTCGGCCAGCTTCTGCAGAATTGTCGTAAGATCGTCGTAGGTTCGATAATCCTTCTTAAGGAGAGTCAGTGGGCGACAGCGCCGGCGCAAGCGGAGACACGACGTAGATTTGATCGAGCACTTTCACCATGAGGGTATTGGCGTTCGGAACCCCGTCGAGCGACACGGTCAAATTGGTCCACACAATCAACGTCACCTTATTGACGGGATCGTAGCCGATGAACGAATTGTAACCGGCGGTCTCGCCGCCGTGATAGTACATGGCGTTCGGTCCCCACCGCAGTAGTGCGATGCCATACCCGTATTCTGCGCCGCCGGGCTTGCGCGGGTCCTCGAGGCGTAGGCTGTCGAGCCAAAGCCGCTGATACTCCGCGTTGAACACGCGGCCGGAAACCAACGCCTCGATCCAGATTGCGAGATCGTTCGAGTTGGATGTGGCGCCCCCAGCTGCCCAGGCAAAGGAGTGGTTCAGTTTCGTGTAGTCGTTGGGCTTAAGGATCCCGGCGGCGGCTTCGGCCTTAACTGCAGCCGAATATGGCGGCTCCCCCACGAAGGCGACTGAAGGACTGCCATAGAGGTAGCCGTGGAAGTACGGTGCGGGGAGAGCGTTCACGTTGCTCGGAGGCAGCGCAGTGTGCAGCATGCGGAGCGGCCCGAACAATCGATCCTGCATTGCCTCAGCCAACGTCTTGCCTTCAACCTTCTCGACGACGAGGCCGAGCAGAACGTAGTTAGTATTGCTGTATTCGTAGTCGGTGTCGGGCGGGAAGTTGGGCGGCTGTGCAAACCCTATAGCCAGCAACTCGGCCGGAGTCCAAACCCTGGTGGGATCGTGCTCGGCACTCTTTGAGAGCTCCGGGGCATTGAGGTAGTTGTAGAGACCGCTGCGCATATCGAGCAGCTCGGCGATGGTGATGTGGTCGCCGTTGGGCACGCCCGCGACGTACTTTGAAACCGGGTCGCTGAACTTGAGCTTGCCCTCCTGCGCTAGTTGCACGATCACCGCGGCCGTCATCGTCTTGGTGTTGGAGGCGATTCGGAAGTAGGTGTCGGGTGTCGGCCGCCTCACCGTGCCGAGCTGTGTGGTGCCGTGGGTGACCGTGAACTCGCCTTGGGGTGTGTGCAGGAGTATAACGGCGCCAGGAATCAGGAGTTTCCGAGCCGTCGTGTCGAGCATCATTTGCAGTGCAGCCTGGCTAATCGGTTTGAGCGCCCCGGTTGACGCCGAGCGCATTGACGGAGTCGCACCAGACGCGTGCGCGCTGAGGAGAGCGACGCCGAAGAGAAGGCTCGCGACGTGGAATCTGCATGAACGCCTCGATCGCAACGCTCCGATGACGGTTCGCATGAAAACTACCATTTTTCGAATGCTCCTTCCACGGCAAGACGGGCAATTGCTGATCTTCACGAGCGGTTTGCCGGCTCGCTAACGAAAGCACTCGTCATCTTTGATGTCGCATCGGCTCGATCGGGATTTTCCCGAACGTGCAGTCCGCCCTACTCCTCATCACGGTGATCTTGGTCGAGCGAAGCGAAGTCCACTGTTCGCGCTTTAAAATTGACATCACACCCCATCGAGAACCTTCAATTGCTGCGCGCCGCCTGCATTAGGAGCATAGTAGGGCAGCTGCTACACGATTCGCTCTACGCCTTCGTCAAGGAACTACGCCGCATGCCGGAGAGCGGTGATGCCGGACCTAAATACCAAGTAGAGGTGCTATCCGCGCAATCACTTCGTCGACGAGCGTGTTGGGAGCGGACTCTTCGAAAGCTGCATTGCGTGCACGCCAGTCGAGGCTTCGTACTTGATCGGCGATAACAACGCCTTCCGTACCCAATGATGCTGAAAGAGGGACCTCAAAACGATAGCCTTTCACCTGCCGCGTGATCGGACAAACCAAAAACAGGCTCGTAACGGCGTTATAGGCACGCGGCGTCAAAACTAAGGCTGGTCGGCGATTCGCTTGTTCATGACCGGCTTGTGGCGAGAAGTTGAGATAAACAATATCGGCGCGATCGGGCACGTAGCCGACCATCGAAAATTAGAGCCGCTCGGCGCCGACTTCCGCGCCGTAATCGAATTCAGCATGAACCATTTCGGGCGCGATGCCTTCGAGAAGCTGATCGAGCGTATACCGGGGCCGCGCAGGGCGTATGATTACAGCGCCGTTCTCCACCTCTACATGGACCCGATCGCCGGCGTGCAAACCAACGGTTTCCGCTACTCCTCTGGGCAAGCGGACCCCTAAGCTGTTCCCCCAGTTGTCGAGAATTGTCGTCATGGCACCCTCACTATCACCCACTTGGTTTATACATTGTATATACCTGAAATGTACGCGGCTTACAAGATGCCGACTGAGATGCGGGAGTAGACCCGCCTTTGCTGCCGGCCGCACGCTCTGCTGCTCGCTTCGGATGGCGCGCTCCCACGGGTTGCATCCGCCTGCCAGGGGGCATCTGGCCGCACGTGCATTCGTTGTGGCGCAATGGATCGACGTTACGTAAATTGTGCCGTGGACACGCGAGGAGTGCGGAGCCCTCGATCCGCGTATACGAGGCGATCGTCAATGCTAATTCGAGACTTACTCCGGGGACGCAGATGCTGAATTACTTCCCGAGTAGCGGCAAATAAAAAAAGCCGCGTAAATACGCAGTCCTTCGACACGCTCGGGGTGACAATTGGTAGCGCCAACGGGAATCGAACCGGCAACTGCAAACTCCACTCCATCGTGAGCCGGACGATTCCTCGTGCCGAGCTGCATCTTTTTGGGCAAGGCACGATCAGCGCGAACGGCGCGCCCGTGAAGATTGCCAAGCGCGCTACGACCTTGGCGCTGCTGGGCTACCTCGTGCTCCACCGCAAAGCCCCGGTTTCTCGAACGACTCTCGCCTACAAGTTATTCCCCGATCAAACCGACGAGAATGCATTCGCCGAATTGCGGCGTTATCTCTATTTGGCCGGCAAGTCGCTGCCCACCATCGACAACCAGAGTTGGATCCTTGCCGACACCGAGACCGTACAGTGGAACGCGAACGCACCATCTAGCGTGGACGTGATCGATTTCGAACGCACAGTCGGCGATCCGGCCGCGCGAGAGCAAGCCATTGAGCTCTATGCGGGCGATCTTCTGGAGGAGCTCTACGACGACTGGGTGGTGGGGGAACGCGAACGTCTTCGAGCGTTATTCCTCGATGCACTCGCACATTTGATCTCAACGTATCGTGATGCGCGCGACCATTCCCGCGCGCTCGGTTATGCTCACACACTTTTACGCTTCGACCCCTGGCGCGAGGATATCGTTCGGGCGGCGATGTCCGTGCGTTATGAAGCGGGCGACAGCGCCGGCGCGACTGCTGAGTTCATACACTTTTCATCCCGGCTGCGCGCCGAAATGAATGTCGCGCCCATGCCCGAGACACTCGCGATTCACGACGCCATTACGCACAACGAGCCCATTCCGGGTGCGGTCCTGAACCGTGTAACGCCTGCGTCCGAGCGCGCGGCCCGCCCCGACCACTTGCTTCCGTTTGTCGGACGCTCCGCTCAACTCGACACGCTGCGAGCACTGTGGGATCGCGCAGCTCGCGGCCACGGCGGCTTCGCGCTCGTGATGGGTGAGGCTGGAATCGGCAAGACGCGGCTCGTGGGCGAACTCACGGGTATCGTCGAGAGCGAGGGCGGCCGTGTGTTCGTGGGCGGAACGTCGGTTCTCGAGTCGATGCCGTATCAGGCGATCATCGAAGCATTGCGCTCTTCACTGCAACTGCTGCGCACGCGCTCCTTTTCAGCAATCGTTACCTCCGCATTGTCTCGCTTACTGCCGGAACTGCAAGCAGAATCGCCGAGCGTTGCAAGCGGCCACGAGCAATTGCCGCCTGACGCCGGAGTCCTGTGGGACGCGCTCGCAACCGCATCGCTGCAGCTGTGCCGGCCCAGGCCGGCACTGGTTGTACTCGAGGACCTGCACTGGGCAGGCCCGGCCACGTTTGAAGCCATAGCGACCCTCGCGCGGCGCCTCGAGCGTTTCGGCTTGCTGCTGGTTGGGACGTATCGTGAAGAGGAGGTGCTGCCATCGCATCCCCTGCGCGCTATGGCCCGCGCGCTTCACGCGGAGCAGTTGCTGGTAACGATTCCTTTGACTGCATTGGATCGGCCGGCCATCGAGAAACTCATTACTGAACTGAACTTGCATCCCGACGACGCCGCGTTCTTCGTCGACCAACTCGTCAAACATACCGAAGGAAACGCGCTTTTTCTCAACGAGGCGATCGCCGATGTGCTCGACCGAAAGTCTGCCCTCGAATCGATCTTCGAAGCGGCGAACCCCGGGATCCAGGATGCGATCGGCCGGCGCTTGGCGCGCTTGAGTGACCGTGCGCGCGAAGTCGCCGAGATAATCGCGGTCGCCGGCCAAGGTTGCAATCTCGAAGTCGTCTCCGAAGTTGCAGCGATGCCCACGTCGGATCTCTGGAGCGCTCTCAACGAGTTGCTTGACCGAAGAATTCTTCGGGAAGCCGGCACGCGCACGGGCATGGACTACGCGTTCGCGCATCATCTTATCGGCGAAACGGCCTATGACCGCGTCGATCCCCAGGTACGGAAACGGCGGCACGCGCGCATCGCTCACGTACTGCAGCGAATGTATGCCGATCGGCCGAACGCGTTATCGCGCGAACTCGCCACACACTTTGAACGAGCCGGGCTCTACGACGAGGCCGCGCACTGGTACGGTGAAGCGGCGGCTGCATCCGCAGCGGTCCACGCGCCCAAAGATGCCGTTGTATTGACAACACGAGCGCTCGAACTCGAGCGCGACGGGCAGCGTCGTATCTCGCTCCTGCGCTTGCGCGAAGAGGCTAGGAGTCGCATCGGCGATCGGGCGGGCCAACAAGCGGATATTGAAGCGCTCGAACGATCGGTCGGCGCGGCTGACGTTGCGACTCGTTTTGACCTTCTACGCCGTCGCGCGCTCCTTGCGCGCAGCCTTGGCGACGCAGCGGAAGACGAAGCCAACATCGACCAGATGTTGTCGCTTGCAGACGAGGTGTCCGACGAGCGGTTACGGGCAGAATCGCTTCGCCAGCGCGCTACGCACGCAGTATTGGTCAGTAGGCAGCTCGAAGCGCTCGCTCCCGCCGCAGAAGCGCTTGCTCTATTCGAGCGCCTTGGTGACGTCGCGGCTCAGGTGGAGTGCTTGGGTCTGCTCGTCAACGTCGAGACCAATAGCGGAAACCTTGACGGTGCGCGCATCCATCTCGATGCGATGGGGCAACGCGCGGCGACATTGGAAGATCGGGCGTTGCACGCTCGCGCATTGACTGTCGCCGGCACTGCCGCACTTTTGCGCCAAGAATATCGCGCCGCTCAGGAAATCAGCCTGGAGGTTCTTTCGATCGCCACCGCTATCGGCGATCCCGACATGGAGGCATACGCGCGCGCGCGAATCGCCGTCTCCGCAGTCTGGCTTGGCGACCTGGATCGCGCTTTGACCGAATTCAACGCCGCTCGCGGCCTTTTCACCGCGCTAAGCAATAAGCGAGGTCTGGCGATCGCGTTGACCAACCAGGTGCAAGTGAATATTCGGTTAGGTCTCTTTCAAGAGGCTTTGGCGATGATCGAGCAAGCCAACTCGCTCCTTGATGTGGTCAAAGAGCGGCGTATCGTCGTAGCGAATTCCGTCAATAGAAGCTTTATATTGTTGCGCCTAGGAGATGCAGAAGAAGCACTGCGGCAGGCGGAAAAAGCATTCGAGGATGCTCGCGCCATCGGCTTTCCCGTTTTCGAAGCCGCCGCGCTGGCAAACATCGGCAACGCCGAACGGGCCTTGGGCCGCCTGGATGACGCGATCGCGCATATGCGCGCCGGTATCGAAATCCGCCGCGCGGTCCAAGCCGCTCCCGACTTTGCCGACGACCTGTCCGACCTCGCCATTGCGTTGGCCGATGCGGGCCGCGGTGACGAGGCGCGCGCGATCAGCGAAGAGCTCGCCTCCGTACTCGAACAAACGACGACTGGACCACTCTGGGCTCACTACGCTCATTGGGCGGCTTCACGCGGGTTTGCAGCGTCCGGCGAAAGCCGGCGCGCGGCCCACTTTCAGCAGCTCGCGCTCGAAGGAGTGAGACGTTTCGCCGACTCGATCAAGGACGAAGAGGCAAGAAAGGCCTTTCTCTCGATCGACATTTCCCGCGCCATCCTGAGCACGAGTTAGGCGCTTCGTCCCACCGCGGCGCATGCGCGCGGTACGACCATGGACTACGCTCGGAACATGTCAGCTCGAAAAGAGCGCACCTTTATGGTACGCATGTGGCTCTCTGAAGGGCACAACGGAGAATGGCGTGGTTCGGTGCGCGATGTTACGGCCGAACGAACGTATTACGTCGTCGAGACCCGCGAAATCGCCGACTTTATAGCCAATGCTCTAAGCTCACCCGAGCCCATCCCACGCGAATCGGACGCTGACCCCACGCCGCACGCCGGCGGCACGGAGCCGCGCTAGAGTAGCGCCATGATAAAACATCTTGTTGGTGCCGCCTCAGCGGCCTTCGTACTTACCTTCCTCGTTCAGCCGGCCCTGGCTGATACACAAACCGATGGAGCGCTCCCGCTATATCCGCGCGGCCGCGCTGTCGAAAGTATTCCGCCTAACGCGATGAGAGCGGGCGTTCCTTTTAACCAAACGACGAGCGACTCAGTTAAGCTCGTCGATATTTGGTTCAAATCGAATTTGCCGAAAGACTGCTCGAGGCTCGCGGCAAGCGGCGGTGTCCGGTGGTCTTGTCCTGCGGGATACATTGTGATTCAAAAGCACAACGGCACGTTCATTTCCTACATTCCAAGCTCCGTGCAGTTCACCGAGCCTGCGCATTAGTCGCGAAGGAGTGTTGTACGAATGCGATCAGTTACTCGCAACCTATGCCTGACGGCAATCTCGGCCGTTCTCGTCGCCCAGGCGCTGCCCTCGAAAGCCGCGTCTACTCCGCCGCCGGGCGGAGCCAATCAGATTTCGGCCATGTCCGGCCGCGTGGGACAGCGGATTTTCAACGGCGTCTTGCGCGTCACCGTCCAAACGGTCCACGAAGCGACCGCCAACGATCATCCCGAAAAAGACCTGCCCTCACCCGATCAAAAGATTATCGTGATGCGCGTGCTCCTGAATAACGGATCGCCCGGGACGTTCGACGCTTTGATGGTCTACACGCTCGCCGACGCGGACAGCGTCACGCTGCGGATCTCGCAACCGTACGTGCATCCGGCGAGCCTCTCCATCGAGCAAGGCGCCTCAGCCCTGCAAACGGTCCATGTTCCGGTTGACAAAGATTACAAACCCGTTAAACTGCTGATCGAATGCGGCGGCTGCCCCGTGTCCATGCATTTCCGTCCGCTGCGCATAACGATTCCGAGCACACCATAACGATTGCTTTGCTGCGCACCCTATTTGCCGCCCAGCGGTGCCTGCCGTGGCTTAGATGCATCCCCGTTCATTGGTTCAATGGCCGCGATTTATTCAAAGCCGGCGTCGCCGTCGTACGCCGAGGGGTCCCAGCAAGCGGGACTGCATAGTGCCGCATCGACGCAAGGGTCGGCAGCGCGGTAGAAAAACTTCCAGTTATCGAGCCGCTTACGGTGGGGGGCCGCCGTGTCAAGCGCACGCATCTTCGGCACGCCGTGGCCAAAATTTTCAAGGATATGGATTTTTTCTTTTGCGCAGCGCTGTAGAACTAAACTCAATAGCGACGGTAAAGCGTCCGCTTCAGGTTCTAGGTTTTGGTAGTCGACAAGTCTCATGGCGGTGAAGCCTTGACTATCACCGTGTGGTAAAGCCGGTAATCGGAAAGCGTGATCTTGCAGCGCGAGAGTACAATATGCGCGAAGGCGCTTATTGCGCGACGCGGTTAGAATCCACAATCGTCCTTTGCGCATCGGTGCAGCGAAGTGCCACGAAAGTGCGCAGCTGCTCCGTTCAGCCAAAAGCTTTTGTGGATTTTGACGAAGTAACTCATTCCAGAAATTATCAAACCGTGAATCGAATCGATCGGTAAATTCGATGGATAGCCTGCGTTCGCGCCAATCCTGTGTTGAGTATGTTGAAGATTCGGTATTCCCGATTAGCCAATATGACATGCTGTTCCACTGCCCCAACGGCACGGGCTTGCAGAATTGGCTGAATGAATCGAGAGCCAGGACGCTTACGGCGTTGTTGATGAATAAATCGACGCCGACCTGGTGCAAATATTCATCCATCAAAGCAAGAGCGAAACCACGGTAAGCGGCTTTTACAAACCACGCGCGCGAAACCGCGGATATGAGGTCCGCCCCTTGAAACTTGTAGGGAGATAAGACCGTCCCCATTACGCCTACCATTTCGCCGGCGGCAGTTTCGAGGACCCAGCCGATAGGGAGCTTCGCTCCGAAACGACTGCGCAGAGGGTTATCAAGCCACAGACTCTGCCAATCTTCCTTCGCCGGAATGTCCAAAGAATACGCCAGACCCAATCGCCGAATGTCTTCGTAATCTTCGAGGTTCGCCGGTCGAAGATTCGGAGGCGATAAGACAACCGGTGCTGTAGCGGTCACAGGCTGGAATCTCCGTCGAATGCGGACGGATCCCAATACTGCGGGCTCTGAAGCTCCTGATGGAGCGCCGGATCAGCGGCGCGATAGTAGAACGGCCAGGACGGTAACTGAACGCGGTGCCGGGCATATGCATCGAATGCGCGCATTTTTGGTATTCCGATACCAGGGTTTTCGAGGACATAGAAGCGTTCGGCATTGCAGCGGTTCACTGCAGCATTGATGAAGCATGGCAGCAAATCGATGTCCTGTTCAATGCTCTGATAGTCCACTAAGCGCATGCGGCGCACAGCCGGCTCCGTAGAATACTCGCGCCGCAGGACGCAATAAGCGAGCATTGTGCTACCCTTCGAAGCGGTGAGAATCCACAGGCGCCCCGCTCGCATTGCGGGGCTAAAATGCCATGTCAGCGTGGCAGCGGATCGATCCGCAAGCAGCGTGTTGGTCTTTTGCCTTACGATGTCGTTCCAAAAAACATCAAATCGCTCGTCGAAGTGAGCTGCCGCTTCAATAGTAACGGATTGTTGGGCGCGAGTGAGAGCTGCGCTGAAGGCAGCTTCCCAGCCTGAAAGTGCAGCGCCCGCCGGGTATGAAAGCAAACGCGCGAATGGCACGTGCTTCTTTGTAAGAACGCGCTCTGCAAAGCGGCGGGGATGCGTAATGCAATACGACTTCTTATCCCATTGTCCGAGCGGCATTTTGGCATACAGTTCAGTGCATGCCGCTGTAGCATCCGGGCCCGCCGTAGACCCGATAAATAAGTCGACCGGTTGATCGAAGTATTCCATCATTAACTGAAGAGCCAATCCGCGGTATGCATCGGCAACGTACCAAGAGTAACCGGCTGCCGCAAGCAGATCAGTGCCTCGAAATGTGTAAAGTGAAGGGATATTCCCCAATGAACCGACGACATCTCCGGCCTGCGTCTCCAACACCCATCCGAGCGGGAACCAGCTCGCAAAACGCTGCCACACCGGATTGTCCACCCAATAGTGTCGCCAGTCGACAGCTTCGGCGAACGCCGGCGCATGCCTTAAAACGAGCTTTCGAATTCCTTCGTAATCGTCAAAACGAGCTGGCCGAAGCTTCGCGGGAGCTATTCCGGCGAGGCTGTCACTTGCACATTCATCAAGCTGCGTCACGGCCGCCTTGATATGAGAGCGGAAGCTTTGTCAGACCGCGCAGACCAAGGTTTTCTCGCCAATAGAGCTTTTCGCCGGTTAAGCGAAGAACCGGAAATCGTCGCAGGAGCGTTTCGAACGCAATACATGCTTCAAGGCGAGCCAGAGGGGCGCCGAAACAAAAATGGGCCGCCCAGCCAAAAGCCAAATGCCGGTTATTCGGTCTGCCAAAGTCGAGTGTATCGGGGTCGGGGAATCGCTCCGGGTCGCGATTTCCGGCTGCCATCACGGCGATTACGGCGTCCCTTTTGCGGATTTGCTTGCCCCCAAGCACGAGATCGTTCGGAGCTAGGCGTGCGGTATGCTGACTGGGGCTTTCATAGCGAAGTAATTCCTCGACTGCCGCAGGCACCATCGCCGGATCGTTGCGAAGCCGCGTTAAGTCTGTCGGGGGCTAGGAGAAGCGTCAGGACGCCGTTGCAAATAAGATTGGTGGTAGTTTCTTGGCCGCCCACCATCGTGACGATGCAATTGGCGATCACTTCCTCGTCGGTAAGGCGGTCGCCGTTAATCTCGCTGTTCATCAGCGAGTCCACTAGGCCGGGCCGCGGATGTTTGCGCTGCTCGGAAATGGCGTTCTCAAAATACGCTGTAAGATTCTGCGCTGCGTCCAAAACCGTGTCGATCTGTTCAGGATTATGCTGAAAGTTACCGAGCATTCCCGCGAATTTCGCCGACCACGCCTTGAGTTGGACGTGGTCCTTCGTTGGAATCCCGAAAAGTTCTGCGGTTATGATGGCCGGGAACGGCTCCGCAAAGTCCGTTAACAGTTCCATCATATATCCGGGACGCTCTACGATGCGATCGATGAGATCTTCGGCAACTTGCTGAATGTGATCTCGCAGCACTCGAACGCGAGCCGGCATAAATGCCTGTGCGGAGAGCGCGCGCAAGCGGGTGTGCGCAGGAGGGTCAAGGAAAAGCATTTGCCTTACCATAACCGTTGCGATTGGGCTCAACTCCGCAGCGCCCAGGTTTTCAAAATAGGTCGGGCTCGGCGCCCTATCGGCTGAAAACGACGTTAAAACGGTCACCACGTCCGAATATCGTGTAACGATCCAGGCGTGAAGATAGGGATCCCAATGCACCGGATCTTCCGTGCGAAGCCTGCAATAGAGCGGATAAGGATTCGCCAGCACATCCGGGTCGAGTAGGGAAGATAGGCTCAGCATCCCGTCGGCTACCGCGTCCTTCATTATATAAGGTGCATTAGGCAGAATGAAGAAGGCTTGCGACTTCTTGGGACAAAGCCGCAATGGTTGGAGCATTAAAGAGCTGCCGAAGCGTCAGTTTAACGCCGAATTGTTCACGGACGGTCGCAATCAGTTGCACTCCAAGCATGGAGTGGCCGCCGACCATAAAAAAGTTTTCATGCGGCTCGATTGCTCGCACGCCCAAAAGCGCAGCGAGAAGCGTTTGCATTCGTGCGTGGATTTCGGTAACGGACTGCGTGAGTGCCTGGTCCGGCTCAGAAGAATATCGTAAAAGATTACTCGAACATGGGGCTGGAAGCGCTGACCGATCGATTTTGCCGCTGGCCGTTACCGGCAATGAATCCACCGAAACGAAATAGTCCGGTATCATGTGATCGGGTAAATATTTCGCTAAAAAATGACGAACGTCGAGAGCGGTGATACCCGCGTCCCCAGCTAAAACCAGATAGGCGATCAAACATAGTTCGTTATTGCCGTGGCTCCTTGTGGAAACTGAGCTGGAGACTATTCCCGGGCAGCCGCGCAGATGGGCGTTGATCTCACCTAACTCAACACGATGACCGCGAATTTTAACTTGATCGTCGCTGCGGCCCAGAAATTGCAGATCGCCGTTGCCGAGCAACCGCGCCCGATCTCCGGTCCTATAGATGGGCAGAATTTCGCCGGAAGCAATTTCGTAATCGATGAACCGGCTTTTCGTGAGCTCGGGTAGATTGCGGTAACCACGGGCGACAACCGCACCCCCGATGCAGAGCTCGCCGCTTTCACCCGCCCGCACCTCATGCAAGGTGTCGTCAAGAACCAGCGCGCACGCGTTTGCAATTGGACGCCCGATTGACGGAGGGGCGCCGGCGGGGCCCATCGACGGTACTTCACCTGATGTGGAAACCACGGTGCATTCCGTTGGGCCATAGTTGTTTACGACGATAAAGGGCAGTCCGGGCTTGGGGCGGCGTTGTAGTGTATCTCCGCCGGTCAAGAGAATGCGCAGCCGTGTCTGGAGCGGCCAATCAACTTGCAACAATCGTTCTGCCAGCATGGTCGGAACAAAACCGATCGTGATCTTTTCGGCAATGATCCAGTCACGTAGCGCGTCGGCCGAGCGGCGCGTCAATTCGTCAGTGATATTGACGCTCGCGCCGGTGGTCAAATACGGCCAGATTTCCCAAACGCAGGCGTCGAAGCTAAGCGAGGCGACTTGGCTGGCGCGGTCAGCGGCCGTAACATTGAATTGCAACCTGTGCCAATCAATGAGGTTGCAGAGATTACCGTGCGTTATCTCAACGCCTTTTGGTTTTCCGGTCGAGCCGGACGTATAGATCATATACGCAAGGTGCTCGGGTTGCGTATGAGGATCGACACCGGAAGTTGAAGGCGCCGCGCTCAAATCATTAACGTCGATGATAGGGCGATCGAATTCCGGAAACTTGCGTCCGTCTGATTCCGTGAGCAGCGCGATAGCGCCGGAATCGCTAAGGATGAAGGCGACCCGCTCTAATGGCGTTGTGGGATCCAATGGCACGTAGGCGGCGCCGCTTTTCAGGAC
The DNA here is from genome assembly GCA_963795465.1 of Vulcanimicrobiota bacterium. Classification (GTDB taxonomy): domain Bacteria; phylum Vulcanimicrobiota; class Vulcanimicrobiia; order Vulcanimicrobiales; family Vulcanimicrobiaceae; genus CAWCHT01. Next base: position 830,497 of record CAWCHT010000002.1, read on the forward strand.
ACCCAGCGCGGCGATGATGAATTGCGTAGATCGCTCGAGAAATATCGCGACGCAGCTATTTGGCGTCGCTCCTACGGTTTGCAGGATCGCTGCTAGGCGGTTGGAGCGCAGCTCAAGTTCGCCATAGGTGAGTTGGTGTCTTGCGTCGGCCACGGCGATTCGTTCAGGGTCTGACGCTGCGCACAGCGATATTTGACGCGAAACCGCAGTAATGCGGTCCAGCGAAACGTCCGAGCGAGCTGGGTACGTTGATGGTTTCGGTAAGAGGGACGTGTCCAAAGCGGCCTTTACAATATGAGCCCGTGCTTCTGCAACCGTTAGCGACGCGACTCCGGAACGCTTACGCGCGAGCATTTGTACGGTCGAGCTCAGCGGACGTGCACCCGCCGGTCCATCCCAAGAGATAGGGATAGGCAGGGTGAACGTCGGTTATCGATCAGGAGCGACGCGGGCTAGATAGTAAATCTGATAGCCGGTATTCAATTCGGTCGAAGCGCCTGTTTCGATCCCGTTCCCTGAGAAAGCGCGTATGCGATCGAACCCCGATTCCTTCAAAGCCGTAACCTGTCGCTGGTGCGTCGTATAATGTTGCCGGACGGCACCTTCGAAAAAGACCCCACAGCCTTGCTCACGGATCTCGTCAATGCGTCTGCTTAGGCTCCATGTGCCATTCGCGTGCCGCATTCTCCATTGCGCAATGCAGGCCGGAACAATCGCCGCCGGTCTCTTCATTTGCGCGAGGATTGCGCGGATGCCGGACATGGAATGCATCCCACGCCAATCGATGTTGTGGGTGGAAAACGCGAACCAGCCGTCTTCGCGCAGCACTCGTCGGATTTCCCTTAAGGCAGTTTGCCGGCCCTTGGTATCAACGGAATCGAGACCGTTGAAGCTGAACAGCACAAAGTCGAACGATTTCGGCGAAAATGCTGCTAGATCGCGCGCATCGCCGAGAACGAACGTACCATTCGGAATGCCATCGGGGAAACGCCTGTGGCAAGCATCCAGCATACCGGCGGAATAATCGAGACCGATATAACTGCGGACCACTGGTTGAAAATGGGCGGTCGTTCTACCGGCGCCTACCCCGAGGTCCAGCATGGACATGTGCTCCAATCCGTTTCTCTTCAGCTCTTCCAGCACCGCCTGTTCTGCCGGAAACAAATACCGAAAATTTTCGGCGGCGCATTGAGCAACGATGCGTTCTTGCGAGTAAAAGCTATCGACGATTGAAGTCATATGGCTCGGTTCCCGTCCCACATCGTGCGATGGCAGCGTTCGGCTGTTCCTTTGTTAAGAATGTGTTATCCGTCTTATGCCGCCGGCGCCCTGAGCCGATTCTTAACATAAGGGGAAATCAGTGATAAGGGCCCATTAACTTAGCGGAAAAACATAGGACCTTCGAACCATAGCGAACAACGTCGCGGAGGACCGTGCGCGGGTTTACGGTTTGCACTATGTCTACCGATCTCGGTCGGCCGCGGCGGCTACAAAGCTCGCCTTAAAAGCACTTGGCATAGTGCTCAACTGATTCCATTTCATGAGGTTAACGTGCAAAAGACCAAACCTTTCTTCCCTGTTGCCTTTTTGCCGCTGCTTCTGGGCGCGCTATGTGCACTAGCGGCGTGCAGCGGCTCGGGCGTAACCAGCTCGCTGCCACAAACGTCAGGCGACCGAAGCGATGGTCAGCCGGCTTCGGCACTTCCCGGCGAGTCTCTCCCCAGTCAAAATATAGCCTCGCCGGCGCCAACTGCCACGCCGTGCGCCACCGGCTGCGTTACGCCCTATGCCGCAGGCTACTTTTAATGACTCAATTGGCGTGAACACGCATCTTCAGTTTACGATATACGACCAGAATTATAACAGCTGGGCGCCGATGCTTTTGAGTTCCGGAATCAAGCACGTTCGCGACGCATTCTGCAATTGGGGCACCTCGAGCGGTTACTGCACCGGGACTTGGAAATCCCGGTTCTTGGCGTTCTATAACGCCGGTATCCGTTTTGACATCATCGCGGATCCGTGGATGGGCTGGACGACGAGTACAACCGGTTGCCACGGGACTTGCTTGAACGGCTACGTTGCGGCGATGGGCCTTCCAAGTAATTCCGTCGAGTCGTATGAGGGGCCCAATGAATGCGACGTCGGTTGGGTCGATTGTACTTGGCTGGGAACTACGTCGGGGCAAACCACGCAGAACGTGGTGGCGAAGTGGAGTCCGCTGATCTGGAATCTGCGTTCATCGACGGTGAAGATCTATTCTCCAGCTATGGCCGGATCGAATTCGTATTACAACTACGGCTACATCGGCAATTACACAAATGGCTGTGCGGTACACGATGAAGTAAATGCCTATCAAACGCCGGAATTTACCATGCTGCAGTATTATCCGAACTATATCAAGGGTTGCCAGAGCTTCGTCGGCAACGAACCATTGATAGGCACCGAATCCGATGGCTGGAACACCGATATTTCCGGAGGCGCAGGCAAATGTAAAAATGGGGCTGCCGACCAGCTGGCCCAAGAGCGCTACTTCCCCCGCGACCTTTTGCTGCATATCCAGCGCGGCGTGCGGGTCTATCCCTTCGAACTCTTGGATGAAGGCGCGAATGGCCAATGCTACCAGTACGGCCTAATAGATTCGCACTTCAAACCGAAGCTCGTTTGGAACCGGATAGGGCAACTGACTACCTATTTCGCAGACAGCGGTACGTCGCCGCGCAAAGCCGTGGCGTACAGTCTGACTGGCGATACGACAAAGTCGCTCTACCAAGTGCTGTTCCAGAAGTCAAACGGGACATACATTCTCGTGCCGTGGCTTGGAACTCAGATTTGGAATTATTCAACGCTTAGCGACCTGGCACCGGCGACCGAGACGCTAACGCTTCACGTGCCCTCGACGGTGACGTCGATAGCCGTGACGACGTTCGGGGATCGTGGTGCGGAGAGCACGACTACGCATTCAGTAAGCAGTGGGACCGTTACGCTGCAAGTGAGCAGCTTAATAGAGGCTGTAGCCTTCCACACCTAGTGTCACAACACTAGTCGATGACCTGATCGTAGCCGGAAGGGGCGCTCACAAGCGCCTCTTCTCTTTGCGCTCCCGGCGCAAGCGAATCGGCAATTGAAGTGCGACGCCAAACCATCGTTATTCCGGGTCGCAGGCTCGGCGGTGCGCATTGATACGCCGCCACCGCGATGCCGCCGAGAACGCGCCGCCGGACGCTGTAATCAAAGTAGGCCGACAATCGGCAAACCTCGACTTCGAATCCAGTCATCGCGGCAAAGGCACGAAGCTCTTGCGCGGTGTACTCGCGAAAATGCTTGGGCTCCGTAGGATCGGGATTGATAAGTGTATACGGATTGCGCCCAAGAAGCATTTTTACTCGCTGGTGAAGCGCAACGGCGTTTGGCGTTTGCACGATGAGAATTCCATGCGGTTTCAACAACGCATGCAAGAAGGGAAGAACCCGCAGCGGCGAGGTGTAGAGATGCTCGATGACCTCCGCGAGCACGATTATGTCGTATTGCGGTAGATCGGTTCTCCAGCGCTCTCGCGTTTGCGTTTCGTTGAGATCGTATCTAAAATACCAGCCTTCCTTGGTGGGGCCGGGTCGAAAAAAGCCGAGGTTGTCGACGCGAACGCCGAACCGATCGTGAATGAGCAGCGTCAGTTTGGATCGCCCGATATCGAGCACCGCCATAGACGTGTCCCCAACGTACCCACGTAAGAGATTCAAAAGATATGCATACCGCAATGAATGATAAGCACAATATGGATCTGTATACCGGGAACGGATCTCAGCAGCGAGGTTTTTGGCCATTCTGTAGCTCGCCGCCGGCAACCGCTGCGGAAAATGCTTATGCGAGGTCGTCACGTCGACCCGTTCGGTGATCATGGTAAAAGGCCGGGGATACGCACCGTTTCAAGCGTAGATCGGGGGAGCGACGGCGAAAATCCCCTGCGCTTGGGATTTACGGACCTTCAGGCCGGACGGTGATCGTCTTATTGCTCGAGCAGACGTTCCAGCCCCGCGGTTTTTATGATTGACGGCAGCGTGGTCAGTGACCGGGTGCGCAGCAGATGCGCCGTGATGCGGACCAGGTATGCAATCACAAATCCCATGAGCTGCGGCCAGTTGCGATCGATGTGAAGGTACCGCTTTACACCGACGTAGAGCCGGGCACTTTCGAGCAGCACCTTTTCAGATTGGTCGCAGTGGGTCAGTGAAGTTTGATCTCCGATGTCAACCGCTTTGAGCTCGGGCGCAAACCGGAGTTCGTACCCGCGCTGCACGGCACGTAAGCTGAGTTCGGCGTCCTCATAACCAAAATAGATGTTTTCATCCCAGCGCTCCGTGGCAAAAAAAGTAGCCGGATAGGCTGAGTAACTTGCGCCGGCGACTCGCGGCTCCGGCGCTGGCGTAAAATATCCAAGGAATGTTAGACGAGAAGGCAAATCCTCGCGCCCGCGCTCGTTGCGCCTCAAGCCGACGAGTATGGTGTTTCGGGCGGCCGCGGAAGACATGCGCTGATACGCGGACTCTACGTTGGCGAGAAAATCCGATTCAACCAGCGTATCGTCATCCAGGAAGATGATTACGTCGCTGGTCGCCACACATTGTAAGCAATTGTTGCGATTCGCGCAGACGCCGCGGCGTGGCCCGGACAAATAGCGCCCCGGATGTTGCATCACAGCGTGTTTTGTCGCGGCGATTAGTGCTTCGTCGTTGGAGTCGTCGGATATCACCAGCAAATCCGGTCTTCGCGTCGACTGCTCTACGGCGCCAAGGCACCTTGAAAGCAAGAAAGGCCGATTCCTGGTCACCACGCAAACCGCTATCGTCATTACGCTCGTTGCAGACTGTGCCTGCCCTTTACTACAATCATCGCTGTGTTGCGGAAAATGACCGTAATGCCCTGCGCTAGGCAATGGAATCCCTATGGGTAGGGATTCTGGCAGCACAGCTCCGAGCATAAAATTGCTTTGCCCCGCCTAGGAGGTCCCGTGAAGATCATCAATTTGATCGTGGCTTGTTTGTGGCTGAGCCGGTCTGCCTGTCTCGCATCCGCCGCGCCCGGAACAAGGCCGTTTGCAGCAGCCGTCTTTAACCAGTCCATAGGAGTAAATACACACTTAAATTTTCGCCGCTCCCGCTACAACGTCGATTATGATAAGTGGATACCGCTCTTGCTTCGTTCACGTATCAAACACGTTAGAGACGGATTTTGCAATTGGGGGACCGCAAGTTCGTTTTGCGCAAACACTTGGAGTACGCGTTTCAATCGGCTCGCCTTGGCCGGAATCAAATTCGACATCGTGACGGACCCGTGGATGGGTTGGACGGCGGGTGAAACGGGCTGCCACGGTACTTGCCTGTATGGATATCCCGCTGCTCTACACCTGATATCGAGCGCTATCGAGGCGTACGAGGGGCCGAACGAGTGCGATCGCGGCTCGGTAGACTGCCGGTGGCTGGGAACTGCCTCCGGATTGAATTCGGAATATGTTTTGGCGAGGTGGAGCGTTTTGATTTGGCTGCTCCACGGGCCGGCGACCTCGATTTTCAGCCCGGCGATGGCAGCTTCGGAATCGTATGGCAATTACGCGTACCTCGGTAATTACACGAACTTCTGTGCCGTCCACGACGAAGTGAACGGCGCACAGACCCCCGAGTATAGCATGGATCAGTACTTTCGGAACTTTCAAGCCGGGTGCGCCTCATTCGTAGGAAGCGAACCGATCGTTGGGACTGAATCGGACGGTTGGAACACCGACACCACCACGCTCTGCAAAAACGGGTCAGTAGATCAACTCGCGGAGGAGCGGTATTTTCCAAGAGACCTTCTCTTGCACATACAAAAAGGCGTACGGATCTACTCATACGAGTTGTTGGACGAGAACGCAAGCGGTTCGTGTTCGCAGTACGGGTTTATCGACCTCGACTTCAGACCAAAGCTGGTCTGGCGCCGCATTGGGCAATTGATGAGCTATTTTTCCGATGACCGTGCTTCGCGTCGTACGCCTCTGTCATTTGCACTCTCCGGTGACTCGACCGGGACTATGCGCGATGTGTTGTTTCAAAAATCTGACGGGACGTACATTCTAGCCGCATGGCTAGGCACTAAACTGTGGGACCAGACGACGAAACTTGACTATGAGCCCGTAAGGGAAACGCTGATGCTGAGGTTGCCGCCATCGGTTCGCTCTCTTAGGCTTACGATGTTCTTAGATCGCGGCGCCGTCGCATTGACGAGGCGGAGAAGCGCGAATGGCGTCTTCTTTGTTCCGGTGAGCAGTTTGGTGGAAGGAATCAGTTTCCGCAGTTCACGCCGCTCTTCGCGCAATCGCTAAGAGTCCGTTGCCGCGCGCTGGCTCCCTGTATGAATCGAAAATCGCACAGAAATACCAAACCGGAAGCAACAGCCGAGCAGCGAGCTTTCCCTGCCGCGCAAGCGCGCAGCCTTCCCACCCCAGCGCTCCGAGGCGCCCAAAAGTGAATCGGACGCGCACGTCCGCAAACCCGGTTCGGCGTAGCAATGCAACCAGCTCGTCCCGGGTATAGCCGGGACGGACGTGGTCCGGCTGCTCGGCAAATTCCGCTAAATAGCGCTTCTTATGAGCGGCCGGCACGTGTAACACGAGGCTGCCGCCGGGGCTCGTCGCATGGAAGAGAGCGGCAGCGAACTGCGCGTCATCTTCTACGTGTTCCAGCACGTCCACGCACGTCACGATATCGTATGAAAGGCCCGCACTGCGTTCATCTACATGTAGGAAGGATACGCGTTCGTCGATGCCACACGACCTGGCGATGTTGCGCGCTTCTTGCAAACGAATCGGATCGATGTCGGTGCCGACGATCGTGGCGGCTGGCCAAAGGCGGCGCATAGCGAAGCAAAGTAACCCTAAACCCGAACCCACATCCAAGACACGCTGCGGCCGGTGCAAACGCTTGAGGGCACCATGGACTGCGCAGAAGCGAATGCGTGCGCCGAGATCGTAGCTTCCGAGCACGCGAACTACCGCACGAATCACTGGATTCTCGGACCGTTCCGCGAGCTCGCTGCCGTAAGCAACCATAACACTAGGTTCGTAGCAGAGAACGGGACCGTCAGGATATCCCTGAGGCCAGGGATTTAGAACCGCTCTTTATGCGGTTACAATCATGCTTGCTAGGTTTACCCCGGCTCACTTTAGGTTGTTGAGGGCGACGTGAAAACAATCGCAGTCATAGGCGCAGGGCGCGTCGGTCTGGTTACGGCAGCATGTCTTGCTCATCTTGGCAATCGGGTAACGTGTATCGAGCGCAGCCCGTTTTATCTGCAATCTCTGCGCTCCGGGCGTTTGCCGTTCTTTGAGCCACAGCTCGGCGAGTTGGTGCAGGATTCCGTCGCTTCCGGCACACTGTTTTTTTCCAATTCCATTGAGGATGGGCTGCGCGGAGCGTCAGCTGTATTTCTGTGCGTCGGTACACCGCAGGGACCCGACGGCGCCGTCGATTTATCGGATGCGGAGCGAGCTGCGCATGAGATTGGCCGTTCGCTGAGTTCGGATATCTGCATCGTGAGCAAGTCCACCGTGCCTGCCGGTGCGAACGATCGATTACTTTCAATCGTGCAAGCCGCTGCTCGTTCCGCATTTCGCGTCACGATAGTTTCCAATCCTGAATTTCTGCGTGAAGGTTCGGCAGTAGCAGACTTTCTCGCGCCCGATCGCATTGTCATCGGCGTGCGCCGTGCGGACGATGCAGCGCTGCTGAAAGATCTCTACGCCTCCTTTAGTGCACCGGTTATCGTAACCGATATTCGAGCGGCGGGAGCTGATAAAGGCCGTCTCCAACTTTTACCTGGCGCTGCGAGTTTCTTTCGCGAACGAAGTTGCCGATCTGTGCGATGCGCTGAAGGTGGACGTGCTGAACGTTCTTCCCGCCGTCGGCATGGATGCAAGGATAGGCAGCGGTTATCTCCAGCCCGGTCTGGGTTTCGGCGGTCCGTGCCTGCCGAAAGATTTGCAGGGACTGATCGACGCCGCGCAGCGGGCGGGAGTAGGAGCGCCGCTGATGGCCGCGACGCTACGCGTAAACACGGTTCGCGTTGAAAGGGCTATCGGAACGCTTGCACGCGCTTTAGATGGACTGCGCGGACGCAACGTCAGCGTGCTGGGGCTGAGTTTTAAGGCAGGCACCGACGACCTTCGCGGTGCGCCCGCTCTTCGGTTTATCGAACTGCTCAAGAGAGAAGGAGCGCTGGTGACGGTGCATGATCCCATGGCCCTGGAGAATTTCCGGGAATCGCCTGCGTCGTTGGGCGTGCATTGTAAGAGCCACATTCAAGACGCCGTGAGCGGAGCGGACGCGGTCGCAGTTATGACCGCTTGGCCACAGTACAAGGCGTTGTCGCCGGGGGGTATCCGCGCAGCAATGCGCGGCAACGTGTTATTCGACGGCGCGAACATGTTTGACCCTTCAGGAGCCGCCGCCGCCGGCTTGCGCTACAGCGGAATCGGACGCAATGTTTCCTACTTCACCGAACTACACGAGCCGCAGGCTGCACACGTTCCTGCTTAGATGGCAAGCCCCGCTGCAGTGACGGACGAGAAACTCGAATAGATATACTCCATATCGCGAGCAACGTCGGCCCACGCATACTGCGTTGCAGTCTTCAGCGATTCAGCGCGCAGCGCATTCCAGCGCGCACCATCGTCGATGAGCGCGGCGATCGCCTTTTCAAGAGCCTTCGCATCGCCGGCGGGGAATACTATTCCGTTGTGGCCGTTTATAACGTAAGACGTTGGTCCCGGCGAATCTGCAACGACCGGTACGATTCCGCACGCCATGGCCTCCAGCGGGGCGGCAGGGAATCCTTCGGATAAGGAAGGGAACGCCAGGATATCGTAATCATCCAGTAGAGTTATCAGGTCGCTGTTGCTATACGCCGGCGCGACAAAGATGCGGCTCCGCAATTCACTCGGATAGTCCTGAAGAACGTCCTTGCCGGTCGCCAACGTCCCGAACAGACCCAGTTTCACATTCTCGTATCTGGTTAAAATCGCTCGCATCGCTGTCCGCAGGCAATTACGGCCTTTCATTTCCGTGTAACGCCCGATGAATGCGATATTCCTCGGCGTTCGTGCGACCCTCGTATCGGCCAGGAGCGTCAGCGCGTTATCGATGAAATAATCGGCGATTCCGTTCCGCACGCGAACGGCTCGCCTATTGTCGACGCCAAGATGATCGACCGCGTATTCAAGGTCAACGTTGTTCAGAAACAGCGCCCCATTCGCATGGGAAAAAGAGATACGGCATTCCCATAACCGGAAACCACCGTGGTATATGGGGTATTTCCAACTTAACCTCTGAATGCCCAAGCTTGCCGCTTTGAGACGAACGTTGTGCGCTACGTGCTCGAGTCCATGGCTACGGGCGAAGACGACGGGGCGCTTGCGATGGGAGGAACCGGTAAGCAAACTAAAGACCCAGCCGTCGCCGGAGGAAAGATCGGCGACATCGTACTGCGGATTCTTTGTAATGAACCATGCGACGAACCAAGGGTAGAGGTAGACTTTTGCTCCCCGCGGACCCGGCATATCGTCGAACGAAAGCACGTCGACGGTATGACCACGTTGACGCAGCGCGCGCGCCAGCTGCGCCGTGACACCGGGAGCACCGGCATTTGGATCCAGCGGGTGATGAATGGACATCAAAACGCGCACGATACTGTACTATGTCAACGGAAGCGCGATGCGATGTGTGCTGCGGCGCGCCTCAGAAAACGACGCGGATCGAGAAAAACTCTTTTCCCGTCGAAGACGACGCGGTTTCCATTTACCGATATCGTATGTACCCCATCGGGAAAAGGGCCATGCGGATCGGGACGAAACACCGCGATGGGTTGTTCACGATAAAACGTTGGATCGCATACGAGCACCTTATTGAGCACCAGCGCTCCGCCATATCTCACCGAACAGTCCTGAGCCGGCCTAAAAAGATTCCCAGCCACTGAAAACGGGAGGCCTCCCGGCCGCGAAGACCGGATATCGATTTTAACCGGGTTCAACCGGTGAGGCTTCCACGGCCCTTCCAAATGAGCAGAATACAAAAGGCAAAGATTGTCGTGAACGCCGAGATCCTGATCGCAGTAAGCGATCCAGTAAAAGTCAGCATGACGGAAAAGCGTCGCATCCGCGACTCGCGAGCCCCGTTGGACAACGCAGACGACGCGGGGCGCGGTATGGGAGTTTAACTCGAAAAGGATCAATTGGCGGAATTCACCCATCTCGGGCAGCATGTACGTGCGGCCGCCCTCTCTAAACGTAAATGGATACGACAAATGCCCTTCGCCGATGTCGAGGTGTATCGGCTCTTCGCGGACGACTCCTGTGTCGCCGATGTTGAGCTTAACCAGTGCGCCGCGCCCACTGCGGTAATCATATCGTTCGCAGAGGATGCCTTCAGGCGGTTCAGGGAGTGGAAGCGGATCCGCATAGTAGGTGCGGGCGCTCTTCGACTGTATCCACCGATCGGCGTGCAATATCTGAGAACGCAGCAACGATTCGGCGGTTGCGCTAAGAAGACCGATTGCCCAATATTCGTTCGTAGAGGATTCACGTAAGGCGATTGCAGTCCTAGTCACAGCGGTCCTGACGTGTTCGAGCGCCACGCGAGCCGCGGTCCGGGTTCGAATATTTTCCGGAAGTTTCCAGGCTCGCTCGTCCGTATGCTGGCTTTTACGTAGCGCGAACGATAGCAAGTGAGCTGCGGTGGTTGCCACCCGATCCAGCAGCGCAATGTAGCGATAATAATTTGCTATGTGGGCTTGAGCCAGCACCGTCCAGTCCGGTTTGCCGGTTGTTTTCTCGACGAGAAATACGGAAACTATGCGGTCCGTTCGACAGCATGTCTCCAAAAAGCAGAATGGATTCAATATTGGTTCGCCGGCATCATCGACGATGCGCCAAATGCGTTCGGATACGGGAGGTTCGGTTCCGAACAAGTCGACGATGATATCGAGCGGGTTATCGTCTCCATGCGGCGACGTCTCAACCGCCGGATCCCACCATTGTAGTCCCGTTTTCGCTACCACTGCGCGCCATCTGGCTGAGGACGGATGTGCTTTGTGACCGCTCAAAACCGCGGCGCTGTCTAAAATGGCAGCTTGAAAAAGAATTCCTAAGGGCGATAGTTTGTCAACGCCTGCGAAGCAAATACGGGTCAGCGTAGGCGAAGGTACCGGATACACCTTACGGTCATGCATCTAGTACTATTGCTGTGTCCCCGCAGTGGATTTGGCCCGTCGGAGAAACCTCTGCTTTCTGGACATCATGCCGACCCTTTTTACGGCGGCACGTACCGCATTGGTTCCCTTTTGTGCCGCGTGCAGTGCAACGAATGGGACGGCGACTTTCGGATTTCGCGGAACGAGGTCGTAGTTGCATTCGAGCCAGCTACAGGTTCCTAAGCGTTTTTTATAATCGTGATCTCCGGGTCCGAAGTCGCAGCGCTCAGGCGGCGCCGCTTCAAGAATCAACAATTCAATTCGATGAACCATCGCAAAAATTCCAACGCTCCATGGCGCCCATAAAGGATTGTAACCGATCTCTTCAGCGAAATATGTGTTTGCAATTTGGCAACCAACTTGGAAGGCCACAGCTTCACCCTTACAGTACAGCAAGTTTCCTCGCCACCATCCCCGGCGGGCCATGTCCTGGTATCGCTCCAGCGGTGAATGCTGATTGGCTAGGCCGGCACTGTATGCACGATATTGGTACGTCGTTCGCGCAATAGGCAGGGCAACGTCTAGAAATTTCTCTACATCGCTGACGCCGGTATAGCGGACGAGTTGCACGTCACCGTCGCAATGTTCGTAAAGCCTTCGAGTATGCCGCCTTACATTTTGACGGTCTTTGGGCGCGAGCTGCTCGACGTAGGTAGCCGGCGGTTTGGGCAGTTGCACGATGTGATGCTCCAAATCCGATCGCGGCCGGAGCAGCAAGAACCGCGAAAGTATAGGCACGCTACCTGCTACTATGCGGCCGTCCGGCTCGGGCCGAAGAGCATCCAGGCATATCGGCATATCGGGAAACTTATGGTGCAGCAAGATGATCAAATCGCAGAGCGCTCGTGCGCCGTCCTCGCAGTCGACGTCCTTACGCGAAACGATGCCGCGTACGATCCTCAGCGTTTCGACCGATCGTTTGCAAAGTGGGATGCCTCTGACCTCCCATACCTGCGAAAGCCACGACTGTTGAACGAGAGCATAGGCATAGAAGCCGCTCTCGTCGCGCAGCTCAAAAGCGAAGCTTCGGGATTGTTCATGGTGATCCAGGAAATGCATCCAGTCGACGTGCTGCTCTAGGTACCGGTCGTTTAAATCTTCCCAAATTGGCCTGAGCTTCAGCCGTCCACACTTCTCGAACTTTAGGATCCTGAAGGTCGATCTCTGCCCAGTCATGCTTACGGCGCTGTTCTTCATGATGTCCGGTTCCGTTTGGGGATCGCTGTAGATTCGGCGCGACGCAAACGTCCATTTGTTAACGACCTCTCATCCAGGCAAAGTCGGAGCGCGAAACGATGAGGCGCGGCACGCGCACCTTCAGAATTAGCGGCATTCCTATCAGGACAAATGTTAGCCGAACTATGGCGGCAATCAGCAACGAGAAAGCCGCTCCGATCATCCCGTATCCAGGGACGAGCCACAACATCGCAATGAATGCGAACGCCAGCCCAATCCCATGGATAATCGTAACGATCCCGGGGCGCCCGCTACCCGAGTACGATTGGTATAACACGCCCGCTGCGTTCGCCGGGATCGTCGCGATGAGGAGTATGAAGAGCGGACGCCCACCTGCAGCGAAGCTCGCTCCGTACAACGCTGTAAGCAGTTTCGGGCCGACGATCGCCAGACATACGGCTGCAACGGTATTGATTGCGGTCAGGACCCTCATCGCCACCCCAACTGCATCGGCGATTGTCGCCATTGGTCGCGCCGCCAACTTGGGGAAAAGCACGGTTTCCGCAGCCGCCGGCAACACCGTTAACAGTCGCGAGAGACTCAAAGCAACGACGTAAATGCCCAAGGCTGACGGCGCCAGCATTCCCGCGATCATGACTTGATCGAGATAACCCGAGGCGACGCCGACAACATCCACGCCGTAAAATCGTAAGCCATAGTGGAGAAGTCTGGCGATTAGGCTGAATCGAAGGTCAAACCGTGGCGGAGCGGCGCGCACAACGACTGCACCCAGGTACAGAAAGCTCAGGAAACAGGGGACTGCGTACGCCCCGGCGGCGGTTGCGGGCGTCAAGTGCTTTGTAAGCGCGAGAACGCCGAGGATGGCCAGCGTGCAGAGGGCCTGCAAATACGCGTATTGATTCGCCAAGACAAACTGCGCGCGAGCTTCCAGAGCAGCGATGAATGTAAGCGACGCGGTCAGAAACGGCGTCAGAAACAGAAATGGACGCGCATCGGCGATGACATTGCCGCCATAGTTCGCCAGCCAGAGAGGCTCGAGGAGCCACCCTACAACGATTGCCGCCACACCTGCGCCGAAAGTGAGCACGAAGTTGGCGCCGATGTATTCACGCTCGTTTTCGGGGTCAGCCCTTATGTTGTAGATGAGAGAGGCGTGAAGTCCAAAAGTAGCGATGCCGGCAAGCACTGTGGGCGCTAAGATCAGCGCAGCCTGTTCGCCGCGACCTGCGGGTCCAAGTAGGGCCGCCGTGAGTAGACCCGTGCACAGATTTACGCAGAGCGTGACCGACCGCAGCATCGCGACTTGCGCGATGCTAATACCATTTCGGCCAATCGGCAGCAAACGCCGCAGCCGGGCGAGGCTCAGCTTTAGCCGCCGCGTCAGACTTGGCAGTCACGGACGAATCAGTCAGTGCAGCGCGTGCTCTGAACATACAGAGCAATGGATGCATCGGACCGGTGTTTTATGGAAAAAATGTGCACGGCAAGGGGAAAGTGAATCGTAAAATCCGCTTCACCTTTCGCAAAAACATCGCGCGACTGTGCGATAAGTGAGTTTACCACGCTCTGGAGACCGAAAGGCAGCGTCGGCCCGTCTTTGCTGCCGTGTTCTTCCTCGTGACCGGCAAAGACGCGGCCCTCTTCATCCAGTAAAAAAAGGCTACCCCCCACCCGCCGAAAAGCCATAGCACATTCAGATATGCCGTACGCCATATTTGCATCGTGCTCTGAGGAGGCGGCAAATGCAATCCCGGCAACTAAGGTTTCAATGCCGCGGCGTCAATAGGCTGCTCGCGGTATGACCGCGCGCTCGAGCCTGCCGATAGGACGGCGCAACTTTCGACTTTGCTTGATCGAAGGGCGGTTTTTAGCCCCTGCAGGCGACCATTGACGACCGGCGCAAGCGCTCTCCAGATCGCCGTGTCGTTCCACGTCAAACGCAGGCACTGCAGCAGCCCCGGAAGACTCCTGTGCCCCACGACAAGGGCCCAGACCATAAATATGCTCCAACGAATGCGCGGCAAATATTCCAGAATAGCTACGGTTTCGTTGTGTGCTTCGTTGCAAACTGCGGAAAAAGATCGGCAAAATCGCTTGTCGTCGTCCAACCGTTCCGCGCAATAGTGATCGACAGCCACGCAGGGGTCGTACAGTAAGAGCGAACCACGACGCCGCAGGCTGAAGGGAAAACGACATGTCATTGCAAATCTGCGCGCCCGCGCCTAGCAGGCGCGTATCAAAGCGCACTGAACCGATCGCGCGCACGCGATAGCTCATATTCGCGCCCTTCAACACGTCTACGAAGCGCGGCGGCCCGATGCCTCGATGATGATTGCCGATCGGCCGGCCAAACCATTGTATTTTTCCTACGGTGCGACTTTCACCGTAAATTATACCGTTACAAATGTAATCGCGGCCTCCAACGCCTGCTACGAACGGATTGTCCGTGAAGTGCCTTACGATGCGTTCCAGCCAATCAGAGTGCGGCGCGGCATCATCATCGGTTATGGCGACAACCTCGCCGCGTACACCGCCGGTAAGGCCGGCATTCAACGCGGCTACCTGGCCGGCCGCTGCTACCGTGACAATCTCTAACGGCAAGTCAAACGATGAACTCTCGAGCAGCTGCCGCGTCTGCTCGTCGCAGTCACGTTGGACCACGAGCACCTGGTTTGGGGGACGGGTTTGACGTTCTAAGGCAGCAAGGCATCGTGCCAGGTATGACGGCCTGCGATAGGTCGGTACAAGGACGGTTACATTCATGCGACCTCCTCGTAGACGCTCTTCACCTGCTTTGCAATTATGGACCAGCTAAAGCGTTCGCGCGCATAGGAAGCGCACGCGGCGGAGGACGGCAACCGTAGCGTTCCCGCCAACGCGGAGGACAATCCGTGCGCAATCGCGCGGCATCCGCTGTCTTCGAGAACCAACTCCTTCGAAAGGCGCGAAACCACTTCGGGAAGGCCACCCACGGGAGTGACGATCGCCGGCGTCCCACATGCGAGCGACTCAGCCACTACTAAGCCGAACCCCTCAAGCGCGATGCTTGGAACGATAGACACATCGGCGGCGCGGTAGTACAGCGGCAGGACGTCGTTCGGAACGCGGCCGGCGAACACTACGTGTTCTTCCAGATTGCATTCTTGCACTTGCCGCCTCAACGTATGCGAAAGCTCACCGCTGCCTACTATGACCAGAAGCGCATCGGGCTGCCGGTTTCTCACTTGCGCAAAGCTCGTAATCAGGTTTTCCAAACCCATTCTCTTTGCCAATCGCCTGACCGTTACGATGATTGGCCGATTTAGCGGCAAATCTAAACGCGCTCGCGCCTGGTCCTTTGAAGGCGTTGTAGTAAAGGTGCCGGTGTCCACGCCACCAGGGATCACACGAATCTTTTCTGAGGGAACGCCATACGTTTCGTGCAAGATATCACGGAATGCATTGGAAAGGACGATCGCGCGCCGCGCACGTGAATACACCAGCTTTTCAATTGCGAACTGACCGAATGTCGATAGCCGGGTAGCGCCTTCCACTCGTGATTCCGCGGCCCAAGGGCCGTGGAAGTGTACGACCAACGGCAAACCATTGATTTCGTCCAGGCAAGCGGCCGTGAAGAGCGCAAAATGCGAGGCGACGATATTTACTGCAGAAGCCTTGAGGGTTTCGCGCACGGCGGAACGCGCCGCCCACAGGCGTTCGACAAGCGGCGCGTCGTATGCGGAGAAGATGCGTATACCGTCGCGGTGCAAGCTCGACCGTGACGTTCTGCCCGCGACGATGCCGTGAACTTCCACGTTCTCCGCTTCCAAATGATTCATTATCTCGGAAAAGAAACGACTGGAACCGCCGCCGATACCATCCGGAAACCACACGAGACCAATTTGCAGCGTTGAAAGAACCGCTGCATCGGGGAGCGGCGCAGCACATAGCGTGGTCATGCCGCACTCATTCTACCTTCGCTCGGCTACGCGCTCCCATCCCTATTGCTAGGGGTCGCTAAAATCCCGCCCACTAGGGATGATGCGCATTCAAATCCGATGATACGATGTACAAACCAAAATTATCAGTACGATTATTGAAATGCGTCTTACAACATCACATTATCGCGATCCGTACGTGCGTAGTTTACTCCCGCCGTTCCGGCACGCTCTGCTGGTCACCGTTGCGGCGGCTTTCCGTCTCACTCGATGCTGATCGCGGACGACTCCCCGGTCATACCGATGGTAGACGCCGGTCAGCGGCACTTGATCTATGGCCTATTGCCGTCCCGTGTTGCGGTTCCGATGGCGCCTTCGTGGTGGTACGGTTGCAAACGCGCTGCGGACGTTGCGCTCGGAATGATGCTGATTATTGCAACAGCGCCGCTGGTAATCGCGGCCGCGATCACTATTATGGCCGTATCGAGAGGATCCCCCATTTTTTCCCAATCCCGAGTAGGCAAGGATGGGCACATCTTCAAAATGTACAAACTGCGGACGATGGTCCGCGGCGCGCATTTGCTGCACGATAAGCTGCGCATCTTGAACGAAGTCAGCGGACCCGTCTTCAAGATCAAGGCCGATCCTCGACTCATTTCGATTGGGCCGTTTTTGCGCCGCTACAGCGTGGACGAACTGCCGAACCTGTGGAACGTGCTGCTCGGCGACATGTCGCTTGTTGGACCGCGGCCGCCCCTGCCCTCGGAAGTTGCGAATTACGACATGCGAGCATTTCGGCGGCTGACCGTCAAGCCGGGAGTTACTTGTCTTTGGCAAGTCTCGGGTCGTTCGGACTTGCCCTTTGACGAGTGGATCCATCTCGACAATCGGTACATCGATACATGGTCACCAATGCTCGACTTGCGGATTATTGCTAGGACGGTACCCGTGGTTCTACGCGGCAGAGGAGCGTACTAGATGATCAACGGTGAGCCTCGTGTCGCCATAATAACCGATGCCATGACGCAACGCGGTGGGGCCGAGAGAGTCGTCGAAGTTCTCGCGGAGCTTTTTCCCGATGCCCCCATTCTGTCGGTCTTATATTCGCCGCAGTCCGGCCCCCGCTCGCTTCAATCGAGGGTGCGTCCCTCGTTTCTTAACCCACTGCCCGGTGCGAAACGGCATCATCGATGGTATTTCCCGTTGTTCCCCGCCGCAGTCGAAAGCTTTGACGTCAGCGAATACGATCTTATCGTTTCGTCTCATCATTGCGTCGCCAAGGGAGTACTTCGGAGCGGGCGGCAAACGCACATCTGCTACTGTCATACGCCAATGCGAGCATTATGGGAACGCACACACGATGACGTAAACACGCTTCCCGGTCCTATGCGCTTCGGGGCTGATATGCTGCTTTCGCGAATGCGTCAATGGGACTACATCACCGCCTCGCGTGTCGACTCTTTCGTTGCCAATAGCTTTGAAACCCAAAAGCGGATCGCAAAGCACTACGGACGCGAAAGTACCGTGATCAACCCACCAATCGATACCGATAAATTTCGGCCGGGCGGACTTTCCGGAGATTACTATCTGGTTGCATCGCGCCCGGTTCCATACAAGCGGATAGATATTGCGGTTGGCGCGGCGAGAAAATTGGGGAGGCGGCTCGTCGTCGTAGGCGGCGATAAAGGCGGCCGCGCTAGAGACAACGACTGCGTGGAATTCCTGGGGCACGTCTCCGACCAAAAGCTTGTCGAGCTCATTCGCGGGGCACGCGCGATGATCGCACCGCAGCATGAGGATTTCGGCATGGCGATCCTTGAGGCAAATGCTTGCGGTAGACCCGTCATCGCCTTTGCGCGAGGCGGTGCGCTGGAAACGGTGGTGGACGGCATAACGGGCGTTCTCGTCCCGGAGCAGAGCGTTGAGGCATTTGCAACTGCGATAGAACGCTTCGAACGCATGGCGTTTTCTTCTTACGCGATCCGGCACCACGCGGAACGCTATAGCAAAGCTCGGTTCATGCAATCATTTGCGGCCTTTGTGGACGGTGTCTACGAACGTTCGGAACGTCAGCATTTCGAATTGCCCAGGCAGGCTAGCCAGCTCACCCCGCGCCGTCGAAGTGGGCGTATGATTCTGTGGAGATAATTCAATGGATTTGAAGTCCGCGATCCAGACGCTTCGAAATCAGCGCCTCATCGTCGCTGTCGTCCTTTGTATCGGACTCGTACTCGCTTTTGGAAGTGGGTTACGGCACCATCCGAGCTATACCGCCAATGCGTCGGTATTGATGGTTCCGGGTTCGAATGACGATGGTGGAAGCGCTCCCACGACGATGGCCAGGCCTTTGCTGCCCGACGATCTCCCGCTTCTCGTGAAAACGAGCGCGGTGCTTAGCCGGGTGTCCAACGACCTAGGGCGCGTATCTCAAGACAACCTGTTGCGGCAAATTCGCGTGGACGTTTTCCAAAACTCGAATGTCATGACGATCGGCTTTCAAGATAACACCCAGCGCCGAGCGGTGAATGGCGCAAATGCGGTCGCGCAAGAGGTCGTCCGGTACTATCGTGCGATAGCAACGAGCCGGTTTGACTCACTGAGCGCCGATATAAGCCGGCAATTGGCACGCAGGCAGCAACAACTTCGGCGTATCGATACCGCGCTTTTTAGAGCCACCGCTGCATATCCCTATATTGATGACGGAGCAGCAGCGGCGGACGACACATCGTTGAACGCGCGCATGGTACGCTTACAGAGCGAGCGCGATGAATTGCTCGCGACGCTAACCACCGAAGTTTCGCAGGCGCAAGCCGCTGAATTGCGCTTGAGTCAGACGGCGCCCCTTGCGCGGGCGCAGCTTCTCAGTAACGATGCCGTCTATAGCAGCACTCGTCAGCAGTACGGACACGACGTTGCGCAACTTCGCCGCGAACAGGCCCAGTACACGGCCCACTACCCGGGCCGCGCTCAGCTCCAAAGCATCATTTCACGTGAAGAGTCCGGTCTGTCCGATGACATGGGCAGGGTTGGTTCCGAACCACTGGCTGTCGCATCAGCGTATGCCGACGCGTTGGCCGAGCATGGGCGTGCTGCCGCTTTAGTGGCCGGTGATCGTTCCAAACTTGAGCAAATCAATAAAATTATCGATGGGCTGCAGCAGCAAACTTCTTCATCGACTGCGATGGGAACGCAAGTAAATAGCCTACGTCGTGAGCGTGAAGCCGCCGAAAACGCCTATCAACTGCTCTCCACGCGGTTAACCACTACCCTAGCGGATCGCGCAGCGGCAGCGTCCACCGGCTCGCTGATGGTGTTCGATCGCGCTTCAAGTGCCGGCCGCTCCCCCTACAGCATGCCGGCACTGACTGCAGCGGCGATACTCATTGTAGCTCTGTGGGCGGCCATCACGCTTGCATTTGTCGTCGAAGGATTAGATCATCGATTCCGCACGCCGGCTTCCATAGAGAAGGCCTACGGATCCCCTGTGCTTGGAGTCATTGGCTGAAAGGTGTTGACAGTGGCAAGTAACGATTCGTCCTTGCAATCGCTTCGCGTAGTATTAGAGTCAAGACTGCCGCCGTCGGCATTAATCGTGGTATCCTCGGCGTGCACGGGCGATGGGCAAATAGCATTGGCGTACGGGCTAGCCCGCGCGTATCACGCAGCGGGCCGCCGAACGGCATTGATGAAGCTTATTCAACGACAGCGAGCAGTACGACGGTGACACAGCAAGCATGCCAAGCGACGTGCGCCTGCCGTATGAAACGGTCGTTCCGATCCCCGCAAAGAGCCAGGATTTACTCGCGCTTGTCAATGACGTGCGCGCACGAAATGACACGGTGATCCTCGCGTGTCCAGCGGTGACGACCGACAGCGCGACTTTGGAATTGTGTAGAGCGGCCAGCGGCGTCCTCCTTGCGGTAAGGTTAGGCCGTAAAGTAACAGCGCAAGACGAAGAAGCCGTCACTCAATTGCAACGCGTTTCGGCGACGCTTCTGGGTGCCATTGCTATGCGGACGCAGAATACCGCTGCGGATTCTCATGCGGAAGGTGCTCAAAAGAGCAGCCTAGCAATGAAAAACGGGTGGGCTATTCGGATCTCGAGCGTCGTCGCCGGCGCGCTATTGATTTTCGCTGCCTACGCGGGGCACGTCGATCGTCTTTATCGGCCGGCTAAAGACGCCGTGCAAGGAAGAATCTTCGGAACTACCGGTACCATAAGCGCGTTGCCAAGACCGCCCTCAAGACCCGGAACGCCGTAACGGGCGCAAGAACCTATGCCCTCGCGTGAAAAGCTAAAACGCGCAGTATGGTGGTATTGCGCCGCCGTCCTGTGCTTTTGGGTATTCAATTCCGGAATTCGCAGGCTCCTCGATTGGCATAGCGCGTACCACGCTTCTCAAATACTCATTGTCGTTCCGCTTCTGGCGGTTCTAGTGCTGGGCGTTGCAGTTACGTTCCGTGGCTACAGGACGGTGCCCACAAACATGATCTTACTGGGGTGGATCTGGATTGGGAGTTTCACCTACGCCGGCGTAGTAGCATTTCTCTTAGGCAATGGCTCCTCTGCGTTCTACGACTTCGTGCAATTTGTCGCGCCCCTATTCGCCGGGCTGTGGCTCTCGTCTATTGGTCAACCGACCGTGACGATGTTCAATCGATTTTCCTCATTAATGCTCGTGTTGGGCACCATCGTAGCCGCTTACGGCATCTTCCAGTGGTTAGCGCCTCCTCCATGGGACGTCTACTGGTTACAACACGTGGCGCGAGACAGCGGCATGGATTCGACGGGTTTGGCCCGTCCTTTTGAATTGCACGTATTCAGCGTTCTAAATTCTGCGACGCCTTGCGCCATTTTTCTGGCAATTGCTATAGCGCTCAACCTGCCTCGATTGAAGAAGGGAAGCATCTTACCGGCTTTAGGCTTGTTTGTGTGCGTGATAGCGCTTTCTTTGACGCTCGTCCGATCCGCGTGGATCGCTCTCGCGGTTGGAGTGGTGTTGTATTGTCTACTTAGCTCGAATCCATGGCGCACGGCTTCTGCTACTTTGGTACTGTCAGCCGTTGTGCTTGCTTTTTTTGCAGGCGTGTCTCCTTGGCTGGATTCACATGCCGGCAAGAATAGTATCGTGCTACGGTTTCAAACGTTTTATCACTTGAACAGCGATGCATCGGTAAACGCGCGGCAGGGCACAACAAGTGAACTGCTCAGTGAAGCAGCGGAGTATCCGACGGGAGAGGGACTTGGAATAGCGGGCACCGCTTCTCAACTCACGAGCTTTAACGAGAGAGTCTATTCCATAGATGGTGGATTTCAAGCGCGCTTGGTCGAGATGGGCTTCGCGGGCTTCGCGGGATATGCTGCCACCTTGCTGTTGGCCTTTTCGTTTGGCTGGGCGATGTGGTGGAAGGCCCGGCAAAGCGGCGACCTTGGGCGAAATGACGTCATGGGGGCTCTACTAGCGGTTCAAGCCATGCTCATCGTCCTAGATTTCTCTTTGGACTCCCACAATAATTTACTGGGTGCGCTGTTTTGGGTCGTGGTGGGCATCGGCTGCTCACCGCAAAATGCGGTCGCTGCGCGACGCGCTACTGAAAAAACGCTCAAATATTCTGCTGGGGCAGCGCGGTAATAGGAGTATCGTAGCCTTTTTCTGCTTGCGTGGTCGTACGGGACCTTGGCAGCACCGTGCGGCCTGTTCGCCGAATGATTTCAAAGAAGACTGAAGACAAACGGTCGGCATCGTGTCTTTCGACGTAAATGCGCGCGGCAGCGCCGGCTCGCCGCAGCATCGAAGGATCCGCCGCGTAAGCTGCCATTGCAGCTGCGAATGCTGCTACGTCGCCCGTCGGAACTACGGTCCCAGTAATCGGTGAAAGAATAGCCTCAGGCGCACCACCGTCATTGAAACACAGCGTCGGAATTCCACATGCAGCCGCCTCCGCCAACGTTCGTCCAAATGGCTCAGCCTCGGACGCATTACATACGAGATCGCTCGCAGCATAGGCTGCTATCGGATCCTGGAGCCACGGGATAAACGAAACCCTATTCGCTATACCTAATTCCGCTGCAAGTTGCAGGAGCTCCGGCGCAAATTCGCGATCGCGGTCAAACGTCGGAGAACCGATGATTGCAAAGTGTACGTTGTTCCACTTACGGCATACGCGAGCAGCAGCGCGCAGGAAACGGTCTTGCCCTTTCCATCTGGCAATGCGGCCAATAATTGAAAACACGAGCACGTTTTGCGGAAGCCCGAGTTGTTCTCTAGCATCCGTGCGTGAGGGAGGATCGACATAGCGCGTGAGTTCGAGTGCCGGTACAAGCGCAGTCGTGTGCGGCAGCGCAAAGCGGCGCACGACGGCTTCAGAGCAACCGACACGCTCCGTTGCGCACAATCGGCTAATGCTGCGAAGCAGCAAAAGCGACGAACCTTCGGGGAGATCATGCCACCAAGTAACAACACGGATTCCGCAAAGCCAAGCCGCCAACGCTCCGATGACATGCGCCTTCATGCTGTTCGTTACGACGACATCGATACGAAGCGACTTAAGCAATCTGCGAACCCGCACCACGTGGCGTAGGCCGTCCACGAAGTTCGCAGCGCGCAATTCATCACGCGTCGTCCATAGTAGCCGTTGCGATGCGGGGGCTATATGGACCGAAAGGCCAGCCGCTCGAAGCTCGTCGGCGTAAGCTCCGTCTTCGAAAAGCACAACGTGCGCCTCGCAATACAGCGACGCACGGCGCAAGTAAGCTTCAAGACTGCGTTCTGAGCCGCCGGGGATGGACCCATGATGGTTAATGAATGCGACTCTCATATCGCTTCTCCGCCGCAAACGTATCAGTATCAAGGTTCGAGTGTCTGATAGCGGGTTGCCAATTAAAAACTTTGGCAAGCATATCGGCACGATTGCGCGCCTTTGTTTTGTGTGTGATATGCTTGAAATGATCGAATACGGTGACTTGAGCAATACAGAGCTCTTCCGCTATTTCGGCAGCGCTCATTCCATCGAGAATCCGATTCAAGACCTCCACTTCTCGAGGAGTGAGGGAGAAACGGCTTACCGCCTCCCTGAGGTCTTCGCGTCGAGCCTCGCTTTCCAGAAAGACGGCGTAGAACTGAGCAACCTCGTTGCCTCTCAAGGGGACGATACGCAAAACAAGGCCTGCAACGGGACCAAAAAATTGCTCCGATGTTGCCTTGCTCTTGCTAAATTGCCGGATGACTTCGGTGAAACCGTCTTGTAGCAAGCCGATGTGATCTTCGAACCATGCCAGGGCATGGGGCTCAGCGAACGAGATATTTGCCTCTTCATCAAAGATGAGAATATGGGGGCGCGAACGCTGTTTTAGGAGTCCCGCGAGCGTTTGGTCATTCCGATATCCGGCCTGTTCCAACGAAGGCATGGCGATGGTCCTTATCATGAAATGCCGTTGCACCTCAAGGGCGAACGTACGTAGTCTCGTAACATAGCACGAACAACATCTGCACGCCCTACCGTGACTACGGTATATACTGCGTGACCGGCGAGTGGCCATAGGGACCCAAAATGCAGTTGTAACGTAACTGTAACGCGATGTCGCTATTCTGATGGATAAGGACTGCTGATGACAGCGCAAGCGGCACGGAACACCATTGACCAACACGCTGACGTCTCTGCAAAAACGTAGCGCGCCTTGCTTGGTCGTGCTCGATTCTCAGTTCCGAATCATCAGCGCGGAACCGGGTTTCGAGGTTCTGCTACAGGAACTGGAAATAACTGAGCGCCGGCATTGCCAGCTCCCCACCGAGCTCGATCAAGTAGTCCAAGCATTGGTTCTTTCCACAGTGAATCGGCAGGCAGAGGGCCGGCGCGCCGCAATGTTTGTGCGTGGACTGATAGTACGCACTAGCGTCTTAATGGGGCCGTCGGGCATGTGCGTCGCTGTATCCCTAGAGCGCGTTCGCTCTAGGGATCCACTTAACAACGCGACATCGCGTTTTCGCTTGAGTCTTAGAGAAACAGAAGTGCTCGGACTCATCTTGCGCGGCGCCAACGCGCGGCAGATTGCTGCGAATTTAAATATTGCGGAATCTACAGTCGGCGAACACTTCAAGCATCTTTACGGCAAGATTGGGGTAAGAAATCGCGCTGAACTCGTGGCGCGCGTTTTTAATTACCCGGAGATCGAATCCCGAATATAAGGTATACTCAAAGACAGGCGCCTGCTGTAGCGTAACGCCATGCGGAGTTGCATGACGGAACACAAACGAAACCTGCCGCTTCGTCGATTCGTCATCCTCGATTCGCGCTATCGCATCCGGTACATGGACGACTTCCCCTTACGAATGCCCCGTAGCGCAGGAAGACCCGAAAATCGATTGCCTGTGCGGCTAGAGTATATAATCCGCAGACTAACGGCGTCGTGGGGAGAACATCCCACTACCTGTACGGAGCAGCGTTGCGAGCTGCCAGGTGGTTTGGCTCTGCGAATTTTCGTCCTTGCTTTGGGGAAAGAACGTCAAATCGGGATCGTATTCGAACCGTACGAGAGAAGATATAACGACAACTTAGGAGACCAATGCCGGAGCTGACGTGGCGAAATCTTCTATGAGCGTTTGCAACGAACGTGAGGGCTGGGTATGGAGTCTCAGATAAAGCGTGTCGCGATATATCCGAAATGCGCGTATTGCTGCGGAATGATCTCCTTCTAGAAGGTAGGCCCGTATGAGTAATTCCCGGGCCGGTTCATCGCAGGAATCATGTTTGATCATTAGTTCTGCGAGCAGCTTCGCACGCCCGTGGAGGCCGTTGGCGAGCGCATGACGCCCAAGGATCAATGCCACCTCACGGGTCAATTCATCAATTTGTAATTGAAGCGCTGGAAAGGAGTCCGAGGCTCTCGTGCGTAGACTGAATTGGTTCAACGCGCGAAGGTCCAACTCAGCCTGCGTATATTCCGAAGAAGTAACCGTCGCGCCGATCTTCCAGGAAGCCAGGCGCTGCTCGATGCGTTGCAGGTCCGTATGAGCCCGCGATGATAGCGCATACCCGCCGGCAACCCGTACAATAATCGACGCGTCGCCAACGCGTGTTCGTAGTCGATTGATATACACGCGGACAACGCCGGTAGCCCTTACGGTCCTGCCGTTCCAGAGAGCTTCCGCAATTTCTTCGGTGGAGTGAGCTCCGCGCTTGACGGCAAGATAAATGAAGAGCTCCTTTTCGCGCTTCGATAGCATGAACGGCTCGCCATTTATCATGATAGAGGCACCGATTATGCAAATTTCCACTAAGGCTTGTACCGACTCTCGACATAGTGCGTTGTTTTCATTAAAAGCTGCTGGGGGAATCGAGGCGATGACCAACGCTATGGTCCCTTCCATACATACAACGTTCGCAACCAAAGCGGTATGGGCCAAAAGGTAATAAAACTTGATGGAATTGCAAGTAAGCAATCGGAAGCACTATGACAGGTAGTCGTATTCCGAGCGAGCCCTTGATGCGTGAAAGCCGCCGCCTGGTGAGGTACCAACGGGTACGACTCAGTTAAACGGTAAGACGGAGGAAGCACCACAATGGCCACCCGCGCATCCGACATCATGACCAAAGATCTCACGGTAATTCAAGAAGAAGAAACGGTCCGCGAGGCGGCACGGCGCCTCTCGAGCGACGATATCGGCGTCCTTCCCATCTGCGACCGCAACAACCAAATTAAAGGCGTGCTCACCGACCGCGACATCGTCGTGCACGTCGTCGCGCGCGGCAAGGACCTGGACAGCACGCGCGTGCGCGAGCTCGAGCAAGGCGAAATCGTTACGCTGCGGCCGGACGACTCCATCGATCACGCCGCCGATTTGATGGCGCAGCACAAAGTACGGCGCCTGCCCGTCGTCGACTCGGGCAAGATTTTAGGAATCGTAAGTCAAGCCGACGTTGCCAAGAGCGTCTCGCCCGAGCGCGCCGGTCGCATGCTGACCTCGATCTCGAGCGGCTAGACCGCGTTTGCGCTAACTGCTTCGGTGCGATTCGACGGCGCCGCCGACGAAGAACATCGCCATGATCAGCATGAAGCCGATACAGACGACGAAAACCAGCGGAAGAACAGAAATGCATGCGCCGCAACGACCTCATTCGCTGGCGTACGGCTACTGCACCGGCTGCGTACGCTCTACCCTTCCGCACCGTCTGAAGAATCGATGAGGCTGCGGCCTCGACCGCGGTCGATACATCAGGTGACCTTCGGGCGCCGCGGAAGACCGGGGCACCCCCATGCGGTCGAGGCGTCATGCCGGGGATGATAGGCTACCGCCCGACGCAGGCCAGCCATATGATGAGGTGAGCCTTAGCCGCCTTTTTGCCACGACGGGCGCGATCCATGGCACATGTGGAAATTTTTGTCCACCCACGATCAGCTTCAGTTCGATCGCTTAAACCGCACGGATATTTTCCGATATCGAAAAGGTGGGCGACCAGCGTTTAGCGTTTCGCTTCGTCATTCGTTTGCTGCCGGTGCTGCTCGCCATTGCAATTTTGAAAACTGCAGGCAGCGGTTCTGCTGTCGTGGCAAAAACGGCACCAAGAGCTACGCCCACGCCTGCGCCACAAGCAGCGGTGTTGGGACTGAGCGTTATTCCGGCCGGCCGCGCGGCACAAGCCCTCCACGCGCTCTTTCCGCATGCGCGGATTCGAGTGGATGCGCATGCGAACGCCGTTTTGGTGCTTGCGCCTCCGGATGATCTGCAGCAGATGCGCTCGGTTGTGCAAGGTATCGACATTCGTAACCCTGACCAGCCCAGCGCCGAAGTCATCACGCTCCACGCCCTAAAGCCGTCCACGCTTGTGCCGAGGCTGCGCGCGTTGTATCCCCGCGCGCATATTGAAACGGCATCCAAGCAGAGTCTGCTCGTGCGCGCCCCGCCGCAAGACCTGACCGAAATGAAAGCGCTCATCTCGAGCCTGGATGTCGCGCCGCCGACCAGCACGCCAACCACGCAGCCCGAAGACGCGGTCAAAGTGAGCTATGCCAGCCCGCGCGACGTAGCGCGAGCGCTGGAGCGGCAAATTCCACGTTTGCGCGCGAGCGTCTCCGTCTTTGTACGCACCTACCGATCCAAAGACCGCGCCGAGCGATCCGCTGGCGATGCAGCGGCCGACACCCTCGCCTACGCCGCTCGCGCCGGCGATCATTGCGCCGACGGAGACCGCTATCTACGCGGATCCAGGCAACGTCCGGGGCAACGTCGGAACCACGGCGCAAGAAACGCTCAGCCTGTGATTGGAGCGACGGCTCTTTGACAACATGCGCGCTGCCATCCGGAACGAGTAGCAATGCTTCCGTCGCGTCTGTCAGCGGTTCGGGCGAGTTCTGGACCGTGCACTTCGTTTCGCCCGGCACCGCGACGCTCACATTCACTAGCAAGAAGCTGAGCACCACCGCCTCAGCGACTAGCGTAGCGACACCGGTCCCACCCACGCCGACGCCGACTGCCTCGCCCTGCCCATCGGGCTGGTCAGGAACTCCGCCGCGCTGCGTTGCACCCACGCCGACACCGGCGCCCACCGCAACGCCAACGCCGATACCTTCGTTAGCGCCGAATTCGACCGGCATTAATCCGTATTGGACATACAGCGAAGGCGCGATTCCAGGCATCGGAAAGTATATGGTCAACGTCGGCAATGGCAATTTGCTCGTACAAGCCGACGATGTGGACGTCCCGGGTCGCGGCATCGATTTGGCGTTTCGGCGCACGTACAACTCGATGAGCCGGCACGACACGCTCAACACCGACGGCAGCGCCGCATCAATCTACGGGAACGGCTGGACGACCACGTTTGACGCGCACCTGACGTATCAGGCGGCCCAAAACGTCATGAGCATCTACGACATCGACGGCGCGCGTTACGATTACACGGCGGATGCTCAGCATTCCGGCATCTGGGATCCGCCCGCCGGGCAGCACGCGACATTGACACTCGAACAAGGCGGCTGTTATTACGATTGGACGAAAAAGAGCGGCACGGTGTATCAGTTCTTCTTGCCGACTTCCGGGTGCAGCACCGCAGCCGGCTATCAAGGGCGGGTGCACGAACTTTTTGCCCGCAACCACAACAACTGGCTGCGCTTCGATTACTTCTTCGCAGGCGGCGATGCCAGCACGGCCCAAAACATCACCGAGATTGATGCCGTGCACGCCGACGCGCAGAAACTGGTGTTAAAGTTCGCGACCATCGGTTCTGCGAGCGGCCCCAACGAGCTCGGCAACATCACGTGCCCTGACGGTAACGTCATCAACTACTTCTATGACAATGCGGGTAATCTGACGGAGGTCGACCGTCCCGGAAATTCCAGCGTTCCAACTCTGCGGGAGCAGTACGGTTGGACGGGCGCTTATCAGCTCAATTATGCGTTTAGCCCGCGCTGGCTGACTTCTTCCGGCAACGAGGGTTCTTATACGTGGTTTACCTTTGACGGCAGCGCACGGCTCTCCGGCGTGCAGCTCTACGGCACTGCGAATTGGGTCATTCCCGACGGTTCCGGAACGGGTTCGCTGCTTCAGCCAGGCATTGCGTCAGGCCCGCAGACCATCGCGAATGCTACGTTCACGTACTTGAGTGGCCAAACCCAATTTACAGACCTCGACCATCACGCGATCACCTGGTACTACGATGGCATCGGCCGCGTAACGCAGACGCAAGCCTTTACCGGCAACACGTCGCCCTCGGCACTGTTGACGTACGCCGCTTGGGATGCGAACAACAACCTGGTGGAAACCCAGGATGCTCGCGCCAACAAGACCGATTTCGAGTATGATTCCAACGGCAATACCATCGCGGTGGCGTTGCCATCGGTGACGACCAATGCCGGAAGCTTCCGGCCTACGAGCCTGTACTCATACGATGCCAACAACAACGTCATCGCGTATTGCGATGCAGTCTATACGCATCAGCTCGCCCGCGACTGGGTGAGCCCGCCGCAGGTGAGTGACAACCTCTGTCCCAGTTCGACCGGGGCTACGACGTATACATGGGATACCGCCTCAGATCCGGCTGAACCCTTCGGACGATTAGCTTCCTCCGCATCGCCGAGCGGCTATCAACGCACGTTCTCCTACGATTCGAGTGCTCAAGGCGGTATCAGCGCGGGCCTGCCGACCACAGTGCAAGGCGTGTCCTATACGCAAAATGATAATACTTCGCGCACGCCCACCCAGCTCTTCACCTACGATGCTTACGGCAACCTAAAAACCTATAACGCAGGCAATGGCGCGTGGACGCTGGCCTACGATGCGATGAACCGCTTGACGAACGCCACCGACGCCGACAGCGTGACGAGTCTACACGTGCTATTACGCTGACGGCTCGAAACAGTATACGGAGAGCGCTGCGCAGCATGCGTTGGATGGATCGCCCGGCAGTTGCCAGGAAGCAACACCGGCGTATGCCGTCGGCTACACGTACGATGCCGATGGAAACGCCGGCACGGTGACGCGCCACTTCGGGCAAACCAGCTCCAACGGGGTAGCCGCGGGCGTAACGCAAAACTGGTACGATGGCGCGGACCGTTTGGTCGAAGTGCAACAGCCCAAAGATTCACACGACGTCTACGGTTTTGCGTGGATGACGCGGTACATCTACGATTTGTCGCACCATCAGACGCTCGCTCTGGACGGCGCGTCGTTCTACGCGTACGGCAATTTGTACAAGACGCAGGAGTGCCTTGCCGGCACCAACGTCGCGATACCCGAAGCCGCGGCCGGTTCAGCGCCGGCTGGTCCGCTGGTGAGCGGAGCGTGCACGTTCCAGGACGTACGCGGCAACAGCTTCGACGGCCTGGATCGGTCTTTGGCAAAGTATGAAATTGCCGTGGGAACCGCGCCGGAAAACACAAGTGCGTACGATGGAAACGGGCAATACGGGCTGCTCTCGCAAAAGACCACCGCGACGGGGCAAAGCGATGCGCTCGCGTACGACGCGGCGGGCCGGCTTTCGTCCGAAACGTTTTCGGATGGTACGCCCAATCGTTCGTACGTGTATGATGGCGACGGACGCGCAACCTCGCTCACATCGACAACGACCGGTACGCAAACGCGTTCATATAATGCCGACGGTACGCTGGCCTCGAGCACGACGCCCAGCGCCCTGCCCGGCAGCGGAACCATAACCTACGCGTACTATCCCGACGGACTGCGCAAGGACTTGTCGCTGACTATTCCGTCGCTGAGCGTCTCCAAGCCCAATCTCATGGCGTACAATTACCGCGCCGACGGTCTGCGGTCATCGTTGGTCAGCAGCGCGGGTTCCGGCGGCACGTTTGCCTGGTCGTACACCAATGCCGGCCGCGAGCTCACGCAAAGCGATCCGTTCACCGACACTAGCGTTCCCAACTATAAGCCCGGCAGCATCACGCTTGCACCCAGGACGTTCACCTATGACGCGTACGGGCGCATCGCCACCGAACAACTTCCCGCGAGCAGCGTGCCGTCGGGTCAAACCAATTACGACGCCGAAGGTGAGCTGCTGTACTTCACGCCGCTGCAGCCCGGCCAAGAACCGTATTCGTACAGCACGCGCGGCGAGCTGGGCGGCCCGTTCAGCACCATCGGCTACTACGCGAACGGCACCACCTGCCAAACCCTGCCCTCGGGCAATCAAACCACGCCTTCGAATACCGGATCGTGCACGTACGATGCCCGCTCGGGCGCGTTGGCGTCGACGGTCTACGACATTCAAGCTACCGAAAACGGCAATCCGATCACCGAGCACATGGGACACGTTTACGGCTACGATACCGCAGGCCGTGAAACCAGCGATCAATCCACCTATGGGACGACCGTGGCCACCTCGCAGCGCAGCTACGATGCCGACAACCACGTGACGCAGCAGACGGTGCCGGTGAACTACGTCTCGATCAATCCCACATTCTCCGAGGATTCGCCGCCGACGAACCAGTACGCGCAGACCAACGCCTACGTCTGGGCGGCGGACGGGCAGCCGGCCCAGAGGATCAATACCCTCGTCGACAACGGGACATTCACGACGACCCTGACCTACGGCTGGGACGGGAACACCCTGCTGTATCAGTACGACGGCAGCAGCCTGAGCTATTACATCGAGAAGCTCGGCACGACCGATACGACGGGGAAGCTGACTGTCTTCGACCGCGACTACAGCGATACGGCCGTGCAGTCGCACAACACGACGGGCTTTAGCGCGCGCAACGATGATCCCTCGCAGCGCTCCTGCGAAACGAAGTTATGTCAGAAATACAATCCCAACGGCGGCAGTCCGTCCTATCAGTCCTATATGCCGCCGCTCACGGCGGTGCGTACCGACGGCTACTCGGACGGGCTGAACGTCTTTCAGGGCGTGCGCGCCTACGATCCGAACTCGGCGCAGTGGACCGCACCGGACGCCTACGCCGGCGACGTGCGCGATCCGATGTCGCAAAAACCATACATGTGGAATCGCAATAATCCGCTGGAATACGAGGATCCGAGCGGCTATCTCCCAATAATGCTGGCTCCAGAGATGATCAAGGCGCTCGAGAGCGCGCTCAAGGTCGTTGCATACATTGCAACCATGGAAATGCGGCCAACAGAAGGTGACTTCTTGCAACGTATCGGAAGTGGCGCCGGCAATACGATCCGCGATCATCTAACAGAAAGTGATCTAAGCGCCGCTGCTAAAGAGATTCAAACGGGGGAAAAAACGGCCGTAGAGGGACGACGGTTTGATCATGTGGAGGAGGTCAAACAGGCAGTAACCGGCCTAGAAAACAGGATACAGCGGCTAGATACGTACATGAAAGACAACCCGAACATGACTCCAAGTGCCAAGGCCGTGGCTAAAGATATGAGGGATGCGCTCCAAAAAGTTGTTAACCATGCGAAAAAAGAAATTACTAGTAGACCTCAGTAAGCAGCAACGGACAACACTGGCATTATGGTGAGTCCACTCACCGCAATAGAAATCGAGGAGGTGCGTAAAAACGCCAAACCCCATTTCCTTAGCATAGATGACTACAGAAGCTTTGCGGCGTCTATGCTAGGTATCGGTGACGTGCAATTTTTATGTAAGCTCTTGGAGGGAACCGATGCAGTAATAGCATCACGTGCATTAACGGCCGGCTTCTTCTTTGGGGGCGTATTGGGTATTGGCGTACACCTCTCAAAATGGCTGTCTCGATCCGATTGGGGAGCCGCTATCGACACGTTCGCGCCGTCAGTTTTGCGAACCGCCATTACAGATGCTGCGGACGTTACAGCGGTTACCGCTTTGCGTGTTGCCGAGTCGGTGCACAAAAACGACTTAGCTGCGAAGGC
Source organism: Vulcanimicrobiota bacterium (assembly GCA_963795465.1). Taxonomy (GTDB): domain Bacteria; phylum Vulcanimicrobiota; class Vulcanimicrobiia; order Vulcanimicrobiales; family Vulcanimicrobiaceae; genus CAWCHT01. The sequence goes on from CAWCHT010000002.1 coordinate 863,189, forward strand.
GTTATACGACGCGGAATCCTTCTTTCGCGAAAAAGGCATTTCATGGGAAGTCTGTTGTTTCGGGGGATCTGTGGCAGGACGGCGAGTACTTACTACAACAGCTTGATCAACGAATTCCCGGTCAAAATAACGATGCCCGTATTATCTGGTTTTTAAAGCATTGTGACTCACCTAATGTGGAGCGCGCTATCGAGCGTTACGTTGGCAAGCCGGAAATCGGCGTGACCGCGCTAACGGTCCTTGTTGGATTCAAGGGCCGCAATGATCTATCCGCCGCGATTATGTCGCAGCAAATAACCGGCGAGACCGACGCCATTCGGGTCGCAAACCTTGCGTATTCTGTGTATCGGCGAACGCGAGAAGCAACAATGTTCGATTTTTTACGCGCGCTTTCACTGAAGGATGCTAGCGGGCGAATATTACAAATGATTGAGGCGGTCTAAAGATTCGTTAGCTACAGATGACCTTGATAGCGCTCATGTGTGAGGCGGTTTGCAAACGCGGCGCCATACTCGCTCCGCTTAGAGATGGCCCCGAATAGCCGCACAGCGGCTTAAGTGGTGACTCCTTCCGCCGAAGGCGAAAGAGCCTCCAGAAGGAGCAGCTCTTGGCGCGGCGTCCTCGCCGGAACCAATCACCGGCATTCAAAGCGAAGGGGGCGCTGCTGACGATCAGAGGCGAACTCACGATTGCGGAGTTGGCAAAAAAGTTCGACGTTCATCCTAATCAGATCGCCACCTGGAAAACGAGCTGTAGGAAACGCTGTGTCGGCGCTCGACGGAAGCAGCGTGAAGAGTGAGGAAGTCGACATCGAGAAATTGCATGCGAAGAGCGGCCAGCTCACGCTGCAAAACGATTTTCTTAGAAAAAGAGCTCGGGCGCGCCGAGCCCGAGCGCAAGACGATGTTTCGCGCAGTTCGATTTACTATATTCGGGTTGAGATTTCCGCGGCCGACTTGGTTGATGCGTTGAATCGACGATTTGCGCACAATCACTCATTCATGTGTGTGCGGATGCTGCCGATCGCCTGAAAGCGCTTGGTTTCGGCGTCGGCCGCCGGCACGTTACGCGGCTGAGATTGTTGGGTTCGAAGCGCTTTATCGCAAGAAGCGTACGACGAAGCGTAATGCCGACCGTGCGGAGTTTCGCTATCTGTTGCGTGCCCTAGCCATCGATCGGCCCATCAAGTCTGCGCCACGGAATTTTCTACATCCCCAGAGCGGTTCGGTACATGTAAAGTCGAGGAGCATTTGGTTGCTTGATCGTTGCCGCCGAACGGCCTCCTCTCAATGAAGCAGCGGGAGGCCGGACACGCGACTACCGCATTTCTTGAGCAGCGCTACGGTCGCGTGGAATGACATGGACCAAGCGGAGGACTAACTTAGATTTGGGGCACCATGCGAAGCGCGCCGCAGGAAGCGGCGACGCCATGGTATGGCCCGGGGGTCCCGCGTTCCGCAAAACCCGGCATTCCGGTTAACTGCTTTTAGACCCGAGCAAGCCCCCGATGCGTGAATTGCCCTCCCCGTTGCGGTAAGCCACGAACCGCATTTTAAAGAAGGAGGATCCTCACCCGCATGGCGACCCGCGCATCGGAGATCATGACCAAAGATCTCACGATAGTTCAAGAAGATGAAACGGTCCGCGAGGCGGCACGGCGCCTCTCGAGCGACGATATCGGCGTCCTTCCCATCTGCGATCGCAACAACCAAATTAAAGGCGTGCTCACCGACCGCGACATCGTGGTGCACGTGGTGGCACGCGGCAAGGACCTCGACAGCACGCGCGTGCGCGAACTGGAGCAAGGCGAAATCGTTACGCTGCGGCCGGACGACTCCATCGATCACGCCGCCGATTTGATGGCGCAGCACAAAGTACGGCGCCTGCCCGTCGTCGACTCGGGCAAGATTTTAGGAATCGTAAGTCAAGCCGACGTTGCCAAGAGCGTCTCGCCCGAGCGCGCCGGTCGCATGCTGACCTCGATCTCGAGCGGCTAGACCGCGTTTGCGCTAACTGCTTCGGTGCGATTCGACGGCGCCGCCGACGAAGAACATCGCCATGATCAGCATGAAGCCGATGCAGACGACGAAAACCAGCGGAAGATTCATCGAGGGGCTGACTACGCAAGCGACGTGGCCGGCCCCTTTTCAGTGTGCGGGAATCCATACCCACGCGCGGCCTCGACAACGCTCGGCCGTGGTTCGACAGGCTCACCATGACAAACGCAATCCCGGAGCTCATCGATCGCATCGCACGGCCTCAACAACGCTCTGCCGTGGTTCGACGGGCTCACCATGACAAACGCAACGGTCATTCTGCGGTTGAGTGTTCCCCGCGAGCGGCACCGAAAGTTCGACTGCGGCGACCAGCGGCGTGCCGTACCGGTCGATGCTGGAGAGATACCGAGCGCCGGTCAGATTGTCCGCAGTGAATTTGAGCATCACGCCTTCTCCCAGCGGTACGCCGACATTCACTCCGGCCACAATCGCCGTTCCCAGCGGCTGCGTATTGAGGTCGTCGGCATACGTTTGGCCCAGATACGCCACGCTTGCACCGATCGCAACGCTGCGGTATAGCGCCGTCAGTCCAACCGAACCCGAGGCTTGCGGCACGTATTGCAGGCGATTACCCAGAATCGCCGTCGGCCCGTACGTAACTCTTGCGTACTGATTCGTGAAGTTGGCGTTCACGCGCGCGCAGGCGCCGGCGCTTCGTGTGAATGCAATGGTATAGCCGTCGGTTCGGGTTTGCGCGACGTTGCTTCGCAGCTGATGCGCCGGATCGATCGTGCGAAACATGATGGCGTCGCGCACCGTCGTATCGAATGCGTCGACCGAGATTCGTCCGAATCCGGCCGCGTAATCCACTCCGCCGGACGCGGTGACGCTGCGTTCGGGAACGAGCTGCGGATTGGGCTCGTACGCCACGTTGCCGATGAAATAACCGCGCACCAATTCGTTCAAGAACGGCGCGCGAAAGCCGCTGCCGGCCGATGCGCGAACGGCAAGCGTACGCGTCACGTCATACCGCACCGCTACGCGCGGCGATACGGCCAGAAACGCATTCGTCGCCGGATACGTCGTTTTCGTCCCGGAGTTGAGCGCTTCGTCATACGCGCGCACGCCGTCCAACCGCGCGCCGGCGATCGCTTCGAAGCGCGCGTTGTGAAACGTTTGCTGTGCGGCTACGCCATACAGATTCTGCGAACCGCTCCCGGAGTTTTGAAAGACGCCGCCCTGGCCGAATTGCTCGCTTTCGCCGAGAACGTGCCGGGCGTCGACGCGCACTTCAAACGTCGAGAACGTTCCGGTGAGATTCCACACGGCCGAAGCGCCGGTTTCGTTCGTCGGCACGTTTTGCACGTAGCGCAGAACGCCGGGCTGCGTCGGAAAGCGATCGGCCTGATTGACGATGAATGCCGTACGCGCATACGCGGTCGTTTGCAGGCTGCTTTTTGCGCCGGAATGTGTGGCGCGCGCATCGATTTGCGTCAGTCGCCGGCTGAACGTGTAGTTGGACCGGCCTTCGTATTGGTCGTCCCACGCGCCGCGCATGCCCAGTTCGAAAGTTTCATGCGTTCCAGCGTCATACTGCAAACGTAGCGCTGTCGCTGCAGCGTTGGATTGCGCTTGCCGATCGATTGGGCTTTGATAGGCGGGCGGAAGGTCCCAATACTGCATACGCTGCTGCGCAACGAAAAACGACGAGCGCAAATGTGGCGCTATCGATCCGGACAGCGCTGCGGATTGCCGCGAGAACGCCGAACTTCCGGCGGAAAACGCCAGCTCGCCGCTCGGCGGCGATCCGGCGGGGGGCAGTGAAGAACTTTGCAGTGCCAGCACGCCTCCCACCGCGCCGGCACCGTAAAGTGCGGAGCCGGCGCCAAGCAGGAGTTCGGCGTTTTGCAACTGCGCCGGCGGGTACGCGGCCCAATCGATTTGTCCGCCGAAACCATCCTGCGCCGGAATGCCGTCGACCAATACGACGCCGCGATCGTTTCCCGCTCCCGCAAAGGAAACGCGCAGCAGGCCGTAATTGGAAAACATGCTGTTGCTGCGCGAGCGATCGAAGCCCGGCAGCGCGCGAAGCACTGCATCCGACGTGAATGCGGAGCTGGTGCGGATGGTCGCGCGATCGAGCTGCGCTGCCGCAACGGGGAGTTGATGCAGCGACTGCAACGAACCCGTCGCAACGCGAACGGAAGCGATGAGCGGAATAGCGCGATGCAGCACGACTCTCTGCCCGCGCGGACTCAGAATGACGACCACGGTTTCGAATCCGGGCGCCGAAATCCGCACTCGATCGTTTGCCAGCGGTTGGACGTGGGCCGCTACGATGGCATCGCCGCGTTCATCGACGACGATCAGCTGTGGCGCAGGCGTCGCCGTCGCAAGCGTGGTTGCGAGAAGAACCGCCAAAATCACGCAGAGCCTCGCGTTCGAGTTCCGGTCATCCCATTGAATTTGCCCTTATTTTATGGGCTCTTTCTTCGGTCGCAGACTACGTGGCACGCGGTCCTGCGAAGTGCCGCGTGAGAATCTATTACGAGCGTGGTGTTTGGAGTTGAGTGGACCTAGCGCCGGGTACGCCGGACGTCGGGTTGAAACCGTCGACCGCAGTCTGACGGGCCTGTGGTTGGATGGTTTAGCAACGCGGGATTTCGAGGGAACATTGTGTGCCTTTGTCGTGTATCTCGCGCGGGCCGTGACGAGGAGCGGCGCGCCTTTCTGGTGGTTCTGGGTGCCGACCGGCGAGGGCGAAACATCTGCTCGCGGTTCGTGAAGCGATGAGCGAAAGCGCGGCGGGATAAAGGCTCACCGCAACCCATCGGTGTAGGCACCGCCCAATATACCGAGCGGTTATATGTTAGATTCAGAAGCAGGCACCAGTGAATGGCCTGCCCGTTTGCGGCGATAGTCATTGTGGTCCATCTGGCGCGGTCGTGGTGTTCGCGAAAGATGGCGATAGCATTCGCCATATGTACACCGCTCACTCCATGTTAGACGACGAGGAGCGCGGAATCGACCTGCTGTCTCCGGTCTGGAATTTGTTAGACCTTACGCCGGAAGGGTGCGGCGATGCGTCAACTCGCGGACAAAGCGGACGCGGCGCTAACTAACGATTTGCGTGCGGAAGGCCGAACACCCAAACGTCGCGGACAGTCAGTTTCATGTTCGGCCCGCAACGTTCGAGACGCTGAAGCCAGCGACCTAACCCGTCACGGTCATGCCGTGTGCCGCCGAGTGCATGTGAACCACCAAAGCGGTGGACGACGTTGGGAGCGCAATCTTTCAGCAACGAGCCGAAATCGCGCTGATTGACGCGTTCAAAATTTTGCTTTGCGATTCGCCGAACGACGGCATGGTATGGATCGGCGCCATCTGGCGCGTGCGTCGGCGCCTATGCGCTTCGCCGGTCGTATAGGTCCCACCTGATTGGCTAGATGAAGCGCCGGCGCAACGCTAAAACGGCTGCGTGCGTGCGATCCGACGCGGCGAGCTTGTCGAGGATGTCCCGCACGTGACCCTTCACCGTGCCTAGACCAATGTTTAGGCGTTGCCCGATCTCGGCGTTGCCGACGCCGTCGGAAATAAGCCGCAGCACTTCGGATTCACGCGCGCTGAGCGGCGAATGCGCATTCTTCGCCGGTTCACCGGTCACAATGCGCGAAAGCACGAGATGAGCGATTTGCGGATCGAAATATGCACCGCCTTCTGCGGCTATGCGCACAGCCTCCACTATGCGTTGCGGCTCGGCATTTTTGAGCACGTACGAATCCGCGCCCGCGCCCAGCGCGGCGAGGACTTCTTGCTCCGCGTCGATCATCGTCACGATCACCACTCGTGTCTGTGGGATTTCGTGTCGAATGCGATGCGTAAGCGCGATGCCGTCCATACCGGGCAGTCCGATATCCACAACAGCAACGTTGGGGCGCTCGCGCGAGACCAAATGCCATCCGGTAATCCCGTCGGCTGCTTCGCCGGCAAGAGCAAATTCAGACGCCAGCGTCGTTCGCAGCGCCAGACGCGTTAGCGCATGATCTTCAATAAGTGCGATGCGGGTGCTCATTGTTGCGCGATTGGGAGCGTCACGCTAAACGTGCTGCCTTGCGGCGTGCGCGGTTCGTAGGATACGCTGCCACCCAGTTTCTCTGCAATAAGCCGCACGATGTACAGCCCCAGCCCCGTGCCGCGCCCTAACGTACGCTTTCCCGGCGCAAAGCGCAGGAAGAGGCGGCTGCGCTGCTCCTCGGGCACGCCGTAACCTTCATCTTCAACGATAATGCGCAGGTCGCCGTCGCTCTGCTCCGAGCGAACGCGCACGCTAGACCCCTCGGGCGATGCTTCGACCGCATTTGCAACGAGGTTGGACACCGCGCGCCGCACCTCGGTAGGATCCGCTATCACTGAGACCGTGCGTTCCTGCCGTGGAACGTGATTAGCGGGGATCGTTAAGGAAACGTGCTTGACATCGGCGATTGGACGCAACTCCTGCACGACGCGTCGGATTTCGGTTGGAACGTCGACGTTTTCGCGCAGCGATGAACTCTCACCCGATTCAAAGCGTGCGACGAGTAGCAGCGTTTCGACTAGCTGGCGCAGATCGGCGTTGCTTGCCAACGCCGTTTGAAGTACGTCACGGTACGCCGACGGCAGCTCGCCGTAGGCGCCTTCGAGAGCCTGCTGCATCGTTGCGTTGGCTGCCGATAGCGGCGTCCGTAAGTCGTGCGCGAGCGCGTAAACGATATCACGAATCACGCGACTACGATCTTCGAGCGCTGCCTTTTGCGCTTCAATCTGCTCTTTGCGAAACCCCAGTTGCATAAAAAGGGACGCTTGTCCGAGCGCGACCGACGATCCCTCGGCGAATGCGCGCAACACGCGTTCCGTTCGGGGCCCGAAGTCGTCGCCAAAGACGAGCAGAACCGCAGTGTGCTCCGCGCCGGAGATACGAACGGATGCCATCGCCTGCGCGCCTTCGGCATCGAGCACCATGTGCGCGACGGGATCGGCGTGGGCGCGGGTACTGATCCTAGCATCCTCAGAGGTACGCGCAACGATCGAAGATAGAGCGGACGTCAGGGAAATGCGCTGAAGACTTTCATCGTTGGATCCCTTCGCAATTCGAAAAATGTCTGCAACGTCGAGTTGCGAACGACGCATAACCAGCAACGCATGCGCAGCGGACGTAAGCGTAAGAGCTTCTCGCACAATCCCGCGCAGCACCAAGTCAACATTGAGTGTGGCACGAACCGCTTCGAGCCCCCGTCGCAACGCTTTTTCCTCGGACGCTATCCGTGCGCGCTCGGTTGCAGAGCCCGCTTCACGCGCGTACTCTTGTGCGCGGGACGTCAGATACCCCACCAACAAGAACGACGCGGCCAACAAAAGGCGATCGCCGAGCGCGATCGTATCCCAATGGTTGTGCGCCTGCACGCCGTTTACGTAGCCCGCAACGATGTTGGCGATCTGCGCGAAGATGACCAGCGCCGCGGTGAGCCGCGTGCTCAATGCGAGTCCGCTGAGCGCTATTGGGCCGTTCAGCAGGATGGCGGCGATGAAAAGCTGCGGCGTGAAGAGATCGATGATCCATGCGATCAGAATCAGCGCATAGCAGAGAATCGCTATGAATGGGAAGGACCGTTCGGTGCCGTGCAAAGGGTGTTTCATATCGCGGTTGTAAGCATTGGAGGCTTATGGCTTTGCAGCCGCGGGACCTGGACGCCGAGCGCCACCGCAAAGCGGAAGAATTGGCGGCGGAGTTCGGTTCGCGAGCGCGCCTCTTGGTCTACATTGCAAGCGCGCCGGGTGCCGGCAAGACGCGCCGGCTGCTGGACGACGCGCGGCGCATGCGAGCTGCGGGGAAGCGCGTCGCTATCGGGTGGCTGGATACGAAAGATCGCCCTGATCTGAATGAGCTGGCCCAGGACATTGAACGAATTGCGACGCGCAGTGCCCTTATCGAAGGCGAGACGTTTAAGGACTTTGATGTGGAAGCCGCCATTGCGCTGCGCCCCGATGCCGTCATATTGGATGAACTCGCGCACGACAACCTCGCCGGTGGCATGAATGCGAAGCGCTGGCAGGACGCGCTTACGCTGCGCAAAGCCGGCATCTCGGTGCTCGGCGCGTTTAACATCGCGCATTTGGAAACCGCAGCGCCGGTTGCGCAAGCAGTGCTCGGGTATCCGATCCGCGAGATCGTCCCCATTTCGTTCTTGAAATCGGCAGACGAAGTCATCGCACTCGATGTCTCACCATCGCTGCTAAAAAGCCGGCTGCGCGCGGGAAAAGTAGTGCTGCCGGATGACATCGATCGTGCGTTTGGGGCAGCGTTTAGCGATCGCGTGCTCCACGTACTGCGCGAACTGCTGCTGCGGACCATCGACGAACTGACGATTCCCGCCGTGTCGCCCGGCAGCGTTTCTACGGCCGCTGCACTCGTCTTGGCGCACGTTCCCATCGATTCGTTTGTTCGGCGCACGGCAGCTCTCGCGCACGCGCTGGACCTGGCACTGCAAATCTATTACGACGGTTCGGTCATGATCGATGACGTTGAAGCGGTCGCGCACCCGCTAGATGCCGAAGTGCTCGTGGCCGATTTCAATCAGCGAAGCTTCGACGTGGCGGAAATACGGGCATCGCTGATAGCGGTACCGATGTCCGCCCTGGCGCGCCGGCTCACGAATCATATGCTGGATCGCGACGTCTTCATCGTTGGGCTTGGACAAACGTTTCTTGCAGCCGGTGCGGGCGCTGAAGAACGTGCGGAGCGCCTTTTCGGCGATCGCCTGCGCGGCGGCTATGGGAAGCTCACCGTATTCTTAGGCCCGGCGGCCGGATCCGGCAAGACCGTGGCGATGCTCGATCGCGGACATCAACTGAAGAGCGAGGGCGTCGACGTGGTCGCAGGCTTCATCGAAACACACGGCCGCGCGGACACCGCTGCGCTGGTTACCGGCTTGGAAGTGCTGCCGCGCAAAAGTGTAACCGTCGGGCCAATCACATACGAGGAGCTCGATCGCGATGCGGTGGTCGCACGCAAGCCGCAGATCGCGTTGATTGACGAGCTGGCTCACACCAACGCACCGGGATCGGTCACCCAAAAGCGATATGAGGACGTCCTTGCCATCCTGCGAGCCGGCATCGATGTCATCACCACGCTTAACATCCAACATCTCGAGGCTTTAACCGACGCGGTCCTGCGCCTAACCGGAACGGACGTGCGGGAAACGCTTCCGGATGAGATCCTCACGCTCGCCGACGAAGTGGTGCTCATAGACGTTACGCCGGAAACGCTGCGAGAACGTCTACGCCAGGGAAAGATCTATCCGCCACAACGGGTCGACGCTGCGCTATCGAATTTCTTCTCCATGAACAATTTACGGGCGCTACGCGAACTTTCAGTGCGCGAGGCAATCGCTGCCAAAGACCGCGAGCGCGTGCGCGCGCCGTTCGAACGCCTTCTGCTAACCATTGCGCCTCGAGTGAGCGATACAGCGTTTATTGCGCGTTGCGGGAAGATCGCACGGCGTTTAATCACCGAGTTTGTCGTGCTATGCTTAACCAATCCTGGTGAAACGACCGACGCGGGAACCCTTGCATCCTTGCAAGCAAAAGTGCATCGATATGGCGGTACGTGGATGTGTGAACCGGCGAAGAACAAGGCGCAGCGCGTCTTGGAAGTTGCGCGCGCACGGCCCGAGACGACGGTGGCCGTCGGGAGCGCGCTGCGGAATCCGCGTTGGTACGAGCGGGGGCCCTTCGCGAAACGGCTGCTCGATGCGGGCGCGCGCGAACTGCTCATTCTGGCACGGCGGCGCGAAGAATCAACGGCCGCCGACGAGTGAGTCCAGCGCCACGTTCAGCTGCAGTACATTGACGCGCCGTTCTCCGAGAATTCCCCACGTGCGTTGCTGCACGTATCGTGTGATAAGCGCGTCCAGGGTTGCAAGCCGCATATGGCGCACCTTTGCGACCCGCGGCGCCTGATAATACGCTGCGGCCGGGCTGATATCCGGATCGATACCGCTGGCGCTGGAAGCCATAAGATCGATCGGAATTTGCCCACGACCAGCCGGATTTTCTTTTCGGAGCGCATCGACCGTTGCTTTAACGGACGCAATGAGTCTTTTTCGACGTAGGTCCCAGATTCGTGCCGCCTGTTGCCGTGGGATCGTAGCCGTGTTTACCGGCTGCTGACGGTCGGCCGTGGAAGTAGTACGGCTTGGTCCATAACTGTCCGATGATGTCGCTTCCTACGATCTTGCCGTTCACGGTGACGTAGCCGCCGTTTGCCTGACGCGGGAAGATCGCTTGCGCAAGGCCTGTCAGGGCGAAGGGATAGAGGAAACCGAAGATCGCGATGGAGATAATCGTGGTGCGCACGGCTACGCCAAGTTGCTGTACCATGTCGTCCTCTCAAGTCAAATGCAGCGCCGTAAGGATAAGGTCGATGAGCTTGATGCCGGCGAACGGCGCGATAATTCCGCCAACGCCGTAGATCAGCACGTTATCGCGAAGTACGAGATTTGCACCGCGTGGCCGGTACGCAACACCCCGCAGCGCCAGCGGGATTAGGGCGATGATGACGAGTGCGTTGAAGATAATGGCCGATAGGATTGCGCTCTGCGGAGTCGACAGGCGCATGACATTGAGCGCGTCCATCACCGGATAGGCTGCGGCAAACATCGCCGGAAGAATCGCAAAATACTTCGCAACGTCGTTGGCAATTGAGAAGGTCGTGAGCGCGCCGCGCGTCATGAGCAATTGCTTGCCGATTTCGACAACTTCAATCAATTTCGTCGGATCCGAGTCGAGATCGACCATGTTCGCGGCTTCTTTGGCCGACTGCGTCCCTGAATTCATCGCCACGCCGACGTCGGCTTGCGCGAGCGCAGGCGCATCGTTGGTGCCGTCACCCGTCATTGCCACCAAACGCCCTGCGCTCTGCTCGCGCTTGATGAGCTCCATCTTTGTTTCGGGCGTTGCCTCGGCGAGAAAATCCTTTACACCGGCTTCTTTTGCGATTGCCGCTGCCGTCAAGGGATTGTCGCCGGTGATCATGATGGTGCGGATGCCCATCGCATGGAGACGATCGAATCGCTCCCGCATGTTGGGCTTCAGAATGTCTTTGAGATGAATTACGCCGGCGATCTGCTGGTTCCGCGCTAATAAGAGCGGCGTGCCGCCGCTGCGCGCAATGCGCTCCACTGCGGCGGCCAGCTCAGTCTGCGGATCGCCGCCCCGATCCCGGACCCAGCCGCTGACCGAATCGGGAGCGCCTTTGCGGATCATCGTTTTGTCGAAATCAACGCCGCTCATGCGCGTATAGGCGCTGAACGGTATGAACGTGGCGTTCGCCGGTTGTCCATTGGTTTGACTGCCCATACGTTGTGTGAGTGCAACGATGGAGCGCCCTTCCGGCGTCTCGTCGGAGAGCGAGGAGAGATATGCAATCCGTGCGGCGTCGAGTGCATCGAATCCGGCTGCCGGAAAAATTTCAACCGCTTGGCGAGCGCCGAGCGTAATCGTTCCGGTCTTATCCAGCAGCAGCGTGTCGACATCTCCCGCCGCTTCGACCGCTCGGCCGCTCATCGCAAGAACATTGCGCTGCATCACGCGATCCATTCCGGCGATGCCGATCGCCGAGAGCAGTCCGCCGATCGTGGTGGGGATGAGGCAGACGAGCAACGCGATAAGGACGGTAACTGTGGTACGTGCTCCGGAATAGATGGTGAATGCCAGCAGCGTTGCGACGGCGATCAGAAAGACGACGGTGAGGCCCGAAAGCAGGATAGAGAGCGCGATTTCGTTCGGCGTTTTCTGGCGCGCCGCGCCCTCGACAAGCGCAATCATACGATCGAGGAACGTTTCGCCGGGATTTGCGCTCACGCGCATGAGGATCCAATCGGATAGCACACGCGTGCCGCCGGTAACTGCGCTCCGATCGCCTCCGGCTTCGCGAATGACCGGCGCAGATTCGCCGGTAATCGCCGATTCGTCAACGGTCGCCGCCCCCTGGATGACATCGCCGTCGCCTGGAATGATTTCACCGGCTTCGACTCGCACCAAATCGCCTTTGCGCAACGCCGCCGCCGGCACGAATTCGGCTTCGTTCGCTTGCTCCAGCGAGATTTTTCGCGCCATCGTTTCGGCCTTCGTACGGCGCAGCGTCTCGGCTTGCGCCTTGCCGCGCCCTTCGGCCATCGCTTCTGCAAAATTTGCGAAAAGAACCGTAAACCACAACCAGGCGGCGATCGCGAAGTCAAACCCGGCCGTCTGATGCTGCACAAGATCGCGCATGAAAAAAAGCGTCGTGACCGCTGCGCCGACTTCCACGACAAACATGACGGGATTACGCGCTTGGGTCCGTGGATTTAGTTTGACCATGCAATCACGGATCGCGCGGCTTACGATCTTTCGTTCAAAGAGCGGCCGGGCTTTGGGACGCCGATCCAAACGCCGCCTTGGAAGCCGTTGCAGGCGCGATTTGCTTGCGGGCCGCTCACGCGTGACCATGTTAGAATGTCTTTCCTTGCTGCAGCAACAAATGTTCGACGATAGGTCCGAGCGAGTCGGCGGGCAAAAAGGTTAGGGCACCGACTATAACAATCGTGGCAATCAGCAGCGCAACGAAAATCGGCGAGTGCGTGGTAAATGTGCCAACGCCTGGGGCGACTGCTTTCTTTCCGGCAAGCGCGCCGGCAAGGGCGAGCGCCGGAATCACTACGCCGAACCGGCCGAAGAACATATTTACGCCGGTTGCAATGTTCCAGAATAAATTCGTACCTAACCCGGCAAATGCGCTGCCGTTGTTTCCGTTGGTCGAGCTGAACGCGTAGAGAATCTCCGAAAGCCCGTGGGGTCCGCTATTACCGAGGGTGCTGAGCGCGTCCGGTTTTATTGCGGCGATGGCGCTGGGAATCAGTACGAGCACCGGCGTGATCAGCACGGCTACGATTGCCAACTGGACCTCACGCCGCTCGATCTTCTTGCCGAGATACTCCGGCGTTCGTCCGACCATCAGACCCGCGATGAAGACCGTGATGACGACGAAGAGAATTATGCCGTACAACCCGCTGCCCACGCCGCCGAAGACGATCTCGCCCAGCTGAATGTTGAGCAGCGGTACGAGGCCGCCGAGAGGCGTATATGAGTCATGCATAGCGTTGACGGCACCGCATGACGTGTCGGTGGTCACGGTCGTAAAGAGCGCCGAAGCACCGATGCCGAACCGGCATTCCTTACCTTCCATGTTGCCGCCCGTGACGCCGAACTGATGCACGATAGGATTTCCCGCTGCTTCGGACGCGTACGCGACGGTAAACCCCGCGGCAAACATTATCGACATCGCCACGAACAGCGCCCAGCCTTGGCGCGTATCTTTTACCATGCGGCCGTAGGTATACGTCAGCCCGGCACCAATCAAGAAAATCAGCACCATTTCAAATAGGTTCGAAAAAGGTGTGGGATTCTCGCTGGGCGATGCAGAGTTGGCATTGACGAAACCGCCGCCGTTCGTGCCGAATTCCTTAATGGCTTCCTGCGAGGCCATTGGGCCGCCCGTAATCGTTTGCGTGGCGCCTTCTAGTGTGTGAAGCGTTTGATAAGCGTGGAAGTTCTGCGGCACGCCTTGCATGACCAAAACGAGCGCGCCGACAACGCACACCGGAAGAAGCACGTACAGGCAGCACCGCGTCAGATCGACCCAAAAGTTACCCAGCGTCTTTACGTTCGTCCGTGCGATGCCGCGGATGACCGCGATGGCGATCGCGATGCCGGTAGCAGCCGAAACGAAGTTGTGCCACGCGAGGCCCGCCATTTGGGAGAAATAGCTCATCGCCGTTTCGCCGGCGTAGAACTGCCAGTTGGTGTTCGTAAGAAAGCTGATTGCAGTGTTGAATGCAAGATCGGGCGCCATGTTGGGCGCATGAGCGGGATTGAACGGCAGCCACTGTTGCGTGCGCAGAAGCACGTACAGCCAGAGGGCGCCGACCGCCGAAAATGCCAGCATCGCGAACGCGTAGACGTACCAGGTCATCTCTTGCTCCGCGTTGACGCCACCGAGGCGGTAGATGACGCGTTCCACTGGAGCGAACACCGGCGAGAGCCACGTGCGTTCGCCTTCAAATACGCGTGCCATGTAGTGGCCCAGCGGCTTGGTGAGGACCAGCACGATAAGAAAGAACAGCCCGAATTGCACCCAGCCTGCGAGCGTCATGTCAGAATTTTTCCGGCCGCAGCATAGCGTAGATCAGATAAGCGCCGCCGAGCATCGAAAGAATGAGCCCCAAAATATCATCGAACTGCATCGCTACAATCGCTCACAGCCTTTGACGTACAAGTCCGCGAGAATGAACAGGGCGATGGACCCGACGATGATACAACCTTCCAAAAGCATTTAGTGCATGACTCCGAATTCTAAGCCGTAGCGGCTTTGGTTCAAGCCCGTGGCAGAAACGTGCGAATATTCGAGACGCAGCACGCCGCCGTTGTTGAAATGGTACGCCGGCGTCAGCGTCTGTGAAGTCGCGCCGCTGCCTGCGCCAAAGCCGACGAGATCGGCGTTAGGACTAGAATCCGACGGGGCACTTCGGTTGCGCGCGGACTCGTAGCGAAACGCTAGCGACCACACGGACGAAAATGTCCACATCCCGATCAGCACCGCTGCGTACGCATCTTCCGAGTGCGTATAATCAAGAGTGCGGGACGCCGGCGAGTGCACCCACAGGAAGTACGGGAAGAGCTGCATCTTGCCGATGGTGCGCGCGTACATCAGATCGTACTCTGCCTTGTTGCCAACACTCACCGTTGGGTTGGGCGGCACGTTCGTACCCGGTACGAACGCCGCGAATTGCACGCTCGTATTGGGCGATGGTGCCCATCCAACGAGTGCTTCGACAGCGCGATTGCTGCCGGAATAATATGCATCGTTCTCTTGCAGCGTTGCGCTCCACCGCCCGTTCGAATATGCCGCCTGTACACCACGGCTGATCGCCGGCTCCATGTTCCAGCCCAGACCGCGCTGCACGTTGAGGTTTTCGTACGTAAACGGCGACTCTTGGCCCAGCAGGGCGCCAAACTTTCCGACGGCTAGGCCAAAGTGCGAGTTGAAATTGTATGTAAGCGCGGCCACTGGCACTGGGCTGTACAATTGCTCGTTGGCGCTCGGCTGATTGTCCGGCAGCAGCGGAAAACCCACAGTCGGGAAGGCGTACGTTCCAACGGTACCGTTAACGTGGATATTGCGCGAGTTAACAGTGAAGGTCAGCAGCCCATTTGAGAGATCAGCCTGTGGCTGCCGTACTTCGGTCGTCCAAAAATGGTACAGCGTGAATTCCGGCGCGACGATAACGGATGACGGTGATGCGGTCGGCGATGGCGTGGCTGCGAACACCTGCGCGAGCAGCACGAGCGCCAGAGTGGCGAGCATTGCGACTCATCGTAACGCCGCACGCTCGCAATCCGCCAGCCTCCGATCGGATGATCCGTTCGGCTGTCGCGTTACGCCATCAGCGCCCGAAAGTGCTCCGGCGCGCAATCATAGGCACGAAGGAGGGCTTTGCAACGAACCCGTCGCCACGCGTACCGAAGCGTGGTCAAAACGACGACCACGGTTTCGAATCCGGGCGTCGCTGTCGCAAGCGTGGTTGCGAAAACAACCGCTAAAATCACGCAGAATCCTCGCGTTCGAGTTCCGGCGGGGCGTTTCATAAAAAGATCATCGCTCAGCGAGGAAGTCGATCGCATTTGCGCGGCCTCGGCAAGCTCGGCCGTGGTTCGACAGGCTCACCATGACATTATTGCGGGCCTCGGCAAGCTCGGCCGTGGTTCGACAGGCTCACCATGACAACCGTGGTTCGACAGGCTCACCATGACATTATTGCGGGCCTCGGCAAGCTCGGCCATGGTTCGACAAGCTCACCATGACAACCGTGGTTCGACGGGCTCACGATGACATTATTGCGGGCCTCGGCAAGTCTCGGCCGTGGTTCGACAAGCTCACCATGACATTATTGCGGGCCTCGGCAAGTCTCGGCCGTGGTTCGACAGGCTCACCATGACATTATTGCGGGCCTCGGCAAGCTCGGCCATGGTTCGACAAGCTCACCATGACAACCGTGGTTCGACAGGCTCACCATGACATTATTGCGGGCCTCGGCAAGTCTCGGCCGTGGTTCGACAAGCTCACCATGACAACCGTGGTTCGACAAGCTCACCATGACAAGCCGTGGTTCGACAGGGTCACCATGACAAACGGAAAGCAAGGGGGCGGGAGGCAGCGAGGCCTTCGCGGTTTTTGGCAGTAAGCGCTTTCTCCCACCGCGGAGGACTCCATGGCGAGCACAGATAGGATCGGCGTTGTCGGCACGGGCCGCATGGGCGCCAACATCGCTCGGCGTTTGAACGACGTCGGTTATTCGATCGCGGCGCTGTACGACGTGCGCCCCGAAGCGGCTCGCGAGACGGCGACAGAAACGGGCGGCGAAGTCTGCACCACGCTCGCGCGCGTCAGCGAACTGAGCGATGTCGTAATTACCGTCGTAACCGACGATGTGGCGATGTACCGTATCTTTGCAACGGGCGGCGATTCGTTGCTGGCGCCGGGAAAGTATTTCGTCAACTGCGCGACGATTACGCCGAAAGTGCACGTCGACGTGCAAGCGTTGTGCGAACAGCGCGGGGCGCATTCGCTTGAAGCCTGCATGGCCAGCTCGATTCCTCAGGCGCGCGAAGGCACGCTCTATCTGATGGTCGGCGGTAGGCGCGAGGTGTTCGAACGGCTTCGCCCGATGCTCGAGAAAATGAGCGCATCGCTGCGGTACATCGGCGAGGCAGGGCGTGCCGCGCAGGTAAAAGCGCTGGTCAACATGGTGATGAACATCAATACCGCCGGCCTTGCGGAAGGTTTGGGATTGGGCGACGCGCTGGGACTCGATCTCACGATGCTGCGCGAAGTGTTTGCGCAGACCGGCGCAAATTCACGCGTTCTGGAAACCGACGGCGGCGACATGCAGAATCGCGATCACGACTGCTATTTCTCTGCCGAACATGCCGCCAAAGATTCCGGCATAGCGCTCTCGCTCGCGCGCGACGAACACTTGCAAATACCGCTTGCGCGCGCGACGTACGAACAATTCGAGCGCATGAAAGCGCTGGGTTTGGGCGGCCTCGATAAATCCGGGATTTCCGAATTGACCTTTACCTCGCGTCACGCAAAGGAGAACAACGATGACCACCACCGGTACGACAACGACGGGCTCGCGGCAGCACATCGTTCCGCTGATTAGTTCCGATACGGCCGGCCCACTCGGCGTCATTCATCTGCCGCGTTTGTGGGCAAAGCTCACCCTTGCGGCTACTGGACGGCTTCCCGAAGGGTACGATGATTGCGGCCCCGGTTTCGACCAAATGACGCTTTCCGCGCTCGGTTTAGATCGGCAGAAAACGATCGACTACGTCAAGCAACAAAAACCGACGTATTTGCAGTTCGAACGCTGGGTGATCGAGCAAAACGGCGGACGCCTGGATTCCGCGAAAATCCGCGCGCACAACGACGCCGTGCGCGGTTACAACCACAGCGACGAATTGGCGGGAACGATGCGCAAAGCCAGCGGCTTGAACGATGAAAACGTCAAGGATGCCGTCACGCTCAACAAACTCGAAGATCTGGACGAACTGCATCGGCAGGTGACCGGACCGTAATCGTTGATCCACGCAGAAGAGCGCGTCGTCTTAGACGACGGCGCGCAGACGATATTGGAGCGGTGGGGAACCGCCGGTCCCGTCATCGTGTGCGTCCACGGCATGACGAGCTCGCGCAAATCGTGGGAACGGTTTGCGCAGCGCTACGCGGACAATGCGCGCATCTATGCCTACGATCAGCGCGGCCACGGCGACTCGGCCGGCGTGAACGGGCCGATGACGCTGCACCGCGCGCTGCTCGATCTCTACAACGTCATGGATGCATTGCCCGAAGCGGTCGACACGCTGCTGGGCCACTCCTGGGGCGGAGCGGTGGCGATATTGGGCGGCCGCCGCTTCGACGTTCGCCGCGTGATCGCGGTCGACCCGATGATTCGACAAGCGGATACGCCGTGGTACGACGAATTTCTCGCCGAGCTGAAAGCGCAGTTCGCGCATAAAGGCGAAGCGCGCGATGCCAAAATCGCGCAAGAATACACGCAGCTCGGATGGGGCGATCTCAACGTTGAGCGCAAAAAGCACGCGGTGCGCAACATGACGACGCTGCCGATCGAGCGGCTTCGCGAAGAGAATCCTCCCGAAACGTGGGATCTGCGCCGCGATTTGGAAGACTACCCGAAGCCCTTGTTGCTTGCGATGGCCGATTCGGAAGAAAGCATCGTCAAGCTCGAAGACTTGAAATACGTTCGCGAACACGGGGGTCCCAACATCGGCATACGCGTGTTCGAACGGCAAGGACACAACTTGCACCGCACGGCATTCGATCGGTTCATCGAAGAAGTCGACGTCTTCATGGAACGCACGGCGACCGCTGCGACGTAACTAAGGAACGCCTGAAGTAAGTGCAGCGTCTGCTGTAGGAAATAGATCCGCAGCATCCACTCGAGCGGAATCGCTGGCGCCCACCCTCGCCCTTGGGATAATGCGGCTCAATCAGGGCGACCAGCCGCTTCCACGACACAACGGCTTCGATTTGAGCGAAGTTTGCCGAGAAAACTACAACTACTCTTCACGCTTCATGATAAAGATCGTAGCTCACCGAGCGTGGAAAGTCGATCCCATCGTAGGCCTCGACTGCGCTCGGCCGTGGTTCGGACAAGCTCATCGTGACAACCCGACAGGCGCACCATGACAATGAATCGCCTCGACTGCGCTCGGCTGTGGTTCGACAGGCTCACCATGACAATGAATCGCCTCGACTGCGCTCGGCCATGGTTCAACAGGGCACCATGACAACGTGGAGGTATTACTTTATTCCAGATGTAATACCGGGCTATGGAATCAATGATCACGGCCAAGGGCCAAGCCACTATACCGAAGGCGATTCGAGATCATCTCGGGCTTAAGCACGGCGATCTCGTAAAATTTTTCGTTCATCCCGATGGCAGCGTCGTGCTTTTGCCACAGCGCCCCGCCACAGCTATGCGGGGCATCGTCAGACGTCATAAGCGCGAAGTGACGATCGAAGGGATGAATCGCGCTATCGCTACGGCCGCAGCGCATTCCGCTTCACGAAGAAAGCGGTGATCGGTCTCGATACGAATGTGATCGTCCGCTACCTGGCGCAAGACGATCCCGTCCAGTCCGCCAAAGCGTCACGGTTCATCGAGCGGCAGCTTACGGTCGCCAATCCTGGTTTCATTACTACCGTAGCCATTGTCGAGACCGTTTGGGTATTGGATCGTGCTTACGGACTTTCCGATAAGGAGATCGCTGCCGCACTGGAAAGCATACTGCAGACCGACGTGTTCGTCGTTGAAAATGAGCAAGAGGTGTTCACGGCGGCGGTTGCGCTGCGAGAAGGTTGGGCATCCTTTGCCGATGCTTTCATTGCCGCACTGGCGGCCCGAGCAGGCTGTGCGCACAGCGTCACGTTTTACCGCGCCCCCGCACGCATGCCGCATTTTGAACTGCTGAGCTAGGGCAAGCCTGAAGTAGTGCGGTGAGTTTTTCCATTTTTGGAAGACACTACGCCCTCAGGCGCAACAAACGCTTTCGGTGCAAATAGAGATCGAAAGGCGGACGTTCACCCTCGCCCATCGCACCGCCTCGACAGGCTCGGCCATGGTTCGACAGGCTCACCATGACAAAGAGGCTCACCATGACAACGTGACGCGCCTCGACTGCGCTCGGCTGTGGTTCGACAGGGTCACCATGACATATTGTGGGCCTCGACTGCGCTCGGCCGTGGTTCGACAAGCTCACCATGACAAAGAGGCTCACCATGACAAGACTCACCATGACATAAAAAAGCAGCCCCGCTTCGTGCGAGGCTGCTTTGCCGCTTTTGCCCTTTAGTACTGAGGTTGTCCGCTGTGCGGATGACGATGCGATTTGTGGTGCGGCATCGTTTGCGTTACGGGCCGGTTGAACTTGTCGAGCCAGTTCGGACCGTTCGGATTGTTCGTCAACGCGTTCGTGTCGTTAGAATTCGTCGTCGTATCGGTACTCGTTGCCGGCACACCGGCGGGCGCATTCACGTTGCCGGCGGGCGGAGCGCCCTGTGTGCTGCACGGGTTGCCGCTCCTTTCGGTCGAGCGCGGATTCGACGTGTTCGGAGTCGCCGTCGTGTTTGTTGTCGCCGTTGTTGCACCGGTGCTCGTCGTACCGTTCGTGCACTGCATCGGTGGGTTCGACGTCGTGGGGGTCGTCGTTGCCTGCCCGAGCGCCGGTGCCGCTAAGGCTGCAACAAGCCCTGCGGTCCCCGCGAACCCGAGAAGTTTTGCGCCTACATTCATAAACTGCTTGCTCCTTGCTGTATTGCGAGCTGGAATTACCCACGGCGCCGCAATTTCATGAAGAGCGAGTGCACGACTGACCGATGGAGGGCACGCAGGGCGTGCGCTTGCATTACAGAGAGTGCGCTTGGTCACACGCTTGCGGGCGGCCCCGCGAAGCGATATACTACTTAACTGTGCGCGCCGTTCGGCGTGCCCGTTCCAAGGCGACGGTGGGCCCCCTTACGTGACCTCGTGAGTGCTGGTGCCCTGCGTAAGCCGCGAACGTTTCATTCCCGGAGCACCACGGTTGAATCTCATCGACGTCAATAATTTCGATGCTATGCGCATCGGTTTGGCTTCGCCCGAGCAGATCCGCGCTTGGTCGTTCGGCGAGGTACGCAAGCCGGAAACCATCAATTACCGCACGCTCAAACCGGAACGTGACGGTTTATTCTGCGAGAAAATTTTCGGTCCGACCAAAGATTGGGAGTGCCACTGCGGCAAGTACAAGCGCATTCGCTTCAAGGGCATGATTTGCGATCGCTGCGGCGTGGAGATCACGCGCGCGAAGGTGCGCCGCGAGCGCATGGGCCACATCGAGCTGGCTACGCCCGTCAGCCATATCTGGTACTTCAAGGGTGTGCCCAGCCGTATCGGCATCCTGCTCGACATGTCGCCCCGCCAGCTCGAAAAAGTAATTTATTTCGCGGCGTACGTCGTCATCGATCCCGGCACCACGCAGATGCAAAAGCGCGAAGTGCTGACCGAGCAGAAATATCGGGAATATCGCGACAAGTACGGCACCGCATTCAAAGCGGGCATGGGCGCCGAAGCGGTGCGCGAACTGTTGCGCGATCTGAATTTGCGCAAACTGCAAGAAGAGCTGCGCAAAGAGTTCAAGGAAACCAGCGGTCAAAAACGGCTCAAGGCCATCAAGCGCCTTGAGGTCGTCGAAGCGTTTCTGAACTCAGGTAACAAGCCGGAGTGGATGATCCTTGCGGCCGTGCCGGTCATCGCGCCGGAACTGCGTCCGATGGTTCAACTCGACGGCGGCCGGTTCGCGACCTCGGATTTGAACGATCTCTACCGGCGCGTCATCAACCGCAACAACCGTCTGAAACGGCTGCTCGAGCTTTCCGCTCCCGAAATCATCATCAAGAATGAAAAGCGGATGCTGCAGGAAGCCGTCGATGCGCTGATCGACAACGGACGCCGCGGGCGTCCGGTCACCGGCCCCAACAACCGGCCGCTCAAATCGCTCAGCGACATTCTCAAAGGCAAGCAAGGCCGGTTCCGCCAGAATTTGCTCGGCAAACGCGTCGATTATTCCGGTCGTTCCGTAATCGTCGTCGGCCCCTCGCTCAAGCTGCATCAATGCGGCCTTCCGAAAGAGATGGCGCTCGAGCTTTTCAAGCCGTTCGTCATGAAGAAGCTCGTCGACCGCGCGCAAGCGCACAACATCAAGAGCGCGAAGCGCATGGTGGAACGCGTGCGTCCCGAAGTATGGGACGTGCTCGATGAAGTGATTCGCGAGCATCCGGTGCTGCTCAACCGCGCTCCCACGCTGCATCGCCTGGGCATTCAGGCGTTCGAGCCGGTATTGGTCGAGGGCAAGGCCATCCATCTGCATCCGCTCGTCTGCACGCCGTACAACGCGGACTTCGACGGCGATCAAATGGCCGTCCATCTCCCGCTCTCTGCCGGCGCGCAAGCCGAAGCGCGTATCCTAATGCTCAGTTCGAACAACATCTTGCTGCCGGCTTACGGCAATCCCGTTTCTATCCCGACGCAAGACATGGTTCTGGGTTTGTACTACCTCACGTTCCAACGCGAAGAGTACAAGGGACCGGCGAAAGCGGCGATTACCGACGACTACGACGATCGACTGCGCGCCGCATCGACCAACGGCAAGCGTAAACAAGCTTCCGGTAACGGCGCCCGGCTGCCCTCGTTCATGGACGCCAATGAAGCGATCATGGCCTACGATACGCAGAACGTTTCGCTGCACGAATGGATCAACGTGCGCTGGAAAGGCGAGCTGATTCGCACGACGGTCGGCCGCGTCATTTTCAACAACGCCATTCCGACGAACTGGAAGCATACGTTCGAGAATTACATCCTCGATAAAGGCGCTCTCAAGAAACTCATTACCTCATGCTATCGCACGTACGGCAATGCCGAGACCGCCAAGTTCCTGGACGCAATCAAGGACCTGGGGTTCCACTACGCCACGCAATCCGGCACGACCGTGTCCATCAACGACATCGTGGTTCCGGGCGCTAAGTACAACATTCTGGACAAAGCGCAAAAAGAAGTGGACGATCTGCATCGTTTGTACGAGCAAGGCTTCATCTCGCAAGACGAACAGTACAACAAGACCATCGACATCTGGTCCAAAGCCAGCGATGAAGTGACGGTCGCCATGCAGGAAGCGCAGAATCCGCTCAATCCCGTCTTCATGATGGCGACCTCGGGTGCGCGCGGTTCCATCGCGCAGGTCAAGCAGCTGGGCGGCATGCGCGGACTGATGTCCGATCCGTCCGGGCGTATTCTTGAAATTCCGGTCAAGGCATCGCTCAAAGAAGGCCTGACCGTTCTGGAATACTTCATCTCGACGCACGGCGCGCGCAAGGGTCTTGCCGACACCGCGCTGCGCACGGCCGACTCGGGATATTTGACGCGCCGTTTGGTGGACGTCGCGCAAGACGTGATCATCCGCGAGGAAGATTGCGGCACGAGCAGCGGCATTACGGTCACCGACATCGCCGTCGGCAAAGAAATCATCGAGCCGCTGAACGACCGGATGATCGGGCGCCGCGCGGCCGAAGACATCAAGGAAGGCCGCACCGCCATCGTCAAACGCGACGACGAAATCGACGAAGAGAAAGTCAAAGCGATTCTCGACGCCGGAATCAATACGGTGAAGATTCGCTCGGTGCTGACGTGCCAGGCGAAATACGGCGTTTGTTCGATGTGCTACGGACGCAATCTGGCGACGGGCAATAAGGTCGACATCGGTGAGGCGGTCGGCATCATCGCCGCGCAGTCCATCGGTGAACCCGGAACGCAGCTCACGCTGCGAACCTTCCACACCGGAGGCGTCGCAACCGAAGACATCATCACGGGCCTTCCGCGCGTCGAGGAAATCTTCGAAGCGCGCAAACCCAAAGGCCAAGCAACGATCAGCGAGGTCGCCGGCGAAGTGCGGTTCGGCGAGGAGAAAAACCGTCGCATCGTCGTCGTCGTCGACGAAGCGGGTGAAGAGCACGAGTACGACATCCCGCACGGAACGCATCTCGCGGTCCATGAGGGCGATCACATCGAAATCGGCGATCAGCTGAACGAAGGATCTCTCAACCCGCACGACATCCTGAGAATCAAAGGCGAAACTGCACTGCAGAACTATTTGGTGCAAGAAGTGCAGAAGGTCTATCGTTCGCAGGGTGTCGACATCAACGACAAGCACATCGAAGTGATCGTGCGCTCGATGCTTCGCAAGGTGAAGATCCGCGACGGCGGCGACACGAATTTGTTGCCGGGGCAACTCGTCGAAGCATCGTACTTTGCCGAAGCCAACGAGCGGCTCTCCGGCGATCAGCACCGGGCTGAAGCTGAACCGGTGCTGCTCGGAGTGACGAAGGCCTCGCTTGCGACGGAATCGTTCCTCTCGGCGGCGTCGTTCCAAGAGACGACGCGCGTGCTGACCGACGCAGCGATCAAAGGCAAACACGATCCGCTGCTCGGTTTGAAAGAGAACGTGATCATCGGCAAGCTCATTCCGGCGGGTACGGGCATGTCGCGATATCGCAACCTGCAGATCGAACCGGAAGGGCAAGATCTAGACGACGAAGGACGCCCGCGCAACGCATTCGAGGCGTCGCTCTACGATACGATGTCGGCCGACGAAGCGGCCCTTGCGGAAGTCATGGGCGGCGGCGGCGACGGCATGCAGAAGCTCGTCAGTGTCTACGATCGCACGCGCGAACCGGCGACGGTGCAGTACGAAGGCGAATACGAAGATCACCTCAGCGTGCAAGCGCCTCCGAAGAAAACGCAATACGACAAGACCGGCACCCGCGGGATCAATCCGGAGGACTTGTAGGAAGCGAAGGAGGCCGGCAGCAATGCCGGCCTTTGCTTTCTCGTGTGCATGACCAGCCAGTCGAAGCGCGGAGGAGCCTGCCGAGGCCTACCGCTTATAATTAAGCGCAACGCTGAAGAGCTGCGGCATAATGTAGTAGGGATCTAATCCGCCCTCACCGTCGTTGGTCAAGACGATTATTTCCATATTGTCGTCGGGGAAAGTCGCGTTCATCGATTGAAAGCCGGTGATTTCGCCGTCATGCCAAATGTATCGATGTCCGTTCAGCGTGCTGATGAACCATCCATCCGCATACGTTCCGTATGACTGAGGAAATGGGCTCGGCGTAAACATCTGCGCGAGCGAAAACGCGGTGAAAATACCTGGTTCGCGCACGGCGCGATCCCATTTTTCAATATCGCCGACCGTGGACGTCAGGCCGCCAGGACCCGCGACCCAAGCCAGATTCCATTGCCATGCGCGATCGACTGCGGTGCCGTTTTGCAAATATCCGAGTGCGAGGTCGGTCACCGGCTGTGTCGGATATCCTTGATGCGTTTGGTCCATGCCAAGCGGCCCGAAGATGCGTTGCTGCAGAAACGCACCCAACGATTCATGGCTGACCTGTGCAACGATTAATCCGAGCAACAAATAATTCGAGTTGCTGTAATCGTAAGCGGTTCCCGGCGTAAATTTAAGCGGGAAGGTCGCGAGGCGCTCGACGATGGGCTGATAGTTCTGCTGGCCGTTCGCAAGAAATGAGGAGTACGTGCCGCTGAAATCGGGATAAGTTCCGAAGCTTAAGTAGTCGACCAGACCGCTGCGATGTTGAAGCAAGTAGAGAAGCGATATGGCCGAACCGTTCGGAAACGCCGGAAAATATTTGGAGAGCGGATCGTCGACTGAAAGCTTGCCGTCCTGCTGCAGAAGCAAAATGGCACCGGCCGTAAATTCCTTGCTTACCGAGGCGAGGTCGAAGATCGTGTTTGCATCGGGCGCGAACTTGCCACGCGTGAGACTAAAAGTTTTTTCAGGCTGCGGAATATTCCAAAAATTGGGACCATCGAACACGTCCGGTAATCCGCGATCGCGCAATCCGTAGCCGCTTCCGAACAGCAGCGCCCCGTTTCGATAGACCGCAAGTTCGACGCCTTGGAACTGCGAATAGTGCTGCTCGATAATTGCGTCGAATGGTGACGACGCCGGTGCAAGGTAGGGAGTCGGCGTTACGGTGGGCGCCGCGTTGATCATCGACGGCTGCGGTGCAGGCGTTGTTCCGCCTCCGCCACATGCTGCGAGCGCACAGCATGCGGCAAAAACAACGGCGCCGCGCAGACAGTTCATAGCATTGAGTTCAGTGGAGTGTTAGGCCGGAAATGAAGCGATCCTCTCATTGTTCGGACAGTGGTCCTCTTCGGCGATGCCGGTTCCCTGCGCGTCGTCATTTTTCAAGGGTTGCTCGGCTCGATGCCGTGCACGCGTTCAAGCGGTCATCGCTCGCATCTCATTGGCGATTGACCGTCACGACGATTCGTTGCGACCTTCCGTGTGCGTCCGTAACGATGACGTATGCGCGGAAATAGCCGACCGGATCGAGGAAAAAGTCGTGATCGCGATACGCAATGCGCCGTACCCGCACCACGCTGGGATTCGAGGAGACGATCGTGAAGGGGCCGCTGTCTCCGCTCTCCCCGATCCCGACGAGTTGACTTGTGGTTCTCGTCGAAGATCGAATAAGCGTGATCGCCGTACCCGGAAAGAGCGACCATGTTGGTGTAAGTACGAGATGTCCGGCGCATAGTGGTCCGCCGGCGACCAGCGGATTGTAACACATGAACCACACGGAGCCGTCGCTCGCAAACGTCACGCCGTTCACGCCGCCGGTATTTGCAGCGGCGCTCAGCTGCGTCAGTGGCAAGTCCCGCAGTTGATGCGTATCGGTGCGGTAGGTCGCGACACCGGAGTTAGCGAGATCGTCGAAGGCTATCGTGCTTGCTTGCGATGCAAGGAAATACGGCGACGCGGCTGCGGGAATCGAAGCATGGGAAAATGCGCCCCCCGTAGTGACTTCATCCAGCGGGCTGGATGGATCGTTGTTTTGCGTGAAGTACAAACTTCCGCCGGCCTTTGTGATGAACGCAGGGAACGTACTGTTCGACGAACCCAGCGCTGCCTGTTCGGGCGGCACGTAGGCCGTCATCACGCCGGAAGTCGTCGATTTGTCGATCTGACCGTTGAGCCGGTCGGTAATCCATAGGTTGCCGTCAGGGCCTGCCGCGATACCGTTAGGACGTGCGCGAGTCCGGAATGTGCCGGCTGCGCCGTTCGGCAAATTGTACATCGTCATAGCGGAAGAGAGTAGTGGTCCAAGCGGATTGATTTTTCCGATGCGCCCAGCGCCGTAATCGGTAAACCACAAATTGCCGTCGGATCCGATGGCGAGCGTTCTCGGTTCAGGGATCGCGCCGCTGCTCGCTGCGGGTAAGAGAATCTCCGTTACGTGTGAGGCGTTTAACGGCAGCGACATCCGGGCCAGGCTGTTGTTGGTGTACTCGGTGCCCCACAAGGCATTGTCGCTGGTAAATTGGAGCGCGTATGCAGATGCGCTCAGCGTAATTTCTTGAAAGCTGCCCGAAGAAGGATCGAGTCGCCCGACGTTACCCGTTGGAGAGGCGCAAAAGCCGCTGTTACAGATTACCTGACCCAAGGTCGTGTAGTACATCGCCGCATCGGGTCCTTGAGTAATCCACAACCCGTAAACGTCATTTTTGGTCGAGCCCAAATTGTAGTAATCGATGTGCGTCGCTGCGCTCGCTTCCGTTGCGCGGCTCGATGATTCCGTTTCCACCCGGGCTGGTATCCCCGATGCGTGTTCGCCGTATCCGGTGCAGGCTGACAGAAATAGAAAAACCGCGCCGGCTCCAAGGGTCTTGATCTTCATAGGCTGCTCCTTGACAGGGTGCCTAAAGCGTAGACTCACCCGGTAACAGCCCGGTTAAAACGCGGTCCCTCACGATGAGCAGGGCCTAAAGCCCCCGGTAGGCGACATGGGAGAAAAGCAGTACGATAAGCTCGGTGCGGGAAGCCCTCGAACGCAAAGACTTGCTCGAGTTAGTGCGCCGTTTTCGCCCGAAATTGACGATGCTCGTCGCGCCGGCCGGTTTCGGAAAAACAAGGCTGGCGCGTGCCCTTGCGTCCACCTGGCCGCGCACCGCGTATTGCGACGCCTTTGGTGTCAAGTCCGCGAGCGACTTCGCCACAAACCTCATCGCCTCAATTGGAGATCTCGATCCGGTCCGCGGAGTTGAGCTTGCGCAAAGTACGATCGCGGCAGCCGGTGAAGCGGCGCTTCTGCTTCAGGCGGCGCGTGCTGCGTGGCGCGCGGACCGGCCTGGACCATGCGTTATGGTCCTCGATCACATCGATGAGGCGCTGCACGAACCGCATTCGCGCGCGTTTTTGAATTCGCTGCTGGAGCGTGCTCATCCACAGCAATGCCTCATCCTTTGCAGTCGCGTTCGACCCGTTTTGCGAGCCTCACGGTTTGCCGCACCACACGAGTCGCTCGCAATCGGCGTTGAGGACTTGCGCTTTACGATCGACGATATCCGTAACGCCCTTCCGAGCGCCACTTCCGACGAGGACTGCCTCATTGTAGAGCGCGTTACACGAGGATGGCCGGTCGGCGTACTTTTCATGGCACGAGCGGCAGAACGGAATACCCTGGAAAGCGTTGCAGGCAGAATCGAACGCAGTCCGCCTCAGCCGCTCGAGGACTATGTCGTGCAAGAAGTGCTGAGCGAAGCCGACGACGTACTCTTGGCCACCTTGCGCGCGTGTGCATCGATTCCTGACTGCACGCTCCAAGACGTCGCATATGCACTCGGTTGCACTACGGAAGAAGCGAAAGAGCGCCTTTCCTCCAGTGCATTCATCGCCTCCAATGGCGGTCAAGGGACGTATGACGTACATCCGCTTTTGCGAACGACCATCTTGCAACACTTCCCGGCGCAGACTACGAGCCTCATTGCAAAAGCTGCTGCGGCTCATCGGGCCTCCGGTGACGCCGTGCGAGCGGCAAAACTGTACCAAACGATTGGCGACTTAGTGACCGCGGGTGATTGTTTGGACGCGCTCGACAGCTATTTTCTCGGCTCCCCCTCGATTGAATTGGCTCAGATCGTCGCGAAGCTGGAACCGACGCTGATGCTGTCGCATCCGCGGCTTTGGAGCGCAGCCACGTTAGCGCGCGTTTACAGTATTAGTTTGCAGCAATGGCTCAATGAAGCTCGTACGGTGTGGGCGGCGTTGGACGATCGCGCCAATCTCGAAGTGCGAGCCGGCGTCGTGGGCGCGTACGCAAACGTTACGGGCGTACTTGGATTGTTCAAAGAAGGTCTTGGTGCGCTGGAGCGTTTCCGTGCTGCGTTGTCTACGGAAGAGATGCCCCTAGGCGAAATGATCCTGGAGTTGTGGCGGGTCGCGTTCGAAGTCTGGCAAGGCAAGCTCTGTCGACGTCGCGCAGTCCACCTTGCACATTGCGCCGCTGTTGCAGTCGCCCGCAACCGATGCCCTATGGACGTACAACGTGGTTGCTCGCCACCATCGTACTCACGGGGAGCGGTTTGAGGAAGCAACGGCGATCGCTCATGCGCGTCAAGCCGCAAATGCATCAGGCTTGCCGTTCGTCAAAGCGCTGGTGCTGACCGATCTTGCCATTCATCAATGGTTTTGGGGCGAGGATGCGCGGCTGCCGGAAACCCTTGAAGAGCTGGAGCGGGTCACGACGCCGCCAATCTATGAAGGGGTGCGACACTTTTTCGCGTGCTGCCGCGGCAGCGGAAGATACGCTCCCACCGGTTTTGAAAAGCCAAAAATTCGCGCATTTTCGTATTTAATCGCCGCAGCGTGCGCCGACGATGTCGAAAACGCGCGTTGGCTGACCGCCGCGGCTATCGCTACGGCAGATGAAGCTCGCAGCATGTTTCATCAGGTTATTGCTAGAGTCGCCGCCGCTCTCGTCGTCGAAAAGGCTCAAGCGGCGCCGTTATGGGATCAGGCTGCTACGTTCGCCGAGCGAACGAACTCCGCAGCGCTTTGCGACGCAGTGCGAAGACTTCGGGCCGGCCAGACCGACGACCATATGTTGACGCATCTCGCTCGTCGTTTTGTCGATCGCGACGCGACTTCATCAGTAGCCGTGCAAGTGTTCGCTGTACAGGTTCACCGCGAAGGGAAGTCCATCCACTTGCAGCGCCGGGAGCTCGAGCTGGTCCTGGCTCTGGCGTTGCACGGCGGTCCACTGTCGCGTGAACGGTTGATGGAGTCGATTTGGCCCGACCAAAAGTCGGACCAAGCTCAGAACTCGCTGAAAGTGTACGTCAACCGCGTTCGCAATAGGTTAGGACACGCGAGCATCGTTCTTTCGTCGCGAGGTTACTCGCTTGCTGCACACGTCCTCGTTGACATCAACGATGTCGAGCGTATTTTACGCTCAGCGCTCATTCATAAAGCTGCGTTGAACCGATATCAGTATGCCGCCCTGAGCAACGCTGCGCAGGCTGATGTCGAGGCGATTGCCGCCGCGGCCGCGGATTGGGAATGGTTCCCCATGCACCTTGCGCGCATCGAATCGGTCTGGCGGGACGCCTCTCTAGCCATAGCCCAAATTGCACTCGAGTCGAAGAGCTGGCGGACCGCGCTTCATCACGCTCAACGACTCTTGGTTTTCGACGGATCGGATGCGATCGCCCGAGAAATTGCCGTCAACGCTCGGCTCGGTATGGGTGACGAGCTCGGCGCCGCTCGCCTGACGAAGCAGCGCGTTTAAGGAACCTCTGATTTAGTGTAGGCTTACGCTTGGCCGTGGTTCGACAGGCTCACCATGACAACCCGACAGGCTCACCATGACAACCAGGCAGGCTCACCATGACAAAACGCTCGGCCGTGGTTCGACAAGCTCACCATGACAACCCGACAAGCTCACCATGACAAACGGGAATGCATGAAATATTGTGGGCCTCGGCAAGCTCGGCCGTGGTTCGACAGGCTCACCATGACAAACGCGAGGCTCACCATGACAAAACGAAGCTCACCATGACAAACGGGAAGCTGAGCGTGACATGCCTCGACAAGCTCGGCCGTGGTTCGACAGGCTCACCATGACAAAGAAGCTCACCATGACAAACGGGAAGCTGAGCGTGACATGCCTCGACAAGCTCGGCCGTGGTTCGACAGGCTCACCATGACAACCCGACAGGCTCACCATGACAAAGAATCACACCATGACAAAGTTTGCGCGTTTTCGATCGATCGAGGCAGCCAGGAAGTCGGTCCAGCGCTCTATGCCCTCACCGGTGCGCGTCGAGAGTTCGAAAATCGTGTCGGGTTTGTCGACGGAAAGCTGCGGATTGACGCGCGAAATATTTTTTAGCGCGAGCTCGCGGTCGAATTCCGTCGCGTTTGCTAAGTCGATTTTTGAAATAACGGCGACGTGCGCGGTGGTGAATGCGAGTGGGTATTTGAGCGGCTTGTCTTCACCCTCGGTAACCGAAAAGAGAACCACGCGGAGGTCTTCTCCCAGATCGTACTCCGCCGGGCAAATTAAATTGCCGACGTTCTCGATAACGAGCAGCTCGGGATCGCCGTGTTCGAACTCCCGCAGCGCGGCGGTGATCATTTGCGCATCGAGCCTGCACTCCGCTCCGGTGGCGATTTGCTTCACGGGCGCGCCGCTGCGCGCAAGCCGGACCGCGTCGTTTTCCGTTGCTTGATCGCCGACCAGGGCTGCAACCCGATATCGGCTATGGAGGCGGCGAAGCGTCTCCTCCAGCAGCGCGGTCTTTCCGGATCCGGGACTGGAGAGCGCGTTCAGAACATAGGTACCTTCGCCGGCAAAACGTTCGCGCAGTTCAAGCGCCAGCGTGCTGTTCTTGCGCAGAATGCTCTGCTGAACTTCGACCAAGCGGAGCGTCATCGACCACCTCCATAGCGGTTACTTGTAACTCGCGGCCGGCAACGATCTTCGCTGACGACGTGCCGCACACCGGGCAGATCGGCAGCGAGCCGCTCGCAATGGTGCGCTCGGCGCCGCACGGTTCGCAGCGAATCGTCAACGGCACGTGCGTTATCACGAGCGCTGAGCCGGCAGCAAGCGTTCCATCTGTCGCCAGCTCCCAAGCGAATTGCAATGCGTCGGGCACGACCGCAGTAAGTACGCCGATCCGCACATGCACGGCACAAATACGAACCTGTTCGTTGGCCGTGCGCTCGCTTAAGCTCTTCCAAAATGCCGAGAGCGATCGATACCTCGTGCACGTGTGCAGTATTCCCAGGAATGCGCGGGTTGGCGTATTGTTAAGTGGGTACGCACCAAACGGAGGCAGGTGTATGGCCAGCGCGATTCAGCTTCTAAAGGAGCAGCACGCCGAAGTGAGTGCCCTTTTTCAGCAGATAGAGCGAGCGGGTGATCCGCGTTTGCGCGCGCAAATTTTCCGTACGATCGACACGAGCCTGCGCGTTCACTCCACGCTAGAAGAAACGCTATTCTATCCGGCGTTCAAGGAGCACGCGAAAGGCCGCATGCAGGAAGAAGAAGTCGCCGAGGCGCTTCACGAACACGCCGAAGTCAAAGAAACGCTCCAACGGATCGAAGGAATCAGCCCTGCAAGCGAGTCGTTCCTCTCCACGGTCATGAAGCTGAAATCGCTCGTACTGCAGCACGTCGCGGAAGAAGAAAGCGGCATGCTCAAGCAGGCGCCGCGCTTGTTTACCACCCGCGAACTGGACGACCTGGGTTTTCGTATGGAACACGCGGCGATGCATACTTCACCGGTTTACGAAATGTCGGGCAAAACGCGTTAGGAGGCACCTCGATGGCCATGAAACTTCCGCCGATCCCCGAGATCAATCTGCTTTGGATCAACGCGGGCTTGAGCTGCGACGGCGATTCCGTATCGCTGACCAACGCCACCCTGCCGAGCATCGAAGAAATCGTGATGGGCGCCATTCCGGGATTGCCCAAGGTGAACGTGTACTGGCCGCTCGTCGCGTACGAAGTGGGCGATGCTTTCATGCAGGCATTCTTCAAAGCCGAGCGCGGTGAAATGGATCCGTTCGTTTTGGTCGTCGAAGGTTCGATTCCAAACGAGAACATTAAAAAGGAAGGCTACTGGACCTCGTTCGGAAACGATCCCGGCACCGGCGAGCCGATCACGGTCAACAGCTGGCTGGACCGTTTGGCGCCCAAAGCGCTGGCGATCATTGCTGCCGGCACCTGCGCGACGTACGGCGGCATTCATGCGATGTACGGCAATCCCACCGGCGCCATGGGCGTTCCCGATTATTTGGGCTGGGACTGGAAATCCAAAGTGGGGTTGCCGGTTATTTGCGTGCCCGGCTGCCCGATTCAACCCGACAACATGGCCGAAACGCTGCTGCATCTGCTGCTGATGGCTGCCGGCAAAGCGGGTCCGCCGCCGCTCGATGAAATGCTGCGGCCGAAATGGCTGTTCGGCAGGACGGTCCACGAGAATTGCGATCGCGCCGGTTACTATGAAGAAGGCAACTTTGCAAAAGAATACGGCTCGCACAAATGCCTGGTGAAAATCGGATGCTGGGGGCCAGTCGTCAAATGCAACGTGCCCAAACGCGGCTGGATGGACGGGCTGGGCGGATGTCCCAACGTCGGCGGCATTTGCATGGCGTGCACGATGCCGGGCTTCCCCGATAAATACATGCCCTTCATGGACGAGCCGCCCGGTGCAACGCTTTCGACGACGCTGGTGACCAGCTACGGACGCTTCATCCGCACCATGCGCAGCTCCACGATCCACACCGGCGACAAGGAGCCGAAGTGGCGCCATCGCGGTGATACGCTTACCACCGGTTACGTTCCTCAAGCTTATTAAGGACGAACGCAATGGCCATCCAAGATTTTCCCTCCACGCAGCAGCAAACCGGTGGACGCCAGCTCGTCGAAATGGCGTGGGATCCGATCACGCGCATCGTCGGAAACCTCGGAATTTACACGAAGATCGACTTCAAGCAAAAAGAAGTTGCCGAGTGCTATAGCACCTCGTCGATCTTCCGCGGCTACAGCGTATTCATGCGCGGCAAGGACCCGCGCGACGCGCACTTCATCACCAGCCGCATCTGCGGCATCTGCGGCGACAATCACGCCTCGTGTTCGGTGTATTGCCAGAACATGGCTTACGGCGTGGAAACTCCGCCGATGGGCGAAGTGATCATGAACCTCGGCGAGGCCGCCGAGTACATGTTCGATCACAATATCTATCAAGAAAATTTGGTCGGCGTCGACTTCTGCGAGAAGATGGTTCGCGAAACCAACCCCGGCGTATGGGAGAAAGCCAAAAAGACGGAATCGCCGCACGCGGCGCAGCACGGGTATCGCACCATCGCCGACATCATGACCTCGCTCAATCCCTTTGAAGGCGAAGTCTATCGCCTCGGGTTGGTCAACAGCCGGCTTACGCGTGAGATGTTCTGCTTGATGGAAGGGCGCCACGTCCATCCTTCGACGCTCTATCCCGGCGGCGTTGGCACGATGGCGGTTCAGCAGACGTTCACCGACTATTTGGTGCGCCTCATGCGCTACATCGAATGGATGAAGATCTGCGTGCCGCTGCACGACGATCTCTTCGATTTCTTCTACGAGGCGCTGCCCGGATACGAGCACGTCGGCGAGCGTCGCGTTCTTTTGGGCTGCTGGGGCGCGCTCAACCACGAAGGCGAATGCGACTTCACGTACCGCAATATGTCCAAATGGGGCAAGCAGATGTACGTGACGCCCGGCGTGATCGTCGACGGCAAACTGGTCACCAACGATCTGGTCGACATCAACTTGAACATGCGCATCCTGCTCGGCAGTTCGTATTATTTGGATTGGGAGGATCGCGAGAAACTCGTCGATAGAGATCCGCTGGGCAATCCGGTCGACGCGCGGCATCCATGGAACGCGCATCAAATTCCCAAACCGCAAAAGCGCGACTTCGGCGGAAACTACAGCTGGGTGATGTCGCCGCGCTGGGTGCACGACGGCCAACATCTGGCGCTGGACACCGGCGGCGGCCCGATCGCGCGGCTGTGGTCCACGGCGCTTTCGGGTTTGGTGGATCTGCATTACGTCAAAGCCACCGGCAACAGCGTCGTCATTACGCTTCCGAAGACGGCAAGCAAACCGGAGATGCAGCTCGAGTGGAAGATTCCGAAATGGAGCAACGCGATCGAACGCGATCGCGCTCGGACGTACTTCCAAGCGTATGCCGCCGGCGCGGCGATGCGCTTCTGCGAGATCGCGCTGGAACTGCTCGCCAAGGGCGAAACCAAAACGTGGAACTCGTTCAAGGTGCCGAAGGAAGCCATCAGCGTCGGATTCACCGAAGCGGTGCGCGGCGTGCTCTCGCATCATATGGTGATCCGCGACGGTAAGATTGAAAACTACCAGCCGTGGCCGCCGACGCCTTGGAATGCCAATCCGCGCGACAGTTTCGGCACCCCGGGACCCTATGAAGACGCGGTGCAGAACACGCCGATCTTTGAAGAAAACGGTCCGGAGAATTTCAAAGGCATCGACATCATGCGCACCGTTCGCAGTTTCGATCCGTGTTTGCCGTGCGGCGTGCACATGTACGTCGGTGACGGCAAGGTGATAGAGCGCATTCACACGCCGTTCGCCGCGCCGGAAACGTAACTGCGCGGGAGTTGCGGTGAGCGAAGTCAACGAACGCCAGGGTTTCGATCCCACGCTGGATCATGCCTCAAAGCGTGTTGAAACGTTACTCGAACGGTTCAACGCCTTTCCCGCAACGACCGGCGCTCGCGCGGACGCCGAAGAACTGGTTCGCGTGCTTTCCGGATTGTACGGCGAGGGTTTGCGACGCATTGTAAAAGCATTGGGCGCCGGGCTTGGCCCGCAGCAAGCGCAAGAAGTGCTGCAGCGCTGCTGCAACGATCCGCTGGTGGCCAGCCTGCTGGTGACGCACGGGTTGCATCCGGTGCCGCTCGAGGAACGCGTTCGCCGCGCGGTTGATGCGGTGCGTCCCGAGCTGCGCGAACGCGGTGGGGACGTTGAAGTGCTGCGCGTCGACGAAGACGTCGTCGACGTCCGCGTGGACGGTATGTCCGAACTGATTCCGACGATCGAACGCGCCGTTTTCGCGGCCGCACCTGAAGTGCTGCAGGTTCGCGCAGTCGGACAGACGATTTCCCTGCTCGAGGCGCGATGACGTTTTCGTTGACGAAGCTGCTTCGCGATTCACGTCCGCGCGAAGGGCCGGTGTGCGAGCTGTGCGCGGCGCCGCTCGAGGGCCCGCACGGACATGTCGTCGACAACACCGATCGTCGCCTGCTGTGCGCGTGCTATCCCTGCACGCTGTTGTTTGCCGCTCCGGGCGCCGCTCGCGGCCGGTTCAAGATGGTTCCGAAACGCTACGCAGCGGTGCCGGCGCCGCTTTTCAGCGATGCCCAGTGGGATGCGCTCGGCATACCGATTGGCTTGGCGTTCTTTTTTGAAAGCAGCGCGAGCCGGCGCGTCATCGCATTTTATCCCGGTCCCGCGGGCGCGACCGAATCGCAGTTGCCGCTTGAAGCATGGCAGGCGCTGCGAGCTCGTGAACCGGTAATCGGATCGGTCGAGCCCGAACGTCGAAGCGGTTCTGGTGCACCGCCCTGCGCAAGACGAAGCGCGCTCGTTCGTCGTTCCAATCGACGCCTGCTACGAACTGGTCGGCATCGTGCGCTCGAAATGGGAAGGCGTCAACGGCGGCGATGCGGTGCATGCCGAAATTGAAGAATTTTTCCGTCGCGTTGCCGAGCGCGCCGAGGGAATCGAAAGCGGCATAATGCGGTGAGCGAGCTGCTCTTCTCCGTTATCGACGCGCAGCCGAAACGTCACGCGGCCTCGCCGACGATCCGCTTCCGCCTGCGAATAAGCGGCGCGAGCGAGCCGATCGAAGCGATGGTTTTACGCGTGCAAATCCGCATAGAACCGCAGTGGCGCTCGTATGAAACGGGCGAGCAATCGATGCTCAACGACCTTTTCGGCACGCCCGATCGCTGGAATAAGACGCTGCACGCACTGTCCTGGGCCGACGTGCCGCTGATGGTGCCCGCGTTCACCGGCGAAACGCAGGTGGACCTGCACGTGCCGTGCACGTACGACTTCGATCTTGCGGCGACGCGCTTTTTCAACGCCTTGGGCGGCGGCGAGGTTCCGCTGCAGTTGTTCTTCAGCGGCTCGATCTTTCGCCACGCCACGCAATCGTTCGCGGTCGAAATGCTTTCATGGAACTGCGAGTGCGCGTACCGCATGCCGCTGCAAGTCTGGCGCGCGGCGATGGAGTCCTGTTACGGCGATTCAGCGATGCTGCGCATCGATCGCGAGACTTTCGAACGGCTCTCGCGCGTTCGAGCCGCCAACGGGTTCACCAGCTGGGAACAGACGCTCGAGAAACTGTTGACCGAGCAGAGTCTGACTTCATGATTGCGCAAGACGGCGTCCGCGCCATCGCCGATGCGGTACTGTATGAAGGCTTATCGCTGTTTCCCTATCGCAAGAGCGCGCTGAAGAATCAGCAGCCGTTTCAGTTCGGCGTGCTCATGCCGCAGGGGTATCGCGATTCCAGCGAGCCGACCGCGCTGTGCTCGCAGATGGTGCTGCTTGCGCCGGATGACGCAGCAAACTCGCGCATCGAAGGGCTGCTGCGATTTTTGCAATCTGCCGACGAGCCCGTTGCTCGCGAAGTGCCGTTTAGCGTGCCGTTGCATTCCGCGCACACGGAAATTCCCTTTGAGATAGACATCATGCGCGGCACGATCGCGCTCGACTTTCAACCTGTTGCAGAACAGGCGTTGCAGTTGACGCTGCACGTTCGCAACGACGCCTCCACTTCGCCGGATGCGGATCGCAATGCGGCGCTGCGCTCCGCGCTGATCGGCGCGCAGGCTGTATTGCGCGTGGGCGGCAGCGCTTTCGTTTCGCTGTTGGATCCTCCGCAACAGTTGAAAACGGCGGTTTCGCGCTGCCGAAACGAACGGATCTTTCCGGTCCTGGTCGGCGAGCCCGGCGAGAGCGGACAAACGAGCGAAACGGTGCTCGTTTCGCCGATTATCTTATACGATTTTCCGAGCGTCGCTGCTGCCAGCCGGGGCAACACCTATGATGCAACGGAAATCGACGAACTGCTGATGCTCAGCGTCGCTTCGCTGGCCGATCGTGAGAAGCAAGAGATGCGCGCATCGCATTCGTATGCTCGCGAGCTGTTGGAACGCGCCGAGGCACTGGATGCCGATACGCTGGCCTCACTCCACGCAGAGCTTACCGGCGCCGCGAAAGAGCCCGGTGATGAAACCGTCATCATTGCCGGAACGAGCGTGGGTCGCGGTTCTTTGGTGCGCGTGCATCCAAAAGGACGCGCCGATCTGTGGGACGACCTGGTGCAGGGGATGACCGGGCGCGTTTGCGCGGTGCACACCGACTTCGAGGGAGAGCGGTATGTCGGTGTCGTCTTTGACGGAGATCCCGCAAGCGATATGCACGAGTGGTACGGGCGTTCGTTCTTTTACAAGCCGGGCGAAATCGAGCCGCTGCCATGAGAACGCTGATCGCCGGCTTCGGAAACGTATTTTTTTCCGACGACGGCTTTGGACCGGCAGTAATTCGCGCACTGGGCGATTTCGCGCAGAGCGACGAGGTGCGCGTTCGCGATTTCGGGATCGGCGGCATGCATTTGGCGCTCGAAATGCTCGAACCGTACGATCGCGTGATCCTCGTCGATGCGCTCGTCCGCGACGACGAACCGGGAACGCTCTACGTTCTCGAGCCTGCCTCAACCGATGCTGTTGAGGCCGGGCCGCCGGACGCGCATGCCATGGACGTTCGCGCCGTGCTTGCATTGTACGAGCGGCTGCGATCGCAACTCGAACCGGACCGAAGGCCGCAAATCCTCATCGCCGGATGCGTGCCGCGTTTCGTCGGCGAAGGTATGAATCTCAGTGCCGCGGTCGAAGCGGCCGTTCCCCGCAGCGCGCAGCTCGTTCGCGAACTCGCGACGCAAGCGGACTTGACTGGAGTGGTTTCATGAAAAAACGGAACATTGCCGGACCTCTTGCCGCGTTGGCCGCGCTGTATCTTGCGCGCCTGGGCTTCAAGCTGGCCGGCGAACTGCGCCGCTACGACCACCTGCGGTCCATGTCCAATGAAGGCCCGGTCATGGAAGAAACCCCGGACATCATGCAGCAGTTGATGGTCAACGAACGCCCCGTGCTCAAAGAGTGGAAGTCGTTTTTTCAAGCGATTCCCAAAGACGTGGCGCGTTACCTGAAAATTGAGTCGATGTAATGTGTTTGGCCATCCCGGGAAAGATCGTCGAATTTTCCAGCGAGCAGCCGATGCTTGCCAAAGTCGACGTGGCGGGCGTGAAGCGCAACATCAACATCGGACTGCTCGCGGACGAACCACTTGAAATGGGCGATTGGGTGCTCATTCACGTGGGCTTTGCGATGAGCAAAATCGGCGAGCGCGAGGCGCAGGATCAATTGCAGATGATTAAAGCGTTAGGGGAAGATCAGCAGGCAATGGACGAAGTCCGGGGCTATACGTTCGCGCCGTGAAATACGTCGACGAGTTTCGCGACCCCGAGCTTATCGCGAACGTTGCGCGGGAGATTGCGCGCACCGTGGATACGCAGCGGCATTACCGCATCATGGAAGTGTGCGGCGGCCACACCCATTCGATCTACCGCCATGGTTTGCGCGACGTGCTGCCTTCCAATCTTCAGTTGGTGCACGGTCCGGGATGCCCGGTTTGCGTGCTTCCGATGGGACGCATCGACGACGGCTTGTCGATAACGCAGCGGCCGGATACGGTGTTGACCGCGTTCGGCGACATGATGCGCGTTCCGGGAACGAAAGGCACGCCGCTGGAATACAAGGCGCGCGGCGCCGACGTGCGCATGGTGTATTCGCCGCTCGACGCGCTGCGCATCGCGCAAAACGAACCCGGCAAACACGTCTGTTTTTTCGCAATCGGTTTTGAAACGACCGCGCCGTCGACGGCGCTCACGCTGTTGCGTGCGAAGGCGCTGGGCGTGGAAAACTTCAGCGTGTTCTGCAACCATGTCACGATCTTGCCCGCGATCAGGGCGATCTTGGATTCGCCGGATATGCGGCTCGACGGGTTCATCGGCCCGGGGCACGTCTCGACGATAACCGGCTGTGCGCCGTACGAGTTCATCGCGCGCACGTACGACAAACCCGTCGTCATCTCGGGCTTCGAGCCGCTGGACTTGCTGCAGGGCATTCTCATGGTGCTGCGCCAGCTGCGAGCGGGAGAAGCCAAAGTAGAAAATCAGTACCGGCGGATCGTTCCGTGGCAGGGCAATGGCGCCGCGCTACGCTCGATGGCCAACGTCTTCGAACTGCGTCCCTATTTTGAGTGGCGCGGCTTGGGCTTCATTTCACAGTCGGCCTTGAAGATCAAAAGCGCGTTTTCGAAGTGGGACAGTGAGGCGCGCTTCGATTTGCCGGGCGTGCGCGTTACCGATCCGAAGGCCGCGCAGTGCGGTGAAATTCTCAAGGGCGTGCTATCGCCGCCGCAGTGCAAACTGTTCGGCAATGCGTGCACGCCGGAACATCCGATCGGCGCGTTAATGGTTTCGAGCGAAGGCGCGTGCGCAGCGTATTACAAGTACGTCGCACGTATCGACTCCGTCACGGCATGAGAACGCAAATCGAGCAGATCGAGATGGCTCACGGCGCGGGCGGCAAAGCCACGCGCCGTTTGATCGAAGGGCTCGTCGTTCCCGCGCTGGCGAATCCGATTTTGGAAGCGCTTTCCGATTCGGCGTTGCTTACAATCGAAGGCACGCGACTGGCAACGACGGCCGACGGTTTCGTCGTTCGTCCTTTACGTTTTCCCGGCGGCTCCATCGGCACGCTCTCGGTGCACGGAACGATCAACGATCTTGCCGTATCGGGCGCGCATCCGATCGCGCTCCTTTCGACGCTCATTCTCGAAGCGGGCCTTTCCGGCGAAATTCTCGAGCAAGAATTGCACGCGATGGGGGAAGCGGCGAACGCTGCCGGCGTGCAGATCGTGGGCGGCGACACGAAAGTCGTCGAACACGGCTTGGCCGACGGAATGTACGTCACCACGTTCGGCATCGGAACGGTGGACGAACGGCTCACGCTGGGTCCGCAGCAGGTGCGAACCGGCGATCAGGTGCTGCTTTCGGGGCCGATCGGCGATCATGG
This sequence comes from Vulcanimicrobiota bacterium, assembly GCA_963795465.1. Classification (GTDB taxonomy): domain Bacteria; phylum Vulcanimicrobiota; class Vulcanimicrobiia; order Vulcanimicrobiales; family Vulcanimicrobiaceae; genus CAWCHT01. The sequence goes on from CAWCHT010000002.1 coordinate 903,970, forward strand.
AATCACGATATTACTCGCGCGCGGCGAATTGGAATTGGAAGCCGACATTGAGTCCGACACGCAGGCGCTCACGCCGCAAATCGAGGCGCTGTGCGCGCAGAATGCCGCCGGCATTCGCTGGATGCGCGATCCGACACGCGGCGGAGTTGCGACTGCACTCAATGAATTGGCGCGCGACGCCCAGTGCGCGGTGGTGCTGCGCGAAGAAGCGATCCCGGTGCGCGACGCGGTGCGCGGAGCCTGCGAATTGCTCGGCCTGGATCCGCTGCACATCGCAAATGAAGGCCGCTTCTTGGCAATTCTCGCGCCGGAATGCGCGCAGGGCGCGCTCGATGCGGTTCGCGCCGTACCGGGAGGCGAAGGCGCGACGATCGTCGGCGAAATTGCGGCGCAGCCGGTCGCAGCGGTTCTGACCCGCACGCTTTACGGCGGTTCGCGCGTGGTCGACATGCTTGTGGGCGATCCGCTGCCGCGCATCTGTTGAGCGCCATGCTCGAGCTCGCCGGCGATCTGGAAAAGTTCATCCGCTCGCAAATCGTTGCGCGAAATACGATAAGCGATGCGTTCTTCGCGCGCGAAGCTGCGCCTTTGGCGCAAGCGTGCAGCACGATGGCGACGCGCTTTTCTTCCGGCGGCCGGCTTTTGGCTTTCGGCAACGGACCGTACACGACGGACGCGATGCACCTTTCCGTCGAATTCATTCATCCCGTGATCGTCGGCAAACGCGCCTTGCCGGCGCTCGACATCAGCATGGCGCACGACGCCTGGATTCAAACGCTTTGCACCGATCGAGACATGGTCGTCGCGCTTGGACCACCCGGAGGTGAACCGGCGGCCCAGCACGCGTTGCGCACGGCGCGTTCGCGCGGCGCGATGACGATCGCTTTGCCCGGAGCGCACGCCGACTACGCCGTCGAGAGCCCAACGAGCGACGTTCACGTGCACCAAGAAGTGTTCGAACTGCTGGGTCACACGATGTACGAATCCGTGCACGTTTTTTTGGAGCACGAAACCGTCGGCGGCGAGCGCGCCCCGTCGGCAAGCGATTTTCTGTATCCCTTTCTTACGCCCGCTCGGGAGCCGAACAGCTCGCTGGTCGACGACGTTGCTGCTTCGATTTTGGCGAAAGCGCGCGATGCTGCCGCACTGCGCGAGCGCGTTGCAGCTGAAGAAAGCGCAACGATTGCGTCGGCGGCGCAAGCGATGCGCGATCGGATCGCCGCAGGCGGCCGCATTTTGGCGTTCGGCAACGGGGGTTCGGCGACGGACGCGACCGATTTCGTCTTGGATTGCGTGATGCCGGAAAACGGCTGGAACGCGATCCCGGCCGTTTCCCTTGCGCTCGAGCCTGCGGTGCTCACCGCAACCGCAAACAACGTCGGGGTCGAGCTCATGTTCGTGCGCCAGCTGATCGCGCAATCGAAAGCGGGCGATATCGCGCTTGCGTTTTCGACCAGCGGCGGCTCACGCAACGTCGTGGCGGCCCTGCAGGAGGCGCGGCGGCGAGGTTTGCTCACGATCGCGCTGCTGGGATACGACGGAGGCGAGATCGTTGCGCGTGGTCTTTGCGACGTGGCAATCGTCGTGCGCTGCGACGACATTCCGCGCATTCAAGAGGCGCAAGGCACCATCTACCACGTTCTGCGCGAAGCGCTCGCTGCGTAGTACCATGTTCGAACTGTTCGGTACGCCCTCGTGTCCGTACACGGCGCAGCTGCGCGAAGATCTCCACTGGCGCAAGCAGGGCTTCGTCGAATACGACGTCGACGCCGACGCGCAGGCGCTCGAGCGAATGCTCGAGCTGCGTCAGGGCGATCGCACCGTGCCGGTCTTAGTAGATGACGGGCGCGTCGTGCAAGTCGGGTATGAAGGCCGCGGCTGTTATGCCGGCGGCAGCTGATCTCGACTCGCTGAAAGCGCGCCGGCTGCACGTCGGCGGCGTGGTGCAAGGCGTCGGCTTTCGTCCGTTCGTCTATCGGTTGGCGCTGGGAATGGGCATTACCGGCTGGGTGCTCAACGCAGAAAACGGTGTTGAGATTCATGCCGAAGGGCAGTCGCAGCTGCTGGACGACTTTGCCGAACACATTCGACGCCGCCCGCCGCCCGCCGCGCGCATCGCGGAGTTCACAATGCAACCCGCTGCCGTCTCGAATTGTGCGACGTTCGAAATTCGCCCGAGCGTTCGCCGTGAAAAGCCGACCGTACGCGTTTCGCCCGACTTGCCGGTGTGCGATGCTTGTTTGCTCGAACTGTTCGACCCCGGCGATCGCCGCTATCTCTACCCCTACATCAATTGCACCGATTGCGGGCCGCGGTATTCCATCGTCAAAGCGCTCCCGTACGACCGGCCGCAAACCACGATGCGCGACTGGCCGATGTGCGAACGCTGCGCCGCCGAGTACGAAGATCCGCTCGATCGCCGTTTTCATGCGCAACCCGTCGCCTGTGCGCAGTGCGGACCGACATACATTTTGCAAGCGAACGGCGAAGAGCTGCGCGGCACGCAGTCCGTTGCCCGCGCGGCACGCTTATTGAGCGATGGCGCGGTGGTCGCGATCAAAGGGATCGGCGGTTACCATTTGGCGTGCGATGCGCGCAACGCTGCCGCGGTGCACGCGATTCGCGAGCGAAAATATCGCAAAGAGCGCCCGTTTGCGCTGATGGTTGCGGATCGCGCGCAGGCGGCGGAGATCGTTTGTTTAGGCGAAGAAGCGCAAGCGCTTTTGACGTCGCAAGCGCGCCCCATCGTGCTCGCGCCGGCAAAATGTGGGCTGGAAGGCATTGCTCCGGACAACGACGATTTCGGCGTTATGCTGCCGTCCACGCCGGTTCAGCATTTGCTTTTTGCCGCAGGCGCGCCCGCCGTCATGGTGATGACGAGCGCCAATCGTTCGAGTGAACCGATCGCCTACCGCGACGACGATGCCCGCGAAACGCTGGCGGGCATAGCGGACGCGCTGCTCGTTGGGGAGCGGGAAATTGCGCGGCGCCTGGACGATTCCGTGGTAACCGCAATGCCCGGCGGTGTTACCGTCATCCGCCATGCGCGTGGTTACGCGCCTCAGGCGGTTACGCGGCTGCCGACGACGACACCGATGATCGCCGTCGGCGCCGACTTGAAGAACGCCGTCGCAATCGTCGTGCGCGGCGAAGTGTACGTGAGCCAGCACATCGGCGACTTGGAGCATTACGAAGCGCTGCGCGCGTTCAAAGAAACGATCGCCGATCTGCGCTCCCTTTACGAGTTGCCCGACGAGGGTCTGGTCATCGCGCACGATGCGCACCCCGAGTATGCTTCCAGCGGATACGTCTCGCAGTTGCACGGGACGAAAATCGCCGTTCAGCATCATCGCGCACACGTTGCGAGCGTACTTGCCGAACGCGAGGCATATGAAAAGCGCGTCGTGGGCATGGCGTTTGACGGTACGGGATACGGCGAAGACGGGACGATCTGGGGAGGCGAAGTTTTTGTCGGCTCGATCGCAACCGGTTTGGAACGCGTGGCGCATTTGCGTGCGGCCAGGCTGCCCGGCGGCGATGCCGCCGCGCGTTTTCCCGTTCAGGCCGCTGCAGGATTTCTCGAATCGATCGATGTTCCCGATCTGACGCGCCCGCCGTTCAACTTTCCGCCGCGTTACGCTGCCGCGCAAGAACTGCTTCGTAAGAACGTTCGAGTGTTTGCAACTACGTCGATGGGCCGGCTTTTCGACACGGTCGCCGCGCTGCTGGGATTCACGCGTGAAATAACGTTTGAAGCGCAGGCGGCGATGTGGGTGGAGCATCTCGCGCGCGCTGGTTTGCAGCAGCGAACGTATGCGTTCGATTTTGACGGCCGCGAATTAGATTTTCGTCCCGTGCTCGCACAGATCGTCGACGATCGTCTGGCGGGCGGTGACGCGCGCGACATTGCGCTCGGTTTTCATACCGCACTCGTGCGTGGCATCGCGACGATGTGCGATGCGTTCGCGGAAGAATACCTCGTCGCCTCGGGCGGCGTTTTTCAGAATTCGCTGCTGACGAGCAGCCTGCAAGCGTTGTTGGGCGAACGGCTGTGGATAAACGGTGTGGTACCTGCGAACGACGGCGGCATTTGCGTCGGGCAAGCCGCAATCGCCGGCCTGTCCCTTCGATAGCAAGGAGCCTGCAGGCCCAAGAGCTTAGGGCCTCGTTCCCTTAGAGATTGCTCTTGTCTCCCGTTTAATAGCGAAGTGCGACAGCCGATTTTGCTGGGCGCATGCGCGCTTTCTTTGCTTCTTGCCGCTTGCGGCGGCGGAGGCAGCACTGATTCCAACGCTGGAATGCTTCCCGGCGATCCGTCAGCGCCGCATGGGCCTACAACGACCCCAACTTCCGTTTCAAGCACCGCTCCGGCTCCAAGCAGTGCGGCTTCGAACCCACCTGCGAGTTCATCGCCGGGCACAACGCCGACGCCCGGTGCGCCGCCCGCGAGCGTTGCGTCTTCAGCGCACATTCCCAGCACCGTCGGACGCATTGGTTTGGTGCAAGTCTTCGATTATCACAACGGCTACATGCCCTCGTCGCTCGTGCAAGAAAACGGCCGGCGTTTCGATGCGGTTTGGGCTTCGCTTTCGCCGCGCGAGTGGGACGCGGCGCACCCCGGCATGACGGTTTCCGAGTACTACATCATGGGCTTGGATCAGGTTGCGGTAACGCATCGCACGCTGAGCTGGTGGAAAGCGAAGCATCCCGATTGGATTTTCTATGCGTGCACGGCGAGCGGGGCGCCGACGCACGACATCGCGTACATGCCGGGCGTTGCCAATGCGGACATGCCGATCGACATCGAAAATTCTGCCGCCGTTGCCGACGAAGTCAATACGATGGCCGGCTACGCGAAAGCCGCCGGCTATAACGCGCTTGCAGTGGATCAAGTGGTGTTTTGGAACATTTACCATGGCGGTAACGCGGCTTTCGGTCAAAAGAGAAACACCAGCGAATACGGTTGCGGAAGTTGGCACGGAAACACGTTCGTCCGCCGCTACTCCAGCCCGCAAGATCCGCGCTGGACCGCGGACGTTATCGCGTACACCAGAGTCGCTCACGCGATCCTGCACTCGCGAGGGATGGTGTTGCTCGTCAATCATCCCGCCGGTAATATCAACAGTCCGAACGAACAGCAGCTGGTTGTCAACACCGACGAGCTGCTTAATGAAACGGGCTTCAGCGACTATGGCCGCTATACGCAAAAACTTGGGTTGATGGTGGAAACCCTTGCATGGTCGCGATACGCGCAGCAGCACGGCGTCGCCGTGTTTACGGTAAACAAGTTCATCAACATCCCGAGCAGCGTGACGGGGATTCCGCTGGAATATTCGATCGCTACGTACTTATTGGCAAATCAAGGCGCCGAACTGCTCTACACCGGCGGATTGCACGGCTACGGCACGCAGCAAATTCATCCGGAGTACAGTGCGCCGATAGGCACGCCGTGCAGCGACGTTGGCGACGGTCCGACGGTGTTCTTCCGGCGCTTTACCGGCGGATTGGTCGTCGTGACCGCGAGCAGCTCCGGTTCGTTCACCTTGCCGGCCGGAAAGGGGTATCGCGACCTGATAGGCCGTCCCGTTTCGAGCACGCTGCATTTGGGCCCGACCAGCGCCTACGTCTTGCTGGCGGCCGTTAAGGGTTGCTCTTAACCCGCCTCTGAAGGGAACGCACACATTCGGCAACGCATCTCTGAAAGTGGGTGTCATGCATCGATTTATTGTTATCGCGGGCGCAACGTTACTTTTTGCGGGCTGCGGAGGAGGCGGAAGTCCATCGGGAAGCCCCAGCACGATGAGCCCATCGCGTTCCCTCAGCGGCGACATGCTCGCTCTTTCTTCAGGTCGCGGGTGGAACTACCACGGTACTGTCCAGGGGACAGCGCTGACGATTACGTTGTATGCCGACCCGCAGAGCGGCGGCGTTACGCCGCTTGTTGCGTTAGTCGTTCAAGGAACAGTCAACGATGCAACAGCCGGGCAGAAAGTTGCTGCAGCAACAGTTGCTTCGACATCCGGTGGTTACGACGTAACCTCATACACTATTTACGACGGCAACGGCGCGATATTTGCGCAAGGCGCGCTTCCTAGTGGTTCGGAGCTGGTTCCAAGCACTCTAACGCAGGGTAGTAGCTTTACTCCGTATACCGGTATGACTGCGACCGTTACGTTGGTCGGTAGTGTACCGGGTGCCACCGCCTGCCCAACTCCCGCTTCGGGCGCGACGGTGCAGTATGTATTTCAAGGACAAACGTATGAAATTTCGTACGTTCCGAATTGCGGCATAACGCAGTACGTCGGCAACCACGGCGAAACGTTCACGCTCTCGTCGGTCGGTACGTACAACCTGGGAACGCTCGGCGACGTGCGCCAAATGCGCCGGCTAACCGTGTTCGACACGCTAAGATCACTCACGCGTGTCGTCGTCACCGGCGCTCGCTGGCACAATCTGCTTCGTCCTTAGAACACCGCGCTATGCGTGGCGTTAGGGGACGTGTCGATGACCGCCTACGCGTTCTGCGTAGGCAGTGAGCCCGTCGTCCATGCACGGAACGCAGCGGCGGCCGTATGGGGTCGCCGGACCGCGCGCGCGCATGCTGTGCAGCAGGCACACGAAGTGACCGTTGGTGCAGTAGTATGTCGCTTCCACCGTGCAGGAAGCGCCGGCGCAGCCGCTACCGGCACAGCGTTGTTCCACCGGGGCTAGCGCTTCGGCTCGCGCAAAGCGGAGTTGTCGACGCGGCGCACCCGAATGTCCAGGCCCGCCCCGATCGGACTGTTTACGTGCAAAATGCTGCTTTCCAACGTCGCCGTGATAGAGGATTCCCGCTGATTTTGGGGCCTCTGGTGTTCTTCCATGCAAAAACCTCGGGCGTTCCTTGCCCATTAGAATCTATCGGCGGTTCGCGGCGCGCATTTAGCCGCCGGAGCCGCTACGTCGCCCCGGAGTATTTTTGCGCCAAATCCAAGTGGGTTTCCAGAACAGGCAGCGTTTCGCGGGCGTAGTTGCGCAGGAACGAATTCTCGCCGTCTTGCGCCTCTTTTTGGAACAGCGCGATCGCTTTGCGATGATCGGGAATTTCCATGCGCAGATAGGCCGCGCCCGACACGCGCTGCGGCGTAGGCGCCATTGCGATGCCATGCTGCACTTGCGGCGACATGCCGATTTGCGCGGCGATATCTTTCACTGTGTGTTGGCCTTCCCGTGATCGTGAATCATGCGCATCGCAAAAGAGCGCGCGTTGGCATCGCTGCTGTTGCGCTCGGCTTGGGCTTGGCTAATCTCGGCGGTATTCGACTTTGCGGCCTTCATCACAAACGTTGCATCGGTGGAATTCGTGTGCGTTCCGGCGGCGTTCATCGAGGAATGCATCTGCGCCGCTGCCATCCCCGTGCCGGCGAGCGCAAAAAGTGTGGCCGCCAAAGCGGCTTTTGGAAACGTCTGCATGGCCGAAGCTTTCCGCGAAAGCGAGTGCGTTACACGCGGCGCCCGGTAGGTGAAAAGCTGGAAGAATGCAAGAACAGAGCGCTATGCGCGCGGCGGCGTTCGTCCGGTATCACAGTGGCGATGGGTTCGGTCACGTGGGATGGGCATTTAACGTCGGCGACGGCGTAGCAAACGCGGGCTCGGTCGAAAACCACAGCGGCCATTTGTTTTCGCCAAGCAAGGACATGGGATTCTGGTCGCAGTTCATGCGCGATCCCGCGACTGCCATGCGCTCGCGCGAGTACGACGACGTGAAATCCGTGGACGTTGCGAATGCGGATCCCGTTCTCGCGTACCGCACGACCTTGTGGATTCAACAAACGGGATACCGAGCGATTTTTCGCAACTGCGAAGACAACGTCTACGACGTGCTGCGCGCGTACGGCGTTCCAAACCTCACCCCGCCGTCGTGGAGTCTGGTTTCCCAAAAGACTGGTTTCGCCGATTTTGCGGCGCTCAGGCGCACGTAGCGGAATTCTCCTGGGCGCAACCAAACGCTGATGGCGACTCGGTCGCGGTGCCGGATTCCGTTCGAAGCCTAGAGCCATGGCAGCCGACGTGGCGACGGCCTCGGCATCCCGATTTTCATGCGTTCAAACTAGGTAAGGCCATCGGACGCCCGACGAATTAGGGTCGATGCGTTAATCGTTACATGACGTGGGCTTAGCGTTTACCGTGGCTTAACGGTAGCGGCCGATACATTGGGTGTGAAGTTCAGCCGAGCAACCGACGCCGCGGGACTGTACGGCATCCTGTTCAACGTGTTTCTGCTCGCGGTCATGGCGGTTGCGATCTTTCGCTTTGCGTCATTACGCGAGCAATCAACCGCAGACCGGCAGCTGACGCTGTATATTTTCGCGGAACGCGACTGGCTGCGCGAAATGATCAATGAAGAAACCGGCGTTCGCGGATATGTCGCAACCGGCGATCCCCAGTTCTTGGACGTTTATTACTCCTCACGGCAGCGCTTGGCGCGGGCAGATGCGTATCTTGCGGCTCATGCAAACGGCTCACCGGTTTCTGCGTTGCAGGCATCGCATGCGATGGCACTGGGACATGCCGTGCAAAATTATTTGGCGCAAGAAGTCTCGCTCGTTCGAGAAGGGCGACGCAACGTGGCGCAGCAGCGTCTCCTTGGCGGGAAAACGCTGTTCGATCGCCTGCGGAGCGCCAGCACGCCGCTGCGCGATGCCGCGCAGTTTCGCCTGTTTCATTCTCTTGCAGCCACGGTGCGGCTTTCGAACGAAGCAATCGTCGTAGCGCTCGCAATCGAAGCGCTGCTGCTGCTGTCCATTGCCACGTTTTTGTTCGTGTTTCGCGGCTTGCAGCGGGCGCGCCGTTCCGCGTTCTCCGATCCGCTTACCGGCGTTCCGAATCGACGCCATGCGCTCGAAACGCTCCGCCTTTGGTTGAACGATGCCAAACAAACCGTCGGCGCGGTGTACCTGGATCTCGACGGCTTCAAAAAGATCAACGACCATTACGGGCACGCCACCGGCGATGCGATTCTGCAAACCGTCGCCCATCGGCTCAACGATCAATTGCGCGGCGAAGATTTTGTGGCTCGCATGGGGGGCGACGAATTTTTGTGCTTGATTGGCCCGGGAGCGGACGCCGCGGGACTGCAGCGCATTGCGGCGCGTTTGAATCACGCGCTCACGCGTCCGTACGTGATTGGCGATCAGCAGTTCGTGCTCGGATGCAGCTTCGGGTGGGCCATTTCCAGTCCAGGCGACCGAGAGCCGCAATCGCTGATAAGTCGAGCCGACCAAGCGATGTATGCGGCGAAAGTCGGCGGCGGCGGCGTGTACTCGGCCGATCTTGCCTTCCCGGCGTTTATGCTCGAAGGCGCGCTCGCGCCGCTTAGCCCGCTGCTTTGACGTAGATCGCAAAAGAAGGCGTCTGCTCGCCCGGTAACAATCGGGCCGTCGCTGGGTATTCTGTAGCCATGTTTGACGAAGTTCAGAGCCTGGTGCAAAAAGTCACCACCGGCGAAACGGATTCACAGTCCGTGCAACAGGCCGCCCAACAGCATGTCGGTTCGATGAGCGGCACGCAAATCACCCAGCACCTGCAAACTGCAGCCGACAACGCCAATCAGGCGGGTCAGACCGGTATCGCGCAGCAGCTCATGGGATTGATCTCGCAGCATGGGTCCGATACGCAAACGCTGCAGCAGAAAGCGATTTCGCTGATCAGCAGCAACCCGCAAATTCTGCAGCATTTCGAACCGGAGTTTGCCAAAGGTATCCTCAATCGCATTTAAAGCGTTTCGCTTTCGTCTTTTTTGGAGTTTCGCATGAAAGTTTTGCATGGCTGGCGCCGCATCGCGGTGACCGGCGCGCTGGCGCTGGCGATAGTCGCCGGCGCCATGAGCCCCGCTCCGGCGTTTCTGGATAAAACGCGGTTTTTGGCCCATTTGGGCGTTGCCTATTTCGCTTTTCATCACTGGGTCATGAACCCATACCGTGAAGGTGACTTCGCGCAAGGCGCACCCCACCGCGTTGCCGCAGTCGTCAAAGGCGGCGCCGCGCTGCTGTTCGCCGTTCACGAAGTGCACGTCTCAGAGAAAATCGCTCAAAAGAGCAAAGATCCACTGCTTCAGAAACTCGATGCCGGCGTTTCGAAATTGACCGGCTCGTTCACAGCGGTCGGAGATCGCATGAAGAGCGGAAAATTCGATCCAAACAACGTCAACGATCTGAACGATCAAACCAATTCCCTCAGCGCCGAAGCTGCGGCTAACGGTGCGAAGATCAAAGACGTTCCGGCTGCCGTTCCGGGGACCTGATCGCCTATCATTACATCGTGCGCGCGATGCGCGGCACGACCGAGATCGAGCTGCAATTGCGAGCGCTTTCGCAAGAAGGCTGGGAGCCGATCAACTTCGCGCGCGATGCGAGCGGACAATATGAGGTGATCTTACGCCGGGAGGCAATGGAAGAGCACGCCGAAGCCGTGCTCGAGCATTTGGAGGCCACCGCCGGCGATTTGATCGCCCCCAAATTAAGCGAGTGAGGCGCGCCGGCGTTGCGCTGGCGCTCCTTCTGGCGAGCGCGTGCAGCGGATCGTCGGGTGCGCAGCGCTCCAGCGCGCTTGCGCGGCAAACCGCTTCATCTGCGCAAAGCGCTTCACCGCGGCCGGCACGCCCGCAGCTGCCGTTCGGGGGGCGCACCATCTTGCCGGGACATCGGATCGTCGCTTATTACGGCGCCGCGCAAACGCCGAACATGGGCGTTTTGGGAGAAGCCTCGCCGGCACAAATCGCTCCGCGGCTGCAGCGGCAGGCCCGCGCGTACGCTCCTTACGGCGATCCGGTGGTCCCGGCATTCGAACTGATCGCGACGGTCGCCCAGAGCGATCCCGGAGCGGACGGAAACTATAGCGTGCCCAGCGACGCCGCTACGATTCGGCGGTATTTGAGCGGCGTGCGCGCCATTCACGGATTGCTGATCCTCGACATTCAGCCGGGCAGAGCGCCGTTTCTGCATGAAGTTCAGCGGTACGAACAGTTTCTGCGCGAGCCCAACGTCAGTTTGGCGCTCGATTCCGAATGGAGCATGGGGCCGCACGAAGTTCCCGCGCAAGTCATCGGCGGCACCGACGGGAGCACGGTCAATGCGGTCGGTGCATACCTTTCCGGGCTGATCAGGCGCTACGATTTACCGCAGAAGTTGCTGATCGTCCACCAATTCACGCCCGACATGATCGAGCACCGCAGCCAAATCGTCGGCCGTCCGGGCATTGCCCTGGTGTTTCACATCGACGGCTTCGGCAGCCGAGCCGCGAAGCTGAGTAAATACCACCTGCTCTCCCAAAACCGCGGCCCGGCGTTCATGGGCATCAAATTGTTCTATAAGCAAGACATCGATATGTTCTCCGCAGCCGAGATCATGCGGCTGCGGCCGCGGCCCTCGTTGGTTACGTATCAATAGCGCTTTCTTAACGTTTTTCCACCTTCTCGCAAAACCCGCATTAAGCGGGGCGATTTAGCGCGGCATCCCACAACGCGCGGCGAACATACAATCTGGAAGAAGTGCCCGCGACTGCTTTATGCCGTGGGCTTTGGTCGTGCGAAGGCAGCGCCGTCATGAAGAAGATTTTGCTCCTAGCGAGTTTGTGCGCAGCGATGCTGGCTGGGTGCTCTTCGTCGAGCGTTCCGGGGCTCTCGAGTCGCCGCACCGCCTCGCACGGGGAAGTCACGATCAGCTTCGCCGTGCCGGTGCAGCAGCGTGCAGTTGCCGCGCACGAGCGTAGGCCGCAATACTTTTCGGCCGCAACGACGACGCTTGCGCTCGCTTTGAAAACCGTGAACGGCTCACCGCCGGCCCAAAGCAACGTGCAAACGCTGGACCTGTCCAAAATCTGCAGGCAGAGCGGCGCATTTTACTACTGCAGCACCACCGTCACCGAAGTTTCGGGAGACAACGTCATCGGTGCCTTGGCATACTCGAGCACCGCACTTGGTACGTTACCCGCTCCGGTGCCGCTTTCGTTCGGGGAAGGCGAAGTCATCATTGCAAGCGGTTCGAGCGCTGAACCGGCGGGTGCGGAAGACACGACGGGGCGCCTACAGATTACGCTCGCGCCGGTGATTTACGGCGGGCAAGTCGAGCCGGGCGCAAGTCCCAAAGCAAACGACGTACCAATTACGCTGGCGGCGTTCGTCGATCCGTCAACCGCAACCATTCCGGCGAACGCGTATCAAGCCGTTCCGCCGTTCGCAAATACGCCGTACTTGATCGACTCCGATGCCAGCGGGCAAACGTATCTCGAAAACACGACGAGCGGACAACGTGGAAGCGCGGTCGCGATCGACTCACCGGGCGATGCGATCGTTTTACACAACACGGCGAAGGAAGCGACGGGAAAAGTCGTGACCGCAAGACTGACGTTTGGCGGCGCTTCATCGACTGCGGCTTTTAGCATACCGGGGTATTTCAACATGACCGCTTCGGTAACGCCCGCGTACACGATCAAACCGCCAAACAGCACGGCGTACCTTACGTATTCGTGCACGTCCGCGGGGTGCACGCGTGAAAACTAACCTGACACGCATCGTTTCGTTCGCGTTGCTGTGCATCGTGGCAGCGTGCGGAGGCGGCGGCGGCGGTTCTGTTCCGACTGTTTCAATTCCACCCGCAGCCGGCGGCGGTAGTCCTCATCCGAGCAGCAAGCCCAGTCCTACGCCGAGCGGCTCGCCGATGAGCCTCACCGACGCCGACGGCAACGCCGACGCCCACGCCGACCGGAGTGCGAAACCCGGTGCCGCTTACGATCACGGCGAGCGTCCCGCTCAACGAACGGCAAAACGACGCGCAGTATCCGCTGGTTTTCGGCGTGCGCATTTTGTCAACCGGAGGCATTGCCGCTACGACGATGACCACGCAAACCACGGGCTGCGGCGCGAAGGCGTGCGCGGTTCACGTCATGGCGCCGCCCGGAATGGATACGTTCGCGATCGCGTACGCGGCTTCGATCGGTTCGGCGCTTCCGAATCTCGCGCCGCTTTCCGTAAATGAACGCTTCAGCGCGCTGGTTTCGGCAAACGGCGGTTCGGTTGCGGTGACGCTGCAAGCAGTGCCCGCATATTACGAACTCGATGCGACGAACGGCTCGCCCTGGACCGGCACGATGCCGCTCACGTTGAACTTCGTCGACGATTCCAACACGTGCACTCCGCAGCAAGTCAGCTCCACCGACTGCATCCTTACGACGTTTTTGCGCGGTCCGTTTTCAAACAGCGTTACGCTGACCGATACGGATTCGTCAGGCCAGAGCGCGTTGCGGTTGAACGGCGGCGCGGCGCAAACATCGGTAACGGTTTCCACGTCTTCCGACAAGGTTGCACTGGTCGTGCGCTCCGGTGCGAATATCTCGCAGGCGTACGTTACGCCGAGCGGCGCGTTTGCCGGCGGAGAATTCGGCAGCGCGTATGTAGGCATCACGCTCGCCCCGTGGACGACGCAGGACCCGAATGGGCTTGGATTCACGTGCGCGAACGGCTCGTGTCAAACAACCGGTCCTTCCAGCGTAACCATTCAATAGCTGGCCCGCGCAAGGCAGAGAACATGCAGGCGTCCCGCGAACGCCACCGCATGCGTAAGGGATTCGCCGCGGTCCTCACCGCCGCGCTTTTGGCGTTAGCATGCGGCTGCGCGAAGACGGGTGAATCGGCGGGCGCATCATCGGACGGCATACTGCGCATCGCCGTGCCGCAAGATCCGAAAACGCTCAACCCGATTTTGACCTCCAGCACGGTCGATGAGTTCGTGCAGCGCCTGATGTTCGAGCCGCTCATTTCGGCGAACGCGCAAGGACAAGACGTTCCGATCCTCGCCCTCGAGGCGCCGTCGCTCCAAAATCACGGCATCAGCGCAGACGGGCTGACCATCACATATCATCTGCGCAGCAACATGCGCTGGTCCGACGGCGTTCCGGTAACGAGCCGCGACGTCGCCTGGTCGTGGAACGCGATCATGAACCCCGCCAATAATGTGGTTGCGCGCCACGGCTACGATGATATCGCTCGCATCGACACGCCCAGCCCAACAACGGTAATCGTGCATTTAAAAAAGCCGCTGGCGTCTTTTGTCGGTTCCTTTTTTGCGGAAAGCGATTCGCCGTACGACGTGCTGCCCGCCCACGCGCTCGCACGGTATCCCAATCTCAACCAGGTTTCATTCAACAGCGCTCCGCAAGTTACCGACGGGCCCTTCCGATTCGTGCAGTGGCTGCACGGCGATCGCGTGATCGTTGCGGCAAACGATGCTTTCTTTTTCGGAAAACCGCATCTTCGCGGCATCGAAGTGCACACCGTCGGCAACGAAGACACCGCCATAAACTTGCTTCGCACCGGCGCGGTAGACTACATGTTTCAGGCTTCGATCGTCACCTATCCGTCGCTGCGCGCGCAGCCGGGCATCCGACTGGTGTGGCTGGCGATGAACGCTTATGAAGGCATGATCTTTAACTTGCGGCGCAGTCCGATGAACGACCCGCGTTTTCGCGATGCCGTCGCCTTTGCAATCGACAAGGCTGAACTCGTCCGCACGTTGACGTACGGCCAAGAGCATATAGCCACCGAAGATCTGCCCGATTGGATGTGGGCGTCTAATCCGCACCTCATGCCGCAGTCGCGCGACCTTACGAAAGCGCGCGAATTGCTCGCGCAAGCCGGCGTAAAATTACCGGTATCGCTGACGTTGGTCACCGATACGGCAAACGTTACGCATCGGCGCGAGGCGATTATGCTGCAAGCGATGCTTCGCCAAATTGGAGTCAATCTGGAAGTGAAAACGTATCCCGGCGATCTGCTGTACGCGCCTGAAGGGATGGGAGGCATCCTCAACGGCGGAAAATTCGATCTTGCGCTGTGGAATTGGTACGCCGGTATCGACCCGGACAACTCTTCGCAATTTACCTGCGAGAACCGTCCGCCGCAAGGCTACAATGAAAGCGGGTACTGCAACGCGCAGATGCAAATGCTGCAGCAGCGCGCGCTGGCGCACTACGACCGGCCGACGCGGCAGGCGGCGTACTGGGCGATCGAAGCCACGCTTGCGCGCGATAATCCGCTGCTCGTGTTTTGGTGGCAACGTCAGCAGGAGGCGTTGCGCAAAAACGTCCGCGGCTTCGATCCCAATCCCGTGCAGGAAGCGTGGAACGCTTGGCAATGGAGCAAATAACGATGTCGCCCTCAGGCATTCGCATCGCAAACTTCGGCATGTACTTGGCCGGGTTCATGGCGATCGTGAATATCACCGTGGTGTATTTAGCGCTGCCGTACATAGAGCGCAGCCTGCATGCCGGAATCGCCGATCAGCAATGGATTTTGAGCATCTATCCGCTAATGGAGGGCGGCTTTACGCTTGCGGCCGGCACGCTGGGAGATCTGTATGGCCGTAAACGCATCATGACCGTGACGACGTGGCTGTTCGTCGTTGCAACGCTGGGGTGCGCGCTCGCACCGAGTGCGCCCGTGCTCATCGTGCTGCGCGGGCTCCAAGGGCTCGGAGGAGCGGCACTGCTTTCGCTGCCGGTCGCCATTCTCGTGCAGATGCTTCCGGCCGGAACCGACAACGAGAACACGATTAAAAAGTTTTCCACCGTTGCCGGTTCGGGCGCAGTCGCCGGACCGGTGGTGGGCGGCGCGCTGGTACATTTCTTCGGATGGCCATCGGTGTTCTATCTGTCCGTCATCATGGGATTGATCGTGCTGGTAACGTTCCGGTACGTGCAAGAAAGCCCGCGCGATCCGTCTCTGCGGCTCGATGGTCTGGGGCAATTTCTGAGCATCCTCTCGTTTTTGGCGATCAGTTTTGCGCTCATCGAGGGCAACGCGAACGGCTGGATGTCGCCCGTGATCCTGGCGGCGTTCGGCGTTTTCGTCGTCGGCATCGCCTGGTTTATTGTTGTTGAGCGCCGGAAGTCCAAACCGATGATTCATCTGCGCTATTTCGGATCGCGCGTGTTTCTGGCGGCGCTGCTGATCGTGGGCATCATCAACTTCGGTTGGTACGGCATCATGCTGCTTTGCACGGATTTTCTGCAGAACGTGCAGCATCAATCATCGGTCGCAGCCGGCTTTTATATGATGCCGAGCAACCTCGCATTTTTTACGGTCAATCAATATAGCGCGCAGCTGGAAAAAACGTTGGGGCGGCGCATGCTCGTGATTGCGAGCTGGGTCGTCACCCTTGGCGGCATCGTTTGGCTGGCGATGCTCGGCGCGTCGGCGGCGTCCTGGCAAGTTGCGGCGGGATTATTCGTTGCCGGAATAGGTTGGGGACTGCTCTTTACGCCCGCCGCCGCAATGGCGATGACGGCCTGCGATGCCGTGGATGAGGGTTTCGCCTCGGGCGCGATTGCGCTGAGCCGCTCGCTGTTCGGCGTCTTCGGCATCGCGATCTTAGGTTCGTTGCTCGCCGTCGGGATGTCGCACGGCGTTAGCAACGGCCTGCAGGGATTGAACGCATCGCAAGCTGCGCGGACGCAGGTGATGGCCGCCGTGCATCACGGCGGCGCCTTCGTCATTGCAGCTCGGCCGCCCGGCGGCCTCAATGCCGCCGCGGTCGTCGGCATCGTGCGGCAGTCATTCGTGCAGGGCTGGCATTCCTCGCTGCTGATTTGCGCGCTGCTTACGCTCGCGTTCGGTTTTCTGATCTACGCTTTGCTTCCGGCTCGCAAACGTGCGTCTGAGGCGGTGCAAGCGTAAGCTGACAACGAAGCCTCATAGCACAGGCGCTATCGCTTTGGCGCCGGTGTAAACTTTTTGCAAGTGCCCATTTTCATAGCAAGAATTTGAACCGAATCTCGCGGAAAAACGCAATCGTGAAACCGATCACTTCAATTGCCGCTTTCGCGGCGGCTGTTTTGCTATTGGCTGCGTGCGGAGGCGGCGCCGGTTCCGGCGCCCGTTCGTTGCCGGCGCCGGTTCCCTCACCGACGGTCGGAAGCGATGTGGAGTCCATCGGAACGCTGGTCGACGACCCTTCAGGTTCCCCGCTTTCGGGCGTAACGGTGCGTCTTGCACCGTGGATAGCGTATCCGACTCCGGGGCCATCGCCAACGCCAATCAGCGTGACGACGACCGATGCGTCCGGGCACTTTACCATCAACGCTCCGAACGGTACGTATCTGCTTGTCGTCGGTTCGGACAGCGGCAGCGATACGACGCGTCCGACGATTCACGACAAACTCGTTTTACGCGGTCAATCCGTGCTGGTGGCCCCGACGATGCCGCCGGTTCCCGGAATCACTCCTGCGCCGGTCGAAATGAACGGCGACTATCGCTTGGTCACGATCGACCAAACGCATGAACTGCCCTGCATTCAAGAATATCAGAGGGATCGCGCTTCCCGCGGCTTACCGAACGCCGTTATCGATGAATGGCTCACCGAGAACGTACGGGCGTGGGTCGCTCAATCCATCACGCCATATAACAAGCAAACCGACCCACGAAATCCTTGGGGGTTTCTCACAACAGGCGACAGTACAATGACAGCGGGAACGGACTGCGATTTTATGGCAGATGAAGCATTTACGCATAACGCTACTGTTTACGCCATGTCCTCGCCCTGGTACGCCGGGTCTTATCTCGCGAGCGGTAATCCAACTTTATCAGAGCCGGCGTATGGAGCGAGCGAGTTTCCTATTGATCCAAGAATAGAACCGGATCCAAATGCAGTGCCATGGCCGTAGCGCATGTTATCAATCGTAGAACGTGAACGTATCGCTGTAGTTGCGAGCGTAACACCCTCGCCCGTTACTGTTCGTGTATTTTTCATCAATTGATGCAGTGACTGTAATCGTTCCCCCACCTGTGCGCGTTACAGTGAAGTCTGTCGGCGTCACCGGAGACGGTTCCCGCACCGCTTAATAATGCGGCAGCATGGGCGATTTCGCCGCAATCACCCTGTTCCTTTGCAGGTACGACCACACTCGCTCTGCATACCATTCCTAAAGCTGCCAATGTATAAATATTTCCCGTGCCTGCAATGCAACCGGCGACCTCGTCAGCTAACTACTGCGCTGCTCGGTTTTGGTTGCTGATCCACCCACGTAATTGTGCACTTTTGAATTGCTTGAGTTCCGCCTTGGGAATATATGCCTACATTTGCGGCGGCCGCCGTGTAGGGATTTTCCTTTATGATCGATACGGTTGAGCTGCATGTTGTATTGCCCTGTTGTAAAGCCGACGTATTCCCAGGTTCATACAACTCCACGTTGCTATTGATCGCGTCATTGATGGTGACGCAGCCCCCCGAGTCGGTGGAGCCGCTGATGCCTGCCGGCATTGCGCCTGCCGGTGGAAGTGCGTTGACCAGCGGCGTGGTGAACGTTGCATCGGTGAACGCGCGCGCTTGGTTCTTCGCGCACGGTGAGAGCGCTGCGTTCGCCGTTGCTCCGCCGAGAACGCGATTGAGATAGAAGGCGACGTTGCGCGGCGCCGGCAGCCATGACGTTTGCAGCGCCTGCCCTTGTAGCGGTAACTCCAAATACTGCGGCCATGCGTTCAAAACGGACCGCGGCGTTGCCGTCGGTGCGGGCGTGTAGGAGAAGACGATGGTAAAGCCCGACGGCGCCGTCTGCGTCGCCAGCTGCAATTCGCGAACCAGTGTTGGACCGGCAATCCGCATGTACGTAATTTGATTGCCGCCTGCGATGAGCGGGTTCGCTGCACCGTAGAAGCGGACGCTTCCGGCCTGCAGCGCGGCGCCGGTATACAACGGCGAATAGATCTTGCTATTCGGATCTTGAAGCGCGGTTACGGGGTAGGTGTGGGCATAAAAACCGGTGATTCCGGCGTAGGTTCTGTCGAGGACCGGCGAACCGCCGGGCGTTCCATACAGGTACCGCTTGAGGGTCTGCGTGGACGCATCGTAGTCGTACGCCCAAAAATACGATCGGGACTTCGCATCGCGCGTGAAAAAGTCGACTTCGTGGCCGTCGGAATTCGAGATGCCGTTCACGTCGTTCGACGGCGTGAAGATGGCCCACGCAGAATCTTCTTCCGAGCGCCAGCGGTCGACCAGTTCGCCAATGGCCGCGTGTTCGGCATCACGCTGCGCTTGCAGCGCGGTCCAACGCAAACCCGAAGACGTCATACGCAGCATGAGTACGCCCAAAAGCACCGCGATGGCAATCGCCACGGTGAGCTCGATGAGCGTGAAGCCGCGTGAATGCCCGCGCACGCCATTAAGAGTGCCCCGTCAAGCCGAAAGACGGACGCGTCTTGAGCGCGCCGGCGTTAAGGCGTGAGCGTTTGAAGGCCGGCTGCCACGGCGGCCGTGATGTTGGCGCTTCCTGCCGGCGCCTGATGAATGTCGTAGACGCGAGAGTACCCCGCAGCTTTCGCGCGGCGATCCGCCTCCAGCATAATCTGCGCCACCATGCGCTTGCGCACCGCCAGCCGGTCGTGCTCCAGCGAGCCGATCTGTGACTCTACGCTTTGCGTATCGGCGGAATGGGCATCGTGGAGCGCGCGGAACCGTGCCGTAAGATCATTTCGCGCGTTAGAGTAGGCTGCGGTTCCAGGCAGCGACGCGTTGCGCAGCGATGCGTATTGCGCGCGCATGTCGGGCGGCGTTCCGGGGGGCGCACTAAAAGCGGGCAGATTCAAAGATCGGGGCGTCGCGTTTTGCGCTGCCAGCACGCGCTCGCGAGCTGCGATGTTTGCACTCGCGCGCGATTGCAATTGCGTGCGCATCGCCGCGATGTCCGCATCGGCTTTGGCATGCAGCTGCGCGCTGTAATCCTGCAGCGTACGCGCGTCACCGCGGCGCATCGCATCGACTTGCACGTACTCCGTAGACTGCAGCGCGTTCAAGCGCGCCTGCAAGCTGCGCCGCGCAGCCGCATCCAGCGCGAGCGTTTCGAGTTTCGCGCGCAGCAACAGTCGCGTCGGAGCTTGCTTGCGTGCGATCTCCAAGAGCAACCGGCCTTCCTTCTCGCGCAGCTCCTGCGTGCGCGCTGCGTATGCTCGGGTCGAACGGTTGTTCACGGACTTCACGAGCTGCGCATACTGTGCTTGCTCTTGCCGCGCCAGGTCGGCTTCGTATTGCGCCATAGCGTCTTGCGCGGCGCCCTGCAGTCCCGCATGCTGCGCGCGATACGTCTGTTGTATGCGCGACTGAATTGCCGCCGCGTTCGCTTGCGATCCGCTCGCCTCAGTGAAAGAAAGCGGCGGGAATGTCTGTCGTGATGCGGCAAAGTCTCGTGTCACGTTTGCCGCATGATCCAGATCGTGCTGCATCGCGGCCGACGCTGCCTCGATGCTTGCTCCCGTACCGGCAAATTGCGTATGTAGCGTCGCTTGCAATACGGCAATCTGCCGGTCGTACTGGGCGAGCGTTGCATACAGCGGGTGTTTGTGCAGCAGCGCGTCAACGTCGACGGATGCGGGGCGCGTTTGTGCGGCCGCCGCGCAGCCGGCAAGCATGAAGCAAAAGATCGCAATAAAACGTTTCATCATCAGAATTTATGCTGGTAGGTCAAAGTGAAGCCGTTATTTCCGGCCAGCGGGACCAAAACGGACGAATTGCTCAAATCGTTGAAACCGAACAAGTTGGTCGTGGTGTTCGCGGCCAGCAGCGAGGGCGAGTCGACGCTGTAGAACGTCAAGTCGAACGCCGTCGAGTTACCGTGATGCGCCTGAATGCTCAAGCTGCGGCGCTGCGGCGTACCAAGATTTGCCGAGTACACCGCCGTGATGTGCTTGCCGAACGCCTTGGCGGCACTTACGCCGAAGCCGCTGGTAAAGTCGTCGGTCAGCTGTAGATTCTGCAATCCCAGCGCGTTTCCGAGCGAGGCCGAAAGCGGCTCGAGCAGCTGCTGCGTGAAGTACCCGTTTATCTGCCCCATTGCCAAATTTTGAATGACGTTCGAGCCGCTCGCCGATGCCAGCCCGCCCCCGCTCGCGTTCAGGTTGTTGATGCCGGAAAGCATCGCGAGAATTTGCTCTCGGGTGTAGGGCGGATCGGAATCGAACGTCAGACTGCATGTTGTTCGGCGCCAAGCCCGTAACATGCAAGGCCACGTACGCGAACGGGTTGCTCACCTGGGTGGTGGCGACAGCGTTGACGTACGGCATAATCCCGTTACTCGGATCGAACTTGACGTTGGCGCTTTGAATTGTAAAGCGGCGCAAGAAATCGATCGTGCCACCGGTTGAAGTAAAGGCGCCGTTGAGCGTCGGGCTTGCGAGCGTGCCTGCAACGGTCACGCCGCCTTGCGCACCGACGTCGACCCCGGTGCTCTGCACGCGCACGTCGTTGCCCACGGTGGCGCGCAAGTTGAACGCCAGCGGCAGCGTCGCCTTCTGCGGCGTCTTGCTCGCCTTCGGATTCCAGAATGCGGTCAACGGAATGCGCGCGCTCGGAATATCGACGGTTCCGCCAATCGTGGCGATGCCGCCCGCATTGCGAAACGCCGTGATGTTCGCATCGACCTTGCCGCGGAAATACTTGGGACTGTTGAATTGCGCGCCTTTTGCGACGATCGTCGAGGTGAACGTCGCGGATTTCGGACTGCGGAAGTTCGCAACGGTGGCCGTCGCGTTCATATCCATCGTTCCGCCGCCCACGTCCGCGTGCAGCGCTCGAATCGCTACCGTGTTGCCGGCAAACGCCAGCGTGCCGTTGATTTTTTGTATCGGATTTTGATCGATCGGCCCGACGAAGTATCCGTTATGCAAACCAATCACGCCGTCCAACTGCGGCGCATCCATCGTTCCGCGAACGTGCAACTGGCCCGCCATCGTGCCGGCCAGACGGTAGCCCTGGGGAAGCGCGCTTTGGAAGTCGCTGAAGTCGACGTTATCGACGCTCAAGTTGAAGACGACGGGCGCGTTGCGTGTCAGATGCAGCGGCGCGCTGCCTGATGCCGCGAGCACTCGTCCACGCTTGAGATCGACCTCGGCATGTTCGAGCGTAACCGTATGCAGATTGCCGGCAAGCGTTCCGAACAGTTTGGGTACCTGGAACTTCGCATAGCGCAGCGATGCGAGCGTGAAATCGTCCCGCAGCTGCGGTTCGGCTCGCGTTCCGCCGATGCGCAGCGTCGTGTCGAGCGTCCCTGCCGCATCGTTCGGTTTGCCGGAAACGCGAGTCAGCAATGCGCCCAAGTCCGGACTCGTTGCATGCATCGACAACGCGAGCGGATCGCCGGCGTGCAGTCCGAATGTGCCCGACCCGCTTGCGCTTAAGTCGGGAATCTGCACGACAAGCTGTTGAATCTGCCCTCGACCGCGCGTCAGACCCACTGCAAGTTGTGCTTGCTGCAGCGGAACGCGCCCCACGACACCGTTCACCACGTTTGCTCGCGCGTTCAGCGATACGTCGGGATAATGTCCGCGAACGGTCGCATCGGCGTCGATGCGGCCCGTTACGGGCGCCGAAAATCCCAAAAGCGGCAGCCACGTTCCAAGATCGACGTCGCGAACGCTCGCAGCCAGATTCAAATCGGCATCGGTTGCGATCTGCGCTATGCTGCGCACTTGTTGAACGGCAACGGTTCCCGCCAAGCGCGCCGTGCCCGAAGTGCCTCCAACTTGCGCGGCCAGCGCAATTGAATGACCGCTGGTGCGCCAGTTCGCCGTGCTCGTGCCGATGTCGAAGCGATGAAACCGTACGTCGGCAAGATCGACGTTCCCGCTCGTCGTGAACGTGCTGGGCGACGTTGCCGCGCTCAAGTCAAGGCGTCCGGTTCCGGCCAGCGTGTCGCCCGTATCGAAGTAATCGTTGAAGTCGGCTAAATCTGCGTGCGGCGCCGCAAGCGTTCCGCTCATCGTCCCTCCGCCTACCGCTGCCGCAAAGGCAAGCGTGGTGGAGCCGACGGCGACGTGGCCGCTCTGCACGTTGAAATGCTGCGCCGTGCCGCGCAGCGTTGCCCGCAAATCGCGAAATGCGAGGCCGTGCACCGATCCCTGCGGCACGTCGAACGAGCCGCTAACCGACGGCGATCGTCCTGCGCCGCCGACGTGCACCGCCGCATCGATGCTGCCTTCGATGTACTCTCGTGCTAGTTTGGGCTGCGCGAGCGCAATCAACGCATGCGCATCAGCAGCACGCAGCTGCGCATTCAGATCGTACTGTGGAACCATCGCAGCGCCGATCCGAATGCCGCCGACGCTGCCGTCCGCTGCGATGATTGCCGGTCCGAAACCGACGATTGCATCGCGCACGTCCAGCGTGTCCTCCGCGTAGCCGAAGCCAGCGCTGCCGTCGATGGGGTAGCGCGAATACGACGCGTTTTCAACGAGAAGCGCACCGTTCACTTCGGGCGCTCGCAGCGTGCCGTTCGCAATTGCCGCGAGATCGGCATACCCGCTGCTGACCGGAAGGCCGGCCGAATGGAGCGCCGCCAAAGCGAAATGATGAACGGACAGCGCGACGTTTGCGCGGCCGTTGTCGATGCTGCCTGCAGCCAGCGCGGTTGCGGCGTTGCTCAAATCGGCGCGCGCCGCGTAGACGCGCAGCGCTTTTCCGCTCGTTCCCACCGTCGCGCTCAATCCGTGAATCGGAATTCCCCGCAGACTGGCGCCTGAAAAGCGCGCCTCGCTGACCTGCGCGATGCCGGTGCTGCCATCGTAGATCAGCGCAATCGGCGCGTTCACCGTGCCGCTTGCCGGTAGATGTCCTACGAACGCGCCGATTCCCGAGAGCGATCCGTTCAGCCGTCCTTCCAACGCAACGTGATTCGTCCCGGAAATCGCGCCGTGCGCTTGGAGCGATCCGAAAGAACCCTGAGCGTTCAGCGAAGCGACGCCGATATTTCCCGGCGTACCGGCGAACTGTGCGTGCGCTTGCGAAATCGCGATGTTTTCGAACGAGGCGTCGCTCACGTCGACGTTGCCGCGCAACCCGAGTAGTTTGCCGTCTTGCGCGGCGAAGAGGTTTCCGGTAAGCGTTCCTCGCACCGGCGGCGGCGACTTGACGTTGAATCCGGGCAACGCCGCGACTTGCGCGGGATGAAGCGCAAGGTTGTCGGCATGAACCAGCGCCGCGATGTCGTTGTGCGGATGATCCAAAGCAACGCGCGCATCCAGCGCCGGCATATGCAGCGCGACGGTGCCGACGCCCGTTTGGCTCACTTGGAAAACCGCCGCCAACTGCGCGGTGTTTTGCGATTGGTTCAGAACGCCGTTGGTTTGAATGTGTTTGAGATCGTCGCCGCTTGCGAGCAGCGTGCCGTCGAGCTGCGTTGCGGGAAGAATCGCGGATGCGTACGGAACGTCGTCGCTGGGACCGCTCACGGACGCCACTGCTTCGACCGCTCCGCGTTCCTTTTGCAGCGCCATCCGGCCCCGCGCGGCCAAACTGAATCCGCTATAACGCAGCGTGAAATGCAGCACGTTCGCCGCCTTGCCGTCGAACGCTAGAACGCCTTGCGCATCGCGCAGCGGCAAGCCGCGATAATCGATCTCCGGCGAACGCAGCGAAATGAGGGCCAGCGGCGTGCGGACCGGACCCTCCACGAGCATCGCGAGATCGATCGGTCCGCTCATCGGCAACTTGGCAGCGGCTGCCGCCAGCTGTTTGAGCCGTGCGGCGTCGCTGTGCGCTTGCACGGTGAGCCGGAATTTGGGGGCCTTGAGGTCGTAAATGCCGCCGCTGACGTACACCGGCGCGCCGGCAACGCTCGCGACCAGCTGCGGTGTCGTCAGGCCCGCACTCGTAACGTCGAGCGGGCCGTGAACGTCGGCAATCGGCGCATTGACGCCTTGCATCGAAATGCGCGCTCCGCTCATGTACGCTGTTGCGGAGATGCTTCCGTAATATCGCGCGTCCAAGTGTTCGAGATATCCGGCTCGCATTCGGATGTTCGCGTTATTCAACGCGTAATTTACTAACTGCGGCAGCGGTACGCGGGCGGCGGTCCAGTGGTGCAATGTAAATCCGTCGGGCGCGTCGATGATGCCCCGCCCGTCGATCGGATACGCTCTATTTTGGACGTACGCCATCGATGCGGTGTACTTCGTGCGCGCGTCGGTATGCACGTCGGCATCGACGTTGACGGAAGCGATCTGCAGCCGGCGCGCGGCCGGATCGACGCGTGTGTGGTCGATGACGGTTACGGAACCGTCGATGACTTTCAGCGTCATGTTGAGCGGCGCGGGTTTGCTTTTCGAAGGCTTCGCTTTCGGCAGCTTCGGCAGATTATACGTGCCGTCGGGATTGTGCACGACCGTGATGCGCGGATGGTAGACCGTGACCGAATGCAGACCGTACCGATGGGAGCTGCCGGGAAGCAGTTCGCGCAGATTGTACGTGATGTCGACGCGCGGCAGGAACGCCAGCTCCGATCCCCCGTGCCCCACCATACGAACGTCGGTTAGGGTAGCGTGCCCGCCGCCGAAGCGGATGCTGCCGAAGGAGACGCTGGTCCCGGTCGCCGCGCCCAGTCCTTTGGACGCCGCAAACCGCAGGATGTCATCGCGGAAGACTGCTATGCCGAGAAGTACGAGCACGACGATTCCCACCGCGACGGCTCGTTTGCTGAAGGCGAGTCTCATCGGTTAGGCTTATGCCCACCCTGCGGGACCTTACAGCTGCTTGCTATCGCAATGAGCCCGCGAGGAGGCGTCCCTACGCGAGCGGTCTGACGAATCTACCGCACGTAGCTGCCGCCGTTGACGTTGATCGTCGCTCCGTTTGCGTAATCGCCGCCGCCGCCGGCAAAGAAGGCGATGATCGCCGCAACTTCCTGCGCCGAGCCGACGTACCCGAGCGGAATCTCGCCTTGAATTTCGTCGGCGCGCGCTCGCAGGTCCGGTTCGGCCATGTCCGTACGGATGAACCCCGGCGCTATCGCGATCGCGACGATGCCGTACGGCGCGCACGAGCGCGCGATCGATTTGTTGAAGTTGACCAGCGCCGCTTTGCTGGCGCCGTAGTCGGCGTACGTGAGTTCGCCGCGATGCGCGGCGCGCGAGGCGACGTTGATGATGCGCCCGCGGCCACGCTCGCGCATTTGCTGCAACACTAAATAGGTCAGATTCGCGGTCCCGAAAACGTTGACGGAAAACGTTTGCTGCCACCCTGATCGCCACCGGTCGTACGTCGTATCGAAGAATGGATTTTCATCGAAGACCGCCGCGTTGTTGACCAGCGTGTCGAACGGGCCGAACCGGCGCGTTCCTTCTGCGACGATGTGCGGCAGCGCGTCGTAATCGGCTAAGTCGCACGGCAGCGCCGCTACGCGATCCCCCAGTTCTTCGCACAGGCGGTTTGCCTGGGCAGCGGAACGACTGTACGTAAAGACGACTCGATGGCCTGCTGCGTGCAGCGCGTGCACCGAGGCCGCGCCGATTCCGCGCGACCCCCCGGTGAGCAAAACCGTCAGCGCGATAGGCGCAGCGACCGAATGCGCAGCCGCTCGCGCAGCGCCTTGCTCGGAACGCGAACCTTATCCGCTAAACGCACGAGCCACAGCAGGCGGATCGTCCACCACGTGATGTCGATTTCGTACCATGCCATGCCGTGCCGAGCGCTGTAGGGAAAGGCGTGGTGGTTGTTGTGCCATCCTTCCCCGAACGAAATCAGAGCGACCCACCATGAGTTTGTCGAGCGATCTTGCGTTTTGTACGTGCGATAGCCGAACATGTGCGTCGCGCTGTTCACCAGCCAGGTCGAATGATACGCGAACACGAGCCGCCCGAAAATTCCCCAGACCAAGAACGGCCATCCGCCGATCGCAAACAATAGACCCGCAAGCGCAATCTGCATCGGCACGTGAATGCGGTGCAGCACGCGGTAAAACGGATCGTCCCACAGGTCGGGGCAGAATTTTTTGAATTGTTCGGGCGTGTGCGGAACGTTGGGATTCGGCTTGAACAACCACTCGACGTGAGCCCAACTGAATCCGCGGCGCGTGCTGTGAGGATCGCCGTTCGTGTCCGAGTTGGCATGGTGCACGCGATGCGTCGCCACCCAGGAGATCGGATCGCCTTGAAACGCGAGCGCACCGAAGGTTGCGGTCAGATATTCGACCGGCTTGCGCAAACGCACGCTGCGATGCGAAAGCGTCCGGTGGTAGCACAGCGTAATTCCCCACCCGCCGGTAACGTAGGAGATGATGACGGCAGCTATAAGCGCCCACCAAGAGAAAAATGCCGGCACGAAGACGGCGAGTGCCGCTAAGTGTATCAGCAGCAGTCCGATGCCGTTGGGCCAGTTCGGTTGAGCATCACGCATGATTAGGCGCCTTTCCGTTCGGCGGCAAGTTTGCGAGCCGCCAATCGCATTTCCATTTCATCCATAACTACGTCGGACAGCCGCTGCAGTATCTGAGCTTGTTTCGGCGAGAAGACGCGCGGCTCCCGATCGATAATGCACAGCGTTCCCAAACGATGACCGTCCGACGTGCGCAGCGGGGACGCGGCATAAAATTGGAGTCCGAACTGGCCGGCAACCAGCGGGTTGGCCAGGGTGCGGGATCTTGGCGAGCCGCTTCCACGACATACGGCGAGTCGCTCATGATGGCGGACGCGCATAAGCCCGGGTCTCGATCGATTTCCCGCACTCCCTCCAAACCACTTCGTGATGCGAACCAGATGCGGTCGTGATCCACGATCGTCACCAAAGCAATCGGCACGTCGAACAGCTCCGCCGCGAGCGCAGTGATGTTGTCGAACGCGCCGTTTGGGGGTGTGTCGAGGATGTCGTAGCGATCGACCGCGCCTTGGCGGGCAGCTTCGTCCGAAATGGTTGTCGTAGTCATCTTTGCTCAGTACTCCGATTGCGATACGCCAGGACGACGCGAGCATGGCTTCCGCCGCCGGGCCGACGCTCGACATTGAATTCGCAGGCCATCTGTGAAATCAAAAACAGGCCGCGACCCCGCTCGCTAAACAAATCCTGCGGCAAACGTGCGAGAAATTGAAAGCCGGGACCTTTATCGATGGTGTGCAGAACGAACGCATCCGGTCGTATCTCCAAAATCGCTTCGGCGGTTCCCGGCGCGTACCGGATCAGGTTGGCGAGCAGCTCGGCGAAGATCAGTTCGAACGAAAAAAGGCGCTGCGGCTCGAAGCCGCTGCGCACCAGTTCGTCCGAGAGTTCCAAGCGGACGCGTTTGCCCACGTCGGGCCAGCGCGGATCGAATCGCCAGCGCAGCGCCTGCGGACCGTCGCCGACGCGCACGCCCAGAATTGCGACGTCGTCGCGCGCGTGATTCGGCAGCACGTCACGATAGACCGCGCGGGCGACCTCGCTGTCCGGCGCTAACCGTTCCAGGGATTCGGCGACCCGGCGTTCCCCTTCAAGCACGTCGCGCGTTGCTTCGGTCAACCCATCGGTGTACAGCAGCAACACGGAGCCCGGTTCGAGCGCTGTAACGAAAATATCGAGCTCGTTGTGCAAAACGCCCAGGCCCAGCGGCGCGCCGCTCCCGTGCAGCTGACGCACTCCTTCGCGCGTGCGTAAATACGGTGCTGGGTGTCCGGCGTTGGCGTACGTACAGGTTTGCGTTATCGGATCGAGCACGGCTACGAAGGTCGTCACGTAGCGATCGGGATATTGCTCCTGGAGCGTGCTGTCTGCCGCTTGTAGCATCAGCACCGGATCGGGATGGATATGCACGACGCCGCGCATCGTTTGCCGCACGCTGATCATCGCGACCGCTGCTTTTAATCCCGAGCCCATTACGTCGCCGATGGAAACCACGCAGCGCCCGTCCGGCAACGCGAAGGCATCGTACCAATCGCCGCCTACCAGCACGTCCGCGCGGCCCGCTTCGTACACCGCATCGAAGCAATACGGCGCCGCCTGCGGCAGCGTTGAGGAAAGCGCCGCGTTTTGAAACGTGAGTGCGACGCGCTGTTCGCGCTCGTACATGCGCGCATTGTGCAGCGCTTGAGCGCAGCGTTCGGCGGCCCGGTTCAGAAAGGGCTCGGAGAAGAGCGGCTCGTCGGGAAGCAAACTCAAATGAAGCGAGCCGACGGCTTCACCAGCGCGGGAAAGCAGGTCGAACGTTCGCGTTTGCGTTACGCCGGCTTCCGTAATCGGGCCGAGCCTGGCTGCAACGCGCGGTTCGCCTTCGTCGTCCGGAATGGTCACGAATGCCCACGCGGCGATTCGGGGTACGAAGAATCGCAAAACCGCGTCGAGCCGATGCTGCAGCTCGAGCGATTCGAAAAGCGAAACCGTTAGATTGTCGAGCAATTCGAGCTGAACGCGGTCGAGCTCGCTTTGCAGCCCCGAGAGATGCACGTCCGGGAGCTTATCCCCGGCGGGCAGTCTGAATTACACTAAGCCGGCGCGGATCGCCGCGACGGCAATCTGCGTGCGGGCCGTCAAGTGCATCTTGCCCAGGATATGCGAGATATGGTTTTTCACCGTTTTATCGCTCAGCGTCAGGCGCACGCTGATTTGTTTGTTGGTCAGGCCGGCCGCGACGAGGGACGCCACCTCGCGTTCGCGCTCGGAGAGCGCGGCGATGCCCTGCCGTTCCGGTGAAAAAAGTTCCTCGCTCTGCGCAGGCAGTTCTTTCACCGCAACGATCAATTCGCGCAGCGTCCAGTCCGCGCAGTGCTCCAAATTCAGAAAACGAGCACACGGGTAGGAACCGCGGAATCGCTCGCCCTCCCCTAGGACGATGTCGGGCCGGCTCTCGCCGTCAGCCAAAACCTGAACCGATGGATCGAGCTGTAATGCTTGGCGGACCGCCTGCCTTACGGCCGGGTCCTTAGTTGCAATGATCACTCGCGGCCGAGCCGCGGCGTGGGGCGAAATCGCCATCCTGGGCTGCAATTCCCTTCCGCTTAATGCGAACAGCGCCGTGCAGTAACGCCGTCCTGAGACCAGGCCGCTGCAAGGCGTACGAAAAGCCTACCGCGAGGCGTTTTCGTAGTCCTTACGGCTCATGGCGGCGGTATTACAACATGCTTACAAGCATGGGCACTCACGGTGAAGTCAATCGACGCCAAGCCGTCGTAATAGAGCGC
The DNA here is from genome assembly GCA_963795465.1 of Vulcanimicrobiota bacterium. Classification (GTDB taxonomy): domain Bacteria; phylum Vulcanimicrobiota; class Vulcanimicrobiia; order Vulcanimicrobiales; family Vulcanimicrobiaceae; genus CAWCHT01. The sequence continues at coordinate 933,908 of CAWCHT010000002.1, forward strand.
ATGGTCGTTTCGCTCGCCGGGTCCCAGGTACGGCGGAGTGCGCTGTTGGATCGGGTCGCACGTGTACGGCCGCGGATCCTCGCGCTCATCGCGCCCGCGGGTTTCGGGAAATCCACCTTCGCTCGCCAACTTGTCACGGGCCAAACCGTGGCTATCTGCGACGCGGCGGGGATCGGCGACGATCTCGACTTCGCCCGGCGACTTCTGCCGGCGCTGGCAACTGAAGAACCGGGCCGTACGCAGGCCTTGACCCAAAGCGAATTGATGCTCGGAGACGCCGGAACGGCCGTGGGCGATCGGGTAAACCTGGCGCTCGAGGCTTGGAAGACCGCGGTGAGCCCGAGCACCTTCGTGTTCGAAAACGCCGAGCACATCGCACGCAATGCCGCCGCCCGTGAGTTCTTTGCTAGGCTGCTCACGCAGGGCGGCGGCGAGCGCGCCATCGTCATTTGTTCGCGCGAAAACCTGCGCGTGCACCTCACTCGCTTCGCATCGCCGCATGAAATTCTCACGCTGCGCGCCGCCGACTTGGCGTTCGATCGATCCGAGCTGGCAACATTGTTTTACTCGGCGCAAGCCGACGAGACAACTTTGGCACGGATCATGCAGCTCTCCCAAGGCTGGCCGATCGCTGTGTTTCTTTTGAAGCGGTTCGCTAACGAAGGCCGCATCACGGAACTGCTGGAGCGCCTTGGCGACGTGGCGTTCGATGAATTGCACGACTATCTGGCCGATCAGGTCCTGGCCTCGCTCAGCCAGGAGCTGGTGAACGCGCTGTTTGCGTGCGCCTGCATTCCTGGGGCGCGTGCGGTGGATTTGCGCGCCGCACTGCCCGCCGACTGCGGATTGCATGAACTGCAAGAGTTTGCACGCGAGTCGCCCTTCGTTACGCGAAGCGCGGCGGGCGAATTCGTCGTGCATCCGCTGCTGGCTTCGTTGTTGACGGATCGACGTGAAGAAGATCGCATCGCGCTGCTTTCGAGCGTCGCGAAGCTCCACGAAGAACACGAACGATTCCAACGTTCGGCTGAACTGCTTCTGGCCGCAGGCGATTTACCGGCGGCGGCGCGCGTGCTGGGACGGCACGAAGTGTTTCAAGACGCGACCCCGTCGATGGCGTACGCGCGCGTGCTTTCATCGCTCGATCGGTCGCTCGTGCAGCGGTACCCGCGGCTTTGGGCGATGACCGCGCTGCTGCGCAGCTTTTGCGTCGATCCCGAAGAACTGCTCGACGAGGCCGAATCGCTGTGGCGCACGCTCTCGCCGGAAAGCACCGCCATCGAACGCTATTATCTGCTGGCGTTTCGCGTGCTGTTCATGAGCCATCTCGGCATGCTGGACGAAGCGTCCGAGGTTCTGGATCGCTTTGCCGCCGATTATGGTTTGGGCACCGAGCCGAAAACGTATTTCGAAGGCTGCTTTTTTTATCTCGCCGGGCTCATCCACGCGCGTCTGGGGCGTCTCTCGCGTGCAGAACGCGATTTGACGTCCGCGATCACGTTTGCGGGCACGATGGACGCCATGAATTCCAGCGCGCTCCTTTGTTTGGGCTCCGACGTCGCTCAGGTTCGCGGCGAATTCGCGCTGGCCAAACAATTTCGCGAGCGTGCCCTGGACGCGGCGCGCCGCTCGGGTTTGCCGAACGTCATCGCGCTCAACCTCGCTGAGTCGGCGCTGGCGGGGTGGCTGACCGGCGATTCCGCGTTCTCGGGTTTCGTCGCCGAACTCGAGCAAATCGTACAGCGGAGCGGCGTCCGCGCGTTCGCCTACTTTTCCGCGGCGCTCAGCGCGCAAAGCGCGGTTCCCGGCGATGCCGACATGCTCAAATGGGTTGCGTGCGGGCAAATCGTCGAAGCGGCAAACGCGCCAAATGCCATGCAGGCGATCAAGCACGCGAAAGCGGCCTTAGACGCGGCGCAGCAGTATCGCGCGCCGTTCGTCGAATGTTTGGCCGCGATTGCGCTCGCGGTTTTCGACGATTTGCATTTTGAAGCGCACATGGAGCGCGCGATCGCTGCCGCCGAGCGCTGCGATTCACCGAAGTTGGTTGCCTCCACGTACGCCGTTGCCGACCGCCGCCAAGACTGCGGAATGCTGGCGGGGTTTTTGGATCGTTTGGGCCCGCGCGTTCAAGATCGCGCGCAGACGCAGGTTCTGATCGCTTCGGGAACGGTGCTGTGCCGCGGGAGCGCCGTCCCGTTACCGGAACGCGAACTCGCGCTTTTGATCGCGCTTTCATTACGGCGTGGCGTCGTGCCCCGTGGCCGTTTAGCCGAGCTGCTCTGGCCGGAGCTCGACGAGTACGCCGCCCGAAACGCGCTGAGCGTGTGTTTGCATCGGCTGCGCCAGCATTTGGGAAACGAAGGTACGATCGCGCGCACGACCGACGGATATGCGCTGAGCGACGACGTTCGCGTCGATCTTTGGGAAATCGATCGGACGGTTTCGGTGTTGCGATCGCGGCCCGCGCTGTCCGACGCCGATCGCGTCAGATTACAGCAGGTGCACGAGCAACTGCAGCAGCGAAGGCCGCAGCGCATGCTGCAGTGGGAATGGTTCGGGTCGACGGAGCGCCGCATCGGCGAACTGCGTTTGGAAGTGGCGGCCAGACTCGCCAAAGACGCGCTCAACCACGGCGACCCGCATGCAGCGCTGGCGCTTGCCGAAGAGATGATCGGATACGATGCCTGCGACGAAACGGCGCGTCACGTTGCCATTACCGCGCATTTGGCGATCGGCGATCGCAGCGCGGCGCTGCGTCACTATCGGCAATATCGCCGGATTCTGGCTACCGAGCTGCAAGTCGAACCCTCATGTGAAATCAAACAGCTCGTCGGTTTGCCGTGATCGCGCTCGTCTTGGCGGCGGTTCTGCAGTACGACGTGCTGATTTCCGCCGGTCACGAAGGACGCCCTCAGAGCTGCGCGCGATTCCCCCAGCATCAGTGTAATTTGGGAGTGCGGGAGAGCGGGAATGGACGCCGATCGTTGCCAACGTCGCCGCAAACGTCCTGCGCGGCCGAGGATACTCGGTAGCGCGCGAGCCGGCGGATTTCGCCGGTATCTACGACGTTCGCGCCGCTGTGTTCGTCCACTTCGACGGCGCCGATCGACCGTGCACGAGCGGAGCATCGATCGGCTATCACACGCCGGCGTCGGCGCATGCCGCGCAACGCTGGCGCAGCGCGTACGCTCGCGCGTTTCCGTTTCGATTCATGCCCGACAACTTCACGGTTGGATTGCGCGACTACTACGGCTTTCGCCAGGTGCACGCGCGGGACGGAGCTGCTCAGTGCTGGAACTGGGAGAACTCACGTGCCCGGCGCAGCGGCGCTGGCTCGCGACGCGTCTGCAGTGGGAAGGCGAATTCATCGCGGATTTCATTACCGCTCTGATCCAACAGGAATGACGCAAAGCGCAATCCCGGCAAGTAAACGCAAGCCGCTGCGCGTATAGCGCTTTTCATGCGTCGATCGATCGTTCTCGCCCTCGCTGCGCTGGCGTTTTACGGCGCCTCGCCGGACGGGCCGTTTTCGGGTCTGCATTTTCGTAACGTCGGGCCGCAAGTTTCCGGAGGCCGGCTCGGAGCGGTTGCGGGAACCGATGCCGACGCATCCCTGTACTACGCGGGCGCCGCCGGCGGCGGCGTATGGAAAACGACGAACGCCGGTCAAAGTTGGAAGCCGGTTTTCGACGCGCAAGACGTTCAGTCGATTGGTGCGCTGGCGATCGATCCGTTAAATGAAAACGTCGTCTGGGCCGGAACCGGTGAAGGCGCACCGCGCAACGACGTTATTGCGGGGGATGGTGTCTACCGCTCGAGCGACGGCGGTAAAACCTGGCAAAGCGATTTGAAATTGCGCAATGCGCTGGTGAGCCGCATTCTCGTCGATCCGCGCGATCCCAAAACCGTCGTGGTCGGCGTGCTGGGCGATCCGTTCGCCGATTCAAGCGATCGCGGCGTTTATCGAACCGTCGACGGCGGTCAAACATGGAAGAAGACGCTGTACGTCGACGAGCGGACCGGCGTATCCGATCTCGCTTCGACGCCGAGCGCGCCGGGAGTGGTGTACGCGGGCATGTGGGAGTACCGCCGCACCGGCTGGAGCTCGACCAGCGGCGGCCCGAGCGGCGGATTGTACCGTTCAAGCGATTTCGGTGCGACATGGCAGCGTTTGAGCGGCAGCGGTCTGCCAACCGGGCAGACCGGACGCATCGGCGTAGCGATTGCGCCGTCGAATCCGCAGCGCGTCTACGCGCTCATCGAATCGAAACAAGGCCTGCTTTGGCGAAGCGACGACGGCGGCGGTACATGGCAGCCGATCAGCGCCAACACGCTGATGGACGAGCGGCCCTTCTACTACACGCACGTTTTCGTCGATCCGACCGATGAAAATCATCTGTGGACGCTTTCGGTGGAAATCGGCGTAAGCAACGACGGCGGAAAGACGTGGCGCGTGGGAGCGCACGGCGTGCACGGCGACAATCACGGCATGTGGATCTCGCGCGATGCCAAGCGCATCATCGAGGCGAACGACGGCGGTCCGTCCTTTTCGTTTGACGACGGCGCAAGTTGGGCGATGCCGCACAATTTGCCGATCGCGCAGCTCTATCACGTCGGCTTCGATCGCGAACGGCCTTACCACGTGTGCGCTCCGCTGCAGGACAACGGCGTCTGGTGCGGCCCAAGCGACGGCTTGAGCGGAGCCGGCATCAGTTCTTCGCAGTGGCTTTCGATGGGCGGGGGCGACGGCACGTACGTGATGCCGGATCCGCTCGATTCAAACCTCGTATGGTACAGCAGCGGCGGCGGTTCGGCGCAAGGAGAACTGGGATACACGGATCTGCGCTCGGGGGCGGTGGTGTACGCGCAGCCGTATATGCGCGACCAAAACGCCGTCGCACCGAAAGATCTGCGCTACCGGTTCAACTGGGAAGAGCCGTTCGCTTTCGATCCGTTCGATCCGCATCGCTTGTGGGTCGGCGGAAACGTGATGTTTGCCACGCGCGATCGCGGACGGCACTGGCGGCAGATCAGTTCGGATCTCACGCGCAACGACAAAGCGCATCAGAACATGACCGGCGGCATTACGCTCGACGTAACCGGCGCCGAAACGTCGGATACCATTTTGTACATCGAACCCTCGCGCGTTCGACGCGGGATGATCTGGGTCGGCACCGATGACGGGCTCGTGCAGCTGACTCAAGACGCCGGCGCGCACTGGCGCAACGTCACCCCGCACGTGCCGGTGCCGTTCGGACGGTTTGCAAGCGTTTCGGCATCAACCGTAAACGCGGAGACGGCGTACGCCGTGTACGACGCACACATGGTGGGCGATCGCACGCCGTACGTTTACGCGACGCACGACTTCGGTGCGCACTGGAGGAATATCGCAACCGGCCTTCCGCCGGAGATGCCGGCGCGCTGCGTTCGCATCGATCCGCGCAATCCGCAGTTGATTTACGTCGGGCTCGACAACGGTTTGTGGGCCTCGTTCGATGCGGGATCGCACTGGCAAAACCTGACGCTCGATATGCCGGCTGCGGCGATTCGCGATGTGCAAGTCCAACCGGACGCCGACGATTTACTGCTGGCCACGCACGGCCGAGCGATCTACATTTTAGACGACCTGCAGCCGTTGCAAAGGTACGCGGCGGTGCAGAGCGGCGCCGGACGCGCGCACCTCTTTCCGCCGCGCCCGGCGTATCAGTGGAATTTGCATTCGTTTTACGGCACCCGCGTGGACGGCAGCGATCCGCCGTACGGCGCGATCGTCACGTACTATCTGCCCACCGCGCAAAGCGGCGTGCGCGCGGAGATTCTGGATTCGTCCGGCAGCGTGGTGCGGCACTTTACCGCCACGCAGGCGAGTGGTAAAGCGGGTCTTAATCGGTTGAGCTGGGATACGACGCAAGACAAACCGGTCGACTGGGAGTTCACGCCGAAATGGAATCAAGGCGCGGCATCGGGCGCGCCGGTCGTTCCGGGAACGTACACCTTCGTTTTGCACGCCGGCGGACAGACGGTACGCGCCCCGCTCGTCGTGCGTCAAGATCCGCGGACGAACTTTACCGCGGCCCAGCTGCGCAGCGGGTTCGAATCGATGCGCGCGCTGCTCGCCGACTTCGGGCGCGTCGATGCGGCGCTCAACCGGCTTTCGACCGTAATGAACGAAGCGCCGCTGCGCGCAACCACGTTAAGCGCGCACGGGCAAACCCCGCTCGCCGCGCGCATCGTCCATGCGGGTGGCCAGGCGCATTCACTGCTGATGACGATCACGCAGAATCCGATGAACGATCAGGATGACGATTTTCTGACCGACATCCTGCGCGAACGCTTGCAGTGGGCGATCGACTACGCTTCCGGGAATTTTGGCCCGTTTCCGCAAGCGCAGCTGGAACAAGCTGCGCAGCTGCACGCGCTCACGGACGATCGCATGCGGGCGGCGGCGGCATTCGAACAAAATGAAGTGCGCCCGATCGACGCGGCGTTACAGCAACAGCATTTGCCGCCGCTTACAAAGTTGACGCAGAAACCGACGATCTATAATCCGGATCCGTAATTTCGTTGCGTCAAGCGTGCTTTTCCCAGTCGGCGACCTCGATGGCGGCCCGCAATGAAACCTCGCGCAACGCGCATGCAAACTCGGCTTGCGTAGTGCTCTTCGAAAGGTAGTAGCAGCGCCGGTCCATTCCCAGCGGCACGACCGGCGGCGTCATGGACAAGAGACATAGAGCCGCTGAATCGAACACATCCGCAGCAAGGACGACGATTCGCTCCGAGCGCTCGCCGAAGGCGTCCGTGTCGATGAGGACGAGATCGACCGCTTTGGGTGCGGCGCCCGGATCCAAGTTTGGGGCGAAGCCGACCACGTCGAAATTGCGTGCGAGCGTTTTTGCGAGCATGTCGCCGAAAAGACGTTGCGGCTCGAGGATGTAGATAGTCGGCTGAATGCGCCATGCCGGCTCTAGCCACCCTATGGAAAATCGCTCCGTTTCGAAGTACTCTAACATACGTATCTATCAAAGCGTCCTTATGTAACAGCCGCATAACAGCGACCTAGCGCACGCTTGAGCAAGAAAGGCCGTACGGTGTCGGTGCCCGCTGAATCGGACCGCGAGGTTATTCGCACCAATCTGTTGCGTAGGCTGACGGCTTGCGAACCTCGGGTTCTGGTAGCCGTTGCGCCAGCCGGCTACGGAAAGAGCACACTGGTTCGGCAATTCGCAAACCGGCGCCGTTCCGCCATCAGCTGCGATTGCAGTGGAGCGCATTCGGTGGCATCGTTCGCCCAGCGCATTGCGGCCTCGCTGGCGGAAGGCGATTCCGATAGGACGCAGGCGCTTTCGCATCAGCGACTGCTTGTCGGCGCGCAATCTGAAAAGTGGGCCGCTTTCGCGTTAGAGTCGTGGGCTCTCTCCTCCGCGCACGAGCTTTGCATCTTTGAAAATGCTGAACGGCTTTGCGATTCCGTTGAAATGATCGCATATTTTGCCCGTTTGTTGGCGCGCACGCCCGAACGCCGGCGTCTGGCTATCTGCTCGCGGCAGCCCCTTCCCTTGCCGCTGCGTCGGTTTTTCGTTCCTGATGAAATCCTCACGTTAGGTACCGAAGACCTGCGCTTTAACAAACGTGAGATCGCGCGCGCCTTTGCCGGAATCGAGGACTCCTCGGCCGCCATCGCGACGATTGCGCGAACCACGCGCGGGTGGCCCATCGCCGTCTTCCTCATCGCACGTCTTGCACGCGATCTGCCGTTGCGCGGGCTGTTCGATCGAATCGGCGGTGTAGCGTTCAGCGATCTTTTTGCGTATCTCTCCGAGCAAGTGCTTGCGGTTATGTCGCCGGACCGCTTTACCGCACTTTTGGCCGTTGCCGCCGTACCCAATGCCACCTCGTCGGATATTTCCGCCGCGCTCGGCGGACAGTGGCAGCACGATGAGCTTCTTGGAATTCGTAGGAGTTTCGCCGTTTGTCTATGCGCGCGGCCGTGATGAATTTGAAGCCCATCCTCTGATGAAAGCGATGCTGTTGGAGCGCTACCGTGAACGCGTTCGTGAAACGTTGTTGCGCGTAGCCGACACTCTTAAAGTTTCGCAGCCGCTACGCGCGGCACAGGCTCTTCATGGAGGCCGGAGAGCAGGAGACCGCTGCCGCGCTGCTCGACCGAGGGCATGACTTTCTGTTGTTCGACGTGCCGCCGGCCTTCGCCGAAGTCGTTGCTCGGCTGGACACCCAGACGTTGCTGCGTCATCCGGCAGTGTGGCATGCTGCGACGACCGTACGCGTCACCGGCATTCCTCACGCGCAGTGGCTGCGCGAAGCGACGATCGTTAACGAGCGCTTGACCGATGCGACGCCGATCACCGTCCGGATCAACGTGCGCAGCGATTTGGGAAACGTGCTCTCGAACGTCGGGCGCAACGCCGAAGCTCGCGTTATCTTCACGCAAATGGAACGCGAATTCGCGACGGTGCCCGAAACTGCACCCGTAGTATCCGGGTTTTTCGCGTTGATCGATGCGCGCACGGGACACTTCACTCGGGCGATCGATCGCTGGAACGCGACGTTGCCTTCATACGCCGATTCACCGATTACCCAGGCGCTCGGCATCGTGCAAATCGAAGCGCTCGTTTTGCGCTACCGCGGCAAACGTGCCGCGGAAAGAAGCCGGCTCGATGCGGCGATCGCCTTGGCGGCCCAGGCTCGCTCGGCACTCGGGACCGCATTAGCGCTCGAAGAAGCGGCCTTTGCAGCCTGGTTTGCCGGCGAGGACGCGCGGTACGGCGACTACGTGCATCGGCTCGAAGCGTCGGTGACGTGGGCGAGTGCTCCGGGCACTGAAGTTTTTCGCGCTGCAACGCGCGGTGATTTCACGGCGCTTCGCCTAAGCACCGGGATCGAACATCCGAAAATTCGGTTTTATGCGGCGCTCATTGCCTGCACTTTGTGCGGCGCCGTGGAGCGTGAGGAAATGGCGCGGCGCGCCCTTGAAGCCGCCACCGAATCCGGTGAGCCGATGAGCGCTGCGATCGCATGCATAGCGTGCGCCGCGGCAGCCGCGAAGCGCAGTGGTAATTTCGTCCGACAGGGGCGCCGCTTTGCCGCGCAGGTTGATTCCGTTGCGCTGCGCGCCGCAATCGACGCCTATGCAAAGGGTACACGTAGGTGCGGCATCTTAACCTCGCTTGTCGGACGATTCCGCGACAAGGGCAAACGCAACGCTCCTCTTGCGCCCAAATGGCAGATGTCGCTTTTGCAGTGCGCCGTGGAGCTCAATCGCGAACCGTTCAGAGTTTCGGGCCGCGAACTCGAGCTGCTGGCGTACTTGGCGGTTCGCAAACGCGCGTGCCGTACCGAGGAGATCGCCGAAGCGCTGTGGCCCGAAACTTCGCGTGACGACTGCGCGGCAGTTCGCGTCTACGTCAACCGGGTGCGGAAACGGCTTGGTGATGCGGACGCGATCGTGGCTGATTCGGGCGGTTATCGTCTCGGACCGGATATAGTCGTGGATCTCGATCTGATTGAACGCAACGTCATACGCAGCCGAGGGCCGTCGCCGCTGCAACCCGACGGCCGCACTCGCCTAAGGAACCGGCTGAAACAGCTGGATGGAGGGCGCAGTTTGATGAGCGCGCGCTGGGAGTGGTTCGCCCCGGTGAATGTCCGCATCGATGATTTGATGCGCGAAACCGCGACGGCGCTCGCGCGCGATGCGCTAGAGACGGGTGACATTGCATCGGCGTTAGCCGTCGCCGGACGCGTCGTTGAACGGGATCCGCTGGACGAGCCTGCGCGAGAACTGGTGATACGCGCTCACCTGGCCGCCGGCGATCGAGCCTCCGCGCTGCGAGAGTTCCGGATCTATCGCGACACGCTCGCCGCGGAGTTGAATGCGCGACCGTCGCGCGCGCTGGAATCGCTCGTCACCGCGTGACGAGGATCGCGCCACCCTCGCGCTGCAGCAGCCCCAGCCGTTCCAGGCGCAATTTTACTCCGTTCGGCGTGCGTCCGAGCAGAATGGCCAGGTCCGCGACCGCGTTGCCGTCGCCGAAGAGTCGCGCGAGCTCTTCGTCATCGTGCTTGCTCCACGCTTTGCCGGCGTTCGGATGCGTTTCACGGGCCTTTGCATACGGTCCGGTGCGTTTCTCCGGCGCGCTCTGCAGGCCGGTGAAAAAGGCTTCGAATTTGCAGCAGAGCGCATCGAGCTTGGCAACGGATTCATCGATTGTCATGTGTACCACCCTTTGCACGAATGTTTCTGTGATACAAGGATGGCGCACGGCGGTGACAGCTGTATGGCAAAGAATTATCGGTTCGACGCCGTCGCCGTCACGTAGTGAAACCCCACCTTCGGAATGCCGGCAAAGGCGCCGTCGCCGCATTGCCAGAGCAGAAACGCGTACTCGTCGGCGAGCAATTGCTCGTTCTGACTGCGCGAACCGGCCAGAAACCCGTGTCCGGCCTCGTAATCGACACGTAGCAGAATGGGCCGCCCGCTCGTCGTCGCCTGCTGAAGGCGTGCGGTCATCTTCGCCAGTTCCCACGACGAGACGCGGGGATCGTTGTAGCCGGTGATCAGCATGACGGCCGGATACTTCGTGCCGTTGGAGACGTGCTGGTAGGCATCCATCGTGCGCAATGCCTGAAAGCCGACGGCGTCCTTTACCGTGCCGAATTCCGGCACGTTCGGCGGTCCGTTCGGCGTGAATTCCGAGCGCAATGCGTTGCTGACGCCGACAACGTCAAGAGCGGCTGCAAAGAGATCGGGTCGCGTGGTGATTGCCCGGCCGATGGTAATGCCGCCGGCGCTGGTGCCTTCGCCGGCGAGATGGCTCTTTGAGGTGTATTTGTGGCTGACCAAATATTCACCGCACGCGATAAAATCTTCCCACGTATGATGTTTGGTCGCGATCATTCCGGCGCGGTGCCAAGCCTCGCCGTACCAGCCCCCGCCGCGAGGATGGCAGACGGCAAAAACGCCGCCGCGTTCGAGCCACGCCACGCGCGTCGCGCTGAACGAAGGTTCGAGCGTTATCCCGTAGGCGCCGTAGCCTTCCAAATACGCGGGATGCGATCCGTCAAGCGCTAGTCCTTTGCGAAACACGATTGAGAGCGGAACCATGGTGCCGTCGGCGCTGCGCGCCTGCACTTCCGCAGCGGTGTACGGTGCGGTATTGATCGGTGAGGCGCTTTTCAGATGCGTATCGGCAATGCGGCCAGCGGCGTCCGCAGCGTAATAGCGAAGCGAATGAGTCCATCCGGTCAAACCGAAAACCACGCCGGCGACGCGGGGATCGATGGCGATCGCGTTGATCGAACCTTCGAAGGGAAGCGCCAGCGTCAACGTCGTGCCCGGTTCGCCTTGCTCGGACAACGAAACGCGCCGAATGCGTCCGAACCCGCCGGCGCGCGAATGTACGTACAATCCGTCTTCCGCGACACCGATTTGCTGCACCACTTCGCGACCGGCCGGAACGACGACGCGCGCCGCTGCAACATTGGGATTCGCCAGCGAGGTCGCAATCACGTCGAACGTCGGCGCATCGTGATGCGTCAGCAGATAGATGAAGTTGCCTTTGACGTCGAACCCGGTCACGTCGTCACTGTCTCCGGCAACCTTTTTCCAATCGATATCGCCGGACCGCAGCGCCGTCGAGGCTGCATCGTACACGTCGACTTCGTTTTGAACGCCGTGCGCGACGACGCCGATCGTGTACTGCGAAGCGGGCGAGTACGCTACGATCGGAAAATCCGTCGGTGCGAAGTGAATCTGCGGATCGACGTTGTACCCGAAGATCGCGACGTCCTTATCGGGATCGCGCCCGAGTACGTGCAAGTAGTTCACCGCGCGCGTTTCCTTCATCGTCGCGGGCTCGCCGGACGCAAGCTTCGGAAAGCGCACGTAATAGAAAGACCGCCCGTCGGGCAGCCAGCTCGTTACGCCGACGAAGTACGCACGATCGATCGCATCGGGGAGAATGGTTCCGGTCGCCGTTTCGACGACGTGAATGACGGAGTTCTCGGATCCGCCGGCGGAAATTCCGTACGCGACGCGCTCTCCGTTCAGCGAAGGCGTGTAGTAATTGATCGTAAAGTGTTCGCCGGGTTTGGCGAGCTTGTTGGGATCGACGAGCACGCGTTCCGGGCCGCCGGCTCGCGGCCTGACGTACAACTTCGGGCTGTTTTCTCCCGGGTTCGAGCTTTTCGTAAAAATAATACGGGCCGTCGACGCTTACGTTGGAAACCGATTCGCTCGCGTTGTCCAGTCTGCTTGATGCGTGCGAGCAGACGGTCACGCGGCGTTCCAAGATCTGCCAGTACCGTTCGCGTGTACGCATTCTGCTGCCGGAAAAATCGCGCCACGGCCGGGTCTTGCATGTTTTCGAAATACCGGTACGGGTCGCTAATCGCCGTGCCGAAATACGTGTCGGTCGCGGGCTGTGGCGCAGGCAGCGGCGGAGGGACGGGAAAGCGAGGCGCGGCCGCGCCGATGAAAAGGGCTGCCAGCACCAAAGCGGCGGGGCGGACGAGGGAACGATACGGCAAAACAGACTCCTTCATTCTCACGCGAGCTCGCTGAACGAACCCTTAGCTGCCGGTCTCTTCGCGGCTACAGGAGCGCGCTCCGGCCGACGCCAACGCTGATTGCATGATCCGGCCCGTCGCCGCGGACGGCCGAATCGAAACGGGCGGAGCATTCACGCCGATTCGCCGGCCGCGGGTTCTGCAGCGCATTGCTTCCGCGGCGGCACAGCGCATCGTGCTCATCGTTGCGCCTGCGGGCTACGGTAAATCCGTTGCGCTGCGGCAGTTTCTCGGTACGCTCGAGCGCGAGTGCGTGCGTTACGACGTGCGCAGCGAACATGCCAACCTTTTGGGTTTCGTGCGCGGACTGGCTGATGCGCTGCTGAACGTCGCGCCCGACGCGCGCAAAACCGTTTCCGGCGCGTACGAGAAGAGCCGCTCTTCAAAAACGCCCGGCGCCGAATTGGCCGTCTGGATGCACGCTCACATCAAAGCGTACACCGGCGTCATCGCCATCGACGACTTGCATTTGGCGGAAAACGATCCGGAGATCTCACGTTTCCTGATGGCGTTGATCGAGCGCACCAAAGGCCGTTCGCGGTGGATCATCGCCTCGCGTTCCTCGCTGGATCTTCCGGTGGGTTCGTGGCTGGCATACGGCGACATGGACTTGAACGTCGATGAACAGGACTTGCGCTTTACGATGGAAGAGGCGCGCCAGGCCGCCAAATCCTCGCGCGTCGGCGTGCGCGACGACGAACTGCAGCAAATCCTCGCGATGACGGACGGGTGGCCGACCGCGCTGAGCTTTGCCTTACGCACGTCGACGCGGTCCGTGGATCTGCGCAACATCGCGGCGGGCACGCGCGAAATGGTGTACCGCTATCTCGCCGAGCAAGTCTATCTGATGCTCGAGCCGCCCGAACGCGAACTGCTGCAGATCATTGCGTACATGCCGGAAATCGACTTGGACGTGCTGCGGCACGCCGGCTATTCCAAGCCGAAAGCGCTTATCGAAGCGTTGCGCGATCGCGTCGCATTCATCTATCCGGATCGTCCGGACGTTTACCGCTGTCACGATCTGTTTCGCGATTTTCTACAGCATCAAGTGGAATTGCGCGGCGATGCGTTCGCGAAAGAAATGCAGACCGCGGTCGCGGGAGCCCTGGAGCGGGCCAATCGATTGCCCGACGCGCTCACCGCCTTCTCGCAAGCCGGCGTCGGTCGATGAAGTAGTTCGGCTGCTCGAACAGTGCGGCGCGCGTTTGATCGAACACGGACACGGCGATATCGTGCAGACGGCACTGGACGCCATTCCGGCACATCGCCGGGCAACGCATCCGGCGATCCTCGGCTTGCGCGCGATGACGGCGATAAACGCGGGACGTTTGGATCGCGCCGAATCGCTCTTCGAGCGCGCGATTTCGGCTGCCGACGATCCGGTTCTCAAAGCATCGATCGCTGTGCGGCTGGCGTTGCTGCAAGTCAATCAAGGGCGCGATATCGTCGAATTGCTGCAATTCGGTGAGTTCGCCGACGCTGTCGGCCGATCTCAATGCGGAAATCGTCAGTTTGATCGCGGTCGGCCATGCATATGCGGGCCGCGAGCACCAAGCCGCTGCCGCGCTGCGCGAAGCGGAAGAGTCGTTGATGCGCGTGGAGAGCGACGAAGTGCGGGCAAAGGTGCTGCAGCGCATCGGCGCAACGGCGTTACATTTGGAGATGCCGTTCGAAATCGTTTCGCATTTCTTGACCCGGGCGGTATCGGTTGCCATGGAACATGCGACGTACGGTTTGGCGAGCCGCGCGCTGAATTTTTTGGCGACGGCATGCGAACTGTACGAAGACGACATCGCCAAATCCGTCTGGTACGCGCAGCAGTCGGTGACCGCGGCGTTGAAGGCCGGTGACCGCACGGCGCTGCAAAGCGCGCTGCTGCAGCTGGTTCACGTCGAAACGCGGCGCGGAAATGCGGAGCGCTTGAGCGCGCTGGAAAAGCAGTTCATTGCGACCTCGACGACCGACGCGGCGCTGATGGGATACATCATGCCGGCGAAAGCGGCAATGGCTGCCTGGCAAGGACGCTTCGAGGAAGCCGCCCGCATCATCTCGACCGTTGCGACCAGCAGCCACTACGATTTCGATCGTGCCTTCGACGGCGCGATTCACGCTCTGTATCTGCTGGCCGCCGGGGAGCGCCGGCGAGCACTTGAAATCGCGGCGGCGACGCTCTCCCAGATAGAGCAAACCCAATTTCGCTACGAGCATGGGCGCCGCTTGGGCGAAGTTTCTCGGTTGTTGTGCGCGGCCGTCGAAGCGTTAGCAGGCCGCTTGAGCGGAGCGTCGCGCCTGCTCGCGCGGCGGCCCCTCCATAGCGCGCCGTATGTCGACGCATTGCGCGAAGCGGGCTTGGCCATTGCGCGGGCCATGAAAACGCCGAGTCTTGCGCGAGGAGGTCGGGGAGACGCTCGACCAGCTTTCGGCAGTCGGCTACGGCGGCATCAGCCGCGCTCTGGAGCAGGCGATAGCGCGGCAAATCGAACCGGCCGCGGGCGTTCACGTGACACTGACGAAAGCCGAGCGGGACGTGCTGCAGGCGCTGGCGGAAGGACGCAGTCCAAAAGATATCGCGCTGGAAAGCGGCCGCAGCGTCAACACCGTGCAGGTGCACATTGCGAACATCACGCGCAAACTGGGATGCAGCGGACGCACCGAAGCTTTAGTCGTCGCTAGAAAACAGGGGTTGCTGCGGTAGCGGCGGATTTCGTCCGCATGGAACTGCCTAGTTAAAAATCATTAGAGCGCCGGCAGCGACTGAGCGCTATGCTCAGGGCAAGCACATCGCCCGCTTCAAGGAGTCGCACCGCCATGTTTACCGCTTTACTCATCGCCGCCGCATTTGCGGTCATCGTTTGCTCCGGAACCTCCCCCGGTAACGTCGGCTAGCCGCTAAGGGAAGGAAAACAGCGACATGGAGGTGTTCAGCCTGCCCGCCGCGGCTTCGGCCATTGCAGCGAACGTACCGAAGCTTACCAGACTCGTTATCGACAACCTGCAGGATCAGCGGCTTCTCGACGATCCGTCACTCGAATCGACGATCGAAGGCGTCCTCGATCGGCTATGCCTCTCGCTGCAGCTCGCCAAGCCGGTCGGCTTGGCCACATGGGCTGCGCGTGAAGGGCGCAGACTGGGCGTCTATCGCGCTTCCGAGCTGGTGAACGCGGCGGCGCACGCGCTGGCCGTCGAAGCGGAGAGTTTCGAGATCGATCACGGCCGCCTGCTGGCGTTTTTGGAGGTTTTGAAGGGCGAAGCCGCGGCGACGCTTTCGGCCTTGGACGAACAACGCGAAGAAACCGGAGCGGTGCACTCGGAAACGGCGCTCGCGCTCCTGTCGATGCTCGCCGAACGCGACACGCAAACGTGCTGCCATTCGAAGGCAACGGGTGAATGGGCGCGCCGCCTGTGCGGCGCGCTCGTGCTGCCGCCCGAACAGACCACGTTCATCGTGCTGTGCGCGGTCCTGCACGACATCGGAAAAATTTCGACGCCCGACGCGATTTTGTTCAAGCCGACCGCGCTCACCGAAAGCGAATGGGAGATCATGCGCGACCACAGCGCGGCAGGGCAGCGCATTTTGGATCAGATTTCTTCGCTTGCGCGCTGTTCGCCGATCGTGCGCGCGCACCACGAGCGCTGGGACGGCAAAGGCTATCCCGACGGCCTCTCCGCCGACGCGATTCCCTTCGAAGCGCGCGTGGTCGCGGTCGCCGATGCGTTTCATGCGATGATCAGCAACCGCCCGTACCGCAAAGCGATCGCGCCGCGCCAGGCGTTGGAAACGCTGGAAACAGGACGAGGAACGCAGTGGGACCCTATGATCGTCGATGCGATGCTGAGCTTGTTCTCAACGCGTAGACGGCAGGCGTCCAGCACCGGCGCGTCCAGCGCCTAAAGTTCCCATATCGGGTCGTGGGCAGGGCGCGTCTGAAGGTTGACGCGCTCTCTCTTTTTCGCGCCGCGCAGCGGTCTGCGCCACCCACCTGGCACGCAGAGGATGCACGATGAGGCCATGGACTTCATCGGCGCAGGCGCCATCCTCCAACGCGGCAAGACGCCGGCCATCCTGCCGGCGCATGTGCATGCGTGCGTCAAAACGGCGAACTCGCAAGACTGCCGCGTTGCGGTTATCGATTTCGATGGCGCCTGCGCGAGCGAACTGCAGCGTCTGGGTCGTCGCCGTCCAAGGGTGCAATGGTGCAGGCTTCTCCCAGCGAGTTGCGCAGCCGCTGCGCGAAAAGGACGTGTGCAGCTTGGCGGACGTGCTGCTCATTCTCGCTCGCGCGGCGCAAGCGGTCGAGGTCGATTTGTACGCTCGCTGGCTTCCCGACACGGCCTTGTCTGTGGAGCTGGCGCAAGCCGGCATTCGGCTGAACGCGCATCCGCTCGCGGACGTGGCTGCCGCATCGATTGTTGCCGAGCAGCGCCGGGTGCAGTGGACCGCCGCGTGAACCGGTTCAGCGGCTTCCAAGGGTTTGCGTCCAGGATTTACCGTAGATGGCGGATATGCAGCCGGCGCGCGTTGCCGTTGTCGACGACGATCGCTTCGTGCGCGAGATGCTCGAACTCGGCCTGAGCCGGGAGGGGTATATCGTACGGACGGCCTCGGATGGGGCGGCCGCACTCGATTTGGTGCGTTCGTGGGATCCGGAAGTAATCGTGCTGGACATCATGATGCCGAAGATCGACGGCATCACGCTTTTGCCGCGGCTGCGCGAGCTCACGCAGGCGCCCATCGTCATGCTCACCGCCAAAGGGGAGACCAACGACAAGGTCAGCAGTCTGGGTGCGGGCGCCGACGATTATCTCGTCAAGCCGTTCGTCTTTGAAGAACTCATCGCGCGCCTGCAGGCCAAGCTGCGCCGTCCGCAGCTCATCGAAGACCAGGTGCTGCGCTGGCACGACGTGACGATGAACCCGACGACGCGGCAGGCATGGCGCGGACAGCAGTCACTGGAGTTGACGCAGCGCGAGTTCGATCTGCTCGAAGTGTTCATGCGTGAACCCCGGCGCGTCTTCAGCAAAGATCATCTGCTCGAGCTGGTTTGGGGCCACGATTTCGAGGGCGGCCCGAACATCGTTGAAACGTACATTTCATACTTACGCGCCAAGATCGATCGTACGGCGCAGCCGACCTCGTTCATCCGCACCGTACGCGGCGTCGGTTACGGGCTGGCGCAGTGATCGCGTGATGCGTCGATCCCTTGCGAATCGCCTCGCTTCGCTGTACGCGCTGCTGCTCGGCGTTACGGTGCTGCTCGTTATCGCCGCTTCGTCCGTCGCGCTGATCTACGAACTCTCGCGGTTCAGCAACGACATCATCGTCGCCAAACATGACGAAGCGCGTTTCCTCTCGGCCAGGTACGAGAGCGAAGGAATGACGCTCAAACAAGCGGCGCCGCGGGTGGTCCGAGCGCTCAGCGGCATCGGCCTGCATGTCGCGGTGTACGATACGCGCGGCACGTTGTTGGGCGGCGACGCTTCGGTTCGCCCGGAGATTTTAGGCCGGGTCGTACAAGGCAAAGTGAAGCTTCCCGGGCCGCCGGCGCATCTGGGCGAATCGATTCAAACGCCCAAGAAGCACCCTTCCGGGCCGCCCCCGCCGATAGGACCCGATTGGTGGCGCATCACCGCGGTGCCCGGCGGCTACGTGACCTTTGATGCGACCGAATGGATCATTCTGACGAATCTGATTCCGTATTGGTGGATCGTTTTCGGCATCGCGGTCGTAGCCATCGTCGCTTCGTGGTTTATCGGCCGCCTTTTTTCGCGCGAGGCGCTGGCGCCCGTCACCGAAGTCACCTCGTCGCTGCAAGCACTCGCGGACGGAGACTACACCCAGCGCCGGTTCGTAACCGCGCGCGGCGACGAGATCGCCACGCTGACGCAAGCCTACAACGATGCGGCCGCGAGCGTCGCCGCCGCGATGGAGGAGCGGCGCGACACCGAAGGACGGATGCGCCAATTCGTTGCGGATGCCGGGCACGAGTTACGCACGCCGCTGACCGTCATCGCCGGATACATCGACGTTCTGCGGCGTGGTGCCATCGAAGAACCGAAAGTCGCCAAGCAAATATTGGGCACGATGGCGCTCGAAAAAGAGCACATGCGCGTGCTCATCGACCGGCTGATGCGACTGGCGCGAATGGATTCCGAAACACCCCCGGAAAAGCAGGCCATCGACATCGCTGCGATGCTGCGGGACCAATGCGAGGCGGCGCGGCGACTGGACGACCAGCGTGCGATCGATTACAACGTCGACGGCGTGCAGCAGATTCAAGCCGACCGCGTCGAACTGAGTGATGCGCTTTGGAACGTCGTCGAAAACGCCGTGAAGTACGCGCCGGGCGCGCCTATCCACCTGCGCGCATTTCGGCAAAACGGCAGTACCGTGCTCAGCGTCTCCGACGAAGGTCCGGGGATGTCCGAGTCGGAGCGGCTGCACGCGTTCGAACGCTTTTACCGGGGCGATGCGCGCGGCGAGATCCCCGGTACCGGCCTGGGCCTGGCGATTGCCAAACGTGCGGTCGACAGAGCGGGCGGCGACATCGCCATCGAGTCCGCGCCCGGCCGCGGGACGACGGTTCTCATCACTCTTTAAAGCGCTCCCAGCCTTATCCAAACTCTTTCGTGTTACAACAATACGCGATGCTTCGACGCGTGCTCGCTTTTGCGCTTAGCCTGGGTATTCTCGCCGGCGGGGCCCTCCCGGTCGCGGCGCAGTCCGATACGGGTGAGATCGACATTGCAGTGCAGGATGCGCGCTCCAGCGCTCCCGTGGTGCTCGCGCGCGTGTTACTGGACGGTCCCGTCATCACCAGCGAGTTTACCGGTGATGACGGCAAAGTGCGGTTCACCGAAGTTCCCGACGGCATCTATCGTGCGCGCATCTTTGCCCGCGGATTTCAGAGCATCACCTCGGAGAATTTCGAAGTCACGAACGGGCGCGTCGTCAGCGTCAAAGTCGTCTTGGCGCTTTCCACGAACAACAATTTGAAAACCATCGCCTCGGTCGTCGCGAAATCGACTGCGAGCGTTTCCACCACGACGATCGATCAAAACAGCGCGCAGCGCAAACTGTCCGATTCGTTGGCGGACGCCCTCGGAAAGCTTTCCGGCGTAACGGTCGCCACGTCGAGTTCGGACAGTGACGCGACGCAAAGCGTCTCCCTGGAAGGCCAAGACGCGAGCCAAACGGCTCTTACGCTCGACGGCATCCCGTTGAACGGGCCGGGAAGCGCAGGCGATCTGCGCGCTATCGGAACGGATTTGTTTACGCGATCGTCGGTTTCGTTCGGGCCGCAGATCGGCGGCCTTGCGGGCGGCGTGGGCTTCTCCACGCTCGAACCGACGCTGTCGTGGCAAAGCGAATTTTCGCTGTCCGCCGGAAGCAACGGGAAAAACAACTATTCGTTCGGCGAGAGCGGCACGCTCGGCAAATTCGGCGTTGCGCTCATGCATTCGTACCGGTTCTCCCCCAGTCTCATCGACGGCATGCAGTTTCTGGACACCAGCGGACTGGATTACACGCATTCCGGCGACGGACAGCAAATCGGTTCCATGGTGAAGCTGCGATACCAGCCGGATGAGTCGCAGACGCTTACGGGGATGTTTTTGCATAGCGTCAACGGCGCGGGACTGGTGTGCGCGCAGATCACGGGGCCGCTGCCGTGCGGCTACGGCCCCAACAACAGCTACGACACCGATTTCAAACTGTACTCGCTGACCGACAACGCGCTCGTCGGTGCCACTCAGATTCAGGCGGCCGTCTACGGTAGCCGCATGGGTTCGACGCGCGACGAACTCGACCGCTACGTCGACGGTGAAGCGGCACCGACCGGCACGGCGCAGGCGATGAACACGAACGGCCTGACGATCAACGCGATGCTGCCCGCGCGCGATCGGCACACGATATCGGTCAACGGGTACGTCACGAACAGTCAAAGCGCGTTCACGCCGCTCGTGCCGCAAGCGCAGCCCTTCGTCTTTCCCGGTCAGCGGACGTCGTATGCGGCCGTGACGATCAACGACACGATTCGCGCGAACACCAAACTGCGTTTCAACGACACACTGGGCCTGAGTCACGCAAGCAATGCGCCCTCGTCCCTGCTGCTGGGCGTGGGAACGCAGTGGAGCCCGACCCCGAGCGACACGTTCGCATTCAGCTATAACATCGGCGGGGCGGCGCCGCATCCCGGACGCTTCGGGATCCTCAGCGATCCCGCGCAACTGCGATTCGATTGCAACGGCGACGTTGCATACGGCAACGCACCGGGAGATCAGCCCGGCGCCAGTTCTTCCACCTCGACGCGCCTCACCTACACGCACAAATCAAGAGCCGGCCTGATGAACGCGTCGGTGTACCGCCAAGTGCAACGCGACATCGTGCTGCCGACGCAGGTCAACGGTTCGGTCTTGACTTCGATGGGGATTTTCCCGCCCGGCTACTTCAACGACGTTTACGATAACTTCAGCGGCGCATGCGGCGGCGTGGTGCCGTTCCCGCCGCAAAGTGCCGATCAGTACGTCTACTTCTCGACGCCGATCGGCGGCGTGCAGCGCGTGTACGAAGGCGCGCAGCTCTCGGCCTTTTACACGCTCGGACGTTTGGTCGTGCAGCCCTACTATAACATCCAGGTCGCCAAGGCGATCAGCGGCGACGTGCGCCTCAACAATCCGTATTCGATCACGATTCCCGGTTCGCAGCTTCCGAACGTTCCACTCCACCGCGCCGGGCTCACGTTCGATTACAAGGCGCCGCGTTCGGTGTTCGAGTGGCTCGCCGACGCGAACTATACGTCCGCCAACAACCCGCAGAACTTGCCCGCGTATACTACGGTTGATGCCGCGGTAGACTATCATCTGCACTACGGCGATCTAACGTTTGCGGCGAGCAACGTCTTCAATACGTACGGCGGCGTTTTTTCCGGTTCGCAGTGGGCCGTTCCATACGCGACGCTCGGCGGCGGATCCGTCGCAACCATTGCCCGTCCCAACACGCCGCGGCAGTTTTCCGTAACGTATTCCGTCCGATTCGGTCAGGGCGTTCCGCAGCAAAGCTCGGGCAATGCACTGACGCGCGCCGGGTTCGGTGAAGAAGGCGGTCCGGGCGGACGCGGCGGCCCGGGTGGACGCGGCGGCTTCCGGCAGTTCGGCGCGCCGCTGCCCGATACGCCGCCCAGCGATCCGTTTGCGCTCAACGTCACCCCGATGTGCACCGCGGATGCGCAAAAAGCCGCGCAGCCGATCCTTTCCGGACTGAAGTCGTATGTCGAGCAGATCGAAGCGCTCAAAACTTCGAGCGGCTACCCGGCCGCAGTCCCCGCGACAACCATTCCGGGCCTGAACGTGCAGTATCACGGCTTAGGATCGACCTATGCGCTCACCATCGGTTTGACGCAGACGACGCAGATGCGATCGCTCTTCGGCTGCACGTCGTTTCACGTAGCGGACGAACAGACCGCAACGCAGCGCAAACTGTACGTTGCGCCCAGCAGCGGCGGAATGTTCTTCCGGCCGGCCGTGTCGTTCATGCCGTCGGTCGGATTATACTTCGTTCGGCATCCGCCGCAGGCCGGGACGCAGAGTTTCCGGCTGTACAAACTTCCTACTACCGCTCCGGCAACGCCGTTTGCGCTCCATGCGGTTTCGACGATCTGTACGGCCGATATGCATGCCGCTGCTGCAAGCGCGCTTGCGCAGCTGCAAACGCACTTTTCGTCGAACGGCCAAACTGCGGCATGGACGATTACGCCGCACACGGCAAAAGCGGGCACGTGGTATTCGCTCGAACCCACCGACATCTCGTCGGTGCCGGCGATCCTGAATTGCGGGCATGTGTCCGCTGCAAGCCGTGACGATCTGACGGCGCGCGGTTGGGACGGCGAACGGCCCCCGACGCTGAACTATGCGCCCGCACTCGGGCTCTATATCGCCGGCGGATTTGGTACCGGCGGAGGCCGGCCCCCCTCGCCGCGCCCGAGCGCCTCGCCTTAGTAACGGCCGATAAGGCGTTACGGGTTCGGCGCGAACGTTGCGCGGAAAAGGTACGTGCCGGCGACGGCTCTGCAGTCTTTTCGCGCCGGTGAATAAACCGAATTTTTAGCCGCGTCGAGCACAGCCTCGTCGAGCCGCATGTTGCCGCTCGATCGGCGAACGGCGGCTTTCGAAACGTGTCCGCTCGGCGCGACGGTGACCGTGACTTCGACAGAGCCGCGCAACGCTGCGACCGAGTTCGGAATGTCCGGCGGCTGCGGCGTAATCACTTTTGCGGGGGCGTATGGCACGCTGCATGCGGCGGCCACGAGAGCCGGCCCGGCGGATAGCGGTAATGAGGATGCGGAGGCCGGCATAACGGAAGCCGGAGCCAACGCTTGAAAACCGAGCGTGAGCATTGCGAAGAGCACAATCGTTCCTCCAAGAGTGTAGGTATTGAGTGTTGTTGCGTGCGAGGCTCCGGTGCGGGTGAGGCGCTCGATACGCGCAACCACGCCGTTGCGCAAACTGAACGCGCTTGGCGTAAGAAGGCGCGCTTGTCCACGGCCCAGCCCTTGGGACAGCGACGCGAGGCATCGCGCGTACTGCTCGACACCGCCGGTTTGCTGTACGGCCAAATCGTCGCATGCGGCTTCGCGCTCCTTGACGAGATTGCGGCCGATGACGTAAACGCAGGGATTGAAGAACAGCATCGCTTCGATAGAACGTTGGATGAGGTTTGCGGCGATGTCGTTGCGCCGAATGTGCGCGTGCTCGTGTGCGATGATGCGCTGTAAGTTCGTCTGCGGGCACTACGTTCGACGACACTTTTTGGAATAATGACGACGGGTTCTCGCAGCCCCGCTGCGATTGGCACCGCAAGCTCGCTGGATATCAACACGCGCTCACCGCAGCAATCGAACGTCACCGCGTTTCGGCGGATGCGCCGGATGCGCAGAAAACTCGCGGCGAGACGGCATGCTTGAATGGCGAAGCCGCAGAGCCATACCGCGATGATCGCACCAGCCAGCGATGGCGCCAAGTGTGTCGCAGCGTGCGTGAGCGTTCCCACGGGTATGAGCGAAACGGTCGGCGCAGTGCCTCTCTGCGATGGCCGCAACGCCGCGACGATGTGCGCGCCTGCGTTCGAGACGATCGTCAGCGCAGGCACGATGAGCAGAGCCAGCAGCGCGGCGCACCACACTGCGTGACGCGTGGTCGCGTTGCGCTCGGGAACGCATCGTGCCGTCAGGTACGTCAGCGCAACGATCGCCGGGCCTTGGAGCAGTCCATTGAAAAGGATCGCGGCGATCATTTGCGCGCTTTGCGTTGCTTGCCTAAGGCACGCCGGATTCGTTTCACGTCGTTCTCGCCGAGTTGAGCGTCATCCAGCAGCGTGACCGCGAGCGCTCCGGGGGAATCGCCAAAAAACCGGCTAAGCAGATAACGCAGCGCCGACTTTGCCGCATCGCCGCGCTCCATCAGCGGCCGGTAGATGAAAGCGCGCCCCTCTTCGGCGTGCGTGAGATGTCCCTTTTGTTCGAGCGTACGCAGCGTGGTCAGTACGGTGCTGTAGGTAAGCGGCGGCGGTGCAAGTCCATTCACCACGTCTGCGACCGTGCCTTGGCCTTTGCGCCACAGAACGTCCATGAGCCGCAGCTCGTGGTCCGTGAGAACCGGCGATTTCTTGCGCGGCATGTTGCCTGCTTCCGGACGATGGGTATTCTAATAGAACGATACACCGCTCGCAGCCCCGTTGTCAATTAGTTATCTAATCGATTGTGTGCATGCTTGAGCCCAATCGCCTCAGCGTTGCAGGTAGCGGTCGAGCCACTGCAGCCATAAAGTGCTGAGCGTCGCTGTCTGCGCCGCGTCGACCGGCCCATGCGTCGGAGCAGGGAACACGAGGAAACGCACGGGGACGTGGTGTTCGTGCAGCGCGTGATAAAAGGAATACATCTGCGGAATCGGCACGACGGGATCGAGCGTCGTTGCCCACAGCAGCGTCGGAGTCGTTACGCGAGCGGCATACGTGATCGGCGATTGCGCGACGTAGATTGCGGCGCCGCGCTTTGCGTACGGCGAAGTCCCCAAATAATATCGATTCTGCACGTTGCTGGTGGAGAGCGCGTATTCTTCGATCTCGTCGTTAACTGCGGCGCCCGAGATGGCGGTTCGCCAAAAATGATGCTGGGTGATGAGCCAGCTGGTCAGCAAACCGCCGTAGGACCAGCCGCAAACCGCGACGCGTTGCGAATCCGCTTGGGGCAGCCTGCGCACTACCGCAAGGCCGCGCAAAATATCGTCCGCAGGGCCGCTGACCGTGTCTTTGTAGATCGCCAGCGCAAATGCATTGCCGGCATCGTCGCTGCCGCGATAGTTCGGTTCGAAAACGATGTAACCGTTCGATGCAAACAGCTGCGCGCGCGGCCATGCTTCCCAGGAAACGTTCTGCAAACTGCTGTCGCCCGGACCGCCGTGGATGCTGACGACGATCGGATATTTGCGTCCGGCGCTCATGTGCGGCGGATACGTCAAGACGCCGTATTCAGCAAAGCCGCCGCGCCCGCGCCAGCTTATCCGGCTCGTCTTTCCCAAATCGAGTCCGGCGAAGGCGTCGTTGAAGTGCGTGAGAACGTGCGGCGAAGCGGAGAGCGACGATTTGAAGAAGAGTTCGCGCGGGTGGTGCGCGCTCGATGCCAAAAACGCCAGGGCGCCGCTGCGCGAAACGCCGGCGGCGATGCCCGAATCGAACGTGCTGCTCTGATAAGAATCGCAAACGATATTCAGATCTCCGAGCGGCACGCGCTTTATCGCTCCGTTCAAACCGATGGTCCACGCGTTGGCGCGCGTGCGATCGTTGGCGCAAACCAGCAGCGAACGCCCGTCGGGCATCCAGACCGAGCCGCCGACGTTGTAGTCGAAATTCGCCGTCAGATCGACCTCGTGCGATCCGCGTCGAAGCCGCAGCGTATTGAACGCAAGATACTCTCCCCCGCGAGCGTACGCGTAAAGCAGCGCGGAGCCGTCGGGTGAAAAAGACGGGCTGAGCTCCAGCATCGCGTGGCGGGTCAGTTTATGAAGTTTGCCGCTTGCAACGTCCAAATTCCAGAGCGTAGAATACTCGTCGTCGCCGCTGAACGTGTTTCGCACGCGCGTAAAGACGATCGACTTGCCGTCGGCGGACCACGCGAACTGCGGTGAAAAGACGCCGCCGGTATCGGTCGGCGGAAGCGTCCACGTGCCGCGAGTGAGCTGTTTGGGCGCCCCGCCGGCGGAGGCCACCTGAAAAAGATGCACAGGCGGAGTGGCCGACGTTGCCGTGTAGTCGTTGTCGCCGGCATCGAAATACCCCGGATCGTGCTGCGCGACTGCGGCGGCGTACGCGATCGTCCGGCCGTGCGGCGGCCATGCCATGTCGATGACGTCAGAACTGCTGCGCGTCAGTTGCAGCGGCGCTTGCCGCATGCTTGCAACGAACAGCTGCAGCCGGCCGCCGCTGCGATCGCGCTGCAGGTAGGCCAGCGCAGTACCATCGGCAGACCAGCGCGGATCGGCAACGTCGCCGCCGCGCGCGATGATCGTCTGTTTGCCGCTCGAGGTTGCGACGAGCACCAAACTATTTTGCGATCCCCGCTCGACGACGAGCGCAACCCGTTTGCCGTCGGGCGAAAGCGCTGGCTGCTCCAGCATGGCGATGCCTGCCATGTCGGCAACCGTCATGGAGCGCGCGGCAGCCGGTGCGGTGGGAATCGCCGCCGCGATCAGGGCCGCAAGTGCGCCGTTAAAAAATCGTCGCCGGCCTGATCTGCCTGCAGCCACGATGTCCACCGTAAAAAGCCGTGGATTTCATTCGGTATCACGATTTCTTGGTACGGAACGCGCGCCAAACGCAGCCGCTGAACGAGATCGACCATCTGATGAAACTGCACGTTGCGATCGTCG
Source organism: Vulcanimicrobiota bacterium (assembly GCA_963795465.1). GTDB lineage: Bacteria > Vulcanimicrobiota > Vulcanimicrobiia > Vulcanimicrobiales > Vulcanimicrobiaceae > CAWCHT01. The sequence goes on from CAWCHT010000002.1 coordinate 960,413, forward strand.
TCCCCTTGGATCAGCAGAACCGGCGAGCGCCACGTGGAGACGTATGCATCCGGCGATGAGAGCCATGCGGAGTGCAGGAACGCTTGCGTATTGGGCTGCTGGTATCGCTTCTGCGTGCTCATGAATGCCTCGTCCCACATCGAGAAGTCGTGCACGCCGTGCACGTCGACCCCCACGCGAAAGATGTTCGAGTTTTTAGCCAGTGCCATCGCGGTTAAAAAGCCGCCGTAGGATCCGCCGTAAATGCCTATGCGTTTCGAATCGACCTGCGGAAGGCGCTGCAGATAGTGCGCGGCCGCAAGAACGTCGTTGTACTCCGAGGCGCCGAGCGGTCCGGCATGCTCGGGATATTGAAAGTCGTGCCCGTAGCCGATTCCCAAGCGATAGTTGACCGAAAGCACGACGAAGCCGCGGCTTGCGAGATACTGGTTATTGGCGTATCCGTAGCTGTAATAGTCGAAGTAATGCCAGGTCAGCAGCATCTGCCGCGGCGGACCGCCGTGCACGAAGATCACGGCCGGCTTTTTAGCGGCGCCGCCGGGCGGCTCGAAAAGCGTGCCTTGAATCGTGAAGCCGTTCGCCGAGCGGAACGAAACGAGTTTTGGAACGATCAAATCGTTCGCCGGAAAGCCGGCGGGAATCTGATCCGCATTCAGTGTGCGTCCGTTGTACGCGATCGTGAACGGCGTGCGTGCGCCCGCGACAACGTACGCCACGCCGCTGTTGACCGCAGCCGGCCACCACTGACTGTTGGTGCCCGATGTTACGGCAACCGGAGCGCCGCCGGCCGCGCCGACCGAAAACACGTGCCGCCGCGCGACATCGCCCGGCGTCGAACCGGTATTTGCCGTGTAGTACACGGTCGCGCCATCCGGCGAGACGGCCGTATCTTCGACCATGAAGTTGCCCGGCGTGAGCAGCCGCGGCGCGCCTCCCGAAGCCGAAACTTCATAAAGGTGAGGCCAGTTGCTTTGCTCCGAAATATACACGAGCTTATCGCCCGCGAGCCAATTCAATTGCGGACCTTTGATCCCGGGCAGCGAATCGCGCAGCGTGTTGCCGCTGCGCCAAACCTCGCGGCCTTGTCCGTTCGAAGCATCGGCGACCCAAATGGACCACGGCTGCGCGCGCCGCTTGAGCAAATTTTGCGGCGGACCGCCTTCCCCCGGAATGCGGACGTACGCAATTCGCGTTCCGTCCGCAGACCAACGCGGCAGAAAGTCGCGCGACGTGCTCGGCGCCAGATACTCGACCGGCGTTGCGGAATTGCGGAAGATGCCGATGAACGCGTGATCGCCGCGATCGGAAGTAAATGCCAGCGCTTTTCCGTCGGGGGAATATTGCAGCTCGCTATCCTGGCCGCGATCGAAGAAGAGCCGCGTGCTTTGAGCGCTGCCGTCGACCGGTGCCGACCATACGGCGCCGTCGGGATCGTGAACGAACGCTACGCTGCGGCTGTCCGGCGAGATCACCGGCGCATCGCCGTCCCCGATCAGTTTCGGCTGCCCTCCCGCGGTGGAGATCGCCATCACCTCCATATGCTGCTCGACGGGACTGTCGTCCGGATCCGGCCACGGATGCGTGACCCAGTTTGCATCGTGCGAGCCGCCGCGGACGTACGCTACGAACCGCCCGTCGTTCGAGATGAAAAGGTTGGTGAGTTCCTGCCCGTCGTCGGTGCCCGAACTCCAAAGCCGGCGAGGCGCAAATGCCGGTGCCTGCGCAAACCACAAGCTGCGCACGCCGCTTTCGTCTAAAACGTACGCTATGGCGTTGCCGTTCTGCGCCGAATCCATTTCCAAAGGAATCGGAAACGCGAAGACCCGTGCAAGGGAAAAAAGCGAAGCCAATAGGACGTGCATGAATCAAATCTCCGTCGACGTGCCCGCAGCGCGGGCTTTTTCGACCATTTCTTTCATGCGGGGGTGGTCGCCTGGAATCGTTTCGACCCAGTGCTCGAATCGTGGCACCGGGCGGCCGACGCGAAATAGAAAGTACCACACGTTCATCGCACCCATGAATTTGAAGCGGGTCCGGATGTTCGCGCTCAGCTCTTCGTAACCGGCGAACGAGTCAAGGTACCGCTCGAAGCCGCCGTAGGCTTCGGCCAGCGCCAAGAATGTTTGCGCGTTTTGGATCGTGCCGCGAATCTTGCGTTCGCTGTGCAGAATGCCGGGTTCGCGCATGAGGCGATCAACGTCGCCTTCGGTATAGTTTGCGACTTTGCCCGGATCGAAAACATCGAACGCGCGCCGATATGAATTCCAATTTCTCGCAATTGCCGCCCAGCGCAGTCCGGCTTGAAAGACGGCCCGGCTCATCACCTCGAGATAGTCATTCGGCGCCGGATCCAGGACGCGATCCGGAATCGTTTCAACGGTTTGTTCGCCAGTTTGCTCTACCAAAGCTGAATTACCACCTCAGCCGGCACCTTCGCCACTCAATCTCACTCGCTCAAAACGTAAGCTTGTAGCGTGACACTAAAAATATTGCTTTGCTCCTCACAAGGTGCGTTGGGGTGCGCTCGGGTGATTTCTGACGTTTTCGCGCCGGCCAGGAGGGCCGTTTCCGAACTTGTTCTCGCGAAAACGCTGAGAGGCAGAGATTCAACAGGACGTTGAATCTCGAGCGGTCAGCCGAGCGCACCGCAATGCACCTTAGGAAATTTACGGCGCGTGCGATGGAGCGTCGAACGCCAGCGCCGCCATCATCGCGACCCCCGTCGGCAGCGCCGCCTCGTCGATGTCGAACGTGCTGGAATGATGCGGAGCGGCGTTCTGCGGGTCGACGGCGGCGCCGAGCGTGTAGTAACACGACGGAACGCGCTGCGCGAAAAAAGAAAAATCCTCGGCGCCCGCGAGTCTGTCGGCCGTGATGACGCGCTCCGCGCCAACGACGCTTTCCGCGAGCGCGCGAGCATACTGCGTTTGCGCCGGATCGTTCACCGTTACCGGATAGCGCCATAAGTACGAGAATTCGTACTGCGCGCCCATCGCATCGCAGCACGCCTTGAGCACGCGCTCGATGCGTTCCGGCATTGCGTTGCGCACGTCGTCGGAGAAGGCTCGCACGGTCCCCAGCATGCGGACCGAGCGCGGGATGACGTTGTGAATGGTTCCTCCGTGAATCGAGGCAATCGTTACGACCGCGGGTTCGAGCGGATCGACGTGGCGTGAAACGACCTGCTGCACGGACGTAACGAAGTTCGCTGCCGTGTAAATCGGATCGATTGCGTCGTGCGGCGCGGCACCGTGGCCGCCTTTGCCGAGCACGTCGATCTCGATGGAATCGCTTGAAGCGTAGAATTCACCCTCGCGAAAACCCAGCAAGCCGGTAGCGTACTTGGAACTGAGGTGCAGTCCGTACGCGCGCTCGATGCCGAAGCGTTCGATGACGCCTTCCTCCACCATGAAGCGCGCGCCGCCTTGGCCCTCTTCGGCGGGCTGAAAGAGCAGGCAAACCGTACCGGCCAAAGCTTCCTTGCGGGCAGCGATCAGTTCGGCGGCTCCGAGCAAGATGGCGACGTGACCGTCGTGGCCGCAGGCGTGCATCTTCCCGTCGTTGCGTGAACGGAAAGCGTGGCCGTTTTCCTCGTGCAACGGTAAGGCGTCCATGTCGGCGCGCAGCATGATCGTTCTGCCCGGCAACGTACCGTGCAATACACCGACGACGCCGGTTTTCGCGATGCCGGCGTACACATCGAACCCGAGCTGCCGCAAACGCTCGGCCGCAATGCCCGCCGTGCGTTCTTCCTCAAACCCCAGCTCGGGATGCATGTGCAGATCGCGTCGCGTTTGGACGACTTGCGCGGCCAGCTTCTCAGGAACCTCGATCATCGTACAAAAGGACTTTTATCGGAGGCGTGGCATACCCTCGCACACGCAATCGAAATCCCATCTTCGTTCATGACATGACAGACGGCCCGCGGTACGCTCCCTGCGACGACTATCACCAGGATATTCGGCGAGCGCGTCTGTGCGTGCCGCGATTTCGCATGCGTGTCGAGGCGTACCGGCCCGGTGGTTCCGGCTGCCGCTGGAGTCCTCCGTCATGACGCTGCGTGGTTTTTATCGAGAACTTTTCGGCCCGTTAACACCCGCGGAGCGTGCCACATTTTTGCATTAACCGTCATCGCGTGGTAGGATTTCCGGGAAATCTGGTTTCGAAGTCCGCAAAGTCCGTTTCTTAGAGGCACTAGGCGAGTCGAATCAGGCCCAAATAACCACGTTAAAGGAGTCTCGTTTAGTGTACGTCGATGAAATGTTGAATTGTGTGGATTGCGGGCGCCAGTTCGCGTTCACTGCCGGCGAGCAGCAGTTCTACGCCAGCAAGGGTTTTCAAAACAAACCCAATCGCTGCCCGGACTGCCGTCAAGCGCGTAAGCAGATGCGCTCGAGCTCGGGCGGCGCAAGCGGCATGGGGGGCGGTGGCGGTCAGCGCCGCGAGATGTACCAGGCGACGTGCAGCCAATGCGGCGGCGTAGCCGAGGTGCCGTTTCAGCCGCGGGGCGACAAGCCGGTGTATTGCCGCGATTGTTTCCAATCGCGTCCCAGCTACCGCTAGAAAAGCGCTTTTATGTAAAGCAAAAAGCCCGCCGGATTCCGGCGGGCTTTTTGCGCCGCTCAGCGCAGCAGCTTTTCCATCGCGACAACGTCCACGTAGCGCCCGTTCCGCAGGCCATGCGCTTTGAAGATGCCGACCTCGGAAAAGCCGCAGCCGCGGTAGAGCCGCTTTCCCGCTTCGTTGTCGTTCAACGCATGCAGCACGATCTTATGAAAGCCGCGCAGCTTCGCGCGTTCCTCCAGGCGCCCCAGCAGCAATGTGCCGATGCCGCGTCCGCGTTGTTCGCGCGCGACATAGATTGAAAGGTCGGCAATCCCTTGATGTGCGCAGCGATGCGAGAACCGGTTGAGCGAGGCCCAACCGAGAATGTGCGCTTCACGCGAAGCGACGAGCACCGGGTAGCGATCGTCATGGTCCTTCCACCAGCTCGTGATGTCGTCGAACGATTTGGGATCCGTTTCGAGCGTCGCTTCGCCGTCCTCGATGCCTTCGTTGTAGGCCTGCAGCACGGCAGGTAAGTCGCCGGGGACGGCGGCGCGCACGACGGTCGAATTCACGGGCGAAAATGCTTAGGCGTTAACGGCGGCCGGGGCGTTCGCCAACGAGCGGCGCGGAAACGCCAGCGCGACCAGTACGCAGACCGCAGCGTTCGCGAGCAAAGCGATGAACCCGAGATTCACCCCCCATGGTCCGCTCGTCAGATGCAGCGAGTATGCGGCGACGATTTCGCCCGTTATCAAACCTGCACCAGCAGCCCACGCGCTCACGCGCGGCCAAAACAAGGCGAGCAAAACCGCCGGCAAAAGTTGCGTGATTCCGTTGTAGTAAAAAAGCAGCAGATCGACGAGCGAGGTTTTCGCTACGATCCATAGCAGCAACGCCAGGCACGCGCAGATCAGCACGAGCGCGCGCGTCCAAAACATGCGCGAGCGATCCGTACGCGCAACGCCGAATGCGTCGCTGAGCACGTTCTTCGAGAAGATGCTTGCTGCGCCGAGCAGCAAGACGGAAGCAGGCAGCAGCGCCGCAAGACAGCCGGCTCCGGCGACCAAACCCAACACCCACGCCGGAAACGTGCGCTGCAGAAGCAGCACGAACGACTGATCGGCTTGCGGGCCTTTGAGCCCCGGCATTACGGCCAGCGCGGTAAAGCCCGCCAGCAGCACGAACAGCACGACCAGTTGGTAGAGCGGCATCAGCATCATGTTGCGGCGGATCGTCTGTGCGTTGCGCGCGGAATAAATCGACTGCGCGTTGGCCGGCCCCATGAAAAAGCCGCTGCCGGTCAGCAGTACCGTGGAAACGAACCATACGGTGCCGTAGGGCGCGCTTGACGGCGCTAAATGCATCCACTTCGGGTGCGCCGCGACGACGTGCGAAATCATTGCGCCCGGAGATACCGAAAAAATACACCGGCAGGTAGACGCCGGCGAAAAGCACTGCGCCCAGCACCAAGACGTCTTTGACCACGCTCGCCCAGGCTGCGCCGCGAAGTCCCGTCGTGAACACGAACAGCGCGATTAACATGAAGCCTGCACATACCGCGATCGTCGCGTTATAACGGCCGTATCCCGCAATCGTCAGCAAAATCTGCAAGCCCGTCAACTGCAGCGTCACGTACGGAACGGTGAGAAAGAACTGCAGCACCGCGACGCCGATGCCCAGCGATCGGCTCTGGTAGCGGTCGATCAAAAAGTCCGGCCACGTCAGCAAACCGCGCTCTTTACCGATGCGCCAGACGCGCGGCAAATAAAAATAGCCCAGCACGTAGCCCACTGTACCGTACGCGATGATATAAAACGCCGGCGCGCCTTTACCGTACGCCCAGCCGGCGGCGCCCAAAAAGGTGAAACTCGTGTAGATTTCGCCTGCGAGCAGAATCCACAGCAGCAGCCCGCCGAAGGAGCGGCTGCCGACGATATATTCCTGCGGATCCATGCGAAAGCGGCGCACGCTGGCGATGGCAAACACGATCGTTCCGAACACGATCGCCCCCGCAATCGTCAGGGCAATGATTTCCGGTCTCATGTCCCGCGCCGCGTTCGTTCGGCGGCGTAGAGAAAAAGCGGCGTTGCCAGCACCCACAGTCCAATCCAGACAATCAGAAACGGCAGTCCGAAAACGCGTGCGTCTACCGCGTTGACCGCCGCAACGCCGAACGTCAGCATCAGACATGGAATTCCCGCCAGAAAGACCCGCGTCGCTCTCATCGCGCGATCAGAGCCGGAATTTCAAACTAAAGTAGACGGAAAATGGGTTGAGCATGGAACTCGTCAGATCGTTGTAGGTTCCGAACGAAGGCTCGTAGGGATACTTGAGAATCGTCTGCACGTTGTCGGTCGGATTGTAGGCGTTTCCGACCGGATCCAGCACCCCGCCGGCGACTGACGAATACGAACAGGCGTTGCGGCTGCTGTAGTACGTGAACGGCGTCTGCTGACCGCCGAAGCACGTGCTGACGAGATTGGCAAGGGTAACGACGCCCGTTATTTTCGGCGAAAAATCGTACGAGACTCGCAAGTGCATCAAGAACTGCGCCGGCTCGCGGAACTCGCCCAGTCCATCGAAATGGCCCGTGTACGAGTCGGGAATCGCGTTCAGCGTTCCCGCGCACGTCGAGGCGTCATACGGTGCGCCGCCGGGAGCGCCGTACGGGTAACGCGGATCGCCGCTGACGCTTCCCGGCAGCGTACCCGCGCAGCCCAAAGCGGGATCGATACCGGGCATCGTCTCGGGCGCGCCGTACCGGTTGCCCGCGACGAACTGGAACGACGGCGTGATGGCGAGCTTCTTGTGGCGGTACTGCAAGATCAGCGAGGCGACATAGGGATACGTATAGGCATTGACGCCGCTGCCGATGCCGCCCGGAATCGTCGAATACGGCAGATATTTGCCGTTCGGGTCGAACAGCGACTGTACCGGCGCGTTCCAATACGGGTTGGCGATCGGCGCAATCCCCGCAATTGCCGCGCACGTCGCGTTGGGCGAACCGTCGCTGTTATAGCATGGTGCAGCCGGCGCGCCGGTCGTCGTCGCGCCGCACCGCCGATCGCCCGGATGCGATGCGCAGAACGACGTGTAAGCATTGTAGGTTTGGATGTCGGCGTTGATCGGGCTTAGCACGGTCGTGCCGTTCGGCAGACCGCTAAATTTTAAAAAGGCGTACGTGTACGCGAAGCCCAGCTGCGCTGCGAAGCCGTCGCGCGTGAAATCGCCCTTCGTGAACGCAAATTCAAGGCCGGTGGAGGTTTGGTTTCCGGCATTGAGTCCCGAAATGAATCCCTGTTTGATGTTCAAGTAAAAGTTCTCGATTTGATCGTGGGTTTGCCGTAGGAACGGCGTGATCTTCACCGCCATGTCGGTGCCTTTGAATTGCCGCTCGTACGAGAAGTCGTAATTGAACGAAATCGCCGGCCGCACTTCATGACCGGGTGTGTTGAAGCCGAGCGAGTAGAACGGCACCAGTTGATCCGGCAGATTCTGCTCCAGCGCGTCGTATTGCGCGTACGCGCCCGAGGGCTGCTCGGTATATTTACCGTAGCTCGCGCGCAAGACGGTCTGCGGCGCAACGTTCCACGTCAATCCGACTCGCGGCTGCAGGATGTTGTAGGTGTACGTTTGGTTCGGCACGTTGTTCATCATCGCGTTGGCGTACTGCGTCCCGGCGGAAGAGCACGGTGCCGCGATCGGAATGGCGCTTCCGTCGGCAAGGTCTGTCTTGTCGTAAAGCGTTAAGTTCTGCGTGTCGTAACACGTGTCGTTGTTGAACGCGTTGAACCAAAACGCGCGAGCCGGCGTACCGGTCGTGTTGTCGCCGACGTATTGATACTGATCGAAGCGAACTCCCAGATTGAGCAGCAGTTTGTCGTTGGGCCGCCACTGGTCGGTGATGGAGTAGCCGGTGAAGTTGGGCTTGACCGTGTTGTACTTGCCGGACGCGCCGTTCTCGACCGCATACACCGCGCATGGTCCCCCGCCGCACGTGTAGTTTGCCAGCGTTGCGGAATCCAGCGGGTTGCCGTTGGTGTCGGTCAGCGCTCCGTTTGCATACGTGTTTGCCAGCGAGGCGAACGTCGCGGGCGTTCCTACCGCGATCACGTTGCCGCTGCCGCAGCTCGTCGCGGTCGAGGTAAACGTCGTCGGGTCGAGCGCATAGCAGACGCCGTGCGTCAGATCCTTGGGATTGACTACCACGCCGAAAGCATCGGCCGTGTCGTACATCTGGGAGTTGTTCATGCGGGTGGACGTTGCGGTGGTGTACGATGCCTCAGCCTGCAGCAGATGCTTTCCGCTCAGCTGCTCGGCAAACGTCGCGCTGACGCCGCGCGTGTGCGAGTTCAATTCGTAGTCGCCCGAATCGAAGCCCGTGTACGGCTGCCATGACGACACGGCCCCGGTCCCCACGTAGTCCGAGTAGTACGTATAGCCGTAGACGCGCAGGAACGCGTCGGACGAGAAATTTTTCTGATACTGCAGTTTGACGATGTTTTGGTTGTTGAACTGCTGGTCGCGCGTCGTGAGCGGGATCGGCGCGAACAAGGCGCGATTGGTCGGCGAAGACGGAAACAGGTACGGAACCACCGCAGAAGCGGACGCATCGTTCAGGAACTGCCCGAGAGGACCTTTGAACTGATAGTCTGTCGAGATAGTACGGTAAGACCGCGCCGGCCGGCAGCGTGATCCCGGGATACAGGTTGCCGCTGGACGGATCGGTGTTGTAAGACTGTCCCTGGAAGTTGAGAAAGCCTTCGTCCAGCGGCGAGACGTACAGCGGAGTGGTTAGGGAGTCGGAATCGTACAGCAGTTGCACGTCGTCGCGAAGGCTGCCGCTCTTGTGCGGAATGCCGAAATGCAGATTCAGCACGACGTTGCGTCCGGTCACGCTGGAGGCGTTGTTACCCCATGGAAGCGGTCCCAAAATGTAGCCTGGTGCGCCGAACATGCTGGTGTTCGGCGCGCCGTTGGTCAGACATGACGGCGGCGGCTGAGGACCAAGATTCGCCGCGTACTGACACTGATCGATCACGGGTCCGAATTCGTTCGAAAGCGATGCGCCGTCGAACTGATCGACGTACCGGTGCTCCTGATTATAGCCTCCGACGCCCAGGTAGTAACTAAACAGCCGGTTCGGCGAGGCGCCGCCCGTCTCCAGATCGGCTTCGTGATAAAACGTCGGCGATCCGAGCGAGAGCGTCGCGGCTGCGTACCCGGGATACGTTCCGGTTTTGATCACCTGATTGACGAAGCCGGCTAGGCCTTGAGCTTCGGCATTCGCCGGCGTTGCGCCGGTGTAGACTTGCAGTTCGAGCTGTCCGAGCGACGAGGCGCCGCCGCCGGGATAGTTGTCGAATCCGCGGTTGATCGGGATGCCGTCGAATTCGTAGCCCACTTCGCTGGAGTCGCCGCCTCGAACGTGCACGGCTTGGTTGTAGCCGTTTTGATTCGTCGGCACGTACGCGCCCGGAACCGAAGCGATCGCCGAATACGCGCTGGTCAAGTTTCCCCCGCCGCCCAGTACGTTGACGCGCGCCTGTTGTTCGGCATTGACGGAATAGACGTTGGCCGTCGTTCCGGAGCGCACCAGCTCGATGCGCTGCGCGAAGTAACGTTCGCAATCGTTTTCAACGTTCGGTGCAACGTGATCGGCAAGACTTGCGTCGCATCGGCGAAGACCGCAACGCCGGAAAGCGAGACGGGCTCGTACCCGTTTTGCACCGCCTGCAGCGTGTACTCGTCCGGAGCCAGCGACACGAAGGCGTAGTGGCCGCCCGAATCGGTTACCGCTGCCGCCGACTGCGAGGGACTGACCGCAGTAACGCGAGCACCGGCGATCGGCGTACCCGTCTGCGCGTCCACGACCGTGCCGCTGATAGCGCCGGTCGTGCCGGCTAAGGCGCACGTGCTCGTGAGCGCAATGCACATCGCGGTCGTCAACGTTACGAGCAGGTTTTCAAATCGCGTCGTCATCGGCGTTCCCTTTCGGCTGTGAGGAATTGGCTGTACGATGCCATGGCCTGGTCGTATTGCGTGCGTATGGCAGCCGCCTCCCGCAGATGCGGCGGCAGCGGTGGTCCTTGGGAGAGCGCCAGAACGCCTTGCAGAATCGTCACTCGTTCCCGCAGGCGGTCGGCCATCCATTGGTCGTCTTCGGAGTTGACGACGCCGGAAGTCAGTTCTGCATAAATCCGTGCGATAGCGCTGCTCTGTAACGGCGTCGCGCTTGCGCGCATCGAATCCAAATGATTGAGCGCCTCGTCGATGGCCGAGAGTTCGTCGTCCAACCGGCGCAAGAACGCATAGCGCCGCATGTAGTCGGCGTGCGACCACGACGCTCGCGGATCGGGCCGGACCACCAGCGGCTGGGAATGCAGTGCGCCGTCAACGCGCAGCTGCACCGCATACGTTCCGGGGACGACCGTCGGACCCGCCGAAGGGCCGCGATTCCAAGCGCGCGCGCGTTCCCACGGAACCGGCGGCTGCGAATTCAAGTCCCAGACGAGCTGGTGCAGACCGCGCGATCGGTCCGCAGGTAATCGCCGAACCAGATGTCCCGCCGCGTCGATCACTTCTGCGCCGATCGATCGCGCTTGTTCGGGCAGGTAGTACCAGAGCGACGCGCCGTACTGCGGATTTGCGGCGCTGAAGGTCCCGGCCGACGCGCAGCATTCGTCATCGTGCGTTCCATAGCCGGTGGCCCACCACATGTACCACGTATAAGCGGGACCGGAAGCCCAGAGCGCGGGGACCGCATTTCTTCGCGCCTGCTCCAGGCGTTCGACCGGCGTGAGGTCGTCCAAAATCCACAATCCGCGGCCGTGCGTTCCGGCAATCAAAGCGTGCGTTTGGGGCTGCACCCGCAAATCGTGAACGGACACGTTCGGCATGTTCAAGTGCAGGCTTTGCCAGTGAGCGCCGCGATCGAAGCTGACCCAAACGCCTTGTTCCAGGCCCGCATACAACACGTTCCCGTCGACCGGATCTTCGCGAATCACATGCGCGTACTGTTCGTGCGGCAAGCCGAAGTCGATGCTGCGCCAGGACGTTCCGCCATCGTCGGTGGCATAGAGATAAGGATGGCGGTCGCCGGAGAGGTGGCGATCGACGACGGCATAGGCGCGATCGATCGAGACGCGCGAGGGCTCGACGCACTCCACGCGTCCCCACGGTGCACCGGTCGGCGCAGCGCTGCGCCAGTGCGCGCCGCCGTCGATCGTTCGTTGGACCAAACCATCGTCCGTCCCCGTCCAGATAGCGTTCGCATCGAGCGGCGAGGGTGCGATGTCGAGCAGCGTATCGTAAAATTCTGCACCGGAAACGTCGGTATTGATGGGGCCGCCGGCGACTTGCTGCTTTTGCGGATCGTTGCGCGTGAGATCCGCGCTGATTCGCTGCCACGTGCGGCCCTCGTCCCGCGTTTCGAAGACGACGTTCGCGCCGAAGTACGCGGCATCGCCGGCGTGCGAGAACGCAATCGGCGCTTCCCAGTTGAACCGGTACGCGATGCCGGCCAAAGCGCGTCCGTTGGTATCGGTCACGCTGGGTGAGATGTCGTAGTTCTGCCGCGAGCCCAAATCGAAGATGCCCAGCTGACCGTTCAATTCGTTGATGCCGACGTTCCATATCGCACGCGGCTTGCCGGGCTGCGGCCACACCCAAACTCCGTCGGCGTCGTTGGCGACGTCGCGCCAGTCGCGTTCCGTGATGCCCAGCGGGCTGAGCGAATCGGACGGTCCGCAGTAGGAATCGTCGTCTTGAAAAGCGCCGCACACGGCGTAGGGCGTGCGTTCGTCGTAGCCGACGTGATACGTCTGCGCCAAAACGACGTTGAATCGCCAATCCCACGTGCTGCCGCCGTCCACGCTGATCGGCGCGCCGCCGTCGTCGGCTTCGATGATGCGCCGTCCATTGCGCGAGATCCAAAAGTCATGATGATCTTGATGCACCGCCGTCGCGATGTCTTGGAACGAACGGCCGCCGTCGCGCGTCTGAATCAAGTTTTCCGAAGCGAAGAACACGTGGTTCGCATCGAGCGGATCGACGATCATGCGGCTCATGTAAAACGGGCGCTGATCGATCAGCGTGTCGCGTGAAAGCAGCCGCCAATGCGTCCCCGCATCATTCGATCGCCAAAGCAATCCGGAACGCGATTGAATCAGCGCATAGACCACGTGCGGATCTGCCGGCGCTACCGCAAGGCCGATGCGGCCCATCAATCCGCGAGGAAGCCCACCGCCGCGCAGCGGCCGCCACGTTCGTCCGCCGTCGGCGGACTTGTAGATGCCATCGATTGTGCCGCCGCTGGTAAAGCTCCACGGCACACGGCGGAACTGCCAGATACCCGCGTAGACCGTACGGCCGTCCGGCGTGGCGGTCATATCGGAAACGCCGCTTTGCGGTCCGGCGAAAAGCGTGCGATGCCAGCTGCGACCGCCGTCCCGGGTTCGGTAAACGCCGCGGTCCGTGCTGTCCGCAAACGGGTCGCCGAGCACGCCGGCCAGCGCAACGTTGGGGTTGCGCGCATCCACGATGATTTTCGAAATTGCGTACGAGCGCGGCAAGCCGGCGTGCTGCCAGTGCCGGCCACCGTCCAGCGAGCGCCAAACGCCGTCGCCGTACGATGCGTCGTTGCGCGGCGCCGCCTCGCCCGTGCCAATCCACACCACGTTCGGATGATGCGGGGCGATCGCCACTGCTCCCAGCGCACCGACGGCGGTGCGCGGCGTCACGTCGTTCCACGTCAAGCCACCGTTTGTCGTTTTGTAAACACCACCGCCGGCGGACCCGAAGTAGTAGAGCAACGGGTTGTCGTCCGTGCCCGCGACGGCTGCAACGCGTCCTCCGGCGATCGCCGGTCCGATTTCCCGCCAGCTCAGCGCCGGCGAGAGCGCCGCGGCCAACGCCAGCAGCGCTACCATCTCAGCCGTTCATGAGGCTGGTGTAGTGAGCGTCGAACGCGCGCAGCAGCGCTTCGGCATTCGAGTACCGGCCGGGAACGTACGCGCGCGAACGCATACCGCGCTGCGTGAGTTCGTTGACGTGCCAATCCTGCCTGTTCGTCATGTCCCAGAAATCCACGGCATCGCTCGGATCGAAATCCGGCTGCTGCATTGCGGACGCATCGAAAAGCCACGCGCACGTCACTTCGGTGCGATCGGCGCGCAGTGGGCGAACGTAATGCACCATCACATAATCGGGATGCAGGCTCAGCAGCATCGAGGGGAAGATCGTGTAATAGTAGACGCGATCGAGATCGGCACCGCCGACGTTGCCGATGGTCGCCCGCGCCGTGCTTCCGCTGGTCGTCAAACTAGCGCCGTGTTCGCGCAGTTCCGAGTAGCCGCCCAGAAACGGCCCTTCCACCAAATCGTTGCGTCCGCTGTCCGACGGTGAAAGCTTGTCCAGTTGCGGGTGAACCAGCGGACAGTGATAGCACTCGGAATAATTCAGAAACACGAGTTTCCAATTACATGCCAAATCGTACGTAATGGTTTTCGCGGTACGCAGCTGCGCGATGTTCCAATCCGAAAATCTGCCGAGCACCGGTTCGAATGCATCGGCGAATGGTTCCGCAGCCTCGTCGAGCGTTACGAAAACAAACCCCTCGAACCCGGCAACGCGCGCTTGCCGAAGCGGATAATCCGCGCGATCGAAGTTTTCCACTTCGTTCATGTTGCGCGCTGCGAGCAGCGTCCCGTCCAGACCGTACGTCCATGCGTGATACGGACACTGGATGGAGCCGCCGAAGGTACCGGACTCCTGCGTGCACATGTGCGTTCCGCGATGGCGGCAGACGTTGTACAACGCTCGAACGTTGCGCGCTTTGTCCAGGGTGACGATCAAACTTTCGCCCGCAATTTCCGCCAAGAAATAATCGCCGGGATTCTGCAGTCTGTTCCATGCGCCCCACGCACACCCAGTGCGCGCCGAAGATGCGCTCCGATTCGCGCGCAAAAATTTCCGGCGAGGTGTACCAGAAAGAATCCAGCGTCGTCGCGCGTTCCTGCAGGCGCGGCTTGGCAAACGTCTTCAACATCGTCGTTGCTCCCGGCCGACTTTTGTCGGACGACGCGAGGATTCGCGAGGCGCCCGCACGAACCTTCCAGCGAGCCGCGATTTATTCGACGGATTTTCCTTTACACCGATGATTCATCGGTACTTTACGTTTTTACGCCGAAGAATGTTCGTCCGAGGAAGGTGCCGATGGAGCGTTCGTTGCCGAAGACCGCCTACACCTCGCTCGACTTTTACCGGCGCGAGCAGGAAGCGATCTTTTGGCACCAGTGGGTCTACGCGTGCCGGCTGGAGGCGCTCGCCTCACCTGCCGGTTATACCGTTCTTGACGTCGCCGGCGAAAGCATCATCATCGTGCGCGACGTCGCGGGATCGCTCAACGCGCATCTGAACCTGTGCCGCCACCGCGGCAGCCGCCTTTTATGCGGCGAGGGCGAGTTGCGCGGCGCGATTCGTTGCCCGTATCACGGATGGTCGTATAACGCGCAGGGACGCCTCATCGCGGCGCCCTTCGTTTCGCTCGACGACGTGCCGCCGGAAAACAGAGCGCTGCACCCCGTAGCGATCGCGCAATGGGGCGGCTTTGTGTTCGTGAACTTGAACCGGCGCGAGGGCGAAGCCGAACGCTCGCTGCTCGAGCAGCTCGGACGAGTTCCACAGCGCCTGCAGCGCTATGAATTCGGCGACCTGCGGACCGCGCGCAGCATTACGTACGGCGTCCGCGCGAACTGGAAAGTCGTGCTCGAAAACTACAACGAATGCTATCACTGCGCGGGGGTCCATCCCGAATTGTGCCGCATCGTGCCGGCATTCAAGCGCAGCGGCGGCGCGGGACTGGACTGGGAGCACGGCATCGAGCACCGCGAGGGCGCGTCCACGTTCAGCTTTTCCGGAACGACGGTGCGCGCCGCGTTCCCGAATTTGAACGAGCACGAACGCGCGCGGCACAACGGTGAATTGCTTTATCCCAATTTCATGCTGAGTTTGTCCGCTGACCACGTCACCGCTTTCCGGCTTCTTCCCGACGGTCCCGAAAAGACCGCGATCCGCTGCGACTTTCTGTTTCATCCATCGGAAATTGCCAAACCCGACTTCGATCCGTCCGACGCGGTCGATTTTTGGGATGTGGTGAACCGGCAGGACTGGCACGTCTGCGAATTAGTGCAGTCCGGCATGAGCAGCCGGATGTTCGAATTCGGCTACTATGCGCCGATGGAGGACGCTTCTTTGGATATCCGCCGCTACGTCGCGGCGCGCTTGGGCGAGGAGTGATGCGCGCATTCGACGCGGTCGTGTTGGGATTGGGCGGAATCGGCAGCGCGTCCGCCTATTGGCTTGCGCGACGCGGGCTGACGGTGGCCGCCTTCGAGCAATTCCAATTGGGACACGCGCGCGGCGAATCGCACGATCACACGCGGATCATTCGTTTGTCGTACCACGCGCCGCACTACGTGCAGCTTGCAAAACAAGCGTACGCCGCATGGGCAAGCGTTGAAGAACACGCCCGCGTCAGACTGGTGCATAAAACGGGCGGGTTGGATTTGGGACCCCACGCCGGCGCGATCCCGCTCGAAGGATATGCCGGCGCGATGCGCGTGTGCGAGGTACCCTTCGAATGGCTCGAGACCGACCAGATCCGCCGGCGCTTTCCGCAATTTGCGGTTGCGGGCGACGTGCGCGGGCTATTTCAACCCGACGGCGGCTTTGTCGCGGCGGAACGCGCGACGAGCGCACATCAACGGCTCGCAGCGGAAATGGGCGCGTCGATGTTCGAGTGCAGCCGCGTGCTGGCGATCGGGGATCGCGACGGTGAAATCGAGCTCGAAACGCAAGCGGGCCGATTCGTCTGCCGCAACCTTGTGATCGCCGCGGGTCCATGGACGAACGGCGCACTGCGGCATTTCGGATTCGAATTACCGGTCGAAGTGACGAAAGAACAGCCGATGTACTTCGCTGCACGCGATTTGTCGGCGTTTGCTCCCGAACGCTTTCCGGTTTGGATTTGGATGGACGACCCGTCGTTCTACGGCTTTCCGGCATTCGGAGAGCCGGCCGTCAAAGTGACCCAGGATGCGGGCGGAAAAAGCGTCGATCCCGATACGCGCGATTTCGAACCGGACCGCGACATCAGCGCGCGCGTCACGGCGTTCGTACGCGATCGTCTGCCGGATTTAGGCGCCGTGCATTTACTGAAAACCTGTCTGTACACCTTGACGCCGGATCGGGACTTCGTCATCGATACGCTGCCGGGGCACGCCAACGTTCACGTTGCCGTAGGCGCAGGGCACGCGTTCAAGTTTGCCTCGGTGATCGGGCGAATCTTGAGCGATCTGGCGGTGGACGGCACGACGGCCTGCGACATCGCGCCGTTCGCGATCGATCGTGCGATCCTGCAGATGCAGTCGCCGCCGAAGACGTATATGGTTTAGGACCGTGGAACGTGTCGTGGAGCTCCGCCGCAGCCTGGGGTTGTTCGACGTCGCGCTGTTCTTCGTCATTGCTTGTACGAATCTGCAGTGGGTCGCCACTGCCGGCGCAGCCGGTCCCAGCTCGCTGTTCGTTTGGCTCATCGGCTGCGCTGCGATGTTCGTGCCGATTTCGCTGGTGGTGATGCATCTTTCGAGGCGCTATCCGGAAGAAGGCGGCATGTATGTGTGGAGCAAGCGCGCTTTCGGGCCGTTCGGCGGCTTCATCACCGGCTGGACGTATTGGTGCAGCAACCTTCCGTATTTTCCGGCGCTGCTGTATTTCACGGCCGGAAACGCGCTGTTCATCAGCGGTGGCGAGGGATCGAAGCTGGCGGGTTCTGCGCCGTACTTCATCGGCGTTTCGCTGATCGGTTTTGC
This sequence comes from Vulcanimicrobiota bacterium, assembly GCA_963795465.1. Taxonomy (GTDB): domain Bacteria; phylum Vulcanimicrobiota; class Vulcanimicrobiia; order Vulcanimicrobiales; family Vulcanimicrobiaceae; genus CAWCHT01. The sequence continues at coordinate 977,833 of CAWCHT010000002.1, forward strand.
GATTGCTACCGCCGTCAACGTCATGGGATTGGACGTCGGCAAGTGGCTGAACAACGCCGGCGCGGTGAGCCGCTGGATCATTACGCTGGCATTGATTGGCCTGGGCGCGGCCGCATGGTTTAAATTTGGTCCCGCCACGCCGATGAACGCCGCAACGATCCGTCCCGGCCTGCAATTGAAGGACGTGATTTTCTGGTCCGTGATCGCCTTTGCGTGGACGGGGCCCGAAGGCATACCGTTCATGGCCGGTGAGATCAAGCAGCCTCGTCGAACGATTCCGCGCGGATTGGCGCTTGCGGCTCCGGCGATTTTAGCAATTTACATTTTGGGAACGGCGAGCGTGCTGGCGGCGCTGTCTCCCTCGCACATCAGCCCCTTGTATGCGGTAATGCAGGCGATCGGCAGCGTTACCGCGCGTCTGGGTTGGCCGCTGATCACCCCGATCGCTGCGGTACTGATGACGATCAGCTGTTTGGGCAGCGTCGGCGTTTGGCTGGCGGCGGTATCGCGCATTCCGTTCGTCGCCGGCATCGATCGCTATCTGCCGCCGGCATTTGGGCGTTTGCACCCGCGGTGGGGATCGCCCGTCGTTGCGCTGCTCACCCAGGCCGGCATCTCGGCCCTGTTCATCGTCGCCGGTCAAAGCGGCACTTCGGTAAAAGGAGCGTACGATATTCTGGTCAGCGCAACGGTATTGATAACCATGATTCCGTTTTTGCTGCTTTTCGCATCGGCGATAAAGCTTCGATCGACGTGGATCGTCTCGCTTGCCGCCGCGGTCGGATTCTTGACGACGGTCGCCGCCATCGTGCTCGCGGCCGTTCCGGCGCAGGACGAGCCGCATAAAGCGCTTGCGGTATTAAAGGTTTTGGGGCTGACGGCGATCATGCTGGGCGCCGGGTTCATCGTATATTTCCGCAAACAGGAGAAGTATGCAATCAACGTATGACGCGATCGTAATCGGCGGCGGCCACAACGGCTTGGTCGCCGCGTGCTACTTGGCGCGGGCGAGGTGGAAAGTGCTCGTGCTGGAGCGGCGCTACATCGTCGGCGGCGCTTGCGTGACCGAGGAACGCACCTTTCCCGGCTTCAAAGTCTCCACCGCCGCGTACGTCAACAGCCTGTTCCGCCCCGAAATCGTGCGCGATCTCAAGCTGCAGCAGTACGGTTTCGAGCTACTGGAACGCGATCCGGCTTCGTTTTCGCCGTTCCTCGACGGCCGCTATCTGATGCTCGGCGGATCCGAAGAACGCAACGTTCGCGAGATATCGAAATTCAGCACTCGGGACGCCAAGCGGTATCCGGAATACGAAGCGATGCTCATGCGCGTCGCGTCGGTGATCGAGCCGACGCTCATCAAACGACCGCCGAATCTGCTGCAGCCGTCGGTAACGGATCTGCTGCAGATGGGCATGCTCGGGCTCGGCATGAGAAAGCTCGGACCGGCAATGAGCGAAGCGCTTGAAGTACTCACCGGTGCGGCACGTCCCATTCTGGATCGCTGGTTCGAGTCCGAAGAACTCAAGGCAACGCTGGCTACCGATGCCATCATCGGCGCGTTTGCTTCGCCGTCGATGCCGGGAACCGCGTACGTGCTGTTTCACCATGTCATGGGCGAAACCAACGGCAAACGCGGCGTTTGGGCGTACGTCAAAGGCGGCATGGGCGGATTGACGCAAGCGCTCGCGCGGGCGGCGACGGATTTGGGCGTCGACATCGTTACCGACGCCGAAGTCAAGCAAATTCTCACGCGGGAAGGCGCCGTGAGCGGCGTCATGCTGCGCGACGGTCGCGAATTTTTCGCTTCGACGATTGCGAGCAGCGCGGACTGCAACGTGACGTTCAATCAACTGCTCGACGGCGAGCGCGCCGATCTTCCGGAAGGCTTTCTGGATGCGGTCAATCGCATCAGTTACGAGAGTGCCTCCGCGAAAATCAACGTCGCGCTCGAGCGGCTTCCCAGTTTTACCGCGCTCCCGGGGCACGAACCCGGGCCGCAACATCGCGGAACCGTGCACTTGTGTCCCACGCAGGATTACATCGAACGCGCTTACGACGACGCGAAATACGGCCGCCCTTCGCGCGAGCCGGTGGTCGAGTGCACGATGCCCTCGTCGCTCGATTCCAGCGTCGCGCCGCCTGGAAAACACCTCATGTCGATGTTCGTTCAATATGCGCCGTACCGGATCGACGGCCGGCATTGGGACAGCGCCGACAAGAACGCGTTTGCGGATCGCTGTTTCGACGTGGTCGAGCAGTACGCCCCGGGGTTCAAAGCTTCCGTGATCGATCGTCAGATTCTGACGCCGCGCGATCTCGAGGAAACTTTCAATCTTACCGGCGGCAACATTTTCCAAGGCGCGATGAATTTGGACAAGCTGTTCATGTTCCGACCGCTGCCGGGATACGCAGGCTACAAGATGCCGATCGAAGGGCTCTATCTTTGCGGATCGGCGGCGCATCCGGGAGGCGGCGTCATGGGCGCACCCGGATGGAACGCCGCCCGCGAAATGATTAAGAACCGCCGCTCTGCTAGAACAGCAGCGTCACGTTGACCGTTCGCGCAGGCACGAAGGTTGAAGCACGGCCGAGCGCAGTCCAGGAATGTCATGCTGACCCTTCGACTCGCTACGCTCGCTCAGGACTGCGCTTCGCGCAGGCACGAAGGTCGAAGCACGGCCGAGCGCAGTCGAGGCCTACCGTCCCGCCCCCTAATGAAGCCGCAAGCTTATGTTTTCCGCTGGTGAATCACGAACGGATTTCCCTCGGGATCCTTTCCCGGAGCGAGAAAGCAAACTGAAGATTCCATAACGTCGCCTATTTGCGCGCCGCGCGCACGGAGCTCTTCGACTGCCGCTTTAGCGTCAGGCACCGCGAACATGATGCTGCCTCCGGGATGCAAGTAAGACGGATCCGGCGGGTTCCAGATGCCCAGCGTCGTGCCGTCCGCGAGTTCGAATTCTGCGGCCGTGCCCTCGTCGTCGGAGTTCGTGGGCTGCAGTCCGAGAACGTCCCGGTAAAATGCAATCAGTTCGCGCGATTTGTTCGTGCTCAAGCCGACCATGTCCATGCCCTTGATCGTTGTCGTCGTATTCATGAAACCAGCATACCACTCATACTTGACACGTCCTGTCATATTCGGCGTGATGGCGGGTGGGCCGCCTCCTCGAACTCGTGAAATGGTAGGGATTCTCCCCATGCGCATCCGCGCGCGAACCGCGTACGCTTGAATCAGGCGAAGCGCTCACTCCAGCCTCCCCATTTGGGTGAGCCTTCGCGATTGCTCTTGGCATGAGGAGCGCCATGCAGAAATTTAGAACCGGCTTGCGAGGCCGAGCCTATGACCGCGTTGGCGGCCTTTCGAGTGAAAATCGCCGCCTGTTCACGATTGCGGCGTTGCTCGGGCGCCGCTTTGACTCCATTACCCTGGCGCTTGCGGTGAAAACCGCGTTCGAGCCGATGGTGATTGCTTTGCGCGACGCTGCGGCTGCGGGTATTCTCGTCGCTCAAGATCGCCGCGGATATCAATGGCAGTTCCGGCACGCGCTCGTTCATGAAGCGTTTACCGATGGGGTGCCCACCGCAACGCTGCGCGAGTTGCACGGTGCTATCTTGAACGCGATGGAACTCTTTCCCGACGGTGAACGCGATCTCGATCGCCTCGCGTATCACGCGCAACAAGCCCAAAACCGCAGCAAAGCGCTGCTGTACAACGAACGAGCCGGTGACGCGGCCCTACGCATGCGCGCATGTTGGGGAGCGGCATGCTACTTTCGCACCGCATTGCAATCCGCGGACGACCTCGAGAACCGCCATCGCCTACAACTGAAAATCGCAGCCGCAACGCCGCTGAACGGCAAGGAGGACCCACCGTAGCGAACCGCCATAATGAACGCATGATCGCCCCGTCCACAGGCGGCCGCATCTTCATCGGCCGGCAGCCGGAGCTGCAAGAATTGGAAGAGGCGCGTCGAGCACTTGCGCGCAGCAGCGGCTCGCTGCTGCGCAATCACGAAATTGCGTACCGGATGAATGTGGGAAGCAAGACCGTCGAGAAGCACGTACGCTCGATATTTGAGAAATTCACTATTCGTTCGCGCGCCCAAGTGGGCGCGCTGCTTTCCGAATCATTGGGACGAACTGGTACGGTAGAATCGGATCAACCATGAGCGCACGATCGTCTTTTCTGCCTGAACGGGTTCAGGCGTACGTACTACATACCACGCTGCGGGACAGCGGTATCTTGCGCGAGCTGCGTGAAGAAACCGCCGCAATGCCGAACGCCGGCATGCAAACCGGCGCGGATCAAGTGCAATTTCTGCAGCTGCTCGTGCGGCTCGTCGACGCCCGCCGGTGCATCGAAGTGGGCGTGTTTACCGGATACAGCGCGCTCGGCGTTGCGCTGGCGCTGCCGCAAGACGGAGTCATTCTCGCCTGCAACGTCAGCGAAGAATACACGTCCGTCGGCCGCCGTTACTGGGCGCGCGCCGGCGTCGCGCACAAAATCGATTTACGCTTGGGCCCTGCGGGGCAGACCCTCGACGACGCTATCGCGCAGGGGAATGAAGCAACGTTCGACTTTGCATACATCGATGCCGACAAATCGGGCTACGACGGCTATTACGAGCAGTGCCTGAGGCTCGTTCGCGACAACGGAATCATTGCGATCGATAACGTCCTGTGGGGTGGAGACGTGGCTGACGAGCACCGGAACGACTCGGATACGAACGCGCTGCGCGCGCTCAACGCGAAGATTGGGCGCGACGATCGAGTCGATGCCTCGCTGCTGCCCATCGGAGACGGCTTGATGGTGGTCCGCAAGCGGTGAAATATCCCGTTGCCGACGCGCTTTCAACCCAGCCCTCGCCGAATAACCTTGCAGCCGAAATCGCTTCTTCGAGCGGCGCAATGCTGGAATTTTACCAACCCAAGGATCGGGACGTGCAAACGCCTCACGATCGCGACGAGTTTTATTTCGTCGCGCGCGGAAGCGGCAACCTGGAGTTCGGCGGTGAGACCGTCAGCTTCGTGCCCGGCGACGTGCTGTTCGTGGAGGCCGGCGCGCAGCACCGTTTCGTGCAGTTCAGCGACGACTTCGCAACCTGGGTGCTGTTCGTTTCATCGCACTGAATGAAAATCGTGTCGCTGAACTGCAACGGCATCCGTTCGGCGGCGCGCAAAGGGTTTTACGCCTGGATGCGCTCGCAGGACCCGGACGTCGTCTGCTTGCAAGAAACCAAGGCGCAGGAACATCAGCTGCCGCTCGAGGCCGGCGTCGTCTCGCACTACGCCGGCGTGTTTTTGGACGCGGAGCGAAAAGGCTATAGCGGCGTTGCCATTTATGCCAAGCAAAAACCGGATCGCATCGTTCGCGGGTTCGGCTGGCCGGACTTCGATCGTGAAGCGCGCTGGCTGCAATTCGATTACGGCACGCTCAGCATCGCATCGCTGTACGTTCCTTCCGGCGCCATGGGACCGGCACGGCAAGTAGTGAAGGAGGCGTTCCTGCAGCGATTTCGCGGGTTTTTGGACGAGCGGCTCGCAGAGGGGCGGTCGTACGTGATCGCCGGCGACTTCAACGTTGCGCACCGCGAAATCGACGTGTACAATCCGGTGCGCTGCAGCCGCATCTCCGGTTTTTTCCCGCATGAACGCGCCTGGATGGACGGCATTCTTGCGGAAGACCGGTGGGTCGATGCTTTTCGCGTCGTCAACGCACAAAGCGGCCAGTTCAGTTGGTGGTCGAATTTTCAAAACGCTTTCGAACGCAACAACGGCTGGCGTATCGATTACCAGCTCGTGACGGCCGATCTGCGCGAATCCGTGCGCCGGGCGTCGATCTATCGCGATCAACGCTTTTCCGACCATGCGCCGGTGCTGGCCGAGTACGCCTTGTGAAAGTCGTCTGTGTGGGCGGCGGTCCGGCGGGCTTGTATTTCGCGCTCTTGATGAAGAAGGCCAACCCCGGCAACGACGTGCGCGTGCTCGAGCGTAACGGCCCTCACGATACCTTCGGCTGGGGCGTCGTCTTCTCGGATGCCACGCTCGAGAACTTGCACGTTGCCGATGCTGCAACGCACGAGCGGATCGTGGCCGGCTTCGCCCACTGGGACGATATCGCCATTCACTTCAAAGGCGAAACGCTGCGCTCAGGCGGTCACGGGTTTTCCGGAATTGCGCGCAAACGGCTGCTCACGACTTTACACGAACGCGCCGAGGAGCTCGGGGTTCGTCTCGAGTTTCACCGTGAGGTTACCGATCTTGCGCCCTATCGCGACGCCAACGTCATCGTCGCCGCCGACGGCGTTAACAGCCGCATCCGCGCGGCTTACGCCGATCACTTCCTCCCGGATCTCGACGTTCGCAAATGCCGGTTCGTCTGGCTCGGAACGACGTTGCCGCTGGACGCCTTTACTTTTATCTTCGAACGAACCGAGCACGGATGGTTCACGGTTCATGCCTACCGGTTCGAGGACACGCAAAACCTCGAACCGGCTGTGCCGGTCAGTACTTGGATTGTCGAGTGCCGCGAAGAGACGTGGCGCGCGCACGGTTTGGATCGCGCGGACACGCAAAAGACATTGGAATTTTGCGAGCGCCTGTTTTCACCCTATTTGCAGGGCCACGCGCTCTTTGCGAACAGCCCGCACTTGCAGGGACGGGATTGGGTCAATTTCACCCGGGTGGGAAACGCGCACTGGACGCACGGTAACGTCGTCCTGCTCGGCGATGCCGCGCATTCTGCGCACTTCTCGGTGGGGTCGGGGACGAAGCTGGCGATGGAAGACGCCATCGCGCTTCAGCGGGCGCTCACCGATGAGCCGTCGCTCGAACGTGCGTTCGCTCGTTATGAGAATCAGCGCCGTATCGAAGTGCTGCGCTTGCAGAACGCGGCTCGCAACAGCACCGAATGGTTCGAAAACGTCGAGCGATATTCGCAGCTCCCGCCCGAGCAGTTCGCGTACAGCCTGCTCACGCGCAGCCAGCGCATCAGTCACGAGAATCTCCGCCTGCGCGATAAGTCGTATGTCGAGCGAATCGAACGTTGGCTGGCGCGGGGATCCCAACCGGTCCCGCCGATGCTTACGCCGTTTCGTTTGCGCAGCCTCGAATTGCGCAACCGCGTTGTCGTCTCGCCCATGGACATGTACAGCGCGGTCGACGGTATGCCGAACGATTTTCATTTGGTGCATCTGGGGAGCCGCGCGCTGGGCGGAGCCGGCCTAGTCTATACGGAGATGGTTTGCGTAAGCCGCGAGGGGCGCATTACGCCGGGCTGCACCGGCATGTACTCCCAAGATCATGCGCGGGGCTGGAAGCGCGTCGTCGAGTTCGTTCATCGCTGGACGCAAGCCAAGATTTGCCTTCAGCTGGGACACAGCGGGCCGAAAGGCTCCACCAAACTGATGTGGGAGGGCATGGACGAACCGCTGTCCGAAGGCAACTGGGCGATTATCGGACCTTCGCCGCTGCCGTACGGCGAGCAAAACCAGAGGCCGACGGAGATGAGCCGCGCCGACTTGGATCGCGTGAAAACGCAGTTCGTACGTGCTGCAGAGCTGGGATCCAGTGTAGGGTTCGACATGCTGGAGCTGCACTGCGCGCACGGATATCTGCTTTCCAGCTTCATCACGCCGCTGCAAAATCAGCGTACCGACGAGTACGGCGGTTCGCTGCGCAACCGTCTGCGCTATCCGCTTGAAGTGTTTCGCGCATTGCGCGCGATATGGCCACACGAAAAACCGATGTCCGTGCGCATCTCCGCTACGGATTGGCATCCAAGCGGAATCGGCCCGCACGACGCCGTTGAGATCGCCCGCGCCTTCAAGGAGGAAGGCGTGGATTTAATCGACGTTTCGACGGGACAGACGTCACGCGAAGCGCAACCGGTGTACGGCCGCATGTACCAAACGCCGTACGCCGATCGTATCCGTAACGAAATCGGTGTCGCAACCATGGCGGTCGGCAATATCTACGAGCCGGATCACGTCAATAGCATCATCGCCGCCGGCCGCGCGGATCTCTGCGCGCTCGGGCGTCCGCACCTGAGCGATCCCAACTGGACGTTGCACGCGGCGGCGCAACTGGGCTACACGGAAATGGAATGGCCGGTCCAATATCTTGCCGGGAAAGCCCAGCTCGAACGCAATTTGGCACGGGCAGCCGACAGCGCCACGCAGATATGATCGCCGGCAAACACGCGCTCGTGACCGGCGGTAATCGCGGCATCGGTTTGGCAATCGCTCGAGCGCTGTCGGCGCAGGGAGCGCGGGTCAGCGTCATCAGTCGAACGCCCGACCAGAAGGGCAGCGGTATTTCTTCGTTTCAGGCCGACGTCTCGCAGGAAACGGAAGTGGACGCTGCGCTGGGCGCCGCTCGCACGGCGCACGGTCCGATCGCAATTTTGGTCAATAACGCCGGCATCGCGCAGTCCGCTCCACTGCAAAAAACCCGCAAATCGCTGTGGGACCGCACCATCGCGGTCAACTTGACCGGCACGTTTTTGTGCGCGCGCGCCGTGATCGAGGAAATGCTGCTCGCCGGATGGGGGCGCATCATCAACGTCGCAAGCATAGCAGGATTATTTGGCGCCCCCTACATCAGCGCATACGCCGCGAGCAAGCACGGCGTCATCGGCCTCACTCGCTCGCTCGCTGCCGAGTTGCATGCGACGGGCGTCACGGTGAACGCTATCTGTCCGGGATATACCCAGTCGGCGATGCTCCAGGCTGCAATCGAAAACATTGCGCGCCGCACCGGAATGAGCGCCGATGAAGCGCTCGGGCAGCTCGCCGCAAGCAATCCGCAAGGGCGAATCGTCTCCGCGCAAGAGGTAGCCGACGCTGCGGTTCGCCTTTGCAACAGCGGCGAGAACGGCTGCGAAGTCGTTTTGCCGGCATAAGCCTTCAGCGCCGCGCGCAGGGCCTCGCTGCAAAAACGAGCCGATAGGGTCCTTTTGTACCGGGTGGTGGCCCGCCCGCTCGATGCACGGAAGGCTGCAGGCGCCTACAATGGCTGCATTACGCGGCCAGCTCGAGGCCGCCGTTAGGGGGAGAAGATGGACCGGGCTACGACTCCCGGCACACTGCCGGCTTGCATTGCTTTACGCCCGACGGTCGTAGCGACCGTCGTCGAAGATGGCGCGGTTCTGCTCGATCTCGATTCAAAGTATTTTTATTCGCTCAACGAGAGCGCGTGGGCACTAGTCCAACTCTGCGAAACCGGCGCCGCCGTATTGCGAACGATGATCGAGCACGCCATGCGATGGGGCGCAAGCGAACAGCAAACGCTCGCGTTCCTGAACGAACTGGCGGCGTTCGAACTGATCGACGAAGCGCCGGCTGCTGACGGCGTTCCGCCGGTAACGTTCGCCGGTCCCTGGAGCGCCCCGTCGATCGTGCGTCATGCCGATCCGCTGCAAACCATCGTAACGAGCGCATTCGATCCCAGCATTCCGCTGGCGGAATAGTGGCCGCGACAGTACCGGGTATCGCGCTCGGCGTGTGCGGCCCGCTGCAGTTTCGGGTTCACGCCGAGGACAGCGCGCTTGGGGCAGTCGCTGAAAGCTATTTCGCGTTGTACGGCCGGCCCTGGTCCGGCCTCACGCGAACGATCGACGTTGCGATACGCCGCAGCAATGCGCGCGAACGTGCCGCCGGAACGTTTCTTTCGTGCGCTCACATGAGTGTCGATCGCGACGGCGCCGAGTACCTCGCCGACACCCAGTATGGTTTTATCGCGCGCGGATCGTGCGCGCGCGACGGCGACACGTGGACCATCAACGTCCCGGAAACGACGATGTTCGGCGAACCGGAGATCGGCGACATGGAAGATCTCTTCTCGCTGATGTGCACAACGGGCTGGAGGGAAGAAGGCTGGGTCGCACTGCACGCCGGCGCCGTTGTCAAGAACGAAACGTGCGCGATTCTTTGCGCGGGTTCCGGGGGCGGAAAAAGTACACTCACGACGGGGCTTATCCTCAGCGGCTGGCGCACACTGGGCGACGATAAGATTTTGCTGCGCCGCGAAGACGGGCAACCGCAGCTTCGCGCGCTCCTGCAGACGTTCAACCTCGATCCGGCAACGCGACGCTGGTTCGATCTGGGCGATCTCGAAGCGCTTCCGCGCTACTCCGCCTGGACGGTGAAGCGTCGTGTTCCGTTGGATGCGATCGCCCCGGGCGCGGCCGTTGCCGCCGCGGCGCCGACGCACGTCGTGCGCGTCTCGCGAAATCCGCTCGTCGACGGTGTGCGCGCGACGCCGATGCCGCAGATCGATGTTTTACCGACGCTCCTCAAACAGATCGTTCTTCCGGCCGACCGCCACGTCTCGACGTGGATCGTGCGCGAAGCGATTTCATGTCTTGGCCGGGTGCGCGGCGTGTATTTGGAGATCGGCGACGGCGCATATGCGTCGCCCGGCTGGCTCGAATCGATCGAAGCGGCGTTGCGATGACGCGGGTAAATGTCGTTATTCCGGCGTTGAACGCCGAAGCCATGATCGGCGAGACGCTTAAAGCGCTTCACGCGCAAGTCGGTATAACGCAGTTTGAAACAATCGTCGCCGACAACGGCTCGCACGACGGCACGGCGCAAATCGCGCAACGGCTGGGCGCCAAACTCGTTCGCGAAGCGAAACGAGGGCCGGCGGCAGCGCGCAACTGCGGCTTGCGTGCTGCAACGGGCGAGATCGTCGCGCATCTCGATGCGGACACCGTTCCGAGCCGCCGCTGGCTGCGCGAACTCGTGCGCCCCTTCGATGACCCGGCGGTGCTCATCGCAGCAGGCCGCACAATCTGCTATCCGCCGAAAACGCCGGCGGAACGCTACGTTCAACAGATCGGCCTGTACGATGCTGCGCTTGCCGTTGCGCGCCGGCCCTTCCCATTTGCGCCGTCGCTCAACTTCGCAGTTCGCCGTCAAGCCGCGCTCGACGCAGGCGGTTGGAACGAATCGCTGATCACGGGCGAGGACGTGGATTTCTCGCACCGCATTCGCAAAGCGTTCGGCACCCCGGTGACGTACTGTGAGCGCGCGGTCCTGTATCACCATGCGCGCGCGGACGATGAGGCCCTCACGCGCCAAGCCCGCAGTTACGGCGCCGGCGTTGCGGATCTGTACCGCATGTATCCACACGAGATAGAGTGGAACGCACGCAAAGCGATGCGCTTGGCCGGCGTCATTGCCGCGCGCGCGTTTTACCCAGCGGCCGCTTCGGTCGGCGAGCGGCTGCGGCTGATCGAGCCGGCGCGCGGGGAGTTCTTACGGTATCACTGGCTCTGGACGCGCAACTTCTGGCTCGGCTTTGCGCGGCGCAAATTCGCTCGAGCGGCACATGACTGACGTCTCCGTCGTTATTCCGGTGTACAACGGCGCTTCGATGCTCGCGACGTGCCTTCGATCGCTGCGGCAGCAGACGCTGCCCGGCGACCGTTATGAAGTCATCGTCGTTGACGACGGATCGAAAGATACATCGGCCGCGATTGCACGCGCGGCCGGCGTGCGTGTGATCCAGCAGCCCAACGCCGGCGCACCGGCGGCACGAAACACCGGCATTGCCCTCGCGCAAGGCACTTGGATAGCCTTTACCGATTCGGATTGCGTCGCTTCTCGTGGATGGCTTGCATCACTCTTGCGCGCGGCGCAACAACAGCCGCATGCGATCGGCGCAGCGGGAAAAACGATCGGCCTTCGCTCCGAAACGCCCGCAGCGCGGTTCGTCGATCTCATCGGTGGCTTAGACGCCGTTCGCTCGATGCAGCATCCGCGCTTTCCGTTCGCACCGACGGCAAACGTCCTGTACCGCCGTGAATATCTCCAGGGCGTCGGCGGCTTCAACGTCCGTTATGCTACCTACGATGCGTGCGATTTGCACACGCGTTTGTCCCGCGCCTACGGCGGTTTATTTCCGTACGAGCCGAGCGCGCTGATCATGCACAAGCATCGCACCGACTGGCGCGCATATTGCCGGCAGCAGTTCTTTTACGGCGTCGGATATGCGCAATTCGTCCTCGCGCATCGCAGCGAAGTGCGCTGGAGTATCGTTCGTGAGTCTGCGCTCGCTCCGGGACGTGAGCTTACAGGGAATACTCGCGCTGCTCCCGGCAACCGGCGACGAGCGCATCGTTCGCCGCGGCCGCTTTGTCCGCACGGCGGCGCAGCATGCGGGATTCGTGCGCACGTACTACAACTCGCGGGAACGGCGCCGGTGGTAGCCGCCCTTGCGCCGAAATGGACGCCGCGCGGCATCGCCCAGCGCTGGCAATGCATCGTGCGCGAATCCGGCGATCCGGCGCTGCTGCTGGCAATTGGGCTTTTCATCGCGCGTGCCCCGCGCATGGTGCAAAACTCGGACTGGCGCCAACTGCTCGAGACGCTCCGCTCGCGTCCGGGAACGCGCGCAAACGCGCAGCGCATCATGCGCCTTCGAACGTTTTGGCTTTGCAAGCCGTTTTTCGCATCGCACAATACCTGCTACATACGGGCGCTCACGCTCTACCGATTCTTGGAAACGGGCGGTGAGAACATCGGTCTGCATATCGGCATCGAGCATCGCACGAACGAACACGAACGGCTGCACGGCCATGCATGGGTGACGTTAGGCGATACGATTATCGAAGCACCGCCTGCAGCGCTGGAAGGACGCATTCGTGAAATTCGCATACGCGCGCCTCGTTGAAGCGCTATGCGCCGCCACGCAAGGCGATCGCGATCGGTTCGTTCGTTCCCTTGCCGCACGCGACGCACAAACGCTGTTTTCGCACGCCGCCCGCCATAAGGTCGCGCCGCTCTTGCTCGGCGCGCTTGCGGAGTACCGCGTCCAGGACCCGGCGCTGCGCGATCTGCGCGCGCTGCTTCAGCGATATGCCGGCAACTCGCTGACAACGGCCGGCGCGACGATCGCGCAGCTGGATGCGATTGTCGAAACGCTCACGGCGGATCAAATCCCGCACATCCTGCTGAAAACCGCCGGCCGCCTTTACGCCGGTGAGCCGCGTGCGCGCTGGAATTTCATCGCCGACATCGATCTGCTCGTGCCGCGGGAATGCGCCCAGCGCGCCGCCGATGTGCTGATCGCCCGTGGTTACCAATGGCAGACCGATGCGCTCACCGCCGAAGGGTACCGGCGCAACCACCACCATCTCGCGCCGCTGGACGCGCCGCACGGCGGCAAAACCGTTGAAGTCCACGTTGCGCTGGCGCTTCCAACGATGTTTACCACACGGAGCGACTGGGCTGCTTTGCGCGGATATACGCATCAGCCGCGCCGCGAGCGAACGTTCACGTATACGTTCAACGCGGCCGGGCGCGCACTGCATTATATGATTCATGGCGTAGGGTTGTACCGGCTCGCCGATGCGGTATTGCTTGCGCAAGAGCTGCGAAAGCAGCCGCGTCTCCTGAGCGAACTGACCGCCGTTGCCAAGCGCGACGGCTTGCAGCGCATCCCGATGCTGGCCGTCCTGCAGCTGGCGGCTCGAATAGCGGGCAGCGACATCATGCTGGATCCTGAGGCGGATCGCTACGCGGAATGGGCGCTGTGGCGCGAAGACTTGCCAAAATTATACCGCACGCGTGCCAATTTGGTCGACGCATGGTTTGCGAACGGTGGCCGGATGCGTGGACCGGCGACTGCGCTAGCCTTCCCTCCGCAGCGCGCGTACAGCGGCCGGCGGGTACCGGCGGTGACGCGCTATAAGGCGATTGCGGGCCGCGTGCTCGCGGGTTTAGCGCTCAGCGGCCGTTACGGTTTTGTGCGGCATGCCGGCCGCCGCTAACTCAACGTCGATCGGCACCAAAGCGCTGCAAACGTTTGCCGCGCGTTTAGCCGTTTCTGCTCGGAATTCTCGCCGGCATTCTCGTCGCAAGAACGCTTGGACCGCTCGGAAAAGGTTCGTACAGCGCCGTTGCGATGTTGGTGTCGGTGCCCGTCGCCCTCACGAGTGGCATCGGCTCTGCCGTTACGTTTTTCATTGCGAAGGAACGCTGGAGCGTTCGGGAAATGCTGCCCGCGCTTGCGGCAATCTTCGCAGCAGCAACGATTGTATGCATGGCGGGTGCAACGACGTACGCCGCGATGCAAGGATGGACGCCGACCGCAATCGCGTTTGCGCTCGCGATGCCGCCGTCCATCATTCTTTCGTGGCAGAGCGGCTATTACGTTGCAGTGGGCCGCCTTCGCACGATGAATATACAGACGGCGTTGCAGGCGCTCGGAACACTCCTGTTGCTGATCGTGGCCTGCGTCGTCTTTCATGCCGGAACGTCCGGCGCTTTAGCGGTCTGGGTGTTATGCACATATGCATGCGCGGCAGCCGTCGCCATCGACGCGATACGCGAGGGCAGGCCGCTTCACCGGATCGAACTGCGCGCGCGTCTCTCGCGAATCGTGCGCTTCGGCTCGCAGTCCTCACTCAACGCGGGACTCGGCCTGCTGAATTACCGGATCGACTCGCTCATCTTGGCGGCGCTGCTTGGCCTGGCTTCGTTCGGCATCTATTCGATCGCGGTGAATCTAGGGGAAATGCTCTTCCTGCTGCTGCGCCCGGTCAACGTCGCGGTCGGTCGTGAGATCGGCGCCTCGACGCACGAACGTTCCTCGCAAATAACGGCCGACACCATCCGCCTTGGATTCATCATCGCGCTCGCATTCTCAATTGCAGCATTCGCGTTCGGCCCGGCCGTAATTCAGGTGGCGTACGGCGGACGATTCGGCGCAGCATCCGGGCCTTTGCGTTTGCTGTTGCCCGGAATCCTGGTCTTTGGGAGCGCCGGGACGTTTGCATCATTTTTCATTTTTCAACTCGGCCGCCCCGCGCTGGTCGCGTGGATAAATGGTGGAATGATTGCGGTGCAGACTACGGCGTGTTTTGCGCTCGTGCCACGGTATGGCATGGCCGGCGCGGCCGTTGCCTCGAGCATAACGTATCTGATTGGCGCGGCAGCCAACACCGTCGTTTTTTGCCGCTTCTCGCGGCTGAAGGTGCGCGACGTTTGGCTACCGACGGTCACCGACGCGCTGCGCTTGTGGAAGGTGCTCGCTCGCGCTTTGCACCCGCGGGCCACCGTGCAACCCGTACCGGCGGCCGATCGCGGTGCGCGCTTTTCGGATCGCGGGACCGCAGCTATGCGCCATACCATTTGAGCCGCGGCCAAAGTTGCGGAAGCGGTGCAATCGGATCCGTGCACACATAGATAGGCGTTGGGCCTTCGACTATCCACTTATAGTCGTTTGCGTACGTGCTTCGTAACTCAACATGCCGGTACAGCGATCGAATGAGTTCGATTTGCGAAGCTCCCACGACGATGAGGGTGCGGCCGTCGTAGCCGCGCGTTCCCCACAAGTAGTAGGTGTTCTGCGCGCTGATGACCGGCGGCAATCCGTATGCCGGGCCGTAAAAATTCAATCCGCCGGCATCGCCGTACGTGTCGGCAAAGACTCCGGTGAACGTGCGCTCGGGAAGCGGAATCGTGCGATAAACGGCTGCCACGTGCATGGCCAGCTGTTGCCATCCGAACTCTTCGGCGTACACCGGTTGAATGAGCCTCGGGGACGTTCGACCTTTTCCGGTCACGCCGAGCGCGCGCGAATACTGGATGAACGTTTGCACGGACAGAACGGGCAGCGAGAACGGCACGAACGGCAAGGTGATAACTAGAGCGAGCGTGGCAATCACCGCGCGCGCCGCATGTTTGCGCACCATTCGTTCGAAAGCGACGGCCCCGGCAGCGAGGAACGTCGCATAAATCCCGATGACGTAGTAGCCTTTCGCTTCCAAGGTCAGCGCGACGATCCAAACGATAACGAACGCAACGGCGATGAACCGGTACTCGCGCAGGCGTTTGCCGAAGGCCAGCAACCCGATTCCGCCGGCCCAGAGCGGAACGAAAATCGGATTGGTGTAGAGCAGCTGCTCTGCGAGGAAAGCGCCGGCGTTCTGCGCTGCGTTCTTATACTCAAGCGAAATCCCGGTTTGAAAGGGATGTCGATGAGCGAAGTCGCCGCGTACGACTTCGAGGAACGGCCACCCGTGCGCGTACTGCCACAGGATGTTGGGCGCCAGCGCAACGCCGGACCCGATCAGCGCAGCTGCAAACCACCACGTTGCCGCCAACCGGCGCTGCGCAAACACCAGCAGCGATAACAGCACGGCGCCGCCGAGGAGCAGCATCGAATATTTGCCGTACATTCCGAAGGTGAACGCCGCACCGGCGCACACCCAATAACGGCGATCGCCCGTGCGCACGAGACGCAGTATCGCGTACAGAAACAGCGTCCACGAAAGCGGCTCGAACAACGTCGTCGTGAGCGTGTTTCCGAGCAGCAAATACGCCGGAACCAGCAGCGTTGCGAGCGCGGCTACGCTGCGGCTGAATAGGCCGCCGCCAAGTTCGCGGGCGATGCGCGCCGCGAGCCATACCGTCAGCGCCGCGGCAATCGCCGGTAAAGCGCGCAGCGCAACGAGGTGATAGCCGAACGGAGCCGACAGCCACGCTGCAGCCGCGACGAGGGGCGGCTGGTCGACATACCCCCACGCTAGATGTTTGGCGCACGCGATGAAATAGAGTTCGTCGCGAAAGTAACCGTATCGCCACGCCGTCGCCAAATGCGCCAGCAACCCCGCACATGCGATGCCAACGGGGATTAGGCGCTGCGGATTTGCGGCGCGCAGAGCAGCGTTAGCCCGAAGCCGATGACTCCGGCCCAGATCGTCGCGCCGAGCAGCACGTTCCAATCCCACCAAACTCCTCCGGCGATCGCCGTTGCAACGAAATAGGTCGCGAAATACGACGCGGGAACCGCGATGCCCAGCAAACGAAATGCGCCGATCCGCTCGGGCGCCGGGCGTTGCAGCGTGACGATCGCATCGCCGACGATGCCGGCGACGACGCTCATTGCAAGGATCGTAATGAGCAGCGGGCTTTGGTTGGTGAAAGCAGCCGCCGCAGCGCCGTTTCCCAAAACGAACAAAATCGTCAGCGCTCCGGGGCGCAGGTGAAATCGCGATCCCGCGAAGAGCGCAAAGCCCGCAACGAGCATACTTTGAAAGAGCACGACGAGCACCCCTGTCCCCAGCTTGTAGTAGCCGATCGTGATCGCCGTGAAGTAATCGGGCGTAAAAACAGCGGTTGCAGGAGGAGCGTTGGAACGGCCGGCGCCGGGATCGAACGCGTAAGCCGTGCCGAAGTGCAGGAGTTCCAGCCAAGCCGCCAGCGCCAGCACGAGCGGAAGTTGATCGCGCAGCGTTCGTAGGTGAGCGCGATGGCGAAGCGCGGAAAGTATCGGTCCGGCGGATATGAAAAACACGCCCAGCCCAAGTGCTTGATGCGTCGGGCTGAGCAGCGCATCAACGCCTTCCTCGACGCCGAGGAGCCGGTGCCACACCATGTCGCCCAGACCTGCGGCGATGAAGATTGGAATTCCGACCAGCGGTATGCGATACGTCGTGGGCAGCGGGCCTTTCGTAAGGCGGTACGCGAGCAGCACGATAACCATCGCCAGCATCCCGCTGTAAAACATCGCGTGATACGGCGTGAAGAACGTTTCGACGGGAACGTGGCCGTGCGCCCAGGCGTCGAGGAAAAAGCCGCAAGCAATCCACAGCGCGCAAAAGGCGACCAAAAAATCCAACGCTTTGCTGCGCGTCGCGACGAACGGCATAATTTGGCGATACGCGCCCGGTGTCCGCTCGGCCTGTGGGCAGCAGGAACGGCGCACCGGTGATCGTTAGTATTGCGCAATGTCCCGCCGCAGCGTCCTCGCAGTCGCTCTCGCGTTTGCGTGCGGATGTTCGCCGCGCGCCGCCCACATTCCGGAGAACGTGACCTTCGGCGGTCCAGCTGTGCTGCCGGCGCCCTTGATTCGCAGCAACGCTGCACCGCCGCTCATTCTCGCATTGCACTTCTCGAGCTCACGAGTCCGCCGCGGCCGAACGTGGTCCGGAAAAATCGTCACCTCGACGAACGTTGCTTCCGTCGAAGTTCGCTCGAACCTATTCTCGATTAACGTGCCGCGACGCAGGTTCGGCTACTTTTCGTTTTACGTTCGCGTGCTGGACGTGCCGCCGATTTTCGTGCGCGCCTACCGCGTTCGCGCGATCGCTCGCAACAGCGCCGGAGCCGCGGTCGAAGAAGATTTCCCGCTGCAAATCTTGTAGGAGCCCGCATGCCGCACGTGCGCATTGAGAAGCAGGGACCACTCGCGACGATTGCGCTCGACCGGCCCAATCGCAAGAACGCGCTCACCTTCGATTCGTACGCGCAGTTACTCACTTATTTTCAAAGGCTGGCGCAGGATCCGGCGATCAAAGCCGTCGTGCTGACCGGCGAAGGCAATGATTTCTGCTCCGGCGGCGACGTGCGCGACATCATCGGACCGCTGACGCAGCGTTCGCCGGCGCAGCTGCTGGAATTTACGCAAATGACGGGTGACCTGGTCAAAGCGATGCGTGCCTGTCCTCAACCGATTATCGCCGCGGTAGACGGCGTCTGCGCGGGAGCAGGCGCGATTCTTGCGATGGCTTCCGACATTCGATACGGTAGCGCGCGCGCAACGGTGGCGTTTCTTTTTACGCGCGTGGGTTTGGCGGGCTGCGATATGGGCGCGTGCGCGATGCTGCCGCGAATCGTGGGGCACGGGCGCGCGTCGGAGCTGCTGTATACCGGACGCGCAATCGATGGGCACGAAGCGCTGGCGTGGGGATTTTTCAACGCGCTCTACGAGCCCGATCGGGTGCGTGACTGCGCTACGCAGCTCGCACGTTCGCTCGCGGACGGTCCGACCGTAGCTTATGCCACCACGAAGCGCATGCTGCACCAAGAGTGGAACATGCCGCTGGACGAAGCGATCGATGCGGAAGCCGCAGCACAAGCGGTATGCATGGAAACGCGCGATTTCAAACACGCTTACGAGGCGTTCATCGAAAAGCGTCCACCCACTTTCGAGGGGAAATAACATGTCGGGCGCGGCGCGTTTCGATTGGCCGTTCTTGGAACCGCGGCATCGAACGTTCGCCGGTTCGCTGCAAAGCTGGCTGAAGGCGCAAAAGGCGCTCCATGCCCAGGACGGTTCTGCACTGGACCGCGATGAAGACGCTGCAGCCAAAGCGTGGGTCGAGGCGTTGGGTAAAGGCGGATGGCTCGCGGCCTGCTTGGATCTGGACGTGCGTACGCTGTGCATTGCGCGGGAAACGCTGGCATACGACGATGCGCTGGCGGATTTTGCCTTCGCAATGCAAGGTTTGGGAAGCGCACCCATTACGCTGTTCGGCACTCCGGCGCAACGCGAACGCTTTCTCGCCGGCGTGGGCGCCGGTCGCATCATTACCGCCTTTGCGCTTTCAGAGCGCGAAGCCGGCTCGGACGTGGCCGCGATCGACACCCGCGCTCGGCGTGACGGCGACGCCTATATAATCGACGGAGAAAAAACGTGGATCAGCAATGCCGGCCTAGCAAATCTGTACGTGCTCTTCGCGCGCACCTCGGAAGACGGCAGCAAGGGCTTGAGCGCGTTCCTCCTTGCCGGCGATGCGTCTGGTCTTGAAGTGACGGAGCGCATCGAAACCTTAGCGCCGCATCCCCTTGGTTCGCTACGCTTGCGCAATTGCCGCGTTGCTTCGGACTGCCGGCTTGGCGAAGAGGGCGACGGCTTCAAAATCGCGATGGCGACGCTGGACATTTTTCGTGCTTCCGTGGGAGCGGCGGCCGTCGGATTCTCGCGCCGGGCTCTAGACGAAACCGTCGCGCACGTTCGCGAACGAAAAGTCTTCGGCCAGCCGCTCTCGGCACTGCAGCTGACTCAGGCGAAGATTGCGGAGATGGCAACGGCAATAGACGCAAGCGCGCTGTTGGTGTACCGTGCCGCGTATGTGAAGGATTCCGGCGCTGCACGCGTGACGCGTGAAGCTGCAATGGCGAAGTGGCACGCAACCGAAGCAGCGTCGCGGATTGCCGATGCGGCAGTCCAGTTGTTCGGCGGCAGAGGTTTGGTCAGCGGGCAGGTGGTGGAACGGATCTACCGCGACGTCCGAGCGCTGCGCATCTATGAAGGAGCGAGCGAAATCCAGCAGCTGATCATCGCGCGCAGCATTTTAGAGCGGGGCGCATGATCGCGACTGCCCACGTCGATACGTTTGCCGCGCGCAGAATGCCGCCGCGGAACCAATGGCCCGATCTGATCTTCACGCTTCCCGAGCTGCGTTACCCAGAACGGCTCAATTGCGCTGCGCGCTTGGTGGATTATCACATTGCGCAAGGGCGCGGCAGCCGCCGGTGCATCGTCGCTCCCGGAATCGAATGGAGTTACGAAGACCTGTATCGCCGCTCGAACCGCATCGCGCGAGTTCTCGTCGAAGACATGGGCGTGGTCCCCGGCAACCGGGTGCTGCTGCGCGGCTTCAACACGCCGATGCTCGCAGCGAGCTGGATCGCGGTGATGAAGGCGGGCGCGATCGCCGTAACCGCGATGCCGTTGTATCGCGCCGCGGAACTGGGCACGATCGTCGAAAAAGCGCAAATCGCGCACTCGCTTTGCGATGGCCGGCTCGTCGAGCAATTGCAGCAGGCAACGGCGCAAGCGCAGGGTTTTCGTTGCATGACGTTCGGCGGCGGCGAACTCGAAGAGCGCATGAGCACGAAAAGCGATGCCTTCGCCGCGGTGGAAACGTTCGCGCACGACGTCGCCATGATCGCCTTCACGTCGGGAACGACCGGCAAACCGAAAGCGGCGATGCACTTTCACCGCGACGTTCTGGCGATTTGCGATAGCGTACGGATCCAACGTGCTGCGCGCAAACGCCGGCGATCTCTTCACGGGAAGTCCGCCGCTGGGGTTCACGTTCGGGTTGGGCGGCATCTTGCTCTTCCCGCTGCATATCGGCGCCGCCACGCTGCTGCTCGAGACTGCCACGCCGGACCGGCTGCTGCAAGCCATTGAAGAATACAAAGTCAACGTAGTCTTCACCGCGCCGATCGCGTATCGCGCGATGGCGCAAGCAATTTCCGGACGCGAGCTCTCCACGCTTCGGAGCTGCGTTTCCGCCGGCGAAACGCTGCCGCTCACGGTTTGGCAAAGCTGGCGCGAGTTGACGGGGCTGAAAATTCTGGACGGCATCGGAAGCACGGAAATGCTGCACATTTTCATCGGTTCGCCGCAGGAAGAGAGCATCGGAGGTTCGACCGGGCGCGCCGTTCCGGGCTACATCGCGGAAATTCACGACGACGATGGCGTCGCGCTGCCGCCCAATACAGTAGGACGTTCTCGCGGTTAAAGGCCCCACCGGCTGCCGGTATCTCGACGATGACCGGCAGAGCACGTACGTGCAGAACGGGTGGAATTATCCGGGCGACGCCTACCGCATGGACGAGCACGGATATTGCTGGTACGTCGCGCGCACCGACGATATGATCATTTCCGCCGGCTACAACATTTCCGGACCTGAAGTCGAACAGGCATTGCTTGCGCACAAGGAAGTGCACGAGTGTGCGGTCGTCGCCAAACCGGATCTCAAGCATCACACGAATATCGTCAAAGCGTACGTCGTGCTGACCGCGGCGGTCGCCGCGCACGAGCGTAAAGCAGCCGAGTTGCAGGAGTTCGTGCGGACGCGAATCGCCCCGTTCAAAGCCCCCCGCGAAATCGAATTTTTGACGGAGCTGCCACGGACGGAAACCGGAAAAGTTCAGCGCTTTCGCTTGCGGGAACGCGCCGCTCGCGAAGCTTAAGTTAACGGAATTTCAAGTCCGTCTTCAGCGACCGTTACCGGCCCGGAAAACGTTCGCCGGGCCGCGCGTAGCAGCTGCGCCGCCTTGCAGCCGGTAGGGTAATGCGTAAGCACCAAATGCCGCGCGCCGGCGTTTTGTGCCATGTCTCCCGCTTCGCTCGCGTTCGAATGTCCTCGACGGCCGCGTTCGATGCCCTCGGCACCCAGACCGGATTCGCACAAAAACACGCCGCTGCCGCGCGCCAGCTGGACGACGCTCTCGGCCGGCGCGGTGTCCGCGGAAAACGCCACCGTGTCGCCGTCGACTTCAATGCGCATCGCATAGGCCGCGATGTAATGGCGCGTTTTGGCAAAGCGTATGCGGGCGTGGCCGATGCGAAGCGTTTTCGCCGGGTCGTATTCGCGCACATCGACGACTTCCTCGAAAAACGATCCGGTTTTCGCAAACGGTGCGACCACGCTGCGCAGGGTCTTCGTACCGCGCGGCGGGAGGAAGACGGGCAACCGCCGCGATCGCGTTATCGCGTACTTCAATGCGTACCGCAGCGGCACCAAATCAAAAAAATGATCGGCGTGCATGTGCGAGATGACGATCGCGTCCAGGTTCGCCGGACTTTGCGTGACCAGAAGCTTTCCCAGCGCGCCGGAGCCCAAGTCGAGCGCAATCGCCAGTGTCTTCGAACGCACCAAATAGGAACTGCACGCGCCGTTCGGGCGGGGAACCGCCGAGCTGGAACCCACGATGTGAAGCGTGTTACGTTCGCGCATCGTCGTCCAGCCAGCGATCGTCCAGAATGGCGCGCGCCGTGCCGGTGGGGAAAAACCCTTGCGGATAACGTTGCAGCCACGCTTCGGCGCGGATCGACAAATATTCGAAATCGTGATACTGGCCGGAGCCGCGCTTGCGGCGCATGATCGCGATCGCCGGCGAGAGTGCCTTCCAGTAATAGCGAATCAAACGCGCAAAGAGATCCATGAACGTCGCTTCGGAGATGAGACCGTGCTTGAGCAACGTTCCCATCTCGTTGAACCAGTTGCACGCCGTCAGCTCCGGGTGAACTTCTACGTTGATGAAACCCAGCGCTTCGAGTTCGCCGCGATACTGCGGCTCCTCCAACCGCGTGGGAAGATGCGCCTGCACGTAGCGCAGAGCTTCTTGGACGGCGCTCGAGCGAAAATCGCGCTCCAGCGTCAGCACCGCTTCGAGTTGGTTGCTGGCCCGCATGTGACGCAGTTGAACCAAAGCCGCGATCGCGCTCGCGCCGATCACGATAACCGTCGCGAGCGTCGCATACGCGGTCAGGGTTTCCGAGCTCACGAAGCCGGCCTTATCGCCGTCACTTCGATTTCGACTTTTGCCCGATCTTCCAATAACGCAGCAACCTGCACCAGCGTCATCGCCGGGTAGTGATCGCCGATGATTTCGCGATACGCTTCGCCGATGCGTGAAGCCGCCGCCACATACTCGGCCTTATCGGTGACGTACCACGTCATCCGGGC
The DNA here is from genome assembly GCA_963795465.1 of Vulcanimicrobiota bacterium. Classification (GTDB taxonomy): domain Bacteria; phylum Vulcanimicrobiota; class Vulcanimicrobiia; order Vulcanimicrobiales; family Vulcanimicrobiaceae; genus CAWCHT01. Next base: position 1,001,054 of record CAWCHT010000002.1, read on the forward strand.
GATGTGTGAAGGCTGCGCTTTCGCGGCGGCAAGGACGGCCACCACGTTGCGAAGTGCCTGAGCCGCCTGATGAGCCAAGTCGTCGGAGGTAAACCGCCCTTCCGCGTTCCAACCGATTTGCCCGGCGAGGCAGATGTATTCACCGAAAGCGGCAATGCCGTTCGAATATCCGCGCGGCTGCGGCCAGCCCGCGGGCTGCACGATCTTCACGAGTGGTCCAGCACCGCGTTCAAATCGAGACGCGAATCGACGCTCGCTTGGCTCAAAAGCGCCGAGAGCAGCGCCGTCACGATGAGATTGATCGCGAGTGTATAAAATACGATGGCGCCGGTAACCGAATGGCCGCCGACACGAACGGCAAACAGCGAGGAAAAACCGGTGCTCACCACCATCGCCGTTGCGGCAATCATGCCGGCGCACCAGCCGGCGAGCAGCGCTGCCGGATGTAGCCGCCGGGCGTACAAACCGACGACCGCAGCGGGGAACGTTTGCAGAATCCAAGCGCCGCCAAGCAGTTGAAAATCAATCGCAAACGACGGTTTGATGGAAATCGCAATGCACAGCGCGCCGGCAAGAACGAAAAGCGCCACGTAACGAGCGGTTCCGAGCTCTGAAGCGGCCCGGGCGGTTCGCGCGCGAAACGACTGCACGATATTGCTTGCGAACAAATTCGCCGCGCCGATTGCCATGATCGCCGCCGGGACCAATGCGCCTATCACGATGGCCGCAAAGGCGATTCCGGTGAACCATGCCGGAAAGAAGCGGACGAACAGTTCCGGAATCGCGGCATTGGGATTCTTGACGACGATGCCCGCTGCGAGCGCGCAGTACCCGAGCAGCGCGATAAACGTAAGCAGCAGGCTGTACAAGGGAAGCAATGCACAGTTGCGACGGATCACATCGGCGCTTTTGGCGCTCAATAGGCTTGTCACCGAATGCGGATAGATGAAAAGAGCCAGCGCCGAACCGAACGCGAGCGTGGCATACCCGAAGTACTGGCTGGGTGCAAGCACGATCGAACTAGGCTTCGGCCGTGATGCCAGCGCACTTTGCGCACCGGCGAACACGTGCGACCATCCGCCGAGAGCCGCCGGTATGATCGCGAGCGCAACGATCACGGTTGCGTAAATCAGCGCGTCTTTGACGAACGCAATCATCGCCGGAGCGCGCAGTCCGCTGATAAACGTGTATGCCGCGAGCAGTACGAACGCTGCGATGAGAAAGAGCACGGCGGAGGCGTGCGCCGAAAAGGCAGTGCGTTCCAGCACTGCCTGCATTCCGATGAGCTGCAGCGCGATGTACGGCATCGTGGCAAGCACGCCGGTGAACGCGACGGCCAGCTCCAACGGGCGGCTTGCGTAGCGGTCGTGCACGAAATCGGCGATGGTCACGTAGCCCCGCTGTTTGCCGATCTTCCAAAATCGCGTCATGAGCAAAAAGATGAGCGGATATGCGATCGTCGTGTAGGGAACCGCGAAATACGCCAGCGCTCCGGCGCCGTATGCAAGTGCGGGAACGGCGATGAACGTATAAGCCGTATAGAGATCGCCGCCCAAGAGAAACCATGAAACGAGCGTGCCGAACCGTCGGCCGCCCAGCGCCCATTCCTCGAGCGAATCCAGCCGCGCGCCGCCCCAACGCGCCGCCAAAAAACCGAGCACGGTGACGCAGAGCACGAGCGCACTGAAGATCACCGTCGCGGTCATCGTTGCCGGTGCTCCCGGTTCATCGCGTAGACGAACCAAACGATCAACGCGCAAAGAACGATCCACGCGATTTGGTACCAGTAAAAGAACGGAAAGCCGAGCAATTCGGGCACGCGCCGCGCGTAGATCGGCGGCACGAGCGTCGCCGCGAATGGAAGAACCAACAGCCAATAGTTACGGCGCTTGTCCATCAACCGCTCGTTCGCTGATCACCGCTCGACGCCTTGCGTGCGCTGCGCCCAAAGGGCCGAAAGAGATTGCCGGCCGAGCGTTTGCGAAAGCGCCATTCCCAAGATGCAAATGGCCGCGCCGGCGATCTGATGCGGCTCTATGCGCAAATGCAGCAGCGCCACGCTGAGCAATCCTGCAAGTACCGGCGTTCCGAATTGAAAGAGCGAAGTGCGGCCGGCCCCCAAACGAGAGATGCCGTAGCTCCACACCGGATATGTCAGCAGAATCGGAAACAGCACCGCGTAGCCGTAGATTGCCCAATCCACCGCCGGAACGTGCGTGAATTGCTGGTGGAGCAGGCGTGGAATCGCGCCCGGCAAGATAATCGCCGTTCCAATCGTCATCGTTACCGCGACGAATGCCATGGGCGTGTAGCGATCCAAGAGGCGCGCGCTCAAAACGTTGAATAACGCGAACAAAACCGCGGAGATCAGCGTGAGCGCGTCTCCGCTGCGAAACGTTGCATGGCCGGCAAACGCGCCTTCGAAGACCGTGACGCCGATGATAGCCACGATGGCACCCGCCCATCTGCCCGGATTGACGCGTTCTTGCCCGAGCAGTGCGACGATTGCAAGCGTCAGCACCGGTGCCAGTCCTCCCAAGAGCGCCGATGCAAAGGGCGTCGTGTGCGCAAGTCCGATAACCCATACGTACTGATAAACGCCGTATCCGCAAGCGCCGCACGCAATAAGAAGCGGCATATCGGACCACGCAAAAAGAATGCGCTCGCCGCGGATCTTCGCCAAGACGTACGCCAGCGGCGTCATTGCGATGAAGCGCATTCCCGTGAGCGCCAGCGGGTCGAAAGCGGTAAACGCGTATTTGAGAATGACGGTGTTGAGCGACCAGCAGACGATTACGTAGAGCAATCCGAGATAAATAAAAAGCCGCTCGCGGTTCACGTGCGACTTCATACGCGGCCGTTACGGAGACCACCCTGCGGCGGCCCCCGCGCTCGTTGAATATGATTCGGTGCGCCAGGTATTGCCCGCGGAACATGCGCTCGAGACGGCGTTGCGGTAGGCTACGCGAACGGCGGTATCGTCGGCCACGCCAGGCGAGTCGGCGGCGCACGGATTCGGCGTGGCCGGCGCGCTGCCGCCGTCGTCACCGGCCGCAGTCCCGGCAGGAAGTGCGTCAAACGCGCCGTCTTTGGCGCTCGTGAGCGCGACGTACGGAGGCACGCGCATCGTCCGCAGCGCGACGTTGGCGCTGCGCGTCACCAACGCGGTACCATCCGCTGCGGTAACCGTTACGGTAATGCGGGCATTGACGCGATTTTCGTCGACGTACGCATTGGCTTGTTCGCCGCGTGCGCAATTTGTTTGGCCCGCATCGCACGTCGCGGTCGGAGCGGGCGACGAAGTCTGCGTAAATGCAATTGTGGCAGCAGACTTGTAGCGGCACGCGGCGCCGGAATCGGCGCAAGCCGCCGCAAGCGGAGCGATCGATGGAAGCGGACTGGGCAGCGGACCTTGCTGCAATTCGTTCGCGAGCGTTTGCTGCAGAACGCCGAGGGCGCGCTCGTATCCGTTCACTGCATAGGTTTGCGCCATCCGGGAAACGGTTGCGCGCGTCATTGCGAGCCCCGCCGACAAAAACGTCGTCGTTATGACGAGCAACAGGCAAACCGAAAGCAGGGAATTGGCGAGCATTCAGGGTGCTCCGCTCGGTTGTGGGACCGGCGAGCTTTCCAGAATCGTCGCGCCGGGAACGGGCGCCTTCACTTGCAGCGCGCCGGATATCGTTACGACGCCGTCATCGCCCTTGCGATTCGGTTCGGGGGTGTAGCGCACGGTAATGCCGATGGTTGCGTTCGGCGGTCCGCCCGTGACAAGCGCGCTTACCGCAACGGGCGCCGTCGTGGGAGCCTCGCCGGGCACACCGATCGGCACGGCGGTCGCGAAAGCGCCGCTCGGCCCGAGACCGGGGGAGCCGTACTTCCACGCATCTTGCGCTACGCGAAGCGTTTGTTCGGCCAGCACCGTTGCGGCGGCCCGAACCGGACCAGCCTGGTGGGTGGCGAAACGGCCGAAGGTACTGAACGCGACCGCAAATCCGGCGAACGCAAGAACAAGGATGCCGAGTGCGCACAGCGCTTCAATCAAGGAGAAGCCCGCTTGCGAATGGTGATGCACGCCTATTGCAGTGCCCATTTGACGCGGTATGCCGCCCTTGCTATACTCCCAAGGTTCGGTCCCACCGCCCGGTGTGGCCGACTTTGTGTGTGTCCCGATTTGCGGCCGCATACCACCACGGGTTGAGGAGTTTCCAGGTTGCCGACGATCAGTCAGTTGGTTCGCAAGGGCCGCGCGAAAGCCGAAAAAAAGGTGAAAACGCCCGCCTTCCGCGTCATTCAGACCGGGCCTAAGCCGGGACATCCCGACTTGCCGCTGCGTTCCTTTGAAGTGGCGGGCAACCCGCAGCGCCGGGGCGTCTGCACGCAAGTGAAAACCGTGACGCCGAAAAAACCGAATTCCGCACTGCGCAAAGTTGCGCGCGTTCGGCTGACCAACGGCGAAGAAGTGACGGCGTACATCCCCGGCATCGGACACAATTTGCAGGAGCATTCCGTGGTGCTCGTGCGCGGCGGCCGCGTCAAAGACTTGCCGGGCGTGCGCTATCACATTATCCGCGGCACGCTGGACACCTCAGGCACGGCGAATCGCAAACAAGGCCGCTCGAAGTACGGCGCCAAGCGCGCCGGCAAAAAGTAAAGAAGAAAAAGGAAGTCTCGATTGCCACGTAAAGGTCCCGCCCCGAAGCGGCAGATTTTGCCCGATCCGCGCTACAACTCCAAAGTATTGGCGCGTTTCATCAACAAGGTCATGCTGCGCGGAAAGAAGTCGCTCGCCGAACAGATTTGCTATAGCGCGCTCGACATCGTCACGGCCAAAACAGGCCGCGAACCGATGGACGTTTTTTCGCAAGCGCTCAGCAACGCGATGCCGCTGGTCGAGGTCCGGCCCCGGCGCGTGGGCGGCGCCACGTACCAAGTGCCTATGGAAGTGCGTCCCGATCGCCGCCAGGCAATGGCGATGCGCTGGCTGATTGGTTTTGCGCGTTCGCGCGCGGGGCGCTCGATGGAAGAGAAGCTGGCCGCGGAGCTCATGGACGCCTCCAACAACCAAGGCGCTTCGATCAAGAAGCGCGAGGACACGCACAAGATGGCCGAAGCCAACAAAGCATTCGCCCACTATAAATGGTAATGAGCAGAACGCAAGCCCCGTTCGCATTCGTATGGCTGTAAGAGAATATCCGCTGGAGCGGACCAGAAACATCGGCATCGCTGCGCACATCGACGCGGGCAAAACCACCTGCACCGAGCGCATCCTGTTTTATACCGGCCGCACGCACAAGATCGGTGAAGTGCACGACGGCGCCGCGACGATGGACTGGATGGTGCAGGAGCAAGAGCGCGGCATCACCATTACGTCGGCGGCCACCGCATGCACGTGGCGCGACACCCGCATCAACATCATTGATACGCCTGGCCACGTGGACTTCACGGTTGAAGTGGAGCGCTCGCTGCGCGTGCTCGACGGGTTGGTGGCGCTTTTCGATTCGGTGGCGGCGGTTCAGCCTCAGTCGGAAACGGTGTGGCGTCAGGCCAACAAATATCGCGTCCCGCGGATCATCTTCGTTAACAAGATGGACCGCATGGGTGCCGACTTCTTCAACGCGGTCGCCAAGATCAAAGAGCGGCTGGGAGCAAACGCGACGCCGATCCAGGTTCCTATCGGGGCCGAAGATCAGTTCAAGGGCGTCGTCGACCTGTTCACGATGAAAAAAATCGTGTACACCGACGATCTCGGCTCGACGATGGCGCAAGAAGAAGTCGACGGCGAACTGCGCGAGCTGGCGCTGCAGTGGCGGCAGAATCTCATCGAAAACATTGCCGAGCAGGACGAAGAGCTGCTGGAGATGTTTTTCGACGGTCAAGAATTGCCGATCGATCGCATGAAGGAGGCGCTGCGCAAAGCGACCATCGTGGGGACGGTGCTGCCGATGCTTTGCGGATCGGCGTTCAAGAACAAGGGCGTTCAGCCGCTGCTGGATGCAATCGTCGAATATTTGCCCTCGCCGCTGGACGCGAAACGCATCGTCGGCATCGATCCGAAGAGCGAAAAAGAACTTACGCGCGAACCGGACGACACCCAGCCGTTCGCGGCCTTGGCGTTCAAAATTGCGACCGATCCGTACGGCAACCTGACGTATTTCCGCGTCTATTCGGGAACCCTCGAAAAAGGATCGTACGTCTATAATTCGCGCTCCGGCAAAAAGGAACGAATCGGCCGCATCTTGCGCATGCACGCCAATCATCGCGAAGACATCGACGGCATCGGCGCCGGCGACATCGCTGCGGCCGTCGGCTTGAGCGATACGCGAACGGGCGACACGCTGTGCGACGAAAAGTCTCCTATCATGCTGGAATCGATTACGTTTCCCGAACCGGTCATCCACCAAGCCATCGAACCCAAAACCAAAGCCGACCAAGATCAGCTCGGTAAGGGTTTGGCGCGCCTGGCACAGGAAGATCCGACGTTCAAAATGCGCACGGACGAGGAAACGCAGCAGACAATCATTGCCGGGATGGGCGAACTGCACTTGGAGATCATCCTCGACCGCCTGCGCCGCGAGTTCAAAGTCGAAGCGAACGTCGGCAAACCGCAGGTCGCGTACAAAGAAGCGATTACCAGAAGCGTCGAAAGAGAAGGCAAGTTCATCCGGCAGTCGGGAGGCAAAGGGCAGTTCGGCGATATCTGGCTCAAGGTCGAACCGCTCGACCCGGGCACCGGATTTCAATTCGAGTGGAAGATCGTCGGCGGCGCCGTTCCCAAGGAGTACGCCAAGGCCGTGGAAGAGGGCGTGCGCGAAGCATCGCAAAGCGGCGTTTTAGCCGGCTATCCGGTGATGGATTTCAAAGCGATAGCCTTCGACGGCAAGTATCACGACGTTGACTCTTCGGAAATGGCCTTCAAAATTGCAGCCAGCATGGGCTTCAAGGAAGCAAACCGCGCCGCAGGCCCGATTTTACTCGAACCGATCATGAAGGTCGAAGTGACCACGCCCAAGGATTACATGGGCGCGATCACGGGCGACCTCAATCGACGCCGCGGCATGATTCAGGCAACGGAGGAAGCGCCGGGCGGCGCGCAGGTCATTACGGCGAACGTTCCGCTTTCGGAAATGTTCGGCTATGCGACCGACATGCGCTCGGCGACGCAAGGACGAGCCACGTACACGATGGAGTTTTCGCACTACGAGAAGGCTCCCAAATCGGTGGAAGAAGAGATCGTAGCGTAAAGCCGCCGGCAAGAAACCTGCGGCGTAACCCCAGACCTCACGACAGCCGCTCCAAGCGGGTTCAAGAAAAGGACAGATCTTATACATCATGGCGAAGGCGAAATTCGAACGGAGCAAACCGCACGTAAACATCGGGACGACGGGGCACGTCGACCACGGTAAGACGACCCTTACCGCAGCGATTATCAATTGCCTCGCCACCGAGAACGCGAACATTGCCAAGCGCAACGTCGACGACATCGACAACGCGCCCGAAGAAAAAGAGCGCGGCATCACGATCGCCATTTCCCACCAAGAATATGAAACGGCGAAGCGACACTATGCGCACGTCGACTGCCCGGGGCACGCGGACTACATCAAAAACATGATCACGGGCGCGGCGCAGATGGACGGTGCAATCCTGGTCGTTTCGGCAACCGACGGACCGATGCCGCAAACCCGCGAGCACATTCTGCTCATGAAGCAGGTCGGCGTTCCGTACATCGTCGTTTTCCTGAACAAGGTCGACATGGTGGACGACGAAGAGCTGCTCGAACTGGTCGAGATGGAAGTGCGCGAACTGCTCACGCAGTACGAATTTCCGGGCGACGATACACCGATCATTCGCGGTTCGGCTCTCAAAGCACTGAACAGCTCAGGCAAGCGCGGCGACCCGGACGCGGAACCGATCTTCAAACTGATGGATACGGTCGACGCGTACATTCCGGATCCGGTTCGCGAAACCGACAAGCCGTTTCTCATGCCGGTCGAGGACGTTTTTACGATTACCGGACGCGGCACGGTGGGAACGGGGCGAGTCGAGCGCGGTCAAGTCAAAGTCGGCGAGGAAATCGAAATCGTCGGGCTCACCGATCAAACGCGCAAGTCCGTGGTCACCGGAATCGAAATGTTCCGTAAGCTGCTCGACATCGGGATCGCCGGCGACAACATCGGCGTGCTGCTGCGCGGCGTTGACCGCAACGACATCGAGCGGGGCCAAGTTCTGGCGAAACCCGGTTCGATTAAACCGCACAAGAAATTCAAAGCCGAAGTCTACGTGCTTTCGAAAGAAGAAGGCGGACGCCATACGCCCTTTTTCGCGAACTACCGGCCGCAGTTTTATTTCCGCACGACCGACGTGACCGGCACCATCAAACTCCCTGAGGGCGTCGAGATGGTCATGCCGGGCGACAACGTCGCGATGGACGTAGAATTGATCACGCCTATTGCGTGCGAAGAAGGGCTGCGCTTCGCGATCCGCGAGGGTGGCCGCACGGTCGGCGCAGGCGTCGTCACGGCCGTGCAAGACTGAACGGAGCGGCAAAACTCAAAGCATCATGGCTAAGCAGAAAATCCGCATCCGGTTGAAGGCGTACGACCACAAAGTGCTCGACCAGTCGGCGGAGCGCATCGTCGACACCGCCAAACGCACCGGGGCGTTCGTCAGCGGACCCGTTCCGCTGCCCACCGAGATCAATCGCTTTTGCGTCAACCGCTCACCCCATGTCGACAAGAAGTCGCGCGAGCATTTCGAAATGCGCACCCACAAGCGCCTCATCGACATCTTGCAAGCTTCGCCGAAGACCATGGATGCGCTCATGCATCTGGACTTGCCGGCCGGCGTCGACATCGAACTCAAAGCGTAGCCCATGAAGCCTCCACCCGGAGGCTTCATCACTTATTCACAACATATCCGCAAGAAAAGCGCGTTATCCTCAAGCGCACACAACTTGTGCGCAAGGCGCGGCCAATTTCGGCGGCCTATTGCCGTTCGAGTTGACCCACTCCGGGCCGCAAAGGAGAACGGGCATGCATCTGTTGGACATGGTGTTACTGGCATTTGCCAAAGCCGAAACGCTGAAAGTCGTTCGAAGTGATGCCGGTATTTGGCTCAGTAACGGCGACGGTTTCCCGTTGAATCTCCTTACCGGGTACATCGAGCGCGCGGACGAGTCTGGCCCCCTTTCGAAACGCTTATGAGGAACTGATGGAAGTAAAACCGACCTATCTCGGGACGATGATCGCGCTTGCGACCGCCGCGTTCGGGCTCATTGCGGCGCTGGCGTGGAACAAATTCATCACCGATCTCATCGCCTTGTTTCTCAAGCCGGGTTCGGGAGTTTGGGCGGAACTCGGGTACGCGGTGATCATCACGATCATAGGGACGCTCGTGATTCAGACGCTGGGCAAGGTTGTCGAACGGGATTCACACACCCCGTAAAGTCGCGATACCGGTCCTGCTGGAACCGCTGCTCGATTTTCGTCCGTAAAAATCGAGTGCTACGCCGCATTTTTGCGAGGACAAGTGCGGAAGCGGACATCCTGTCCGGCGCAAAAATGTCGGAGTTTCCCGCAGGACCGGTATCGCGAACTTCCGGGCCACTATCAAAGCAATAAATTTACTGCGACGTGGTTGCCGTAGCCGGGAATCCGTTCGATGTGCAGCGCGCGCGAAAGCTCCTCGACGATGTACAAACCGCGGCCCGATTCGCTCAGCACGTTCGCCGGAAGCGCGGCGTCGCGAATAAATCCTTTTCCGCGGTCGGTGACGTGGAGAACGGCCCCGCTTTCGCACCACTCCAGCTGAACGTCGATTGCGCCCGGCGCATGTCGCGCGACGTTGCCGATCAGTTCGCCGAAGACCAGTTCCGCTGGCCCGAAATCAGTCCGCGCTCCATATCGATCGCGAAGTGCGTCGACAAACTCTGCGCGCGCGTCATGCGCCGCCTGCGCGTTTTCAGCATCGAAGCACCACTGGGTGCGTTCGCCGAAGATAATCGTGAGAACGGCCGTGTCGTCCTGCGCTTCATACGGTAAACATGCATCGCACAGAAAGCGGGCAGGATTGCGAACGAAGCGTATCGCTTGTGAGTTGACGACTTCGTGCAAACGGCGTTCGCCGAACTCGAGATCGCGCGTGCCTTCGACCAAGCCGTCGGTGTGCAGCACGATGAGCTGGGCTTCTTCAAGTGAAACGGTGCGCGCTCCGCCGCTGGAATGTGCGTCGCGAAGCCCCAGCGGCAAGCCCTCGGAACGCAGCTCGCTCATCCCTTTTGCGGTACGAAGCAGCGGGGGCGGATGACCGGCGTTTGCATACCGAAGCCGCTTATGCACCGGATCGATGAACCCGACGAATGCGGTCACGATCGCGTGCGAACTGCGGGATCGCAATTGAAAGTCCACGTCGTCTAAAATCCGCGCCGGATCCGATTCGTACATGGCGGCCATATTAATCGCTTGCCGCAGCTTGCCCATGAGGCCGGCCGCAGCCAGGCCGCGACCCGTTACGTCACCGACGCTGATCATGACGCTCCCGCTGGGCAGCGTCACCGCGTCATACCAGTCGCCGCCCACGTCCGCTTCGTTCGAGCTCGGCCGGTATTCCACGTTGAACGTCATGTCGCGATGCCGGGGCAGCATCTCGGCGGATGGCAACAACGCTTGCTGCAGCGCTTCGGCAATCCGGCGTTCGCGCGTCAGGGTTCGGGAATGCTCTATTGCGATGGAAAGCCGTCTACCAAGGTCGGCAAACACCGGGACATCCGCCGTAGTGTATGTTTCCGGCGTGTCGCACCAGTACGCCACCAGCGCGCCGAGGGTTTCGCTTCGTGAGTAGAGCGGCACCGTGATCGCGGAACGAACATTCAGGTCGCGCACGTCTTTGCGTAAGTAGTCCCACATAGTGGGCAACAGATGCTCGATGTCCACGTGTTCGTTCACAACCGGCATCCGCTGCGAGAGCATGTGAATGGCCCGTTCCTCCGCGTCGGGCTTGAGCGTGCGCTCTCCACGCAGGCGGCCGGCAGTCGAAGCTTTTCGCGGATCGCGGTGCGCGCAAGAAACGGTCCGCAGAGCAACATCGTCCTCGATTTGGACGATGTACGCCAAGTCTGCCATCTCGAGCGTGACGAACTCCGCAACGCGATCGAAGGTCGTCTGAAGATCGAACGATTCGAAGATGAGCTCGCTTGCCCGCGCAAGAAACGACGACCGGCGCGAGCGCCGGCGCTCCTCTTCCAGCGCGCTTGCCGCATGCATTGCCGCAGCAGACTCGCCCCGCGACCATTTGGGTCACGTCCAAATCCTCGGTAGTAAACGCATTTCCCGACTGCGCGGCAGTCAAGCAGACCGCACCGTACGCATCGCCTTGATCGGTAACGATCGGCACGATCATGGAAGAACGCGCTTGTAAATCCGCCAGCAGCGGAAGGAAATCGCCCGAGGCGCTCGCAGCGAGCCGCGTCGCTTTGGGCGAAGGCATCAGCAGCGGCTCTTTGCTCTGGATGCAGCGATCGAGCAGCTCTCCCCGCAGCGAGGCATACTGGTTTTGATAGCGCTCCGCGCGATGCCGCAGCGAAGAATCGCGGTGCGCGATCGCGGCGGTCCTGTAGGTTCCCGGTTCGCCCTTTGTACGCAGCACCACGAAGCACCACTCCGCAACGCGGCTAACGGCCAGCGCGGCCAACTCTTGGGCGACGGTCTCGATGCCCTGCATCGTCGAAAAATGCGCGGCGGAGTCGATGACGAACCGCATGTTTGCGTTTGCGCGCTTTTGCGCATCGATGTCGGTGGCGGTTCCAATCCACCGCTGCACGCGACCGCGGCGATCCTTCACCGGCGTAGCGCGACCGATGAACCATCGATACGAGCCGTCATCTTTGGAACGCAGCCGGTATTCCACTTCGTAGGGCATTCCGGTCGCGATCGCGCCCTTCCAACGCTGCCACGTATGCGCAAGGTCGTCCGGATGCACGACGCCTTTTTGTCGGTCGCTGCGCATGCCGTCAACGGTCAACCCGGTGTAGGCAAGCCAAGGAGAGTTGAAAAATTCTATGGTTCCGTCCGCTGCGGCGATCCATGCCAGCTGCGGCATCGCTTCAACGACGGCGCGAAATTGCTCGTTGGTCGCACCGTTGTTGCGCGCACGCGTATCGTTGACGGCGCTCAAGTCCACCAAAGCAGCGCACAGCGTGACCGAATCGTCTGCGGCGTCGTAGAGCGGCGTGACGATCAACTGCGCGCGAGCACCGCGCTCGAAGCGCAGCTTCAGTTCCACCGCGCCTAGCCCTTTGACGGCGGCTGCCAAAGCGCTGCGCACCCGTTCGCGGTCCGCGAAGGCAACGGCAACCGTCCAATCCTCCTGCGAGGCGCCCTCCGCTCCTTGCGTTATCTCGTAGAAACGGGGCGTGGCCCACCGAATGACCGCGTGTGCGTCCATTTCGAAAAACGCGACCGGCACGGCCGACGCGATGCGCTCGAGACGCTCCAACTCGCAGGCAGTAAAAGAACCAGTAGACTCACCGAGAGCCATTAGGACGGTTCTACCCATGCCGCGGCATGGATACGCCTGGTCGCCCGGCGAACGTTGTGAAAATGCCGATACCGCTGCACGACGTTCGAACGCGCACCTTCTCGGGAACGCGACGCCGGATTTTTCAACTTTTGGTCGACATGGGAACGTCCAACGACATCGTTTGGCCTTTTGCGGCGCAGCCGTTCATGCGTTCGCCCGGACCGTTGACTCCGGGGAAAACCGAGGAGTGGCATAACGGCTTTCATGCAATACTCGCTGAAGTGATCCCCGAGGACAGGATCGTCTGGCGCATCCAAAACGACGGTTTCGACGGAACGCACGGTTTTTATCTCAGCGGCGATGGAAAAAAGACAGTCCTCGAACATCGCGTCGATGCGACGTTGACCGATACCGAAGGCCGGCTTCTGTGGCGTAGACTCGAAGACGGCAACGAACGGTCCACCGAAGCGTTGTTCGACAAGATTGCACGAATCTTGAAACGCTAGCACCGATGACGAGCACCAAAGAGCGCATTCGAGCGCCGGGCGCGGCGGACTTCCTGAGTTTGGACGCTTTGCTGTCCGGCGAGGAACGCCTGATCCGTGAAACCGTCCGCTCGTTCGTGAGCGACAAAATTCTGCCGAATATCGAGCAGTGGTTCGAAGGCGGAACCTTGCCGCGCGATCTCGGCAAACAGCTGGGCGATCTCGGTTTGCTCGGCATGCACTTGAGCGGGTATGAATGCCCGGGCGCGAGCGCCGTGGCGTACGGCATCGCCTGCATGGAGTTGGAAGCGGGCGATTCCGGCGTGCGCAGTTTTGCATCGGTGCAGGGCTCCCTGGCGATGTTCGCAATCCATCGTTGGGGGAGCGAAGAACAACGAGCGCGCTGGTTGCCGGGCATGGCGAAAGGCGAGATCATCGGCTGTTTCGGGCTGACCGAACCCGATTTCGGAAGCAATCCGGCCGGAATGAGAACCTATGCGCGCAAAAACGGCAGCGACTGGATCATCAACGGGACCAAAATGTGGATCACAAACGGCGGCATCGCCAACGTCGCGGTGATTTGGGCGCAGACGGAAAACGATATTCGAGGCTTCGCGGTGCCTACGTCGCTCAAAGGGTTCACCGCCCGCGCAATCGAGCGCAAACTCTCGCTGCGCGCTTCCGTCACATCGGAATTGCTGTTGGAGGACTGCCGCGTCCCGAATGAGGCGGCGTTCCCCGACGTGCACGGGTTGCGCGGTCCGCTGGCGTGCTTGAATGAAGCGCGCTACGGAATCGTCTGGGGAGCAATGGGCGCGGCGAGAAGCTGTTTTGAAACCGCGCTGGACTACGCGAAAAGCCGCGTGCAGTTCGACAAACCGATAGCGGCGTATCAGCTCACGCAAGCCTAAATTGGTGGACATGTTGCTGGAGCTCAACAAAGGCACGCTTCTGGCTTTGCACATAGGACGGATGAAAGACGAAGGGCGGGCGCATCCTTCCCACGTGAGTTTCGGAAAACTCAACAACGTTCGCGAAGCGTTAAAAATCGCGCGTCAGGCGCGCACGATTCTCGGCGCAAACGGCGTGACGCTCGAGTATCCGGTGATCCGCCACATGAACAATCTGGAGTCCGTTCTCACGTACGAAGGCACCAGCGAGGTGCACACGCTGATTCTCGGTCAGGAAATTACGGGGGAAAGCGCCTTCACGTAAGCCGCTCCTAGCCGAGGGAAAGCTTTCAGCGAAAAGAAAACTTCCGTCAGCGCGCCACTCCGTTGAAACAAGGAGACGAACATGCTTCGCACCCTCATCGCTTGCGCTTTTTCGTTCACGCTTTTAGCCGGCGTCTGCCAGGCCGCTCAGCCTAACGCGCCGCAGCTTCCGCCCCAGCCTAAAGATCGACCGGCCGGCATCCCCGCATCCGCAATGTTGGTTTCGCCCTGCGTGGCCGGCATGGGCGAGCACTGGGCCGCGCTGAAGGATCTGCCGCTCGGGCCGATTTACGGAACGTACCAAGGCAAACCAATCTTCACCGAAATCATGGTCACGCAAACGCAGCTGGCGCACGGCTTCAGTTATGACAATATTCGGGCGCTGCCCGGATACACCATCAATCACGTCGACTTCGAGTTCGAACCTCACGGACATGAGGGGCTGCCGGTGCCGCACTACGACGTTCACGCCTATTATATCTCTCACGCCGAACAAGAGAAAATCTGCCCCGACGGCATTCCGGACCCGGCGATGAAGCCCAGTCCGCAGCCATAGCGCTTCGCCGAAGGAATTTTTAAGGTCCTTGCCGCGATTACGGATGCATGACTCGTTTTTGTGCAGCCGTAATCGCGGTCGCCTTTGCGGTTTTGCCGCTTCCGTCCCGCAGTCAGAACGCCGCTTCACCCAACGCCGATGTCAAAAGCCCGACGCAGCATCTGATCGGTAAGCTACGCTGGCGCAGCGTCGGCCCGTTTATCGGCGGACGCGTTGTTGCCGTCACGGGCCTCGCGTCGAACCCCAACGTCTTTTACATGGGCACGGTCGGCGGCGGGATATGGAAAAGCACCGACTACGGCATTCACTGGGAGAACATCTCCGACGGTAAGCTTCCGCTGGGAGCGACCAGCATCGGCGCGATCGCCGCAGCGCCGAGTAATGCCGGCGTGCTGTATGCCGGAAGCGGTGAGGGCGATCCGCGCGGGACCATGATTACCGGCGAAGGGATCTACAAATCAGTCGACGCGGGAAAATCGTGGCGCTACGCCGGTTTGCGCGACACGCATACGATCACCGCGATTGGAATCGACCCGCGTAGCGCGAATACGGTATATGTTTCCTCGCTGGGCCATGTGTTCAAGGACAACGAAGCACGCGGCGTCTTCAAAACCACCGACGGCGGCAAAACCTGGAATCGCGTCCTGTACGTTGACGCAAAGACCGGCGCGAATGACGTGGTGGTCGACGCGAAAAACCCGAACATCATTTACGCGACGATGTGGCAGATGTACCGAACGCCGTGGAAGCTTTCCAGCGGCGGTCCCGGCAGCGCGCTGTATAAATCTATCGACGGCGGAGCGCACTGGACCAAGATTTCCAATCGCCCGGGGTTCGCGCAAGGGCCGCTCGGCAAAATGGGGGTCGCGGTTTCGGCTACGAATCCGAGCGTCGTTTATGCGATCGTCCAAGCGCATGAAGGCGGCGTGTTCCGCTCCGTCAACGGCGGCGCAACGTGGACTCGCGTGAACAGCGAAATGAAGCTGCGCCAGCGCGCTTTCTATTACATGGCAATCTTCGTCGATCCGCGCAACGCCGACACGGTATACGCGCCCAACGTCGACGCGTGCTGGATCTCGCGCGACGGCGGCCGGCGCTGGCACGCGCTGCGTCCTCCGCACGGCGACAATCACATCGTGTGGGTGAATCCGCATGACTCCAACATCCTATTGGAAGGTAACGACGGCGGCGCCAGCGTGTCCACGGACGGCGGAAAAACTTGGAGTCAGGAACATAATCAGCCGACGGGGCAGTTTTACCACATCGCGATCGACGGCCAATTTCCGTACCATATTTACGGAGCGCAGCAGGACGAGGGATCCGTCGAAGGTCCGAGCGCATCGCAGGAAGGCGGCGTGCCGAGCGAACTCTGGCGGACCGTCGCATACGGAGAAAGCACGTTCGTCGCGCCGCAGCCCGGCGATCCGAACATCACGTACGGCAGCGGCTACTACAGCATCTTCTTACGATACGATGCGGTTACCGGCCAGTACAAAAGCGTGAGCCCATGGCCGAACTACCAGGAAGGATCCGCGAGCAGCGAGCTACGCTACCGCCTGGCTTGGACGCATCCGATCCTCTTTTCGCCCGTCAACCTCAATGAGTTGCTCGTCGGCGCGCAATACGTGCTTTCCAGCACCGATCGCGGAGACACGTGGCATACGATCAGCGGCGATCTCACGCGGAACGATCCGGCGACGGAAGGCCCGACCGGCGGCCCAATCGAGCTCGATGAAACGAGCGCCGAAGTGTATCCGTACGTTTCGGCTATCGCCGTTTCGCCCCTAAGCGGCGACCTCATTTGGGCGGGTTCGTCGGATGGACTGGTGCATGTGACCACCGATCACGGAGCGCATTGGCGCGCCGTTACGCCGCCGGCACTTCCGCAGTACGCCGAGATTCAGCTCGATCGAGCCGTCGCATACCTCTCAAACCACGGCGTATCTGACGGCGCAGCGGTATATGTGGGACGATTTCCATCCGTACGTCTTCAAAACGACGGACTCGGGAGCCCACTGGAGCGCTATCGACGCCGGTATCCCCTCGGACGACTATGTTTATGTCATACGGCAAGATCCGGCGCAACCGAATCTGCTGTTCGCGGGAACCAAAACGACGGTACGCGTCAGCTTCGACGGCGGACAGGCGTGGCAGCCGCTGACGCTCAACCTTCCCGGAACGCAGGTACGCGATCTCGTCATCGACTCACGACAGGGGCAAGTTGCGATCGCAACGCACGGGCGCGCGTTTTGGGTGATGGACAATCTTGCGCTGCTCGAACAACTTGCGGCCGGACGGGGACAAGCAGCAACTATGCTGCAATTGTTTGCGCCGCAGACGGCGTGGCTGACTCACATGTACGGTGGAGGCGCGTATCCCCGGCCGGACACGGGCGAAAACCCGCCGTTCGGCGCAACGGTGTTTTTCAATATGCCGCACGACTATCGCGGAAAGACCGCCGCAACGCTGACGTTCATGGATGCTGCGCAGCATGTGATTCGCAGATTTACGCTGCATCCGAAAACCGCAGCAAGTAACGTAACAGCCGAAATGCGCGAGCAAATGAGTCCTGCTCAAATCAAGGCGGCGCAGGATGAAGCGGCGACCGCAATCGCGCCTGGCATGAACGCGTTTCAATGGGATCTACGCTATCCCGATGCCACCGAAGTCAACGGCTTTTACGTTCCCAGTGCGGCAGGCGGCGAGAACGATTTTCCGATCGGCCCGCAAGTGACGCCGGGTTCCTACACCGTCACGCTGTCCTATGGCGGGCAGACGCTGCAGCAGCCCTTCACCGTTTCGCTAGATCCGAATCTTCATCCGGCGTCGAACGGGCTCGAGCAGCGGTTTGCGTTGCAACTGCGCATTCGCGATGCGATCGATTCGCTGGACAAGCTGCTGAATGAAGCGCTCGCCGCGCGCGATCGCTTGCCGAGTTCGGAGCGCGCAGCGCTGGACGAGCAGATCGATCGGCTCGTCAACCTGCAGACGCACTCGAGCGAGGGCCCCCTCTCGACCGGAACACGGGTTCGCGATCATCTTGCCTATCTGCAGTCGGACGTGGACTTTGCGTACGGCGCGCCGACGGTTGCGCAGTATGCCGTCTTCGCCCAATTGCTTTCGGAGGCGCACGCAGGAGAGGCTAGACTGCGAACTTTGATGCAGCGCTGAACGAGCGGAGCCAACTCGCCAGCAGGCGGGCATCGCGGAAAATTTGCTTGACGCTCGGCGAGCGTTCCTGGTACTATGCCCCAGTTGCGGTCCAGCCGGCCGCGCGTTTTGGCGCGCGTCCGGAAATCAACGTTATTCATACGCCTGGGCCCGTGTACTTCCGAATTTTAGGACGAGGATCGATGAAGAATATCCTTGGCCGCAAGGTTGGGATGACGAGCGTTTTTACCGACGACGGGCGATACGTCCCCGTAACGGTGATCGCTGCCGGTCCCTGCACGGTGGTCGAGCGCAGAACGAAGGACAAGCATGGCTACGAAGCCGTCGCTTTGGCTTTCGGCGACGTGAAGAAGTCGCGCGTCTCGCGTGCCCTTGCCGGACATTATAAGAAGAACGGCGTCGAGCCGAAGCGTTACGTCCGTGAATTTCGCACCGGAATCGACGGCGTCGAACCGGGAGAAACCGTCACGGTGGCCGAGTTCGCCCCGGGGGACCGCGTCGACGTGGTCGGCATCTCCAAGGGCCACGGTTTTTCGGGCGGCATCAAGCGGCACAACTTCAGCGGCGGCGGTGCCAGTCACGGCTCGATGATTCATCGCCAGCCGGCTTCGAACGGCGATACGAATGCCGGACGCACCGTCAGAGGCAGCCGGCGTCCGGGCCACTACGGCGTAGACCGGTCGACGCATCAGAATCTCGAGGTGGTTCGAGCTGATGCCGAACGCAACGTTTTGCTTCTGCGCGGACCGGTTCCGGGTCCCAAAAATTCCTTGGTTGCGGTACGGGCCACGGTGAAGCAGCATGCCTAACGTGGTTGATATGAGCGGCAAGGTCGTGCGCGAAGAGCCGACCCCGGAAATCTTCCGGGAACGCAGCGCCGAAATGAATCACGCGATTTTTCGTGCGGTGCACCGCGAATTCGCAAACGCGCGCGCCGGAACCGCGTCCACCAAAAAGCGCGATGAAGTGAGCGGTGGCGGCCGCAAGCCGTGGCGGCAAAAGGGGACCGGACGCGCCCGCCAAGGTTCGATACGTTCTCCGCAGTGGAGGCACGGCGGCGTGGTCTTCGGTCCGCAGCCGCGCAGCTATGCTACGGGCCTGAACAAAAAGGAACGGCGCGCGGCATTGGTCGCGGCCTTGTCCGATCGCTTCAACGATGAGGCAGTTACCATTTTGGACGCAGCCAATGCGGACCTGAAAAAAACCGCAGCCTTCGCCGCGCTGATCTTCGGCAGCGCTGCCGCAGCGAAGAAGGGCCCGAGCACGCTGCTGGTGCTCGGACGTGATGAGGCGGCGGCGCCGCAATTTCATCGCGTCGGGCGCAACTTGCCAAACGTCGGCATTACCCAGACGGGGGCGCTGGACGTCAAAGACGTGCTGCGGTACCGCCGCATCGTGTTTACGCTGGAGGCCTTTGCGCAGCTGGGCCTAGAGGAGCGCTCGTAACATGGATGCTCGCGACATCATCACCGCGCCGCGCATCACCGAAAAAGCGATGAGCAACGCGCTCGAACAGCAGTACAGCTTCATCGTTCATCCGCACGCGACCAAGACACAGATCCGGCACGCCGTCGAAGAACTATTCAAAGTCAACGTCGTCAAGGTCAACACCGTGAACGTGGGCGGCAAGCGCAAAAACTTCGCCCGCCGCGGCGTTCGCACGCAAGGCCGGACCAAAAACGTCAAAAAGGCGATCGTCACCCTGCGCCCGGGTCAAAAAATCGAACTGGGCGGCGTCAACTATTTCGAGCAATAGATGCCTGTAAAAAAATACAAACCGACCAGCGCCGGGAAGCGCTTCATGACTACGAGCGATTTCTCGGAACTGAGCAAGGTCGAACCCGAACGTTCGCTCGTCGAAGTACGCCAAAAGCATTCAGGCCGAAACTTCAACGGTCACATTACGGTGCGCCACAAAGGCGGCGGGACACGCAAGATGTACCGCATCATCGACTTCAAGCGCACGAAGGATGCTATTCCCGCCAAAGTGGCTACGCTGGAATACGACCCCAACCGGTCGGCACGCATTGCACTGCTCAACTATCGCGACGGCGAGAAGCGTTATATCCTTGCGCCGCTCGGACTGAAGATCGGCGACGTGGTCGAGTCGGGATCCGGCGCGGATATCAAGACCGGCAACTGCTTGCCGATCAGGAACATTCCGGTCGGCACGGTCATTCACAACATCGAACTGCGTCCCGGCCAGGGCGCCAAGCTCGTGCGCAGCGCAGGCGGTTCCGCGCAGCTGATGGCCAAGGAAGATCTGTACGCGCAGGTGCGCATGCCTTCGGGCGAAGTGCGCAAGGTGCTGGTGGTTTGTCGCGCGACCATCGGACAGCTCGGCAACGTCGAACACGAGAACGAAGTCGTCGGGAAAGCCGGGCGGCAACGCCATCGGGGCAAGCGCCCGAGCGTTCGCGGCATTGCGATGAACCCCGTCGATCACCCTCATGGCGGCGGTGAAGCGCGCTCGACCTCCGGGCGTCCGCCGACGACGCCGTGGGGGCAGATGACCATGGGCAAAAAGACCCGCCGGAACAAGCGAACCAAAAACATGATCGTCAGAAAGCGCGGCAGCAAATAACATGCGGACGGAGACGTACTGATGGGACGCAGCTTGAAGAAAGGCCCGTTTGTGGCCGATCATCTCATGCGTAAGATCGACGCCCTTAACGAGCGGCGCGAAAAACGCGTGGTCAAGACGTGGAGCCGCGCTTCGGTGATCGTTCCGGCGATGGTGGGGCACACGATCGGAGTGCATAACGGACGCGCGCACGTCCCGGTTTTCGTGACCGAAAATATGGTTGGACACAAGCTCGGAGAGTTTGCGCCCACGCGGCAATTTCGCGGCCACGGCGGCGACAAGGCAGCGGTGAAGTGATCGTGGTAGAGCGGAGCGCCTATTAAAATGGAAGCCGTTGCACACTTGAAATTCGCGCGCATGGGGCCGCGAAAGTTGCGGCGCGTCGCGGACGCGATTCGCGGCAAGAGCGTGAAAGAGGCGCTCGTGCTGCTGCAATTCGCCGGCGTCTTCGCCGCCGAACCGATTCACAAATTGCTGCGCAGCGCGGTTGCCAACGCGGAAAACAATCACGACATGAACACTGACGATTTGTTCGTGACCAGAATTACGGTCGACGGCGGCCCGGGGGGCCGCTTTACGAAGCGGCTGGACCCGCGAGCTCAGGGGCGAGCGAACTTCAAGCGTAAGCGCATGTCGCACGTCACGGTGGCGGTCGGTGAGCAACCGGTAAAGAAAGAGCGCAAGCGCGGCGGCGCCGCCGTATCGCTGAAAAAAGCGGCCCGCAAGAGCGACGGCGCGGCAGCGAGCTCGAAGGCTCCTGCGTCGCGCAAGAAAACCGCGCGCAAAGCAACCGCCCGAAAGAAAACGGCACGGAAAACCCAGGCGGCGGGGGCACCTTCACGCCGTAGCAACGCGGAGGCGTACTAGTGGGACAAAAAATTCACCCCGTAGGCTTGCGCTTGGGTATCACGCGCACGTGGGACAGCCGCTGGTTTGAGAAAAAGCATTACAAAGAGTGGCTGCATGAAGACGTGAAGATTCGCAAATACTTCACGCGCTGGATGCGGCCGGCCGCTATTTCGAAAATCGAAATCGAGCGCCGCTCGAATCAGGCGCGCGTCATCGTCAACACCGGAAAACCGGGCATCATCATCGGCAAGCGCGGCGTCGGCATCGAAGACATTCGCAAGAACCTCGAACAGATCACCGGCAAAAGCGTGCAAGTCAACGTCATGGAGATCAAGCATCCCGAGCTGGATGCGCGTTTGGTCGCGCAGAATATCGTGGATCAGCTCGAGAAGCGCATCGCGTTCCGGCGCGCAATGAAGCAGGCCATCATGCGTTCGATGAAGGCCGGCGCGCGGGGGATCAAAGTGCAGGTTTCGGGTCGTTTGGGGGGTGCGGAAATCGCCCGCACCGAGCGCAATGCCGACGGCAAAGTGCCGCTGCACACGCTTCGCGCCGACATCGATTACGCGCACGTCGAAGCGTTCACCACGTTTGGGCGCATCGGCGTGAAAGTGTGGATTTATCGCGGCGAGGTATTGCCGGATCATGCGCGTCAGCAGGATCGCGAAGGGCGTTCCGATCGCCCGCAGTTCCGCGAGCGCCGCGATCGCGGCGGCAGAGGCCGCCGGCCGCCCGTGCGCCCGGCCGAGGGGACGGAAGAACTCGCGGAAGCCGCGCCGGTAGAAATTCCACCGGCGCCAGACGTGGCCGAGGCGCAAGCCATCGTTCCCGAAGTCCCGGCTACACCGGAGGCCAGCGAATAATGCTCACGCCCAAACGCGTCAAGTGGCGCAAAGTTCACCGCGGGCGCATGCGCGGCAAAGCGCTGCGCGGTAACACGCTGACATTCGGCGAGTTCGGATTGCAGGCGCTCGAACCGTGTTGGATGAGCAATCGTCAAATCGAGGCTGCCCGTATTGCGATGACGCGGCACATTAAGCGCGGCGGCAAGGTTTGGATTAAAGTGTTTCCCGACAAGTCCGTGACGAAGAAGCCGGCCGAAGTTCGCATGGGCGCCGGCAAAGGAAATCCGGAATTCTGGGTTGCCGTCGTTCGTCCCGGCCGCGTGCTGTTCGAACTTTCCGGTGTTTCGCCTGACGTAGCCAAGCGCGCCCTGGAACTTGCGGCCTCGAAATTGCCCATCGGAACCAAACTCATCACGCGCGAAGGGGAGACGCAATGATGGCGCACGCGATGACGTTGCGAGCGGAGCGCCTTTGCGATCATCGAGTCGTAACGGGCGCGCCCACGGGGAGGGCCGATGTCGCCAGAGTGTCCATGCGCGCCATAGCCTTGGGGGCCCCGTCGCAGACGGGGGGCGCGCAGCTTAGAGCGGAGCGCCTTTAAGAATGAAGCGAAACGATTTCAAAGATCTGCGCAACTTGACCATCCCGGAGTTGCAGACCAAAGCGCGCGAAACGAAGGAGGAGTTGTTCAATCTTCGGTTTGCTTTGCGCACCGGGCATCTCTCCGACTTCAGCAAAGTCCGTGCGATGCGGCGCACGTATGCGCAGATTCACACCGTTATCTCCGAGAAGCGAATTGCCGAGGCGAAAAATGGAGCAGCCTAACTCGACACTGCGGGCGGACCGCCGAAACCGCCGCACTAAGCAGGGACGGGTGGTTTCCGACAAGATGGACAAGACGATCGTCGTCGTCTCGGAGACGCGCGTGCCGCATCCGGTTTACGGCAAGATCGTTCGCAAGTCGGTAAAATTCAAAGCTCATGACGAAACCAACGAGGCCAAAGCAGGCGACACGGTTCGCATCATGGAGTGCCGCCCGATGTCGAAGGAAAAGCGCTGGCGTCTTGTCGAGGTTCTGGAGCGCGCCAAATGATACAGCAAGAAACTCGGCTCAAGGTCGCCGACAATTCCGGCGCTCGCGAGCTGCTGTGCATTCACGTGAGCGGCGGCAGCCGGCACTCGTACGCGCACGTCGGTGATATCATCGTCGGCACGGTCAAGAGCGCCATACCCGGCGCAGCGGTCAAGAAGGGTCAGGTCGTCAAAGCGGTGGTCGTGCGCACTTCGGCGCCTATTCGCCGTCCCGACGGCTCGGTCGTAAAGTGTGACGACAACGCGTGCGTCATCATCAAAGGCGATAAGGATAATTTGGATCCACGCGGGACGCGCGTCTTCGGCCCGGTGATGCGCGAATTGCGCGATCGCGGCTTCCTGAAGATCGCCTCGCTGGCCCCGGAGGTACTGTAACGATGGCGAGCGGGATTATCAAAGGCGATACGGTCATGATTCGACGAGGCAAAGAGCGCGGCAAGCGCGGCGTCGTCAAAGCCGTGTTCCCGAAAACCGGCATGGCGACGGTCGAAGGGCTCAACGTCGTCAAGCGGCATACCAAACAAGGAACGCAGTCGCAAAACATGGGCGGCGCGGCGCAAACCGGCGGCATTCTCGAGAAGGAAGCGCCGCTCCCCATTTCGGCGCTGCAATACGTTTGCGAGAAATGCAAGGTTCCGACGCGCATTCGTCACCACGAAACCGCCGAAGGCACGAAGCGCGTCTGCGCAAAGTGCGACGAGCCGGCGCGCCTGTCGGGGAAGGGTGGGTAACGCATGAACCGGTTACGCGAAAAATACTCCGGCGACGTGCGCAAGAAACTCCAGGACCGTTTCGGATACAAGAACGTCAACCAAATTCCTCGCCTGGAGAAAGTCGTCATCAACATGAGCGTCGGTGACGCCATCACCAATTCAAAGGTGCTGGATACTGCCGTCGCGGAGCTGCAAGCGATCAGCGGCCAAAAGCCGGTGGTGACCAAAGCGAAAAAGTCGATCGCTGCATTTAAATTGCGTGAAGGCATGAACATCGGCGCGAAAGTGACGCTGCGGGGCGAGCGGATGTACGTTTTTCTGGACAAGCTCTTCAACGTCGTGCTTCCGCGCATTCGCGACTTTCGCGGTCTACCGCGCAAATCGTTCGACGGCCGAGGCAACTACAACATGGGCCTGCGCGAACAGATCGTTTTTCCGGAAATCAACTTCGACAAAGTCGAAAAAATGCGCGGCATGGACATCGTCATCGTGACGACGGCAAAGAACGACGAAGAAGCGACGGAGTTCTTGAGCGCCATGGGACTACCGCTTCAAAAAACAGGACGCACTTGATGGCAAAAACTGCACTTATCGAAAAATCGAAACGCAAACCCAAATTCAGAGTTCGGGCCCACAGCCGCTGCGAGCTGTGCGGCCGCCCGCGCAGCGTGTATCGGCGGTTCGGCCTGTGCCGCATCTGCTTGCGTGAGAATGCCCATAAGGGCAACGTTCCCGGGGTCACCAAAGCGTCATGGTAAGTGCGTATCCGTCTTGCGCCGTTTTGGCATTGTGCGAGGTGATGAAAGAATGGCTGTAATTACCGATCCGATTGCCGATATGCTCACGCGGATTCGCAATGCGAACACCGCCAGTCACGATGTGGTGAACGTACCGGCGTCGCGAATGAAGCAGGCTGTGGCTCAGATTCTCAAAGACGAGGGATTCATTGTCGCCTTTGAACGCGTCGACGAAGGCCCGCAAGGCACGATTCGGATCACGCTCAAGTATGGCCAGAACAAAGAAAAGGTCATCACCGGTCTGCGGCGCATTTCGCGCCCCGGCTTGCGCGTGTACACGAACAAAACGGAAATTCCGCGCGTACTGGGCGGATTGGGCTTAGTCATCATGTCTACCTCGCGCGGCATCATGTCGGGCAAACGAGCGAAAAAGGAAGGGTGCGGGGGCGAAGTCCTCGCTTACGTTTGGTGATGCGGTGAGCAGAATTGGAAAAATGCCGGTCGCAGTTCCGAGCGACGTGAACGTCACGGTAAACGACGGCGAAGTTGCGGTCAAAGGCCCGAAGGGCGAACTGCGGCAGCGCGTGCTCGCGCACGTGTCCGTGAAGGTCGCCGACGGAAGAGTCGTGGTGGAGCGCAGGGGAGATGCGAAAGAACAGCGTTCTGCGCATGGTCTCACGCGCACGCTCGTGAACAACATGATCCAGGGCGTCAGCAGCGGCTTTCGGAAGAGCTTGGAAATTCAAGGCGTGGGCTATCGCGTTGCAAAGTCCGGCGAAAGTTTGAACCTGACCTTGGGATACTCGCATCCGGTCAGTTACGCACCTCCCAGCGGCATAACGCTCTCGGTCGAGGGCACCAATAAGATTCACGTGGAGGGCATCGACAAGCAGCAGGTCGGTCAAGTTGCAGCGGAAATCCGCAATCTGCGCGCTCCCGAACCATACAAAGGCAAAGGCATTCGCTATTCCGGTGAAGTCATTCGTAAGAAGCTGGGCAAGGCCGGTAAGGCCGGTAAGAAGTAATGGCGCGCATTTCAAAAGATGAATCGCGTCGCAAGCGGCATTCGCGCCTGCGGCGCAAGCTCGAAGGGTCAGGCGAGCGACCGCGCCTTTTGGTGCGCCGCACCTTGCATCATATCTACGCAACCGTAGTGGACGACGCAAAGGGCCACACGTTGGCTGCGGCCTCCACGCGCCAAAACGAGCTCGCCGGCGGTCTGAATTCGATGACCAATCTTGCCGCCGCGCAGGCGGTCGGTCAAGCAATCGCTCAAAAAGCCAAACAAGCCGGCATTACGAGCGTCGTTTTCGATCGGAGCGGACTTAAATATCATGGCCGGGTGAAAGCTTTGGCCGATGCCGCTCGTCAAGCGGGACTGGAGTTTTAATGCAATACCGAGGCGGCGGCCGCGATCGAGACAATTCCGGCTTTGAAGAAAGCGTCGTTCGCGTGAATCGCGTCGCAAAAGTCGTCAAAGGCGGTAAACGTTTCAGTTTCAGTGCGTTGGTGGTCGTCGGCGATCGCAAGGGACGCGTTGGTTTTGCGATCGGCAAGGCGGGCGAGGTGCCGGAAGCGATTCGCAAAGCCGTCGAGGGCGCCAAGAAAAATCTCGTAACCGTACCGATGGTGCAGAAAACCATTCCGCACCAAGTCAATCACAGCATCGGTGCAGCGCGCGTGCTGCTCAAACCGGCGGCGCCCGGAACGGGCGTCATCGCGGGCGGACCAATGCGCGCGGTATTAGAACTTGCCGGCATTCACGACATCTTGACGAAGTCTCTGGGAACCAGCAATCCGGTGAACGTGGTGTACGCGACGGTCGAGGCGCTGCGTTCGCTCAAGACGGCCGAACAAGTCGCCGCGATTCGCGGACGCAGCGTAGCGGAAATCTTCGCTTCGGCGTAAGGGCAGACACGAAATGGCACAAAGAAAAACGACGAAAAAAGCCGCTTCGCCGGCCGTATCAAGCAGTCCAAACGGCGATTCTGCGATCGCCTCGGGCAACGGTTCGGGCCTAACGCTGGCGCAAATCAAACCCGCGGCGGGCAGCCGCCCCAAACGCACGCGCGTTGGGCGGGGACACGGTTCGGGCATGGTCAAAACCGGCGGTGAAGGCGGGAAAGGTCAAACCGTACGCTCCGGCGGAGGCAAGGGCCCCGCGTTCGAGGGCGGTCAAACGCCGTGGGCGCGCAGGCTGCCGCATCGCCGGGGCTATTCGCAGAAAGCGCGCGACACCGGGCATTTTCGCACGCATCTGGCCGTCGTCAATCTTCACGCTTTGGCGGACTGGGATCCGTCCGTCGAAGTAACGCCGCAGACGCTGAAGGTAGCAAAGAAAATCAAAGCGCTGCGTGACGGCGTGAAGATCCTCGGCGGCAGCAAGCCCGGCAAGACGCTGCCGGCGGGTCTGCGTTTCCGCGACATCCTGTTCTCCACAAGCGCGCGCGAGGCGCTGCAAGCTGCCGGAGCGGCGGTCGAAGAGCAGCCGCGCGCCGAGGGCGAGCCGCAGTAAGTGCTCAACAACCTTCGCGCAGCGCTCCTGGTTCCCGATATCCGGCAGCGCGTGCTCTTCGTTTTTTTTGCGTTCGCGGTGTTCGTGTTCATGATCCACGTGCAGCTTCCGAACGTGAACGACGCGCGCTGGCAGCAGATGCTGCAGCAAGGCGTCTTTTACAACCTGCTGGGGTTTCTCTCCGGCGGCGCCTTGCAGAAGCTGTCGATCATCGCGATGGGCATCACGCCCTACATCAACGCCTCGATCATCATGCAGTTGATGACCGTGGTGCTGCCGCAACTCGAAGAGATGGCGAAAAAAGGCGGCGAGGAAGGGCGCAAGAAGATCGGCCAGTACACGCGCTGGCTCACCATCGTTTTGGCGACGTTCCAAGCGTTCTTCATGGCGAACATGATGCGGCAGGGCGGGGTCTTTTACGATCAATCGCTGCTGTTCATGGCGTACACCGTCATCGCGATGGTGGGCGGCACGCTGTTCTTGATGTGGCTCGGGGAACAGATCACCGATAAAGGCATCGGCAACGGCGTCTCGCTGATCATTTTCATCGGCATCGTACTGCGCTATCCGCAATACGTCTCGCAGACCTTCACTTCCACGAGCAAGGGCGGCGAATCGGTCGCCAATCTCATCATCTACATTTTGATCGCGATTGCGGTCATCGTCTCCATCGTCTTTCTGTACCAAGGACAGCGTCGCGTGCCGGTGCAGCAAGCCAGGCGCGTGGTAGGGCGTAAGATGTTCGCGGGCCGTTCGACGTACATTCCGCTGCGCTTGAACAACGCCGGCGTCATCTCGATTATTTTCGCGATCTCGCTGCTGCTGCTGCCGCAGCAGGCGCTGTCGTGGTTCAACCGGGGCGGCTCGGCGGGCGGCTGGGCTGGAGCAATTTCCAGTTGGGTTCAGGTGTACTTCAGCCCGAACTCGTGGCTTTACAACCTCGTCTACTTCATCCTGGTCGTCGTCTTCACGTTCTTCTACAGCGCGATCGTGATCAACACCAAAGACATCGCGGATAACTTGAAAAAGAGCGGCTCGTTCATTCCCGGCATTCGTCCGGGACAGCCGACGGTGGAGTACATCAACCGCATCTTGCTGCGCATCACGACCGCCGCAGCAATCTATTTGGGACTGCTCGCCGTGCTTCCCGGCGCACTGCAGCGCGGTTTGTCGGTGACGACGTTCTACTTGGGATCGACCTCGCTGCTGATCGTGGTAGGCGTCGCGCTCGATACGATTACTCAAATTGAAGCGCGCCTGGCGATGCGCGACTATCGCGGTTTCATCAAGCGATAATGGATCTCGTGCTTTTGGGGCCTCCGGGCGCCGGTAAGGGAACGCAGGCACAGTTGCTGCAGAAGCACTACGGTTACCGTCAGATCTCCACCGGGGACATCCTGCGCGCAAATCGCAGGCAGGGCACTCAGCTCGGCAAAGCCGCTGAAGGGTACATGCTCCGCGGCGAATTGGTTCCCGACGAATTGATTCTGCGCATGGTCGAAAGCGAATTGCGCGCGGACGAGCGCGCACTGTTCGACGGTTTTCCGCGAACGGTCGCGCAAGCGGAAGCCTTGGACGCGATGCTGCTGGAACGAGGTCGCGAAATGCCCGCGGCGATTGCTTTCAAGATCGACCGCGCGACGCTGGAAGAGCGGCTGCTTGGGCGGTGGACCAATCCGCGAAACGGGCGCGTCTACAACGAGCGCTTCAATCCGCCTCGGCAGCCGAGGATCGATGACGAGGACGGCGGCCCGCTCGTTCAGCGCGAAGACGACAAACCCGAAACGGTCGCGCGCCGGCTCGACGTGTTCGAACGCGAAACGCTGCCGCTTGTCGCCTATTACCAGCGCGGACGCGCCGGCCGCCTGATTAGCATCGATGCAGCGCAACCGGTCGATCGTGTAGCGGCGCAAATTCGCAGCGCGCTGCATTTGGAAGAGAACGCACCCGCGTGATTTCGATAAAATCGCCGCGTGAAATTGAAGCCATGCGCCGCAGCGGAAAAATCACCGCCAAGGTGCTGGGCGATCTCATGCGCGCCGCGGCACCGGGCGTCACGACCGGCGAACTGGACCGGCTCGCGGAAAGCGGTATCCGGGCCCTGGGCGCGGAGCCGACGTTCAAAGGCTATCATGGTTTTTCGTGGTCGATCTGCACCTCGACCAACGATGAAGTCGTGCACGGAATACCCAGCGATTACGCTTTGCGCGAAGGCGATCTGCTCTCGATCGACATCGGCGCCACGCTCGAGGGATACGTCAGCGATACCGCAGTCACGGTTCCGATCGGCGCAGTGTCGGAGAATGCGAAGCGCCTCTCGCGCGTCACGCAGGAATGTCTGATGCTCGGAATCGCGCAGATGCGCGCCGGGAAGCATCTGGGAGACATCGGACACGCGGTGCAGCAGCACGCGGAATCGCACGGCTACGGCGTGGTGCGGGAACTGGTCGGCCACGGCATCGGTACGAAGATGCACGAAGAGCCGCAGGTCCCGAACTACGGCCACGCCGGAACCGGAATCGAGCTGCGTCCCGGCCTAGTACTGGCGATCGAGCCGATGATCACGCAAGGCGGCCGCGCGGTCGAAACTCTCGAAGACGGCTGGACAGTCGTAACGGCGGATGGTAAACTCGCAGCGCACTTCGAGCACACCGTGGCCGTCACGGAGCAGGGCCCGATCATCCTGACCCTGCGCGACGTCGGCGAGCACGAGTCGGCATACCGGTACGCGCCGGCGTCCGAGCGCAGCGCGGATCCGGCCCCGGCTCAAGAAAGCGCCGGGCCATCACATATCGGTACAAGTAGGGAAATGGCATGAAAGTACGACCGTCAGTAAAACGAATTTGCGAAAAATGCAAGATCATTCGCCGGCAGGGAAAAGTGCGCGTGATCTGCGAGGCCAACGCCAAGCACAAACAAGTGCAAGGCTAACCGGAAACAGGGGTAGCGAACACCATGGCACGTATTGCCGGCATCGATCTTCCGCGGGAGAAGCGGATCGAGATTGGATTGACGTATATCTATGGGATCGGCTTGAAAACCGCCCAGAAGTTGCTCGCGCACACCGGCATCAATCCCGACATTCGCGTGAAGGATCTGGGTGAAGACGACGAGCGCAAGCTGCGGGACGCCATCGATGCGGTCGGCGTGCGCGTAGAGGGCGATCTGCGGCGTGAGGTAAGTTCGCACATCAAGCGGCTCATGGACATCGGCTGCTATCGCGGCGTGCGCCACCGTCGCGGGCTCCCGGTGCGTGCGCAGCGAACGAAAACGAACGCGCGCACGCGCAAAGGCCCCAAGAAGACCGTCGGCAACAAGAAGAAAGCCGCCGCGAAGAAATAATCGCGCGAGGCTGCTGCCGAAGTGATTTACGTCGGCACCTGCGGTTACGCGTACGACGACTGGCTCGGCGGATTTTATCCCGCCACCACCCGCAAAAGCGAAATGCTGTCCTATTACGCCGGCTGCTTTCGCGCGGTCGAGATCGATGCATCGTTCTACGGCGTGCTCGCTTCGGCGACCCTGGCACGCATGGATCGCGCGACGCCGCCCGATTTCCGCTTCTGTTTCAAAGCGCCGCGCTCGCTCAGTCACGAGTCCGAACGCTCGGCCTCGCGCGTCTCAACTGATGCGCAGGCATTCGTCGAAAGCGTTGGCCCCATCGCGCGAGCGGGCAAACTGGGGTGCGTTCTGCTGCAGTTTCCGGGCTCGTTCAGGCATTCCGACTCCGCGGTAAACTACGTGCGCGCCGTTGCAAGTTCGCTGCAGCCGCTGCCGCTGGTCGTCGAATTTCGCAATCGCGCGTGGCAAACGCCGGAAACGCATCGCCTGCTGTGCGAACTGGACGTGGGTTGGTGCAACGTCGACATGCCCGAACACAAAACGTTGCTGCATCCCGGTTCCGACGTGACGTGCGGTGTCGGATACGTGCGATTTCACGGGCGCAATGCGGCGAACTGGTGGACCGGCACGAACACGACGCGATACGACTACCTCTATTCGGCGCAGGAGCTTGTGCCGTGGACCGATCGAGTCGCCGAAATCGAGGACTCGGCGCAGACGACGTTTGCGTTTTTCAACAATCACGCGCGCGGCAATGCCGCTCACAACGCGCAAGCCTTTGTCGAGATGCTGCGCGAACGGTACGGCGCATCGGCAGACGAAGTCGTGCCGGCGCGCTCGCAGCCTCCGGCTCAGCCCTCACTGTTTAGGGAGTGAGCACGAGCTGCGCTCGCGCTGCTCGCCGTACCGCTCGATTGGAAAAGGGCAACGGCACGAGCGTCCCTCGCCGCCACGCGGCGGCCAGATCGTCATAGTGGGACGACGCAATTTCTCCGGATTGTCCGCTGGGCAGGCTCAGTCCGCCGCGATCCCAGCGTTTGACTTCCCAAACCGCGCGTAGGCTTTGCGCGATAGCCGGGCTTTGAACGCGAATCGTATATTCGTCACCGTTTCCTTCGAGCGACGCTCCGTTGAGAAACCAAAATCCAAGCGCACCGAAGGGATGGAGAACGTGAACCGCACCTGCTTGCGCCCACGGCGGAACGCGTAGCGAGTCGGTCGTCCAGTATCGCAGCGCGTCGACCAGTTCGATGGGGGGATTACGGCGGCGGAATGCTTCCATGGCAGCGTACGGCGAGATCGATGCGTCCTCGGCTTGAAGCCGTAAGGCATGCACGAGGCTGGCCGCACGAGAACCGGGAGAAAACGATCCGTCCCAGCGTGCCAGCCGGCGAATATCTTGCGCCGGCAGCACATTTGGATGAACCTTTGCATACGCGGCGATCCGGTGCGCGAAATCGGCCTCTGCGGGAGAGACCGCATCCAACTGCATCCGCGCGAAATAGGCAGCGTCATATCGGGGAACCGCGTGCAGCAGCTCCGCGATGCGATAGGCGCGATAAGGCGGAGCGAACATCGCGCTCAGGCGGTACGCGTACCGCGCGCCGTACATTTTGTTGTTGGCGCTGATCAGCAGCGAATCGCGCGAGGGACCGACGCCGGGCAATCGATCGAATGCGATCGCCGGGTACCGCTCGCGCAAATCGGCTGCAGGATGCACGTAGCGCCCCCAAGCCGGATCCGATGGTATGGAGCCTGCCAGGTGATAGGCGACGCGTCCGTCTTCGCCGGCTAGCAGAAAGTTCTGCGGCGGTCCGGCATAGCTCGCGAGCGCTTTCAATCCCTGCGCGATCGTTTGAGCTCCGTCCAGCGCGAAAACCGTGGTGAGAACGCACTGCGCTCTCGTGTACGCGGGCCAACGAAACAGGAGAATGTTTTCCCCGTCAGGCTGGATGCTCAGCTCGCCGGGCGTGCGGTAGTATCGCTTTGAAACATCGCGACGAAACCGCACGTGAAAGCGTTCGCTGCGCCAATAACGAGCGCGCAATGGGCCGGGTTCGAACACGCTGATCGTCGCAGCCATTGCGCTGGTTACCGCCCAAGCGATGTGCTCGTCGTGTCCCAGAACGACCCCGGGAATGCCCGGAACCGTGACGCCGGCGGCATGAAACCCGGGCGCATGCATCTCCACGGCGTACCAGAGGCCCGGAATGCTCACGCTCAGGTGCGGATCGCCCGCCAGCAGCGCGGCGCCCGAACGCGTACGAGCACCGCCGGACGCCCAGGCATTGCTGCCGGTTCCGTTCAAGTGAATTCGCTCGGCCACGGCCCACGGTGCGCTGGGAATCTGGGGGCGCCCGTCAGGCAAACCGGTCGCTGAGACGTCGTACGCCGGATCGGAGAGCGGGAGCAGTTGCGCAAATTGCTGGCGTGAAAGTGAATGCCACAATGCATCGCGCCGGACCACGTTTTCCACGCTGTCGCCGATTCCGGACGCAACGGCCAATGCCACCGCAATGCAGTCCGCCGGCTCCCACGGCCGCGGACGGTACAGCAACAACCGGAATTCCAGGGGGAGCGGCTGCGTGCGTGCGGCTGCATTTACACCGTCGCTGAACGCTCGTACCCAAAGCCGATCGCGTGGCGCCAAATGGTCGAACTGCCGTTGCGCAACCTCGCGAATGTCGTACGCCCGCATGGTTTCGTCCGTGCCCAGTACGTTCGATCCGGCGATTTCCGCCAGTTCGCCGTACGCGTAGCGGCGGATCAAATCCATTTGGAACAGCCGATCCGAGCCTTGCGCGAAGCCTTCCCCGAAGAACAGGTCGCGCTCGTCCGCCGCGCGGATATGCGGAATTCCCCGATCGTCTCGAAGAATGCCGATGCGGGCGTTCACGCTTAGGCCGCGGATCGATCCGGCTTGCGCGGAACTTGCGCCCAGGCCGCTCCAAACGTAGCCGCCGTACGCGATTGCGAACGCCGCCGCGAAGATGCACCAGGCGACGAGGTGGCGCAGCAGCCGGCCGGCGAGGCCGCAGCGGGCATCGCGTAGGGTTCGCTCCTTTTCGACAACGTCGATCAACGTGAACGCCTCCACGGAGTCTCCTTCAGAGGTTCCCTAACGGTCGGCGGGTACTCTTTGTGAAATCGTGATTTACGTGGGCACCAGCGGCTATTCGTACAAGGATTGGGTGGGGCCGTTCTATCCGCAAGGGACCGCGCCGCGCGATATGCTCGAATTTTACGCGCGACATTTTCCATGCGTCGAGATCAACGCCACGTACTACAATGTCTTCTCGCCGCAAACGTTCGCCGGCATGGCGCAGCGAACGCCGCCGCGATTCCGGTTCAGCGTCAAGGCGCCGGGCACGGCAACGCATCTTCCGACGGGCGTTCGCATGCCTCTGCATGCCGACGTAAAGTACTTCCGGCAAAATCTCGAGCCGCTCATCGAGCAAGAGAAGCTCTCGGCGGTCTTGCTGCAGTTTCCCAGTTCGTTCAAGCCGAACGAGCGCACCGTCGATTATCTTCACCGCCTGCGCGCGACATGGTCCGATTTCTGTTTGGTCGCGGAGTTCCGCAATCGCGCCTGGCAAACGCACGAAACGCTCGAATTACTGAACGAACTGCACGTCGGCTGGTGCAACGTCGATCAGCCGCAATTCAAAACGCTGCTTCATCCGGGCTCGGACGTAACCGACGGGCGAGGCTACGTGCGTTTTCACGGCCGCAACTACCGAAAATGGTGGACGGGGGACAACGCAACGCGTTACGACTACCTGTACTCGGTGCAAGAACTTCTTCCGTGGATCGACCGGCTCGAAGACGTCGACGCCGAGGTCAAAGAGACGCTGGCGTTTTTCAACAATCACCGTCGCGCCCAAGCGGTCCAGAATGCCGACATGCTCAGCGCGATGCTGCGGGCTCGCGCAACCGCATGAGCTATGCCGCGGTGATCACGGCGGGCGGCCGAGTCGGCGGTGCTTTCGCCCGCGCGATCGGCTCTTCGGTGAAGGCGCTGGCGCCGTTCGACGGCGTCTCGTTCTTGGATCGTACCATCGATGCGGTGCGCGGGGTGGGAATCGAGCGCATCGCGGTGGTCGGCGGCGCCGAGGTTCGCGCGGCATGCGCCCACCGCGTCGAAAAAGTCGTCGATGAAGGCGCGCGCGGTACGGACAATTTGCGGCGCGCGCTGCAGGCTTGGGACGATCGGGTCGCGTTGCTGTATTTGACCAGCGACATGCCGTTTTTGACCGCGCATACCTTGGCGCATTATCTGCGCAGCGCTTCACCCGCGCAGACTTTCGTTGCCGGTAACGCCGTGGCGGACGTTTACCGCGCGCTTTCCCGGTGCGCCGCGCTTTGGAATCGCGCTGGCCGGCGAACGAGTCGTCAACGGCGGCGCGTTTATCGTTCCGGCCGGCATTGCGCGCCGCGTGGAAACGATTGCCGCCGGATTATTCGATGCGCGCAAGAACGTGTTCAGCATGGCGCGTTTAGCAGGCACCGATTTGCTGCTGCGCTTTCTTTTGCGCAAGCTCGCTATCGGAGATTTGGAGCGGCGCGCAAGCGCCTTGCTCGGCGTCGACGCGCGCGCGATCAGAAATGCGCCGGCGGAGCTGGCGTACGACGTGGACGATTTTGCGCAATACCGGTACGCGCTCGCGCATGCGTCCTAATCCCGCGCTGCTCGCTGTTTTCTGGTTCGGCATCCAAATGGTGTGGGGCGCGCTGCTCGGGGTCTCGCTGCAGGCGCGCACTGCGCAGCTGGCGCCGCACGGCGGCCTGGCCGCGTACGGAACGCTGGCCGCAGTCGGAGCGGCGGCCGCGGCCGTTACGCAAATCGGCATCGGACTGGCAGCGGATCGGCGGCGGCTGCGCGGAAGCCGCCGGCTCGAATTTTATTTGACCGGTGCGGCCGGCGGCGCGCTCGCGCTGTTCTGGTTTTTTAGCGCTCCGACGCTGGGACAACTGTTTGCGGCGTTCGTCGCGGTACAAGTAGCGATGAACGCGGCAATCGGTCCATATCAAGCGGTCATTCCGGATTTCGTTCCGTCGGTTCGCATGGGAAGCGCCGCTTCATGGATGGCCGCGCTGCAAAGTTTGGGCAACGCGTCCGGCGCGCTTACAGCGGGTCTGATCGGCAGCGCGCGCATCGTCGCGCTGATGCTGGCCGCGGCGCTGCTTACCTCTTGCGTCGTAACCGCAACGCACGTATCGCGTCTTTGGCCCGTTGCGCGCCCCGAACCTCTCGCGCGCGCGCCGCGCGCGTTCGTCGATCTCTTCATCTCACGAGCGCTGGTGTACGCCGGCTTCTACACGTTACTCGGATACCTGTACTTTTACATCGCGCGCGCAACCGGCGGAAACGTGAAAGCGCAAACCGGCATCATTTTGTTGATCTTCACCTGCGGCGGAGCGATCGGTGCGGCATTCGCGGGAGGGCCCGTCAACCGGATCGACCGACGCGGGGGAGCGACGATTGGCGGTGGACTTTTCATCGCGGGGCTCGCGGCATTTTTGGGTGCGCATGGTTTTGCGGCGTTCGCTGCGAGCGCTTTGCTCGCGGGCATTGCGTGGGGCGTCTTTTTGACCGCGGACTGGGCGCTGGGGTGCGCGCTCCTCCCGCAGAGCGCATTGGCGACCGCAATGGGCGTTTGGAACGTGGCGTTGCTTTTGCCGCAAATGATTGCTCCGCTGCTGACGACGGCGATTTTGCGTGAGCTGCATGCTCTGCAAAGCGCAGCGGCCGGTCGTATCGCATTCGTCGTCGCGATCGCCGAAGTCGCGATTGGGATCGCTTGGACCTGGCGCCTGCCTGCTTTTTCCGTATCGGTTGAGACTGTGCGGGCTGGGAATACTCCCTAAGGCTCTCCGCCGGTATACCGGCAAAACGAGCCTGCCTTTGTACAGGTATGCAAATCAAAACTACGGAGGCTATTTTGAAACGACTGAGCACCGGAGTCCTTACCTCGCTCATTGTGGCGAGCTTAGGCCTCATTGCGATTGCCGCTCCGTCGGGCCACGCATCACGGGGAAACATTGGAAATAACGTGATCGCGCAGGCCGCGACGAGCCCATCGCCTGCGGGATCAGCTGCGCCGATGACGTCGCCGGAGGCGAGCACTGCACCGGCCGCAACGCCGATGACCTCGCCGGGGGCGAGCACCGCACCGGCCGCAACGCCGATGACATCGCCGGGGGCGAGCACTGCACCGGCCGCAACGCCGATGACCTCGCCGGGGGCGAGCACTGCACCGGCCGCAACGCCGATGTCGTCGGCTGCGCCCGCGGCGCCGACAACGACCACACCTACGGAAACGACGAACACGCCGCCGATGCAGTTCGGTTCGCCGCCCTCGGGTGAAATACCGATCCTTTTCAACGACCACCATGTGTACTCGAAGCCCGACGTCCTGCGACAAGGGCGAGTTCTTGCAGCGCTGGTTCGCGGCGGAACGATTCTTGTGCCGCTGCGCTCGATGTTCGAACAGATGGGCGCTACGGTTTCGTACAATCCGTCGAGTAAGACGGTCGACGTAACAAAACCCGGCTCCGACGTTCGGGTAACCCTCGGCAAACCCGAAGTGACGATCAACGGTGAAACCCGTCCGCTGGACGTGCCTCCGATGATGTATCAGGGTCAGATCCTGGTGCCGGTGCGCGTCATCTCCGAAGGAATGGGCGCCTACGTGCAATGGGTTCCGGACCGCCGCGTCGTCGTCGTGCGTTACGTAACGCCGACTCCGCCGCCGCCGCCGGCTCCCCCGCCGCCGGTAACCGCGCCTTCGCCGACCGCTGCACCGACTGCGGCACCTGCAGCTCGGTATCAAGATCACTTCGTCGCCGGTGACTACATCATCAGCCCGAAGGTCTACAACGAATTCAGTCCGGGCAACACCGGAAAGAGTTCGTATGCCGTTCGCGGTGCGCTCGAATTCAATCTGTTCGGGTTGCCGTGGAT
Source organism: Vulcanimicrobiota bacterium (assembly GCA_963795465.1). Classification (GTDB taxonomy): domain Bacteria; phylum Vulcanimicrobiota; class Vulcanimicrobiia; order Vulcanimicrobiales; family Vulcanimicrobiaceae; genus CAWCHT01. The sequence continues at coordinate 1,038,637 of CAWCHT010000002.1, forward strand.
GCTGGCCGGCGATTTCCGCCAGTACAGTTATCCGCACAACTGTACGGACACGTTGCCTGCGCCCGCAGGATCCGAGTGTAACGTGACGATCATCGGTGGACTGGGATCGACGTACGTTCCCGCGTTCACCGCGAAAGATGAGGATGTCGACGCTCGACTCGGTTTGAAAGTTGCCGATCCGCGCATCTACATCGGCGTCGGATACCTCTGGCGCACGACCAACTACGGCTACCCGCGTCAGAACGGCGTCGGCTTCGGGCTGGAAAAACTGCCCGATCTCGATCAGACGTTCTCGATCTACGGCAGCGCGTACTACTATCCGAACCTCAAGGGCACGTGCGACGTGACGACATGTCCCACGGGACCCTACGATCTGGAATATCGCTTCTTCAAATACCAGATCGGCGCGACCATTAACGTCGGCAAACCGGCGGGAGTCTTCCTTGACTTCGGCTGGCTGGGCGATAACGGCCGTAACAAGCAGTTCGCGCCTTCCAACGTCTCGCACAACGGTCCGTACGTCGGTTTGGGCATCCACTTCTAAACCGGAAAGCGCAGACCAAAGCAACAGGGCCCCGTCGATTCGGCGGGGTCCTTCGCTATGCTCCAGAATCGGCGACGATCTGCCGCTCGGTTCTTCCCTCCATTGGGTGCGCGACCATAGCGGCTTGACCGGGCCGCAGGCCTCTAGTAGAATAACGCCTTGGCGCCGGGCTCTCTTTCCGGCGCGCTTCGCGGTGCTTTAGCCGTTCCGCGCAGGCCCGGCCCCGTTCGCCGCGGGTGCCGCGAATAGATTTTTGCGAGCGTGCAGCCGTAAGGGTCGAGGCGACGACACCGCTCTCGTTGGGCGGAGAGGAAAAATGCCGTCAGCGTGCACCAGCGCGCACGGCGATCGCTGGAGACGTTTTGGCAGCCAAAAAGCAAGTCAAATCGCGCAAGAAACGCGAATTCAAAAATGTGCAGGTGGGCGTTGCTCACATTCACGCCTCGTTCAACAACACCATCGTGACGATGTCGGACAATCTCGGAAACGTGATCGCCTGGGCTTCGGCCGGAAACCTCGGATTCAAAGGTTCGAAGAAGTCGACGCCGTTTGCGGCACAGATGGCGGCCGAAGCCGTCGCGCGCAAAGCGATGGAACACGGCATGAAATCCACCGAGGTACTGGTCAAGGGACCCGGCGCCGGCCGAGAGGCTGCAATCCGCTCGCTCCAAGCGACCGGATTGGAAATCACGCTGATCAAGGACGTTACTCCGATTCCTCACAACGGCTGCCGCCCTCCCAAGCGGCGAAGAGTGTAAGCACATGTCACGCTATATCGGTCCGGTCTGCCGCCTCTGCCGCCGCGAAACCGCGGCCAGCAAGACGGGCGAAAAGATCAAACTTTTTCTCAAAGGCGACCGCTGCCTGAGCAAAAAGTGCGCGGTCGAACGCCGCGGCACGGCTCCCGGTCAAAAAACGCAGGGCAAGCAGCGTCAAAAAGTTTCGGAATACGGACGTCAACTACGCGAAAAGCAAAAGATGCGGCGCTATTACGGCGTGCACGAAACGCAGTTCGAGAAATACTTTCGCGAAGCCGCGCGCGTACCCGGCCAGACCGGGCGCACGTTCCTGCAGCTGCTGGAACGGCGCTTGGACAACGCCGTGTATCGCCTCAATCTGGCGAACAGCCGCGCCCAAGCGCGTCAACTCGTAACGCATCGTCACTTTCGCGTGAACGGCAAGCTGGTCAACATACCTTCGTACATTCTGAAGGCCGGCGACGCCATCACGATCGGCGAGCGCAGCAAAAAGTCGCCGGTTTTCGAAGCGAACTTCGAGGTGGCGCGTAACCGGCGCGCGCCGGAATGGCTGGAATACAACGACGCGGATCAATCCGCCAAGGTCGTGCAGCTCCCCAGCCGGGAGCAAATCGACACGCCGGTCGACGAGCAGCTGATCGTCGAATACTACTCTCGTTAAGAACCACTCGTCGCTTCTAGGCGTCCGATCGTGACGGCGATGCCGTTGCGGATAACGTAAGAAGCAAAAAGGAACTCGGACAAAAACCAATGACCGTACTCGACACGCCCCAAGGCGCCGGTATCGAAGTCCGCGAGCGCCGCGACAACTACGCCAAATTCATCATCGAACCGCTGGAGCGCGGCTTCGGCATAACGCTCGGCAACGCGCTGCGCCGAATCTTGCTCAGCTCGATCTCGGGAGCTGCCGTGACGTACATGAAGATCGATGGGGTACTCCACGAATTTTCCACCATTCCCGGAATCGTCGAAGACACGATCGCGCTGATGCTCAATCTCAAGGGCCTGCCCGTGAAACTGCACACGGACGAGCCGAAGGTGCTCACGCTGAACGCTTCGGGTGAAAAGCAGGTTACGGCCGCCGATATTGCGCCGGATGCGGACGTTGAAATCTTGGATCCGGACTATCATTTAGCGACCCTTTCCTCGAAATCGGCGAAGCTGTCGATGGAAATCGGCGTCGAGACCGGCCGCGGCTATGTGACTGCGGATCGCCAGCGGAACGTCGAGCACATGATTGGGCTGATTCCGCTCGACTCGATCTTTTCGCCGATTCGCAAAGTCAACTTCACCGTCGATGACACGCGCGTCGGTCAGAACGTCGATTTCGACCGGCTGACGATCGAGATCGAGACCAACGGTTCGGTCACGCCGGACGAGGCGCTTTCCAATGCCGCGACGATCATGCAAGACCAACTCGACCTCTTCGTCAATTTCACCAACGAAGAGAAGCCGCTTCCGCAGGCGCCCACCAGCGAATGGGACATCCCGGTTGAAACCCTCAACCTGTCGGTCCGCTCGTTCAACTGTCTCAAGCGCGCGGGGATTTCGAAAGTCTCCGAACTGCTCGACATGTCGGAAGACGAGATCATCAAGATGCGCAACTTCGGCAAGAAATCGCTCGACGAGATCAAGCAGGTGCTGGAAGAGCGCGGGCTCTCGCTGCGTCAGTCTTAGCGCCGCCGTCCGTTACAGGAGAACCTATGCCGCATCAAATTGCTTATAAGCGCCTCTCGAGGACGGATGGCCACCGCCGCGCGCTCCTTCGCAACCTCGCGACGTCGTTCTTCAAACACGAGAAGATAGAAACCACTTCGGCCAAGGCCAAAGAGGTGGGCAAAGTCGTCGAGCGGCTAATCACGACCGCGAGCCGGGGTGATTTGCATTCGCGGCGCCTGGTGGCCGAATACCTCACCGAACCGGCCGTCGTGAAGAAACTCGTCGAGCAAATCGCTCCCGCACTGAAGGATCGCAGCGGCGGCTACACGAGAATCACGAAGACGCGCGTACGGCCCGGCGACGCGGCCGAGCTTTCCATCCTAGAACTCGTTCGGTAGACCCCGCCCGTGCGTTGACCGCAATGAGCGGTCTTGAATTCCCCGCGCTGCTGCGCCAAGTGCTCGCAGGCGGCGATCTCGACCCGGCGCAGGCTGCATCGGTGATCGGCAGCATCATGGATGGTTCGTTCACCGCCGTTCAGTCGGCCGGAATGCTCGCGGCGCTGGCGGCCAAAGGTGAAACGCTAGGCGAAACGCTCGGCGCGGCACGAGCGATGCGCGAGCGCAGCCTGCACGTACACCACGATCTGCGAACGGTCGTCGACGTCGTCGGAACCGGCGGCGACAATGCCAATACGCTCAACATTTCGACGATGACGGCGCTGACCATCGCTGCTGCGGGCGTTCCGGTGGCCAAGCACGGAAACCGGGCTGCTTCGAGCGTCTGCGGCAGCGCCGACGTGCTCGAAGCGCAAGGAATGAACATCGATCTGCCGCCCGGGCGAGCCGCCGCGATGCTCGCCGAGATCGGCTTTACGTTCATGTTCGCTCCCCGCTATCATCCCGCGATGAAAAACGTCGCCGCGGTGCGCCGGGAACTGGGTGTGCGAACGATTTTCAACGTGCTCGGTCCGCTAACGAATCCGGCAAACGCTACGCACATGGTCGTCGGCGTGGCGCGTCCCGAATATCTCGAGCTCATGGGCGAGGTGCTGCGATCGCTCGGAGCGCGCGCCGGAGCGGTCGTCCACGCTGACAGCGGTATTGACGAAATTGACGGCGAAGGCCCGACGACCGTGTACCAGTTCGGCGAGGGTGAAAGCACCCGCTGGACCCTCATCCCGCAGCAATACGGGATCAGCGTCCCGCTGGCATCGATGCGCGGCGATTCCGTCGCGTCGTGCCGCGAAACGTTTTCGCGCATTCTGTGCGGCGAAGATTCGCAACGCGCCGACGTCGTCGCGCTCAACGCTGCTTTGACGCTCCTGGTGTGCGAACGCGTCGAGACGATTCGGGAAGGCGTTGAGTACGCGCGCTCGCTGTTGCGTGACGGGTTGCCGGCCGGCGTACTGGCGCGCGCCGCGAAATTTTCAAATGACTGATTTACTCGAGCGGATCTTCAAAGCGCGAAGCATCGCCGCCTCGCGCGAGGAACGAGCGGAACCTTACGCGGAGCTGCGGGACCGCGCGATGGATCGCAAGCGCGAGCGGCGTTCGTTTCTGCGCGCGTTGCACGACGCCGCAGCGCCCGCCATCATCGGTGAGATCAAGCGCGCTTCGCCCTCGGCCGGCTTGATCGCGCGCAATTTCGATCCCGCTGCAATCGCGCAGTCGTACAGTAGGGCCGGCATCGATTGCATCAGCGTGCTGACCGAATCCGATCACTTTTTAGGTGAACTGGCCTTTCTCGACGTTGCGCGCTCGAATAGCCGCTGTCCAATCTTGCGAAAGGACTTCCTGAGCACGCCGTATCAAGTGGCGCAGTCGTCTGCGTACGGCGCCGATGCCGTGCTGCTCATCGCCGCTTCCCTCACCGACGAGTCCCTGCGCGACTGTCTGCGCGAAGCGGCCGAATACGATCTCGACGTGGTGCTCGAAGTCCACGATCGCGGGCAGCTGGAACGGGCGCTTGCGCTGGGGCCGCGGATCGTCGGCGTCAACAATCGCGATCTTCGCACTTTTGAGATCGACTTGGGCGTCAGCGACTATCTTTTGCCCAAAGTCCCTGCCGGCGTGACCGCGATCAGCGAGAGCGGCGTACGCGACCGCGCCGATCTCGTACGGCTGCACGAAGCCGGGGCGCACGGATTTCTAATCGGCGAATCGTTGATGCGCTGCGACGATCCCGGCGCGCTCGTGCGATCGTTCAAATCGGCGCTCCACGCGCCGGTTTAGCACCCTGCGTACCCGCATAAAATTCTGTGGGTGTACCGACGTGCAGGACGTCATGATGGCGGTACAGACCGGCGCCGACGCGATCGGGATGATTTTTGCGCCTTCGCCGCGGCGCATTACCGAAAGCGCCGCAAAACACATCGCGGAACGACTGCCGCCCTTCATTACGCCGGTCGGGGTTTTTGTCGATCCCACCCGTGACGAAATTGCGCGCGCGCGCACCATCTTCCCGGACTTGGTCGTTCAATTGCACGGGGACGAGCCGCCCAGTTTCGTCTCCTCGCTCGACGGTAAAGTGATAAAAACCATTCACGTCGACCCTCAAACGTCCGACTCGCAGTCGCTCGAGCGGGCGGCTAACCAGCATCCTCGCGCGATTCTCCTTTTCGATACGGGCGTGCAGAGCCGGCAAGGTGGAACCGGCATACCGTTTCCGTGGAAATTGGTCACGGCGATCGCGCGCGCCCGGCAGATCATCGTCGGCGGAGGACTCACGGCGCAAAACGTCAGCGAATGCGTTCGCGCGCTGCGGCCATTCGGAGTCGACGTACGCAGCGGCATCGAGACCGACCACCGCAAAGATCCGGCGAAGATGCGCGCCTTTGCGCAAGCGGTGAAAGATACGGATGCGGCCTAACGCCGGCGGATACTTCGGCGCGTTCGGCGGCCGCTTCGTTCCGGAGGTCCTGGTTGCCGCGCTTATCGAGCTCGAACGCGAGGCGGATCGCGCATTTGCGGATCCTGAATTTTGGAATGAATACGATCTGATCTTGCGCGATTTCGTCGGCCGCCCGACGCCCGTGTACCGAGCGGAGCGTTACGCTTGCCGAGCAAACGGTCCGACGCTGCTGCTCAAGCGCGAAGATACTCAATCACACCGGCGCGCACAAGATCAACAACACGGTCGGTCAAGCGTTGCTCGCGCGCAGAATGGGCAAACGCCGCATCATCGCTGAAACGGGTGCCGGCCAGCACGGCGTGGCGACGGCGACGGTCGGTGCGAAATTCGGCATTCCGGTCGACGTGTACATGGGTGCCGTCGACATAGAGCGGCAGGCGCTGAACGTGTACGTTATGAAGCTGCTCGGCGCCGCCGTTCATTCCGTTTCAGGCGGAACCCGAACGCTCAAAGACGCAACGAACGAAGCGTTTCGGCAGTGGGCCGCCCGCGTGGAAGATACGTTTTACGTCATCGGCAGCGTCGTGGGGGCACATCCCTATCCGTACATCGTTCGCGAGTTTCAAAAAGTCATCGGCGTGGAAGCGCGAAGCGCGTGTCTGGCGCGCTACGGCCGTCTTCCCACGGACGTGGTCGCGTGCGTCGGGGGCGGCAGCAACGCGATGGGGATCTTTTCGGGATTCATCGACGATCGCGGCGTCAACTTGTGGGGCGTCGAGGCCGCCGGCGAAGGCTTGAACAGCGGTAAAACCGCTGCTGCGATCGGCGCCGGAAGCGTCGGCGTGCTGCACGGATCGCGATCGTACCTGCTGCAAGACGAGAACGGGCAGGTGATTGAAACGCATTCGATCAGCGCGGGCTTGGATTATCCCGGCGTCGGTCCCGAACATGCCTATTTGCGCGAATGCGGGCGTGCACGTTACGTCGCGGTTTCGGATCGCGAAGCGTTGGAAGCGTTTACGGAGTTTTCGCAAGCCGAAGGCATCATTCCGGCGCTGGAGAGCGCGCACGCCATTGCTTTTGCAAAGCAGCTTGCGGCGCAGCGCGGGGATCGAGACGTCATTCTGATCAACTTGAGCGGCCGCGGCGACAAAGACGTCGTTCAAATCGAAGCGCTGCAGCGCGCGGGTTCGCAACGCTGAAGGCCGCCAAGCCCCTGAGCGCGATTTTCCGCAGCGAAACGTGCGCGTTCATTCCGTATCTCATGGCCGGCGATCCGGATATCGAAACGACGCGCTTGCTGGTGGAGACGCTTACCCAGGCGGGCGCAGACGCCATCGAGCTGGGCATTCCGTTCGGCGATCCCCTCGCGGACGGGCCGACGATTGCGCAGGCGGGAGCGCGCGCTCTGCGCAACGGGATGACGATCGCAAGCGTACTTGGTTTGGTGCGCAACGTCGCGCCCGCTGCGGCGCCGATCGTGCTGTTCACATATTTCAACCCTCTCGAGCGCTATGGAATCGAACGCTTTGCCCGCGATGCTGCCGCCGCCGGCGCAAGCGGTGCGATCGTTCCCGACATCACGCTCGAGGAAAGCGGCGCTGTGCGCGCCGCATTGCTCGCGAACGGCTTGAGCATGCCGCTGTTGGTTGCGCCTTCCACGCCGCCGGAGCGCGCGAGGCAGATTGCAGCCTCGTCGACCGGATTTGTGTACGTCGTGTCGCGTTTGGGTGTAACGGGAGCACCCAGCGTTCCGGATTTCGATCCGCTTCGCCGGCAAATCGCGATGCTGCGATCGGTGACCGGCAAGCCGCTTGCGGTGGGCTTCGGAATCAGCCGGTCCGAGCACGTGGCGCGGGTTCGCGATGTGGTGGACGGCGTTATCGTTGGAAGCGCCATACTTGACGCATATGCCGGAACCGCCGGCATGCAGGCAGCCGCGCAGGTGCGCGCGTTCACGCGCGAATTAACGGAGGGAATTTAAAAAACGGCCGCTACACTGCGGCAGCGGTCGTGTTCAAACCAAAGCGCGTGTCCGCATCGTCGGCGATATACGCGCCAATCGCAAGCGACGAGGTGGCCGCCGGAGAAGGCGCATTGCGCACGTGAACGATGCCTTCGGTGCCTTCGAAAACGAAGTCGTCGACCATGGAACCATCCGAGTTCATCGCTTGCGCGCGTACGCCTGAAGGGCCGGAAAGCGTATCTTCGACCTTTAGTTCTGGAATGTATCGCTGCAACGCCTTGACGTACGCGGAGCGAACCAGGTCGCGATACATCTCTCCCATGCCGACGGACATATACTTGCCGGCCAATTTGATGAAGCCGGGATAGGTCAGCGACTCGATCAGATCGCCCGGATCGATCGTAGTGAAGTTGTACCCCTCGCGCGCAAACGCCAGCACCGCATTCGGACCAAGCCATATATCGCCGTTCATGCGCGGCGTAAAGTGCACTCCCAAAAACGGGAAAGACGGATCCGGGACCGGATAAATATTGCCCTTGACCAAAAAGCGCTTTTCCGGTTTGAGAATCAGATAGTCGCCGCGGAACGGAACGATTTTCGGATCGGCGCCGCCGCCGGTCATTCTTGCTAAGCGATCGGATTGCAGTCCGCCGCACGTGATCGCGTAGCGCGCTTCGAGGTCGCCGCCTTCACTGCGGATCTGCGCGACGCCCGCTTTGCGCGTTATTCCGGTAACGCGGTGCCCGGTCAGAATTTCCCCATCCATCGCGCGGACGTCGTCGGCGTACGAGCGCGCCACTTCACCGTAATCCACGATGCCGGTGACCGGTGAAAAGATCGCTTTGATGCCGCGGCAATGCGGTTCGCGCTCGGTGATGCCGTTTGCATCCAGCATGCTGATGTTTTCGATGCCGTTCGCCTGGCCGCGCTCCCACAGATTTTGCAGGCGCGGGAGTTCGCTTTCTTCCGTTGCAACGATGAGCTTGCCGACCGGCTTGTACGGGATCCGTTTTTCATCGCAATAACGCCACAACGCGCGGCGGCCTTCGGCACACAAACGCGCTTTGAGCGAGCCGGGAGTGTAGTAAATGCCCGAGTGAATGACGCCGCTGTTGTGCCCCGTCTGGTGCCGGCTGACGGCCGCTTCCTTTTCAAGCACGGCCAAGCGAAGATGAGGATGGCGCTGCAGCAGCTCGCGCGCGGTCGCCAGACCGACGATGCCGCCGCCGACAATTGCGATGTCGTACGTCATAGCACCGCTATTTTGGCACGCTTCCGCGGCAGGCCGCTAGGGGGAAGGTCGGAAGTGCTGGAACCGCGCCTGGACGCACGCTGTTATTGGAGTGTACTGTGACGACCACCGCCGAACGCCTTTCGCCTTTTAGCAACGAGCCGATAAAGCTCTTCACCAACCCCGCCGACGTCGCGGAGATGCAGGCCGCCCTTGCGTCGGTGAAGGATCGCTTCGGAACCGTGTATCCGCTAGTCATCGACGGCCAACGAATCCGGACCGAAAAGACGATTCCGTCGATTAACCCTGCCGATCCGTCGCAGACGGTCGGACACATCGCCGCGGCATCGTTGGAACAGGCGAATCACGCTATTGAAATTGCGCGTGAACGCTTTGCCTCATGGAAAACGACTCCCGCGCAAGAGCGTGCGGAAGTGTTGTTCAAGGCGGCGGCGCTGGTGCGGGAACGGCGCTATCATTTCAATGCGGTGCTGGTGTACGAAGTCGGCAAGAGCTGGATCGAAGCGGACGCGGACACCGCCGAAGCGATCGATTTTCTGGAGTTTTACGGCCGCGAGGCGCTTCGCTATGCGCAAAAGCAGCCGGTGACGCCCGTTCCCGGTGAAGAGAACGAACTGCGCTATATCCCGCTGGGCGCGGGCGTCGTCATTCCGCCTTGGAACTTCGCGTTCGCGATTATGGCCGGAATGACGTCGGCGGCAGTCGTGGCGGGCAACACGGTTGTTCTCAAACCTTCGAGCGACTCGGCCGTCATCGCCGCGCTGTTCGTCGATTTGCTGCACGAAGTCGGCGTTCCGGCCGGCGTAGTAAATTTCGTTCCTGGAAACGGCAGCGTCATCGGTGATGCGATCGTCGAACACCCGCTTACGCGTTTCATCGCTTTCACCGGCAGCAAGGGAGTCGGCCTTCGCGTCAACGAACGAGCCGCGAAGCCGCAACCGGGCCAGAAGTGGATCAAACGCGTTATCGCGGAGATGGGCGGCAAAGATTCGATCATCGTTGCAGGCGATGCAGACATTGCGCAGGCTGCGAATGCCGTAGCCGCTTCGGCTTTCGGTTTCCAAGGACAGAAGTGCTCGGCGTGTTCCAGAGCCGTCGTCGACGAACGCGTTTACGATGATTTTCTCGAAAAGCTGAAAGCTGCGGTCGCGAAGATCACGGTAGGAGACCCGAGCGACAAAGCCAACACGATGGGCCCGGTCATCAACGCGCGCGCGCTCGAGACGATCTCGAAATACATCGAAATCGGCAAGACCGAAGGCCGGTTGATTTTCGGCGGATCTCGCGTAGGGCAAAGCGGGTATTTCCTGCAGCCGACCGTGATCGCGGACGTCGCTCCCGATGCGGTGATTGCGCAGGAAGAGATTTTCGGCCCGGTCCTGGCGGTAATCAAAGCCCGCGACTACGATCACGCGCTGGAAATTGCAAACAATACGGAGTTCGGTTTGACCGGAGCGGTGTTCAGTTCGGACGAGCGCAAACTCGATCGCGCAAAGGAAGAGTTCTTCGCGGGCAACCTTTACCTCAACCGGAAATGTACCGGCGCGCTGGTCGGCGCTCATCCGTTCGGCGGTTTCAACATGTCTGGAACCGACAGCAAAGCGGGCGGACATGACTATCTGCTGTTGTTTTTGCAAGGCAAATCGATCTCGCGAAAAACCGCCCCCTGACCGAACGCGAGGCCGTGGCGCAAATTGCGGCGCGGTTCGCCTTGGAAGGCGAGCTGATCGACGCCCAACGCTACGACGGCGGCCATATCAACGACACGTATTTTGCGGCGTACCGAAGCCACGACTCGGTGCGCCGCTACGTGCATCAGCGGATCAACACTCACGTTTTCAAAGACCCGTACGCACTGACGCGCAACATTGCGCGCGTGACGGACCACCTGCGTTCGAAGCTGAGACACTCCGGCATTGCCGACCTCGAGCGGCGCGTGCTGCGACTGGTGCCGACGCGTGACGGACCCGAGTTGCTGGACTACGAAGGCGAGTACTGGCGCACGTTTGTGTACGTCGAGGGTACCCAAGCACGCACCAGCGTGCAGCATCCGGAAGACGCCTATGCCGCTGCGCGCGCTTTCGGTGAATTCGCGTTCCTGATTGCGGACTTGCCGGCGCACGAACTATCGGAAACGATTGCGGCGTTTCACGATACGAGCGGGCGCTACGCGTACTTCGAACGCGCCGTTGGAGCGGACGTTACCGTTCGCGCAGCCGGCTGTCGACCAGAGATCGCCCGAGCGCGCGCGCTGGCCCACCTGGCGCCGGCGCTGATCGATTTTGCGCGGCGGAACGGCCTGCCGTCACGCGCCGCGCACAACGACAGCAAGATTACCAACGTGCTTTTCGACGCTAAAAGCGGCGATGCGGTCTGCGTCGTCGATCTCGATACTGTAATGCCTGGATTGACGCTCTGCGATGCGGGCGAATTGATACGAACCGCATGTACGCGCGCCGCTGAAGACGAGCCGAACGAAGCCTCGGTAAGCGTTGAAAAAGAACTGCTCAAAGCGGTGATGTCCGGTTTTGTCGATGGCGCTCGCGAAGTATTGAGCGCCGCGGAGCGAGCGTCGCTCGTGCTCGCAGGCCGTGTGCTCGCTTACGAGAACGCCCTGCGTTTCCTCACCGATTATCTAAGCGGGGATCGCTATTTTCGCGTCCATCGCGAGGACCAGAATTTGCATCGCGCGCGCACGCAGCTCCGGCTCGCCGAACAGCTGGCGATGTTTCAGACCAAAACGCTGCTTTGACCATGGGGTCCGCGAAAGCAGATCTCCAGCTTGTTGCCTTCGGCGTCCTCGAAAAACGCCGCGTAATAATTCGGGCCGTAATCGGGCACGAGCTGCGCGGGCTCGAGCTCGCGCGCGCCGGCGCTCTGCGCAACGCGGGTAAGGCGGTCCACTTCGCTACGGCTTGCGGCGGCGAAGGCGATTCGGGTCCCGCCCGGGCGATGACCGACTTCCTGGACGAGCCAGATGAACGGCTCCGTCCCGGTTTCGTCCGGCCGATGGTATCCGACCGACGTTTCATCGGCATTGATGCGGCTATAACCCATTGCCGGGAGCAGGGCATCGTACAGGGACCGCACCGCCGACAGCGCCGCGACCCTCATGTCAACGTGATCGATCAGCATGACTCGCGCTTACAGTACGCGGGAGATCGGCAGGGTAAGGCCGGCTTCCCGCATCAACGGGTCGTCGGCCTTGCGGACCGGCAGGCGCAGGCGAATTTCGACGTAGTCGAAGACGATGGGGACGGTGCGGCTGGGCTCGAACATGATGGGACCTTTCCGGAGTGGTAACCTCCATTCATGGTACGGCGGTGATGGGTAACTTGTCAATACGTTTTACCGGTGATATGATCGGGTGGACGTTATGGCGAGTGAGGCCGCCCCCGGCGCCCTGGAGGAGCTGCGGGCATTCGTGAACACCGTTGAACTCGAGGAAGCGAGCGACCCGCTCTTGTCCGCGGACGGCTTGAGCGAGTGGTGCCGGCAGGGGAACCGCTGCCCGGAGATCGACGAGGCGGGCCTTTTGCAGTTACGGGCGTTCCGCGAAGCCGTCCGCGCACTACTCGAAGCCCATGCAGGCGACGGAAAAGAAGCAGAGCGCTGGGCCGCTTTGCGTCCCTTCGCCTCGCAAACGGCGTATGGAGCTGCGCATTACAACGGAAGGCGCGCCGCAGCTGCATGCGCGTGGAAACGGACCCTCGGCAGTACTGTCGCGACTGTTCGGTATTATCTACGACGCCGTGGCGACCGGCTCGTTTCGCCGGCTGAAAGCCTGCCGCAAACGCAGTTGCCGCTGGGCATTCTACGATCGCTCGAAGAACGGTTCGGGTGCTTGGTGCAGCATGCGGGTGTGCGGCAACCGAATGAAAGCGCAGCGTCGCCGGTCGCGCGAAAATCGCGCTTGACTTCGCCAACGCAGCGCGGTATGATGCTCGTCGTGACTTCGGTGCCTGCCACGTTTCGTGAGGCCGCCAGGTCCGAACGCGGTGGGTTCGGCTCCGTTGTTCGTTCCTTGAAAACTGAACAGTGCAGTAGCGCATAAGTCTGTGGGTCTCTGACGCACGTAGACGAAAGGCGCCGAAAGGCGTTTTTTGTTTGCGCGCTTCTAGAGAATTTTAGTCGGATCAACTGAGGTTCCGTTCCACCGGCCCTCCGGAGGTCCGATCGTACAAACTTTATGACTGGCGCCGTGCTTCGAGCGGTTCACCCTGAAAATGGTTGAGCCGGCCGCGGGGCGGCGCGGATAGATTCGCAGTCTATCCTTTATATATAGTCAGCGATGATTGAGAGCCGCAAAGGCTCCATAAAGTGTTTTATGGAGAGTTTGATCCTGGCTCAGGACTAACGCTGGCGGCGTGCCTAACACATGCAAGTCGAGCGGGGTAGCAATACCCAGCGGCAGACGGGTGAGTAACACGTAGTCAACCTTCCCGACAGTGGGGGATAACTAGCCGAAAGGTTAGCTGAATACCGCATACGATCTATGAGTGGCATCCCTTATAGATGAAAGGAGCAATCCGCTTTCGGACGGGACTGCGTCCCATTAGCTGAGATGGTGGGGTAACGGCCTACCATGGCGACGATGGGTAGCTGGTTTGAGAGAGCGACCAGCCACACTGGGACTGAGAAACGGCCCAGACTCCTACGGGAGGCAGCAGTGAGGAATTTTCCGCAATGGGCGAAAGCCTGACGGAGCGACGCCGCGTGTGGGAAGAAGGCCTTCGGGTCGTAAACCACTGTCGAAGGGGAAGATAATGACGGTACCCTTGGAGGAAGCCCCGGCTAACTACGTGCCAGCAGCCGCGGTAAGACGTAGGGGGCAAGCGTTGTTCGGAATTATTGGGCGTAAAGCGCTCGTAGGCGGGACTGGAAGTCCGTGTTGAAAGACCTCGGCTCAACTGAGGGACCGGCGCGGATACTCTAGTTCTTGAGGCAATCAGAGGGTGATGGAATTCCCGGTGTAGCGGTGAAATGCGTAGATATCGGGAGGAACACCAGTGGCGAAGGCGATCACCTGGGGTTGTTCTGACGCTGAGGAGCGAAAGCTTAGGGGAGCAAACGGGATTAGATACCCCGGTAGTCCTAGCCGTAAACGATGGATACTAGGTGTATGTGGTATCGACTCCATATGTGCCGTAGTTAACACAGTAAGTATCCCGCCTGGGGAGTACGGCCGCAAGGTTAAAACTCAAAGGAATTGACGGGGGCCCGCACAAGCGGTGGAGCATGTGGTTTAATTCGACGCAACGCGAAGAACCTTACCTGGGCTTGACATGTGCGGAAATCCTATGAAAGTAGGCTCCGGGGCAACCCGGCCGCAACACAGGTGCTGCATGGCTGTCGTCAGCTCGTGCCGTGAGGTGTTGGGTTAAGTCCCGCAACGAGCGCAACCCTTGTCGTGTGTTGGTCCACAAGATCTCTCACACGAGACCGCCGGTGAGAAGCCGGAGGAAGGTGGGGATGACGTCAAGTCAGCATGGCCCTTACGTCCAGGGCTACACACGTGCTACAATGCGCGCGACAGCGAGCAGCGAACTCGTGAGAGTAAGCCAATCTCTTAAACGCGCGCTCAGTTCGGATTGAAGGCTGCAACTCGCCTTCATGAAGTCGGAATCGCTAGTAAACGCAGATCAGCTACGCTGCGTTGAATACGTTCCCGGGCCTTGTACACACCGCCCGTCACGTCACCTGAGTTTAGTGTACCCGAAGCCGTCCGTGTAACCCGCAAGGGAACAAGACGTCTAAGGTATGCTAGGTAAGGGGGACGAAGTCGTAACAAGGTAGCCGTATCGGAAGGTGCGGCTGGATCACCTCCTTTCTAAGGAGTACATGCAGTTGGTTCACGCTCCGCGTGAACGCAGCTGCGTAAGTACATTCTATGTCGACCACAGACGATGCCATTGATTGTACCGGGGGTCTATCGCTCATCTCGAGCGTATGGCTGAGGTTCATGGCCTTTTCGATAACCGTAAGCACGGCATGCATGCATGTCGTCGCCCGACTATCGAATTCGTGCGCGGCTCCTACATAGGGGTTTACCATTTCCGTCCTTCGGGACCAAGGTACTGCACTGTTCAGTCTTTGAGGGAACGCACTTACGCGAGTTCTCCATTTTGTGTCAAGCACAAAGCGAGACTCGAACGATGAGAACGTTTCAGTTCCTCAGTGAACCTTGAAAACTGCATAAAGAAGAACTTTCATGTGTCAAAACATGAAGCGGCCCGCAGCGGCTTATTTCCGTAATCGCTGTGGGTGCAATATCGTATATTGAGAATCAGTCAAAAATAACGAAGAGCACGAGGTGGATACCTTGGCTCCACAGGCGATGAAGGACGTACCAAGCTGCGATAAGCCAGGGGAAGCTGCTAAGAAGCGATGATCCCTGGATTTCCGAATGGGGCAACCCCCGAGCCGTCATGGGCTCGGACTCCGCGATGAATTCAATAGTCGCGAGAGAGCGCACCCGGTGAACTGAAACATCTAAGTAGCCGGAGGAACAGACATCAACCGAGATTCCCTTAGTAGTGGCGAGCGAAAAGGGAACAGCCTAAACCGTGCATGTGTAAGCGATCGGGCGTTGCATGCGCGGGGTTGTACGGCAACCATCCACGCGCTGATCCGCGTGGCGCAAGTTACAAAATCGATCGATAGCAGAAGCCGGCTGGAAAGCCGCACCACAGAAGGTGATAGTCCTGTAGGCGTAATCATTCGATCTTGCGGAGTTGTTCGTGAGTAGGGCGGGGCACGGGAAACCCTGTCTGAAACTGGGAGGACCATCTTCCAAGGCTAAATATGCTGTGGAGACCGATAGCGAATCAGTACCGTGAGGGAAAGGTGAAAAGAACCCCCGAAGGGGAGTGAAACAGAACATGAAACCGCGTGCTTACAAACCGTGAAAGCACTATTTTTATATGTGTGATCGCGTGCCTATTGAAGAATGAACCTGCGAGTTACTTGGTACGGGCTTGGTTAAGGTGTTGAGCCGGAGCCGTAGCGAAAGCGAGTCTGAAAAGGGCGCTTGTCCGTATCAGTAGACCCGAAACCAAGCGATCTATCCATGAGCAGGGTGAAGCATGATTAACCTCATGTGGAGGCCCGAACCTGTTGTTGTTGAAAAAACATTGGATGACTTGTGGATAGGGGTGAAAAGCCAATCGAGCTTGGAGATAGCTGGTTCTCCCCGAAATAGTTTGAGGACTAGCGTTGCGATTTAACCCTTGGGGGTAGAGCACTGACAGGGCTAGGGGGCTTACCGGCTTACCGAACCCCATCAAACTCCGAATACCGAGGCGAACATCGCAGCAGTCAGACGGTGGGGGATAAGCTCCATCGTCAAAAGGGAAACAGCCCAGACCAACAGCTAAGGTCCCTAATATATGCTCAGTGGTAAAGGAAGTCTTGTCGCACAGACAACTAGGAGGTTGGCTTAGAAGCAGCCACCCTTGAAAGAGTGCGTAATAGCTCACTAGTCGAGTGATGGGGCGCCGAAAATGTAACGGGGCTCAAGCATATAACCGAAGCTTTGGGATAAGTCACTTGAACTTCTGATTTTGGTCAGGATTAGGCGCACAACGGCGAAGTTTACTTTGCGTAATCGAGTCGTTGTGGAACGACATCCTGGGCGAAATCAGGAGTTCAAGACTCATCGGTAGGGGAGCGTTGTAGCGTAGGCAGAAGGTCGACCGCGAGGACGGCTGGACGAACTACAAGTGCGAATGCAGGTATAAGTAGCGAGAAAAGAGTGTGAGAACCACTCTCGCCGGAAGTCTAAGGTTTCCTGAGCAACGTCAATCGTCTCAGGGTGAGTCGGGAGTTAAGCCGAGGCAGAGATGCGTAGGCGATGCACAAGCAGTTCATATTCTGCTACCACCGATGACCGTTGTATCTCTTCCGAACAGTGTCAATCAATCGCGCGACGATAGCCGCGCGCGATTTTCCGCTTGCCGCTAGATCCTGACGAAGGAGCGATCTTTGGATCGTGACTGAGACAGAACGACGCGACAATGGAAAAGCGCCGCGGGATTGCCACCGTTCGTGAGAGCTCACTGAATCGATGGGATGACGGAGGAAGATATGTCAGCGCACCGATGGATGTGTGCGTTTAAGCAGGTAGGAGGTCACGTAGGCAAATCCGCGTGGCTAACTCCGAGAAGCGACGACGAGGATCTTCGGATCCGAAGTGACAGACTCTACGCTTCCAAGAAAAGTCTCTAGATAGGATCATAGGTGCCCGTACCGTACACCGACACAGGTAGACTGGCAGAGCATGCTAAGGCGACGGGAGAACCCCTGTTAAGGAACTCGGCAAATTGACCCCGTAACTTAGGGAAAAGGGGTGCCTTCTTTGGTCTAGCTTTTACAGCGAAAGCCGAGGGAGGTCGCAGAAAATAGGTCCAAGCGACTGTTTAACAAAAACACAGGTCTCTGCGAACGCGAAAGCGGACGTATAGGGGCTGACTCCTGCCCGGTGCTGGAAGGTTAAAGGGAGAGGTTAGCGCAAGCGAAGCTTTGATCTGAAGCCCCAGTAAACGGCGGCGGTAACTATAACCGTCCTAAGGTAACAACTTTATCGTTGCCTCATCGCACAGTAATGTGCGAACGAAAACTCCACTGTATGCGGGAACATCCTTTAGAGCCCGGCCTACTCGTCTGCCGACGGTAAGCACCATCGCGGTGCATCGTTCGCAGGCAGTAACAATGGTCCGGGATTGGACAATCCGCAGGAAACCCTACGGTCGTAGGGGATCCTCAGAGACTACACGCGGAGCTCCGGCTGTCAAAAAGAAGTGCAGACGTTTTCACGCTGCGCCTTTTTGGTCAGGGTGCCGGATGAAGATATAGTCCACTCGTTCGTGAAAGCGCGCGAAAAAAAGTGAGCGAAATTCCTTGTCGGGTAAGTTCCGACCTGCACGAATGGAGTAACGACTTGGACACTGTCTCAATGGGGGGCCCGGCGAAATTGCAGTACCAGTGAAGATGCTGGTTACCCGCGGCAGGACGGAAAGACCCCATGAAGCTTTACTGTACCCTGATGTTGGGGTCTGAGATTTTCTGTACAGGATAGGTGGGAGGCAATGATCTGCGGGCGCCAGCTCGCAGGGAGCCAACCTTGGGATACCACCCTGAAAATCTTGGGCTTCTAACTAGCTGCCGTGATCCGGTAGTAGGACAGCGTCAGGCGGGCAGTTTGACTGGGGCGGTCGCCTCCTAAAGAGTAACGGAGGCGCCCAAAGGTTCCCTCAGGACGGTCAGAAACCGTTCGTTTAGAGTGCATAGGCAAAAGGGAGTCTTGACTGCGAGACGGACAGGTCGAGCAGGTGCGAAAGCAGGGCTAAGTGATCCGGCGGTACCGAATGGAAGGGCCGTCGCTTATCGGATAAAAGCTACTCTGGGGATAACAGGCTTATCTCCCCCAAGAGTCAAGTTGGGCTCTCCGCGCGAGCGATTGCGCGGCAAACTCAGTGCTCATATCGGTGGAACCCGCAGCATGCGGGCAATACCGAGGGAAGAACATTCGCCGGCGAACCGCCGGGCTAAACGTCACGATGACGCACGCTTTGCGAGTGTTCCCTGTAACGACTTCACAAGAACGAATTGTGGGATGGACGTGCTGCCGTGCAATCGGCAACTCTATCACGTTCATAATACGCACTGCTCTCGAAAGAGATGAAGGTATAGTCTAGGCTGCAAGTGATTGCAGAATGCCACATCGACGGGGAGGTTTGGCACCTCGATGTCGGATCGTCGCATCCTGGGGCTGTAGTAGGTCCCAAGGGTTGGGCTGTTCGCCCATTAAAGCGGTACGCGATCTGGGTTCAGAACGTCGTGAGACAGTTCGGTCCCTATCCGCCGTGGGCGTTAGAGATTTGAGGAGTGTCGACCCTAGTACGAGAGGACCGGGTTGAACGAACCGCTGGTGAACCGGTTGTCCCGCCAGGGGCATAGCCGGGTAGCTATGTTCGGACCAGATAAACGCTGAAAGCATATAAGCGTGAAACTGACTCCGAGATGAGATCTCGATCACGTAAGTGTGAAGGGTCGTGGTAGACTACCACGTTGATAGGCCGGAGGTGGAAGCGCTGCAAAGCGTGGAGCTGACCGGTACTAATCGCCCGGAATTTTTTGACTCGTTTCCGCTGTTTCGGCACTGAAAGTTCTTCTGTATGCAGCTTTCCACCGAGACACGCTCGAGCTCCGGCTCGCGGTCTCGGCGGGATCACCTTTCTGGCGCTCATAGCGGCGGGGTCCCACCCGTTCCCATCCCGAACACGGCAGTTAAGCCCGCCTGCGCCGATGATAGTCGGACCGCAGGGTCCCTCGAAAGTAGGTCGGCGCCAGATTAACTCTAAAGAAAAAGCCCGCGGCTTATAGCCGCGGGCTTTTTGCTATTTCTTCGCCCAGGCGATGCACCAGCCGTTCGGGCTGATCTTTCCTGTGACGATACTGCAGCCGTGCGGCGCTTTGAAAAACCGGCACTGCGAGCATTTCTCGCCGTTCTTTCCCGGTTTGTCTTGGTATTTGAATTGCTTCTTGTTGTCGGCAGCAACCGCCGGCGCACCAAAGCCCGCTGCTAAAACGCCCGCAAGCGCGGGCAAAATGACGATTTGCTTGAGAACCTCGCCGCGTGACAGGGTCTCGCGTTTCATCCAAGCCCTCCTTTTACCGCGCATGAAACAACGCGGATAGCTTCAAAAACTTCTCTCCGCCGCGCGCTTGGCCTGTCGGCAAAGAGATGCTTGCTCGCTATTTAGGCAGGCATCGTCACTCTTTTAAGACGCTGTCAACTTTGCGCCCCAGGCGTTAAGCTTGGCACCGAAATTGCTTTCGAGCGTCTTCCGGATGACCGAAGACCATTTCGAGGCGCGATTAGTCCGGCTTTGTGCTTTGACTGCTCCGCCCTAACTTCGATCATTTCCCGGAGGCGCGCGTGAAACGCTGTCATCGCGTCGCGGCGATCGTTGCAGCGCTGGTCTTTTCGACCATGTGCGCTGCTTCCGCTGCGGCTAAACCTAACGTCAAGCTGGTACTGTCCGGTGCCATTGTTTCACTACAGGCCGGCAAACCCGTGCAGACGCCGATGAATCGTCCGGTGAAGTCGGGCGAGATCATTCGCTATACGGTCCTTGCAGTAAACGCGGGCAGCGCTTCGGCATTCAAGCTCTCGCCGGTAGGCAAAGTCCCGTCCCAAACGCAGTTTCTACGCGTCGACCGTTCACCAAAAGACGCTGCCGTCGCATATACCCTGGACGGTGTTTCCTGGTCCGCGCATCCCACAATCGTGAAGAAGACCCGCGCCGGGACCACGACGGTCGCTCCGGCACCGCTCGACATGTATCGCGCGGTTCGTTGGACGATGCTCAAGCCGCTGGCGGCGCATCAATCCGCGAGCTTCGTCTATGAAGTGCGCGTTCGATGAGAAAATGCAGCTTGTTGCGGGCTCTGACGTTCGCAATCGCCGGCAGCATCTTGAGCAACGTTGCAATCGTTCCGCTCTGCGTAAGCGCGGCCAACGGTCATGACGATCCCGGCACGCAAGTAACGAATAACGCGAGTGCTACGTATCAGGACGCGAACAACAATTCGTATACGACAACGTCCAATACGGTAACGACCACCGTTCAAAACGCTCCGACGCTTACCAATACGGCAGGCAGCGCCGGTTCGTACGCACCGGCGCAAACGGTTACCGATACGTTCACGCTCGCCAATACCGGTAACGCTTCGGGCGTCTTTCAAATCTCCGGTACTACCTCGCCGCCGACCGCAACCTCGGATGCCGTCATCGGTGGATCGGATTCCGCATCGGCCACGTTAGGAAACGGCGCAGCGACCTGCACCACGCCGGCCGGCACGCAATCTGCGGCGTGCAAGTATGCGGCAACGGTCGGCAGCACGACGTATTATTTCACGAACCTGGATTCCTCGACGGACAACAATTCACTGGACTATTGGTTGAAGAACACCAATCCCGCGACGGCGGCAGGCTCTTCAATTACCGTCAACGTCTTTTACACGCTTTCTTCGGGCGCGGCCACACCGGGCACCGTCAGCTCGACCATTTTCGCGACGACTTCGTATCCGCTGGCAGGCAGCGCTCCGCTCGAGCTTTCCGCTTCGCAGTCGGCGACGCAATCGAATACGGTTTCCGCCGATGCCCGGCTCGATCTCTATAAGTCAAGCGTGCAAAACGGCGTAACCGGCGACATTACGTATACGATTTCGGTGCACGACGGCGGAGCGTTTCCGGCAAAGGATCTGCTTTCGGTCAAGGCGCTGCTGGGCGCCGCCGCAGCCGGCATTCTCGTCGTCGACAAAGTTCCGCAATTCGGCGGCAGCGCTTTGAAGTTGAGTAATTCCGGAACAGTCACCGTTTCGATAAATGCGACGTACGGATACGCGAGCGGAGCGGTTGCGGATACGTACTACACGACTTCAGCCAATGGCGCAGGCGGTTGGGTCAAAGCTTCGGGCAGTCTTCCAACCGACGGCAGCGTAACGTATATCGCGGTCTTCCTGCACGGCGGCACGTGCACAAGCGCCGGCTTCGAATTGTGCGTCGATAGCGGCCATCCGACGACGCCGGGCAACGCCAACGTCGCGAGCGCTGCCGCCGTACAGTTCACTTTCGTCGTTCAGCAGCCGGCTGGGCCGGGCTCCGCAAATGCAAACGCGGTTCTCAATCTGGCCAACGGCGTCATCGGCGACAATCAGCCGACGGAGCACATACTAGGACCCGGTATTCCCGGCGGCACGGCGGACAGTGGTTCTTCGACG
This sequence comes from Vulcanimicrobiota bacterium, assembly GCA_963795465.1. Taxonomy (GTDB): domain Bacteria; phylum Vulcanimicrobiota; class Vulcanimicrobiia; order Vulcanimicrobiales; family Vulcanimicrobiaceae; genus CAWCHT01. Next base: position 1,060,455 of record CAWCHT010000002.1, read on the forward strand.
CCGCTGACCACAGCGGGGCAAGGGCTCAACAATACGACGCTCACTTCGGTGAACGGCGCATCGAATCAAATCGGAAATCAAGCGCTCGCGCAATACGCACCGCTGAACGGGCCGCTCGGACAGCCTGGTTCGTCCGGGACATACGACGGAAACGCGGCGAACAGTACGACGGACGACTTCACCGCATATCCGTTCGGCCTTTCCGGCGACAACGTCGTGAACACGGCGACGACGCCCGGCACGCCTGCGACGACGCAGACGCTGGGTGCGGGCGGACAAACGCTCTGCATTCCCAGCACGCTCAAGAATAACGGCAACCACGACGACTCGTTCAACGTAACCGCGTACGCACCGACGCCGTTCGCGATTCCCACGACGGGCGGACAGTCCTACGCCGGCTCGTTCAGCGCGGGCGGGACCCAAGTTGCCGGCTGGCAAGTCGGCGTGTACTCGGATAGTGCCTGCAGCGCTGCGCTGGGCGGCGCGACGAACGGCGCGGTCAGTTCGAGCGCATCGAACGTTGCGGTTACGTCCGGAACGTCATTGACGTATTACGTAAAATACATCATTCCGGCCGGCGCGCCGTATTTCGTGCGTTTCGATTCGCTCGTTCACGCCGTGAGCGTGGCGGACAACACGAAAACGAACGACACGCACAACGAGTCTGTACTCGGCCTTCGTCGCGCTGACGAAAACGCAAACCGTTACCTCGAACGGATGCCCCGCCGGCGTTACGCCCTCGTATCTTGCGGGGACGGTCTGCCCGACCGGCGTGCTCCAATACGTGGTCGACTACCGCAGCCTGATACTCGGCACCAGCGACACCAACGTTTCGTTCAGCGCAACGGTGACCAAAATTGGGTCGCTCGCAATCACGGACGACGGCACGCTTTCGACGTCCACGTCCTCCACCACCATTCCGAACTGGGCTTCGTTTGCGACGATGAATGCCGCCCCGGTCGATACGACCGGTTCCACGACGTACACGTACTACACGGGGATTCCCGCTTCGGGCGGCGGCAGCTCGACGTTCGCCGTCAACGACACGAAATTTGTTGCCGTGATCGGCGGCGCGGCTTATCAACTCGTTCCCAAAAACTACAACGCACCGAGCGGCACCCAGGGCAGCCAAGGCACGGTCACGTTCTCGGTAACCGTGAAGTAGTGCCGGCTGCGTGCGAACCCTCGCGCTTGCGCGGCTAGGTTCCCTGGTTCTGGGGACCTGCCTGCTCGCCGGTTTGATTGGAGAAGCGACTGCGTTTGCCGACGGCGGTGGAACGCAAATCGTGAATTCCGCGTCCGCCAGTTATGACGATGCAGCCGCGCACGTTTATGCGACGACGTTCGAACGGCGTCGTCGCGGCAGTAGCGAGCCTTTCCGCGATTGCGGTCTCGCCAAAGGAAACATCCGCGAATCCGGCGACCGACGCGGCCGCCGTCGGATCGACTGCTACGCGCGTTTTTTTAATCAGCAACGTCTCCAATATTTCCGACAGCTATCAGATCGATCGATTGACCGCCGGTTCGCTGAACGTCACTGCGATTGCGTGGGTGACGCCGAACGGTCCGGTGCCAACGTCGATAAACGGCGCGGCATCGCCGCTCGTCCCTCCCGGAGATTCCATCGCGGTGCGCGTGACGATTTCAACGGCCGGTTTAGCCGTGGGTGCCGTCGTGCCGGTGCAGATCCAGGCGCATACGACCGTAGCAGGGACCGCCAACGGGCTCGCATACGACAGCGGTCAGCAATTCATCGTCGGTGCCGTCGGGCCGTCGTTGACCGGCAAGGGCGGTGCCGGCACGCCGATCGGCAAGACCGTCAACCAGACTTCGCTCCTGCAAGCACAACCCGGCAGCACGCTCACGTATGACATCGTCGTAAAAAATTCGGGCGGTTCTGCTGCAGTCAATGTGGCGGTCACCGACGACGTACCGTCGGGTCTTGCGATCGTTGCCGGCAGCGCGCAAATCAACGCCGTACCCGCCGGATCGTCAGCGACGATTTCCGGATCGCGCATCGTCTTCAAACTTGCATCGCTGGCAGCCTCGGCCGTGGCGGACTGTTCGTTTCAAGCGCAGATGGAATCCGGTGCAAGTTTGGGCGCATCGTATCCCAACGTCGCAACCGTTTCCGCCGACAACGTTGCAGCGCAACAGACAACGCAAGCCAGCGTTCTCGCAGGGCAAGCCGACGTGGTCTTCGACGGATTGGCCGGCGCAAACCATCCCGTTTCCAATGCGCAAATCACGATTTTGAACGCGCAGGGAAAGCCGGTTGCGCTTGGGCCGCTGCCCGGCGGCGCAGCTGGGAATCCGTACATCACCGGTGCAAACGGCACGTACGGTTTCGCATTGCCCGAAGCTGATGATTCCCCCCGGCGGCACGACGCTCTATTTGACCATCAGCGCGCCCGGATACTTGAATCGAAAACTGCAGCTCGTCCTGACACCGGCAGGGGAGCCGCAATTTTACGACGTGCGCTTGAGCGCGCTGGACGGTCAGGCGCTGGCGGTTGCCGGCGGTTTTGCGCTGACCGGCACCGATGTGAATTTGCGCGATATCTTCGGCTTCTTCGGAAACCTGCCGCTGTTTTCGTCACGCGCGATCGTGGTGACGAAAACCGTCGACAAACAGGCGGCGGAAGGCGGAGATCGGTTAGCCTATCAGATCGCATTTTCCAACGCCTCGGCGTATGCGTTCGGCTTGACGAGCGTCGTCGACACGCTGCCGCCCGGCCTTGCGTATCTGAGCGGCACCGCTCGCATGGACGGCCAACCCTTCGAACCCGACTCGAACGGCCGCGTGTTGACGTGGTCGATCGCGGCGCTGAATCCCGGCGACACGCATACGATCACCTACGATGCGGCGATCTTCGGAACCGTCGCACCCGGCACGGATCTCACGAACGACGTGACGGTTTCCGGCCGCATTCCCGGTTCGACGACGAGCGCGGGCGGATCGTCGTCGGCAACGGTTCGCGTTTTGGACGGGCCGCTTTCAACTCGGCGCATCGTAACCGGCCGCGTGTTTATCGATAGCGCCGGCACCGGACATTTTGAGCGCGGCGACCGCGGCGTAGCGGGCGTACGCATCTATCTGGAAGACGGCACCTACGTCGTCACGGATCCGCTCGGCAGGTTTTCATTTCCCTCCGTTCGTCCCGGCATGCACGTGCTGCGAATCGATCCGCTCACGCTGCCCGGCAACGTGCGAGCATCCGAAAATGTGCCGATGAACTCGACGCGGGCGCTTTCGCGGCTGCTGCATGGGATTTTGGACGACGCGACGATGGAAGACGTTGAATTCGCGTTGGAACCGCAGCCTTGAAGCACGCTGCCGTACTCATGCAGCGCGCCGGCGCGTGCATGGTTGCGATGGCGCTGACGAGCATTTTCATTGCCGGAACGCCCGTTGCACCCGTTGAGCCTGTGGCATCGCCCCCAGCGGCGGACCAAGTCGATTTAGATCGTCTGGTGCCAAACGCAACCGGCGAACTTCATGCAAACTTCGTGGCGCCCGAATCGGGCGGCGCGTCGCCGATTGCGGCAACGCAGGTCGTGGTTTCAACGGTACGCGGCGCGGTCGTAGCGCTGAGTATCAACGGCGTTGCGGTTCCGAGCAAACAACTCGGGAAACGAACCGTCGATCTAAAAACCGGAGAGACGCAATTCACGTTTTACGGCGTAGCGCTCGAGCCCGGATCGAATACGCTGACGGCTACCCCGATTGGCGCCGGCGGCGTCGAAGGCCCTGCGGTTTCGGAGATCGTTTATGGTCCTGCGGAAGCGGCAAGCATCCGCGCCGAATTCGTACAGCACCTGGTTGCGGACGGCGTAACTGCCGCACCGTTGAACGTTACCGTCGTCGATCGATTCGGCCACGCCGCGATGCCCGCACAAAGTTTACGGATAGCGCTGCTCAGCGGGGACGTGCGCTTATTGGATACGGAAAAACTTGCGGTGAATCCGGGCGCGGCAACGCCTGCACCCGCGATTACCTCCTCGCCCGGACAAAATGCTGCAGGTCAAGTCGTGGACACCGTCGTTCCGGTCGGCGGTTATCTCGCGCTGCGCGTTCAGCCGGGAACCGTGTCAGGGCCATTCGAAATAGAAATCACGGCCGGAAAAGCGCATCTGCGCAAGCAGTTCTACGTCGAGCCATATGTTCGGCCGCCGTTCGTGAACGGCGTGGTGTCCGTTGGGACCGGAGTGGTACCGGCGGCAATCGACGGCAACGGCATACCTGACTTAGGCGGCGCGCGCAAAGCTCGCGCGGGCATTTTTGCCAGCGGCGCGATCGACAGCAAGACGCTCGTCACGGCGGCGTACGAGTCGCAAAACCAGCTTTCGCCCGTTTCGTCGTTCGGACCATATACGCAAGATCCGAACGAACGCCCGTATCAAACCTACGGCGACACCTCGCAGATGCACGATACGCTGCATTCGGCCGATCACGTGTACGCGCGCATCGAACGCGGCCAAAGCAGCGTAATGTGGGGTCAATTCAACGCCAAAGTGGGACCGCCCGACGTGGGCGCATACCAGCAATTGCTGAGCGGTGCGCATGCGAGCGTAAGCGCCGGACGTGAAGGCCGTTTTCGCGCCGACGCGTTCATCGCGCACGACGATCAAGCCTTCGTTTCACAAATCCTGCCGCTCAGCGGTTTAGCGAATCTGACTCGCCCGCTGCATCCCGACATCGTCGTCGGCTCCGACTACCTGACCGTAGCGGCCCTCGATCGCAAGACCGGCATCGTGATCTCCCAAACCCCGTTACTCCGGAACGTCGATTATACGATTGACTACGCGACCGGAATCATCCGGTTCATCAATATTCCCCTTCCGTTCGACGCGCAGTTCAATCCGCAGGTGCTGTCGATCCAATACGACTACGCGGGGCCGGGCGCCGGCTCGCGAACGGCCGGCGCGCAGCTGCAGGCCGATCTCTCGAGCGATCGCCGCACTCGGGCGACGATCGGATATATCGACGATCAGAGCGGCGGTCAGAACTTTGCATTGAACTCGCAGTCGATTTCGCGCACTTGGGCGCAAGGAAGCTGGTCGATAGCGCACGCATCAAGCAGCGGAACGCTGGCGCAGAACAGCACGCTGCTGCCGGTCGGCGGATCCGTCGTACCCGGTCACGGCGACGCGCTTTCCGCGATGCTGACGGCGAAACAGGCAAGCGATGAGTACGCTTTTGCCTACCAAACCACGACGCCGGGCTACAACGATTCGTTCGGCGGAATTTCTACACCCGGGCTGAGCGCATACCGCGTTGCGTGGAAGCACGGTGAGGTCAAGCGCGGCGCTATCGTGTTTGCGTATTCGGGCCAGGCCAACCGCGGCATCGGCCCCTCGAGCGACGAACGGGACGCGAACCTGCGCTTTGAACGCGCCCTCGGGCGCGCTTTCAACCTGACCGCAGGCGTAGTATTTCACGATCAGCGCGTTGCCTCCGCAGCACCGACGCCCGGCGCGTCGGCGAATCCGGCGCCGCAACCGGGCAATACGGCGCAAATGCAAGCGCAGCTCGGGCTGGACTATCGACCGAATCCGCGGCTGGGGATGAGCGCCCTGGCATATCGCACGCTCATCGGTTCGGATGTCGGATCGACGCAACCCTCGCAAACGATCGCGCAGGTGACGTACGCGCTGCCCAACCGCGGGCAGCTGTTCCTGCGCGAGTTATGGAGCGGGCAGCCTTCAGCCGTCTTTGCCAACTCGACCACTAATTTAGGCTTGGCCGGCGGCGCGACGCATTCGATGCAATTCGGCATCGAGAAGGCGCTTTCGCCGGCTACCACGATCAGTTCTCAATACGTCGTCAACGATACGGGTTCGGCATTGAACGTTTACGATGCGCTCGGCGTGCAGGAGCGACTGCGCTTGGGAAGATCGATAACGGCGAATGCCGACGTGGAAAGCGCGAACGCTTCGGGAAGCGGCGCTCTCGGCTTCACGTTGATCGGCGGTACGCTTGCGTATGCGCAGCCGCAGGGAACCATGCGCGCATCGCTGAGTCTATCAAGATCGGACCGGCGCCTCGAGCGGCTCGACCTACTCGGCCGGCGTTGCGGGCAAGTTGTCGCCCGACGTTGCGATCCTGGGTTCGGTGCAGCGCGCTTTCGGGAACGGCACCGGCGCCATCGACGATCGCGTTTCGCTCGCGTATCGATCCATGGACGACGATCGTTTCATCTCGCTGCTCGGATACACGCGCACCAACGGAGCCTCGATCTCGGGTGAAGCGGCGGACGCGATTTCATTCGAGCAGTTGTACCGCCCCTGGGAGACACTGGAAATCGCAGGCCGCTTTGCGTACAAGCTCGACGGCGGCGGATCGTACGCTGCTCGCTCGACGCTGTACGCGTTGCGCTTGCGTCAATACGTAAAAAAGCGCTTCGATATCGGCGGCGAAGTTCGCACGCTGAACGTACCGGGATCGTCCGGCGCGCGCGCGACCGAAATCGCCGGCGAGGCCGGGTTCACGATTGCAAATCAGTCGCGCGCCGCCCTCGGCTACAACTTTTCCGGAAGCGTCGATCCGACGCTGCTCGGGCAGCCGCAGCGGCACGGGTTGTACGCAACGTTCACCATGCTGGTCGACCGGATCTTCGGGTGGGGACGCCCGTAATGCGGCCCACGCGAACCCTGCTGCGGCGCGCCGTAGCGCTCGCGATCGTCGTCGCGCAAGCTTCGGCGTTGGCCGTCGCCGGCATGGTTAGTGCAGCCTTGCCCGCGCGCGCGGCGACGCTTTGCGCAACGCCCGGAAAGGACGGCTCGCCGGGAACGCTGAGTGGTGTTTACAATTCGTATTATCCGCCTGCTGCAGCTGGGACGCTGGCCGCAGGTTCGACCTCGCTGCAAGTCGGTGCAGTCGATACCACTTCCGGCGGCGCGAATACCGCGATCGCGGCCGGTGACTTGCTGCTGATCGTGCAGATGCAAGACGGTTCGTTTTCGTCCACCAACGGCGCTACGTACGGAGACGGCGCGACCGGCAGCGGATATACGAGCCTTTCGAGCGCGGGACTGTACGAGTACGTCGCGGTCACCTCCGTTGCGGGCAGCACGATCACGTTTACCGGCGCGGGATCCGGCAACGGCCTTATCAACAGTTATCACGAAGCTGCGGCCAGCGCCATGCACGGCCAGCAAACGTATCAGATCGTTCGCGTTCCGCAGTTCGTCAATGCGACGCTGGGCAACAACTATACCGCCGCGTATTGGAACGGCGCCACCGGCGGCGTAGCGGCGCTCGATGTGGCGACGACCTTAAATCTGGGCGGCGCGAACATCTACGCTACGGGCGACGGTTTCCGGGGCGGCGGATTCTCGGTCGCAAACAGTACGCCGGCGAGCATTTTGAACAACGACTGGGCGGCGTCGGCAACGATGAACGGCGTGCCAACGTCCAAGGCGCCGGGGCACGGTTTCAAAGGCGAAGGCATTCTCGGCACGCCTGCGTTTACGTTCGGCTACACGAATTTCAGCGCTCCGAACAATCCCATTGGGCCGGCGATGGTCAAGACGAGCAGCGACGGATATCCCGGCGGCGACATGGCGCGCGGAGCTCCGGGCAATGCGGGCGGTGGCGGCACCGACATGAATCCCTCGACCAACGATTCCAATACGGGCGGCGGTGGAGGCGCAAACGCCGGCGCCGGCGGCAACGGCGGCTACCCGTGGTCGACGAACTATCCCAATTATTCGTTGAACACGCCGCCGGGGCAGCACACAGCAGGCAGTGATGCTGCGGCGGATGCAAATCACAATCCCGATTTGGGCGGGCGGGGCGCTTCGACGCTGACCAGCAGCGTAGCGCGGCTGTTCATGGGCGGCGGCGGCGGTGCCGGCACCAACAATAACGGGTCCGATAACAACAGCTACAACAATTACGGCAGTTCGGGAGGAACCGGCGGCGGCATCGTGATGATGCGCATCGCAAGCGCGAGCGGCTCGGCGGCGACGATTTACGCCAACGGAACGACGGGTCTTGCACCCTTGAACGACGGCGGCGGCGGCGGCGGCGCGGGGGGTACGGTGGAAATCACTTCGCCCTCGAGTTTCAGTGGAATCACGGTCAACGCGAGCGGCGCGGCGGGAACGACGGCGAACGCGACGGCGTCCGGTTTGGGAAATCAACACGGGCCGGGAGGTGGGGGCGGCGGCGGAGCCGTGCTTACATCAAGTGCGGTCAGTTCGGCAGTAACCGGCGGCGCGGCCGGGACCACGACGACGTTGGCAACCACCTACGGCGCGACGGCCGGGGCGAACGGTACGGCATCGATCGTGAGCGCGGCATCGGTTCCCGGCGTTAGCTCCGGCGCAGAATGCCCTTCCGGCACGGGCACCAACACGCTCTATACCGGTCCGAACGACACCGGGGATGCTTCGTTCGGCGGCGCAGAAGACACCGGCAGTTTCGACGGTTCCCTCGCCGCAACGAACAATAACGACTTTACGCCGGCGCTCATTCCGATGAGCGGCGTCACCTCGATAAACAGACTCGACCACTCCCGGCGCGCCGGTGGGAAACAGCGTAACGCTTTCGGCGTCGACGCCCACGATCGCCGTGCCGCATGAACTCTACTGGCTGAACAACGACGGTAATGCGCACGCGGTCACATTGGACGCTCAAGCGCCCACGGTGCCGTCGGGTTGGACGGTGCAGGTTTGCGCGGACGTGACGAACCAAAACGGCAGCGCTCCGCCGACTACGCCTTCCGCCGCGTCGACTGGGTATAATTGTTCGCTCACGCACAGCGTCACGACGTGCTCCAACACGTATGGCTGGATGTCGATCGGCGCGGATCAGCCGGCGGCCAGTACGTACAGCGCGCAGTTTTGCATGCGCAGCGGCTCGGGCCGTAAGCGCGGTCTGGTGTATTGGACCGTGTATACGGCGCCGGCGACCGTAACCTCGTTCCAGCGGTACGATGCGACAATCGCCGCTTTCGACGATAATTCACCGCCCGCGTTCAATGCAACGCACGACGAGCTTTACGCCGGCGACGTCGCGCTCACGAAATCGGTTGCCGTCGTGAGCAATGGATGTCCAGCCGGAGTTTCGCCGTCATATTCGGCGTTGGGCGTGTGTCCCGGAGGCATCCTGCGTTACACGATCGATTACCGCAACATCGTTGCCGGGGCCGCGATGGGAACGCAAGGGGTGGCATCGGCAGCGAGCGTTTACAAGTACGCGCTGACCAAAGCGGGATCGCTCGTACTCACCGACGACGGCACGCTCTCCGGCGTCAGCCAAACCGCGACGCCCAACTGGTCGACGTTTACGCTAGGATTGAAGTCCGCGCTATCGGCGGAAGCTTCCAACGGCAGCTGCGGCAGCGGCGCCAACGCCTGCGGCGATACGACCGCAAACACCACGTTTGGGTACGACGGCGCTCATCCCAGCGGCGTGAACGCCACCAATTTTACCGCTACGATCGGCGGCGCTGCGTTCGTGCTGTATCCGAATGGGTTTCCGGGTAAAACCGGACAGGGAACGATTACGTTTGCGGTGACGGTGAAATAAGTCTCGAAGCTGCGTTCAAACATCCAAGGCGAACGTCGTCCGCGTGTAAAGAACGTTGAAACCGAAGCGGCGAAAATTCCGCTCGGAAGGGGTGCCGATCTTTGCTGTGGCGCGGGCAATGGATGCGTCCGATTCTTTGGCGCGAGCGATTCGGTCCGCTATCAGCGCGCGTTGGTATCCGAGGCCTCGCGCCCACGGACTTGTAGCCGTCCCGAAGAGAGCGGCGATGCCGTCGTCCTCGACGGCCAGGCACCCACTTGATGCAATGTCCTCGCCATCGCGCAGCACGAGGGCGATCACGTCCGGATGGGACGCGATCGTGATCGAAACGAACAACAGGGCATCGTCGGGTTCGCTTCCATCTTTGAAAGCAGTCGCGGAATGAGCCGCCCAAACGTGCGCATCGCTGCATTGCGATACTCGGGAATCGCGCGCACTTTCCATTTGGGTGAGATCCGCGGCCAACACGTTCTCATGTTCCTCGACGATAAAGCCGTGCCGTATCAGCGTGGAAGCAATGTTGTTTGCGACGATTGGGGCCAGAACGATGCTGGCCCGGGCGCCGCGAGAGTGGTAGAACTCGATGATGCGTCCGACGTCCGCATCGTTTACCGGCGCATCGATCCCTAAGCCTTTGGCTTCATTGAACGGTGAATCGGGGCCGGCGAAACAAAGCGCGGCACCGGCGACCTCTGCGACGTCCAGGCCGCGATCCGGATTCGTGCTCTTGGCATGTTCGATCGCGCGCCGTACGCCATTCGCGTCAGCACGCTCGATGCGCCTGCACAATGACTCGTCAATCTTCATCGTGAATTGTATTGGCGGTGAAGAAGATAGACTCTTCTGATACTCCTCGTTCAATTCTGCGGCGCAAGCACGGCGAGTGCCACCGCGACCTCGGAATGCGTGCGCTATTTTCATGCAGCCTGCAGCGAGGCGATTTCGCGGTGGCTGCCGGGAAACATCACTGTCCCCGATTGGCAAAATGCCCGCGCGACGCGCGTTACGGTGCCGGATGTCTTCGTGTACGAAGGCCGCGTACCAAAGAGACGCTTCATGTTCGGCGCCGGTGCTCCGGCCGACGGCACGTTTTTCGTCTATGGACATGCCGGGCCTCCAAAAGGGTACGTGGTGTACGACTATCGACATCGCATTGCGTACTATTCGCACGGATGCTGCGCATGGAGTGAGAGCGTGCTGGCCACGAGCGCGGCTTATCCGCCGAAGAGGGTCGTTGCGAAAGATTTGTTCGCGATGCACACCGTTCGCGGCGTTCGCCTTGGAATGACCGTTGCACGCGTTCGCGCCATTTATGGACAAGCGGCGCTACAGCGCCTTGGAAGCTACCCGCGTTTGCGCATACTGCAGTACGTTTGGGAGCTGAAAGTTCGCACTGTCGCGAATCGGTACGACTGCGTTCAAGCGCAGAACTTCGTCTTCGCACAAGGCATTCTGCAACTCATTCAGACTCGCGGACGCGTGCTGACGCGCGCGGGAGACGGCCGCCGCCCGGCGAAGCGCAGGCGCAATGCACTTAACCCCGTTGGATTGGGCGATTATCGTCGTTTCCGTAACGGTGATGTTCGTGCCGGCGATTCTGCTGGCGCGGCGCGCGGGAAAAAATACCGCGGAGTTCTTCGCGGCCGGACGGCAGGCGCCGTGGTGGCTCATCGGGATATCACTCGTGGCAACCACGTTCAGTACCGATACGCCGAACCTCGTGACGAACATCGTGCGCCAGGGCGGTGTCGCGGGCAACTGGCAGTGGTGGGCGTTTCTGCTGACCGGAATGGCGACGGTCTTTTTCTACGCGCGCCTCTGGCGGCGCAGCGGCGTCCTGACCGACCTTGAATTTTACGAACACCGCTATTCCGGTAAAGCCGCCTCCTTCGTGCGGGGTTTTCGCGCGGTTTATCTGGGGCTGTTTTTCAATTGCTTCATCATCGCCAGCGTAAATTTAGCGGCGGCCAAGATCGCGAACGTGCTCTTCGGGATACCCGAGTGGACGACGCTGGCAATTGCGGCGGTTTTCCCGGTCGTGTTTGCGTCGATATCGGGGCTGTGGGGCGTCATGGTAACGGACATGATTCAGTTCGGCATAACGATGACGAGCGCGTTTGCGGCGGCGTACTACGCGGTGAAACTGCCGCAGGTCGGCGGTCTTTCCGGCTTGTGGCATCACTTCTCCGGCAACGCGCAATGGCTGAACGTTCTGCCGAATTTTCACGATCCCAAAACCACGCTGGCGATTTTCATCATCCCGCTGACCGTGCAGTGGTGGTCCGTATGGTATCCCGGTGCCGAACCGGGTGGCGGAAGCTACGTCGCGCAGCGGATGCTCTCGGCAAAGACCGAGCGCGATGCGGTTTTCGGAACGTTGTTTTTTCAAGCAGCGCACTATGCGCTGCGTCCTTGGCCGTGGATCATCGTCGCGCTGGCTTCGATGATCGTGTTCCCGACGATGCACGACATTCAGCATCGCTTCCCGTACGTGCAGCAGCGGCTTCTCGGCGACGACATCGCGTATCCGGCGATGCTGGTTTTTCTGCCGGCGGGATTTGCCGGCTTTCTGGTCGCCGGTTTGTTCGCTGCGTACCGCTCGACGCTCGAGACGCATTTGAATTGGGGCACTTCGTACCTGATTCACGACCTGTACCGCAGATTTATCGCGCCCGATCGCAGCGAGCGGCATTACGTTTTTGCGGGCCGCATCGTTACGGTGGTGATCATGGCGCTGGCCGTCGGGCTGACATTCATCCTCACCACGGCGCAGGAAACGTTCAACGTGCTGCTTTCGATCGGCGCGGGAACGGGACTGGTCTACCTGCTGCGCTGGTTTTGGTGGCGCATCAACGCGTGGACCGAAGTCAGCGCGATGATCGCCTCGTTCGTCGTTTCGCTGGCGTTCTTTGGCCTCGGAAAAGCCGGCAGACCGCTCGATCCCGATCTTGTGCTGCTTTGGACGGTCGCAATCACGACGGCGGTTTGGCTCACGGCAACATTCCTGACCCGTCCGGTCGATTTGACGACGCTCGTTGCTTTTTACGAAAAAGTACGGCCGGCCGGGCCCGGCTGGAAACGCGTCCGCGCGCTCAGCAATGCCGGGAACTCGCCGGACAGACTTCTCGCTGGCGTTGGCGGGCTGGGTCTTGGGGTTGTTGGCCGTTTACGCGGCATTGTTCGGCGCGGGCGCATACATTTACGGCAATTTGGTCGGCGCAGGTATCGCAACCGCGATCTTCGCAATCTCGGCGTGGCTGCTCTTCGTCATCATTTCGCGCATTTGGACTCGCACCGATCGGCCGCCGGAGATGGACGCAATGCCCGGGCCGGTAGTGTCATAGTCCTAAGGAAGCTCGCGCAGCCGCGTTTTTTGGGAAAAATTCGGATACCATGCACGAAGCATCAGCCGCAGCCGGTTCCAAGCGATTGGCGATGCTGGTTCTCGGGGACAGTTTGGCGTACGGCTTCGGCGCATCGAAAGACGACCACGGACTTTGCCAACGCATCTTCGCCCGGATTCGAGCGGAGCGTCCCGCCAGTACGTATGCGAACGTAGCGGTCCCTCATTCCACGATGGGGGACGTTCTGCGTCATCAGGTGCCGAAGTTGCGTGGAATGCAGGCCGACGTTATCGTCCTAATCGCCGGTGCAAACGATCTGCGTTACACCCGCGACTCGTTCGTCTTCGCGCGGCGTTTCCGCCACCTGCTGCATGCGATTCACCAAGCCGCGCCGCACGCCGTCGTCATCGTCGGCGGAATGCCCGACGTCACGCAGACCGTCGGCGTTCCGCCGCTGCTCAAACCGGCAGTGCTGCGGCTTTGCATGCGGCTCAACGCCGCAATGCGGCGCATCGCCGAAAGTTACGACGACTGCTTTTTGGATCTGTTCACGTTCACGAATGCGCCGCTGCGAAGCGATGCCGCCTATTTGTGCGAGGACGGCTATCATCCCAACGATTTCGGCTACGAAGAAATCAGCGACCGCGCATTTCCGGCGATCGCCGCGCGCATTTCAGCGATGTTCGGCCAGTCTCTTTAGGAACTTTGCTGCGCCGGAAGCTCTTCCGTTGCCTGATAAAGCGTCCACGGCTTTTCCGGATGGTGGTCGCTCGGGAAAACGGTGCCGCGATCGAAATGCTCGCGGTGTCCGCAATCGGAACACTCGTAGTAGCCGCTCACCGGGACGCTATCGCCGGCTTTTCCGTAGATTTCCGCCATTGGCGCACTATACCCAAAGGCCCGCGCGACGGCTACGGGCGAACGCGGTAGACGGCTCCGGACTGATCGTCGGCGACGAAGAGGTCTCCCTGCGGGCCGACGGCAATGCCGGTGGGGCGGCCTTCCCGCGCAATGCTGCCGCCGCCCTGATAGTTCCACAGAAATTGCGACCATTGCACGGTCGGATCGCCCCAGTCCACCGGCTTTGCCGGCTTGTCGCCATTCATTGCAACGAAGATAACCCGCGGAGGGCGATAGCCCGCTAATCCTTGAGCGGGTCCGTGCCAGGAGCCGTGCATCGTGACGAAGATGCCGCCCGCATACCGCTTGGGAAACGCAAAGCGTCCGCGTTGATGCTGCGGATAGAATACCGCGCCGACGGGAGTTTCGTACGCCGGAAAAACGACTTTTGGAATTGCCGCGGCGCTGCAGTTTTGCGAGGTGCCCGGTTTGCGCCGATGGTTCTCGTAACAGAAGGGCCAGCCATAGTCGACCGGAGCGGGATGCGAGAGAACGTCGTCGACGAATTCGAAGGGATGCGGCACGGGCAGTTCATCTTGTCCGGCGTCGGATGCCCACAGATCTTGCGAGGCTGGATCGATCGCCAGCGCGATGGCGTTGCGAATGCGTTTCGCGATCACCGCGTAGTGGCCGCCGCGCAGCTGCCCGATCGTCGCGCGCGTCGGATCCGTTTCTACGCACGCATTGCATGAAGAACCGACCGATACGTAGACGTGCGATGCGGTAACCGCGACCGACGTGGTCGTGTGCACGTCTCCGTCGCTTCCGGCAGGCGGCGAACCGCCGCGCAGCGCTGCCAGTTTCTGCGGCGAAGACGCCGGCTGCATCGCCCCCGGCCGATAGGCGAGCTTCCAAACCGCGTGCTGCGATCCGACGTAGAGCGCGCCGGATGCAAAGTCGACCCCCGCGACCGGCGCATCGTCGATCGTGGCGAAGACGCGCGCGGTGCCGGGCTGAAAGCCGGCGCGCGGAATGATGAAAACTTGGCTGCCGCGGGTTCCGACGAACAAGTCGCCGTTAGGCGCGAACGCCAATTCGCGAGCGCCCTGCACGCTCGCAATTTGTTCCACGTGAAAACCGCGCGGCGCGCTCGGCACCCACGCGGACCGTGCCGGAGCGGCCGCATTTGCAAGTAGTGCTGCCAGAAGAAGAACGGCGAGTCGGAAGACGGGATGCATCGCTAAGCCTCAAGGACGGATGCGGTAGATGTTCCCACTCTGGTCGTCGGCGACGAAAAGGTCGCCGTCCGGTCCGACGGCGATTCCCGTAGGCCGCCCGGTACGGGTGCCGTCCGCGCGTTGGAAGCCGGTCAAAAAGTCGCTCCATTGGCTCGTCGGATCGGACCAGTCGACGGACCGTTGCGGCGCATCGCCGAGCATCGGAACAAATGCGACGCGCGGCGGCGAAACAGGCACCCCGCTTGCATTCGCGTGCCAAGAGCCGTGCATCGTGACGAATGCTCCGCCGCGATAGTGCAGCGGAAACGCATATGGAGCGCCGGCTTGCGGCACGTAGAACGTCGCGCCGACGATCGTTTCGTAAGCGGGAAATTCAACCAGCGGCACCGCGACCGACGAACAATTCGCGCCGGCATGATAGGCAATGCGGTCTTCCTCGCAATTCGGCCACCCGTAGTCGACCACGCCGGGGTGCAGCGTCACGCCGTCAAAAAATTCATACGGACGACCCGCCGGTAAGTCGTCTTGTCCGGCATCGCCGGCCCACAGCGTTCCGGTCCCCGGATCGATCGTCAGCGCGATCGCGTTGCGGATGTGGATCGCTTTGGGCGTGATGCCGCTTCCGTCCAGATTCATTTGCTGGATCGTCGCGCGCGTAGGGTCGCTTTCCGTACACGCATTGCAGGACGAGCCGACGCTTGCGAAAAGTGTTGTGCCCGATACCGCGAGGCTCGTCGTCGAATGATCGGCGCTGCCGCCCGGACGCACGCCGGCGATCTTCACCGGCGCCGAACGCGCCGTCGCATCGCCGTCGGCGTACGGAATGCGATAGACGCCGAATTGGGTGCCGACGTAGAGCGAACAATTTGCCGTTGAAAACGCGACGCCGGCTGCGGGGGAATCGGAAAACGTTGCAAAGACATGCGGTGCGGCCGCTTGGTTTTCCACTTGCTGCACGATGTACGTCGATTTTCCGGAAGTGCCGACGAAGAGATCGCCGTTCGGTGCAAAGGCCAGCTCGCGACCTCCCGGCACATGCGCGACGACGGCAACGGTAAAGCCTCCGGCGACGGTTAGGCCGCCGGCCGGCGGCGCAGATCCGGCGGGGGCGGCCGGCGGCGTCGAAGCGGCGCACGCGGTTTGGGCGGGCGGCGCTGCGCCGGCCGTGCCGGAGGGCGATGCGGTCGTCGAACCGCCGCCGGCGCACGCGGCGAGCAGAAGCGCGGCGCAGAAGAACGGGCGCAGCGGCGCGTTCACGCCAGAACTCCGGCGTCCGCCACGTTTGCGAAGCGTTCTCTGAATGCGTCGGCGGTGAGATTGGTGTACGCCGCAAGCCGTGAGAGGTTGGGTTCGCACAGATCGTCGCGTTCCAGGCGCGTCATGTAATTGCGGGCGACGCGATAGGACTCGGTGGTAATGTCCACCATGCGCACGCGCACGCGGCCCGTGGCCGCATCTTGCAACTGCGGCAGCGTAACCGGTACGACGCGGCCGCCGGAGAGCGCAATCAGCGCGCCGCTTCCACCTTCGAGCAAATAGCGAACCGCACCGTACCCGAGCGTGCGCGTGTATTCGAACGTCGAACGGCACCGGCTTGGCGCAGCGCAGCTCGTAGCCGATGTCCTTGTTGACGACCGTAGCTTCGATGCCGATCGCCGACAGGCGCTTGCGCACGGCATCGCGCAGGACGGCGCCAATGGGGATGTCCGCGAGGCGAATGTGACCGTACGCGTCGCGCGGCGCACTCTCGAAGCGTTCGAGCTGCTCCTGTGAAAGACGTTCGGCGATGCCTTCGGCGATAACGGCCACGCCGTTGTTGTGGTTCTGCGAGCGTCGTTTAACGATTGCGCCGACGATCGTATCGACGACGGCATCCAAATCCAATTCGCCTGCGGAGAATTCTTCCGGAATGACGGCGAGGTCGGCTCCCGCCGCTTTGCACATTCCCAGCGCCAGCGCGCCGGACTTGCGGCCCATGCTGACGACCAGATACCAGCGCGCGGTCGTGCGCGCATCTTCGAGCAAACTTTCGATGATGCCGGTGCCGACCGAACGGGCCGTTTCGAATCCAAACGTCGGCGCGTTGTCCGGCAGCGGCAAATCGTTGTCGATGGTTTTCGGCACCGTTGCAACACCGATTCGCCCGCGCATCGTTTCGGCGATACGCGCGGCGCCGTAGGTCGTGTCGTCACCCCCGATGGCGACGAGATACCGCACACCGAGGACGGTGAGAGAGCGCACGCATCGTTGCAGCGTAGCCTCATCTTTGGCGGGATTGGTACGCGAGGTGCGCAGGATCGATCCGCCGCTCGCGTGGATCAGCGATACCTGCTCGATTCCAAGTTCGGTGACCTGATTCGTATCACCGCGTGCGAGGTGATAATAGCCGTCGTAAACGCCTAAGACGCGCAGCCCGCTATTAACCGCTTCGATCGTCGCCGAGGCGATGACGCCGTTGATTCCGGGAGCCGGACCCCCGCCGACGAGAAGAGCAAGCGTGTCGCCGTTCATGGTGAATCAAGTGTACGCGATTGCGGCGCTCGCAGCCTGGAATCGACGCAATTGCAAGCCGGCGCAGGTTTAGTGATGCGCCGGCTTACGCAGACGGGTGAGAACTACGGCTGGGGCGTTGATTGCGGCGCAGGCGGACCGGGCTCCCGGTCGCCGTCGCGCATGCGCTGCTCGCGCATCTGCTGCATCTGCTGCTGAAGCTGCGTGCGCTGCTGCGGGGTGAGCACGTTCATGATCCGATCCCGCATTTGCTTGCGCGCAGTTGGATCGGGAGCGCTGCCTCTAGGATGCGCCGCTCGATATTGCTGCATGATCTGTTGGATCTGCGTTTGCTGCGCCGAGGAAAGGTTCAGCCGGCGAAACATGCCCATGAAGCCGTGGCCCCGGTGGGAGCCTTGCCACCCTTGCCCGGGTGGCGGAGCAACTTGCTGCTGCGGGGGCGCCTGCTGCGCGAGCGCATACGCGGGTGCGATCAGCGCGAGCGCAGCCGCAGAAGAGAGTACGAAATTCCGAAGGGTCTTCACTAAAGAACTCCATTGATGAATGTGGGGTGCTCTCACTCTAACGCGCGCGGCTATAAAATCATCTGAGAATCGCATTTCAGAAGCATGAGAATTCTATGAGAGCGCAGGTTCACGCCGGCCATCAGTTGCGTTTCCGCTTACGCGCAGCCGGCGATTTACGGGCGACTTCCGTTATCGTCCTTTTCGAAATCGAGAATGCGCCGCAGGGAAGTCTTCAATTCCGCAAGCCGCCGCTTTCCAAGCCGTTTTTCCCACTCCGCTTCTATTTCAGCGATAATTTCCCGGCCGCGCTCGATCATCCGCTCGCCGCGTTCGGTTGTGAATATCGAGCTTTGCGCGGCGGTCGATGGGATTTGGCCGGCGGACAACATATCCGGAAGCTTCCACATCGTCGACGAGTTCTTTCATAGCGGGTTTCGTCATGTGTGCCTTGGCGGCGAGTTCCGTAAGCGTGCTGCCTTCATCTTCAATGTAAATGAAAATGGGTGAATGCGCGGCGCGAATTTGGCCGTGCGTTTCGGCTCTAAGGCGGTCGGTGACCTGACCCACGAAGGCGGCATAGATCGGCCCAATCAGCCGTCCAATGGACGTCGGATCCGCAGGAGCTGCTAAACGGCGGCGTGGGCTGCCGGTACGTATTGACAAAGACCCTCGCGAACTCTATAGTTAGGGAACCATACTAAATGGTTAGGGTGCCTTACGACATTCACGGCTAACCGTCAAGCACCTGCCTACGCTTGGGCATTAGGCCCGTTACGCGAACGGCTTCGCTGGACGATCGTCCTCATTTTTCGGAGTAGCAGTTATGAACCACCTTAGGTCAATAAAACACCTCAGCGCCGGATTGCTCTCCGGCCTTGCGCTGGTGGCCGCCGGATGCGGCGGCTCGAGCACGGGGCCGCCGCCCGCTCCCCATGCAATGTCGTGGGCGTTGCAATCGGGCGCCTCCGGCAGCCAAGAAGCATATCAGAGCTTACAATTCGCTCCGACCTCAATCACGATCGACGCCGGCGATAGCGTGACGTGGACTTCGCCTAGCGGTGAGCCGCATACCGTCACGTTCTTAGGAAATCGCACGTCGCTACCGCCGCCGAACGATCCCAGCGTGCCGGCTCTCGTCGGGGGTTCAACGTACGATGGTACGGCGTATACGAGTTCCGGATTCAGACTGCTGGGCCAGACGTACACGCTCGTCTTTCCGAAACCCGGCACGTACGTCTACTATTGCCTGATCCATGGCGGACTGCAAGGCGGAATGGTTGGAACGATTACGGTGCAGCGCGCCGGCGCGCCGTACCCCCAAGGGCAAAGCCAATACACCAGCGCGGGACAGACCCTGCTCGCCGCCGATCTGGCAAATGCTGCACGATCGATCGGTGCGTTTCCTTATCCCGAAGGCGGATCGCATCTCGCTGCCGGTATCGCTCCGGGGTTGAGCACGGGGCCGCCTGCCACATCTACGGTGGTGCGCTTCCTCGACAGTAAATCGGCGTCCGGCAATCAGAGCGTCACCGTCCCAATCGAAACCACCGTGACGTGGACGAATCTTTCGAATAATTTCCCGCACACCGTCACCTTCGGTGTCGCAGGGCAGCCGTTTCCAATGCTTGCGCCGTTTGCGCCTCCCTCCGGCGGAACGACGTACGACGGAAGCGTAGTGACCAATTCAGGCGTCATGTCGCCGGGACAGAGTCTACAGCCTGACGTTCACCAAGCGCGGCACGTACACGTACCACTGCCTGTTCCACGACGACACCGAAAACATGATCGGAACGGTCGTCGTCCAGTAGGGTCGCAAGCGTCCCGCCGCGTCGTTGGGCGTCTGTTTACGGCTTAATCGCGGCGGCGCGCACGCCTTGCGCGGCGAACGGTTCGAACCGTTCGAAATTCTTGAAGAAGAGCGTTGCGAGTTTTTTGGCCTGCGCGTCGTACGCCGCTTTATCGGGCCACTGCGAACGCGGGTCGAGGACGTCGTCGGGAACTCCGGGTACCGAGCGCGGGATCGATAAGCCGAAAAACGGCTCCGGGGAAAATTCCGCGTGCGCCAGCGTGCCGTCGATCGCAGCGTTCACCATCGCGCGCGTGTGCGCTATCGCCATGCGTTTTCCGACTCCGTAGGGACCTGCGGTCCAACCGGTGTTCACAAGCCAGCATTGCACCCCGTGCTGATCGATCCGCCGGCCCAGCAGTTTGGAGTACACGGTCGGATGATGCACCATGAACGGCGCGCCGAAGCAGGTCGAAAACGTCGCTTGCGGTTCGGTCACGCCGCGTTCCGTGCCGGCCACTTTGGCGGTGTACCCGGAAAGAAAATGATACAGAGCCTGCTCTTTGGTCAATCGCGAAATCGGCGGAAGAACGCCGAATGCGTCGGCGGTCAGCATGACGATCGTTTTCGCATGGCCGCCGCGGCTGCCCGGCACGATGTTCGGGATGAAGTCAATGGGGTACGCCGATCGTGTGTTTTCCGTTTTCGCATCGCTGTCGAGATCCAGCGCGCGCGTGCGTTCGTCGTATACGACGTTTTCGAGCACCGCGCCGAACCGATGCGAGGCCGCCCAAATTTCCGGTTCCGCCGTTTTTGAAAGACGGATGACTTTCGCGTAGCAGCCGCCTTCGAAGTTGAAGATTCCGTCCGCCGACCAACCGTGTTCGTCGTCGCCGATGAGGGGGCGCGATCCGTCGGCGGAAAGCGTCGTCTTACCGGTTCCGGAAAGGCCGAAGAAGATCGCGACATCGTCTCGCGCGCCGACGTTCGCGGAGCAATGCATCGGCAGCGTTTCGCGCAACGGAAGCAAATAGTTCATGAGCGTGAAGACGGATTTTTTGATTTCGCCGGCGTAGCGCGTGCCGCCGATGAGAATCATCCGTTTGGCGAAATTGACCAGAATAAACGTCGAAGAGTTCGTTCCGTCGCGTGCGGGATCGGCCTGGAAAAGCGCCGCGTCGACGACCGTGAATTCCGGCGTAAAGTCTGAGGGCGTTTCGGCCGGCACGATGAAGAGATCGCGCGCGAAAAGGCTGTGCCAAGCAAATTCCGTGACGACGCGTACCGCAAGCCGGTAGCGCTCGTCCGCGCCCACGTAGCAATCCAAGGAGTATAGGCTCGCGTTCCGAGAGATACGCTTGAACGCGATCCCACAGCGCATCGAACGCTTCGGGCGCGATGGGCCGGTTCGTTTCTCCCCAGTCGATGTGCTGTTCGCTGCCGGGCTCCCGAACGAAAAATTTGTCGCGCGGAGAGCGGCCGGTGTGCGGCCGCGTATCGACGATGAGCTGCCCATCTTGTCCCAAAACGGCCTCGCCGCGACGCAGCGCGTGTTCCACCAGCTCCGCGGCGGGCAGGTTCTCGTAAAGGCGCGCGGCTTGGATTTTTTGCGGAACGGTGAGGATGGAAGCACTCCCAAAGGGTGGGTTGGAACCCCGCAAGACTTAAGGAGCGGCCGCGGCGGTGCCTGCAGGGCCCCCTTACCCGGTGGTCCTAATGTCGAGGCCGATGGTACGATTTGCGCTCGCACTTGCATGCATTCTTGCTTCCTGGACAGCCGCCGCACCGGCAGCGATCCCGTTCCGGTTCGGCGTTTTCTCCGCCGGAGCACTGAACGGCATCACCGACGTTCCGGGCGTTCGCGTCGCGCATCTCACGAAGATCGACGGCACGTCGATTCGCACGGGCGCGACGGCGATTTTACCCGACGGCGATCCGTGGGATCGCAAAGTCTCGGCTGCCGCAGTTGCGTTCAACGGCAATGGTGAGATGACCGGAACGCACTGGATCAACGAGTCGGGCTATCTGGAAGAGCCGATCGTGCTGACCGATACGCTCGACGTTGGACGCGCCGATGACGGCGTCGTCAGCTGGCAAATCGCGCAGCATCCAAAGATCGGCCGAACCGACGATGTTCCACTGCCGGTCGTCGCGGAGTGCGACGATCAGCTGCTCAACGACATTCAAGCGCGCGCGGTGGGCGCGAGCGACGTGGTCACGCTGTTGAATTCGGCGCGACCGGGACAGTTCGCGCGCGGCTCCGTGGGCGCGGGGACCGGAATGAAAGCGTTCGGCTTCAAGGCGGGAATCGGATCGGCTTCCCGCGTTCTGCCCAAGGACTTGGGCGGCTATACCGTCGGCGTTCTGGTCAACGACAACACCGGATCGACGCGCGAGCAATTGACCATCGACGGCGTTCGCGTCGGCCAAGCGTTGCGCAACGAATACCGCATGAAGTTCCCGGCTCGCGTTGCGCTTCACGGGCGCATGTCGTCCGGCAGCATCGTGGTGATCGTCGCGACGAACGCGCCCCTGGAGTCGCGGCAATTGCGCGCGCTGGCGCTGCGCGCTGCGCTCGGAATGGCGCGCACCGGATTGACGAGCAACGTCGGCAGCGGCGACTTGTTTTTGGCGTTCAGCACCGGCTTTGTCTTCAATCGCGTCGGCAATTTCCGGATCGAACCTCCCGGCACGCGCTTTCTTGAAAACGACGACGTTCTGGACGCGCTATACCGAGCGACGGCGGAGGCGACCGAAGGCGCAATTTACGATGCGCTGTTCAACGCGACGACGATGACCGGGCGTGGCGTCACCGTTTACGGCTTGCCGGTGGGCCGCGTTGAATCGTTGCTGCGCGCGGCGGGCGTGCCGCTCTCCCGCTAGCGCGCTACCCGGCGCGAGCTTCGGGAGCTTCCTCGACTGCCAGCGCGCGCGAGATCGCGCGCCCGAGCCAAATTGCCGTAGCGGCGCCGGCAATCAGCATCAGGATCGTAAAAAGTATCGGAGCGACGCCTAATACGAAGCCGATGTTCATGCGCAGCGCCATGAACCCGCGCAGAACGAATTCGCCGAGCAGCAGCGCTCCCCACGCAATCGTCACGACGCGCACGCCGCGGCGAAAGAACGCTTTGCTCCAGAGGATGTCGAAGTGTTCCATCGGCAGCGTTTCGTTCGCGGTAAGAAACTCGCGCATCACGTAATAGCCGATCGGTTTGCGCATGACGAACGGCGAAATCAGCAAAACCAGCCCCAGCAAACCGGTCACGAACGATTCGCGCAAAAGCAAAAGACGCTGCGCTCCGCCGAACAGCGCACCGGCAAGTCCGGCGATGAGCCCGATGAGAATGATCAGGCCGATGATGTCGACCGTGCGCCGCCGCACCGCGGTCACGATATTCGAAAGAACGGGTACGAGCGATGCGCCGATGAGCGGCCAGACGCTCGTCTTGGCAAAATGCGGCAACAGCAGATAATACACCAGCATCGTTCCGCCAACGTCGACGATGAGCGTGGGAATCAATGCCTTGAAACTTTCGCCCAGAAAGCGCAGCGGTGCGCTTGGGTCGGCGCGTGCCATAGACAGGGTATACCACCCTGACCGCCGCGAATCGAAGTCGCGCGCTTGCTTACGCGCCCGGACGAAGCGAGTGTGGTCCAACGGTGCGCTGGGTAAATGCCAATCTACCGTTGGAGGAAGAACAGTGAGCCGTTTCCCGGCAGAATTGACCGTCACGTTGATTGACGGCCGTACTTTGACTGAATGTTTCAATCAGGCCGAGATGGCCCAGGTGCTGCATCGCAGCATGCAGCAAGCGCTGGCGGAGCGGCAATCGCTCGTGCTTTTTGACGGCGAGCGCATCGAAGTCCCGGCCGAAGAGGTGCTCTCCGTGCAGGTCGTCGTTCGCGACCTCGTGGAGGTCTAGCCGGCCTGTTAGGCGATCAATTCGCGCTCGACCATGATGCCGCGCGGATCGATGAGGTGCTTGTTCAGCCCCAATTTTTCCGCCGGCACGCCCAGCGCATACGCAACCAGCTGCGGAAGGTGAAACACGGGCAGATCGGTTCGCCCCCAGCGTGAGGCGGCGTCCTGCTGATAACCGTCGAGCGCGAGATGGCACAGCGGACACGGGGTAATCACCGCTTCGGCGCCCTTGTCCTTGGCCATGCGCATGTTCTGACCGACCATGGATGTCGCCACGCCGTCTTTTTCTAGCTGAATGTGGAATCCGCAGCAGCGGGTTTTGCCGGCATAGTCGACGGCTTCACCGCCCAGCGCGACGACGACATCCTCCAGCGAGTGAGGATTGCGCGCGGACTCCCAGCCGTTGACTTTCTCCGGCCGGATGATATGGCAGCCGTAAAACGGCGCGACGCGCAAGCCGTTCAGCGGGCGCACGACCATCGCTTGCAGCGATTCCAAGCCGATGTCGTCGATGAGCATCCATAGCAAGTGGCGCACCATGACGCCGCCCTGATACTTCGCTCCGAATTTCCCCAGAATGCCGTTGGCCTGCGCCAAGCGTTCTTCGCTTTCGAGCAACTCTTTGTTGGCTTGCCGCATATGGCCGGTGCATGTCGAGCAAATCGTGATGACGTCGTCCAAGCCGAGCGCTTCGGCCTGCGCGTACGTTCGGGCATTGAGGACGCGTGCGATGTCCCGATTCGTGTCATTGACGACCGACGCGCCGCAGCATGATGCGGCGGTAAGTTCGATCAGCTCGATGCCCAGTTTGTCTGCGAGCAGCATCGTCGAGTTGAACAATTCTTTGCACGACTCTTTGGCGACGCAGCCGGGAAAAAATCCGTAGCGTCGCGTTTGCGAACTGCGGGATTGCCGATGGACATTCAGGGCCTTTTCTTCAGGCAAGAGAGTGCTGCTCATCGCTGTGTCGTCCTATCGTTTGGCTGGGGAGAAATGCGCATTAGCTGACCGGGACCTCGAGCGATTCGAAAATCGTACGCACCTCGTCGACTTTCGGAATCGGTTTGACGAACGGCGGAGGCAGTTTGCCTTTGGCCGCCATGCGCAATCCAAGCGGCGCCACTTTCAGTAATCCGCGAAAATTGAATCGTCCGACGGTTCCTTGAATCACTTCCGTTTCGGCAAGCATTCCGGTTTGCTTGATCGTTTTGTTGACGGTCAGCGCGTGGCGCGGGCCGCGCTCGTCCATCATGACGCGGTTTTGCACCGTCGCGCGTTTCACGTCGATGATGCGGTCGTTGGGATCGACGTGCTTGGGACAGTACGAACACGCGTAGCAATGGGCGCAAAGCCAGAGGTAATCTTCGTTGATTTGCGCCAGACGTTCGTCGCGTTTGGAGTCGCGGACGTCTTCGATGAAACGGTACGCGTACGCGATCGCTGCCGGGCCGGCGAACGAGGGATCGACGCTGACGACCGGACAGAGCGCATAGCATGTCGCGCACATGACGCAGTTCGCCACGTCGACGAGCTTTTTCATGTCGTCGGGGCTTACGCGGCGCTCGCGTTCGTGATCTTCGTCGCGATCCGCCGGTTGAAGATAGGGTTTCAGGCGCGAGTACTTGTCCCAAAAAGGATCCATGTGCACGACCAGGTCGCGCATCGGTTGAAAGTTGGGCATGGGATCGATGTAGATCGTGCCGCTTTCGTCCATGACCGTGTTGCACGGCGTTTTGCAGGCAAGTCCCGTCACGCCGTTGATGTTCATCGAACACGAGCCGCAAATCGCCGAACGGCAGGAACGCCGGAACGTGATAGAGCCGTCGACTTGCGCCTTTGCTTCTTCGAGGGCATCCAGCACCGTCGTCGTCTCGGGGATGTCCACCGGCACCACGTCACGATGCGGAACGGTATCGACCGCCTCGTCGAAGCGAAAGATGTCGAGTTTGATGTTAGCCAATGCGGCACTCCGAAAAAGTCATGCTGTCAATACGTGCGGACTTGAGGTTCCCATTTGGTGATCGTTACCTTGCGCGAATAGTCCAATCGGGGCCGCTCCCCGGGCTGCCGCCATGCCAGGGTGTGCACCATCCAGCGATCGTCGTCCCGCTCCGGATAATCGATGCGGGCCTGCGCGCCGCGGGATTCCGTCCTCGCGAGCGCGCCGTTCGCAACGCACGTCGCAGCGTCGATGAGAAAATCGGTCTCCATCGTGCCGACCAGGTCGGTGTTGAACGTCCTGGATTTATCCATGACGTACACGTCCTCGTCGAATTGCTTGCGTACTTCCAGCAGCCGGTCAACGGCCTTCTGCAGTTCTTCATGATTGCGGAAGATGAAGCAGTGATCGCTCATCACGCGCTGCATCGCGGCGCGCATCTGCGGCGCGCGGGTGCCGGAAGTCTTCGAAAGCCAGCGCGCAACGCGGTCTTTCTCCTGCTGCAGCGTTCGCTCCGAGGGACGAACCTCGCCGCTGGACTTGATGTAGTCGCACGCATGACGGGCCGCGCGCGCGCCGTAGACGATGGTTTCGAGCAGCGAATTGCCGCCCAGGCGGTTCGCTCCGTGCACGCTGGCGCATGCGGCCTCGCCCGCAGCGTACACACCCGGAATGCGGGTGGCGCCCCAGATGTTGGTTTCGATGCCGCCCATCGTATAGTGCATTCCCGGTAAAATCGGAATGGGTTCGTTGATCGCGTCCTTCCCGGTTGCGTCCAGGGCTAGTTCGCGAATCTGCGGCAGGCGCTCCAGGATTTTCTCGCGCCCTAGATGGCGCAGGTCGAGCAGCACGGTGCCCTCGATGCCGCGCCCTTCCAGAATCTCGGTCCATTCCGCGCGTGAAACAACGTCGCGGGAGGCCAGCTCGCCCTTGTTCGGCGCGTATTTGAACATGAACCGCTCACCCGTGGAATTGAGCAGGTAAGCGCCTTCGCCGCGAGCCGCCTCGGAAAGCAGCACGCCGTTTTCTTTGAGCGAGGTGGGATGGAACTGCACGAATTCCATGTCCATCATCGGAATGCCGGCGCGGAAGGCGACGCCGTGGCCGTCGGCGGTCGAAGCGTAGCCGTTCGTCGTCTTCGCGTACATTCGGCCTGCGCCGCCCGTAGCAAAAATCGTGGCCTTCGCGTTGACCAGCTCCAGCTCGCCGGAGCGCATGTTGTACGCGACGATCCCGGTTCCAACGCCGTCTTCGACGCACAGCGCGGTACAGAAGTACTCCTCGTACACTTTGACGTTGAAGCGTTCGAGCTGCTCCCAGAGCGTGTGGAGGATCACCAAGCCGGTAACGTCGGCGGAATAGCAGGTGCGCGGTGAACCGGCGCCGCCGAAAGGCCGCTGCGCGATGCGCCCGTCGGGCATGCGCGAGAAGATGCAGCCGCGGTGTTCCAGCCAGATGATTTGCCCGGGAGCGTCCTCGCACATCGCTTCGATGGCGTCCTGGTCGCCCAAATAATCCGACCCTTTGGCCGTGTCGAAGGCGTGGTTCTGCGGGGTGTCTTCTTCGCGGTTTCCCAGCGCCGCGTTGATGCCGCCCTGCGCAGCGCCCGAATGGCTGCGGACCGGATGCATCTTGCTGACGATGGCGACGTCGGCTCCGCGTTCGGCGGCTTCCACCGCGGCGCGCATGCCGGCTAGGCCGCCACCAATGACGACGACGTCGTGCTTGATCAACGTTGCCTTTCCCGGGAGTATCTGGAGAGTGTCTTCTTTATACTACCGGCGTTTCGAGCGCCCCCACGACCTTAGTGGCATGGCGGACCGAACGGGGCGGCGCTGCCCCGCTGATAAAACCGGTACGTGTTCTTGCCGCTTTGTTTGGCCCGGTAAAGGGCTTCGTCGGCCGCGAAGAACAGCGTTTGAGCATTCGTGCCGTCGCTCGGAAACATCGCCACGCCGATCGACGACTGCAGCCCGTTGCGCCGCAGCGCGCTCAACATGCGTTCCACGCCGCGCTCGGCGGCCGCGCGATCGGTTTTCGCGGTAACCACGACGAACTCGTCGCCCGCGTACCGGGCGATGATGTCGCCCTTGCGGGACGTTTTGCGAAGCACGGTGGCGAACCGCTTGAGCGCAAGATCCCCCAAATTGTGGCCGCCGGAATCGTTGATGCGTTTGAGGTCGTCCAAATCCAAAATCATGAAAGCGAACGGCGTATCGTACCGCTCGGAGGTATGCAGCTCGCGCTCCAGCATTTCCGTGAGCGCGCGCCGGTTGGCTATGCCCGTGAGCGAATCGGTGAGGGCCAGCCGTTGCGTCTCTTCGAGCAGGCGGCGCGCTTCTTCGTACAGGCGCGCATTCTCTACCGCGATTGCCGCTTGCGCTGCGAAGTCCAGCAGCACGCGCAGCTGGTTTTCGGTGATCTCCCGCGTGGGCGGTCCGTCGACGTACAGCATGCCGCGTACAACGTCGCGCGCGACCAGCGGTGCCACGCAATACGAACCGTCGGTGTCGCTCAGGGGTTTGTCGGCGTCGTTTTCATTACCGAACGCTACTTGCTGGACGCCGTGCGCGACATCGGTCAAAGTGGAATTTGCGCGATACTCCGAAGGATTGACGGCATGCACGACCGTTCCGGTGCGGTCGCCTTGAAGGCGCCGGATCACCGTACGGTCTTCGTCAACGTCGAAAAGAATGACGCGATTGAATTTGAGCGCTTCGCAGACGCCGCGCAGCACCATCGAAAGGATGTCGTTGATGTCGAGGCTCGAATTGATGGTCGAGAAGACTTGCTGCAGCACGAACAGTTCGGCAATTTGCTGCGCGTATTCGTCGCGTTCGGCTTCCAGCAGGGCAATACGCGAATGAAGGCGCTCCAGCTCGTAAACGAGCTGCGCCGTTTCAAGGTCGCGCGGGGCTGGTTCTGCGCCCGCCGGGGACAGGTTCATGCCCACTCTTACTGTAACGTCTCAACCCGGCGTTTTCTTTAGCAAAGGGGTCCGTTAACACCACCGGTGAGTTCCTTCGTACATCTGCACGTTCACAGCGAATACTCTCTCTTGGATGGAGCTTGCCGCGTAGAGCGCCTCTGCCGCCGCAGCGCGGAGAACGGCAGCCCGGCGGTAGCGCTGACCGATCATGGCGTCATGTACGGCGCTATGGAATTTTATTACACGGCCAGAGAATTCAGCGTCGCCCCAATCATCGGATGCGAGGCCTATATTGCCCCGCGCGGCCGGTTCGACCGCACCGTCCGCGAAGAGGCGCACGTGACGCTGCTCGCCGCCGATGTGCAAGGTTACCGAAACTTAACCGCCCTCATCAGCAAAGGCTTCCTCGAAGGCTACTACTACAAGCCCCGCATCGATCTGGATCTGCTCGCGAAGCATCACGAAGGACTCATCGTCCTTTCGGGATGCATGTCCGGGATGGTCGCCGCGCCGCTGCTCAAGAACGATCCGCAGCGTGCTCGCAAGGCCGCGCAAACCTTTTTGGACATCTTCGGCGACCGCTTCTACATCGAGGTCATGCGACACGGCATGCCCGAAGAAGAAGTGATCAACCGCGGTCTGGTGGAGGTCGCGCGCGAACTGCGCATTCCGATCGTCGCAACCAACGACTCGCACTATCTCGATCAGAAAGACGCGCCCGCGCACGACGTGCTGCTATGCATCGGCACCGGAAAAACCGTCGCCGACACGAGCCGGATGAAGTTCTACTCCGATCAGTTTTACGTGAAGAGCGCGCAGGAAATGCGCGAATTGTGGTCCGATTTGCCTGAAGCGTGCGACAATACGGTCGCGATCGCACGCCGCATCGATATCCGCATCCCGGAGCAGGGATATCACGTTCCGGATTTTCCGGTTCCGCAGGAGCCGCTCCAGCCGCCGGTGGGCGCGGAGGAGTATCTGCGCGGAATCTGCGAACGCGGCCTGCGCGAGCGGTACGGCGAAGAGCGGGCGCAAAACGATGCGGCCCTGCGCGAACGGTTCGAGTACGAGCTGCGCGTGATTCTCGAGATGGGATTCGCGTCCTATTTTCTCATCGTCTGGGATTTCATCAAATATGCCAAGGATCGCGACATCCCGGTCGGTCCGGGACGCGGCTCGGCCGTCGGTTCCGTCGTGGCGTACTGCTTGAAAATCACGGACCTGGATCCGCTCAAATACAATTTGCTCTTCGAGCGCTTCCTCAACCCGGACCGCATTTCGATGCCGGACATCGATACCGATTTCTGCGTCGAACGGCGCGACGAAGTCATTGCGTACGTCACCGAAAAGTACGGCGAGGAGCGCGTCGCGCAGATCGTCACTTTCGGCACGATGGCCGCTCGCGCGGCGGTGCGCGACGCAGGCAGAGCGCTGGCGGTGCCGCTGCCCGACGTCGACCGGGTCGCGAAGATGATTCCCTCCGGGCCGGGAGGGATGTCGATCGCGAAAGCACTGGAGCACATTCCGGAACTCAAAGCTTTGTACGCTTCATCTCCCGAAATCCGCCGGCTGCTCGACACCGCAAAGGCGATCGAGGGGTTGGCCCGCAACGCCGGGACGCACGCCGCCGGCGTCGTCATATCGCCGGGCCCGCTGATCGACTACACGCCGCTGGCCAAGAGCGATGCCGGCGTGAACACGCAATACGACATGAACTGGGCCGAGAAAGTCGGCTTGCTCAAGATGGATTTCTTGGGCTTGCGCAACCTGACGGTCATGAAGAACGCGGTTGACGAGATACGCCGCACGACCGATCCGCAGTTCGACATCTCGAAGATTCCCGACGACGATCCGAACACGTACGCAATGCTTTCACGCGGCGAGACCATGGGCGTTTTTCAACTGGAATCCGAGGGCATGGTGCGCGTCTGCGGCGAGCTGCGGCCGTCGGACTTCAACGACATCATCGCGCTGGTGGCACTCTACCGGCCGGGGCCGATGGAGTGGATTCCGCAGTATATCAGCAACAAGCACCGCCGCACGAAACCGACCTATCTGCATCCGAAACTGGAAGCGATCCTCGCCGACACCTACGGCATCGCCTGTTTCCAAGAGCAAGTCATGCAGATGGCGCGCGACGTTGCCGGCTTCAGCCTGGGCGAAGCGGACGAACTGCGCAAGGTGATGGGCAAAAAGCAGAAGGAAAAAATTCCTTTCTACCGCGAGAAATTCATCACCGGCTGCAAGGAGCACTCCGGCATCGACGAAGCTTTGGGCGAGAAGATTTTCGTCTTCATCGAACCCTTCGCCGGCTACGGCTTTAACAAATCGCATGCCGCTGCGTACGCGTGGGTCGCTTATCAGACCGCGTACTTGAAAGCCAATCATCCGCTGCCGTATTTCGCCGCGCTGATGTCGTCGGTCAAGAACACCACCGACAAATTGGTCGAGTACATCGACGAAGCCAAAAAGATGGGAATTTCAGTCCTTCCGCCCGACGTCAACGCTTCGCTCATCGACTTTGCCGTCGTGGGTGAGAAGATTCGTTTCGGGCTCTCGGCGATCAAAGGCGTGGGCGAGGGGCCCGTTCGCGCGGTGCTGGAGGCGCGCGTGCAAGGCGGTCCCTTTCGCGATCTTTTCGAATTCGTGAAACGAATCGACGGAAAACAGCTGAACCGCCGCGTCGTCGAGGCGTTGATCAAATGCGGCGCGCTGGATGGTTTGCCCGGCAATCGCGCGCAGAAGCTCGCCGCGCTGGACGTTGCGGTCGACATCGCGGCCGCCGAGTACCGCGACGCGCAGCTCGGACAAGAATCGCTCTTCGGCGCTGCGCCCGAAACGCATCAGTCGCTTGCGCCGGCTCTGTCTCCCATGCCCGCTCCGACGACGATGCAGGCGCTGCAGTGGGAGAAGGAGACGCTTGGAATTTTCGTTTCGGGCCACCCGCTGGCGGACGTCGCCGACGCGCTCGCGCGCCTGGGCGCCGCGCCGATCAAAGATCTGCGGCAGTGCGAGGACGATAGTCCCGTCACGATTGCCGGCAGCGTCGGGGCGGTGCGGCGCACGCTCACCAAGAACGGCCAGCAGATCCTGATCGCGCAGATCGAAGACATGACTGCCGCGTGTGAAGTGGTGGTCTTCGCCAAATCATATCCGGAGCTGCAAGGCCTCTTCGTCACCGACAAGATCCTGGTGATCAAAGGGCGCGTGCGGTTTCGGGAACGCCCGCGTTCCGGCCGCGACGACACTGCGCTCGAGATCTCCGTAGCGGTCAACGATGTTTCCGCGTTCGAGCGGCCGTCGTACGTCGCGCCTCCGGCTTGGCACGTCACCGTGACCTCGCGCGAGCAGGTCGATCGCCTTGCGGCAGTGTTGGACGAATGGCCCGGAACCGTTCCGATTCTGGCGCGTATCGGCGAGCACACGCAGCGGTTGCCGCGCGGTCTTGCCGCAGACTACCGGCTCAAATCCGAGCTGGAACGGATCTTCGGCACCGAGAGCATCGCGGAGGGCTTTCCGCAGTAGTGCTCCGCTCGGTGCGGGCCGGTGGGTTCGCGTGAGGCTACCGGCCGGAGTGCGCGACTGGCTCCCGCAAGAGCTGGCGTTCAAGCGCGAAATCGAGGAACTCATCCGCGGCGTCTTCCGCTCCTGGTCCTACGCGGAAATGTTGACGCCTACGTTTGAAAACGAAGATGCGCTCGAACGCGGACTCGGCGCAAAGCTGATGCAGCAAGCGTTTCGCTTCACCGATCCGCTCGGTGCATCGGTCGCCTTGCGCACGGAGATGACCACGCCGATTGCGCGCGTCGTCGCAGCTCGGCTGCGCGGCGCAAGCCTTCCCCTGCGCCTTTCCTACGTGGCCACGGGCTATCGCTACGAAGAGCCGCAGCTCGGCCGTATGCGCGAGTTCACGCAGGCGGGAGCCGAACTCATCGGCGCACCAGGAGTGGACGCCGATGCCGAAGCGCTGTTCATGGCGCTCGAGACGCTCGATGCCGTCGGGCTGACGGACGCGCAGGTCGACATCAATAACGCGGCAATCGTGGACGGCGTGCTCGCTGCAACCGGGTTGGACGATGACGGCCGCCGCCGTTGCAAGGCGGCGATTGCCGAACGCAACGTCGTCGCGATCGCTGAGCCGTCGATCAAGCGGCTGGCAATGATGCGCGGCCGTGACGATGTGATCGAATACGTTCGCCCGTTGTGCCGCTCCGCACAGTCGCGCCGCGCGCTGGACGATCTGGAATCGCTGCTGCAGCGCGCGCACACTCTGGGATACCGCGAGCGAATCAATATCGATTTCGCGCTCTTGCGCGATTTGGAATATTACACCGGCTTCGTTTTCGAAGGCTACATCGGCGAACTGGGATTCTCGCTGTGCGGCGGCGGCCGTTACGACACTTTGCTCCCGCGATTCGGCTACGAC
Source organism: Vulcanimicrobiota bacterium (assembly GCA_963795465.1). Classification (GTDB taxonomy): domain Bacteria; phylum Vulcanimicrobiota; class Vulcanimicrobiia; order Vulcanimicrobiales; family Vulcanimicrobiaceae; genus CAWCHT01. The sequence goes on from CAWCHT010000002.1 coordinate 1,093,434, forward strand.
GCGCCGGCGGTGGGCTGGATGGTGGGCGTCGAACGCATTTTGCTCGCGTTGGAACGGCGGCGCGCGGACGAGCGGCCGCGCAACCGCATCGACGTGCTCGTTAGCGGTTCGGATGCGCTCGCTGCGCAGGAACGCAAAAACGGTTTGCGCGTTCGCGCCAACGTCCGCAATCTGGATCGCGACGGTTTGCTCGCCTACGCGAGGCACAAACGGATCCCGCGCGTACTCATTGCGCGTGACGGAACCGTTGAAGAGATTGCGACTTGAACGACGCGCTGGTGATCGCGCTTCCCAAAGGTGCGCTGTTCGAGGAAAGCACGCAGCGCCTGAGCGATGCCGGCATCGATCTGCCGGCGCACATCGGCCGCCGGCTGCGTGTCGATGCCCGCGACGGGCGCGCGGAACTACTGTTGCTGCGTGCGGCGGACGTCCCCGCATACGTTGAATTCGGCGCTGCGGACTGCGGCATCGTCGGCAAAGACGTGCTGTGGGAAACGGACCGGTCGGTCAGTGAAGTGGCCGATCTCGGTTTCGGCGCGTGCCGGCTGGTCGTTGCCGCGCGGCGCTGCGACGGATACCACGAAGGAGCGCGCTACCCCACGTTCTTGCGCGTGGCAACGAAGTTTGCGCGCGCGGCGAGCGCGTATTTCGCCGAGCGCGATTTGCCGTGCGAGATCATCCAGCTTCACGGGTCGGTGGAACTCGGTCCGATCGCCGGATTATCCAACGTCATCGTCGATTTGGTCGCCACCGGAAACACGTTGCGCGAGCACGATATGGTCGTCGTCGACGAAATCGCGCATTCCACCGCCCGTCTGGTGATCAATCCGGTACGCTTTCGCGCCAAGTACGCGCGGCTTCGACAACTCATTACTCGATTGCAGAGCGCGACGCAGCCGTGAAAACGCGCATCGTTCAAGCGGCCGACGAAGAGGCGCTGGCTCCGTTGTTCCGCAGCGGCTGGGAATGCCCGCGTGACATTGCGCGCGGCGTGAGTGCAATCATTGCCGACGTGCGTTCGCGCGGCGATGCAGCGATCGTCGATCACACCCGGCGCCTCGACGATCCGCAGTACGATACAAGCAAGATCCGGATTCCGATTCCCATGCACGAACACGCGCGATCGCTGGTGCCGCACGAAATCGCGACCGGGCTTGCGCTCGCGCGCGAACGCATCGAAGCGTTTCACCGCCGCCAACTGCGACCGGACATCGAGTACGCCGACTCGGACGGCGCGCGTTACGGATTTTACGCGCGGCCGCTGGACTCGGTGGCTGCGTACGTCCCGGGAGGCACCGCGCCCCTGCCCTCCTCGGTGCTGATGAGTATCGTGCCGGCGAGGCTGGCCGGCGTTTCACGCGTCATCGTTCTTACGCCGCCGCAGCGCGACGGTCGCGTGGCGCCGGCCGTCGTTTTTGCGTGCTGGCTGTGCGACGTCGACGAATTGTACGCAGTCGGGGGAGCGCAAGCAATCGCTGCGGCTGCGTACGGAACGCAAACCGTGACGCGCGTTGACAAAATCGTCGGTCCCGGGAACGCCTGGGTGACCGAAGCAAAGCGCCAGGTCTTCGGTGCCTGCGCCCTCGACGGTTTAGCCGGCCCCTCCGAAGTGCTCGTCGTCGCCGACGAATCTGCGCGCCCCGACTACGTTGCCGGCGAGCTGCTGGCGCAAGCCGAACACGATCCGATGGCGCGGGTCGCGGTCGTTTCGCAGTCGAGTTCGCTTCTGGAAGCGTGCGCGCAAGCCGTAGAGCGCGGCGCAACCGATCATGCCGATCGCGCCTCTATCGTCGCTGCCGTTTTAGAGCACGGCGCGTATTTCGTCCACGCGCGCAGCCTGCAGCAGGTTTTCGACGTCGTCGAGCGGTTCGCTCCGGAACATCTCTCGCTGCAGGTGCGCGATCCGCAAGCGTACCTTCCGCACCTTCGCCGCGCCGGTGCGGTTTTCGTCGGCGAATATACGCCGGTCGCGTGCGGCGACTACCTTGCGGGCAGTAATCACGTTTTGCCGACCTCCGGATCGGCGCGGTTTTCCTCCGGGCTGCGCACGGCCGATTTTCAGCGCACGTTCAGCGTGGTGGAGAACACGCGCGAGCGCATGGCCGCCGACGCGCAGACCCTGGCTGCGCTAGCCGAATTTGAAGGTCTGCCGTTTCACGCCCGCTCCGCGCGCCTGCGATTGTGATTGCGCCGCAACTGGTCGCTTTCGATCTGGACGGAACGCTGCTCGGAGAAGAACTGCTGCTGCGCCCGCGCGTACGCGCCGCAATCGCCGAAATGCAGCGCCGGGGCGTGCAAGGATGCATCGTCACCGGACGGATGTACCGCGCGGCGCTGCCCTTCGTGCAGCAATTGGGCTTCGCAGCCCCGGTCGTGTGCTATCAGGGTGCGGTCGTCATCGATCCGCAATCGCAACGCGTGCTGCTCGACGTCCCCCTCCCCAATGTGCTGGCGCGTAAGGTCGCGACGTACGCGCTCGAGCGCCGTCTGCACGTTCAGCTCTACACGGGCGATCGCTATTACTGCCAGCAACGCACGCGCTATGCCGCGTTGTACGCGAACGTTTCCGGCGTCGAACCGGTCGTCGTGCCTTCGCTGCTTACGCAATTCCGAACCGCGGCCTCGACGAAGGCGGTGATCGTCGCGGAGCCCGAAGTCATCGCCGAACAGCTTGCGCCGGTGAAGCGGCTGTGCGGCGACGGCGCGTATGTTACGCGGAGTATCGCCTATTTTCTCGAAGTGCTCGACTCTAAGGTGAACAAAGGGGTTGCGTTGGAAAAGGTCGCGCGGCACATGGGCATCGGGTTGGATCGCGTGATGGCCATCGGGGACTCTTGGAATGACGCGCCGTTACTGGAAACGGCGGGATTCGGCGTGGCGATGGGTTCGGCGCCGCCGGAGCTGCGCGAGATCGCGAGCGCGGTCGTCGCGGACGTCGCCAATGACGGTGTCGCTGAAGCGCTCGAACGGTTCGTACTTGCATGAGCGCCGGCAGTAAGAATCGGCGCAAAAAAAGCCTGGGTTCGATGATGCGGCCGTTTTGGTTCTTGGGCGCGCTGGCCTTCGTCGCGATTGTGTTCGCCGCAGCATACGCGGCTCAATGGCCGGTTTTCTATCCGCATTCCATTCGCATCGGCGGAAATCACGAAGTTTCGGCGAGCGCCATCGCGCAGCGAGCTGCGATTTCGTCCAACCGCAATCTTTGGCTTCAAAACATGGCCGCCGCCGCGGATCGCATCGCGGCGCTTCCGTATGTGAAAACGGTACGGATCCAACGCCAATTTCCGGCGACCGTGCGTATCGCCGTTACGGAACGGGTGCCGTATGCCGTGCTGCAATCGGGGCAACTCGAAGAAGTCGTCGACAAAGACTTTCGGGTCCTTGCCGATCCGGCTTCGGCGCACAATCTGGCGGTGTTTTTCGTGAAGCCTGCGGCAATCCGCCCGGCCGGCTCGTTCGTCACGGACCCGACCGCGCTGCGCTTACGCAGCGATTATCAAACGCTGGCGCGCGCGCGCGTTCACGTGACGCACTTGCGGTACGATGCGTTCGGCGATCTGAACGCGAGCATGAACGGAACGCAGCTGCTGCTCGGCAGCGAAACCGGGCTCGCGCAAAAGGCCGAACTGATCCGGCCGATTTTAGTGCAAGTATCGCAGGCCGGACGCCGCATCGCAGCGCTCGACTTACGCGCGCCGCGAACGCCGGTCGTCAGCTATCGATAAGGTGCGCGCAGGCTACGGAGCCTAGTGCGTCGTCACCATGTAGACTGCGACCATGCCTTTGATCACCGACATCTTGATCTGCGAATTCGGCTTGACCTTGCCGAAATCCACGTTCGAGCGGTTAGTGGTGAGCGTTGCCTCGACGCCGTTGTCCATTTTGACCGTGATGTGCTTGTCGTCGACGACTTTCTCCACCGTCGCATTGTAGGTTCCGTCAGGTATCAGCGAAGCATCGACGGTATTGGCCGCAGAGCCGACCGCCGGAGCCGCGAACGCCGCTATTAGCGTCAGAAGAAAGACTATTTTACGCACGATCTCTCCATTGGGTACTGTGCCAAGTTTCTAGCCTAAGATGATAGCGCAAGGGACCCCGGGTCTTCTAGAGCCCGCTGGTCCTTTTTCGTGCCCGGAAAAGCGGCCGGGTTGCCCGTCTCTGCGGTGCCGACCTCGAACTGCGCTACCATGCCTCGCAGCTCGGAAGTTTGGGCAAGCACCTCGGTGGTCTGAGCGGCCACGTCGGTGACCGCGCTGGAGTTGGCCCGGCCCAAATCGGACGTATGGGTTATCGTCGTGCGCAAGTCTGTCGATGGCGCGCTGCTGCTCCTGGCTCGCATGCGCGACTTGACCGGTGCGCAGCTCGATTTCCGAGACGCCTTCCAAGATCTGGTTCGACGTGATCGCTTGCTCGCGCATCGTAGCCGCGGCTTCATGGGTCATGGCCCCCATTTGCTCGCTCGCTTTTGCCAACTCTTCCGACGCGCGCGCCTGCTCCGTCGTCGCGATGCTGATTTCGCTGACGAGCTGCGCCATCTCGGTGACTCGGCCGCTGATGGTTTCGATCATATCGGTCACCGAGCGCGCCGAAACGGCGTTGCCCTGAACGAGCGTGTTCGCGCGCGCGGTCCGTTCGAGTACGGCGCTCGTTCGCCGCTGAATGTCCGCCACGAGCTGGCCGATTTGTTTGGTCGAGCTCGCCGAGTTTTCCGCGAGTTTGCGGACCTCGTCCGCCACGACGGCAAAGCCGCGGCCATGTTCCCCTGCGCGCGCAGCTTCGATTGCGGCGTTGAGCGCAAGAAGGTTCGTTTGATCGGCAATCGCTTCGATCAGACCGAGGATTTCGCCGATCTGGCGCGAGGCGCCGTCGAGGCTCTGCATCTCGCTGACGACGTTGGCGACGGTGTCGCTGATGCTGGACATGCCCTTCGAGAGCTGCGCGACCTCGTTGCGCCCTTCGCGCACTTGGCGGTCGGTGCTCGTAGATTCTTCGCGAACGCGTTGCGCGTTACCGGCGACCTGAACGATCGAAGCCGACATCTCTTGCGTGTTGGCGACGGCCTGTTCGACGACGGTAGCCAGATTCAAAAGGTTTTGATCCATTTCTTGCACTGACGCCGTCATCTGCGCGACCGCACTGGAAATGTCGGTAACGCGGCGTGCGACGTGTTCGGCATTGCCCGCCACCGCGCCGGCGGTCGTGTGCACGGAAGTTGAAATCTCCGCCGCCGCAGCGAGCGCGCTCAGCTCTTCGCTCACGCGCGCTTCCACTTGCTGCGCGCGCTCGTTAGTGTGCGAACTCGCGCCTTGCACCGCCATGACGGCATGCTGGATCGTCGAAACCATCTGCGAGAGCTGCTCGCCGAGGCGATCGATCGCGTTTCCGAGGCGTCCCAGCAGATCTCCGCCTTCCCAACCCACGCGCGCGGCCAGATTGCCGCGCCCCATCGATTCGAAAACGCCCAAACAACGTTCGAGCCCGTCGCGCAGGGTGCGCCGGAACCAGCTCGATCGCGAAAAACGCGATGAGTCCGGCAAGCGCCGCCCCGCAAATCAAGACCGTCAGCGCAAACGTACGGGCGGATAACAGTTGGTGGAACAGTGCGTCGGAGCTGTTTTTCAGCGCGTTCAAAACCGCTTCGCCGTCTTTGCGTTGATCTTCATAAGCGATGTACGACGAGCCTTGCATCTGCTTGAGCGCGTCGCTCTTCTTGCCTTGCTCCAGCAGGCCGACCGCAGCGAGCGCTTCGAAGTCGTAGCGGCTCGCGCTGTTTTTGAATGCTGCGACCAGCGGGGCAACCGCGGCATCTTTACTCGTGAGGTCTTCCATTACGCGCGCATCGTCGGGGAACGCCGCAAGCATCGTTTTTGCCGAGGACAGCGATGCCGCAGCTTTGCCGGCGTCGGGATTCGTCGCCGATTCGATCGATGCGGCGCGCAGCGTGTCGGCATCCGAGGCGACCTTTACGTATGCCAGCTCGCCGCGAATGATCGTGTCGTGCAATTCTTGCGCTTGCCGCGTGATGCCGCCCATGGCCCATGCCGCCAGCGGAATAATCGCGACGACGACGATGATGACCAAGGCAAACGCCGACGTGAGCCCGCGCTCCAAGCTCGTCCGGGTGGAATTCATACCACCAAATGTCGGCCCGCGCGCAGCAAACATTAAGCAGCGCGCGAGCCGGGCGCCGCTTGTGCACATCTTGTTCGCAAGGAGAGCGCCGCAGCGCCGCCAAGTCAGCGGAAATCTTCACGATCAGCGCTATACGTTGTAGGGTTTACCGCACAACGCACAATATATAGTGTCCGTCGGTTGGGGACCCAGATTCGGCCGAACTTCGCACAGTTTCGGGGGCGCATGAAACACGAGACCGTAGCCGGGCTCGACATCGGAACGACCAAGACCTGCGCGGTCGTGGCCTGCGAGGGCCCCGGCGGGCTGGAAATCATCGGCTACGGCGAGGCGCCTTCCTTAGGAATGCGCAAAGGCGTCGTCACGGACCTGGAAGAGACCATCAAGGCGATCGAAGCCGCGACCGAGCGCGCCGAACGAATGGCGGGCGTGCACATCGAGGACGTCTACGTCGCAATCACGGGCGAACACGTGCGCAGCACGAACAGCCGGGCCGTGGTCGCGGTTCAAAGCGAAGATCGCGAAGTGGGCATAACGGACGTGCGGCGTGTGTTGGACGCGAGCAAGATCATCAATCTGCCGGCAGACCGGCAAATCATTCACGCGCTTCCGCGCTCGTTTACCGTCGACGGCCAAGACGGCGTCGACGATCCGGTCGGCATGGCCGGAGGACGGCTCGAAGTCGACACGCATATCATTACCGCCGGCAAATCGTTCGTGACCAACGTGCTCAAATGCGTCAATCGCGCCGGCCTCGAGTCAGCGGGGTTGGTATTCGAGCCGCTCGCGAGTTCGGCGTCGACCTTGCTGGTGGAAGAAAAACAAGTCGGCGTCGTGCTGCTGGATATCGGCGGCGGCACGACGGATATCGCGGTGTACTCCTGCGGCGGCGCAACGTACACCTCGACTCTTCCGGTCGGCGGCAACATTCTGACGAACGACATCTCGCTCGGGCTGAAAACCACGATCCCGGAAGCAGAGCAGATCAAACGCGCTTACGGCGCGGGTACTGCCGCTGATGAGGGAAGGGTTTTTCCGGTGAAAATGCTCGACGGACGCGCAACGCGCGAGGCGACGACCTCGCAGTCCGCGATCGATCGTCGTTCCGCGCGTTGTCGAGATGATGCGCATGGTTCGCGCGAAAATCATCGAGAACGTCCCGCGCGATCTGGTTTTGGGTGAAGTCGTCATCACGGGCGGCGGCGCCCATTTAATCGGCATCGAATCGATCGCCGAGGAAGTATTCGGCTTGCCGGTGCGCGTCGGCTTGCCGGGATGCGTCGCGGGATTGAACGACGCGCTCAAACGCCCGGAGTATGCCACCGCGATAGGACTTGTGCTGTTCGGCCCAGGCGGCGGATTGCAGAACCAGCGCTACTTGCGAAGAACTCCCTCGCCGCTTTCTCGATTGCGTTCGTGGCTTGGCGAGCTTTGGAACTGAGTCCCGAATTTCAACCCCAGCAATGCTCACTGTTTACGGAGGCGAAAACCGACATGACTGATGCCAAGCGCTACGTTCCCGAGCACGCCGCGACGATCAAAGTCGTCGGAGTAGGCGGCGGCGGCTGCAATGCGGTAAACCGGATGATCGAAGCCGGTCTTTCCGGCGTGGAATTCTATGCCGTCAATTCCGACGTGCAGGCGCTGCGCAATTCGCTGACCGAAAATACCGTGCAGATCGGCAGCAACCTGACGCGCGGTTTAGGAGCAGGCGCTAATCCGACGTTGGCGCGCGAGGCTGCAGAAGATTCGCGCGAAGATTTGGCGATGATTATCGACGGCGCGGACCTGGTGTTCATCACCGCGGGAATGGGCGGTGGAACCGGAACCGGCGCCGGGCCGGTGATTGCCGACATCGCGCGCGAATCCGGCGCGCTGACCATTGCCGTGATCACCAAACCGTTTGCTTTCGAAGGGCGCAAGCGCATGCAGACGGCTGAGAACGGCATTGCAGAGATGGAGCAGAAGGTCGACACGCTCATCACGATTCCCAACGAGCGCATTCTGCAGGTGATCGAAAAGCGCACACCGCTCAACGAAGCGTTCTCCTACGCCGACGACGTGCTGCGGCAAGGCATTGCGGGCATTTCGGATCTCATCACGCAGCCGGGACTGATCAACCTCGACTTCGCGGACGTAAAGACCATCATGAGCGATGCCGGCAGCGCGATGATGGGAATCGGCGACGGTTCGGGGGAGCATCGCGCTGCGGACGCGGCGCAGAAGGCCATTGCCTCACCGCTGCTGGAGACCACGATCGAGGGCGCGCGCGGTGTGATTTTCAATATCACCGGCGGCCCCGATATGGCGATGTACGAAGTGAACGAAGCAGCCGAGATGATCAGCCGCGCCGTGGACAACGAAGCGCAAATCATCTTCGGCGCAAGCATCGACCCAACGATGTCGGGCAAGGTTCGGGTAACGGTTCTGGCCGCAGGTTTCGGCTCATCCCGCGGGCGCTCGCGTTCGGCCGGCGCGTTCAACTTTGCCGACACGAAAATCGACGCCGTCTCCCCGGTCAACATGGAAGACATCGAAGTTCCCGCGTTCCTGCGGTATCGAGGATAAGAGCAAGGAGCCGGCATGAAGGGCCGGCTCTCATTCATTTGGGATCTGATCAAGCGCACGTTCGCGCAATGGCAGGAGCACCGATCGGCGCAGCTGGCCGCGTCGCTCGCATTTTATGGCGCGCTCGCGCTCGCGGGTTTGACGCTTGCCGGAACGTACGCTGCGGCGATGATCCTGGGCCGGGGAAGCGCGCGAGCGCAAGCCGAGGCGCATGCGGGACACGTCGCCGGATCGCACAACGCGCAAGTGCTCGATTTCGTGCTGCGCACCGCCGCCTCGCGCCATGACGCCTGGCTTGCGCCGCTCGTCGGCGGCGTCGTTTTCTTGCTTGCAGTTACCGGCTGCGCGCTGCAGCTGCAAAGTTCGCTCGACATCGTCTGGAACGAGAAAGCGAAAGACGCAGGGAAGCCCGACGCCAAGCAGGCGCGGCGCCACGCTCCTGCATTCGCGCTGATCTATGGGCTGACGCTGCTGCTGATCGCGCTGCTTTTCGCCGGCGCGACGGTGCACGCGCTGATCTATCATACGCATCGGCTGCCTGCTCTGCGCGGCACGCTTTACCAGGGACTCGACGTCGGCGCGAGCATCGTTTTGCTGACGTTCGTTTTCGTTTTCATCTTTGAATATTTGCCCCCCGTGCACGTTCCTTGGCGTACCGTTTGGATAGGATCGTTCGTCAGCGCGGTGCTGTTCGAACGCGGCCAGTTCGGGCTTTCGGTTTATTTAGGCCAGATGGACGCGCGTTCGCCGTACGCTGACGCGGGCGCGATGATCGCCGTGCTGCTCTGGCTGTATTATTCCGCGCAGATCGTGCTTGTGGGCGCAGATTTTACCAAGGCGCTCGACGAGCAGTCGCAGGAGCGCGTCGGGCGGGGAAAACGACCCGCGCAGCGTAACGCCTCAGCATGAAATTCCGGCGTATTGCCGCCGCTGCGATGGCGTTTGCCGCTTTAACGCCGTTTCTGCGCTGCGGACAAGCCGTTGCCAAGCCGATCAATCTGCGTCAGCGCGCGTCCGTGCAGTACATCGACGATCTTCGGGTGCACATCAAGCACGTCGTGGTCATCATTCAGGAAAATCGTTCTTTCGACAATTTTTTCAGGGGTTTTCCGGGAGCCGATACCGTGGACGTCGGAATGAGCACGCGCGGACCGGTGCGCCTGCACCCGATCGATTTGGGTCTGCCCGTCAACGTCGATCACCAGCACAAAGCATTCGTGCAAGAGTACAATCACGGTAAAATGAATGGCTGGGATCGCGTCGACACGCTGCCTCGGCAAGCGCCCGATTTTCCGTACGCGTACGTGCCGCGAGCGCAGCTCGAGCCGTACTGGGAAATGGCGCAAGAGTACACGCTCGGCGACCGAATGTTTCAATCGAACACCGGCCCCTCGTTTCCGGCGCATCTGTACATCATCGCCGGCCAATCGGATTTTACCGCTAACAATCCTAATCACATGGAAACGACTCGCTTTGCGTGGGGCTGCGATTCGCCGCTCACGGCGCGCGTTTCGGTGATCGATCCGGACGGACAAGAAGTGGGCGGCCCGTATCCATGCTTGAATTTTCCAACGCTGGCGGATACCGCATTGCCGCAAGGCGTGACGTGGCGTTACTATGCGCCAGGTTTGGAAGACTTAGGCAATATCTGGTCGGCATTCGATGCGATTCGCCACATCCGCTATTCGCCGTATTGGGGCAACGTCGTTTCGCCGGAAACGCGCGTGCTCAAAGACGCGCGCCGCGGCGACCTGCCGAACATTACGTGGGTTGCACCTTCGGCGCAAAATTCGGATCACGCGTTTCCAAAGGAAAACCTCCCGCGTGACATCGCCGTGGAAGGCGCCTATGGCCCGGAGTGGGTCGCCTCGGTCGTCAATTCGATCGGACGCAGTCCGCTTTGGAGCACGACCGCGATCTTCGTAGTGTGGGACGATTGGGGCGGCTGGTACGATCACGTCGCTCCACCGCAGCTCGACCGCATGGGCCTGGGCATGCGCGTGCCGTTCATCGTTATTTCACCTTGGGCAAAACGGCACTACGTCTCGCACGTGCAGCACGAATTCGGCAGCTTACTGAAATTCAGCGAGGACGCCTTCGGGCTTCCATCGCTGCACACGACGGACGAACGATCCGACGCTTTGCGTGATTGCTTCGATTTCACGCAAAACCCCGCAGCGTTTCACGAGATTCGCGCTATGCGCCAGGCGGCGTTCTTCGAAGATTCCGACTCCGACGAAATCCCGGACACGGATTATTGAGGCCGGAGCGCGATCGCTAGCGATCGTGCGCCGAACGAATGCGGGCTAACGGGACGGCTTGCAGCGTCCCGCCCCGGCTGCCGATAATCAGCGTGCGGCCCGCGGCGATCGGCGAGCCGACGTTGAAGGGCGTGTGCATATTTTTGACGCCGACGACTTTTCCGCTGGCAGCATCCAGCGCCCACAGATATCCGCCGAGATCGCCGAAATAAAGCGTGCCGTCAACCGCAACGACGCCGCCTTTGACCGGCCCGTGCGTTGACGCGCGCCATTTCATGCGGCCGGTGCGGCTGTCCAGCGCGTGAAACAGCGGCGAAACGGAACTGCCGACGTACACGGTTGAACCGAGCACGAGCGGAATGGCGGCCTCATTGCGAATCGGCAGCGTGCCGTCGTCGAGCGCGACGTCCCATGCTCGCTTTCCGGTGCGCGCGTCCAACGCGTAAAAGCGCGTGACGGCGCGGCGCTCCGTTTGAATCGGAACGGCGGCGCTCGGCGGGATCGCGTAGTCGCAATAAATGCGCACGCCGTCCGTAGACTTGCGGGCAATCGCCGATTCCGGAAGAAATCGCGGAGAATGGGGAGCGCCAAAGCGTGGCGCCGTCTTTCACGCGCAGCGACCAAACCGCGTTTTCGTCCACGCCGGCGGTCACGAAGCGATCCACGCCCATAGGCAGTGCTGCGGACATGGATGCGAACGAGTGCAAGTTTCGTGAGTAGAGCGCTCTGCCGGTGAGCGGATCCACGCCGAGCAGCGTGCCGGCGCCGTTGTGATGCACCAGAATGCCGCCGACAATCGCGGGCGTCGGCATTCCCGAACCGGACAACGGTATTCTCCAAACGAGATTTCCGTTTTCGCGATCGACCGCGAACAACGCGCTCGGCGGAGAACCTACGCGAATGGGATGTAAGACGGTCGCGTTGCCGGGAGAATTCTCGTTGCCTTCTCCGACGATGACGACGTTTTGATAAACGATCGGCGCGGACATGATCGGGTTGGAGACCTTGTACGTCCATTTGATCTTGCCGCTGGCCGGATCGATTGCAAAGAGCTCGCCCGCATTGTCGCCGATGAAGAGCGTGCCCGACGCGATCGATGGACTCGAGGAGAAGCCGCCTTTGGTTACGAGCCGCCACGACGCCGAAAGCGTGCCCGGCAGCGCCGCGTTACCGTCGCCGCGCAGCCGGAATTGACGCCACTCTTGCGGCGAATCCAGCGGTGCTCGTGAAAGCGCGGAGGCAGCGAGCCCGGCCGCCGCCGCCGCAATGACGGCCGCAATCGCGACGGCACGCACTTTGGGCATACTCACGTTGCATCATACCCGTCAGCGGGTGAGCGACGTTGTACCGGCAACGGCTACGAGCGCGCACAGCCAACCTGCGCCGAACAGAAGTCCACCAACAACGTCGCTCAAATAATGCGCGCCCAGCGCGAGCCTCGACCAGACGATGCCGATTGCCCAAAGGCTCAAAATGACCGCGCACATGAAACCAACGGGCCCGTGCAGCGAATGTGCGGCGACGAGCGCCCAGCCGCCGAACGAAACGACGGCGGTCGTCGCATGCCCGCTGGGATACGAATGTCCGGCATCCAGTCCCACGAGCCAGTAATCGGGGCGAGCGCGACGATACTGCTTCTTGAGCAGCTCGACCGCGGTCTGCGAAGCGATTTGCGCGAGCGCCAGAATCAGCGGTATCCACAGCGGCAAACGCGCCGCCGCGTAAACGGCGATAGCCGCCGCATATCCGATCAGCAGTGCGCGCGAGCGGCCGGACAAGGTAAAGGCCAGCGCGAGCCGCGTTGCTTGACCGCGAGCGCGCGCCAGGCGCGCATCCCAAGCGCCCGGCGGCCGCGCGCAAATCGCTGCGCCCAGCGCGACGCAAGCCGCTACGAGTATCGCGGCTATAACGAAAAGACCGGCGAGCGGGCCGCCGATCATGCTTCGAAATCGAGCGGGACCAGCACGCGTAACGCTTTCGGGACGATTTTGAATTTTGCCGGCGTGCTTCCCAACGCGTGCCCGTCGATATTCAACGGCTGTTTCGGCTTGCAATCGATCTTCAGCTGCGGTGCGGAAAAGAAATGCGCGTGCTCCAGGCTTCGCTTGTTCTCCTCGCAAAAGGGCGGCATTCGTTTCAATCGCATCCAGCGCCGTCGTTCCCGCCGCGGTGAAGAATGCAAGTTCCCCGCTGCGGGGGCCGGCTTGCGGCGTCAGCGGCTGCCAGCCGTAATAGCGCCCGCTGGTCACGATCGCCTGATGCGTCGCTACCGTCAAATCGTTACCCGGCCACTTGACCTGAAGCCGAAACGGTTTACGGCGCAAGAGCGGAGCGATGGCCGCGATACCGTACGCCAGCGGTCCGATGATTCGCTTGAGCGGCTTTGCGGTGCGTTCTGCGGCCTCGGCGATCAAGCCGATTGTCGCAAAGTTTGCAAAGTACGTTCCATTCACCATGCCAACGTCGACGCGCAGCTCTCTGCCGCCGACGATGACCTCGAGCGCTTTTTCGATGTCCGCCTCGATGCCCAAACTCAATGCGAAACTATTCCCCGTTCCCGACGGGACGACGGCCAGCACCGATTTGGAATGCGCGATTTCGCCGACCGCTGCGGTCTGCGTACCGTCGCCCCCGATCACGACGATGAGTTCTCTCCCGCACTTTACGGCTGCTCGAACGCGTTTCTTTCACTGCTTGCGGCTACGCACCATATGTGCTTCGGCAATGCGCACGCCGCGTTTGGGCAATTCCTCGTAAAGACGCTTGTAATACGCAAGTCCGTGTCGCGAGGTAAGGCGGCAAATGACGATTGCTTGCTGCATACGAATGCTTTTCCCAAAATCAGCAATTATGAACGTTGAAACCGCATTTTTGTGCCCACGCGCCGCGCAACTGAGACATGATTGCTGCAAGTGCGCAAAACGTGTCGAAAGTATTGACACGATGTGATAAAACTTTTACTACGGTGTTTCGAAGCGAACCCGCGATGGTTCGGTAAGAAGCATCGGTACTTCTCTATTTCAACGACAGGAGAGCGGGTGTGACTGCTGCCGAAGACGTATTCGATTCCCTCGACGTTGCCGCCGTTCAAATCGATGCAGAGTCGATCAGAAAATTGCCGCGGGCGCTTGCATTGCGGTACGACATCTTGTCGGTGTCGGCCGACGCAAATGGGCTGCTCGTCGCGATGGCCGACCCGGCTGACCGCGATGCGATCGAGCGCGTGCGCCTTGCGACCGGCATGCAGGTAAAAGCCGTTTACGCGCCGCGCGAACTCATTCGAGAACGTCTGCGTGAACTGTACGGCGAGCTGCAACGCGGCGAGGACGCGCCGGCGATCCGTGCTCTCGATCAGATCCATGCGCTTGCGGTCACGAGCGGCGCTTCGGACGTGCACGTGGAGCCGTTACCGAGCGGCGGCCGCGTCCGCCAGCGGGTGGACGGGATGCTGCGGGAAACCCGCCTTTTGACCCCGGAGCTGCACGCGCAAGTCGTTTCGCGAATCAAAGTGCTCGCCGGTATGGACATTGCCGACCGGCGCTCGCCGCAAGATGGACGATACGCCGTCGACTCCGCAGGCCGTTCGTTGGACGCGCGCGCCAGTTCGATGCCGACGATCGACGGCGAAAAGCTCGTCATCCGTCTGCTCGATCACCACCAGAGCGTTCCGCGTCTGCAGGACCTGGGCATGCCATACACATCTTTGCGCCGCTTTCGCGCCGCCATCGAAGCGCCCAGCGGCTTCGTGGTCATCTGCGGCCCGACAGGGAGCGGAAAAACGACGACCTGCTACGCGGCACTGTCCGCGCGGCGCTTCGACGAGCAGAACTTGTGCAGCGTCGAAGATCCCGTCGAGGTTCGGCTTGCCGGAGTCGCGCAGGTTCAGATCAATTCCCGGGCCGGCGTGACCTTTGCTGCCGCGCTGCGCGGATTGCTCCGTCAAGATCCCAACGTGATCATGGTCGGTGAAATGCGCGACGAAGAAACTGCGGCGGCGGCCGCGTCGGCTTCGCTGAGCGGCCAGCTCGTGCTTACGACGCTCCACGCCGCGACTGCGCCGCAAGCCGTCGACCGCCTCATCGAAATGGGCGTTTCCCGCCAAACGATTGCGGCCGGGTTGTCGGCCGTCGTTTCACAGCGTCTGCTGCGCCGGCTGTGCGGTTTTTGCAGAACGCAAACAATGATCGACGTGGAATCCGCCGCGCAGTTCGGATTGGACTGCGGTGCGGTCGTCTATCAGCCGCGTGGATGTGAACGGTGCGCCAAAAGCGGCTATAGCGGCCGGGTTGCGGTCTTCGAAAGTTTGTTCGTGGACGACTCCATGCGGTTGCTGATCGCAGGCGGCGCCACGAGCGTAGCGGTGGCCGAAGCGGCGCGGCACAGCGGCTACCGGCCGATGCTTGCCGCGGCGGCCGATTGCGTCTTGCGCGGTGAAACATCCCCTTCCGAACTGCGCCGCGTTTTGTGCGTGGAAGCTGCACCATGAAGGCCGATCTGGCGCAAGTGCGCTTTACCGAGATGTTGCACTTGGCGCGCTCGCGAAACGCATCCGACGTTCACATGCGCGCCGGGATGCCGCCGGTCATGCGCATCGACGGTACATTACAGCCGCAGCAATCACCGGCGCTGGATGCCGATGACTTGGAGGCCGCCGCCGAGGTCATGCTGTGCGAGCGATCGCGAATCGCATTGCAGCGCACCGGCGATGCAAGCTCGGCCTATCGAGCAAGCGATGCGGGCAACGTGCGCGTTCACGCGTATCGCTCATCGGGGGCTCTCGCGCTCGCGCTTCGGTTGCTCGCGGCGAACGTTCCCGCATTGGAATCATTGCGATTACCGGCGGTCCTTGCATCGCTGGCCGATCGGCCGGCAGGATTGCTGCTCTTCACCGGTCCGACGGGAAGCGGCAAATCGACGGCGATGGCCGCCATCGTCGATCGGATCAATCGCACCCATGCTAAGCACATCCTGACGCTCGAAGATCCGATCGAATACGTGCATCGATCCGAAATTTCCGTGATTTCTCAGCGGGAAGTCGGTGGCAACGTCGGTTCGTTTGCGGTGGGCGTGGAAGCGGCTTTGCGCTGCGATCCCAACGTCGTGTTGATCGGCGAGATGCGAGACGCTGACACGATGCAGGCTGCGATAACCGCTGCAGAGACGGGCCATCTGGTTTTGGCCACGTTGCACACCGGCGATGCTGCGCAAACGATCGATCGCATCACGGGCGCCTTTAGCGGTACCCTTCAGGACGAGATACGCATGCGGCTCGCTCAAACGCTGCTGGGCGTGGTCTGCATGCGCCTCGTGCCGCTGGCGCGATCGGCCGGCCGCCGCGGCGCAAGCGAAATTTTGATCGCAACGGATGCCGTTCGCAACGTCGTACGCGACGGCAAGACGCACCAGCTGCGCAACATCATCGCCACGTCGCGCAGCGTGGGAATGCAAACCCTGGAATCGCATCTGTGCGATCTGATCGACCGGGGCGAAATTACGCTCGATGCCGCCATGCCGCTTACCGCGCGCGCCGACGAATTACTAGCACGAGCGCAGGCACTATGAGCACGCTGTACTATTACACTGCACGCAATGCGGACGGGTCTGCCGTTCGCGGTTCGCTCGAAGCGGTGAGCGATTCCGCCGCGCTGGCAAGCCTTCGCACGCGAGCGCTCTTCATCACTTCGCTCGAACAGAACAACACGGCGCGGGGACGCTATGCCGGCGTGCTGCAACTCGGACCCGTACCGCTCGGAGCGAGCGTTGCGTTCTATCGTGCCTTCGCGACGTTGGTGACGGCCGGAGTGCCGCTGCGCCGGGCGCTGCAAGTGACGATAGAGGAATGCGCAAACGCCAGATTGCGAGAAGCGTTGCAGTCCGTCCTTTGCGGCGTTGAGAACGGCATGGCTTTGAGCGATTCGATGAGCCGCCGACCGCGAGAATTTCCGAAGCTCGCCGTCGCGATGATCAAAGCGGGAGAATTGGGCGGCGTTCTGGACGAGGTGCTGGAAAGAACCGCCGCTGCCATCGAACGCGATCGCGCGCTGCGCAAGCGGATAGCTTCGGCGTTGACGTATCCTGCAATCGTGGCGACGGCGGCGTTGGCCCTCGTTACGTTTTTGCTGACTACGGTGGTGCCTTCGTTCCGCTCGCTGTACGAGCAGATGCACGTTCCGATTCCGTGGATTACGAGGGCGCTTCTTTCCGCCGGAAACGTTTTCAGCGGACCGGCGTTGTGGATTGCGGCATTGTGCGCAGCTGCGGGTTTCGCGCTGATCGGAACGCCGCGCGGAAGGGATTTTGCGGACCGCGTGGCCGGTCGCGTCCCGATCGTCGGGCGGATTAGGCGCAAAGCGGTGCTGGCTCGAATCGCGCGCATGCTCGGCATGCTGATCCAGGCGGGTGTCGGTCTTGCGCCCGCGATTGAGGTCGTAGCGCAGGCCGTATCGGCAAAGGTCTATGCGGCAAGTTTGATGGACCTGCGTCGCGCGCTTTCGGAAGGTTCGTCGATCGCCGCACCTTTGAGCGCGGGCGGCCTTTACGATCCGACGTTCGTCCATTTGGTCCGCGTCGGCGAGGAAACCGGAGCTCTGGATTCCATGCTGCTTCGCATCGCGGAGTACTACGATCTCGACGTGGAAACCGCATTGAATTCGCTAAGCGCCGCGCTCGAGCCGGCAATGGTGCTGCTGCTCGGCGGCGCGGTAGGGTTCATCGTGGCCGCGGTACTCGTCCCACTCTATACGCTCATCGGAAGCATTAAATGATAGCGCTGGATGCCGCAATCGATTTTTGGCTCAACGACCGCTCACCGGAGAACCGCAACCGCGTCGTCGCGCAGTATGGATATCTGCGCGCGAGAGCGGCGCGCAAATTTTATCGCCCCGGACTGGATCGTTGTGATTTGGAGCAAGTCGCCGCCATCGGACTTATCAAGGCGTGCGACCGCTACGAGCCGCAGTTGCAGACTCCGTTCGAGGCGTTTGCCTGGCTGTACATCGTTGGGGAGTTGATGCACTACGTGCGCGACTACGAGCGAATGATCCGTCCGCCGCGGCGTCTGCGCGAACTAGAACGCAAAGCCCACACTGCGTGCGATGTACTGACGGCGCAAATGGGCAGAGAGCCCAGCACGGCCGAACTCGCCGGCGCCATGTCCGTGAGCGTCGGTGAGGTCGTCGAACTTCGCCGGTACCGCGAACTGGCGTTTCCTCACTCCTTGGACTCACTGGAAAGCGTGGAACACCGTTTTGCGCACTACACGATGGACGTGCGGGACGATCGCATGGTATTGGAATCCGCTCTTGCGCAGCTGACCGATGTGGAGCGCACGATCGTGCTCGGGATTTATGCCGCGGGTTTTTCGCAGATCGAGATCGCGGATCGTTTAGGGTATTCTCGCCGCCATATTTCGCGTCTGCATCGGTCGGCGTTGAAGAAGATGCAGCCGTTTTGCGTCTCGATCGCGCTTTCGAAGGGCACTGATCCGTGCAACGCTTCAATGACGGCAGGAGATTCGACATGAAACACCAGCGTGGCTTTACGCTGCTCGAGATGATGGTGGTCGTTGCGATTATCGCGGTGCTCGCCGGAATCCTTATCCCGAACTTCACGCGCGCTCGCGCTCAGGCTGCAACCTCGGCATGCATGGCGAACGAAAAAACGATCGCCACCGCACTCGAACTGTATTTCACCGATCATCAAAGTTACCCGGCGAGCGGTGCCGTCGATGCGACGTTCGTTAGCGGGATGAACGGATACATGAATCAACTTCCGGTGGACCCGGCGGCGGGAACGGGAAAGTACTACGCATACGCAACGTCAACGACGGGCGGCGTAACGACCTACACGATCACCTGCCCGGGAATGCACGATCCCAACACCCTGCTCAACATCAACGGCGGCTCGTCGAATTCGAACACGAAAATTCAGTACGACAGCCAAAGCGGCTTTTCGACGAGCCCGTAGGTTCATGGCGGATCCGTTTTCGTTGGGACTGCGAGCCGTGGCACTGCAAAGCGCATATGCTTTCCCGCTTGCGTTTGCATGCGGTGTGCTGGGCAGCGTAGGTCCATGCGCCGCGCCGCGGGTCGTCGCGGCAGCCGGACTCAGCGCCGGCGTAGAGGTCCGTAAGCGCGCGATATTGCTGATTTCAATGGTCAGCGGACTCGTCGCGACGTATGCGGCTTTCGGTGCTGCCGCTTCACTGCTCGCAGCGCTGACGCGGTTTTCCGCCGTCGTCTACGTGCTGCTTGCGCTGGCGTTGGCGATCTGCGGAATCGCTGCTTTATGGACGGAAGGCGGCGCGTGCAGCGCCACCGTCAAGCGCCCGGGACCGGCGTTTTTGCTCGGTGCCTCGTTCGCGCTGCTGATCTCCCCATGCTGCACGCCGCTGTTACTCGGCGTGGTGAGTACACTTCGGCCGCCGGAAACCCGCTTTATGGAAGCGGAGTGCTCGCCGCGTTCGCGCTTGGGCATGCCGCGCCCGTCATAGCATCGGGTCTCGGCGCCGGAGCGGTGGCCGCAACGGCAGAGCGCCATGCATTTTCACAGGCCGTGAACGTCGGCTCGGCAGGACTGATGCTTGCGCTCGCGGGTTACTATGCGGTGATGGCGTGAAGAGGCGCATTCCACGCGGCCGCCGGTTTGCAATCGCTGCCTGCGCGCTGCTCGCCTCGGCGCTGCTGTTTCGCCCGCAAGTCTCCGACGCGCTGGTGGGACGCGGAGACGAACTGCTGGTACGCGGCGATCGTGCTCGAGCCTTGCAGCATTATGCCCGCGCGATACGCTTGGATCCCGATTCTTCGCTCGCAGCCGACCGTTATGCGTTTGCGCTGCTGCAAGAACACCGGCACGCCGCGACGTTGGCTGCTTTATCGGTTGCCGATGCTTCCCTACGCCGGCATCCGCGCGATCTTTCGCTGCTCGTCGACCGCGCGCTTTGCTTTCTGATGCTGCGCAAATTTGCAGCGGCAAGCATCGACTTTCGTACCGCGGCGCGGGTTTCGACGCAACGGCGGTACCTCATGTTCGCCCAAGCCGCTGCCGCGCATGCGCGGAGCAAGTCGCCGTGATGCCGATGGCGCTGTTGTGCTGCATAGCAGCCATTGCGGTTTGCATGCTCGCGGTTTCTGCAATGCGCGTAGCCCGGCGAGAGCGGCTCGCACTGCGCTTCGGTACGCCCTGGGTAATTCCGATCCTTGCCGTTTCGGTGCTGTGCTCGGCGTTTGCGGCGCAGCACGCTGCAACGATTTTTGCCGCGGCCGCGCTCGTCTTGGCCATGAGCGCTTTGAGCGTGTGCGCCGTGACGGACGTGCAAACCGGATACGTGTTCGATGCGGTGACGATCGGATCGTTCGTTTGCATTCTCGTGCTGAGCGCCATGCAGGGCGATGCATCGGCAACGCTCGGCGGAGCTGCCGTTACCGCGGCGGCGCTGGGGATCCTGTACGCGGTTAGTCTGGGACGCGGCTTGGGTTTGGGAGACGTAAAACTGGGCGCATGCATCGGCGCAATGCTCGGGGCAACGGACGGCGTTGCGGCGCTCGGGCTAGCGTTTGTTCTGGGCGGAGCGTACGCCGCATCGGTGCTGCTGCTTCGTCGCGCAAAACGCGGGACGGCAGTGCGCTTCGCTCCCTATCTGGCCGCGGCGGCGTTTTCCGTCGCGCTGTACCGGGCGATGGTATGAAGAAACAATCGCTTCCGCTTGGAATCGACATCGGAGCCACGCGCCTGCGCATCGCTCACGCGCACGACTGGGGCGAAGGCCCGCGCATTCGGGCAGTCGCCGTTCGCGAACTCGCAGCCGAGTCGTTCACTTCGGGCGAGAGCGCTGCGTCCGATTACGTCAGAACGCTGATCGACGACATGCTGATTGAACTTGGTACGCGCGAGCGGCGCTGCGTGGCGGCGCTGGGAGAGCCGGATGCGGTTTTACGCCAGTTGCCCTTTCCCCGCATGACCGGCGCCGAGCGCGAGCGCTGTGCCCGATTCGAAGCTGCGCGGTACGCCGATTTTCCGGTGGAGGAATCGGCGGTTCGCATTCATCCGATCGCAGGCGATGGTCAAAACTGGGCGCTCGGCATCGCTCGCAAACCGGCGCTCGAGCGCAGAGTGGCTGCCTTGCGCGCCGCCAAATTGAAGGTCATGGCGATCGATCACGAAGCGTGTGCGCTGGCGCGAGCGCTGCCTACGTTCGATGCCATTCTCGACGTGGGCCACCGGCGCGCGAGCCTGCATGCTTTAGGAACTGCCGTTCCGCGCACGCTCCAGTCGTTCGGCGGCGGCTCCGACATAACGCGCGCAATCGAACGAGATCTGGCGGTCGACGAGCGCAGCGCCGAAAAACGCAAACGGATCTTGGGAACGGCCGGTGCGGGCGAACGCGCCAAAGCGACGCTGACCTCCGACATTGCGGGGCTGATTCAAAGTGCTCGCGAGCGAACGGACGTGCGCAGCGTCGCGCTGGTTGGAAACGGTGCGCGCTTGCCCGGGTTTGCCTGCGATCTCGAAGCGGCGACGGGCGTTCGTTGTGAATTTCCGATCGCTGACGCGCTGCGCGGCGAGCAGTATCCCGACGACGTCGTGCGTTCAGGAGCGCCCGATTGGACGCTCGCAACGGGTCTTGCTCTCTGGGGTCAGCGATGAATTTCAACTATGTGCGATCCGCTCGCCCGGATTGGGTACGCGGCCTTGCTCAAACGCGGATTCCGCACAGGCTCCATGGCGCGATCTGCGCGCTGAGCGCGGCAGTCATTGCCCTGTGCGGTGCATACGGTATCGAAACGGTTCGCCTTTGCGATGCCCAGTCGATTGCAGCGGCATACCAGCAGCGATTGGATCGCAGTGAAGCCGCCTTGCGCAAGAGCAAGATCGCTTACGAGCAAGTTAAGGCTTTGACGGCGTTGGATCGGCGCATAGGCCAAATCGTGTCTTCCGGAGACCGAGATGCTGCTCAGATCGCCGAAATTGCAAACGCTTTGCCCGATCACGTATGGCTGACCGGAATCCAGCCCGAGGCTCCCGGCGGCGGCATGACGCTCGAAGGAAAAGCGGCCAATCTGCGCGCGCTGAGCGTCACATTACGCAGCCTTACGGCGGCGCGCCGTGTTGCCGACCCGACGCTGACATCCGTTCGATCTTCGGGAGGCGGCGAAGCGCCGCTTTCGTACGGCATCCATCTCGAAAGCGGTTCACGATGACGTGGCGGTTTCAGCGCCGGGAAGGCGATGACGTCTACGCGTTGTGGATGATCGCCATGTTCGTCGCCGCGTTCGGCGCGTACGCTGTCCCTGCGCGTTTCGAGCGTCAAATAACCGCCGCGCACGAGCGCGCGGAAATCTCGTATGAACGATCCGTGGCCGACGAACGAATCGTCGGACAAGCTCGGTTTCTGGCACGGGATCGCGACCAAGCGTTACGCGATCTGCGCCGGGTCTCGTCCGAAACCTCGCTGCCGCTGAGCACCGCTGCGCTGCTTTCGGCGGTCGACGCGGCCGCACGCCGTCAGCACGCCTGGGTGACGAGAATCGAACCGCAGAATTCCTCCACGTCCGCTTCAAAGCCGGCGACAACGATGGATTCCATGTTGAGCGCTACGCCGCTCACCATTGAAGTTCACGGGCGCTTTCGCGACGTGCTGCCGTTCGTTCAAAACCTTTCTCACTTGCACACTCTGATCGGCGTCGACGACATGCAGCTGACGCCGGCGCAACAATCGACCGACGGCCGCAGCCCGACGCTGACGGCAACGATCCACGCCGCGCTCTATCGCGTGCGGCTCCCGCAAGCTCGCAAGGAGGCACGTCTTGCCGCCACTGTATGATGGAACTCGCCGCCAACTTTTCGGACTTTCCGCAGCGTTGTGTACTATTGCGCTGCTGTTGATGCCGCTCGCCGCGCGTTCGGCTTTTGCGCCGAACGTTCCAACCGGTTTTCGGCCGAACGCGCTGCGCGTGGCCGCCGTCGCAACGGCCGCGAAGCTGCCGTCAATCGTCGTAACGCGCGATCCGTTCGTTGCGGACAAGAGCGATTCGCAGACGCTCGCAACGGCGTCCGCTCCGGCGCAGGCGCCGGCAATCGTCGGCCTGCGCGTTACGCAAGGTGAGTCGATGGGCTTCGCGCTTCCGCCGAACCAAGGTGCGGGACAAGGTTTTCCAAACGCGCTCGGGCCGCAATCGACGATCGTTCGCGCCGTCGTGACCGGTGCGTCCGCCCGAGCCCTCATCGAAGAGAATGGAGATTCGCGTATCGTGAGCATCGGCGATGCGGTCGCGGGATCGCGAGTAGTCCGGATCGATCGCACCGGCATCGGGCTAGCCGACGGATCGATGGTTCCGCTGGCTAAGGCGACGCCATGAGGCGGATAATGCTTGCGGCCGTGCTGGCGTTCGGGTTGTCATTGCCGGCTTTGGCAGGTACTGCGCGCATCACGCTGGACGTGCACGACGCGCAGATCGCCAACGTCATCGCGCTGCTGGCGGCGCAATCCGGAGCCAACGTCGTCGCCGACGACTCGGTAAAGCCCGATAAAGTCACGTTGCATTTGCGTAACGTGACGTTCGAAGACGCGCTGAGCGTGCTGGTGGCCTCGCACGATTTGCAAGTGCGGCGGCAAAACGGCGTGTTCATCGTAGGCGCAAGCGATGCGATGAATCGGCGGTACGGCGATCTCAACGACGAACGCGGTTCTCGCACCGTCGTTCTGAACCTTACGCACGGCGTTGCGGACGATGTCGCCAAGGCCCTCACTGCGGCGCTCCCCGACGGCACGGTGGTTGTCCCGGACAAGCGGACCGGTTCGGTCATTATTTCCGGCAGCGCGCAAACGGTGCGCAGAGCTCGCGTGCTCGCCGCTGCGCTCGATTCGCCCGAATACGGCGCAAGCGAAGGCCACGTAGCGCAAGTGTATCCATTGAAATACGTCAAGGCATCGGAGGTCGCAGCGAACTTGAAAGGCGTGCTCACCGATGGGTCGTTCGTAGCGGACGATGCCCAAAACGCAATCGTCGTGAGCGGCAACGCCGAAACGCAACATACGGCGCAGCGGTTCGTGCGCAGCATCAACGTCCCTAGCCCACAGGTGCTCTTCGAAGTGCGTGTCGCGGACCTTCAGCCGATCAACGAACAAAGCAACGTCGGCATTCAATTCGGCGGCTACGACTTCACGGGCAAACCCATTCCCGGTGCAGCGACCTACGCGTTCACGCGAAACTCTCTGGCGATCAATGCAACGCTGAACGCGCTGGTCAGCGAAGGGCACGCGCAGATCTCACTACGCCGAAGCTGGTTACGTTAAATAATAAAGAGGCTGATTTGCTGATCGGTCAAACGTATCCGGTAGTCTATTACGACGCCCGTTTAGGCGGTCAACAAGTCCAATTCGTCAACGTCGGCGTGAAACTGCGGCTGACGCCGACCATTGGTACCGACGGCAGCGTCACTGCCGAGATGCATCCGGAATACAGCGCGATCCAAGACTTCGTCGGAGGCTATCCCGTGATCGCGAATCGGAAAATCGACTCGACGCTTCGCGTCAAAGATAATCAGACGATCGTTCTGGGCGGCTTGCTGCGCGATATCGACTCTCAAACAATCTCGAAACTGCCAGGTCTCTCGCAGATACCGGTGCTCGGCAAAGTCTTTCAGAACCGCGAACATACCCGCGAGCGCGACGAGATCGTCTTTTTAATCACCCCGCACGTCATCTACCCGAGCGGCCCGGTCCCCGATCACTAAAAAGTTTCTTCGATAACGATAGTATCCGCCGCGGTGGGTCGCCGGCGTCATTTCAAATAGCGCACCAGCCACTGCGTCCACCGCCGCTCAACGTCCAGCGCGCGAACCGGGTCGCTCGGAAAATGGCCGGCGACGGGATAGGCAAAGAACCGGACCGGCACGCGATGGTCCTTGAGCGCGTGATACATTTCGTACGACTGGGTGACGGGCACCCGCGCATCCCCGGTATCGCTCAGGATCAGTGTCGGCGTCGAGATATTCCAAGCGTATGAAATCGGCGACTGATCTCGATACTGCTTCATGAGATCGCCTTTCCAAGGCGAGCCGCCGAACGAAAAGCGGACGCTCACGTTGTTGTCGGAAAGCGCGTACTCGTCGACCCAGTTGTTCACCGCAGCGCCCGCGACGGCAGTCTTCCAAACGTGATAGTGACCCTCCATCCATGAAGTCATGTAGCCGCCGTACGACCATCCCGACACGCCGATGCGCGATCGATCGACGTGCGCGATTCGTTCCACCGCTGCAATTCCCGCCATAACGTCGCGTCCCGGTCCTGCACCCGCGTCGTTGACGATCGCATGCCAGTATCGTGCGCCCAAATTGTCGCTGCCGCGATAATTCGGATTGAAAACGATGAAGCCGTCGCCGGCCAGGATTTGATTGAGTGCACTGAACGAGGTCAGCGAGGCGGAATTGGGGCCGCCGTGAATCACGAGCACGAGCGGATACGCCTTGCCTGCATCGTATCCCGGCGGAAACGTCACGACGCCGTCTTCCGAAAAGCCCTCCGAAGTCCACGTGAGCGGCTGAACGCTGCCCAAATCGAGTGAGGCCAGCGCCTCGTTGTACTTCGTCAAGCGACGCGGCGGCGAATCCGTCGAAGCCATGTAATACAGTTCGGTCGCGTGGTGCGCCTCGCTGGCGGTAAATGCGATCGCGCCCGATTTGCTCACGCTGGCGTCCAGCCAAAACGCCTGAACCGGCTGCACGCCGCCCAATTCCAGACGCTTCGCAGCGCCGCTGAGCGGCTTGAGCCAAAGCGCTGCGTCGGTGCCTTTGTGACCCGAGATCAGCAGCGACTGCGAATCGGGCATCCAGATCGCGCGCTGCACGTTCGTGTCGATGTCGCTTGCCGTGACATCTACGCCGTTTCCGCCGCTCGCCGGCGCGACGAACACGTCGTTTTCCGCGGCCGGATCGCCGTTCTTCGGATACCAGTACGCGATCTTGCTGCCGTCGGGCGAGAAGTCGCCGTATCCCTCCAGCCGCCCATGCGCGGTGAGCGTTCGAATCTGTTTGGTTTGCGTATCCAGAATCGCGACGACGGTTCGATCGCCGTCGGCGTAATACGGCGTGGCCATCTTTGAAAACGCGATGAAGCGGCCGTCGGGAGACCACGAGAGCGGTGACGAGGGCGAACTGGGCGGCGCGGCGGGCGGAACGCTCCACGAGCCCTGCGTCAATCGCGTGGCGTTGCCGCCGGACGCTGCGACCAGCCAAATGTGGTTGGGCATCGGTGCGGACTTTTCGGTGTAGGCTTGATCGCCGACGACGAATGCGTCCAAATGGGGATCGCGTGCTTTCTTGGGTTCATCGGAAGTGACGAACGCTATTGCTGCGCCGTCCGGGCGCCACGCAAATTGCTGGACGCCTTGCGATGCACGCGTGATCGGCACCGCGTCGCCGCCGCGCATGTCCAACACGTAGATCTGTTCGTGCGCATCGTTGCCCGTGCCGCGTTCGGCCAAAAAGGCCAATCGCGTTCCGTCCGGCGACCACGCCGGCGACGCCACGCCGTTGCGTTCGAAGGTCAAGCTGCGCGCCGCTCCGGAGTGAAGATCGTACAGCATGAGCGTTCGGTCGTTGCGATCGTGAACATAGTCCGGTTTCGTTACGATGTACGCGATGAAGCCGCCGCCCGGCGATATCGCGGGCTCCGAAACGCCGACCATACGTTTGATGTCGTCGAGCTGCATCGGCCGCGCAGCCGCGCCCGACGTTGCAGCCAGAACCGCGCCTATCGCCAGCGCGGCGTGGAAGACAATCGTGCGCACCGTCATCATCGCAAATACCGGTCCAGCCACGCCAGCCAGCGCCGCGTCACGTCTTCCGAGCGTACCGGGTCGGTCGGGAAGTGCCCGTGGATGGGATAGGCGACGAACTGCACCGGGACGCCGTTGTCTTTGAGCGCGTGATACATCTTGAACGAATTGGTGATCGTCACGTTGTTGTCGCCGATGTCGCCCATGATGAGCGTCGGCGTATGAATTCGCTGCGCGTACGTAATCGGTGATTGCGCGCGCCACATCGCCGTGTATTTCGGATTCCACGGCGATCCGCCGAAGAACGGTTCGTCGGTGTGCACGTAAAATGCGACGTTGTAGTCGTCGAACCAGTCGTTGAGAGCGGCGCCCGATACCGCGACCTTCCAGATGCCGTAATGGCCGATCATCCACGAGGTCATGTATCCCCCGTAGGACCAGCCGCTGACCGCGATGCGCCCGCGATCCATCTTGTAGGCGCGTTCGACGGCCGCGATGCCCGCCATAACGTCGCGCCCGGGCCCGGCGCCGGCATCTTCGGAAATGGCGTGCTGATAACGATCGCCTAAATTGGTGCTGCCGCGATAGTTTGGATTAAACACCAAATAGCCGTGCGCCGCGAAAATTTGATTTTGTCCGCTCCATGCCGGTATCGATGCGCTTTGCGGGCCGCCGTGCACGATCAGCACCAGCGGATACGCGCGACGCGGATCGTAATGCGGCGGAAGCGTCAGCACGCCGTCTTCCGTGAAACCGTCGTTCTTCCAGCTCAGCGGAATGACCCGGCCTAAATCCGCTCGTGCGATCCGTTCGTTGAAGTTCGTGAGCCGCACCGGCGCAGCCGACGGCGAGGCTAAATAGTAGAGCTCTGAGGGATGCTGCGTGGTGCTCGCAATAAAGGCGAGTGCGCCGTTGCGCGCGGGTTTGCTCGCGCTGCCTAACGCCAGCCCCGGGAGCGGCACGTCGCGCACGGCACCGCTGAGCGAAACGACCCAAGCGGCCGTGCGTGAACCGTCGCCCGCAAACACCCACAACGACTTTCCGTCGGGGCTCCACTGCGCGTCTTCGACGTTGCGATCGATCCGCGCGCGCACGTCTCGGCCGGGGCCGCCGCCAAGATGGGTGACGTAGAGCGCGTTGCCGTTGGCGGCATCGCCGTTCGTGGGGCGAACGTACGCTATAGCATTGCCAAGCGGGGCGAACTGCGGCGATCCTTCGCCTCCGGAATTGCCGGTAAGGTGCACGCGACGGCCGGTGCGCACGTCGACGATGTCGACTGCCGCGCCAAGCGAGTCACCGTAAACCGCCGTCGGAAAATGCACGAACGCGATCTTGCTGCCGTCGGCCGACCAGCTCAGATCCGAGGTAAACGTCGGATCGACCGTCTCCAAACTCCAGGCGCCGGAGGTCAGCCGGCGCGGTTTGCCGCCGTTTGCGGCAACGACCCACAGATGCGCCGGTAACGCCGCCGCCGTGTGCAGATAATCGTTGTCGCCGACTTCGAACGCGTCCAGATGCTGCGCGATCGCCTTTTTGTTTGGATCTTGGTCCTGCGTAACATAGGCGACGCGTCGGCCGTCGGGGCTGAACGCGTAGCCGTCCACGCCGCTGCGCGCAGCGGTGATTCTTTTCGCTTCACCTCCAGCGAGCGAAAGCAAAAAGACCTGATCCTGCGCATCGCTTTTTTCGTCGAGCTTCGCCGGGGCGAGAAACGCGATGCTCCCTCCGTCGGGCGACCACAGCGGCGATCCCACGCCTTCGCGTTCGTACGTAAGCGGACGCAAGCGGCGCGAGGCTACGTCGATCAGTATGAGTCTGGGTTCGATGCCGGTCACGCTGATAGTCATTACGTGTGCGCAAAAAGACGATCCGCCGTCCGTCGGGTGAAATTTGCGGATCCGATACGGAGATAATGGTTCGCAAATCCGAGAAGTCGAGCGTCTTTGCCGAAGCAGCCAGAGGAACGAGCAAAAAGACGGCGAGCGCGTACGCCAGGCGCATGCGCGTGATTTTACGAGGCCGATTACGGGCGGCCTGCTGAAAAGCTTCGGCTACGCCCTGTTCGCGTGGAGCGCTTCGTCGAATTCGTTCTGAGCCGCGCGAACTTCATCCATGTGTTCGCCGGCCCATCGGCCAAGAGCGGAAAGCGGCGCGCACAACGTCCTGCCCAGCGGCGTAAGCGCGTATTCGACTCGCGGCGGAATTTCGGCGTAGATCGTGCGCGTTACCAAACCATCGCGCTGCAGCTCGCGCAGCGTTTGCGAGAGCATCTTCTGCGAAATCCCGCCGATGGCGCGGCGCAGTTCGTTGAACCGGCGGCTTTTCGCTTGCGCCAACATGCTGATAATCAGCGTCGTCCACTTGTCCGAGATTCGGACAAGGATCGCGCGCGTGGGACAATTTTCCGCGTAGAGCGGATCTTCGGCGGAAAGTACTTCGGTTTCCATGAGGTAACCGGGCAACTTCTGAGTGCGTCCTTGTATAGAATTAGTTAGTATGCAATAGTGACTAATACAGTTTTATCATACCTCGTCCTACACCGCAAGGAGACTCCCATGAGTCCGACGTCATCTGCCGCCCCACAAACTCTGACTTACGCTATCGATCCGGCGCACAGCACCGTAGAATTCATCGTACGTCACATGATGATTAGCAAGGTGCGCGGCCGTTTCAGCGACCTCGAAGGCACCATCGAACTGCGCCAAGGGAGCGACCTTCCGCTCGTAATTCGCGCGACCGTCAATGCATCGTCCATCGACACGCGGGAATCGCAACGCGACACCCATTTGAAATCGGGTGATTTTTTCGACGTTGAAAAGCATGCGCAGTTGAGGTTTACCAGCAAACGGATCGAAGGCACGCCGCAAGAGTTCCACGCGTACGGAGATCTGACGATGCATGGCGTAACGCGCGAAATCGATCTGATCGCGCAATTCGAAGGCCGCGGCACCGACCCATGGGGCGGAACGCGCGTCGCATATAGCGCGCACGCGACCGTCGATCGCAAAGATTTCGGACTCACGTGGAATCAAGCGTTGGAAACCGGCGGCTTTATCGTCAGCGACGAGGTGCGCATCGAACTCAACGTGGAGGCGGTGCTTAAACAATAACCAACACCGTCGCGATGCGGTCCAGTCGGAT
Source organism: Vulcanimicrobiota bacterium (assembly GCA_963795465.1). GTDB lineage: Bacteria > Vulcanimicrobiota > Vulcanimicrobiia > Vulcanimicrobiales > Vulcanimicrobiaceae > CAWCHT01. The sequence continues at coordinate 1,123,312 of CAWCHT010000002.1, forward strand.
GCCGGCCGTCTTTTTCGGGCACGGCAATCCCATGAACGCCATTTCGCAAAACCCGTACGCAAAGAAATGGTCCGAAATTGGGGCCGGCTTTCCGAAGCCGCGAGCCGTGCTCAGCGTTTCGGCTCACTGGTATATCGAACAGACCGCGGTGACGTCGTCGCCCTCGCCGCGAACGATCCACGACTTCGGCGGGTTTCCGCCCGAGCTGTATCGCGTTCGCTATCCGGCTCCGGGAGACGCGTGGCTTGCCGGGAGGGTTCGCGAGTTGCTTGCGACGCGGGTCGACGTGACGCTCGATGACGATTGGGGACTCGATCATGGAACATGGTCGGTGCTGATGCACGCGTTCCCGCAAGCCGACGTACCGATCGTTCAACTCAGCATCGACGAAACCCAGCCGGCGCGCTTTCACTACGACGTGGGCAGGCAGCTCGCGCCGCTGCGCGATGAAGGCGTGCTCATCGTCGGCAGCGGTAACGTCGTGCACAACCTGCACGCCTTCGCATGGGGGCGTCATCCCGCAGAAGCCTTCGATTGGGCGCTGCGCTTCGAGAGCCGCGTGCGCGATCTCGTGCTTTCACGAAACGACGAGCCGCTCATAGCATACGAAACGTTGGGGCGCGACGCGCTGCTGTCCGTGCCGACGCCGGATCACTATTTGCCGTTGCTGTACGTGCTCGGAGCGCGTGCTGAAAGCGACGCCGCGCGTTTCCCGGTCGAAGGCGTCGACGGCGGCTCGGTGTCGATGTTGTCGGTCGAACTGCGCGCGTAGCGGCGCGTCAAGGTGATCGCAGGCTCAGCGCTAAGCTATACGCGTGTTTCGGTATCTCACCGCAGGAGAATCGCACGGTCCCGCGCTGGTCGGCATCGTCGACGGCATACCTGCGAACGTGCGCGTGGACATCACTCGCGTCAATGCCGAGCTCGCAAAACGCCAAGGCGGATTCGGCCGCAGCGAACGGATGAAGATCGAAACCGATGAAGCGCAAATTCTCGCCGGAGTGCGCGGTTCGCTCACGCTCGGCTCACCAATCGCGCTGGTGATTCGCAATCGCGACTTCGACAACGTGCGTGCGTTGATGGATCCGCTCACCGGTGCAGGAGAACCGCTCACCAATCCTCGCCCCGGGCATGCAGACTACGCAGGCGCACTCAAGTATCGCCATCGCGATCTGCGCAACGTGCTCGAACGCGCGAGCGCGCGAGAAACCGCAATGCGGGTCGCACTCGGTGCACTATGCGCGCAGTTTTTGGAAACCGTAGGGATTACCACGGGATCGTACGTCGATCAAATCGGCACCGTACGCGCGCCGGACCGCGCGGACTTTTCGCAGGACGACGTGGAGCGCAGTCCCGTGCGTTGCGCCGACCCGGAATCGTCACAGGCGATGATGGCCGCCATCACGCAGGCCGGAGTGCGGGCGACACGCTGGGCGGCCGGTACGTCGTGAGAATCGACGGTCTGCCGGTAGGGATCGGCAGCAATCGGCAGCCCGATACGCGCCTGGACGGTTTGCTGACCGGCGCGCTGATGAGCGTTCAAACGGTAAAAGCCGTCGAAGTTGGGCTCGGGCTCGAAACCGCCTCCCGAACGGGTTCGACCGCGCACGATGCGTTCGAACGCTCGCGCGAAGGAACGGTCGCGCGTTCGGGTAATCGCGCCGGCGGCATCGAAGGCGGAATGAGCAACGGACAAACCGTCATGCTGAGCGTGTGGGTCAAGCCGATCGCCACGCTGCGCAAGCCGCTGCCCTCGGTCGACCTTCACAAAGGCGAAGCTGCGCAGGCAACCGTCGTCCGCAGCGACGTTTGCGTCGTTCCGGCTGCAGCGGTGATCGGGGAAGCGATGATCCGGCTCGCACTGATGCAGCCCATTCTCGAAAAGTTCGGCGGCGACTCGCTGGAGGAAACGCTCGACAATTTTCGGCGCAGCCGAGAATCTGCAGCGCGCGTATTCGGATGAAGAAACACATTGCGTTGACGGGATTCATGGCGGCCGGCAAGTCCACGATCGGCAAGAAACTCGCGCGCAAGCTCGGTGTTGCATTTTACGACGTCGATGATTTGGTCGCGCGGCAGCAAGGGCCGATTGCGGACATCTTTTACGTCCAAGGGGAAGAGCAGTTCCGCCGGTACGAATTCGAAGCCGTCGAGCGCGTCCTGCAGGAAGAAGACGCCGGCATCGTCGCGCTCGGAGGAGGAGCGGTAACGTACGATCCGACGTTGGCGCTGCTGCGTAAACGCGCGTATCGTGTCTTCGTCAAGGTTGCGCCCGAACAGATTTTGGGCCGCCTGCGGCGCAGCAAGCGCGTTCGGCCGCTGCTTGGTCCGGCGCCCTCGCTGGTAAAAATTCGCGAGCTGTATAGCCGGCGCATGCCGCGCTACGCGCACGCCGACTTCGTCGTCGAAGCGCAGGATATGAGCACGACGCAGATCGTCGAAGAAATCGCGCAGTGGGTGCGGCGCAAGAACATTCGGTTGTGAACGTCGTCGCCGAGGGGCCCGTGCGCGATCTGCTTGCAGCGTTCGCGCGCGAGAACGGTATGCGACGATTCGTCGTGCTGTGCGACGCGAACGTCGCGTCCTATGCGGTGCACACGACCCGGCAAATACGGGGCCGTCTCGACGTTCTGCCGTTTGTGCTCGGGGAACGCCGCAAGACGCTTGCAATGGTCCAGCACGTTTTGCGTGGGCTCGCGAACTGCGGCGCGGACCGAACGACGACGATCGTCGGCGTCGGCGGCGGCGTGGCGTGCGATTTGTTCGGATTGGCAGCAGCGCTGTTCATGCGCGGCGTCCCGTACGTGCACGTCGCAACGACGTTGGTCGCGATGGCCGATGCGGCAATCGGCGGCAAGAACGGGGTCAATTTGCCGGAAGGTAAAAATTTGGCGGGAACGTTTCGCCTTTCGCGCGCGGTGTTTTCGGATCCGGCCGCGCTACGCACGCTGCCGTATCGCCATCTGCGCGAAGGGCTGGCCGAAATTCTGAAGGCCGCCGTCATCGCGGGCGGTTCGCTCTTCGACGCCTTGGAAACGCTGGCGCCGCATCCATTTTCGAAGTGGCCGTGGCACGCGATCGTTTCCCAAGCGCAGGATGTGAAACTCCGGATCGTTGCCGAAGATCCGCTCGAGGCCGGATCGCGCGAAGTGCTCAACCTGGGTCACACGTTCGGACACGCGATCGAACGCGCCTCACGGTATCGCGTCTCGCACGGCGCCGCCGTGTCGATCGGACTGCGCGGCGCCGGACTGCTGGCGCTGCAAACCGGCAGATTTTCCAAGGAAGAACATTTGCGCGTGCTCGCGTTGCTTATGCTGCTTGGACTTCCCGGCGTGAGCCGAAGCCGGCCGTGCGAGGTGTTGGATGCCATGCGTTACGATAAGAAGACCCGACAGGGCAAGCTGCGCTTCGTCTTGCCGCGCGCGATCGGCAAGGTGGAAACCGGCGTGAAGGCCGCGGATCGCGCCGTGCTCGCGGTACTGGAACGTCTGGCCTTGCGCCCGGGAGAAGAAGAATTTCGCTGATCCGGTGCGTGGACGCGCTTCCCGCTATTCGCTCCTCGCGCTTCGATCTGCCCCTGACGTACGATGCCGGAGATTTGCCGGTGCGCGTGGGCGACGTCGTTCGTGTGCCGCTGGGACCTCGCGATGAAATCGCGTTCGTCGTTTCCAATCCGATGGTTCGAGAATCGCCGCGCGCGCTGCGCGCGGTGAGCTCGCTCAGCGGGGTGCCTCGCGCATTCGATGAAGTGGGGCTGCAGCTCGCGCGATTTATTGCGAGCTCTTATCTGTGCACGCTTGGCGAAGCGCTCGCAGCCGTGGTGCTTTCCACCGCCATTCCCAGAACGGTCGACACGCTCATCTGCAGCGAGGGCGACTTGGAAGCGACGCGGCACCCCGCGATCCCCGAGCAGCTGATCGATCTGATCCGCAGCGATCTCCGCGACGGCTTTACGCTGCCGCACTTGCTGCGTCATCCGGCGGCCCGGCGGGCGGGAGACCGCGCCGCGCTGCTGCGCTACGTCGGCGCGCTGGTCAAGAGCGGAGACTTGCGCCGCGAGCGCCGGTTCGCGGATCCGCGCACGCAAGCATATCGGGTGCGCGTGTTGTTTCCGGGAACGCAGAAGCTGCGCGGACCAAAGGTTCAAGCGTTGCTGCAGTACGTGGGCGATCAGCCTGGAGTGCCGCGCGCCCAAGCGCTGCTCGCCGGCTTTTCCAATGCGATCATCGCGCGTGCCGTGAAGGCCGGCGCTCTACGCGAGGATTCGATCGCGCCGCAAGCGCAGCCGCCGGAGTTCGCTGCCGGCTCTGCGCTGCGCCCGACGGACGAACAGCAGCGCGCGATCGATGCCCTGCGCGCAAAGCTCAACGGCCGAGCGTTCGCGGAGATCTTACTCCACGGCATAACCGGCAGCGGCAAAACACTGGTCTACATCGAGGCCATCAAACAGACGCTGCGCGACGGCGGCCGCGCGATCGTTCTGGTGCCTGAAATTTCGCTTACGCCGCAAACGGCGAGTCGCTTCGAAGCGGAGTTCGGCGGCCGCGTCGTCGTTTTTCACTCCGGGCTTTCGCAGCGCGAGCGCTTCGATGCGTGGCAGGCCTGCGCAAACGGCAGCGTCGACATCGTGGTCGGGGCGCGAAGCGCGGTGTTCGCGCCGCTTTGCAACGTGCGCATCCTGATCGTCGACGAAGCGCACGAAACCTCGTATCAACAAGAGACTACGCCGCGCTATCATGCCGTAGCGGTTGCGCGCGAACGCATGCGGATTGAGGGCGGCGTGCTGGTGCTGGGCAGCGCGACGCCGTCGTTGGAGAGCTATGCCGACGCGCGCGCGAACCGCATAGACGTGCTGCAACTGCGCCGCCGTCCCAGCGGGCAGCCACTGCCGGCGGTGCGGATCGTCGACATGGCGAAAGAATTCGCCGAGGGCAACCGCCGTATCTTCAGTGCAGCGCTTGCGCAGGCGATCGACGAGCGGCTTGCGCGCAGGGAGAAGACGGTGCTGTTCGTCAATCGGCGCGGCAGCGCCGGATTCATTCTTTGCCGCTCGTGCGGCGAAGTTCCGCACTGTACGCATTGCAGCGTCTCCATGACCGTGCACCGCAGCGATGGTTTGCTGCGATGCCATTACTGCGACCGCCGCCGTTCGATTCCGCAGCAGTGCGCGCGTTGCGGTTCATCTTCGGTACGCGAATTCGGCGTCGGAACGCAGCGCGTCGCGCAAGAGGTGCATCGGCTGTATCCGCATGCTCGCATCGTTCGCATGGACGGCGACACGACCACGCGTGTCGGTGACCACGCGCGCCTGCTGGACGAATTTGCCACCAGCGGCGATGTGTTGGTGGGCACGCAGATGGTCGCCAAAGGTTTGGACTTCCCAACGGTAACGTTGGTCGGGGTCGTTGCCGCCGACATCGGACTGCACGCCGCGGATTTCCGAGCCGCGGAGCGAACGTTCGCGCTGATCATGCAAGTGTGCGGCCGCAGCGGACGCTCGCGCGCCGGTGAAGCGATCGTGCAGACGTATTCGCCCGATCTTCCGGCGATCGTGCACGCGGCGCGGCACGATTATGCCGGTTTTGCCGAGCGCGAGTTGACCGAGCGAACGCAGCTGCGGTATCCTCCCGCGACGCAACTGCTGTACGTAGGCGTCATCGGACGCGACCACGCCGCCGCCGCCGCGCAGGCCCGCCGCTACGCAGCCGCACTCAAGGAAAGCGGCGCTGGTGAAGTGCTCGGCCCTGCGGCGTATCCTATTGCTCGAATTGCGGGAGAATGGCGATTTCGCGTGGCTCTGAAAGGTTCGAATCTTGCCCGCTTGCGTGATGCGGTCAAGCAGTGCGTCATACCGGACGCGCGGCGCGATCGCGCCACGCGGCTCGTCGTGGCGGTGAATCCGTAATGGTACGCGATGCCGCCGGTTGGTGGATCGTCGCGTGGATTGCGGGCGGCGCAGCGATCGGCGCGATCGCGTACGCGGCGATATTGCGTCCGCTGCAGCGAGCCGGCGAGCGAGAGGGCTGGAACGTGCTGTCCGCCATGGCGTCGATGCTCGCAAGCGTTTCCATCCTTTGGGGCGCGCTGGCGGGTCTTTACGTCGCGCTGGACCGCATTAGGTTGTCCGCGCGCACGGCCGCGTTCGCGGACCGCGGAATGGAAACGTTATTCATCATTTCGCTGACGTGGATCGTTGCGCGCGCATGCGCTGCATCGGTGGCCGAGTACGGGCGGCGCAGCAATCATCGGCTTCTCTCGCTCTCGCTGGCATCCACGATCGTGCAGGCGATCGTGCTGATCGTTGGACTGCTCACCGTACTCAGTTCCCTGGGCATTGCGGTTGGACCGCTGCTGGCGACGCTCGGTGTCGGCGGTTTGGCGGTTGCGCTGGCGCTGAACGATACGCTCACGAATCTTTTTGCCGGCGTGCATCTGGTCGCCGCGCGTCAAATTCGAATCGGCGATTACGTAAAGTTCGATTTCGCGGAGGGGGAGGTGGCGGACATCCAATGGCACGACACGACCGTTCGCGATTTGCACGGTGACGTGGTCGTCATCCCGAACGCCAAAGTGAATACCTCGGTGTTCGTCAATTACTCGCTGAACCAGCGCGGAGTGCTTGCGCCGGTGACCGCCACGCTGAGTTGGAAAGGAACGTACTCGCAGTTGGCCGGCGCCGCTCGCGCTGCAGCGAGTGCTGCCATTGCCTCGGTGGAGCACAAAGAAGGCGGTCAGCCGGACGTGCGGCTCACCGCGCTTAACGAAACGAACGTTCAGATCGCGGCGTTCTTACCGCTTTCGAATCCGCGGGATCGCGCTCAAGCCGCCGGAGTGTTCTTGGAAACGCTCCACGACGAGATCGCGAAAAGCGTTACTTAGCTTTTTCCGGCCGCCGGTTCTCGATGGTTTGGCTGCCGGCGTTTGCGCGGCCACTGCGGACTTTACTGCGGCTTTTGCCATGCGCGACTTTTTGCGAGCCGCTTTGTTCGGATGGATGATGCCTTTTTGCGCCGCTTTATCGAATTCCGATTCGACCAGATGCGCGGTCTGGGGTTCGCCGGCGGCGCCTTTTTTATACAGCGTTTTCAGACGCGTCTTCACGTCCAAGTTGCGTTTGGTTCGTTTTGCGGTTTGCGCCGACCATTTTTCGGCAGCCTTGATGTTTGGCACGAGGCGGATTGTATCACAGGGCCGCGGCGGGGTCTAGCGAGTGCGCGTCACGGGCCGATGGCGGCCGAACGCTTCAAAATTGCGGCATAGCTGGCGTACCGGCTTGCCGCGACCGCGCCGTCCTGCACCGCTTGCCGTAGACCGCAGCCGGGCTCTTGCAGGTGGCTGCAGTCGCTGAACCGGCATCCGGCGACGTGGGGGACAAACTCGCGGAATCCGTGCACCAGGGTGGCCGGGTCGGTGTCCCCCAGCCCAAACTCCGCTACGCCGGGGCTATCTATAAGGAAACCGTCAGCCATGCGATACAAGCGGGCGGTCGTCGTCGTTTGGCGTCCTCTACCGTGGCGCGAGACTTCGCCGACGACAGCCTCGCCGCCCAGAGCGCGAAAAATCGAACTTTTGCCAACGCCCGATACCCCGCACAGCAGCGTGTGCCGCTTCGCGAACTGCTCGCGCAGCGCAGCGAGGTTTTCGCCGGTTTTTGGATTGACCGTTAGCGTCCGGTATCCAAGCGAGTCATACAGCGCGCGCAATTCGAGCGAAGGTTGCCCGACCGCCAAATCCGGTTTGGTGAAGAGGATAAGCGATTCAATGTCGGCCAGTTCCGCGAACGCCAAAAGCCGATCGAGGGTGAGCGCTCGCGGTTCCGGCTGCGCCAGCGCCACGACGGGCGCCATCGTATCGACGTTCGCAGCCATGATCTTACTGCGCCCTTCCGCGGTTCGTCGCGCGAGCTCGAACGTACGCGGATGCAGCCGATCCAGCAGCACGCCCCCATCCTCCAAGATACGCACGTCTACGCGGTCGCCGGGTACCGGCATTTCGCGGCGGTTTCCCGCCGATATTCGTTTCAGCGATGCAAGCCGCCCGGTTTGCTCGCAATCCATGACGATCCATGCAGTATTTTTTCCAACCGAAACGACGCGAGCCGGGAACGATTGGGTCACGCGTTTAACGATGTACGTGTTGTGAATTGGGCACGGGCGTTGCGCATCGACGCACCCGCGAGCGCGGCGGTGCAGCAACGAATTCGCGCCGCATTTACCGCACCGCTCACCGTGCATTTTGGTGAAGGTGATGCGTTTTCGCGCACGTATGCCGTTGTGGAAGGACCACCGCATGTCGATCCGTCGGAGATCGTGCAGGGCTTGCCCGACGCGCGGTGGTTTGATGAACCGATCATCGCCATTGCAATTGAACCCACGCCCTCCGATGCCTTGCCGTACCTGCTGCGGGCGCTGGGCGGTGACGGCGCGCCCGCCGGGATTTGCGATCTCCAGCGGAGCGGCGACTGTCTCATCGTGGAACTGCGGCCCTCAATTACACCGCCGGCCTTGGCGATCGCGCTCGCGGACGTTGAACTACGCCGTTTCGGCGGATACCGGCGAGTGCGTTTGTTGACGCCGCTGCTGCCGGGGACAGCTGCAGCCGTTGCCGCACACGGGCTGCAAGCTGCGGAAATTGGGCCGAACCGGATTCTGGAGGTCTTGCTCGAGCGATGATCGCCACGATCGCGCAGTACGTCGGCGTCACCGATCTGATCGACATCGTTGCAACGAGCATTCTGATTTATTATCTGCTGCTGCTCATTCGCGGAACGCGCGCGGTGCAGATCCTCACGGGCGTGCTGGTGCTGGTCGCGCTGCTCGGGCTCGCCAATTTGCTGCACCTGCTGCTGCTGGGCACGATTCTGCAGTTGCTCGTCGTCGGTGCCGCCGTAACGCTGCCTATCGTATTTCAACCCGAGCTGCGGCGGGCGCTGGAGCAACTGGGACGCGGCGGGATTCTTCGATTGCCCGACGAGGAGCGCTCGCTGCGCCGCGCGGAGGATCGCGCGCTCGCAACGATTGCGCGGGCTGCGTTTCTGCTTGCGCGCAACGGATACGGCGCGCTCGTGGTGATCGAGCAGCAGACCGGGTTGAAAGAATTCGCCGAAAGCGGGACGATGCTCGATGCGGTGCTTTCGGCAGAGCTGTTGCTGGCAATTTTCGTGCCTCGCTCGCCGCTCCATGACGGCGCAGTCCTCGTGCGGGAAAACGTGCTCGAAGCCGCGGGGTGCTTCTTGCCGCTGGCCGAACAATCGCTGACCGAGCGGCGCCTGGGGACGCGCCACCGAGCGGGCTTAGGAATTTCCGAGCAGACCGATGCGGTCGTCGTCGTCGTTTCGGAGGAATCGGGCGCGATCTCCGTCGCGCGCAAAGGCAAGCTTTCGCGTCCGCTGGAGGACGAGTCGCGCCTGTTTCGGCTCTTGCTGGCATCCACGCGCAGGCGGCGCGATCTGCGCTTGCGGCGCAACGATTTCATCACGAGTTTTCGTGAACGGCTTGCCCGTCCGCACCGCGGTCCTGCGCAGAGCAAAGCGCCGCAGGGATAACCGTGGTTACGACGTTTCGCACGAACTTTGGGCTCAAGCTGCTCTCGCTCTTTCTGGCAATTCTGGGCTGGGCGTATTTTCGCTTTGCCACCAATCCGCTGATTGCCGCGCGTTTCGACGAGCAATTCAGCGTCCCAATTGCAGCGGTCAACGTGCCTGCTGGATATTTGGCGCGGTTCGGTGAAAAGACGGCCGTCGTTACGATAGAACCCAAGCGAGGAGAGCCCGCAATCAAGCCTGCCGAGATCAAAGCCGTGGTCGATCTTTCGAATCGGTCGGGCGGCGTGTACAACGTCCCCGTTCAGCTCGTGGCGCCAAGCGTTGCGGTGCAATCCCTGAGCCCGGCATCGGTGACGCTTTCGATCCAGAAATTAGTGCGGCGCGAATTTCCGTTGGCAATGCATTACCGCAATCCATCGGGCGCCATCGTTGGTTCGGCGAGTATTTCGCCATCCGTCGTGATGGTGAGCGGCGCTGCGGATTTACTCTCGCAGATTGCAGCGGTGCGGGTAGACGTAGCCCTCCCGGCCGATGCGACGCCGGTCAACGCCATGGTGCGGCCGGTTCCGGTCGATTCGGCCGGCAAGGCGCTGCCCGACTTGCAGGTAGCGCCGAATCTGGTGCGCGTTCGCGTTGGTTTGGAACGCGGGAACGCCGCGCAGTGAGCGCGCGCATCTTCGGAACGGACGGCATTCGCGGCGTAGCCAACGGTGAGCTGACGCCCGAGCTGGCATTTGCCGTCGGACGCGCCGGCGCGCATGTATTGGCGCGAACCAGCGACCGGCATCGCCCTATCGTGGTGGGACGAGATACCCGGCTCTCCGGCACGATGCTCGAAGCCGCGATCGTCGCGGGCATCACGTCGGCCGGCCGCGACGTCGTCTCACTCGGAATCGTTCCCACGCCCGCCGTCGCGACGATAACGGTGCGCACCGGGGCAGCCGCCGGCGTCATGATCAGCGCATCGCACAATCCGATCGAAGACAACGGCATAAAGTTTTTCGGCGGCGACGGCTTCAAGTTATCGGACGCGATCGAGAACCAGATCGAGTCGCTGATCGACAGTTCGACCGTGGCGCGCCCTACCGGCGCGGACGTTGGCGTCGCGGCGGTCGGTCAAAACCTCGGTAAACACTACTACGACCAGCTTTATGCCGGGGCCGCCGGCCTGGAAGGGCTGACCGTCGTGGTAGACGCCGCCTACGGCGCAGCGTATCAGTACGCTCCGTACGCGCTGCGCCGGCTCGGCGCGACGGTCCACGAGCTGCATTGCGATCCGGACGGCTCGCGCATCAACGTGAGTTGCGGCGCGACCGATCTGCGCCCGCTGCAGGCGCGCGTCCGCGACCTCATCGCCGCGGGCAACGACCGCGTCGTCGGCGTCGCGTTCGACGGCGATGCGGACAGGGCACTGTTCGTCGACGAAACCGGCAGTGCGCTCAGCGGCGATCACGTCATGCTGATCCTCGCGCGCCGGATGCACGATGATGGGGCTCTGGCTGCCGACACCGTCGTCGCGACGGTCATGAGCAACATCGGTTTGGAGCGTGCACTGCAATCGCACGGCATCGCACTGGTGCGCGCCCCGGTGGGCGACCGGTACGTGTTGGAAGAAATGCTGGCGCAAGGATACGTTCTCGGCGGCGAGCAGTCAGGACACATCATCAACCTGCAGCACAACACGACCGGTGACGGTCCGATGACGGCCGTGCTGCTCTTCAGCACGATGATGCGCGCGCGGCGCATGCTGCACGAATTGGCGGCGGAGCTTCGCGTTTTGCCCCAGATCCTGGTTAACGTGCGAACCGCGCACAAACACGTTCTCGAGGCGCCGCACGTGCGTGACGCCGTGCGCGAAGCCGAAGCAGATTTAACCGGCAACGGCCGACTGCTGATCCGGCCTTCCGGAACGGAGCCGTTGATACGCGTCATGGTTGAAGGCGACGACCGCGAGCGAATCGAGCTGCTCGCGAACCGCCTTGCGGCCTGTATAAGGCAAGCGGCTACATCCGCTTAGCTCTCTGCCGATAGAGTCCTTAGGGGCCGCAGGACCTGGGGAGGGAAATGCGGCCTTGGGCGAAACATCGGGGCAAGCGCCACGGGCAACCCAGCCAGGCGCTTCCAAACCTGCCAGTCACTGAGTCCGGTCGAACCGGAGCGGGGGATATGCCGGTAGGGGTGAATGGGCCGGTCGGCCCTAGGGCGATCTTTCACGTCCGAACCCGTCAACTAACCCCGCAAGTGTTTTGAAAGAGGAGCAGTTTTTGCGCTATTTCTTATCCCTGGGGGCGTTTCTCTTTGTGCTTTCCGGAACCGGCGCGCTTGCGCTGGCCGATCCCGCCGTCACCGCGACGCAGGCACAATCAGCCGCCACCGTCACCGCACCAGATGCCCAAACTGCCCCGTCCAACGACGACCCGGGCACTCCGGTAAACAGTCCGGACGTCGCGCAGTGGACCGCGCAGCTCGTCAAAGAGCAGCAGGCCGCGTCCGTTCATCACACGACCCCGGCACGAGCCATCAGCCGGTTCGCCAGCCGCATCTTGGCTCGAACCAGTCTCATCGCGAGAAACCTCACGCGTGATGCGCTGCGGTTTTTAGGAACGCCGTATGTCTTCGGTGGAACCGGCGCATCCGGTTTTGACTGTTCGGGTTACGTGCAGCACGTGTTCGCGATGCTGGGCGTGAGCATTCCGCGCACCGCCGATGCCCAGTACTTCGCGGGCAAAGGCGTCAAGGGGCACATCAAAGCCGGCGATTTAGTGTTTTTCCAAACATACGAGCCGGGACCCTCGCACGTCGGCATTTACATCGGCAACGGGAAATTCGTGCACGCTTCGTCCAGTCGCGGCGTCATGGTGAGCAGCCTCTCGGACTCGTATTGGTCCACGCGGTATCTCGGCGCGAAACGGCTGCTTGCCCGTAGATAACGCCGTAACCGAAAGCTCGCGGGTTCAGGACGAACAACGCCGTGCGGCGCTGGCCTACTTCGTCTGGCCCGTTGCGTTGTACGAGCATCTCGTTGCGCGAGAACCCGCCTCGTCATGGTATCGTCTGCAAATCGCGCAGGCCGTTCGTTTCGGCAACCTTTGGGCCGGCATCGCACTCGTTGCCCTGGTTTGGCCCCTCGCACTCTCGCTCGTGGCGGGAAATCTCGCCGTTACGGTCTTCGCTTACGCCATCGCGATCGCCGCGGACTGCGTCTTGCTGGGGCTTTGGCTGCGCCGGGCGATTCGGTATAGCCGCGCTGCAGCGCGAGGCGAGACCGTTGCGCTCTCCCGACTCAGGTTAGCCCGCGTGAGAGGAGTCGCCGCCAAGCGGTAAGGCAACGGATAGCGAGCAGGACGCGAAGCATGTCGGCGCAGCAGGATGCGTGGTGCGCCGACCTTTGACTCCGTCACCGGGAAAAGGCCGTGTGCTGCCGATGGAAAGAACAGCAGCAGCAAGTGAACGATGGGGCGTAGCCAAGCGGTAAGGCAACGGACTTTGACTCCGTCATGCGTTGGTTCGAATCCAGCCGCCCCAGAAATTTACGCGTCCAGGCTACATGGCCATCTTCGCTATTGTCCGAGATCGGGATCGAACGCGTAGACCGATTCGCCGTTCACGATGAACATGGTGTCGCCGACGATGACCGGAGGGCTGGTCGAAAACGGCTTTTTGTACGGCGTTGCTTTCAAAAGTCGTCCGGTGTTTGCGTCAATCTCGTAGAAGACACCCGTCGTGTCGCCGACGTAAAGACGACCGTTTTTAATGACCGGACTCATTTTCACCGGCCCAGACGTGCGGAACGCCCAGCGCAGCTTTCCACTTGAGGCGTTGAACGCCAGCAGTTCGTCGTCGAGCGGGGCCGGTTGATAATAGGTGCCGCCGTCGTATGTGCCGGCAATTGCGGACTCGTCCGATGCGAGCGTCGTCCACACGCCCGTCTTCGGCGAACGGTACGTCCAGATTGGTTTACCGCTCTGCGGTGCCAATGCCGCGACCACGGTGCGGCCGACATACTTCATCGCCGTCGGCTCGACGTTGCCGGTGAAAATTTTATTCTGACCGTATGTCACGGTTGCATCGCAGTGCCCGTACGGCGATTCCCAGACCGGTGCGCCGGAGCTGCGGTTGAGCGCGATGGTCGTGCTTTTGCGAATTCCGTCCGCGCATGCCGCAACGATGATGTGGTTCGCGGCCGGCATGGCCGACGCCATCGTCGAGATGCCGTCGATGTTCTGACGCCAAAGAACGCTGCCGTTCGCCGCCCTCAACGCATACGCGTGCCAGTCGCCATTGGCAAAGATGATGCGACCGCGATCGTAGAGCGGCGAAGGCATGTCTTCGCCGACGGTGCGGAAGCGCCACCGCGGTTTGCCGTCCTTGAGCGAGAGCGCGATCACTTCATCGCCGCCCGGTCGTCCCCACAATTCCTTGTGAGCGTACTGCAAGCGAAGCCGCAAGTTGCCATTGCGGTCCAACGTTTCGCTGCCGCCCGTGCCGATATACACGAGCCCCTCTGCGACGACCGGCGTGGTCATTGCGATGTCGATCAGCGGCGTGCGCCAGCGCAGCTTTCCGGTGCGCGCATCGAGGGCGATCGCCTCCTTATCGAACGTGTCGAGAAGAACGGTATCGCCGACCACCGCCAAGCCCCCGTTGATCTTGGCTTTTGTATCGAAGGACCAATGCGTTTTGAAGCCGGGCCGCGCGATCACCGCATTGTGATGCGGCGCGAACTGATACATGCTCCACTGTCCGGCGGGTCCGCTAACGGCCGATGCGGCCGTGCTTTGCTGCGGGGTCGAGGGCGTGCAAGCAGCAAGCGCAGCGGCAACGAAGAACGTTGCTGCGGTGCAAGGGGCATTCCGTTTCATGATCCGCCTCCGAACGAAACCTCATCGCTCGCATGCTTCTGCCTTCCTTACACAAACTCCGTGAACTCCGCGGCACTGCACATCACCAACGGCGATTCCGTGCTGTACCTGTGGAAGAAGGGCGTGCTTTCCGGCACGCATGTGGCATGGAAGGACGACCTGCACGAAGGCCCGGTTCCGGCCGGCGTGCCGCCCGAAGAACTGAGCCGGATTCGCGCCAACTACGCATCGGCGCGCGGTCACGGAAATGCGATCAAACTTCATCGGGATTATGAAAAGCGGGACGCGCTGATTCGGCGCGCCGGGGCGTACGGTGAAATCATCCTTTGGTTCGAGCACGATCTCTACGATCAGCTGCAGCTGCTGCAGAATCTTGACGACGTTGGACGGCCAAAGTTCGAGCGACGGAGCGGTACAGTTGGTTCAGTCCGACCAGTATCTCGGCATGCTGACCGCCGAGGAGCTCGTAGCGCTGTATCCAAAGCGGCGTTTCGTGACGAGTGCGGCGCAAAAGGCGGCGACTCAGGCTTGGGCCGCATTTACGTCGGCAACGCCGGAAGCGCTCGTTTCGTTGGCGGCACGCGAGCAATCGGGTTTACCGTTTTTGCGCGCCGCGCTGCATAGGCTGTGCGAAGAATATCCCGCCGAAGACACCGGGCTCTCGCGTACGCAGAAGCAGCTGGTCGAAACGTGCGCCGCCGGCGCCCACAGAAGCGAAGACCTCTTTCGACGCTCGCAAATGTGCGAAGAAGCGCCGTTTCTGGGCGATGTCGCATGTTTTGCCGCGATCGACGATCTCAGCGCGCAGCCGGCTGCGTTGCTGGCCGCTTCCGAACGCGGATACGAACTGACCGTTTTAGGCCGTCGCGTATTGGCGGGCGATGCCGACTGGTTGGAACACCAGCCGCTGGACCGCTGGATCGGCGGCGTACACCTGACGAGCCGGCAGCAGTGGCGGTGGGACGAGGTTCGGCAAACGCTGGTGAAGCGCGAGCCGGCGGTGCAAGGGTAGGTCGCGAAAATCGCTAATGAGATGACGCCATGCCGCATGATACGTTGTCCGTGGAGATCCATGCCGAACACGGCGGGGACGCTGTCGTGTACCGCTTGAGTGGAAGTTTGGACGTTGCTTCCTCACCCTCGCTTCGCGCCGCGTTGATCGAAGCGGCGGATGAAGGCAAGCATGACATCGTCGTCGATCTCACGCGGTTGGAGTTTTTGGATTCGACGGGATTGGGCGCGCTGATCGGCGCGCACCGGCGCGCGTTGGAGCATGGAGGTCACGTCCGCCTCATCGTCGGCGAGGGCATGATTCAACGCCTGCTCACGATTACCGGACTGATGCGCGTGTTTGCGGTTTACTCTTCGCTCGACGCAGCGCTGAACGATCGCGACCGGCTCGTCGCTTCGCTGTAGTTTTCGTACGCGCGATCCAGCAGCTCGATTGCGTGAACCGTTTCGATAGCATCGCCGCGTTCGCGCAGGTGAGCGGCCATTTGCAGCGCGCAGCCTGGATTGCCGGTCGCCACGATCTGCGCGCCGGAGGCCGCGACGTTTTCGGCTTTGCGGCGCCCTAACCGGCCCGCCATCTCGGGCTGCGCGAGGTTGTAGACTCCGGCGCTGCCGCAGCAGACCGCGCTTTCAGGCATCGGCATCAGATGCAAACCGGGAATGCGCTGCAGCAGACGACGCGGCGCATCGGCAACGTGTTGCGCGTGCGCTAAATGGCATGCGTCTTGATACGTGACCGTGGCCGCAACAGGCGCCATCTCGTCCGAAATGCCCAGCTGATCGAGGAATTCCAAAACGTCCCGCACGCGATCCGAAAATGCGCGCGCGCGATGGGCCCAAGCAGAATCGGCCACGAAAGTCTGCGGGTATTCTTTGAGGGCGCAGCCGCATCCGGCTGCGTTGACGATGTACCACTGTGCGCCCGATCGTTCGAACGCCTCTATATTGCGTTTGGCGAGCCGTCGCGCGAAATCCACGTCGCCGGCATGGACGGCGATCGCGCCGCAGCATCCCTGCCCCGAGGGCGCGAGCACCGTGCACGCATTGCGTTGCAAAACCCGAATCGTCGCTTCATGCCAGTGCGTGAACGCGACTTGCATGATGCAGCCGGCGTGCAACAAGACCGTGCAACGCGCGTCGGCCGCCGGGAACCGTTGGTTGCGCGGCACGAAGAAGCGCGAGCATATCGCCGGAGCGAGCGCGACGGCGCGGTCCAGTCCAAGCGCGCGCAGCAAACCAAGCTTCACCGCGAACCGCTGGAGTCCGCTGCGTTGACCGAATCGGAGCAGCGCCGCGATGATGCGCATCACTGCAAGATTGCCGAACATGAAGCGCAGAGCGAACCAACGCACGAATCGCGCAGCCGGTGCCCGTTTCGGTGATACAGCCTGCTCGATGCGGGCGCGGGCCGCCTCCACCAGTTCGCCGTATTCCACGCCGCTGGGACATACCGCGGCGCAGGCACGGCAATCCAAACACTCCGACATTTGGTGCACAAACCCGGGCGAAAGCACGTCCAAGCGCTCCTCAGTCTACGGCCTTGATGAGGCTGATTCGCCCGCGCGGACCGGACGTTTCCGTTAACGTTTCGAGATAGGTCGGGCATGAGGGAAGGCATAGGCCGCAACGCACGCACTTGTTGTAGATGGAGGCGTCGATCATGCTTGCCATGATATCACCACACGCTTCTCGAATGAGGGGACGCCCGCACCCTGCGGGCTTTTTCGAGAAGGAGTGCCGTCGCTTGCCGGAAGCAGCTGCCACCGAGTATCAGCTTTCCACCAAGGAAAAGCTGGAAGCATTCGTCGCGGCGGTTTTGCAAAAAATGGACGTTGAGGCGGCGCATGCGCGCGTGGTCGCAGAAGTGTTGGTCGCGGCCGATCTGCGCGGGATCGAATCGCACGGCGTGGCGCGGCTGGAGTCGTACTACGTTGCCCGCATACGCGCCGGCAAGCTGAATCCGCGTCCGAACTATCACATCGCGCGCGAAACGGCGGCTTCGGTCGTTTACGATGCGGACAACGGCCTGGGACATCCGGCCGGAAAACTGGCGATGCAAAACGTCATTGAGAAAGCCCGCAACCATGGCGCCGCATTCGGCGCGGTGCGCAATTCGAATCATTTCGGCATTGCCGGCTACTACGCCATGATGGCGCTCGATGAAGATATGATCGGTTTGGCATCGACCAACTCGGTGCGGTACGGGGCGCCGACGTTCGGAAGAGACGTTTTGCTTGGCACCAACCCGCTGGCATTCGCCATCCCGACGCAAGAAGAACCGGCGTTCGTGCTCGACTTTGCAACGACGACGGTGCCCAAAGGAAAACTCGAAGTCTATAAGCGCAAGGGGCTGCCGCTCAAAGACGGCTGGGCGATCGATACGCAGGGTGAACCGACGAACGATCCCGACGCGGCGCTTCGCGGCGCGCTTTTGCCGCTGGGTGGTTTCGGCACCGACAACGGCGGCCACAAAGGCTACGGCCTCGGGCTCTTGGTCGACATTTTGTGCGGCGTGCTTTCGGGTGGAAGGTTCGGCGATGCGCTGCCGCTGGTCAACGATACGCAAGAAGGCGCGATCTCCCACTGGTTCGGAGCATTTCGCGTCGACGGTTTCCGCGATGTTGCGCAGTTCAAAGCCGACATGGACCGTGAATTGCGGACCTTCAAAGCGAGCCGCAAAACCGCCGGGCAGGATCGCATTTACGTCGCAGGCGAGCCGGAATACGACAATACGAAGCGGCATTTGCAGTCCGGCGTGCCCGTGCACGCCAAAGTCTGGGACGGCTTGGAGAAGCTCGCAAGCGATCTCGGAATGCCCTTCGATCTGGCGCGATGATGATGAATTTTCTGCAGCCCGACGGCGCCGCACCGCCCATTCACATCAGCGTCGCCTCGCCCGCCGGCGCGTACACCGTAGGCAATGCATCGTTCTTTCGGTACATCTTACGTCTTTCGGAAGCCGGTCTAACCCTGCACGCGGACGATCGGGAGGCGCTCGAAATGCTGGCCGCGATTCCGCATGCGATGTTTGACGAAGAAGAAGTGCAGTGGGGCCGCGGATGGCGCGTCGTACCGCCGGCGTCGCTCGATGACTGGCCGGTGCTGGAAACAACGCCGCAGCGCATCCGCGCGGCCCTGGAAACGGCTCGTCGCGTGCTGTGGGAAAACGCCGCGCCGGTGGGCGTGAGCGGAACGGAAATCGTCGCGATCGAACACGAGCTCGACATGGTGTATTCCGTGCTGGAGCGCGCCGAACGCGCCGGCGTCGCGGTGAATCTGAGCTACGTCGGCTGAGTCGCCGGCTTCGTGCGATTACCGCACCAGCGCCAGCGCGATTGCGAGCGACGGTAAACACACCAGCGCGCCGATGCGCAAAAATTGCCAAGCCGAAACGTGGATGCCTTCGCGACGCAGCGTCATCAGCCATAAAATCGTCGCGAGGGATCCGGTGACCGAAAGATTTGGTCCGAGATCGACGCCGACGAGCGCCGCGTGCACGACGTGCGGCGCAACATGATCGCGCAGCGCGTACCGCGTTATCACGCCGACCGGCAAGTTATTGAAGACGTTGTCCGCAGCTGCGAGCGCGAATCCGGTAAGCAGGTTTCCGGATAGCGGGGCGAGCGTTCCCGCCGCAACGAAGAAGCGCCGGGCCAGCATGAGAATGCCGCTGCGATCGAGGGCTTGAACGATAACGAACAGCCCAGCGACGAGCGGTACGATGGACCATGGCGCGGCGCGCAGCACGCGAGCCGGCGTCGCGCGGGCAAACAACGATACGGCGATGATGCTGAGCGCACCGGTTACGAAGGCAGCGATGCCGACGGAAAAGCCGGTTGCGGCAGTAGCGACGATAATGGCCACCGATATCGCGATCGCACAACCGGCCGCTGCGCCGGCCCGATCGAGTCGCGGGGGTTCGTCATCGCGCGCGCAATCGCGATCGATTTCGGTGCGGAAGAGCCCGCGAAGAACGGCAAAGGTCACCAGCAACGCTGCGAGCGATGGAAGCCCGAAAGCGGAAAACCACGGGCCGAGCGTTGGAAGGGTGCGGAAAACCACCAGATTGGCCGGATTGGAAATCGGCAGCACGAAACTGGCGGCATTCGCGACGAACGCGCATGCAAACAGCAGCGGCAATGCGGGAATTTGGGCGCGCCGGGTGGCCGCTGCAAGCGCCGGAGTCAGCAGCAAAATCGTTCCGTCGTTCGAGAGCAGTGCCGTTACGACGATCGCGCCGGCAAACGCGCAAATGAAAACGCGGCTGCCCTTGCCGCGCGCCATCGGCATGAGCAGCGCAGACAGCCATTCGAAAACGCCGTGCACCCTGCCAAGTTCTGCGAGCGCGAGCATTCCGCCCAAAAACAAGTACACGTCGACGCCGTCGCGGGCAGCCGTCCCGGCGGCCGAAAGCGGCAGCAACCCGGCCGCGACCAAAATCGCCGCTCCGAACACGGCCCACACCCATTCGCCGATCCTCGCCGGGCGCAATAAAATAGCCGCGATGGTTGCCGCGCTGACGATCCAAATAGCAAGACTGTGCGGCTGGCTCATCGTGCAGCCCGGCACATGTGATCGGCCTTAAGCTTAAACTGCAATCAATTCGATGAGGCCCTCAAGGCCGTCGAAGTCCGATGCCGCTGTCAGCATGTCCATGGCGCGTCGCCCGTGTGCCTTTGGACCTCGCGAAACGACCGCGCGCTGAAGACGTTCTTGCCGTCGCGCACGTTCCATTGGATCGAGCGTCGCATGAGGGCCGGCCGCCAGCTCCGCCAAGCTGATGCTCGCCATGGCCATCTCGCCCGGCAAAGCGTCGCCTTCAATATCTTCAAAATCGATGAGAACAGACGTATCAATCAGACCGCGCCCATACTTAGGCACGCGGCGCTGGACTTTGCTGGACTGCCGCGTCAAGATCGTTGCGAAACTGCCCTGCATCGACAGCGGGCGCTTCTGCGAATGCCTCGGCAACGCGCCGCTTCGATGTGAATACTCCGCGGATCACGCGCTGGCTAATCTCGCGTTGCATGTACGGTACTGTAGCACAAGTGCTACGAAGACGGCACGAGTGGGCGAACTCGGAAGGCACCGCGCTTTTGTCGCGAATGCGATAAAACTGTTATTATGTCGCATTAGGCACGCCGGAGTGCCCTTGCTTGCGGCCGCAGGTCCGGTGTTTGCCCCCGCGCGGCGCAAGCCATCCATTGTCAGGGCAAGACATCGGCGGTCGTTTCGTTTTTTCGGCCGGGGTGCGCAATCTAGACGCCCGCAAAAAGCATGTTGCCGGAGCTCCACACTGCGGTTCTTCGGCAATATTTTACTTGCTTAGATAATATTTCGGCCCAGGCCGCTAAGCCCTCAAGTGGCGAACAACGCCGCATGAACCGCGTGCATCAGACTACCGAACCTGCATCGATGCCCAACGTCGGCGGCATCCTCAAACGCCTTCGGGCTCAGCGCAACGTAACCGTCCAAGAGTTGGCGGAACACAGCGGACTTTCGGCGTCCTTCATTCGCGCGGTAGAGCGGGGCGATTCCGATATCTCGCTTGGCAGACTTGCACGGCTCGCACAATTTTTCCAGTACGACCTCGGTTCGTTTTTGGGTTTCACCGCGCAACTGTCCCGCCCCAATTTCGTGCGGCCCGAGAGCCGGGCCCGGATCAAGCGCGGAAAGGGAGTCGGCTACGAAGCGCTGCATCTGCCCGGCATCGATCTCGATCTGATTTCGATGAGACTTCAGCCGCACTCGAAGTTCAAGAACGCACTTTCGCACGAAGGCATAGACGTGGTCTACGTCATCGAGGGCGAGATTGTGGTCGTCGTCGACGGCATCGACTATCCCATGACTGCGGGTGATTGCTGCGTCTTTTCCGCCGCGTATCGACATCTGCTTCGCAACGACTCAAGCAACCATGCAATGGCGATTTCCCTCACGACCGGAAGGATGTACTAGCACGTGCGGCAGCTGCACGCCGAGATTCTGGCCGAAATCGAACGGTGGAGGGTTCCGGGAATCGGCTATGCGGTTACGCTGAACGGCCACGTCGTGCTCGAGGGCGGTGCCGGCGTGCGCAACATCGACCGCAGCGAGGCGGTGGACGAACATACGATCTTCGCTATCGGCTCGGTAACGAAATCGTTCACCGCAGCTGCGGTGGCGATGCTGGTCGATGCGGGCATGCTCTCATGGAACGACCGAGTCGTCGATCATTTACCGGAATTTCGGCTCTACGATCCGTACGCGACGCCTGAACTTACAGTACGCGATCTCCTTACTCACCGTAGCGGCCTTGCGCGCGGAGATACTCATGTGGTACAAGAGCGGGTACGATTCCGCCGAAGTACTGCAGCGCGTGCGCCATTTGCAGCCGAGTTGGAGCTTGCGCAGCGCGTTCGGATATCAGAACATCATGTACGTTGCGGCAGGCGAACTGATCGGAAAACTGACCGGCACGCCGTGGGAGCATTTCGTCAAGCAACGCATCTTCGAGCCGCTGGGCATGAGCGAAACCTACGCCGACGTTGCCGAAGTGGACCTGCGCGGCAACGTGGCAAGCCCGCACTCGGAATGCGACGACGCCGTAATGCTTATCCGCCACCACGCTTTTGCCAATTCCCGTGCCGCAGGCTCGATATATTCCACTCCTTCCAACGTCTTGAAATGGCTGCGCTTCCAACTCGGAGACGGCACGTACCAAGGCCGCCGCATTCTCTCTTCGTCGTCGCTGCTCGAAACGCGAACGGCGCAGACGGTGATCGCGCGAATCGCGCCATGGACGTATCTGTTCCCCGACGCGCAGTCTCTGAGCTACGGCATGGGCTGGTTCGTTTGGGGATATCGCGGACGCACGATCCTTTCACACGGCGGCAACATCGACGGTATGGCTGCGCTGGCCTGCGTCGTTCCCGATGAGGGGCTCGGCTTTGTTGCGCTCTCGAATTTGGACGGTTCGCTTTTACCGAACGCGCTGCTCTACCGCATCCTCGACGAGCTTTTCGGCAAGACGCGGCACGCCTGGCTGAACGAGTTCTACACTATGCAACAAACGCTGAAGGCGCAATTGGAGTACGCGGACGGCGCGCGCTCGAACACGCGGCTGACGGGCACAAAGCCATCGCTGCCGCTTTCCGCCTATGCCGGCGACTACGAAGACGCATTTTACGGTCGCGCTCAGATCGCGCACGAGGGCGGCGAACTTAAAATCGCTTGCATCGGTTTTCGCGGAACGCTGGAGCACCGCCATCTCGACACGTTTACGTTCGTTCCGGACGATCCGATTCTGCGCAAATACAAACCGCTCGTACTGTTTACGCTTGACGAGTTTGCCGGAACGTCACGCACATGACGCTCAGCGTGCTTGGCGCACCGCAGTGCGGTTCGATCGCGCGCCCGAGGCGCCGGCGATAGTGGAACTTTCGGGAGAGCAGCTAACAGCGTTCGAAGGAACGTTCGTATCCGCGTCCCTGCCTATCGCGATCCGGATCGAGATGCTCAACGGCGTGTTGAGGGCGAACCTTCCCGGCGCGC
This sequence comes from Vulcanimicrobiota bacterium, assembly GCA_963795465.1. Taxonomy (GTDB): domain Bacteria; phylum Vulcanimicrobiota; class Vulcanimicrobiia; order Vulcanimicrobiales; family Vulcanimicrobiaceae; genus CAWCHT01. Next base: position 1,146,262 of record CAWCHT010000002.1, read on the forward strand.
TGGCGGGCCAGCCGGACGCAGCGTCCCTCGTTACCGCGCTTCTGCCGCTCGGCGACGGACGTTTCTCGCTCGCGTCAAGCCGAACGATCGCGACGTTCGAATCGGATGACGGCCGCGTCGCACGTTTGCGCATCGAGGCGCCGCATGCGATGCCGCTTGACTTTAGACCGCTTTGCGCCTCGACTACGCTCGGCGGTCCTTCGACAGGCTCAGGATGACAAGTTTGCGGTCCTTCGACAGGCTCAGGATGACAAGTTTGCGGTCCTTCGACAGGCTCAGGATGACAAGTTTGCGGTCCTTCGACAGGCTCAGGATGACAAGTTTGCAGTCCTTCGACAGGCTCAGGATGACAAAGGGGGCTTACAGGCTCCAGCGGCCCGCGTTCCATACCGGCGACTCCGGTGAAGGCTGAAAGCCGCGCAAGGTCTTCGGCACGATGAAGGTCTCGTTCGTTTGCCAGAGCGGCACGTACGGCAGCAGCAATGCGACACGCTGCTGCACGATCGAGGCGTATTTACGCCGGGCTGCTTGATCGTAATTCGCGACACCGGCTGCTTCTGCGCGGTCGGTTACCGGATCGCAGAAGCGCGTTAAATTGAAACCGTTCGGTGCCGCTTGCGCGCATCCGAGATACCACTGAGTATCGGGATCCGCCGGCGTGAGAATCTCGGTGAACGCGGAGCTGAAACTTGCCGCCGAACATGGGGCCGCCATCCGACGCGGGCGCGTAGAACAGCGCCGGGGTGGCGGATCGCATCACGACCGTAATTCCGAGCGGGCGTAATGCTTGCTGCACTTGAACGCCGACGGACGCATAGACGGAATTGCCGGCGACCGTTTCAAACAGCATCGTGCGCGCAGCTGCGCCGCGGCTCAACAAGCGTTTTGCGCCGGCCGGGTCGTAGGACGGTTCGCGCACTGAAGGATCGTAGCCCCAACTGAAGAGACCGCGGTTCGCGTGCGCCGTGGTTTGCGCGCCGCGCGTAGCGTTGCGCACGATCTCCGGCAAGTTCAGCGCCTGCGCGATCGCCTTTCGCACTCGGACGTCCGTAACCGCCGGATCTGCCACGTTAAAGAGCAGCGTGCCCATACCACCGATGTGCACGCGGCGCACGTCGAGTTGCGGAATCTGCTTGTATTGGTGCAGAAACGCCGAGTCTGCGTTGAAATACGCGTTGACCTCACCGGTGCGAAGTTGATTGAGAATCGTGTTCGAATCGGGGATGAACTTCAGCGTTATTTCCGGGATTGCCGGCGATCCGGAGTAGTACGACGCGTTGCGCACCAGACGGAGGTGATCTCCGCGCGCCCATTCCGCAACGCGAAACGGCCCGGAGCCTACCGGACGCGCGTTGTACGGTACGTGATTGATATCCGCATAGCGCGCCAGCAGATGAGCAGGGAGAATGCCGTAGTTTTGATTCGGCGCGAGAAACCAACTCAGAATCGGCGCATACGGCCGTTTCAGCGTTACGCGCACGGTATAATCGTCCACGGCTCGAACGCGGCGAATCTGCGAGTATCCGTCGCGCGAGGGCACGTTGTTTCGCGGGTTCATAACCGCATCATCAGCTGAAGACGACGTCACGCGCCGTGAGCGAAACGCCGTCCTGCCATTTGACGCCTTTGCGCAGATGATACGTGATCGTCAAGCCATCCGCCGATATGCCCTTGTTCGCAAGCGTCGGCACCTCTGCGGCGACGTCAGGAACCAGTCTTCCGTCACCGTCGATGGTGAGCAGATACGAGTAGATCAGCGGGACGATCGTCGCCGTCGTCTGGCCTTCTATGAGAAGCTCGTTGAGCGATGCCGGATCGATGCTTACTGCGACGACCATTTGCGTCGGGGGCTTGCTGTGGTGCCCTTGCGAGGTGCATGCCGATGCGGCAAGAAGGATCATCGCGATGCCGGCGCGGTTCATCCCGGGCCGCCCCACAACGCTTCAGGCGCGAATATTCTTCCGTCTTCGTACGACACCGGTGGCGTGCGGTCTTCGGTCAGAAAGAGCGGACCGTCGAGATCCACGACATCGCAAAGCTGTCCGAGTATAAACGCCGGCGCCATAGCGAGCGACGTACCGCCCATGCATCCCACCATCACGCGCATGCCCAATCGGCGTGCCTCGGCGTGCATTTGGAGCGCGCGGGTCAATCCGCCGCATTTGTCGAGTTTGATGTTGATGACCTCGACGCGTCCTTGAAGGCGCGCGAGATCGTCAACGTCCTGCGCGCTCTCGTCGGCGGCAATCGGAATCGGCGATTCGACGGAATCCAGATCGGCTTCGCGGCCGATTGCAAATGGCTGCTCGATGAGTCTGTACGCCGGAATCGACGAACGCGGGCAAGACGCTCTTGAGAAACTGCGGCGTAAAGCCCTGATTTGCATCGACCGCCAGCCACACGTCGGGGCGCGCGTCTCGAACCGCACGCACGCGGTCCACGTCTTCAGGCTGCCCGGTGAGCTTTAATTTGAGTGCGCGCGCACCGGCAAATTCTTTGGCTCCCACAGCCATTTGCTGCGGTTCGTCCGCGCCCAGTGTGCAGGTCGTGATTAACGGCCGCGGCTCGTTGAGGCCGGCAATCTGCCACGCCGGCCGCCCCTGGAGTTTCGCTTCCAAATCCCACAAGGCACAATCGACGGCGTTGCGCGCGCCGCCGGCGGGAAGCACGTTCAAAAGTTCTTCGCGATCGATTCCGGAAGCCAAGCGATCCACAACGCGCAGTACTTCTTGACGGCAACGTTCCGGCGAATCGTCGTGGTAGTAGACGCCGCAACACTCGCCGCGGCCGACCTTGCCGTCCTTTTCCAATTCGACGATCGCCAGTTCGTGATGCGTGAACTCGTAACCGGTAATTCGCAGCGGCCGGCGCATCGGCCATCGCTCGATTCGGACTTCCACTCCAGTTTTACCAGCGTTCTGCATCGTTAGAAATTCGTGACGAAGTTCACCAAACCGAACGCCGCAAACAGCCAGATCCCGTATATCGCCGCAAGCCCGACGACGATCTCGCCCAGCCGGACGAGCCAGCCTCCCGGGCCGTAGAAGAGCCGCAGCAGCGTTTCGGCGACCATCGCCGCCCCGCCCAAGATTGCGAGAACGCCAATCGCGTAGAGTACCAGCATTTCGGCCGTGGAATCCGTCAAGCCGCCTCCGGAAAGCCCCGCAACCCATCCACCGAGCACGCCCAAAAAAAGGATGGCACCGATACGCGAGGCGAGATGCACCCAGCGTTCGGCCGACGTCAACTTCAGTTTCGAATGCAAGCGCCGGCGCGCAATCCATCCGCCCAAACGAATCAGCAGCGAGACGATCAGGATAACGACGAAGCACAATATCATCGGCTTGAGATAGCCCAGCGATTTCAAGCCGTTGACGCGCTGGAAGATCATCACGGGAATGAAGTCGTCGCTGGTCCACGAGATGACGTTGCCGTGCGCATTCGTATTGAATTTCAAATGCGCCTGGCCGTCGGTTTGCCGGTAATAGAGCGGCCCGACCTCGCGCCAACGCAGCGGAGCTTGCGCCGCGTTGACCAGCATGCTCACTTCAATCGTGCCGTCGGGGTGCGTTGAGACGGAAGTTTCTCCGAGCGTGAAGATCAAACTCAACGCGCGCTCTTCGCGCCGGCTGCTCTCGTACCACCCCGCAACGCGACCCGCATCGCGCTTCGCGTTGGGCAACGTTTTCTCCGCGGGGGCCGTGTACGGGAAATAACGATCGAGAAACTCGCGGAAGATGTGCGTGCGCACGCTTTCGACCGCACCGCCTTTGCTGGCGCTGTTGAACGACATAAAGATGCCGAGATGCTGCTTGGGCAGCACATGGAGATCGCTGTGGAAGACGTTCGTATCGCCGGCGTGCCCGAGAATCGTCAGGCCATTGCGGTTTTCTTGATAGAAGCCCAGATCAAAGCCGTTCATGCCCGGAGCCGGGGCTCTCTGCAGCGTCCACATCCGGGCGATCGTTGCCGGGTTGAGGATTTGGCCGCCGTCATACCGGCCGGCGTTCAAATATGCGAGCATGAAATGCGCCATGTCCGTTCCCGTGGACGACGACGCACCGGCAGGAGCGGCTTCGACGAATTCAAACGGCTGCGGCTTTGCGCTGGAAGCGGTGACGTAACCCTTGGCCATCAGTGGCGCCAGCCGCGGCGGCAGCGGCTGCTCGAACGTCGAGTGGTCCATCTTCAGCGGCCGGAAAATATGCTTTGCCACGTACTCGTCGAACGGCTCGCCCGACACGCGCTGCACGATGTAGCCGGCGAGCGTTGCGCCGTAGTTCGAGTACGCAATGATCTCGCCGGGTGGAAAGATCCGGTTCGGCATGCGCTTTATCAGATATTGGCGCAGCGGATAGAGCTGGTTCTTCTTCTTGACGAACAGATCGCGGACCGTTTCACCGAAACCGGCCGTGTGCGTCATCAAGTCGCGCATCGTAACGGGCTTGCCGTATTTGGGCGGAATGCGGAAATCGAGATACTGGTTGACGTCCGCGTCCAGATCGATTTTTCCGGCCTGCACTTGCTGCATGACCGCCGTCCACGTAAAGAGCTTCGAGACGGACCCGGGGCGGAACAGCGTTCGATCGGGGATCACCGGCGTTCGTTTGGCGACGTCCGCGTATCCGTAGCCTTTTGCAAAGACGATGTTACCGTTTTTGACGACCACGAGGACGGCACCGGCAATGTCGTCGCGTTTGATCGCATACGGCACCAGGCCGTTGAAAAACGGCTCCAGATCCGCGGCCGTAACCGGAGGAGCAGACGAAGCGAGTGCGGGGCCGGTAGTCACCAGCATCCCTGCGATCGGCAGAAAAGCGCAAAACAAGCGGCTCATTACCGGCGATTTAAGGCTGTGCACCAGGCGCCTAAATTCTATCGGTTGAGCCGGCAGCCGAAGCGGCTGTATACACGTATTTGTGTTGCCCGTCCCGGATAATCAGTTGATGTTGCGGGCTGACTACATATTCGAAGAAGTCATCTACTCCGGGATCGATCGTGATCAGGGACGTCGTGCCGTCATCGTTTTTGCGTGAGGCGACCCGGCTCTGCCACAGGCCGAAATCGAAGACCACGCCGGCGCCGTCTCTGCGCACGTCGATGTGGCCCAGTTCGGGGTTATCGTAATGCGGCGCGAGCTGTGCTGCGACTTCCGGCGCGACGGGGATGGTGAGGCGTTGATGCGCCTTCGCCATTGCCGCTTTGCTGTTTGCCGCTGCCGCAGCAACGTCCGCAGCCGCTTCCGGTTTGCCGTCGTAAAGCACTTCGAGAAGCCTCCGCAAAAACGGCCCTCTGAGCGCTCCGCCGCCGTCGCCGTTGGTGAGGATCACGGCGCCGACGCCGGCTGACGGAATCGCAAACCAGTCGCTGTGAAATCCGATGAGATCTCCGCCGTGATGGATGACCGAGATGCCGTAGCGCTCGTCGTCCATCAGTCCCATTCCGTAATATTCGTTCTCTGAGACGGGAACGTTGTGCACGCGCCGCTGCAGCACGTTTTTAGCCGAGATCAAACGCTTACCGTTGGGCAGCACGCCGAGCCGGAGTTCGTTTACGACGTACTTCATCATGTCGTGCGCAGACGACCACGCTCCACCCGCAGGGCGATACGGTACGACGATATAGTTGATGTCGTTATTCGCGACGGCGGGATTCCCGTCAACGTCATAGCCGTGAGGGCTCGCGTGATCTTCGGCAAGCGCGCGGCTCATGTCGAACGTCGTGCGCGTCATACCGAGCGGATCGAAGATCATCTTCTGCATGGCGGCGTCGTACGCGGCGCCGATCTCTTTGTCGGGATAGACCAAATGGCCGGCGATGTAGCCCGCGGCGGCGGCAATCAGGTTGTTGTATTGAAAGACTTGACCGAACTTGCTGGTCGGATAAGTGTCTGCCAGCTGAGCAAACGTCGTCGAAGGCGGCGTTTGGCGCGTCGTATCAAAGATCCAGTCGTAATCCTTGCGCGGCAGTCCCGTGCACGCGCAGACCAAGTCGCGAATCCGCGCGTCTTTCGTCGTGGTATCGCTGCCCAAGCGGAACGCGGGATATGCCTGCGTGACCGGTTCGTCCCAGCGCAGTTTGCCTTCATCGACGACGCGCGCCAGCAGCAGCGTCGACATCCCCTTGGTGTTCGAGGCCACGATGAACAGCGTATTGGCGTCGACCGGCGCCGCTTTTCCTAATTCCCGAACGCCGAAGCCCCCTTCGTACACGACCTTGTTGCGATCGTACAGTGCGATGGCGACGCCCGGAATACCGAGTTCCTTCATGCCGGTTTGCGTGAAGGATTTCAATTCTTCGATGCGTGCGGCGTTCAAAGCATGCGCGGTTCGCCCGGCGAACGTTTCCGGTTTGTATCCGGCGGGACGCAGACTCGCGGCGGCGAGGCTGACGGCGGCAGAGCGCTTGTCGAGCGTCGCGCGCGAACCTTCGACGATCGCAATAATCCAGTGCGTTCCCGTGCGCAGCGCGGTCGCTGCGACCTCGAGATGTTCGGCCGGAGAGGTTTCGTACGCGAAATTGCGCACTTCGTCCCAACCGTCACGCGGCGGCGAGGTCGTCGTGAGCTGCAACGGCCGGTGCATGCCGGGTTCGTAGATGCGCCAAGCCTGTGCCACGGCTTGGTTCGCATTCGCTGCGCTTGGGATGTCGACAATCGCGATGTGCGCGTCGCCTTCCGGCGGCGAAATCACGATAGCCGGCGCCTGCGTGCGAACGGACCAACCCTTAGGAATCGTAAACGTAGCGCCGGAAGCCGTTTTTGCCGGCGTATCCGCGGCTGCCACGCCGTCTGCCGCATGCGCGTCGGGCGCGCTGACGGCGAGCATCCCGATCGCGATAACGACTGAAAGGAACGTCTTCATGACGCAAGTTTCATCGAGCGTTAGAAGTCCTGCGTGAGGATGATACGGATGGTCGCCGGACCGTAATTGCCCTCAGGGGTGAGGGCGGCATAAGCCGGTTGGTACGCCCCGGTCAACGGATTCGTCTGCATTGCGCCGTTGACGAGCGGCAGCGGGCTGCCGTTGAAGAAGCCGACGTACGAATTCGCATAGGCGTTGGTCAAATTATCGCCGGAGATCTGCAGGCTCGTTCCGCGGTTGTTGACGTTGAAGCGAACGTTGCCCGAGACCACGGCAAACGGCGGCACATTGTAGCTGTTGTTGTTGCCGAAGTAGGTCAGTCCGAGGTTGTAGTATTGCCCGTTGTGTCCCGTCCAGTTGAGCTCGCCGTAACCGGTCGCGTACGGCACGCGCGCGCTGCCGATGCCGTTCGGAGTCTCCCGCCAGTCCGGTAGGCTGGCCGCCGAAGTTCACGTTCGGAATCACAGCGAGGTTTGTATTATAGAGGCAGCCCGGTCCCGGGGGAATTGTTTTGCCGGTGGTTGGATCGACGGAACCGGCGCAATAGAAGTACGGCGGCAGATCGTAGGTGTAGGCGCGCTGGAAAGAGCCCTGCAACCGCCAGCCCAGACCGAACAGCGGCGTGTGGTTTACGGCGAGCTCGATGCCCTCATACCGAGCGTGACCGAGGTTCGCCGTTTCCGATATCTCGCACGGCAGGTTCAGACAGCCGGTCCCATACGTCGCAGCCTGCGCCAACGAGACGCTCGAAGTCTGAGTCAAGAACATGTTCTTTAGGTTCGTGAGGTAGAGATCGAGCGAAACCGACGTTGAGCGCTCGACACGGCGGTCGAGACCCAGATCGTAGGTCCATGCCGTCTCCGCATCGATATTGCCGTTATTTGCATTGAGTGTGTAGCCGGCCGCCGGGACGCCGCCGATGATTTGGCTAAACTGGCCACCGCCCGATGAAACCAAACTGATGTACGGGGGTGCTACCGATCCGCCCGTCGAGAAGCGCAGCGCCGTGTCGTTGTTCGGAAGCCAAGTGAACGCTAATCGGGGCTCGTTGTACGTATGTTTGGAGTCGTTCCAAGTCGCGCCTTTGTCCAAGGTATAGTGGCTGAGATAGTTGATCGCGTAGTCGCCGACGTTCAGGTGCAGCTTCGGGCTGAGCATGATATTGCCGCGCAGCGAGAACGTTTGGAAGGTCTGCTTCGATCCTTTAAACGGACTGTTGATCACAATGCCGACGGACGGTTCGCTCTCCGTCAACGACGATGCCTGTTCGGAGCGGTCGTAGGCCAGCGTCACCGTATTGTCGCCCAGCAGCTCCTGCAATTCGACCGTCTCACCGCTCATCGCATCGTTCGTCGTGGCGGTGTTCGGTTGATTGGCAGTCGAGAAATGCACTTTCTGGCCGGTGAATGTCGTGTTCACCGGTGCGACGACGCCGTTCGATGGGGTCAAGCATTGAAGTCCGCCCGGGTTCGTGGCGCTCGGCGCGCTCGGATCGAACGTTGTGCCGGTCGGGCAGAGCGGGATCGTACCCCACGTATTCAACGAGTAAGCCAGTTGGGAGCTTGCCGTTCCCAGCAGGGCGTAATCGTTGAGCGAGCCGGTATAGTACCGCGCGAGCACCGTTCCGGTTTTTCCTACCGTCGTGCGAAACTCGCCTTGGAAGAGATTCTGCTGCGTCCACGTGTGGCCCGCGCCGTTGACGGAAGTGATGTCGAATGGCACGGCCGAACTGCAGGCGGGAACATGGTTCGTACCGGGCGTGCAGTTATACGACGACGCTCCGCTTGCAAATGGATTGCAGTTCAGAGGGGCGCTTGCGGAACCCGTACCGCATGGTGAAAAATACGCGGCGGGCAGCCCGGTATTCGCGACCAGCGAGTCGGAATAGAACCCCGGTATCTCCGTTGCCGTACATGTTCTGGCCGCCCAGATAGGAGAGCGTCAACGACGTGCCGTTCGAGAAATTATAAACAGAGCTTCGCGAGTTCGGAGGTCGCGTGATAGCCGGTGTCGCTGTTAAAACAACACCCGACCACCGGGTCGGCAAAGTTCAATCCTATGCCGTCGTACGGCGCTAGTTTGGCGGGTGCGGCCCCTAAACCGACGGGAGAACCGATCATCGCAAGTTGCTGACCGTTCACGTAATATGGGCCGCCCGGCGGGCCGCTGGTGAGCGGAAGCTGCGTCGCGTTAAACGAGAAATTATTCAGCGGTCCCGGCGCGCCGTTGGTCACGTAACCGACGGCGTAGCCGAGTTTGTGGTTCGGCGTAAAACCAGTCGCCTTGAAACCCGTGAAGACGCCGCCCCAGTTATCGTAACCCAACATTGCGGAGTGCTTGCTCTGAATGGTCGGCTCCAGCGTACGGTAGTTGATCGTGCCGTTGATTGCGTAGTTGATCTCCTCCGGCATCGACCCCGGGCCTTTGACCACTTCTACGTCCTGCAGCAGCCAAGGGTTGAGCAGAGTCGGCGAATAGGTACCGATGGAGCCGACGGAGACCGGATGGCCGTCGATGAGCGATTCGGTTTCGTACGGCAAGGCACCGCGAATTTGCGGAGTCTGAGGCGAGGCAGGCGAAGCGCCGTTGCTCGGATTGCCGCTCGGACCGCCGGCGTTATACGGCGAGGTAATGATGCCGGGCGTCTCGTTCAGGACTTTCGTGACCTGTTGCTGCCCTTGATTGGCGAAGACCTGACCCGAAATTCTGCTGATCGATGCAGTGGATTTATTCATCGGCGCCACGCCCGGCGAAGTCGTCGACACGCTCGCGATGGTGCGCAGCGATGAAAAAGACGATGCCGTAAGCGTCACGTTTACGGTCAGCGTCTCACCGGTAAACGCGCCGATGCTTTGGTTTTCGTACGGCTCGTAGCCTGCTTTGCTGACGAGCATCGTATAGAGGCCGGTCTGCACGTCCGTGAATTTGAAGGCTCCCCGTTGATCCGTGGTCTGCTCGATGCGCTGGGCTCCGGTGAGGAGCACGCGCGCTCCGGCTATCGGGGCGCCGTTTGAGCCGTTTACTGTTCCGAGCACAGTGCTCGTGTTCGCCGCCGCTAAGGCTAAAGAAGGGCCTGCAGCCAGACAGCCATAGATGATTGCTGCAAGCAGGACAACGGAACGTCCGGTAAATCTCCGCATAACGCAAAACTCCGATCCGGCGTAGGTCGCAAGCGTAACGGCACTCTTATCCGCCTTGCGGTCCGTTCCTCTAAAAAATCATTCTAAGCAGCAAAATATTATCGCCCCGGACGAGCGCAAGAGCCGATTTGCGCCGCAGTATGGATTGCGGCAAATTCGCGCCACTTCTGTTAAGATAGCAGCCAAGGAACGCCCTGACGGTTCGATTGCTTATGGAAACTACAGACCCTCTCATCCTCGACCTTATGGCATATCTGCAGCTGGCGCGCCGGCGCAGCGAGCTAACGGTCGAGGCATACGCGCGCGACATTCACGAATTCGGCGCTTGGCTGGCCAAGACGCCCGGCGCCGTTATGGGCCGCCAGTACCCGCAACTTCGCGAAGCCTGCGCAGCCAACGTCAATCGGTACGTTATGCATCTGATCGGCGCTAAGCATTACAGCGCGACGACGGTCCGGCGCAAGTTGTCGTCGATTAAGGCGCTCTACAAATTCATGAAGCGCGAACGACTGCGCGAGGACAATCCCGCAGCCGACGTGCCCGGGCCGCCGATGGACCGGAAGATTCCGCAGCATCTGGCCGTTCCTGAGGTGCGCACGTTGCTGCAGACACGTGCGGTAGGGGGGCGCTCGCAGACGCATCGTCTGCGCGATAACGCGATCATGGAGCTGCTGTATGCGAGCGGAATGCGGCGCGCCGAGATAGCCGGACTCGATCTTGGCGACGTCAACCTGCGCGATCGCATCGTTCAGGTGTACGGCAAGGGCCGCAAGCAGCGTCGAGTTCCGATCAATCATGCGGCGGCGGAGGCCATCGAGCGGTATCTCTCGCTACGTCCGCGCAGTGCGGACGACGCGTTGTTTCTCGGACGCGGCGGAAAGCGCTTGACGCCCAAACACATCTGGCGCATCTTTCGCGAAGTCTATGACCTCAGCGGTATTTCCGAGCGCGCAACGCCTCACACGCTGCGGCATTCCTTTGCGACGCATCTACTGGAAAACGGCGCGGATCTCGAAACGGTTCGCGAGCTGTTGGGCCATGAAAGCTTGGCGACGACCGGCGTGTACCTGAGCGTGGCGATGGAGCACAAGCGTCGCGCGTACGATCAAGCGCATCCGCGCGACCGGATGGACCCCGATTAAGCGCGCTGCGCTTCTTCTGCCGCTGCTGATCCTCTCCGGATGCGCCGGCGCCCAGCCGGCGCTATCGCGCAGCGGCACGTTCGCGCGCGGCGGAACGATCGTGGTGAGCAACGTCCAGGGAGACATCGATGCGTACGCCCCCCTGCGAACGGGTGCGCAGGATCGCTATACCCTGAATGTTTACGCTCCGTCGGCGGGCGCCGTTGCCGTTACCGAACGGCCGTTGTTGTTGCGTGCAACCGCTTTACGTCGCGGCGTGCGTTTTCTCGTACGCGGTCCCTCCGGAACGGCGATGAGCTTGACGACGCAGCAAGGGAATATCTCCGTCGCGGACTATGACGGCGTCGTGAACGCGCACACCGATCGCGGCGACGTAAAAATGCTCATTCCGCTCTACGGCAGCGCGTCGATCGGCACCGGAAACATGAGCGTCATCTTCGCTGCGACCAAGTGGAACGGCACGCTGCATTTCAGCACGGTGAACGGAAACGTCGAACTGTACGCCAACGAACACGTACAGGCGCGCGTGCACCTGCACACCGGCAACGGAACGGTGTTCGACGATTTCAATTTACGCGGCACCTCCAGCGGCACCAGTGAAACGATCGACGGTGCAATCAACGGCGGCGCATCACAATGGATCGACGTAACGGTGAAGACCGGTTCAATTCGGCTGATGCAGCTCAAGCCGCAAGTATAACGGCGCGGCCTCGCGCCCTTTATGGAATCAGCGCAAAATCCGTGTCATTGTCGTCTTCGAACGCTTGTTTGGGATTCGGGCGCAGAAAAACGCCGCCCCACTGTTGTTTGACGAAGCTGATGCGGACGTTTTTCTGATCGAGCTTGACCGGAATCGCAACGATTTGGCCATGAACCAGATCGTATTGACCGCGCTGCAACGCAATCACGTTCGACGCCGTCGTCGTGGCGCCCGGCTCGATGACGTTGTGGAATCCCGGCACGCCGCCCAGCGATGCCGATCGGCGCTCGATCACGCTTGCAATGAGGCGCCGGGATTGCTCCGGAAGCGTTCGCAGATAGGTGTGAATGCCGCTCCCATTAGCGATTCGCACCGCATCATGGGGGCCGTAGCGGATACCCCATAGGTTTACCGCATCCGCTGCAATGTCTATCTCCGTCTTGCCGGTGTTGCGGTACGATACGGAAACGGTGAGAATTTCTCTGCTCGCATCGCGCCCAAGACGGGTTATCGAAATCGACGGCGTTAGTGCCGCCGGTTCCCGGGCCGGCTTGATGGACTCCTGGTAAAAGAACGTGTAGAACGCCCAAGCGCCGGCGGCGACGATCGCCAGCGTTTCGACGACATGGCGAATCGTCGCCGATCGATCTTCCACGACTCGGACGGCGCGAGGTTCACGCACGTTCATACCGCGGCGGTTCCGCTTATGCGAAACCACGCCTTCCCGCAACTCTCGCAGTAGTCGAAATTACTGCCGCGGATTGAAGAACGAATTGATCACGTTGCCGACGTTGCTGGTTCCACCCGCTTGCGATGCGCCCTCAAATTGCGGTTCGTGGTACGTCATCGATTGAATGCCGACGCGTCCGGGACCAAAGAAGCGGTTGAGCGTGAGCGCCGCGCCGCCGACGAACGCGCCGAGCGCGCCCATCAAACCCCCGCCGCGGCCGCCCGATTGCAGCACGGAAACCGTGTCCATGCGGACGTTGGCATCTTTCCAAAGCCAGCCGCCCGGCTCAACGTCGAGCGTTTCGCCGGGAGCCAGCGTTTTTTCGAAAACGTTGCCGTACCCGTGCAGCAGAACCAGGCCTTCCGAATTCGTTCCGGTGAAGCGATCGATGAACAGGCCGGTGCGGGCGAACAGCACGTTCGCTAATCCCTGCTGCCAGTAAAAGTTGTAATCGACGTTGCCGCTCGCAAGCAGAAATTGATGTTCCCGCACGTCGACTGCCTGCCCGGGTTTGAGCCGGAGCGCAACGATTTGGCCGGGCGCTTCACGCGAAAACGCGATGTTGCCCGGTCCTTGTGCCGTCGAAATAAAAATCTGCAGGCCGGCGAAGAAACGCTTTGCGGCGTTTTGAATACCCATGAATCCGAGCGTGACCGCAGCCTGCTTCCAAAGCAGAATATGGTGTTCGAAAAAAACGCTTTGCCGGGCACCGAGCTGAACGTCGACCACCGGGACGAGCTCGCCTTCGATGCGGATCGTCATGTCGTCGAGCGTGATCGGTTCTTTCGGATTGTCGAGCTCGGGCTGCGGTTCGCTATACGCGCCGACGTTCGTCTGCTGCGCAACCGGAGCGCCGCAGTTCGGACAAAAGCGCGAGCCGGGCGGAATGGCGGCTTGGCACGTGGGGCAATTCATGTGCGCGGCTTCGAGTGATGCGCGTGCCGGTCTTTCAACGGCGCGACGTGCGCGCGCGCGTGAGCGGCGGGCGCTTTGAACTGAACGCCGGGCGCTGCATTGAGTCCCGCAAGCGTGCCGGCGGCAATCGAGAGAATCGCCGCCGCCCCGACAATGGCCCACGAGGGTCCGCGCAACGTTCGCCGGCGCGCCGGTGCGGCCGCGGGTTCATTGCGTGGAAACAAGCGGCGAGCCGCGCGCGGCAGATACTGCGCCGCCTCGACGTTGCCGCGCAACGCGTGCGCAAGCGCTTTGCGCGGGGAATGCTGCGCTTGCAGTGCGGCGGTATACCGATCGACATGCTCGCGCGGCCATGTCGTCAAACACGAGCGCAGCACCAACTGCAACCGCGCGTCGTCCAGGCCTTGGACGTATGCGTCTACCGCGGCAAAGTACGCCGGCGATTGAACCATTTCGCTGCTGTCGACGCGCCCCGGTGCGGAAAAGACGATCACATCGTCGTCGCAATCAATCGTTCGCAAGTGCTCGCCCTGCTCCCCCAGGCAGGACGCCGGCTCCTTGCGGTTTAGCGGGCGCTCGCTTTCATCGTTTCCTTTGCTTTGACCAGACGCACCATCGCGTCGTTATACGGGGTGGGCACACCGATGCGCCGGCCCGCAGCCGCCACGGCGCCGTTGATGTGATCGATCTCGCTCGGATGACCGGATTCCAGGTCGAACGCCATCGAGCTTTTGCTGTCGGCGCCTACTGCAATGACCTCGGTGACGTACTGCCACGGATTTGCGAAGGGCAAATTGATTTTCAGTGCCGCGGCGACCGAGGCCGCTTCTTCCGCCAGCGCCTCCGCAAGTCGCGCTGCGTTGGCGTCCTTCAAGATATCGCCGGCATCGCACGAGAGCAACGCACTGATTGCGTTGATCGCCGCGTTTGCGACCAGCTTGCCCCACAGATGCGGGCGAATGTCGTACACGACGCTTGCGCGCATTCCGCTTTGCGTGAGCATCTCCGCCACGCTTTTGGACGTCTTCGGGGACGCCCCGCCCGAGCCGACGATCGTATTGCCTTCTTCCGAGCTGCGTACGCACCCCGGAGCGATCGTGAGCGATGATTCCGTCGTTATCCCGAGCACGACCGGAACCGCGCCGCCCAAGGCGGTTTTGATGGCGTCTTCGTTGCCGACGCCGTTTTGCAGCGAAACGATCGGCGTGGAAGGACTGAGTTCGCCGGCGAACGGCCGCAGCGCGCGCAGCGTGTCGACGGCCTTGACGAACAAGAACACCATGTTGGAGCCGAAAAGATCGCGCGACCGTCTCCCGACGTGCACCGGCCGCGGCGGGGCGTCGTTGACGCACAGGCCGCCGTTGCGATCGATGCCTTGGAGTACGGCGGCGTTGCTGTCGAGCATCGTCACCTCGCAGCGCTGCGCGAGATGAAAACCGAACAGCGTTCCCATCGCTCCCGACCCGATGATGCCCACGCGCGGTTTGGTCGACTCCATCACCGCGGGCTCAAAACTGCAGTTGCAGGCCGAAGACGGTGCGCCGATCCGCGCGCGTGAGATCGCGCTCGCCCAAGAAGACCTTCGCCCATTGCGCCACATTGAGGTTGCCGTAGAGATCGAACGTGGGAACGCGCAAATTGTAAATGCGCGTTTCCGCTCCGATTTTGCCGGCGTTGTACGAAGCCAGCGCGCCGAGCTGCGAGTACAGAATGCCGCCGCCGACGTGCAGGTTGCCGGCATTTTTGATCGCCGCCAGATTCCATGTGGTTTTGCCGCCAACGTCGTTCGCGCCGGCGAATCCGCTGATACTGGCGTGCGGCAAGACCAGTACGTTCACGTCGGCTTGCGGTCCGCGATCGGAGGTCAACAACGGTTGCGGACCGGCGAGGGTCTGCGCGTTCAAATACGACAAGCGCACTTGTGCCTGCGCCAAACCGCGCACCAGATTTGCCAAACCCGCTGAACCCTCCGGCGCCGGGGTTTGCGTGCCGGCCGGAAGCGGCAGCGTGGAAGACGACGCGGGTGCGGGAACGCGCGCGAGCGGATACGGCGTTGCTCCCGGATCGACGCCGTACACGCGGCTGCGACCGCCGAGCGTGCCGAGCAGCGAATCGGCCTTCTGCATCGTCGCATCGAGGTTCGCTACGGTGTCGCGAAGCTGCGCCTGCGTCTGCGGATTGCCCGTAATGGATCGTAAATCGCCGGTGAGTCCGGCGACGTTCGTGGTGAGGTCGCGCACGTTCTCGGTCGTTGCGATGAGGTTGTTTTTCAAGCGCGGGTCACCGGCGAGCGACTGCAGCGAATCCATCGAGCGGTTGAGCGCGAGCGCGGTGCGATCGAGCGAGGTCAGCATGCTGTCGATTTTGTACTGGTTTCGTGTGAGGGTCGTGTCGAGCGTCGCCGTCATGTCGACGATGTGCGTGCTCGCCGTTCGCATCGTGGTATCGAGCGAGTCGGAGAGGTCCGCAACCGTGCCGCGCAATTCGGTCGTCATCGAATCCACGTTCACCAGCGCGGTCTGCAGCGTGTTCAGCAGTTTGGGTTCGCGATCTTCCAGCGTCGCGAGCATTGAATCGAGGCGGCGGACTTCGCCCTGGCCTTGCTCCAGAAGATCCCCGATAGTGGGACTAGCGATGCCGATCGGCTGCTGATCGAGCGGCAGTACCTCTTTGGCGAGAATTGATTGCGCGGGCAGCGGTGTTGCAGCATAGCCAATCGGCAACGGATGCGGGACAGGGGGAACGATGATCATATTCGGCGTGCCGGTGAGCGGAGCTGGATCAGGAACTTGGATTCTTTGGGGATGTTGATGCCGTTTTGAATCGCTAGAATGACGTCCACGCTGTTGTCGGCTTCCAGCTTGATTTGATCGACCGTACCGACGGTGACGCCGCTGAAAAACACTTGTGCGCCCGTCGGCAAGCCCGCCGCGCTGGCGAAGCGCACGCCGATCCGATAGCCGCTGTGCCGCGTTCCGAAGTCGGTGATGACGTAAAAGATGCCGAAAAGCAGCATCAACGCGATCACCGCGAAGAGTCCGAGTTGCGCCTGTCTGGACATTGCCGGACCTAATCCTCTCTCAAAGCGGGATCGGCCCCACTTCGGAGCCCTCCAGGAACTGCTGGACGATGGGATTGAGCGACGAACGAACTTGGTCTACCGTCCCGTATTCGATGATCGCTCCCTCGAACAGCATCGCGACGTAGTCCGCCATCATGTAGATCGACTGCAGGTCGTGCGAAATCACCACCGCCGTAGCGTTGAGCTGCTGGCGCAGGCGTTTGATCGTATCGGTGAGCAGGTGCGTAACGATTGGATCCAACCCCGTCGTCGGCTCGTCGTATAAGACGATGTCGGGGTTGGTCACGACCGCACGCGCGAACCCGGCGCGTTTGAGCATTCCGCCGGAAAGTTCGCTGGGCATGTTGCCGTACGTGTGCGCCAAACCCACGCTGTCCAGCGTTCGAATGACGACGTCCTCGATTTCCCGCTCGGCAAGGGAGGTGTGCTCGCGCAAAGGCAGCGCGATGTTGTCGCCGACGGTCATGCTGTCGAACAGCGCCGCAAATTGAAACGAGAACCCGATCTTGGTACGCATCTCGATCAGTGCGCTCTCCCGCATATGGCAGATGTCCTGCCCGCGCACGTACACGTGTCCCACATCCGGTTTGCGCAACCCGTCCAGCAGCCGTAAAATGGTGGACTTTCCGGCGCCGGAGAGACCGATGATGCACGTGATGGCGCCTTCGGCGACTTCCAGCGTGCAGTTACGCAGGACGACGCGATCGCCGTAACTGAGCGAGACGCCGTCGAGCTTCGCGATGACGTCCGCCATCAGCTGCCGCCGTACAAAAAGAACGACATGATGAAGTTGATGATGAAAATCAGGATGATACACGTCACCACCGCGCTTGTCGTCGATTTGCCGACGCCGGCCGCGCCGCCGGTCGTCGTAAGCCCTTGATACGATCCGACCAGCGCGATGATGATGCCGAAGATCACGGATTTGAAGAGCCCTTTGACGACGTCCTCGAACCCGATCGTTTGTCGTGCCGAAGACATGAAATCGTCGTAGCTGATGTGCGCTTGGGCATGTGCGATCCATTGACCGCCCATCACGCCGACGACGTCCGCGAACACGGTCAGCAGCGGAAGCATGATCATCAGCGAGAGCAGACGCGGCACCACCAAGAATCGTACCGGCGCGAGACCCAGCGACTGCAGCGCTTCGACCTGTTCGGTCACGACCATCGATCCGATTTCGGCGGCAATCGCGGCGCAGACCCGGCCGGCGACCACGACGGCCGTCAGCATCGGTCCTAGTTCGCGGACGTTCGTGTACGAAACGATGCCGCCGACGAAACTGCCGAAACCGTACTGCACGGCTTGCACCGCCGATTCGAGCGAAAACACCATTCCGGTGAAAAGCGAGGTGAGCAGTACGATGATCAGCGACTGATACCCGAGCAGAAAACACTGGTTCACGGTTTCTGCAAAGCGGATGCGCAGGCTTGAAGATCGTGGCGGCGGTCTCGCCGCCCAGCGCGCTGATGCCGCCGATATACTCGAAGACGGAATTGACCCTGCGGCCGACCTGTTCCAGCGCGCCGACGCCGGCGCGCTCGACGACGATGGCCGCTTTGCGTTCAGACTCGCTGCGCACCGGCAATCCCATCCACGCGTGCCAGCACGCCTTGCGTCGCCTCAATGCGCCGCACGGCCACGCCGCGCTCCGCCGTCAAGTTAAAATGCAGCTGGTTGAGATGTTCCAACCGGCTGTCGACCCGGCGAAGATGCGATCGTGCTTCGCGCTCAAAGCCGGTAAAGTAGCGCCGCACCTCGCCAAGATATTCCTGGATTTGGCGCGGATCGGCCGGTCCTTGCGCAAGGATCGCTTCCATCGAGTTTTGCGCCCGCTTCATGCTCTTGTCGGTGATGTAAAATTCGCCGACCTGCGCCACCAGCGAGTGAAACGGATCCTCTTCGGCCGCCACTAGACCGCCTCGACCGCTGCGCGCTGCGCGTCGAGCAGACGGCGTATTCCGCTCTGCGCCAGTTCCAGCAACGCGTCGAGCTCGTTGCGGCTGAACGGCGTCGCTTCCGCGGTTCCCTGCAGTTCGGTGAATTTTCCGCCATCCGTCATGAACACGTTCATATCGACTTCGGCCCGGCTGTCCTCGTCGTACGCCAAGTCCAGCAGCGGCCGGCCGCCGACGATGCCCACGCTGGTGGCGGCGATTTGGCCGACCAGCGGCCATTTGCGGCTGTCGGCAGGGTCGAACGTGCGTTGGAGCGCGAGCGCGAGCGCAACCCACGCGCCGGTCACCGCGGCGGTGCGCGTCCCGCCGTCGGCCTGCAATACGTCGCAATCCAGCCAAACGGTGCGCTCGCCCATTTTCGACATGTCGGTAACCGCGCGAAGCGCGCGCCCGATGATCCGTTGAATCTCATGCGTGCGCCCCCCGATGCGCCCGCGCGACGATTCACGCTGCGTGCGCTCCTGCGTGGCGCGCGGCAGCATCGCATATTCTGCCGTCACCCATCCCGTTCCGCGCCCTTTCATCCATTGCGGGACGCGCTCTTCAATCGAGGCCGCGCATAACACGCGCGTGTGACCCACGGTAATGAGGCAGCTGCCTTCCGCATAGTTCAGATAATTGGATTCGATTTGCACCGGCCGAAGATCGCCCGCGCCGCGTCCGTCGCTACGCATCACCGCAGCGTGTTACCACATCGACGGGCGACTTCCCCATCGGCGTTCGCGGCGGCTCGTCGCGCCGTGCCGTGGGTACGTCCAACGTATGTCGAAACGGCGGCGCGCCGCGATACGTCTGCAGGCTGCATATTACCTCACAAGCGGCGCCTGGCCGCTGTTCTCGCGCTCAGCGTTCGAAGCGATCACCGGCAAGAAGACGGACTGGTGGCTGGTGGAGATGGTCGGACTGCTCGCGATGGCGAACGGCGCGACGCTCGCGAGCGCGTCCGTGTCCGAGACGCTCTCGCGTGAAGCGCTCACGCTGAGCATCCTTTCGGCGTGCTCGTTCGCAACGATCGACATCTGCTATGCGCGCAAAGGCGGCATATCGCGGGTGTATCTCTGCGACGCGCTGGTGGAGATGCTGCTGATTGCCGCGGTGCTGCTCTGAGCGCGCTACTCGACCGTCACCGTTTTGGCGAGGTTGCGAGGCTGGTCGACGTCCTTGCCTTCGATATCCGCGATGTGATACGCGAGCAACTGCAGCGGAATGATGTTGACGATCGGCGAGAGCAGTTCGTCGACCTTGGGCACCCAGAAGACGTGATCGGCGATCTCTTCCGCATCCCGGTCGCCGTGGTTCGCAACGACGATAATCGGCGCTTCGCGGGCCCTCGATTCGGCCAGATTTGAAAGGATTTTTTCGCGGATGCGGCCGTGCGTCATCACGCCGACGACCGGTACCGTGGAATCGAGGAGCGCAATCGGGCCGTGCTTCATTTCGCCCGCAGCGTAGCCCTCGGCGTGGATGTAGGAAATCTCTTTCAGTTTGAGCGCTCCTTCGAGCGCGGTCGGAAAGTTCACGTACCGGCCCAGGAAGAGGACCGACCTGGCTTTGCGCAGTTTTTTCGCGACCTTCTTTATCTCGTCCGAGGTATTGAGGACGACGTTGACCGCGGCCGGCAGCAACTTGGTGTTGTCCGCCGCTTCGCGCAGACGCTCGAGCGGCGCGCTGCCGCGCAGGCGCGCAAGGTACAGCGCAAACAACGTCATCGCGGTCAACTGCGAAACGTACGTCTTGGTGGCCGCCACGCCGATTTCCGGTCCGCCGCGGGTGAAGAGCGTTCCGTCGGCGACGCGAGTCAGGTGCGAGCCAAGCACGTTGCAGATGCCCAAAACGGTGGAACCGGCTTGCTTTGCGATGCGGACCGCTTCGATCGTGTCGGCCGTTTCGCCTGATTGCGACATAGCGATCGTGAGCGCCGTCGGGTCGATTACGGGATCCCGTAGCGGAATTCGCTCGCCAACTCCATCTCGACCGGCAACTGCACGAGCGATCGCAGCAAGTACATGCCGACCATGCCGGCGTGGTACGCGGTGCCGCAGCCGGTGATCGCGATCTTCGAAAGGGTGCGCAGCTTGCTCTCGGGGATTCCGATTTCAGCGGCGAGCTGGACGTCGTTGCATTCGTCGACTCTTCCGGCCAGGGTTTCTTTGATGACGTTGGGCTGCTCGTAAATTTCCTTGAGCATGAAGTGTTTGAAGCCGCTTTTTTCCGCGGACGTCGCATCCCAAGTTACGTGCATGATGTCGCGGTCGACCGGGTTGCCGCCGTAGTCCGTGAGCTCCAGCCGTCGCGTCCCACGACGACGATCTCCCCTTCTTGCAGGATGATCTCTTTGCGCGTGTATTGCAGAATAGCCGGCGTGTCGGATGCGACGAACATCTCGCCCTCGCCAATTCCGACGACGAGCGGGCTGGCTCCGTTGCGCGCGAAGATCAGATGCGCCGGGTCGTCGGAGCTGATGATTCCGAGCGCATACGCACCCGTCACTTCCTCCAGCGCAAGACGCACGGCCTTTTCGAGATCGCCCGCGGCTGCGTCCAGGTAGTGCGTCTCGATGAGATGCGCGAGCACTTCGGTGTCCGTTTCGCTGGCAAAGGAATGGCCCGCCCGAATTAAGCGTTCCCGCAGCGCACCGTAATTTTCGATGATGCCGTTGTGCACGACCGCTATCTTTCCCGTGCAATCCATGTGCGGGTGAGCGTTCGCATCGGAGGGGCGCCCGTGCGTGGCCCAACGCGTATGGCCGACGCCGATGCGTCCGGAGATCCGTCCGCCGTTGCGCAGCCGGTCCGCCAAACGCGCAAGTTTGCCTTCGGCTTTCGAACCGACGAGCGTTCCGCCGGCATCGACGACCGCTAATCCGGCGCTGTCGTACCCGCGGTACTCCAGACGCGCGAGCGACTCGAGAATGATCGGAACGCTGTCTCGTTCGCCGATATAGCCGACGATGCCGCACATAGCCTTACTTAATTCCTTCGCGCGTACGGTGATAGTGTATCTTGCCGACGGCCACTTCGTTGAACGCCGTTGAAACGGGCTTGTTGGGATTCACCCGTTCCGTCAGCGCCGGCGCGCCGTTGTTGAGTCTGCTTTGCGCGTTTGGTCACCACATTGACCAAGCTGAACTTCGAATCCACATGGTCCAAGAGGCTGTCCAAGTCGCCAAAAACCGAGTCGGTCATATTATGAGTCTTCCAATTCTCTTATCGAGTCGTCGCTGTACCGGTGTATCCGGAAGCGCTCTGCTTGAAGGATTGAGTGCAAATCGCGAACGGCTTCGTCCGGACGCGATTCTTCGTTGATGACGATGTAGTCGAAACTGCGCACGTACCGGAACTCCTGATGGGCGATCTCCAGGCGCCGCGCAATCTCTTCGTTGGTTTCCGTGCGTCTGGCCAGCAGGCGAACGCGCAGATGCGAGAATTTATCGGGCGCCAAAAAGATCAAGACCGCGTCCGGAAACGTCTTCTTGATTGCCAGCGCGCCGTTGACTTCCGGCTTCATCACCAAATCGTAGCCTTCCGTCAACGTCCTTTCGACAAAATCCCTCGGCGTGCCGTAAAGGTTGCCGTTGTACTCACGCCATTCCAAAAAACCCCCGCCGCCTAAACGCCGTTCGAACTCCGGACGTGTTAAAAAGAAGTAATGATCGGCCTCGTGCTCGCCCGGGCGGGGGCGCCGCGTGGTGGCCGAAACCGAATAACGCAGCCGCGGCAAACGCACGCGCAGCGCGTCCACTAACGTATCTTTCCCGGCGCCGGAAGGCCCGGAAACGACGAAAAGCAGACCCGGCCCGAACATGTCCTCCCAAGTGTACGGCGCGCAAGCGTGGAACGGTCCTATGTTCCCAGCCGCCGGTTTCGACCCTTTTGCCACTGTGAGCGAAGGGAACGCCCGCGCCGCGGGCGCGAAAACGGATTTCCAGGATGTACACGGATTGGCTGCTGATTCGGCGCTTGGCTTGGGAACTGCAGGAGCGCTTTTCCGGAGCACGGGTTCGCGACGTGGGCGAACTGCCCGACGGACGTTTCGCGTTGGCTCTTTGGTCGGCCGGAGCGACGACTCTGGTTTGCATCGACCCGTTCGCGCCGACCCCCGCCATCACGCTCGAACGGGACGGACTGCCGGTGGCGATCGAGCCGGGATTCGTGCGGGCGGCCGGTGCAGCGCTGCGCGGCACCACGGTGCTTTCCGTGCGCGCCAGAAAGGGCGATCGCGTTCTGCGCTTCGATTTCGGTTCGCGCTCGCGATTCGGCGTCGAAACAGGATACGCGCTGATTTGCGAACTCGTGCCCAAGTTCGGAAACATCGTTCTGGTGAAAGCCTCGCTCAAAGAGCCGGATCGCTTGACGGTTGTGGCCGCGGCAAAGGAGTTCGCGCCGGCCGACAACGCGATCCGATCGATTCAGGTGGGCGCATCGTACGAGCCGCCGCCGCTGCGGCGCGGTAGATCCAGCTCGTTGCTCGAGGAATCGACCGTGGCGCACGCTAGCGAGCAACGGCTCCAGGGCGACGTCCACGTGTACCGCCAAAACGGCACGCTGGTCCAAGCGCACGTGGTGCCGTTGCCGCAGTATGACGCACTGCAGCATTCGCGTGCTTCGTCGCTGCTGGAACTTCTCAACGAGGATCGCAACGCCGGGGTGCATTCCGCACAAAGCGATCGGCTTGCGAAGACCCGCAGAACGCTGGAACGAACGCTCGCGCGCCGCCGCGAGAAAATCGTTGCAGAACTGGAGCACTTGGAGCAGGGCGCAAACGTTGCGCGCCAACGCGATGCGCTGCGCATCGAGGGCGAAAGCATTTACGCGCAGCTGCATGAGTTGCCGTCACAGCTTCGAGCGCCGGCAAAGCAACGCGCGGCCGAGCTGTTTGCGCGTTACAAAAAGTCAGCGGCCAGAAGCGAGCATTTGGAGCGGCGCCGGGGCGTCCTCGACGCCGCGCTTTCCGAAATCGCCGAATTGCAATGGGAACTGGAACGCGCGACCGACGCGGATCTGGACGACGTCGCGCAAACGCTCGCATCGCTGGAGCCGGCGCGGCGGGCACCCGCGCCGCCGGTTCGACGAAAACGTGCGCCCCTGCAAGTGACGCTGCCGCTCGGTTCGCGCGCTTACATCGGGCGAACGCCTTTGGAAAATGCGGATTTGACGTTTCGCGTAGCGCGTCCGGACGATCTTTGGCTGCACGTGCGCAATCAGCCGGGCGCGCACGTAATCGTACAGCGCGACGATCGCGCCACGCCCGCTCCCGAGGACGTCATCGCCGCCGCGCAGCTGGCGGCGTTTCATTCAAAGGCGAAAGAGAGTGCCAAAGTAGTCGTCGATTACACGCTGCGCAAGCATGTGCGTAAACGTCCCGCTTCCGCGCCCGGCCTGGTGTTCTACACGCACGCGCAGTCGGTTACCGTCGCGCCGTCAGCTCCGCACCTCGAACAGCTTCCAGCCGCTTCTCGCACGCATCCCAATTGAGATTGGCGTAAAACGCCTCGATGTACTTTCCGCGTTCCGAGGGCTTGTAGTCTTTGATGAACGCATGTTCCCAGCAGTCCATGACGACGATCGGCACGAAGCCGGCCAAATTGCCGTTGTGATGCTGCTCGGTCCAATGGTTGCTGATTTGACCGCTCGCCGGATCGTAAAACGCGATAGCCCAGCCCACGCCGCGCATCGCGCCGACTGCGAAGAAGTCGGCGCGCCAGCGTTCGAATTCACCGTAACTGGTGCCGAGCATCTCGTAGAGCGGCCCGGAATTCAATTGCCGCGCGCTTTTCGTCAAGTTATCGAAGTAATATTCGTGCAGCCGCATTCCGTTGAATTCCCACCCCATGCGGCGCACGAGTTCGGCGAACTGCGGATTGGAGCCGGCGGCTTCTCCTTTTTCCCGTTGCTGCCCGGTGAGTTCGATGAGGGTGTTCGTGTTTTTCACGTAGCCTTCGTACAGACCGAAGTGCATCTCCAGCGTCGCGTCGGAAATGCCTTGCAAGCCTGATAAATCCCATTTCTTAGGAGTGTATGTCTTCATGCACACGGTGTACCCGCGGGAGGGCGTTTCAGCAACCGGGCGCCGTGCAAGGAGAGTCCCAAGCAATGGGCAAGGTAAAGAGCAAGAGATTCCCTGCTAAGAGGAGCAAGCTCGTTGAAGAATCCGTTGGACTCGATCTGGGGCACGGTGATCGCCGGCGTGGTGCTTACCGTCATCCTCTATTTCGTTGCAGAGGCGATCGTCTCGCACGCGGCGGGTGCATAAGTCATGGACTGGAGCGGCGCAATACTGCGCTGGGTGCATGTTTTTGCCGGCATCACGTGGATCGGACTGCTCTACTTTTTCAATTTCGTGAACGCCGATGCGATGAAGCTGGCAAATGCCGCCGGCGAAGGCGCGCCGATCAGCAAGTACGTCATGCCGCGCGCGCTGTTCTTCTTTCGGTGGGCTGCGGTGCTGACGTGGATCATGGGCGCCTGGCTGCTGAGCACGTACACCGCTCCTAACGGCATGAACGGCTTTTCCGCCGCGTTCACGTTTCAGGGCGCTTATGCGCCGATCGGCATCGGCGCTTGGCTTGGCACGATCATGCTGATCAACGTCTGGACGTTCATCTGGATGAACCAAAAAAAGATCTTGGGCCTCGCTCCGGCAAGCGACGAAGAGAAAGCCAAGGCGCGGCGCGTTGCGTTCTTGGCGTCGCGCGTGAACACGATGCTCTCGATTCCCATGTTGTTTTTCATGGTCACGGGCCCGCACCAACCGTTCTTTCATTAGAAAAGGCGTATCCGCCCTACGGGCTCCACGCCCCCCGCCGGCAAAGCCGTCGGGGCCCCCGGCCTTCGGCCCCTTTGCCAGAAAAGGCGTATCCAGAAAAGGCGTATCCGCCCTACGGGCTCCACGCCCCCCGGCCTTCGGCCCTTCCGCCAGAATAGGGAAACGATCGCACTATGGAATCCACGCTTGCCGGCGGCAGCCTAAAACTCGCCGACGATCTCGTTCTGACGCGAATGGGATACGGCGCCATGCAGTTGGCTGGTCCGCATGTCTTCGGACCGCCCGCTGACCGCGAAGAGGCACTGGCAGTCTTGCGCGAGGCCGTTCATCTCGGCATCACCCACATCGACACGAGCGATTACTACGGTCCGCACATCACCAACCAGCTTATCAAAGAAGCGTTGTATCCATATCCCGCGCAGTTGCGCATCATCACTAAGATCGGCGCGCTGCGGGACACGCACGGAAACTGGCCCAAGGCGCTCGCACCCGATCAACTGCGTCAAGCCGTGCACGATAATCTGCGCAACCTCGGCGTCGAGGCGCTCGATGCCGTCAATCTACGCGTGGGCGGCTTCGAAGCGCCTGAACCGGGATCCATCGCCGAGCCGTTCGGCGTGCTCGCCGAAATGCGGCAAGAGGGCCTTATACGACATCTGGGAGTAAGTACGGTCAACGCCGATCAAGTCGCGGAAGCGCAATCCATCGCGCCGGTCGTCTGCGTTCAGAACTTTTATAACATCGCCAACCGCCATGACGATGCGCTCATCGACGCGCTCGCCGGACAAGGCATCGTGTATGTGCCCTATTTTCCGCTGGGCGGTTTTACGCCGCTGCAGTCCGACACACTCTCACGCGTTGCTGCACGGTTGAACGCAAAACCGATGGCGCTCGCGATAGCGTGGCTGCTGCAGCGCTCACCGAACATTTTACTCATCCCCGGAACGTCATCCGTACAGCACCTTCGAGAGAATGTGAGCGCCGCGAGTCTGCAGTTGTCGCGCGACGTGATTGAGGAGCTGAACGGCATCGCCGGCTAGCGGCCGCGCAACTAGGCCGGCGCGTGCGCGCCCGGTTCCATGCTGATCACGATCTTGCCGATGTGCTGCGATGCCTCGAGTCGCCGGTGAGCATCGGCAGCATGCTCCATATCGAAAACCGAATCGACGAGGGGCCGGATCGGATCGCGAGCCGGCAGGCGCGGCCAAACGTGCCGGAGCAGCCGGCGCGCGATTTCACCCTTCTGCGCGACGGTGCGCGCTCGTAACGACGAGCCCATGACGGCGGCGCGCCGCTCCAGCAGTTTTCCCAGGTCGAGCTGCGCAATTCGGCCGCGCGCGGTGGCAAGGCAAACGATGCGACCATCCGCAGCGATCGCTTCGAGGTCGCGTTCGAGATAATCGCCGCCGACGATGTCCAGGATGACGTCGACGCCTTTGCCATCGGTGATCGCTCGAGTGCGGTCCACGAAATCCGTTGCGTGATAATCGAAAGCGTCATCGGCACCCACCTCGCGGCACGCAGCGCATTTCTTTTCGCTGCCCGCTGTTGCTGCAATCAAGGTCGCGCCGAACGCCTTCGCGAGCATGATTGCGGTCGTGCCGATGCCGCTGCTGCCGCCATGAATCAGAATGCTTTCGCCCGCATGGAAGTTCGCGCGCGTAAAAACATTATCGTAGACGGTAAACATGTTTTCCGGCAACGTCGCCGCTTCGCAGAAATTCCAGCCCTGTGGGATCGGAAGCGTTTGTTCGCGTGGAACGGCTACGTATTCGGCGTATCCGCCGCCGGTAAGCAGCGCGCAAACCGGGTCACCGGTGCGCACGTCGATCCCCGCCGCTTCAAGTCCCGGAATATCGGAAGCGCCGGGCGGCGGCGGATAGCTGCCCGCACGCTGCATCGAGTCTGCGCGCGATACGCCGGCCGCTTTAATTTGGAGCAGCATTTCGCCGTTTGAGGGCTGCGGAATCGGGCGCTCGACCACCGCGAGTACTTCGGGGCCGCCGGCTCTTGTGATCTCAACTGCGCGCATGAGCGCGCCTTTCGCGGGGAACGAACGAAGGACTTTTGAAAGGCGGAACGATGCAAGGGAAAGCGGCCATCGCGGGGCATCCCATCCACCCGGCGCTCGTCGGGTTTCCGATCGGTTTTTTCGGCGCGGTGCTCGTCAGCGACGTGATCTCCATTTGGGGTAATCCGGCCTTCTGGCCGCATGTCGCCCTTTGGCTCATCGCGTTCGGCGTCGTGGGCGCGCTGCTTGCAGCGCTGTTCGGCTTCGTCGATTACTTCACGGCCCCGATAGACGGCTCGATAAAAGCCCGTGCCACGACGCATATGATTCTCAACCTGCTCGTCGTCGCACTGTACATCGCCGCATTTTTCGTGCGCTACGGCAACCCAATCAGCATGCTTGGGTATGTGCTCACGTACGTCGGACTGGGAACGCTGCTCGTTTCCGGCTGGTACGGCGGCCATCTCGTGTACGTCGATTTGCTGGGCACGCGGCAGCCGCAGTAGCGGCGTTCCAGCATCTTAGGGTTCGATGTACATCGCATCGCCGAACGAAAAAAAGCGGTAGCGTTCGCGCACTGCGCAGGCGTACGATCGCAGAATGTGCTCGCGACCCGCGAAAGCGCTGACCAAAACCAGCAGCGTCGAGCGGGGCAAGTGAAAGTTCGTCAGCAGCGCATCGACGACGCGAAACGAAAATCCGGGCGTGATGAAGAGCTCGGTTTCGTCCGCCCCCGCGCGCACGCGCCCATGCTGCAAAGCGCACCCTTCCAGTGCGCGCACGACGGTGGTGCCCGCGGCAACGACGCGCCGGCCCTGCGCTTTTGCCTTGCGGATCGCCTGCGCGGCGCGGGCGGGAATCGCATACGTTTCGCCGTGCATGAAGTGATCGTGCACACGCGCTCCCTTCATAGGCCGGAACGTCCCTAAGCCGATATCCAGCGTCAGCTTCACGATCTGCACGTGCTTGCGCTCGAGTTCGCTCAAAACGCGCTTGGTAAAGTGCAGCGAAGCCGTCGGCGCCGCAACGCTGCCGGGATGCGCGGCGAAGATCGTTTGGTAACGCTTCTGCGCCTGCGCGGAATCGTTGCGGATATACGGCGGCAGCGCAAGCGTACCGGCTTTGCGCAAGAACGCTTCAAACGAATCGCGCAGCTCGAACTGGAGTTCACGCACGCCGTCGTCGTCGACGCCGGTCACTTTCGCGGATCCATGCTTGCCGAACGCGATAACGCTCCCGACGCGCAGGCGCTTTGCCGGTTTTAGCAGCGCCTTCCAACGCGTAGCGTGCGAATCGTAACGGTTTCCTTCGGCGGGCCGCAAGAGCAGCACTTCGACGTTGCCGCCCGAGGGCAGACGCGTACCGCGAAGGCGCGCCGCGATGACGCGCGTTTCGTTGAGCACCAGAACGTCGCCGGCGCCCAGATACTCCGGAAAATCGCGAAAGACGCGATGCTCGAGGCGGCCGCCGCGCAGCACCATCAAGCGTGAAGCATCGCGCGGGTTTGCGGGCTGCTGCGCGATCAATACCGGCGGAAGATCGAAATCGTAAGCCGCGGTTAGGTCGGGGTCGCGCGCCGTTGCCGTTCCAGCTCCACGAAGCGGGCCAAACGATCGCGATCCGCCTGCGCAATGTCCGCGAAGAAAATGCCCGCGGAAAAACGATCCGCGCTTACTTCGCGAATCCAGCGTACTTCGCCGCGCAGTGAAAGCGACGGCGGATTCTTCATCGTGAACACGTAGCAGCTGCCTTTTGCCAGATACTGATCCGCCAAGATGCGCATACCCGTTTGCGAGATGTCGGTTATTGACCCGCGAAGCAGCATCGCGGAAGGTTTATCTTCGACGACCACGTCGATGAATTTGCGCAGCCGCACGCCGGCCCGTTCAGACATTGCCGACCTGCGTGCCCGGATAGTAGAACAGCAGAATCGCGCGAGCGTCGTGTCCGGCAATCGCCATGCCGCGAGCTCCCCATTGACATAAACCCACGCCGTGACCGAGTCCGGATCCCTGCACGGTCAAACTCGCCGGCGTCGGGTCCGGGCAGTCGAACTGCATGCGATGAATCAGCAAACTGGGAATCGTTCGCGTTCCGGCAGCCTGCCGGACCTGCGCGGCTTTGATGCGCACCCAGCCGTTCTCGCCTTCGAACGTCCACGTGTGAGCGCGCCCGCTCGCATCGGCCGGATCCAGCGTAACGTCGCGCAAATCGCCGATGCTCGCTAAACGTGGCCGGAGCGCTGCACGCAACTTCTGCTCCGGAATGGTTTGCGACCACGCGAACCATGGGGAATCCACGCAAAACGTGCAGCGTACGCCGCTCAAATACTTCAGCGGCGGGCCGCCCCAGGCGTCGGCGGAATTTTCCGTGTGGCCGCCGCAGCACGACGAGTATGCCGAATTTGCAAAGCCGCCGGCAAACCGCAGAATCGTGCCGGAGGTCGCATCGACCGCGGCGCTCGATTCCGGATGCTCGGCGTCCATGCCGGTGTACACCTGATTGGCTTGCGAGGGAATGAGATCGTAGTCGCGCTGCGGGTTGCTTCTTGCGAGCACGTACGTGCGCGCGACGATCGCCTGCGCCTGCAGCGCGGCGCTCGGCCAAGCTCGCGGCATCTCGCGCGGCACCACACTATACAGATACTGTTCGAGCGGAACGGTGCTGACTACGCCGGCTGCCGAATTCGAAAACGTGCCGCGAAAACGCCGGCCTTCGAATACGAACGTCTGCGCGTCAAGCGTCTGCGCCTGTCCCTGACCGAGCAAAACGCGCAGCGACTGCAAGTGCAGCTGCGTTGCCGGGTCGTCGAGGTCGTCGCTGCGGGCGGCAAACCCGGGCAAGATGGCGGCTTGCATCAAGCCGCTCAAAAACTGTGCGCGGTCCATAGCGTTACAGCAGCCGTTCCTGGGCGGCTGCCGGCGAACCCTTCGCGCCGATGTGCGCGTACGCCGCTGCGGTCGCTTTGCGGCCGCTGGCAGTGCGCACCACGAACCCGCGTTTGAGCAAGTACGGCTCGACCACGTCTTCGAGCGTCTCCGCATCTTCGGTCAGCGTAGCCGCAATTGCGGCGATGCCGACGGGTCCGCCTTTATACTGTTCGACGATCGTGCGCAGAAACGCGCGGTCCAAGCGATCCAGACCAAGAGCGTCGACGCCTTCGCGGCGTAATGCGTGCTCCGCCACCGGCTCGGTAATGGCCCCGTTCGCACGCACTTGCGCGTAATCGCGTACGCGGCGCAGCAGCCGGTTCACGATACGCGGCGTCCCGCGGCTGCACACGGCAATGGCGTGCGCGCCGGGTTCGTCGATCGGCACGCCCAGCACGCTCGCCGAACGCAAAACGATGCGCATCAGTTCTTCGACGCTGTAGTAATCGAGATGGTGCGTGATGCCGAACCGGTCGCGCAGCGGCGCCGAAAGCATGCCGGCGCGCGTGGTTGCTCCGATCAGTGTGAACCGCTTGAGCGGCAGTTTGATCGTTTTCGCATACGCGCCGCGATCCACGACGAAATCGATTTGATATTCCTCCATCGCCGGATAGAGAAATTCTTCGACGACTCGGCCCAGACGATGGATCTCGTCGATGAACAGAATGTCGCCGTCTTCGAGCGAGGTCAGAATGCCGACCAAGTCTTTCGGTTTCTCGAGTGTCGGTCCGCTGGTAGGCCGCAACGATCGGCCGAGATCGCGCGCAATCAGTGAGGCCAGCGTCGTTTTTCCAAGACCCGGGGGACCGTAAAACAACAAATGCTCCAGCGTCTCGCCGCGACGCTTCGCCGCGTCGATTGCGATCTTGAGATTTTCGACCAGGTCGTTTTGGCCGACATACTCGTCGAACGATCGCGGCCGCAGCGTAGCAACGTAGACTTCATCTTCGAGCGCTTCCTGGGGATCGACCAGCGCGCGATCCGCCTCATCGCCGCCCGCGGTATCTTGCGGGCCGTACAGTTTTTTGCGCGCGCGGTCGCTCACGGCGATGCCGTCGCCTTCTGCCGGTAAATTTCGGCGAGCAGCGTTTCGGCATTGCTGATGTGCGGAATCGACTCGAGCGTCGCGCGGATCATTTGTTCGGCTTCGGCTCGGCGATATTCGAGCTGCAGCAGCACGGCCAGCGCCTCGTCGGCGAAGTCCGGTATCTGCGGTTCGGCGGCCGGCAGCGCCGGTTGGATGAGCAGAAACCTCGCCACTTTGCCTTGCAGCTTCGCGACGATGTCGCGCGCCTTCTGCTGTCCGATACCGGGCAGCGTTTTCAAGAACGCATGATCGCCGCGGTCGATTGCGCCGGCGATGCGCGCCATCGGTTGCGAAAACGCCCGCGCCGCGGATCGCGGACCGATGCTGGCCACGCTGATGAGCGACTCGAAGAATTCGCGTTCGACCGCATTGCTGAAGCCGTAGAACGTGTAATGGCCGGTATTTCCGTCGATGTTCAGAACCGCGTAGACCTCCAGCGAGACGTGTTCGCCCGCAGATGCCGTAACTTTCTCGGCAACGCAGGGCGGCAGCAGCACGTCGTACGCCAAGCCGCCGACGTCCAGCACGACGCTCTCGGGGGTTCGTTCGACCAGCGTTCCCCGTATGCGCGAAAACATCAGCGGCGCCGATTCCCGAACGCCAGCGCAAGGGCGAGCGCGTCGGAAACGTCATGCGGCTGCGGGCGCGATCGCAGCCCGAGCAGCTGCGCGACGATGCCGCCCACCTGTTCCTTTTTCGCTGAACCGGAACCGATCAGCGCGCGTTTGACGAGCGAATGGGCAAGCGTGTGCACCGGTAAGCCGTACTGCGCGCCCGCCAGACAGAGCACGCCGCGCGCGTGGCCCATCATAATCGCGGTCGATGGGTTTTTGTACGTCGTGTACAATTCTTCGATGACGATGCAATCGGGATTCGTCGAAGCGACGACCGCGCAAATGCCCGCGTGCAGTTCTTGCAGCCGATGCTCGAGCGTTGCGCTTGTCGCGGGCGCAACGACGCCGGCTTCGATCAGCCGCGAACCATCGCGCGTCCATTCGATAGCACCGTAGCCCGTCGTGCGCAGGCCCGGGTCCACCCCGAGAATGCGCTGCATTCGAGCGATTACGGTTTCGGCGGCTGCTGCTGCGGCGCAGCGCTCGCGCTGTTGACGTAGATGTTCACCGGCGTGCCGTTCGTGGCTTTGATTCCCGCTTCCGGTTCCGTACGCACGACTTTACCGTCGGCACCTTCGGTGGTGGGCGTGACGTTGCCCAGCTCGTAACCGTAATTGAGCAGTGTCTTCTTTGCATCGTCGAGCGTCATGTTTTGCGTGTCCGGAACGTATCCGGTGACGGACAGCCACAGCTGTACCTGCGTACCTTTTTCGGCCATCGTCGCGCCTTGCGGCTGTTCGTTGATGATCGTGCCGTTTTCCGGCCCCGAAGAACCTTGCGCGTACGTTACGCCCACTTGAAAGCCTGCGGCTTTGAGCGCCTGCGTTGCGGTCACGAAATCCTGGCCGCGAACCTCCGGAATCTGCGCGAGGCCGCCGCCTTTGCTTTCGACGACGTAAATGGTGCTGCCGGCGTTGATCGTTTTTCCGGCTGCCGTTTCTTGCGAAGCGATGACGTGCGCGGGAATGTTGTTAATCGGCGCTTCTTCGCTCACACTGATGGTAAAGCCCAGCTTCGCCGCGAGCGCCTGCGCTTGATCGAGCGTCATGCCGACGAAGTTGGGCACCTTTACCGGCGCAGGGCCGTCCGAAACGGTGAGCGTAACGCCGTCGCCCTTCTTCAATTTGGCGCCCGGCTTGGGCTGTTCGGCAAGCACCGTATCCTTCAGGGCGGGATCGAATTTGCGATTCGCTTTGACCGTGAAACCGTCCGACGACAAGATTCTTTGCGCGTCGGTGTACATGTAACCGGTCACGTCGCGCAACTCGACCGAAGGTTTTCCGCTGCTGACGACCAGCTGGACGGGAGCGCCTTTTTGCACCGGCGTTCCCGAGGCGGGATCCTGCGCGATCACTTTGTTGGCCGGAACGGTCTGGCTAGGGGAACGCGTAACCTTGAATGCCAGCCCGGCGTTGGCTAACGACTGCTCCGCCTGCGCATCGGTCATGCCGACGAAGTTGTCGAGCCGGACGACCGGCGCGCGAGCCGCCGGGCGCATCGCAAAGTAACCGGCGGCCGCCGCGATGAGAAGCGCGACGATCAGCAGCACGATGAACGGTCCGGCCGATCGCCGCGCCGGCGCTTCTTGCGTCACCGTTACGGCGCGATCGGGCAGTCGCGAAGGACGGGGCGGCGGCTGCGGAACGGTCATTGCCTGGGTCTGCGAATCATCGCGCAGCGAATACGCCGCCGTGCCGGGACGCTCGCGCGCTTCCCGCAGTGCCGATGCGACTTCGCTCGCCGATTGAAAGCGGTTTTCCGGCTGCTTCTGCAGCAGCCGGTTCACGATGGACGCAAGCGCCGCGCTGATTCCGCTTTCGCGCGCGCCGATAGCCGGGACCGGATCCGAAACGTGTTTGAGCGCAACGGCTACCGGTGAATCGCCGGTGTACGGCAAGTTCCCGGTGAGCATTTGATAGAGTACGATGCCCACGCTGTACAAGTCCGAGGTCTCGTGCAATTCAAGCCCTTGCGCTTGTTCGGGCGAAACGTAGTAGACGCTGCCCATCACGAGTCCCGGCCGCGTCATCGCCATCGTCTGCCCCGACATGGCGCGCGCGATGCCGAAGTCGGAAAGCTTGACGACGTTGTCCTTGGTGATGAGAATGTTCGCGGGCTTGATGTCGCGATGCAGCAGCCCCTGCCGGTGCGCGTATGCCAGCCCGTTGCAAATTTGCGCAGCGTAATCGATCGCTACGGGCTCGGGCAGTTTGCCGTCGGCGGCGATGATTTCCGCGAGCGAGGGGCCGTCGACGAGCTCCATGACGATGTAGTACGTGTCGCCTTCGCGTCCGACGTTGTACGTGTTGACGATGTTGGGATGGGAGAGGCGCGCTGCGGATTCGGCTTCTTGATAGAACCGGCGCACGAACTCTTGATCGCCCGCGTACTGTTCGCGCAGCACTTTGACGGCAACGCGGCGGCGAAGCAGCGTGTCGGTGCCGCAAAACACCGTTGCCATTCCGCCTTCGCCGAGTTTGTTGTCGAGGCGGTAGCGATTGTTGAAGATGTGCTGTTCGTTGATCACGGAAGGCTCAAGGCTGTTCTCAAAACGTCTGCGGCGATCGGCGCGGCAACCGCTGCGCCGTAGCCGGCATTCTCGACGATCACGGCAACTGCGACCTGCGGATCTTGCGCGGGCGCAAAGCAGACGAACCACGAATGCGCGGCGCCGAGCGGATTAGTCGCCGTACCGGTTTTGCCCGCGACGCTCACATTTGCCAGCTGCGCCGACGTACCCGTTCCCCGCTGTACCACCGCGACCATCATCTTCTTCACGTTTGCCGCGGTATCCGCCGCTATCGGGACTGCAAGCTGCGCAGAGCCGAAGGTGCTGCCTCCGCCGCCCGGCTGCGCAATGGCGCGCACGATGTAGGGGCGCGGCTCGCTGCCGCCGTCGGCAATCGTGGCGGCAAGCAGCGCGACCCGCAGGGGCGTAACCAGCAGCGCGCCCTGGCCGAAGCCCATCTGCGCGAGCTCACCAGGCACGACGGCCTGCTGCGCGGGCACGCGGTCGCGGGAAACCGGCAGATCAAAATCGACTGATTGCCCGATTCCCCAGCGATCCAGATAGCGGTAAAAAGGCGCGGTTCCCATTTTGAGTGCGATTTGCCCGAAATCGACGTTGCTGGAAAGCGCAAAAGCGCCGGTCAGGTCTTGCGTTCCGGTCGCTTCACCTTCATCGTCGTGCAGGATGAAGTCGCCGATCGCATACGAGCCCGGATCGTAGAAGGTCGAGTCCATCGTTACGGTGCCGCTGTCCAGCGCGGCCGCAGCGGTGAAAATTTTGAACGTGGAGCCGGGGGGATAGAGCCCGTTGAGAGCGCGATTGAGCAGCGCGCCGGCGTTTTCGTGCACGAGCGAGGGAAACAGCGCGGTCAGCTTGTTGGGATCGAAGCTGGGAACGCTCGCAAGCGCCAGAATTGCGCCGCTGCGCGGATCGAGCACGATGCCGGCTGCGCGCGAGTGCCGCGAGAGATCGGCGTACAGCCGTTCTTGGATCGCGGGGCGGATCGTGGTCGTGATGTCGGCGCCGGAAATCGCCGGCCGTTTTCCCGCGAGCGCCGATCCGACTTCGTTCAGCTGCTGGAGCAGATTGCCGCTGTTTTCCGCCGGCGTCAGGGCGCGATCGAAAGCGTCCTCCAAACCGCTGGTTCCGTAGCGCTGCGAAACGTAGCCGACGGTTTGCGCCGCGGCGTCCGCGAGCGGATAGCCTGCGCCGCCCGTCGATCGTCTGCGCCAAAACGCTTCCGTCACTTGCCAAAATGCGACCGCGGTGGTTTGCCAGCAGCGCGTGGCGCGGATTGTACGCTCGCACTGCAATCGACGGCGCGGCGATCAGCTGCACGTAGGCTTGGCGCACGACGAGCAGCGCGAACGCGATGCCGAAAAATCGTCCGAGCGCGATCATCGCTCGCGCAGCAAACTGTAGGTGCCGTCCGGCGATCGCACCGCCAGATGCGGCCGCCGGTCGTCGCGCATAACGACGCCGATGAGTTCGCGAGCAACGGTTTCGTCGAGGTTGGAGGCGACCAGCACGAGCTGCGCGCCGATTTCTTCGAGCAACGGCGCGAACACGTACGCAGCCTGCGGAATGCTTTCAAAATGGCGCGCTTCATACGCGGTGGTCCGCCACGGCCCGCGCTTGCCGAACACTTGCCGATGGAAATCCCAGGCACACAGCGGGCGCTCTTTCCAAACGAAATCGTCGCGAACGCAAAGCTGCCGGCAGGAAGCGCATTGCACCAGCGGCGCGGGCGGCGCAAGAACCGCATCGGCTATGGGGTCCGGCAGATCTTCGGCATTCAAAATGAAGCCGTCCTCGATGCCGGGCGGCTTTTGCGCTTGCCAGCCGATTCTGGCGAGTAATTCGATATCGCGCGCCGGCGCTGCAAACGAACGGTCGTCGTCCGGCGGAAACGTCGTGTCGATCCAGTCCAGCAATCCGGAAAAAGGAATCGTCGCGCGTTGTTCGCCCTCGCCGCGCACCGCTCCGAGCGGCGTCATCGCGAGCGGGACCAAGTGCGCGCTGAGGGAATCGGCGGCGGCATCGAGTGAGGTAACGTACGCGAGCGTGTTGCTGTTGCCGCCCAGCACGTACGCCCGCGGAAGCGTTACGTCGGGGCTCGTTCGCACCGGTACTCTTGCAGGGTGCGCGGCGGGCCGGCTTCCACCTCCAGCGCTTCTGCGAGCGCCCGAGCTGTGTCCAGACTGGTCAAACACGCGATACTGGCTTCGACCGCTGCGCGGCGAATCTTGTAGTTGTCGGAAAGTTCGCGCGCGCCTTGAGCGTCGTTGATGACCAAGTCCACGCCGCGCGAATGAATCAAATCCAAAACGTGCGGCGATCCGTCCGCCAATTTGTTGACGCGCCCGCACGGAATGTCCGCAGCCAGCAGCGACTCGCAGGTTCCGGCCGTCGCGATCAGCTGATGGCCGAGATCGACGTAACGGCGCAGCACGTCGACCGCTTGTTCTTTGCTTTCGTCCGCAATCGAAACGAGTATGCGTCCGCCCTGCGCCGGAAGACGGATGCCGGCCGCAACGAACCCTTTGCGCAGCGCGCCCGCAAACGTCTCGTCGATGCCGAGCACCTCGCCGGTCGACTTCATCTCCGGGCCCAGAATCGTTTCGACGCCGCGCATTTTCGCGAACGAAAACACCGGAATTTTGACGACGGTGAACGGCGCCGGCGCAATCAGCCCGATTCCGTACGGCATGTCGGCCAGCCGCTCTCCCAGCGCAATGCGCGTTGCGGCGGCGACCAAATTCACGCCCGTCGCTTTTTGAATGATCGGCACCGTGCGGCTGGCTCGCGGGTTGGCTTCGATGATGTACAGGCTTCCGCGATGAATGACGAACTGCAGATTGATCAGCCCGCGAATGTCGAGTTCCTTCGCAATCGCTTTGGTTACCTCGACGATGCGCTGCTGCATTTGCGGCGAGAGCGACTGGGCGGGATATACGCCGATCGAATCCCCGGAATGAATGCCGGCGCGTTCGATGTGCTCGAAGATTCCCGGCACCAGAATATCCACGCCGTCGAATGCAGCGTCCACTTCGACTTCGAGCCCGGGAAGATAACGATCGACCAGCAGCGGCGCCGCCGGTTGAATCGGCGGCGCGGACTGGGCGTACGATGCGAGTTGGCCCTCGTTGTACACCACTTCCATGCCGCGGCCGCCCAAAACGAACGAGGGCCGCACCAGCACCGGAAAGCCCAGTTCGCGTGCGGCGGCGCGCGCTTCGCGGAACGAGCGCGCCGCTCGCCCCTGCGGACGCGCAACGCCGAGCCGGTGCAGCGCCGCGTCGAATTGTTCGCGGTTTTCGGCCATGTCCAAACTGCGGCGATCGCTGCCGATGATTCTTACGCCGCGCGCCGCCAGCTCGTCCGCGAGATTGATCGCGGTTTGACCGCCGAAGGCGAGCATGACGCCGCGCGCTTTCGTTGCGCGATAGGCCGCTTCGACTTCGTCCGCGCCGGGCGGCTCGAAGACGAGCACGTCCGAGATGTCGAAATCGGTCGACACGGTTTCGGGATTGTTGTTGACGACGACTGCCGCGCACCCCGCTGCGCGCAGTGCCCAGGCCGCGTGCACGCACGAATAGTCGAACTCGATCCCTTGTCCGATTCGAATCGGGCCGCTGCCGACGACGACCACCGCCTCTTTGCCGGTGGGCCGCATCTCGTCGCGTTCGCCGCGCGAAATATAGTAATAGGGCGAGCGCGCCGGAAACTCGGCGGCGGCCGTGTCGACCATTCGAAAAGCGGCGGGTGCAGCGTGATTGCCTTCGGGGTTTAGTGTTTCGGCGTCGACGATCTCGCGCAGCTCGTAGAGCCAAAAGCGATCGATAGCGGAAAGTTCGACGATGCGCTCGAGCGATGTGCCGCGACGCAACGCCTCGGCGACCGCGAAGAGCCGCTCGTGCGTCGGCCGCGCGATGACGTTGTGCAGTTCCGCATCGCTCCACTGCGCAAGCGGGCTGCCGGTCAGCGTGCGGCGCCCTAAATCGAGTCCGCGCACCGCTTTCATCAGCGCGTCGGAAAACGTGCGGCCGATCCCCATCGCCTCGCCGGTCGATTTCATCTGCGTTCCCAGCGCCGTGTCGGCGAGCGGAAACTTATCGAACGGCCAGCGGGGAATCTTCACCACCACGTAGTCGAGGGTCGGCTCGTAGGCCGCTTTCGTAATGCCGGTAACCGGATTCGGAATCTCGTCGAGCGTTTGTCCCAGCGCGATGCGCGTGCTGATTTTGGCGATCGGATATCCCGTCGCTTTGCTCGCCAGCGCCGAGCTGCGCGAGACGCGCGGGTTGACTTCGATGATGCGATACTGCGCGCTGCTCGGATGGAGCGCGAACTGGATGTTGCAGCCGCCCTGCACGTTGAGCGCGCGAATCACGTTCAAGCTGGAGCTGCGCAGCATCTGGTATTCGGTGTCGGAAAGCGTCTGCGAAGGGGCAACGACGATCGAATCGCCGGTATGCACGCCCACCGGATCGATATTCTCCATGTTGCAGACGATGATGCACGTGCCGGCGCGATCGCGCAGGACCTCGTATTCGATTTCTTTCCAGCCCAGAAGCGAGCTTTCGAGCAAAACCTGATGGATGAGGCTGGCGGCCAAGCCGCCTTCCAGCGTTTCGCGAAGTTCGCGTTCGTCGCAGACCACGCCGCCGCCGGTTCCGCCGAGCGTGTATGCCGGACGCACGACCAACGGATACCCGTGCTCGGATGCGAAGAGCAGGCCTTCCTCGATGCGCGTGACGATCGCGCTCGTGGCAACGGGCTCGCCGATCTCGATCATCTTCTTTTTGAAGCGCTCGCGATCTTCGGCCAGTTTGATCGTCTCGACCGGCGTGCCGAGCAATTCCACGCCGTACGTTTCCAGCACGCCGGCCTCGTGCAGTTCGACGGCCAGATTCAATCCGGTTTGTCCGCCGAGCGTGGGCAGAATCGCGTCCGGGCGCTCGCGCTGCACGATCGCTTCGACCGAGGCCGGCGTAAGCGGTTCCAAATACACCGCGTCGGCGATTTCCGGATCGGTCATGATCGTTGCCGGATTCGAGTTGACGAGGACGACGCGATGGCCTTCCTCACGCAGCGCGCGGCACGCTTGCACTCCGGCGTAATCGAACTCGGCGGCTTGCCCGATGACGATAGGGCCGGAGCCGATCACGAGCACGTTACGTTGGGGCATCTTCGCTGCTCCCGGTTAGGCGAGTGCCCTCAAAGCCCCTGGACCGGCCCAGGACCGCTCAGGGCTGCAAGCGGCGCAGCGTCCACCGCTCGCCGCTAGCAATATATTCGAGGCGATCGTGCATGCGGTTAGGCCGGCCTTGCCAAAATTCGAAACGCGAGGGCTTGACGACGAAACCGCCCCACGAATGCGGACGCGGAACGTCCTGGTCCTCGAAGCGCGCGTCGTAATCGCGAGCGCGCTGTTCCAGCAAGCCACGTTCTTCGATGATTTCACTTTGCTCGGAGGCCCACGCGCCGATCTGATGGCCTCGCGGACGGCTCGCAAAATAGCGATCGGATTCGTCCTCGGAGAGGCGTGACGTTACGCCTTCGACGCGCACTTGCCGCTCGAGCTGCGGCCAGTAAAAAAGCGCGGCAGCGCGAGGATTCTTCTCCAGTTCCCGTCCTTTGCGGCTGTTGTAGCTCGTATAAAAAATCAATCCGCGCTCGTCCAGTCCGCGCAGCAGCACCATGCGCGCGCTCGGCGAACCGTTATCATCGGTGCAGACGCACATCGCGTTTACT
Source organism: Vulcanimicrobiota bacterium (assembly GCA_963795465.1). GTDB lineage: Bacteria > Vulcanimicrobiota > Vulcanimicrobiia > Vulcanimicrobiales > Vulcanimicrobiaceae > CAWCHT01. The sequence continues at coordinate 1,186,465 of CAWCHT010000002.1, forward strand.
TCCGCAACGCCCGCAGCTTGCGCGTCCTTCAACCAGCGCTCCAATTGACGGATCGGATCTGCTGCGAGCGTTTCTTCGCCGAGCTGCGCGCTTTCGTAGCTGCGGCGCAGGCGCGCTAAATCGATCTCGTCCACAAATACGCAACAGCCATGATCAGTGCGCCGGCCGCTGCCGTCTCGAGTGAAAGGTCGAGCGTTCCGGATGCGAAGGCGGTCGTTCGGCCTAAACGCCCGAGCGCCTGGCGCAGCTGCACTGCGTTTTGCGTGGAACCGTACGCGCCGCCGGTGAGCTGCGCGTACGATTGCAGCGACTGCTCGTCGATGCCGGCCTGCTCGAGCGTTCCGGGGATTAGCGCTCCGGTGTTGCTGCCGATTCCAATCGTGTAGAGCGCGATGCGATGGGCTGCCAAATTCCGAGCCGCTTCATACGGATCAGCACCGCGATTGTTTTCACCGTCGGTGACGAGGACGACGATTCCGCGCTTGCGCGAATTCAGCATGCGTTGCGCGAGCGAAAGCGCATCGCCTATCGCCGTTCCGCCGTTCGGCGCCGGTAATGTTTGCAACGCCGCATCGAGATCGTCGCGATTGCGCGTGGGCGCCGCAATTTCTTGCGCTTGCGAGGCGAACGAGACGATGCCGATGGTACTTGCGGGCGGCGCGGATTGCACGAATGCACGCACCGCGCTGAGCGCTGCAGCCGCGCGCGTGGGCGCGACATCCGTTGCCGCCATCGAACCGGAGGTATCGACGCAGAGCACGACCGCACCGCCGGTTACCGGCACTCGCGCTTTGATCGTGGGGCCGGCGAAGGCCATTGCGACCAAAGCGACCGCTCCAATCCACGCCGCGTTGGCAGCCCAGGAGGGCCACCTGCGCGGCTGCGCTGCGGCGATCAGAAAAGCCACATTGGAATACTCGAATGCCGCGGCGGTGCGGCGGCGATTCGCAAGAAGCAGTATTGCGGCAAAGACGGCTGCAGCGCAAACCGCGACCGCCAGGATCCACGGATGGCGAAAACTCACCGGACTCCGAATGCGCGCAGCAGGGCGGTTTCACCGTCATCTTCGGCAAGCGTCTGCGCCCGCCAGTTGCAGCGTTCCAAGCGATCGAAGAGCGAGGCTTCGCGCTGAGCGACGGCGCGCGCGTAACGGCGGCGTTCCGCGCGGCCCAAAAACACGTGCGCGCTGCGGCGCGTTTCCGCGTCGCGCACGCGCACGAAACCACTCAGCGGCAAATCTTCGCGCCACGGATCGCTCGCCACGAGCGCCGTGCAATCCAGCCGGTGTCCTAGCAGAAGCAGCAACTCATCGTCGGCGGGCAGATCGAAAAAATCGGAGATCACGAGGAGCGCGCATCCGTACGGCAACGTAACTGCCGTTCGCAAAGATTGCATCATCGAGAATTGGGCGCCGGAGAACGGGGGCCAGGGCGCCACGATATCGTCGCCCGCAACGCACACGACGCGATCGGTTTGCTCCGCGCATGCGATCCACGCCTTCGCGGCTTCGCCGGCGCCCTGCGCGAGCAGACGTTTGCGGCCGACGTTCATCGACGCCGACGTATCGACGATGCACGCCAAGGTAAGCGCAACGTCCTCAAGCAGTACGCGGGTCTGCAACTCGCCGCTGCGGGCGCTGGCGGCCCAGTCGATGCGGCGAACGTCGTCGCCCGCAACGTAGGCCCGCAATTCTGAAAACTCGTATCCGTCGCCCGCGTACGCAAGCGGCGAACCGGCGCCGGCTCGCCGGGGCCGGCGGCGTCCCGCGAGCAATGCCTCGCGCAGCACGTTCACGGCGGTGGCACCGATGCAACGAGTTCGCGAATAAACGCATCCGGCGCGACGCAATCGACGTGGATGCGATGGGTGAACGCGGTGCGATGCTCGAGCACCAGCGGCGCGGCGTCGCGGACGTCATCGGGCAGAACGTAATCGCGTTCGCGCAGCAACGCTCTCGCGCGCGCCACTAGTACCAGCGCGATGGTTGCGCGAGGGCTTGCGCCGCAGGCAACGTACGGGTTTGCTTCGCGCGTTCGCGCTACGATGTCGACGATGTAGCGCTTGAGGCGATCGTCGAGATAAATCTGCCCGGCCTGCTGCCGCCACGTCAAAACGTCGCCAAGTTCGACCGCATCGCGCACCGGTTCGCTTTGACGGATCGCAAAGCGATCCAGGATCGCTAGTTCTTCCGGCGCGGACGGAAACTCCAGGCGCACGCGTAGGAGGAAGCGATCGAGTTCCGCCAGCGGCAGCGCGTACGTGCCGTTTGCGTCGAGCGGGTTCATCGTTGCCATAACGATGAAGGGGTGCGGCAACGGATGCGTTTGCGGTCCGATGGTCACCTGGCGCTCCTGCATCGCTTCCAGCAGCGCCGCTTGAACTTTCGCCGGAGCGCGATTGATTTCGTCCGCCAGCACTACGCGCGCGAAGATAGGACCCAGAACGGTCGCAAATTGCGCTTCACGTTGATCGAACACGCGCGTGCCGACGATATCCGAAGGCAGCAGATCCGGCGTGAATTGAATGCGCTTGAAATCGCCGCCGACCGCCAGGGCCAAACTGCGGCAAGCCAGCGTTTTCGCAACTCCGGGCGGCCCTTCCAAAAGCACGTGCCCATCGGCAATCAGCGCGAGCACCAGCGATTCAACGGCCTGCTCCTGTCCGACAATGGTCCGCGCGAGCGCGTCGATCAACCGCTGCGGGGACGGGCTCATGCCGCTGCGCTTTGCCGCGAAAGCACGTCGTCGATTGCGCCGGGAAGGGAGCGTGGATCAACGAAGGCGGCGCGTTCGAGCGCAACCAGCAGCGATCGAATCTGCGGATCGGCGGCGTTGGCGCTCCTCAGAGCGTCGCCGAGCGTTTGCGCACGTTCCGCGCCGCAAGCCTTCCAGATCGCGGATCGCAGACGTATGACGGAGGCGCGATCGCGCAGCATCCGCAGATCGCGGAACCCCTCCCGCACGCAGTCGGCTTGTGACGCCGGCGCACTCCTTCCAACCGGTACCGCCGGTGCAGCTGACGGCGTCGAGCCGAAACGCGAAGGAAGAAACGAGCGCCACAACGCGGCGGCGCCGAGCGCAAACGCCGCTGCGAGAACCCACAGCATCGCGCGAGGCGATGAGCGGGTGCGCGCGCCGCTGCGGATAGTGAATTGCAACTCGTTCGAGAGAAAGCGTTTCGGTCTGCCGTCGCTCGCGTCGATTGCATCGATACTGCCCGGCCCGATGCGCACCGTGCCGGACGCTGTGGGGACGATCCGCAGCGTTTCGCGATACAGCGTTCCCGCGGCCGTGCGGCTCTCGACCCGTTCGTCGCCCAACAGGCTGCGCGCCGTACAACGGCGGGGGATACATATTTTGCAAGCCGTTAACCCGTTCGCGCACGCGCACCGCGAAAAAGACGTTAAACGGGACGTTGAGGCGCGGATGCAGCGAATTTGCGGTGAGCGCAACGCTGCGCACGTGAAGACGCTGCAGCGCTTGCGCACTCGATTCGGCCGCCGCCAGCGGCAGAAGCGCCGCGAAGACTACGCAGGCTAGAGCTTTTCTAACCACTGCGCGAACAGCGGGCGGGCGTCGAACGGCCCCGGCGAAGCTTCCGGATGAAACTGCACAGCCTCGACCGGCAGCGAGCGATGCCGGAAACCCTCGTTCGTGCCGTCGTTGAGATTGATCATCGTTTGCTCCAGTTCGGCAGGCAAGCTTTGCGCGTCGACGGCGTAGCCGTGATTGTGAGCCGTAACGATGACCTCTCCGTGCTGCAGATGTTTTACCGGTTGATTGCCGCCGCGATGACCGTAGGGCAGTTTGTACGTACGGGCGCCGCACGCCAGCGCCAGCAGCTGATGTCCCAAGCAGACGCCGTACATCGGACGCTCGCCCAGCAGCGAACGCAGCGTTTCGATCGTTTGCGGCAAGTCGGTCGGATCGCCCGGACCCGGCGAAATGAAAACGGCTTGCGGGCCATGCTCGAGAATGTGTTCGCGCGTGGCGTTGTAGGGCAGCACCGTGACGTTTGCGCCCAGCGCCGTAAGGTCGCGAACGATGGCGCGTTTGACGCCGCAGTCGATCAGCACCACGCGCGCGCCACCGCCGTCTCCTTCGGCGCGCTCGGTTTGCGTCGCAACGCTCGGCACCAGTTCGCGCGTGTTCGCGCCCCGAACGAATTCCGCGAGCTGCGTTTCGGCATCGCGTAGCGCTGCCTCACCTACCGCAAGCGCTCCCCAAATCGTACCATGTTCGCGCAGCGCGATCGTGATCGACCGCGTGTCAGCCTCGATCATCGTCGGGATGCGCTGGTCGTTGAGCCACGCCGGCAGATCGCTTCGGGAAGCATGATGCGACGGGTTGCGAGCGATGCGTTTCACGATCGTTCCGCGCACGCATGCGCGGGAATACTGCGCGGCTTCGCCGGAGATGCCGTAGTTGCCGATCATCGGATAGGTGAACGTCAGCAGTTGACCGGCGTACGACGGATCGGTCAGCGCTTCTTCGTACCCGGTCATTCCCGTGTAGAACACCGCTTCGCCCAGCGCGACGCCTTCCACGTCCAGGCCGGCGCCGTCAAAGCGCGATCCGTCCGCGAGAAAAAGCGCGGCACGGTTCACGTTCGCGCCTCCGAGGGGAGCCGTCCGTCACGCATGCGCAGCTCTCCGCCGACGATCGTCGCGATCGCTCGGCGCGGCAGGGTCATCCCCGAAAAGGGCGTCGATTTCCCTTTGGAATGAAACCGCTGCGGATCGACGATCCACGGCCGATCCGCAAAAACCGTTACGTCGCCGGGCGAGCCGATTGCGAGCGATCCGCCGGCAACGCGCAAAATCTTCGCCGGGTTGGTGGAGAGCAGCCGCACGAAGCGCGAGAGCGGCAAATCGGGCAACGCATGCGCGTACGCGCCGACCGCGATCTCGAGCCCGGTGAAACCGACGGCGGCATTGCGCAAGGAACCGGTTTTCTCGTGCTCCGTATGCGGTGCATGATCGCTTGCGAGGGCGTCGATTTCGCCGCTGCGCACCGCTTCGCGCACCGCTCGCACGTCGCTCTGCGTCCGAAGCGGCGGGTTCACCTTTGCGCCGGCACCGGCGCTTTCGAGCAGATCGCTCGTAAACGTGAGATGGTGTGGCGTCACCTCGCACGTTACGGGCGCACCGAGCGCGCGCGACCACGCAATCGCTTCGAAAGCTCCGCGCGTGGTCACATGCGCGATATGCCACGCCTTCTGCGTTTCGCGCGCCAACAACCCATCGCGCGCGACCACAACGTCTTCGGAGACCGCGGGCGCCGTCAGCGTTCCGCTCTTCATGTGCTCGTCTTCGCAATGCACGATGAAGGGTCCACGAACGGCACGAGCCGAAAGCGCGGCCTCGCGCAGCACACCCGCGTCCATGACGGTGTTGCCGTCGTCACTGAAAGCGACCGCGCCGGCGCGTTCGAGCGCGGGGTAGTCAAGCAGCGTTACGCCGCTGCGTCCATGCGTGATCGCGGCAACCGGATACACGTGACAGAACGCATGCGCGCAAAGCGTCTGCAAATCTGCGACGCGCTGCGGCGAATCGATCGCCGGATTCGTATTCGGCATCGCTGCAACGGCGGTGAATCCGCCCGCAACAGCGGCAGCCGTGCCGCTGGCGATGGTTTCCTTCTCGGGATTGCCGGGCTCGCGCAAGTGGACGTGCATGTCGATGAAGCCCGGCGCGACGCAGGCGCCGCTCGCATCGAACACCGCTTCGTCGTACTCCGGCGCAAGATCGACGCCGATCTCAACCACGATGCCACCGCGAATGCGAACGTCCAGCTGCGCGTCGAGATTTTGAGCGGGGTCGATGAGCCGCCCGTTGCAAATGAGCATCTGCGGCGCGTTACGAAGCGACCAGCGTTCGCGCGCCGTTGACCAAGAAGTCCAGCACAGCCATGCGCACGCTCACGCCGTGCATCACTTGGCGCGCATAGCGCCAGCCCGCAAACGTCAGCACCGAGTCGTCCAGTTCCACGCCTCGATTATAGGGACCGGGGTGCAGCACGATCGTTTCCGGGCGAACGCGCGCGATGCGGCGAGCGTCCAAACGATAGCGATCGATGTATTCGGCGTCCGAGATCGGCATGTCGGCAAACCGCTCGCGCTGAATTCGCAGTAAAATAATCGCATCGACCTTGCCGACGCACGCGTCCAGGTCGCGCTGGATTTCGACGCGCGGACGCATGAAGTCGTCCGGCAAAAAGCCCGGCGGCCCGACCAGAATGACGCGCGCTCCCAAATTGAGCAATCCAGCGATGCTGGAATGCGCGACGCGGCTATGCTGCACGTCGCCCACGATCGCGATTTTTCGACCGCGAAGATCGCCGAATTCCTCGCGAATCGTGTAGATGTCGAGCAAGGCCTGCGTCGGGTGGGCGTGGCCGCCGTCCCCGGCGTTGATGACGTGGCCGTCGAATACCAAAGCAACGCGTCGCGGAAATCCGGGTTCGGGATGGCGAATGACCATGACGTTTACGCCCATCGCAGCCAGCGTGATTGCAGTGTCTTCTATGGTCTCGCCTTTGGTCAGGCTCGATTCTTTGGGCCAAAGCGTGATGACGTCGGCGCCCAAGCGTTTTTGCGCGAGCGTAAAGGAGGTCATCGTGCGCGTGCTTTGCTCGAAAAACATGTTGACGCACGCGGTGCCTTCGAGCAGCATCGGGGGACGCTCGCGTTCGAACTGCGCGGTGCGTTCGAAGATGCGATCGATCTCGTCCGCGTTCAGATCGTCGAGATCGATGAGACTACGCCGGGTCCGCAACGACGGCAACCTCGTCGCTTTGCGCCGGCTGCGCGTGCACGCTGACGACGACCCGTTCGCGACGGCTGGTAGGAATGAAGCGACCGACGTAATCGGGCTGCACCGGCAATTCACGCAACCCGCGATCGACCAGCACGCACAAGCGCACCGCGGCGGGACGGCCTAAATCGGTTACCGCATCCAACGCCGAACGCACCGTGCGTCCGGTGTAGAGAACGTCGTCAACGACGACGACCGTTTTGCCCGCGACGTTGCCGGGAATTTGCGATTCCGGGAGCTCGTGCGTGACCTCGTCGTCGCGGTAGAGATTGATGTTGAGAAAGCCCAGCGGCGGCCGTCGCCCACTAATGCGTTCGATGTATCCGGCAATGCGTTGCGCGAGCGCTTCGCCGCCGCGCCGGATGCCGATGAGACATAGGCCGTTCTGCGCTTCTTCCGGTTCCAAAATTTGGTGTGCGAGACGCGCCAGGATGCGGTCGATTTCCGCAGCGCCGACCAACACGCGCCGTTTGGCAACCGAGACCGTCATCCGCTCACCCCCATCTCCTCGAGCGCGGCCTGCACGCGCGCCAGCTGCTCGCGGTAGCCATTGAGCTTCTCGCGCTCCTTCTCCACGACGCTCGGGTTCGCATTCGTCACGAATTTCTCGTTGCTGAGCTTGGCTTGCCCGCGGTCGACCTCCGCGCGCAGACGAATCGCTTCCTTCTTATACCTGGCCGCGAGTACGTCGGGCGGAGCCACGCCGCGCACGCCGGCGAGCAGTGACACGAGGCTTTGCGGCGTCTGCTCGGGGCCCGACCGGGACGACGTTTTGACCGAACCGCGCGTGTACGTCGCCAGCAGGGAGAGCAGTTCCGGCGTGAGGCCTTCATCCGCCTCGACCTCCAGCGACTGCACGCCCAGCTCCGCACGAAGATTACGCAGCCGTTCGACCGCGCTTTGCAATGCTTCGAACACGATCGCGGCATCGCCGTCAACCGGAATTTCTTCCCGGTCCGGCCAAGCGGCGGTCATGATCGTTTGGCCGTCATGCGGAAGCGCGAGCCAAACTTCCTCGCTGATGAACGGCTCGATGGGGTGCAGCAAACGCATCGTGGCGTTCAACACGAACGACAGGACTGCCGCGCGCGTCGGTTGCGCGTACGGATCTTTGGTGGCTTCCACGTACCAATCGCAGAGCTCGATACCAAATGAACCGCCACAGCGTCTCGGCGGCGGTTCCAAGATCGTATCCGTCGAGCGCCGCACTGACGGCATCGACCGTATCGCGCAAACGCGTCAGAATCCAGCGGTCCGCAATGGTCAAACGTTCGCGCGGCGGAAGCGTCATCGCGGACGGCAGCCCTTCCGGCAGCGAAAGCGCGTAGCCGATCGCTGCGTTCCAAATTTTGTTGTTGAAGTTGCGCGCTTCTTCGCAGCGCGATGCGTGAAAGCGCACTTCCTGCCCTTCGATCCGCATTTGGCGAGCCATGCCCATGCGGAAAGCATCGGCACCGTATTTTTCGACCAAATCGAGCGGATCGATCGCGTTGCCGAGCGATTTGCTCATTTTGCGGCCTTGCGCATCGAACACAAGCGGGGCGACGAAAACGTCTTTGAACGGCACGGCATTCATGAATCGCAAACCGAGCATGACCATGCGCGCAACCCACAGGAAAATGATCTCCCACCCGGTGACCAGCACTTGCGAGGGATACCAGCATTCCAGCTCGCGAGTGCGCCCCGGCCAGCCGAGAATTGAAAACGGCCAAAGCGCGCTGGAAAACCAGGTGTCGAGCGTGTCGGCGTCCCGCGCCGGTAGTTCGCTGCAGCCGTACTGTTCGCGCGCGATTCGCGCAGCTTCATCTTCGGTTTCCGCGACGATGATTTCGCCGGCGGCCGTGTACCAAACCGGCAGTTGATGCCCCCACCAGACTTGGCGCGAAACGTTCCAGTCGCGAATGTTTTCCAGCCACTGCTCGTACGTGCGGCCGTAGCGCTGCGGAATGAAGCGCAGCTTCCCCTCGCGGTACGCGCGCAGCGCCGGCTCGGCGAGCGGCTTCATGCGCACGAACCACTGCAGCAGCAGCAGCGGCTCGATCACCTCGCCGGTGCGTTCGCTCACCGCAACGGCATGGCGGTACGGCTTTTCTTCGATGAGCAGCTCTGCCGCGCGAAGGTCCGCGATGATCTGCGCGCGCGCTTCGTAGCGATCCATTCCTGCGTACGGGCCGACCGGAATTTCGGCATCGGTGATTCGCGCCTGCATGATCGAACACGGAGGGCATCGGCAGCCCGTGGCGATCGCCGATCTCGTAATCGGTCTGGTCGTGCGCGGGCGTCACTTTCACCGCGCCGGTGCCGAACGCCGTTTCAACCGCGTCGTCCGCCACGATCGGAATCGTCCGCTGCAGTAGCGGAGGGATTAGAACGCTGCGTCCAATGAGCGCGGCGTAACGGGTATCCGAAGGATGTACCGCGATTGCGACGTCGCCGAGCATCGTTTCGGGCCGCGTCGTCGCAACCGCGATCGAAAACGGTTCTTCGCCGTGCGCGATGGCGCCGGGATAGCGCACGGTCCACAGGTGCGCGTCGCGCTCGACGTGGTCGACTTCTGCATCGGAGATCGTGGTTTGCGCTTTGGGATCCCAGTTGATCAAACGCTTTGCGCGATACACCAAGCCGTCGCGGTAGAGCGTGACGAACACCTTTCGAACTGCGGCGGAGAGGCCCTCGTCCATCGTGAAGCGGCTGCGCTGCCAATCCGGTCCAAACCCGAGCTTGCGAAACTGCTCCTCGATAGTGCCGCCGTATTCGCGCGCCCACGACCACGCTCGTTCCAGGTAGCGCTCGCGCCCGAGGGATTCGCGCGTTTCTCCGTCCTTTGCGAGTTCGCGCACCAGAACGGCTTCGGTTGCGACCGCGGCATGGTCTAAACCGGGAAGCCAGTCCGCATTGTCGCCCAGCATCCGGTGATAGCGCGTGAGCGCGTCCATCGGCGCGTACGTGGAACCATGCCCTAGATGCGCTCGGCCGGTGACGTTGGGCGGCGGCATGCAGATGATGAACGGCGGGCGCGCCGGATCGGGCTCTTCGTGGAAGTAGCCGGCTTTTTCCCAGCGTTCGTAAAGTTTGGGTTCAACGGTCCGCGGATCGTACGTTGCGGGCAGCTGCTGCGTCACGGTCGCTTTGCGTTCTCCGTCCGCAAACAGCCTTCCGGCTTTCGGTGAAGCAACACCGGCGGTCGATGGAGTTCAGTCCGCTAAAGAACTCCGCAGCCGGACGTTGGTGAACTCGCCGGTGTCGATCATCTGCCGCAATCCGGCTACGATCTCCTCGCGGTCCGCCGCTTTCGTCAGGACTGCATTGGCACCCGAGAAATGGCAGGCCTTCGCCCATTCGGAGCTGCGCATGCTGGTGTAGACCGCAATGAGCACCTTCGGCAAAAGCGTCCGCAGTAACGTAATGAACTTGAGCGGCTCCTGCGATGAAAAATCGACATCGATGAAAATCAGATCGGGCGGTTCTTCCAGGAGCTGGCGAAAGTTGGCTTCGCCCGAAAAGCGGTCGACTCCCAATCCTAAATCGCGAAATACCTCGGTTAGGCTGGAAACGAACAGCTCCTGAGGCTCGATGACGTGCACTCTCACGTGTGTTGTACGCTGCTCAATCGTCACTTTTTCTCAAACTTCTGCTACCAGCCCTTAGGCGGTGATCATTGGTTCTTCTTCAGTTGCGGGTTGGCCGGGGCCGAGTTCGTACGCTCCGTAATCGGAACGACGCGGCACGACGCGATTGAGCACGAAGCCCAAAATGTTCTTTACACCGACTTGGTTGAGACGCCGCAAGGCGCCCTTGGCTTCGCGAAGGTCGGTTTGGCCCGCCGAAAGCACCACTACGGTACCGTCAACTTTCCGCGAAACCACTGCCGCATCAAGGTTCACGCTCAGCGCGGCGGTGTCTACGATAATGCAACGATAATTTTCCGTGCCCTCACGAAGCAAATCGTCCATGCGAGTGGACTCCAACAGCTTGATCGGGTTCGGCGTAGGCGTGCCGCTGGTCAGGATGTCCAACCCAGGATACTTTGTGCGCTGCACGACTTCGTTCAGTTTGGCACGCCCGACCAAAACGTCCGACAAGCCGCGCTCGTTCTTGACATGCAATTTCGTGTGAATCGACGCGCGCCGGAGATCGCCGTCGATAAGCAGTACGCGCGGCTCCAACTCCGCCATAGCTAAGGCCACATTAACGGAAATCGTCGATTTTCCGTCACCTTGGGATGGGCTCGTGATGACGATCGTTTCCAGTTTCGTATCGCTCGCGTACTTGATCGAGGTAACCAGTTGTAAGAACGACTCGATCGTGAGCGTACGAACCCACGGTAGCGCCGCAACGCCGTTGCGCATGCGAACGAGCGGAATCTGGGCGAGCGGCGGAAGGGCCAGTTCTTCTTCAACTTCGCGCTCATCTTTGATGCTGCCGTCGAGATAATCGATAACGAACGCGCCGACGATCGCCAAAGTTAAACCGAGCAGAATACCCAGCAGAAGGTTCAATAGCAGATTCGGCGTTACTTGGGCGTTCCCGGGACTTGCGGGCTGCGTTACCGTGACATCGCTAAGCGCCGTATCCCGCGCGATATTCGCGTTGTTGAACTTCTGCTGAAGCGCCGTGTAGACGTCCTGGCTCGATTGAGCGTTACGCTGCAGGTCCGCCAACACCGCCGCCTGCCCCGGCAGGCTGGCAAGACGAGGATTCATATCTTCACGTTGACGCGAGAGTACCGCAAGTTGAGTCTGATCCGCGGCAGCCTGACCTTGATATTGTGCAGACTGTTGCTGAAGCTGCTCGTAAAGCGGATTAGGCACTGTATTCGTACTGGCGGTGACGGTGGAGCGCTGCTTGGCGATCTCGTTTTGGAGCTGGGTAACTTGCTGCTTCAGTGCAATGACCTGAGGATTCTCATCGGTATATTGCTGCTGGGCGGTTTTGAGTTGAACCTGTACCTGCGAGAGCTGCGTCTCCAGCTGCTGCACGACCGGATTGGTCGCTACGGTCGTACCGCCGGTAATCGTCGGCGTAGTGCGGGCCAACTGCCCTTGGACGTTTGCCAGCTGGGCGCGCGCCTGCTGCTGGTCGGCCTGCGTGGATGCAATTTTTCCATCGAGCGCAGCTGAACTGAGCGATGTCCGACTGGGTCTGCGCGTTGATGTCCGCAATGTGGTGTGTAGCCTCGAAATTTGCCAGCTTCGTCTGATTGTCGCGCATTGTTTTTTGAGCTGTAGGCAGCTGCTTGCTGAGAAAATCGATGGCCTCTTGCGCTTGCGCCGAAACCAGCCTGTCGTTGATGCTCCATGACGACGCGCCCGAACTCATTGGCTATGCGGGCAGATGCTCTGGGATTAGACCACGTCACGGCGAGGTCGATAATCGAAGTGTTCGTAACCGGTTTGATGTTCACGTGCTTCAACATCTCGTGCGTCGACATGTTGATGTTGAGGTTATGCATCACTTCTTGAACAACCGGATTCTCTTGAAAGAGTTCAACGTAGGTTTCCGCGCTCTGAACCCCTGTGGCTGCTAATAGCGCGTTCAGCACCGGCAGTTCGCTGTTGGTATTGTCGCCATTCGTCGGCGGAACTGCGCTGGAATTACCGGCGATCACTTTAATGTCGGTGGTGTAACTTTTCGGCAAAATGAGCGAGAAAACGACAACAAGCGCCACGAACCCGAAGAAGATCGCCAGCATGGGCCGCATGCGGCGCTGCAGCGTACGCAGGATACCATGCAGCTGCTGCGTCGTCTCCGTGGTCGGGGGCGCCACGGTTTGCCCGGCGGGCAACGATAACATGAATCTTCCTCCGGTTACGGTATGAGAAATCTTGTGAGCAGGTAGAGCAGGCCGTTCGCAAAGGTTCCCACAGGAGCATGCTGCTTGGCCTGAGGAACGTAGATCGTATCGCCTTTTTCGAGCGCAACATTCGCGCTCTTATCGTTGGACTGTAGAGCCTGATACAAATTGATCTCTTGTGTGGTTTGCTGCCCGCTAGGACCGGTTCGAATCAAATGGACGTGGTTCAAATCCGACTGTGCGTTCATGCTGTTGCCGGCCTTGGCAATAGCTACGGCCAGTCCGTCACCTTGATTCACTTGAACGGGGCCCGGATGGTCGACCGCGCCGGCAACGTTCACGTAGAACTGCACGGGGCCGGGCACGTAAACGACGTCGCCTTCCCCTAGGCGCTGGTCTTGCGTTATATCACCCTGTCGCAATAACCGTTGAAGCGAGGCTTGCGAGACATTGCCGCTCGGATCGGATATTCGCGCCACCGGATAGTCCCCGTCAATGTCGTTCAGGCCGCCGGCGGCTGCGATGGCGTCTGACAGCCGCGCGTCCGAGCGCAACGGGTACTTACCGGGGTTTTTGACGTTGCCTAGGACCATAACCTGAGGCTGAGCCAATTGCGTGATTGCTACCGTCACGATCGGATGCCGGACGTAGCGCAGCAATCGATCCTTGAGTGTGTCAGCTGCTTGCTCGGGTGTCTTGCCGGCAACCGGTACTTGGCCAATGAGTGGATAAGCGATCGTTCCATCGTTAAGCACGGTAACATTTTGGGTTAGCGACTGATCGCCGTATACTTGAACGCTCAACTGGTCACCCGGATGGATGGTCGTGCCCGAGGCTAGCGCGTGCTGGGGAATCGCAATGCACGCCGCTGCAATGAGGGCAGTAATAAAGGTCCCGACAAAACGACTCGTACCTCGGAGCAAAGAATTCACCACTTTCATTCGTTTTAATTATGGTACGTCGAGGGGGGCACCGGCCGTCAGATGGTATCGTCCCACGCCGTTGAGCAAAAGGTCGTCATCGGACGCGGCCCTTAGTGCAGGAGGCCCAACATCTCTTGCTCGCCTGGGCCACGGCAACGGCCGCTCCTTTCTGATAGAACGGTAGAGTGAAACTTAGGCGCGCCGCCCGGCTGCTTCTAGGAGCGCTGCTCTGCGCCGGGCTGTTGGTACTCGGCGTGCGGTTCGAGCGGCATTTCCTTCACCGACCCCTGCGTACCGGAGATCGGCTTCGTCCCATTCAAGTCGTTTCGACGAGCGGTTCCCCAGCCCTCATTGAGCCGCGGGGACGAGCGCAGCTTATCAACGTCTTTGCGACGTGGTGCACACCGTGCCGCGCTGAGGCGCCCGTCTTGTCAATGAATGCGCCCCTTCTACAGAAGCTGGGGGTCGATGTCATCGGCATCGATCAGCAAGAGGATTCCGCGCAAGTGGAACGTTTCAGCCGCGAGTTTGCATTGAACTACCCAATCTATGTCGATGTTGGAACCGTCACGCATGACCTGCTCGGTGCTCGAATCATCCCCGCGATGTATTTCGTCGACGCATCGGGCGTAATTCGGTGGCAGCATTCCGGGCCCCTAAATTCGCAAGATTTTCGCAATTTGGCGTCTCTGGCGGAGACAACCAAATGAAAAAACGCAGATGCGTCATCGTTGGATGGCCCTATTATTCGAAGTTCGTCGCCAACTTGATGAACGAGGAGGTTGGAGGTGGGCAATTTTCTGCCCCGCCTGGCATTCTGGTGCGTAACCTCGGCTGGCAGCACGATCTCCAAAGTGCGTACAATCGATGCACTGCGATGATACGCTTCAGCCCCCACGATGGGCTATCTATCATGGTGCTGGAAGCACTCATCTTCGGCCGTCACGTTTTATGGACGCAAGACTTCCCATTCACGCGGAGGGTCTCGGACTTCAACGACATCGAACAGGAAATCCGCCGATTAATGGACCTTCATAAACAGGGTAAGCTACAGCCTCAAACCGCCGCCGCGCAACGCATTCACAATGAATATGCTCCGGCTCGTTGTATGCTGCGTATCGGGCAAGCCAGGAGCGGGGCCGCGAGGTTCGCCTTTGGGTCCCAGCTTGCAGCCGACGCGCGATGAAAATGAGATTATTTACTAAGCCTGCCTGCGCAGTTACAATGAAAATCGCGCGGGACCGCTTGAGTCCCGCGGTGGTGTACCGCTTCGAGCGTCCCGCTGTCGCCGCCGTTAGGCGGGAATGGGACGTATGAGCAGCATCTCTACACCGCCTACGATCTCATCGGAGGCGACAAAGCGATCGTCGGAAGGCGGGTACGATTTGGAGGCGCGTCTGGAGAAGCCGGGTCCAAACCATGGGGAGGTTGGGCGCCAGAGACGTTGGGTTGGAATTTCGGGCTTGCCGCTATTTTGCGGCGAAGTGGTTCGATACGCCCGAGAGTACTTGCCGCAATGGGAAGCGCGCCTTATCATTCCGACTTCTCGTCTGGACACGGTGACTGCTATTCTGCGACTGGCGTCGTGCGACGTTTGGTACACCATCGGGGGCCCGATTACAAACCGATGGGTCTACCTTGCTTCCCGGTTATTACGTAAACCTCACGTTATTCACTGGGTTGGCTCGGACATCACGAAGCTGCGGGAACCGTGGATCCTTGAAGCAGTCCAATTGTCCAACACGTCACATCTTGCCGAGGTGAAATGGACCGCGGCCGAACTAGCCGCGCTGGGGATACAGGCCAAGATCGTGCCATTGCCGCCTCATCATTGCACTGCTGAAATCAAGCCTCTGCCAAAACGATTTACCGTTCTGCTGTACATTCCGAGGACTCGAGCAGAATTTTACGGTGCTCGTGAACTCAAGAAACTGATGGAGCGATTGCGCGGATCGGACGTTCGAATACTTGATCGTGGGCGGCGGCCAGTTCGAAGCTCCCGCCGGAATTCGCGTTCAGAATTTGGGATGGCAGCAAAATCTTCAAGATGTTTACGAACGCAGTACCGTGTTGATTCGCTTCACGCCACGGGACGGTCTATCAATCATGGTCCTAGAAGCGCTGACTTTCGGCCGGCACGTCCTATGGAGCCAAGAGTTCCCTTACACCCGCTATGTCCGCCACTACAATGACATAGAGCGCGAAATTCGCTCGTTGCTCTCGATGCATTTACGTGGAGAGCTAAGGCCTCAAATCAGCGCATCGGAACAACTGCGGCAAGAATATGCTCCTCAGAAATGCATGACTCAGATCGCGCAGGCCTGGAACAATGCTGCGGAGTCATCTGCGCATTCCAACCTCGCAGCACAGACGCCATGATCGAACGAATCGCGCTCTCTGAATGGAAAGCATTCGACCTTCTTCATCCGGCACCCACATTTTTTGCGCGTCCCGCTTGGGCTATCTCGCTCGCGGAAACGAATGAAACGATGTGTGCCTCGCCCTTGCGAATTACCACACAAACACTAAAACCGCTCTTACTTCCGCTAGTGAGAATGCGCGGTGGGCTCTTTAGGTGGCGGGACTATCGCGGATTTCCGCTGGGCGGTTATACGTGCTTTCTTCACGAGGATGGTACGCTTGCCCAGCAATCCGAGTGTGATGCGGCGCTCTTGGAGTTGGCGCGCTACGCGGACGCCGCCACGATTGTTCCATGGCCTCTGACCGACGGTCCAACGCGATTCACAGGGGCGGTGCATGAAACATCGATCGTCGATCTCGCGCAAGGCGTTGAAGCGGCATTTAGGAGCGTAGATGGTATTTTTCGCCGTATGGCTGGACAAGCTGAACGGCGCGGCGTCGTCTGTGCGCCAAGTAAAGATCCGGACGCCGTGGATCGGTATTACGATCTCCTAGAGTCGTCCGCTAAGCGTTGGGGGCTCGAACGGCCGACGATTCCTAAATCGCTCTTGCATTCGCTGGTTCAAAACGGCGGAAGCGACGTGGAAATTTGGTTCGCGCGCGCTGAAGGTCGTATTATCGCGGGCGGGGTCGTTTTTTATGGCGCATCAGAGCTGTTCTTTTGGAGCGCCGCAATGCTCGCTGAATTCAGTCGCTTTCGGCCTAGCAACGCGTTGAACTTTGCGCTCATGCGAGCCGCCGCAGAACGTGGCATGACGGTATATAATCTAGGGTCGAGCGAAGGCTTGCCGGGAGTAGCGCGCTTTAAGGATAGCCTGGGAGCGACGGACGTAGCCTACAAGGACGTGCGACTACAACGCGCTCGAGTAACAATTTATGCCAATGCTAGGCGAGCATTGAACCGCCACGCCGCTCTACGGAGAGCTGCCCAATGAGCCGTGACTCAGGGATAATGATTATCGAACCTCCACTCGCTGATTGCCGCGGACAAAGAACGCTTCGCCTTCCGGAGCGTTTTTCCAGCCGGCGAGGCTGGCTTTTAGCCGGCGTGGACGCCGGAATCGTGCTCCTGATGACACTTCTTTCTCTAGGCCCAACTCTCAACGCAATCGCGGGAGCTATTATTGCGGCTGCATGCATTATCGGTACCGGTTGGTGGGGTGGCCTTTTCACGCGATCGTATGCCGTTTATCCTCATGATGAAGCTTACTTTGCGTGTGCATCCGCGGTCTTCGCTGCAATCCCATTAGCAATCGTCCTTTGCGGGGTCGGCGAATTCCCGCTCCTGAATGTTGGTATAGCGATTCTTTTATCCGCATTGGGTATTTCGGTAGTGCACGTAAGAGCTCATCTGGAGCGTCGCGCTGCTGCGCCATTTATGCCGGTACTGGAGTCGGTAACTCCTTCGGGCGCTACGGCGAAGGAAACCGGTTCCTATAAAATTGCGAAGCGGTCGTTCGATATCGCTATTGCGACGGTGGCAGCATTGTTGCTCGTTCCAGCCATGATAGTTATTGCGTTTACGATTCTGCTAGAATCGGGTCATCCAATCCTATTTCGTCAGGAACGGATCGGTAAGGATGGCGTTGAATTCACCATGTTTAAATTCCGAACCATGATCAAAGGCGCCGGTGGCCTTTGGGCTCAACCCGGAGATTCACGAGTCACGCGTTTAGGCAGCATATTGCGTCGGTTGAGCCTCGATGAATTCCCGCAGCTTTTTAACGTGTTACGCGGCGAGATGTCGATTGTCGGTCCGCGTCCCGAGATGGTGGAATTCGATCAGCGCTTCTCGCGCGTTGTGAAAAACTACACACAACGACATATCGTAACTCCCGGAATTACCGGCTGGGCGCAGCTGTATTTCAGCCGCTATCATACACCCGATGATGCGACAGATCTTCTGGGATACGACCTGTTTTACGTTGAGAACGGTTCCATCATGCTTGACTGCGCCATGATTCTTAAGACTATGTGCGAGGTGTTTTTCCATCGCGCAGTATAGAGCGGCCAAGTCACACCGTAAATTCGCCAATCGCGTTTTATATGATGGTCTTTACACGTTTGGGGTCCGGATTTTAAACATGGCTGGAGCAGCGGGGCTGGGCATTCTGACGGCGCGGCTGCTTGGACCGTCCGGAAAGGGCATCTATTCGCTTCCGGCGGTCGAGGCTGCTCTGGTGACCGCCGCGTTTGGCGGTTTGAGCAGCGCTCTCAGTCACTTTCTTTTGACGCGGAATCCCGGAAAGGGTGTATTCGCGCCGGCATTCGTGACCAGCGTTCTATACGTTGTAGCCGGAACGCTCGCTCTGATTCCTATCTCAATGCTCTCGGGGCATGGCTGGACCTTGCTCCCGGCCGCATTGTTCTTGCCGGCTTCTGCGGCGATTAATCTTGCCATGGGGTATGCTGTCGGAACAAAAAGAGTACGCTACTATACGAGCGTTGGTGTCGCGGTGACGGTGCTCACTGCGATACTGATGACCATCGGCCTCTTCCTAATCCAGCGTGCTCCAGCGATTGCCATTATTGCGTGGCTGGTTTCCAATCTTATCGTCGGCGGGGTCGCGCTCACAGCGGTCCTATTGGACGCGCGAAAGCTACAAGGAAATGACCACGTCACAATTCGGGAATTCGTACGGTTCGGAATCAAAGTCGGCATGCTCAGCCTGGTTTCTCTACTAAACTATCGCGCCGATCTCTACATCGTAGCTTTGCTGACTTCCACGGCGGATCTGGGAATGTATACCGTCGCCGTGTCCGCCGCGGAAAGCCTTCAAGTTCCTACGCAGGTCGGTGCCCTTGTAACATCGCCTCATATCGGCTCTCTCGAAATTCCAGCCGCAGCGCGTTTAGCTGCCCGATGCGTACGCAACAATTTACTCGTAGCAGCGATTGTTTGCGGCATATTGTTCGCCGTCGCTCCCGTATTGGTAAGGCTACTTTACGGCGACCCGTTCGTACCCGTCGTTCCGGCTCTAAGAGTTTTGCTCATCGGCGTTTTTGCGCTTTCGTTGGGCAGCCCCATGGCAACCTACTTTTTGCTGCGCCTCGGCCGTCCTGAAGTGCCGCTACGCTTGGCAGCCGGATCCGCACTGATCTGCATCATCCTGTCCCTCCTCTTGATTCCTCGTCTGGGACTCGTGGGCGCAGCGATCGGATCGACCAGCGGCTACATTGTGGGACAAGTCGCAGGCATATGGTATTTTGCTTACTCGACCGGACTTCGTACCGCGACGATGCTTGTTCCAACGAAGAGCGATATCGCGCTATATCGCGATTTTTTAATTCGAATCGTACAGGACGGTCGTCGACTTCTCCGACCGGCCGATACGCTACGCTAAAATCTGCTTGGCGCACCCGGTTCACCTAAACGCCTCGGCTGCCGTTGCGAAAACGTGTAAAACGGTGCAGCGCACCGACTTAAAGCGGTTCGCTCCAAACCTTCTGCTTGTTAGCGAAATGCAACGCTGGATTGCTCACCTTCTTATGGTGGCCGAATATCGACCCAGGTTACGATGTAGTTTTTCGAGAGAGCGCGAAACCGCCCTTAAGCAACGCAGTCCAAAATCCTGCACCATACGCGCAGTGCATCGTCACTAGTACGACAGGGACCGCGATTGCTGCGATTCCCACGCGTCTGAGCGAAGCGACTATCGTTGCAATTGCAAGGAATGCGGCGTAGACGGCAGGCACGACCGCAGCGAGCGGTCGCATCGGTGTGGCCGCAAGCATGGCCGAAAATACAAGACCAAAAACCAGTATTGCCGGCACCAATACCCTCAATGGCACGTCTTGCCGATCTTTTATCTGCGTGACGCGTCGCCAATACCCGTAGCGGTTCATTTGCTTCCACAGCCCCTTTAGCGTTTCGCGAACGAAGTAACGAACGCGGATCTTTGGGGAAGTGACAAGTTTGCCACCATGTGACCGAATGCGGTAATTCAAATCCGAATCTTCGTCAAAGGGGATGCGCTCGTCATATCCTCCAAGATCCCGTAGAGTCTTGGTGCGGGTAAACACCGAGAAGACGGTATCGGACTCTTCTTCCACTGACGTATACCGAAAACGCGCGTTACCGACGCCGAAGGGACTGCTCATGCAAAAGGCCACAGCGCGGCCAACCATTCCAATACCGCTGGGCCGCTGGACCCCCCCAACGGCGGCGGCGCCCGTACGGTGCATAACCTCCAAACACGAAGCGAAATACGTGCACGAGTACTCGGCGTGTGCCAGAATCATCGCGAAATATTCGCCCGCCGCATGCTCTAGTGCCGTATTCCAGGCGAATACTTGCAGCCGGCGCGAATTTTCGATCAAACGTATCCTTGAACCGAATTCGCTGAAACTTCGCACGACATCGACGGTGTGATCTGTACTCATGCCGTCGATGACAAGGATCTCGAGTTCCGCGCTATCCAAGCGCTGCGACAAAAGGCTGGAGATACAGCGTCCGATGTTAGATTGTTCGTTGTACGTCGCGACGGCAGCAGTGATTTTCACGCGGTCTCCGATACATCTGCGTTAGATTGAGCGCTTCACCCATAGGTTCATTGCATTGCGCCGAGCGTCGTGGGGTCCCGCACCATCCCGAGCTATCTCGTGAGGTCTGACCCAGTTTCCATCGTTTGCATCGTCGATTCGATGTCCCGCGACAGCGGCGCATAAGGAAGTCGGCGGGGCCGAAAAGGAAGCGGCCGCGCTTTCAGGCGCTCAATAACCAGAAGTCTAACTCACTGCGCAACGAAAAGCATCCTGCACTATTAATCGGCGTGCACGCCGGTTTATTAACCGACGCATAAGGTGCAACCTTGGGCTGTGCTAAAGCTTGCGCTCCCCTAAGGTATGGTTGCCAGTAAATCCGTGCCAAGGCGCGTGGGAAGAACCTGTAGTAGGCGGGCAACCTGACCGGCCACCAGCACGCGACGCCGTACGACACTTACGGCGCAGCAGCTTTATGCGGCACGCTGTTGGATACTGGGAGATGGCTGTGCGTTGAATTAACGCTCTGTCCTTGGTATCGGGGTGTCTTGGTGCGTGGTGCCTAACGGCCGACGCTTGCTCAAGCCAATCAAATCGCGGGTATGGCGCTAGGCCGTCCTGCCCCCGACGGGGGGCCAAATCTCAATTGCTTGGAATTGAGCAGTGCCGATACAATAGGATAGCATGGTAGCATACCTCCGGAGCCCCGGCCGACGCGCACAAGGCCTCGGTCTATCTCTCGTCGCCGTCTGCGGCGTTGTTGCCTCATTTGCTACTGTGGCGTTAAGTGGGACGAAAACGGGCGCCGCACTGGGCGTCGGTCTAACCGCCGGCCCTGCGCTGCTCTACGTAGCGATCACAACGCCCGTCCTTTTTCCTTTGGGACTCTATGCCATAGTAACGCCCTTTGACAGCATTCTTGATCTGCCGGTATTCGGAACGCTGACGAAGATAATCGGGATAGCCAGCGCCGCGGCACTGCTTTTCTATATGCTGCGGACAAAGCGCTTTGCAGACCCGCCCCGCAGCGTGGCTTTGTGGATTCTCCTTTTTTTGTGGATGACTTCAAGCATGTTTTGGGCGATTGACCCTGAGCTCGCATGGCATCTCATTCCAACGCAGTTTTCATTGATAGCGCTCTACATTATCACCGCGATGATGCCTTCCAATCTGAGGACACTTCGTCTTGCGGCGGGAGCGGCGGCGGCAGGTGGTGCCCTTGCTGCACTTTACGGTGTGCATCTTTTTCGTTCCGGCGGTGCATCTGCAGCGATGAAGGACCGCTTATGGATTCACACCGACACTTCATCTTGGAATCCTGATCACTATGCCGCCGCTCTGATCCTTCCACTCGCGCTTTGCTTGCTTGCGGTCCTTTGGTCCCGGTCCACGCTAGTGAGAATCAGTGCAGGTCTCAGTATCTGCGTGATGCTCCTCGCAATGGTCTACAGCGGGACCCGCGGTGCTGTGGTCGGCGTGGCGGGCATGATTTTGTACCTGCTTATCCGCGACCGGCACCGTATCCAGTTGGCCGTAACGGGAGGCCTAATGACCGCAGCCGCTCTCGTCGTCGAAGGGCCAAAGTACATTGCACGCTGGCAAATGGCGGGGCAGACAGGGGGTGCGGGGCGCGCTGCGATATGGCACGTCGGTTGGCACGCATTCCTGCAGAATTGGCTCTACGGGGCAGGCTACGGTAACTTTCCACTCGCGTATGACCGAGCGTTCATCGGTGTTTTTCAGCCCGTTTCGAGAAGCTGGGACCGCGCTTCTCACAGCATTTTCGTCGGTACCGCCGTCGAACTTGGCGTTGTGGGTTTAGTGCTCCTACTGGCTGCATGGTGGGGTCAAGTGCGCATGCTCCGCGGGATCCCGCCCACAGATGCGCGGTGGCCCTATAGGCTGGCACTCGAAGCAACCGTTATTGCTTTATTCATCAATGGTGCATTCCTCGATATCATGACATGGAAGTACACATGGTTAGCGTTCATGCTTATGGCACTCGTCTACAATACAAAAACCGGTCACGTCGCGCGCGAAACCGTAGCTCAATATGCAACCGGCAATGCCTGAAGCAATTCTAGATTATTGCCGCCCAAGCGTAGGCGAAATGGAGATCGCAAGCGTAACCGAATGCATGTTGAACGGTTGGCTTACGACCGGTCCGAAGACAAAAGAATTCGAGGCGGCGTTCGCGAAAGCGGCCGGAGTCAAACACGCAGTCGCGGTCAACAGCTGTACCGCAGCACTTCATATCGGTCTACTCGCCGCTGGTGTGCAACCCGGCGATGAGGTTGTCACGCCGTCCCTTACTTTCGTCGCAGGTGCGCAATGCGCGCTCGAAATCGGCGCAACGCCGGTCTTTTGCGACATCGATGCTGATACGCTCACGGCCGATTTGAATTCCATCAGCGCTGTGGTAACCGCAAAGACTAAAGCAATCATCGTTACCCCATATGCCGGTCGCCCGATGGACATCGAACAAATCGTTCAGTTCGCCAAGACGCGCAATATTGTAGTGATCGAAGATGCCGCGCACGCTGTCGGAATGCTTGACCGAGGCGAGTGGGCAGGAACGCGCTCGCACTTAGCGGCGTATAGCTTCTACGCAACGAAAAACCTTACAACAGGCGAAGGCGGGATGCTCGTCACCAATGATGAGGCTATTGCCGACCGTGTGCGCATACTCACTCTCCATGGAATGGACAAAGATGCGTGGAAGCGCTATACGGCTCACGGTTCATGGCGCTACGATGTAAAGGAGCCTGGTTTTAAATACAATTTGACCGATACTGCCGCCTCGATGGGTATTGTGCAACTGGGGCGTTTGGAGTCGATGCAACAACGGCGCGACGAACTGGCACGCGTCTATTGCAACGAGCTACGAAAGATTCCCGGTATAGCGCTCCAAAAGGCGCCGATCAATTCCCTTGATAAACATTCGTGGTGTATGTTCGTGATTCGGATCGACGAAACCGAAACTGGGGTCTCCAGGGACACGCTTATCGAGGAACTCAAGGCATGCGGTGTCGGCACGTCCGTTCATTATATTCCGACACACCGCTTCTCGGCTTACCGACATCTGCGGTCCGATCGATTGAAAACTACTGACGCTATTTGGCCGCGAATCCTGTCGCTGCCCCTGTACCCGGCCATGGAGGATCGCGACGCGGTTCGCGTTGTCGAAGCCGTCGCAGCCATCGTGTCCCGGAGCCGCTATCGTACTTCGGGATCCAATGGAGCGTCGCGAACCCTAAGCAACTCCAATTCGATACCATAGGGACGATTTTCTACTGCCGGCCGTTAATACGTCGTGAATATACGCATCTGCCTGTCGCTGGCTCTTTGCCTGAGTCTTCTTGCTGTGGTTCCGAGCCACATTCAAACATCCGACTACTGGGCCGGATATGCCGGAACAAAGACAGTTCCAGCGGACGTTGCAGCCCGTGCGTTGACCTGGGTTGAAACAGATACCCAACGGCCTTTCGCGCATCGCTCCATACGGAGTGAAAACGATTCTTTACACCGATCCAAATCGGGTCATTCCTGGTCAACCGCTGTTTGGGTACGACGAAGATGAGTATGCGCATGATTGTACAGGGCAACGCGCGCGGGGAAGTGTTCGATACAGTGCACAAGTCTTAACCGATCCACGTTCCCATTCGCTCGTATCTTTGTGGCGTAATACCGTTACCCGGCACAACGCAAAGGGGCGGTTTACGGCAGTTTTTAACGACGACGCGGTCGGCGCTGCATATTCCATCGACGCGCCGTGCGGATTTGATTTTAACGCTTGGCTGCGTGCCGAAGCCGATCTTCAGCGTGGCCTCGGCGATCCGGTGATCTACAATGGGCTTGGAGATTTTTACAATCATGGGGTCGCAAGAGAAATCTCCCTCAATGCCTCGGCTATTGGCGGAATGATGGAAGACTGCTATTCGCAGCTTCGTCCGGAACATCGCGTAAGCGGATGGCGATGGCTAACAACAGAAAATACCGAAATTCGGATGGCACAAGCCCAAAAATATTTCTTTTGCTACGGCAACGATCGCACGTCCGCCGATCAAGCGATCGATCAGCGTCTCTACACGTACGCATCTTTTTTGCTGACATATGATCCGAATACCAGTGTCCTTTGGGAGTATTATCGTACCCCGAGCGGGGGCCACGTTATGCCGGAGAGCCGTCTCGTTCCGATGGATCCCGATGTGGGCAACCTCACCAGTGCTGATGAATTACGTACAGTAGGCGGCGCTTATATGCGCGCCTATCGTCAATGTTACATTGCCGGAGCGCCGGCGGGGCCATGTATCGTAGCAGTAAACCCGGACGCTGACGCGCCCCATTCAGTCAATTTTCACGGCTTTCAACGTACGCTTTCAATGCAAGGTTCGGGCGTGTTCGATGGCGGGACTATTCGCATCGATTCAGTTGCGCCTCCGGCGGAACTCGCGCCCTTGCAGGCAGTCATCGCGTTTAAGTAGTCGGTTCCCATTACCAAGGGTGATCTATTGAAGCGGCTTTTGCTTATCGCTCATCAGTTTCCGCCTGCGCCTTCGCCTGGGGCGTTGCGACCGGGTTACCTTGCGCGGTACCTCCCAAACTGGGGTTGGAACGTCACCACGATCACTGCGACGCTCGATGAACCGCCTTTCGCGGCTCGTGTTCTCCATGTCAGCGGGACGTGGCAGCTACAGGAGCGCATTCGTGCGCAGGTGGTTACGAAATCCGGAGATCCTTTTTCACCTGTTCGCGTCGTTTTGCGTTCGATCAAGGAGATGTTGCTCTTTCCGGACGCGACGGCGCCTTGGATGATGCCAGCAATCAAAGCCGGTGTGCAGCACCTGCAACAAGAACGTTACGATGCCATTCTCAGTACCGCGATGCCCGCCACCGCTCACGTCATTGCATGGTTTCTCGCCATGCGTTTTCGCTTACCGTGGATTGCAGATTATCGGGATCCGTGGACCGGCAATTTCTATGATGTTCGCGGGGGACCGTTCCGGAAGTTTGTCGCGCCGCTTCTGGAACGGGCAATCATGCGGCGCGCGAACGCACTTTCGACCACGTTGCCGGGCTTTTCCAACCTGATTGGACGTTTCAATCGTCGAAAGGTTGAAATCATTCCAAACGCCTACGATCCGTCCGACTGGGACTCAGTCCCTGATATGGACCCAGAAGGTTTTAACCTGTGCTTCACCGGTTCAATGTATAACGGCAAGCGCAGTCCGGAGCTACTATTTGCAGCGCTCGCAGAGTTGAAAGCCGAAGGCGATCCTGCAGGGGCCGCAAGCGTCCATTTTTATGGCCGTAATCTGCATAACGTCGCCGCAGCTGCGGTCCGTCATGGAATCGGCTCTTCCGTGAACCAACACGATGTTGTTCCTCACTCGGAGGCTTTGCGTGCGCAGCGCGCTTCGGCGGGTTTGCTGATTTTTCTCAACATGGATTCTGCCACAAGCCACGAGATGGGAAGCAAATATCTAGAGTATCTCGGCGCGCGGCGGCCGATCCTGGTCTTCGGTCCGCCGGACAGCGTTATGCGGCCGTTCATGACACAACAAAATCTCGGCTGGTTCGCATCGACGGTGACTGAAGCTAAAGAGGCAGTTCGCGGCGCTCACGCTGCATTCACTCAAGGTAACTGGGAAAATCAAATGCGCTGGAACGACATTCCGTCAGCGACAGAACTTGCCAGAAGTTTCGCAACGTTACTTGATCGCATCTCTCAGTGATGCCGACGCGTCGACAATGGTAACCTTTCATACGGTAATTCAGCGCCGGATTTCTAAAAACAACTTTTCTTTACCGAGTGTCTCTCGTTGCATTGCTGGCGCTCCCATTCCCCGGATCACCAGTAAACACAGACAGAATCCCGCAAAAGCGACCTAGCGTGCTGCTTGCCGTCTAAGCCTACTACCGGGCTATCGCATGGGATGACAGCCTTTGCCCATTATGGTATCGTGCGGCAGTAAATCTGCGCGCCACGACCTTTAACTGGGGAGGATATATGCGTTATGTGCGCGCCGCAGCACTGCTTGCAGTGCTGGGGTCATTTGTTTTAGTCGCCGGGTGTGGCGGCGGCTCCGGCGGTGCGACACCGCCAGTACCGGCAAGTGAACTGCCGGGCAACACCTCTGGTCAAGATGTTCCGGGCTCAATGTCGCAGGGAGCTACGGATACAACGAGCCAGGCCACAGTCGAATCCTCGAGGGACACGATGACTGCGGTATCCAGCGAAGACGCCACTATCGCCAACGCACTCAAACACTTAAAAGTTCAAGGCCGCATCGTAGCCCTGGTCAGCGGCGGGTTTGAAGTCAGTGGGGGAACCGGCGTTGGGACGGTAATCGTCAAGCCATCTGCGGGGACGAGCCTGTACTACAACCGGCTTACACCGGCGGTGGGCAAGTATGTCATCGTGACGGGCACCGGTACTTATGCCGCGTTCAAGCCCAACTTTGTAGGGCTATTTGCTTCAACTCCCGGCACGACCAGCGTTAGCGGACAAGTCATGAGCGAGCAGCCCTACGGGGCCGTGCTCAAAGTCTCGACTACCGGCGGCTACATGCCGTTGCCGCTGAGTACTGCTACGAAGGTTACCGGATCGCTAGGCATCGGTTCTCATATTACAGCGACTGGTGTGGGCGCTATATCGCCGGCCATATTCCCTACCTCGATTACGCCGACTGGCGGGTCCACCGGGGGCGGCTCCGGTCCGACGCCCGCTCCCACCAATGCGCCTGCTCCCACCGGCGGCGTGCCCCTACACGTAATGACAGCCGCAATCGTTTACGGGTACGCCGGCACACCGGCATCGGTACCGCTCGCATCGGTGAAGCCCTACGTTACATGGGCGCAGACCGATGAAGCGTACGCCGCTGAGCTTCGTGCAAACGGAATCAAGGTCGACATCTACGGGAATCCTTGGCGAAATTATTTGCACGACAACCCGAACATCGGTTACCTCGATCTAAAGCCGGGTGGCGCGCACGCCGCCGCGGAAGCAAAAACATGTTCCGGAACGGTCATCTTCGATAAGACCTACTCCGGCGGCTACGAGGCGGATGCTCAAAAACCCGCGGCCTTGGGCCACGTTCAAACATTAATGAACTATAGGATGCAGGAATATCGCGGCAACTACGATGCGATTTTCACTGATGACACTGACTCGATGGGCGGTATTCCACTCCCATGCGGTTATGTGCAAAGCACATACATCACTAAGGTGAATGCAATCGACTCAGCGCTCAAAGTTAAAATCTTCTTCAACGGCTTTGGTAACGTCGCGGTACCCTCTTCGCAAATCGGATTACTGGCGCCGAGTAACGTCCTTGGCGGTATGTGCGAAATATGCTTAGCCGGAAATGATAAGACCACCGGCAAGGACACCATCCAAACCGGCGGACGTTGGCAGGGCATCATTACGGCGGAAATCCTTACGGTCGCGAGACACAAGATCTTTTGGAATTACGCACGCCCGTACAACGATGCTGCCAGTGAAATTCCACTGCGGAAATACATATATGCGTCGTTCTTGCTGGGCTACGATCCGAACTACGCTATGTTGCAGGAAGCATTTCACACGAATAGCGGCTTCGCGATTCTGCCGGAAACTGGGCTAGTTCCCATGAAGCCCCTAACAACGGCTACCACCGTTGGGGGCTACCTGCGGTCCGGGGGCGCTTATATGCGCGAGTTCGGCGCCTGCTACTATCGCGGCGTCAACAAAGGCAAGTGCGCCGTCGTTATAAACCCGAACTCGTCCACGGTGAAGGTACCTACGACGGCCTACGCACACAGTCTGGAGCTGGTAGGCTCGGGAGTTCTGGATAAGGGTTACGCGGCGTTCACCGGAGGGCGGGTGACTTCACTCGCTGCGGCAACCGCGGCAATTCTGTTCCAGTAAAGCCGTAAGAGCGCAACAAACGAAAAAGAGCGGTGCTGCTATGCAGCACCGCTCTTTTGTTCGAGAATCGAACTTACACTAACCCCATCTTGATGGCATGCACCGCGGCTTGCGTGCGTGCATAGATATTGAGTTTGGAAAAGATGCGACTGACGTGGTTCTTGATCGTCTTCTCCGACAGGTTTAGGCGCGCGCTGATCTCCTTGTTCGAGAGACCCTCGGCAATAAGGCGGATGACTTCAGTTTCGCGTACCGAGAGCTCATTGATGTCCGGCCGCCCATTGCTCATGCTGCGGCGACGCAGTAGGCCGCCCGCAACGCGCGGATCGACATACGTTTCGCCGGCTGCAACCATCTTTACAGCGCGGATAAGCTCCGCCGGGGTAACGTCCTTGATGATGTAGCCATCAGCGCCAGCCGCCAGACAGCATTGCATCATCTCAGCTTGAGGCCGCATGGAGAGCACGCAGACGCGCGCCTGCGGCGCAGCTTCACGACAAGCTGCCAACGCTTCCCCTAATTCGACGGCGCCCCCATCAACGTCGAGAAGGATCAGATCGGGTTTTGCTTTTGCCAAAGCCGCAGAGTACACAGTTTCAGAATCACCGACGATCTGTATTGTCGGGTCCATTGAAAAAACTTGACACAGGGCCTTTCCAAATAGGACCTGCCCCTCGATAACATACACGCGAGCAATAGAAGTGGTAATCACGTTGTCCCCTTACAGTTGTGAACGATGCGAGCAAGAGATGTTCGGAATTAACGGTGAGGTATAAGCTGGGCAGATTTAATGGTTGAAAGATTGTAGCAAGGCATATGCCCACCATCGGGACGTTTCTCGCTTTTTGGACCGTAAGTTCCTAGGCCAAGGACCAAAAGCACTAGAGTATCCCGGTGACGGCCCACCTTCGGTCTTGGAACGTACCAACCCCCTAAAGAGTTAAGGTGGCGCTCCGATAACGTAAGAGTCGAGCTTCCTTTTTATTAAGGAAAGGGCCCTTTTGGGTGTTGCGAATGCCTACAAAACTATCATTTTTCAAGAACGCGGCCGCGGTTGCGGCTTTCGCTGCGGCGCTCGCGGGGTGCGGCGGCGGCAGTAGTGGCGGGGCTGGGAGCACCCTGCCTCCCGCGAACGGTACGCAGTCAAAGCAGGGGATGGTAGATCCCTCAAGCCTTGGGCCAACCGGCGCACCCAGTATTGCGCCTTCAGGTTCGCCAGCCCCTACGCCCCCGCCAATAACGGCACCGTCGGGCGTGTCGGCGTTTACGGCACAGATCTATGGACTGTCCAGCAGTCAGATTTGGCTCGAACCGCATGATGGCTGCGGCCATAGTCGGCTAAATCAAAATGGCAATACGGTGTATTTTAATGGCCCGCTAAAGCAAACGTGGGCTGTATTTACGGGCGTCAACACCATGTGTTCCAACTCATTCACTCCCGTGACTATCTCGCTGTATAGCACGGCGCCGACTTCTACGACCGTTTCCGGTTTGGTTCAGCAGGCGACTCCCTATGGATTCATCTTAAATCCGGGAAGCTCGATGCCGTCGATTCCTATCATCCTGCAATCGAAAACCGCCATCTTCGGCGGTCAACTCGTGCCCGGCGCCACGGCCACGGTAACCGGCATCGGTTCCGCAAGCGTCTCAATCGCCGCAACGCAGATCGCAATCGCTGCCCCTACGCCGAATCCAAGCGCGTCCCCCACTCCTACACCTGGACCGATATCCATGCGGCACGTCATGATTGGCGGCTATGTGTATGGCTATGCCGGGACACCTACGAGCGTACCCGTCAGCACGATCCAGCAGTGGGTCAATTGGGCCCAAACGGACGAGGCTCATGCAGCCCTCCTGCGATCCGCCGGCCTTAAAGTCGACATCTACACGATCTTCTGGCGGAACCATTCGACCGAGATCCCATCTATAGGCTATACCGACTTGGCTCCGGGCGGCGCTCACGCTGCGGCGGAGGCCAAAGACTGCAACGGAAACGCAATCTACGACTCAAGCTACGGTGGCGGGTATCTCGCGGACGCCCGGGTCGCCGCGGCCGCAGGGCATGCACAAACCGTTGCGAGTTATCGCGAACGCGAATATGCCGGAAATTATGATGCAATCTTCTCCGACGATGTGGGAAGCATGTACGGCGTAACTGCGCCTTGCAACTACGATGAGCAGTCCTTTGATAACGCCATAAATGCTGTTGACTCTTCCCTTGGTGTCCCGATCTTCGTCAACGCGCTCGGCAACAACGCGGCGTACTCCTTATCGCTCGTCAACCCGTCAAACGTGATTGGCGCGATGTGTGAAGAGTGCTATGGAAACAATAGCACTGGTACGGACACCGTAAGCACTGCCGGCAACGGTTTCTGGCAGCACATCGAGAATTCGGAAATCGGCATGGTAGCAGCTCACAAGATTTTCTGGGACTATGCGCGGCTGTCCGGAAATCCTGCGCTCGAGACCGGTATGAGGACGTACGTCTACTCGTCCTTCCTCCTTACGTTCGACCCAGCATACACGATGTTTGAGGAAGCGTTTCCCACACCGAGCGGATTACCCGTCATGCCCGAAACCGGACTAGTCGTGTTACAGCCACTGTCAACGGCTTCGTCGGTATCGGGCTATCTCTCGTCAACAGGTGCATATTTCCGTGAATTCGGAGCGTGTTACTACCTCGGCGCATTCGTCAACAAGTGCGCAGTAGTGGTGAACCCTGGAAAAACGAGCGTATCGGTACCTACCACATCTTACTCACACAGTATGACGTTGGCAGGAAGCGGTGTGCTTGACGGGGGTACGGCCAGCTTCAATGGTCCCCAAATAACGGCACTAGCGCCGGCATCCGGGGCAGTGCTCTTTCCCTGAGATAACGCTTCCAGCGATCCTGAGAGAAGCGGGCGATTTCTTTGAATCGCCCGCTTCGATCATGTACAGGCAAATAATGCTAAGTGAAGGCACAGGTTCCAGCGCGATCAGATGAAAGGAAGGGCGAGGTCGTCTTAATCGTGACATTACACAGAGGTAATCTACAGCAGATTTGAGTTTGACTTTATGAGAATACTCGTCTTCCCCGATATCTTTCCGTCGGAGCCTCACCCAGGAGAGGGCATTTTTATTCTGCGCTGTGCACAAGCACTTCGGGACATCGGTCACGAAATATTAGTGTTACGCATTGTTCCTCATGCGCCGCCCATCACGCCAAAGTGGAGCAGATACCACGCAATTCCGGAGACATACCAGATTGAAGGGATATCGGTGCGCACGCTTCGCGCCTTCATTCCCCCCAGAAAGCTCGGTTTGGAATTTTTGCCCTGGCAAGTGCATCGCAGCGTCGAACGAGCGATTCGGCGCTTTTCGCCCGACGTGATCCACGCTAACTTTTTGCTGCCATGTGGTCAAGTGGCCGTTCGCCATAGCGTTCCGACCGTCGTCACGGCGCACGGGAGCGATGCTTATCGGTGGCCTCACGACCGCCGCGGCTTGTTCTGCGCGACACGTGAAGCTATCGTCAAGGCAACGCGGGTAACCGCGGTGAGCGGCTACATAAAGGACTGCGTACAGGCAATAGCGCCTCGCGATGTGGACGTCATTTGGAACGGAGGTGACGAACGGTTTTTTTATCCACGAGATCGCCATGAGTCGCGCTCGCAGCTTTCCATCCCGCCCAATCGATTCGTCATTGCGTTTGCGGGAAATCTGTTGCGCGCGAAGGGTGTATTCGATTTGATTGAGGCGGCGCGCCGGCTCAAGGCTATCAACCCAATGGTGTTGATAGCGGGCGCCGGTCCTGAAGAGGCGGCGCTCAGGGGGTTCGCACAACGTTCTGGTGTGGATACACGGCTATTTGGGCGCCTTCCGCAAGATGAGCTGGCAACGATGTTTGCGGCGGCCGACGTCTTCACCCTTCCAAGCTACAACGAAGGGTTGCCCAACGTAATATGCGAGGCCATGCTTACAGGCCGTGCGATTGTAGCGTCGGCGGTGGGCGGCATCCCGGAAATCATCGATCACAAACGAAGCGGTCTGCTTGTGCGCGCCGGCGACGTACCCGGACTCGAATCGGCTCTCGCATGGTACGCTTCGCACCCCGAAGAGCGCAAGCGTATGGAGTTGGCCGCACAAACGTTTGCAGCAAAATCGCTAACTTGGCGGATAAGCGCACGTCATTACGAGCAAGTCTTTTTGGAAGCGATAAATGCAGCGTGAGGGCGTTGGTTTAAAACCTATGCGATTCGAGCATAGAGTCGGTGAGCTTTGCGGCTTCGCTCGGCCACTGATACTGCTCGAGCACAAGCTTTCGGCCGCGTTCTCCCATTGATTGACCGACCATTGGGTTTTCGATGAAATAGCTGATGGCGCGAGCAATATCATCAACATCATCCTGGTTTACAACCATGCCGCAGTCATGCTCCAAAACTATTCTGCTGCACGGCAGTGACTGTGAAATAATCACCGGTAGTCCGCTTCCGAGATACTCAAATAGTTTGGTCGGCATAGCTTCTTCCAAGTTTGCCGCAGGACGGAATAACAGCATTCCCGCTCGGCTGCGAGCGAGCACGGATGCTACCTGCGAGCGCGGGCACCTTCCCATAAACTCCACGCGCTTTGCACCTGGCATTGCGCGGATCCGATGCTCTACATTCGTGCTGTCAAAAGTACCGGCCAATATCAGACTAGCATCAGCAGTAAGTTGCGGAGAATTCATCGCACCAACGAGTTCTTCAACGCTCCGCAGTAATGTGATATTTCCCAAATATACGACTGCCTTGGGCCGTTGTGCGAACGGGGGTGGATCGGCTTGCCGCAATTCCTCTATGCGCGGATAATTGTTTACGACTACCGTATTGTGGTGAGAAAACTGGCGCGCCGTCGCAGAAGTCGCCGTAATAATTGCGCTGTATCCACGTTGAAATGCAGTCAACGTTAGGCGTGCCCCCAAAGCAATGATCCCCCGCAGCGGCTTTGGAATCCACGGCTTGTCGACCATATCTTTTGGAATGTCTTCGTGCACGTCGAAAATGACGCGGGCGCCGCGAGCGCGCAGAGCCAAACCGACCCCCATGAGTTCCGGATCGTGGAAATGATAGACGTCCGCGCGCTCACGCAACGCCGCCTGGTAGACATTCCAAATCGTCGCAGTGAAGCGTTCAATTCGGTTCTTGGGCTTGGGTACGCCCACGTAACGGACGCCTTGCGGCAGTGGGGGAGCCTCCCCGGTAGCAATAAGAACGACGGCATAGCCCGCCTGCGCAAGCGAAAAACATTCACGGTACGTGATCCGGGTGTCCGAAGGCGAGTGCACGGAGGTTAAATGTGCGATTTTCGGCATCATTTTTTGAGCGGTGGTCATACCTGTCGGATCTTTGCAGAAAGCATCTGACTTACGCTACGTCGAGATGGTCTATGTCCATTGGTTCCGACTAAAATCGCTCTATGCGCCTTCGGGCCTAAAAGTCCCGCCGCCTCCGCCATGCGTGGCCCTATACCGGAATCGGGTACGGCTTGTATCGTTGGATCGATGAACGTCGCCGTATTGGGCCTGGGCTACATAGGATTACCCACGGCCGCAACGCTCGCCAACGCCGGCCACAGAGTCACCGGCGTGGATCCCAATAGTGAACTTCTGGACAGCATCCGAGGCGGTTGCACTCATCTAGCGGAGCTGGACGTGCGCGCGCTCGCGATGGAAGCGCTTGGAAACGGAAAATTAACCGTCAGGACGACGCTTCCGGACGATGCCGAGGCCTATCTCATTTGCGTACCAACGCCAACGGTGGCGCACAAGCCCGATCTGCACTACGTGCAGCAAGCTGCAGACGCCGTGGCCGAGCGCGCGCAGGACTCCAACTTAATCGTGCTGGAATCGACGGTGCCGCCCGGCACAGTCGAGCGCATTGTCGTGGGGGCACTGGAAGCTCACGGGAAGTCGCCCGAACGGATGCATATTGCGCATTGTCCGGAGCGCGTGATTCCAGGACGGATCGTTTATGAACTCCAGCATAATGCCCGCGTCATCGGGGGACGCAGGCCGATCGACGCGCAAATCGCCCGCGAGTTATATGCCTCATTCTGCGGTGGCGAACTCTGCGTAACCGATTGCTTAACGGCCGAGCTCGTAAAGGTCGTCGAGAACACGTTTCGGGACGTCAACTTGGCGTTCGCGAATGAACTCGCCCTGCTCTCCGAAGCGCTTGGCGTAGACGTGTGGGAAGTGATCAGCCTTGCCAACAAGCACCCTCGAGTTGACGTATTGAACCCCGGCCCAGGCGTTGGAGGCCATTGCGTGCCGGTCGATCCGAACTTTCTTTCGAACGCAAACCCATTCGTTACTGAACTGATTCAAACGGCGCGCCGGGTTAACGAACGCATGCCGCACGTCGTGGCCAGGATAATCGGCGAAATGACACCGCTGCACGGAGTTAAAGTAGCCCTGCTTGGTGCCGCTTACAAAGCCGATGTAGACGACACACGTGAAAGCCCAACGCATGCATTGCTTCAGCTCTTGGATGAGCGGCGGTACACCACTACGGTGTACGACCCCCAGCTCAAAATTTCGAGCATCGGCTCTCCGCAACCCTTGAAGAGGCAGTACGCGGAGCGGACGTTGTGGTCTTGTTAGCCGGTCACCGCGTCTTTTCAGAGATTGAAGCTGCGAGCGTCGCACCGCTCGTGCGGACAAAGACCCTCATCGACACTCGCGACTTCTTCAATCGCGAGCAATGGCGCGCAGCGGGCTTCACCGTCCGTACGCTCGGCTTAGCGCCGAGCGCCACTACCGCAGAAGCGCAGGTTCCGGCGTAATTGATCTGAGCGCGCCCGCTTCCGGACGCGCTCCCTGTCAGGCTAACGCGATTGGTACCGTGTCTCGCGCTCGCCAAAAACCACCTCAGCGCTGATCACGAAGACCACTTCAAAGGTTGCCTAAAGCAGGACGATCTTTTCTCGATGCATTGCAACGTTCTTTGTGACGTTGCGAGTGTCGATAACAAGCTTGGCCTGCTCGACGACAAGCGAGTAGTCGATTCCCGAGTGCCCAGTCAAAATTACTACGCAATCAGCGCGCTCGATGCGCTCCTTAGCAAGCGGGATAGAGTGCCAGCGCAATCCATTCTCAGCGAATTTGGCGACGTTTGGATCGTGGTAGTCGACCCGTGCGCCGTCTTCATGGAGTAATTGCATCACTTTTACTGCCGGCGATTCGCGCCAGTCATCCACGTCCTTTTTGTATGCGACGCCCAACACAAAGATGTCTGCACCCGTTACGGCGCGCCCAGTCTACGTTAAGGGCTCGAGCTACTCTATCACGTACAAAATACGGCATTCCGCGGTTTATTTCGCCAGCCAATTCTATGAAGCGCACATGAAAATCGAATTCGCGCGCCTTCCATGCTAAATAGAATGGATCCAGCGGTATGCAGTGGCCGCCGACGCCCGGTCCAGGATCGAATCTCATGATTCCAAACGGCTTTGTGGCAGCAGCATCTATCACTTCCCAAACATCGAGACCCATACGATCGCAAAGCAGCGCCATTTCGTTTACCAGCGCGATATTAACGGACCGAAAAGTATTCTCGAAAACCTTACACATCTCTGCGACGCGCGGCGAGCCTACAACCAGCACGTCGATGGTGCTCTGCTGGTAAAAGCAGGACGCTACATCGGAACAGGCTTCCGTCACGCCGCCCACGACTTTGTTGATGTTCATGGTTGAATATCGGGCGTTTCCGGGATCGATGCGTTCTGGCGAAAAGCACAGGAAAAAGTCGACGCCGACCTTTAGCCCTGATTGCTCGAGCAAGGGCAAGAGAACTTGCTCAGTCATGCCCGGGTACGTCGTGCTTTCTAAGCACACGAGTTGGCCGGCTCGCAGGTGCCCTGCAATATGCTCGCCGACGTTTCTTATGTGGCTGATATCCGGATCGAGGTTCGGCGAGAGCGGCGTCGGGACGCATATGACGATAACATCACACCTGCCTAGCGAGCCGAAATCCGTGCTAGCGCGTAATTTTCCGGCCTCGACCAAACGCGCGAGCTCAGCGTCGTCAACATCCCTGATGTAATTAAGCCCTTGCTTTACTTGGTCGACTCGAACACTGCTCCGATCGTAGCCGATGACGTCATAGCCAATCTTCGCCTTTTCAACGGCGAGAGGCAGGCCAACATAGCCGACACCTGCGACGCCAATAAGGGCTTTTCGTTCAACCAGTTTTTTCTTGAGGGTTTCCCTCAAGTTCAACGTCACTTCGGCCGCGTTCATGTTGCTACTGAGCGGGGGCGGCCGAAACTCTCGTGTTTGTGACGACTTTCCCGCCTTCCGATCCGGAGATCACCTCATGATGCTCCACAGCTAATGGCGGCGGCATGAGGTGCGGACCGGGCACGTATTCAGGGACGAATTCGCGCAGCACATCCAACGCCACACGCCAGTCTGCGACACGGATCGATCGCTGCAACCGCTCCATGGCGGTACCAATCTGGTCGTAGTCAACGCGGTCTTGTTTCGCAATAAAAAGGCGCTGATGGCTCGTCCGCGAGAAGTTCTCTTTGCTGGTAAGGATTTCTTCGAAAGCTTCTCGCCTGGGCGGACCGACGTTTCCACGATATCAATGTCACGGTACGGTTCAAACCCGGAAAGCCTGATAACTTGTTCGGCTAAATGCAGGATCTTAATCGGATCGCCCATGTCAAGCACCAGCACCTCGCCGTCATTACCGATGGACATCGCTTGTAAAACGAGCGAAACGGCCTCCGGGATCGTCATAAAATATCGCTGCATTTCGCGGTGCGTGATAGTAACCGGACCGCCGTTGGCAACTTGCTGTTTGAAGATCGGCACGACGCTTCCGCGGCTGCCCAGCACGTTGCCGAAGCGCACGACGACAAATTCTGTGCTGCTTCCACGCGCAAACGACTGGCAAATGAGTTCCGAAACTCGCTTCGTGAGCCCCATGACACTCGAGGGATTTACGGCCTTGTCAGTCGAGAGTAGCACAAACTTCGCGGTGCCGGACGCAGCGGCCGCAAGTGCCACGGTGCGCGTACCCAGTACGTTGTTCCTGATTGCCTCGCAGATATTGCCCTCAACGATCGGGACGTGCTTGTGCGCCGCCGCATGAAATACGATCCGTGGACGATACGTCGAAAACACATTGCGAATTGCCGCCGAATCCGCCACATCGCAAAGGATCAGCTTCGTTCTGGTGAACTTGTACGTGTTGCGCGAAGCTCTCTGCTCGATCGCAAAGAGGCTATTTTCACCGTGCCCCAGCAGCAGCAGCAGCTGAGGGTCGAATGTGGCGATCTGGCGGCACAGCTCGCTGCCTATTGATCCGCCGGCTCCGGTGACCAGAACGATTTGATCTTGCAGGTAGGGCCGAAGTGCAGCTGTGTCTACGACGACCGGTTCACGTGAAAGTACGTCTTCTAAACGAATGTCGCGCATGCGCGAAACAGTTACTTTGTCATTGAGGATATCAACGGCGTCCGGCAATACCTTGACCATTGGCGCCCGCTCGCCTTGGCTGCAGAGTACCTTTATCCGGTTGATGAGGGCAAGGGGAGCCGCCGGAATCGCGACAATCACCGAATCCGGTTGTACCCGGGCGAGAATATTCGGAAGGTTTTCAATGCCTCCGAGGATTCGCACTCCATCCACCCGCTTAATGCTTAAGCCGTCATGGACGCAGCCTATCACGCGCATTGGCAAATCACGATCTTCGTGGATCGCCCGGATCAATGAAACGGCGGGCATGCCTACACCGACAATGAGGACCCTTTGCGCGTTCGGCCGCGAGAGCAGCAGGTAGTTCCGAAGCAAGACAAGTGCTATCCGCAGAAACATCCGTAGCATGAAGCCCAGCATCGCCGCTACGACGACGATACGCCCGCTTGAGCGCCATAATGGTCCGGGAATCAGCCAGACGCACGCAAGCGCCAGGACCGTCCCAGCGGCTGCGCCCGCCAATAACCGCAGGACATCGTAAAAATCGAACGTCCGGACGCTTTCATAGCGCCACTGCACATATGCACCACTGAAAAACAGCATGGCGGCAACGAGAGCCAATTGCGCTGGCGTGCTCTTGTAAAGGTCCCCGACTACCCTCGCCATGTAAACGGCCGCGACGAGCAACATAAAGTCGGCGATCAGCAGCCCAATCCGCCACTCTAGGCGAATACCACGGGCAGTGGAATCCAAACTTGGGCCCAATTTCGTACTCACTAACCGGAATTGTAGCGCGATCAGCCGTTGCTCAGCGCGCTGCCTCCGTACCGATTGCGCAGGCGGAAAAGTACCCTTCAATGCCGACGAAAGACCTAGACCGTCCGCGCAGGGGTCACAACGCTGTGTTGGTAGCACACCGCAGGCGCTCCACGTCAGATTGTTCACTTCTACGGAGGTTCCCCTTATCCGTGTTGGTACTTGAGAGGCTGCTGGCTTTTCCCGCATCGATTGCGCGGGCAATCCGGGAAAACATCGCGCATGAGGTCGAGCGCCGCCGCCTTCCCGGCATATTGTACGCCTCCGGCGTTATCATCAGGGGTGGAAGTCGCATAACAGCCGGCAAAAACGTGCTTTTCGACCACCGCTCCTATGTCAATTGCAATTTTCCAGACGGTTTCATAACCATGGGCGACAATGTCGAGATTGGGCCTTACAGCATCCTCTGGGGCGGCGGCGGTATCACGATTGGGAGCGACGTGCATTTAGGCGCACACGTCCATATTACGTCGATGGAAGGCGTGCAGGTACCAGCGGACAACTTCGATCCGATGAAGCCCCTTGAAATCGATCGCAAGGCCGTCAACATCGGGAACCACGTCCTAATTTGCTCGAATTCGGTCGTCGTACCCGGAGTAACGATTGGGCATCACGCAATGGTAGCTGCCGGGGCGGTCGTTGTAAACGACATCCCGCCATATGCGCTGGTCGCCGGGGTGCCGGCGCGAGTGATCCGGTATACGAATGAAGGGGATCGTTCGGGCGAGGATCGTTCGGATAACGTCAGCGTCGGCGCTTGAACATTACTTTGCCAAAATGGAGGCCGCGCAAATGTGGGGCCTCCATTTTGGGCTTCGCTAACGTTCAGTTTTCTATGTTGAAACTAACCTGCGGCAGTCCGTCAGCCGGCGGCGTCCCAACCACGATCCAAACAGCTTCATGATGCGCAAGCTTCAGATCACTTGCCACTCCTGAGAAAGGCACGTACGAGTCCACGATGTCGACGGCCCCGTTCTTGTGACTGGGCATTCCGGTGTACACGGAGACCACACCAGTGAATGAAGCGGCTGTTGTCGGCGCGATTGGCTCGCCCCAAATATCGAAAAGGGTTTGGAGCGATGCGTACGGCTGAATGGCCTTATACGTAAGATCCTGCGGCTTACTTGGGTCCTCGATGTGAATTAATCCGGAATAGTCGTGGGTGTGGACCTGGTAGAAGCAGCTCGCGGCCTGAACTTCGTACGTATCTTTGTAGCTGGGGTTGCTGACCTTTGGTTCGACGGGATTTTCCATACCAATGGCTTGCGGAATCAGCTTCCCGCATCCCATTAACAACTAGACCAACGTACGCATGGACGTGGTACGCGGTAGGCCCCGGCTCACTCATGACGCCGCAAGAAGTGCCGTCTACAGCGCTCGCGGATGCGCCTTTTGCGGTATCTCCGGCATGGTTGGTCCACGACGCAGTCGTACCGGCGGTGTACCAGCTGTAGTCGCCATTTATGTAGTTGATTTCAGCTTTAACTACCGTGGAACTTGTTCCAATTGGCGGACCGGCAGCTATTTGCTGTAACGGAGAACTCGTAGGGCTCGGTCTCCCTGTGGGAGCCGGCGTAGCCGCTCCACTGCCGGATGGTGGATTAACCGTTGGGCCGCTGCTGCCGCCCCCACATGCGGCCAATACCGTTAGGGAGAGGAGGCAGAAAAGAGCACGCGGTGCTTTCATGGGCGAGATCCTTTGCGAGCAAGTGCCCATTCATAATAGCGAACGAGCCCCCGGTATGCCGAGGCACATCCTGGTAAGCGCCGTAGGAAGTAGGGTGTTTTCCGCGTGAGACAACAGGCCTAGAAAAGAAGGCCGAGGCTCACAGCTCGGCCTTCTTTAGGGATTCGTTGGAAAGCGTTCTAGTATTGTACCTTCCATTCGACCTTCGGCAGGCCGGTGTCGCCGGTCGGTTGCGAAGGCATATTCCCGATTACGATCCAGATCGTCGTGTGGTACGCGAGTCTGGATGTCGCTCCCGTCCGTAAGCGCCGACTTGGTGTATGAATCGGTGACGAAGC
The DNA here is from genome assembly GCA_963795465.1 of Vulcanimicrobiota bacterium. Classification (GTDB taxonomy): domain Bacteria; phylum Vulcanimicrobiota; class Vulcanimicrobiia; order Vulcanimicrobiales; family Vulcanimicrobiaceae; genus CAWCHT01. Next base: position 1,227,097 of record CAWCHT010000002.1, read on the forward strand.
CTCCCTTTGGACCAACGTCGGTGCCTTGATATCCGTAGTACACCGCAACCGGCCCCGTCAGCGTAGATTGCCCAGGAATAGCTAGCCCGGAGGAGCTCAACTGAACTCCCCAGAGGTCGAGGAAGCTCTTCAGCGTCGGCTTATACGAGAGGGGCGAAGTCGTCGAGGTGCTTTGGTTCGCGTTGACGTCCTCGATATGCACGAGGCCCGAGTAGTCGTGGGTGTGCACGTTGTATTCGCACGTTTGGGTTTCGACTTCGTAATTATCGTTCGGATGGCCGGACGCTTTGGGTTCGGTCGGCGTGTTCATGCCGATCGCTTGCGGAAGCGTTTCCTGGGTTCCGTTGTAATAAATTCCGACGAAAGAATGTACCGAATACGTCGACTGGGATGCCGCCGGCTCCACTGTAGCTGTACACGACATGCCGTCCATGAGCGGAAAACCATTCGTTGCATTGGCGCCTGCGGAAGTGTCACCGGCCGTGTTGGTCCACGACGCAGTTAGCCCGGAGGTGTACCACGCCTCATTGCCGCCGGGAGGGTTCACAGCACCGTTGTCGTTGCCGGTCTGCGCTTGTTCCGTATAAGCAGAAACCGGAACGCCGCCGGCCGGAGAGGCTCGTCGGCGTGGGCGTCGGAGACGGGGTCGGGCTGGGGCTGTTTGTGGCGTGCGGCGACGACGAGGTGCCTGGAGTGGGTGTAGTACCGCCGGTCGGCGGTCCAACGCCGCCGCCGCCACCGCCGCCGCAGGCGGCGAGGAACGCGACAGCCGTGAACGCGAGCAGCGATGCCGAGGTTCGAAGGTTCATTGCAAAAAAATCCTCTTGCGGGCAGATAAGTCCGCGACTATCTTACAGGTTCAACCGCCGTCATCGCGTGAATCCGGACGGTCAAATGCTTAGTAACATCGCCCGCCTTCCGTTAGGGCGAGGGTACTAGGCGCGTGCAGTGAGAACGAAAATTTCTGAGGTCGGGTTCCTTGGCGGGCAAGGGTAGTAAGAAATGACTACGCAGGCATATCCTTCTGCCGCTCGTTATAGATGAGCGTCGGGGCTTCTTTCTTTTCGATGACTTCCTTGTTGACCACGCACTTCTTCACTCCCGTAAGCGAAGGCAGGTCGTACATCACATCAAGCATCGTTTCTTCGAGGATGGAACGCAGGCCGCGGGCGCCGGTCTTTCGCGTCTGCGCGCGCGCCGCGATCGACACGAGAGCCTCTTTCGTAAACGTCAATTCGACGCCGTCGAGGCCCATGATCTTCTGAAACTGCCGGACGAGCGCGTTGCGCGGCTCCACGAGTATTCTGCGCAACGCCAATTCGTCGAGCGCATCAAGCGTGACGACGATCGGCAGCCGCCCGATGAATTCCGGAATCAACCCGAACTTCAACAGATCTTCGGGCATGAGCTGCTGCAGCAGTTTGCCGACGCGCTGGTCCTTTTTGCCCTCGGGCTGGGCGCGGAATCCCATGTTGTTGCTTGCGACGCGTGACTCGATGATGCGTTCCAACCCATCGAATGCGCCGCCGCAAATGAACAGCACGTTGGTGGTGTCGATTTGAATGAATTCTTGGTGTGGATGCTTGCGGCCGCCCTGCGGAGGGACGTTTGCTGTCGTGCCTTCCAGAATTTTGAGCAGAGCCTGCTGCACGCCTTCACCCGAAACATCGCGCGTAATGGACGGATTTTCACTTTTCCGCGCAATTTTATCGATTTCGTCGATGTAGACGATGCCTTTCTCCGCGCGCTTGACGTTGTAATCGGCCGCTTGAATGAGTTTGAGCAGAATGTTTTCGACGTCTTCGCCGACGTAGCCGGCTTCGGTCAGCGAGGTTGCATCGGCCATCGCCAGCGGCACGTCCAAGATTTTCGCAAGCGTTTGCGCCAGATACGTCTTTCCCGAACCCGTTGGGCCGACGAGCAAGATGTTCGACTTTTGCAGCTCGACATCATCGGCACTGCCGCCCATGTTGACGCGCTTATAATGGTTGTACACGGCGACCGCAAGCGATTTCTTCGCGCGCTCTTGGCCGATCACGTATTGATTCAGGATGTGGTTGATTTCTTTGGGCTTGGGAATATTGCGCAGCCGCAGGTTCTCATCGACGTTCTTGTAGAGCTCTTCTTCGATGATCTCGTTGCAGAGCTCGATGCATTCATCGCAGATGTAAACGCCGGGACCGGCGATGAGCTTGCGCACTTGCTCCTGCGACTTACCGCAGAAACTGCATTTGAGCTGGCCTTTATCGTCTCCGAACCGGAACATTGCGGCTTCTGCTCGCCCTTCGCCCTTCCGCCGCCTACGCCGGCGTTGCCAGCGACGAGCGGTTCTCGATGATGGAATCTATGATACCGTATTCCTTGGCTTCCGTCGCGGTCATGTAGAAATCCCGCTCGATGTCTTTGAGGATTTGCTCGATCGGCTTCTTGGTCGTATCTTGATAAATCCCGGCCAGCATCCGGCGCGTAGCAATGAGGTCGCGCGCGTGAATTTCGATGTCCGTCGCCTGGCCCCCGACTTGCTGCACCCAGGGCTGGTGAATCAGGATTTTCGAATGCGGGAGGGCCATGCGCTTGCCTTGGGCCCCACCGGTAAGCAGGATGGATCCCATCGACGCGGCCATACCGGCGCAAATCGTCGCGACGTCCGGTTTGATGAAGCGCATCGTGTCATAAATTGCCAGGCCGGCGGTGACGCTGCCCCCCGGACTGTTGATATACATATCGATGTCCTTGTCCGGATCTTCTTTTTCCAGGAACAGCAACTGCGCGATCACCAGATTTGCCAAGTGGTCGTCGACGGCGCCGCCAACGAAAACGATGCGATCTTTCAGTAAGCGCGAGTAGATGTCGAACGCGCGCTCACCACGAGCGCTTTGTTCGACGACCATCGGGACCAAATGACCCATGAACCTCTTCCTTTAATCAGTCTTGCACCAGCAAAACTACGGCCGGCAACGCAGGGTTGCCTGGAATACGGCTACGCTCAAGCTTTGGTGTCGGTCACCGAAGCTTGCTCGATGAGCAGCTCCACTGTTTTGTTTCGGACGATTCCATCCATAAGCGATAGCACGCCGTTCCCCAACGCTTGACGCACGCGCTCGACCGGTTGCCCATACTGCTCGGCGAGCGCTTGAAGTTCGGCTTGAATGTCTGCCGGGGTTGCCTTGATATTTTCGGCTTTGGCGATGCGCTCGAGGATCAGCATGCCCTTCACCCGCCGGCGGGCCTCGTCGGCATACTCCTCGCGCACGCTCTCAACCGTTTTTCCGGCCGACGTGAGATAGTCCTCAAACGACATCCCGTTGCGCTCGGCCATCGCGTGCAGATCGGAAATCATACTCTCGATTTCACGGCCGATCAGCACCTGGGGCAGCGGAAAATCGTGGTTTGCAATGAGCAGATCAACCACTTGGTTACCGATTTCTCGACGCCTGCGCGATTGCGCGACGGCGTGGAGTCGCGCGCGAATGTCGTCCTTGAGCGCTTCGAGCGTCTCGTGCTGTGAGACCGCTTTGGCAAAATCGTCGTCCAGGGCCGGAAGCTCGGCTTCCTTCACTTCATGAAGCGTAACGCTGAAGTTTGCGACCTTTCCGGCCAGGTCGGTTTTCTGGTAGTCCGTTGGAAAGGTTGCCTTGACGCTGCGCGTTTCGCCTTCGCGCATCCCGGCAATGCCCGCGGCGAATCCCGGAATGAAGCGGCCCTCCGACAGTTCGGTCTGCTGGCCTTTGGCGGCGCCCCCTTCGAAAGCCGTCCCGTCAACGGTGCCCTCATAGTCGACGGTCACGATGTCGCCCAAGCGCGCTTCACGGTCTACCGGGACCAGTGTGGCCTTATCCCGGGCGAGCGAGGTGAGCGCCCGCTCCACATCGGTATCGCTTATCGCAACGGAAGAGGCGCTGACCGGAATGGCCCTGTACTGGCCAAGCTCGAAATCGGGGCGCACGTCGACGACGGCTTTCACGCGCGCTGGCCCGCCGTCTTCCGACGGCAGAAGTCTCCATTTTGGGGCGATCGACGGGATCGATGTCATGCTCGCGCACGGCCTTTGCGTATACCGCGGGCACAACGTCTTCCATCGCCTCGTTTACCACCGTGTGCGAACCGTACGTCTGTTCGAAAACCTTTCGGGGCACCTTGCCGGGGCGAAAGCCCGGGATTTTTGCGGCTTTCACCAATTTTCGAAAGGCTCGTTCCTCGGCCTGACGCATTTCGTCCGGCAGGATGGGAATGACGAGCTCGACTTGGGTCGGTGCCAGTCTCGTGAGGGTCGAGGTGGGCAGTTCCTTCTCCTTACCTGCGGCTGCAGTCGGCGGAGCCAATGGAGCGGAAGACGAGATTCGAACTCGCGACCCTCGCCTTGGCAAGGCGATGCTCTACCACTGAGTCTACTTCCGCGTCGCGCCGCCTGCGGATTTTCCGAGCCGGTCTGCGAACTTGCATGGGCAAGCAGAGACTCGAACTCTGATGGGTTGCCCCACTGGAACCTAAATCCAGCGCGTCTACCGGTTCCGCCACTTGCCCGGCGCCGGCCGACCCGGTGGTTCCGGCGCGGCGACCCGGATAGATAGGACGCGACCGGCGCTAATCCTCTACACAGTGACGCGCTTACACGGTTGAAAGGACATCGCTTGACAGCCGTTTTACCATGCTGCCGCGCCAGACTCCGTCTTTCAAAGATCTCTGCCATCCGCATGACTCGTAGAACTTGATCGCCTGTTCGTTATCATGGTTCACGAACAGCGTCATAACGTGAAAACCGTTTTCTAACGCCTTTTGCTCAGCTCTGCAATAACAAGATTTTACCGACGCCGCGTCGCTGAATCCGAGGATCTATGGCAATAGACAGAATGTCGAACGGGCGCTTTTGAAAAGCCTTTGACCTCTCAGTTGACAACGCTTGAACAGGCGGACGCCGAGCTGCCGAAACATTCCTGAGAACATTTAATCCACGACCGACACGGTTGCGGAATAGCGGATTAACGATTAGCCATGGATGCGTCGCGATGCGCAAAGCCAAGTACAATCTATTTCGTTGTAGAAATCCTGAGATTGCTTTTGGATGAATACCTCCTACGCAAAAGCCGATGAGTTGCGAGTCTAGCCACGCACCTTGAAAATAGGTTTCATGGGGCCCTTCTATCTGCCAAGCATAGTAGCGCCGGACAGCCTCTCGGCCGAGTGCAGTCATTGCGCCATGTGGGAACGCCGCACAGTGGACGCTGACGACAGCCTCCATATCCGCACGTTTGATCTCTTCGACCCGGATCTCGTCCACACCCTATTCTATTAAGCTGTGCCGCTGAGCAGACAGAGCGACAAGTCCTAGGCAGCAAGACCAGACGGCTCGTCTGCCGGGCCGCGCTAGTCTTTCTAAGGCCAACGGATGAAGTGAACTTAGCTCAGTCTGTAAAATCCTCGACGAAGAGTAAGTCGCCCGCAGCATTGACCATGACGGCGATACCTACTCGGTTGTAGTTGGGAGAGAGAATGTTCTCCCGATGTGGAGCGCTTTTAAATAGCGCCCTATCCGCGATGGGTTCGTCCGGTGCCATCGCGATGTTTTCTCCCGCGAAGCGATAGTCGCAACCGGCTGCTCGAAGGCGGTCGAACGGTGAAGCGCCGTTGGGAGAGGGGTGCGCGAAATAATTCCACGTCGCCATTTCTTTAACGTGGGATACCGCGGCATCATCGAGATGCACGTCCAGCTCGAGCCTCTGTAAACCATGCGCTCTTCGCTTCTGATTCAGGTCATGATAGAGCGCCGTAGCCGCGCTCGACTCCATAGCGTGCAAATCAGTCTTCGGTTGCCAAAGAAAGCCCATCGAACCCAGCAGAACGGCGTGGAGCATACTCGCGGCCTCCTATCACTAATGATAGGTGCTTCGCGACAACCATGAAGGCCTTTTCTATGTTGTGCAAAGTTTCCATTAAGGCTCACCGGCGGCCTCCAACATAGAGTACGGTAGCTTCACCCCTCAAGCCGCTTGGAGCTTCTTATGCCGCGATATATGGTGGAACGGACATTTTCACACGGCCTTCACGTGCCGACCAATGATGACGGCGCAACCACATGCCAGACCGTCGTCGGGAAGAACGCAACCGCCGGCGTGACGTGGGTTCATTCGTACGTCTCGAAAGACAAGTCCAAAACGTATTGCATATACGATGCTCCCGATGAGGGCGCAATTTGCAGCGTGGCTGAACTCAACGGGCTGCCCGTGGATCGCGTCACGGAGGTGAGCGTTCTGGATCCGTACTTCTACCACGAAACGCTCGTCGCGACCTAACTAAAGCACAATCCCCGCAAGCTTCAGTGTTTGCAGGGATTGGATTTGGTGCACCGCGTAGGACTCGAACCTACAACCAATTGATTAAGAGTCAACTGCTCTACCATTGAGTTAGCGGTGCACGCAGTGCGCCCCCCGGGACTCGAACCCGGGACCAACGGCTTAAAAGGCCGCTGCTCTACCGACTGAGCTAGAGGCGCATCCGTTCGGCGCTCGCGTTTGATTGGCTGCGGTGAAAGCGCGTCCTCCAACAGCGTACTGAAGAGCCGATGGGGTGGCTGACGGGATCCGAACCCGCGGCCTCTAGAGTCACAGTCTAGCGCTCTAACCAACTGAGCTACAGCCACCACGATTACCATCTTTTTTTGTGGCACCGCACAATGCGCGCCCGGAGGGAATCGAACCCCCATCTTCGAGTTTAGAAGACTCGTGCCTTATCCATTAGACCACGGGCGCATTCGTCCTAGAATACCACGGCGCGCAAGCGCGACACGCCATCGGGGCGACAGGAGTTGAACCTGCGACTTCTAGCTCCCAAAGCTTAGCGCTCTACCAAGCTGAGCTACGCCCCGACGCCCACCACTTAACGAACGATACGTTCGTTTTCCTGCGATTAGAATAGCAGCGGGTGAAAACCAACATAGCGCGTCAGATCGCACAGTCCGCCGTCCGATGCGAAGATTCGCGCTTTACCGATCGTTAATCCGGCACGCAGGGCCGTGCGTAGTATTCGCACGTTGATCCCCGGTACCAATGCCGTGCACCAACTTGCACCGAGAAGGCGCTGCAACGTCGCAAGACTGAAAGCGAAGAACTGCGTTGCATAAGCATGGGACGCAGCAGCAAGTGGCCCAATCCGTCCGTTCGGCCACACGTACGCGTACCCCACGATCTCCTCGCCGCGGCGAAAGACAAACCCATTCCCGGCTGACGCAAGATAGGAGTGATCATCCAGTCGCGCCGAGCCGCGCACCTCGCGATCGAGCTGAACCAACGGCGCTCGATGCATACGAAGGTCGATGGCCTCGGTAGTAAATCGATATTCGCCGGCTGCCATGCGCGCAAGTTCGTTTTCGTGCGGAATGGCGCCCGACAGTTCGAAGACGGGCGTCTGCAGCGCCACGCCGCGCTGCAGAGAAAATGCGATTGCACCCGTCTCGTCCGCTTCCAGGGTTGCGCTGCGAGTGACCTCGCCCGCTTCTTGCGCAGCTTCGCGCAGCAGGCTTGCGCCAACCCCGTGATTTCGAAATGAGGGTTCGACAAAAAGCTCGCTCAGATACCATTCGTCTTCTGCGGCATGCGCAACGGCAATGCCCACGGGCGTACCCTCGTCTTTAGCAACGTAGACGCCGTTCGGAGCGGTTTGCGCTAGATGATGATAGAGCTTAAACGATTGTTCGTCAGCGGTGCGGCGGCGCGCGAAATAGTCGACGTCTTCTTCTGTGGCGGCGACGACCAAGCCGCCTTCATGCACGATCGCGAATCGCGGTCAGCAGCGCATCGACCGCGCGACGACGGTGACTGATCGCGTTTTTTTCCGTTTCATCCATTTCGGCGAACGTTTTGTTTGCCGGCGGATAAAAAAACAGCGGGTCGTAACCGAAGCCGAACCGTCCCTGTTCCTCTCCCGTAATGATTCCTTCGACTTCACCGTAGCCGGTGTATTGCTGACCGTCCTCCGCGATGAAAAGTACGGCGCAGCAAAATTTCGCCTGGCGCCGGTCCGGCGGAACGCCGGCCATTTCTTCCAATAATTTTTCGCGTCGAACCGGCCAGGTTGCATCTTTGCCGGCGTAGCGCGCGGATAGTACGCCCGGGCGACCATCGAGGGCCGCGACTTCCAGTCCGGAGTCATCCGCCAGTACGTTCCCCTGGATACCGGCGTTGCGCAATTGCGTCCACAGCGATTTCGCTTTCGACTCGGCATTGCCGGCGTAATTCGCTTCGGGTTCCGGTGCTTCCGCATAGAGCGGATACGTATCGAGCTCGAATTCGGATCCGCGTAAGATCGCAGTGAGTTCGTCGAGCTTACCGAGATTTTTCGTGGCGACGTAGAGTTTCATCAGCTTAGGCCTCGACTTCGCTCGGCCGTGCTTCGACACGCTCAGCATGACAATGGCATGATGCGCTGCGACGTTGCGCAGCGTGACATTCCTCGAATTCGCTCGGCCGTGCTTCGACACGCTCAGCATGACAACGGCATCACTCTTCCAAGCGCAAAACGGCCATGAACGCCTCTTGCGGTAAATCCACGCGGCCCACGCGCTTCATGCGCTCCTTACCCGCCTTCTGCTTCTCGAGCAGCTTTCTTTTGCGCGTGATGTCGCCGCCGTAGCACTTCGCGAGCACGTTCTTGCGCACTGCGCTGACGGTTTCGCGGGCCACGATTTTGCCGCCGATTGCCGCCTGAATCGGCACCTCGAACATCTGCCGCGGAATCAGCTCCTTCAGCTTCTCGGTCAGAGCGCGGCCCCGCATGGCCGCTCGGTCGCGCGCAACGATGAACGAGAGCGCGTCGACGACTTCGGCGTTGAGCAGAATTTCAAGCTTGACCAGATCGCCTTCGCGGTAGCCGATCATCTCGTAGTCGAGCGAGGCATAGCCCTTCGTGCGCGACTTGAGCTGGTCGAAGTAGTCGATGATCACTTCGATGAGCGGCATCTCGTACGTCAGGATGACGCGGCCGTCGTGCAAGTACTCCATGTTGCCCAAAGCACCGCGGCGCGCTTGCGTGATTTCCATGATCGAGCCGACATAGTCGGGCGGCGTGATGATCGTCGCTTTCACGTACGGCTCTTCCATCGAGCGAATGAGGTTGCTTGCCGGAAGTTTGCTGGGATTGTCTATCATCTCCACGCTTCCGTCCGTGCGAGTGACGCGGAAGACGACCGACGGCGAGGTGGCGATGAGGTCGAGCCCGTAGTCGCGTTCCAACCGCTCCTGCACGATTTCCATGTGCAGCAAACCCAAGAAGCCGCAGCGGAACCCAAAGCCGAGCGCCACCGAAGTTTCGGGCTCGTACGTGAACGCCGCATCGTTGAGTTTTAGTTTCTCGAGCGCGTCACGCAGAGCGGAATATTCCGCGCCTTCGTTCGGGTACAGCCCGCAGTAGACCATCGGCACGGCCTTGCGATATCCGGATAGCGGCACGTGCGCCGGGTTGTTGGACTGCGTGATCGTGTCGCCGACGTCGATGTCGCCCAGCGATTTGATGTTCGCGATCACATACCCCACGCCGCCGATGTCGAGTTTTTCCACGGGACGCATCTCGGGAGTGAAGACGCCGACCTCGGTACATTCGAAGACGTGCTGGTGCGCCATCGACATGAAGCGCGAGCCTTGCTGCAGCTCGCCGTCGACGATTCGCACGTAACTCACGACGCCGCGATACGGATCGAACTGCGCGTTGAAGACCAGAGCGCGAAGATGATCGCGATGCCCTTTGGGCGGCGGTATGCGGCCGACGATGGCCTCGAGAACCTCATCGACCCCGATGCCCTGTTTGGCGCTGGCCAAAATGCAGTCGCTCTTTTCGATGATGAGCAACTCTTCGACCTCGCCCATCACGCGCTGCGGATCGGCGGCCGGCAGATCGATCTTGTTGATGACGGGAATAATCGTCAGATCGTGTTCGAGCGCCAGGTGATAGTTGGCCAGCGTCTGCGCCTCGATGCCCTGAGCCGCGTCGATGATCAGCAGCGCGCCCTCGCATGCTGCGAGCGAGCGCGAAACTTCGTAGGAAAAATCGACGTGGCCGGGCGTATCGATGAGGTTGAGTTGATACGACTGCCCGTCGCGCGCCCGGTAATTCAGCGTGACCGGGTGCATGCGGATCGTGATTCCGCGCTCGCGCTCGAGGTCCATCGCGTCCAGCGCCTGCTCTTCCAGATCGCGCAGTTCGACGGTTTTCGTGAATTCGAGCAGCCGATCGGAAAGCGTCGTCTTGCCGTGGTCGATGTGCGCGATGATGCAGAAGTTACGCACGTTCGCCGCAACGTCGGTGCGGTGCGCCAGTTCGGGCTTGGTTTTCATTCCTAGAAGAAAAAGCAGCGAGAAGCGAGCTGCGCGAGCACCAGCCGGTCAATCAGCCACAACACGGCCAGCACGATCATGAACGACCAGTCGATACCCATCGCGGGTGGAACGATGCGGCGCACCGGTATCAGCACCGGCTCGACGATCATGTCCAAATAACGGCTCCAGTCTGCCGCGCAGATCCGGAACCCACGAGAGCACCGCGTACACGAACATGATGATCGTGTACAGCCAGATGACCTTGTCCAGGGCCGCAAGGAATTGACAGAGGGCCGCGCTCATCGGCTACGACCTTCTAGGGCAGCGACGCTAAAACTTTCGAGGGTACGCCGTCAAGGTACGGCGCGGGATTGATGGCCGTCCCGTGCAGCATCACTTGGTAATGCAGATGCGGACCGGTGGAATAGCCGGTGGAACCGACCAAACCGATTTCCTCGCCCTTGTGCACGAACTCGCCGGCGTGCACCTCGGCTTTGGAAAGATGGGCGTACCAGGTGTGATAGCCGTTGCCGTGATCGATGTCGACCTTCAAACCGAAACCGCCGTCCCAATCGGCGCTTGCAACTTCACCGGCTGCCGCCGCATGAACGGGGTCGCCGTAGTTGGCGCCCAGGTCGACGCCCGGGTGAAACTCGCTGTCGGGCGCCGAGCGATAGCAGAAGCATCCGACGATAGGTGCTCCGTCGACCGGATCGATCGACGGAATGGCCGCCAGCACGCGGGCGCGCGCAAGTTCTTGAATACGGCGCACGTTCAGCACGTGCATCGTCAAGCGGCGCAGGACGTTGGATTGGTGCGCCGTCTGGGCCGTTGCCACAACGAGCGCATCGAACCCGCGGCGTACCTGCGAGGTCTTGCGCACCGGCCGTCCGACGCCGATCAGCTGTTGAATCTCGGAGTTTTGCCGTTGAATGCTGCGCAGCTCCGCACGCAACGACGCCGCCTTTTCGTTTAACGCACGCATCTGGCCCCGCTGGCTTTTGGCCATCGATTGCAACGCCGCGGCCTGCGCATGCGCGCGCCACGTTTGCACCGAAGCGACCGCCAACGCGCCAAAAACCATTGCAGCAACGATCGCAAGCGCACCGACGATATGCCGCCGCGTGAGGTCGAGACGATGTACGACGCCGCCCCGTTCGGGCACGACTTTAATAACGTAGTGTTGGTTCACTGCTCCATAATCTTGAAACTGCACGGAGAAAGCCCTCTCCGTTTAGCGAGCAAGCGCACCGCGCACCCGCACGAGAACCATAACGAAGGCCAGGGAGTGCCCGGCACCCGTGAGTGCTCGCTTACCGTTGCTTCCTTCCGGACCTGGCGGGGTTCGCAAGGTCACGCCGCGGGCAGCCCGACCCCCGTCATGGCCGCAGCATGATACCACGCGAGGCGTAGCGCTGCTAGGATATTTCTACCTGGAAGAAAGCCTCGGCGGCAGCGCAGGCATGACCGGACCGCAGGTACGCGCTGCGATGCTTTGGCATGTGCTGGCCGCCGCGAGGGTGACGGGGTTGTATGGGCGCTAAGGCGTCTGCGTGAAGCCCGCCGGGATGCCGAAGAGCGCATCGGCTTGCGCTTTGTTCAGCGAGATAACGTTGCCGCGCTGAATCACTGTTTGGAACGAGCGGTCGTCTTGGCCCGACGCCATCTCCATGCGGCTGTACATTTCTAATCCGGCGGAGGGCCGGTTCCAATACGCGCCGGCGACGTTTCCGCGAATCGCCGGTTTGCATCCGCCGCGAACCACCGCTTCGACGGGTGTGCGCGGTACCTCGCGCGTTGCGGGAACCGCAGGCAAGGGACAATAGCGACGCGGCACGCGCACGTTCGAGACATAGCGCGTCGTCTGTACTTGAAACGATCCATTCTTGCACGATCCGGTCGCATTGGTCATCGCGATGCGCGTGGTGGCCAGAGAACCGACCGCGGGCACGCCGGAAAGATCGAGTTTGCCGAGCGACTGCGAGTTCGAAGAAATCGTGAGCACCGCGGTCCCCGGCGCTTCATCGACGACTTGCGGCTTTCCGTTGCTAGCGGGCATCTGCGGCGAAGGACACGGCTGCGGCGCGGGCTGCGCTTGGGTGTCCACAAGTTTGTACGTCTTGTGCGTCAGGTCGAGCTGAATGAGCTGATGCTGACTGCATTTTTCGATGGTCGCGCTTCCAGCGGCCGGATCGTCCGTGCGCACCCAACCGTTATAGTACGCCAGGCGCGTCGCGCGTCCGTATTTCATCATCGATTGCATTTGGTTCGCGGCCTGCTGTATCTGCTGGCCCATGTTCGAAATGTTGTTCACCAAACCGGCGAAACCGTGCCGTTTCGGTGCTGCGGTGGCAGAACCGGATGGCGGCAAGTTCGCCATGACGTCCTGGTAGGCCGCCGCGAAGCTTCCCGGCGGCGGCGGGGTGGCGGGCGCGACGACAATGCGCACGATCTCGTCGTACTGCAGGCCCGCCGGCGTGGATCCGCTTTTGTAGGGGGCAGCGTTGACGAGCGCAGCTGTTGCGGCGGCGATGGTCAAAACGCCCATGACGACACCCAAAAGTGAACGAAGCTGCATGTTCTCTCCTCGAAGCGAGTAGGCACACAGCATATGATAGCGGGAAGAGCGCTCCTGCGCCGTCAAACCCCGATTCGATGAACCAGAACGAGGTGCGAATCAAGGTTCGCGAAAGCGGCCCGTATCTAATTACCGGAACCGTGACGCTGACGGACTGCGACGGGCAGCCCTATACGATTACGGGCGCCAACATCGCCCTGTGCCGCTGCGGCGGATCCTCGACCAAGCCGTTCTGCGACGGCACCCATCGCGAAAACGGATTTTGCGCGACGGAACGCGCTCTCGAACACGCGCCGCAGGAGTAGCGTCATGCCATCGTATCAGCGCGCCGGAAAACTGCCCCCCAAACGCCACATCCAGTTTCGGCGTCCCGACGGCGGATTGTATGCCGAAGAGTTGTTTTCCACCAAGGGCTTCGACAGCGTCTACTCGCTGCTGTATCACGAGCGACCGCCGACGGCAACGCTCGAGGTGGCCGCGTGGGAACGCCCAGCGCTGCAGTTCTCCGCAAACGAGCCGTTGCGCAACAGGCACTTCAAAACCGCGCAAATGCAGGCTGAGCGGCGATGCCGTTTCATCGCGCACGCCGCTGTTGGGCAATAGCGACATCGTGATCTCGCTTGCCCAGGCCGACGAACCGATGCCGTACTTTTACCGCAACGTCGGCGGCGACGAGCTGCTGTTCGTACACCACGGCGAGGGAACGCTGCAGACGCCGTTCGGCAATTTGCAGTATCGAGAGCGCGACTATTTGGTCATTCCCACCGGCACGACGTATCGCGTGCTGCCCTCATCCGCTACGCGCCTACTGGTGCATGAGAGTGTGGGCATGGTGCGCATTCCGCGCAAGTACCGCAATGACTTCGGACAATTGGAAGAGCACGCGCCGTATTACGAACGCGACTTTCGCGCCCCAGTTTTACAGGCGCCGCTGACCGACATGGGCGAGTACGAAATTCGCGTAACCAATAACGGCCGGCACGCGATTTACACGGTGCAGCATCATCCGTGCGACGTGGTGGGCTGGGACGGCTATTGTTACCCGTACGCTTTCAATCTGGATGAGTTCGCGCCGATTACCGGAAAGCTGCATCAGCCCCCGCCGGCGCACGCGACGTTCGAGGCGCAGGGCGCGGCGTTTTGCGCGTTCGTTCCGCGGCTCTTCGACTACCATCCGCTCGCGATTCCGGTTCCGTACAATCATTCGAGCGTCGATTGCGACGAAGTGCTGTACTACGTGAGCGGGAATTTCATGAGCCGGCGCGGCGTCGAAGAAGGTTCGATTACGCTGCACGCCGCGGGCGCTCCGCACGGACCACAGCCGGGCGCGGTGGAAGCAAGTTTAGGAAAAACCTCGACCGATGAAATCGCCGTCATGGTCGATACGTTCAAGCCGCTGCAGCTGGCGCACGCCGCCGCAGGCGTTGAAGATGCGGCGTACTACCGGTCGTGGGTGGAACCGGCGAAAATCTGAATCGCGCCGAACACGACGACCGTCACCACGACCGCGCCGATTTCACGCCAGATAAAGGCGTCCCATTCGTAGTGGCTCGCGCGCTGCTGGTTCAGTTGCACGGGAGCATAATCATGCGCGCCGATGAACTGCGAACCTTTGCGAAACAAATATGCGTTCACCAGCGTGAGCACGAGCAGAAAGATTAAACCCAGCAACGTCAGTCGCACGGCACGATCGTTCCCGAAACTTCACCCAAGCCGATGCGGGGTTTCCCCGGTCTTTCGCAGTAGCCTCCTAGCGTCACCGTGTCACCGTCCTCGAGAAACGAGCGCTGCTCGCGCGAACGCAGCGTGATAGGGCGCTCGCCGCGCCACGTCAGTTCGATCAAACTTCCGTAGCTGTCCGTATCGTGGCCCGATATCGTGCCGGAGGCGTACAGATCGCCCGCCCGAATCGAGGTGCCGTTCGAAGCGACGTGCGCGAGCTGCTGCGCCATGTTCCAGTACAGATGTTTGGCGTTCGAATGCGCGATCGTTTCGGGCGGTTCTCCGTGCGCGCGCATCGTTTGCGTTTGGATTTGCACCTGTAGTTCGAGGTCGAAATTCCACGCGCCGTTCGATTGCAGATGCGGCAACGGCGCCGGGTCTTGCACGGGACCCGCGACGCGGTAAGGCTCGAGCGCCTGCAGCGTTACGACCCAGGGCGAGATCGACGTTGCGAACGACTTGCCGAGAAACGGCCCGAGCGGCTGATACTCCCACGCTTGAATGTCGCGCGCGCTCCAATCGTTGACGAGCACGACGCCGAAAATGTAGTCGGCTGCCGAATCGGCCGCGATGCGCGTGCCCATCGTGTTTGCAGCTCCGGTGACGAATCCGACTTCCAATTCGATGTCGAGCGCGGCGCTGGGGCCGAATGCCGGTTGCGCTTGCGCCGGCGGCTTTCGCTGTCCGCTCGGACGCACGATGGGCGTGCCGCTCACGACGATCGTGCTCGAACGTCCGTGATAGCCGATCGGAATCCAGCGCCAGTTCGGCATCAGCGGCTCGCCGCCGGGCCGGAAAAGTTTTCCTAGATTGGTCGCATGTTCGAGCGAAGAGTAGAAATCGACGTAATCGCCGACGTGAAACGGCAGCAGCATCGTCGCGCCGGTTTGCGGCACGAGCAACGATTGCCGATTTACGTTCGGCGGCAATTGGGCATCGCGCGAGAGCAGCGCGACGCAGCGATCGCGCACGGCCCGCCAGCGCTGCGCTCCGGCTTGCAGCAGAGGGTTGAGCACCGGTGCGCTCAGCAATTCGCGCGCATCGCATCCATCGAATAAGCCGGCTTCTGCCGCATCGTGCAGATCGAAGATCGACTCGCCGATTGCCACGCCGAGATGCGGGCCGCCGGGCGTAGCGAAGGCGCCGTAGGGCAAATTGTGCAGCGGAAAATCGGAACCACGCGGCACGGAGACCCAAGATTCCGCGGCGCCGGCGGAAGTTTGATTCAAATCGCGTTCATCCGCTGCAGGTCGTCGATTGGTTCGGCAAAGCTGCAGCTGCCGTAGGCAACGAATCCTTGCGTGCGCGCGGCGCGTAGCTCGGCCTCGTTGGCGGCACCGCCCGGATATTCGAAGCGCGCGTGCGCGAGCTTGAACGCGCCTTCATCTTCGCACGAGAGAATTTGCGCGAGCTCGTCGACCGGTGCTCCGGCACGCGCCGCGATCGTCGCGGCGAGCAAGTTTAGAAAACCATGCATCGTTTGCTGCGAGGCTGCATCATGCCGGCGAACCGGATGGTGCAGGCCCGCGGTCGCCTTAAACGCCACTTCGGCGCGCACCGCTTCAAAAACGAACGCTGCGACTCCCGCGCCGAAGGATACGATTTCGGCGTTATGCCGCCGCAACGGACCTTGGCGCCCATGCCGGCGCTTGCCAAGGCGGACATCGTTTCAGGCAGCGCCCGTTCCCAATCGCCTTCGCGCACGCTTTCGACGAACAGCGGGCGTTTGCGCAGCCGTACCGGCGCGCTGCTCTGGGCCAATTCTCTGATGCGCGCCGCCGGAACCGCGATCTCGAAGGACTGCGCATCGACCGTGGGATCGCGCAGCGCATCGATTGCGGGCAGAGCGTCGAGTCCGCTGTCGAGAATCACGCTCAGCGCAAACGTTTGCCGTTGCTCGAGCGTAGCCGCCAGTTGCGCCATACGCGAAGCCGGCACGATGAAACGCCCGAGGACCCACGCGAACGCGCCGCTGCGTTCGCGCGCATATTCCGCGACGGCTGGTTCCATTGCAAGCTGAGCCGGCGGAAAGAGTCCCGCGTAGTCGATGAGCGCCGAAAAGAGCGCTTTCGCCGCCGAGTCCCGCGCCGCGTCGGTTTGCATGCGTGGGTGTTGCGGCTCGATTGCAGCATCATCCTTCGACGACGCGTGCGCGAGAGGGCCCCCTCGGCCGCTTCGCAAAGTGTTTACCATGACCGCGACGACGTTGCCCAAAACCAATCCGCTTGCCAAGATCGATTGGGACTATCTCGAATTTTACGTCGGCAACGCGCAGCAGGCGGCGCATTACTACTGCACCGCGTTCGGATTCGATCGCGTCGCTTACGCCGGCCCTGAAACCGGCGTTGACGATCGCGTCTCGTACGTGCTCGTTCAAAACAAGCTGCGATTCGTTCTCACCGCCTCGCTCGTACCGGACAGCGACATCACGCGCCATGTGGCGCAGCACGGCGACGGCGTGAAAGACGTTGCCATTCTCGTACGAGATGCAGCCGCAGCGTATCGCGCCGCCATCGACGCCGGCGCTCGATCGGTACTCGAACCGACGCAGTCGTCCGACCGGCACGGAAGAATCATCAAGGCCACCATCGCGGCCTACGGCGACACGGTGCACAGCTTCGTCCAGCGCGAAGGGTACGACGGCGTTTTCATGCCGGGCTTCGTCGCATTGGAGAAATCGCTCCCGGCGCCGGCCAAACCGGGGCTGCAATTCATCGATCACTGCGTGGGCAACGTCGGCTGGGGCGAGATGGACACCTGGGGCGATTTTTACGCCGGGGTGTTTGGGTTCTCGCAGCTGATTTCGTTCGACGACAAAGACATCTCGACCGAGTACACGGCGCTTAAATCCAAAGTGATGACCGATGCCGAGCATCGGGTGAAATTTCCGATCAACGAGCCCGCGCACGGCAAAAAGAAATCCCAAATCGAAGAGTATCTGGATTTTTATCGCGGGCCCGGCGTTCAGCACGTCGCGATCCGCACCGACGATATCATCGCCACGATCCGCGCGCTCAAAGCCAACGGCGTCGAGTTTCTCGACACGCCCGACACGTATTACGACGAGTTGGAAGAACGCGTGGGACGCATCGATGAAGCCACGCAAGTGCTGCGCGATCTGCGGATTCTGGTCGATCGCGACGACCTGGGATATATGCTGCAGATCTTCACCAAGCCGCTCCAAGACCGGCCCACGCTGTTCTTCGAGATCATTCAACGCAAGGGTAGTCTGAGCTTCGGCAAAGGGAATTTCAAAGCACTGTTCGTGTCCATCGAAAAAGAGCAGGAAAAGCGCGGCACCCTTTAACCAGATTCCATGGCCGTCGTCGACGCCGTAATGCTGGAAGCGCGTGCCGGCGCGCTCGCAAAACGGTCCATCAAGACGACGGCGAAAATCGCGGGCATTCGGCGGGCGATCGAATGCATGGATTTGACCACGCTCGAAGGCAAAGATTCCGACGGGCGCGTGCGTTCGCTTTGCGCCAAAGCAATTGCGCCGGCGCCCCATTTGAGCGGCGTGCCGGCAGTTGCGGCCGTGTGCGTCTATCCGAATCTGGTCGCGGTCGCGAAACGGGCACTCGCGGGCTCGAGCGTTCGCGTCGCATCCGTTGCGACGGCGTTTCCCAGCGGTCAATCTTCGCTCGGCGTCAAGCTTGCGGACACGAAAACGGCCATCGACGCAGGCGCCGACGAGGTCGACATGGTGATGGACCGGGGCGCGTTTTTCGCCGGACGGTTCGGCGACGTGCGCGAAGAGATCATCGCCATCAAAGCACTGTGCGGACCGCTGCCGCTCAAAGTCATCTTGGAGACCGGCGAGCTGGGGACATACGACAATATTCGTCAGGCGAGCAAGATCGCGCTGGAGTGCGGCGCGGATTTCATTAAAACCTCGACCGGCAAAATTGCGACTAGCGCAACGTTTCCTACCGCGGTCACGATGTGCGAGGAGATTCGCGACTACCTGCGTCAGACCGGGCGCCGCGCCGGTTTGAAAATTGCGGGCGGCTGCCGAACGACGAAACAAGCCTTAGCGTACATGGTGATCGTCAAAGAAACGCTGGGCGAGCAATGGCTGCAGCCGCAGCTTTTCCGCATTGGTGCCAGCGCGCTTCTGGACGACTTGCTGATGCAGTACGAAAAGGAATTAACCGGGCGGTATTCCGGGCCGGGCTACTTCGCGAAGGACTGACGATGGCGATATTCGACTACGCGCCCGCGCCGGAAACGACGAAGCCGAAGCTGCGCGACCGGTACGGTTTGTTCATTAAGGGCAATTGGAAAGCGCCCACCGACGGCGACTACTTCACGACGATCAATCCAGCGACCGAAGAGCCGCTCGCGAGTGTTGCGCGCGCGGGACCGCGCGACGTCGATCGTGCCGTTCGCGCCGCCCGGCGCGCATACGAGAAATATTGGTGCAAAATGCGCGGGAAGGATCGCGCCAAATACCTCTATCGCATTGCCCGCGCGATCACCGAGCGTTCGCGCGAGCTGGCGGTTCTCGAAACGATGGACGGCGGCAAGCCGATCAAAGAATCGCGCGACTTCGACATCCCGCTGGCGGCGGCGCACTTCTTCTATTATGCCGGCTGGGCCGACAAATTGCGCTGGGCGATGCGCTCGCGCCTGAAACCGCGACCGATCGGGGTGGCGGGGCAAATCGTTCCGTGGAATTTCCCGCTGCTCATGGCGGCGTGGAAAATCGCTCCGGCGCTTGCGTGCGGCAATACCGTAGTTCTCAAACCTGCCGAAACGACGCCGCTCACCGCGCTTGCGCTCGCCGAGATCGTTCGCGAAGCCGATTTACCCGAAGGCGTCGTCAACATCATCACCGGCGATGAGCAAACCGGCGCCGCACTCGTCCGGCATGAGGGCCTCGACAAGATCGCGTTCACCGGTTCGACGCAGGTCGGCAAAGAGATCCAACGCGTCTTAGCCGGAAAGCCGACGCGTTTAACGCTGGAACTGGGCGGCAAGGCGCCGCACATCGTTTTTGCCGACGCACCGATCGATCAAGCCGTTGAAGGCATCGTCAACGGCATCTATTTCAATCAAGGCCACGTGTGCTGCGCCGGCTCGCGGTTGCTCGTGGAAGAGCGCGTGCACGAAGAAATCGTGGTGCGCTTGACGGAACGGCTGCAGACGCTGCGCCTGGGCGATCCGCTCGACAAGAATACCGACGTCGGCGCAGTCAATTCACGCGCACAGCTCGAAAAAATTCACGAACTGGTGCGCAGCGGAATCGATCAAGGCGCGGTCCTCGTGCAGCAGCCGTGCACGCTGCCCGAGCGCGGTTTTTGGTTTCCCGCTTCATTTTTTACGGGCGTGCAGCAAGCGCACCGCATCGCACGCGAAGAAATCTTCGGTCCCGTGCTCTCGATTCTCACCTTTCGCACGCCCGACGAAGCGATCGAAAAAGCGAATAATACGCCGTACGGTCTCTCCGCGGGCGTGTGGACCGACAAAGGCAGCAAAAGCATGTACGTAGCGGCGCGCATGCGCGCCGGCGTCGTGTGGTGCAACACGTTCAACGTTTTCGATCCCACTCGCCGTTCGGCGGCTATCGCGAATCGGGGTTCGGGCGTGAAGGCGGCGTGCACGGATTGCGGGAGTATTTATTGGATTAGGCCTCGACGTTGCTCGGCCGTTCTTCGACTTCGCTCGGAATGACATTCCTCGGACGTTGCTCGGCCGTTCTTCGACTTCGCTCAGAATGACATTCCTCGGACGTTGCTCGGCCGTTCTTCGACTTCGCTCGGAATGACATTCCTCAAACTACGCTCGGCCGTTCTTCGACTTCGCTCAGAATGACATTCCTCGGACGTTGCTCGGCCGTTCTTCTATGGGGGTCAGCGTGACACTCTAGATTGGCGCGTGAAGGCGCGATGAGGGAGTTCTGCGGAGCGCGGGTAAGGTTCCGGCATGAGGACCCTGGCGGCCGAACCCGGCGCGCTGCCGCGTGAAAAACTGGCTGAGTGGTATCGCTGGAATCGGCAGCGTTCCGCGCGTATTTTTGCGCTCATCGATCCGTCGGCGTATTACGAGCGGCCGATAGCGCTGCGCCATCCGTTCGCTTTTTACGAAGGCCACATCCCTGCGTTCAGCTTTTTGACGTTGAACGAGCGCGCGCTCGGTGAGCCGCCTATCGACGCGACACTGGAAATGCTTTTCGAGCGCGGCATCGATCCCGGAAGTTTGGGCGCAGCGCAGGCCCATGCGCGCGCCGATTGGCCGCCAAAGGAAGCGATCGAAGCGTTCGGCCGCGCTTGCGACGAGCGTGTGTACGAAGCGATCGCGCGCGCCACACTGATCGACGATCGGGTTCCGCGACTGGTGCGCGGTCAGGCCGTATATACGGCTCTCGAACACGAGCCGATGCATCACGAAACGCTCATGTACATCGTGCACCGCCTTTCGCCCGACAAAAAGGGCCGCGTCGAGCAAGTGCACCACGATGGCGCGGTGCAGCCGAACACGTTCGTTGAAATTCCAAGCGGGATCGTCAACGCTGGGCGCCGCGCGCGAGAGCGCTTTCGGCTGGGACAACGAATTCAACGAACATCAGGTCAAGGTTCCGGCTTTTTCTGTGCAGCGTTTCCCCGTCACGAATGCGGAGTATTTGCAGTTCGTGCGCGAGGGCGGCCCGCTGCCGCCGTTTTGGATCGAGCGCGACGGCGAACTCGCCCTTCGCGCGGCCTTCGAAGATTTGCCGCTGCCGCTTTCATGGCCGGCGTACGCCACGAACGAACAAGCGCGCGCGTACGCCAAGTGGCGAGGCTGGCGTCTCATGTCCGAGGCGGAATATCATCGGGCGGCGTTCGGAACGCCGGACGGAATCGAGCGCGCATATCCGTGGGGCGATGAAGCGCCGAATCCAATCCACGGAAATTTCGATTTCGAGCGGTTCGATCCGGAACCGGTCGACGCGCATCCGGCCGGCGCGAGCGCCTTCGGCGTGCACGATCTCGTCGGAAACGGATGGGAATGGACGGCGACGCCGTTTGCGCCGTTCGAAGGGTTCCAACCGATGGCGAGCTGATCCGCAATACAGCGCCGATTTCTTCGACGGCAAGCATATGGTGATGAAGGGCGCTTCCCCCGTGACGGCGGTCGAACTCATCCGGCGATCCTTCCGCAACTGGTTTTACGCCGACTATCCGTACATGTACGCGAAGTTTCGCTGCGCGGCGGAATGAGGCGCGCCGCTTCAGTTATCGTCGGTGCGTTGCTGCTCTTCTCGAGCGGCTGCAGCAAGCCCAACGGCACGGTCACTTCTAGCGGCAACGGCGTGCTGCGCGTCGCGTTGTACGCCGAGCCGGCTTCGCTCAATCCCCTGCTCGGCACGAACACTGCCGAGAATTTCGTTTCCTCGCTGTATTCGGATTTGCTCGTCACGATCGATGACCACGGCGACCACGTTCCGGATTTGGCCTCGGTGGTGCCGACGCTCGCCAACGGCGGCATTGCAAAAAACGGTTTGACGGTAACGTACCATTTACGCCGGAACGTCAAATGGCAGGACGGCGCACCATTTACAAGCGCCGACGTAAAATTTACCTGGCAAGCCGTCATGAATCCGAGCAACAACGTCATCGAGCGGCGGGGTTACGATCAAGTTTCGTCGGTGCAGACGCCGGACCCGTACACGGTCGTTTTTCATTTGAAGCAGCCGTTCGCGCCGTTCGTCGATACGGTATTCGGCGAAAGCGATGATGCCTATCGCATCATTCCCAAGCATCTGCTGGCGCGCTATCCCGACATCAACAAAGTCGCCTACAATCAACTCCCAATCGGGACCGGGCCGTTCAAAGTCACGCGGTGGATTCACGGCCAGGAGATCGAACTGTCGGCCAACCCCTTGTACTTTCGTGGGAAGCCGCGACTTTCAAGAATCATCGTACAAATCGTGCCCGACCAAAACACCGCTTCGGCGATGATCCGATCGCACGGCACCGATCTCATCATCGATGTGAGCGCTGCAAACTACCGGGATTTGCGCCGGAATTCGGCCGTGCGGGTTTTGCTGGTGAAGGCGCCGTCGTACACCTCGCTCATGTTGAATTTGTCGCACCCACCCCTCGACGACGTGCGCGTACGGCGGGCGCTGTGGTACGCCATCGATCAGCACCGGATGGTCAACAATCTGCTGTTCGGGACCGCCGTTCCGGCAACCAGCGATCTGTCGGACTTTTATTGGGCGTACGATCCCAACGTCATGCGGTATCCGTACGAGCCGGGGAAAGCAAGTCAGCTACTGGATCAAGCCGGGTGGCGGCGCGCAAGTAACGGCGTACGGATAAAAAACGGCCGGACGCTCTCGCTGCAGCTCGTCTACGGTCAAGGTAGTGAAACCGCCCGGCAAATCGCCGTGCAAGCTCAGGCGGATTTGGCGGCCGTGGGCGTCGATGCGCCGATTAAAACGTATCCGTACAGTTTGCTCTACGCGACCAAGGAGTGGGCGGAATTCTCAACAGCGGCAAATACGACTTGGCCGAATTTTCGTGGGTCTCGGGAGCGGATCCCGATGATTCATCGCAGTGGATGTGCGACATGGTGCCGCCCGCCGGCAACAACGCATCGCACTATTGCAACGCTCGAGTCGACGCTGCCGAGGGCACCGCGCTGCGGCAATTCGACCAAGCCGCCCGAAAGCGTGCCTACGCCGTCATTCAGTCGCAACTGGCGAGCGACGCGGCGTCGGCATTTCTTTACTATGCGCGACTTCGCTACGCTATGAATCCCGCGCTGCAGAACTTTCGCCCGAACGGCCCCAGCGAAGGCTGGAACGCGTATCAATGGTCTTTGTAACGAGAGGAACGACACCGTGACCACCACCCTTACGGCCACCAAAACGCCGATCACCGTTGCCTACGGAGACGGAATCGGTCCGGAGATCATGGATGCGACGCTACATATTTTGAACGAAGCGGGCGCGCAGCTGGACATCGAACGCATCGACATCGGCGAGAGCGTCTACAATCGCGGGCTGAGTAACGGCATCGAAGATCGTTCCTGGGATTCGTTGCGGCGCACTAAGGTGTTCCTCAAAGCGCCGATCACCACGCCGCAGGGCGGCGGGTTCAAATCGCTCAACGTCACGGTTCGCAAGACGCTGGGCATGTACGCAAACGTGCGGCCGTGCGCCTCACTGCACCCGTACGTTGCGACAAAGCATCCCAACATGAACGTCGTGATCGTTCGGGAGAACGAAGAAGACGTCTACGGCGGCATCGAACATCGTCAAACCGAGCAAGTCACGCAGTGTTTGAAACTCATCTCCGATCCGGGGAGCCGGCGCATCGTGCGGTACGCTTTCGAGTACGCGCGCGCGAACAAGCGGCGAAAAGTGACCTGCTTCACCAAAGACAACATCATGAAAATCACCGACGGATTATTCCACAAAGTTTTCGATGAGATCGCCGCGGAATATCCGGACATCGAAAACGAGCACTGGATCGTCGACATCGGTGCGGCAAAACTCGCCGATACGCCCGAGGCGTTCGACGTTTTGGTGATGCCGAATCTCTACGGCGACGTTCTTTCCGACGTAGCCGCGCAAATGACGGGGTCGGTCGGCTTGGCGGGGTCGGCGAACATCGGCGATCACTGCTCGATGTTCGAGGCGATTCACGGTTCGGCGCCGCGGCGCGCCGGACAGAATTTGGCAAACCCATCGGGATTGCTGCACGGCGGATTACTCATGCTGGTGCATATCGGCCAGGGCGGTGTCGCGGAAACGATTCACAATGCGTGGCTACGCACGATTGAAGACGGCATTCACACCTACGACATCTACGCCGAAGGCGTCAGTTCGCAAAAAGTCGGAACGAAGGAATTCGCGCAGGCGGTCGTCGATCGGCTCGGCGAAAATCCGCAGCACCTCAAGCGCGTCGAATATTCGAAAGACGCGCAGATGGACATCGCAGCGCGTTCGGCGGGGGGCAAGTCGAAGAAAGCGCGCGCAGGCGTCGACATTTTCATCGACGTGCCCGATACCTCCCCCGACGAAATAGCGCAACGGCTCCAAACTGCAAGCGTGGAAGGCACGAAGCTCACCGTCATCAGCAACCGCGGCACGAAAGTATGGCCGGCGGGCAATCCGGACACGTTTTGGAGCGACCACTGGTGCTGCCGCTTCGAGGGCAGCGACGGCGCGATGACGATGCCGCAGATGCTGCAACTGCTCGAACGCGTCGGCGCCGCCGGCATGGACGTAATCAAAACGGAAGGCCTGTTCACCTTCGACGGACAGCGCGGGTATTCGCTGGCGCAGGGGCAGTAGGGCCTCGACTGCGCTCGGCGGCGCTTCGACAAGCTCAGCGTGACATTCTTCGACGAGCTCAGCGTGACATTCTTCGACGAGCTCAGCGTGACATTCTTCGACAAGCTCAGCGTGACAATGTAGTTCACCGTGACGGGGTCTGGTTGACTGCAACGAGGCGCGGAGCGCCGTTTTCGAACGCCACGCGCGAGATGCCGGCGGGAACGAACACGACATCGGGTGCGTCACGTTCGCTGCGCCACTGCTCGCCGAACAAGACGTTGAGCATCGCATGCAGCGGGCCGGCATGCGTAACGACTAAGACCGGATCGGCGCGCGAACGCCGAATATCGTCGAGCGCTGCGGCAACACGCGCGCGCACGCCAGAAAACGTTTCACCGCCCGGGGGAGCGTACCGTTTGGCCGCGGTACGATCGGCAGGAAGCGCGCCCGGCACGCGTGCGACGATCTCTTCCCACGTCAAACCTTCCCACTCGCCGAAATGGAATTCGCGCCAGCGGATATCGCGTTCCACCCGGCTGTTCGGCGCGATGATGTGCGCCGTTTCGTAAGCGCGGGCCAGATCGCTGGCGATAACGCGTTCGAATCGTTCGGGCCATAAAGTACCGGCGAGGGCTTGCGCTTGCGCGCGGCCCTCGTCGTCGAGCGGAACGTCGGTGCGGCCTTGGAAGCGGCGTTCGCGATTCCAGCGCGTGCTTCCGTGCCGAACGAAGACGACGTTTATGCTTTACCGTCCGAACCGCCGTCGTGCTGTTCGAGCAAATCCACCATGTCGTTCGCGTGCTCTTCTTCAACGGCGAGAATCTGTTCGATCATTCGGCGTGTAGTCGGATCGTTGTCGCCGAAGAACCGAACCATTTCGCGGTACGACTCAATCGCGACCCGTTCCGCGATCAGGTTTTCCTTGATCATGTCGATCATGTTTTCGCCCTCCTTGTATTCGGAGTGGCTGCGCGAAGCCAAGCCTTGCGGATTAAAATCCGGTTCGCCGCCGAGCTGCGTAATGCGTTCGGCAATCATGTCGGCATGCTGCTGCTCTTCGTTCGCATGTTGCAAAAATTCTTGCGCGACGGCATCTTTGTAGATGCCGCGCGACATATAATAGTGGCGCTTATAGCGCAAAACGCAAACCAGTTCGGTCGCGAGCGCTTGGTTCAAAACCTCGACGGACTGCTTAACATCGCCCCGGTAGTCGCTCGTCACGGGACCATTCATCATGTTCTCGCGCGCGCGACGGCGAAGTTCTTGCACGTCGGAAAGAAACGGCGTGGTACTCATGGTGTCTCCTTTACCCACATCATAACGCTTGGCGGCCTATGTCGGCTGCGAGATTCCCCAAGTGCCCGCAGACGCACTCGTGCTGCAGCCGCCACTTCCCATCGCCCGCGTCGAACTGCGCGTAACAGGCATTGCGGGCTTGCACGGCGCGCAGCTGGTGTAAGTCGCGGCCGGTTCGCTCGAGCAACGCGATGCGCACCACCACGTCATGCGTGATCAGCAAGGTGTCGCTCTTCACCGAAACGGTGCCGACGAATTGCCGCCAGCGTTCGTAGACGTCGCGTAAGCTCTCGCCGCCTTCGAAACGCACGGTCGGCGGATCCTCGCGCCAGCGGCGATACAGATCCGGTTCCGAGGCGGCAATTTCATCGCGATACCGGCCTTCCCAGGTACCGTGCGCAATTTCGAGCAGCAGCGGCTCGCGCTCGATACGAATCCCGGTCAGCAGTGACAGCGGTGTTGCCGTATCGATGCAACGCGCAAGCGGACTCGATATGATGCGCTCGATCCCTTTACCGCCAAGCGCGCTGCCGAGCGCTTGCGCCTGCGCTTGGCCTAGCGCCGAGAGCGGCGTATCGAGCCGGCCCTGATAGCGGCCGACCGCGTTCCATGTGGTCTCGCCATGGCGGGCTATGCGAACGAGCGGCATGGCAATGATTTAGAAGGCGACAACGTCGACGCGCCGCATGCCTTCGATGGTACGCAACGCCTGCAGATGCGCGCGATCGAGGACTCGATCGACCACTAAAATCATCAGCGCTTCGCCGCACGAGGAATCGCGCGCAACTTGCATCGTCGAAATATTGACCCGCGCCTGCCCCAAAATCGTTCCGACGCGGCCGACCATACCGGGAACGTCTTCGTGTCGCGTGACGATCCAAGTTCCTTCCGGAATCGCATCGAGTTCGTACGCATCGAGCTGCACGATCCGAGCGCCGCCCGAAAGCGTCGTCGCGATGAAGCGATGCGCGCCGGCAGAAACCGCAATGACGGCGGCGTATGCCGAGGCAACGGGTTCATCGACAATCTCCAGCGTGACGCCCACTTCTCGCGCGACATCACGCGCGTTGACAGCGGAGACGCGCCGGTCCGTCGTCGCTTGCAGCAGCGCGGACAAGAAAGCCGCGCGCAGCGGTTCTGAATCGTTCTGAGCGATCTCTCCCGAGAGTTGCATGCGCAGCGGCGCGCGCAACGCGTCGGCAAACAGTTGGGGTATCAGCCGGCCGAGACGATCGGCGACTTCGACGAACGCTCGAACCAACGCCGCGTTGGCGCCGCTCGGCGCCGGAGCATTTACCGCGCCGGCGGCAGGACGGCCATGCAATGCGTCAGCCACGTCCCGCGCGAGCTCCACGGCAATGCGATCCAGCGCTTCATGCGTCGAGCCGCCCAAATGCGGCGTCGCAAGCACGCGTGGATGCCGATGCAATTCTGCGGCAGCGGAGTTGCGCTGCGGCGGCTCTTGCGCGAACACGTCGAGCGCCGCGCCCGCGAGACGGTCGCGTTCCAAAGCGGACAACAGCGCTTCTTCATCCAGGACGCCGCCGCGTGAGCAATTCACGATTGCTGCGGACGGTTTCATGCGCGCCAGTGCAGGCGCATCGATCAGGTTGCGCGTCTGCGCGTTGAGCGGCACATGCAACGTAAGAATATCGGCGTTAGCGAGCACGCCTTCGAATGACTCGGATTGTGCTTGCAACGCCTGGGCGCGCGCCTGCGGCACGTACGGATCGTGCGCTATCACGTGCATGCCGAAAGCAATCGCCCGCGTGCATATCGCGCCGCCGATTCGTCCTAAGCCGATAATGCCCAGCGCCTTGCCGTACAGCTCGTGACCGATAAACGGAGTGCGTTCCCATTTCCCTTCGCGAACCGATTCGTTCGCCGGTACGATGCGACGCATCAGCGCGAGCAGCAAGGCAAAAGTATGCTCGGTGGCGGCCAAAGTATTTGCCGAAGGCGTATTGATGACGATGATGCCGGCTTGGGTGGCCGCATCGACATCGATTGCGTCGACGCCGACGCCCGCGCGCCCGACGACGCGCAAACGGGAGCAACGCGTAAGCAGATCGCGATCGACGTGCGTTTCCGAGCGAACGATCAGACCGTCGGCCTCTTCCAGCGAATGCAAAAGCTGCGCTCGCGCCGCGCCGACGCACGAGACCACCTCGATGCCGCGCTCGCGTAAGACCGACTGCCCGTGCTGCGCCAACGGCTCAGCGATGACGACGCGCATAGTGAATCGCTCGGTACGAGCCAAGGGCGATGCAGCCCTTGCGCCGTACATCGAGCTGGTGGCCAAAGGCGATTCAAAGCGGCTTGACGTTCGCAAAATGTACAAGCTGTACGTGAACGGCGCGTTCGTTCGATCCGAATCGGGTCGAAGCGAGACGCTCCGTGTTGGACCCGATTTTGCCGCCAACATCGCGCAAGGCTCGCGTAAGGACGTGCGCGACGCGGTCGTCGCTGCGCGCGCTGCGCAGCCGGGATGGTGGAAAACGACGCCGGCCGCGCGCGGCTTAATCCTCTATCGCCTTGCCGAGATGCTGGAAAGCCGGCGTTCGATGCTGCGCGAGTTGCGGAAAGATCGCGACGAAATCGATGCCGCGATCGATCGCTGCATTTGGTATGCCGGCTGGTGCGACAAGTACAGCGCCCTTCTCTCGACTCGCAATCCGGTCGGCGCTGCGCATTTCAATTTTTCGACCGCCGAACCGATGGGCGTAGTTGGAATTTTGGCCACGGATGAGCCGGCGTTGTTGGGTTTGGTTTCTATGCTTCTTCCCGTGCTCGTTGCGGGCAACGCCGGCGTCGTCGTTGCTTCGGAAAAGGATCCGCGCACCGCCGTCGTTTTTGCCGAGGCGGTCGCGACCAGCGATGTGCCTTCCGGCGTGGTCAACATCATCACGGGCTCTCGCAGCGAACTGGGGCCGGTCTTAGCCAAACACATGGACGTCGATGCCGTCGCGTTCGTAGCAGGCCCGCACAGTGCCGAATTGCAGGCGCTTGCAGCGGAAAACGTCAAGCGGGTGCGCATCCTGCCTGACCAAAAATCAAAAAAATGGTTTGCAAAAACGGCGCAAAGCCTGGACCAGATTGCGGCGTTCTGTGAGATTAAGACGATTTGGCACCCGGCCGGGATCTTAGCGTTTTTCTCGATGGGCCGCTGCGTAAAGAGTTGCGCAAGATCGTAGGCTGCGCGCGCCTGCAAGGCTAAAACAAGCGGGTCGTGACCTACCGCCTTCTGCCGATGCATCAACGGCTCGCGAATGCACTGAGCTATGATGAATTTCAACTTTACTATCAGCCGGTGGTCAACGTCGCGAGCGGCACAATTATCGGCGTCGAGGCCCTCAGCCGCTGGCCGCAGCGCGACGGCACGATGATCATGCCCGATTCGTTCATTCCGCAAGCCGAAACGTCCGGATTCATCATTCAACTGGGCGAATGGGTACTGCGGACCGGTGCCGAGCAGGTCGGCCGCTGGCAGCGTCAATTCGGGCGGCCGCTGCGCTTGGCGGTCAATCTTTCCGGCCGGCAGTTTCTGCATTTCAATCTGCTCAAGCAAATCGAAAACGCGCTTCGCACGACGGGTTTTCCGCCTCGCGATCTCGATTTCGAAATTACGGAAACGATTGCGATGCACAACGCCGAAGAAAGCGTCGGCGTCATGCGTCAACTCAAATCAATGGGCGCGGGTGTTTTACTCGACGACTTCGGAACCGGTTATTCTTCCTTGAGCTATCTGAAGCGTTTTCCGATCGACGTTTTAAAGATCGACAAATCGTTCGTGCGCGACATCCCCGAAGACGCGAACGATCTAGCCATTGTTTCCGCGATTATCGCGATGGCGCATGCGCTCGGCTTGAAAGTCATTGCCGAAGGCGTCGAAACGGAAGCGCAGTGGCACTTTTTACGCGACTGCGGCGCGCAGCATGCACAAGGGTATTTCTTCGGTCGACCGCTGCCGCCCAGCGAATTCGAAGGACTGCTCGCGCGTGAAGCGCCGCCTCAAGGCATTTCCGCAGGGCCCGCCTAAACGCAAATGCGGAGCATTTCTGGGGTGCCCTGCGGGCTTTGCCCGTAGGGGGCGCGCAAGCATGGATGCGCTGGAGCGCCGGTTAGATGACTCCGCAAATGCGGAGCATTTGCGGAGAGGTGGCAGAGTGGTCGAATGCACTCGCTTGGAAAGCGAGCAGAGGTGTTGAGCCTCTCGGGAGTTCGAATCTCCCCCTCTCCGAATGGAACGGCGGCCTTGGCGAAACCCGGTTAAGAAACGAAAGGTGGAACGATGCTCGCCGCAATCGCGCTCTCCGTTGCGCTGCAAAACGCGGTACAGGCCAACAAAACTCCCGCCGCGGAGATCGGCGTCATGCGCTCCGGAAAGCTGATCGTCGACGACGCCTACGGCATGGCGAACCTCAAGCGACAAGAGCCCGCAATGCCGCAGACGCAATTCGAAATCGGATCCGTAACGAAGCAGTTTACCGCTGCGGCGATCTTGCAACTCAAGGAACAAGGCAAGCTGAATCTGCGCGATCCGCTCGGCAAGTACGTTCCGGAGTATCCGCAAGGCAAGAGCATTACCATCGAGCAATTGCTCTGGCAGGTGAGCGGCGTTCCGGATTACACGAGCGTCAATCATTTTGTACGTATTGCGGGCAGCACGCCGGGCGGATTGGACCCGGCTCTTGCCCTCATCGCGAAGAAGCCGCTCGACTTCAAGCCCGGAACGCGTTTTGAGTACAGCAACACGAACTATCTATTACTCGGCGCCGTGGTCGCGCGCGTCTCGGGCCTGCCGTGGGAGACGTATATCCGCAAGAATATTTTCGAGCCGGCCGGTATGACGAACACCGGGTTCATTCAAGATGAGTCCAGTATGCCTGATGTAGCGACGGGCTACGAACGCGGAAAGAAGGGCCGGTTACAAGTGGCGCCGCCTCTGCATGGCCCATGGGCCGGTTCCGCGGGCGGCATCGTTTCAACAGTCGCCGACATGGCGAAATGGGACGCTGCCTTCTTTGGTGGAAAAGTCGTCGGTTCGCAAGACGTGTCGGTTGCAACGACGGCGCACCGCTTAGCGTCTGGAAAGTCGACTGGATACGGCTTCGGCTGGTTCATCGATAAAAAAGCGGGACAGCCGCAAATCGGCCACACCGGCGGAACGTTCGGGTTCGCTTCGGAAAACGAATACTTCGCGAAATTGCACGAGTTCGTTATCGTTCTTACCAATGTGGCGGGCCTCGATCCGCAGTTTATTGCAGACAAAACCGTTGACGCGCTTCATCCGGAAATCGCTGCGGCGGAAGCGAAGCCGGCAAAAGGAGAAAATCCGGCAATCACGGCGCTGGCGCGGCAATGGGTGCATCGCATGCAGACCGGCGACATCGACAAGTCGCAGCTTTCTGCAGCGTTTGCCAAACATTTGACGCCGCAAATGGTTGACGGCATGAAAGAGGGCCTCACGCCCCTCGGCGACCCAACTTCTTTCATCTATCAAGACAAGAGCGAAACGAACGGTGCTATCGCATACCGGTACAGCGTCGCCTTTAAGGGCGCAAACCTCGAGTTGTCGATCGCGGTCGATAGCCAGGGCAAGATATCCGCGCTGGGCATCAGTGGTGAATAGCGTGCGCCAGCCAAGAATCGAACGTTTGCGGATCATTGATCCGACGGTTCGAGATTCTCCAAGAACGTCGCAGTAGGAACGAAAAATAGACCTCCGGTAGCAGCTCGGCTGAAATCCAGCAGGCGATCGTAATTGCCGGGCGGTCGTCCAATAAACATGTTCGCTAGCATCTGTTCCGTGGTCCGCGGAGATCGGCTATATCCAATGAAGTACGTTCCGAGCTCGCCGTAACCAGGCCGACCAAAGGGCATGTTGTCCCTGAGAATCTTCACCTCTTTTCCGTTTTCTACGATGGTCGTCAAAGCATTGTGAGCCGAGGTTGGTTTCACGGTTTCCATGAGCTCGATATCGGAAAGTTTCTTGCGCCCAATGATGCGTTCTTGTTGCTCGGTCGAGAGCGCGTTCCATCCACTCATGTCGTGAAAATATTTTTGAACGATGACGTAGCTTCCGCCGGCAAACTGAAAGTCTTCTTGACCGACGACCACCGCTTGGGAAGCCTCGTCGGCACGTGGGTTTTCCGTCCCATCAACAAATCCGATTAAATCGCGATCGTCAAAATAGCGAAATCCGTGTGTCTCGTCAACCGTGGAAACCACCGCGCGAATCCGCTCCATGATTTGTGTAACGAGTTCGAAGCACATGTCCATACGTTTCGCACGCACATGAAATAATATGTCGCCCGGTGTTGCAACCGCATGGCGTTCGCCCGAACGGATCTCGCGAAATTGGTGCAGCTCGGCGGGACGAGGCGTTCCGAAGAGTTTGTCCCAGAAATCCGATCCAAACCCCATGACACAGGTGAGGCCGGCCTCGAGTTCTCGTGACTCGACGGCGCGCAAAATTGCCGCAAGATCACCGCAGAGCGAGCGAACGATCGCGTAGTTTTGCGCAGACGGCTGAACACAGACTACGAGGAATATTGCTGCACGTGTAAGCGGCGCAAGAACCGGCTGCTGTACCGATTTCGCATGGTCTCCACTAGCTACGCCCATACGATCGCATTCTTCCCCTTTTGCACCTTACCCCGGTTTGTTGGACGCGGTTGTACTAGTGAGCGTGGTGCTCGAGTAGTCGCGGAGCGATAGACGGAGACCGTGCGCCTCGACTTCGCTCGGCGGCGCTTCGACAGGCTCAGCGTGACAATCGGCATAGTCGAGAATCCCTCCGCCGCGGATTGCGCGTGCGCCAGCCAAAAATCGAATGAGGCGCGAGCCTGAGCCTTGAGCATCAGATCGCCTCTGATGATTTCGCGGTGCACCTGGTGATCGAGCGTTGAGCGCTCGCCATAGTTCGTGTCTATGACGTAATCCGCGGCAAGCAGCGCATGCACGAGCTCTTCGGGGAGCTTCGTTTGCGGCGGCAAGGTCGAGATGATGACCTCCGGCGCGGTCGACGGCCACGTTCGCGCTTCAAGGCGTTCGGCCACTGCGCTCGCTTTCGCGGCGTCGCGTCCCCACACGAACGTATAGGCATCGCTCTCGCGCAGCTGCGCTAAAATTGCGCGCGCCGTCGCGCCGGTGCCCAGTACGCCGATGCGTTCCAGTGCCACAGGTTGTCCGAGGATTTGCTCCAACGCGCTGCGCGCGCCGATGCCGTCGGTGTTGTGTCCGATGACCGATCGCCCGAAAAAGATCGTGTTAACGGCCTGCGCCGATTCTGCGTCTTCGGTCAGTTCATCGCATGCCGGTACAACTTCTTCTTTCAACGGATACGTGACGTTGAGCCCGGTGTAATCGTCGATGCGCATGCGACGAACTACGTCGACGGCGTTTTCGCGCGGGACGCGGATGGCAACGTAGTCTGCCTTCGACGCCGGCGTCGCGCAAGAACGCGTTGTGCAACCGCGGGCTGCGGCTCTCGGAAACGGGGTCGCCGATCAGCGCCAGTTTCACCGGCGTGGAGAGCGACGTTTGTCGAGCATCAACCTCTCGAAAAACCGGAACATCATCGTTATCGGAAAGTCTTTGGTTTCAATCGGCTCCGTCAAAATCGTGTACAGGCCGCCGCTGAGCTTTGCGCCGAGCACGTCGGTAAAAAGTTGATCGCCCACGACGGCGACTTGCTTTCGCGGCAGTTTCAAATGCTGCATCGCGCGCCAAAAGCCAAAGGGCAACGGTTTGAGCGCGTTAGGAATACATTCGATGCGCAGTTGCCGCGCAATGCTGCGCACGCGTTCGCTGAAATTGTTGCTGACCATCACCATCGCAAAGCCGCGATCGTGCGCCTCTTGCACCCAAGCCAGATGTTCGGCGGCAAGTTCGGTCTCACGGAAACCGAGGATCGTGTTGTCCAGGTCGATGATCAGTCCACGGATGCCGGCTGCCGCGAGCTCGGAAAGCGGGATGTCGTGAAGCCGAGGCGCGTAGCGATCCGGGCCGAGCATGCCCTCAGCGATTTGGGCCACTTTTCCCCACTATCCTCGGAACTTTCCACATGGGGCTCACGCAGGTGACACCTTTTTCACTGACGCCCATGTGCGAACTCACAAGAAAATGGCGTTGTCGACACCTTCCTCACAAGGGGCGCAAATACTATATCTTGTATCCCGAAGACACCAGTAGTACAATTTATAGGCATTTCAAAGCATCACCGTTCAATGTATCGAACAGGTGTTCGCTTTGGGCCCCCGAAGTCTTCGGCTTTGCGCGAGAGAGGAGCTCTTCTGATGAAGTTCCGCCGCATGTACTCCACCCCGGACCAACCGTACGCGGGCATCACGTTCGAACCCCGTACGTCGCGGATCATTAATCCGGACGGCTCGGTGATTTTCGAGGCTGCGGACGTCATGGTTCCGACCGACTGGAGCCAAGTCGCCGTCGACGTGCTCGCGCAAAAATACTTCCGCAAAGCCGGCGTTCCACTTTCGCTCAAGCGCGTTCCCGAGGACGGCGTTCCGGAATGGCTGTGGCGCTCGGAACCAGAGGACGATGCGCAGTTCGGCAGCGAGCGTGACTCGCGACAGGTGTTCAATCGGCTTGCGGGCTGCTGGACGTATTGGGGGTTCAAAAACCGGTACTTCGATTCGGAAGACGATGCGCGCATTTATTACGATGAAATGTGCGCGATGCTCGCGCGCCAGGTCGGCGCACCAAATTCACCACAATGGTTCAACACGGGACTGCATTGGGCGTACGGCATTGCAGGGCCGGCTCAGGGCCACTATTTCGTCGATCCGAAGACGCATGAGATGATTCGTTCGGTCAACGCGTACGAGCATCCGGCGCCCCACGCGTGTTTCATCCAAAGTGTTCAGGACGATCTCGTCAATGAAGGCGGGATCATGGACCTCTGGGTTCGCGAGGCCCGCATATTTAAATTTGGGAGCGGCAGCGGATCCAACTTCTCGAACATCCGCGGGCAAGGAGAACGGCTTGCGGGCGGCGGCACGAGTTCCGGCTTGATGTCGTTCCTGCGCGTCGGCGATCGCGCGGCGGGTGCGATTAAATCCGGCGGAACGACACGGCGCGCCGCTAAGATGGTGTGCCTCGATCTCGATCATCCGGACATCGAAGAGTTCATCAACTGGAAAGTGACGGAAGAACAAAAGGTTTCCGATTTGGTGGCCGGTTCGATTTCGTGCGAGAAGCATCTCAACGCCATCATGCAAGCCGCAAATACCGATTCGTTACCCGATGATGCCCGGCTTGGATCCGGCTCTCAATCCCTCACTCAAGAGCGCAATGCGGGCGGCGCTTTCAGCCGGCATTCCCCAGGCAAACGTGCAATATGCGCTCGATTTCGCAAAGCAAGGCTACAAGCATTTGGAAATTGAGACGTACGACACGAACTGGGACAGCAAAGCCTATGGCACGGTTTCGGGTCAGAACTCCAATAACTCGATCCGGATTCCTAACACGTTCTTTGAGAAGCTGGACAAAGGCGAGAACTTTGACCTGATCGGCCGCATCGACGGTCGCGTGCACAAGTCGCTTCCAGCAGCGGATTTGTGGCAGCAAATCGCCGTATCCGCGTGGCAATGCGCCGACCCTGGGGTTCAGTTCGATACGACGTTCAACGATT
The DNA here is from genome assembly GCA_963795465.1 of Vulcanimicrobiota bacterium. Classification (GTDB taxonomy): domain Bacteria; phylum Vulcanimicrobiota; class Vulcanimicrobiia; order Vulcanimicrobiales; family Vulcanimicrobiaceae; genus CAWCHT01. The sequence goes on from CAWCHT010000002.1 coordinate 1,262,919, forward strand.
GGCACACGTGCCCGCAAGACGGCCGCATTAATGCAACTAACCCGTGTGTTACGGCAGACACGGTCGTGGCCACAACGAATGGGTTGCGAGGCGTCAAGGATTTGATGGGAGTTCCATTTACGGCTTTAGTTGACGGAACACCGTATGATTCGACGCCTCAGGGGTTTTTCTTCACCGGTGTTAAGCCTGTAATTCAGCTGGACGCCTCCGATGGCCGTCACCTTAAAGCCACGGCGAACCACGAAATTTATGCCGAACAGGATGGGATCACGGGTTGGTATCGCCTGGGCGACTTGCGCGTGGGTGATCGCGTTCGTCTTCATTCTCACGTTGCTCAACTTGCGCATGTTGGAGGAGAACCACTCGCAACCGCCGGCTCTTTTATTCGCATTGCGCGGCTTACTGAGTTGCCAGCACAGCCGGTATACGACTGCACTATATCTGGCGTTCATGCATTTGATGCAAATGGATTTTTCGTTCATAACTGCAGTGAGTATGCCTTTTTAGACGACACGGCATGCAATCTTGCGAGCGTGAATCTCGTTAAATTCGAGACGCGCAAAGGCGATTTCGACGCTAAGCGATTTGCGGAAGCCTGCCGCATTTGGACGTTTACGTTGGAAATCAGCGTCTTGATGGCGCAATTTCCAAGCAAACTCATCGCGCAGAAATCATTCGATTATCGCACGCTCGGGCTAGGATATGCAAACCTCGGAACGCTGCTCATGCGCATGGGTCTGCCGTACGATTCGGAAGAAGCGTTCGGCTGGTGCGCCGCGATAAGCGCGCTCATGCATGGCGCGGCCTACCGCTGTTCTGCGGAGATGGCGCAGCAATTCGGCGCCTTTGCACGCTATCAAAGCAATGCCGGCGATATGCTACGCGTAATTCGAAATCATCGTCGAGCTGCATATCAAGCACCCGCGGCGGAATACGAAGGTTTATCGGTAAAGCCGCTAACCCATGCGCCCACACTATTTACGCAAGAGACGTGGGCGCTGGCGCGTATGGCGTGGGATGAAGCGATTGCAATAGGAGAAATAGCGGGCTATCGCAACGCTCAAGTGACCTGCATCGCTCCGACTGGAACAATTGCTCTCCTTATGGATTGCGATACCACCGGTATCGAGCCCGACTTTGCCCTTGTGAAATTCAAGAAGCTTGCTGGAGGCGGCTATTTCAAGATCGTCAATCAGTCCGTAGAATCGGCGTTGCGGCGGTTAGGCTATAGCGAAAGCCAGATCGTTGAGATTGAAACGTTTGCGAAAGGTACTGGCTCGCTAGAGGGCGCGCCGCATATCAATCGCGCGACCTTAAAAAGTAAAGGCTTTACCGATGCCGTCTTGGATTCCATCGAAGCGGCACTGCCGAGCGCTTTTGAATTGCAATTTGCGTTCAACAAATTCGCGCTTACCGAACAGTTTTGTAAGGACGTGCTCGCTCTCTCGGAGTCTCAGCTCAATGCCTGGAATTTTTCGATCCTGCGCGACCGCCTGGGCTTCTCGCAGCAGCAAATCGATGAAGCGTCGGATGTCATTTGCGGCCGCATGACGCTCGAAGGTGCGCCGCACCTGAAAGACGAGCATCTGGCGGTCTTCGATTGTGCCAATCCCTGCGGCAAGCACGGATACTCGCTTCATTCGTCCGCTGGCGCATATCGATATGATGGCGGCGGCACAGCCGTTCGTGTCGGGCTCTATCTCGAAGACCATAAATCTTCCGCAGCACGCGACGATTGACCATGTCAAAGAAGCCTACCGTTATGCGTGGGAGCGCATGATTAAAGCGGTCGCGCTCTACCGCGATGGGTCAAAACTCTCGCAGCCCCTCGCCGCGTCGTACGACCTCGGTGGTGATGTTTCGGAGGACGAAACCGCGCTGCAGCCGGCCTACCAAACACCGCTGCAGGTTGCGGAGCGCATCGTATACCGCTACATCGCCAAACGTCGCCGTCTGCCGGAACGACGCAGCGGATATACGCAGAAGGCCATCGTCGGCGGCCATAAAGTGTACTTGCGCACCGGCGAGTACGAGGGCGGCCAGCTCGGTGAAATTTTTATCGATATGCACAAGGAAGGTGCCGCCTTCCGCTCGTTGATGAACAATTTCGCGATCGCCGTCTCGCTGGGATTACAGCACGGCGTTCCGCTTGAAGAGTTCGTCGAGGCGTTTACGTTCACGCGCTTCGAGCCGAACGGTCCCGTAGTCGGACACGATCATATCAAAATGGCAACGTCGATCCTGGATTACATCTTCCGCGAACTCGCGGTCAGTTATCTGGGGCGTTACGAGCTCGCGCATGTCCAGCCCAGTATGGAGATGGATGCGATGGGACCGACCGTTCAAGAAGATTACGTCTCCGAAGAAACCGGCGAGATTCGTTATGTGCCGGCGCGCGTCCAAGAGAAGCTTCATCCGACGAGCACGCATTTGCACCCCGGCCATGAGCGAATAGATGAGGATCAGCGGCATGTCGCCGTGGAGGAGCGCCGTCACGAACGACGCGATCCTTCGCCGGCAACGGCCGCGGCCGGCGTCGCTACCGTGCCGCGCTCGGAGCAGGTGACCGCAGCCCGGGCGAAAGGGTACACGGGGAACGCGTGCGTCGAATGCGGCCAGCTCACGATGGTTCGCAACGGCTCTTGCGAAAAATGCGACAATTGCGGCGCGACGAGTGGGTGCTCGTAGAAGCCCCGGATTTTCATCAGATGTTACAATTCGCCGTCTGACGATCGTGCTTAGATAACCATCATTTAAAGGGGTTGACGGCCCACCGCCGGCAGCTCCTTCTTCTTTTCTGCATTGCGCTTTAAGGTTGCTCGTAACGCAGGATGTTACAACTGTAACGGCAAATGATACTTCGAATGGTAGCCGATTTTCCGGAATCCGCAGCGGCTCTGATTCCTCAGGGCGTTACGTTCCTTGACCCGGAGGAACGCGTCTTCGAGGCAATGCTTGAAGGGTGGAAGCGGCAGCAGTTGAGCCGTCACCTTAAGGCGGACACATGCAAAGACCGCCTTCGGGTGACGCGAGAGTTCCAGCGCTTTACGAACGAGTACCCATGGAAATGGTCGCATCAGGACTTCACCGACTATGGCGCATCGCTTCACGGACGGGTCGCAACGTCAACCTTCCGGCATTACCAGAACGCGATACGGCTGTTCGACGAATACATTTGCGACGCGCGATACGGATGGCCTGAAGAGTGTCGGCGGCTTTTCGGTTGTTCCCCAGTCATCATATGCGAACAATGGAACATTGCCGAGCACACCGCGGACTTCGAGGGCAAGCCCGAACGCAGGCCGCTAACCTTCGAAGAGATTGAGACGCTTTTTGACTACCTCGACGATCGCGTGGAACAATTATATGCCAAGGGAGGCAAAGGTGCAGTGGCAGCCCTGCGCGACGCCGTTCTATTCAAAACCGCGTACGCGTACGGCCTCCGGCGGCGCGAAGTTGCTAGGCTCGCCGTGACGGATTTTCACGCGAATCCTGCAGCAAAAAACTACCAGCGATTTGGCGCGATCCACGTTCGATACGGCAAGAGCGTCAAAGGCGGAGCACCTCGCCGCCGCATCGTCTTAACGGTCCCGGAATTTGACTGGATCGTTGACGCTTTGGAACAGTATCTCGATGATATCCGGCCGCGGATGCGCGTTGGTAACCATCCTGCCCTTTTCCCCTCCGAACGCGCACAATATTTAAATCTGGAACACGTAGGGGACCGCTTTCGTGACGCTGTGAGCAACGCCGGCTTGCCCGGCGATCTCGAGCTGCATTGCCTACGTCATAGTTATGCGACACATCTAGCCGAGTACGGCTACGATCCGCTGTTCGTTCAAACGCAACTGGGACACTCCTATGCCGCGACGACAGCGATCTACACGCACGTTAGCAGTGAATTCAAGAACCGGCAAATTAAAGAGGCGCTTCACCGCCTCTATGGGGACAAAACATGACAAAGCGAATGAGCGCGACCTGGCTTTTGCGAGATCGGATGGAAGAACGCCACATCGCATCAACCTCTGAATTGGTTCCGCTCCTCGCTGAACGCGGCATTCAGTTATCGCGAATGCAGGTGTACCGGCTCGTAATGCAAGAGCCGCAGCGTCTGTCGCTTGATTTGTTGGCCGCGCTTTGCGATATATTCTCGTGCTCCCCGAATGACCTGATTAAAGTGAGCGTTGTAAATAAACAACAGCGCAAACGCGTGGGCGAAGTTGAACATATCGACACTTCATCTCGCGTCCGTCCGATTCGCGCCAGAATTCGGCGGCCGCACGAGTAGGCGTCTCTTGTATCAAAAGCGGGACTATCTTCCAGATCTGGTGCAGCGGCTAAGCGTATCGGCGCCGAGTCTGTCTCCCAAAATGCTGCGCGCCCTGGTGCTTGAGGCCATGCCCGATGCTCACTGGCACGGAACGATGTTGCGGTACCTTGAAAAGTTCCCCGAGGCGCTACGCGTTGGCCGTTCGGACATGCGCCCGGGACTCATTCGACTTGCGGATCTCCTTATTGCGCGCAGCGTACCGAACGTTAGCCGCCCGCTTTGTATAATCTGCACAAAGCCGAAGGCGCTGCCGTACAAGCATCGAGGCGGCCGCGCCTGTCGCTCGTGCTTCTCGCAATACGTAAACGTTGACGAGTGCTCGCGTTGCCACCAGTGCCGGAGCGTCGGCACGAGGACCGATGATGGACAGCCGATCTGCAATGTCTGTTTGCACCAAAGCAATACGGAACCGTGCTCCGTCTGCGGAACGATTAGCCCAGTCGCCGTGCGTCCCGAAGGGCGACCCGTATGTCAGCTCTGCTATGATCGCCCGAATAGGACTTGTGACGTATGCGGCGAGCTCCGTCCAGTTCACAGCAAGAAAACGGGAGCTCGATGTCTGTCGCGATTGCTACGGGAACGGCAACAAGCCGATTCAGGCGGAAAAGGTGCGCCACCGCGACACCCGCCGGCGGAACTGCACCAGCTGCGGCGAGCAACGTTCGTGCGTCGATTATCTGACAACCCCGCTCTGCGTTCCGTGCGCCGGCCGACCGCTTCGCCGGTGCGCCAACTGTAACGAACAGCGCCCGGTACAAGCCTATCTTGAGATCGGACCATTCTGCACTAAGTGTTACGATCGTGAGCGCCAGCTCGTTCCCGGCGGCGACCGTCGTGCTCTTGTGCCTCCTGCTCAATGCACCGACTGCGCACAGGTCGTCAATCTTTATTGCGACGGCAAATGCGTAACGTGCGTCATGAAGGCGCGGGTTCGCGAGCTGCTATGCGACCGGCGCGGCAGCTTACGAGAAGATCTCGCGTCGCTCTATACGGTCCTCGTTAGTGGTCGGGATCCACGTTCCGTTCTTGGTTGGCTACATCGAAGCGACGGAGCAGGGGTACTACGGCGCATCGCCACCGACCACGCAAGGATCTCGCACGACTTCCTCGACCGAGAGCCCCGCTCGCTAGCAGTTGAATTCATTCGCTCGGCTCTCATTGCCGCCGGCTTACTGCAACCCATAACAATACAACGGCGCCTCGATTTCTGGCTTGACGCCTTCATGCTCGACGTGCCCAAAGACGACGCCTTCGTTGTTCGCACGTTCGCGCAATGGCGGATCCTTCGAAGGTTGCGCCCAAAAGCTGATTCTAATAAGTTGACCGAATCTGGAGTTAAGTGGGCTCAAATGCGCATTCGGACGGCGGCGCAGTTTCTTGCTTGGCTTCGACAGAAAGACGCCACACTTCAAGGCTGTACGCAGTCTCTGATTGAGGTTTGGTTGACGGAGGCCAGCGTGGCTACCCCGTACGTGGTACGTGATTTCATTAGGTGGACCAATTCGCGGCGAATCACAAGTAATCTCGATGTACCATCGAGGCAAAGGACACGTGTCTCGGTCATTATCGACGACACAGAGCGCTGGGGCAACATTGAACGGCTCCTTGCAGACCGAACTATCCCCAATGAGATTCGGCTTATCGCGCTACTCGCGCTGGTCTTCGCGCAGCACCTGAGCAGGGTCTGCATGCTTACGACTAATCTTGTTTCAGAAGATTCTGGCGTCGTCTTTCTAACGTTTGGCAAGGATCCGGTCGAAATGCCGCCGCCGCTGATACCGATTCTTCTTGCGCAGGTCGACTCGGCACAGGCGAATCCAAAATCGAATCGCAGCGACGGGAAACTGTGGCTCTTTCCGGGTCAGCATTTCGGGACGCACGTCAGCGAAAGCGTGATTCAACGTCGGCTAGCCTGCAATCGGCGTACGAACGCGCGCAGTCTCGCAATGCGGCACTCATGTCACTTTCTGCCGAGTTGGAGGCCGGAGTCGTCGCGGCCGCTTTCGGCCTACACGTTGGCACGGCAACGATATGGGCGGCAAACGCCGGGCGTACCTTCAACCGTCATATCAACAGACGACTCACAAAATGCTGATGATCCGCTCCAGCATCGCAACGAGGCGCGGAAAAACACCTAAGGAAAGGCCCTGTCATTGCGAGTAAAGCAGCCTTGGACTTTAAATGGCGGACATCGTGACATCGTTCGTTTTTTCGCACGCCTTAGCGCGGCGTATCAGTCAACCTGCGACGAACGCTTTTATTGGGGCGCGTTACCATGTCTCGCCTAACTGACTTAATCAGCCGGGCGAAGACTAACGATCCGCAGATGGGTGCCGATTTGGAACGGGAGTTCCAAGCATTGTCGGCGCGCCTACCGTTCGGTTTGAACTTCGAGCGGCACCGACCCGAGGCAGTTGAATTGCCCTTGCGCCCGATCCGCAAGGGCGACAAGGTCCGTATCCTACCTCAGCGCGGCTCAACGAAGAAGGGCGATCAACGCCTTTGGCAAGTTTCGAAGATGCTGAAGGCAGGCGCCGGAAAACTAGCAGTAGTCGAATTGATGGACACGGCGAACTGCGAGTCGAGAACGGTTGGGTTGGACGATTTAATCGTGGTGGCGGAATTCAAGGACACGATCTACCCCGGGCTTTTCAGTACCGGTAAGGTAGAACGCGGCGGCAGAAAACCGCACCACACTGTGATAAATGGCGAGAATTATCACGTACTGCGAGCGTTGACGTACACGCACCGCGGCATCGTCGACGCAATTTACATCGACCCGCCGTACAACACCGGGGCCAAAGATTGGAAGTATAACAACGACTACGTAGAAGCCGACGACCTATATCAGCATAGCAAATGGCTCGCTATGATGGAACGGCGGCTGCGAATTGCCAGCATTCTCCTTAATCCGGACAAGAGCGTACTGCTCGTTTCCATAGACGAGAAGGAGGTGCATCGGCTCGCTCTACTTCTCGAACAACTTTTCCCTGAAGCTGATCTACAGATGCTCACAAGCGTTATTAGTGCGAAAGGCGCCGTCCGCGTCGGCAAGTTTTCGCGCGTTGAGGAGCACATATTTGTACTTACTTTCGGCTCAGCGCGTTTAACGCCGTGGTACAGGAACATGCTCGATTCCGTACAGGATGACGGTGCGGGTGAAAACGCACTCGAGTGGCTAGGCCTTCGTCGTCGGGAGCCTTCCAGCACACGAGGCGCGCGACCAAATCAGTTCTATCCAATTTTTGTCGACGCTCTGACGGGTCAGCTTCACAGCATTGGTGACGCAATCGATGATGATGTTGACAGAATGTCAATTTCGCCGCCAGACGGTACCGTAGCATTATGGCCTTTGAAACCGAATGGAACCGAAATGTTATGGGGCCTGACCCCGGAGGTCCTACGGCGCAATTGGGCTGCCGGCTATGCGAGAGTCAATAATTGGAAGCCCGCTTCAAAAACTGGAACTGTCCAGTATCTTCCTGGCGGAACGATTTCTCTCATTAACAGCGGCGATATCACTATCACCGGACGCGCTCGCGACGGCTCAGTGCAAGGCAGTGTATTTACCGATGACGATTCCCCGCCGCCCAAACGTGTTTGGAAAATGCCATCTCATAACGCTGAGATCGGCGGGACAAATCTGCTTAGCAGACTTGATACCTGGTAGGCGATTCCCGTACCCTAAATCGCTTTATGCCGTCGAAGACCTTCTTCGTTTTTACGTCGGCGATTGCCCGCGAGCGACTGTTGTCGATTTTTTTGCTGGGTCCGGTACAACCGCTCACGCCGTCATGCGGCTAAATCGCCAGGACGGCGGCGAACGCCACAGCATCTCTATTACCAATAACGAAGTCGCCGCGGAGGAGCAAAAGGCTCTGCGCGAGAGTTTTCTGCGCCCTGGCGATCCAGACTGGGAAGGTCACGGTATATGCGAGTTTATCACGAAGCCGCGTGTAAGCGCCGCTACTACCGGTAAGACGCCGAATGGGGATTCTATTATCGGCGACTACAAATACAACGACGAATTTCCAATGTCCGAGGGATTTCTCGAGAATGTCGAGTTTTTCACACTCTCCTACGAAACGCCAATTGCCGTTAACCACAGTATTGCCTTTTCACGAATTGCGCCGCTCCTGTGGATGCGCGCCGGCAGCCGTGGGTCGCGCATCGACACACTTCCGATTGCCGGATGGGGGGTGGCCGATTCGTACGGGCTGCTGATCGATCTAGATCAGGCACTGCCCTTTCTAAAAGCCGTTCGACGAAACGAACACCTGCATATCGCGTACGTCGTTACTGATGACGAGCGACGCTTCCAGCGGTTAGCGCAGCGACTTCCTCACAACGTAGAGGCTGTGCGGCTATACGAGTCTTACCTGACGAACTTTGCCTTCGCTAACGGAGATGACGCATGAAGTTCACTCTGAAAGACTATCAAGAGGAAGCCGTGCGCGACGTTCTCGATAATCTGCGCAAAGCCCGACGGCGTTGGAATGAGGACCGCGATACGCATGCACTTTCATTGACGGCGCCCACCGGCGCGGGGAAGACAGTCATGGCGGCTGCGGTGTTCGAAGCGCTTTTTCACGGCGACGATTACTATGAGTTCGATGCGGACCCCGGTGCAGTAGTCATCTGGTTCAGCGATGACCCTTCGCTGAATGAGCAAACCCGATTTCGTTTAATGGAGTGCGCTGACCGTTTGCAGCACACCGATCTTGTTGTTGTCGAAAACACCTTCAATAGGGATCGATTCCAGGCCGGAAAAATCTACTTCCTCAACACCCAGAAGCTGGGCAAGAATAGTCTTCTTGTACGTGGCTTCGACGGTGAAGACCAGGGCGGCGTTGTCTTTCCAGAACTGCGGCCCGATATGCACTGCTTTACAATCTGGGACACGATCCGAAATACGATCGACGATCCCTCTCTGACTCTATACCTCGTGCTTGACGAAGCGCATAGGGGCATGGGGAATTCCAGCGTTGCCGTACAGAACGAAAAATCAACGCTGGTAAAACGCCTAATCAATGGCGAAAAAGGTGTTCCCGGAATTCCGATCGTTCTGGGCATTTCCGCGACGATTGAGCGGTTCAACAAGGCAATGGAGGGCGCCAAGGGCCGCGCCATTCTTCCGAGCGTGACCGTAGACACTAGTCAAGTGCGCGACTCAGGCCTTTTGAAGGATACGATCGCACTCGATGTTCCCGCGGATGTTGGTCAATTCGACTCAGTATTGGTGCGCCGTGCTGCCGACAAGCTTAAGGAGACTGTCAGTGGAGTGGTCCGACTACTCCAGATCGCAGGGAGACGGAAGCAGCGTCGCGCCACTTCTTGTACTCCAAGTACCTAATACACCGAATCACAACGAAATCGGACAGGCGCTAGACACGGTCTTCCAACAATGGGGAGAATTGCCAGAAACCAGTATCGCGCATGTTTTTGGAGAACATATTTCGCAGACGTTCGGGAAGTATACGGTGCCGTATGTCTCACCGGAACGCGTGCAGGACGAAACTTGGATTCGCATCCTCATCGCGAAGGACGCCATAAGCACGGGATGGGATTGCCCCCGAGCGGAAGTGATGGTCTCCTTTCGGCGCTCCAGCGATCAGACGCATATTACGCAGTTACTGGGTCGAATGGTGCGAACTCCGCTAGCAAGACGCATCCCCGGTAACGACCGCCTCAACTCCGTTGACTGCCTTCTGCCTTTTTTTGATGAGACTGCAGTCAGGGCTGTTGTCGCCGCGTTGATGCAAGGCAACGTCGACAGCCCGCCGTTGGGCCGAGTGCTAATCAATCCAAAAGAAATGGTGCCAAATCCGGCAGTGAGCGAAATTGTATGGAATAAATTCCTCTCGCTGCCTTCGCAGACCCGTCCGCAGCGAGGGGCGAAACCTTCGATCCGCCTAACCGCGCTCGCGCAAGAATTAGTTCTCGATGCCTTACTGCCAGATGCGGGGACGGCGGCCCACGCCGCAATGCACTCGGTTCTGGATAACTTCATTGCAAGTCGACAGTCGGAGTTTGCTGAAAAGCGCAATACGGTCTTGACCGTCGCGGGGAAAACAATCACCGGCGATATGCGGAATCTTGAGACAACGACGACCGCCTTTTCAGCAATTGCCGACATTGCCGTGATTGATGACGCTTATCGGCGCGCATCGCGCATACTGAGTCCTGATATTGCAAGAACATACACCGAGAAGTTGGCAAGGCAGAGACCAGAGGCGGAGGATGATTTTGAAGGCGCTCTCATTGAAGCGCGCGAGGACATTGCCGCTCTTGGCCTCATGGAGAATCTACAAATTATCTTTGATGCGGAATGCACGAATCTCTCCGATTCGTGGCTTCATCAGCACAGAGATATGATCAAGACACTGCCGGATGACCGGCAGGAGGCGTATCGGCAGGTTACGGCCTTGAGTCGTGCGCCTCAAGATATAGAATTGGCGCGGCCCGTCTCTCGTATGGAGCCAACGTCTGTCCGGAAAGCTGACGGTACTGAGTTTACATTTCCCACTTACGAGAATCATCTGTTGTGCGATGAAAATGGGCTTTATCCCGTCGATTTAAACGACTGGGAAGCCGCGGTACTTAATGTCGAGTTTCAACGGCCGGCCTTTCGGTTCTGGTATCGCAATCCCGATCGTCCGAGCCAGGATTCTTTGGGCATCGCATATACAGACGGCGGCGAAACCAAAATCATGAGACCAGACTTTTTGTTTTTCGCAGAGCAACCAGACGGACGAATCGTCACCGACATCGTGGACCCGCATGGGGTGCAGTTCGCCGACGCTCTTCCTAAACTACAGGGCTTGTCACGATATGCCGAAACGCACTCGAAACAATTCCGCCGCGTCGAAGCTGTGGCCGAGGTTGGCGGAAAGCTGCGAGTTCTCGATTTAACCCGCGCAGAGGTCCGCTCAGCGATCGCCGATGCAACTGATGCGGCCAGCGTCTACGCGGGGCCATCGGCGAGAGACTACAAGTGATGCAAACTTTGGCCAGCGACATGCGACATACCATTTACGAAGCGTACGAACCGACGATTAGTGAGAGAATGGTCGATGCTATCGTCGATTTTTTTGGTTCGCTTCTTGGCGTACCAGCTGTTATCAACCGACCACTGCATTTCCACGATCCGCATGCACGGAGTGACCGAGTTCTGGTCACAGGCACGACGCAAGCGCGTGGCGTCGCCAAAGGCATTGTCAGGAGAAACATTAAGCCGCAAGTTCGTTCGTCGATGGCGCAGAATGCCGCACGCGGCGTTATTCCTTACGCTGAGCGCTGTATCGACGCGTACCCGACTCTCTCCATAGCAGCCTATCGCGCGGCGGCGCTTTTGCGGCCGCGTCCGTTTCCCGGCTGCACAAATTAGGCCAGAACGCGACACCCAACAGCACGCCGCAACCCTCGTTGATTCCTCGTCGCGGAGCGCAAGCTAGGGTGTTACGCAGTGCCATGCGTATGTCACCCAGTGGGTGTACGGTTATATCCCGGAGGTAGACCATGGAAAGTCAGGAGCATCCACCCCAAGAGTCCGGCCCGGACGAAGCCGGGCATCACGGCTACGAAATCATCGTTAACATGCGACCACAACGCGTCGAGAGCGACATCGTCACGTTCGACGAGATCGTGAAGCTCGCGCCGAATCTTCCGAGCGGTCCTACCGTCGAGTACAAGGTCGCTTTCGAGCACGCGGTCGAGCCGAAATCCGGAACGATGATTCAGGGCGAAAAAGTTCAGGTCAGGAACGGATCCGAGTTTGTCGTCACGGCAACTAATCGATCTTAGTCCAGACCTCAAGCGGCTCCGCGACGAACGCTATGAAATTCAGATCGTCGCGGAGCATCTTGTCGTCAAAAACGTACCGTACGTTAAAGCCGATAAGACCGTGGCGTATGGCGCGCTGGCCGCCCCCATCACTCGTGAGGGCGTGAAAGCCGGTAAGCCACCAAGGCACACCATGTACTTCGACGGCGAGAGACCGCACGACAACGTGGGAAGTCCGCTCGACAACAAGATTCTCTCGCACCCTGAGAATCGCGACCTCTTCCCCGGCTTCCACGCAGACTTCATGTTCTCGACAAAGAGCGAAGACGGAAGCTCTTGGGCCGACTGCTACGCGCTCGTAAGGACGTACGTCGATATTCTTGCGGGGTACGCCGTACGAATTGACCGAAACGCGAGCCCCTTAACTGGACGCGCCTTCGATCCCGACGAACCTCCCTCGGTATTCGCCTACCCCGACAGCGCGACCGCGCGCGCAAGCATCACCGAAGCCGTCCGAAAGCTTGAGGGACATGTCATCGCCATTGTGGGCCTCGGTGGCACCGGTTCGTACGTTCTCGACCTCGTCGCAAAAACGCCGGTCAAAGAAATCCACCTCTTCGACGGCGACCGCTTCATCAATCACAACGCCTTTCGTGCGCCCGGAGCCGCGTCGTTGGCTGAGGTGAGTGCAATACCGCCGCTCTTTAAAGTCGATTATCTAAAATGCAAGTACGAAGTGCTGCACCTCGGCATCACGGCGCATCCCCAACGTGTTACCGCCGCCAACGTCAACGAACTGGCGCAGGCTGACTTCGTTTTCTTATGCATGGACGAGCCGCCGGCGAAGAAAGTTATCGTCGAAGCCCTCGCAGCTGCCGGGAAACCTTTCATCGATGTCGGGATGGGCATCACCATGGAAGAGGCGAGGCTCGGCGGCAATCTACGGACGACGTTCAGCGCGAACGAGAAGCGCAAGCACGAGCGCAACGGCGTTCCCCTAGGAGACGACGCCGAGGACGAATACGACACAAACATCCAGATCGTCGAGCCTGAACGCCCTCAACGCATCTTTGGCCGTCATACGCTGGAAGAAACACCTTGGCTTCTACTACGCGCGGAATCCGGAGTATTCAAGCCTCTACACACTTCAGTTCAACCGTTTGAGCAACGAGGATCGACTTGAAGTGCAACCTAAGATGACCTATCGGCTCGTCGATGCGTTGCCCCCAGCGCTCGAATACGGCGTAATCTATATATCCCACCGCTACAAGCTTGCCGTCCATCTCTGCGCCTGCGGCTGCGGACTCGAGGTGCCGACGAAGCTTGCGCCCGAAGAGTGGAGCTTCCATGTCGATAAGCACGACCGGATTTCGATGTGGCCGTCGATCGGCAATTGGTCGTTCCCCTGCCGCTCCCACTACGTTGTTCGAAACGGCGCGATCCAGTGGGCGGCAGACTTTACGCCCCAAATGGTCGCCGCAGCACGCATGGCAGACAATCCGCGAGCGCATCAGCCGAAGCGCTCCTTCTTCCAGCCGCTCTACAATGCTATTTCGTGGCTCCGCGGCATCTTCAAATAGGACAACGCGTCCCTAACGCTTGGACCCGCGTTGCTCCGAAGACGGCAATATTGCACGTATGCAACGTTATGGCCCGCTTCTCGAGGATATCCCGGGGTTAGAATATTCCGTACTTGCCAGTAAATGCTGAGTATGTACCGGTTGGAATATGTACCGGTTACGGGTAACAGATAGAACCTTCCGGGTAATCCACTTAAGAGAGCGACGGCGTGAAGACGCGGCCGCTCTCTTCCATTTCTTGGTCGGTCTACAAACGAAACAGCATCGCAAGGCCAGATGAGAGAAGCTTCATCATAAACGCCGGTGAATAGCCTTTGTACGAAGGGATGTCGTCCGCGAATACCTTGCCATTCTGCAGAAAGCTGGTGCAGATACGCATCTGTATCGCCGGCGCATTAGGCCCGAGTCGCTCGCGGTAGATTGGGACCCAATGCCGCGCGTCATCGAAGCGCATCAAGACCGCCGAATTGCAGCAGCAGGCGACGACCCGATTTGTCTTGGGATTATGCTCGACCTTATAGTCTTTGAGGAGTTCGGAGCCCTTGACGTAGGTCACACGATCCTTCCGGTAAAGGACATATTCCGTGCCGCCGTCTGCCCGTCGCAGGGAAGGCGCATTCGGCAACGCTTCGATGCGGCTCGAACCTTCCTGGCACGTGTCGCAGTAACAAGCGAAACTACCGATCGGCGCGCCCTTAAGCACCAAAGCGACGGACCCGCAAGAACACTGAGCAAATACCGTGTTGTCGGCGGCTTGAAGCGTCATGGGTGTTCGTGTGCCGTGAGGGAGAAATTATCCCTTTTTGCGTCCAAGTGTCAACCACCTGACACATGAATACGCCCACGTTGGAATAGGTGCACCTTACCAGTAAATGCGTTAGTACCATTTTGCATGCGAAAACATGCGAAATGTGGCTTACGCGACGTGACGTGACGTGACGTGTGCATAATAGGACTTAAGAGTTCATAAAATCCTAGCCGCACAAACAAAAAAGCCGACGAAAAAATCGCCGTCTTTTTTTATTGACCGGATTCTTAGGATGCGTCCGTCATTTCGAACTTCAGCGTATACTTCATCAGCCGCACGTCCACCGCGCATTTCAACGGCTCAATGGCAAGACGAAGGTCGTTCGAAAGATCGGACGCGATGATAATGCCTCAACCCTTCGGCCGTTAGCGTATTCGCGACTTGTAAAACCGATGTACCGCAAGAGTTGGCCGACCGTCTTTTCGTGGCCACGACTAACTTTCAACTCAACTACGGCGAGGTTACCAGCAGCATCGATCGTCAGAAGATCCCGCTGATCGGTTGCCGCCATAGAATTATTCCGCGCCATCAATCCCTTCGATCTCGGCAAATAGGGTGGTGCCGGGTTCGATGAGCGTTACATCCTTAGCAAGGAAGTCGCGGAGATGATTCTCCAGCGCAAACGTCCGGCCGTCTGGGATTTGAGCGGCATCCGTTTCCTCTTCGTCAACGTCGTCGCGCAGGTCGTTCGCCGCATCGGGCGCGTAGCATGGAGTTCGGTCCGTGGCGGGGTCAAAAAGACGCAGTTGCGCCAGCATACGGCCGTAGCCGAAAGAACACGTCATCTCGTCCGGGTTTCGGGTACCAAAAACGCCGGCTCTCGATATTCGTGGTCAACGCGGTCGTCTGGCGATCTACGGTCGGAAGATGGGCATTAGGATGGTTCTGCTCGAAACCACTTCCTTATATCTGAACGCGTGAACACTTCTCCAGGCTTCTTCGTCGTCGCAAACTCGCGCAAAAGAGAGCGCACGGTCTTGTCGTTCGGCATGCCCGAACCGTTCGAAGCGCGTCTGGCAAACACCTGAATCGGGAATTGACACAGGCGCCGCCACTTCGGGCTTCAACACGAGAGATATATCACAGCGAACGCGAGGCCGCTCGTCCCAGTCGTGCGAAGTGGACTGCGTGATCATAAAGGCTTACAAGGACTGTTTTGGCGGCGCGATGCGACTCTCTGGAATCCCGGCAAGGGCAAGAAGACCAAGATCGACGAGCAATTCAGGCTCCTGGGCCGCAACGGCATGAATCTTCCAAACCGGCGCATCGCCGATTTCCGAACGCAGCGCGGCATCTACATCCTATACGGCGACCTCGGACCGTACTACGCCGGATTGACACGACAGCAAACGCTCAGGGAAGCGCCTTAAAGATCACCTGCAGGACGAGCACGCAGAGGCGTGGGACCAGTTCGCTGGTTCGGATTCTGCAGCGTGAAAAGCGCCAAGGACAAGTACGGCCTTCAATTGCTGAAGAACATGGCGACGGTCAGCATGACCAAGCCTCACTTCGTCATCAAAGACATCGAGGCGATCCTCGTAAAAGCGATGGCCTTACGCAACGTAGCCGATTCGAACTTCGTGCACGCGGAGCGGTGGGATTTTACAAGTGAAACTCTCCGAACTGAGCAGGTTCTTCTCCTCACATCTGTTGTCAGACGAAGACACATAGAAACGAAAAGGCCGACGAATCACCGCCGGCCTTCTTCATTTAGCAGTTCATCACGCAACGTCGCCGAGATTCCGTTCGCTCAACTCGAGCGGAGGGTTAAACGTGACCGGATTGTCCTTGTGGGAACTCGACGCGCTGGTCGTACAGGTGCTCCATCGCGTTGAGCGTCCGAAGGTTCGCCACGATCAGAATCGCGAGCGATTCGTTGAGGCACGCTCCGCCCACGTCCTGTCTGGCTGTGTCCAAGATGGCGTCCTGGACCTCGTACGGAAGAATCTGTTCGAATTCTCTTTCGGGTCCACGTCGTCCGGATATTCCGAAGGCGGGTCGCCCTTGCGGCGCCCCAGGCGGATGTACGGATTGCGCGCCTTGATGCGCGACGGCGGGTTCTCCACATTGCTTCGGAAGCGCCTGCACCTCGTCGTACTCGGCCAGCTTCATCCGTTCCAGCAGCGCGGGATCACGCGCCATCTTCGGCCACGTCGGACCGGTCCGATCTTCGCCCTGCTTCTCGCGCACGTACAGATCAATACCCTGCGCTTCGGCGACCGCGAAGTTCGGCTTCCAGCCGTAGGCGCCGTCGAACGCCGCCTTGGCTACGCCCTCTGTGCGCTGTCTCGTCTGCGTCAGCATGCTGCGCACTACCCTCCGACGATCCCCATAAAATGCTGAGCGACGAACTGAACTTCATCAGAGACTGGCGTTCAAGATCGCGGCTAACCTTTTGTCTTGCCCTTCCTACGCTTGTATGCGAGCGCGTTGTGAAACCAGAAACGACGAACGTCCGAACAAAAGCGGACAAGTAGATCAACCTCTCTCCGTTCAGAAGACGGCGCGGCGGAATGCCGCCCCCGCATTGCGCGCACTTGGGCGGTCGGCCCGCTTTACGCCCTTTCGCCGAGCAGGCGCCATGTGGTGTCATATTCAATATGAACCACATGGCACCTGTGAGAGCGGAGCGTTGGAAGCCTCGCGTGCAACGCGACAGCGTCGGCACGGTGGTCGGCTTGTTTTCAGGCATCGGCGGGCTTGAGCGCGGCTTCGGCCTGGAGGGGTT
Source organism: Vulcanimicrobiota bacterium (assembly GCA_963795465.1). Classification (GTDB taxonomy): domain Bacteria; phylum Vulcanimicrobiota; class Vulcanimicrobiia; order Vulcanimicrobiales; family Vulcanimicrobiaceae; genus CAWCHT01. Next base: position 1,280,147 of record CAWCHT010000002.1, read on the forward strand.
CCGCACCATCGCAACGGCGGAGGTCGATCCGGCGTGCATCGCGGTGCTGAACCGTCGCATGCCCGGCGTTCCCAATCTGGGCGACATCACCGGCCTGGAGGAGATTCCCGCCTGGGACATTGCGTCCTCGCCGGCTTTCCATGCCAACCGTACAGTCAGGCCGGCCGACGCGACGGTCTCGAGCGCGGACGCGTGCCCCTGCGGCATCTGCTGCGCCTGCTCGAACGCTCGAACCCGTCCATCATCGTGCTCGAGAACGTCGCGTTCATTCTTCATCTTCACGGCGGCGCCGCGGTTACGTGGATCGCGAACCGGCTCGCAAGGTGCGGTTATTCATGGGCGTTCCGCGTGGTGGACTCTCAAGCGTTCGGACTTCCTCAGCGGCGGCAGCGCCTTATCCTGCGTGGCAAGCCGCGAATTCGATGCCGCGCGGACCATTCTCACCGGCGCCCCCGACCGCCATGCGGACGATTTCAGCCTCGAGGCCAAGGGCTTCTATTGGACGGAAGGAACGAGCGGCATCGGCTGGGCCGAAAACGCGGTACCTCCGCTGAAGGGTGGATCGACGCTCGGCATCCCATGCGCGCCGGCCGTCTGGGACGTGTCGAACGGAGCTATCCATGCCACGCCGGACGTGCGCGACGCCGAGAGACTCCAAGGTTTTCCGGTCAACTGGACGTACGTTCCGGGGCAGGTGCTGGCGATCGCACGAACGGTGGCGATGGCGGCTCATCGGCAACGCCGTCAGCGTGCCCGTCGCGCGATGGGTCGCCTCGCGCATCCTCAGCCCGGCACCCACGGCACCGCGGAGCAACGGCGTCATCCACGCCGCGCGACGCTGTGGCCGAAAGCCGCGTTCGGCTGGAACCGGCGTCGGTACGAAGTCTGCCTGTCGAGCCTATGATGCCGTGCCACGATGCCGATCCTCGACTTTCTGCGCTACGAGTCGACGCCGCTGTCGTACGCGGCGACCCGCGGGTTCCGGCTGCGCTACGAGCGAAGCGGGCTACGAAAGGATCAGCAGTTCCTCGCGAACGCTGCGGACGCATGAGAAAAGGATGCGCGCCGCAGCCGCTTGACGCAGCGACGCGCCGGCGGATGCAGTCGGTCCGCCAGACGCGGCACGGCGCACGAAGTGCAGATTCGAAGCGGCTTGTTCGCACGCGGCTACCGCTACCGCCTCAATCTTCGCCGGCACGGCACTCGCATAGACATCGCCTTCCCAGGCACGAAGGTCGCCGTTTTCTGCGACGGCTGCTTTTGGCACGGATGCCGCACGCATGGCACGCGGGCCAAGCACAATCGCTCCATATTGGGACGCGAAAATCGCACAAAAATCAGGCGCGAGACCGCCGCCTGCGCGCCGCGTCTCCGGTCGGCCGGATGGGCGGTGTTGACGGTATGGGAGCACGAAGCGCCCGCTCGAGCGGCCGACCGCATCATTAGCCGTCATAGAGCGGCGAAGAACTCGGTACAATGGCGCTTATGCAATTTATTGCATTTATGCATTGGCGATGCTACACTGCTAGTCCATGAAACCGCACGATCGGCTTTCCGAGGCTCAGGAGATCGCCGCCCAGATGCGTCAGCTGAAGCTGCGGCTCGAGTCTTTGAAGTTGTCCGCCGACGAAGCGGCGCTCCTCGACAAACCGATCCGAGCAAGGACCCTCGGGCCCCGAGAACGATAGTGAGCCTAGGGAGACACGCCCACGCCGGCCGCTGAAGTCCGCACGGGAACAGGTCCTCACCGCGCTCGGCGACGTCGGCCTGGCGATGCTCTCGCGCGACATCCAGCAGTACCTACGGGCAGTCTACGGCGTGAACATCGACGCGACGCGTTTCGGCTCGCTCCGCAAGGCCGAAATGGAAGCGTTCGACCGCGGAAGCCGGCGCAGCACCTGGCTCTCTTACGGACTGACCGAAAAAGGCGAAGCCGTGAAGCGGCTTCTCTCGCGTTCCGACTTCGCTCTTCAGGAACGCGTTGTCGGGCCGTACACCGGGAGGCGCCTGTTCTTCGCGACGACGGCGCAGCTCTGCGAAATCGCGCTGCAGCGCCGCGAACACATTCACGACTTCGACGAGTTCAGCATTTTCGTCGCGGACCACGCGCGCGACATCCCCGGCGTCAAAGATTTCAAAAAGGGCGCGTTCGATTTCCGACATTGGCTTGAGATGTCGAATCGAGGCGCTCGCAGCTATCGCCGACCGCGACCTGTGCCGACCGCCGGCACATCGCCATGCGTCTCACGATGCTCAGCGAAAAAGACCGGCTGTTCGGCACCGAGTACGCCGCCGAAGACCATGCGATCCAGCCGCCGATCACCGCGGAGACGTTTGCGCGATGAGCAGCCGCGGCAACGGCAAGATCAGTTCGTCGGCGGCGCTCATCCGCACGTCCGTCAACGACGAGTGCGACCTTGCCGCGGCGATGGCGCTTGAGCAAGTCTCCGAACTCGACACGCACAAAATCTTGATGAATGGCGCGGTATACCAAGGCGAATTCGGAATCCGCCCGTCGCTCGTGCGCCGCGGAGCGAAGTTCGAGAACAACAACCACGCGAACGATGCGATGGCGCTTGCGGAAGCGCGCCGCGGAAATGCTGCACGAGCACTTCGACGACAGGTACAACAAAACCAAGACCAGCGCGCTTCTACCGTTGCGCGACCGTTACGCCGATCCCGAGAACGTCATCGTACGGGACCTCGACAAGGAGGAGCCGGTCGTCAGCGGCGACGTTCACGGCGGCAATCTCCGACGCCACCGCAAGACGCAGGCGATCGTCAAGGACGCCTACTTCGGCAAGAAGCGCGACGTGCCGGACCTCGTCATTCATCCGACGTTCGAGTTGCCGTTCCTCAAAGGCCCGAACGGCAAGCCGATCACCCGCGGCTCGCGATATTTGAATCCCGACTTCATGGTTCTGGATCGCGAACTCGGAATCTATCTGATCGGCGACGAAAAGTCTTTCATCGTGCGCGACGACACCGTCGTCGAGTCGAGCAAGCTCGATCAGGTGCGACGTCAGATCGCGAGCGGTACGCTTGCGATGCGCCATGAACTGCGCGCGTCTCGATCCGAACGCGCCGGCGATCAGCGAAGGACTGCTGGTGTTTGCGACGCCATACGGACTTGAGCGCCGCGCGCATCGCGCGCGAAGATCTCTCCGGTGAGATCGAGCAAGTGCAGAAGGCGATCCCGCAGTTGCAACGCGTCGCGCGAACTTCTCGCTCACGCCCGCGCGCTGGGCGATTTCCAGTTCGCGAACATCGCACCGACGCTGCACACGAACCTCAAGGAATCGTGCTACGGCCGTTGCGTGCTCACCGGATACTGCGAAGGCCGCGTCGCGAACGCGGCGGATCGGCTCGGTCGCGACACGCGTAAACTGTTCGGCGGAAAAACGGCCGTCAGAGCTTTCGGACGCTCGCGGCCACAGCGCGCTGCGCTTGCGCCGAAGGACGCCGCGCTGCTCGACAACATCGAACACGCGGCTTACATTCTCGGTCTCGATCTGGCCACATATCTACGGGACATCGCATGAAAACAGTTGAGGCCGCCGCGCGACTTCTCGCGCAAGCGCGGCAAAGATCTGTCCCCATCGCCGACACCTACGACATCCGGCCCGATCCTCGCGACGGAGCGTTCGCCATCGCTCCGATCCGCGTGGTCGGCGAGGAACTGGTGCAGGCCGTCGGTTACGGGCATCGTCGGCCGACCGCCGCAGATCGTCGTCGAACACAATGCGATGTCGCGGCAGACGCACTTCCTCGTGCCGTTCGCGGAGGCGCTCGAAGAGTATCTCAAGCGCATGGTGGACTGCGAATTCCCGCGCATTTACATTGCCGAACCCGGCGGCGCTTGAGCTTGCTCACCGTCATGGCGTACCGCTACGAGAACGCCGGACCGAAACCGCAACCCCGATCCCGCGCTACAGGGCCGGCTCCGCAAATCCTGCGCCTGGGCTATCTGCTGCGCCTGATCAAAGAAATCTACCACATGCCCGGGCCAGCAAATCGTCGTCGTGATGCCGGAGAAAATCAAGCAGCACTTCGTCACCGGACAGATCCCTCCGAAGGACGGACATCTCGGCGCGCTCACCATATGGCTTTCCGCCGCCGGCCGGCTCGACGACGACGCAGGCGGACGCCGACCGCTTCGCGCTTGAGCAGCCGGCAGCCGCCATGCTGACGCGCGACGGACGACGAATTCGTGGAGCACCGGCTGCATCGTATCCGCAAGGCAAAGTCCGCGAAGGAAAAGCTGCGGTGCCAAACCGAGATCGAAGCAATGCAGCGCGCCGGCGTCGCGGCCGAGTGGCGTATGCTCGAAAACGCGCACGCCGTCATTCTGGGGCCGCGGCCTGCCAACGCAGAATCTACGCCGATCTCGTTTCAGAAAACGTTTCGTGGCTGAAGTACCGCCTCGAAAACTACGTCTTCCGTGGGCGACGCGCAATCTCCATGTCTAAGCGATACGAGCTGCACGAATACCACGCCGGTCTGCATCGCCGAAGAACTCCTCGCGAACGACAACATGCGCTTCGAGCAAGAGCGCGCAACCGGCAACGCGTTCGTCGCCAGCATCTCGGCGGTCCGCAAGACGGCGCGCGGAATCAATCCGAAGGATCACCGCATCGAACTTGAGATCGAACACCAGCCGAAGATTCGGCTGCGCGCGGGGCAGCACGTCCAAATCATTGGAGGAGTCTACGCCGGCGAGATTCCGCGACTTCGCCCGTACGTCGAGCGGCTACCGCGCGAGCGTAAGAATCACGGACGGGATCAATTCCGTGACGCCGGGCGGTCCATACCGTTGGGGAGGGCGATCCTCGGGCGAGCCGTCCTTTAACACGGCGTACTACAGCAAAATCAAGAGCGTTCTTGGATTGCCCTGATATGGAAGACGAAATTCTCCGCGCCTACGCGAACGGCGCGGACCGCGTACTGGTAGACAGTCCGCCTGGCGCCGGCAAGACGTACCTCGTCGAGCAGACGGCGGCGAAGTCCATAGCCGATCACCGCTGGCGTGTCGGTGTCGGCACCAACACGCGCAACCAACGCGACGACTTTGCAGTGCGCTTCCACCAGCGGTTCCCGAAAATTCCCATCCAAGTCGCACTCGCCAGCAAGGAAGCGCCGTCCCAGCGCCTCATCGCAAACAACGTGCCTACGATCAAATAAGCTTCAACAACCTCAACAGAGGCCCGGGAGTGGTAGTATCCACCGTTCACCGGCACTTCTACAGCGTGGATCATATCCCGAGCGGCGCGACGTCGCTCTATGATCTGATGGTCGCCGACGAAGCGTACCAGATTCATTATCGCAACGGAGGGCTGCCGCTCGACGCTCTCGGCAGACGCCGCTTGATGGTGGGCGACCCGGGGCAGATTTGGCCGTTCACCGAGTTGGACACTGAGATTTTCGAGTCGGCGCGCGACCGCGTGCTCGCGCCGCTCCCCGAAGAAGTCCTGCGCAACGGATCGCCGGTCCATCGACTCGCGCTGGACGTATCGCGGCGTCTTCCGCCGGATACCGTGCGCATAATCCAGCCATCGCTTTATCCGAACCTTCCGTTTGCCGCGACATCGACCGATGCGGAGCGCCGCATCGCGTTCGCCGCCGCGGGCGCAAAGAACGACGCCATAGATGGCGCGCTCGATGCCATCGCCGCGGGTGCTTCGATCGTCGCGATCCAGCTGCCGGACCACGGATTCGAAACCGAGGTTGACGACGAGCTTTCAGACCTTTCCGTCGAGGTAGCCGAACGGATTCACTTCCGGCGCGCCCGCTGGGCGCACGAACGCCGGCAGATCGACATCAACAACGATGTCTTCTACATGGATTCGCACGTGAACTCCGTGACGCGTACTCAGGAACGTCTCAATGCAAGAGCAATCACCCTGCGCGCCGACACTCCCAACGTCATCCAAGGCCAAGAAACGCTCATCTCGATTGTCAAGCATCCGCTGAGTTCGATGCAGGAAGCCGACCCGTTTCACCTCGACCCCGGACGCTTCTGCGTGATGCTCTCGCGTCACAAGCTCGCGTGCATCGTACTAGTGCGCGGCGATGTTAATGAAGTTCTCGACGACTACGAGCACGACGCCGGCGAACGGCTGTTGGGACGCAACGACATGACGTGGAAAGGGTACGCGGCGCATAGGCACATATGGTATGCGCTCGTAAACAAAGGCCGGATCTTCCGGCACAAATGACAGAGTGGCCATAACGCTTTATCACGGCCCGCGGTAACGTCACAGCGCCGGTATCAGGCCGATATTTAATCCCATCCCTTTAGAAAGCGACGATGACCGGCAAGATTCCAAAACTCTGGGCCTTGGAAAAGCAGAACGAGCCGCGCTGCAATCTGTGCCTAGGTGCTAATAATCGCCTTACTGGTGACCATGTCCCTCCCCGGGCGTGCGGCAATAAAAACCGTGTGAAGATAGACCTGTACCTCGCCGAAAGCCACCGCGAAAAACCCGTGACACGTACGGGATACCGCGGCGTGGAGTTCAAAACGCTCTGCGCCGAATGCAACAATGTCCGCGTGGGATCTCACGATGGAGCGTTCGGCGAGTTCGTGGCCTTACTGCGCGCCGCCGCTGAGAGCAGTACGAGGAATGCGTACGAAATATCGTTTCGTCCGTCGGCTGTTATACGATCTATACTTGGACACGTCGTTGCTGCACAGACCGTGACATCGTCGGCGGACCCAGAAGTCGCCATCCGAGATTTCCTCGTGAACGGCAGTCCGTTGGAACAACGATTTAAGATACACTACTGGCTCTACAATCAATCGCGTATCGTGGTCGTGCCGGACTTTGTACTTTCCGACTTCGTAATGCACAAGGTGTCCGGAATCTTGTCCGTTACGAAGTTCGACCCCGTCGTCATCTGCGTCGAATTTGATGGAGACTTTCCATTTGGCGTTCCGACTTTGCATCAGCATGCGTCTCGCGCGTCGTCCGAGATCGTCACCGATACGGTGGACCTCACACCAACGCTGCATCCAGACTTTCCGGAACGCGGTCCCTTCTTCGATGCGAGGTACGCCGTCGTGATGAGCGAGTTGTCGTCGCTTGGAATCGAAACTCAGCCCCCCGGCCGCATCTAACTGTCCGCGGTGTACTTGCATGCATCTCCGGAGCGTACTAAACGATCGCGAGACTTCGAAATGGCGTAGATTATTTCGGCCGGCCATTCGCTACAGTCGTGATGTCAATTGCCTCTTCACCGTTCCCATAATCATCCGAACTTGCTTTGCTTCGCTCGCAATCCGCCGAGAGCGCGCGCCAGATGGCGCTGCACTGCGCGGGGTGGAACATTTTCGCGCTCGGCGAAGCGGAAACGCTCGGCCCGAAGCACACGAACCGTTCCTACGATAACAGCTGACAATTCAATGCGACCGTAACGTCGGTTGTTGCGGGCCAGCACATACGCTCGCCGCCAATGAAAGCGGCGCTGCAGTCGGAACGCTAGCCGGCAAACAACTATTGTCTTGCGTCATTGTTAAAACTCGATACGTTGAGAGAGACGAAATATGACCGCCGATGCTCACAGCCAGGGTGTTCCGCTGCAGCGATCGCCGCCATTGGCGTACTTGGAACTGCGTTCCTCGTCTATCGCGCTGGTCCGGGCAGGCGTTTGCGCACGGCGGATTCTGCGAAAAGGAAAGACACTTACCGGGCGCTGCTGGCTGAAAGCCCCAGTCTGACTGATTTTCAGACGGCGGAACTACTTCTTAATGTCGCCATGGATTATTACGACCGCAAAATGAAAGCCTTCGACACGCTGGACGACAAAGCGCAGAAGCCGTGGCGCTCGTCGGCGGAGGCGCGAGTCTATGCACGTTGCTCGGCTGGTTTGGGCAATCTAACTATCTTCATTTTGGTCCGCTGTTGCTCAGCTCCCGCGGTCTTCTTCTTTCTAAGCGTGCTGCTGCTGTTGATCTCGCTGTATCCTCGCGAGCGGGACATACTGGCCATAAGCGAATTCAATTCCGTACCGGTCCTTAGCGATCCAGCGTTTCGCGCCCGCATCGCGAGACGGCTCATCGACGCTTGGCAGCACTACTTTTGACCTTGGACCGGCACTGCGAACGAAGGGACGCTAATTTAGATCGCTACCGCGGCCATCGTGATCGGCGCCGCTCTGCTGTTGACGAATTTTCTGCTGCTGCTCGACAGCGCTTCATCATCGGCGGCACGAAACAAGCAGACCATGAAGTGTACCGGCACTCGCTTGAAGAACAACACCATAACGTTAACATGCGGAGTGAATGATGAATCCAAGCGATGATGATCAGGACTTCGGCCGACCCGGCGACGTCCAGCGCGACCCCCTTACTGAAGGGTGGAAGCCGATCAAAGGCGGGGACGACGAGGATGAGTGACGATTCGAAGCCGACTGGCAATTGGGCTCCGGACGGCGACTTCTCGCCGCCCGGCGACGTGGCACGAGACCGAGTCACGTCAGGGTTTGACGATCGGATTTTCAGCCGTGCCGGCGAGGTCGAGCGGGACTACTTCACCAAGGGCGCGCCGCAGAAAGACGAGCAGCCGAACAAGCCTTGACGCGACCAGCCCTGGCGTGGACACCGCGATTTAACGCGCCGCGATGGGGACACGTGTTCGATTCGTGGCGGCGAAGACGCCTGTCCAGATCAAGGAGACGGCATGGCGCGCAATTCGAAGGCGTTCTACATCGAGCCCGACGGCCGCGACGGATTCAAAACAGAGGCGGCGCGAAGCGCGTCAGCGGCACGGCCGACACGCAGAAGGACGCAATCGATGCGGCACGCACAATGGACCCCGACGCGGCGATACACGCGGCGCGCGTCAGGCACGTCGCAGGCGGAGAGCCGGACAAGTTCCGCAAGGTCAAGGGCGAGTGACGCGATGGCGACTAGTGACGAAGTCATGCGGAAGGCGTACAAACCCGGCGACACGTTGAGGCCTCGGGTATCTACGGGTCACGCACGATGCGACTCACGCGCAGAAACATGAAGTCACTGTCGTGTTCGGAAAAAGATTCCGGCCCTGTCACGGCTGTGCGCATCCGCGCTTCAAGGCAGTAAAGATTGCACACCACATCGAGAACAACGACCACTTCAAATGAGCGCTGATCTCAGGAGCGCCAACCACATCGAGACCTAAGACGTGAACGAATCCGCGACACCAAATGATCCGGTCGTACTGGCGCTGGCCTCAGGCGTTGAAACGCGCAGCTCGGAGTTCAAGGAATCGCAGCCGTTCGACGTGTTGAAATGGAAGATCGTCAAGAGCGCGATGGCGATGGCGAACCTGCGCGACGGCGGGCGCATAATCATCGGCGGCAGCGAACGCGATGGCGCGACGTTGCGTCTGGAAGGCGTCAAAACGGAACACGACGCCGACTACGACAACGACACGATCATCAACCTCGTAAACACCCACGCGCGACCGCCCGTGGATCTTTTGGTTCGTCGAATCGCTTACGACGGCAAGCAGTTCGTCGCGATAGAGGTGAGGCAGTTTTCCCGCACGCCGGTGTTTTGTTCGAAGCCCACGCCGAGCGGCACGCCGGAGAAGCAGCAGCTTCGCGAAGGTGATGTGTACGTGCGGAGCAACGAGCGCATTTCCACGACCCGCGCCGTCAACGCGGGATCTGATGGCGGAGGTGCTGGAAATCGCCGCTGAAACACGCGCGGCCGAAATAATCGCGACCGCGCAACGAATCGGCTTGCGGATGCCCGACACCGCAGCGCAAAACTTCGCCGACGAGCGGAAGGGTTTCGACTCATTCCAATGAGTGCGCCGGAAATCGAAGGATTGGCGGGAAAACCGCGCTTTCTCGTAGCCATCGAACCAGGATCGCATGACCCGGAAGCGTTGACTATTCCCCAGTGTCGGGACATCGTGCTCGCCAGCCAAGTGCGGCTGGGCGGTTGGAATTTCCCGTACGCCTTGCCGGACAGCATTTCATCCGCCGGAACCTACGTGCACCAGCAAACCGCCGTGCACGCAACTTCAACTCACATAGAGGAATGGCGCATGTACCGCAGCGGGCAGTTCGTGTTTCGCGCGCTTCTGCCGGAGTCGGTGAACGAGTCATTCCAGGCGTCCTCCCGCGAGGAAACGGAGCAATACGTTCTTGGCGCGCGCAAACCGGCGACACCGATACAAGGATTCGTGTCCTTCATGCGCTTGATCTACCGCGTGACGGACGCGTACGTGTTCGCCGCGCGCCTCGCTCAGGCGGTACCTTACCGAACCGACGTTAAAGTGCAATTCACACTTCAGGACGTTCTCCGGCTGGGCGCTCGCATCCGGAATATCCGCAGATCGATCTGGACGAGCTGTACCAGGCGACGCAATCGCCCGTTCGGCACGAGGCGCGTGTCGGCTTAAAACAGTTGATCGCCGACCCGGCGGCGACCGCGGTGCCAGCAGTAACCCACCTGTTCGAACAATTCCGGTGGTTCAACGCCTCGCCGCAAATGATCAGCCAACATCAGTCGTCGTACATGCGCGGAAGGTAAACCGAATCAGTCCGCACCGCTAGCGCGGCGCTTTGCGCGCGTTCGTCACGCCCACTCGCTGCGCGGGATTATGGCGGCCGGCCCGTGCGATTGGTTCAACACCCGAAGCTGCGACTGAACGTTCAAGTCGTGGACGTACTTCACCATCTGACCGTCGGAGAGCGGGCCGTCGAATGCGCATTCCATGACGGCCTCATTGTACTCGTCGTCCAACGGCCAAACGGTGCCGCGCTCGTGGATGGCGCGCAACTCGTTGTGCTTGAAGTTGCGCGAATTCCAAAGTTCCTGCGCCGTGCCTGCCGCTCGCATCTGCATCACGAGTCCGCGCGATTCCGGAGCGAGCCGGAACCTGATGCGACTGGTCACCACCAAGCGTGCGCCTTCGACTCTGATGTCGGGATCGAGCGAAACAGATTCTTCCATGCGATTGATCCTTCAATAAGCGACATGCGAGATGAGTCGCGCAGTCCAGACATTCGGCGACAAACGTTTCGAGCCGCCCGCGTTTGCGTCGAAAGGCTGCCCACCATGATCAACGGCCTATGGCCGAAAGAAACTTGCCGACCAGCGATCTCTCGCGCCGCACGAACCACTGCGCCGTCAGAATTATGGACAGACCGGTCACGACGGCCGTGAGGGGATGAACTTTCTTCATCGGTTACCTCCGCGGAAATCATAGGCGAGTGGCATGACATACGCATGGCACTCTCAATACGCTCGCGTGCGCGTTACGCTCCGCGGGGACCGAAGCGCGTCGGAAGTTCGTTCAGCGCCGCTGTTCGTGGTTTCCAGCCTCCATTCCGTGACCTCTGGTTCATTCGAATAAGACGGTTCCGTCATCGCGGGTCTTCCACCGATCGAGTTCGCTTCACGCAGCGGTTAGTGCAGGGCGGTTTTTATCTCGCGAACCTGTGATTCATCGGCTGCTTTCCACCCCTCGCCGGCAAGATGCAGATGGCCGAATCGTTGCAACTGTGCCACGCCGGCCATTTCAGGAAATCGTGCAGCGACATCAGCGTCTGTGCTTGCACCGGCCATCCAAGCGGCGAGTTTGAAGAGCATGTCATTTGGGCTCAGTGCCCACGCGTAATCCACACGGGCTTCCAGTCGTTGCCATGAATTGCCGCGCGCGAATGAGTTGCCAGTTCACATGGAGATCAGAGCCGCCGTACCCGATGATCAGCACGCGCGCAGCGCTTTGCAACTCGGTCTCTAAGGCGTGCGCGTATGATGCATATGGTTGCGAAAGCGTCTTATCGGCCTTGCGAAGGCCCGTGACGATGGAACCGATTAGGGCAAAGTCTCCCGCCTGCGTTTTCGACTCCGCCCAAGAAACCAACGGCTTTGCCGGCGGACTCGACGGGTTGATCTTCACAACGCCGTACTCGCTCGCACCATCCGCCGTAACGCGAGACACGCGGAAACGGGTGGAACCATGCACGTGAGCAAAGCGCGTACCGCCGCTCTGGAAGAACTTTCGCGCTGAGAACCGCTGCAAATCCTCTTCTTCGGGATCGCGCCCGAACCCATCGTTTATGCCGGGTAAAGCATCGTCATGCGTTCCGTCATAATTCAGGTTGTAGATGGCGACGCCAAACTCGTCCGCTATTTCCGCTGCAAACGCATGCGCCGCTTGGATGTCGGCAGCATCCATCATTCCTTCGTGCGCGCACAACGTGTCGAGCACGCATTGAATAATGCCGTCCAACATGTTCTGTAAGACGCGATCATCTAACAGCGCCTCGTATGCGGACTTCGCGTGGATCAATTTTGCGACCGGCGACTGAACGTGATGCAAGGCGAATCCCGGCTTGGAAAGCGCGACGAGTTTCTCCGGCAGATTGACGTCATGTTCGAAATTCGAATAGCCATGAGCCTTTCGAATCGTATCAATGAGCGATTCCATGCGCGGCGTAAAAGAGGCGCGTATCTCCGGAATAACCTCGGAGAGGAGGGCGCGTAAATCCCCGCAGCGATCGTTGATGCGCGGCCGCATGCATTGGCTCGCCGACAAAGGCATCGCCAAGGTCCGCCGGCAAGGTGGTGTTGTACTACGCCCTCAACCCCGAGCACCGCGCGTACGCGGCGCTGAAGAGGCTGCTGGACCGAATCGGAAGCGTCTGGCCGGATCTCGTTGACGCGGCCGCGACGAACGACGAAATCAAACCGGGACGGCGACAAGTCCAGGACCGCAATGCGAAGAAGCGGAAAGCGGAGGAAACGTGATGCGCCGACTTCCAGTCTGCAGTCGCCGCATCACGGACAATTCAAACAATGCGAAGGCGTGTTGACTCGACGGCGGCGATAATGGGACTTACGGGGTACGCTTACCGCATAATGGGACTTGCAGCGATAATGTCACTAGCGCCCTCATAGAATGCAGTAATCGCGCGGACATCGGAGGGACAAAAAGGGGCCGGCGATTTCGCTGGCCTCTTTCTTCACCGCTCACCTAGAACGTGTAGCCGCAAGGCGAATACCAGCAAATTTCAAAAGTGATTGGATCTGGATCTTTCGGGCGACAATTTTTCCGGCCGATGTCGATTTTGTGCCGTTCCGTTCGACGGCTAGGTAGAGAGCACAACGAAGAGGAGACTCATGCGATTCTTGGTCATGGTCAAACCGAATAAAGACGACGTTCCTCGCTATGAAGCCGGGAGCTTCCCGGAGAGCTTCAACGACGACTTAGCCAGAATGGGGGCGTTGAACCAAACGCTCATCAACGCCGGCATGCTCCTAGAGATGGGCGGCCTAAAGCCGACCTCCGCTGGCGCCCGCATCAACTACTCAGGGGCAAAGCCGCAGATAACCGACGGGCCTTTCGCGGAAACAAAGGAGTTGATCCCGGATTCTGGCCCCTTGAAGCCAGATCAGGAACTGCTCGTCGAACGCCTTTTGCAGTGCCCTTTGCCGTACGGCGAGTCGACCGAAATCCGTCCGTTGTTTTCGGACGAAGATCTCGAGGCTTCACAAATTAAATGACTCAAGTAAAAGTGGCCGGGTTGGGTGTCTCCCTTGACGGCTTCGCTGCGGGAACCGATCAGAGTTTAGATCATCCGCTTGGTCTGCGAGGCGATGAAGTCTTTCAGTGGTTTTTCCCAACGCGGACGTTTCATCAGATGCAAGGAAAAGAGGGCGGCGAAACCGGCCTTGATGACCAGTTCGCCCGACGCGCAATGGAAGGGTTCGGTGCTTTCATCCTGGGTCGCAACATGTTCGGCCCTGTTCGTGGGGAATGGCCGGACGATCGATGGAAGGGCTGGTGGGGTGAAAATCCGCCTTATCATGCGCCAACTTTCATACTGACACATTATCCACGTCCGCCAATCGAGATGCTGGCCGGAACGACATTTTATTTCGTCTCCGGCGGCATTGATGATGCGCTGCAAAAGGCGCGCGAAGCGGCAGGTGCAAAAGACGTTAAGATTGGCGGCGGTGTCGAGACCGTGCGGCAATACGTTCGGGCCGGTTACGTGGATGAAATTCACCTCGCTTTTGCTCCAATTGCGCTTGGCCAAGGCGAATCGCTCTTTAGGGGCTTAAATCTCCGCACTCTGGGATATCGGACCGTCGAACATGTTCCGACGGACCGAGCCACGCACATTGTCCTCGCGAAGTAGCTTTCACGTTCTGAAAGGAATGCAAATCGCTTGCTCCGCAGATGAGCCGATCCGAACCATTGCGCCGGCGCGTTATTACGTTGTGCCAATGGTCTGACACACGAATACACCGGACTTTGAATATCTCCGCGTACCAGTAAAGCGTAGAATCATGAGGCGATGACGTTTGGCCCGACCTTGTTGATGCCGCTGAGTGGTGCGTCGGCGCCACCGCGCGCGCCAGCAACGCTCATTGCTGCTTCGCAACTGCAGCCCAAGCTAATTTGGGCCATAAGCTACCAGAGTTGATATAATTCGCAAAATGCAACACTCACGTGACCGACGCGGATTCAAAGCGAACGTGGCCCGGGATGAGCGGCGTCGCCATTCTTTGGCGATGACGCTTCGGCGCATCGGCATGAGCCTACCATCGCAAGCAGCGTATTCCGAGAACAGCGAACCTTGGCTCGCAGAATGCCCGCGTTCCGTCGCCGATGCGATTGCGTTGTCGGACGCAATAGAAACTTCCATACGCGAATGGAGCGCGGATCTTTGAAATCCCACGACGTAGTCCGATTGCTCGCAGCGGAACATCGAGTCGTTGTCTTGGGCGGGATCGCGGTCGTTCTCCACGGGCTTCATCGTACCACCAAGGATGTACACATCTGGATCGATCCGCAAAAGAACGCAAACCTATGGGGCGTAAGCCTGAAAAACTTCCTCAAATCAAACGCCCTGACGGCCGCGATGGTCAGCGACGACATCGGCAATTTCGTGAGCATCCCGCTTGACGAAATCGGCTCCGTTGCAGCCGAGCAACGATTCGTCAGAATTCTTGGCGCGGATCGCCCAATTGACGCATTCCGCATATCCAGTCATCTCGATGCGGACGAGTTTGACGAGATTTGGGAGCGCTCGGAGCCCTTGCAAGATGGGGCACGACTAATGAGCGAGATCGACCTCATCGTCACGAAAATCGATACCGGCAGACCACATGACGATGCGGATATGCGGTTTCTTCAAACTAAAGTCGAGACCGCCTATCGCCAACGCTTGCTGAAGTGTTCGTTCGCGGAGGCGGTCGAACTCTTCGAGCGGTTTCCAACGGCGGACTTAGCTGCGTTTGCTGCGGTCAACGCGGAGGACCGATCGGTAAGAGACCTTGGGCTTAGAACACTCGATGATCTTGCTAATGAGGGAGATTTTTATGCCACCGAATTGTCAAACGAAATAAAATTTCGACATCGTGGAAGAGGAGACGACTGAGACCGCCGGACGGCAGGCAAACCGTGGATCACATGCACATCCACGTGCTTGCTGGCCGTCCGATTCGCCGGGATAGAGTGCGCGTCAGTCGTCGTTGTCCGGTATCTGTACCTTCACGATTTCACCCGCCGTATTCGTCGGCTGCCCGAAGCCTTTGTTCGAGATATACAGCGTGTTACGGTCGCCGAAGGTCATCGCGGTCGGAAAACTCAGTCCGCTAACGATCGTGCGCCACGAGCCGTCGTGCGCGATCGCCGTCGGAACGATATGTCCTTGCGTCGCGGAAACGTCGACGAGGCGGCTGATGGTAACGCAACCTTCCGGTGTGACGACCTCTACTTCGCCGTGATTGGGCTCGACGGCATAAAGCGCGTTGCCGACGGCGACCATACTGTACCACGTCCCGTCGGGCGAAATCGGGGGGATTGGGATGAGCGACGGGATGAGACATTAGGAATGCGCTCAAATTGACGATTGGTGTGGGGGCGCCGCCCGAACTGATACGGTCGATGCTGTTATACGTCCCGGCCAAGCCGTGCGAACATCCGGCGCCCGATATGAGCGCATACAGCGTGTGATGCAAGAACGTGACGTCCCCGACGCCGCTCACAAAACCGCCGGACGCAGCCGCCGTCTGATTCGACGGAAGGTTGCCGACGATCGTGGTGCGCATGCCCGTCGTTACATCGACCGCCGAACGCGCCCCGTGAGTCCGCCATGATACGGTCCAATCGGCGCAAAAACTTGCGGGCATCGGCCCACTGTCGATAGAGAACCGGCCAGACCACCTTCCGCAACGTAAGGCCGGCCGCCCGGCCTGGCATCCGTGAAGAAGTAGACAAGGATCGCATCACCGCCTTTTTCAACGAACTCGGTAAAATTTGCCCTGAGCATACCCGCGTGTATCTGACCGGCGGCGCGACGGCCGTGCTCTATGGTTGGCGGCCGACGACGATCGATATCGATATGCGTATGGTGCCTGAGCGCAACGCCATTGAACGCGCCATTCCGGAGCTGAAAAGAGCGGTTACGAATTAACGTCGAGTTTGCATCACCGGCCGATTTCATTCCGGTGAAGGCGGACTGGGAAGATCGCAGTCCCTATGCGCTGCATAGCGATCAAATCTCGGTCTATCATTTCGATCTCTAATGGTAGACAGGAAGCTTATCGAGCTCGCAAAGATACGTTCCTATTTCGACGACATCGCGCCATCACTGTACAAGTTCCCGGCAATCGATGCCACCGAGTTTCGAAAAGCCGTCCTCGTTTTCGCCGCTAAACCGTAAGCACCACTTTTATGGCGCGGCGTTCATCCATCGCCGCGTATCCCTCCGCAACGCGGCTCAACGGCAAGGACAAATCCAAGACCGGCGACGGATCGATCCGTCCTGCTGCTAGGCTATCGATGAGCTCGGGAAGATACGCGCGTGCCGGTGCGGGTCCCCCGCGTAACGTAACATGGTTGAAAAACATCGTTTCGATCGGCACCGCTTTGACGTTGTACGGCACACCGACGAAGCTGACCGTGCCGCCGGGACGCGCTACGTTTATGCCGAGTTCCAAACTTTCTTGGTTGCCCACGGCTTCAACTACATGCGCAGAGCCCCCGCTCGTCAACTCGACGATCTGATCCGGTACGCTCGGATCATGAGAGTTGAACGTGTGCGTTGCGCCGAAGCGCTGCGCCATCTCCAGTCGCTTTGCGTTGTGCCCGACCGCGATAACCGTTTGCGCGCCGATCACCTTGGCTGCGGACATGACGGCGCATAAACCGACCGCTCCATCACCCACGACGACGACCGTTGAGCCGGGCGTCGTTTCCGCAGCCACAACTCCGTAGTGGCCCGTCCCCATGACGTCGCAGAGCGTTACGCTCGCGTCCAGCTTTGCATCATCGCTTGACAGAGATTCCGGCATCTTGACCAGCGTTCCGTCGGCGTACGGGACACGAACGAGCATCCGCTTGCCCGCCGTTGTCGGGGCCAAAAAAGCCAACGTGCACGCATGAGGTCTGGAGATTCGCCCGGCAGAATTCGCACGTCCCGTCGCTCCACGCAAACGGCGAAATTACCGCATCCCCAGGGCCGACGCTCCGTACTTCATTGCCGACCTCTTCAACCACACCCACGAACTCGTGTCCGGTACGAGCCCCTTCGGTAAGATTGGTTATTCCTCGATAAAACCATAGATCTGATCCGCAGATAGCAGCGCGCGTTATACGAACGATTGCGTCGCCGGGCTCATTTATGCTGGGATCCTGGACGCTTTCAACGCGCAGGTCACGGGCGCCGTGATAAACCGTCGCTGACTTTCTCCAGCCACTCAACGTTCTTTCCATCAGCTTCTCTTGGATGGCGATATGCGTCATCGCTGTTGTCGGGCTGCCGCCGTACCAGTGCTTTTCGTTCGGGGCGATTAGCACAACGTCGCCGGGGCGGATTTCCTCGATTCCGCCGCCCCAGCGTTGCACGCGACCGCAACCAGAGGTCATAATCAGCGTTTGCCCAAGCGGATGCGTGTGCCACGCCGTGCGAGCGCATGGTTCGAAGGTTACGCTGGCGCCGGTTCACGCGCGCGGGTTTGTTCTTTCGTGGTCGACTCGCACCGTACCTGTGAAATACTCATCAGGGCCTCTGTTTGATCGCTGGGACCCGATGCGGTTAATTTCCATTGTGAATTCCTTTGCGTAACGCGCTAAGAGCTGTGTGCTTGGCGTGGCGTTTTGGGCAACCATAGGCTTGCAGCCCAGATGGGACGTTAGAGCGGCGCCGCATTGAAGGGTTCTGGCAGCAGGCGAGGATCGTCAATGACGCATATTGCACTGAACGCCCGATGATGCCGGGCTCGGAAAGAAGACATATGGAGAAAAGAACCCTCGGGCGCACAAATTTTGAAGTCTCCGCGATCGGCCTTGGCTGCATGGGGATGACCGGCGTCTACGGGCAAGCGCCCGACAAAGCCGAAATGATCGCGCTCCTTCGCGCTGCCGTCGATCGTGGCGTGACGTTGTTTGATACCGCAGAATCGTACGGACCATTCGAGAACGAACAGCTGCTCGGCGAAGCACTGTCACCTTTCCACGATCAGGTCTCGATAGCAACAAAATTTGGCTGGGACATCGATCTGCAGACAGGCGAGCGTCGCGGCGGACTAAACAGCCGCCCGCAGCACATTAAAGACGTTGCAGAGGCGTCCCTTAAGAGGCTGCAGATTGATGCGATCGATATCTTCTACCAGCACCGCGTCGATCCCGATGTGCCAATCGAAGAAGTTGCAGGCGCGGTTAAGGGTCTCATCGAGCAAGGCAAAGTCAAGCACTTCGGACTATCCGAGGCGGGCGCACAGACGATACGGCGCGCGCATGCCGTCCAACCGGTCACCGCGGTGCAGAGTGAATACTCGCTCTGGTATCGAGGGCCGGAGTCGGAAATTCTGCCGGCACTCGAAGAACTTGGAATTGGCTTCGTGCCGTTTAGCCCGCTTGGCGCCGGCTTTCTGACCGGAAAAGTGGAGGCAACGACACGATTCGACAGCTCCGATTTTCGGGCCAATGTTCCGCGCTTTGCACCCGATGCGCTGAAGGTCAACGTCGCACTCGTCGATCTCTTGCGAAATGTCGCCGAGCAAAAGGGCGCCACGCCGGCGCAGATCGCTCTTGCATGGCTTCTTGCTCAAAAGCCGTGGATCGTTCCCATCCCAGGTACGACGAAATTGCATCGACTTGAAGAAAACATCGGCGCAGTAGCGGTCGAGACTTTCTACGCAAGATATTGAAGCAATCAATGCTGCTGCCGCAAAGATTCCGGTTCAAGGTGCACGGCTGCCTGAACATGGACTTGCACTGACCGGGCGTTGATATCATGACGAAGAGCGCGTCTGTGAAAGAAACGTCTGCGTCGCGGATGATCGATGAACGAATTAAAGAGCTGGGCGACTGGCGGGGCAAAATGCTTGCCCAGATCCGCACAGTGATCAAACAAGCCGACCCCGAGATCATCGAGGAGTGGAAGTGGAGAGGCGTTCCGGTGTGGTCTCACGACGGCATTGTTTGCACGGGCGAAACCTACAAGAGCGTCGTGAAAATGACGTTCGCGAAAGGCGCCGCTCTTACGGACCCGCGCGGCCTCTTCAACTCCAGCCTCGAGGGGAACACCAGACGTGCCATCGACTTGCACGAGGGCGAGAAGATCGACGAGACGGCGTTGAAGGCGCTCATTCGCGCTGCTGTAGCGCTGAACGCCTCCGGCGCCAAAGCGAAGAAAAAACGGTAAAGCTTGATGGCTTCCGCTAGTGACCGGTCAACGTCATTGAAGCCGGCCCAATTCCATTGACCTGTACGATCGTGTCGCCCCTCGCCATTGCGTAATGCGGGGTTCCCGCCGGAATCGATGCGTACGAACCCTGTGTCAGTGCAAGCATCTTCGAAGCGTTGAACGATGAGCCGACGCCGACCATGAGCGTTCCGCGAATGACCGTAACGTTCTCGGTGTCGCTATGCGTGTGCGCGTCGATTTTCGTTCCGCTAGGCAGTTTCAAGCGGACTGTGTACTGATCGCCTGCCTTGCCGGGATTGCCCGACAAAACGGCCATCCTAGCCTCTACCGGATAAGGTTTAGGCGCGGGACCATATTTGGCCTGATCTGCCATGACGATAGTCGGCGCACCCGCGGCCAGCGCGTTCAATGAGGTAATCGTGAGAACGCAAGCCAGCGCTAAGATCGCCCCGTGAGCCTTTTTCATAGTCGATCTCCTTTCGGTTGAGTAACCTTGCGGTTCCGTACCATTCCCTTCCAGCTCTCGCCGAATATTCCGGCGGCATAGGGCCGGGCAGGAAAACTTACGCCCAGACTTAGGTCCTCCTAACGACACAAGCGCCGACGGCTACGCATACGAGGCGCGTTCCTTGGCAGCAACGCTTTCACTGGTGCTGCTCCCCGCACGCAACATGCGACTCCGCGATCCCGTCATCCGCGGAACGTTTCTGTTTCACTGCCGCATCGCGCCACGCGAAAGTACGAGGGAGAAGTACAGAGTGCTTCAAACTAGCGTGACGTGAAGCCGATTGCTGCAGCGCTTTTTTGCGCGTATGCTTTTTTGCCGATGACGAATGCGCCGGCCGTTGCATCGGAAAGCGGGGCAATTGCCGGCACTGTCGACGATGCTTCGACCGGGTTGCCTATTCCCGGCGTCCAGGTGCGGCTTGCCGCAGCCGGCGCACCTGAAAGCAAAACCGACGATCGCGGAGCATTCAAGCTATCGGCCGTTGAACGCGGGACGCTACCGCGTAGCGCTTTCGCACGACGGCTATCAGCCTGCCGTTTCCGAACCCATTTCGGTCAATCGCGCGATGGTTGCAGTAACGCTCGTCATGCAGCGTGCAGCCTCTTCGCTACGAGTTATCGCCGTGACGACGGCACGCGCGAGTCAAGCACTACAGCAAGCCAGCACGTTCTCCA
Organism: Vulcanimicrobiota bacterium; assembly: GCA_963795465.1. Taxonomy (GTDB): domain Bacteria; phylum Vulcanimicrobiota; class Vulcanimicrobiia; order Vulcanimicrobiales; family Vulcanimicrobiaceae; genus CAWCHT01. The sequence goes on from CAWCHT010000002.1 coordinate 1,300,991, forward strand.
AAACGCTCGATACCGAGCAGTTGCAGAAAGAAGGCATCGTGCGTCTGGGCGATGCGCTGCGAACCCTTCCCGGCGTCAACAACGGCATTACGGGCGATACCGCGGCGCTTGCCGACGACGTTCAGCTCAACATTCGCGGCATCGGCACCCTCGAGACACAGGCCGCAATCGACGGTCACCCGATAGCGTACGGCGTGAAGGGCGGCTTCAACTATCAGCTCTCGCCGGCATTCCCTTACCGCAACGTTTCCGTACTGTACGGGTCCGGCGGCGCAGATCTCACGGGCGTAAACGCGATTGGCGGCGTCGTGAATTTCCACACGCTCGATCCGACGCCGCGTGCTGCGGTCAGCGTGCAGCAAGGCTACGGAACCTTCGCTCAACTTGCGACGACCATCACTGCGACCGGTACGAGCAACAGACTCGGATACGCAGTCGCTTACGGTGTCGCGGGACTCGATGGTCCGTTCCGTAACGCAACGTTTTATCAGCCCGGTGCAGCCTTCGATCAATCAGTGACGTCCGGACCGGTTCACGACCTCGGCGTCTACACCGACGATTCCGCCGCAATAACGCGTGCCGGATTGCTAAAGCTGCAGTACGATCTCGCGCCGCAAAGCCGCCTGATGCTCACATCGGTTGCAGAAAATCGCTGGATGAACAAGACCGGCAACGGCGACGGTGATTATCTCGCTTATGCGCCGGCGCTCGCTTTCGGACAACATTTGCTGGGGCAGTACAAACCGGCGAACTATCCGAACTTGCCTGCGTGTCCGGCCGGTACGTTCGTCGGCACCAATGTGAACGGAGCGCCGAACGGCTACGGCCCGGGCGGTTCGCCCGACGGTGGAGTGACGTGCCAGACGCCACAACAATACGCCGCGTTCAATACCGGTTGGGACGGCGCCGGCCCATCATGGCAATCGCTCAAACTGATCGACAACACGCTGGCATATCAGTACAGCGGCGCCCATGCCATCGTGCGAGCAAGTGCGTTCAATAGTTCGTACGCGAATATCGTCGATCGCAGGTTCATGCTGCCGTTCAAAAGCGCTCCCGGCGATGCCGGCTCCGTACAAAGCTTCGGCGTGAATGAAACGGGTGGAAACCTCAGTGACGATCTGCTCGGCCGCGCGAACGACGTTGAAGTCGGCGCTTCGTATCTCAACAACGCATATTTTGCGTACACCGACGACGCGCTCAAGGGCGCGCCGTTCGCCACGGAGACCGCGCTGTTTCTGCGCGACGCGTACCATCCGGAGACATCGCGGGTCACAGCATTCGCAAATCTATGGGCCAAACACTCGACGGCGACGAACACGTCGTACCTTGATTCTCGCTTCGCCGTGATGTACCGGCTCACGCCGCACGACGACCTGCGCGCGTCGGCCGGATCGACGACCACGCAGCCAAGCCAAAATATGCTGAATCAGCAGTTCGTCGGTTCGTTCACCGGCGGCGCCGGCGGCGGCACACCCGTAAGCTGCAGCGCGTTGAACGCGATCGGCAACGCGCCGTCCACTTTGCTCAAACCGGAGCGCGGCGTCGATGAAGATCTCGCGTACGTTCACCGCTGGCAAGCGGACACCCAGATGCAGGTGACGGTTTATACCACCAACGTGTATGACAAGCTCTACTCGACGCTCCTTCCGCTCTCCGTTACCGGAACGAACTTCATTCCGGCATCCTACCTTGTGCAAGTCGAGGCGACGATCGCCGGCAAGTGCGGCGCGGGGGCGGTGCCGGCGCTGCTGGGCGTTACCGGCAACGTGAACGTCGGCGCGCTGCGCGCACGCGGCGCCGATATCAGCGGCCGTATTCGCGCGAATTCGCGCCTCTTCTTCGATTACGACTGGGCTCTTACGTCGACCGCCCTGGTGAGCGCGAACCCGCAGCTCCTGCAGCACAATTTAACGTACATCATCGGCTCGCAGTCTGCCGCGCCTTCCGCTGCATACGTTTACCGGCGCCGCCGACTACACGTTCCACAACGGTATTACGGCACGATATTCACTGTATGCGGTTTCCGCAAATAACACGAAAGCGCTGCCGCCCTACAACTACAGCAACGTGACGCTTTCCGCGCCGATCACAAATGACGAACAAGTAACGGTGACCGTGCTCAACGCGTTCAACCAATGGGCGAACATTGCAGGACTTCGCTACCAGGGCGTGCCGCTGGCGCTGAACGAGTACGCATCGCCAAGCGCGTATGCCCCGTATATCGGCGCCGCGGCAACGGAACAATTCGGACTACCGTACCGGACGATTTACGTAAACCTGTCGTTCGCGCGATGACCTTACCAAATCTGGCAATCCTGGGAGGCAGGCCGAACCATGGGCTGATTGAGTTTGCAGAAAAATGCCTTTGCGAACTGCGGCATGTCGCTCAGCGTTTGATTGACGCGAAACTTATCGTAGCCGTGTACGTCGGTCTGCGCTGCGAGCCGGACGTACTGCGGGCGCTCGTTGCTTGCCCAGACCTGCGCCCAGCCAAAGAAGAAACGCTGCTCCGGTGTGAACCCGTCGATCACGCGCCGCGGGTGGTTCGCCTGCCATTTTTCAAACGCTTTGTACGCGATCGTCAAGCCGCCCAAATCGGCAATTTCTTCGCCTTCGACTTGTTTGCCGATTTCGTGTACGCCCGGAAGCGGTGAGAGCTTGTTCCACTGGTTCACCACGCACTGCGCGCGTGCGTTGAAGCGCGTGGCGTCCGCTGCCGTCCACCAGTCCGTCAAATTGCCTTGCGCGTCGAACTGACGGCCTTCGTCATCGAAGCCGTGCGTGGACTCGTGTCCGATGACCGCGCCGATACCGCCGTAATTCACGGCCATGTCAGCGTCTTTGTTGAAGAACGGAGGCTGGAGAATGCCGGCGGGAAAAACGATCTCGTTGATCGTGGGATCGTAATACGCGTTGACGGTGGACGGCGTCATATCCCATTCCGTCCGGTCGACGGGATGCCCGATTTTTGCGTTATCGCGATTCGTTTGGAACCGCGCGGACGCGATAAGGTTCTGCGCGTACGAAGCGCGCACTATCGGAAGCTTGCTGTAGTCGCGCCACTTGTCCGGATAGCCGATCTTCAACAAAAAAGCGTCGAGCTTCTTCACGGCCCGTTGCCGGGTCTGCGGCGACATCCATGCGAGCGTAGAGAGGTCGCTGCGCAGCTCGCTCTTGATGTTCTTGACCATCGCGAGGGCCTGTGCTTTCGCGGACGGCGGGAAGGTCTGCGCCACGTAGAACTGTCCGAGCGCCTCGCCGAGATTGCGATCCGTCGCACGCACGCAGCGCTTCCAGCGCGGCAGCTGCGCCGACGTGCCTTGCAGCGTCTTGGAATAGAAATTGAAGTTCTCCGTGTCGAATGCAGCCGGTAACGCCGCTGCGTACGCATGCATTACCTGCCAGCGCAGGTACGCATGCAGATCGGCGGCGGGCATTCCGGATACCTGCGCGGAGAGCGCTTTGAAGTACCAGGGCTCCGCCACGTTCACCGCGACGCCGCTGGGTACGTCGTACGTCCGGTAATACGTCGCGAAATCCATTGCGGGCGCGAGCGCTTCCGTGGCGGATGCAGTCATCTTATGGTAGACCGCATTGGGATCGCGCTGCTGCACGATGGTGAATTGATTCTGGGCGAGCGCGGTTTCAATGCGCAGCACGCTCGCTGCTTCGCTTGCGGCAGTCGTCGCCGGATCGCCGAGCAGTTCGAACATCTTTTGCACATGCGCTTGATATGCTGCGAGCAGCGCTTTGCTCTTAGCGTCGGTGCGCGTGTAGTAATCCCGATCCGGCAGACCGAGGCCGCCCTGCCCCAAATAACCGATATTTTGCACGCTGTTTTTGTAATCCGCGGTCGAGCCGAAGCCGAAGAACGCGTCCACGCCGGCCGCTTGCAAACGAGCCAGCGTCGCGCCAATGTTCGCAGCGTCGGCTTCGGAGGCTAACGCAAGCAGCGGCGCGATCGGCTCGGTGCCGGCCGCTTCGATGGCTGCCGTGTCCATGCAGCTTGCGTAAAAGTCGCCGATCTTCTGCTCGTTGCTGCCGGGTTTCGCGTTCGCGGCTGCGGCGCCGTTCAAAATACCGTGCAGGACTTGTTGATTGCGGTCCGCGACCGCCTGAAAATTACCGTAGGACGGATAGGCGGCGGGAATAGGATGGTTTTTGATCCAGCCGCCGTTGGCGAACTGAAAGAAGTCCTGACACGGCTTGCACGTTCGATCCAAGTTCGATACATCGATGCCGCTCTGCAGCCCGGCGGCTGCGCGGACGTGTGGATACGTGAGCGTGAGAGCAAGAGCAGCCGCGGCGCCGGCAAAACGCAGCACCCGCGAAAATGTGATGCGCATAAGGGAAAACTACCCTTTCAGCACCAGGTCTCCTCCACGCGGCGCGCATATTTGAAGAAAGCGCGCGTACGACAAACCGGCGAGCGGCGACGGCTTTCGAATTTTGGTTAACCGGAATTACGAAAATGGTTTGCGCACGACCCGGCTCGCTGGACCGAATTCGTCAAGCGTTATCGCGCCGAGTCTGCGAGATTCTCACGCATCCGGTAAGGTCGCGGAGATTCTGGACGCTGCAAAGGATTCAAAGAAGATCACACTTCTGTACGGAGCCAAAGACACCGAACACAACGAGGCGATCGTTTTACGCACACTCTTTCGGCGAGCCGCATCCCGCTCAGGCGATGCGGGAAGTAAATAGCAACACGGCGGGGCTCGGAAGAGCGCCACCCTCGCGCAACGTTTCATTCCCCTCGCGCGCGAAAAAGGCAGCCGAAGCGTCTCCGCTCAGTGAAAGGGCTGCATCGAAGCGATCGACCCCGAACGCCTGCGGATTCTGCATCAGCAAAGCCGCCAATTCGTAGAGATCAATCCGGGAGGTGAAGCCGGCAACGATCGTATCGGAGCGCATCGCGATAAACGAGCGGAAATAACTCGTCGCAAGGCGCGTATGGATTCCCATCGTACCGCCAGGATCGATCAAGAACGGCCCGGTTTGCATCGCGGACCAGGCACCGCCCGCATCCTGCACGCGGCGTAGCGATAAGATCCCGCTCTGATCGACGGCGACGACCCCGCTGTAACGCGCGACTTGGGGCGTGATCTGCTTACCGTCGATCACGAGCAGCCCATCGTATGAAAAGGTGTCCATGTTAAAATAGCCGCCGTTGATGGCGGCAAAAGCGTTGTTGGCGTCTGCGAGCTGCCAAAGTTGCAAGCCGTGCCGCTGCAGCTGCGTGCCTTGCGCAATTAACGCCGCAACGCTGCTGCGCGAGAACGTGACGTAGTCGAGCCGTGCTGCACGGTAGTCGATCGATGCAGGGAAACGGCACGATCGTAAAAAGCCGACGCCCGGATAAACGTATTGGCCATCAAATTGATAAGGCAACGCAGCCAAGACCGGTGAAATGGGCGCCGCCAACCCGCACGAGCCCACACCGAGGCATTGAAGGAAGGTTAGCCTGCGCACTTCGGACTCCCCATTCAGGGATGCCGTACCTCGTAATGCCTTGCCACCGGTTCGGCCTTGCTCAAGAGCGCTCGCGCCTCCGGTTCAATGACGGCAACCGCATAGTCCGGGCCCGCAAAGCGCTTTACCGCTTCCATCGACTCGAAAAAATTGATTACAACAAACTCCGTTTCGTCCGCCAAATCGGAACGCAGAACGTAGCCGCCGCGGGAACCGTCGATCTCGTGAATTTTCGGCAGAACCTTGCTTCGCAGCACATTCTCGTACGCATCCGCGTCTCGAGGCTTCGTCCAGCCACGCCAGTGTCGAGCGATCATCTGATTCTCCCTTCCGTATGGAGGGCATATTTACGCGAACGGCGGTGACCGCCTCGGTGAAGTTTTCGACGGGTGCAACGTACAGCCATCCGGCTCAGGGATTTTCAGCGGTGGAGGCGTAGTGGAAGCAGGTTATGGCTTTCGACGTCGCCGACATCCGAGACGCATTCGGCCCGCTTACGTTCGAGCGCGGGCTTGAATATTTTCGCCAACGGCGCGTGCTTTGGGTTACGGGCGATGGTCATGCGTTCCGCGGCGAAGTACTGGGTTCGGTGCGGGATCCGTACGACGTGAAACTTGTTATACGAAACAAGCGTCAGTTGGACGGAGCGTGCAACTGCCCGGTGGCCTACGATTGCAAACACGCGGCCGCACTTGCGTTAGCAGTCCACTCGCAGCAAAGAAACGTCCAGCGTGACGCGGCCGACGGCGCCGTAGACAGCTGGATTGAATCGATGAGCGCGGACGCCTCCAAAACGCACCGGCAGCCTCCGCAACGCGAACACATGCGCTACACGATCGAGGTTTCCGAGCGCTATTATGTGCCGACGTTCCGGCTTGCCGCATTTACCGTTCCGGTTCTCAAAAGCGGCGCATTGGGATCCGGGCGCCCGTATCAAGTAGCGAATCTCGAAGCGGCAACGATCAAAGCCGTCACACCGATCGATCGCACCATCGGGCGACTTGCCTCGGCAGCCGGCGTCTTCGGCGGCTTGCGCAGCATTTCGCCCCCTTTGCTGGGGACCTTACTGGAGATCCTCATCGACACCGGCCGTCTGCACTGGCAATCCATCGGCAATCCAACGCTTTTACGCGCAGCGCTCGAGGATGGCACGCTCGAATGGCGCGTGGACGCGGACGGAAGGCAGCGCGCGCATCTCGCCGGCTCCTCGGACGGCGTGCTGTTGCCGAGTTCACCGCTTTGGTACGTCGATCCGCAGCGTAACGTTGCCGGTCCGTTACGCACGCAATTCCCACGAGAGCTGGAACATCACCTTGCGACCGCGCCGTCGTTTACGCCCGAGCAAGCCAGACGCGTGCAGCTCGAGCTACGCTCGGTGTTTCAGGCAAAAGGGATTGCCGGCCCCATCGCTGCTATCGACGCGCACGTCATCGACCGCAATCCTCAGCCGGTGCTGCGTTTGGGCGTTGCAGCCGGATCATTCGCACGAGCAGATCTCCTTTTCGCATACGGAAATCAACTCGTTCGTCCGGGCGATCCGCAGCGGCAGTTGCGATTTACCGAAGGGCCGTCCGTGTCCACGTGGCCGCGTAAAATGCTGTTCGAACGCGCCGCTGCGCAACGGCTGCAAGCAGCTTCGTTCAGCCCAGCCGGCTCGCCCGATAATGCCGATCATAATGAAGAGCGGCGTTGGATTGCATTCTTGACGAACATCGTACCGCAGTTGCAAAACGATGGCTGGCGCATCGAGACGGACGATAATTTTCCTTACGCGCTCGTCGAAGCGCACGACGAGTGGCATGCCGAGTTGACGCAACCCGACGATTCGCCCTGGTTCGAGTTCGATCTCGGGATCAACGTCGAAGGAAAGCGAGTTTCACTTCTGCCCCTGTTGGTCAGTGCGCTGCGCGAGCACGGCATTGCGTCTTCGACTGATTTGAAACGCCTGGAAGAGCGGACCGAACCGGTCGCCGTTCGCTTGGGCCCGGGCAAGTATTTAGCATTGCCTGCAGCCCGTGTTGCGCGTTTGCTGGGCACGCTGGTCGATCTGTTTGAAGGCGAGGAAGCACTGACGGCGCAAGGTCGCCTGCCCGTCGCACCGATCCAAGCTGGAATGCTTCGTGACGTTGAGGGAGACGCGAAGCTGCGCTGGCATGGTGATTTGCCGCTGCGATCGGTGATCGAGACGCTCGCGCAACCACAGACTCTGCACTTTGAACCCCCGCCGCAGTTTCTTGCCGTTTTGCGTCCATATCAGAACGACGGCGCGGCGTGGCTGCAATTCTTGCGCAAACACGGCTTCGGCGGGGTCCTGGCCGATGACATGGGCCTTGGAAAAACGGTACAGCTTTTAGCGCACGTGTGTGCGGAAAAAGCGGCGGGCCGCCTGAAGGAGCCCGTCCTGATCGTTGCGCCGACAAGCGTCGTTCCGAACTGGCGAGCCGAGATCGCGCGCTTCGCGCCGCACTTGCGCGTCGTCTCGCTGACGGGCTGCGATCGAGGATCGCGATTTGCCGGCATCGACGAGGCCGATATCGCGCTTTCAACGTACGCATTGCTTCCGCGGGACGGCGAGATGCTGCTCGAACGAGAGTGGTCGATTGCGGTGTTGGATGAAGCGCAAGCCATCAAAAACCCGCGAGCAAAGGCAGCGCTGGTTGCCACGCAACTGCGCGCCCGCCAGCGTCTCGCGCTCACGGGAACGCCGATCGAAAATCATCTCGAGGAATTGTGGTCGATCTACGCCTTTGCATTGCCTGAGCTGCTGGGCGATCGCGCTCGATTTTCGCGCAATTTTCGAACGCCGATCGAAAAACACGGCGATACGTTTCGACGCACTGCGCTGGCGGCGCGTTTGCGCCCCTTCTTCTTACGGCGAACGAAAGACTTGGTGGAGAGCGAGTTGCCCGAAAAAACCGAGATCGTGCAGCGCGTTGAACTTGAGGGCGCCCAGCGCGATCTCTACGAAACGATCCGGCTGGCAATGCACAAACGGGTCCGTGACGAAATTGCGCGACGGGGCCTCGCGCGCAGCCGCATCGTCGTGCTGGAGGCGCTGCTTAAGCTGCGCCAGGTCTGCTGCGATCCGCGCCTGGTCAAGTTGCCCGCTGCTGCAAACGTCCATGAGTCGCAGAAACTGGCGGCGCTGCTCGAAATGCTGGAGAGCCTGATCGACGACGGCCGGCGCGTCCTACTGTTCTCACAGTTTACTTCAATGCTCGATTTAATCAAGCCCGAGCTGAGATAAACGCAGCTACGCGTTCGTGGAGCTGCGCGGCGACACGCGCGACCGGGAGACGCCCGTCGCTCGCTTTCAACAGCGCGAAGTGCCGCTGTTTCTCATTAGCCTCAAGGCGGGCGGCACCGGACTGAATCTTACGGCGGCCGACACGGTGATTCACTACGATCCGTGGTGGAATCCCGCGGTCGAGCGTCAAGCGACGGATCGCGCGCACCGCATCGGGCAAGAGCAGAATGTGTTCGTTTACAAGTTCATCGCTGAGAGCACCGTGGAAGAGCGCATTCTGGAGTTACAGGATCGCAAGCGGCGACTGGCTGCGACGCTCTTCGAGGAAACCGGCTCGGCGCCGCTGCGGCTGGAAATGGACGACATCGAACGGCTCTTTACGTAAGCGCCGGCCCCGAGGTCAAAGGTGGTGCATTGTCGATTTTGCGGCATCTGGTTCGTCTAACTTTTGAAAACACACCCAGATGCTGGCTATCGATTGAAAGGAACGGAACGATGAAATATGCGTGTTTGATCTACGACCCCGCCGAAGGCGCGCTTCGCGACGGGCCTAACGCGGCGGCGACCTACGAAGAGTACGGGCAACTTATTGCCGGTGCCGGCGAAAAGTTCGTTGCGGGGAACGAACTCCAGCGAATTTCCTCCGCAACGACCGTGCGCGTCCGCGACGGGAAACGCCTGGTAAGCGATGGACCGTTCGCCGAGACGAAGGAAGTGCTGAACGGCTTTATGATCTTTGATTGCGGCTCGCTCGATGAAGCCATTGATTGGGCGGCCCGCATACCAGGAGCGCGCATTGGCAGCATCGAGATACGGCCGGTCGTCGAACGCACCGCTTAACGTCAGCGACATAGACCGCCTGTTTAGAACCAAATCGGGTCAGGCGGTCGCGACGCTCGCGCGGATATTCAGCGATTTCGATCGCGCAGAGGACGCCGTGCAAGACGCATACGTCACCGCGCTCGAGCGCTGGCCAAGTGACGGCGTGCCGGTCAATGCGACGGCCTGGATAATAACGACGGCCCGCAATCGCGCCATCGACCGGCTTCGCCGCGAGCACGTGGCAGCTCAAAAATACCAGCTCATAACGCGCTTGGAAGCGATCCAGCCGCTGCAGAGTGAGGAACCGGAAATGGACGATCGCTTGGGAATGATCTTCGCCGCATGCCATCCGGCGCTCAATCTGGAGACGCGAATCGCGCTTACGCTGCGCTTTGCCGCCGGCCTCACCGTGCGCGAGATCGCGACCGCGCTCATCGTATCCGAAGCGACGATTGCACAACGCCTCGTGCGCGCCAAACGCAAAATCCGCGAGGCGCACATCCCTTTCGACGTTCCGCGCGACACTGCGCTTCCCCAACGGCTGAACGACGTGCTCCACGTCCTCTACCTGATCTTCAACGAGGGATACGCCTCGGCGAGCCATGCGAGCCGCCTTCGGTCGGAGCTCTGCGACGAAGCGTTAAGGCTCGTTGGACTGTTGGGCCGCCTATTACCGGCCGAGCCCGAAATCGCGGGACTGCACGCGTTGATGCTTTTCAACGACGCAAGGCGTGCAACACGCATAGACGAACCGGGCGATCCGGTTCTCTTGGAGCACCAAGATCGCGCGCGTTGGGATGCACGCAAAATCGTTCGTGGTTTGAATTTACTTCAAGACGCGCTTCGCCACGGTGTTGCGGGAACGTACGTTCTCGAGGCTACGATCGCCGCTGAACACGCCCGCGCGTCAAGTTGGACCCAGACAAATTGGTTTGCCATTCGCGCTGGTTACGATGCTCTTTACGATCTCAATCCCTCGCCGATTGTCGCACTGAACCGCGCGGTAGCCGTCGCCTATACCGACGGCACTCAAGAGGCTCTAAGTTTGCTGGACGACGTCACGTTGCGCAACGCGCTGATCGACTATGCGCCTTATTTTGCCGTACGTGGAGAATTGTTGCGTCGTTTGCATCGAGACGCTGATGCCGCCGAAGCTTATCGTGCCGCGTTGAGACTGACGCAAAGTGAACCGGAACGCCGCTTCATCGACAAGCAATTGCACTCACTTTCCGAGTAGGAGTGCGCCGTTCCATCAGGCGCTGCAGCATGCCGATGCTACGGCTTCGGCACTGTCATCCGCTTCCTTGTGAACCGTATAGATTTCCCAACGGCGACCTTCCGGATCCGTCGCCCAAACTTTGGTCTGGTTCGCGTAGCAGCAGGTTACTTCACGTTCAACCGATACGGGCAGTGCGGCGCGCTCGAAACGCGTAACCGCGTCGTGCACCTGCTCTGCTGTTTCAACGAGGACGCCGAAGTGCCCATCGCTGGTCGCAGCAACGGTTTCCGTAGCATTCAACGCTAGTTCAAGACCTGGGTTATCGGTTATGAATAAAGCATAGTCGAAGCGTGTTTTGGCCGGTTTCGCATCGAGCAGAACCGAATAAAATTCGATGCTCTTGTCGAGATCGGTGGTGGCCAAATTCAAATGGGTCTTCATGCGTGTACTTTCCGTCGGAAAATGACGGCCAATGCGGCGTTGACGCGTTCGAGCGCGCCGTCGGCGAGGCGGTAGTACACCCACGTTGCGCGCCGCTCGCATTCGATCAGCCGCGCTTCACGAAGGATGCGTAGGTGATGTGAAACGGTAGGCTGATTCAGAGGGAGGCCGTCGGTGAAGTCGCAGACGCAGACTTCTTCATCCGCATCCGCAAGCGTAGCCAGAATCGTGACCCGATTCGGGTCCGAAAGCGCTTTGAAGAGCCCAACGGAGTCGCCCACCAGCCTGCGAGACAAGCCCTTCGGCGGGCAGCATCGCTGCATTGACATATTTCGATACTATGTGATGCATCGATATTTGTCAATATAGCGATGTGAGCGCCGCAAAATCCCACTTGACAGCGCCGCCCCTTTCCGGATTCCGATTGCATTTGGCGGCTAGCGCGGCCTCATTCTCCTCGACCAACTCAGAGCGCTTGATAAGATACGACTTATCAAATGTCTTGGCGCCGCCAAGGACGCGGCACTGTCAGCTGCGTTGCACTGCTTCCAGCAAATGTTTCCTCCCTAGCGCCAGTCGTCGATCACATAACTGCCGGGGTGATTGTACCCCGGCTCATTGTCTCTTTGCATTGCAATGCCTTGGGATTGCGTGCGGAATCCAAATCCGAGCATCGCGCGATAGGCTTCGTGCCGGCCCATGTTTACGCCGCCGACGATTGACGGCAATTTTTCGCGGAAAGCGTGCTGTTCGCAGGCACTCAAGAGCGCTGCAAATCGCGTTTTCGCGTGCTCGCCCGAACGAGCGGCCGCAAATTTCATGTAATACGACTCGCTGCCGCCTTCCGTGCCGGCACCATACTGGCAAACTGCCAAACCAACGAGCTGCGAGCGTTCCCACAGCAGCACGGTATCACCCAAATGCTGCGCTTCTACCGCCTGGATTTCCGAACACACGTCGAGACCGCGATAGATCGTGCCAGTCAATTCGCGGCACGCGGTCAAACATCGGCCTCGCTCCGTTTCTGATACGTGCGAATAGAGGTTCCAATCGCCCGCAGTAGGCGAAAGCGCGACCGGTTTTTCCATCATTGCGGTCAAAAAGCGCGGCCAAAAGCCGAACCGCTGATAGAGTCCGGCGTGCTTGGGACTGTCGGCAAATGTAAACAATCCGGCATGGCTGACGTTCCACGCGGCAAAGCAATCGACGATTGGCTCCATCAGCTGCTTCGCGATACCCTTGTCCCACAGCTCGGGACGCACGGTCAGCGGGCCGAAGAAGCCAACGCTTCCCCACCGCGTCGCAAAGTTGGAGCCGACGACTTCGCCATCCACTTCCGCAACAAACGCCCGTTTCGGATCTGCGAGCCACCGTGTACGAACAAAATCGCGATCGCCCATGGACGTTTCCGGTTGGGGCATTTCGAAAAACGTCCCGAAAGCGATGCGCATGATGGAATCGGCGGCGTCGACGTCGCCCGCTTCCATGGGGCGAACGCTCGCGGAACTTTCAGGGTTGAGCATTGTGTGGTTTCAAACTAAAAGGGGCCTCGACAAGCTCGGCCGTGGTTCGACAGGCTCACCATGACATACCCGACTGCGCTCACCATGACAACCCGACTGGCTCACCATGACAATTCCTCGACCGAGCTCACCATGACAGTTTATTCGCCGTCGAAATAGTCCACCTCCGGAGAGCTGCGCACCATCCGTAGAAGTTCTCCGGGTGTGTACAAGCCGACTTTACCCGAGTCGGGATAGAAGCACGCTTCTAAGTCCACCGCTTCTTCCTCCATGCCGACGAGCAACACCAAACACGACTCGCTCGAGTCGTTGCGAAGCTGATGAGCGCCACGTTCGCCGGTCGGAAACGCGATGAAGTCACCGGGACGGCAGTGGATCATTCCTCGCGTGGTGCGAATACTGGGCCGCCCCTCGACGACGTAGAAAAACTCCTCCGCTCTGACATGCCAGTGCAGTGGAGAAAATGCCTTGCCCGGAGCAAGCCTTGCCAGGCGATATCCGAGTTGGCGAGCACCGATCGGCAAGCCGACCTCACCATCCTCGAAGGCGTACTGCCCGTGGCGGTTTTCCATTCGAAAATCCAGTTCGTCGGCATTGATTCGGTTGATCTCGGCACCGCCGCGACGCTCCAACAACTCGCCGATGGCGGCGTCCGCGCCGGCGAACAGCGGTTGTCCGTCGCACAGCAGCAGCGCATTGAGCTCGAAGCGCCCACAGTCGCCGCAACCCCAGTAAAAATCGATGCGGATCGCTAAGGCGCTCGTCCGGGAGCAGGCTCACCGAGCCGGCGGGTGCGCCAATGAGCGCATCGCCGACAACCGCTGCCTTCGCATCGGGAAGGTGCAGCGCGACTTCGCCGGGCGTCTTGCCATGAGGCAACGCAATCGCGAACGCGCCGGGAAATACTTCGTCATCATGCGCGAACACCGCATCGATTGGGATGTTGAACAACGCTGCTTCACCGTGCGGCGCGATAATGCGCGCTCCGAACAGCTCGCGCAGCGCCGCAGCAGCGCGCTGATGGTCGCGGTTCGTGAGTGCGACCGTATGAACGCCGCCCAAGTCGCGAAGGCTTTCAACGGCGCTATCGTCGACGGGCAACGGATCGACGGCCACGCATCCGTCGTCGCGCTCAAACAGGTAACTGTTGAAATTCATGCCGCGGTCGGGCTGCCAAGCCGACCACATCCATGCGCCCGAGATGGTAAGGGGTGAAATCGGCATCATTCTCTCCTCGCGGCCTCGACGAGCTCGGCCGTGCTTCGACAGGCTCAGCATGACAACTGTGCGTGCTTCGACAGGCTCAGCATGACAACTGTGCGTGCTTCGACGGCGCTTCGACAAGCTCAGCGTGACATTGCTCGGCCGTGCTTCGACGAGCTCAGCGTGACATTGCTCGGCCGTGCTTCGACGAGCTCGGCCGTGCTTCGACGGCGCTTCGACAGGCTCAGCATGACAACTGTGCGTGCTTCGACAGGCTCAGCATGACAACTGTGCGTGCTTCGACAGCGCTTCGACAAGCTCAGCGGCGCTTCGACAGGCTCAGCGTGACATTGCTCGGCCGTGCTTCGACAGGCTCAGCATGACAACTGTGCGTGCTTCGACAGCGCTTCGACAAGCTCAGCGGCGCTTCGACGAGCTCAGCGTGACATTGAGGGGCATTCTACGTCGAATCGGACGGCTCTTCCGCGTCCGAGATCGCAATGTACGTTACAATGTCCCAGGCGTTGCGAATGCCGATGAAGATCAGCAGCGCAACCGCCGCCGCGAAAACAAAAAGTGCGCTGGAGATGTTCGAAAAGAGCAAAATCGCCGCGATAACCATCGCGCCGTAGGCTACCATCGGCAGGACGTTGTACCATGCCCAATCTTCGAAATCCGCATCGTACGCCGTTATCCGCTTCGTCCGGTACATTAGGCGCAGAACATAGACGACGCCATAAAGACCGGCGAGCCCAAGCACAATGGCCGGGTAGATCAGCGAATGCCAGGGAGCGCTGAGCACCGCCGAAATCAGCAAAGCGGCGCCGAAGTGGGCTACGGTCGGCGTGCTGAACGTTGAAATTCCATCGCGCGATCTTCTGACGCGATTCGTTCCCATCACCAGCGTAATCACCACGAACATCAGGCCGGTCAGCGCAGCGGCCGCCGAGCCCGTTAAAACATAGAAACTCGACCACGCTGCGAGCAGCGAGGACGCAAGCGGCTCAAGCATCTGCAGCTTTTGTCGGGCAAAGCGAATCAATCACTTCCCGGGCTGCACGCTGCCCCGATGCCAGCGCGCCGTTCACCGTCCCGCCTTGCCCATCGGTGGACGTGGCCTCGCCGGCAAAAAACAACGAATCAGCGAGCGGCTCTGCAAATGCGGCGCGCGCACCGGCACCGCCGACCGCAACGTAGCTGTACGCGCCGCGCGCGAACGGATCCCCGCCCCAATCGTGCGTTTCGGCGCCTGCAAATTCACGCATCGCGAGCGTCACGTCACCAAACATTTTTCCAAAACCTTCGAGCGCGATGTGAATCAATTCGCTTTTCGGCAACGCGCGCAGCGCGCCGGCTTTTGGACCGCCGATCCACGCGACGACGGTTTCGCCGCGCACGGGCAACTGCGTCCAATACACGGCGAACGGACCTCCGAGACTCCGGAAGAATCCGGCGTCGCGATAGCGTTCGCCGCAAAATACGCTCCCAGAACGCGGTTCGGAACCACAGCACGACTTTCACTACGTCGCCGGTCTCAATCTTCTCGAGCGCATCACATTTGGCTTGCGGAAGCGGCGGATCGAAGCGAATACCATCGTCGCCCTGGTGCCGCAAAACCCCGCTGGGAAGCGTTACGATAGCGGCTCGCGCGCAAACGATGCGCGACGGTTCAGCGGCAGCAGTTATTTCAATCGCGACGCCGTCGCGATCCCAGGAAATTTTGCGGACTACGGTTGAGAAGCGCACGCGCACGCCGGCGTTGCTGCACGCGGCGAGCAGATGGTCGAACACGGGGCGATATCCGCCGAGCGGCCTCGCGCTGAGGCGATCGACACCGGAGGCCAATTCTTGCGCGATCGATTGCACGCTCGCGATCGCCGGGTCGGCTGCATCGAAACCCTCCACGAATGCGCCCGCTGCTTCCGATGCTTGCCGCTGCGCCGGATCGGCGGAAAAGCGCTGCAGAAATCGCGCGACGCTTTCGTCCGCCGCCAATTCACGCACGCGTTGAAACATCGCCGCGGCGGACAAAAAGTCGCCTTCATCCGGTTGCAACGATCCATCCGGCGAACTGGTCCAGGAATCACCTTGCGTATCGATGGCCGCGCTGCCGATTTCGCGCAGCAATGCGGCAGTCTCGGCCGCGCGCCCGTGAATGAATTCCGCTCCCAATTCCGCGGGTACGTATTTGCGGCTTGCGGCTACCGGCCAAACCCGGCCGCCGACGCGGTCTCGCGCTTCAATAATCAGCACGTCGAGCGACTGCGCGGCTAAGGCGCGCGCAGCCGCCAAACCCGCGGCGCCGGCCCCAATGACGATTACTTCCGCGTCGAGCATCCAGCGCTCTTCGGCTGTGGGTGGCGATCACACTGCGTGGCCTCGACTGCGCTCGGCCGCCCTTCGATACCTCAGGGTGACATCGGCGTGAGCCGGTCAACGGGAACTACTCGACGCGGACGATCCCCATCATGCCGTGATCTTCGTGGAAGAGCATGTGGCAATGAAAAACGAACGTTCCGCGCGGGACGTGACGAAAGTCCAAGAGCACCTTCGTGATGCTCGGTCGAACGAGCGGGTAATTCGGATCGCCGCGATTCGGCTCGAGTTTGCCCACCGGAAGGAAGGCGACATCGCCGGTCAGGGGCATGCCCGCGGGGTTTTCCTGCACGAGCGACATTTGATGAATGTGAAACGTGTGCGATTCCATCGTCGTGTTGATGAGGTACCATTCTTCAATGGTTCCCGCTTTTACGATAACGTCGGGGTTCGCGGGCACGTTGCTGCCGTTTTGGTAGACCGGCCAAAACGGATGTTCGCTGAAGCGCGGATTCGTCGTATCGGTGATGTAGAATGCTAAATGCGCCGGAGTCTTTCCGACCTTCGGAAACATGTATTCCGTAAACGTCATCGCACGGCGCCGGATGACGGCGGGGTGCGCGCGCGCGAATGCGAGCAACTTGGCTGCGGGCGTATCGGCTGATCTTACCGGCGAGCTTTCGACTGGAGAGGGCTGCGCCGACGACGCGACGGCGTGAAGGTGCAGCAGGTCGTGATGCATCTGGAAGAAGGCATCATCGCCTTCGCAGAAATGCTCGCTGGAGAGCGTCATCGATTGACCCTGTGGTAACGTAAGCAGAACGTCGATGCGTCCGGACGGTGCCAGCATCGCTTTCGGCATCGAAACGTACTGCGCAAGCGGCCGGCTCGAATCGCCGCCGACCGGAACGCCGTCGAAAGCGACGATGCGCAGCGGCACCACTCGACCCGAATCATCACGCAGTTGCAGCATTTTGGGCGAGTCCGATGTGCCGTTCACGATTCGCAGCAGCGACTGCCCCGCGGAAAGATCCAGCGCTGCCGGCGTGGCTGCTCCGTCGACGTTGACAAGCGCCTCGCTTCCCGTTCCATCGCAGGCATCCGCGGGCGTCGCTTCATCGCCGGCGGTCATCGGAAAAGTTACCGGCCAAGGCGGCGGAGCGAACGGGTTATACCGAACCGGCATTGCGGTCTTCAACGCAGCGGCATGCGCGGCCGCTGCATCGACGATTGCATCGCCCGCGGGTTGAAACATGTTATCGAGCCGAACCGGTATCCCGTAACGCAAAACGATCACGTGCTGCGAGCTGCGTGCAATCGCCGGAACGTCAGGTTCCACAATCCACGCACCCGAAAGGCCGCCCGCTACTTGCGGGTAGGATGCGCCGTGCATGTGCGGGTGATAGAAATACGTTCCCACCGGCTGGGTGCGTGGAATCGTGATATGGTACTCGCAGGCGTGCATGGGCGTGCTCAGCGTCGAGACAAAGATGTTCTCTTGCGCAGCAGGCCCTTGAAAACCGTGCAGATGCACGTTTGTGTCCGCCGGTGGAGGCCTCATCGGCCGATCCAGCACCGGGTGATTTAAATAACCGGAATACCGGATCGTTCGCGAAGGCGGCATCGCCATCGGCATGCAGCTCGCAATCGAACTTGAAGGAACCGATTCACCGTTGCTGGGACCGGCGATGTCGTTCACGACGCGAAGCGCGAATCGCTCGCCGCGCCGGACGCGGATTACCGGAGCGGCGTTTTGCATCACGCCGTTCACCGCGTAGCGATAGCAATATTTAAACCCATCGCGATGAACCGAGAGGATCAGCTCGTGTTCGCCGGCGGCATCGATCGGCAGTTTCCAGACCTCGACGTTGGGCGGCTCGACAACCTTCGCTGCCCATCCCGCGCTGCACGGGCTCGTTGCCTGCGACGTTTGCGGCGCCGCATCGACCGAGAGCACTCGCGCCGGGAGGCAGACCAACGCAAAGATAGCCGCGACGCATACCGCAAGGCGATTGTACATAAGAATACAGTACAGGCGTGACGGCTGCCTGTCCTTAAGGGCAGCTAGGCAGGCTCTTGCGCGATTCGGACGCCCCTAGAGGAGCCGCTTGCTTACCTGGACCGATTCGGGTCCAGCTTCTTCAACAGTTTGGTGATGGCCCACGAGCCGCGCTTGAATTCAGCTGAAAGGGTTTGTACGATCGCGCCTTTGCTGACGCCGGTCGTACACAGCGCGCGATAACGAATTTCCAGCGCTTTGCGTTCGATGTCGGTCCAGGTTTTGCGCGCGTTCTCCGGGGCGCGCGTTGCGCGGGGCGGCGTGCGCAGCGCAGGCAGCAACTCTCCGGGCACGATCTTTGCGAGTTTGGGAACATGATGCGCGAACGCGGTGCGCGAGGCTTCAAAACCGACGAACCGGCGGTTCATGCCCATTGCGACGCGCGCGGTGGAACAGCTGCCCATGAAGAAATCGCAGACCAGATCGTTTTCGTTGCTGGAGTACTGGAGCAGCTTCACGAGCAGTGCGCGTGGGAGTTCGTTTTTATTCTTCTCGCGGCCCGGTTTGTATTCGCGTCCGATGACGAAGACGTCTTCCCGGTCGCGGTAGTTGGCGCTGCCGCCCTCGTCGGTGAATTCGGCGGCACCGAAGCGCGCCTGCAAGTTGAACGTGCGCCGGCCGCCGGGCTTTTCGTAATACAAAATATGATAGTGGGACGAAACGTATTTGCGGCTGGTGTAGACACCGAACGGGTATTTCCAAATGAGATGATTGACTTCGCGCAGCTGCGTTGCGCGCAGCGCATCGAGCACGTCGTAGAGATTGGTGTACCCTGAGACGACGTAGAGCGACCCGCCCGGCCGCAGCACGCGCTGCGCCTGCTGCATCCAGGCGTGCGAGAACCCATTGTAGCGCGCCGCCGGAATTTCCAGGTATCCGTCGATCACAAACCGCTCGTCGCGATTGTAATGCCGGTGCAGCCGGTCGCCGTCGATTCCGTACGGCGGATCCGTAACGATCAGATCGACGCTGTCGTCGGCCAGGTACTCGCGCGCGCCGGCAACCGCGTCGGTATTGTAGAAACGGCTGCCTTGCAGCTCCATCATGCGGTTTAGGTAAATGCGCGCGGGGCGGATCGAAGCGCGATCCAGGCCTGAACGCAAATCGTCAACATCGAGGCGTACACGATCACTTTTTGCGCCGTTGCTTGAATCAGCGCTCCGGAGGGCGTTCCCGCAGCCGGGCCCACGGTCAGGATCGCGATATACGCGGCCAAGACGAGCGCGAAGGCGGCAAAGACGTACACGAATCGGCGCATCGACGGTGTAATCGCGCATGCGATACCACTCAAAATCACGGCAAGCAAAAACGCGCGGAACGCCCACTGCACGAAGTCGTTGTGCGCCTGCAGGTAGAGATTCCACGGGGTCGCCGCCACCCCCCAGAAGCAGGCGCCGGCCACCACGGCGCAGATCGTAGCGCCCACGCTGAATGTGCGGCCTGCGCGCGTTCCGGTAAAGAACCGGGCAAAGGCCGAAAAGAACACCGCGATACCCGCGCCGATGGCGACGAGCGCGATGCAAAAGAGCACCATCGAGGGAAGGTTTGCGTGGCCGCCGTAGGTGCGCGTTTGTCCCAAATCGCTGAAGAAATTCGAGAAAAACGCGTACCCCCGGCTATTTACGTCGGCGACCCGACCGCCGGGATAGAGCAGCATCGCGGCGATGGTCAGCACGAAAAACGCGCCGCTCGCCCAAATGACGAAACGAAACGCGCGGGCGAACCCCATAGGGCCTCTTACAATTCGCCGTCCATCCGCCGCCGAAGCGCCGGCAGATGCGGATTGCGCCATCTGGTTCCGTCTTCGAAGACGATGCGCAGGGGAACGCAGCGCGCCAGACCGGTGCGCAGCGGAAACACGTTGGCGTTCAATCCGAACTCGTGTTTGATTTGCGCGCCGGGCGAAAACGTTCCGAACGTCCTTCACTTCCGCCACCAAATTGCCGTTCGCGAGCAAGCCGAATTCGATCTGCTTCATCGTTTGACCGGTAGCGTTCGAATAACTGATGGCCAGCGTGGGATTCGCGCTGCGCACCGGGGGCTGATAATAACGGTAGCCGTACACCGACGGCCAGTAATACCGGCCCGCAGGGTAATAGCCCGGCACCCATCCGCCGCTGACCATGGCGTTGTGCGAGGGTTCGCAGGCCGAAACGTCAACCGGGTGCGCCGTCCTGGTGACTGCCAGGGCCGGAACGGAACATCCGAATATCAGAACTGCCGAAAGCAATATGCGTTTCATCCTGGGATAGTATCACGGGTACAAGCGGAATTCCGCTTTCGGCGACGAAAGACGGCGATCCAGAGATGGCAAGAGCGCTGCTTTTCGCTGCTATCTGTGGGCTGGCACTCGCGGTGCCGGATTTTTCGTCGGCAAACGGGGCTGCATCGCGCGGCCCCGTTTCACTTTCGGCGATGGCGCCCGCGGATGAATATTTCGGGCGCCTCAAACTCAGTCCGTTCGGTATCCGTCATCAGATTTTCTCGCTGAAGGACGATCTGCACCACGCGCGTTTGCAGCCGGACTCGATCGCGCACGACGCATCGTTTACCGACGATGCGCTGCACGATTGGTTTGCGCGCTTTCCGCAAGACCCGTGGCTACCGGCAACGGCGTGGAACTTGGCGACGCTCTACGAAGAATTGCCCGGCCCCGATGCACAAACCAAAGCGATCGCGACGCTGAAGTTCGTGCGCGACAGCTTTACGAATACGCCGTACGCAGTCTATGCCTCGCACGATCTTTCCCGCGGCGTGGGGGAACGCCCATGGCCGCATTGGGCGCACGCCCAGCACGTCGCGCAAGCCGCGCCGCCGAGCCCGCATGCAAGTCCGAGCCCGCATTCAAGTTCCACGCCGCATCCGTCACCGACCGCACGCAAACCTGAGCCGACGCAATCGCCGTTCGCCGTTCACACGCCGGGCGATCCGGCATCGTTAACCGCGGCGATTCGCGCGCAGAGCGATTTGGCCGCGGCCGAAACGCTCGAGAAGCGCTTCTGGGCGCTCTCCAACAACGGTAATGATGCCGCGTATACGCGCGATGCGTGGGAGTTGGCCGCGCTCTACGAACGGTTACCGGGAGAAGATGCGCGCGTGCACGCGATTCACATGCTCGCGTTTTTGGTGGATCGCTATCCGAATGTCGTTTACGGCCGGTGGGCGATGCGCGATTTGGAACGCGGTGTCGGCGCGCGTTAGCGCGTGCACACCGTGTCGATCGGCGTCTGTTGTCCGTTTACCGTCGTGACCTCGTGAACAGTCACGCGATTGTCGCTCGCTCGCGTGTACGTATCGCTCTGCGTCGCCTGCGTCGCTCCCATCATGAACGAACCGGTGTACGTCTTGCCGTCGGGCGACGTTTGAACCATTCCTTGTCCCATATTGTCCGCAATTGACGACCAGTACGCATTGGGAGTGGCAGCGTATCCGAAGTACTGATCGGCCTCATACGTGCTTGTCTTCACGTGAACGTGCATGACGTTACCGGCTGCCGTGGAAAACGTCACCGGACCCGTGTCGACGCGCGCCGGCTGCCCATGCATCGCCGGAACGTTCGTCGTACACTGCCACGGCGCACCGAAAATGTAGTTGAAGAACGCCATTTTGCCGCTAAGCGACCCCGTCGTCTGCGCGCCCGCGCACACCACTGCTAGCGCGCTCAGCGCCACGGTATAAGAAAACCAACGATATATCCGCATTTGCGAAGCTCCTTTCTCCGACGTATGCATCTCATTTCACCGGTGCTTTGCAAAGGGGTAAAGGTCCCGTCACCACGCTTTGAGGGAGCGGTTGTATGGTCGGCCTCGCCAAGCTCGGCCGTGCTTCGACGAGCTCAGCATGACATTGAGCCGCGCTTCGACGAGCTCAGCATGACATTGAGCCGCGCTTCGACGAGCTCAGCGTGACATTGAGCCGTGCTTCGACGAGCTCAGCATGACATTGAGCCGCGCTTCGACGAGCTCAGCGTGACATTGAGCGTGCTTCGACAAGCTCAGCATGACAATGAGCCGTGCTTCGATAAGCTCAGCATGACATTGAGCCGTGCTTCGACAAGCTCAGCGTGACATTGAGCCGTGCTTCGACAACCTCAGCACGACATTGATTGTCAGTGCGATATCGTGACGGACGTTAGGTTTAGCCACGCAGCCAGTGCGCGCAAGTCCGGCTCCAGCCGTTCGCGTACTGCTCGTTTGTCGGCGCGGTCCTCGTAATGAATCGCGTGAACGAGCAATATCGAGCGCGCGCGATCTGCCTTTGCGTCGACGCGCGCGACCAGCTCGCCGTCGCACAAATACGGCAAGACGTAGTAGCCGTGGCGGCGTTTGTGCGCCGGAGTATAAATTTCAATGCGATAGTGAAAATCGAAGAGACGCTCCGTGCGCGGGCGATTCCAGACGAGCGAATCGAACGGGGAAAGCAGCGCGCTCGCAGGGAGGTTTCTTGGAACCCGAGCGTCCTTATGAAGATACGCCTGCTGCTTCCATCCTTCGACCAGAACGGGAAGCAGCTCGTTCGATTCGACGAGTTCACGTACCGCGGTACGTGCCGCCGCCAGCGGCAAACGAAAGTAATCCCGCAGGTCTGCTTCAGTGGCGACCCCGAGCGCTCTTGCCGATCTCGTGACCAGCTCGCGCATTGCCGCCTGCGGCGAGACACGCACCTTTAGCACGTCGGCCGGTAAAACGCGCTCGATTAAATCGTAGACACGCTCGAACGAAGAACGCCGCTTTAACGGGGTGATTTTGCCGCACCAAAACAAGAATTCGACAGCGCGTTTAGCATCGGACCAACTCCACCAACCGCCGGTGCCTTTTTCATCCGCGATATCGGAGGCTGCAAGCGGACCGTCGTCGGCGATCGATCGCAGGACGCGTCGAATGAGGTCTTTGCGCTCGCGCCCAACGCGCGCTACATTGTTCCATACGCCGGTTCCGCGCTCCGACTGCTGCATGCGCCAGCGCAAATACGGAAAAAGTTCTATCGGCAACAGCGAAGCTTCGTGACCCCAATATTCGAAAACGCGGCGCGGCCGCGCATATGCGGCGCGATCCAAGTACGCGCGATCGTAGGCGCCGAGGCGCGCAAATGCAGGTAAGTATTGCGAGCGCACCAGGACGTTTACGGAATCGATCTGCAGCGCGCCGAGCCGACGAATAAGGGCGCGCAGCTGCGCCGTGCCGACTGACCCGGACGGACGGCCCACGAATCCCTGAGCCGCCAGCGCGACGCTTCGGGCCTGTGCCCGGCTCAGAGCGGCTGGGTGCATGGCGTCCTCGCCTTAACTAATTTATTAGTTGACATCGGCGGAATCTCTGCTATATTAACTAAGGAATTAGTTTTAGCCGAGGAGCACCCGATGAAAAGCACCGTTCAGCATCCACGTAACCCGAGCCCCACACTCCCGCGTCCGACCGCCGTCGCCTTCGTTTTTGCCGGTTGGGGGCCCCGTTTGGGGTTGTAGGCAGCGAGTCATCCGCAAGCCCTGCCCGCGCGTTAGCGTAGTATGCGGATGATCCATATCGCTGTGTTCATGGCCCTGCAGCACATCGTCCTCGCCGGAGGCTGCTTTTGGGGCATGCAGGCTGTCTTTGGGGAACTGCGGGGCGTAACCAACGTAGTGGCCGGCTATTCCGGCGGCAACGCGCAGACGGCCCACTACGAAATGGTGAGCACCGGTACGACCGGACACGCAGAATCCGTGGACATCACATACGATCCGAAGCGCATCAGCTTCGATCAACTGCTCAAAGTGTATTTTCTGGTCGCGCACGACCCGACGCAACTCGACCGCCAAGGTCCCGACGACGGAACGCAATATCGCTCCGAGATTTTCTACACCACCGATGCGCAGCGAGCGCGAGCGCAAGCGACGATCGCGCAGCTCACCAGCGCGCACACCTTCAACGCACGCATCGTCACGACCATGGCTCCGCTGCAGCATTTTTATCCGGCCGAGTCGTATCATCAAAACTTCGTCGAGCACAATCCGTTCAATCCCTACGTGCTCATCAACGATAAACCGAAGTTGGCGCAGTTGCACCGGCAGTTTCCGCAGCTGGTGCGGTAGAGGGGCCTCGACAAGCTCGGCCGTGCTTCGACGCGGCTCAGCATGACGATGCGGCGAAGCATGACGATGCGGCGAAGCATGACGATGCGGCGAAGCATGACGATGCGGCGAAGCATGACGATGCGGCGAAGCATGACGATGCGGCGAAGCATGACGATGCGGCGAAGCATGACGATGCGGCGAAGCATGACGATGCGGCGAAGCATGACGATGCGGCGAAGCATGACGATGCGGCGAAGCATGACAATGCGAAGGGTGCCGGTAAAAATTAAAAAATCGTTACTGAACGCGGGCCTGCGCGGCCAACAACATCGCCCGATTCCGTTTTGACGATCACGTAAGCGATGTCCGGGCCGTCCGCGCACATCTTTGCGGCCCACGTGCTGCGCGCCGCGGCGAGCACTTCTTGTTTATGCGAATTCGGCAGCGTGCTCCACACGACGGTGTCCATGGTGAGCAGCAATTCTTTGTGTTCCAGATTCATCGCGCCCACGCAAACCGAGCGCACCAGTCCGCGCGAGTCGTAGCGAATTTCCAGTCCTTCGACGCTTTGATTGCTGGGCCGGCTAATGCTGATCGTTTCTTTCACCGCCATGGGTTTTGGACGCTCGGCGGGTTCGCATGCCGTTGGGAGCTGCGGAGCATTCGTTGCGGAACGATAGCGCACGAGAAGCAACGCGACAAGCGCGCCGGCGAGCGCTCCTAACAAGAACCAAACCGGCACCGGAACCTGCGCCATCTCCTCCTGCTTTCAAGCGGTGAACTGCGAGCATACCCAGGAAACGGGCGGGCCCTCATCAGCCGGAGGGCCCCGCACATTGGGCCAATGAGGAAAGAGCCGTCGAGTTTTCTCGCGGCTCTTTTCCCTTTGCTTCTTACTTCATTGGAATTTACCTAACGCGGCTCTTATACCGAAGGAATCAATGCCTCAAACACGCTTGGGCGCTGCTCGCGCAAGACGCGCCCAGCCCGCTCGTTCCCCTCAAGTGTCTGCGCAAAAAAGCGCGCTTGATATGCAATCACATCGGCAGCCTGCGCGAACCTGGGATGAACGCGGTGCTCGCTCAAGCGCCATTCGCTTCCGTCGTCGACAACGACATTACACGCGCGCAAATTCTGCAACGCGCGCCGCGTGAGCTTGCGCGGATCGGCGCGCAGCTCCGGGTCGACGAACAGTTGCGGCGGAAGCGAATTCAGCAACGCCGCAACGCCGGCGATAGCATCGGATTCGGTAAAGCGTTCACCGTGCCGGCTGAGCCAATGCGAGAGCAGCGCGGTGGTCGTGACGGGTCTGGCGGCTTGCAACTCCTCGATCACCGTTTGCGGATCCCGCAGCGGCGCCACGAGATACAACTGCGAGAGCCGGCTGCCGACGAACGGATCGTAACTGATCGCGCCCAGGAAAATTTCGCGCGCGTGCGGCCGCAGGCGGTCCCAGATGCCGCGAAAGGGGAGCATCGCGCCGTCGGTGGGATAGTCGCCTTCGGGCGTAACCAAAAACGTAGCGCCGCGATCCAAGCAGTCTTCAATCCGGGCGAGATCCGCCTCGACGCCCAATCGCATATCGTCGAGCGCTTCTTTACGGTAGCGTACCTGCAAATCGGACAGCCGCACCGGCGTTACGCTCGCGCGTCGAAAATGTTGCGCCCGAAACAGGTCGCGCGTCGTCGTTCCGCGTTTCCATTCATCGGGCAGCGCCGAAGGTTTGAAGATTCCATCCAGCGGCAAAACGCCGTGCCGCCGCTGCACACTCCAAGCCCAGCGCGCTATCGACCGCGACTGCAGTTCGTTTTCCAGCGGCAAAAGCCCAAGCGCCGAGAACAGCCAGCCCAGATTCACGTTGTGAAAGAATCGCCAAAGCCACGGCACGCGAATCGCAAGAAATCCCGGTTCGTACATGAGCTTTGCCGATGCGGTCAGAACCGGCGTGCGCGGTCCGCCGGTCAGCACGAATTTGGCGATCGGTTCCATGAGATCGAGGTCGATCTGGTGATTGGAAATGATGAGCGCCGGACCGCGTTTGCGCGGCAGCGATCCCCACGAACGAATGCGATAGGCGGACCGCAGATAGCCGAGCATTGCAAGGGCGGCCGCGATGCGCAGCGGGTTGCCCCACCACGGAACGATCGGGCGCTTCCCGACGCCGAGCACCGTTAGCGAGCCCGCCGCAAAACTTGCGGCTGCGCCGAAAAACAACACTCGATATCCCGCCTCGCTATTGCCATACGCTGCAAGAACCCATCCGCCGGCCAGCGGTGCCAGCACTTGCGGAAAATTCTGCGCGATGCCCCAAATGCCCAGGTCGCGGCCGACGTCGCGCAATTTCGGCACGCTGTCGATTGCCAGCGCCCAGCCGGTCGACGTAACGCCGCCGAAGCCAATACCGAACAGCAGCGCGTACGCGTACATCCAATGCGGTTCCGGCGCAATCGCGAAACCGGCCGCCGCCACAGTCATCGGAATTCCGCACAGCGCGACCACAAGTTTGCGAGGCACGCGATCCGACAGCCAGCCTAAATACAAACCCGAAAAAATCGCGCCGGCTAACGAGGCAATGCCGACGAGCGCGGTCCCCGCCGACGGATTGCCGATGCGCAAAATGTCGCGGAAAAAATACAAGACGAACGTCATCAGTAACGCCAGGCCGAATGCCAGAAACGCGCGCGCGACGAAGACGACGGTAAAGTCGTGCCAGTCGCTGACGTGCGCCGGATCTTCCGGCTCGCGCGTGGTGCGTTCGCGCTGCGTAAACAGCACCAGCGCGCCCGCACCGATGGCAACGGCGACACCGATGAACGTCGTCGCGGGCGGCGTACCGGCCGCAACGCCGAAGCCGAGTATCGTTCCCAACAGCATCGCGACGCTGCGCACTCCGGAGGCCGTGCCCCATGCAGCTTTGGGTACGACATCGGGAATGAGCGCTTGATACGCTGCCAGGCTGATGTTGGCGCCGGCGGTCGCAAGCAGCAAAAACAGAATGAACGATCCCAGCGTGTGCACGCGCGAGAGCATGATCAAACTCGAAACGTCGAGCGCGGCGCCGACCCAAATTGCCGCGCGCCGCTGCACGCCCCGGCGCGTCAGCGCATCGGAAATCGCTCCCGCTATCGGCGGCACAACCATCGAAACCAGCGACATAAGCGCGACCACGACGGCGAGCGCGCGCACGTGATCGCGCGGCGCGAGCAACACAATCGAGGCCGGAATCGCGATTGCGGGCAGCGCCGTGTCTTGAAAGAAGAGCGGCAGCCAAAACGCGTTTTGCAGCGCGGAGGTCCGCGCGCCGTACGCGATCACCGATAGCCCAGCGTCTTCAAATCGGCGGCGTGCGCGCGCAGCAGCGTCTGAACGTCCTGCGCGATCGCCGTCATCTGGGTGGCGTATTGAGCGGCGTAGCGTTGCTGTACTTGCGTGGGCGGACCCACGTATTGTTCGATCGTATGCCGCAAATACGCGACTTGTTCGCTCAGACGTGCGGGATCGCGGTAGCCGCTGGGCTCCGCGTTGCGCAGCCGATCGAGCCGGCCCGCAAGCTGTTCGTCGAATGCAGTCCACCGCGCGCTATGAGCGCGCGCGATAAGTTTGCGGACCGTCTGCACCTGCGCCATCACCTGCTCCGCTTGTTCCTGCACGGCGGCGAGCTGTTGGAGGATAGCGTATTGCGCCTGCATGTCCGCGAGACCGGCGGTGCTGCGCGGATCCATCCGCACAATGACGTTCGCATGCAGCGTTGCGCTTTGGCCCGCGACCTCCAGGGTGTACGTGCCGGGCAAAACCTGCGGTCCTTCGATCGACATCGGATAAAAAATGTAGTACGCGCGCGGATCCTGCGCGGCGCCCAGGCCGCCGGGCGCTTCGGTGTGCAGGTCCCACGCAAAGCGGTTGAAGCCGGCATGCACCGGCACCTCGAAAACGTCGCGTTCTTGACCCGACGCATCGAGCACGCGTACCCGCACCGTCGGCTTTTTCTTTCCAGCGGGCGCGGGCGCAACGCGCGGCAAGTACAGCGTGACGTACGCACCGTACGGTTTGTTGCCGGAGACGAATTCGCCGCGTCCGTGCTCGTGATACGTTGCATCGGAGTACCGGTAGGCCGGCATCGGCGCGAACAGCGCGGCGCGCGCACCCTCGCCGGTTTCGCTCCACTGCTGCAGCGGCGTGAGATCGTCGAGAATATAGAAGCCGCGGCCGTGCGAGCCCACGATCAAGTCGTTGTCGCGCGGATGAATCTGCAAGTCGTACACCGGCAGATGCGGCAAACCCAGCCGCAAATCGGTCCACTGCGCGCCGCCGTCGAACGACACAAAAAGCCCGCGTTCGGTGCCGGCGTACAATACTTGCGGATTGCGCGGATCCTCGCGCACGACGTGCACGTAGCCGTTCAAGCCTGCGCCGATGCTGCTCCACGAGCGTCCGTAATCGCGCGTGACGAACGCGTACGCGCGGTAATCGTCGAATTGATGGCGGTCGAGCGCCGCATACGCCGTGCCCGAACGCGTGGGGGATGCGGAGATCGCCGTAACGCGCGCCGGAAGCGCAATGCCCGGCAAATTGCCGGCGACGTCGTTCCAGCTTTGCCCGAAGTCGCGCGTGATTTCGATGTGGCCGTTGTCGGTGCCGTACCAGACCGTTTTTGGATCGGTTGCGTCTTCGGTAATCGTGTACACGGTGCAGTACGTTTCCGCATTGGTATTATCGTAGGTGATCGGACCGCCGCTTCGGCCGAGCATCTTCGAATCGCAGCGCGTCAGATCGGGACTGAACACGTTCCACGTCGCGCCCTCATCACTGGAACGGAACAGCACGTTTCCGCCGAAATACAGCGTGCCGGGCGTGAAGTGCGAGAGGAGCAGCGGCGCACTCCAATTGAAACGGTACGGATACGTGGAGGCGCCCGTTCCGAAGCCGACGATGGGCTGCGGTGAAATCGCGCGCCGCTCGCCGGTGTGCAAATTAACGCGCACCAAGTCGCCGAAGTGCGTGTCGGCATAGACGATCGACGAATCGCGCGGATCGGCCATCGCGTACTGGCCGTCGCCCCAATCGGAGATGTTGACCCAATCGCCGTCGCCCGGACCGTCGATGCGGCTGAACAATTCGCTCGGCCCCCACCACACTTCATGATCCTGCAGGCCGCCCATGACGTGATACGGCACGTCCATGTCGTAACCGACGCGATAAATTTGATCGAACGGGACGACGTTGTCGTAATTCCACGTCTTGCCGCCGTTCACCGAGTAGTTGAAACCCATGTCGCTGGCGTTGAGCAGGCGATTGGAGTCGGTGGGATCGATCCACAAATCGTGATTGTCGCCGCCGCCGCCGGCATCTTTGAACTTGCGGCCGCCGTCGGTGGAGACCAGCAGCGCGCCGGCGATCGCGTAGACCTTTTGCGCGTCGTGCGGATCGCAGCGCACCTGCGAGAAATAGAACGGGCGAAAATTGATGTCCTGATCCGCATTGCGCAACTTCCAATGGCGGCCGCCGTCGATCGTGCGGTACAGCATGCCCCCTTTCACCGGAACGAACGCGTACACGACGTTCGGATTGCCCGCGCACACGTTCACGCCGACGCGGTTGATCGGGCCGTTCGGAAGCCCGTTGCGCAGTCCGCTTTGCGTGAGATTGCGCCACGTTTTGCCGGCGTCGTCAGAGCGATACAAACCGCTTCCGGGACCCCCGCTGCGCATCGTCCAAGGTTGGCGCAAAAAGTCGAACGTTCCGGCATAGACGATGTTGGAGTGCTTGGGATCAAACGAAAGATCGCTGCCGCCGGTGGTCGCATTCACATAAAGCACGCGCGTGAAATGATTGCCGCCGTCGGTACTGCGGTAGATGCCGCGCTGCGTGCTCGGCGCAAATTCATGACCGAGCGCCGCGACCAGTACGATATGCGAATCATGCGGATCGACGGCAATTTTCGCGATGCTGCCGGAATTTTCAAAGCCCAGATGCGTCCAGTGCTTGCCGCCGTCGAGACTGCGCCACAATCCGTCGCCGTAGTCGGCGGTGTTGCGCGGAAAACCTTCGCCCGTTCCGATATAGAGCCGCTGCGGATCGTGCGGATCGATCGCGATCGCGCCGACGGCGCTGCTGGAACCTTGTTCGAATTGCGAGGTGAACGTCAGGCCGCCGTCGGTCGATTTCCACAAACCGCCCGAGGAATGCGCGAGATAGACGGTTCGCGGATCGCCCGGCACGCCCGCCACGGCGTCCAGCCGGCCCCCCATGACCGCCGGACCGACCCAGCGGTACTTCAAATCGCCGAATTCGCGCGGAGCTGCGCAAACGAGCGACGTGCACAGCAACGCCAGTGCCGGCGCATACAGCAACCTCATTAAAAGCGGCTCTACGCCGCTAAGCTTCGCGAGCCTCCGGCACCTGAATCCACCGCTCTGCCCAGCGCGCGATTTCGTCCAAAGCGGGCGCCAATTCTTCGCCGCGCGCGGTCAATTCGTAGATCACGCGGACCGGCGATTCCGGACGGACCTCGCGGCGCACGATGTTTTCGGCTTCCAGTTCCCGCAGGCGTTCGGTCAACAGGCGATCGGATATCCCCGGAATCAGCCCGAGGAGTTCGTTAAACCGGCGCGGGCCGGCGATCAGGGTGCGGACGATCGCGCCGGTCCAGCGGCGGCCGATCAGCTCGACGGCGTGGTGAAAGCGGGGGCACAGTTCGCTTTGAGATGACATCGCTTCAAAAGGCTACCATAAGTAAGTAAGCGTCGCAAGGCGATATTGCGCGCGATTTCGCCGAAAGGGTCTACATTCGCTGCGGTGTAGCGTAGGGGATGCTAGCGTCATCCCCGACACTTTATCCAGCAGAACGCTTCGGCGACATCACCGCGCTTCCGCCGGATTTCGAGGAGCTGCGCGCCCGGTACGACGCCATCGGCAAGCGGCTGGAGGATGCGGCCGGCTTGAGCGAGGCGGTCGAAGCGTTTCGCGAGTGGGACGGAGTGCGGCGAGAGCTGGCGACGTGGTCGTCGCTGACCGAGCTGCGCTTTCAGCAAGACACGGCCAACGCTCACTATCGCGAGGCCATCGAAGCGCTCAACGCGCTGCGTCCGAAAATCGAAGGGATCAACGTCGCGCTCAAGCGCAAGTTTTTGGCCAGCCCGCTGCGCGCCGAACTCGAAAACGAGCTCGGCGCCTATCTCTTCGCTCGCTGGCAGCTGGACGTGACCGCATTCGACCCGGTGATCGAGCCGCTGGCGGTCAAAGAATCGGGGCTCGAAGACGAATACACGCAGCGCCTGGCCTCCGCGCAGTTCGATTTTCGCGGCGAACGGCTTAATTTGCCCACGATCAACAAATACGCGGAGGATCCGGACCGCGACGTGCGGCGCGAAGCCGCTTTTATGAAGTGGGACTTCTTCACGCGCAATCGCCCGCAGCTCGATCGCATCTACGACGATCTGGTGAAACTGCGCGACCGGATGGCGCACGAACTGGAATACCGCAACTTCATCGAACTGGGGTATCGCCGGATGCTGCGCACGGACTACGGCCCGGCCGAAATCGCGCGCTATCGAGAAGCGATCGTTTCCGAGATCGTTCCGCTCGCGCAGCGCATCGTCACCGCGCAAGCCGCGGACCTGGGCATCGATCGCGTCATGCTGTGGGACGAACAGGTGTTCAGCAAAGCCGGGCCGCCCACGCCGCCGCGCACGTACGACGCGATGCTTGCAGCCGCCGGCGAAGTGTTCGACGGCTTAGGCCCCGAGGTTGCCGGTTTTTCGCGCATGATGATGGGACGGGGGCTGCTCGATTTGCAATCGCGCAGCGGCAAAGCGGGCGGCGGCTTCTGCACGTCGTTTCCGACGTACGGCTTACCGTTCATCTTCGCGAATTTCAACGGCACCACCAACGACGTCAACGTGCTGCTGCACGAGATGGGACACGCGTTTCAGTCGTACAGCAGCCGCGAAACGCCGGTGTCGGAATATTTATGGCCGACTTACGAAGCGTGCGAAGTGCATTCGATGTCGATGGAGTTTCTCTCGTGGCCGTTGCTCGAGCGCTTTTTCGGCGAGGATGCGCAGCGCTACCGCATTTCGCATTTGAAGTCGTCGATTTTGTTTTTGCCGTACGGCGCCGCAGTCGATCATTTTCAGCATTGGGTGTACGAGCATCCGGCAGCCACGCCGGACGAGCGGCACGCATTTTGGAAGCAACTGGAAGCGACCTACACGCCGTGGCGGCGGTACGGCGGAATCGAGCATTTGGAACACGGCGGCTACTGGCAGATCCAGCGGCACATTTACGCCATGCCGTTTTACTATATCGACTACACGCTGGCGCTGTGCTGCGCGCTGCAGTTTTGGATGCGCTCCACCGACGACTACGAAGGCGCACTGCGCGAATATACCGCGCTCTGCCGCCGGGGCGGTCAGCTGCCGTTTCAAGCGCTCGTGCGCAGTGCCGGCTTGCAGTCGCCGTTCGATGCCGGCGCGTTGCGCGCGGTTGCGCGGCGCGCCGCCGACGTCATCGCGGTTTAGGCGTGAAAAGCTCGACCGGCAGCGGCGTCCGGCGCGGCGACGGGCTGCCGACCACGCGCGGCTTGGGCGTGGGCGCCGGCGTGGGCGTGAAGACGATCGCCGGCGCGGCGCGCGGCACGGCGGGATTGAAGGGCGTGGGCGTCGCGAGCGGTCGCGCTTGTATGCGCACGACGAGCGCGCGGCGCATTGCATCGTAGCGCACGTTTGCGCCTAGCGTGCGCAGCACGGGAGCCAGCACGACGAACGTGCGATTGAGCTGCGAGGGATCCAGCGGCGGCGCCAGGATTTGCACGAAGCGATCGGCGCGGCGAACGATCATCATCGGCCCGCTGTATCCGATGCTGTCGGCGATGCTGGTGACGTACGGCTCGAGCGGCGCGACGACGCGGCCGTTGCGCACGTACGGCGCCAGGTACGAACGCAGCACGCGTCCGTTCACCTCGACGTACAACGCCATCGCAAGCGGCGCGAGAATCACGCGGCGCGCATGCTGCGGTAGAGCGCGCTGATGCGGCTCATCTCGGCGTTTCGCGAAGCGTGGCTGCGCTTCTCGCGCGACGGCTGCGCCTTTTTATCACAGGCGATTGCATTCAACGCCTTGTTCACAATCTTCCCGCTGCTCGTGCTGCTGCTGACTGCGGCCTCGGTGGTCATTCCCAACGCGGAGCAGCAGCTGCTTACATTCGTCGAAACGTTTGCGCCGGCGCTGCACGACACGGTTGCGGCGAATTTAAAGACGTACGTGTACGGGCGCGGCGTCTCGAGCGCGATTGCGTTCGTGGTCGTGATTTGGGCGTCCAAAAACCTTTTCATGGGCTTGGCGTACGCACTCAATCGCGCGCTCGCGGTTCCGAAAAGCCGGCCGCTGTATCACGACATTCTCATCTCGATCGTCATGCTGCCGGCGACGGGCGTTGCGGTGCTCATCGCGATCGGGTTGCCGGTTGCGGTATCGCTCGTGTTCGCGAAAGCGCACGTTGCCGACCCGCGCGGCTTTTCCGAGATTTTGGCGTACGCGATTTCGATGGCGCTGGTGTTCATCGTCGTCGTCTTTTTGTACACGTTTTTACCCAACCGCAGCGTTCGCTGGCAGTTTTCCGTTCCGGGAGCGACGTTCGTTGCGCTGATGTGGCCCGTGGTGCAGTTCGCATTCGCGTTTTATACCGTGCACGTCGATTTCACGCACGTATACGGCGCGCTCTCGGCGCCGCTCGTGCTGCTGCTCTGGTTTTACTTGATGGGGATCATCTTCTTCTTCGGCGCGGAGCTGAGCGCTGGGTGGGCGCATCACAAAGGCACCGAAGTGGTCTCGCCGCTGGTCGACCCGGTCAAACCGGAGATGCAGCACGCTGCAGAAAGTGAAGCGCAGGCGAGCTCGTGAACCTGCTGTTTCTTCACGGCGCAGGGTTTACCGGAGCGATCTTCGAGCGGCAACTTGCCGAATTCGCGGGTTCGCATGCGCCCGATTTGCCAGGCCGCGGAACGGCGGGGGATACGAGGGCGATCGCCGATGCGGATTCAATCGACGATTTCGCCGCCTTCGTGGAAGCGTACGTTGCGCGAGAGCATTTGCGCGATGTGGTGCTGTGCGGTCATTCGATGGGCGGCGCGGTGGCGCTGCAAGTGGCGCTTCGAGGACTGCTCGTTCCGGCGGGGATCATCGCGCTTTCAACCGGCGCTCGGCTTCGCGTTGCGCCTGCGCTGCTGCAGCAACTCGACGACGATTTCGAAGGCGGCGCGGCGGGCGTCGCGCGTTTGCTGTTTGCCGAGCCGACGCCCGAACAGCTTGCCTGGGCGATCGACTCGATGCGGCGCGTGGGACGCGAACGGACGTTGCGCGATTTTAAAGCGTGCGATGCGTTCGACGTGCTCGACCGGCTCGCGCAAATTCACGTGCCGCTGCTGGCGCTGACGGGCGAGTGCGATGCGATGACGCCGCCCAAGTACGGGCAGGCGCTGGCGGACCGGGTCCCCGAAGCGAAGGCTAGAATAGTCGCCGGCGCGGGGCATATGGTCATGCTCGAGCGCCCGGAAGAAACCAATGCTGCCATCCGGACGTTTCTTGCAAGGTTACGTGAGTAGGTTTGGAGAGAGTCGTGCGTCGTTTTCCTTTCATCGGTTTGCTAATCTTGAGTTTGGCGCTCATCGCCGCGGCCAGGCCGGCACCGAGGCCCGCTGCAACGCCCACGCCGACGCCGTCGGCCACTGCTGCGCCGCAACGGTCGCTGCCGCTGGTCGTCGTATTTCCGTTTGACACGAGCACCGATCTCAAGCCGGGAACCGGACAAAACGCAGCCCAGCTGTTCGTGCAGCAAATGAACGCCGACGGCGGCGTCGACACGCTTTTGGCGCCGGCAACCGTAAAACGCGCGACTTTCCTGACGTATGCGCGCGGGGTGAATGCCGACTATTACGTTTCGGCGTACATGACGCCCCTGGGCAACGGCGTTTCGCTGGTGGAACAAGTCGTATCAACGCGCAGCGGCGCGATCGTGTACGGACAGACCGCGCAGATTTCGTCGTTCGAGGATGCAACCGCGCAAGCGACGATGATTCACGACGGCATCATCTCGCTCGAGAAGCAGATTTCCGATGCATACAACGGCGCTGCCGCGCAAGCGACGGCGACGCCGCTGCCGAACAATCAAGCCAATCTGAGCCAGGGAATCGCCGGCATCGCGGGCTTGTTCAAACACAAAGCGAAAGAGACGCCGGTTCCGGCGTCGCTCAAACCGTCGAAGGGCATTTTGGTTGTGCACGTCGACGGCGCGCTGCCCGCGACCGATCTCTCGCAGGCGACGAGCACGCTTTACTCCGCGCTGGGAACGCGTTACAACGTGCGCATGGCCAGCGCGCCGTCGTTGAATTTGACGCAAGCCGCCGATTCGATTTGCGGAACGGATCGTAATAACACGATCGCATCCGGCACGGCGTCAGCGAAGATGGTGCATCGCGGTTTGGGCAATCACCCGCAGTACACGTTCGTGCTCGGCGTGTACACCTGTTTCGGCGCCAAACTGGCGCAAACCACGGGCACCGGTGATTCGCTGGCCTCGGCAGTTCGCGTTGCGGTCGAAGACTACGCCGCGGCCCATCCGCAAAACGGCTAGCTTCGCGCGCTGGGGCGCGCTCTTACTGGCGTGCGTGCTGGCGACTTCAGCGTTCGCGCACGCGGCAGCGCCCGCGCAAACCGTCACCGGTATACCGCTCGATGCGCCGTGGAAAGCAACGGTGTACGCGTTCGCGCAGTCGCATTTCAAGCATCCGGCATGGGGCTGGCAGCACTG
Organism: Vulcanimicrobiota bacterium; assembly: GCA_963795465.1. Lineage (GTDB taxonomy): Bacteria > Vulcanimicrobiota > Vulcanimicrobiia > Vulcanimicrobiales > Vulcanimicrobiaceae > CAWCHT01. The sequence continues at coordinate 1,337,154 of CAWCHT010000002.1, forward strand.
CGAGCGCGATTATCGCGTCGCGCTGCAGCTCTGCGCAAGCCGACCATCTGCACGTCGATACCGACGTATTGTTTGCAGCAGCGTTTTTGCACGACATGGCGGCGTTTCCGCCGTTCGAGAAAACCGGCATCGAGCACGGGGAGCGCGCAGCGCAGACCAGCGGGCCGATCTTGCGAAGCGCCGGATTTCCCATGGCGAAATATCCCGCAGTGCAAGCGGCGGAGCGCGGACACATGTATTACAGCGATCCGGGCAGCGAGACTGCGGCGATCGTGCTGCACGATGCCGACTCGCTCGACTTTCTGGGCAGTATCGGCGCGGCGCGCATCTTCATGGTGAGCGGCAAAACCGCCGCCGACATGAGCGGCGCAATCAAAACGCTGCGCGGCTTCGTGAAGGACATTCCGCCGCGACTTATTACGCCGACGGCTAAGCGCATCGGCGCGGAGCGCGCGGCGGAGCTGATGCAAATACTCGACGAACTTCAAAGCGAGACGTTCGGCGGCGCGGCGACGTAGCGGCGGTCGGTTGATCGAGTATACTTATTCTATGAAATCAGTCGATATTGTGGAGGGCGAAACGCAGTTTTCGTCGCTTATCGGGGCGGCCGAGCGCGGTGAACGCACCGTGATAACAAGGGGCGGCAAGCCGGTTGCGCAGATCGTTCCTATTGCACAGGCGCGGGCGAGCCACGGTTTCGGGATGGACGAGGGGCTTATCACGATAAGCGACGATTTTAACGACACGCCGGTAGAACTCAAAGGGTACATGTGAGCCTGGCGCTTTGAGCCGGCTTGTGGTTCGCATCGTGCAGAGTCGATCCGCAGCCGAAGACGTTCGCTTTCCTTCGAACATGCGACAGCAGTTGCATCCTGGCGCGACATCCTGGAGATCGTCGACGCTTGTCGAAGTGCGCAAGCAAAATTACGCAAATGTTTTACGGGGCCTCGACTGCGCTCGGCCGTGCTTCGACGCGGCTCAGCATGACAATGTTTGCGCGGTGCTTTGACGCGCTCAGCATGACAGTGTTTACGCGTGGCTTTGACGGGGCCCAGCATGACAATGGCGCTCGCTGATGCTTCGACGCGCGCCGCTCACATAGTTTGCGCGGAAGCTTATGATGACGGCTCGGTCTCCTCGCCCGCATCCTTTTTCATGGCCTGCTTGCGATAGTACTGCGCCCGAGCACGCCGCTCGGCCTCAGTCAATTTCCAATCGAAGGTCATCCCCTGGCACGTCGGCTCGTCCGGGCCCGGCGGCGTCCACTCAGATTCGGTCCCCATGGCGACCCACTTTCTTGCCGCGTTAGCGCGCTGTCTATGATGCACCCCGAGCTCGGCGCGTGTCCAGCGCTTTGCCCAGATTACGCCCTTGCGCCGCCGATCGACTCGTTGACGAGGTTCTTCACGAATTCGTTCGTGCCAAGCGTATGGCATGCGCAAGACGGATGCTGCGAACATGCGGTACGCGGTCATCGATGTAGAAACGACGGGGTTCAGCGCGGTCACGGACCGGGTCGTTGAAATGGCGTGCGTGCTGGTCGACGGCAATGCGATCGTCGAAACGTGGAGCACCCTGGTCGATCCGAGGCGCCCGATACCGCTCTACGCGACGCGCGTGCACGGCATCACGGACGAGGACGTCCTCGGCGCTCCGGGGTTTGAGTTCGCGCAGCGCCAACTGCACCGCCGCTGCCGCGGCAGGACGGTGGTTGCACACAATGCCGCGTTCGACTTGCGGTTCTTGCCGGCGCTGCAACGGATGCCCTCGCTGTGCACCGTCCGGCTGGCGCGGCGGGCGTTTCCGCGAGCGCCCAATCACCGGAATCAAACGCTGCGCGCGTATCTGGGGATGGATGACGATTCGGATGTAGCCCGGTTCGCCGCGCATCGCGCGTTGGGCGATGCCGTCGTGACGGCGCACATCTTGCTGCGCTGCTTGCGTGTCCTGCGCAGGCGCGCCGCCATGCGACGCACTGTGGTGTAACGCCGTGCATCCATTCGATCCACGCGATCCCAAAAACTTCGTCATGTTTCAAATGCTGCTCGATGACGATGAGCAGAACGGGCGCGGGCCGCGACGCGGCGGGCGCGGTCCTTCGCCGGGCTGCGGATGCCTCATGCTTCTTCTCATTTTTGTTGCGTTCGTCGTGATCGCCGCGTTTTCGGCAAGGTAGGGCAGCGATGCGCTCTCCACAAGGCCGCAGCGAGCGTTCCGCTAAGATAGGGTTACACGATGCAACGAATTGACGGTCAGTTCGTCTATGCCGCCTCCGATTTGAACAACTATCTGGAGTGCATGTACCTTACGTCGCTCGACCGTTCGGTGGCGATCGGCGAGCGCAGCGCGCCTGTGCGCGACGATCCCACCGCGGATTTGATCGCGCGCAAGGGCATCGAATACGAAGAACGCTACTTGAGGGAGTTGCGGTCGGGCCATCCGGACGCGCTTACGGAGCTGGAGCGCCCGGAACATTCGCTCGCCGGGTTCGCGCAGGGCGAAGCTAAGACGATCGCCGCAATGGCTCGCGGCGATACTTTCATCTATCAAGGCACGTTCTTCGACGGCACGTTCCTCGGGCACCCGGATTTTCTACGCCGGGTTGAAGCGCCGTGCGCGCGTTGGCCCTGGAGTTACGAAGTCATCGATACGAAACTGGCGCTGCGCACCAAGCCGTACTTCATCATTCAGCTCTGCAACTACAGCGAGCATTTGGCGCGCATTCAAGGAGCCGAGCCGCAATACGGCTACATCGTTCTCGGCAACGGAGACGAACGGCGGTTTCGACTTCATGACTACGCCGCGTATTACCGGCACGTCAAGCAGCGCTTTCTCGAGGGCGCGGCGGCGGCAGGCTCGGAGGCTGCCTCGCCCGGGTACCCGCATGAGTGCGCGCATTGCAAAATCTGCAAGTGGGCCGACGAGTGCGAAGCGCAGCGTACACGCGACGACCATCTCAGCCTGGTCGCGCGAATGCGGCGGGATCAAATCAATCGTTTGAATACGGCAGGTATCGTCACCGTGGTTGACCTCGCGGCCGCGCTCGATGCGCATCGGCCGGAGGGGATGAACTCCGAAAGCTTCATGAAACTGCGCCGGCAAGCAGCGATGCAGGTTCGCGGGCGCGCGGAAGGCCCAATTTACGAGTTGCTGGATCACGAGCCGTGGCAAGGCTTCGGGCTGCTGCCGCTGCCGGATGATGGCAACGTCTTTTTCGATATGGAAGGCGACCCGCTTTACGAGCCGGCGCGCGGCTTGGAATATCTCTTTGGGTCCTGGCTGCAAGACGAAAAACGCTTCCTGGCGTTTTGGGCGCACGACCGGAAGGAAGAAAAGCGTGCCTTTGAAGCGTTCATCGACTTTCTCCTCGCCCGGTGGCGGCGGTATCCCACCATGCACGTCTATCACTACGCCGACTACGAGAAGTCGGCACTGCGGCGACTGTCGCAGCTGCACACAACGCGCGAAAAGGAAGTAGACGAGCTGCTGAAGGCCGAGGTGCTGGTCGACTTGTATGCCGTCGTGCGACAGGCGCTGGTGATCTCGGAGGATCACTACAGCATCAAGCGACTGGAGAAATTTTATCCGCTGAAACGCCTCACCGCGGTCAAGAAGGGCGACGACTCGATCGTCATGTTCGAGCGCTGGCTGCAGGATCGCACCCGCGTCGACATTTTGCAAGACATCGAACGCTACAACGAAGACGACTGCCGCTCGACCATGCTGCTTCGCAACTGGCTGCTCGATCGCCGAGAACGAAGCAATCGCGGTTCGTGAGTGCGATATTCCGTTTCATCAAACCAAGGCGCGGTGCCACGACGAGCCGGTTACCGAGTGCAACAACTGCAAAAAACGCGCGCAGTTGGAACGCGAGGCCAAAGCAACCAGCGAATTACAACTAGCGCTGCTCGATGACGTGGCCGGCGCCGCAAACCGAGCCCGAATACGAGCGTATGAACGCGGAACAGCGAGCCCGCTATCTGCTTGCGAACCTGCTCGCGTATCATCGACGTGAAGACAAGCCGGTCTGGTGGGCATACTTCGATCGCTGCGACAACGTCGATACTCTACTGGAGTTCGACCGCGAGTCCATTGCCGGCTTAGAACTACGGACCGACATTGCGCCGTACAAAGCGAGCCCCGCGCATAGACATTACGTTTACACCTATCATTTTCCCGAGCAGCGGCATAAGCTCGACTCGGGCGATGACGTGTACGATCCGCGAACACGTGAGAGCGCCGGCACGATCGTCGAACTGGACGAAGACGAAAACCTGGTGCGGCTAAAGCGCGGCGGAACGCTGGAAGAAGCCAAGGCGCTGACGGCTATCATTCCCCAGAAAGTGATTCGTACGGACGCTCAACGCGCGGCACTAACTTGGATCGCGCAGGCATACCTGAACGGCAAGCTGCGCACGGAGCATCCGGCTACGTTTGACTTGCTGACGGCGGCGGATCCGCGCGTCAGCCACGCGGGCGCCAACGCTGCGGCTCGAAGCAATGGCGTTGCGCGCCACATTCAGCCCGAGCGGGTGGATGCGCAGAGCGTCAGCGACGTCGTGCAGTCGCTCGCGAACAGCTATCTCTTCATCCAAGGACCGCCCGGGAGCGGCAAAAGCACCATCGCCTCGCAAGTAATTTGCGATCTGCTGCATGCCGGAAAACGCGTCGGCGTCATGAGCACCGGACATAAAGCGATCCACCATCTGCTGCATAAAGTCGAGCGGTGCATGGCCGCGCTCGGGGAGCGGTTTAGCGGATTATACAAGCATAGCAAACAGCACGAAGGCTCGCAGTATCGCTCCGAGTTGGTTCAACCGTTCATTACATCGGTTGACGATAATGCGGATTTCGCGGCGGACGACTACGATTTGGCCGGCGGAACGGCGTGGCTGTTTGCACGTGAGGAGGTGCGGGGCCGCTTAGATTATCTGTTCATCGACGAGGCGGGACAGGTTTCGCTCGCGGATGCGATCGCCGTGTCGGCAAGCGCCAAGAACGTGGTGTTGCTGGGCGATCCTTCGCAGCTGGCGCAGGTCAGCCAGGGGAAGCACCCACTGCATGCCGGCGACTCGGTGCTGCGTCATCTGCTTGGCGACGCGCAAACCGTTCCGCCGCACCGCGGCATTTTTCTCGACCTTTCCTATCGGATGCATCCCGAGATTTGCCGATTCATCTCCGAGGCAATGTATGAGGGTCGCTTGAAACCAAAACTGCCGGAGACGCAGCGGCACGCCATTACCAGCGCCGGCTTAAGCGGCTCGGGCCTTCGATACATTCCAATCGAGCACGCCGGGAACGGTCCGAGCTCGGTTGAGGAGGCGGAGCGCATCGTACATGAGATAGCGATGCTGCTCGAGGGCACGGTTACCGACGACGACGGCGTCTCGCGGCCCGTTGCCGCACACGATATCATTGTGGTGACGCCGTACAACGTTCAGCGCCGCCTCATCACGCGATTGTTAAACGCCGCGGGAATCACCGTGCGTGTCGGGACGGTCGACAAATTCCAGGGGCAAGAGGCCGCGGTGGTGTTCTATTCGATGGCGACCTCGAGCGGTGAAGACGTACCGCGCGACCTCGAGTTCCTGTTCGAACAGAACCGCTTCAACGTTGCGGTTTCACGCGCTCGCGCGATGAGCGTCTTGGTATGCAGCCCGCGGCTGCTCGACGTTGCTTGCAAAAGCGCCGAGCAAATTGCACTCGTCAACTTCCTTTGCAGTTTCGCGGAAGCGGCCAGTCAACGAAAGGACCGAGCCGCATATCGTCCGTCGCCTCTAGCGCACGGCTTGAGCCTTTTTTCATTGCGTCGGCGCACCCGCGCCCTCAAAACGCGGCATCGGCTTTGAAGAGGCGGCAGAACGATCCCGAGCAGTATCGTGCGATCGAATGCGTATTGGGAAAGCTTTACTCAGTAATTTTCGAAGTGCGTGAAGACAACGAGGGAGAGTACCATCGCCTCGTGGCGCTGTCGAAAACGACAAGCCGTAATCAAGACGCTGCTTCGCCAGGAACTGGATCAACATTATCTAGCGTTGAACGTCGGTACTGCACAAAAAAGGCGTTAGAGCTTGAGCGCCTTGCGATTTGGGTGCTGCCTAAGTGTTTCCGTGCGTTGGCACGCGCATGGGTTGGTTCCCCAACGTACGAAGACGACGCGCTGGTAGCTTTCGGACGTTAGGTCGGGCGGTTGTCGTGCGGCAGCTGCTGCAACGCGATCGATTCCACCTGGGAAGCGAAGAGATCGCCGACTTTTTCCAGACGCTGAGGCAGCGTTTCGGCGGTCACGTAGTCGTACATTTGCGGCAGTTCCTTCCAGGTGACGGGCGTGCAGACCAGCAGTTCGTCGTTGCCGCGCAGGCTGTACGGAAGCGCGCTGTAGCGGCCCGGTGCGTTCGAGGACACATGCAGGTGCACGCGCCCGTCGCGGTGCGTATTTGCCTCGCACGTAAAACGCTGCGGATGACGGTGAGCGGCTTCGTTGCAGATCGCATGCAGCCAGCTACGCACGTCGGGATATTGCGGTCCGCCGCCGAGGGGAATCCATAACGCGATCGCGTTTCTGCCGGCAACGATCGGAATCGCTTGTATTTTTACTTCTGCGAGCTGATCGCGCAGCAGCAAGGCGCCGTCGACCAGATCCGAGTTTTGCAGCGCGAGCGGCGCGGGCGGCGCGTCATGCTCAAGCAAGATGTGCGCAAAGCGCGCGCGATGCGGATCCGCCGGCACGCAGCCCCACCCGTGAAATTCAATTGCGCCTTTGGGGTGCGCGGACAACGTTCGTACGATTTCGGCGGTGAGCGCAAAGTAGCGCGACGTACCGTGCTTCAGTTCGACCGAAACGGTCTGCGCGCCGGGCGGGACCGGGCCTTCGACGGCGCTGTGCCAGCTCGGCGGGTGCGTGAATCCGTTCGGAAATGCGGCGTACACCAGCGGCGTGTGCGCGAACGAGCGTTCGATAATGGAAGCAACGAGGTCGTAGTAGGCGGTAACGCGCTCGCGTACCGACGAGATAGATTGCAGCATGCGGCTCCTTCGGTGGCGTCCCGGTTCTTCGGGGATTAGCAGGCGAACGCCTGCATGGTCGGCGAATGGCGGCGCATGACAGTGTTGTGGGTGCCCAGTCCCATTATCGACGCGGCGCTTTCCATTCTCGCAGACGGCAAGACGCGGACGGCGGATGAAATTCTGGCGCAAGGACGCGAGCGCGGCCTCTTCGATGCGGCTATGACGCGCAAGCACGTGTACACGTCGCTCTCGCAGTACATCGAGCGCGCCATCGGCAGCGGACGCAAACCGGAAATCACCCAAGACGTGCAGCATCGTTTTCGAATCAATCGTCCTCCGGACGATTGGCCCGACATCGACACGACCGGCCTTGTGCCGCTTTCTGCAAAACCGGCGCTGAATGAAACGGCCGCAACTGCACTCGCGCGAGCGCGCAAAGCTGCAGCGGCATCGGATCCGACCGCGTATGAGATTGCGATTTGCGACTTGCTAGAGCAGCTCGGATTCGCTGCGGCCCATGTCGGCGGTACGGGCGCGCCCGATGGTTACGCGGATGCCTTGCTGGGACGGCTCGGCTATCGCGTGATGATCGAATGCAAACTCGCTCAAGGCGTGGTCATCGCGCAGTCCGATGCGCCGGTTGAGGCCTCGAAGTTCAAAGAAGCTACAACGGCGATTTTTGCATGCTGGTCGCGCCCGCGTTCGCACCGGAAGCCTCGTTCGTCGCCGAGTTGCACACGCACGGAGTATCGGCCTGGACGACCGAGGACCTCATCACGTTGGTCGAAAACGGCGCGAACGCTATCGATCTGCGCGCCCTGCTTACTGCTCCGGGAATCGCAGCGGATGCAGTCGAGGACTTTACGTGGAAGCGCGAGCACGGCCGTACTAAACGGCTGCGCGTCGTAGCTTCACTCATTTTATCGCAGGCCGCGGCGCAGCAACGCATGGCGCAGCGGATCGCCAATCGCGACGACGTACCGCGCTTTACGGTCGACGTTGCGATGAGCGCGGTGGACGCGCAACTCACGCAGGTTCCGGGCTCAAACGGATGCACGCGCGACGACGTTGAGGCGGCCTTCGCGTGGCTTACGAATCCTCTGGTGCGCCGTGCTGTTTGGGTGGACGCGGCGCGCGATGCAATTGTCGTGGTGTAGCTGCGCGCATACGCGCTTACGAAGAAAGAACGATTCTCATCGCAGAAAAATCGAACGTGACCGCGTAGTGCTTTAAGTACGTGTGCGAAACGGTACCGGCGACTGCAAACGGAAATATCTTCACCGGCGATCCGCTCGGTGTGTACATCCCCGAAATGTTCTCTTGACAAGCCGTAGAGAGACACAGCTTATCGGCGATTACCGGAATGAACCTGACCGCACCGCCGCCCCCTATTCCCGTTTGCGCTTGCCGTGGAAAGGTCCTGATGTGCGCTGCGGCAATCGTGCGGTTCTCCGGCACAAAACCGCCCCCGGCCAATCCTGAATCAACAAGAAACAGCTGGTTCGATACGCCGTTGACGCTGCCGTCCGCAAAAATGAAATGGTCGCCGACCAGCCACATCGGCTCCGTCACGCCCGAAGGCTTCGCAGTGTTGCGCGGACGCAAAATGAGGCGCCGATGCGGGTAGTCGATCGTCGCCAGAAATCGCGATAAAAACACCGTTCCGATGACGCCGTCAATCGTGCGGCCTTTGAAAAACGGGAGCTGACGCGACGGGAGAATACCGACCGGCAACTGGTGCAGCGAAAGCCCGCCAAAGCGAAGTTCCGGAACGACCGCCTTTCCGACTTGCGCCGTACGGCCCCCGGCAAAAATGCCGCGCCGGCCAGTCGCGATCTTCAAGCCTAATTCTTTCGCAAAAGCCGGATCGAGAACGACATCGGGGCCGCCGGTGTCAAGCAGAAAATTACCGGGACGGCCATCGATGTTCAGTTGCATCAGCGGGAGCGGATCCACTTCCAGAAGCGGTATGATGACGCCCGATCGCGGCACTTTCAGATGTTGCACTTCGCGAAGAATGACGTCCCGCTCGCGTACGGTCTGCAGGACGCGTTGGGCTGCGGCGTTTTGCGGAATCCGCGCTCAGAACTTTGCGTGCAAACGACTGAGCATCACGCAGCCGATTTTCGTACAGGTTCAGGCGCGCGAGACCAAGGTAGGTCGCCGAACGATGGGATCCGGCAGCAGCGTCCTTTGCATATGCGGCCTTCGCCTCGCTGAAATGCCCCGCCGCAAACAAAGCGTCCGCATTCGAACCGTTAATAGCCACAAGAGCGAGGGCGACGAAGAGACCGTACATTGCCGCGATCATACCTAAGCGCGGCAGGCGGTTGCAACTTATTATCAAAACAGGTAATCGAATGCGTATCTCCGGCGTGAGTGAACGGCATGTTCGCCTGTCATTTTCTACGGCGCGCGAAACGCTGCGCAGCATTGAAGTGCTTCTGCAGCCATCGCACCATGCCGAGCAAATGCCGTGGATACGGGTAGCGCGCCGTAAGCTTCGGCGGGACTTGAAGAACGAGATCGAGCATTTCCGATTCTTTTTTACGTTTGGTACAGAAATTTTTCCGAAGCTTTGGGGCAGCGTACGAACACGTGCTGCGGACGGTGAATTTGCCGCATTGGAAGGCAACCGGACTGCCTACATGGAGGCGGTCGTGCGCCGGCTGCATACCGCAGCCATGCTGGAAAAACGCGAGCTGCACAGGATGCTCAAACCCGGCTGGTACCGCCCCGCAGCCGCCGACTATGCCGAACGCGATCCCAGGGCGCGAGAGATGTTGGAAGAGTTTGCCGCCTCACCGTCGCGCAGACTTGGAACGCTTCTGCGCAATGCTGAGGGCAATGCATGCGGAAATCGTACAGCCGGTCTGGGGCGCAATAGAACTGAGCCTCTCCCAAGACATAGCAATGCGGCGTGGCGTGTTGCGTACGCATGGCGTGACGGCACTCCTGCGTACGCTTTCGAGCGGGATATCGGTCCATCAGCATCGCTCCGGGCGTACGGACATCGAATTTGACGGCGGACACGTCGACATTCCGTTCGACGGTTCTTCGCGGCTCGAGTTATCGCCATCGTTCTTCTGCTGGCCGCACCTTGAGGCATTCGTTTTGAAGCAAAAGAGCGGCGTGCGGTGCTCCCTCACGTATCCGCTTCCGCCGCTTCCGGCAAGAGTTCTGCCGGTAAGCAACAGGGATACACTCACGAGGTTCGGCTCGGCGCTAGGCGACGCGACACGGGTGCGTATCATTGAACTGCTGCGTGCGCGTGATTTGTCGACGCGCGAACTGTCCGGATTCCTTGGCATTGCCGCCCCATTGATTTCCCGGCATCTGCGCGAGCTTCTGCGGGTGCGCCTGGTGGAGCGCTACCGCAGCGGGTACTTCGTGATGTACCGGCTCAGGCGCGAAACGGTGGCCGAAGTCGCACGCTGCATCAGCGACCTGGCTGGGCTATAGAGTGGCGTGGTCGCTCTAGGTGATTAGGTTCCTTTTTCCGCGCCGATATAGCGAATGAGTTTCAAAATGACACTGTGACGCGTGTCGAGCTGGTTCGGATCGCCAAAGGCAAAATACAGACTCGTTTCCGCTCCAGCGCCGGTAGTATGCCATCGAAAGATTCGTTGCGTTTGTATACAATGGCGCGTTGAAAAACGTGGGGCCGGTACCGACGATCCGCCGCCAGCCCAGCGCAAATGATTGGCCGGCGCCGATTTGGTATGCAATGCTCGCGCGTTCCAGCCACTGCACCAAGCGGCTGCCGTTGTCTTGCGCATCGCTGGTTTGATACGCCTCTAGGGCGATGGTTCCTAAGCGATGGAAGCGCCAGGATGCGGTAAGGTCGACGCTGCGCAAAAATCCGGCGCCGAATCGTCCCATATCGTAGGAAAGGCCGCTCGGCGTCGAGGTGTTGTAGCCGTACGTGGAGCTGCACGCCGTTTTGATCGGTGAACCCGCCGGGCTGCGCGGGAAATCGCACGTACTGATTGCCGGAAGAGACGCCCAAAAACCAGTGCGTCCGCGTGGCGAAGGTGATATACGTGCTGTTGTATGCGTAATTCAGTACGCCGCTATGATCGTGCATGAGACCGAAGTCTTGTGAGACGATGACGCTCTGCACGAAATCCTTTGGGTTACTGTCAAACTCTTTACTGGCATAGACCGTCGGGCCGTGCACGTCGCTGATTTGATTAAAGCCGTCGATTGGCGCGTATTCCGGTCCGACGTCATGATAAGCGGCGTAGATGCCTTCCTTCGGCGTAAAGAAGTTCACGCCGTACTCGGCATAGCGGCCCTGCCCGGGGTTTGCGACAAGCGAACCCGTTTCGTCGCCGAGCGTAGCGTAAGCGCTGAAGTTATGCGCGTTGCCGACGATGGGTTGAATGTACTGCGTCACGTCATGAATACCGGGCATATCGACCGCCTCGCGTTGAAACAGCGCGAGATAGCGGTGATTGCTCGAGACCCACTTGAGCGACTGTGCGTTGTCGTTGCGATCGTCGCCGACCGCATCAAACGACGCAAAGGTAAAAGGGCCCTGCTTTCCCTCAATCGCGTAGCCGTCTCTGGGCGTCGGGATCGCGGGCGTATAGAGCAGCGGATAGTTGAGGCAGTCGTTGCAATTGAAATTGTTATAGAAGCTTGCGCCCTGGGTGAAGAACGGCCGAACCTCGGTGTAGCGGCGTGGAAACGCGGTCGGCGCGATGCTTTGCTGATCGAGTTCGACGTTGGAATAGTCGGGATGAAACGTCGCGAAGAACGATGCGGTTTGCGTAATCGGTAACGCCAGGTGGCCCCCAGGCGCGACGTGGATCCCCCGGCCGACGGGGTGGCGGCTTCACCGAGCGCATACACCGACAGACGCGGTTTGGTGCGAGCGTTCCGCGAGGCGACCTCCATGCCGTTCAAATAGCCGGCGAAAATGGACGTATCGGTACTTCCTTGCGCGCTCGAATGCGACCACTCCAGCAGTTCGTTAGCGGCGCGGATGCGGCGATCGAACTGCACGCGCCACGTGCTTCGTCCATCGCCGCGCATCACGTTCAGCGGAATGCGCTCGGTCACGATGTACCCGTCCGCGGTCGGTTTGGCGACCGCTTCCCAGCGCGGAGCGAAGGCGGTGTTTTCAGTGGAGTATTCGTAGCGCGTGCCAATGGGATTGCTCGCGAATTGGTATTCGTTCCCCGTATCGCCCGCCGGCCACAAGTATACGTCGACAACGTCGTCGGTGGTGAGCGGCTGATCGTTGGCGTGCTGCGTTGCGAGCATCGCTTCTTTTTGCTTAGCGACGAATGCGACGTACAGATAGTTCGCATCGACGAGCAGATACGCGTCGGTCCGTTCTTCTGCCGGCCGTTCAAACGCGATGTCCCACTGCAGCTGCACATGCGCGGCACTCTTCCACTGCGGGTCGTTCAGCGTGCCGTCAATCGCCGGCGACCGCGAGGCCAGAGCGGCCTTCAGCGTAAACGGTACTGTCTGCGCGTCGGCACGAGCGGCGCACACACCTAAGAATATAGGTATAACGAACGCGAAAACATTGCGGAGCCGCATGGCGTCTTTCGTTTCCTAAAAGCCGTGATCGCGCAGGCGAATCAGATCGTCGACGCTCAAATGCGTGTATCCGTGCGAGCGCAGACGTTGGATGAAATCGATGCTGACGCCGTGATCGACCAGCCGCGCGAGATCACTGGGGTTGGGATGGTAGCCCAAGCGCTGCAAGCCGCCGAGGTAATCGGGGCTGACGCCGTGGTCGCGCAAACGAATCAGGTCTTCGCCGGTCAAACGAGGATCGGTTCGCATCATTTGCGCCGCAAACTCAGGCGAGACGCCGTGATCGCGCATGCTGATTAACTCCGCCACCGTTTTCGGCTGCAGCGGAACGCCTCGCATTGCCGCAACGTAGCGTTCGTCCACGCCGTGCTCGCTCATCTGCACCAAATCAGCGACGGACGGCAGCGCAAAACCGGCACTGCGAAGCTGGTCGAGCGTCTGCAACCGGAAGTTTACCGTTGCAAGACGAAATTGCGCGTTCTGGTCCAGCCCGCTTATGCCGCGATGCTGCAATTCGCTGCGAAATTGAGCGCTGGGATTGAACGTCCAACCGCCGGAACCGCGGCCGTTTGCGAACCAGCCGTCGGCGTTGAACTGGCCGGCGTCGCGTTCAAGCGTAAAACCCTTGTGCATGCCGTGCGACCGAAAATCGTTCGGTGACAGTCCGTGCAGCTGCGCGTACGGAACGTCGCTCGATTCATCCCAGCGTGAATCGTCACCTGGGGCGTGATGCTCGTACGCCAGCTCGACGTTCACCATGCCCGATGTTTCCGATGGCTGCGCGATCCAGGTTCCGCTGTAGGTTTGTGCCTGCGCCGCCAGCGCTAGCAGCAAACTTAATATAACGCCAACGCAAACTATGAAGAGCTTCTTCATGCGAGTTTTCCCTTTTAGAAACCGGAATCGCGCAGGCGAATGATGTCGTCGACCCCGGCACGCGCGTTATACGAACGGATGCGCACGATGTAGGCGGCGTCGACCCCATGATCGCGCAGACGAACGACTTCGGCCGGAGAGATATTGCGCAGCCCTGCAGCGCTGAGCGAGTGCAAATAGCTCGCGTCGACACCACGATCCGCAAGTTCGATCAACGTTCGAGCCGCCAGCGAAGGCCCAAAGAACGAGCGAGCGGACGAAACGAGTTCCGGGCGCACGCCGTGATCGCGCAGCGCAACCAAGTCGTCGACGGAGAGATTCGTCATGCCTGAAGCTTGCAACGCGCTCAAGAGGTCGTCGGAATCGTGCCGGCCGCGATGCGCGAACGAGCCGGGCGGCGGCACTGATGCAGCCGGGGGTGGCGCCGCGGATACGGCATACGCGGATGCCGTGGCCTGCGAAGTCGTGGTAGTCGGGTAGCGATCGCCCGGGGCGCGCTCGGCTGCAACGAGAAGCGGCGGTGATTGTGCGCGCGTCGGCTTCACGTGCATCGCTTGCGCTACAAAGCGCACAGCGGCGATCCGCTTCGCGGCGCGTTCGGTATTGGCGGCGCGAGCGATGTGTGGAGTGAAAGCAACGTGGTGGCCGGCACTGCGTCGCGCTGGGGCGGCGGAGCGATCGGATTTTGCAGCGACTTTCGCCGATGCAGCGTACGTCTTCGCAACGACGGGAATCTGCACACGCAGCACAATGCCGGCCGCGAGCAGCACCGTCAACCCGGCGGCCACGGCGAAGCGGCGGTTCACGGAAAGCGAATGATTCGCTGCTCCGTCAAGCACCGCTTCAAGCCGGTGCAGCAATTGCTTGCGTTTAAAAATGAAGCTCGGAACCGGAACGCCGGCGCCCTGTGCCCACTGTGCCATGCCGGTCAGCGTTCGCGCGTACACCAGCGGATCGCCAAGGTCGCTCAGCGCCGCATCATCGCAGATCTGTTCGCGATAGAGCGCAAGCTGCCGAACGGCGATGCTGACGCCGGGACAGAAGAACGCGATGGCCCCCAACACGCGGTGTAGCACATTCTGAACGTCGTCGTACCGGCGAACGTGCTCGGCTTCATGCAAAATGACGCTAAAGAGCTCTTCGCGCGGCGCATTAAGCAGGTTCTGCGGAATCACGATCAGCGCCGGTGAAAATCCGAGAACGCACGGCGAGCTGAGCGCGCGCGAAGACACAAACGCATGGGGCCTAGCGATGTGAAGCGGTGCGGAAATCGGCGCATCGATCGGCTCGGCCGCACGGCGCGCCGCGAACATACCGACGATATCCCGCACGACGAAAGACAACCGCAGTGCTGCAATTGCGGCTAAGAGGAGCAGCACTATCGCTGCATGCTCCATCAACAACGTCGTTACGTCGATAACGCGTTCGCCGAACGATGGCGCAGCCTGCGCTGCAGCGGCTTGCGTCGTTACGGATTCGGGTAGCGATGGTGAATTGTCGCGCGCTAGCGATTCGCGGGCGATATTAACCGCGACCGGCGTGGCCACGTGCAGCGTATACGGGCGCGTAGCGAAGGCGTAATTCGCAAATGGCAATGCAACGCAAATCGTTAGCAGCACGCTCCAAATGCCGAAAAGCGTGGCGGCGTTCAGCGTGCGCTGGACGCGCAAGCCGCAGTATGCAGCGCAGCAGAGCAATGCGCCTTGCCAAGCGCCGTTGAAGATCGCGGTGAGAATAAGCGCGGCGTTCATTTTCCGCGCCCGGCTTCGTCGACGAGGCGACGGATGTGCGCGAGTTCTTCTGCCGTGAGATCTTCGCTCTGCAGTAGATTGAGCGCCAGTTTACCAGGTGAGCCGAAAAAACGCCGCACGACCGATTGCACGGCGGAACGCGATGCTTGCGTCCGGTTTACCAGAGCGAAGTAGCGGAAGGCACGGCCCTCTTCCGCGTGGCGCACAAAACCTTTCTGCTCCAAGATGCGCAGAATGGTTTGCACGGTATTGAAGGCCAGGGGTTTCGGCGATTTCACGGCTGCCAAAACCTCGCCCACCGTGCCGTTTCCGGAAGTCCACAGCACTTCCATGACGCGCTGTTCGACCTCGGTCAGACCCTCCGATTTCGTGCGCGGCACATCGCCCTCCGACGGCTTCACCTAAGGTTTTAGGCGATACTAGCACGTCGGGCAGCGCGTGTCCAGAGGGTTCTACATCGGATTGCTCGTCATTTTCGCGCCCATTTTTTCAGCCTGCGATTTGCACATCAGTTTTACGTCGTTTTTCCGCATCATCGCATGTATTTGGCTTTCAGACATGCCGCTCGCCTTCGCTTTCATTTGCGCGTGCGTCATGTACATTTTCGTCTTCATGTTTACGCCCACGACGGGGTCGCTCGCGGCGCAGGTCGGCATCATCTTCATCATCGAGGTGTGCATGGAATCCATCGCGAGCGACGGCTGGGCGCTCGCCAAGAATGCCGCCGCCGCTAAAGTCAAAAATACGCGCATATGTTCTCCTTAATAAAAACGTTGGGATTGGGTTCGCTGTTGGTACGCTTGGGGGGCGGTGATGGATGAGTTTGAGGGGATTCGCTTTTGGGGGTGAGGATTGGCCTCGACAGGCTCGGCCGTGCTTCGACGGTAAGTGCCTGCGCGAAGCGCAGTCCTGAGCGAGCGAAGCGAGTCGAAGGGTCAGCATGACATTCCTCGACAGGCTCGGCCGTGCTTCGACGGTAAGTGCCTGCGCGAAGCGCAGTCCTGAGCGAGCGAAGCGAGTCGAAGGGTCAGCATGACATTCCTCGACAGGCTCGGCCGTGCTTCGACGGTAAGTGCCTGCGCGAAGCGCAGTCCTGAGCGAGCGAAGCGAGTCGAAGGGTCAGCATGACATTCCTCGACAGGCTCGGCCGTGCTTCGACGGTAACTGCCTGCGCGAAGCGCAGTCCTGAGCAGCGAAGGGAGTCGAAGGGGCAGCGTGACATTCCTCGACGGGCTCGGCCGTGCTTCGACGGTAAGTGCCTGCGCGAAGCGCAGTCCTGAGCGAGCGTAGCGACTCGAAGGGGCAGCGTGACCGGATTAGTCCTCGGTGAGGATGCCCGGCGGTAAGTCGGCCACAATGCGGCGCGCGTCGATATCGACTGCTTTTATGAAAGCACCGACGAGCGGAACAAGTTTTCCGTTCACGACGAGCATGTCCGATCCCGGATAGTGTTCGACTCCCGTCACGATGCCTAGGTCGTTTCCCTCAGAATCGTAGAGTTTGCAGCCGACGAGATCGCGATCGAGATATTCACCGGTTTCCAGCGCGATTTCATTTCGCGGGGCGAAGAGCGTTGCGCCGACGAACGCTTGCGCGTCCTGCGCTCCCGTTATACCGTCGAGGCGGATCAGCAAACGCTGTTTGTGATCTCGCACGCCGGCAATGCGCAATTGGCACAAATCTCCGGTTGCCATTTTGACGCGAAACTGTGCTCCCGCAGAAAAAAGCGTGCGACCCGCACTGCTGGGGTCGCACTTGAGTTCACCGCGAAGTCCGAAGATGCCGGCGATGCGTCCGACCGGCACTTCATCACTCTTGGTCGTCGGCGTCCTCTTCGTCGGTGTCGTCTTCATCATCGCGTGCCTCGTCGGGTGGGACGTCGCCCTCGTCTTCTTCTTCATCCTCGAGATCGCTGGTATCGAAAATCTCGACGGCTACGCGGCCTTCCGCCGTTGCGCGCACAACGGTTCGCAGCGCTTGCGCGACGCGACCGCTGCGCCCGATGACTTTGCCGATATCCTCGGGATCGACGATGAGCTCGATGGACGCGGGCTCGCTGCCCTCGGCCGGAAAGTTGTCGACCAGCACGGCGTCCGGCTTTTCTACGAGCTTTTTTGCGAGAAATTCGAGCAATGCAGCGGCACGTTCACGCGACGCCTGCGCATCCACCGGACCGCGACGAGGTGCGCGTTGCGTGCGAAAGCCGCCTTCCGCGGTACGCCGGCCGCCACTGCGCGTGACGCCGCGACGCTGCGGCTGCTGATCTTCCGGCTCGATATCGTCGATGATCGTTTCGTTGCTCGCGATTTTTCGCGCGCCCAGCGTCGAACGACGTTCGGCCTCATCGCCCTCTTCGCCGAAAAGACCAAACTCGTCGTCGAACGAGCTCATTACTGTGCGCCTTGTTCGGATTTCGCTCCGCGCGTGCTTTGCGGAATCGGGCCGCGATCCATAATGCCTTTCTCGGCGAACAGGCGACGCACCGTATCGGACGGTTGCGCGCCTTTGGCGAGCCAATCTTTGGCTTTGCTTTCGTCGACGACGATTTCGCGCGGTTGCGTGCGCGGGTTGTAGTGTCCGAGAATTTCGATGAAGCGGCCGTCCCGCGGCGAGCGCGCGTCGGCTACGACGAAGCGATACGTCGGTTGTTTTTTGGCGCCCATGCGCCGCAGTCTGATTTTAACCATACTTCCTTATCCGTTGTTACTTGAGCATTCCGAGGGGAATCCGCGGACGTTTCTTGCCGCCGCCGAAACCCATCTGTTTCATCATTTTGCGCGCCTCTTCGAAGCGCTTGACCAGACGGTTCACGTCCGCAACCTGCGTTCCGCTGCCGCCGGCGATGCGTTTGCGCCGTGAGCCGTTGAGCACATCCGGATTCTGCCGCTCGCGCCGGGTCATGGAACAGATGATGGCCTCGATGCGCTTGATGTCGGCTTCCGGGATCTCAAAATCTTTGGGAAGCGCGCGGGATACGCCCGGAATCATTTTCAAGATATCGGTCATCGAGCCCATTTTTCGGACTTGACGCATTTGGTCCAGAAAGTCGTCGAGCGTAAACCGTTGCTTGAGCAGTTTTTGTTCAAGCTCTTTGGCTTGGTCGGCGGAATACACGCTTTGCGAGCGCTCGATGAGCGTAAGCACGTCGCCCATGCCGAGAATGCGCGAAGCCAGGCGTTCGGGATAAAACGGCTCGAGCGCCGAGAGCTTTTCGCCGACGCCGATGAATTTGATAGCCGCGCCCGTTACTTTGTGAATCGAAAGCGCGGCGCCCCCGCGGCTGTCGCCGTCTAGTTTGGTCAGAACGACGCCCGTCACGCCCAGGCGATCGTGAAAAACCTTGGCGATGTTGGTCGCTTCTTGTCCGGTCATCGCGTCGGCAACGAGCAATATTTCCTTGGGATTAACCGCTGCCTTTATGCGTTCGAGCTCGGCCATAAGCTCTTCGTCGATTTGTAGACGGCCTGCGGTGTCGATGATGACGGTCGAGAGCCCGAGACGGCGCGCTTCAGACACGCCTTCACGCGCGATGCGCACCGGATCCGCGGCTTTATCTCCCTCGCCGTCGAGCGAAAACACGGGCAGATCGATTTGCTTGCCGAGCGTTTGCAACTGCGCGATCGCGGCGGGGCGGTACACGTCGGCGGCGACGAGCAACGAGCGCCGGCCCTGCTCTTTCAAACGCAGCGCGAGTTTGCCGGCGTTCGTCGTTTTGCCCGAGCCTTGCAATCCGACAAGCATGATTACCGACGGCGGCGCATCGGAAAACTGCAGACGCGCGGCGGCATCGGCCGAGCCGGACGGTCCGAGCAGCGCGATCAACTCATCGTGAACGATCTTTACGATCGTTTGCGCCGGCGAAAGCGAGGACATCACGTCGGCGCCGATCGCTTTCTCTTTAATAACGCCGACGAATTCTTTTGCCGCGGAAAGCGAAACGTCGGCCTCGAGCAGCGCGACGCGCACTTCGCGCATAACCTCGTTTACGTCGCTCTCGCTGAGCCGCCCGCGGCCCGTAAGGCGCGAAAAAATCGCGTTGAGCCGATCGCTGAGCTGATCGAACATATTAGGTGGCGGTCAGCATGGGGAGGAGGGGCCTCGACAAGCTCGGCCGTGGTTCGACAGAGCTCACCATGACAATGGTGTAGTGGTTCGATAAGCTCACCATGACAATGGTGCGTCAGCATGGGGAGAGGGGCCTCGACAAGCTCGGCAGTGGTTCGACAAGCTCACCATGACAATGGTGTAGTGGTTCGACAAGACTCACCATCACAATGGTGCATCAGCATGGGGAGGAGGGGCCTCGACGAGCTCGGCCGTGGTTCGACAAGCTCACCATGACAATGGTGTAGTGGTTCGACAAGCTCACCATGACAATGGTGCGTCAGCATGGGGAGAGGGGCCTCGACAAGCTCGGCCGTGGTTCGACAAGCTCACCATGACAATAGTGTAGTGGTTCGATAAGCTCACCATGACAATGGTGCGTCAGCATGGGGAGAGGGGCCTCGACAAGTCGGCCGTGGTTCGACAAGCTCACCATGACAATGGTGTAGTGGTTCGACAAGCTCACCATGACAATGGTGTAGTGGTTCGACAAGCTCACCATGACAATGCGCAAAGTTCATTCCTTTGCCGTAGCGTCTTCCACTCGTTTGACCGCATCACCGACCGTTTTGATTTTTTCGGCTTCTTCGTCCGGAATGTCGATGTTGAATTCGGTCTCAAACGCCATCACCAGCTCGACCTGGTCGAGCGAATCCGCGCCGAGATCGTCGGTTATGGAAGCTTCCGGGGTCACTTCCGATTCGTCGACTCCGAGTTGCTCGACGATAATCTTTTTCACCTTATCGAACGTGGTGGACATACATCTCCTATCTGCAATTTGGCTACATCAAAATGCCGCCGTCGACCACCAGGGTTTGCCCGGTGATGTACCCAGCAGCGTCCGAACAAAGAAAAGTGACTACTCCGCTGAACGTCTTCCGGTGTACCGGCCCGTCCGAGTGCCGCTTGTTTGAGCAGATACTCTCGCGCTTGGGCCGGCATTTTTTCGGTCATCGCCGTTTCGATCAGACCCGGCGCGACGGCGTTGACTCTTATGTTCCTCGAACCCAATTCCTTCGCTAAGGATTTGGTCAGGCCCAGCAGGCCGGCCTTGGTGGCGGCGTATGCCGCTTGACCGGCGTTGCCCATCAGGCCCACGATGGATGAAATGAGCACGATGGAGCCCGAACGCTGCTTCATCATCGGCTTCGTGACGGCGCCGCAAAGGTAGAACGCCGATTTCAAATTTACCGACAATTGCGCATCCAATACATCGGGTTTGAGCCGCATCAGCAACGCATCGAACGATTGGCCGGCATTCGCAATCGCGAAATCAATGCGGCCGAGCGTCGCGAGCGTCTGCTCGGCGATGGCGTCAATTGCATGGTGATCCGCAACGTCGCCGGTGAGCACCGCAGTTTTCACTTCGCCGCGCACGCCCTTGCAAGCCGCGACCGTTTCATCGAGCGCAGCCGCATCCCGGCCTGCGAGCGCTACGTCTGCGCCGTGTCGCGCTAAATCAACCGCGATCGCGCGCCCAATTCCGCGGCTAGCACCCGTCACGAGCGCGACTTTTCCTTCGAATATCACGCGGTAATCGTATCCAAATTGGACCGCAGCTTTTCGACAGCGCCGTAGTCGCTGACGTTGGTCACGGGCAAATTGCCGGCGAGGCGTTTCATCAGCGGTGCGAGTACGGGCGTCGCACCGAACTCGACGACGATGTCCGGTTCGAAGGAAAGCACGCGCTGCGCGGTGTCATGCCAGCGCACTTCGTCGGTGATCGACCGCACGAGGTTGCGCTTTATCCGATCAACGTCGGTATACGGCTGCGCGTCAACATTGGAAATGACGGCAAATTGCGGAAGGGTGAAACGCGCCGCGTTAACGGCCGCAGCAAAATGTTCGACGGCGGGGTCCATCAAACGGCTGTGCCAGGCGCCGGAAACGTTGAGCGGCACGACGCGTTTCGCGCCCGCCGCGAGCAGCTGTTCTCCCGCAATTTGCACCGCCTGCAAATCGCCGCTTATGACGATCTGCGTTGGCGAGTTGAAGTTTGCCAGCTGGACGAAGCCTTCGCGGCTCTCGCGCGCCAGCACGCTGCGAATCGCATCCGCATCCATGCCGAGCACCGCCGACATGCCGCCCGGGGCGCGTTCGGCGGCGTATTGCATCGCCTTGCCGCGTTCGTCGACGATGCGCAGCGCTTCTTCGAATGAGAGTGCGCCCGCAATCGTCAAACTGCAAAACTCGCCGAATGAATGGCCCGCACTAACAATCGGTTGCAGCGCCGGACCGACCCCATAATATAGCGCAAGGTTGGTCGTAAAGATCGCCGGCTGACTGAATTGCGTTTCACGCAGCCGATCTTCGGGCCCCTCGATCTGCAAGGCCAGGACATCGTACCCGAGCACGTTACGCGCGCGTTCGAACAACGTTCGCGAAGCAGTGCATTGCTGCGCGAGATCGGCACCCATCCCGACGACCTGCGAACCTTGTCCCGGAAAGATGACGGCCGCGCGCTTCATGCCCATCGCCATGCGACTGCGCCCCACGACAAACCGCCGCCAAAACCCACGAAGACGATCACGTCGCCCGCTGCGATTTTGCCACTTTCCACCGCTTCCGAAAGCGCGATCGGAACCGACGCCGCGGAGGTGTTGCCGTACTCGTGAATGTTCACGATCACTTTTTCTTCCGGCATTTCGAGATATTTCGCGGCCGCATCGATGATGCGTTTGTTGGCTTGATGCGGAATCAGCCAATCAACGTCGCTCTTTTGCAGATGCGCTTTTCGCAGCGCGTTGTCGGTCGCGTCGATCATCTTCGTGACCGCAAATTTGAAAACTTCGCGGCCTTCCATCTGCATGTATTGTCCGCCGGCCTGCAGCGTTGCCGTCGAAACGGGATGGCGCGAACCGCCGGCGGCGACGCGCAGCAGTTCGGGGCGGCTGCCGTCCGAACCCAGTTCGCTGGAAAGAAACGAATCGTTTTGCGCAGCTTCTAAAATGACGCAGCCGGCCCCGTCGCCGAAGAGCACTGCGGTTGCGCGATCGGTGCGATCCACGATCTTGGTCAGCGTTTCCGAACCGATCAGCATGATGCGCCGGTAAAGGCCCGCGCGAATCAAACCCGATGCGATCGTCAAGCCGTAAATAAAACCGCTGCATGCGATTTCAATATCAAACGCTGGTTTGTCGGATGCGCCGAGCTTCGATGCGAGGATGCAGGCCGTCGCCGGAAACGGGTAATCAGGCGTGACGGTGGCCACGATGAAACAATCGATGTCGGCGGGCGTTACATGTGCTCTGGCGAGCGCTTTACGTGCTGCAGCCAGCGCAAGATCGCTGCAGGCTTGATCGGCGGCAGCGACGTGCCTACGGCGCATCCCGGTGCGGGTAACGATCCACTCGTCGGAGGTGTCGAGGACTTTTTCGAGATCCTGATTCGTCAACAATTCGGGGGGCGCGTAGTGCCCGACGCCGGCGATTCGAACCCCGGTTGCTTCCAACGTTTAGCCGTGCGAATGTCCGGAGTGATCGTCCTTTATCTGCACGACCTGCCTGCCCGCGTACGTGCCGCATTGTCCGCACACGAAATGCGGACGCTTGGGCGCATGGCATTGCGGGCACTCCACGGTGGTCACCGGGTTCAGCTTCCAGTTTGCCGCGCGACGGCTGCGCGTTTTGCTGCGCGGGGTTTTCCATTTAAGATTCGCCACGATTCATCTCCGTTCCAACTGCACCGCGCAGGTGCAAGCCCCCGAGTTTTTGTTCTCGCCGCAGTCCTGGCAAATGCCTTTGCAATTTTCATCGCACAGCATGCTGAGCGGCACGGCGCTGCAGACCAGCTGCGTCGCCAAATACTTCACGTCCAAACGATCGCCCGTCAAAACGTTTCCGGCGTCGAACGGATCGTTCGGCGCCTCCGGGCCGGTGTCGATTTGCTCGTCCACGTCCAGATGCAAGAGCCCGTCGACATCGCCTAAACAACGATTACACTCGTTGTGGTAGTTCACGTCGACGCTGCCGAAAATGTGCAGTAGTTCGCCCGAGGCGGACAGGCTCGAGCTGCACACGGGCCGGCTGCGGAAAGGTCGCCCCTTCGAAGGGTTCGATTTCCACCTGCTGGTCCAACACCAAGCGTTGGCGCCCACCCGCGAGCAGACCGCCGACATCAACTTTATCCGAAGAAGCCATAACATAGAGGAAGGCCGCCGGCGATGGGGGCCTTCTGAACTCGGACATTGTAGAGCCCGCGAAGCGCCCTTGTCAAACGCCGCAACGGTGGGATGGACTGCCGCATGAGCAGCATAGCGTTCGAGCCGCAAATCGCGGCGGCAGCCTCAAAATACCACCTGGACGTGCGCCTGCTGGAGGCGGTCGCCGCGCAGGAGACGGGCGGGCCGGGCTGCGACAGCGGCCGCAACGTCGTCGGCGACGGAGGCCACGGGCACGGCATCTTTCAAATCGACGACCGCTTTCACGCGTTCGCGCGCACGGCCGCGGCGATGGACCCCGCCCAAAACGCCGGCTTTGCAGCGCGCATGATTTCGGGGCTGCTGCGGCAGTTCGGCGGCAACGTGCACAAGGCGCTCTCGGCGTACAACGCGGGCGACCCGAACGCCCGGGGGACGACGACGGTGTGGCAGGACGGCGCGCGGCTGGGATACGCCGACTCGGTACTGCGCCACTACCGGCAGCTGGGCGCGACGCGCGGCGAGGTCGCGAGCGCGACGCCGGCCGAGCCGGCTGAGGGCGCGGTCGAGAGTACGGCCGAGCCGCCCGGAGTCGATGCGCTGGCTGCGTTCGCCGCATTGTCGCCGCCCGCTGCGCCGCCGCAGGGCTATTCGTATCAGCGTCTGAGCGCGAGCGGAAACGCCAGTGAGTCGAATTTCGGCGGCAATGTGGCAGGGCTGGTCGATCCGGCGGACGGCGACGCGACCGATCAAGCCTCGCTCATCACCTAAGCGCGCACGGGGTCTACGCTTTTCACTTTTCAAACGAGGGACGAGAAATGGGATTCAATATCGGAAGCGGCTTGCTCTCGGGGATTACCGGCTTTTTGGAAACCGGCAATCCGATTGCCGGGATCGCGATGGGCGTCGCCGGCGCAACCGCGGGCGGAGGCGGCACCGTCGGCAACTTAGCCGGCGCAGCCGGGAACGGCGAGCTCGGCGCGCTGGATGCGCAAGACGAAGCGTTTCAAATTCAGATGTACGGCGAGCAGATGCGCCATCAAGAGCAGATGCAGCTGCAGTCGCAAGCGTTCGATGAGATGATGGACGAGAAGTCCGAGCAGATGCGTGAGGTCAACACGCTGCGCGACGTGCAAATGGCACAGCGCAAAGCCGACAACCAAATCACGAAGAAATTCATCGAGTCGATTACTGAATGATCGATCGCAGCAGAATGGCCGTGCGCTCGAGCAGCGGGCGCGCGGCGGTCGAGAAAACGCCCAAAGACGATGCCGTCGCAGCGCAGCAAGCGCAGTTCGACGCGGACATGGAAGAACGCGCCGAACTGGAGCGCGAGGCAAACGTCCTGCGGGACATGATGCTCGAACAGCTCAAAGCCGACGACGAAGCGCTCAAGAAATACATTGCGATGATCTCAGCCTGCCTGGGGATGATTTGATACCATATATGGTATTGACTCTGCTGCGGCTCTTTGCTATCCTATGTGCGTAGAGAAGCGGGTCTGGAGGCTGTTTGCGAAGGTAAAAGCGAACCGCAACAATTGCCGTTACCACGATATCGCTCTTCTTTTGGAATCGCTTGGCTTTGTGATGCGCAGTTCGGGGTCATCGCACCACGTTTTTCGGCGCCGCGGCTGTAACCCGCTCTCTTTACCTTTTAATCGGCCCGTAAAACGCTTGTACGTCGAAAACGTCCTCGCCGTTGCGGCCTCTACTATCGCGGGGATCGAAAGTGATTGCAAAAGCGACGACGAAACGCAAGACGAAACCACTTGATCAGCAAATTGCTGAAATTAAAGGTCGGCCGTACCAACGCGAATTGATCCCGGATCAGCAAGGTGGCTGGTTCGCGCGAATTGCGGAGTTTCCCGGATGTATAACCGAAGCGGATTCGGCGACCGCGGCGTTGGCAATGCTCGATGATGCGATGACTGAGTGGCTACGCGTTATGCTCGAGGACTGCGATGACATTCCGCCGCCTCGAACGTCCGTACAATACAGTGGGAAATTTCTCATGCGCATACCGCGAACACTACACCGAGAGCTTGCGCATCGAGCGGAGATCGAAGGTGTAAGCCTCAACCAGTACGCGCTCAGTGTGCTTTCTCGCGCTGCTGAGGGACGGCGAGAACGCTAATAAAATGCCGCGGCAGGGGACGACCGCGCCCGTGGTACAATTCCTCAGCGGGGGCCATTAGTCAGTTGGTTAGAGCGCATGCTTGATAAGCATGAGGTCCCAAGTTCGACCCTTGGATGGCCCACCATTACAACGCGGAAGAGTCCGGCGACCGGACTCTTTTGCTTTGCGGGTGCCACTGCAAAGCATAAGGCGAAGGCCCAGCGAAATCCGGGTTGAAGCATTTCTCATGAGCAGCACATCCGCCGTCGCAGCAGTAATCGCTTCGTTCTTCCTTATCCGCTGGTTGTCTACCAAATGGGTTGAGCGCCACAAGAACCTGTAACCGTCATTTGGCGGTATACTATTGGGCGGCATGAACCAAGATTTCGGCGATCTCTTCAGCACCAGGGGCGCGTACGTCGATAACGACGGCATCGAGCCGGGCGATAACCTTTGGGGCGCGCCGGATCCCGGTTTTCGGTCATCCGAATACCGTCCGCCTCAGCGTCGGTCACGCGCGGCTGCACCGAACGGCGATCTGCACTGGTGGATAAAATGTTTCGGGATTGCGGCCGGGATTTGCGTCATCATCGTAACCGTTACGCTAATGCTCACGCGCTGAGCGCGTTTTACTCTTCGCGGTCGTAATAATCTAACGGGTCGCTGCGAATGAGCTGGTACTCGGGCGACTTTACCGCCCACTTCTTACTGTCCGGATAATAGCAGGATTCGCCGATCGGATTATCCGCGATGACATAAAAGAGCAAATCCTCGGAACCGTCATTGATCAGCTGGTGCGGCTCATTTGGTTTGAAAAGGAATGCGTCTCCCGCTTCAATCGCATCGGTTCCATCGCAATGGCGAACGCTGCCTTTGCCCGAGATCACATGGTAGAACTCCCACTGCGCGCTGTGCGAGTGATAGGGACACGATGCAGCACCGGGGGGAATTCGGGTGATTTCGACGTTAAACGGATGCCGCTGATTCAGGTCGGTCGAACGGCGATCGCGTCCGAGGGCTTCAGAGATTTTTTTTCCGAAGCGCGCAAATTTGCCGCGAGGAGAAGTCGAAGAGGACCATTCGATTTGCGCCGTGTTTACCATGCGCACTGCAATGCACCCATGCCGCCGCATGCGTTTATGAAACGCATGCGACGGCGAATTGGAGTTTTACTGGATATGGATGGGGGTCGTTGTCGTCACCCAAGCCGAAAACGACCGGCTCGGCCCGACGACGACGTCTTTGCCTTTCACCATGTTGTGTGCGAACAGGCCGATTGGCCCGAGAATTACCGTGGACACGATCGTCGCGGTTGAAGCTTTGCCTTTTTCCGCGTTGCCTTGCGTCTTGTTGTGGGAACTTAGGCCGACCAGCGTGCCGTCCGCGGCATGAACGTTGATGAACCGCAGCGCCATCTGACCGGCGCTTTTTCCGTGCGCTTTACTCACGCTGACCACTTCGCCCAAGCCGCTGGCGCCTTTGGCGACCAGAACGCGGCCGTTGACGACGACGGGACTGGCGGCCTGCAGCGTAAAGTGTTCTCCGACCGTCGCGTTTCCAGATGACAGCTCGTTTGCCGGGTGCACCATGACTTGCGTGCCGGCGGGCAGATTGACCGTAGCGGCCGCGGCCGGCAACGCACACGCGAGTGCAAAGCCGACGGCAGCAACCGAAGTAGAACGTCGAAGCATCATTACCTCCGAAATCACCGCCGGAATCCGGCGGCTGCACGGTTGTTTAGCCGCAAAGAACGAGCGAGTCCTTCAGCCGCTTTCGCCGGGCGAGGTCGCTCAGCCCCACGCAACGGCCATGCCGTTGCAACGTGTTGCTACGTGCTAACAGTGGTAGATCCTCGCACCGTCATGCCGCCTACGATCGCGATCGCGATTGCTGCAGTACTCACCGCTTGCAGCGGAAGCAGCGGCATCAGCAGCTTGGGCCCGAGCGGTTCGGTTGCAAAGGTTCGTTTCGTCAACGGCTCGCCCGACGCGGGCTCGGTTCAAGTCTTTATCGATAATCAGCAGCAGTACTGCAGTAACGGCAACACCGGCGCAAGTTGCGTGGTCGCCTACGGTCAGGCAACGACCTACGCGGTGCAGTTGAAAGCCGGCAGTCACGCAATTCTTCTGAAAGATACGAGCGGTAACACCATTGCCGTTTCAACCGGCACGATCTCGGTCAACAGCGGTTTTCGCTACAGCGTGATTTTGGCCGGCGAACTGCATCCCTCATACAGCACGACGCCGACCCTGAAACTCGTCACGACGGCGGAGCAGCCGTATAACACTCCGTCTTCGGGCGCGGCAGTGAACGCGCATTACGCATCGCCGTACGAGCAATCGATAACGCCCGCACCGTTCCAGTTCGGCTATTATCTCAACAACACGCCCACTGCGAATGCCCTCGGGCAAACCGTCGCTTTTGGTTCGGAAACGACTCCGCAAGGATTGCCGAGCACGGCACTCAACGCGCCGATAACGTTCTACGCGATGAGTCCAACGAGCGGGATCACCGCGACGCCGAGCCAGTTCTCGACGCAGTGCGCCAGCAACGCGCTGCCCTGCGATACGGGAAATCTGTCGCTCTATTTGATCGACGGACCGGCCGCGTCGACGTTCTCCCGCTGCCGCGCCCTACCCTTCCGGCGTAAGCGCAAGCACGAAGGCTTTTTCACCGGCGTCTTCGATCCCAACGGCTAACCATGGTATACTGCGCCTCGCGGAGTGCGCCGGACGGCCGCGCCGGAAACGGTGAGGAAAGTCCGGGCTTCAAAGGGCAGGGTGCAGGATAACGTCCTGTCGGGGCGACCCGAAGGAAAGTGCCACAGAAACATACCGCCCCGTGACATGCCGGCTTGGCTTGTATGTCATGGGGCAAGGGTGAAATCGTGAGGTAAGAGCTCACGGAGCTGCACGGAGACGTGCGCTCGGGTAAACCCCACCCGAAGCAAGACGCGCTCGATTTAAAAACGGACGGCCCGTCCGCACGAGCCAAGTCGCACCGAGGCGCGCGGTGACGCGCGTCCCAGAGAGATGGCCGTCGCCCTCGCGGTACAGAATCCGGCTTACAGGCGCACTCCGCGCATTTTTCGAATCGCCCGGTTCCGTCAAGCTCATTTTTGCATGAGGGGACCAGGCGATGATTCTTAGCGTGTACTCGCACGATGTACGTGCAACGATTACGTACCGCATGGCGCCCTCACCGATCCCACCTGGCCCGGCGAGCATCGGCCCGATTATTGGGTCCGGACAGCTTCGCGTGCAATCCGCGGGAGGAACGTTTGTCCTTCCGTTGAGCGCTCTCGGCATCGATACGCAGCATTGGTCGATATTTCCCGAGTCACCCACTCAAGGATGTGGAACAGGTGCGCCGCTCTCGATCGAACGTGGAGACCACGGACGCGATTACGTCATCGTTGAAACCATAGCCGTTGGCAAAGGCTGCGCAGCAATGGCGCACGTCGTTGATGTCGCCACGCGCCGTGCCGTACCGGTATATGCGGCCGATCATCCGTCCGAGCACGTGTCGGATGTACCGCAGTCGCTATTCTCCGGAGCAAAACACATGCGAGTAACGGATATCGAGCATTTTTCCATTCCGTTCTCCGTGCCGTCAAAATCATGGACGATCACCGCCATCGCAGGCGGCGATCAGGAGATTTTTGCAAGCGACCTCGCCGCATCCGAGACTCCGCACCAAGACGAGACAATTGCTCTTGGAGTGATTCACGATAGCACGTTCACGGAACCGCTCCTCGTCGACGATCGGGTCTTTAGGCTAAGTCGTCCACATGAGCAAGCCTGGCAGGCGCGGCAAACACCAATGCCGATTTCCTTGCAACGTACCCTCAGATACAACATGTATTTCTCATACTCCGATCGGTTGGCGTCGGAGGGCCACTTCAAGCAAGCCTTGTCAGCCTATCGTGAAGCGTTGTCGTATCTCGATGATGCAAGGCTTCGCGATGGAGAAGCCGCCGATATTCCCCGACTTACGGCGATCGTCCAGGCGGTTCAAAACCGGCGCATGACCACTGCTCAGGCTAAGCAGGCGTGGTTTAAGCCATAGCCGCTTCGCCCCATATGCGAAGCGCGTTACAACGAGCGCAAGGCAGGCAAGCGGATAGCGCCGTATCCGCATTTCGCCGGGAATCGATCACGCGTAATCGAAATGCCGAAACATTACCTTCACCGCTTCGTATGCTGCGGGGAGTGCTTTTTTTCAGAAAGGTCATCATGAATTTTAAAGCGGCGGTTCTTTGCACGTCGGCCATGGCGCTTATGGCGGCTCCCGTGAGAGCTGACGTTCCGAGCGCGGTCACCACGGCTCTTGGAGACCGCTATAAGCTGACTTGTGCGGCCGTGTTGAGCGGCGCGCAGACAGATACTCGATGCGGCGTTCGCGGTGATGTCGCCGGACTTCGTCGAGACGACTTTGCAAGGAAAGACGATGAAGCGCGATAACGTCATCGCTAATGCCAAGCAGCAAATGAAGACGTTCCATGGCACTTCGTGCGAGAACAGCATCGACGCCGCGACTCAACCGGATGCCAATACGATTGTCGCGACGGCTTCGCAGAATATCGAAGGGCAGATTCAGACTCCGGATGCTAACCACGATCTCTCGGTAAAAACGAAGACGCAGGACACCTGGAAACTGATGAACGGCAGTTGGATGGAGACGACAAGCAAGGAACTGCGCACCTTGGTAAAGGTAGACGGTAAGGTCGTTCAGGACGACGGTCAATAAGGTGCGATTGAAGGCCCTCCTTTCCGCGGCGAGTATTTGTGCGCTCGCCGTTTTGCCTTTGGCCATCAAAGCCGACGATCGGCCCGTAAGCCAAATGCGTTGGCGCGCGTTCGGTCCCGCACTCCCGGAAGGTCGTGCCTCCTCGGTCGTCGGCACAAACGACAACGCACTGCTCTACTATGTCGGAACGGCAGGCGGCGGCGCATGGAAGACGACCGACGGCGGACAGTCCTGGCAGTCAATCAGTAACCAGATTCACGTCGCATCGATAGGTGCGCTCGCGGTGGATCCTAAGGACGATGCGGACGTGTGGTTGGGCGCCGGTGAAACGAATCCGCGCAACAACGTCATTCCGGAGAGCGGACTGTATCATTCGACCGACGGCGGCCACAGCTGGACAAAGATTGCTGCGTTTCCGGACGGAGCCGAAGGCGTCTCTCGCATTCTTATCGACCCCGCGAATCCCAAACACGTGATCGTGGGTGTACTCGGAAACGCGTTTGGTCCGAGCGATGAACGCGGCGTGTTCGTCACCCTTGACGGCGGAGTCACCTTCACGAAATCCCTTTTTGTTTCAAATCAATCCGGCGCCAGCGACTTGGCGATGGATCCATCGGATCCAAATGTTCTCTATGCCGGAATGTGGCATCTGCTGCGCCGCCCGTGGGCGATGAGCAGCGGCGGACGCGGTGACGACGGACTTTACAAATCGGCTGACGGCGGCAAAACCTGGCACGCGCTCACGGGCCACGGGTTGCCGAGCGGCGCTACGGGCCGCATCGGCATTGCGTTCGCACCCTCGGATCCGAAACGCATCTTTGCGCTCGTCGAGTCGAAGGAAGGATTGCTCTGGCGTTCCGATGATGCGGGGATGACGTGGACGATGCTCACCAACGACACGGTGGTCGATCAGAGGCCCTTCTACTTCTCACACGTGCGCGTTTCTCCGACGAACGAAAACACCGTTTACGGCGTCAGTATGCTGCTCGCATCGTCGTATGACGGCGGCAAAAAATTTAATCTCTCCGCGTTCGGCGTTCATGCGGATCTTCACGACATGTGGATCGCGAGCGACGGAGAACGGATGGCGTTAGCGGGCGATGGCGGCATCGCAACGTCAACCAATGCGGGCGCGACTTGGAGTAACGCGCGCAACCTTCCGGTCGGGCAAGCGTACCGCGTCGGGCTCTCCAACGGCACGCCGTACTTGGTGTGCGCCGGACTGCAAGACAACAACGGGTGGTGCGCGCCCGCGTTCACCGGCGCAAGCGGCATCGCGAACCGCGATTGGTTCAAGGTGGTTGAAGGCGACGGCGAATGGGCCGTGCCCGATCCGCTGGACGCGCACGTCGTGTGGGCCGATTACGAAGATGGCGAGTTGATGAACAACAACGTCGTTTCACATGATGTCAGCGACATTCGGCCGTATCGCGGTACTGCCGCCGACGAGTTCGTGCTTGCAAAATCAAAGTATCGCTTCGATTGGGAGTCGCCGATCGGCTTTGCGGCATACGACCCGCACATCGGCTTCATCGGCGCGAACGTCGTGTTCGAAACGCGCGATCGCGGTAAACACTGGCACGTCATCAGCCACGATCTGACGCGAAACGACAAATCGAAACAGCAAGGCGATCAGAATTCCGTGACGCGTGATGAATCGAGCGCGGAAAACTACGGCACGCTGCTGGACATCGAAACCTCGCCCCTGCGAAAAGGCGAAATCTGGACTGGTTCCGACGACGGACTGGTTTACGTTACGCTGAACGGCGGAAAGCAGTGGCGGAACATCACACCGCCTTCGCTTCCGGCCGACAGCGCGGTCGAGACCGTCGCGCCATCGACGCTGCAGGACGGGACGGCGTACGTTTCGGCCGACCGGCACCAACTCAACGACCGCGGCGCGTACCTTTTCGTCACCAGCGATTTCGGAGTGCACTGGAGGAGGATCGCGAGCGGCATTCCGCCCGGCGAATATGCACACGCCATCCGTCCCGACATTCGCAATCGCAACATCGTCTATGCCGGAACCAATCGCGGAATCTATATTTCGTGCGATCGCGGCGGTTCGTGGGAACCGTTTCAAGAGAACCTGCCGACCGTGGAAGTGCGCGACATCCGGATGCAGCCGCAATTCGACGATATGGTGATTGCGACGCACGGGCGGTCGGTTTGGATCATGGACGACATGCGCCCCGTGCAGCAAGCGGGTTGCGCCGCTCCGTCGAAGCCGTTGGTGATCGCTCCGCGTCCGGTCATCGCACTGAACGGCTTCAGCAACGATGAAGGTAATTACAATGCATTCGTTGCGGTTCAGCCGGGCGGCGGCATTCTTTTGAGCGGCGCTGTCGCGCAGCTGTACTTTTATCTTCCCGCCGATCCGGTCAGCCGGCCCACAATCAACGTCTACGATGCAAGAGGCCACCGCGTCCGGCACATCGCGGGCAAGCACAACGTCTTTACGGGCGAGGAAGGGCGATCGTATTGGATTAGCGCCAGCGAAGGCGTAAACGATTTCCTGTACGACTTCGGAATCGACGGGCCCGTCCGTTACGATTCGGCGCCGTTTTTCTTCCGTGGGCCCGACGAAGGACCGGCACTGCCGCCCGGACGTTATCGCATGGCGCTTCATCTCGACGGCAAAACGTATACCGTTCCCTTGGTTAAAGTTGCGGATCCGCTTTCGACCACGACGCAAGCCGAGTATATCGCGCAATTCAACCAACAGCGGCGCGAGTACGATTTGCTCTCACGCACCAACGTCATGCTCAACGAGATGCATCGCGTGGGCGAAGAACTTACCGCGCGCAAACAGCCGCTCAAGAGCAGCGATCCGCAAGCACAGAAGTTACAAGCGACGATCGACCAAACGGATGCACTGGTTTCGACGTTTACCTCGAACCCGAAGAATTTCGAGGATTCGATTCAGGCGCCGGGGCAGTTTCGCGAAGACATCATGGGACTGCTCGCAGACGAGCCGCTTGCGCAGGCCACGTTGCAACTCTACGGCAGGCTCGAGAGTGAGTACGGCGCGAAAGTCGCAGCGTACTCGTTATGGCGTTCGAAAATCGCCGATCTTAATGCCGCGTTGAAAACGGGCGGGCTTGCGGTCATCAATATGCCCGCTGCGGCCGCAACGAAGCCGGCGCCGCTTGCGGCAATCGCGACACACTAAACTTCATTCGAGTGCCCGATAACGAGTATCCCGAGCATGTCCGCGAAGCGGCGCAGGCGATCGACGAGCTGCGCTCGCAGCGCCATCGGCAGTTGCCTGCGCCTGACCGTGCCGTGCATCAGCATTACTTTTCAGCACGAACGCAAAGCGTTCGACACAACGTTTTCGCTGCTCGACACGATCGCGCAGCTCATCAGCCTGGTTCTAGTGATCGGCATCATGAGCGCGCAGAACACCGACGCGACGCTCGAACAAGAACGCGCGCGGCTCATGCTTCAGCTCGCGGTCATTCACGATCGCAAAATCACCGAGGCGCTCAACGCCATCGAAACGCTGCGAGCGCCGCGACGCGCCGAACCGCAAACCGACGAGGAGTTGCGTCGCGCAACGGATATTCACGAAGCGACCGACGCATTGCGCGCAGTGGAGCAAGAGCAGGGCGAGACGCGCGAGTCGGAGTCGTAGTCGGCGCGATCGAGGCCTCCTAGCCTTATATATGCGCGTGATTGCTCGATGCGCCATCACCGCATATGGCGACGCTGATAGTGCGAAATTGGCTGCGGATAAGCGCCGCATCCGCCAGTACGTGAAGGCTCATCCCGAAGGCTGGGCAGATGAACCGACGGAGTGGTTTCACGGATGATCGCGCTCCATCATCATAGTGCGATTGGCGCGCCGGAAGCCGGGGACCTAATAGGCAGCGGCCCCAATCGCCGTCGGAAGTAATCGCCTATACGATGGCGCCGTGGACCACCTATTGGTGGTACCCATGACGGCGGACACGCGTCTCTTCATGACCGGCGCAACGCTGGAAATCCCGCCTACGGAGCGAAATTGCTGTACCTAACCCTCATACGCACTCGCTTGGAATGTACAAACCGTGCCAAAACGCCGAACGCGATCGAGCGAGCGCGCGTGACCGAGGATCAACTCGATAAGATACGCGATCAAATCGCTCGATTGGTCGAACGGTAAACCATCGTTGCGGTGTGGTTCGACGTGGTCGGCATGACGCTAAGGTAGGCCTCGACAAGCTCGGCCGTGCTTCGACAAGCTCAGCATGACAATGTGGCCGTGCTTCGACAAGCTCAGCATGACAATGTGGCCGTGCTTCGACAGAGCTCAGCATGAAGCTAAGGTAGGCCTCGACAGTCGCTCGGCCGTGCTTCGACAAGCTCAGCATGACAATGTGGCTGTGCTTCGACATGGTCGGCATGACAATGAGGTAGTGCCTCGACAGCAGCATGCGGCCGTGCTTCGACAAGCTCAGCATGACAATGTGGCCGTGCTTCGACAAGCTCAGCATGACAATGCGGCCGTGCTTCGACAAGCTCAGCATGACAATGTGGCCGTGCTTCGACAAGCTCAGCATGACAATGTGGCCGTGCTTCGACAAGCTCAGCATGACAATGTGGCCGTGCTTCGAGTGGTCGGCATGACAATGTGGCCGTGCTTCGACAAGCTCAGCATGACAATATTCGACAAACTCAGCGTGACGTTAGCCTTAAGGTGAAGTGGCAGTGTCGTGGAAATACCATGCAGGCAGCGCCTGCGGGAAGGAATGAGCTGTTAAACGTATATTCGCCGAAATAGTCTGAAACTTGCGAATATTCGTGGCGGCTGTACGCCCAGACGACGTGATTCACCATTAAATATGGCCCGCTATAGCCGAGTTCCACTTCGAAGTTTGCCACGGGATGCGGCCCTTGCGGATCGTCGGCGAACGTCACGTATCCGCTGACGATGACTTTCCAAATCGTATCCGATGACGTATCGACCCAGAGCGCCTTCATCGCCGGTCGATCCTTCGGCCCGGGGAACACCAAGTGGTATGTCGTGTGGCCCTTGTATTGCTCGATGCCGGCGACCGTGCAGTGCATGTCCGCCTGCGAGCGGACTTTGGCGATCGTCGGAAAAACGTCGCCTTGCGGCAGCCACGATTCGCGGTTCGGCAGCCATGCCTCGCGCGCGGGTCCGTACGGCCCGAGCTCCGGCGGTCCGGGTTCGGTGTGGCGCGTCAGAATCGGCTCGTAGTTGAAGCGCTCGTCGCGCACCAGCGCCAAACCGTCGTCGCGATAGTCGACGTGCGCGGTGGTTTGCACCAAGCGCTGATCGTCTTCGGTTACGTTGATGCCCTCGTCGTAGCTGACGTACGCCGGATGGGCCGAGGCAGCACTGTGCTGGAGCGCCGTCTCGAAAATGGTCCAACACGGCGGAATCGACATCGCAGCAGCGAGCAAAAACGATGCGAACATGGGAACGCCCTCCGCATTCATTATCAGCTATAGCGTGCAGTTTCACAAGGTGATGCGACCCAAAAGGCGAACGAGCCGCGGTCCCAAATTCGGGGATGTAGCTCAGCTGGTAGAGCGCCTGCTTTGCAAGCAGGATGTCAGGGGTTCGAGTCCCCTCATCTCCAGAAGCACTGCGCCTGCCGATGCGCGTGGGAGCGGGGGGCATAGCTCACTGGTAGAGCATTACGCTGGCAGCGTAAGGGTCAGGAGTTCGAGTCTCCTTGCCTCCACCACAGTACGAACAGCCCGGCGCGGTCCGCCGGGTTTTCGTTTTAGCCGGCGCTGGTTTCGGAGGTGCGGCGGATCTTCGGAAAGCACTCCGCGACGCGGCGCAGGTACGCATAACATTCGGCTTCGTCGCCGGAGCCGCGCGTGGCCGCGGATTTTTCCAAGTAGTCCAAGCATTCGGTGATGTTGTCGTAGGTGACGGGTCCGGAATCGTGCGCGTGCTCGGAATGTGCGCTGGACATAGGGCAGACCTTTCGGCGCTTAGGGTTCGGTATGAATTAGCGAGAGGCGCGCTCCGGGCCTATTCCGCATCTCGGTATTCTCGCTGGCCCGTCTGCGGATCGTAGTCGACCTCGACCAGTTTGCCCGTTCCCGGATCGATGAACTTCTCCGCGGTCGGCTGCCAATTGCCGCGGCCCGGCCGCACGCGGTTGCGGTAATGCGGCTCGAAGAACAATCCGGCGAAGATCAGCGCGCCGACGGCCACATCGATCGCACCGGGAATAATGAAAGCGCGCCCTCTGGCAATCATGTACGCGCCGCCCGCGCACAGCGCCAGCCCTAGAACTGAAACCAAAGCGCGGAGCATCAGCGCGGTTCCAGTTTCACCGCGGTGCCGTACGCGACGATTTCGCTCATCGAGGTTCCGATTTCGGAAGAATCGTAGCGCATCATCGTGATGGCGTCCGCGCCCATCGCTTGCGCGTTCTGCACGAGGCGGTCCACCGCGTGACGGCGTGCTTCTTCTAACAGCTGGGTGTATTCGGTAATTTCGCCGCCGATGAGGGAGCGCAGCGTCGCCATGATGTTCCCCCCAAGACCGCGGCTGCGCACAACCACGCCGAACACTTGCCCGAGCGTCTGCGCCGTCGTGTATCCGGCGATGGTTTCAGTGGTCGCGACAATCATTTCTTGGCTCCTTTACTGCGAACGTTACAGGCGTGCGCGGGCGGCGGTGGTAATCTCTTCTCGTGGCTATCGCGCTCTGGCGCGCTCTCGCGCTGACGTTCATCGCCGGCGCCATCGCTTTTGCGTGTTATCAAATGACCATTCCGTCCAGCCAGGATTTTGGAATGGCGACCGGCACGCCTTTGAACACCGCCGACACGGTGCACGTGCTTTCCGTGAAGCCTGGTTCGCCCGCCGCCTTGGCCGGAATTCGCAAGGGGGACTTCGTTACGTACGGCGCCAGCCCGCTCGCGCGCGCATCGGTCATCTATGCCGAGCGCGGTTCGCGCGTCACCGTGACCGTCAATCACCGGCGGTTGGTGACCATGACCGCGGGTCCGACGTCGCCGACCGGTATACCGTGGATCGTCACGGCGATACGTCTGGCGTTCTTGCTGATCGCCGCGGTGCTCGCGTGGCGGCGCTCGAACGATCGCGCAGCGCGCGCCCTGGTATGCTTTTTGTGGTCGTATGGGCTTGCCATTTCGCTTCCCAACGGCCGGCTCGCGACGCCGCTCGCATCACTGATCGTCATGCAGGTTGTTCCGCCCGTCCTGTTTGCCGCCGGCGGCGCCGCTGCCGCGAAGTTCGCATCGACCTTTCCTTCGGGCGACGAGCTGCGCGTGCCGAAGCTGCTCGCCAACCTTGCGGTGCTGGTGTTGATCGTCGACGCGATCCTCATCGTAGTCGTAAATATCTTTTCCGTGGCCAGTTCCCTCATCGAGAAAGCCGTCGGCATCTGGTACGGCGTTAGTTTTGCCATCATCATCCTCATCGTGGTCGCCATTTTGACGATCGCCTATGTCAAAGGTGAACCATCCCAGCGACAGCGGCGGCGGTGGATCTTTCTCATTTTGGGCGTCGGGATCGGCGCGATCCTGATCGACGTGCTCGTGCAGTCGCTGGTCGGCTTTCAGGAGTGGCTCGACCAGCTGATCCTTCTGCCGGTCGCCCTTATTCCGCTTGGGCTTGCGTACGTGATTCTACGCCATCGCGTCATCGACGTTGGTTTCGTTCTGAATCGTGCGATCGTGTACACCGGTGTTTCGGCGGTGATCGTCGCCGTGTTCGTCGTCGTCGAAACGCTGATGGCGAAATACGTCGAACAAACCAGCCACGTCGGCAGCGTCGCGGTTCAACTTGCGGTTGCGCTGGTGCTTGGTTTTTCGGTGCGCGCGATTCATACGCGCGTCGATCGCTTCGTCGATTCGGTGCTGTTTCGCGAACGCCATGTGGCCGAGGCGGCGATCCGCAATTTTGCGCACGACGCAGCATACATCACCGACGCCGGCGTGCTGCTGACACGCTGCCTCAAAACGGTCGAGCGCTATGCGCGCGCCGGCGGGGCCGGGATTTGGACGCCGCAGAACGGCGCGTATCGCGCGGCGGCGGGAACGTTTCTGCGCTTGCCTTCGGTGGACGAAAACGATCCCGCAGTCCTCGCCATGCGCGCACGCCGCGTTTGCGTGGATGTACGCGAGAGCGAATCCGCATTGCCGGGCGCGCTGGCGTTTCCGATGATCGTGCGCGGCGAACTGCTCGGCATACTGGTTTGCGGGCCGAAACCCGACGACGAAACGTACGCTCCGGACGAGCGCGATGCGCTGGCGCAGCTGGCCACCAGCGTCGGTTACGCGCTCGACGGCATCGAGGTGCGCGAACTTCGGCGGACGCTGGCGGCCGCAACCAGCGGGGTCGCGGGCGCGTTGTAGCCAAGGAATGAGTATGAGCGAGCAGCGTTTTTCACCCGAAATGACCGTCGACCAAGCCTTCAAGATGCATGCGGGGGCGCGGCGCGTCTTCGCCCGCTTCCATTTGGGCGGCTGTTCGAATTGCGCGATCAGCGAGTCGCATACGATCGGCGCGGTCAGCGAAGATTACGGCATCCCGCTTCCCATGCTGCTCGAAAGCCTCAATGCTTTGTGGGCGCAAGGCAGCTTATCGGTCGGCGACAAAGTCCGCATTCCGGACGAAATTCGCGCCAAGGTGCCGCAGCTCGCCGACGTGCCCGAAGTCGGCGAGATCAAAAGCGTCGACGCGGGCGCCTATACCGCCGAGTTCGGCGAGGTTCGCCTGCAGGGGCTGGCGGAGGATTTCCTCCCGGTAACGCCTGCGGGTGTCGTTCAGTAGCGCGTAGCGCCTCGACTGCGCTCGGCGGCGCTTCGACTGCGCTCAGCGTGACATCGCTGGTGCGCCTGCCGCCGTCATTCAGTAGCGCGGCGCTTCGACTACGCTCAGCGTGACAATCGCTGTAACGCTGGGGGCGTCGTTCAGTAGAGGGTAGCGCCTCGACTGCGCTCGGCGGCGCTTCGACTACGCTCAGCGTGACGATCGCTGTTACGCCTGGGGGGTCGTTCAGTAGCGGGTAGCGCCTCGACTGCGCTCGGCGGCGCTTCGACTACGCTCAGCGTGACAATCGCTGTTGCGCGTGCGGGTGTCGTTCAGTAGCGGTAGCGCCTCGACTGCGCTCGGCGGCGCTTCGACTGCGCTCAGCGTGACATCGCTGGTGCGGCCTGCGCCAACGCTCAGCGTGACATGGCTGGTGCGCGTGGCCAATGCCTGAGCGTGAAATCGCTTGGTGCGGCGGTGTCGTTCAGTAGCGGGTAGCGCCTCGACTGCGCTCGGCGGCGCTTCGACTACGCTCAGCGTGACATCGCTGGTGCGCCTGCCCAACGCCTCAGCGTGACATCGCTGGTGCGCCTGCCCAACGCCTCAGCGTGACATCGCTGGTGCGCCTGCGGGTGTCGTTCAGTAGCGGGTAGCGCCTCGACTGCGCTCGGCGGCGCTTCGACTACGCTCAGCGTGACATCGCTGGTGCGGCGCTTCGACTACGTTCAGCGTGACAAATCGCTGTAGCGTGACATCGCCTTAGTCGAGCGGTTTGCGCTCGGCGAACCCCTCGTCCATTCCGTGCCAATGCGTGATGCGCTCCTCCCCCGCTTTCCAGCAGAGGTAGACGGCTTTTCCGTCGTGCATCGAGGGGAAATCGAGCAGCCCGAGGTCGATGTCCTTGACGATGCATCCGTACGCCTCGATGCGGTTCATGATGCGCACGATTTCCGCTTTGCGCTCGCTGAAACGTCCGGGCGGGAAGGGTGAGCGCGGACTGGCCATGCGCGCGTGCGGGGCCGGTTCGATGCCGCGCAGCACAGGGTCGGTTTCCAAAAGGCGAATCGCGAGGTCGCGGCGTTTGCGCCAAAGTTCCTCCACCAGGGGAGCCACTTTTACGATGAGGGCGTTGGCCTTTTCGGGCGAAAACAATTTCATGAACTTTGGACGCTCCATCCGATGACGAGTCGGCTGGTTTTCGTGACCGGGCTCTCGGGTGCCGGCAAGAGCCAAGCCATGAAGACGCTCGAGGATCTGGGGTTTTACTGCGTAGATAACCTTCCTCCGAAGCTCGACCTCGCAAACCCTCGCGCTGCTCAAAGATGCGCAAGTTCGTGAGGTCGCCATCGCGCTCGACGTGCGCAGCGGGGGAACGCTGGGGGAGGCGCTTCCCCTGCTTTCGCAGCTTTCGTCCAACGGTGCGCCGCCGCTCATGCTGTTTCTGGATGCGCGCGACGACGTGTTGGTGCGCCGGTACAGCGAAACGCGCCGGCGGCATCCGTTTGCGTCGGTTGGGTCGCTGCGCGAGGCGATCGCGGTGGAGCGTTCGGCGATGGCGCCGCTGCGCGCGCTGGCCTCGCACGTGATCGATACGACGACGCTCACGCAGGCGGACTTGAAGGAGCGCATCCTGGCCTCGTTCGAGCAGACGCATCCCGAGCGGCAGATTTCCATCACGATCGTCGCGTTCGGATTCAAATACGGCATACCGCTGGACTTGGACATGCTGTTCGACGTGCGGTTTTTGGAGAATCCGAATTACGTCGACAAACTGCGTCCGCTTACGGGGGCCGATCCCGCGGTTGCGAAATACATCGAAACGGATCCGGCTACGGCGCCGTTTCTGGATCGACTCTTCGACATGCTGGACTTTCTCATGCCGCGATTTTTGGCCGAGGGCAAATCGCAACTGACCATCGGCATCGGCTGCACGGGCGGGCGCCACCGTTCGGTGTACGTCGCGCGGCGGTTGTACGACCATTTGGAACGCCAGGGACAAGCCGATTTGTACCTGGACAACCGGGACGCGGTGCGATGATTCGCCGTATTCCGCCGGTGCTGCGCTGGGCGATACCCGGCTTGGGTATCAAACGCTGGCTGCTGGTGGCGATTGCCGGCATCTTGCTGCTGGTCAACGGCATCGATCGCTATTTGGTGGCGGTCGGCTATAACGTGCACGCGAACGAGCTGATCGACGGCTTCGTCGACGATTATTTTTCGCCGAGCTGGCTGAAGTGGATGTTCATGGGCGTGGGCATCGCGCTGATCTTCGTCGGCATCCGGCAATGGCTGCTCGCGATTTTGCGCGCGAGCGCGATGGGCGGCAGCGATCGCATTTTAGACACGCTGTACGAGATGCGGCTGCGCAGCGGTTACAAGATCGTTGCGATCGGCGGCGGCACGGGCCTCTCGACGCTGCTGCGCGGACTCAAACGCAAAACCACAAACCTCACGGCGGTGGTGACGGTGAGCGACGACGGCGGCAGTTCGGGACGACTGCAACGCGAACTGGGCGTTTTGCCGCCGGGCGACGTGCGCAACTGTTTGGTCGCGCTTGCGGACGACGAAGCGATGGTGACCGATCTTTTCCGCTACCGCTTTCACGAAGGCGAAGGGTT
Organism: Vulcanimicrobiota bacterium; assembly: GCA_963795465.1. Classification (GTDB taxonomy): domain Bacteria; phylum Vulcanimicrobiota; class Vulcanimicrobiia; order Vulcanimicrobiales; family Vulcanimicrobiaceae; genus CAWCHT01. The sequence continues at coordinate 1,378,823 of CAWCHT010000002.1, forward strand.
GACGGGCCATTCGTTCGGCAATTTGTTTTTGGCGGCGATGACCGGCATTACCGGCAACTTCGATCGCGCAATTAAAGAGTCGAGCCGCGTGCTGAACATCAAAGGCCGCGTGCTGCCGGCGACGCTGGGCGTCGTCCGTTTGTGCGGCCGTCTGGTGGACGGCAGCGTCGTCGAAGGCGAGTCGTCCATTTCGTCATCGAAGCAGCCGATCAAACAAGTCTTTTTCGATCCGCCGTACGCCGCGCCGCTGGGCGAGGTCATTACGGCCATTCGCGAAGCCGATGCGATCGTGCTTGGGCCGGGAGTCTGTACACCTCGATTCTGCCGAACTTCTTGGTCGATCGCATCGCGCGCGAAGTGGCCGCTTCTTCAGCGATAAAAATGTACGTGTGCAACGTGATGACGCAGCCCGGCGAAACCGACGACATGACGGCGGCGGATCACGTTGAGGCGCTGATCGAAAACGCCGGCGCGCGGGTGTGCGACTGCGTCATCGTCAACGATCAACCGCCCTCGAAACTACTGCAGGCGTATGCGGTGGAAGGGCAAATCCCGGTGCAGCCGGACATCGAGCGCATCCGCTCGCTCGGCTTAAACCCGGTTCGCGCGCAGGTCATCAGCGAGACCGCAACGGTCCGGCACGATCCGGAAAAACTCGCCCAAGTCGTTCTTTCGCTGATCGATCGCTCCATTGCGCAGCGCGCCTCGTACATGCGGCCTGCGCAAGCTCTACGAACAACGATCGAATTCACCGGCGTAGGGCGCTCGCGTCCGGACCGTTTGGCGTATTTTCGTCAACCGACGACGAAGTGGCTCATCACCAGAATGATCGCTACCTGAAAAAGTGCCTGCACGCCGGCTAGAGAAAAATTTACGCGCGCAAGTCTGCCGACGCGTTCGCGGTCGGGGCGCTCCCGGCGAAGCTCGCCCCACATACGAATCGAATTAGGCAAGAATATTCCCAGCCCCTGAACAGTGAGCAGCGCGACGATAACAAGCGCCGCAATCGCCCATGGGTACTGCGGCGATCCTACCGTGAGGTACCCAAGCTTGGCGGCGAGAAACCAGCCGGCAGTCGTCGTGGTGAGCGAGACCATCGGGAAATACAGAATCGTTCGCGGTACGAGATAAGCGATTACGCCGGCGCGCTGCGGGCCATCGAGGCGGCGCATTATCGGGCCCAGCATGAATCCCATGAAGAGATCCGCACCGGTCCAAAGCGATCCGGAAAGCACGTGGATCCAATTGAGCAGAAAAAAATTCGCTCCGGCGAGCGCCACGATCATGATGATGGGAAACGCGAGCGCCCACCATGTCAGCTGTCGCCATAGCGGCTGCTGAGCAATGTGGGCAGGTGCGGCAGCAGCCGCGGTCACGCGACGAAACGTTTCCGAGGCGACGCAAACATGATGTTTATTTTAAGGGCTCCTGCAGGCGCCCCTTCTCCTATACCGTCGCCTTAACGGGCCAATTACCTATTTCCAGACCGCGGCTGCTATACGCCGCCAATTGCCGCCCAGGATGTTCCGGACCGCTTCGTCCGCATATCCGAGTTCACACAGTCGTTCAGTAATTTCAAGCAGTGCGCCGTGCGGCACCATCTTGGGCGGCGCTTTGTAGGCGTCGTCGTCGGGAAACGTCTCACGCATCGAGGCAAGGTACTCCAGCAATTCTCGCTCATCGAAAACGTAGTCGAGCGCGATCGCGACGTGCTCCGGACCCACCAGCTCCGCTACGTGATCGATGTGGCGAACCAGCGTTTCCGGCCGATCGTCGTTCTCGCCGAGGAATGCGCCGATTCCATTGATGCCGATAACGCCGCCGCTTGAGGCGCACGCCACAATCAGGCCGTCTGGAATATTGCGCTTGTGAGCATGCAGCGCGTTTGCGTTTGAATGGGAAAAAATGACGGGGTTCTGTGCGTTCGCAATGACGTTCGATGGCGGTCCGATGTCCGGTGTGCGAGCAGCAAACGACCATCCCGACACGTTTCATTTCGTGCAAGACGCTTTTACCGAACGCGGAAAGGCCCGAGTCGTCGTCGTAGCACCCACCGCCAACCGCATTGTTGCGGTTATACGCAACGGACATCCAACGCACGCCGAGATCGTAAAACAACTTCACCAGCCCGTGATCGCCGTCGTTCAGCGGGGCCATTCCCTCGATATCGAACAGGATCGCCAGTTTACCGGACGCGCGCGCACGATCGATATCGGCGAGGTCATGAACCAGCACATAACGATCGTCGCGTGCTGCGAACCATTGACGAAACGCCGCCAACATTCGTAGGTGGCTAGCCAGGTCTTGCGGGCCGAAACCGACGTTGAGACTGACGGCGTCGACGCCGGCTGCGGCGACGCGTTCGATCTGTGAAAGATACCGGCCGTCATGCGGACGCAGCGGCATGCAACTATGGTTGTCCCAGACGAGCGTGGTTTCGATGAGCCGCCGAGCCGTGCTCACGTGGCGGCCTTTGCAAAACGATCGATGCGCAGAAAGTCGATCGCATGAGGCGACGATCCATCAAACGCGAGTTGCGAGACGATTTCGCCCACGACCGAGCAAAATTTGTAGCCGTGTCCGGAAAAACCCCCGGCGATCACGACGCGCGCGTCGCTCGGATGACGATCGATGATGAAATCGTCGTCGGGCGTTCGGGTGTACATGCAGACCTTTCCGGTTACGTAGTTCGCAGCGGCATGCGGAATCCAATCGTCGAGCGCACCTTTTACCACCGCTATGTCGCTTTCACGGATCGTACGGTCGAGCGCGCTCGGCTGCGTCGTTTCGCCATAACCGTGCAGTGCTGCCTTGAGGCCTTCGCCCAAATTTGGAACTCCGTAGAGCGGCGCCGGGTACTCGGGCCGATCGACGAAGAATGCGGGAAAACTTTCTGCGCCAAATGCGTTTGTATACGGCTGAAACCAAAGCTGCACGTTTCGCTGCACCCGCAGGGGTAAGCGCAGGTCTTCTGCCAGCGTGCACAGCCACGGCCCGGCGCAAATTGCGAGCCGTGCTGCGTCAACTACCTCGCCGTTGCGCAAGCGGATCGTTATGCGGTCGTCGAGACATTCCCAAGCGGTCACCGCTTGGCTATAGCGAACTTCTGCGCCGTTGCGCTGCGCCAAACCCAAATGCGCTTCGATCGCCACTTCCGGAAACAGCACGCCGGCATCGGCCTCGTACAGCGCAATTTCATTTCGGCGCGGTTTCGTTCCGGGATAGCGGCGGAGTATTTGACCGGCGTCGAGCTGCTCGAGCGGAATATCGTACAGCCGCGCGGCGTTGCGAACGCCGTAAAGCACCTCGCTTCGTGCATCGCCGACCATGAGCACCCCAACCAAACGCAGGAGCGGCGTTTCGGTAAGGGTTTGCAACTCGTGCCAAAGCTCGTACGCGCGCGTCAGCAGCGGCACGTATGCGTGGTTTTCAAAGTACGCCTTTCGGATGATGCGCGACCGTCCGTTCGAAGCGCCCAAATCATGCGCGCGTTCAAATTGCTCGATGCCGAGCACGCGGCCGCGCCGGCTGGCATGCGCAAGCGTCGCGCTGCCCATGCCGCCTAACCCTAAAACGACGAGATCGTACACGCTTTACGCGCCGATGCCCGCTTTATGCGCCGCGAATTAGTGCGAGAGGCTGACGGTTACGGAAAGCGGTTTGTCGGGTGCTAAATGCACCGGAACGCTGGGCGTGGTTTTGTAACCGGGCGCTGAAACGACGTAGTCGACTTCGCCGACGGGCACTTTTGCGAACGAAAACTTGCCGGCAGCATCGGTCGTTGCGGTCAGGACCGTATCGACGGTGACGGTGGCGCCCGCGATCGGTTGATTCGTCACCGCATCGACCACCAGTCCTTGTACGCTTTGATACGTGCCGCCGGGCGGCAGCGAGCTGTCGTTGCATGCGGCCAGCACGGCGAGTGCCAGGATCGCTCCGATGAGTCGCGCGCGTTTCATTTCCGGACCACCTCCAGAGCGGTGTTTCTGGGTGTATAGTACCCGAACCCCGCAACGTGACCAAGCAAAGGGCGGCGAGCGCAGCTTGCGGAACCGCAAAGCCATGCTTTCTCCCACGGCACCCGACTCGCAAACCGACATGACGTACTACGACGATGCGCTGGCGGCAGTCGGGAAGACGCCGCTCATCAAGCTCAACAAGATTACCGACGGCGCGACGTGCTTGGTTCTTGCAAAAGTGGAGTACGTCAATCCCGGCGGCAGCGTGAAAGACCGTCCCGCAGTCGCGATGCTGGACGCGGCCGAGAGCGCCGGTCTGCTCAAACCCGGCGGAACGATCGTCGAGCCCACCAGCGGCAATACCGGATCGGGCCTTGCGATGGCCGCCGCAATTCGCGGCTACCGCTGCATTTTAGTCATGCCGGACAAGATGTCGAAAGAGAAAGTCGACTTGCTGCGCGCGTACGGCGCCGAAGTGGTCGTAACGCCGACCAACGTGGCCAACGACTCGCCCGAATCGTACTACGGGGTTGCAAACCGGCTCGCTTCGGAGATTCCGGGCGCGTTCCAGCCGAACCAATTTCACAACCATCACAATCCGCAGGCGCATTATCACACAACCGGACCGGAAATTTGGGAACAGACCGCCGGGCGCATAACGCACTTCGTTGCGGGCATCGGTACCGGCGGAACGATTTCCGGAACGTCGCGCTACCTGAAAGAGCGCAATCCGAAAATTCACGTCATCGGCGCGGACCCGGAAGGATCGATCTATTCCGGCGATACGCCGAAGTCGTACGCGGTCGAAGGCATCGGCATGTCGTATCTCCCAGAGACCGTCGACTTGAAAGTCATCGATGAGATGGTGCGCGTTTCGGATCGCGAGTCGTTTTTGATGGCACGCAGAATTACGCGTGAGGAAGGCTTGCTGGTCGGCGGATCTTCCGGAACTGCGGCGGTTGCAGCGCTCAAATTGGCCAAGAGTTTGCCGCCCGATGCGGTGCTGGTCGTGCTCTTTCCGGATTCGGGCCGCGGTTACATGTCGAAGATTTTCAACGACGAGTGGATGATCGCGAACGGTTTTCTTTCTGAAGGCAAGCGCCGCGCGACGGTCGGCGACGTGTTACGCAGCAAACGTCCGCTTCCGCCGCTGATCACCGTCAAAGACACGGACGTGGTCAAAGACGCGCTCGACTTGCTGCGCACGTACGAGATTTCCCAGATTCCGGTGATGCACGGGCACGAGCAGATTGGCAGCATCAACGAAGTCGCGGTGATGCAGGCGGTGTTCGATCGCGCGGACATCCTTCACAAAGCCGTCAGCGAGGTTATGGGCCGGCCATTCCCGGTGCTCGATCAAGCCGACGAGATCGATCTCGCCTACAAATTGCTGACCCTGGCGAACTCCGCGGTGGTCGTCACGGACGGCGAGGAACCGATCGGCGTGCTCACGCGCCAAGACATCATCAGTTATCTTTCAACCGCGAGCGACGCGGCCGCTTCACTCAAAAAACTGCACTCGTCGTGAAGTTCAGCACCAAGGCCATTCATGCGGGCCAGGACGCTGATCCCGCTACCGGCGCGACGATCGTTCCCATATATCAAACTTCGACGTACACGCAAACCGCCGTCGGCGAACATCGCGGTTTCGATTACAGCCGAACGGTGAATCCGACGCGCATGGCACTCGAGCGGCAGCTGGCGGCGCTGGAGAATGCCCAGTTCGGCAGCGCTTTTGCGAGCGGAATGGCTGCCACCGCAGCGGTTCTCAACGCGCTTTCCAGCGGCGACCACGTCATCGTCACCGACGATCTGTACGGCGGAACGTACCGGCTGTTTTCGCGCGTGCTGGAGCGCTACGGCCTGGAGTTTTCATACGTCGACATGGCCGGCATCGAGGCGGTGCGAGAAGCAATCAAACCCAATACGCGCATGTTCTGGCTGGAGACGCCGACGAATCCGCTGCTCAAAATCATCGACATCCGCGCCGTCAGCGCGCTGCGTTCTTCGCTGCGGCGGGAAGCGATCGTCGTCGTCGACAACACGTTCGCGTCGCCCTATTTCCAGCAGCCGCTTTCGCTCGGCGCCGACGTGGTAGTCCACTCGACGACGAAATACATCGGCGGGCACAGCGACGTGGTAGGCGGCGCGGCGCTGACCAGCAATTCGGATTTGCACGAGGTGCTGAAGTTTCATCAGAACGCGGTCGGCGGCGTTCCCGGTCCGCACGATGCGTGGCTAACGATGCGCGGCGCCAAAACGCTCGCGCTGCGCATGCGCCGTCATGCTGAAAACGCGCAAGCGGTCGCGCAGTTTTTGGAGGCGCACGACGAGGTCGCGCAGGTGTACTATCCCGGACTTCCCTCGCATCCGCAGCATGAGCTGGCGAGAAGCCAGATGTCGGGCTTCGGAGGAATGCTTTCGTTTACGCTTAGAGGGCCGGCGCAGCGCGCGCTGGAGTTCGCCAAATCGATGCAATACGTCAGCCTTGCGGAGAGTTTGGGCGGCGTCGAATCGCTGATTTGCCATCCGGCGAGAATGACGCACGGTTCCATCCCCAAAGATGAACGCGAGCGGCGCGGCGTCACCGACGGATTGCTGCGCTTATCGGTGGGGATCGAAGACATCGAAGATCTACTCGACGATTTGCAGCAAGCGCTGCAGCGCACGCGGGAACCGGCTTTACGCTGACGGCCGCTTTAGCCGTGAAAAGCGGCGCGTAAGGCGAAGCGTTCTTACTCGCGGTTTCGTGGATACGCCGTTGCGCTGACGTTCGCAAGCGCGCGTTTCGCCGCCGGTTCGTCGAGCGCGCCGTAGCGGCCCGAAATCATCAGCTCGACGCCACGCACGCCGTCGGACCAGATGTATTGGTAGATCTTGACTTGATCGAAGCCGCTGCCGGTAGTGATTTCCTGCCAGATAGCGGGCATCCCGTTCGGCAGTGAGGTGTTGGATTTCTTGATGAACACGTCGCTGCCTTGCCCGCGCATGTCGTTCTCGACCGTCGTGTCGAATGCGTTGACGTCCGACTCGAAATTCTGCATGCGAATCGTAATTTGGGTCAAATCCGCTTTGCCCGGATGCCGCACCCAACTGGCCACGACCGCGGGATCGTCGAACACGGCGGGATCGTGCGCAGGCACGGCAAGCTGAAAGTAGTCCGCAGGCGGGGTGAAGCTCATCGCCGGATCGGAATACCGATGATCGTCCGCAACCGCTGCAGCGGGCAGCACGAGCGCAAACATCAGCAAAAGAGCGGCGGCGATACGCTTCATTCATGCTCCAGAACGCCGGCGAGCGCCGGCAGCGAGACTTCGTAACGGTATCCAACGTTTCGATGATCGTCGTCGAATTCTTCGTGGCGAACGTCCAAGCCGAGCTCTCTCATCCGGACGACCAACACACGAGCCCCCACGTCGAGCGAGTACTCGTCGCGGCGCCCGCAGTCGACGTAACGCAGCCGCAGTCGCGCAAGTTCCCCCCGCCGCTGCAGGCACATGCGCACCGGATCGAACGCAAGCCAGCGCGCAAAGACCTCCTCGCGTAACGCGCCGGTTTCGCGCTCGAACGGCAAGTCCAAATCGAACGCACGCGCGCTTGCCGGACTGTATGCCGCCGCGTACCCGAGCATCTCCATTGCCGCATACTCGGCAGGCGGGCGCTTGTGCTTCTTTTCGAACGATTCAACAAACGCCGCGATGTTCCAACCATGGCGTTCCAAAACGCGGTGCGTTTCCGCAAACGCGCGCGGGTGCGCATATTCGAAATAGGTGTCGCCGCTGTGCGAAGCCAGAGCGGCGAACGTTCCCGGATACTGCATGCTTAAATAGAGCGCGCCGAAGCCGCCGGACGATTTCCCGAACACAGCTCGCCCGGTTTCTTTCCCTACGGTCCTATACGTCGCATCGACGTGCGGAATGACTTCATCGATGACGTACGTAGCGTAATCGCCGTTGTGAATGGAATTCACGTATTGCGAACCGCCCAGACGCGTAAATCCGTCGACGATGACGAGCATGGCGGGACTCATGCGGCCGTCCGCGATGAGCCGGTCGATCCACTGCACGACGTTGGTTTCCCACGGGCGCGCAGCGAGCAGAGCCGCAGCGTTGCCGGTATAGCCGTGCAGACAATAGAGAACGGGATAACGCCGGGAATCTTGCGCGGCGTATTGCGCCGGAGTGTAGACGACGATGGGGCGCTGCGTAGGATCTGCGAGTGCGTTGCCGCGCAAGGCGGAGCTTTCCAAGAAATCGATACGAACGTCACCACGCAGGCCCAGCAAACGCGCGATCTCTGACGATGCCTGTGCCATTGCGGTACGCATTCGCCGCCAGGTGGCCGTAGTACTACACCGAAAACGCGAACGCATGGCGGCGCGCCTTCCGCTTTTGCTAACGGGAATGTTTGCTGCGGCCATCGCTTGCTGCACGCCGGTGCGCGCGCCGGCGGCCCGTCCGGCCCACTTCATGTACGGCGCCGCGTTTTTTTACGAACGGATTCCGCGCGATCAATGGGCAACGGCGCTGGCTCGGTATAAAGCAGCCGGCATCAATACGATTGACCTGTACGTAATCTGGAATTGGCACGAGATCACCGACGGCACTTTCGATTTCACCGGCAGAACCAACGACCGGCGCGATCTCATCGGCTTGTACCGGCTCATCGATAAAGATGGTTTCCGGATCGTGCTGCGCCCCGGACCCGTCATCCGCAACGAATGGCGCAACGGCGGCTATCCGGCATGGCTGCTGCAGCGGCGCGCGTACGATATGCCGATACGCGACGTGCTCGAAGGGCGCTATCCTGCGACCGCGACGCTGCAGAACACGCATTCCGATGCCGCCGCGGCACAATGGCTGCACAACGCGACGCACCTGCGGTATGCCTCGCGCTGGCTGCGCACGGTGCTGCGCGTCAGCAGACCGTGGTTGCGGGATGTCGATGCGATCGCGCTCGACGACGATCAAGGCGCGTACCTGGACAACGACACCTGGCCCGGACCGAATTTTCATCGCTATATCGCCTACTTGGCCGGAATCGTGCGCGGCGCGGCAGGCGCTGCGCTGCCGCTCTTCATCAACACGTATCAAATGAAAGTTCCGGCCTCCGCGCCGGTGTGGGCATGGGGAAATTGGTACCAAAGCGACGCGTACAGCATCGGAGAACACGACCGCGCGCAGCTCGAATTTTCAACCGGCTTGCTGCAAACGCAGCCGCACCGCGACATCATGATGGCGGAGTTTCAAGCCGGTTGGCTACAAGGCGCGGACGAGCCTGCGCCGCGCTCCGCCGATCCATCCAACACGACGCTTGCGCTGCACACGCTTTTGCAGCTGGGCATGCACGGCGTCATCAACTTCCCGTTGCAGGATACGCTGAATCCCGCCGGATGGGAGGCGCCTTGGGCGAATGCATTTTATTCATGGGACGCTGCTTACTCGGTGCAGCTGCGCACCCAAGCGCGGTACGCGCCGACGCGTCGTTTCGGCATGTTGATCGCGCGTTACGGAACGCTGCTCGCGCGAACGCGCCCCGCGACCGATGCGGCGATCGCGTATTTGACCAGCGCATACGATCCCGCTACGCTGTCAAACCCGCAAGTCGCGCAAATTGCCTCCGCGACCATGGCCGCGCAGCGGGGCTGCCGCATCATGCGCATTACGTGCGGCCTTGTCGACTTGCGGTATACCGACGCGCGCGCGCTGACTCGTTTTCCGGTCCTGATTCTGCCGCCGAACGGACTGCATAAACCGCTCGTTGCAGCGGTCCGTCAAACGCTCGCGCGCTATCGCATCGCCGGCGGCCGTGTGGTACAAAGCGCGCGCTTTGCCGCCATCGCGCACCCCGCTGCGGGCGGCATACCGAATGCAGCGCTGCTGGTTTCAAATGATGCACGCTTCGCGTTCTTCGATGTAGTAAACTACGGGCGCACGGCGCTGCAAACACAAGCCGCGAGCGTAACGTATGGTGCATTTTCAGCGCGCGTTCCGCCGCTTACGGTGCGAGCGCGGGACGCGGTGTTGTTGCTGGTGGGGAAGCCGCCTCGACTGCGCTCGGCCGCGCTTCGACAAGCTCAGCGTGACAACTCGGGGGCGGGGCCCGATCGCGATGTACGTTTGCCGCTGCGGCACGGCAGTGGGTCGAGGCACGCCTTGCGAGGCTTACGGCGTCTGGGTCGGTGTATCGCGCCGATCCTTATCGCGACGGGTTTGGGGCGGTAGTGTTCGAAACGCCGCAAATGCGGCTCATCGTTTCGCCTTGCGCCGGCGCGCGCGCATTTATTCTCGAAGACAAGCGTTACGGCGACAATCTCTTTACGACGGTCGGCGCATTTCGCGATGCGTGGACGCCGGCGCTTGCGCCTTCATCGCGTGACTATATCGCCAAATACACCCATCCGATTGCGACCGGCACGTTCAATCGTTGCTACGCTGCCCGCATCGACGCTCATTCCGCACAATTCCGCTACGACGCGCCGGACGCGCCGCCGGACGGAATGGCGTTTCGAAAACGAATTCGGCTTGACGGTCAGGCTTCGGTTTTCGAAGTGCTGCAGGCGCGGATTTCGCCTGGTTCAGGCGAGCGCACACAGCAGCTCACTTCGTTCTTCTTTGCTCGCGGCGCGCGCCTTTACCGGGCTGCGAACGGCTGTGCGATCTACGATGCACAGCGAAGGCGAGTCATGCTCGTATCGTGGCCGGTACATGCATTGCAGCACGCAATACTGCAAACCAATGCCGCAGACGTGCTGCTTACGGTAACGTCTGCAGACGGCACTCTTGTGCTGCGGCTTGGTTTCGCTCGAGCGAGCACTATGGCGCAAGCGCAGGCGCTGCTGCGGCAATTCGCGAACCGGCGTTTCTCTGCGCGGTGAGCGCACTGACGGGGGAGTGGCGGAACGGTAGACGCAGCCGCCTCAAAAGCGGCCGGGCAAAACCCATGCGAGTTCGATTCTCGCCTCCCCTACGTTGCCGCATTGCCACGATTAGCACAATGCAAACTGCCGCGCTCGACAGCGAGGCAATCCCGTATTCAACGTCGGCGGTATGACATGCCAACGGGCGCCGCTTACGCGACGCCCGTTCGAGGTGTCTGCTGCAGACAGCCTAAATGCGAACCGTCCGGGGGAAGAAATCGCCGCGCGTGTTTTCCGTACCGGTCCCGACGACGTTTTGGCCGACCCGGAACGCTGCGCTGTTGCGAACAAACCACGTGCTCGTGGTGCGGTAGGCCGGTTCCCACACGTAAAGCACGCCCGGGCGAATGCGCTGAACGACGCCGCGCAGAGTGATCGACGTGCGCCGCACGGGCTGGTCGCCGGGGCTGTAAGCCGTGCTGGCTCCGTTGATGGACTGCGGGTAGAATTCGCCGTTTGCGCCTAGCATGCCGATTCCGGTGACGGCTTGTCCGACGTGGAAATCATCGATGTCGGGAACGTACCAGACGGCAGCGGTCCGCCGTGAGGGCTCCCGGACCATGAGCCGGTCTCCGCTGATACGCTGCACGGTGCCTGAGATGGTCTGATGATACAGCGAAGAATCGGCGGCGAGCGCTATCTGGGATGCGTGAAAGACGCCGTTCGGCGTGGCGCACCCGTAGGCGCCCACAAAAATGCCCGGGCGAACCGTATAGCCGTGCGCGTAGGTGCGGTGGGCGGCGTCGAGCATGACGGTAACCCACCGACCGCGTTGCCCGCGCACAATCAAGTCATTGCCTTGGACGCGTTCGATGGTGCCGAAAAGCTCTGCCGGGCCGGACAGAAAGGGCTCTGCGCCGAGGCCGGCGCCGCCGCGAGGACCGCCCCCGCAGTCACCAGCACAGCCGCGCTCAGCGCGGTAGTAAGACGAGTCATTGCATTCCTCCGGGATTTCAAGGGAGATAACCCCAAAGAAACGCACCCGAGCGACTAAACGTCGTCGGGCATGCGGGTGCTTTGTTGTCTTGTGCTTAGCGCTTCGCCGCCTCGCGGCGTTCGAGCAGCCAGTCGACCAACGCGTTCATTGCACGGTAAAGTAAGTCCGACACCGCTTGTTACTCCTAACGATATTTTAACGCAGCGGCACAGGTTTTCGTATGAGCAGTAGGTCCTAATCCGCGAGCGAAGGGGGCACCGCAAATGCCTTCGTCATCGGCTTTCATCAGTGCGCCGCTGCACGGGCGACTGACCGTTCCGGGCGACAAATCCATCTCGCATCGCGCCCTTTTGCTGGCCGCCTCCAGCCCGGCGCCGGTACGGGTGAACCACCTCAACCTCGGCGGGGACGTGCGGGCGACGCGTTACGCGCTGGAGGCGATGGGCGCGGCGATCGCCGGTGCGGCGGACAGCGTAGCGGTATCAAGGGGCGTTTTGCGAAGCCCGGCGGGGCAGGTGGACTGCGCGAACTCCGGTTCGACCGCGCGGATGCTGATGGGAGTGTGCGCGGGGGCAAACCTTCGTGCCCGGTTCGACGGCGACGAGTCGCTGCGCCGACGCTCGATGGAACCGGCGGCTGCGCAGTTGCGAGCCTTCGGCGCCCGGATCGAAACCACGAACGGCACCCTTCCCGCCACGGTTTCCGGCACACCGCAGCCGCAGACACGGCGCTTTATCCTGCTCGCACCTTCGGCCCAAGTAAAAACCGCGCTGCTCCTGGCCGGCGTTTACGGCGGCGTAGCGATCGAAATTCTTGGCGACAAAGGATCGCGCGATCATACCGAACGGCTGCTGCGCTATTTCGGCAGCGATATCGACTTCGATGCTTCCGCTGTTCGCATGCGCACGCCGCCGCGGCTCTTTCGCGACGTTGATGTGCCGGGCGATTTTTCCGCGGCCGCATTTTTCATCGTAGCGGCTACCGTCGCTTGCGAAAGCGCCATCGAAATCGAGCGCGTCGGCGTTAATCCGACCCGCACCGGGCTGCTCGACGCGCTTCGCGGCATGGGCGCGGACATTCGTTTGGAGCGGCAACGCGAAATATCCGGCGAACCAGTAGCCGACATTGTCGTACGCTCGGCGCGCCTGCGAGCCGCGAACGTTTCGCCGGACGTGACGCTGCGCGCAATCGACGAAATCCCGGTGCTGGCGGTCGCTGCCGCTTTTGCATCGGGCACCACGCGCATCGACGGCGTACGCGAACTGCGCGATAAAGAGTCCGACCGCGTCGCTTCCATCGAACGCCTGCTCTCGGCAGTCGGGATCGCGGTCGAAACGGTCAATAACGGCAGCGGGATCGCCATCTACGGCGGGAACCCGAAAGCAAACGCAACCGCGGTTTCGACCGGAGGCGACCACCGCATCGCGATGTCGGCTGCAGCGCTGGCCGCAGGCGCCGGAGCGTTGGCGGTCGACGACGAAGCCTGCATCACCGTGAGTTTTCCGAACTTCATTTCGACGCTGCAAAAGGCGCAAAGCGCATGAACCAGGAGCCGCGCTATTCGCCCGACGAGTTCGATCGCGAGTCGCGCTACATCGACAACCTCATTTGGGACGCACTGGTGGTCGAGCCCAATCAGCGCGTCCTCTTTTGCGGATTCGGCGAAGACGGCCGGTGGGTGAAGCGCGCGGTTGAAGCGGGGGCGCTGGTAACGGTGATCGAGCATCGCGACGAGATTGTCCGCAAGTTCGAAAGTGCCGGCGTTACCGTGCTCAAAGGCAGCACGTCGGTTATTCCGGCTAAACCGGACAGCTTCGACCTCGCAATCGCGTTTCATTACTTGCATGAAACCGATCCGTTTTTCCACTCGCAAATTCTTTCCGAGCTGGCACGCGTTGCGCGGCGCACCGCGATCGTCGAACCCGGTCCGCCGGCGGATACGATCGGCAAGCGCATTGCTGCGCTCTATTCGCAAGCGAAGCGGCAAATGGGGCAATTCGAGTATTATCAGCCGCTGGATTACTGGCGCAAATTACTGCAAAGCACGAAAGCCGACATTTCGCAGTACGTTTTTGCATTCGCGAAAATGCCGCCCGTCGAATATTTGCGCGATACGATCGCGCTGCTGCTCGACACGATGAAGGCCGAAGATGCACCAGCGACGGATTTGGAAGAGTTGCGCGTTCTCGCGCGCCGTTCCGACACGATGATTTTACCGCCGCCGCGTTACGTTCTCATGGGCGCCGCAGAGGGGGAACTGCCGCAGCCAATCTTCACGCCGCGTGAAGAGCCGACGCCTACACCGAGCGTTGCCAAGGCTTCGCAGGCACCCACGCCCCCGCCCATTCCGCCGCTGACCCGCGCGGCCGGCTACGAGTTCCCGCCGGTTGCACCGCCTGCGTCCCTCTCGCCGTTCGGCGCAGCACCCGAGCAAGCTGCACCGGCACCGCAGTGGTCCTCGAATTGGAATTTTGCTCCCCCGGAAGTTGCACCCGCAGAGTCGATGCCGTTCGGCGGGCCGTTCGCGGTCCCGGGGCCGGAAGCGGGTGCGCCGATACCGCCTCCGTGGCAGTGGGAACCACCCGAAGGAGAGGAGCCGAAACCGTAAGTGGTTAGCGGAGCGCCTCGAGCAGCACGCTGAGCTCGCGGCGCGTTTCTTCAATCGCCGACGCGGCCTCTTCAATCCCGGTAGAACGCGAGTCTTTGCGCGATCGAATCGACCGCAACTTGCATGCGGGCGACGATAGGCCCGGATTGCTTGAGCGCCCGCGAGAGATGGTCGCTCTGCAACTGCAGCGACTGTACCGAGACCAGCAAGCGCGAAGTTTGCAGTGCCCGTATGCGCGCCCTCAGCCGGAAAAGCCCTAAGAGCACGGCAATAAGCGCGATGCATGCGAGCAGTACGCCAGCGATGCTCAGCCCGATCAAAAGCCAAACCCAAACGCTCATGCGCCGGGAATCGCTAAGCGGCCGATTCTTTTGAGGGTGCAGGCGCCGTCGTGCCGGGCGGCGTCGAGGGCGTCGCGTCAGTTTTGTTCGATTCGGCTTTCGTCGATTCGGCTTTGGTGGCGGGCTCCGTGGGGGCGGCGTCCTTTTTGCCTTTACCGCGGGAGTCGGTAACGTAGAATCCCGAGCCTTTAAAGATAATCGGCGCCGGATTGATAACGCGAGTCAGCGCGCCGGCGCAAACCGGACACGGTTCGCGATGCGTCTCTTCGAAGCCATGGCGAACTTCCACGACGTTTCCGCACGCAGAGCAACGATAATCGTAGAGCGGCATATCGCTTGTAGTATAGCGACCTTTAGCAGTCATAGTCAATAACTGCTAAAAATCGGCAAGCAGTTCGTCTTTCTTACTCGGGTGATATTCTGCCAAGTGTTTGAATTGCATCACGGATTCTTCCAGCTTCGCAGAAAGTTTACGGGCCGTGCTCAAGGCATCGCAGAGCATTGCCAGCTTGCCGCCGTACGCCGGATATTCCAATTGCACTTGGAGTTTACAGCGCGTCGTTTTCCGTTCGAGCCGAAAGCCGAGGCGGCGGCGAACCGAGTACGCGCCTACCAGCGATATGCGGTGGTTGGTCACGAAGTGGTCGATCTCGAAAGCTGTTCCGCCTCGCCGGGAACGGCGGAACGCAAGCGAATTTCACTTCCCGGGCCGATTGGGTGATCGCGATCGAGCACTTCAGCGCTTCGCAAAAAGCAAAGCCACACGGGCCATTTTTCGACCGCACACAACAGAGAAAAGGCAATTTCCGCCGGCGTTTGCACATCGACGGCAGCACTCAGCGCGCGAATGCCCGTAGGGCAAAAGGCATCCCCCAAAAGCGGCATCGGCGGGCGCTTCTGCTTCGCTATGCGGTGCGTCCTTTTCGCCGGTTATCCACAATCCACCGCACCCGAGCCGACGCCGACGGCAAACGCAACCAGCGTTTGCACGCCCACCGGCAGCGCGTCCTCGTCGAGACGAAATTGCGGGCTATGCCCGGGGTGGATGGCGCCCGCTTTTTCACTGCGTATGCCCAGACGTACATGTACGCCGGGAACGCGCTGCGCAAAATATGCGAAGTCCTCCGCACCCATGGTGGGAGGCGGGCTTTCCACGCGCAGCTGCGAGTTTGCGAGCATGTACGTTTTAAAGCTTCGCGCCAATCGTTCGTCGTTCACGACGGGCGGATAGCCGTAAATCATCGACAACTCCGCGCTTACTCCATACGCTGCGGCAACGCCGTTTATAATGCGTCGCGCTCTAGCCTCCAGCGCGTCGCGCACCTGCGGATCGTGCGCACGAAACGTTCCCGTAAGCTTAATTTCATCGGCGATCACGTTATTGCGGTATCCGCCGTTTATCGTCCCCACCGTGACGACGACACTCTTCAACGGATCCACTTCACGCGCCGCGATGTTTTGCAGCGCCAGCACGATCGCCGCAGTAGCGGGAATGGCATCGGCGGCCGTGTGCGGATATGCTCCATGGCCGCCGCGGCCCCGAACCACGATGTGAAATTCATCTGCCGACGCGTTCACCGGTCCGGGCGTAACGCCGATTTCACCGGGCGCCAATCGCGGATCGACGTGCAGCATCGCGATCGCTTCCACCTTCGGATCGTCGAGCGCCCCTTGCGCGATCATCGGTTCCGCTCCGCCGGGTCCTTCTTCCGCCGGCTGGAAAAGCAGCACGACGGTCCCGCACAACTGCGCGCGATCCGTTTGAAGAGCCTGCGCAGCACCGAGGAGCATCGCTGTATGCGCGTCATGTCCGCAGGCATGCATCGCGCCTTCGACCTCCGATGAAAACGGCTCGCCGGATCGCTCGGTGATCGGCAGCGCATCCATGTCTGCACGCAGCGCGACGACGCGTCCCGGCTTCGCGCCGCGGATGACGCCGACCACGCCGGTTTGCGCGATGCGGCGGTGCTCTATTTCGAGCGTTGCGAGCTTCTCGCTCGATCAACGCCTGCGTCCGAACTTCCTCAAAACCGAGTTCAGGATGGCGGTGAATTTCCCGGCGAAGCCGCACAACCCGTTCGCGCAGCGCCGGTTCGGGCGCGATAACGTTCATTTGCTGCACTTTACGCGCAAGTAAACCGGACCCTGCGTGCGAAGATCGGCTCCATGCTGCCACCCGACGTCGCGCTTGCCGAGCTGATCAACCGCACCGCGATCGCCTACGTTCGTAGCGCGCCGACGTACATTACGTATCGAGAGCACACGCATGTCGTGGCTTCCACCGGACAAACCCGCGAGATCAATCGCTTCGTCCAAGTTCGCCAAGCCGACGACTACGCCGTGATGCGAGATCTGCCCGAGGGTGCCGAACGCCTGGGGCAAGCCTTTCCCATCATTCCGTACTTCGATCCGTTGGGGCAGCAATTCAGTTTCGCATGGTTTGCTAACTTGCGGCGCATCGACATCACGCTGCAGCGCAGCCCCGTCGGGGAATGGCCTCTACCCGCTCCGGATACGTCGGTGAATGCCGTCGTTCCGTATGCCAGTTTCTGGACGCCTTCGTATTTGCCGGACTCAACCGAAACGCGCTTGCACCTGCGGATCACGCCGACGGCATTGTACGGGCGCGGTTATTATATTTATGACGTGGTTGAAGACGAACAATCCGCTTTGCCGGCGCACATTGAATTGCGCAGCACCGACTCAAGCGATGAGATTTCGCTCGACTACAAGATGCTTCAGGGACACTGGACGATCACACGCGGCACGCTTTCGTCGATGCAGCACGTCGGGCCATTGACGTTCAAAGTGAGCGCGCAAACCGACTATGCAGACATCAGCTTTCCGCCGCTGCCGCCCGATCCCCGCCTCGCAGGTACACCTTCGCCATCGCCGGCGCCGTCGAGCAGCTCGCGCTCGTAAATGCATTAACCTGTGATGACCTGGTACATATGCGGGCAAAGCAGCGTGTCTTCCGGTTTATCCGCTACGTAATCGATAAGGTCTTCGTTGACGTTGAGCAACACGCTGGAGGGCCAGCTTCCGGCACCGATATAGTTCATAAATTTCGCCGGAACGCGAACGTAGTGGTAACCCGCGTGCGAGTCCGTTAGGCGAACGGCGATTACGGGCGGTGCGTGCTGCATGAGCGCTGCTGACGGAAAGATCGATGCATAGTAGCCGTCGCTGTCGTTTTGAGTCACGATTCCTGCGTCGAGTGGATCCGGCACGGCGCCGTTGCAACTCATCGATTTATCGAACGCCACCACGGTTGGCTGGACGTACGAGAATGCAATTGGGGCGGACCCCATAACGAGCGCTGGGACGGCCTGGGGTGCATGACCGTCCTGCATCGAAACGGTCAGCGTTCGATTCGAATTCACCACGACGGCAAAATATGCCTGACCGGTGCACATCCGGCGTCCGGCGAGCATGTCGAGCTTCGTCTTGTACACGCCCCACGGGATGTCGAATTCGACGCTTGCGTTGTTGCCGTTCTCTCGCACGACTTGGAATTTTCGATCGATCACGTCGCGATTGATGCGGTCGGTTACGACGACGTGCAGAGGAAGCGCGGTTTCGGGTTTGAGCCGCAGCGCGCTGTTACAAAGACCGACGGTGAGCACGATGTGGGAAAGCGCCATGCCGTCACGTTGGACAATCGCGAGGAAGCCCCTCGCCTTTACGGAATCGTGCCGTATGACCGACGCACAACGTCTTGCAAAAACGCTGAACGCGCTGACGAAGAATCCGCAATTTTCTTATACGAAAGCTCGCGCTGCGGCACGGGCAGAACCGGCAGTGGACTGGAACCAGACGAAGCGGCTCAATGCGGACTTCAATCCGGACGTCGACGGATGCGAGTCGTTTGTCATGAACGATTCCAGCGTTTGCCGTTGGAAACCGGGCCAATATCGCTATGCCGCTGCCTGAGGGGTATACCGACCTTCCACCCGGTAGAATTGCAAACGTCGTTACCTGCTTGGAGATGTTGACTCCGCCTGAAGTACTTTCGGATGGCTCAAATCTACAATGCGAACTGAAACGCGTGACCAAGCCGGACATCCAATGGTATCGCGCGCTTTTTCGACGGATAGGGCAAGAGTATCTGTGGTGCGGTCAACTTCGCCTTACCGACGAACAGTTGAGCGCGCTGCTTTGTGACGAGCGCCTGGAACTGTACAGCGTTCGCAAAAACGGTCGCGATGAAGGAATCGTGGAGTTGGATTTTCGCCAGACCGGCGAATGCGAGTTGCTGCTCTTTGGCATTTCGGCGGAGTTGATTGGGAGCGGCGTAGGCCGTTGGGCAATGAACCACGCGATACGCATTGCATGGGAGCATCCAATACACCGGTTCTGGCTCCATACGTGCACGTTCGATCACCCCGCAGCCCTCGGATTCTACATTCGTTCCGGTTTCCGTCCGTTCAAGCGGCAAATTGAAGTGCTGAGTGATCCTCGGCTCATTGGGGTTTTACCGCGTGATGCGGCGTCGCACGTTCCGGTAATTTCATGATGAATCGCATCGGCGATGACACGCACAGCACACTTTGGAAATTCGGAGAGGGAGAGATTCGAACTCTCGAGACGCTCATCACGTCTGCCCGCTTTCGAGGCGGGTGCCTTCAACCACTCGACCACCTCTCCAAACGCCTCGGAAACGCCCGCTCATTCGACTCTAGGAATTAAATTCTTTCCGTCGCCGCTCTTTGAAAAAAATTTGCAATTGCGCCGCCGTTTCTTCCTTTAGAACGCCGGCGGTAATCGACACACTATGATTGAGAGCGGGATGCTGTAAAAGATTGATTGCACTGCCTGCGGCGCCTCCTTTCGGATCTGCGCAACCGTACACCAAGCGTGTAATTCGAGCGGCCACCATGGCCGCCGCACACATCGCGCATGGCTCTTTGGTAACGTAGATAGTAGCGCCTGCGAGCCGCCACGCCTTTAAAATCGCGGACGTTCTTTGCAACAACAGCATCTCTGCGTGCGCCGTGGCATCCGCTCGATGCTCTTTTTCATTCCGTGCCTCCAGCACAAGGTCGCCGATTGCCAGAACGGCTCCGACAGGCACATCGCCCTGAGTCTGCGCCTCGGCGGCCAGCTCGATGGCGCGCCGCATGAAGTCCGTATCCATCCAATTTATAGTAGAGGAAAAGGCCCGCCGCTTGGGGCGGGCACTCTAACGACACGCGCTCGAAGGGATTCGAACCCCCGACCCCTGCCTTCGGAGGGCAGTGCTCTATCCAGCTGAGTTACGAGCGCCCGAGATTCAGCGTTGTCCCTCGGAAGTGTTTCCCGGCGTCGGAATGTGCTTGAAGAGGTCGAGCCTGTGATCGACCAGTCCCCTGTAAAATTTCCGCACGCAATCGGGATGGCCGAAAAAATACGTCCGCGCGTAAGCGAGATCATCACCCGAACTATCCGGAACGTAATGGGAAATCTCAATCTCTTCCATCTGGTTGCGGTCGACGGGATGCGGACAAAAATCGCATGGAATCGTTGACATCGTGGTGACCGGCAGCCTCCAAAAGCCCGCATCCGGGCCAGCGCTGTCCTTTCGGACAGCCGTCGGCCTCCTGGGGTTGCATCGAGAAAGCGAAGCCCCGGGCGCATGCGTCCAGGGCTTGCCCTTTAAGTCGTGACTCGGGTAGGATTCGAACCTACGGCCTAGGGCTTATGAGTCCCCCGCTCTACCGCTGAGCTGACCGAGCCGCATCAATCAACGTTGGCCGAGCAGAGACCCATGCGCGGTCGGAGGGACTCGAACCCCCAGCCTACAAGTTCGTAGCCTGTTGCTCTATCCAATTGAGTGACGACCGCACAGCCGCGAGTGGTACGTCGCGGCCTTTTTTATTCCCTTTTGTATTTTCACCGCATCGGAGAGGGAGGGATTCGAACCCTCGGACGGTTTTTGACCGTCGGTCATTTAGCAAACGACTGGTTTCAGCCACTCACCCACCTCTCCGTAGCAGCCAGCACTATACCACGAAGCGCCGGCACCTCCTAGCGGTTACTGCATACGCGTAACGCGTGTTTCGTCGACAATTTCCGGCACCACCACGTCCTGCTTACGGCGTGCCGGTCGATACAAAGCCGCGTCAATTCCAGCTAAGCGTCCTGCCGGTACGACGAGCATTAGAAATGACAGCACGAAGGCGGCAGCATCCAGCGAACCGATGGTGGTCCACGACGAGAACTCGCCGGATACCGCCATGTAATTAAGCGCCAGAAAACAGCCGACGATGCCGCCAAACCTTGTAAAGATCCCGAGCAGGAGGCTGCAACCGGTAAGCACTTCACCCAACCGTACTAATTCGCCGAAGAGCGAAATGTTCGGAATGACGACATGAACCAGAAAATCATGGTAGAAGCCGGTCTGAGACTGCGCGGCTTTCATGACCAGCATCGGCATGAAACCGCTCGGCGGCATGAATTTTGAAGAGTCCAAGAATTTCGGGACGCCGTGCGCTAACCAAAATACACCGGCATAGATCCGCAGCGCGGTGAACCATGAAGCGTAGGTCCAGTGAGATGGCATACTCATGCGATGGCTTCTCCTCGGTCACGCTGTCCCGCAACGGCTCGAATCGCTCGGGCAATTTCCCTGGACGCATGCGGCCGGCTCAGCGGCACCATCGCGTCGCGCATAGCGGTACGCCTTTCCGCGCACGCGAGTAAGGCCTGAACGGTTCGCGAAAGATCCGAGGCAGTCTTGGCCCGAAGCGCTGCACGGCACCGAACCAGATACCGCGTATTGCGTTCCTCTTGACCGGGAAGGGGTTTGAACAGCACCATCGGCAAGCGCGCCGCGAGCGCCTCGGAGGAAGTTAGGCCGCCGGGCTTTGTAATCAAGATGTCGCTTGCGTGCATGTAGTCGTGCACGTTATCGACGAAGCGCACCACTCGCACGGGGTACCGCACGCGATGCGCGTATCCCAAAACGCGCTGCTCCGAGCGGATACTGCGCCCCACAATCGTCACGGCACACAGCGGTGTGCTGACGCTGTCCAGTGCCTGCAGCATCATTTCGAGGGGTCCGATGCCGAGCCCGCCGCCCATGATCAACACGACGCTGCGATCGTGCGGTAAGTTGAGACGCTCACGCAGCTTCACGCGGTCGTGTCCCGGCCGGCCGAATGCGGCATTAATTGGAATGCCGGAAACGACGATGCGCTCGCGACTAACGCCTCGCGAAACCAGCGTCGACAGCATCTCCGGAGTAGCAACGGCATACGCTTCGATCGATGGATGAATCCAGAAATTATGCACTACGAAATCCGTCACGACGCCCACAACCGGCGGCGCATCGGAAAATTCGCGTTTGTATTCCGCCATGACGCCGCATGGAAAGGCGTGCGTGCAAACCACGACGTCGGGCTTGGTGTCGACCAGCAGTTGTCGTATATTGCCTGCCGCAAATTGATGGACCCACGTTCGAAACGGGCCGACTTCCGTCGCGCGTTCCGCCCTATCGTAAAGGTACCGGTACATCTGCGGGATCGTTTTGACCATGCGCAAGTAGCCTTTGGATACGACGTGCGAGACGACCGAAGCCGCGTACTTGTACGAATTGACGACCTCGGCGCTAAACTGCGGATCGCCCTCTGCCAGCGAAGCTTTGAGCGCGTTCGCTGCGGACGTATGACCGACGCCTACGTCCGCAGATAGGAACAGAACTCGAATTACGATTCTCCTTGTTCGCCCGATTCTTCAGCCAGGACAAAGAAGTCGTCGAGAATTTCCTGTGCAAGGTCGTGATCTTCGAGCAACTCGCCCTGTGCGTCGCTGACCACGAATTCGTCTTCCTGCTCGCAGTAAAGAACGGCGTATTGGTTCTTATCGTCATCCTCCACCAAGCCGACGACCTCGAACTCCAGCTGCTTGTTCTCGTTGGTTTGTATTACCAGCACGTCTCGTAATTCAAGTGTCTGCTGTTGTCCTGAATCGCCGCTGCCCGACATGACGGCCTCCTATTTCAAATACTTGGCTATGTTCGCGTTCTGCTGGGCTAGAGTCTTTGCGAAAGCATGATGCCCATTCCCCTTGTAGACGTAATAGAAGTACGGCGAGGGTTTGGGGTTGAAGGCTGCCATGAGCGATGGGCGGCCGGGATTCGCTATCGGCGTGGGTGGCAAGCCGCGATACTTGTAGGTGTTATACGGCGAATCCATCGCTAAGTCGGCATACGTCACGACCGTATGATGTTGCGGCAAGACGTATTCTATCGTCGCATCCACTTCGAGCGGCATTCCCGCGTGAAGCCGATTGTAGTACACCCCCGCCATGAGCCCACGCTCGTCGTCAGCCTTCGCCTCGCGTTCGACCAGCGATGCCAGCGTAACGACCTGCGGAACCGTCAGACCGTGAATTCGCGCTTTCTTCGCCGCGTCCGGCGGTAATTCAGCCATGAACTCCGTGGTCATGATGCGTTCGACAACCTTCGGTCCGGCCCCAATCGGAATAAGGTATGTGCTGGGAAACAGGTAGCCTTCCAAATTTTTCGTGCGCGTGCCGTACAGGGCAATGGTATCGCGCATGAAGGCGTCGTCAAAGCGCTCGGCGCTGCCGAATCCGTCCTGCTCCAACCGTTCCGCGATCTGTTTGGCGGTATAGCCTTCCGGAACGGCAAGCCAGCGAGCAACCTGCGCTCCGCCACTGCGCAGTTGCTGCAAGACTTCGGCAGCGTTTTGATGAGGCTGAAAGACGAACTCGCCGGCGTGGACATCCGTATCGGCGCCGCTAAGCTTTGCGTACAGGCGAAAAACGGCTGCGTTGCGCACAACCCCCTCGCGTGCCAGCTGACCGGAGATGTCGCGGAACGTCGAACCGCGCGCAACGATGAGGCTCGTTTGACGTACAGGGCGAGCGCGATCGCCGAAAACCGCATACGTGAACCATGCGGCAGCTGCTGCGACAACAAAAATGACCGCTGCGGTGAATGCGCTAACGGCGCGCAAGATAACTCTCCAAGATGAGAGCGGCCGCCATTTTGTCTACGATCGCACGCCGCTTCGAGCGCCGCACATTGCCGGCGATGAGGCTTTTCGTCGCCTGCGCCGTGGTCAACCGCTCGTCGACGCGGTGAATCGCGCCGCTGAATACGCGCTGCAACTGTTCCACGAATCGATCGATCTGCTCCGCCGCTATCCCACGTTCGCCTGAAAGCGTGAGCGGATCGCCTACGACGATCTCATTGGCATCGTAGTCGCGCACCAATTCCATGATACGGTCGAGATCGCTGCGAATATTGGTGCGTTCGATGACCTTAAGAGGGAGCGCAAACGTGCGGCCAGGGTCGGCAACCGCCACGCCGATGCGCTTGCTCCCCACGTCGAAAGCCAGTAAGGACAACGAACGATCAAAAGCGCGTCATCGGCGCGCGGTTTCGAATTCCAGTGCGTGGGTTCGCGCCTTCGGACGCCGCCCTAAATGATGGTTGACCAACGCTTCAACCGCGCGCGCTGCCGCCGGAGTCGCTCGAGCAACCGCTCTAGTTGACCCGCCCAGCGGCGCGCCTAACGCTCGCAAATTGCGCATGTCGGCGCAGTCGAGCGGCGGCGCACTGTCCCAAGCCGCATGGCATTCCTTCCCGGCAAAGCCGCCCTGCTGCACATCCAGCCAAGCGGACCGATCAAGCAGCGGCTGTCCGCACTGAATGCACGTTTCGAGCGGCGGGGCTACGCCAAGCGCGTCCAGCAGCCGCAGTGAAAACCTCGGAAGCAGACTCAGCGGGTCCTCGTCGTCGCCGAGCGCGCGTAAAGCACCGCAAAGCAGCGCATAGATCTCCGGCAACGCTAAATCGGGTTCGCAAAACGCATCGATCAGTTCGAGAGCCACGTTCGCTGCGGCGAAACTTTCCGGGCGCACGATACGCTGCCAGTGCGCGGTCTCGATTTCCGCGGAAACCACCACGTCCAGATTTCGTCCGCGATGCATGCCCAGTTGAACTTCGTTTCCGAACTCGAGCCGGCCGCTCAGATGGCTTTTCACGCGGCGTACGCCTTTGGCAATCGCGTCGATCTTTCCACGTTCGAGCGTGAAGAATGTCAGGATGCGATCCGCTTCGCCAAACGCGCGACCGCGCACGACGACGGCCGACGTTTTGTACGCGCGCGGCGGCGTGCTCATGACGCCGAGCGCGACTGCTTTGCGCCGGTATCGAACGGATGCGGCAGCAGCTCGTTCAGCGAAGTAACGTCGAATCCCGACGGCGTCGTATACCCCACGACGAGATCGGCTGTAAATTCACTCAAGAACTGCCGGCACGCCCCGCACGGAACGGCGATTCGGTCCGGCGGCCCCGCTACCGCAATTGCCCGAAACGTTCGAACGCCGGCGGCAACGGCAGCGGCCGCAGCGCTACGCTCGGCGCAAATCGTCAATCCGTAACTGACGTTTTCGACGTTCGCTCCGCCGAACGCCTCACCGTTTTGAGCGATGATTCCGGCGCCCACCGCAAAACCCGAATACGGCGCATACGCGCGTTCCCGGCATTGCTGCGCCAGCGCGAGAGCGCGCTGCAGGTCTTCAGACGGCATCTTCGTTTTGGACTTCCGCGTCCTCGCCGATTTTGCCGTTGGTGAAAATCCGTACCGCCATGATCCGCCGCCCGCGCATGCGCTCGACTTTGAGCCGCGTGTGGCCGGTGCCCTGCACCTCCTCGCCTTCGCTGGGAAGACGCCCGAAGAGGCCCACGGTATAGCCGCCGATCGTTTCGAATTCCTCGTGCGGAAGGCGCGTCCCGAGCTTCGCGTTGACGTCTTCGATATTGACGCCGGCATCGACGATCGCTTCGCGATCGTGCAAAACGCGGACCGGCTCCTCTTC
Source organism: Vulcanimicrobiota bacterium (assembly GCA_963795465.1). GTDB lineage: Bacteria > Vulcanimicrobiota > Vulcanimicrobiia > Vulcanimicrobiales > Vulcanimicrobiaceae > CAWCHT01. Next base: position 1,404,417 of record CAWCHT010000002.1, read on the forward strand.
GCCTTCATCGTGCTCATCGCGGATCTCGCCGACGATCTCCTCGAGCAAGTCCTCCATCGTCACGAGCCCCGCAGTGCCGCCGTATTCATCGACCACGATGGCCATCGTGAATTTGTCCCGCTGCATTTCGCGGAGCAGTTCAGCGATTTTTTTGTTCTCCGGAACGTGCTCGATCGGGCGCATCAGCATGCGCAGCGGCGTGGAACTCAGCGTTCCGTTGGCCAGAGCGATCAGCAGTTCGCGGTCGTGCACGACGCCCACGATGTCGTCCTTCGATTCCTGATAAACGGGAAGTTTGGAATAGCCTTCCGCGATGACCATGTCGAGCGCGCGTCGCGGCGAATCGTCCACCGAGACCGCTACGATGTTCGGCCGCGGAGTCATTACCTCGCGGACGATCGTGTCGCCGAACTCGATGACCGAATGGATCATTTCGCGTTCCTGCTCTTGCAGCACGTTTTGCTCGGCACCGACGTTGACCAGCGTGCGAATATCCTCTTCCGTAACGAAGATTTGCTGCGCGTGTTTCAATCCGAACGGGCGAACGATTAGATTCGTGAGCCATTGAAACGTGTAGACCAGCGGCGTGAGCAGCCACGCAACCCGGCGCATCGATGGTGCAAGGCGCAGCGCCCAGCGTTCGTTGTCGGAAACGCTGACCGTTTTCGGGACGATCTCGCCGAAGAGCAAGAGCACGAAGGTCATGATAACGGTCGAAATAACCGCCGCATGTTGAACGCCGGCGCGAATGAAGACGTACGTCGCGAGCGAATCGGCAATCAGCAGCACGATCGTGTTGCCGATTAAAATGGACGTCAGGAAACGATTGCGATCTTCGGTAACGCGCAGAACCGCTCGAGCCTGCTTGATCCCGCGTTCCACCATGGCTCTGGCACGCAGGCGGGAAACGCCTACGAGAGCCGCCTCGGAGGCGGCGAAAAATGCGGCTAGCGCAACGAGGATGGCGAGCGCGGCAATCTCGTACCACGGCACGATATGGGCTGGCTGACTACTTAGCGGTTCCAATGACGAGCCATTATAGCATAAGGTGCGGGCGCACCAAGGTGAACACGAAGAGCGCCATTAGCGTTCCCAGAACCGCTCCCCACAGTGCCTCGAAGGTGGTATGGATGCGGGCCTCCACCCGGCTCTGCGCCACCAGAAACGCCACAAAGTACGCAAGGACCGCCGCTAGCGGCCGCTGGTAGAGCAGCGCCAGGCCGGTCGCCGCCGCGAAGGCCAGCGCTGCGTGGCCGGACACTGCGCCGCCTTGAAGCGGCGAACCACGCCCAGTCCAAGCCTTGGCGAAAAGCGTCCCAATGGCGGTGAGCGCGAGCACGATAAGGATGACGTTGGCCGGCACCTGTGCGACGGCATCGTAGACGCGCGTCCCGCCCTGCTGGATCCCTTGGTAGAATGCCAGATAACCGACGATCACGGCGCCGATGCTGGCGATGAACACGGCGCCGGCGGATGCATCTTTGGCGGTCTTGGCGAGCGGGTGGTGCACGACGGTCAGCAAATCGACGATTGCCTCGACCGCGGTGTTCATCAGCTCCAGCGCCAGCACGATGACGATCGCGATGACGATTGCGATAACGTAGATGCGCTCCAAACGCAGCAGCAGCGTCGCGACCAAAACCAAAGCTGCGATGAGCAGATGCACGCGCATGTTCGGCTGAGTGTGAACCGCATACAGAATGCCTTGGAACGCGTAGTGGAACGAACTCCAAAATTTCGTTTCGGTAATGCGGACGAAGCGCGGGCGCTCACGCATGGTCGTCGTACGGCCACGGCATGCGAATCGTATCCGCAAGACGGCGCTCTTCCGCGCGCATGCGCAGTGCCTCGTTCGGATCTTCGTGATCGTGTCCAAGCACGTGCAGAATTCCGTGAATCAGCAATCGGTTGACCTCGTTCTGCACCGGGGCGTCGTATTCCGCGGCTTGGCGAAAGGCGGTGTCCAAACTCACTACGACGTCGCCCAAGAGCCGCTCGGGCGCCTGGGACTCCGCCGCGCTGAAGACAGGCGGTTCGAGTGGAAAACTCAGAACGTCCGTCGGCGCGTCCTTGCAGCGATGCTGGAGATTGAGTGTCCGAATGCGCGCGTCGTCGGTCAGCGTAATGGAGATTGCAGAATCCCGCTCGCCCAGAGCCCGCAGCAACGCGCGAACGTCGCTCTTGAGCCGCCGGACATTGACTGCGTTCTGCCTTATTTCGCTGCGGAAATGCACGACGGGGCCGGTCAGGTCGACAAACCGTCCGTCTGCGCGTACGCGCGAATGATTTTCGAAACGAGTGGATGGCGCACCACGTCGGTTTCGGTGAGTTCGACGATGCCGATGTCGGAAATATTGTGAAACCGGCGGGGCGCCTCCAATAGACCGCTCTTAGCGCCCGCCGGCAGATCGACTTGCGTAACGTCGCCGTTCACGATCATCCGCGATCCCGAACCAAGGCGCGTCAGAAACATCTTCAACTGCTCGCGCGTCGCGTTTTGCGCCTCGTCCAAGATGATGAACGCATCCGACAGCGTGCGTCCGCGCATGTACGCGAGCGGCGCAACTTCAATGACTTCGCGCTCGAGATACCGCTGCACGACCGTATCGTCAAGCAGCTCCGCGAGCGCGTCGTAGAGCGGACGCAGGTACGGATCCACTTTCTCCCGATAGTCGCCGGGCAAGAACCCCAATTTCTCGCCCGCCTCCACTGCCGGACGCGAGAGCACGATGCGCGCGATCTGACGTTCGCGCAGCGCGCGCACCGCCATCACGACGGCAAGAAACGTTTTTCCGGTGCCCGCCGGTCCGATGCCGAAGGTGAGCGTATTGCGTTGGATCGATTCGATGAAAACACGCTGCCCGGCGGTTTTGGGCCGCACTTCGTTGCCGCGATGCGTTCGATACAGCGTCGGGGGAAGCGCCGTTTGCGCGCGCCCTCCAAGGACGTCGGAAGCCACCAGCGCCACGTCGTCGGGCGTGAGCTGCACTCCCTCTACCGCGGCTTGCAGCATGCGGCTGACGACGTTGTACGCTTGTTGGACCGCCCCATTGGGACCGTGGACGATGAGGTGGTTGCCGTCGACGTGCAACGAAACCGACAGAGCGTCTTCAAGAGCCGAGAGATTTTGGTCGAACTTTCCGAAAAGACGGAAATGATCGTTGAGGCTGCTTAAGTCGACGGTCCGTTCGGTTGTTGCGTCCAGAGATCGTTCTCCCAGCGGCTCGGCTCGCGATCGTCGCGAAGCGCGACGGGCCGACCCAACACCTCGCTTGCGATGATCGCCTGCATCAGAGTGTTCCCATCTTGAAGCAGATCGGCGAAGGAAACGGACTGGACCGCCGGCGCGGGCACGTTCTCTATTGCTTCGGCAGCGGCCCCGCCGGGCCGGCCCCGTTATCCGCCGAGGCCGCTACGCTGCCCGAAATGGCGCCCCGCATGTCGGAGTCGGCTTGGATGTTCTTCATCTTATAGTAATCCATGATGCCTAAATTTCCGCTGCGGAACGCTTCGGCAATCGCCTGCGGAACCGACGCTTCGGCTTCGACGACCTTGGCCCGCATCCGCTGCGTTTCAGCCTTCATTTCCTGCTCGCCGGCCATCGCGGCGTACTGCCGTTCCGATGCTTTGGCTTGCGCGATGCGCCGATCCGCTTCGGCTTGCGACATCTGCAGCTCCGCGCCGATGTTCTTCCCTACGTCAACGTCGGCGATGTCGATCGAAACGATCTCGAACGCCGTACCGGCATCCAAGCCTTTTGCCAGAACGGTCTTGCTGATGCGATCGGGATATTCCAAAACTTCTTTGTGATCGACCGCAGCGCCGACCGCTGAGACCACGCCTTCACCGACGCGCGCGATAATCGTCGGTTCGCCGGCACCCCCGACGTAGCGGTCTAAATTGCTGCGCACCGTGATGCGCGCCTTAACGTTGAGCTGGATGCCGTTTTGCGCGACGCCCTGAAACGTCGGCGTTTCAATCACTTTGGGATTGACCGATGTTTGCAGCGCTTCGAGCACGTTGCGGCCCGCGAGATCGATCGCGGCGGCGCGCTGCCATTCGAGCGGTATCTGCGCGCGCTGCGCGGCGATCATGGCCAACACGACGTTGTCGACGTTGCCTCCGGCAAGATAATGCGACTGCATTTGGTCGACTGTGAGCGGCAAACCGGCTTTGCGCGCGCGCACCAAATTGCTCACGACGACGCTGGGCGGAATGCCGATTATGCGCATGCGAATGAGCGAACTGATCGAAAGCGGAACGCCCGCCGCGACGGTGCGCAGCCACAGTCCGATCGGAAAGTAATACAGAAAGACGAAAAACGCGATGACGACGATGAAAAAGATAATCGCCACGCCGACTGTAGTCACGGTCTACTCCTTGTAACTCGGGAGCGCTATCGGCTCCACGAACACGCGCGCGCCCTCGACGCGGGTAACGCGAATCGGCGTTCCTTCCGGTATGAACTCCCCCTGCGTGAGCACGTCGATTCGCCGGTCGTCGATGAGCGCGACGCCGGCCGGCCGCAGATACGAACCTGCCACGCCGCTGCGTCCGCGAAGCATACTGAAATCGGAACTGGCGACGTAGTCTGCGCCCTGCACGCCCGCAAACGTTAACTTCGCCATCCAGGCGTTCTGCGGAAAAGCACGGGTTGCCAGATAGAAGAGCACGACGGTCAGCACGATTGCCGTCGCGACGGTTTGCAGCGCGACGAAAAAGAGCGGTATTCCGAACGCGAGCAACACCGAGAACAGCAGCGCGATTCCGCCCAAAATCCCCGGAGCGCCGTGACCGGGAAGCACATGCAGCTCGAACAAAATGCCGAACAAGCCGAGTACGGCCAGCAAAATCACCACGGCCGGCGCCGCACCGACCAAGATGTGCGCGCCGAAGAAAAGTGCCAGAGCCGCCACCGCAATGATGCCCGCGACGCCGTGCAGTGTTTGCATCTCCAGCAGCAACCCAAAGAGGCCTACCGTCAACAGAAGGCCGCTCGCGAACGGGGTTGTGACCAGATGGAGAAAATCCATGCCTGCAGTACCGCAGCCTGGGACAAAGGTTGCAGTGAAGCGCTTCGCCCTGCGCGGCCGCGCGCCTGGCGCCTAACCGTGATTCGTCAGTTCTTCCGTTACGATCTGCCGCACCACGTTGCCGTCCGCGTGCCCTTTCAGCTGGGCCATGGCGAGCTTCATTACCGAACCCTGGTTGCGGCTCTGCGCGGGGAGCTCGGCGAGAATAGCCTTTACGGCGGACCGGACTTCTTCGGGCGATTTTTGCGCGGGCAGGTACGCCATCAGGATGTCGCGCTCGCGCGTTTCCTTCTCTGCCAACTCGGCGCGGCCGGCTTTTTCGTATTCGGCGCGTGAATCGTTGCGCTGCTTGACCTGCTTGCGGATGACGTTCGAGCTCGTCGGCCTGCGTCAGTTCGACGCCGGCCTCCGTCCGTTTGTAGGTGAAGCCGGAAATTGCGGAACGCAGCGTGTCGAGCCGCAGCTGGTCGCGAGCCTTCATCGCCTCCTTGAGGTCGGAGGCGATGCGGTCCTTGAGTTCAGCCATGCGCGGCTAAGCGCGACGCTTGCGGGCGGCCGCCGACTTCTTCTTGCGGCGGACGCTCGGCTTCTCGTAATGTTCGTGCTTACGAGCCTCGGCGAGCACCCCGGCCTTCTGGGTAGCTTTTTTGAAACGGCGCAGCGCGCTCTCGATCGACTCCCCTGGAGCAACGCGTACTTCCATTCTCAACCCTCCCTTCGTGCCGGCGCCTTCTGCAATCGAATCCGCAGACGGGCGCGCGAAATGCTGGCTCTTTCAAGAACCCCGATTTTTGACTGTATCACACCGCCGTAAGCGATGCAAGTTATCCGGGCGGCCAGCGCATCTCGCGCCCCGCGAGCACGTGCACGTGCAGATGATCGACGGTCTGACCGCTCGCGGCTCCGGTGTTGATAACGGTTCGAAACGCGCCCTTGCCGCGCTCGTTTCCCAGCTCGGCGGCAACGCGCAGGATGTTTGCGAGCCGATCGTCGCGGTGCGCACGAGCAAAGTCGACGAGATTGGCCGCATGCTGCACCGGAATCACGAGCAAGTGGGTCGGCGCCTGCGGGCTGAGGTCTTCGATCGCCACCACGTCATCGTCGCGGTGAACGAAGCTCGCCGGAATCTCTCCCGCGACGATCTTGCAAAAGATGCACTCCATCAGCGACTCCTTATGTAAAACGTCCACGATTTCGTCGTCGTGTTGCCGGCTTGGTCTGCAACGATTACGGTGACGCGCACCGGGCCGTCCGGATAATCGATGCCCGGAACGTAGTCGATGAAGCGCTGCGTACGGAGCGAACTCGACGTTACGTCGTGGCCGTTCAAGATCAGTCGGGCGCTCGACGGATTGACGGGAACTGTGTCGCTGGAGAAGGTCGCATAGACGCTCGGGCGAGCGTTGTTGACCGTGGTTCCGCTGTCGGGAGCGAAATCCGAAATTCCGGGCGCAACCGTCGACACCGAAACGGTCGTCGGTGCCTGCGCGGCAGCCGCATCAACGCCGCGCGCGTTCAGCCGCCCCACAACCGGCGCATCAGCGAAATTCGTTCCGCGCGCAATCGTGTAGGAACCGGTGTAGACGCCCGGTTGCGCTTCCGTGAGCGTGAGATTGCGAACGTACGGGCCGATGTCGTATCCCGCCAACCCGCCCGGTGTTCCGTGCATCGTCACGGAAAGCGTGTCGCCGGCCTTGAGCGGACGGTCCGGCGCGACCGCGATCGAGGAAATTCCGACACTCGCCGCCGGCGCGTCGGCCGCAGCAGTTTTGCGCGTTGCGATGATTTCGCGCGGCTCGGAACTGTCGATGTTGTAGCGAACCATCACCGCATCACCGACCGCGATTTGCTCGATCGTTGCACTCGCCCCGTTGAGCGTGATCGCCGTCGAACGCGAAGGGGTGATGACGTGCCCGTCGGCAAGCACGAGTTGGCCTGCGGCCACCGCCGCGACCGAGCCGCTGCGCGAACCGTAGGCGTCGACGATATGTTTCACGCGGCCGCCTTTGTCGAGCTGCAGACTGCGCGAAGTCGCCCGGATGCACGTCGTTCAGCTCTCCCGGATTGCTCGTTCCGGTATTGACGTCTTGCACGGTTACTTGCACGTCGGGTTGAATCTGCAAGGTTCGCGCAGAGGCGTTGTACGTCACGGTGAGCGTCGGCGGATCGGAATCGATGTCGACCGCAGTAACCGTGCCGACTTCCTGCACGCCGCCGCCCGAGGCGACGATGCCGCTGCCGGTCTGGCCGACCAGCGCCGAAAGAATCTCCACGCTGTTCGTTTGCCGGTTGAAGACCGCTTGCGCCCCAAGCGCTGCGGCAAAGAAGCGCAGCGGAGCGTACAAGACGTTCTTGATCTCGACCGGCGGCGCGTCCAGCTCGACGGGTTGCTCGTCGACCAGCGCGTGCGCCGCGCCTACTTCCAACACGATCGTCGTCGCGCCGGCATAGGTGCGCACGTACCTTCCGTCTTTATCGAATGCAAGGCCCAGAGCGCTCAAAATCCGACGCACCGGAACCAAAAGATGATCTTTGTAAAACACAGGCGCCGGGTTGATGGCCAAACGCGTGCCGTTGAGCACAAGCGCAATCGGCAACACCTGTTTTCCGACGCGCACTTTTTTGGCCGGCGGACGCTTTGCCGGCGGAGCGGCCCCCAGCACGAATGCGCAGCAAAGCGCCGCCGCAAGGATCCTGCGCATCAGCGCGCATGCTCCTGCAGCACCGCGCGGTAGACCGCTGCGGTTTGCTGCGCGCAGCGATCCCAGGTTAACGCTTTCGCGCGCGACCGCCCTTGGACGACGAGCTGGCCTCGGATCCGCTCGTTCTCCAGCAGCGAGAGCATTGCAGCGCGCGCGGCTTCTGCATCACCTGCGCGGAACGTCAGTGCCGCTTCACGCAAAACGCTTGGCAGCGCGCAATCGCTCGCGATCACGGGGCAGCCCGCAGCCATTGCCTCCAAAATCGGCAAACCAAAACCTTCATAAAGCGCCGGATGGACGTACGCCGCCGCGCCTGCATAATAAGCAGCCAAACGCGCAGGCGAAACGTCCCCGAGAGCAACGATGCGTCCGTGTTCGCGCGAATACCGCAGGCGCGCCTGCCCAAAATCATCTTCGCCCGTAACGTACAAGTCGAGCGGCATGCTGCTCGGCAGGCCTGCCCACGCCTCGAACAGCGTGGGCAAATCCTTGTGCGGGCGATGATTTCCGGCATACATCACGTATGGACGGCGCGCCCGAAACGGCTCCAGGGCCGCCGAAAAAATCTCGTCGGCACCGAGCGGAACGACGCAAACGCGCTCGGGATCGACGCGCAAAAACGTTTTCAAATCCTCGACCGTTCGTTCGTCGTCCGTGATGACGCGCGCCGCGCGCGTACACGCGAAGCGCACCGCAATCGCGTAATACGGCCGAACTTTCGATTTGAAGTAGTGCGGGAAACGCAGATGAATCAAATCGTGCACCGTGACGATATACGGGCGAGGCGCCACGACCGGCATATAGAGCGAAAGAAAATGCGCGAGCTGCGCACGCGCGCGGCGGATCGCCAGCGGCAGTGCGACCTGTTCGTTCCAGCCGAAATTCGGGCCCTCGGAAAAGGTTACAAAATCGATATCCGGCGCTACGCTCGGCAGGCGCGATGCCATCTCGCGCGCATAGGCTTGCATGCCCACGGACATCTGACGCGTCAGCCGCGCATCGAGGGCAACGCGCGGCTTCATTCGGACTCACGGGAAGCTAACGGGGTTTTACGTAGCGCTTTCTGCTGCACCGCGAGCGGATAGTTCGCGGACCACCAGGCGACGCGCACGCCGTCGGCGCCGTCTACAATCGCGCCTCGCCCAAACGCATACCAAACAAAACGCAGCGGCATGCGTGCGGCCTCCAGCGCAAATCGCAGCGGCGAAGGTCGAACTCCGCGCGCTTCGATCGCGGTATAGCGTTCGAACTTGCGCCGGTAGGATTCGTGCGAGGGGTACGAGTCGTGCAGCAACGCGCCGGGTAAGGCGCGCACCTCGCCGGGGCAACTCCAGCGTTCGTGCACTTCGGAGATTCCCCCGGACACGGGAAACGCGCCCAAGTGCGCCGCATCCGTTCGAAAGAAACGCAGCAAACGTTCTCCGCGCCACATGCGCAGCGCTTTGCCGCGGTAATATGTCGAACGCTGCACTTCGTAACCGTCGACGTTCTGCTCTGCGTTGAGGAGAGCCGCGCGCAGCTGCGCGTCGAGCACTTCGTCGGCGTCGATCATCAGCGTCCACGGGGTGCGAACTTGGCTGACGGCAAAACGGCGCGCCTGCACGAACCCGGCGAACGGCCGGGAAATGACCACAGCTCCGGCGTGCGCCGCAATGCGGGCGGTTTCGTCGGTTGATTCGTGATCGATGACGAGCACCTGCATGCCCTGCGGCAACGATGCAATCGCCTGCGCGATGCGCGGCGCTTCGTTCCACGCCAAAATCACGGCGGTGACGTCGGCGGGATTAATGGGTGACGTAGTGCGCGCGCGGTTCGGCGCGCTGTTCCAACGCCAGCGCAGCGCCCACGAAATCACGGTACAGCGGCGAAGGCCGATTGGGCCGTGACTTGAATTCGGGGTGCGCCTGCGTGCCGACGAACCACGGATGCATATCCGGCGGCAGTTCGATCATCTCGACCAGCGAGGTTTTATCGATGTGATGGTGGCCGGAAAACCGCATGCCGTGCTCTTCGAACAACGGGCGGTAGCGGTTGTTGAACTCGTAGCGGTGGCGATGCCGTTCGATCACGTTCAGTTCGCCGTACGCGCGCGCCGCGTGAGTGTCCGGCTCCAGCTTGCAAGCATACGCGCCCAAATGCATGGTCCCGCCGTACACTTCCAGGTTGCGCTGATCCGGCATGAAATCGATGATTGCATCCGTTGTCGCTTCGTCGACCTCGCGCGTCATGGACTCCGGTAGGCCGCACACGTTGCGCGCGAATTCAACGCATGCCAGCCTGCATGCCGTAGCAAATTCCCAGAAACGGGATACGGCTTTCACGCGCATATTGAATCGCGGAAAGCTTGCCCTTGATGCCGCGCGCGCCGAAACCGGGGGCAACCACGATGCCGTGCGCATTACGCAGAATGCCGACGCCTTCTTTTTCGACCGACTCGGAGTCGATGCGCTGGATGAGCACCGCAGACGAATGCGCGATCCCTGCGTGGTAGAGCGCTTCGTTGATCGAAATGTACGCGTCTTTCAATTCAACGTATTTGCCGACCAGGGCAATCGTCACCCGGCGCTGCGGATGCATCACGCGCTCGACGATGCGTTCCCAATCCTGCAGCTGTGGCGCGGCCGGTTCCAGACGCAACTTGCGAATCGCCGCGTCGGCCAGCCCTTCGCGCTCCAAGTTGAGCGGCACCTGATAGATGGTCGGCGCATCGGGATTCTGCACGACGGCATTGACCGGTACGTCGCAAAACAGCGCAATTTTTTCTTTGAGCTCGATCGGCATCGGCGTCGACGTTCCGGTGCGGCAGATAATGGCGTCGGGCGTGATGCCGATGCCGCGCAGCTCGCGAACCGAATGCTGCGTGGGTTTGGTTTTCAGTTCGTCCGCCGCTCCCAAATGAGGCATGAGCGTGAGGTGGCAGAACATGACGTTATCGTCGCCGGCGTCGTAGCGAATTTGCCGGATTGCTTCCAAAAACGGCAGCGACTCGATGTCGCCGACGGTGCCGCCAACCTCGACGATGCACACCTGCGCTCCGCTCTCTTCGGCGACGCGCTTGATGTGCGCTTTTATCTCGTTGGTGATGTGCGGTATGACCTGAACGGTCGCGCCCAGATAATCGCCGCGCCGCTCCTTACTGATGACGGAATTGTACACTTGGCCCGTCGTAACGTTGTTTGCGCGCGAAAGATTCTCGTCGATAAAGCGCTCGTAGTGTCCGAGATCCAGGTCCGTTTCGGCGCCGTCTTCGGTAACGAAAACCTCACCGTGCTGATACGGGTTCATCGTTCCGGCATCGACGTTGATGTAAGGGTCGAGTTTTTGAATCGAGACGCTGACGCCGCGCGCTTTGAGCAGCCTGCCGAGTGAAGCGGCCGTGATCCCTTTACCGAGTGAGCTAACGACGCCGCCGGTAAAGAAAATGTACTTCGCCATCTCGGGAAGGGCTCGTTCGCTATAAGCAAGCCTTGTCCCTTATGTCATGCCGGGGGGCGTCGAAGGACGGTGGGGTTTGACGGCGCGCACGTAGCGCTCCAGGCCGGCGTAGTCGCGCCGCGTCTCCACGCTTGCCTGCGGAAGCGCAGCGCGGGTGACGCGCGACAGCCTGCCCGATGGTCGGCGGCGCGGCCTCCATCAGCAGCAAACCGCCCGGGCGCAACATCCCCGGCACCACGCCGAGCAGCGCGCGATAGTGCAGCAAGCCGTCGGGTCCGCCGTCAAGCGCGACGCGCGGTTCGAAGGCTACGGGATCGGGCGCTTGCGGCAGATCGCGGCTCGGAATGTACGGCAGGTTTGCGATCACGAGATCGTATTCGCCGCGCGGTACATCGTCCCCAACGATGTTCGCACGGAAGAAATTACATCGGTGCATCACATCCAAACGGTGCGCGTTACGCCGCGCAACGGTCAGCGCTTCTTCGCTCACGTCGCTGCCCTCAACGAACACGCGCGCTTCTTCCGCTGCAAGGGTGCACGCTATCGCTCCGCTGCCGACGCCGGCCTCAAAGACTCGCAGCCGCTCACGGTTGATTTCGCGCAAGAACGTAAGCGCGTCTTCGATCAAATGCTCTGTTTCCGGACGCGGCACGAGCACGTGTTCGTTGACGAAAAACTCGCGACCAAAAAAGCCGGCGAAGCAGGTCAAATACGGAATCGGCACGCCTTGGGCGCGACGTTCGCAGAGCTCGACATAGCGCCGAATCCGCGCTTCACTGACGACGGTATCGGCGTGGGTGACGAGCTTTGCGCGCGGCCACTCGAGCACATGCTGCAAAAGCAAGGTCGCGTCGGTCTTGCGTTCGCGCGGATGCACCGCCGATGATTCCGGCGCCTCGCGCTAGCGCTGACGCTACCGAAGCCGAGCCCATCTCACTGTGCTGGTGTGCTGTCTGAACACGCTCGTGGCGTCCCTAGTCCGTGATCTTTATATGGTGCTTTGAAAGGATCTCGTAGGCCGCATTGCGCCGTTGGGCCGCATATGAATCAAAGGTAAAGCTGAGCCCTTCCCCACGCCGCATCAACAACACCACTCCCGAATTGGCGTCCCGTAACGTTTGGTCGATGCTTTTGCACTTGAAGGCTGCGCACCACATTGCGATGACCCAAGGCTTCTTGCCATCGGTAAGCGATGGAGCACCCGCCTGCCGCACAGATTGTTCAAGTTCCGGCGAATGGAAAGCTCGTTCAGGGTTTGCTCGGTTAAAAGCGATGCTTGTTATGGTCGATTTCCCAGGGTGGCGCGGTAGGTCTTCGACAAAGCTAATCAACAACGACCCGCTCGCAGTTTTAGCGGTTATGGTGCTGAAGCAGCGTCCGGAGTGATCCGACAGCGAGACAGTGCTCTGATGCATCGCAATGTAGTCGGAGACACACGGCGCCTTAATGGCCAGCGGCACGATACCTCGCTCCTTCAGTGCCCTGAGCGCCTGGGAGCTCGTCATTTCAAGAGCGACGCCGTCGATCTTCAATTTTGAAAGCGGCGATGGAGTTGCGGAGGGCGATGCAGCGGCGCAGCCGGCGCAAACGACACTCACGTAAAGAAGCATGGATCGCAGTAGTGCGATGCAAATCATGCCGTAACGCCGGCCGGTGCCTCGCCGGCAAGCAATCGCGCTCGCTCGTCTTTGCGCAGCTCTTCGATGATGTGGTCCAGGCCGCCGTCCATTACGCCGCGGATGTTGCCGAAGTTTTGGTTGATGCGATGATCGGTAATCCGGTCTTGAGGGAAGTTGTAGGTGCGGATCTTTTCCGAGCGGTCTCCCGTGCCGACCTGGCTGCGCCGCATGCTGCCCGTGGCTTCTTCGGCCTCACGGCGTTTACGGTCGTGCAGCATTGCGCGCAGCATCTCCATCGCCCTCGCGCGGTTTTGAATTTGCGAACGCTCCTGTTGCGAGGCGACGACGATTCCCGACGGTACGTGCGTGATGCGGATTGCCGACTCCGTTTTATTGACGTACTGCCCGCCCGCGCCGCTCGATTTGAACGTATCGACTTGCAGATCGCTCGGGCTGATTTGCACGTCGATCGTTTCGTCGACTTGCGGCAGCACCGCAACGGTGGCCGTGCTCGTGTGCACGCGCCCCTGCGACTCGGTTACCGGAACGCGCTGCACGCGGTGCACGCCCGACTCGTGCTTGAACTGCTGGTACGGCGCATTGCCCTTCACCGCGAACACGATTTCCTTGAAGCCGCCGGCCTCGCTGACGTTCTCGGAAACCGGCTCGACGCTCATGCGCTGATTCTCGGCATAGCGCATGTACATGCGCGCCAGATCGCCGGCAAAAATTGCCGCTTCGTTTCCGCCTGCGCCGGCCCGAATTTCGATGAAAACGTCTTTCTCGTCGTCCGGATCTTTCGGTACCATCAGCGCCTGCAGCCGCTGGGCAAGTTCTTTGAGCCGCTCGTGCAGCGACTGCGCCTCTTCTTCCGCCAGCGCGTGCAGCTCCGGATCGGCCCGATTTTTGAGCAGCTGTTCGTTGGCGCCGATTTCGGCCAGCGTTTTGGTGTAATCGCGGTACGCGGCCACCGTGTCGGCAAGAGTAGAGCGTTCCTTCACCAGCGCGGTATAGCGTGCTTGGTCGAATGCCCCGGCGGGATGCGCCAGTTCCGCTTCGATTTCATCGAACCGTTTCGCGATGGTTTCGAGCCGTTCGTTAAACGTTGCGTTCATGATGTGAAAACAAAAACGAGCCCCAAAGCGAGGCCCGTTTTTACAAGTGCCGTCCTGTTACGCTTCGGCCTTGGCCGCCTCGCGCTTGGCTTTGCGGCTCGCAGCTTCTTGCTGCTTCTTTTTGGCGATTTCTTCACGCTGCCGGAATTTGTCGACGCGTCCCGCCGTATCGACGAATTTCTGCTGCCCGGTGAAGAGCGGATGGCATGCCGAACAGATCTCGACGGCGATTTCGGGCATCGTCGAGCCGGTCGTAAACGTGGTGCCGCAGGCGCAATGCACTTTGGCCTGGGGATACCATTTGGGATGAATCTTCTCTTTCACAGCCGCTTCATTATAGCAGCGAGCGCAAGAGGGCGTGCGGTCACGGAACCTTCTGCCCGCTCACGACTGCATCGATGAGGTGACCGGTAAACGGGACGCCCAGGCCGGTAACCAAATCGAAGCCCGTTCCGGCGGAATAACCGCCGTAATACGTCGGACTGGGAGTCGTGGCCGCGGAGAGGCTGCCGTTGTTCCCGGCCAGGACGTCGTAGAACGCGCCGGCGTATTTCGATGCATTGCCGTAGATTTTATACAGAACGCCGTTCGGATTTCCCAGGCGCCACGGGTGCGGCCCGCTCGCTATAGCGCAGGAAGCGTTTGCTTTGCATGCCTGCAGAACGACCGCCCACTCTGCCGCCATCTCCGGAGCCGCAACGCTCGTTCCGCCAACCGGCCCAACGCCCGCCGAACTCGGATACGCGGCGTCCATTAAAAACAGCGCGCCTGTAAGCGGATCCGCAAGCATGGCGATGTCCGGCAGCACTCGTTTACCGCCCCTCGACGTGCCTTGAATGCTCGCAGGCAATCCGCTCTGGTAACTCGGCGCGGCGAAGTATTTCGAAACACCACCACCGCCGCCGATCGAATTGTCGGCGTAACCATCGCCGCCTTGCGTCGTGTTGAACGCCCATGCCGTAATCTCTGCGCCGCGGGGCAGATTCCCGGTGCTGTCCATTGGATAGTTCACGCCGCCCGCTGCAACGACGGAAGGATCGCTCGCCGGATACTCCACGCAAAATTGCGCGGTCGGCGCTCCGGTTGACGGATCGGCACACGCGTGCGCGCCGTTATCGCCGGAAGCGACGAAGACCGCAATCCCTTCCGACGCCAGCGCCGCCATCTCCGCCGGTCCCGGACCTACGCCGCTGGTATCGAAATATCCCGACGCTTGCGCCGTGGGTTCGTCTTCATCAAAGCTCAGCGAAAGCGTGTCGACGGAATTGTCCGCAATTGCCTGCTGAATCTCGTCGTCCGTGAGATAGATGCCCTCGACGCCCAAGCACGGCGAAATGCCGAACGCCGCGCAATCTTTCGTGTTGTAGGCCAAATAGAAGTGCACGCTCGAACCGGGCGCCAGCTGCGCGAGCTGCTCGGTGTCGAGTTGCGCTTCGCCGTCTTCCTGATTGCACGTGATGTTGCTCGGCGTTCCGGTCACGACGCCGGGGCTGCTTTGCGGACACGGCGCCGTTACGGGCGGCGGCGTTTGCAGGCCGGTCGGATACGGATCGAACGTGGCGGTACCCGTATTGTTGTTTTGCGTACCGGATGCTTGCGCCGAAACGGTAGCCACGCTGACCGAAGCCACGGAAACGTTGCTCAACTTGCCGATCTCCGGAACGTCGGCGCTGGAGATCGGCCCGGTCCCGATGATGCCGACGTTGATGCCGGTGCCGTTGAATCCGGCGTTCGCGGCCCCGGTGAAATCAAATGCGCGCCGCAGCTGCGCGCCGCTCATTCCCAAATAGTTGCCGTTGCCGGGACGGATCAGCATCGTACGTTTCATGTTGACGTGCACCAGGCCAATCACGCCCGCAACCGGGATCGCACGCGAAAAATGCGGCTGCTGCATCGGTCCGACGAAGGTGCGCCCGTACTCACGATACGTGCCGAACTTGGTTCCGAACGCGGCCTCCATATCGCTCTGCTTGCCGCTGACGACCATCGAAAGGCGCTGCGGCCACGTGCCGACACCCAAATGATATTTGCCGAAATACCCAGCTGCGTCTAAATACGCCGATTGGCTCGCTCCGTATTGCGAACCAATCTGTTGCGGCGTGATGAAGCGCCGGTACATCGGTGAGTCGGATCGCTCACCATTTTTGCATATTGCAGCAGTCCCGCCAGGTTCTGCGGCTGCAGACTGCACGTCGACGGAAAGCGATGCCACATTCGCAGGTCCCGTGTACTGTGCGCTGCGCATGAAACTCGAACCCCACGTGAAGCTCGCTAATTGCGAGGGACCCGTGTACGGCGTGACCGGCTGGTTTTGCGACGCCGCGGGTAATGCCGCCGGCGACGAACCGCCGCCGCCGCCGCAGCCGGCCAGCGCTAAGCTCGCGAGCGTCAGCAGCGCAGCGATGCGCGAACGTGGGAACATTAGCGAAGCTCCTTATTACCGGCTGAAAGCATGAAATGCGCGAACTGTATTTCGCGCTGATGACGCCGGCGCTCGACGCGCAGCGTAAACGCCGCTGCGACGGCGGCGATGCGCGCCGCAGACAGTGATGCGACTGCATGCGAGAGCGTGCGCCGGCCGACGTCCTGCACGACCGCACCGCTTTGCAACGTCAGCGTTTGGCTTAGCGTCGAGCTCGAGAGCGGCGTTCCCGGAAAGTGAAAATGGAACGTCGTCGCGGTTGCAAAGTCGTCCTGATAGTCGTAATAGGCGTTCTGGACGTCGGAAAGCACGACGCACACCGGGCCGTATTGCGGGTTGGTGTACGTCGTTTGGGTTTGCGCGTCCGTATAACCGATGATCGTGTCCAGCCGGTTCGTCGTCTGCACCAGTTGATTGCCGCTGCTGCCGTATCCCGACGGCACGCCGCAGCTCGCGGGATATGCTATGCCGATCGTTACTTTTGTGGTTTGCGAATACAGCACCGGCGTCGTCGTACCGTACCAGGCCGGCGCCGTATAAACGCGCGGCGTGATCGTCGGTGCAGGAGAGGGTGTCGGGCTGCCTATCCCGGCCGGCGTTGGGGAAGGCGGCTGCACGAAATTCACGGTTACCGTGACTTGATTGTTTTTGGGCGCCGTGAAAGCCAAACTGTTGACGCTGCCGTCCAGATATGCGCCGTTCGTCGTAATGTTTCCGCTGCCGTCGGCGTTTTCGCCGATCGTCGATTGAACGCCGGCCGTCGTAGTCGTCGATTCGGTGTACGTTCCGTTTGCGGCGTACGTCCGCGTGCTCGCCGTACCGTCGGCGTCTTTCTCGTTATACGTTATCCCGGCGCCGTTGCTCCAGGTCGCGCCGTTCGTTTCGGGCAGTTCGTCTTGTATCGCCGGCGAGGTGTACGATGCGGCCAGTGAATCGCCGCTGTCGTCGACCGTCGTGTAACCGTATTCGAGCAGATTCGAGCCGCTCGTATCGAGCCACGCATCGGTGGTCGTCGTGTGCGTGACGAGCGCTGCCGTATCGGTCTCGATGGTGTGAAAATCGCCTGCGCCGAGCGGCCCGTATGGATCGGGCGAAGCGCCCACTGTAACCGTTTCGTTGACCGTCGCCGTGGTATTCGTCGACGGATATGGTGAGGGCGATGGATACGCGAACGTGTCGGCAATGGTTTGTGAGCCGCTGAAGGCGAACGAATCGCCGAACGCGTACGGCGTTCCGGTTGGTTTCGGCGTCGGCGTGGGAGATGTGGGCGGCGTACTTCCGCCGCCGCCGCCGCCGCCGCATGCCGCCAAGAAGCCGCAGAGACAAACAGCGCAGCCCATCGCAAAAAGACGGGTTTTCAAAGAGACCTCCGACGGAAGGCAACGGTGTGAAAGTGTTCGATTCTTCGCAGCCCGCAGACAAAAGTCATGCCCGGAACGATCGTTTCAACCCGGGCGTTGAGCCGGTATGAAGCTTTTCGCGATCGCTGCGGCATGCGCGCTCGCTGCAATGGTATGGGGCAGTACGTGTGCGGGGACGATGCGCGACGGCGCCGTGATCCGGAACACGGGCTCGACCAATTTTTCCGGCTATACCATCAAGGTGTGGTCCGACGGCAGCGCGCAGACGGTTCGCTCGAGTCGCGGCGATCAACCAACGTCCGCGCGGGTGCGCGGTACGATTTCGAAAGCCCAAGCGCAAAAATTTTTCGCCGACCTGAAAGCGGCAAAAGAGAGCGGCCGCGTTATCGGGAGGGGCTGCATAAAGAGCGCCTCGTTCGGTTCGACGACGATCGTGCAGTATCACGGCTGGACTTCACCGGATTTGGAATGTCCGGGCGGCGGATTCGTCATTGCGCTCGCCGCGCAAGCGCATCAAATCGCCGCCGATTTGCACGTGCGTCAAACGCCGGTGCGCCGGCCGCTGATGCCGAACGAACCGCGCCGCGCGCCGCCCTCACCCGCCGCCCAAGCAAGCCCTACGCCGGAATCCTCGCCTGCGGCGACGTAACGTAGGCACGATCTTTTTGAGGAGCACTCCGTGAATCGCGCCTTTCTTTCCGTCTTAATTGCGGCAACGCTCGCCGCGCCGGCGCTCGCGCAAACCGCGACACCGCCGCCCGTGCCGATGCCGAACTCAACGCCAACTCCGGGCGTGAGCGTTCCGTTGCCGATAGCGACGAAAAATCCGAAGGCCACACCCGCGCCGCCAAAAGAGGTCGAAGACAATCGCGTCGGCATCTCGGGCGTGTGGGAAGTTGCGATTCAGACTCCCAGCGGCGTGGTTTACACGCATTTCAAACTGACGCAAGCCGGAAGCATCGTAACCGGGCAATACTTGGATGCAAACGGTAAGAAATATCCCCTCTCGGGGAGCATCGACGGCAAGAACGTGCGCGTGGTCGTCACGATGCCCGACGGAACGGCGCTTGTTTTCGCGGGCGCGCAAGACGGCGGCACCGACATGGTGGGCACGCTGGACACCGCTAAAGACGTCGTCGGTTTTACGGCGTCGTACCGGCCGAAATACAAATGGATTGACAACCTGACGCCGGGGACGGGATCGGGCACACCCGGCGTACCGTAACGCAAACATTCGGAAACCGCTTTACGGTTTCAGCGCTTTACGGTATACTAACCGTATGGTTTGGACCCTCGCGCTCCAGGAAATTCCGCCACCCACAAATCCGAAAGCAATGACCAGCGTGCAGCCGCTGCTGGAACGTTTAGTCGATGCGTTCGGACCGCGCCCGCTTTCCGCTCTGCTCGGGACAAACCACACGACGATTGTGAATTGGCGCGCCGGCCGGCGCAACATGAGCGCGGAAATGTCAAAGCGCGTCATTGATTTACATGACGTGATCAACAGAGCGCTGCAGATTTTCGCACCCGATACCGCAATGCGTTGGCTTGTGGGCCGCGAACCGTTTCTCGATAACGCCCGGCCGATCGATGTTCTTGCCCTCAAGGGAGTTGCCCCACTCATCGAGGCACTCGACGGCATCGATTCCGGAGCCTATGCGTGAGGGTCTATCGCGTTTTCCCGTACGATCCAAACGCCGCCCTTACTCAGAAGGGCGGCGCTCTTTTTGTACCGCGCGGCGCCGCCGGCCGCGCCGACAATCCCGCAACTACGCCGCACTCTACGTCAGCGATACCCCGGAAGGCGCGGTGGCGGAAACATTCGGTCGTCTGGCGTTGTGGCGGCCCGTCGATTTCGTCCACGCATCAGGTCATCGTATGACGCTGGCGACCTATGAGTTTCCGGATGACAGCGCGATTTGCGATCTCGACGACATCGACATGTTGGCCGGATTGGGAATTCACCGCCCTAGCCGCGTCGTTACGCGTGACCGTAAGACTGACGCAAGCCTGGGCGGAGCGAATTTACGAATCCGCGAAGTACGTCGGCGTTCAATGGTGGTCGTATTACAATCCCGGCTGGCGTAGCATTGCCCTTTGGGACATTAGCAATGTCACGACATTGCCGAAGTATCAAACGCTGGGCGCAACCAACGATATCGTTAGGAACACCGCTGCAATCATCGTCCGGCAAATTGATTTGAAGCGGCTTTAGCGGTTCATCTCCGCAAGCCGTTTTTCGACGTACGGCTGCAACCCGCCGGCTTCGATCAGGGACTGCATGAACGGCGGAAAGGCGGCTGCCTGATACTGCCGACCGGTCGTTACATTGCGGATAACGCCGCTGGCCGGTTCGACTTCGATCTCATCGCCTGCGCTGATACCGTCGACCGCTTCGGGCGACTCGAAGATCGGCAGACCGATGTTGAGCGCGTTGCGGTAAAAGATGCGCGCGAAACTCTTGGCAATCACGGCCGACGTTCCCGAACCTTTGATTGCGATCGGCGCGACTTCCCGGCTCGAGCCGCAGCCGAAATTCGAGTCGGCAACAATAATGTCGCCCGCGTGCATCTTGGCGGTAAAGTCGGGATCGATGCCTTCCAGCGCGTGCTTTCCGAGCTCGACCGGGTCGATGATATTGCAGTACTTTCCCGGAATGATAACGTCGGTATCGACGTTCTTGCCGTATTTGTGCGCGCGGCCGCGCATTTCGTTTGCCATCAGCGCGCCAGAACGCCGGCGGCAGCCGGCACGTCGATGTCGCGCGGATCGGTGATGCGCCCCGTAAGTGCGGACGCAGCGCACGTCGCGGGCGATGCTAGAAAGACTTCCGCCTTCGGCGAGCCCATGCGTCCGACGTAGTTGCGATTCGTGGTCGAGATGCAGCGCTCGCCGTCACCCAGCGTGCCCATGTGTCCGCCGAAACACGCGCCGCAGCCGGGCGTGTTGACCGCGCAGCCCGCGGCGGCAAGCGTCGTCAGAATGCCTTCCTGCGCCGCCTGCATCCACACTTTTTGCGAGCCGGGATTGACGATTACGCGCAGCGTCGGCGCGATGCGCTTTCCTTCCAGTATGCCCGCTACGACGCGCAAGTCTTCGATATAGCCGTTGGTGCACGAGCCGATGAAGACTTGGTCAACGTCGATGGTTTCGTTCGTCACTTCGGAGATAGGGTGCACGTTGTCGGGCGTATGCGGACACGCGACTTGTGGTTCCAACGCGCTAACGTCGATGTCGATCACACGTTCGTAACGCGCATCGGCATCGGCTCGCTCGACGGTAAAGTCACGGTCGGTTCGTTCCTTGACGTAAGCGATGGTTTTTTCGTCCGCGTGAAAAATGCCGTTCTTCGCGCCGGCTTCGATCGCCATGTTCGCCATCGTGATACGCCCTGTAATCGACAAATTGTCGACCGTCGTTCCATGGTATTCGATAGCGCGATACGTCGCGCCGTCGATGCCGAGCTCCCCAACGGTGCGCAGCATCAAATCTTTTGCGAACACCATTTCGCCGGGGGTTCCGTCGTAGACGATTTTAATGCTGTACGGAACCTTGAGCCATACCTCACCGAGCACGAACGCGGCGGCGATGTCGGTCGATCCCATTCCCGTGGCGAATGCGCCGAACGCGCCGTAGGTGCACGTGTGCGAATCGCCGCCGACGATCAGCTCGCCGGGCGCAACGAGGCCTTCCTCGGGCAGAACGACATGCTCGATGCCGCCGCGGCCCACGTCGAAGAAGTGCTCGATATTTTGCTCGCGCGCGAAATCTTTCATTAAGCGCGCGATCTTGGCGGATTGCGCGTCTTTGGCCGGCACGAAATGATCTTCGACCAGCGCAATCTTGCTGGAATCGAACACGCGATCCGCGCCTTTGATGTTGCGCATCACGCCGATGGCGACCGCTGCCGAAAGTTCGTTGGCGAGCACGAGATCGACGCTGGCGTTGATAATCTGTCCCGGCTCGACCGAGGCCGCCCCTGCGTGGCGCGCGAGGATCTTCTCGGTGAGGGTCATGCCCATAACGGTTGGCTCCTTAGAAATGATGGGTCCGTCGACAATTCGAGTCGAAGAACGCGCGACCATGCAAGACCGCCGATTCGGCTTCGCTACGCGCGCGATCCACGCCGGCACGCCGCCCGATCCGCTCACCGGTTCTCGCGTGCCGCCGATTCATCAGACGGCGGCCTACGTTTTCGGTTCGACCGAGCAGGCGGCAGAGCTCTTTGCTTTGCGCAGCTACGGCCACATTTACAGCCGAATCAGCAACCCGACCGTAGCGGCCTTCGAAGAACGCATGGCGAGCTTGGAGAACGGGTTGGGAGCCCTCGCGTTTTCCAGCGGCTTGGCTGCCCAATTGGGCGTCGTTCTCACACTCGCGCAATGCGGCGATCATCTCGTCAGTTCGCAAAACGTGTACGGCGGAACGGTGACGCAATTCAGCGTTACGCTGCGGCGTATGGGCATCGAAACGGCGTTCGCTCCGGTCCACGATTACGCCGCCATTCGCGCCGCAATCAAACCGAATACGAAACTGCTGTTCGCGGAAACGATCGGCAACCCATCGGGCGCGCTCGCGGACGTCGACGCGCTGGCGCGCGTGGCGCACGAAGCCGGGATACCGCTCGTCGTCGACAACACGTTCGCATCGCCGGCTCTGTTCAAACCGATCGATCACGGCGCCAACGTCGTCGTGCATTCGGCAACCAAATTCATTTCCGGGCACGGAACGGTAATCGGTGGGGTGCTCGTGGAGTCCGGAACATTTCCCTGGGATGGGGGGCGATTTCCGCTGCTCTCGCAGCCCAGTCCCGGCTATCACGAAAAAGTCTTCACTGAAACGTTCGGCGAGTATGCATTCCTCATGCGCGCCCGAGCCGAAGTGCTGCGCAACGTCGGCTCGCAAATGTCGCCGATGGATGCCTGGCTGCTGCTGATCGGTCTGGAGACATTGCCGATTCGCATGAAAGCGCACGTCGAAAACGCAAGAGCGATTGCCGACTTTTTAAAGGGCCGCCCGGAAGTTGCGTGGGTAAAGCCCCCGGCGATGGGATCGATTTTCACCTTCGGCATTCACGGAGGCCGCGAAGCCGGACGGCGCTTCATCGACGCGCTCGAGCTGTGGAGCCACCTCGCGAACGTGGGCGATGCGAAAAGTTTGGTCATTCATCCCGCATCGACGACGCACTCGCAGCTGAGCGACGAAGAACTGCGCAAAGCGGGCGTCGCACCGGAAAGCGTGCGCCTGTCGGTGGGCTTGGAAGACGTCGACGATCTGATTTGGGATCTCGACCGCGCGCTGACAGCGGCCGTTCCGCGCGAGGCCGCGGTGGCGCCGTGATTCTCGATACGTTTTCCGCGCGCGCTCAACTCCTGCACGGATCGAAGAACGTCGCAATGGTCGGAGCGTCGAACAATCCGCTGCGTCCCAGCTATACCGTTTTCAGTTACCTGCGCACACAGACCCCGTTTTCAATTGCAGCAATCAATCCGACCATTGCCGCGATTGACGGCGTCCCCGCGTACGCTTCGCTGAGCGCGTACGCGGCCGAAAACGGTCCGCCCGATATCGTCGACGTGTTTCGTAAGCCCTCCGAAGTGCTTGCCGTCACCCGCGAGGCCATCGCGATCGCCGCCAAGGCGATCTGGTTTCAATACGGCGTGATCAATCCGGAAGCCATCGCTCTTGCCGACTCCGCCGGTTTGTCCGTCGTCGTGGACCGCTGCATCAAAGTCGAGTGGGCGCGCGGCAACGGCGGCCTTTCCACCGGCGGTTTGAACAGCGGGCTCATCACCAGCCGCCGCCGTTTTTGAACATCGAACTGCAGTACGAATCGCAGGCCCGCGCGCTCGATGGGGAAATTCTGCAGTGCATCGAGCGGCGCGCAGTGCCCGATTTCAACGACCTTGCGCTGCGCATATTCGCGCATCAGTTGCAGTTCAACGAACCGTATGCGCGGTATTGCGCCTCACTCGGGATAACGCCCCGGGCGATGCCGCCTTCGTGGAAAGAAATCCCGGCTGCTCCCGCCGGCGCGTTCCGCTACGCTGCGCTGTGCACGTTCGATCCGCGCGCGGCACGTCTGGTTTTCCACACCAGCGGAACAACCGCGGATCGCAGCGGCAAGCATTATCTTGAAAGCGCCGCGTTGTACGATGCCGCACTTTTGGCAAGTTTCAAAGACGCCATGCTTGCCGACTCGCCGGAGACTTTGCGTTTCGTGTTG
The DNA here is from genome assembly GCA_963795465.1 of Vulcanimicrobiota bacterium. Classification (GTDB taxonomy): domain Bacteria; phylum Vulcanimicrobiota; class Vulcanimicrobiia; order Vulcanimicrobiales; family Vulcanimicrobiaceae; genus CAWCHT01. Next base: position 1,428,330 of record CAWCHT010000002.1, read on the forward strand.
CTGGTACCCAATCCGCAGCACGCACCTCATTCCAGCCTCGGCTACATGATGCGCCGCGTCGCCGCAGCGTACGGCGACGGAAACGAGCGCTGGCTGCTGGAGAACGATGCAATCGACGTTGGCTCGTTTATCACGTGCATGCAATCCGCGGCGATGGACGACGTGCCGCTCTGCATCGCGGGAACCGCGTTTGCGTTCGTGCTGCTGCTCGACGGCCTGCGCGACCACGGTATGTCGGCATTGCCCGCTCCGGAGGGGTCGCGCATCATGGAGACCGGCGGCTTCAAAGGCCGCACGCGCGTCGTCGAACGCGTGGACCTTTATGACCAGCTCGAACGAATGCTGCGCGTTCCGGATTCGCTGATCGTCGCCGAGTACGGCATGACCGAGTTATGCAGTCAGTATTACGACTGCAGCGGAGCGCAGCAAGAACGCGTGAAATGCGCGCCGCCTTGGCTTCGTCCTAGAGTCGTCGCACCCGACGGCTCCGACCTGCCGAACGGGACCGTAGGGACGCTGGTTCACGTCGATTTAGCGAACCGTTCGACTGCATCGCGGTCCAAACCGAAGATCTCGGATTTGCCGTAGGCGATGGGCGTATCGTGTTGCTTGGGCGCGAAACCGGCGCACAGCTTCGGGGATGTTCGCTCGATGCGGAGGCGCTTGCGGTGCGGCAGCAGCGATGACGCACCTGGAGTCAATTCCGGCGCGCACGATCGTCCGCGCCATTGCCGATGCGGCGCAGCGTTGGAGCGACGCCGATTTTCCGCCTCGCGTGCGCATCCTCGAGCGAATCCGGCAGCGCACCGGTTATTCAACGCCTACCGTCGACTATGCACTGGACCGGCTGTTCGAATCGATAACGGTGGAAAACCTTACGGCGGTCATTGCCGACGAACTCGGCGGTTTTGAAGCGCTCGACGGGCTGGCCGCCCGCGACGGCCGCCCAAATGCGCGGGCGGCACCGGTGGGAACCGTGTGTGTTATCTCCAGTCGCACGACGGTCGGCGTTGCACTGCCGGTTACAATTTTTGCGCTCTGCGCAAAGTGCGACGTTACCGTAAAAGATCGCGAAGATGGTTTGTGCGAGGCATTTTTCGCAACGCTTTGCGAAGAACTCGATGTTTTTGCCGAAGCTGCGCGCGCTTCGGCGTGGGATTCGAACACTTTACCGCAGCCGGCCTTGCGTGAGTTCGATGCGGTCGTTGCTTACGGCAATGATGAAACGCTCGAAGACATCCGGCGCGGTCTGCGCGCCGATGCGCGCTTCATCGGATATGGCTTACGCTGCAGCGGCGGGTACGTCGCGCACGAATCGCTGCTGAACGCCGATGCCGCCGGCGCTGCGGCTGCAGCAGCAGCGCGCGATCTCGTGCTGTACGAGAGTGAAGGGTGTCTTTCGCTGCACGTGCTCTTCGTCGAGCGGGGCGCGCCGATTTCCGTGCCGCAGTTCGGCCGCGTCCTGGCGGACGCCGTCGAGCTGGCCAACGTCGAGTTTCCCGCACTCGAGCGGCCGCCCGCGGCAGCGGCGCAGGTTGCAGCGCGACGCGACTTGGCAAGGTTCCGCGCCGCTCGCGCAAGCGACGAAGTGTTTTCCAATGCGAATGCCGACTATGCGGTGATCCTCGGCGATCCGGCCGATCCGCCGAGCTTTCTCCCGCGTACGCTGGCGCTCATGGCGGTCGACGCGCCGGAAGAGGCTGTTGCGTACGTGCGCAGCCATCACTTACCGCTCGAAGCGTTTGCCCTTTCACACCGCCGAGAGGATCTCGTGCGTGCGGCGTTCGATTCGGGCGCCGTTGCGATACCGCGCTTGGGAGAATTGCAACAACCGCCGCTTGCCGGCCATCACGGCGGACGCGCGCGCATCGCAGAATTCGTTCGGTGGATCGACGAAACGGCGTGAACGACGAGCAACTCGAAGAGCTGCGAACGCCGGTTCCCGGCCCGCGCACGCGCGAATTGATGAGCGCCGTGCAGGCGTTCGAATCGCGAAACGTCACGTTCGTGCATCGGCAGTTTCCGATATTTTGGGATCGCGCGCATGGCGCGACCGTAACCAACGTCGACGGTAATCGCTACCTCGATCTTACCGCAGCGTTCGGCGTGGCCAATGCGGGGCACACCAATCCCCGCGTCGTGGCAGCACTGCACGAACAAGCGCAGCAACTCATGCACGGTATGGGCGACGTGCATCCCACGCCGGTCAAAACGCGTTTACTGCAGCGGCTGGCCGAACTAGCACCGGGAAATCTAAGCAAAGTGTTTTTGGCGTCGACCGGATCCGAAGCGGTCGAAGCGGCACTCAAAACCGCGATCGTGGCGACGGGGAAATCCACGTTCGTCGCATATCGTGGAGCCTATCACGGTCTCTCCCTCGGAGCACTGCAAGTCAGCGGCATCGAAAAATTTCGCGCACCGTTCGCGGGCGCAATTCGTGAAACGGCGCTGTTCCTTGATTATCCGCAAGCCCTGCACGAGATCGACGCGGTGCGCGAGCTTCTCGATAATCGTGCCGGGATTGCGGCGATCATCATCGAGCCGGTGCAGGCTCGCGGTGGTTGCCTTGTTGCGCCGGCGGGATACTTGCAGGCGCTGCGCGATCTGTGCCGTTCGCGGGGCGTTCTGTTGATCTTCGATGAGATTTATACCGGGTTCGGACGCACCGGAACGATGTTCGCATGCGAGTACGAGGGCGTCGTGCCCGACATGCTGTGCGTCGGCAAAGCCATGGCGAGCGGTTTTCCGATCTCCGCGATGATTGCCGCGCCCAGCGTCATGGATGCATGGCCGTTGAGTGAAGGTGAAGCGCTGCATACGTCGACGTATCTTGGGAATCCGATGGGCTGCGCCGCGGCGCTAGCAACGATTGCGGACATCGAAGAATTGCGTTTGGACGAACGGGCGCGTGAATTGGGAAGGCTGCTCGAAGAACGGCTGCGGTTGCTCGTTTCGCGTGGAAAGGCGCTTGCCGTGCGCGGTCGCGGCTTGATGTGGGGAATCGAGTTAAGCGAAGTCGCTTCCGCGCAAGGAGCCGTCATCGACGCACTGCGCCGCGGCGTGATCGTTCTGCAATCCGGCGTGCACGGCAACGTGCTGTCGATTACGCCGCCGCTGACGATCGCGCAGCGGCAGCTCTTCCGCGCTATCGATCTTCTCGAGGAATGTTTATGAGCTACAAGGTCGGCATCGTCGGCAGCGGCTTCGGCGTGCGCGCGCACTTGCCGGCATTCAGCGCGCATCGCGCGTTCGACGTGGCTGCTATCGCCTCACCGCACCACGCCGATCGCATCGCGCAGGAACGCGGAATTCCAGCATCTTTCCGCAGCTGCGAGCAACTGCTCGCGGGAGCGCAGGTCGACGTGGTATCCATCGCCGCGCCGCCGTTCACGCATCATGCCGACGTGCTGGCGGCGCTCGCTGCGAAAAAACACGTCATCTGCGAAAAGCCGTTCACGCTGAGCGTGCGCGAGGCGCAAGCCATGGTTGAAGCGGCGGGCGCTGCCGAAACCGCAACCGCGGTGATGCACGAATTCCGTTTTGTGCCGCAACGGCTTGCCCTCAAGGAGTTGGTGCAGAACGCACACGTCAACCCGCTGCGTGAAATCGAAATCACGCAGCTCTCCGGAAGACTGCGCGCGGGCGTCCCGCGCGAACAGTCGTGGTGGTTCGATCGCGCCTGCGGCGGCGGAATGGCGGGAGCGCTGCTCTCGCACCTCATCGATTCCGCAACGTGGGTTGCCGGCCGCCCGCCGGCGCGAAGCACGGGATTCTTGCGTACCGCAAACCCGTTACGCCATGAACCGTCCGGCGCGACGTTCACGAGCACCGTCGACGACGGCTGCTTTGCTCTGATCGACTACGGCGATGGACTGATCGCGCGCGTAACCGCGGACGCAACGGCGGCCGTGAATTCGTTTACGATGGCGGTGCACGGTGAAAACCGCACGGCGGTGGCGAGCGGCGCCGATCTGTTCGATATGCGGCTCTTCACGGTGGACGACGATGAAACGGCGGAGTTACAATGCACGCCGGCGCCGTACGAGAAGTATCGCTCGGTCGACCCGCACGTTCCGTTCATCATGCAATTGCTCGATGAATTCGTCAAACAAATTGAAACGGGGACGAGCGCCGTGCCCACGTTCGCCGAGGCGCTGGCCACGCAGCGGGTTCTGGCATCGGTCGGCTTCGGGGATTAAACGCAATGCCGGGGAGCCGGTGGGGTGCATAACGCGGGCAGTTCATGCGGAAACCTGCATTAAAAGCGTTCGCGGCTTCGGCTACCGGAGAGCTGAGTTCTGAAGAATCGTTGCTCGGGGAGTAAGAATGGTGTAGGATCGGAGTATGAGCCGCAAAAGGAACCGGCGCCGCTGGCAAATTGAGACTGGGCCCGGTCGAAGAACGTATCGTTGCACGGCTGGTCCCCGCCTTTGGTGGAAACGAATCCGAAGCGGGCCGGCGTCTGCTCGACCTTGCAGGCGTTCTTCTGGATCACATTTCGCGGGGGTTCACGATAACGGCGTTGCCTCAAGGAGACGACCGCGCGGTTGATATTGTTCCCGCGCTCTCGCGAGCGGTGAACCCCGAGATGCACTACACGCATTTGGTACGGCTTCCGCATTCGTGGCGGCAGCAGCTTTCGCTCAAGGGACGGCGCATGACGGTGGGTCAGCTCGTGGCGCAAATGCTTGCTAATGAATGGGATCAGGTGCGCGCCGCGGCGGAGTTTGGCTTGACCACTGAAGCGGTGATCGAGGCATTGGATTACGCGGAGCGCTTCGGCGCCCTCATCGCGGAGGAAGCTGCCGAGGAAGTGCGCCGAGCTGAGCAAAGAATCACGCACCACTCGCCCGGATCGACCAACGCTGCGGCTCCTCATTGACGAATGCTGCGACTCGCACGAATTATGTAGTAGGCTCGCAGCCGCAGGACATGACCTCGTACGCAGCCGCGAGGCGCTTGCCCCGGGTGCCTCCGACGCTGCCTTATTGACGTACGGCGCTGAAGAACAACGAATAATCGTTACAATGAATTGCAGCGACTTCACAGGGCTTGCGGCATCCCAACCGCACGGCGGCATCTTCCTCATTTATCAAGATGGCGATGCAAGAGACATGCGGCCCGCCCAAATCGAACGGTCGATCCGTAACGTCGTCGCAGCATACGGCCAAATGTGCCGGAATATGGTCTTGTCACTGCGCGACTTTCAATGGTGAAACATAAACGGAGGTTGGATGCGAATAGCGGGTTCATTGTGTGCGGCGATATTTCTTTCGCTGGTTGCAACGGTCGCCGGTGCGGCACAGTCGCCGAAGACGAAGGTCATGATTGTTGGCGTTGCGCACTTCGTCGCTCGGCGAGACATACACAATAGCGTGTACGCAGACAGCCCACTATCTGCAAAGAGGCAAGCGCAAATTTCGGACGTAGTCGATAAGCTTGCGCGCTTTCATCCCACAAAAATTCTGCTCGAGGAGCCGTTCGGGAACCCGAAATATCAAAATCAATACCGGCAATACCTTGCCGGCCAATTTACGCTTCCGGCGGACGAATCGTACCAATACGGATTCAAACTGGCGGCGCGGTCCGGCGATCGAGCAATCTATCCCGTCGACACCTGGGGACCGTCCATTTACGACGACAATTCGCCGAGCGGGAAGCGCATCGACGCCTACCTGAAGGCGCATTTTACCGACGTGAAGGATCCGGAAAATACTGCCGACGCTGCGCGCGACCACTACTTGCAGTTGCACGGCACGTACCTTGATGAATTGCGTTACCTCAATACCGAGAACTCTATCCGCGCTAACGCTTCCTGGTACAGCATTTTCGATGGGATGGGGCGGCAAGCCGACGACGCGGGAACCATGTATGTGGCGCAATGGTACACCCGCAACTGTTATATATTTTCAAACATCCTTAGCGTCGTTCGTCCGGGCGATCGCGTAGTCATCCTCATGGGACAAGGCCACAAGTACCTGTTGCGACAATTTGTTCGCCTCAACTCCAACCTTGTGTACGTAGATCCGTTGCAATACTTGTAGTAGCGCCGGCGCAGTTGGTTGGACCGCCATCCGATCGGCAAATTGTAGCTCATCGCTATCGCTTAAAAGCGGCCAAAAAATACCGTATGGTCCCGTTAGGCCTCGTAAACGCGCACATCGTGTAAATGGTTCGCGCCGATTGTACAGCCTCTTGAGCGTCACACGGCAAGGCCAGCGTCCGAACTGACCCGTCCCGGTCGTCGAAGAATGCCAACCCGTTCGAAGCGGGCCATCCTGCAATGCCACGGCCCGCAAGGGAAAATGCGGTCCACCCCTCTCCTGACCAATTTTTGAGATAGGCTGCGCTGCCGCTGCGTAAATCGATCGCTGCAACCCGCGAAGCGTCGCGCAATTCAAGGAGCGCGTAATTCCCCGTAAAAACCGGCCCGGCGACAACTCCGGCTACTACGAGCTTGGGCCTGGCGCGAAGGCCGGGTCGCTAACGCGTACTGATACAGACACTTGTTTGAAAACACATAAACCGTATTGCGGTACACATACGCTTCCTGGTCGCCGCCCGCCGGACACTTGAAACCCGGCTTTGGATTATAGAAACGCGTCGAAACCAGCGCACCATCATTCAGTCGCACGGATTGAAGCGTCAGAAGGGCCGAACCGATCGCGCTGGACTCACCGGCAGCGTATGCAGTTGATGCAGACGCGCCCGCCGGCATTTCGTCGGTGACATAAGTCGATGTGCTCGCGTCAAGAATATCTGCGATAACGGAAAATTCATGCACTTCGGATTCGCCCCGCAACCAGATATGGCGCTCATCTATCCGAAACGTAGACGGATTGGTCAGACTTCCGTTTCTAAAAACCCGCCGGTGGAGCAGCGTTCCGCCAAAAGATGTGACGTCAATGGACGCACTCCCGCTCTGGCGGTTGCCGCAACCGGTCAATAATCCGTAAGCGCTCGGCACGATCCACTCGACCGAGTTGTAGTCGCAGTCGGCAAGGCGTTTTATCGTTTGACCGGTCCGGCGACTCACTTCAACGATACCGGAAGATGATGCGGCAAAGACCATGCCGTGAAATTCCGCTACAGGGGATCCGATCCGGTTATGCCTCCAAAGTACCGAGCCGTCTGTGGCGATCCCCGCAACGCTGTTGCCGGTGCTGAAAAAAATTCCGTCACGCGTCTGCGCTAACGACGGCGGTCGATAGTTCTTCACAGAATCATTCAGCGTAAGAGACCACAACATTTTATGAGGCGCCGTCCGCTGATACCGGTTGCTGAACCGGATAGCGTCGTTCGTCGGTTGTTCGCCGGCGGCAATCGCCGGTTGCGGTGACGGCGGCAGCGTGAACGTATATTGCTGAAACCGTGTTGGACTGCCATGCGAACACGCCGCCACGTACGCGCAGAGCAGGATAACCCCGGCCTGCGTTGCCACGCGAAAGCTTCTTCGCGCCGCGCGTAGTAGCACGCTAGGGCTTAGAGTCTAATGTGACTTCGCGTACTGTACCGCCCCGGCAGCGTCGAGCTGACCGCAGCCTTGTTTCGGATCGCCGATATCGGCCGCACCGGCGCACAACGCCGTCGCCACTTGCGCGGGAGTGTAATTCGGCTTGACTGCCAAAATCAATGCTGCGGCGCCGGCAACATGGGGTGTTGCTTGTGACGTGCCTGCAATGAGAATCTTGCAGTCCGCCACGCTCGAATTTGAATCGTAGTCCGGCCCGCAATCGCCCGCTTGGACCGCGGTGCTGGAATAGATGTTCTCGATCCAGTGCAGGTAATCCGGATCGCCGGTGCCGCTCGGATCGCCGCCCGGCGCAACTAAATACCGGCCCCCGCCGTTGTTCGAAAGATAATTGGAATAGCTCGCGACATACTGGGCATCGCTGCCGGAAACGCTGTCGTCGACGGCCGATGCGCCCACGGCGATGACGCCCGGATCGGCTCCGGGGCAGTCCAGCGCTGAGGTGCTCTCGTTCCCCGCTGCCGCGACGACGACGACGTTGTGCGCGATTGCGTTTTCAACCGCGATATATTCCGGGTCGCTCGGATCGCAGGGCGGCGATCCGCCCAAACTCAAGCTGACGACTTTTGCGCCGTTCTGCACCGCATCGTTAATCGCTGCGGCTTCGTCCACGACGTTCGATTCGCACTGAGGCGGCGGGCTGTTCTGTTCGCACACGGTCGGATCGGACGGATCCGACGGGAAGATGCGATACGCCATGATCTTCGCATCGTACGTAACGCTCGCAAAGCCCAAACCATTGTCGGTGTCGCCGGCGGCGATTCCCGCAACGTTGGTGCCGTGACCGTCGGTATCGGTAACGTAGACGCCGGTGGTTTGCGGCGAAGAGTCGGGAAACGTTACGAAACAGCGCGTGCGAACGATCGTGCCGCCCATCAATTCGGGATGCGTGACGTCGACGCCGGTATCGACTATTGCAATCGGCGCGCGCGTACCCACGACGGGAGCCGACGCGGCAACGTCGTTCCATCCGGACTCGGCGTTGATCACGTGCATGTCCCACTGACCCGGCGTGCTGCTCGTTTCATAGTATGGCGCGGGCGCGCCGAATCCACCGTAGAACGGATCGTTTGAAACGACCGTCATGCGCGAACGGTATCCGACGGGCGTGACGGAACGCACGCCGGGAAGCGTGCTCAACTGCGCGATGGCTTCGCCGGCCCGCTGCGGGTCGACGTGATAAATGCGACTGCGCACGCCCGAGGGGAAACCGAGCCTGAGCGACAGGAAGCGCCCCCAAGCGCGCTGCGGCTGCGTCGGCATTCGCGCCAATCTCATTGCGCGCGTACGTTACCGCAAGCTGTCCGGGCACGTAGCGGGTAACGCTCGATGCACGGGTCGGCATGCGGCGGCTGCGGCTTTCGAAGTTTTGTTGCGCGATGCTCGGCAAAGATCCGCTGGTGGGGCACGTCACCGAGCCGACCGGCGTGGAACTTGGCGTGGGCGTCGGGGTAACGCCGCCTCCGCCGCCGCTGCCGCCGCCGCACCCGCTCAAGAACAAACTGACGACGGCCACGAGCGCCGCTACGCGAAATCGCACACGCATGTAGAATCTTTCCTTTAAACCCAAAGCAACGTTGCCGCACCGAACACCCGGCGATTAAAATATCGGCGCAATCGGTGCTGTACTCTAGCCGATAAGCGCTACTGCGTGAGCGCTTTTGCAACGGCGGCGGCAGCGTTCACGCGGCCGCAGCCCTGCTTCGAATCACCGATGCGTTGCGCGGTCGAGCAGAGATCGGCCGCGATTTGCGCCGGGCTCAGCGCCGGGCGCAGTCCCAGCATGAGCGATACGACGCCCGCTACGTGCGGGGTTGCCTGAGAGGTTCCGGCAAATGCTGCGCGGCAGTCGCCGCTCTTGCCGGAGAAGTCGGTCGTGCAGTACCCCGCCGCCCCCGACTGTTCGCTCGAGGTGATGTTTTCAATCCAGTGCAAGTCGTCGGAGTCTTTGTCCGAGGACGCCGTCCCGCCGGGCGCGACCAAGTACGCACCGCCGCCGCCGGGGCCCGACGCGCCGGTCCAGTTTGAATAGGAAGCGACGACCTCGGTATTTGCCGATCCGCTCAGCCCGTCGGCTCCCACGGCGATCACACCGGGATACGCTGCAGGGCAATCCAACGCGTTCTTTGTTTCATTGCCGGCGGCAGCAACGACGACCACGCCGCGCGCGATCGCGGACTCGACCGCGCTCTTTTCCACGTTATCCGTGCAGCCAGGACCGGGCGCGCCCAAGCTCAGATTGATCACTTTGGCACCGCTGCCGACCGCGTCGTCGATGGCGGTCGCTTCGTCGATGTCGGTGCTCGAACACTGCGCGTTCGATGAACCGACGCAGCCGCCGCTGGGCGTTGAAGGGAAAATCCGGTACGCAAGCAGCGGCGCATCGAACGCCACGCCGGCAAAGCCGAAGGCGTTGTCGGTGTCGGCGTCCGCGATTCCCGCGACGTTGGTTCCGTGGCCGTCGCTGTCCACGGCGAAGTTCCCCGTGGTCTGTGCGGCGCTGCTCGGGTAGGTCACAAAGCAACGCTGGCGGATCACTTTGCCGCCGGCAAGATCCGGATGTGAAACGTCGACGCCCGTGTCGATGATCGCAATCGGCGCTCCGACCGCGGGCAGGTGCGCATAGTGCGCCCAGGCACCCGCGACGTTCATGACGTGCATATCCCACTGACCCGGCTGCGCGGCGCTCTCAAAGAACGGCGCGCCCGCGCCGTAGCCGACATAGTACGGATCGTTGACAGCCGCGCTCGCTTCCAGATGGCGATATTGGACCAGTTCGGCGCTGCCCACGCCGGCAGTCGCGCGCAGCCGCGCAAGGGTTTGCGATGCCCGCGCAGGATCGACGCGCAGCAGCCGCACCGCCAGGCCGGCGTTTCGCAGCCGTAGTTCCCCCGCCGGCGCCGCATCCAGCGAGGCCGCCGCATCGTCGATCCGCGCCGCTGCATCCGGCGAGCCGTAGGTAACTTCAATGACGCCCGGCACGAAGCCGGCAGGACCTGCGGTAGATGGCGCACGTCGCACCGCGGTCTGCAAACCGGCCGAAGTCGCGGCGGCTTGCGGAGCAGCGCCGGTGCTCGGACAAGTCAGCGATGGCGAGGCAGGCGGCGATGAAGAGCCGGGGGCCGGGTTTTGCGTAACCGGGGGTGTCGTGGTGCTGCCGGAACCGCCGCCGCCACCGCATGCGGCAAAGGAAAAGACGGTAACGGCCATGGCTGCAAGGCTAGCAAGAGTGCGTTTCACGGTTCCCCTATACCCGCGCGCCTGTACACGCGCGCAGAGCGTGTAGGTGATACGAATGCCCGGTGTGATTGGTTCCGCGTACGCTAGCCAAGCTACTCGCGCCGCAGTGCGCGCCAAAGCAAGCCGAGCGCCGCGGTCGTCGCTCGTCCCTGCACCGCGCCACGATCGTTGCCGAAGCGAAATGCTTGCGCCCGCTCCCCATCGGGTGCGCAGAACGCAATCCAAACGAGGCCAACCGGTTTCTCCAGGGTGCCGCCGGTCGGACCCGCAATGCCGGTCGTCGAGAGCCCCCAGTCGGTCTGCATCGTGCGCCGCGCACCGCGCGCCATTTTCAGCGCAACGTCTTCGCTGACCGCTCCCTGTTGCTCCAGCACCGCTCGTGGTACGCCGAGCGCGCGCGTTTTGACCTCGTTCGCATACGCGACCACGCCGCCGGCAAAGCTTTTCGAAGAGCCCGAAACCGCCGTCAGCGCTGCGCAGATTGCGCCGCCCGTGCACGATTCCGCCACGGCCAACGTCTGGCCGCAATTCTGCAAACACCGATGGATCGCGGCGGCCAGGGTGTCGTCGTCCGTTCCGAAAACATGGCCGCGCAAACGCTGCTCGATGTCGCGCTGCACCGGCGCAATCAATTCTCGTGCTGCTTGCGCCGACGATGCCTTCGCCATGATTTTTACGTCGCAGCGAAAGTCGTGCGCCAGAACGGCGATCTTCGGATTCTCCAATGTCGCAAACAGATCGGCGATGCGATGGTCGATCTCGGACTCCGCGATCGCGATCGTGTGCACCACTCGCGTGGTGATGGCTTCGCCCAGCGAAAACCGCTCGCGCAGCCACGGCAGGATACTCTCGTTCAGCATGGGCCTCATCTCGTGCGGAACACCCGGCATGCAGGCGACGAATTTGCCGCCGTCGCGCACCGCAATGAACCCTGGGGCTGATCCGTTCTCGTTACGCATGATGACCGCCCCGCGCGGCATGAACGCTTGTTTGCGGTTATTCTCGCGCATCGCTCGACCGCTGCGCGCAAAGATGGTCTCGATTTGGCGGTACGCCTCTTCATCGAACACGGGGTCGAGGTTAAGCGCATCGCACACCGCTTCACGCGTAACGTCGTCGACCGTGGGTCCGAGACCGCCGGAGGCAATGACACCGTCGGCGCGCTGCAACGCCGCATTCACGAGCGCAGCAATGCGCGCGCGATTGTCGCCCACTGCATGCGTGGCATACACATCCACCCCGACGCCCGCGAGCTGCGCCGCAATGTACGGCGAATTCGTATCCACCAGCTGCCCGAGAAGCAGCTCCGTACCGACCGCCAGAATCTCTACGTTAGGAATGGCAGGTCCGAGCAACGTCGAGGGTTGTGAAGCGCGACTACGGGAGCGCCCAGGATACTTTCGCTGAATTCCACTGCTGGATTGCTTGAGCTCGACTAATCTGCTGAAGCTGCATTTCGCGGTTGAGTCGATTCAATTCTTGCAGCCGAAACGCTTCGCGCTCCTTTCGAGGTCCCGAAGCAGATGCGTAAATTTTCGTTTCCGCGGTGACCGCGGTCGTGAAATCGCCTCCCGCAGCACTCAAATTAACCGGTTCGTCGGCGGCGAGTTCGCGTGCGATCGCCGGCGGAATAGCGCAATCGCGCTCGAGGACGCGCGCCGTCGGCCGCTTTCGGCTCAGATCGCACAGCGTCGCCCATTTTCCGCCGCCGGAGTGCAGCGCATCATGAAATCCGTTGCCATGCACCAGCGCGTAGCCGTTTTTGATCAGAATGGAATCGATGTGCGCCGTATGCCCATGCTTTTCGATTACCGCTTGCCGAACGGCGGGTTTTGCGGCGGTCCAAGCGGATGAACTCTGCGGCACGGTAGTCGCCAATGCAAGGAGTAAAAGCATCTTCTGACTATTATCGTTTGCGAGTTCTTCTGCCTTCTGGCGGGCGGCAACTCAAAAGTCAACCGGGCGCAAATAAAATTCGTTGATCGCGGTGTTCGTCAGCATCGCGGTCGTGGGCAAATGGCGCTTCCAATGCGTTCCGTCCAACCGCTTGCGAACCAAACGCACCTCGCGTTCCGCAAAACCGCGCTCCACGAGCTGGTCGTCCGCGTACCCCTCCAGGATGCGCGCCAGAATCGCGTCCGCTTTCGAATAGGTAATGCCTAAATCGGCCTCGTCGGTCTGATTGGCTTCTAAATCGGCGCTGGAGCTTTCTCGATCAGCTGCGGCGGCACGCCGAGATACCGCGCCAGCTCCCAAACCTGCGATTTGAAAAGATCGCCGATCGGATTGACCGGCGGCGTATCGTCGCCGTGCCACGTAAAATACCCGAGCAGCCGTTCGGTCTTGTTCCCGGTGCCGACCGGTAGCGCGTCGTATTTGGCCGACTGGTCGAAGAGCACCACCATACGAACGCGCGCCATGACGTTGCCGCGGCGGCGCGCATCGGCATCGGGTTCCAAGCGCAAATAGCCGTCCACCGAATCGCTGATCTCGATCGTATGCTCGTTAATCTTCAGCTTCTGCACGACGAGCCGCGCATCAGTCAAACTCGCAGCGCTCGAGGTCGCGTACGGCATTCGAATTGCATGCACGTTGTCCGCGCCGAGCGCACGAGCGCACAGGAACGCCGTAACCGCGGAATCGACGCCGCCGGAAAGGCCCACGACGGCGCGTGAAATGCCGCGCCGGGCGACGAGCTCGTCTTGCAAAAACGCAATCAGCCACTGCGCGGTCAACCGAGGATTGATCGAGGGCGATGCGATGAACGAGTCGTTATTCGCTTCGACGACCGGCAACATCGCCGGCTACTGCGTCTGCGCGGAGCCGCGCGGCAACGGAAGTTCGTCGTCGAGCAGCAGATCCGGCAATACCGCCTGCAGATCGCCGAGCAGCGGCAGCGTCGCGCGCGCCAAATGAATCTCGCGCATGTCGATTTCCGCACGGATGATGTGCGGTCCAAGCGCCGGCGCCTGCACGACCGTCCGCCCCCGCGGACCGATGACGCACGACGAACCCGTCATGCCTTTTCCCCCCTCGAATCCGGCAAGGCCGGCATACAGCACGTACACGCCGTGCTCGGCCGCCGTTGCATGCAAGATCTCACGCCAGCGCACCACGCTGCTTAGTTCGTCCTCATCGTCGATGCCGCGCCCGGGCGCAGCGCTGGGAACGACGAGCGCCGCCGCGCCTTTGATTGCGGCGATCGTCGGCATGATCGCGTGCCAAATGTCTTCGCACAGCAGCATCGCCATCGGGCCGAAGCGGGTCGAAAACACCTGCAGGCGCCGCCCGCGCGAAAGAAAGCGCTCCTCGTCGAACACGCCGTACGTCGGCAAAAACATCTTGCGATGAACGTGACGAATGCGCGCTTGCGGTCCGTCGATTTCCAGATACAGCGCGCTATTGTAGTACGTCCCGTTCGCGTTTTCGTAAAACCCGCAGCAGAGATCGACCCGTGGCATCTCGGTCGCGGCGCGCCACGCGCGCGTCAAATCATCCGCAAAGCGCTGCGCGTCCAGCGCGAGTTCGTACACCGCGCCTTCCAAAAAATATCCGGTCAGGGCAGACTTCGGGCAAGACGACGAGCCTGCACCGGCGGCTCCTGCGCGGCTATTTGCGCGAAGGCTGATTGCAACTCCACCAAATTGTCCGCGTACCGCCCTTTGAGCGGCTTGTTTTGAACGATGGCGACGGCTAAGCGCGCGCGCTGCGGGTCTGCGCTAACCGGCGGTTCCACTCAGAGAGATTTCGGGAGGGATTTCGCCCGGCCCCGCCAGGTGAATCTTTGCCGCGCATTCCTCGGCCGGGTAGGTCCAAATCTCCGCCAGCGTCGGATGCAAATGCGGAATCGCCATGAATTCTCTAACCGTAGCGTTGTAACGCATGGCCACGATCACTTCGTGAATCAAATCGGAACCGTGCGGTCCAAGAATCGCAGCGCCCAAGATGCGGCCGTCGTCGGCGGCAGCCAACATCTTCACGAACCCCTTCGTCTTGTTGATGCACTGCGCTTTGCCGTGCTCGGCGAAGTCGTACGTGCCCTTGACGTACGCGACGCCGTGGGCTTGCAATTCTCGCTCCGTTCGGCCAACCACGGCGACCTGCGGATCGCTAAAGACCGTATGCGCTTTCTGCAGTGTGTAATCGACCTTCTCGTTGCCGTCGGTGACCGCGTTGCGCGCGGCGACCTCCCCTTCATAAATCGCAACGTGGACCAGCATATGTCTGCCGGCCGCATCGCCGATAGCGTAAAAATCTGGATTGCACGTGCGCATCGTTTCGTCGACTTCGATGCCGGTGATCGCGTGGCACTTTACTTCCGCGTTATCGAGCTGCAGATCGCCGATGTTCGGGACGCGCCCCAAGCAGTACAAAATCTCGTCGGCTTCCAGTTCACCCTCGACGCCGGACCTGACGACGTGGACGCGCTTTTTGCCTCTGTTTTCGCTGACGCGCACGATTTGCGTCTGCGTATGGACCTCGATGCCTTCGTCGCGGTAATACTGCGTGAGCGCTTCCCCGACATCGTGGTCTTCGCCGGAAAGCAGGTGCGCGCTGCGCAGCACGATGGACGTCCGCACGCCCATGCGCGCGAAGAACTGCCCCAGCTCGCAGCCGATGTACCCGCCGCCCAGAACCACGAGCGAGCGCGGCAGCTCGTCCAATTCCAGCGCGCCGTCGCTGTCGATGTAGCCGGCCTCTCGCAGCCCGTGCACGGCGCTCGCCGGCGCAACGATGCTGCCCGTCGCGATGATGAACCGCTCGGCCTCGAGCACGAGATCGTCACCAACCTGCAGCGTGCGGGGCGAAAGAAATCGGGCCCGTCCCATGTACAGCGGAAACTCGGCGATGCCCTCGATGCGGTAATCGGCAAATTCTTTGATGAGCTCGTGTTTGCGCCGCATGATGTGCGGAAAGTCGATGCGCACGTCACCGGCGTGGATTCCGAGTTCCGCCGCCTCGCGCATGTCCTGCACGGCGTCGCTGGAGGCGATGAGCGTTTTGCTTGGCATGCAGCCCCGCAGGATACACAAACCTGCGAGCGGACCGTGATCGACCAGCGCCACGTCGGCGCCCATATCGCGCGCGGTTCGCGCGGCGGCGAATCCGCCGGAGCCCGCTCCCACCACGACGAGCCGATGCTTTTTGCGCTGCATGTGGATTATTCCGAGGCCGGCGTATGAATGGGACGCGCGCTCAAGCGGTGCACCGATTCGATGAAGCGCACCGTGCCGTCGGAATGCATGACGATAGAGTGCGTGCGCGCGTTGTTTCCAAAGAATCGCACGCCTTTGGTCAAGTCGCCGTCGGTGATGCCGGTCGCGCAGAAAACGACGTGTTCGGCTTTGACGAGATCGGAGATCTGCAAAATGCGGTCGCGCTGTCCGAAGCCCATCTCCCCCGCGCGGCGCACTTCGTCGTCGTTGCGGAATTCGAGTCTGCCCATGAAAGCGCCGCCCAGGCATTTGAGCGCCGCAGCCGCCAGCACGCCTTCCGGCGCGCCGCCGGTTCCCATCGCGACATGAATGCCGGTTCCTTCGACGGCGGTCGCGATGCAGGCGTCAACATCGCCGTCGGAGATCAATTTGATGCGGGCACCGACCTGGCGCACTTGATCGATAATTTCTGCGTGCCGCGGACGGTCGAGCAGCACGACGGTGACGTCGTTTATCGGCTTCTCGAGTGCGTTCGCGACCGCTTCCAAATTATCGCGCACGGATGCGTCGATGTGCACGTACGGCGCGGCTTTCGGCCCGACGGCGAGCTTTTTCATATACGTGTCCGGCGCGTTCAGCAAGCCGCCGCGTTCGGCGACGGCCATGACGGCGATCGAATTCGGCAGGCCGCTGGCAACCAAGTTGGTTCCCTCGACCGGGTCGACGGCGATGTCCACCTCGAAGCCGCCTCGCCCGAGTTCTTCACCGATGTAGAGCATCGGCGCTTCATCTCGCTCACCCTCACCGATGACGATGCGGGCTGAGATCTCCATCGCGCCTAGTTCTTCGCGCATCCGTTCGACGGCCGCATTGTCGGCGATGTCGCGCTCGCCTCGACCCATCCACCGTGAAGTCTGCAAGCGCCGCGCTTTCCGTCACTTTGACGAAATCCAACGTGTATACCGGACTGGTCGCCGGGCGCGCAATCGTCGTCGCCATTTCCATTCTGTGGCTACAAGGCGAGCGGGTCGATTCCTGTCCCTAAATGGAATCGCCGCATGGGCGTTGTAGACACTTTCCCCGTGTCAGCCCACGTTCAGCAAACGCACATCGCGCGCGCGCAGGTTGCCGCAACCGATGTGTTGCAGCGCGCGGGCTGGGGCCCGTCGTTGACGGTTTTGGCGTGCGGATTCACGCTGGGCTTTTTCGCTTGGCTCGAACTGCTCGTTCCCAGACATCGGCCTGCGCTGATGCAAGCGGCGCTGCCGCTTCTGGTCATCGCGGCAGGCATCGCGGTGACCGCGTTGTGGCTCGCGTACGGCCGGTACTTTTCCGCCCGCGCCGGCGTGCTGTACGAGCGCTCGCTGCACTACGACGCGATTTCGTGGTCGGCATTCTTGCTGCTCTGGCTTTCGTTCATTCTGCCCGTCTCGTTCACGCACGGCACCGTGCATCTGTTCTTGTACTGCGCAGCGCTGTTTTGCATTGCGAAGCTTTCCGTCGCGGTGCGCTTCAACATGACGGTACGGGACGTCACGATCGATTATCTCGTAACGCGCTTTGCGATCATCGTCATCGCGGAATTGGCGGCCGTCATCATCGGACAGCGTGCCGGCCAGCACGTGCAGGAGTCACGCAACTTGCTGTTCGCCGTCTGGGGACGCTGGGACGCCGTTCACTACATCAACGTCGCCACGATCGGCTACCACGGCACGGACATGGCGTTCTTTCCGCTCTACCCGCTGCTGATCGCCGCGCTGGGAGCACTGATCGGCAACCACTTGGCGGCGGGTCTGGTCATTTCGAACGTCGCGCTTTTCTTCGCGCTGCTCTTCCTCTATAAACTCATCGAGCACGAGTTCGATCGAACGGTCGCGCGGCGCGCCATCTTCTACATCTCGATTTTTCCGACCGCGATTTTCTTCTCCGCGGTCTATACCGAATCGCTGTTTCTCATGCTCACGGTTGCGTCGTTTTACTATATGCGTGAGCGGCGCTGGTGGCTGGCCGGAACGATCGGGTTCTTTGCTTCGCTGACTCGCGTCGAGGGCGTTTTACTGATCGTGCCGTTCGCCATCGAATGGTTCCTATGGTATCGCGAGCTTCGCGCCGCGGCCAACGCGGCCGGCCCCCGAGCGCTGATCGATCTCGCGCCGGTGGTGCTGATTCCGCTCGGCATGGCGATCTACATGGGATATCTTTGGGTGCTCAACGGCGACCCGCTGTACTTCTCGC
Source organism: Vulcanimicrobiota bacterium (assembly GCA_963795465.1). Taxonomy (GTDB): domain Bacteria; phylum Vulcanimicrobiota; class Vulcanimicrobiia; order Vulcanimicrobiales; family Vulcanimicrobiaceae; genus CAWCHT01. The sequence goes on from CAWCHT010000002.1 coordinate 1,446,492, forward strand.
ACGTGCAGGTGCATTGGAATCGCCATCTCGCGGCGCCGTGGACGTCCGTCATCAACGCCGGGCAGAAGATTGCACACGCCGCCAACCAGCAAGTCGTCGCCAATCAAGTGCAGGAGCTGGCATTTACCGCGCTGATGATCGGCGTGCTCGCCGGAGGATGGAAACGGCTCAAGGCCTCGTACATCGCATACATGGCGCTTTCGATTCTGGTGCCGATGTCTACGTCGAGCCTCATGAGCATGCCGCGCTTTGCGCTCGTGCTCTTTCCGATGTTCGCCATCCTGGCACTCTGGGGAAGGCGTCCCTCGGTCAACAACGCGATCGTTGCCTTTTCGCTGCCGCTGTTAGGTTTGTTTACGGTTCTGTTCGCCGACTGGTACTGGGTTGCATAACATCACCCGGCGCCGGGGCGTTCGGCAGTTCGTCAAGTTCGGAACCGTCGGTTCGACCGGGCTGGTCATGAATTTCGTGATTTCGCACGGCATCCAGCGCGGCGCTCCGGCGTTTCCTTGGGCCGCGGATTTTGCGATCGGCTACATGGCGGGCGGAATCTCCAACTGGTATCTCAACCGCATCTGGACGTTTCGCTCCAGCGGTCATCCCGTGCTCGAAAGCGTTCAGTTTTTGGCGGTGTCGGGCATCTCGCTCGGCGTGGGCGAGATATTCTACTGGTGGCGTCCGTTCGGCAATCACTTCTCCTTCACGTGGGCGGCAGCCACGTGCGCCGGCATTCTCGTCAATTTCTTTTTGAACAAGTATTGGACGTTCAAAAGCGCGGACTGAGCGCGCGAATCGCCCTGGCGGCAGTGTTGTTGCTCGGGCTTGCGCTTCGGCTCTACGCGCTGCACAATCCGATTTTGGATCATCCGGGCTGGCGTCAAGGCGACACCGCTTCGATCGCGAAAAATTTCGCCGTCCTTCGCTACAACGTGCTGTATCCGCAGACCAACTACGACGGGCCGCCGCCGGACTATGTCGAGCTGGAGTTGCAGATCGTCCCGATCGTCGCGGCGACGCTCTACGAGATCGTCGGCATTCACGAGATTATCGGCCGGCTTATCAGTATCGCATTCAGCCTTGGAAGTGCGCTCGTGCTCGCGTTGTTCGGACGATGGATGTTCGGCCTGTACGGCGGCCTTTTTGCAGCGCTGTTTTACCTGGTAATGCCGGGAAGCATCTATTACGGGCGCACGTTTACGCCCGACACCACCATGGTTTTCTTCTTGACGGCGGCGCTTTATGTCATTACGCGCATGATCGTCGAAGATCGCCCGTGGTCGCTTGCGCGCGTTGCGGGCGCCGCCGCATTGCTCTCGCTTGCCTTTTTGGCGAAACCGGTTTCGCTCACCGCGCTGGCGCCGATTGCGGTCCTGGTTATCGAACGCCTGTATCGCAAGCGTCCGCTGCAGTGGGGCGCGCTGGCCGTAATCGTGATCGTCCCGCTCGCACTGCTGACCGGTTACGATCGCGCCGTTGCCTCGCACGCCGAGTGGCATTGGGCATCGGGCATCATGAACCGCCACGTCCTTCCCGCGCTCGGGCGTTCGTTTCAAAGCGGCGCGGCGCTCCACGTCAAACTGATCTTTTTTCGCCAAGTGCTCCGCATGCTCGTGCAGCTGATGATCGGACCTGCACTAACGGCTATGGCGATCGTCGGTTTTTTCGTGCTGCCGAAAACCACTCGGTCCCGCACGCTGCTGTGGAGCTGGCTCGTGGGCGGCTTAGCGTATGCGTACGTTGTGGTTACGGTGGAACGCGTCGACTATTACTTGTACTTGTTGCTGCCGCTCGCAGCGCTGACCGCGTCTGCGTTCGCGTCGCGGCTCACCCGCGCGATCATGACGCAGTCCGGGGTTGTAATTCGCTTCGCGGCGGCCGCCGCCGGGCTCGCCGTCCTGGCCGGGATCGTTTATCAGAATCGTTCGATCGTCGCGCCGTACTACCGGTACAGCAAGAACGTGTATCGCAACGCCGCAACCCTCAACGCGGTACTGCCGAAACAAGCGCTGGTGGTCATGGGTCATTACGACCCGTCGATTTTGTATTATATCGGGCGTTACGGCTGGGAAGAGGACCCCTACCTCTGGACGCCGTTCGATCAGCAAAGCGCCATCCGCAAAGGCGCCCGCTATTTCATCGCTATCGAGAAGAACCGTTTCAATCGCAACGTGGAACTATGCGCGTGGATGCAGCGCTTTCCCACACTGCGAACGCAAACGTCGTGGACCGTGTATGTGACGGATCCCACGCTCGTGAAGCCCGCGGCAGATCGGCAATGGCGCAGGTTCCGTGAAGCGGAAGCAAGAGGGCAGGCGCGCCATTGGCTGGACAGCAACGGACTGTGCACTCTCGCAACTCATGTCGTCGAGCCGAACCGCCGACACACTATGGCAGAATGACGTCGCAAGCGCTGGCGCCGCTTCAGCATTCCCCGCCGGTTCCGGCTGCGGGCGGTCAAGGTTCGGTCGCGGTGCGGCCCGGACGCCGCCGGCTGTTCACTTGCGAAATGCGCGTTGAAGCGGCCAACAACACCGACGCACCGATGATGTGCTCGTTCTCCACGAACCATCGCGGCGAGCAGACGCCCTTTGGACCGAAGGACGTGTGGATCGATCCGTACACCACCGCCACGATTCCGCTGCGTCTTCCGCCGAACGCGCGCACGCTCGACGTTCGCTTACGCGGCATCAGCGCCGATTATCATGCGCACGCCGAAGTAGCGCGCCCGCGCGTTTTTGCGCTCCTGCCCATTCTCATCGTGCTGGCTGCCATCGCCGCCGTCGTTTCCATCTGGATGCGCCCGAGCGTGCAATCGTTGTCCGTGCCGGAATCGGCGTTTGCGGGCGATACGGTGCGCGCAACCTATGCGTTCAGCGACGCAGAAGGCGGCAGCTATGTCGTGCGCAACGGCGGCGCGATCGTGGAACAAGGCAGACTTTTTCATCGGTCCGGATCGTTCTCGTTTCAAACCGCGACGCAGCCGGCGACGTACGACGTGTCGGTGTACGCGAACGGAGCGATGGGAAACGCGGACGATCGTCGCGTTTTGCGAACGCAGGCATTGCCGCAAGCGACGATTCCCGCAGCGATTGGAACGCTCGCGGTGACGCCCGCGGTCGCAACGTCCGGTAAACCGTTTGTGGCGCGCTATCGAACCAACGCGGACAACGGGGTCGTCAAATTGCTCGACGATTCGGGCGTACTCTGGGACGCGCAACCCTACCACGCAGCCGGCACGACGGCTTTCCTTGCGCCGCACGTCGATCGCGAGCGTCACTTCGTTCTGCGTTTGGACGTGCGCCGCGGTACGCAGCTTGCGAGCGCGTCGACCGGCGTGGTCGTGATGCCCGCCACGCCGTCGCCTTCACCCTCGCCCTCCAGCAGCGCTTCGCCGGCCCCCTCGCCGCCGCCGGAAGCGACGGTCATCACGGTTCCGCAGCATCTGGTGTCCGGGGCATCGTTTTTGGTGAAAGAGCAGTCCCTGCAGTCCGGCATTCTTACGGGCGCTGTGACGTTGCAAAGCGCATCGGGTTCCGACATCGCTTCCGTCCCCGCGAACGGCCCTAACCCGATTGCGTTTCGCGCACCCCGCGTAACGCAAGCGACTCGCTATTTCATCGTCGCAACCGTAACCCGCGATAAGAGCAGCCAGCTCGTCGTAACGCCGATCGACGTTTATCCGTAAGACGCTGCTGCGACGGGGTCCAGGAGCGCGAGAGCGATCGAAATCGCGTGATCTTGGATCAATCTGCGGCCTTCTTCGTTCAGAGCAGCCATCTCTTCGTCGCTCAGCTGCGCTTGTAACAGCTCCGTAAGTTCAACGTTTTCTTGTTGCTCGACCGGCTCCATCAGCGACCCCAGCGACTCAAACGTTGCCGCAACGTACCCTTGAAGGCGCGCGGCGTCGGCAGCTCTGCCGCGAAGGACACCGATCATGGCGGCATGCAGAAACGATATGGTGAGCAACGCCGATTCTTGACGCTCCTTCGTGACCGCTATCGCTTCCCTGATCGTCGCTACCGCTTCTTCGATTTCTCCCACCCTGACCAAATAGCCGGCTAGGTTTGCCAGCAGCGTAGACCGCGACTCGGCATGGCGGGTAGGGCTCATCTGCGAGAGCGCTTCTCTGGCGAGCTCGATCGCGCGCGCCATGTTTCCGTTATTGGCTTCGAGCTCGGCAAGATTGAGTGTCAGGACGATAAGATCGTCCGGGCGTCCGAGGGCTCGCGACATGGTTCGTGCCTCGTCGGTCAGCGCGCGGGCTTTTTCCGTGTGGCCCAAATAAAACTGCGCGAGGGAAAGGCGGCTCAGTGTAGCGGCTGCCCGATACCGGTCGCCTCGACGGCGGCTCAGCTGCAGCGCTCGCTCCAGCGGCTCGAGTGCCTCTTCTGCGCGATCCAGTTGACGGAGCACATCGCCGAACTGGAGCAGCGAATCGACGATACGCGGCTCGTTTCCCAGCGATTCATAGAGCCGCAACGCACGCTGGGCTGCATCCATTCGGCGCGTTTTATAAAAGAGGTTCGCCGTCAAAGAGGCCGTAGCCAGCCATACCGGCGCAGCGATGTTCTCTTCGGCTCGATCTCCCAGAACGGTGCCGATTGCCTCGCATGCGCGCAGGCCCTCCTCCGCAAGGCCGCGGGCTCTCCACAGCCTTGCGAGAGAACCCGCCAGAGCGCTCGCAATTTCTATGTCCCCCGCATTGCCCATTGCCCAGTCGAGCGCTGCGCGAAAATTATCGAGTTCAACCGCATACGTACTAAGCCAGCCGTCAAACGCCAGCGTTAGGTAGTCTTCGTCGCACCGGTCCGCCAAATCGGCAAAATACACCGCGTGCTTGCGCCCGAAGATTTCGCTTTCCCCATCCCGATGCAGCCGTTCGAGCGCGTATTGCCGCGTGGATTCCAGCAAGCGATACCGTTGTTCCGCATCGCCGATTTCCGCGACGACCAGCGACTTCTCGACCAACGACTGCAGCAGATCGACCGCTTCCCAATCTTCGATCCGCTCGTCAGCACAAACCGCCGACATCGCTTCGAGCGTAAACCCGCCGACGAAAATCCCGAGCCGCCGAAAAAGCGTTTTCTCGTCCTCGGAAAGCAGGTCGTAGCTCCAATCGATGAGGGCGCGCAGCGTCTGCTGCCGCGGCAGAGCATTTCTGCTGCCGCCGGTAAGGATCCGAAAACGGTCGTTCAATCGTTTGTCGAGTTCATCGACGCTCAAGACCTTCAGTCGCGGGGCTGCCAGTTCAATTGCCAAGGCGATGCCGTCCAACCGCCGGCAAACGTCGGCAACGATCCCGGCATTGCCGTCGGTGAGCGCAAACTTCGACACGGCCGCAGCGCGCTCGCTAAACAGCGCGACGGAGCCGAATTGCATTGCCGCAGCCGCCGTAAGCGTTTCGCCGGCCGGAGGAACGCGAAGTGAGGGCATGCGGTAGACCGATTCACCGGCTATTCCCAGCCCTTCGCGGCTGCTCGCAAGAATCGTGACCGCAGGGCAATGGCGCAAGATTTGCTCGGCTACGGCCGCAGCCTGCGCAACCATGTGTTCGCAATTATCGAAAACGAGCAACGCCGTACGTTCCCGTAATTCGCTGAGCACGGCGTCGATGGGCCGCTGCGTCGGCGCAACCGACACGCCCAGGGTGCCGGCAATCGTCGGCGCGACCATTTCAGGATCGGTGAGCGGCGCGAGCTCGATCAGCCAGACGCCGTCCGGATGCGCGTCGAGCCGATCGGCTGCAACTTGCAGCGAAGTTCTGGTTTTCCCGACGCCTCCCGAACCGACGAGCGTTACCAGCCGCGATCTGGCAAGCAATTCTTGAATCTCCGCCACTTCTTCATCGCGTCCGACAAATGAGGTCAGCTGCAGCGGCAAATTATTCGGCAGCGCGGCCAGCGAACGCAGCGGCGAAAAATCACGCGCCAAGTCCGGCGCAAGCACTTGATATACTTGCTCCGGAAAAGCGAGATCTTTTAACCGGTGCGATCCTAAATCGCGCAGCGTCGCTTGCGGCGGCATTTGCCCCTGAACCAGATCGGCGGTCACGCCGGAAGTGAGGATCTGCCCTCCATGGCCGATTCCCAGCAGTCGCGCAACGCGGTTCACCGCCGATCCGAAATAGTCGCCCTGGCGCTCGTCGGCGCTGCCGGTGTGGATCGCCATGCGCACGCGTAGCCCGTCGACGCGGCTCCAGTCTTCGTGTTCAAGGGCACGCTGAGCGGCAACGGCCGCCGCGATCGCGGGCGCAGCGGTCGCAAATACGGCGTAGAACGCATCGCCAACCGTCTTGAAAACATGCCCGCTTTCCGATTCGATGGTGGCGCGCAAGATCGTATCGTGCTTGCGAACCGCGTCCTGCATCGCTTCGCGATGCGATTCCCAGCGCTGCGTGCTGCCTTCGATATCCGAAAACAGAAAAGTGACGGTTCCGGACGGCAAAGCCACACGCCGTAGTTAGCCCACGTCCACATCGGCACCTTGGCTACCCAAGGCGAAGCTAACAGTTATTGTTGAGCGGAAGCGGCGTCGTCGGATTGGTCATCGGCAACGGCATCGTGAACGTCGCACCCTGCGGCGACTGCTCTCCTACCAGCGAGGCTGAAACGTTCGTCTGCAGATCCGGATAGCACTTGAAGACTGCGGCGATGTCGGGCGTATTGATAAAATTCTGATTGGCCCCGAGCGCGGTGAGCGGTCCGGTGGCGTTTTGAATGTACAGCGGAACGACTTTGGTCGCGGCAACGCTGGCCGCCGTATGGGTCAGCAGCAACGGTGTAATCATTGCGCCGCCTTTGAGCGGTGCCGTACCGGCGGCGCAGGAGCCGGTTGACGAGGCACCGTCCGGGGCCCAAAACGGCGCGCTTTGCGGCCCGGGAAACGCGTTGTTGGCATTGCTGTTCATGAAGGCGTCGCTGCTCGGCGTCGCGCACGTCGTCGGAATTGGTTGTTGTAACGCGCCGACGTTGTTGTAAACGGCATAGATGCTGTAGTCGGTGTACGGATTCGACTCGTTCGAGATCAGACCGCTGTAACGCACTGAAATTTGGGCGCGCTCGTTGATGACGCTGATCTGCACGATCCAAATAATTCCGAACAGCACCAACAGAAACAGCGGCAGAAAAACCACCGATTCAATCAAAGCTTGGCCGCGCTGCGCATGGGCGCTCATCGTCAGTTGCATCCGATGACGCCCATATTCAAGCCGCCCGAAAACGGCTTGATCGGCATCGCGCTCCACCAGCCCGTCGCCACGAGCAAGCCCTGATCGCTTGGTACGTACGTAAATCCGTACTTGCCGTCGGAGCTCGCCGGATTGCCTTGGTTGTACGGATTGTCGGGATTGCCGCCGTAGTCGATGCGATAGTTTGGATCGTTTGTGGGAAACGCCGGCGTTCCGGTCGTCGTTTCCGGAAACTCACTGCCTTGAAAAACGTTACCGGTGGTCGGATTGACGATCGATCCGGTATATTCGAACTCCTGCGTGCTTTGAATACTGGTCGCGGCCGCCCGGCCAATCGCCATGAACGTCGGCGCTTTGAACGTGAAGAAGCTCGGGATGAGCGAATTCACGGTCGCGCAGGCGACGATTTCGACTTCGAGTGGTTCCAGATCGGTTTTCGGATGACCGTTGGTGCCGCCGCCTACGACGAAGGCGCAGCAGTCCGCGTACACGTCTTCGACGTAATTGTCGTTGCGGGGCTTTGCGGCGACGAGCGTGTACTTGAAGGCGCAGTCGCCTCCGCTCGTCGATCCGCAGTTTGCCTGGTACTGCGCCAGCGCGTTTTGGATCTGCGTTATCTGCGCGGCTTGGCCGTTCGCGCTGACGCGGTTGAGAATTAATACGTCGTTCGTGTAGCGCTGAACTGCGTCCAGATACTGGCCGCGCAGGTTGATATACATCTGATCGCAGCTTTGCGGATCGGGTGCGGTATCTGGTAACGGGACGCAGCCCCCGGCGTCGTTCACGACTTCGTCGATATCGCGAACGAGATAGCGGATGCGGTATTCTTCGATAGCGGCGGCGTGCAGAACCGAGGTGGTTTCATTCCACTGCACGGTTTGGGCGGCGAGCAAGCCGCGAGCGGCCGCATCAGCGGCGTTCTGCGCCCGAATTTGCCAGCGCAATGCGCCGCCGTAGTCGAGCACCATGACGAGCATCACGAGCACGGAAAGCGAACCGAATGCCCACACCGGCAACGTCTGTCCGCGCTGCGCGTGAAGCGACGGCTTAATGATCACGATCGTCATCTCCACCACCGCCGCCCCCGCCACCGTTACAACCGGCGTCGGGATGAAGTGGATACTCATGACCGAGATTGGAATCGGCGCCGGCTTCACCGCGAATCGGCATGCTGTCCCATCCGTAGATCGTACCTATGATCGGTCCGGCGAGCGTATTGTAATTGTTCTTGGAAGGGCGCGTCGGCACAAATGCCAATCCAATGGAAAGCGCAGAGAAAATCTGCTGGTGGCAGACCATGTATTGGAACGTGCCGTTCTGATCGTCGCCGTTCACGGGCTCGTTGTAATTCGAATCCTGAAGAAATTCGGCAAGTCCAAGCGAGCGCAGTTGCAGCGACTTACACTTCCCCTGGGCAATCGGGTCGTTGCACCACTGGAACGCGAGCGTGATGTAGTACGGCGGCACGTTTTGGTCGTCGACCGTGAGCGGATCTTCGACGCTCGTGTCGGCGGCGACGGAGTTGAACCCGACGCCTTGCGCGTCGTCATCGTGATTCCCGATGACCGGCCGCCCATCGACGCTGCCGGAGCTGAGCGAGACGTTGCCGCCCAAAACCGACGCATTCAGGTTCACCGACGCCTTCGCCTGAAGACGCTGCGGGCGAAGTACGGAAGCGCCGCCGTAACGGTTGCTGAGCGAACCCCACTGCGTGAAATTGACCGGCACGTCGGTGTTCGGCGGGTACTGAAAGACGGGTGAGAGCGGTGAAATGTTGATTGGCACGTTTGGAAACAGCGGACCGAGGGCCTTGTTCAGATTGGCGACGTTGGTCGATCCGGAAGCGTACCCATGCGCGAAAAAAAACGCGGCTCCGTCGAGCTGTAATTGGTAATAGCCCATCAAGCCGAGCTGCAGCGCGCCGAAGATGAGCATAAGCGTAAAACTCAGCGTGATCGCCGTTTCGGTGAGCGCCGTTCCTGCGGAACGGCGAACGGCGAGCCTCACGGCGGCGGCCCGATTTGATAGCCTTGCATCTGCGAGGTCGTATTGTTCAGCGACGCGCTGGACGATTTGGAAATCGCAATGAGCATCATCATCGCCGCCACGCTGAGCAGCGAGATGATCACGGCGTATTCCGTCATCGAGGCACCGCTCTCGTCGGCTGCCAACCGGCGCAGCAAGTTCACTGATTGATGAGTTGCGGCGTCATCACGAAGACGACGTCGGTCTGGTTGTATTGATAGCTGGTGGACTGGAACAGTTTGCCCAGCACGGGAATGTCGCCGAGCACCGGAACTTTTTGAATCACTCGCTGCTCGACGTGCCGCAGCATGCCGCCCATGACGATCGACTGACCAGGCTTGGTAATCACTTTGGTCGAGAGGCGGCTCTCTTTGAGCGCCGGGATCAAAAAGCCGTTCTGGGTGACGCCGTCTTGGAAATCAAGGTCCGAGATATCGGGCTGAATTTGCGCCGAGATCGAGCCGTTCGCTTGAAGCGTCGGCGTAACGTTCAGCTGCACGCCGTAGTCTTTATAGAGAATGCTGACTTGGCCCAGGCCGGTCGAAAACGGAATCGGAATTTGTCCGCCGACCAGGAACGTCGCAGGATTTCCCGGCGCCGTCACCAGGTCCGGCGAGGACAGGATGCGCGCATGGCCCTCTTGGATTAGCAAGTTCAGTGTCGGCGCCAGCGTGATCGTGCGAAAGAACGCGCCGACTTTGAGCGCCGCGCCGTTGGGCTCGACGTTTTCAACCGCCGGGTACGAGGGGGGTCCCAACGAGTAGGTGCCGTCCGGATGGAACGTCGCCGACTGCAGTTGAACGCCGAGATTCTTCATGGCGGTGTGGTCGACTTCGAGCACGTACACTTTAATGTCGACCTGCGTCGAATTTGCGACCTCCAAACGGTTGAGCACTTTGCCCTCGGAGGCCAAATACGGGCCGGCGAGCGTCTGCGCACGCGTGAGAACGCGCTGGCCGACTTGATCGTCGGGCACGTGGCCGCTGACGATGATGTTGCCTTTGCCGTCCGGTTCGATCTGCAGCCCCGATACACCGCGGATGCCGCCGAAATCGTGCTGAATCGATCCCAGCGAGTGCGAGATGCGCACGGCGTTGACGATGGTGTACTTGTTTTCGTGCGCGTATTCGTTGAAGTGCGAAAGAACGTCGCTCAGATCGACGTAGGCGGCCATGTCGTCGACGTTTCCGCGAACGATGACCGCGCGGCCGAAACTGACCACCTGCACGTCGGGTTCGGAGATTGCCGCGCGCAGCATCTCCGAGACGCCGTCGGCCATTTGGCTGGAAACGATGACCTCATAGGTGCTGCGCTGATCGCCCGACCAAACGAAAACGGAGGTGCGGCCCGGTGATTTTCCGTTCAGGACCAGCTGCGAGCGTCCAATTGCCACGACGCCCAAACAATCCGCATCGCCGACGGCGACGCGCCGCAAGTCGCTGACCGGAAGCACCAGCGAGTGACCGGTCTGGAGTGCCAGATAATGCACTTGCGTCTGCGCGGGCGCGGGGCCCGGCGCAAAAACCACTGCACAGGCCAAAAGACCCGTGCATACAAGTCGCATCGATCGTAATAGGCCAAACGGCCTTCTTATCATACCGATTTCCTCGCATCGGAAGGTTGAGTGCGCCTGCAAAGAGCGCGGTCCGATTATGTCATTAAAATCGGCCGTTTACGCGTAAACGCGCACTCACCGGTTCGTAAAATGTGCGACAGTGCCATTCCGTTCGAGGCTTTTGCCCGTTATTATGGTCCCACGCAAGGAGGGAGTGAGTTCGTCGATGCTTCGACAAATCGCCGTTCTCGCGGTGACGCTGTGTACATGCACGGTCCTTTTCGGACGTGCGGCAGCAGCACCGCCATTGACGATTCAAGTACACCATCAAGATGGGATGGAAGCACTTGATGTTTCCGGTACCGCGTCCGCAGGGGCGCCGGTAATCATCACGATGTACGCGGACATTTCTCGGGATTTGCCCGCGGCGTTCCTCAATACTTGGACCATACAACCCGGTTCCGACGGGCGCTATGCGATTCGCACGCCGATCGCTGGCGATTTTTTCAAAGGAACCATTATCACCGTGCGCGCCGATACGGCCGGCGGAGGCTCGGCGTCCGCGAGTTGGATCGTCGATCGTCCCTCGGATTGGGTGCCTGTCACCGACAGCGTCCCCTCCGATCATCGGTAAGCATATCGCCTTAAGGGGAGACAAAGCTCGAATGAAACTCATTAACATGCTCAAGGACGATTCCGGCGCCACGATGGTGGAATACGGAATCATGGTCGCGCTCATTGCGGCCGTTTGCATCGTGCTCATCAGCGCTCTTGGTAAGAACGTGAGCACGGCATTCTCCACCGTCAACAGCGCAATCTAGCAACGCACGCGATAAAGAAGCGGCCGCGCCGATGATAATACGGCGGGGCCGCTTACTTCTCGCCCGAGGTTTTACATCGTGAGTCGCAACAAACGCCCGATGCTCATCGTGATCGCTGCAGTGCTGGCCGGAGGCGCCGCGCTGACCGCGTTCGATTATCTTTCTTCGAACAACCGGCATGAGCCGGCCTCGCCGCCGCGCGCCGTCGTGGTGGCGCAGCGTCCGATCAGCGCGCGCGAAACCATCACGCCGGCAATGATGCAGACGGTCAGCAGGCCCACGAATGCCGTCGATCCGGGATCGTTTGGGTCCGCCGCCGCCGTCGAGGGGGACGTGGCGTTGGCGGACATCCCGGCGGGCGCAGCGCTCACCTCATCCAACGTGACGCGCGCCGCCAATTTGCCCTCGCCGGTGCATCTGACGACCGGCATGCGCGCGATGAGCATCGCCGTCGACGAAGTGAAAGACGTTTCCGGACTGCTTCAGCCCGGAGACCACGTCGACGTTTACGCGGTGACGGCGCGCTCGGCAACGGATCAGCCGCGCGCGTTTGCGATTCTGCGCGACATCATCGTGCTCAGCGTCGGCGGAGAAGTGGACACCTCCGGCGCAACGCCCGGGCCGCAGACCGCACAGTGGCGTTCGGTTACGCTGCGCGTTTCGGCCGCGCAAGCAAAAACGCTGGCCGTAGCCGATCTCAATTCGACGATCCGGCTTGCCTTGCGTCCGCCGGGGGAAAGCTCGCGATCCGAATCGGTCGACGCCTTCTACGTGCCGATGCAAACCACGGCCTCACTGCCCGGACCTTCGATGCCCGCACCGGCCGCGCCGATGCCCGCGCCGCCGGCAGCGTCCGGCGCTGCAGCTGCGCCGCCGGCGCGGCACGCGCCCTCAACGGACGGCGTGCAGTACATTCTCTTCGATCACATCGACGGTGCCGGCACCAAATAGATGTCGCTGATTCTGTTCGTCATCGGCGCCAAAGGCGGCGTCGGCACGACGACCCTCGCGGTCGATCTTGCCAAACGCATGTCGGAAAAGACCAGCACGCTGCTCGTGGACGGCGATCTGTCGGGGCGGCGCAGCATCGCTTCAATCTTCAACCGCTTTGCGGCGCTGGACGAGCGACGCGCGCAAGACGGCATGGGCGTAGCGGCGATTACCCAGAATCTTACGCTGCTCGAACTTGCGGCCAGCATTCACGAAGGCTTTACCATCAAGTCCGAGCGCATCGATGAATTTTTCATGGGCGCGGCCCAACACTCCGAAACGATGCTGGTCGATGCATCGCAGCCCTTTGCGGCGGCAGTTCGCCCGTTCGCGGTGCGCTCCACCGGCTTTATCATGATCGTGCAGCCGACGCTGCTCGGCGTTACGGGTGCGCGAGCAATGCAGCTCGAGCTGCAGAAGTTCGGCGTGCCCGCGAGCCGGCTGATCTTCGTAACGTCCGGGACGATCGCCAAACCGGAAATTTCCAACGGCGACATCGAAAAAGCGCTGGGCATCGAAATCATCGCCGACATTCCGCCCGCGTCCGACCGGCGCTACGATCGGGCGATTCAGGCGCTCGAAAAAGCCATTGCCGCGCTTCCACCCTCGGAAACGCTGGTGTTGCGCCCTTCTGCCAGCACGCCGCTCGGCGAACGCCGACTGGGGCCTCGCGGTCCAAAACCCGACGATCAATTCGCCGATCAACGCGCGATCACGCCGACGATGCAGCGCGGCGTCCGCGACGACTTGAAAGCCGCGATCCATCGCGAACTTTCCCGGCGCGTCGACTTCGCCGCTATCGCGGGCGCGGATCAACTGAAAATCGACGAAGTCCGCAATGAAGTGGAAGCGACGGTCGCCGAATTCGTCGCCAAGAACGAAAACGTCGGCAGCGCGGAACAGATCGCGCGGCTTCGGCAAGAGATTTTCGACGAAGCTTTGGGGTACGGACCCCTGGAAGATTTGATGCGCGATCCGGCCATCACCGAAATCATGGTCAGCGGCCCGAACAAGATTTACATCGAACGCGAAGGGCGCCTGGAGAAAACCAGCAAGACCTTCGTCGACGAACGGCAACTGCGGCTGGTGATCGAACGCATCATCTCTCCGCTCGGCCGCCGCATCGACGAGTCGATGCCGATGGTCGACGCGCGTCTGCCCGACGGCTCACGCGTGAATGCGACGATCGAACCGCTCACCCTCGACGGCTCGACGCTGACGATTCGCCGTTTCGGCAAACGCCGTCTGAACGTCGAAGACCTGATTTCGCGCGGTTCGGTAATGCCTGCAATGGCAGACTTCTTGCGTGCCTGCGTCGAGGCTCGCTTGAACATCGTCATCAGCGGCGGAACCGGCTCCGGCAAGACGACGCTGCTCAACGTGCTCTCGCACTTTTTACCCACGCACGAACGCATCGTCACGATCGAAGACGCCGCCGAATTGTATTTGGATCAAGATCACGTCGTGCGCATGGAAGCGCGGCCGCCGAACGTCGAAGGCCGCGGCGAAATCCGCATCCGCGATCTGGTGCGAAACGCGCTGCGCATGCGACCCGACCGCATCGTCGTCGGCGAGTGCCGCGGCGGCGAAGCGCTCGACATGCTTCAAGCCATGAACACCGGCCACGACGGGTCGCTCACGACCGTTCATGCGAACACGCCGCGCGATTGCCTCTCACGCATCGAAACGATGGTGCTCATGGCGGGGTACGACATTCCGATACGTGCCATTCGCGAGCAAATCGTCAGCGCGGTCGATCTCATCATTCAAGTTTCGCGCATGCGCGACGGCGGCCGCCGGGTTACGACGATCAGCGAAGTGGTCGGCATGGAAGGCGACGTCGTAACGATGCTCGATCTGATTCGGTATCAGCAGCACGGCGTCGATAAAGAAGGCCTGACGATGGGCAACTTCGTCTTCACCGGCGTACAGCCGCAATCGATGGCCCGGTTTGCCGAATACGGCGTTACGTTCAACATCGATCGCTTGAACGAGATGCAGCTCTCCGTCGCTTACACGGCATGAATTTCGCGCTTCCCGCCGTCGTCGTTCTGGGCATCGGCGGGGCCGTCGCGATCACGTTCTTCGCCTTCTGGCAAAGCATTGTACGCATTATCGCGCAGTTGATGGAGCCCTACCGCAGCGGCCTGGAACGCGCGGCAATTCCGATCAAGTCGGAAGAGCTGGCTTTCACCGTGCTGGCTCTGGGTATTATTCCTTGGGGTGCCGTCACGGTGCTGCGCCATCCGACTCCGCTGCTCAGCGTAGCGATTTTGATCATTACGCTGTGCGGCTCGTTCTTCGTCATGCGCGGATGGATCAACGCGCGGGTCGGAAAGCGCCTCGCGGAATTCAACAACCAGTTGGAAATGGCGCTACGGCTCATGGCCGGCGCCATGCGCGTCGGCCTGGGTCTGCGCCAGGCGCTGCTCAGCGTCGTCGCCGATATGCCGGATCCCGCCCGCGTCGAGTTCACGCGCGTTCTGAGCCAAACGCAGATCGGCGTGAGCTTGTACGACGCGCTCGATCAGCTCGTCGATCGCATGCCTTCGGCGGAGATGCAAATGATGTCCAACGCGGTCCGCCTGCAAAGCCAGACCGGCGGCAACCTCTCGCGCGTTCTCGAAAACCTTGCCGCGACGATTAAGGAGCGCCGGCGTCTCGCCAGAAAAATTCGCGCGCTCACCGCAGAGGCACGGGCGACGAAATACATCATCACCGCACTGCCGATCTTCGTGGCCGGATTCGTGATGGCGGCCGAGCCGGAAATGCGCGCCGGCTTACTCGATACGATGATCGGTCGCGGCTGTTTACTCATCGTTGCCGGGCTGCTCGCGTTCGGCTGGTATCTCTTCAATCTCATTTCGAAGATCGACATCTGATGGATCCGGTATTCATTTTCGGTGCGTTGGCTTTGGGCGCGGGCGGCCTAGGATATTACGCGATGCAGTCGTCCAACGGCGATTTGCGCGATCGCGTTGCGGCCATCGATGCGGCTGCCGGCGTAGCGCGTAAGGACGAGAACTCGACGCTGCTGCGGCGTTTACTCGACGAACGCCGCGCCAACGCGCTCTCGGTCAAGCTGCAGGAAGCCGGCTGGTATCGAGCTTACGCCCTTCAAACTTTTCCGCCAGTCGTTCATCGGACTGTCGATCGGCGCAGCGGTGGGCGTCCTCGCGATGCTCTACTTTCACCATCTCAACGCGATCTACATCGGCCTGACCCTGGCGCTCGCGGGATACGGATTTTACTGGCCGTTTGCTTCGATGCACCGCACCATCGACAAACGCAAACTGGCGATTCATCGCGAGCTGCCCGATTTTCTCGACGTGCTGGCGACGACCGTCGATGCCGGCATCGCGCTCAACGGCGCATTGTCCGCTGCCTCCGAAGGGCTCAAAGGACCGCTCGGCGAGGAGATGCGCGCCGCGTTGGGCGACATTCGACTGGGTCGTTCGCGGGCCGACGCATTGATGGCGCTCTCGCAACGCGTTCGCGAACCTGATCTCACGACCACGATGGTTGCCATCGTGCAGTCCGAACGCTTGGGCGCCAGCATCACGGACGTTTTGCAGCAGCTGGCCGTCGAAACGCGCGAGCGGCGTACCCTGCGCGCGGAAGAAATCGCGGCGCAGCTGCCCAACAAGCTGGTTTTTCCGGTCGGACTATGCATGCTGCCGGCCTTGCTGCTGCTCATTTTCGGCGCCGTCGTGGCCAAACTGATCAATCGCTGATGCTGGCGGCAATCCTGTGCGGCGTTCTGTTCGCGTGCTCGGCAGCGTGCGGAATCGCGATCGCGCACATGCTGTGTTCGGACATAAGCCCGCTGGAAGATGCGCCCGAACCCTCACGGCTCTCGCCGGCCATTCCGGTCGCAGCGTTCGCGCTTCTGGGAGCGGTCATGGCGCTTCGCGGCGCGCACCCGCTGCAGCTCGGCATCGTCGCGCTCGTCGGCATTCCGCTTGCAGGCTGCTGGTACGCCGACGCGCGCAAGGGATTGGTGCCCGATCTCTTCACGCTGGCGCCGCTGGGCATCGTCGCCGTTGCCATCGTGCTGCATCACTCGTGGTTCGTCGCAATCTCGGCTGCGGTTACCGGCGCTGCATTCGCGACGGCAGCGCTGCTTTCACGCGGCCGCGGCATGGGATGGGGCGACGCCAAGCTCGCGACCTTGGCCGGAGCGCTGTTAGGGCTGCCGTGGTCGCTCGGCGTGCTCGGCGCTGCATGCTTTGCGGCAACGCTGGTTTCGGTCGTGCGTAATCGCGGCACCAAACCGATCGCTTTCGCGCCGTACATCGTCGTCGCCGTCATGGTTGCGGTAGCGCTCACCGTACACGCCTAAATCTGCCGATACACTACTGTATATGATGCCGCGTTTATCAGGCCGAGGCAGCTTCGATCGTTCCATTTTTGCCGAACATCCGGTACCGCTGCTGATTTATGATGCACGCACGCTGCGCATTCTCGATGCCAACGACGCGGCTGAGGCGCTGTACGAATATTCCCGCACGGAGTTGCTCGCAAGCACGATCGACCGTGTGACGTCGCTGGAAGATCTCACGCGCGGAGCGCGAAGCGACATCGCCGCGCACCGCACAAAGAGCGGCCGCAGCTTGCGCGTTCGGTTATGGAAGCGCGAGATCGATCATCGCGGCGCCAAAGCGATTTTGATGAGTGCGTACGAACTCGGTACGATGATCGATGCGCAGGAGCGCCTCTCGGCCAGCGAAGATTCGCTGGCGCTCGTACAGCAGCTTGCGCACGTCGGCACGTTCAGCTACGACCGCCGTACCGGGCAACGCTGTTGGTCCGACGAAACGTATCGCATCATCGGCTTACAACCCGGAATTCCGCCGCTCCTGGAAGGCTTCTGGTCGTTTTCCCATCCCGACGATGCCGATGCCGTTCGTTCCGAAGTGCTGCGCGCGCGCAGCGAACATCGCGAATACAGCGTGGAGCATCGCATCGTTCACGCCAACGGCAACGTGGTGTTCGTGCACGAACGCGGCCGCTGGGAATACGACGAGAGCGGCGTCTGGTGCTTCGTCTCCGGGACGCTGCAAGACATCTCCGAACGCGCGCAAGCACAAGCCGAGATCCGGTATCTGGCCTACAACGATCCGCTTACGGATCTGTTGAACCGCTCAGGGTTGATGCTGCGGATGAAAGCCGTGCTGGAAGCGGACGCGCCGCGGGGCTCGGCAGCGCTCGTGCTGTTCAACGTCGATCGCTTCAAAACGATCAACGACACGCTGGGGCACGGCGCGGGCGATCAGGTGCTAATTGCGATCGCCCAGCGATTGCGCAGCCGTCTGCGGCCCGGCGAGCTGCTCGCGCGTTTGGGTGGCGATGAATTCGTCGTCGTCCTGCCGGGCTGCGTCGACCGCGCCGACATTTCGCTGCGTGCAGAGCACCTTCTGCAGACGTTCCGCACGCCGTTCATCGTCGACCGCTATCCGTATTCCATCTCGACGAGCGCCGGGATCAGCGTCTTTCCTGCCGACGGCTCCAATGTTGAGGAGCTGTTGCGCAACGCCGACGTTGCGATGTATCAATCGAAATCGACCGGAACCAACCGCTTCAACTTTTACACGACGCAGATGCAAGATGCGGCGGCGCACCGTTTCGAATTGGAACGCGGACTGCGGCGAGGCCTGGACCAGCACGAGTTCGCGATGCACTATCAGCCCATTGTCGACGCTCGCACCGGCCGCATGGTGGGGGTCGAGGCGCTGATTCGCTGGCGTAACGGCGGGCTGCAACTCACCCCTCCCGGCGAATTCGTGGAATTCGCCGAAGAGACCGGGGCAATCGAAGAGATCGGCGACTGGATTTTCGAGACGACGTTCGCACAGGCCAAAACGTGGTCCGATGCCGGTTTACGGCTGCGCGTCTGGGTGAACGTTTCGGCCGTGCAGCTGCATGCCGGCCTTCCGAAAAGGGTTCACGCTTTGCTTCAGAAGCACGAGCTGCTCCCCGAATGCGTCGGCTTCGAACTCACCGAGAGCTCGTTCATCAACGCCAACGCTCAAACCAGCGCGATCATCGACGAGATCAAAGCGCTCGGGATTCGGCTGGCGCTGGACGATTTCGGCGTCAAGTATTCCTCGCTCGAGTACTTGCAGCGCCTTCCGCTCGACACGCTGAAAATCGATCGCGTGTTCGTCACCGGCGTGGACGAAAACCGCGTGAACCGCGCGATTATTCAGGCGATCGTCACCATCGCACATGAAATGCAGTTCAAAGTAAGTGCCGAAGGCGTCGAAACGCCGGCCGAACTGGAGACCGTTCGTTCGCTGGGCTGCGATACGTGTCAAGGCTTCTTCTTCAGCCGGCCGCGCGCGCCGCAGGATATTCCGGGTTTGCTGAACGCGATCGGCCAGCCCGTACGATGAACTGGTTTTCGCTGCGCCCCACTGCGAATCTCTCGAAAGGCCGCAGGCCGGCATCGCCCGACGTTTTCAACGACAATCCCATTCCGATGTTCGTCTACGACTGCAACACGATGCTGCTGCTCGACGCGAACGATGCGGCGGTGCGTCAATACGGCTACGCGCGCGAAGAGCTCGTCAGCGGGACCGTCGATATGCTGCGGGCACCGCAGGACGGCGTGCAGGACCTTGTTGAGGCGTTTTCCGGAATCACGTCGCTGCGCCAAGGGCGGGTTTTCAAACACCGGCGCAAAAGCGGCGAGGTTTTCTTCTGCGAGGTTCGCATGCATGACACCGTCTACGACGGAAACGACGCAAAAGTGGTTTCCGCCGAAGACGTAACGGCACAGATTCGCGCGGAGCAGGTGTTGAGCCAAACGCAGGCCGCGCTCTCGCGAGCGGAACAAATCGCGCATCTGGGCAGCTACGCGTACGACTATCGAACCGGCTTTGCGTTCTGGTCCGACGAGATGCACCGCATTTTGCGCGCGCCGCTGGGCAGCGTTCAGAGCGCCGAGGGGTTGTGGAGTTTCCATCATCCCGAAGACGCCGAACGGGTGCAGCGGGAGCTGGCCAAAGCGCAGACGCACCGCAAGCCCTACGATCTCGAGCACCGCATCGTCTGCTGCGACGGTACGGTCACGCACGTTCAAGAGCAAGGCCACTGGCTGTACGCCGACGACGGCTCGATCACCGCGCAGTTCGGCACGATCCTCGACATCACCGACCGTAAGACGACCGAGTCTTCGCTCGTCGATTTAGCTTACCACGACGCGCTGACGGGGCTGCGCAACCGCACCGGGCTGCGGCAAGACATTCGCCGGATCGTCAGCAACTACGAAGGGCACTCGCTCCTGGCGATCCTGTTCGTCGATTTGGATCGCTTCAAGATCATCAACGATACGCTGGGCCACCGCGTCGGAGATACCGTGCTCGCGGAAGTCAGCCGGCGGCTGCGCAAGGCCGTTACGCCCGATGATATCGTTGCGCGCACCGGCGGCGACGAGTTCATCATCGTGCTGGACGGCATGCCGGATAAAATGACCGTCTCCGACCGCGCGCAACAGATCATCGACGCGCTCACGCCGGCGATTACCGTCGGCGAGCACGAGCATTTCCTGTCCGCCAGCATCGGCATCAGTTTGTTTCCGCTCGACGGCAAAGAACCCGACGCGCTGCTGCGCAATGCGGACGTTGCGATGTACGCGATCAAGCAGCGGGGCGGCAGCGGTTACAGCTATTACACACCGGACCTCCAGTACGCGGCCTCGCGGCGTTTTCGCATGGAGCGGGCATTGCGCCAAGCGCTTCCGCGCAACGAATTGGGGCTGCGCTATCAGCCTATCGTCGATACGGAAGCCGGCCGCATCGTCGGCGTCGAAGCACTGCTGCGCTGGAACAGTCTGGAATTGGGTCCCATCGATCCCGCGGAGTTCGTTGCGCTTGCCGACGAGACGGGCCTCATCGGACCGATCGGACGCTGGGCCATGAGCAGCGCGTTTGCGCAGGCTGCGGCGTGGGTTCAGGCCGGCGTCCCCACCCGCACGTGGATCAACGTCTCGCCGCAGCAACTGCACCACCCGCATTTCCTACGCATGCTCGAAGAGCTGCGCGTGGAGCGCCGCCTTCCGGCATCGCTCATCGGTCTGGAAATTACCGAAGCATCGTTTCTTTCGCACGCGCGCGAGGCGGAAGATACGCTGCGCGAACTGCGCGGTTTGGGCTACGGCTTGGCATTAGGCGACTTCGGCGTGCAGCACTGCGCGCTGGCGCGTTTGCAAAATCTCTCGATCGACACGGTGAAAATCGACCGCAGCTTCGTCGAAGCGATCGATCGTAACAGCTTCTACGCCGAGCTTGCGCATGTCATCGTCCATGTCTGCCGCAAACTCGATTTGCGGATCGTCGCCGAAGGCATCGAACGCAAAGAGCAACTCGAGATGCTGCGCGCGCTGCGATGCGACGCCTGGCAAGGGGCGCTCTACGGCGAGGCCCGTGAACCCGAAGAAGTAGAGCGGCTGCTCCGCCGCGCGGTTACGGGAGCGGCAGCAGCGATCCCGACGTAGCGCCGCTTTGTCCCGTGCTCGCTGCCGGAACGCCGGACTCGACGAGTTGGCGGTAGGCAATGAGACGGTTCGTGTTCTTGGCGGCCTCCAGACTGCAGCTCGTAAGAGTTGAGAATTGCCCTGGTCAGATCTTGCGTATCGTACGTGTATGAAAACCGTCTCAAACTCTTGACGATATTGTGGGCTTGCAGTCCCAGCGAAGCATAACCTTCGCGAAGCTGCAGCCCGCCGCGTTCGTACGCCGGATAATTCGAGCTGACGATTTCTTGTTTCAGGCGCGCGCCGTCAATCTGCGAGCGCAGCGCCTGCAGCCGCACGCTCTGCGGATCGATCCGCTGCGCTTCGATCAGCACCGCCATGGCATCGTCGAAGTCGCCTTTGGCGTAATCCGTTTCGGCGATCGCCGCCGCCGCTTGCGAAAGCCCGGCGCGCGCCCGCGCATCGTGCGGATCGACCTTGAGGGCCAAGCGGTACGCGATCTGCGCTTCGTGCGCGCTCCCGCGCGCCAGCGCCACGTCCCCCTGATTGACGCGGGTGTTGACGACCCAATGCTCGACGCTTCCCACGCAGCCGGTCGTTGCGAGCAGCACGCAAAGCGGAAGCGCGCCCAGCAGGCGGGTCACGATCGCAAGCTCGTAAAGAAGTGCGCCACCAGTTCGATAACTTTCGCTGCAGGCCATAAAATGACTTGCGAAATCAGCGTGCCGAGAATCGCCGTCGTAGCCAAGTAGAATACCATGGAACGGACTTGATGGATGGGACGGGCACCGCGCACCGCCTCGTCGGTGATGATGGAAGCGGTCGGATCGACGAAGAGCGTGAACGAAATCGTGCCGATGCCGTTGATGATCCCGGAAAGGCCCAGTGCCGTCCGTGCCGCTTGAATGTCCAGCAGACTCGCGTAATAAGAGGCGACCACGCCGATGGAGTAGACGGCCGTAATGACGACGTTGAAAATCAGCATCCGGCGCGGCAGCCCCTGCGCCGAAAAGGTCTGCATCAACTCACGCGTCGGCATGCGGTTAGCGCCGAAGACGTCGCGCAGAACGGTCGGATCGCCTAACCGGAAAAGCGAGTGCGGAATCGAGCCCCGCATCTCGAACGAACGCACGCCCCGGCGGAAGAGGTACACGAACATGGGCAGGAACAGCGCGAACCCCGCCATTCCCAGCGTCCCGGCTAGGACGATGATCCGCAGCTGCCAAAGCACGGTCCCGCGCAATGATTCCAGCCCGGCGATGTCGTGCAAATCGAAAAGCCGGCGCGCGCTTTCGGCGGCGTGATCGGTTAACGGTCCGATCGTGATCGTCGAAAAAATGCTTGCCAGGCGCCCCGTCGTTACGAACAGATTGAACAACGAAATGGAGGTTGCAATGCGTCCGGTTTGCACGCCCGCCAAGCGGGCGGCGTACGCGCCGATGGTCACGCCCTGCTGGACGAAGGTGATGACCATTGCGCCGATCAGCTCCCACGACCAAAACGGAGCGCCGACAAACGCGGAGGAGTTATGCAGCGCTACGGTTCCATTCGACCGAGGCCTCGTCGACGGGGCCGAGCACGCAAAGCCCCAGGTTTTCTTCGGCCAGCAGCTCTTGGGCAAGCACCTGGACCTGTTCGGCCGTAACGGCTTCCACTTTCTGCTCGATCTCTTCCGTGGTCAGTTCGCGTCCCAACGAAAACTCGCTGCGGCCCAGGCGAATCATGCGGCTCGACGTGCTTTCGAGCGAGAGCGTGAGACTGCCCTTGATGTGCTCCTTCGCCAAACGCAATTCGGCATCGCTGACCGGCTGCGCGCGCAAAGCTGCGAATTGTTCACCGATCACCGAGACGCATTCGCCGACATTTTCCGGCGAGGTCCCGGCGTAGACCGCGAACAAGCCGGCGCCGCGATACGCGGCTTGAAACGAATACACGGTGTAAACCAGTCCGCGCTTTTCTCGAATCTCTTGAAAAAGGCGGCTCGACATGCCGCCTCCTAGAATCGTGTCCATTACGGAAAGTGCGTACCGGCGGTCGTCGCGCACCGAAAGTCCGCGGGTACCGAGGACCATATAGGCCTGTTCGCTGTCCTTCGATCGAAACAAACGATTGGGCGTCATCTGCGGGCTTTCCGGCTGCGGCAGGGCACACTTGCCGCTAAACGAGGAGAACGCTCGTTCGAACATTTCGACGACGGCTTGATGTTCCACGTTCCCGGCAGCAGCAACGACAACCGAATTCGGCGCGTAGTGGCGCTGCATGTGGACGCGCAGGTCGTCGGGTGAAATCGTCGTCACGGTTTCCGAAAAACCGATCGTGGGAGCGCCCAGGTTACTGCCGCGCCACATCGTTTGAATGAACAAATCGTGGATCAGCTCGTCCGGCGAGTCGTCGTACATTTTGATTTCTTCCAGGACGACTTTCTGTTCCTTCGCAAGTTCGCCGGCGTCGAATCGCGAGTTCAAGAACATGTCGGTCAGCACGTCCACCGCCAGCGGAAGATGCTGGTCCATCACTTTGGCGTAGTAACAGGTGCTTTCTTTGTCGGTGAACGCGTTCAGGTTGCCGCCGATGCCGTCCATGAGTTCGGCAATTTCGCGCGCGGTGCGCTGCTGCGTTCCTTTGAAAAGCATATGTTCGACCAGGTGCGAGATGCCGCGCTGCGCCGGCGTTTCGGCCGCAGAACCGACGTCGGCCCAAATGCCGAGGGACGCCGAGCGAAACGCGGGCATTTCCTCGGTAATGACCCGCACGCCGTTGCTGAGCGTTGACTTACGATACATAGCTGCGAAACATCATTTACCGGGCCGGTGGAGAAATCCCCGCAAGGCAGTGCGCACCCATTCCTGGTCCCAATAGACACCTTGCCCCAAGCGCATGCGGCGCACGTACGACTGCGCGCTCTCGCTGCGCAGCACGCTGAGCGTGAAGACCGTTCGCGAGGTCGGCTTTGCCAGATCGCCGGCGACCACCACGTCCTTGCCGACGCGCAGGGGTACCGTCGTCCAAATATCGACCTCGTTCACGTCGCTCGCGGCGAACGTCTCCCGCACCAGATCGGCAATCTCCGAAATGAACTCATCGCGCGAAAGCTCGTGATGAAAATTCTTTCCCGAGACGTGCAGTCCCGCGACACGCAGCCCGGCGGCTGCATCGGCATACACGTTGAGGACCTGCGCCGGCCACTCGGTGGCGAACAACGCCCGCCCTATCGTTACGGCAACGTGCTTGGCATTTCCGGAGGCTCGCGCGTAGGCGTCGGTGCTGCTCACGCCGGGCGGCGTGGTCGGGAACAGGCTCTGCGCCAGCAGTGCAACGGCGAGGGTGCCGTGCGAAAAGATCGCGCTAATAGCTCTGAGCAAAGTAGGCGTTCACGCGGGCCGGTTCGCCGCATGCAACGCAGGCGGAATCGATTTCCTGCAGCGCGCGGGTGTTGCGCGTGGTCGCGCTCGTTTGCGCTTTGACGGCGGCCTCACACTCCGCACGCCCGCACCACGGAATGTCGATCATTCCCGCGCGATTGCGGCACATCTCCAAAAACTCGTCGCGCGTCGTCGGCGAGAACGTGTGCGATTCGAGAAATGCTTTAGCTTGCTCGTATAACGAGCGCTGCACCAGGCCGAGCAGGTCGCGCGTCGCCGGCGCGATTCCTTCGAACGGAACGGCGGTTTTCGATCCCTCTTCCCCTTTGCGTTTGTCCCGCCGCACCACCGTCACGCTGCCCCGTTCCAAATCGCGCGGCCCGATCTCGAAGCGCAGCGGCACCCCGCGCATCTCCCATTCGGCGAACTTCCATCCCGGCGTCTGTTCGCGATCGTCCACGCGCACCGTGTGCCCGTGCGCGCGCAGTCTGTTCGGCGAGCTCGTGTGACTTGCGCACGGGGGCCGTTTCGGCGCCTTTGACGATCGGCACGAACACGGCCTCGATCGGCGCAAGTTTCGGAGGAATTCGCAGACCGCGATCGTCGCCGTGGGCCATGATCGTGGCGCCAAGCATGCGCCATGACATTCCCCAAGAGGTCGTATGGACGTATTTCATCTGCTGATCGGCATCGACGAACGCGATATCGTACGCCTTGCTGAAATTCTGTCCAAGATCGTGCGAGGTCGCCGACTGCAGCGCTTTCCCGTCGGGCATGAGCGCTTCAATGGAAAACGTTTCGATCGCACCGGGAAAACGTTCGCTCTCGCTCTTGGCTCCCGCATACACGGGCAATGCGGCGACGTTCTCCGCAAAGTCTTGATAAACCGCGAGCATCTTCTGCGTTTCTTCGCGCGCTTGCGCTGCGGTGGCGTGCGCGGTGTGCCCTTCCTGCCACAGGAACTCCATCGTGCGCAGAAACGGCCGGGTCGCTTTTTCCCATCGCACGACGTTGGCCCATTGATTGATCAAGATCGGAAGATCGCGATAGGACTGAATCCACTTGGCGTACATCACGCCGATGATCACTTCGGAAGTCGGCCGGATCGCCAAACGCTCTTCGAGGATTTCGCTGCCGCCTTGCGTCACCCACGCAACTTCCGGCGCGAATCCTTCGACGTGCTCGGCCTCGCGCAGCAGCAGCCCTTCCGGAATCAACAGCGGGAAATACGCGTTTTCGTGTCCGGTTTCTTTGAAACGGCGATCCAAATGCTTTTGCAGGTTTTCCCACATCCCGTAGCCCTGCGGACGAAGCACGACGCAGCCGCGCACGGGCGAATAGGAAACCAGTTCGGCCTTGAGGCAGACCGCCGTATACCAAGCCGAAAGGTCCGCGGCCTTCGGCGGGATTTCCTTAACGACGGGCTCGTCGACGGACTGTGCGGCCTGCGACATGACCGGCCCCGATTCGAAAAGACGCGCGCCGCCGCCTGCCAAGGCTCCTGCTGCCGCGTTTTCGAAGCACGAACCATGCCGAAACTCACCCGCATCTACACGCGCACCGGCGATGACGGTACGACCGGATTGTTCGGCGGAGCGCGCGTGAAGAAAAACGATTTGCGCATCGAAACGTACGGAACGCTCGACGAACTCTCCAGCGCTATCGGGATCGCGCGCACGTTCCTGGGCGAATCCGGCAGCGCGGATTCGGCGTTGCTCAGCCTGGATACGTGGCTGGCGTGGACGCAGGACGTGCTGTTCAATTTGGGCGCGCAGCTCGCGACGCCGGCGCAAAAGCGTTGGGACGGCATGCCGCTCATCGAAGAAGGCGATGCTGCCGCGCTGGAGCGCGCTATCGACGAAGCGCAAACGCAGTTGGAACCGCTCGCAAATTTCATTCATCCCGGCGGATCGCGCGCCGGTGCCTTTCTGCATTTCGCGCGCACGATCTGCCGGCGCGCCGAACGGCTACTGGTCGCGCTTACCGATGCCGATGAAACGATCTCCACGCATTGCGTGCGCTACGTGAACCGGCTGTCAGACGCGTTGTTCGTCTGGGCGCGCTTGGCGAACCGCCGCTTGACCTCACCCGAACATTTGTGGAACGCCGCTACGCGTCCGCCCGCACCTGCAGAACCTTCTTGAGCATTCCGTAGCGAAGCAGTGCGGCCACGGTTACGGCGTCGTTGATGCGTCCGGTAGCGGCCGCAGCCAAAGCCGTGTGCTGCGCGACGCGAACCAGTTCGATGCTTTCCACCGGTTCGGGCGAGGCGTCGACGTGTTCCACGGCGCCGGCATGGAACAGTTCGACGGCGCTGTTCATCAGCGAGGGAATCTCGAACAGCTGACCCAGCGATTCCCAATCGTGCGCGACGATTCCCAATTCCTCACGCGCTTCGCGCTGCGCGCACTCCAGCGGCGTTTCATCGCCTTCTGCACCGCCTTTGACGATCTCTAAAACTTCGGCGCCCGCTCCAAAACGCGGCTGCCGCACGAAGAGAAAGTCATCACCGTCGGAAACGATGACGGCCGAGCACCGCGGCGCGACGATGAGCGCGTGCTCGCCGGACGCGCCGCTCGGATGAACGACGGAATGCACTTCGAGCGTAAGAAACCGATTGCGGTAGACTTGGCGCCGCGACAAGCGGCGAAATGCGTTCATGGATGCGGCACCTCAACAGGCCTGGGCTCGCTTTTTTGCGAACCCGGCCGGAATGTCGTTCGCCGCCCAGCTCTTTGCCACCACGAGCATCGAGAAACTTCGCGCTCTTTCCCGGCAAAAAATCTTGCGGCGAGCGCTCACGGGCAAAGATCTGATCGCCATCGGCCTAGGAACCATGATCGGCGGCGGCATCTTCACCACCATCGGTCCGGGCATCCTCATGGCGGGACCGGCGATCATCATTTCCTATCTGATCGCCGGTGCGGCTTCACTTTTTGCGGCGCTTTCCTACGCCGAGCTCGGTTCGATGGTGCCGATCGCGGGATCCGCCTACACGTATTCCTACGCGACGCTGGGCAAATTGGTCGCCTGGATCATCGGCTTCGCGCTGCTGTTCGAGTACGGCATCAGCGCCGCGCCGGTCGCGCAGCAATTTTCCGGCGCGATTCAAGCCGTGCTCAAGGACTTCGGCGTAAGTCTGCCCCAGTGGGCGCAAACTTCGGCGCTGACCGTGCACGGCAGTTGGTGGGTGCCGACGCACTGGGATTTTTTCCATTCGCAGTACGACATCATCGGTGCGATTTTCGTGCTGGTGCTTTCGGCCGTACTCTCCATCGGAATTCGTGAAACGGCGACGACCAACAACGTCTTCGTCGTGCTCAAGATCGGCGCGCTGTTCATCTTCATCGCTTTCGGCGCAACGCTGTTCCATCCAGCATACCTGCATGATTTCGCTCCGAAGGGCTGGGGGCATCTAGCGCCGTTTTCCGGCGGCGGCGGCTTCGGTATCATACCCGGTGCGGCGCTGGTTTTCTTCAGTTACATCGGGTTCGACACGGCGACGACGACGGCGGAAGAAACGAAAAACCCGTCCCGCGACGTGCCGATCGGCGTCATCGGCGCCCTTGCGATCGGCACGCTGCTCTACTGCGCGACCGCGATCGTTTTGCTGGGCGCCGTACCATGGCAGAAAGTCGATCCGACCGCCGCGCTGCAAGCGGCGCTCCTCCCGCTGCACAACTGGTTTGCCAATATCGCCATTACGGTGGGCGTATTGGCCGGAACTACGTCGGTGGCGCTCGCATCGCTGCTCGGCCAAACCCGCATTTTCTACGTCATGGCGCGCGACAAGATGCTGCCGCCTTTCGTCGCACGCGTGCATCCGCGTTTCAAGACACCGATCCTGATGACGATGATCACCGGCGTCGGCGTTGCTATTCTCACGCTGATCGTGCCGCTGACGCAGCTGCTCAACTTGGTCAATATCGGCACGCTGCTCGCGTTCATGGTGGTATGCGCGGGCGTGATTTATCTGCGCTACAAGCGGCCCGACATTCCTCGCGCGTTCCGATCGCCGTTCGTGCCCGTATTCCCGATCCTGGGTATCGCGTTCTCCGCGTTTCTGGCCATATTCGGGCTCTCGCGTGAAACGTGGATTTGGTTTTTCGGCGCGCTCGTCGTCGGCCTCATCATCTTCTTTTCGTACGGATTTCGTAAATCGAACCCGGCCGAAGTGGTGCCGGTGATCGAACCCGAAGGCATCCAAGAATACGCCTAACGCGATCGCAATGTCACGCTGACCCTTCGACTTGCTTCGCTCGCTCAGGACTGCGCTACGCGCAGGCACTCGGCGTCGAAGCGCGGCCGAGCCTGTCGAGGCCACCATAATACCGCCCCCGGCAGCCCTCCACTACAACGATAAGCGCATTTCGTCTTGAACCAGGTCGGGCTTCCAGCCAGCTTGTTGGGCCATCTCCAGGAGCGCGCTTTCTTGCGGTTCGTTGAATATGGCGACCGTTGCAACGCCGGCACCGGCTGCGATGGCGTCCATGAGTTCGCATAGCGTTTCCGAGCTTTGCGCTTGCAACGCGACGACTTGAGCGAGTGCGTCGTTGTACCGGAAAAGCGCATACGTCCCGGCCGCATCGGAAAGCGCGGAAGACGCCGCACCGTTGCGGATTCCGGCGTTCTCGCGTTGCCAGCACGGCGCACACGCCCGCGGTAGATCGACGAAATCGTCCGGGTCAACGTACCGAAAGTTCGACCGCACTGCGTTCTGCGGCTGACTGACTCGGAAAGAAAAAAGTCGGCGCACCGCGATAAAACCCGCATTCGCGTACAGCGCTTGGGCAGGGTCATTCGAGCGCAAAACCTCCAGCGTTATACCGCTGCACCGCCGTTCGCGGGCCGCGCCGATCAGCGATTCGAGCAGCGCGGCTGCGTGTCCGCGGCGACGATACTCGGGCGCAACGCCGAACCCGCCAACCCACGCGCGATCGCCGCGGAATGCGATCAGCGCGGCGGCGATCGCATTGCCTGCGCCGTCGAACCATATCGGCGAAGCGCGCACGTCGACATCATTGTACGCGACATGCAACGCGAGCCGCTCCGCGGTGAATTCCAACGCAACCGCATAACCGGCAAACACCTTGGAGAGCGTATCGGCACCCGCCGCTAGCGAAACGTCGGCGAACGACTTCAGTTGCACGGCGCGTTACGGTTCTTCGAGTGCCAGCGTGATGGCGGCTTCGCGTGAGAACGCGGCCTGATGGAGTACATTAAGCGGGGAGGAGTGCGGGCACACGCGAAAACGCATCCATGATCTCGCACCGGGTTTTGTGCGCGCTGCTTCTCCCCCTAGCGGCTACGGCCGCTGCTCCCACGCCGAAGCCCACGCCCACACGCGCCGCCGCGCTGTTCCCGGCGTTCACCGCAACCGGGACGATAAGCGTGAACGGCACAAGCGGGAAAGGCAAATCCGGCGCCGTGCAGATGGATGTTCGGGTTGCACACCGCGATGCGTTCACGCGCATCGACATCCTAAAAGTGGCCGTGACAACGCAAGATCCGCACGCGAACACCGCTATGTCGGCGATGCTGCCGAAAGGCGTCGTCACGGCGCTCGTCAACACCCCGAACGGTACACTAACCATGTGGTCGTCCACGGGCAAGTATTATTATCAAACCAAACTCGGTTCTCCCGGAGCGCGTACTAAATCGCCTGTGCCAAAAAGCGCCGCACGTTCGCGTTCGCCGTTTTCCGGTATCAGTGCGGTGCTGCGCGCGACGACGCAGTTCGACAAGTTTTCCTCGACCACGGAGCTGGTCGGCGATCAGCCCGTCAACGGCCACGTCTCGCACGTGTATCATCTCACGACGGTAATGCAGAGGCACACCGATAAAACGCCGCAGCAAATAGTCGCGAACTTCGCGTTCGCCGACGATCTTTCGGGCGTCCCCGTCCATGCCGACATGACGTTTACCGGTACCGCAACAGCCGCCATGAAGATGGACCTGTCGGCCGTCTCGCTCACCGCGCCGATTGCCTCCCTTTTCGCGCCGCCCGCCGGCTACAAACGTACGAAGCAATTCATGATGTCAATTATGGGGAGCGAAATGCCGATGCCGATGCCGCACGCGGCCCCGACGAAAACACCGTAACCCTTCTTACGCGCGCTACGGTTCTTCGAGCGCGAGCGCAATGGCGGCTTCCGGTGAAAGCATGGCGCTTTCCTCGAGCCGGCGCGCGAGGTCCGCGCGCGAGTTGCTCAGGGAGCAGCGCCATCAGACGGTCGTGAGTCGTTGTCTCGGTGAATTCGCGCTCGAAGCGTTGTGCGCGTAGCGCCGCGTCGCGTAGCCTTCCAGAGTCGCCGCGCGGACAAGATCGCCTTCGTGCCGCTTGGACACGGCGATCTTTTTTCCGGCGCCGCGCCGCCAATGTCACCCTTGTGTTACTGCGTCGTGAACGTGCCGAGGTGTTGCGAGTACGGCGCACTGCACGCCGGCGGATTGTCAGACCACTGCGCATACGTGTAGGTCACCGCGTATGCAGTTTGCGGCGAGAGCGTAGGAAGCGGTATCGCCTCAACGGGAGTGGTTGGATACCCCGGCGACGGCGTCGCGTACGGTGATGGAACCGGTGAAGGTGCCGCCGTAGGCGCGCCAATAGCGACTTCGGCACCGGTACTCATTGTCACCGCGAATGTGCCGCCGTCAACCAGCGGGCCGGCAATGACGATTTCGCCCACATTCAACGCAACGTTCAGTGAATCGGAAGGCGGGTGCAGCAGCGACAAGGGCGGCGGCGGGGGACCCGGCGAGGGCGGTGGGCAGGTTGGCGCGCTGGTTGGGCTTGAGGACGGCGTGGGCGTCGGGATATATCCGGCGTAGTCGGTACCGCCTCCGCCGCAGGCAGCAAGAATTGCCAACGAAGCAACGCCAACCGCAACCGGTTTCAATGTGCTACTGCGTTTGAATCTGTGCCGGATCCGACAGCACGCCCGGCGTATTGACGTCGACGCGCGCGGTCATCTTGTCGAACTTGACGCGCACGCCGAAGGCGCGCTGCAGTTCGTGAAGGCTCACCATGACGCGGCCGCGCACGCGGAACGGCGCATGGCGCAGCGTCATCGGCATGCCGTTCAGCTTCGCGTGCGTCGATCCGACTTTTAAACGCAGCACTTGATCGCTGCGCGAGACGACGACCGAGCCGGACTTGCGTTCGTATTTCGTTTCAGCGCCGAGCGCATTGCCGAGCGGCCGCAGCGGAACGAACACACCGTCTTTCACGGACGAGACGGGCGGAACGTCGCTCACGATCGGCTGCCCGTCGACGCGAACTTCAATCGTATTGCTGAACGTCAGCGCCAGCGATGCCAGCAACGCCGCGAACGCCGTCGCGACGAGCGTCGTCTTAGACGGGAGTCGATATTTCGTCGGCATAAGCGGGATATTTTTCCGCGATGACTTTTTCGATTTCCAAGCGCAGCGCGCCGAGCAATTGGTCTTCCGGGAACGTCCCCACCAACTCGCCGGCGCGGTAGATGGCGCCTTTGCCTTTGCCTCCCGCGACGCCAACGTCGGCCATCTTCGATTCGCCGGGGCCGTTCACGACGCAGCCCATCACGGCAACTTTGACCGGCGCGCGATATTCTTTCGCAATCGCTTCGACGCTGCGACCGAGTTCCAGCACGCTGATCTCCGCGCGTCCGCACGAGGGGCAAGCCGTGATTTCAAAGCCCTTCTCACGCAGCCCGAGCGCTTTGAGCATGCTCCAGCACACCGGCACTTCTTCGATCGGATCGGCCGCTAGCGAAACGCGAATCGTGTCGCCGATGCCTTCGAACAACAAAATGCCAAGACCGATCGCGGATTTCACCGTGCCGTCGCGCAGCAATCCCGCTTCGGTAATGCCTAAATGCAGCGCGTACGGCGTGTTGCGATCGCGCAAGCGGCGATCCATCAAGCGGTAGGCGTGCACGGTCGTCGTCACGTCGTGCGCTTTGAGCGAGATCACGATCGCGCGATGGTCCAATTCCTCCAAAATTTCGACGTGCCGCATCGCGGACTCGACCATTGCTTCGGCGGTGTGCCCGAGTGTTTTCTCCAGATCCGGCGCGAGCGAGCCCATGTTGACGCCGATGCGGATCGGAATATTTTTTCGCTTTGCCGCTTCCACCACTTCGGCGGTCTTTTTGGGATCGCGGATGTTGCCCGGGTTCAGGCGCAGTTTGGCGACGCCGGCGTCGATTGCGGCCAGTGCCATGCGGTGATCGAAGTGGATGTCCGCGACGATCGGCACCGGCGAGCGATAAACGATTGCGGGCATCGCTGCTGCGTCGGGCGGATCTTTGACCGTCACGCGCACGATCTCGGCGCCTTCCATTGCCAGGCCGTAAATCTGCTCGAGCGTCGCTTCGGCGTCCGCGGTATCCGTCGTGGTCATCGTCTGGACCGCTACGGGATGATCGCCGCCGATCCACACGCTTTTCGCGTCGTCCTTGCCGGTTTTATTTTGCAAAAAAACCGGATTGCTCTTGCGCCGCATCCTGATCACTGTAGGGCTCCTTGTGGGTGGGCCGCCATTTAAAACGGCCCTTTACCCTGAACGATTTGCACGACGTTGTAGAAATTGATCACGATCATCAGCGCGATCAGCACGGCAAAACCGGTGATGTGCACCCACGCTTCCTTTTCCGGATCGACGGGTTTACCGCGAATCAGCTCGCCGACGATAAATGCGGCGCGGCCGCCGTCGAGCGCCGGAAGGGGGAGCAGGTTGAACAGCCCGAGCGCGAACGAAATCAGTGCCGCAAAACCGAGATACGGCGCCCAGCCGAAATCCTGAATCGTCATTGCGGCTTGCCCCATGCCCACCACGCCGGAAACCTGCTTGCCGTACACCGCCGGATGGCTTGCCAAAAGCGCCAAACCTCCCAGCGTCTGCTGCGCAATGAATACGAACTGATCGCCCGTCTCGTGCAGCGCAGTCCCGAGCGCGACGTGTTGATACGTAGGCACAGCGGTGAATCCGATGCAGCCCAGATTTTGCAGCGGCGCCGGACACTTCACCGGCGTGACCGTTACTCGGTTCTGCGCGCCGTCGCGCGCGTACACGATGTGCAGCGGTCTGCGAAGCGAATGATGGATGATGCCGACGAGTTGATCGCCGCCGCCGATTTGGATGCCGTTCACGTTCAAAATGCGATCGCCGGCGTGCAGACCGGCGCGTTGCGCAGGCATGTTGGGCGATAGCAATCCTACTCGCGGCTGAACCGTATTGCTTTGGACCCCGAACGCCGCGGCCGCGACGAAGAGGATTGCCAGCGTCAAGATGAAGTTCGCGAACGGTCCGGCCAAAACGATCGCCAGCCGCTGCCACGCATTCTTCGCTTGGAAGTTGTCCGTATCGTATTCGCGTCCGTCGATCGTCACGGTCTCCCGGAACTCGCGCTGCTTTTCCGCCTCGGACGTTTTGTTGTCTTCGCCGTGCATCGCGCAGTAGCCGCCGATGGGCAAAGCGCGCAGCGAGTACAGCGTTCCGCTGCGTTTACTGCGCCAGCCGTACAGCAGCGGTCCCATCCCGACCGAAAACTCCAAAACGCGAACCTTGTTCCAGCGCGCGAAAACGTAGTGCCCGTATTCGTGCAGCACGACCAAAATCGAAAGCACGATCAAGAACAGGACGATTTTGTAGACGTTCGCCAGGGTGATCGCTGCAAGAACCAGAGTCACTTACACCTCGAGACGTTGACCGAGCGACGAAACGGCCGCCTTTGCATTTTCTCGCGCGCCGTTGTCCGCCCGCCGCACGCCTTCCAAACTGAGTTCCCCCGGAGCGGCCGCCGCCATCGCGCGTTCGATGATCTGCGCAATGTGCCCGAACCCAATCTTTCCGTCGACGAATGCCGCCACCGCTATTTCATTTGCCGCCGACAGGACCGCGGGCATCGTCCCTCCTGCCGCGAGGGCTTGATAAGCCAGACCAACGCACGGAAACCGCGCCGGATCGGGCCGCTCGAAATCATAACGCAGCGCGGCGCTTTCAGGATGCGCGCCCGCCGCCGTCAGTGGGTCCGGCACGGTCCCCCCTTCATTTAATCGGTCGGGGTAGGCGAGCGCGTAGCCGATGGGCAGGCGCATATCGGGGGCGGCGGCCTGAATCTTTACGCTGCCGTCGGAAAAGACCACCATGCCATGGGCGATCGATTGCGGATGGACCAGGATGCCGAGGCGCTCCGCAGGCATGCCGAACAAACGGCTCGCTTCAATGATTTCCAGTCCTTTGTTCATCATGCTCGCCGAGTCCACCGTATTCTTTATGCCCATCCGCCAGGTCGGGTGCGCGAGCGCCGCCTCAAGCGTGGCCTGCTCGATTTCTGCTTGCGACTTTCGCCAAAACGGGCCGCCCGAGGCGGTGAGCACGATCGAGCGGACGCGCGCCGGATCTTCACCGACCAGGCATTGGAAGATCGCGGAGTGTTCGGAATCGACCGGCAGAATTGCTGCGCCGCTCGAGCGCGCGGCGCTCGTCAGAAGCTCGCCCGCGGCGACGATGAGTTCCTTGTTCGCGACGGCGATGTCGATGCCGCGCTCGACTGCAGCGAACACCGCATCGAACGAAACGAAACCGTCGGTTGCCGCAAGCACGATGTCCGGACGCGATTCTACCGCAACGCGATACCGGCCGCGGTCGCCTTCGCTGCCGTCGGCGAGGAGCGGCACCGAAAACGCCGCCGCCTGTTCGCGCAGCTTCTCCACTTGCGTGCCGGCCGCTAGAGCCACGACTTCGAAACGATCGCGATGCCGGCCGATCACATCGAGCGCTTGGCTCCCAATCGACCCGGTGCTGCCCAGGATCGCAACGCGTTTTTTAGACAATGCTCAGCAATCCCACGAGATGCAGCACGCCGAAAAACGTCATGCCGCCGAACAGATACGAATCGAATCGATCCAAGACGCCGCCATGACCCTGAATCATCGATCCGCTATCCTTTACGCCGGCGTCACGTTTCAGCGCCGATTCGACCAAATCGCCCGCTTGAGCCGCAACGCACGTCGCCGCTCCTAAGCTCGCACCTTGCCACCAATTCATGTGGAGCGAGGGCACCGAACTGAGCAGCGCGCCGATCGCGGCGACGATTGCCAGCGCGCCGAGTGCGCCTTCGATCGTTTTCTGCGGCGAAATTCGCGTGAGCGGATGTTTGCCGGCAATCGAACCGACGGCCATCGCGCTGATGTCCGTCGTCGCAATGAGCACCACGACGAATACGGTCCAATACAATCCCAAGTGCGGCACGTCGCGAATAAACACGAAATAGGTCAGCAGCTTGCCGATATATAGCACCGCCAGAAGCGTGTACGCGGTGCGCGCAAAATAGCGGCGGCGGTCGCCGTACATGCCCAGCCAAAAGGTCGCCAAGATGATCGCCGCGAGCAGGGCGCCTTCCCATTTCGATATCAGTCCAAAAATCGCAAGCACGACGTAGCCGAGCATGCCGCCGACCGCAACCTGAAATTCGAGCGGCTGTCCTTTGATGTCGCACAGGCGCGAAAGCTCATACAGCATGATCGTACCGATGACGATCAGCAGTGCGTAAAACGCCGGCTCCCACAGAATGGATCCGATGCCCACGATTGCGAGCGCAATGCCGACGGCCACGCGACGCGCGTTGTGCGTGGCCGCGGCGGCGGGTGCGGCAACCGAAACGCTTACGCCCCGCCGAAGCGCCGCTGTCGTTTTTGAAATTCTATCAGCGCTCGTACGAACTCGTCCTTACCGAAATCCGGCCAGTACACGTCGCTCATGATGAGTTCCGTGTACGCTACTTGGTATAGTAGGAAGTTAGACAAGCGATGCTCGCCGCCTGGTCTGATGAGGATGTCGGGGTCCGGCAAGTCCGCCGTATAGAGGTACGAGCTCAAAACGCGTTCGTCAACGTCCGCCGGCGCCAAGCGCCCAGCCGCTACGTCGCTCGCAATTTCACTGACCGCGCGCTGCAATTCGGCGCGCGCGCTGTAATTAACGGCCAGGTTGAGCAGCAGGCCGGTGTTGGCCGCAGTGCGGCTCATCAGTTCTTCCAAAGCACCGCGCGAGGCTTTGGGGAGCGCACGGTAAGCGCCGATGACGTTCACGCGCACGTTGTTGCGGTGCAGCTCGGCCAGTTCGCTCTGCGCGAAATAAACGCACAAATCGAGCAGCAGCGAGATTTCGGTGGAGTCCCGCCGCCAGTTTTCCGTAGAAAAACCGTATACCGTGACGATAGGAATGCGGAGATCGCTGGCGGCGCGCGTGACGCGACGCAGCGCGATCATCCCGCGGCGGTGACCTTCGATAGCCGGCAGGCCGTGGCGCTTTGCCCAACGGCGGTTGCCGTCCATGATGATGGCGATGTGATTGGGCAGGCGCGTTGCATCGAGCTGCGCGGCCAACGCCGGAACGACTCCTGCAATGGTCATAAGCGGTCGTAGGCTTCATACCCGCAAACGAGCTCGACGCGCTCGTTTACGGCAGCGGCGCGTAAAACGCGCAATTTCCCGCGGCCGGCATGCGGTCCGAGGGGCGCCAGCACGCGCAGCATTAGCGGCCGGCCGCGCAGCACGCGCCGTGCCTGCACTTCGGGCATCAGAATGATATCTTCGAGCGGCATGAGTTCGTTCGCAGCCGTCAGACTTCCAATATTTCTTTTTCTTTCGCCGCGATGAGCTGATCGATTTCCTTGATGTATCGATCGGTCATTTTTTGCAGTCTGATCCTGCATCCGTTTGTTTTCGTCCTCGGTGATCGCGTGATCTTTGAGTTGCCCTTTGAGATCGTCGTGCGTCTTATGACGCACGTTGCGCACCGCGACCTTGCCGTCCTCGCCCTTTTTCTTGACGACGCGAACCAAATCGCGACGGCGTTCTTCGTTGAGCGGCGGAATGACGAGCCGAATCGTGTTGCCGTCGATATTGGGCGTCAGGCCGAGATCGCTTTTTTCGATGGCCTTGCGAATCTCGCCGACGGTGCCGCGGTCGAACGCTTGGATCAACAGCGAGCGCGAGTCGGGAACGCTGACTCCCGCGACCTGCTTGAGCGGAACCGATGCGCCGTATGCTTCGACGTGCAGCCGGTCGAGCAGCGCCGGCGTTGCGCGTCCGGTGCGAATGGACGAAAACTCCGCGCGCGTCGCATCGACGCACTTTTGCATCTTGTCTTCAGACTCTTTGAAGCTCTGCGTCATGGCTGTTCCTTTTGCGCGCTATGTCGAGAGCGCCGGGTCGAGCGATGAAATCTTGCCCACCAGCGTTCCGATGGACTCGCCCCACACGACTCGGCGAATATTTCCCGGGGTCGCCATATCGAAGACCACGATGGGCAGGTTGTTGTCCATGCACAGCGTCAGCGCCGTGTTGTCCATCACTTCCAAGCCGCGCTGCAGCACTTCCAGGTACGCCAGTTGAACGAAGCGCGTCGCTTCGGGAAACTTCTTCGGGTCGGCGGTGTAAATGCCGTCCACTTTTGTCGCTTTCAAAATCGCCTCGGCGCCGACTTCCACCGCGCGCAGCGCGGCAGTCGTGTCGGTGGTAAAATACGGATTGCCGGTGCCGGCCGCAAAGATCACGACGCGGCCCTTCTCAAGATGCCGGATGGCGCGCCGCCGAATGTAGGGTTCGGCGATTTGATGCATCGCGATGGCGGTTTGCACGCGTGAGGGAACGCCAATGCGTTCGAGCGCATCCTGCAGCGCCAGCGCGTTGATCACGGTGGCGAGCATTCCCATGTAGTCGGCAGTCGAGCGGTCCATCCCGGCTTCTTCGTGAACTTTACCGCGCCAAATATTTCCGCCGCCGACCACGACGGCCACCGAAACGGCGTCCGCGTGCACCTGCGCGATTTGGCGCGCCATGGCCTCGGTCGTGTGCACGTCGACGCCGGTTTCCGTCCCCGAAAACGCCTCGCCGGAGATCTTCAGTAAAACGCGACGATACTTGGGCTGCACCTTCGGGTTAATCGCCAAGCGCGTATTTGGTGAAGCGGCGCACTTTGATCTTTTCGCCCAACACGCCGACGACCGAGTTGATGACGTCGCGAACGCTCACGGCGTCATCTTTGACGAAGGGCTGATCGAGAAGGCAGTGCTCCTCGTACCATTTGTTGAGTTTTCCTTCGACGATCTTCTGCGCGACCTCCGGCGGTTTGCCGGGCGGAACGTTGGCGGCGATATCGCCGCGAAGGCTCTGCACGACCTCTTCAGGCACGCTCTCGCGGTCCAGATACTTCGGGGACATTGCGGCGATGTGCATGGCGATGTCGCGCGTGAGCTCGCCGAATTTCGGATTGCGCGCGACGAAATCGGTCTCGCTGTTGACCTCGACCAGCACGCCGATCTTCCCGCCGGCGTGAATGTAACCGGCAACGAGACCCTCGTTGGCGACGCGCTCCTCTTTCTTTTGCGCCGCAGCGGCGCCGCGCTGCAGCAGCAACTCTTTGGCTTTGGAAATTTCGCCCGCGGCCTCGACCAGCGCTTTGCGGCAGTCCATCATCGGCGCGCCGGTTTCTTCGCGCAGTTTCTTTACTTCTTCGGCCTTGGGTTGATAGCCGGCGGCGGTGGACATGGTTAGACCAATTCCTCCGACTGGGCCATGCTGGGGATCGGCTCTTCCGGCTGATCGTAATCCTGCGAACTTTCCGTTTCGGTTCGACCTTCGATGATCGCGTCGGAGATTTTGGAGACCATCAGCTTGACGGCGCGAATGGCGTCGTCGTTGCCGGGAATCGGGTAATCGATCTCGTCCGGATCGCAGTTGGTGTCGATGACCGCGATAATCGGAATCTTCAACTTGCGCGCTTCCATGACGGCGATGCGTTCTTTCTTTGGATCGACGATGAAGACCGCATCGGGAAGCCGGTGCATGTCTTTGATCCCGCCCAGGAACCGTTCGAGCTTTCCCATTTCGTCCGCGAGCTTCGCGACTTCTTTTTTGGGCAGGCGATCGAAGTCGCCTTGCTGCTTCATGTTTTCCAGCTCGCGCAGGCGCGCGATCCGTTTCTGAATGGTGGCGAAGTTGGTGAGCGTTCCGCCCAGCCAGCGCTGGTTGACGTAGTGCGTGCCGGCGCGTTCGGCCTCTTCTTTGACAACGTCTTGCGCCTGCTTTTTCGTGCCGACGAACAGCACGACTTTGCCTTCGCGCGAGAGCTGCTTGACGGCCTCGTACGTTTCACGCAGCTTCTGAACCGTCAGGGCCAGGTCGATGATGTAGATGCCGTTACGCTCTTGGAAGATGTACGGCTTCATCTTCGGATTCCACCGGCGCGTTTGGTGACCGAAGTGGACGCCCGCTTCAAGCAGGGCGCGCATGGAAATAACCGACAAACTCTTTACCTTTCTGGACCTCGGACCGAGCGCCATCCGGGCGCCGGCCGCTGACGAGGCCATACCACCCCAGCCTCCGTGCGGGGTGAAGTGAACAACCGCGCGATTATAGCACGTCTTCCACCCGGATTGCCACCGCGAGCGCTTGCCTGCCTTACCCTGGTGGCGCTGAGCGAGCAACGTGTTTTGGCCGATATTGAGCATGATGCGGCTTCTCGTCACCGGCGGCCTGGGATTCATCGGCTCTGCGTTCATCCATCTGGTCCTGCGCGAGCGACCCGACGCGTGCGTGGTCAATCTGGATCTTCAGACGTACGCGGGCAACCCGGAAAATTGTGCGGACCTGCTCGGCGAACGCCGGTACCGCTTTGTGCGCGGCGACATCGCCGATGCCAATGCCGTCGACGAGGCGTGCGCGGACGGCATCGATGCAATCATCAACTTTGCCGCCGAAACGCACGTCGACCGCTCGATTCTTTCACCCGAGGCGTTTTTGCGCACCGACATTCTGGGCGTGCACACATTGCTCGAAGCGACCGCGCGCCACCACATCGTGCGGTACGTGCAAGTTTCTACCGACGAGGTGTACGGCGACGTTGCAACGGGCAAGTCCACCGAAAACGATCCGATCGCGCCACGCAGCCCCTACAGCGCAAGCAAAGCGGGCGGCGATCTGCAAGCACTAGCATATTGGAACACGTACGGCACCCCGATCCTCATCACTCGCGGCTCCAACACCTACGGACCGCGCCAATATCCCGAGAAGCTGGTTCCGCTCTTCATCACGAATCTGTTGGAGGACGAAGTCGTGCCGGTGTACGGCGACGGTTTGCAGGTTCGGGACTGGCTGCACGTCGAGGATCACGCGCGCGGCATTCTCGCGGTGCTGGAGCACGGTGAACTCGGCAACGTGTATAACCTCGGCGGCGAAAATCCGCGCACGAACCTGGAGATTACGCGGCAGCTCGTTGAAAGCTGCGGGCGCTCCATGCGTACGCACGTACATCACGTGGCCGATCGACAGGGACACGACCGCCGGTATGCGATCGACAGCGCGAAAGCGCATGCATTAGGTTGGCGGCCGCGCGTCGGTTTTGAAGATGGGCTGCGCCAAACCGTCGCGTGGTATCGCGACAACGAATCGTGGTGGCAGCCGCTCAAGGACCGGCAGTTTCTCGCGTACTATCAACGTCAGTATGCTCATCGCTGATCGCGCTGCATGAAGGGCATCATTCTGGCCGGCGGACTGGGGTCGCGCCTGCGCCCGCTCACGAAAATCACCAACAAGCATCTGCTGCCGATTTACGACAAGCCGATGATTTACTATCCCATCGAAACGCTCGTGCGCGCGGGGATTCGCGACATCATGATCGTCACGGGCGGCACGTCGGCGGGTGATTTTCTGCGACTGCTGGGAAACGGCCGCGAGTTCGGTTTGCAAGACATCTTCTACACGTATCAGGAAGGCGAAGGCGGGATCGCCGACGCGCTCAAGTTGTGCGAGCATTTCGCGGAGGGGCAGCGGACGTGCGTGATCTTGGGCGACAATATTCTGCAGGACGACATCGGGCCGTTCGTACGGAAATTTGAAGAGCAGGAATCCGGTGCGCGGCTGCTGCTCAAAGCGGTCGACGATCCGCAGCGCTTCGGCTGCCCGGAGTTTTCAGGCGAGCGTATCACGCGCATCGAAGAGAAGCCCGCCGACCCGAAAAGCGGCTACGCCGTTACCGGCGTTTACATGTACGATCCGCGGGTGTTCGACTTCTGCAGCAAACTGCGGCCGTCCGCGCGCGGGGAACTGGAAATCACCGACGTCAACAATGCGTATATCATGGAAGGCGACTTAGCGTACGACGTGCTCGAGGGCTGGTGGACCGACGCGGGTACGTTTGAGTCGCTGTATCGCGCAAATCAGCTGGTAGCGGCGGCGCATCACTCCGAGGCTCGCTTGTAACGCTACGCAGCATTGCCATCGTCAGCACACCATTGTCATCGTGAGCGCACCATTGTCATCGTGAGCGCACCAGTGTCATCGTGAGCGCACCATTGTCATCGTGAGCGCACCATTGTCATCGTGAGCGCACCAGTGTCATCGTGAGCGCACCAGTATCATCGTGAGCGCACCAGTATCATCGTGACCTCACCATTGTCATCGTGAGCGCACCATTGTCATCGTGAGCGCACCATTGTCATCGTGAGCGCAGTCGAACGACGCCCGAGCATAGTCGAGGGCGCTTGCTGAGCAGGCCTCGACAGGCTCGGCCGTTCTTCGACTACGCTCAGAATGACATTCCTCCACACGCTCGGCCGTTCTTCGACTACACTCAGAATGACATTCCTCCACAGGCTCGGCCGTTCTTCGACTACGCTCAGAATGACATTCCTCGACACGCTCGGCCGTTCTTCGACTACGCTCAGAATGACATTCCTCGACAGGCTCGGCCGTGGTTCGACGAGCTCACCATGACAATGGTGCGCTCAGCGCCGCAATGCGGCGCTGCGTTACAACGATGAAGGCGTTGCGTCCACTAAAAATTGAATCGTGCGCAAATCGGAAAAGTCTTCCGCCGTCAGCCCGCGCAGCACGGCACGATCGGTGGTAATGTCGAATGGCCCCCGCCCCGGCAGCTGCGCGTCCGGAACCCGGGCATCGATGTTGGCGCCGAGCGTTTCAATGCGATAGCCGGTTTGCGCGAACAGCTCGCCAATCGTTTTGCGCGTGAAGAATCGGATGTGCGTTACGTCGAGTAGTCCGGCGGGCACGTAGTCCCATTTACCCGCGAGCAGCTCGTTGATGAGCCACAGGTTGCGAACGTTGGGAATGCTCGCGAGCACGTGCGCATCGGCCGCAAGGTACGGCCGCAGCCGCTGCAGCAGCCCCCAAGGATCGTACAGGTGCTCCAGCACGTCGGGAAACAGCACGAGATCGATGCTGCCGGCTGCAAACCCCGCAGCGGTGAAGTCCAGCTTCTCGACATTGTCGTTCAGAACGCGATCGAGCCGCGAAGCGGCGATTTTCGCAGGCGCGCCGCTCAGTTCGATTCCGTGCACCACTGCGCCGGGAAAGCGGCGTTTGATTTCCAGACCGGTCGCGCCGCCGCCGCATCCCACGTCGAGAACGCATTTGGGCGGCATGCGAATGAGGTTGATGAGTTCGACACGCGGATAGTTGTAGTAGGGCGCGGTTGCATCCGCCGATTGCGCGTCCCGCTCGTCGCCGGCGCTGAGCTGCTGCCATACGTACGTGCGCTGAGTCAACGGCTTCTTCGCGGAGCGCATGAACTGCGCGACCAGATTCGTCGCATTGCCGACTGCCGGTGCCATTTCGGAAAGCCGCGCTCGAGCGTCGTCCTGCAGGCGTTCGCGCAGTGCCGGATCCCCCAAAACGCACGCCATTGCGATGTCCAGTTTTTCGGCCGACACTTCAAGCACGCCGTCTTCTGCGCCGAAAAACGGTCCGTTCAGCCAGTCTCATCGGCGTCCAAAGATTGATCGCCGGAACGCCGGCAATCGCCGCTTCAATTGAAATGTTGGAATCGACGGAGACGACCGCGTCGGCGCTGACGATCCATTTTTCGGTGTCCTCGTACGTGAAGACCACCGCGCCCTCTATCGCTTCTTCTCGCGCGATTTGGCGGCACAGCCGCTCGCCGTCGCGGTTCATCGGACGATCTTTGATGACGACACGCAGCGGCACGCGTTCGCGCCGCAATGCGCCGGCGGCATGCAGCACGGCGCGCAGGGACGACTCGTAAGCGGCAGGATCGCAGAATGCCGTCAGATACGCGGTCCATGTCGGCGCGAAAACGACGAGGTGATCGCTCGGCGGAAAGCCGTAGCGAGCGGCGAGTTCTGCGCGCAGCGCATCGCGATGCGGCAATAGCTTTGCGTAGACGTCCCATGCCGGATTGCCGGTCACGATCATCCGGTCCATGGGAACGCCCATTTCAATATACGGATCCGCGCCGCGGCGTCCGAAGA
Organism: Vulcanimicrobiota bacterium; assembly: GCA_963795465.1. GTDB lineage: Bacteria > Vulcanimicrobiota > Vulcanimicrobiia > Vulcanimicrobiales > Vulcanimicrobiaceae > CAWCHT01. Next base: position 1,490,184 of record CAWCHT010000002.1, read on the forward strand.
CGGCGATCCTATCCGTGTTGGCTTGCCGGTGAACCGTGTACATGCGGCCCAGGATGCAGCTGTGCGATACCAATACGGAAGGAACTTTGCGCGCCTTCGCCCATGCAGCAGCGGTTTTTCCTTGCTGCGTCACATCTTCGTTCAACACGAGCAAATCGACGCCGTCGCGTTCGTGCGCGTGATCCAGAGCAGCCACCAAGAGCATTCCATCGCGCAACCGCGATTCGAGATGACGCGTCAGTACCGCTGCGGTCGTTTGATCTTCGGCGCGAACCGCGACTTGCGAGCCGATCGTCTGCGCCCGATCTTTGGCGTCGAGCGCAATCGATTGGCGCACGTCTTGCGGTAGAGCCGCACCTAACGCTTCGACCCGCCGGACGCCTTCGAATCCTTCGTATGCGTGCGGGTTTGCGCCGACGTACAGCGTCGACGAATCCCCGTTCAAGAGACCGCGCAGCGCGTCGGCATTTTTTCCCCAAAGCAGCGAGACGACGGCGCTCATTGCGTGCCCGCTTTGCCGTCGAAATACTCAACGTCCAGCATTTCGCGTGTGAGATCGTATTCCAACGACGGCCCGAGATCGACGCCGTTGTAGCGCAGCAGCGTGGGGTCTGCGAAGCGCGAATGCCATGAGCCGATCAGCTGTCCGACGGCATTGTCGACGGCTTGCCGCCGGTTCGACTCGAAAAGCTCTTCGCAAAGCTCGCCGCCGACCGCTTCACGCAGCAGCGGCTGCAATGCGCGCGCCGACGGCGAGGACAGCATCATACCGAGGAGCGCGCGATTGAGTGGGTACTGCAGATGACCGAGTAGCTGCGCGGGCCATTGGTCCACCTCGCTTCCCACAACGCAGCGCAGTGCACTTAGCGACGGTGTTCCGGCGAAAAGTGCGGCTACCGAATGCTGATAATCCAAAACCTTTGCGGTCTGCGCTTCGTCGACGCGCTTTTCGAGCACGACCATGTAGCGTCCGGTCGCGTGCGTCGAGAGGCGCGCAACGATTTGCTCTTCCAAAAAAGCTGCAAACGCAAACAGCCGTTCATCAACGGCGATCCACGAGAGGGCGCGATCGCCCAAATACCCGGCCAATCGCGAATCCAGCAGCCAGTAATTCACGTTGCCGCCGCCCAGAACGGCGGCATACGGCACAAGCGCGCTGACGGTGAGTCCGCATTCGGAAGCCGCTCGAGCGATCTGCTCGGCGCCGACCCGCAGCGTGAACCAGCCTGCATCATCGCGCTGCTCCGGCGTGAGCAACGCCTCGGGCTCGCAGCCTCGATGCGCCGCGACGGCTTGCAGATGATCCAGCGAGTGTACGTCAAAAACGAGGCGGCCGCCCGGTTTAACCACGCGCGCCCAGTCCCGCAACGCTTCGCGCCAGTTCGGAAAATGGACGGCGACGTTGAGCGAAATGAGCGAATCGAATTCTTCGTCGGCAATCGGCAGCGCCGTCAGATCGCCGATGCGCAGATCGATGGGCGTCGCGGCGGCTTCACGCCGGCATTCATCCAGCATCGCTTGCGAGACGTCGATGCCGGTGACGCGCATTCCGGCGCGCGCGAGCGGCAGCGATCCGCGACCCGTGCCGATCCCTACGTCGACGATTCGCGTTCCGCGGACGTGCTGCGCGCACAGTGAGACTTCGATACGATTTTTCAACCGGTTGGTGCCGCGTGTCTCGCGCATGCGTTGCGCGTATCCGGCGACCACGCTTTCATGCTTCCACGCGTTGCTTTTGAAGCGAATCAGCGATTCTCGTGTTGCCATGCGTCAGTCGATCAAATTCCAAGCAAGGGGGGTGCCTTTTTGAGTATCGGCAGCAGCTTTGCGCCCCAGCACCTGGCGATAATAGCGGGGCTCGAGCCCGTAGCCGGGCCGCACGACGCGAACGTTCTCCGGTGTAAAGATTTCGCCGGCGCTCACGTCCTGCGAAACGTAGATCGAGCGGCGGAATTGCAACGAGGCGCGTTCGCCCGGCGTCGGCCCGTACTGCACGCGGCCGCGCCCTAACCAGGCGCGCGAGGTTTCTTCTACCAGCGCGCGCATTTCGGCCGGTTCCAAGGAAAAAGCCGCATCCACTCCGCCGTCCGCGCGCGAAAGCGTGAAATGTTTTTCTACGAGGGTTGCGCCGAGCGCGACCGCCGACACCGCAACGCCCACGCCAAGCGTGTGATCCGAAATGCCCACTTCGGTGCCGAAAAGCGCGCGCAGGTGCGGAATGGTGGCGACGTTGCTGTTTTCCGGCGATGCGGGATACGAACTGGTGCATTTGAGCAGCACGATGCGCTCGTTGCCGGCGTTGCGCGCGGCGCTCACCGCCTCGTCGATCTCCGCCACGCTTCCCATTCCGGTCGAAATGAGCAGCGGCCGTCCGGTTTGCGCAACGTGTGTAATCAATTCTAAATCGGTCAATTCAAACGACGCGATTTTATATGCCGGCGGGTCGAAGCGTTCGAGAAACGCCACCGCGCTCGCATCGAACGGGGTGCTGATGCACTCCATGCCGCGTTCGCGCGCGCGAGAGAATAGTCCCGCGTGCCACTCCCACGGCGTGTGCGCTTCTTGGTAGAGATCGTACAAGGAACGGCGATGCCACAGACTGTGAGGGTCATCGATGACGAAGCCGGCGGAACGAACGTCAAGCGTCATCGTGTCGGCGGTGTACGTTTGCAGCTTTACGGCGTGCGCGCCGGCATCGGCGGCCGCATCGACCAGCTGCAGCGCACGGTCGAGCGACTGATTGTGATTTCCGGACAGTTCCGCGATGACGACGGGCTGGTGTTCCATTCCGATCGTCCGCGTTCCGAACGAAACGGTTGGGTGCGCGGTCACGCGGCGCTCTCGTAAAGACATTCGACGACCCGATCCGTGCTGAAGTCGCTCGGATCGATCACATCGCGAGCCTTGCGCGACATCTCGAGCACGCGCGACGGCTCGCTCATCATCTGTTGCAGCGCCGCGGCAAGCGCGCGCTCATCGACCTGCGCCGCATCACCCAACCATCGTAACGCGCCGGCGCGATCGCATGCCCGCGCGCTCGGGCGCTGATTGGCGGCAACCGTCAGCGCCAGCGCGGGCAATCCCAACGCGCAGCGCTCCCAGGTTGCGCTCCCTACGGCGCCGATTGCCAAATCAGCCGCGTTCATGAGCGGCGCAACGGATTGCAAACCCTCGAGATACGTAAAGCCGAGCGCCGCGCAGCGATCCCGCACGGCCGGCGCATACGGCGCGCTTTTGCCGAGCAAAACGACCACGTGCAGCCGAAGCATTTGCGGACCGCTTATCGCGCGCAGCACCTTACTGGTTTCATCGGAGTCGTCGACTCCGCCGATGAAAACGAAAAGCCGCTCGATGCGCCCGTCGCGTTTGCGTGCGGCAAAACACCCGTCGCGAAATTCTTCGCGCAGCAGCGCGTACCGCGGCCCCAGCAGCGCACGCGCGTTCTTGGGAATCAGCGGCTCGTACCGCCGTTCGCTCTCGCACACGAGATTCTGATCGAGCAGCACGTCGCAATCGTGGTTGCGGTTCGCCAAGTCGTCAATCGCCATAAGAGCGCTGCAAAACGGCCGCATCCGCGTTTCCCACTCGGCATCGATGCCGTAATGATCGACCACGAGGAGATCGAACGGATCGAGCAGCGAAAAAGCGCGCGCGCTCTCGGCGATTTCCCGCCCGTACTCTACGCCGAGCCACGTTTCGCTCGCGGACGCCGAGCGCGGCAACACGACCAGCGCAAAGCCGGCCGAGCGAATTGCGGGGTGCATGTCGTGCGGCCCCTCGCGCGAAAAATAGGTGACCTGCGCGCCGCGCGCGCGCAGCCCCTGCGCCAGCGCCAGCGTTCGCATCACGTGACCGCTCCCGATGCGTCGCGAGGCATCAGCGCGAATTGCCACGCGCACTGCGCTACTCCACCGTCGCCTTTTGGCGCACCAACGCATTGACGTGCGCGATCGATGGTTCGCGCGCCAGCAAATCCAGCACGTCTACGACGGCCACCTGCGCGGGCGCGCGTCCGGGGAAGCGTTCGTACACGGTCCGCAAAAAAGCATAATCTTGCGGCGTGTCCAGCGTCCAGCGCATCGACGAACGATCGTTCCCGGCCGGATCGACGTACGCGTGCAGGCGAAAGACTTCGGGATGCCCGTACAGATAGGGCGTCACGTGTTCGCGCTCGTATCCGCGGTCCGCAGCGTTGCGCGCATGCTCCAGCGCGTGCGCTGAAAAAACCTCGGCATCCAGCCCGCGCGGATACGTTCGTACGAGCGTATTGCTCATGTAATCGAAGCGCGATCCGTCACCGTAGAGATGCAACATGTCGTCAACGAGGCCCGCATCGATCAGCGGACAATCCGCGGTAACGCGCACCACCGTTCGCGCGGCGTGCGCGCTTGCGGCGCCTGCAAAACGGTCGAGCACGTCGGCTGCGGAGCCTCTCCACACGTCTGCGCCCAGACGGCGCGCCTCGAGCTCGATCGCATCGTCGTCGCGATCGACGGACGTTGCAACGACGACTCCATCTAAAGCGCGGCTCTTGTAGAGCCGGCTCAAAACGCAGCCCAGCACGGTCGTCTGTGCCAGCGGCATCAAAACTTTGCCCGGCAGCCGAGTCGAACCCATTCGCGCCTGGACGATCGCAAGGCGTTTCATGCGATCGGTTTAACAGTCAGCGCATGGAGCAATCCGCGTTTCTCGAGGCGTTTGCGCACGCAACCTCCTTCGCGCCCAACCCGTTTCACCCGCTGGTGTGGATCATCGGCGAGCCGGAATTCGGAAACGACGTATTCATCGGGGCATTCTCGGTGATCAACGGCAAAGGCGCTGCACTGCGAATCGGCGACCGCTGCGATATCGCCTCGTTCGTGGCAATCAACGTTGCCGACTCGCATCGGCGTTGTTTGGAACTTCAGGGCGACATCGACCGGCGGCCGATCACGCTCGAGGATCACGTGTTCGTCGGATCGCACAGCGTCATCAAAGGCGGCGCGCACATCGGCCACCACAGCGTCGTGGCCGCCGGGACGGTCGTCGACGGCGTCGCGATCCCGCCATACTCGCTGGTGGCCGGCAATCCCATGGTCGTCAAAGCCGGATACTATCGGCAAGCGCATCGATGACGCGCTGCTGCTGCGGCAACGTCAGGCTGGAGAACATCGGCAAGCTGATCGCGTGAGCGTAATACGACTCGGCGTTCGGACAGTGGCCCGGCGCGAACCCTAGCGCGCGATAATACGGCTGCAAGTAAATCGGCATGTAATGCACGTTGGCGGCGATATCGCGCGCGCGCAGCCGCTCGTACAGCGTCCGGCGGTCGCACGGGGCGTCGTCGCGCACTTGCACGGGATACAAATGGTTGGCGGATTTCGCGTGCTGCAAACGTTGCGGCAGCATCAGCGGCAAACCGGTCAGAGCGCGATCGTAGCGATCCGCAATGCGGGCTCGTTGCGCGATGAATTCGTCCAGGCGCTCCATCTGCGCGATACCCAGCGCCGCCTGCAGCTCCGTTAGTCGATAATTGAATCCCAGTGCTATCTGCTCGTATTCCCAGGGCTCGCGGGAACCATCCATTAGCGCCGGTTCACGCGTGACGCCGTGGCTGCGCAAAAGCCGCATGCGCTGCGCGATCTGCGGATCGTTGGTCAGCGCCATTCCGCCTTCGGCCGTCGTGATGATCTTGACCGGATGAAAACTGAACACCGTAACGTCGCTGTATCGGCCGCTGCCCACCGGATCGCCGCGATACCGAGCGCCGATCGCGTGCGAGGCGTCTTCGATGATTCGAAACCCATACCGGTCGCGCAGCTCCGCGATGCCTTCCAGCTCGCCCGGCGTGCCCGCAAAATCGACCGTCACGATGACGTCCGGAAGGCGCCCGTCGGTTTTTGCTTTGGCCAGTTTCGCTTCCAGGGCACTCGTGCTCATGGTGAGCGTTTGGGGGTCGATGTCGACGAAATCGACCTGCGCGCCGCAATACAAACCGCAATTCGCCGAGGCAACGAAGCTGATGGGCGAAGTCCAAAGAAGGCCGCCCGTTTCCAACCCGAGCGCTTTCGCCGCTAGGTGCAACGCCGAGGTCGCGTTCGTGCTCGCCACCGCGAACCGCGCTGCGCAATACGAGGCGACGCACTGCTCGAAGCGCGGCACCACCGGACCTTGGGTGAGGAAATCCGAACGCAAAACCTGCGCAACCGCTGCCACGTCGCGGTCGTCTACGCTCTGACGCGCGTACGGGATCATGCGACCTGTTTGTTCAGTTCCGCGATTTCCGGCACGGTGAGAAAATGCGGGTTCGTGCCCGAATTGTACTCAAAGCCGTACGTCACGGCGTGGCCCTGTTCGCCGGTAGCATCCGTTCCGTGATCGACCTCGGTGTAGAAGCGAATCGACGGCCGAATGACGTAATGCCGTTCGTACTCCAGCGTCAATCGCGATTCGTCGCACGGCACCATCGACTCGTGCAATTTTTCGCCCGGGCGGATCCCGACGATCTTTTGCGGGACGCGGGGCGCCAACGAGCGCGCCAAATCGACGACGCGAACCGACGGAATTTTCGGAATGAACAGCTCGCCGCCGTGCATGCGCTTAAAGGCGCTGGTGACGAAGTCGACGCCTTGGGGAAGCGTGATCCAAAAGCGTGTCATGCGCTCGTCCGTTATCGGCAGTTCTTTAGTGCCATCGGCTAGCAGCTGTCGAAAAAACGGCAGCACCGATCCGCGCGATCCCACCACGTTGCCGTATCGCACGACCGCAAAGCGCGTGGGATGTCGTCCGACGATGTTATTCGCCGCGATCATGAGTTTGTCGGAAAGCAGTTTGGTCGCGCCGTAAAGGTTCACGGGCGAAACGGCTTTGTCGGTAGAAAGAGCGACGACTTTTTCGACGTTGTTGGCGAGCGCCGCAGCGATGACGTTTTGCGCGCCGTCGACGTTGGTGCGGATGCATTCGGTCGGATTGTACTCGGCAGCGGGCACCTGCTTGAGCGCTGCAGCATGCACGACGAAATCGATGCCGCTCATCGCTTGCGTGAGCCGGCGCTCGTCGCGTACGTCGCCGATGAAATAGCGAATGAACGGCGCGTTCCAGCGCTGCTGCATTTCGTACTGCTTGAGTTCGTCGCGAGAAAAGATGACCAGGCGCCGCGGGCTCGCATGAGCGAGTAAAGAGGACGTAAATTCTTTGCCGAACGACCCTGTTCCACCGGTGACGAGTATCGATTTTCCGTCGAAGACCGAAGGCACAAAGAGTTTATCGGTCAGGGGCTAATTCCACGTTAGCATGTCCAAGTATTACCGTTACTTCGGGCTGGAACGCGATCCGTTTCTCGATACGGCGGATCCGTATTTCTATTGCGAGCTGGGCGTGCTGCGCAAGGCCAAAGAGCAGGCTCGCCGCTGCAGTGGAGGAGTCGCGCGGTTTGGTCGTCGTCGTGGGCGAGCCCGGCACCGGGAAGACGAGTCTGTGCGGTTCGCTCGAGCAGACGCTGCTGCAAAACGATCGCGTGCTGCTGGGAAAAATCCTCGATCCCGCGTTCTCCACCGAGATGGAGCTGCTGATCGCCGTAGGCCGCGTCTTCGGACTATCGCTGCCGCCGCGGTCGAGTGCGGCGCTCAAGAATGCGCTCAAGAACTTCTTCTTCGAAACGGGCGTACTGGAAGGCCGCACGGCCGTCTTGGTCGTCGACGAAGCGCAAAATTTAACCGACGAAGGGCTGGAAGCGCTTCGCACGCTGCTGAATTATCAAGTACCGGAAAAGAAACTGCTGAACATTTTGCTCTTCGGGCAGAACGAATTGGAATCGCGCATTGCGGCGCAAGGCAATCTCGCGGATCGCGTGGATTCGTGGATCCGTTTACAGCCCCTTGACGAAACCGCGATCGGCGCCGTGCTGGACTTTCGCATGGAGCGCGCCGGAACCGCGGAATCACAAACCGTATTTTCCTCCGAAGCGCGTTCGCTGCTGATCGGCAGCAGCGCGGGCCTTCCGCGGCGACTGACGGCCCTGGGGCATTCATCGATGGAGGAAGCCGCCGGCCGCGCCAGCACGCTGGTGCGTGAAGATCACGTCCGCGCCGCGCTCACCGTGCGGGGCTTGAAAGAGCGAGTGGCGGCGCACAACGGCAGCGCAGCAGAACCACGCGGGCAACCGGGATTTTTTCAGCGGCTGTTCGGCCGCCTCAAAGTGGCCCGCTGATGGCGCGCGAACCCGAATTCGACGAAAGCGCCGATATGCGGCTGGTCGAGCTGCGGCGCGCTGCACTGGGCGTCGCGGCGGTGCCGCGCGGCCCGTGGGAATCGCAGCTCGAGATCGACGGATCGCCGGAAACGGTCGAGAAGATCGCTGAGGCCCTCAGCGCGGTACTAGCGGTTGACGTGCACGCGACGCCTTCCGAAGGGGTTATCCCGGGAGCCATCGTTACGCTCAGCCTGAGTTTGGCGAACGAGGGCGCGAAGCCGGCGCGCGACGTGCGCGCGATCGTTCCGCTGCCCGGAGGAGCGGCGTATCGCAACGGCTCTTTCATGCGTGACGGACGGCCGCTGCTCGACGATGCGGCCGACGAGTCTGTTCGGAGGTGGAGTGCAGATCGAAAGCATCGCACCGGGCGCGCGCGTTACCTTTCTATGGAAGATCGGCGTGCGGTTGGGGAATAAGCCGCTCGTGGTTGCGCCGGTCATCGAAGGAACGCAAACAGCCGTCATCGGCGGCCGAAGCGCGGTCATTTCGCGCAAAGGCGGGGAAACGGCCGCTTTCACCGGCGAGCTGCTGCGCGCCTCGCAGAGTTCTGCGCCTATTTACGAGCTCGACGAAGAGGAACTGCTCGAGTACGAGGCGACCCAGTCCGCCCTGTCGGTGCGCGCTCCCGCCGACGAGTACATTCCGCCGATGGAACCGCCGTTGCAACCGGTTCCTCCACCCGATCAGCCTGAACCGCTTCCGCCTCCGGATCAGCCCTCACCAAATCCGGAACCCGCGTCGCCGCCCGATCCGCAGCCGATCACTCCACCGCCGCCCGAACAGCCGCCGGACGTGGAGCCCGCCGCGCGCGAAGAAGTTGCGCTATTCGGTGCGCTCGATCGGCCTTCGCTCGCATACTTCGAACGCGTGTTCACCGGCTCGAAGCCGCCGGTGCTGCTGGATCATTTCATTCTGGCCGGCGCGTTAGCGTGCGCGCGCGACGCACAAGGTTTCGACGGCGCCGGTTTGCGCGCGCATCTGGACGAACAAGCGCAGCTGCTGCAGCGCATCGCGCTGCACCGCAAGATGGCGAAGGTCGAGCCGATCGGCAATTATGCGGGACAAATGACCGCGCGCGTCGATCGATGCGTTCGCGCGCCGCTGACGACGCTTGAGCCGCTCGACGATCCCAATATGCTGCGGCTGCAAACCGAGCTTTCCGGGCCTGCATTGACGCTGCTGACCACCATGCAGGAAGAATCAGCGCGCTGGGACTTCACCAAAGCGCGTCAGCTGACGCTGGCGCTCCAGGCGCGTCGCGTAGCCGCGCATGCTTCGCTTGAGCGCATCCATGCCGCCGAACACGCGCTCAGCGTGTACGCGCAAGCATCGGCGCTGCAATTGCAGCGGTTTTTGGTGCGCATGCGGATCGATCGCACGACGGCGCTGCTTTTTGCACCCGAACCTTCGCTCGATCCGGCGGCACAGGCCCTGATTGGTGCACTGGGCGCGCTCTTCGCCGAGTGAAGCTGCTGATCGGAATTCCGACCGCAGGAAATCCAACCAAACCGTTTCTCGAAACGCTCGGCGGCCTGGAACTTCCGCTAGCGGTGACGTCGGTCGACCGGATCACGGTGAGCGGCAATTTCGTCCCGGCGCAGCGCGAACTGATCGTTCGCCGCGCCCTCTCCGTGCAAGCGGACGTGCTGGCAATGATCGACGACGACATGGTGCTTCCGGCAGACGCGCTGGCGCAGCTGCTCGCAGTTTTGGCAAGCAACGAGCGCTGCGCGCTCGTAGGAGCGCTGTATTACTCGCGTGACGGGCTTCGCCCCATGGCCGTCAGCGGTTGGGACGAGCGTTGCACCACTTCGGCGCGCACGCCGGCTTTCGACGATCGCACGCCGGTCGCCGTCGACGGCGTCGGTTTCGGCTGCGTCCTTGCGCGCGTAAACGCGATCGCTACGCTCGCCCCGCCGATTTTCCAAACGCAAGTGTACGTCGAAGAAGCGGCGAACCGCGTGCGCGTCTGCAACGAAGACTATCTCTTGTGCGCAAAGCTGCGCCGCGCGGGTTGGACGGTCGTTTTGCATCCCGGCGTGCGCTGCGGTCACTACGACCGCGCCCGCGATACCGTCATGCCGCAAAGCTGGGAGCCGCTTTCGGTTACTTCAACGGATCGCATGACGGTGCAGCATGCGGACGGCACCGTTGCGATGGTGCCGTTCGACGCAAGCGCACCCCAGCAACCCGAACGCCACGTTGCGGCCGGTCTCGACTACATCTTTCCGAGCAACTCCTAAATTTTCGATCGAACGAGCGAGGCGTTATGCCGGCAGCCTGCGCTCCAAGTCTTCGACGCGTGTCTCGATACGCCCCAGCCGTCTATCGACCGAGTCGAAGCGGCGGTCGTGCTCGTCGAGTCGGCGATGCACCGCTTCGAAGCTGGAAACCATGCCGTCTTTCAGATCGACGATGGCTTCCATCAGTTGAGTGGGCGTGGGTTGGTTTTCCATGGTCCGATTGCAGCATACCGGTTTTGCCGGCATGTTTCCTGGACGATGAGCTTACGACAAGCGGTCGAGCGACGCCAGGCGCTTCGGAGAGCGGCCGCTGCCCAGCGATCGCAGGGCATGCTTCCAGCGCGCCAGCAGTTTTAGGCGCTCACCGAGTGCGTCGTGATACTGCTGCAGGCGGGCCATTTGATTTTGGCGGATAGCGAACACGTAACGCAACCGCGCGTCGATCGCGTTATCGAATTCCGTATCGCGCTCGCTGCGCGCAGCGTCCATCGCGTTTTCGAGCGCATGCATCGTTCGCCGGGAATCCGCCAGTGCCGCCTCGAGCCGGCTCCAAGTTCGGGTCATCAGCGCGCGCTCGATTTCGCCGCAAAGCGTTTCGAGCGCTGCGAGCTCCGTGTGCACGGCCCTGCGCAACGGATGAGAACTAGCCGACTGCTGCAAAACTGCCTGCCGATCGTATTTCAGTTGCAGTGCGCTGCACCGATTTGAATTCGGCGATGGCTTGGGCCCACATCGCGCGGTAGTCTTTGAAATTCGGCATGAGCCGTTCGACCCGCAGCGCGCTCTTTTGCATATTCGCCATCACCAGTTCGTGATGCCAAAACTCGTACACCCGGAAAAGATTGCGCGCGACGTCGCCGCCGATCTCCATGTTCAGCGAACCCATCAGCAAACACAAGGCGCGCTGCGCCCGCAGCAGCGTCTTGTGAATACCTTCGATGTCGCCCGGCTCGTTCTGCAGCTTTTCGAGCGCCTGCGACGAGGCCATGATCAGCACGTCGAAAATTTTGACGATGAGATCTTCTTTCGAAGCCGTCGCAATGGACGTTTCGAGATACCGCTGCTCTACCGACCGTTGTGCACGCGCCATGCTTACCCGCTGCTGCTGCTGCCGTTGTTGAAGAAGGAACTCAATTGCGACTGCAGCGACTGAAACCCGGCCAGTCTGCGACTCCGTGCTCACGAACTCGGCTCGCAGCTGATCGGCCTGCTGATTGGCGTTGTCCTGGATTTGCGTAATCTGCTGCTGAATCGATTCGATGCTGTTGGTATTGGCGTTTTCGAACCCTTGCACTAGCGAGACCGAAGGAATCGTTCCGAGCAATCCGCTGCTGACGCTGGTCGGCACGCCCGTGACGCCGGTGAGATAGGTTCCCAATTGATTGACGACGCCCTGCGCGCCCGATAGTAGATTCTGCACGGCGTTGGGATTCGCAGCGAGTGCGGCTTGCAGCTGCGCGGCATTGAGCGGCTCAAGCTGTCCGGAGGTCCCGCTAAGCGTTTGAGTTTGAATCGAGCTCGAACGTCGAGCCGTCGCTGCCGGTCGAGTTGTTTTGCGCCAGAATCGTAAACGAGCTGTCGAGTTGCAACCCGATTGAGGCGAGCGAATTGTACGAGCTTCCGGCGCCTGGTACCAGCCCCGAAACGATGTTCTCGATTTGATCGCGAATCGTCTCTACGTCCGCGTTTCCCCAGAGAACGCCTCCGGCGAGCTGTTGCGTGTTTTGCGCGCCGAGCAGCTGCGGTCCTTGAGGCGCGGTAACCACTGGCGGCGCAGTCGCTTGATCGATTTCGTTGACTGCGGTGTTGTACGCTGAGACGAACGAGTTGAGCGCGTTCACCAGCTGCGAGCTGTCCGGGGAAACGGTAACCTCGAACGGCGAACCGGTGCTGGAGAGCAGATTCGAGCTGCACGCCGGGAATCGCCGTGGTCACGTTGTTGCTGTTGCTGTAGTAGGTCTGCGTTCCGCCGCTTGGGGTTTGCAGCACCACTTTGGCCTGCGTTCCGACGATGGTTTGCGCGCCGGCTCCGGTCAGGCCGGCTGCCGCCAAGAAATTGCTGCTGTCGGAGCCTGCGCCCAGCACGATTCCCTGGGGGCCGCTCGCCTTATTCGTCAGCGAAATCTGCCCCGTCGACTGATTGTAAGACGCAAGCACGCCCGCCGCCGAGCTGTTGATGCGCGCGAGCACGTCCGCCAGATTGTCCTGCGTGGGATCGACGCTGATTTGCACGCCGTTGATCGTAAAGGATCCGGCGGTTACGGCGGTGGTGAAACCCGCATTGGTCGCGTAGCCGCTGGAGTTGCTCGCGTTCAGCGTTTGCCCTTGATTGATTCCTCCGACACCCGCCGTACCGGTCACCGATGCCGCGCCTGGCGTATTGTCGACTTGCGCTTGATCCAAGCGCAACGCGCTCAATAGGTTGCCGCTGTCGGACGCAGAGCCTAACGAAATCGGATTGTTCGAGGTTATCGAAACCACGTCGCCGGTCGCTCCGCCGAGCGATACGGTAAACGATGCATCGCCCGTTGCCGCGCGAACCTGACTCTGAATGTTCGCCAAGATCGTCGAGAGCGACTGTGAATTGACGTCGTAGTTGATCGTTACGCCGTCGACCGTGACCTGTCCGTTACCGTTGGTGCCGTTTTGCGGCGTAATGGCCGCGTACGACTGCGCGAACGGCACGCTGGTTGCTGCGACGGGCGGACTGTCGATGGCGTCCGTTTCCGAATGGCCGACCCCCGGATTGCCCAGTACCTGCGTCGCGGTAGCGAGCTGCGTTTGTTGGATGACATACGTGCCGGCGGTCGCGGGCGAACCGGCAACCGTCTGGGCGCCCGCTGCATTAGGATCGCTCGAAGTTGCGCTGAAGGCGCCGTACAACTCTGCTTGCGAGAGCGGCGTCAGCGCGTTCTGCAACGAGGCCAGCATGCCGTTGATTTTGATCAATTCGGCGTTTGCCGCGTTGAGCGTCGCCATCTGCTGGTTCAGCTGTACTGTCGGCGCAAGCGTCAGCGAGGTCAACTTCGTGATAATGGAATTGTAATCGATGCCCGACGCGATACCGGGAAATGAAACCGGAGGAACGTTCGTTCCGGGAATGCTGCTCGACATTACGCGCTCCGATCCAGTGTTACGCCGGAATGCTTGTCGAAGAATTGAGCGATCTGCACGACGATCTCCGCAGGAAACTGCGCCACTTCTTTGCCCGTCTTAGGATCGGAAAAGACCGTTACTATCTCGTGCGGATTTTCGACCCGGTACGAAACGTTGAGCGAGACGTTTTGCGGCTGGTTCGGTGTTCCGAAAAGCTTCGCCACCGCGTCGGCGAGCAGCGGATGCCGCTGATCGGCTTGCGGCTGCGCCGGCCCCGGCGCGGACGGCGCGTTTGGTTCGGGCGAATTCGTCAGCGGCGCGGCGGTCTGCGGCGCAGTATCGGCGCCGGCTACGGCGGTAACGTCCATGTTCTTCCTCCTGGTCCTACTGTTAGATTTCGGCTGCCACGCGCGCGTGCTTTAGATGAAGTTGCTGCGCCAGCGCGTAGGCGCCGGCCGCAGAGGAAAGGCTCAGAAGCGGATCCGCCAGTTGGGCGATGCGAGCGGAACATGCGCGCGCGGCCTCCGACGCGGGACCGTTTGTCCAGGCGTCGCCGACCGCCGCCGCGATGGAGCGAACGCAGCGCGGATCGAGCGCCCAAAGCCCAGGCTGCCACAGCGCAGCCGCGTGACGTCGGCTCGCAATCGCCAGCGCGCATCCGTGCAGGGCGGCCTGCGCGATGCGCCGCGTGCCGTAGCCAATCCATGCCGCGTCGGCGTAGACGCGGGCACGCCGGTAGAGCGTCGCAATCTGCCCCGGTGTAGCGTCTTCGATGACGGCAACGCCGGCGCCGCATTGTTCGCGTACCATTTCCAGATAGTATGCATCCGCAACCGGCCCCAAAAGAACGAGCGGCACGCGCAGTTCGCGCAGCGCGCGCACCAGCAGCAGTTGATTGCAGCGCGGCTCGATCGGTGCGTGGCACAGCACGAAATCACCGCTTCCCGCAACCTCGTCCACCGGCTCCGGCGCAACGACGGCGTTCAGATGAGGTCCGCCGAGGTGAACCGCGCCCAATCGTCCGAACCGATCGCGCAGCAGTTTTTCCTCAATGGAGCCGCTGACGATCGCAACGTCCGCCAGTTCCATCACCCGGCGCATGCGCGCGTCGAACTCCGGCTTGGGATCGTGCCGCTCGCCCGGCGGAAATTCCGGGGTGAACAGGCGGCCGGCGCGCAATGCTTCCAGATGCACGTTCAAAACGCGCTCGTCGACGAACGTCGAGAAAACCGACGTGCTGACGCCCATTTCGCGAACGCCGCCGGCACCCGCGTCTTCCAGACACGGAGTGACGACCGACGGTAGGCCGGCTTCACGGGCGCGTTCCAAACACCACAGCGCATCATCGACGCCGAACGTGCCGACCACGTGCACCAAGTCGTAGCTGCGGTATTCCACCGGAGCGAGTTGCGAGCGGACATCGACGCTGAATCCCTCAGCGCGAAGGCGCTGCGCGAGTTCGGCGGCGTCCTCGCTGTCCGAGTCCGGACGCTCGAGCGCATCTTTGCGAACTGCGATCAAAATGCGCCCTGCCGATTCGCCGCGAGGTGCAGGCGGGTTGCCGAGGTGCGGACGGCGACCCAACTCGCGATCGCGCACGCGAACAGCAAACCGCGCGACCGGCTGCGCATCGCGCGCATCGAAAGACGTCATGACGGTCAGCGGTGCAGGGCGAACGATCTCCAGCGGCACGCTTTGAGCGCTTTGGCCGGTAAGCCCCAGCCATACCGCAGCGTCGGTTTCGCGCGGCGCGATTTCGAGATCGAACCGTTCTTGAGGATCGATTTCGCCAAAGATGTGGCAGCCGTACCATTTCCGCGCAAATTCGTTCAGCGCAGCGCTGCCGAGATCGGCTGTGACCTCGCGTGCTTGCGTTGCGAGTAAGCTCGCGCCGGCGCCGGCATCCAAAGTACGGACGGCGACTCGCCGCTGGGCGCAGAAACGCGCCGCGTACGCTGCCGCTGCGTTCGCGGTAAGCACGCGGGCGTAGGAAGCGGCACCCAAGAATGCCGCGCTGCGTGCACGCGTAAATGCTGCGGTGCGATCGCTTTCGCCAAACGTTCGAACGAGTTCACGGTGCGCTCCGCCTGCAAACGTTTGCGCGTACAGCCACGGCAGAATCTCGGCTTGAATGCGCGTTAGCACCGCCGAGCTGCATGCGCGCGCAGTTGCATCCGGCCAAACGATCGGGTCGTCTTCGCGTTCGATCAGCATGGCGGGGTCGAGCAGCGCCAACGCAATCACCGCAAATGCTCCGTCGCGCTCGAAGGTGAAATCCAAGACTCCGAGCGGGCGCCCGAGCCGCTCCGCGGGTTCGTATCGGACGGCGAGCAGCGTTTCAACGCCGGCGAAGTCGCGCAGACGTTCAGGGTTGACCGCGCGTACGAGCGGTTCGTACAAACGGTGCGCGCGGCTCATACCGGCACCGATTGCGCCTCGGACAACGCGCGTTGCATGGCGCTCGGACTCCGCTCGCGCAAATTCGGCAAGCGATCTTCGCTGAGCGCTCTGCGACCGGCGATCGCTCGAACGGGCGCTGCAGGCAATCCGCACAGCCATTCATCGAGAGCTCGCTCTTCCGTAATGTCGATGTCGGGCGCCTCGCTGGGTTCGATCCCGCACTTGCGCAGCATGCGCGAAACCCGCTCGCCGATGGCGTCCGCCGGCACGCTGCCCAGAGCGCCAATCGCCAGCAACGCGTTGTCGTGCGCACTGAACGCGTGCACGAACTTGCGCACCGCAGCGCCCACGTCGTTCCAATCACTTTCGTCGTCGACGGTTGCCGCAAATACCAGGCGATAATCCGCAACCCCCGCATGGGGCGGGCGGGTTTGCGCAGCGATACCGGATTCGATGGGAACGAAATGTTCGGCGCGATTGAATCCGCGCGCGATCGCGGTGCGCGGCTGGTAGCCTTGTCCCAGTTCGCCCGAATATCCCCATTTACGCGTGAAAATCTGCCAGTTGCCCTGCATCGTCGCGACGTAGTCGACCTTATTGGCCGCGAACGACTGGCTGCCGAAATGATGGATGAAGACGTCGTCGCAGACGTAGATTTTGTATCCGGCAGCGCGCACGCGCAAACAGAAATCGTCGTCTTCAAAATTGCCGACGCCGTAGCAGGTATCGAAGCCGCCCACTTCATCCAAGACGCGGCGGTCGATGCACAGGCACAGCCCGATGGCGCGATCGGTCAGATATCCCGATCCGCTCAGACGCTGCGCGCGCTCCCGCGCGTAGCGATGCATCGCGTCGATATCTGCGTATGCGCAGTCGTTCACTTGCTGATCCCCGGCGACTTTGTTGCTCCTCGGCGCGGAGATGCCGATGCCCGGAATGCGATCGAACGCATCCAGCAGCCGATCGAGCCAGCCGGCGGTGACGATGACGTCGTTGTTCAGCATGACGACGTACTCGCCGCGGGCCGCCGCGAACGCTTGATTCGTGCCTGCAGCGAATCCACGGTTTTCCGCATTGAAGATTACCCGCACGTCTTGCAGCGTGCGCAGCCACCGCGTCGTTTCCTCACGCGAGCCATTGTCGACGATGATGATTTCGTGCGGCACCGCCGTGTGCGCGCGAATCGATTCGAGCGCGAGTTGGGTGAACTCCGGCGCGTTCCAACTGAGCGTTACGATGGAAATTAACCCCGGGCGCCGCCCTTCGCGCGTTTTCAGCAACTCTTCGGCGGTTTGCGTATCGGGGGCCAGCAATTGCGTCACCTGCGGGCGCACCGGCGGCAGGGCGGCCCGAACGGTTACGGAGCTGCGTGTGCCGATTCCCAAATTCCGCCAGCCGCTGAAGGCAAAGCGCGCCGTCGCCTCGTCCAACGACGGAGCGTCTTCCAACCGGTGATGCGCAGGATATTTCCGTAGCGCGATCAGCGTGCAGCGTGCGTCGGCGGCAAGCAGCGCGTTCCCAACATGCGCCGACGGCAAATTGCCGGCGAACGTTGCGATGCCCGTGCGCGGGTCCGATTCAATTTCTAACAGCAACGCGTCGAGCCACCCCGGCTCCAGCCGCGCGCGCGCATCCACCAGCGCCAAATAACGATCGCCGCGCAGTTCCATCGCTTGCCGGGCGCGCGCGATCGCCTGTGCCGAGGACGCGAAGAATATATCGTTCACCGGTGCGCCGTTCCGGCGAACCATCGCTTCCAGCTCCGGTAAGTCCTTGTCGCTTTCGCCGTGAACGAGCACTGCGATCGGCGGAATCGGCCCGGTTTGCCGGCTCGCTTGCGGACGCCAGGGCGATGCTGCGCGCGAGACCTCGCCGCGCGCTATGCAGTGCGCGTTATGATCGAACGCAACCTCGCCGTTCCAACGTTCCGCTGCAAGGACCGCATTGGCTGCGCTGCGGCGCCAGCGCGCAACGCCGGAGCTCGATTCGAAATGGAGCAATGCGGAACGCGCCTCGTACAAAACGCGCAGACCTGCCTTGCGTACACGCAAGCAATAATCGAACGTCCTCCAGGCCGTTGGCGTAGCATTCGTCCAATCCCCCAAGTCGCGAGTACAGCTCGCGCGGGGTCAGCATGCACGCTCCGGTGACCGCTTGGCATTCGCGCGATTGGAGCGCCCGCGGATCGTCGCCGCGGGCCCCGTAAAGATCGTGCACCATCGTAAAGGCGCTGGGACCGAACAGGCTGGGCATCGCGACGACGCCGCCGTGCTGCAGACGACCGTCGGGAAACAGCAGTCGCGCCCCGACAACACCGACGTGGGGCGCTTGCGCTGCCGCCAGCATGGCGGCCATCCAACCTTCGAGTGCCTGCGTGTCGTTGTTCAGCAGCACCAAAAAGCGCCCGCGCGCCGCTCTCGCCCCCTGATTGTTTGCTGCGGCGAATCCCAGATTGCTATCGTTGCGGATAACGCGAACGCCCGCAAATTGCGCCACGGTCTGCGCTGTTTCGTCCGTCGATCCGTTATCGATAACGATGATCTCACCGCGCTGGGGATCCGTCGTCGCGGCGAGCGACTGCAAGCAATTCTGCGTGAGCTGCGCTTTGTTGAAAACCGGGATGAGGATGGAGTACTCGAGCATGAACGCGGTTATGCGAGCGCGGATTCGGCGATTCGTTTGGCGTCGTGCAGACGGTTGTGCCGCAGATACAGCGCGGCGATTTCAACGGACATCGTCCGGCGGGCGCTCGGATCGCTCGTTCCGGCGAGCGCGCTTTCGAACGAGTTGAACGCTTCGTCAAGCCGATTCAACTCGCACAAAAGAACCGCTCGCAGATAGCGCCCCTGCGCGTACGCCGTTTGATCCGCTGCATCGATCGCATCCACATGCATCAGCGCTTCCTCGCGTTTTCCGGCGCGAGCCAGCGCGAGCGCGGCATTGTACCGGAGCGGCCCATCATGCGGCGCTTTTTCCAGCCCCGCCAGCGCGAAATGCAAGGCGGCCTCGCAGTCGCCGGCTTTCAAACGCAGGTGCGAGCGCCGTAGGAAATCGGCCGGAGCATCCGGTTCGCACTGCGCTTCGGCTTCGCGCAACGCCGCGATTGCCGCATCATCGCCCCGCGCGGCATAAATCGCCTCGAGCGGCGAAAGTACTTGCGCATTTCCGGGCGCGAGCATGGCCGCGCGCTGTAAAGCGCGTTCCCCGCTGCCCCAGCCGCACCGCTGCTCGACCGCAGCGGCGGCCATCAGAAACGAAAGCGCCGCGGGTTTGCTCAGCTTTTCCCATGTCGATTCGATGACCGCCAGCGCCTGCGCTTCTTTCTGATAGCGCAGCAGATGGTTGACGTAGCTCAGAATCGAGTTCTCGTCGGCGAAATCGTCGTACAGTCCGCGGTACACCAGTTCGGCTTCGGTCGAGCGGCCCAATCGCTCCAGCGCTTTGGCTCGATTGACGCGCAGCGGCGCGACGCTCGGACGGGTGCGTAACGCTTCGTCGAAGCACTGCAACGCCCGCTCGTCATCGCCTTCGAGCACGTAAGTCGTGCCGATCTCGCACTGCGCCTTCCACGCCGAAACCTCATCGTCGACCACGAAATGTTTGGAGGCATGTTTGCCGTCCTCGATCGCGGCACGATACATCTCGCGCGCTTCATCGTATCGCTTGAGCAGCATCAGCGCCTTCGCGGCGGAAAAATGCGCGTTCGCGTAGTCGGGCGCGACGGCGAGCGACTCGCGCGCGTACAACAATCCCGTTTCCGGATCTTTCAAACGCTCCACGAACACATCGGCGAGCACTTGCAGCCCATTGGCGGTAAATGCGCGCTGCGTGCCCCCGGTGAGCTCGCGCATGCGCTGCAGGCCCTTGACGGCGCGTTCGTCGTCGCCCCCCAAATAGGCCGTAACGCCATAGTTGTACCAGTGAAACGGTTCGTCCGGCTCGGCGGCTACGGCTTGCTCGAGAATTTCCATATTGCGCGCGAATTTATCGCGCTCGTTCACGATCTGCGACATGTAGCCGTGGTGCACGATGCGGATCGGCGACATGAGCGCGGGAATGCCGGTCGGCGATTCATCGAAGGCGGCAAATTCGTGAATCGCTCCTCGATAGCGAATCCGCTGATCGTTCGGAAAAATGCGATTGACGGCGTGGCTCATTTGGCCGCCGCCTTTGTACTGATCGGATTCGTTGATGCAGCGAACGTACAACCCGGTCAAATGCGCCGGCGCCGATTTGATCTTTGCCAAGAGCGGGCGCGATTCCGCAACCAGTTCTTCGTCGGCATCCAGCTGAAAAATCCAACGGCGGCTCGCCATCGCAAGCGCTTCATTGCGCGCCCAGCCGAAGTCGTTTCGCCAGGGGCGATGCTCGATGCGCGCGCCGAACGAGCGCGCAATCTCGAGCGTGCGGTCCGTCGAACCCGTATCGACGATATTGATCTCGTCGACGATGCCGCGCACGCTCTCCAGGCACTGCTCCAGGAAACGCTCTTCGTTTTTGACGATCATGCACAGGCTGATGCCGGCGGGCTTCTGCGGCGGAGCACCCGCGGGCGCCGGCGGAAGACCGAAGGGAATCGCGCTCGCAGGGAAACCGGGCCGCACGCTGGGCGGCCGTCGCGAGTTCACGCGTACTGGCATCGGATATACCATCGGCACGACGCAAGCGCGCGCTTAGGAACCTTAGGCGCCGGAGACCCATAGGGCTTCGGCGCCTGCAGACCGAGGTTCGGGCGTTAGTGGTAAGCGGCCAGTTTAACCGAGGTCGCTCCCAGGGCTTGGGCGAGATCGTAGTGCGCTTGGTCGGCGATAAGGTGGTAGTTCGCATCGGCGAGTTTTCCGAACTTGCGGTCGATGTCCACCATGACTGCCTCATGAATCGGGTGGGTGATGAGGTGGTCCAGCTGTGTGCCTTCGTAATAGGTTCCGTCGACCAGGCCTAGCGTCACGACGCGCTTTGCCAGAACGGCGCCCTGCAGCATGGGTTTGGGAAGTTTCACGCCTGCGGCAACGACTTTCTTGACCGCGTCGTTGACGGCGAAGTTCTGCACGGTCACGAACGAGGCGACGCGCGCCTTGCCGTATTGTTTTGTAAGTTTCGCAACTTCCGCATCGGCGACTTTATCGCCGGCCAGATTCGTCAGTGCGGTCGTTATGGAGAAGCTTCCGATGGGACCGCCTGCCGTGACTAGCGAAACCGCGGCCTGTAAATCCGGCGCGCCCGTGTAATCGACGCCGTCTCCGCCGGCGGTGCCTTCCGGCATGCCATGGTCGGGGCCGGTTTTCATGCCCGCATAGATGGTGTTCGCCGGCGCTTGACCGTTCATCATCGCGTTCGAATTGGACATGTTTTGAGCCGACGCACTCAGCGCAGTCGCCGCAAGGGCCAGCGCCGTCAGCGGCGCGAGAAGTGTTCTTTTGTTCAGCATGGTCCTCCAAGAATGCAAGGGTCGTGTAAAATGACGGCGGCCGGGCGGCAGCCTTCGCGCCGCCTTACTGCCTGGAAACTGAACGGACCACCATCGCGCTTGGATGTAATCGGCCGAGCCCTTCGCAAAACCATCGCTGGGGAATCGTTGGCGCGGACTAAATACCGTA
The DNA here is from genome assembly GCA_963795465.1 of Vulcanimicrobiota bacterium. Classification (GTDB taxonomy): domain Bacteria; phylum Vulcanimicrobiota; class Vulcanimicrobiia; order Vulcanimicrobiales; family Vulcanimicrobiaceae; genus CAWCHT01. The sequence continues at coordinate 1,511,750 of CAWCHT010000002.1, forward strand.
TTCGTCGAGATCGGCAAATAGGGAATCGCCGTCGAACTGCAACCAAGGCACGGCAGGATGATCGAAGCGTGACCCGCGCTCGTACCGGCGTTTCTCGCCTTGCGCATACGCAACAATCGTTCGCGTTTGCGGATCTACGTCGAGCACCAAGATAGCACCCGTCGAAAGGTAGCACTCAATCTTTCGCGCCAGAAAACCGGCCTTTACCGAAGGCGAACGAACTTCTACCGCGATGTCGGGAGCGATGGGTGGATCCTCGCGCTGCTGCGGAGGAATCGCCGTAAACCGCTCTCGAGACACGAATGCAACGTCAGGGATCAACGTTGTGAGTTTCGTAACGTCAATCGGCCCGGGAAAGAATCGCGTTTCGGGAAGCACAAGGCCGCGCGTTCCGGCGCATGCCGATATGACACGTATGAGCGCGGCTTGCACGCTGCCGTGTCGCGGCTTTGGACTCACCTTGGCGTACGCCTCGCCGTCGAGATACTCGATCTCCGGCTCCTGGTAGAAAGACTTAACGGTTTCCACTTCCATAGCACATCGTACCATCACCGCTGCGATGCGAACCACCTAGACCCTATCCCGGCGTACAGAAAAAAGAGGCCGCCCGAAGGCGGCCTCTTCACGTTTTGAGCCGATCCGCGAACTAGCGGAACAGACCCAGAACCGACTGCGCGTTGGCGTTTGATTGCGCCAGCACGGAAGTTCCGACTTGCACCAGCACCTGGAGACTTCGTGAACTCAGTCGTTGCCTGACCGACGTTGAGGTCGCGAATCGCGGACTCGGACGCCTGCAGGTTGACGGCAGCAACGCTGTCGTTGTTCGCGTCTTCGTTCAGACGAACGATGACCGCGCCCAGTTGCGCGCGCTGGCCGAGCAGCGTGTTGAGCGCATTGTCGATTTGACCGATCGCGTCTTCAGCGCCGATCGAACCGTTGCCCGATGAAGAGACGGCGACGTTGATGTTCGAGATGCGCAGCGTCTGCGCGTTCGTGGCTTGGATGCCGATCTGCACCGTGTCGCCTTCGTCGGCGCCCGACTGAATGCTCAGCGCCGGAGCGTTGGCATTGGTCGAAGCCGCAACGGCCTGACTCACCTTCACGTACGCCGTCGTCCCGGCATCCGCAACGGTGATGTTGCCGATCGAGAGCGTCAGCCCGTCAACCGTGACGGTCTGGCCGTACAGGAACGTGCCGTTCACCGCCGAGACGAAGTTCGTCGCGCTGGAAAGGAACGTGACTTGGACCGCGACCGAGTTGCTGCTGGTGTTGACCACTTGCAGCTCGATCGTGCCGTCTTGTCCGCCTGCAGCCGCCGTCGTGTCGAACGTCGCGGTTGCGGTGACGCCGGCGATCAAATTGCCGGTGCCGGTTCCGATGTTGCTGGCGAGCACGGCGTTCGCGCTGACGTTGAACGACGCGTCCACGTACGGCTGGAAACCGGCGTGGCTGCCGTCGAGGAGCGGCTGACCGTTGAAGTTGGTGTTCTGCGAGATGTTGTTGACTTCGAGCAGCAGACTGCGAGATTTCCGTTTGCAGATTGCTCTTGTCCGCAGTCGAATTGATATCGCTGGCAGCTTCGACGGCAAGGCCGCGGATGCGCTGCAGGATGTCGGTTTCGGTTTGCAGGGCGCCGTCCGCGACCGAAGCCGCGTTGTTGGCGTCTTGAATATTCTGCGAAGCTTGTTGGAAGCCGTCGACCTGCGACTGCAGGTTCGTGGCGATCGCCAAGCCCGACGGATCGTCCGCTGCCGAGTTGATGCGCAAGCCGCTTGAAAGCTGCGTCACGGTATTTTGCAGCGTCGCCTGGTTCTTGTCCAGGTTGTACTGGACGCTGTTAGCCAACAGGTTGTTGGCGATGCTTAGACCTTGCATGTTTTCCTCCATGATCACACACGTGTGAATGAACTAGTTCCAGGAGACTTCCTGTCCCCTCGTTTTTCATATCGGCCCGCCGAAGCGGAACCTTAGGAATTAGTGCTTTTTTGGTGTTTTTTTACGCGGCTGAAGGGTCGCGCGTTCGACGGCCGCGGGAAGCTGCTCGGGCGGCGTACCCGAGGCAGCGGAACGATTGGTGCGCTGAATCTCTTCGTATATCTCCGAGCGATGCACGGCGATCTCGCGCGGCGCTTCGATGCCCAGTTTGACCTGGTCGCGGTCAACGGCGACGACGACGACGCGTACGTTATCGCCGACCATGATGGATTGGTTGATTTTCCGACTCAGGACAAGCATCGGTGCCCTCCTTGGCTGCCCGCGCGGCCCCCGCAGCGGGAAAGTGCTTGCGCTCGTGTTCTACGCGATCTTCGCCGTTTCCGCCGGCCTGCGCGGAACCGCCGCGCGGACCGAATAGCCGGAGTTCTCGAGCACCACCTGACGCGCGCGCCGCTGCTTGAGGTTGACGACGATGGGCGCCATCAGATTCATCGTCATGGTTTGCGCGTTTTCGGTAACCACGACGATGCACAGGATCGTGAAGTCGTCGGGATTTTCCAAGTGCAGCGCCAAGGTCGCGTAGCCCGGCAGACGCGGCTCGTAGTCGGGAAACACCTGCCACGGATCGCAGGCCGGCAGGGCCACCGACGGCTCCTCCAGCGACTGCAGCCAGACAAAGTTCGGCTGGTCGGCAAGCGAGAGCGCCAAAAATTGGTGCAGCCCGTCAAGGCCCGGGATGCCCCAGGGGAAATCGATGACCTCGTCTGCGGCAAAATCGACCGGCCCGAAACGGGTGGTCTGTACGTTTTGCCGGTGAGGTTCCATGGTTGCGCTCATTGTTCTCCCGTGATCCGGTTACTGAAGGTAATCGAAAAGGGTTTTGCTCTCTAGACGCGTCGTCGTTCCGTACGCCGCTTGTAACGCGGTTTGCGTCTGAGAGAACTGGGCAATCACCTTAGCAATATCGGCATCCTCGATGCCTGATTGCACTTTGGTATTGTTAACTGCCTGTGAATCGACGGCGGATCCGATCGCCGTCACGTTTTGCATCATTCCGCCCAACGCCGATCGCGCGTTTAACGAGGTTTGCGTGACGCTGTCGATGTCGCCGAGTTGACGGCTCAGCGTGCTGACGACATCAGCTTGCGTCGTCAGGCCGAACGCTTCGACGAAATTCGAACTGTTGGCAGCGCCCGGGCTGGGCGTATCTTGGATTTGAAACGGCTGCGCCGAAGCGAGCGAAAGCCGCTCCGACTTCGGATCCAACGTTGCCGTTACGCCCGTTCCCGATCCGTTGATCGCTGCGACAACCGCAGTAATGCTGGTTCCGGGCGCAAACGTGAGCACTACGCCGTTCGGCGCTTGGCCCGATGCAATCGAAATCGAGATGTTGCCGGAACTATCGGCCACAAGCGGCGTGGCGAAATTCGCCGAATTCAATGCCGATGCGCCGGTGAGCGTCGTACCCGAAGCATTGATCGCGTTGGAGGTTTCGTCGTCGACACCGCCGGCGCTCAATGTATTGCGAAGCGCGATCAGCGTTTGAAAAACGTCCGCCGAACCGTCGGCCGCTTGATAATTGAACGCCTGCTGCAGCGTCACGCCGGCGGGTGCGGTCTGACCGCCCAAATTTTGCGTCGGTGCGGAAAGATTGCCGTTGAACGTGACCGAGGAAACCGGACTGCCGTTCGCAGCGACGACCGGTCCTGCGGTGGAGCTGCCGCCGAAAACGTACTTGCCCGAGTACTGCGTGTTGGCAACGCTGATCGCTTCCTGCAGCAGGTCGTCGACTTGATCCGCAAGCGACTGGCGCTGCGTGTCGCTTACCGTTGAAGAGGCGCCCTGCACGGCGATGGAGCGCGCTTTTGCCAGAACGTCGTTCAACGTCGAGAGCGCGCCGTCGACCGTCGTGAGCTGCGCGTTCAGGTTCGTCACGTCGGACAACGTCTGCTGCTCCTGCGCGATCGTGTTGCGCACGTTCAAATCCATCGCGATCTGCGTCGGATCGTCGGACGGCACGTCGAGCTGCTTTCCGCTGGAAAGCGTATTGCCTTGCTGCTGCTGTTCGGCAACCAAATCGTCGATCGAGGCGATTTGGTTGTCGTACATGGTCGAGGTCGCTATGCGCATCGTTGAGCCTCCTTGCTACTGGGCGCCCAGGGTGGTAATGACGGTATTGAGCAGCGAGTCCAGCACGTTGATGGTACGCGCCGTCGCCTGGTACGCGTTCTGGTACTTGATCAAATTTTGCGTCTCTTCATCGACGTTGATGCCGTCGATGCTTTGCCGCACCTGATCGATTTGCTGCGCCAGGGCGCTTTGAGACTGCGCTCCCGTAATGGCGTTTTGCGTATCCGAGCCGACCTGCGTTACGAACGTGCCGTAAAACTGCCCGAGCGTTTGCGTCTGCGCCGATGAGATCGAAAAACCGGCCGCGTGCGCTCCGGCGAACGAAGCCGTAACCGATTCGATGCCGGTGAGCGGATTGATCGAAATCGCCGAGACGGTGACGTTTTCTTGGGGCGGCCCGCCGCCGGGTTGAGCATCGACGGTAAGCACGTCGCCCACTTGGACGTTGTTGACCCCGGCCGGCAATGCGATGGTGGCCGTTCCGGCTCCCGGAACCGCCGTTGCGCTTGTGGTTTGGAGCGCCGGCACGCCGAGATTGGCGTTGAACAAATTGGTCAGCGCGTTCGATGCACCGTTGTCATTGGCGCCGAATGCGTTGCTTGCGTTCTGCGTAACGCCCTGGATGCCGCCCGCGCCGAGCGCGCCCAGCAGCGACGTGCCCGCAACGGCGGGATTGTTGCTGTCGGTGATCGTGAAGGTGGGATCGGTCGGCGTTCCCGCCGCTTGCTGCGCGGCCCGGTGAACCAAATCGGCATTGAGCGGGTCGCGACTGAAAACGATTTTCTGGCCCGTCGAATCGAACGACGCGCTAACGCCCAGGTGCATCGCGTTGAAATGGCTGATGAACGCGTCGACCGACGTGTCGGTCGTGTTCGTATTGTAAGAGAACGACTGCGCAACGCCGTCGACGCTGACCGTCAGCGTTCCCGACGCCCCCGCTGCAGCCGGCGGATCCGCCAGCGAACCGTTGCCGTTCATCGCGGACGACGTGTCGAGCGTATTGTTCGCCGAATTCATCGCCGTCACGAGCGTTCCGGCCGCGGTCGAAGCCAGCGATCCGGGTAGCTGCGCGGGCGAGCTGATGCCGACCGAAATGTTCGCTGCCGTAATGGGCTGCGATGCAACCGCCGCCGTAAAGAGGGCGGTTCCCGCTACGCCGTTTTGATCGTAACCTGCCTGCGTCACGCGATTGACTTCGTTTGCGAGCGACGAGGCGAAGTCGTTCAATTGTTGGCCGTACACGGTTAGTTTGTTGTTGTAGAGGTCGGCAAATGCCGCCAGCTGTCCGCTTCCGAGCGGCACGCCCGGCGCATTGGCCGCCGCCGGCGGATTGCTTTGAAAATCGATCTTAAACGTCGGCGTTCCGTTGGCCGCAGTCCCGATTACCGGCGGAGCGAGATGATAGGCAACTGCGTCGTTGACCAGCGCCTGTCCGTTCACGCTGACCAGCGTCGAGCCGTCGGGCTGAACGCTGGTTTGCGTCGAGATGTACTGCGAGAGCTGATCGATCAGTTGATCGCGCTGGTCTTCGAAGGTGTTCGGACTGTCGCCGACCGCCGTCGAAGCGCGAATTTGGCCGTTGAGTGCGGCAATCTGATCCAGTATGCCGTTGACCGTGGTAACGGTCGCACCCGCCTGCTGCATGACCGATGCCTGCTGCTGCGTGATTGCGCCGGCAGAAGCATTGAGCGATTGCGTAAGCGCTTGCGCGGCCGACAGCACGTTTGCGCTCGCGCCTGCGGCGCCGGTTCCGGACTGGCTGGAGAGCTGCGCTACGGCGCTTTGAAATGCGGAGTAGTATGAACTGATGCCGTTGTTCGGCTCGCCCAGCGAAGACTGCAGCGCTTGCAGCTGGCTTTGCTGCGTCGAGAAGTAGTTCTGCGATGCCGAGGCGCCGCGAAAGAGGCCGTCGTACGAGTCCGCGTGGATACGCTGAATGTCGGAGACGGTAACGCCGTTACCGAACGTTCCCGCAAAATGTGCGGATGCAAACGGCGATCCGGCGACCGCGGGCATCTGCGAAAGATCGACGACTTGCCGCGATGCGCCCGGGGTATTGACGTTGGCGATGTTGTCCGAGGTGACGTTGGCCGCTTCTTGAAAGCTTTCCAACGCATTGCCCATCAGGCCCAATCCGAAGAAACTGCCCAGACCGCTCATACTTTACTGCTCACTAGGACGCTCGCTCCCGGCGGTGCGACGTAGCCGCGCCGTTTATAGACCCCGGTGCGCTCGGTTGCGGTCTCCTGCAATTTTGCAGTGACTTTCACTAGCCGCTCGATGCCTGAAGCGATGAGGGATTTGTTGTTGGAATTGGTGATTCCGAGCGCGCGCGCGCCGTAACGCAGCTCCGCCAACCGCGCCGAAATCTGCGCGGCTACCGGACGCGGAGCGTATGCGCACACTTGCTGCAGCGTCATCGAGCCGAACCCGCGTACCTGCATGCCGCGGCGTTTGCCGCACGCCGCTTGATGTTCGGCGCGCGCGGCGTTCAGAGCACGGTCCGCCGCTAAGATCTTCTCGGGATCGCCGTGGACGAGCACGCGCGTCAAGCCCAGCGCCGCGACGTTCAAGCCGTGCAGCGCGCGCGATTCTTCGTGCATCGCTGCCGCGAACGTTTCCCACGAATCGCTCATAGCTGCAATTCCTGCGGAAGCTGCGTCTTCGATTCGCGAGACGCGTCCGAGAGTACGCCGCTCCGTAACTGCTCTTCGAGAACGCGCGCGATCCCGAAACTTCCCGTCTGAGCGACTGCTTGCGAGCGCTGCTCGTCGAGCATGGTCTGAAACGTCTGCTCGGTGTTCGAATCTTCGCCGAAAATCGACTGCTTGGGCACGGTTTCGCGCATTGCCGAAAACAGCATGTCGAGAAAGACGCCTTCCAGCTGCGTGGCGGCGCTGTGCAGCCGCTCGAGCGCGGCCTTCTGCTGGGGCGTATACTGCTGCGCCGGTTGCGCTTTGTTCGCTCCGCTCACTTCCATGTTAGGCGGGTCTCCTTCGCCTGTTTCATTGTATCTCGAGATCGGCTTGCATCGCGCCGGCCTCGCGCAGTGCTTGAACGATCGCAATGAGATCGCGCGGCGTCACGCCCATCGTGTTGAGCGCGCGCACGACGCTTTGCAGCGTAGCGGCCCCGGCGACGAACGTCAACTGCCGGCGCTCTTCCGTTGCGGTAACGCGTGTATTGCTCTGCGAGCCGCCGCCGGTAGTGCTGAAGGACGCGGGCACGAATTTGTTTTCGGTTGCGATGGTGATCGAGAGGTTGCCGTGAGCGATTGCGCACGGCGCCAGCTTAATGTCGCCGCCGAAGACGATCGTTCCGGTACGCTCGTTCATCACGACCTTCGCAAGTTCGTCCTGCGAAACGGCAAGGTCCGAAGCATCCGCCAAAAACTGCACCGGGTTATTGCGATACGTGCCGCCCAGCGTCACGTGCACCGTTTCGGCATCCAGCGCGCCGGCAGTTCCGCCGCCGAAGCGGCGATTGAGCGCGGTGGCCAAATTCGCGGCAGTTTTGAAGTCGGGCGTCGTCAGAACGTAGTTGAAACCGGCGCCGCTTTGAATCGGCGTAATCATGTCGCGCGCGATCACCGCGCCGTTGGGAATGCGTCCCGCGGTTGGGTGATTTTTCGTCAAACTGGTTGAGTCGTACGAAGCGCTGAAGCCGCCGATCGACAGCGGGCCTTGCGCGGTCGCATACACCAAATTGTTGGCGCCCTTGAGCTCGGTGAGAATCAGCGTTCCGCCCTGCAAGCTGCTGCTGTCTCCCATGGCCGAGACGGTGACGTCGACGTTGTCGCCCGAATGTGCGAACGCCGGCAGCGTGGCGGTTACCATGACCGCGGCCACGTCGCGCGTGCGCACTTCGTTGCTGGTCGTCGAGATTCCGAACGACTGGAGCACGTTCTGAATGGTGTGGCTGGTGAAAATCACGGAAGTCGAGTCGCCCGTTCCATTCAAGCCGGTCACCAGCCCGTACCCGACGAGTTGATTGCCCGTGACCCCTTGGACGTGCGCTAGGTCTTTGACCAGCACACCGTTGGCCGCAGCGGGCGTTACGGCGATGCACAGCGCAAACGATGCGGCGAGTACCGCGCAGACCAGGCGAGAAACGAACAAATTCATTTTCATTAAAACAGCCAATTCAAAATCTTTCGGATGAGGCCGACGTTTTTTTCCTGAAAGTTGCCGGAGAACGATCCCTGAGCATTGGCGACGCGGCTGGCCAGGACGGTATCGGTTGCATCGATGTCTTCGGGCCGCACGAATCCGGTGATGCGCAAAACCTGACTTTGCCCGTTGACGATCATCTGTTGATCGCCTGAGATCTCGAGCACGCCGCTCGGCATCACGCCGATCACCGTCGCTTCAAGATCGCTGGTAAAGGCCGTGGTTCCGTTCTCGGTTTTGGAACTTTGCGTTCCGGTTTGTCCGCCAATCGAGGAGGGGATCCGCAAAAAGCCGAGCGAGAAATTGCCCGTGCCGCCCGGCGCACCGAGGCTGAACTGCTTGCTGTTGTTGACGACGTCGCTGCTGGAACTTGCGACGGTCAGATTGTATTGCACGTGCAGCAAATCGCCGACTTGCGCGGCACGATGATCGGGACCGAGGCGCAGCGGATGACCGACGCCAATCGACGGCGGGGCGACGTACAGCGTGTCGGCGGCAGCGTAGCCTGACTGCAGAGATGCCGGCAGCATAACGGCGATTGCAAGCATCAGCCGCCGCATCAGCGGTCGCCTCCGGAAATATCGAGCTCGACCGTTCCCGGCGCGGTGACGACGCCCGAGAGCGCCTTGCGCGTCGACGGAGCGAACACGAATACTTGATCGCCCAGGCCTCCGCCGGTCCGCGCGATAGCGTCGGCCGATACGGCAACGCCGCCCTCGCGCACGATGAACATGACGGTTGACCCGGCCTTTACAATTTGATTCACCATCGTTGCTTCAATCGTTATCGGCTGATCGGCTAAAACCGCGTTGCCCAAGCGCCGGCCGACCAGCGCGTCGATGCCGTTGCCGGGGCGGCCGGCATAAGCCACGCGCGCCAGTTTCAGATCGGAAGCGGCGAGCACGGTACCCGGCAGCAGATCGCGCGCAGCGACGGCGGTGCATTACGTACTGCTGTACGCGATAGCCGAAAAGCAGCGTGCGATCGAGCCGGCCGTCCACTTCGATCCGCACCGGCACGTCGACGAATGCGGTCGTTCCCGTCGCAGGCTGCGCTTCGATGCTGATGCGGCCCGCGGGAACGAACTGATCCGCGATCGCGGACGTAGGCACCAAAGCCGTATTCGGCTGCAGCGAAACCGATGCGGCCTGCCGCGCCGCAAGCGCGGCGAGCTGTTTGCCGCTGACGCGCTGCAGCGAATCTTGCGCCCGCGCGCCGAGCGGCGCGAGCGCGAGCAGCAGCACTGCTGCCGCAATCATTCGCATTAGGCTTGCTTCATCTGCACCGCGGTCGAGAGCATCTGATCCGCCGTGCTTATGGCTTTTGAGTTCGCTTCGAACGCGCGCTGTGCGACAATCATGTTGACGATCTCTTGCACGACTTGCACGTTCGAGTTTTCGAGATAGCCGCTTTCGATCGAACCGGTGCCGTTCAAGCCGGCTTGGCTGACGATCGGCGTGCCCGACGCAGCAGTCTGCGTGTAGAGATTATGGCCGCCGACGGGTGAGAGCCCGGCCGGATTTACGAATCGCGCCAGCTGGACTTGACCGAGTTGTTGCGGCTGCGTGGAACCGGGAACCAGTGCCGTCACGGTACCGTCGGCGCCGATGGAAACCGATTGCGCGTTCTGCGGAATCGTAATTTGCGGCTGCAGAAAATATCCGTCGGCCGTTACCATCGCGCCGTTCGCATCTTGTTTGAACGAACCGTCGCGGGTGTACGCCGTCGTGCCGTCCGGCATCGTCACCTGAAAGAAACCGTCGCCTTCAATCGCCATGTCCAGCGCATTGCCGGTTTGATTCAAGTTGCCTTGCGAGAAGATTTTCTCCGAAGAGCCCACCTTCACGCCCAGTCCGACTTCTTGACCGACCGGAACGACGCTCGCGCCCACGGGCGAGCCCGGCGCGCGCATTTGCTGGTATACGAGATCTTGGAATCGCGCTTCGTTGCGGCGAAACCCGGTGGTGTTGACGTTCGCCAAGTTGTTTGAAATCGTGTCCATGTTGAACTGCTGAGCTTCCATGCCGCTCGCTGCAGTGAACAGTGCTCTCATCATGACGGTAGTGCAGGCTCCTTTATTGTCCCGACGTGCGGCCGACGTTCGCTATCGCGAAGCCGTTAGCGGTATCTTGCGTTTGAATGACTTTTTGGTTGGCTTCGAACCAGCGCTGCGCGGTAATCAGATCGACCATCGAGCGTACCACGTTCGCGTTGCTGCGCTCGAGGTAGCCTTGCTGCACACTCGAATTGGCGTCCAGCGCCGGCGCAGCCGCACCGGTGTCGACGAAGTGATTGTCGCCTTCCGGACGCAGGGCCGTCAGGTTGTTGAAGTGTACGAGGCGCAGCGTATCGACGACTTGCCCGTTTTGCCGGACGTCGCCGTTTTCCGCAATTTGCACCGGTCCGGTTTGCAGCGCGATCGGCCCGTTACGGCCGAGGACGCGATTGCCGTCCATCGTCACTAACATTCCTTGCGGGTCGCGAGCGAATTGCCCGTCGCGCGTATAGCGAATGCCTTGCGGTGTCTGCAGCGTAAAGAAACCGCCGCCTTGAATCGCAAGGTCGAGCGAATTGCCGGTGTTCTGAAGGCTGCCTTGATCGAAGACTGCGGGCGAGTCGTGCACCTGCGCGCCGGTGCCGAGCATGCCGACCAGCGTGCTCGTCGGAACGCCTCCGAGCTTCTGGCCAGGCTGATTCTGCAATGCGTAGACCTGCAACTGCGGCCCTGTTTGTATTTGCAGCAGGGTGCGCTTGAATCCGGTAGTGTCGACGTTGGCCAGATTATTGGCGATCGTGTCGGCTTGTGCCTCAGCCGTAAGCGCACCGGACGCCGCAGTGTAAAGACCGCGTACCAAAAGCAAAACCTCCGCACGGTTCGAGTGGTCCGAAACACCGTCTCGGACGCGCGAAACCTTCAATCAGTCCGGTTTCGCCGCAGCCCCCACCCGTGCGAAGGGTAGACCGGCCGCGTTCACTTCAAACTATCGGCTGCGCTTGGTGTGGAATTTAGCCGTGCTTCGACGGGGCTCAGCATGACATTGTTAGCATGACCGCGTGCGTTAACTATTTACAAGCCGCCGAACGCGTACGAATAATTCTGCAGCGAGGGCCAAAGGAGCGCAAGCGGCTCTTTGGGTCCGCGCAGCACCCATATCGGCAAATCGTTTTCGTACGGCATGGCGAGCGGGTTGTGAAACGTAGCAACACGCCGCACCGAGCGGTAATGCCGAAGCAGCTCGGGTCCGTTCACGTCGATCACCACGTTTCCGCTGTAGCCGTGCGTGCCCCAAATCCAGTAGTTATTGTTTCCGCTGATCGCCGGCGGTAAGCGGTGCTGCGGTCCGAAACGTCCAGCGCCGCCGCTTCGCCGAAATTGTGCGCGTACACCGCTGCTTCTTGCCGCTCGGACGGCGGCAACGCATCGTAGACGCCGCTCACGGTTTGCGCCAGCTCCGGCCAGCCGGTCATGTCGGCATAGTATTGAATGGGCGTCGCGTTGGAGGCTGGCCCGACGTGGAAGTCTGATGTGAAACAGATTACCCAGCACCTCTTGATATTTGATGTATGTCGCCATCGGCAGCACGGGCAAGACGAACGGAGTGGACGGCACCGCAAAGGCGACGATGACCGAAATCATCGCGACGCGCCAGCCATGGCGCACGCCGGTCCACCGTTCGATGGGAACGGCGCCCGCGGCGATCAGATACGGATAGACCGGCGCGGGATAGTACGCTTTGGCATCGAGCGCCCACATCATCGCGATCAATAGCAGATAAGCGTAACCCAAAAACCGGGTGCGCGGCTGATAGATCAGCCAGCCGACGCCGATCAGCCAAACGACCGAGAGTAGCGGGCTCATCACCATGATTTGCTGCGCCGGAAACGGCGGCCATTTCAGCAAGAACTTATCGTAGTCGTTGTGCAGCAGCTGCAGAATCGGGAAATGGTAATGCCATTGCCAAAGGAAATTCGGCAGCACGAGGGCGGCCGTTACGACGACTCCAAACGCAAACCAGCGCGACTGCAATGCGCGCCGCTGCGGAGTGAACGCCAGCCCCAAGATGAGCGCGATGGCAAAAAAGGCGACGCTGTATTTGCTCCAAGCCGCGAAAGCGACCAGCAAGGCGGCCCACAGCCAAAGGCGCGCATTTCCGGTCTTGACGATCCGCAGGATGACCAGCGCGAGAATCGGCCACACCGCCACCTCAATCGTATCCGGTGAAAGACGCGATCCGAACGCCATCATCTCCGGCGAAACGATCGTCACCAACGCGGCGATGATGATCGCGAAGAGTCCGCCGCCCAGTTCGACCGCCATCAAACAAGCCGCGTACGTGGCAATTGCCGAGAATACGGCGGGAATGGCGCGCAACGCGAACAGCGATGTGCCGAGCGTCTGCGAGAACGCGGCGAGGAGCGGCGTGAGCGGCGGCTGGTCTACGTAGCCGACGTTGGGACGGAAGCCGCAGACGATGAAGTACAACTCATCGCGGAAAAACCCGTAATGCGGATTGCCCGCGAGGTGCAGCACCAAGGTAATGAAGGCTGCGAACAACGGGGCGTAACGCCCGATTTTGATGGGGCGGCGATTCGCGATGGGCAGTTCTCCGCGTTCCGCGCGAAGCGACCGTTCAAGCAGCACGCTCGCTTTCTACCCCTTCCGCCGAAGCAATACCCCCAAAAGCAAACGCAAACGGCGCCCGGAGGCGCCGTTCGGCTGTGCATCGCGCGAGCGCGCGGTTACATTTGCATCTGTGAAATTTGGCTGTACGCGTCCAGCAGTTTGTTGCGGATTGCCAGCGTGTACTGCATCGCAAGGTTGGCTTCTTCGACGGAGGAGACCACTTTGCTGACGTCGTTCGTCCGGCCCGTCGCCAAATCACGCGAGAGTTGATCGGACTGCGTGACCTTGTCCGAGACGTCGCCCAAAAATGACTTCACCGTGTCTTTGAACGATGCTCCGTCCACACCGGGCGAAGAGGCGGGATCCGTGGCGCCGGTCGACGCACCGATGTCCGGAACGAAGGTCCCCGGAATCGCGCTTGACATCGCGCTTATATAACTCGAATTGATGTCCATGAATGTCCTACGAACGAAGCAGGTTGAGCGCGGCGCTGGTCATGTTGCGCGCCTCTTGAATTGCGGTGACGTTGGCTTGATAGGCGCGCGAGGCAGCCATCATGTCGACCATCTCTTTGACGACCGAAACGTTGGGATAATGCACGTAACCGCGCGCATCGGCATCGGGATTGCCGGGATCGAAGACCAGCCGGTCAGGGCTGTTGTCTTGAACGATGCCCAGCGCTTGCACACCCCCGCCGGCCGAAAGCTGATCGTCGGAATCAGCATCGGGAACTTCGCCCGTCGTGCCGTCCTTAGCGGTGTACACGACCAGTTGCCGCTTGAACGCTCCGCCCTGCGGCGTGCGGGTCGTGTTTGCGTTCGCGATGTTGTTGGCGATGACGTCCATCGCCAGACGCTCCGCCGAAAGGCCCGAAGCGCTGACTTCAATTGAGTTGTAAAAATCGCTCAATGCGTTTGCTCCGTAATCGCCTCGCGCAAACGCGCGAACTGCACTTGCAGCAGCTGCGACATGGTCTGCGAATATCCCGAATTCTGTGAAAGCTGCGCCATCTCTTGATCAACGTCGACGTTGCTGCCGTCGGCGCGCATCTGATCGGTCTGGTCGACCTGCACGCCGGGATTGAACGTGCCGGCCGCATCGGCAGCGCCGAACTGGCGGTCGTCGTCGGTGCTCAACGTCAGCGTATCGTCACCGGAATTCTCGCCGCCCGCTGCCGCGAGCGCGTCTTTAAACGAAACGCTCTGCCGCTGATAACCCGGCGTGTTGACGTTCGCAATATTGTTGGCGATTGCCGCGTGCTGCATGTCCGCGCCCGAAACGGCGTTCGAGAGCATGTCGACGGTCGTGCCGAAGCCCATTGAGGCGATGTCGCTCATCACCAGACGTTATCGGCCCTGCTTCAGGCAAATTGAGTCGCATGCAAACGCGCGTACGCACCGCCCTTGGCCAGCAGCGTCTCGTGGGAACCGGTTTCGAGCACGCGCCCTGCTTCAATGTAAAGGATCGTATGAGCGCGCCGTATCGTCGAGAGCCGGTGCGCGATGATCAGCGTGGTGCGATCTGCCAGCAGTCGATCCAAGGCCTGTTCGATGAGGGCTTCCGAGTGGCTGTCGAGCGCGCTGGTCGCTTCATCTAAGATAAGAATACGCGGGCGGCGCAGAATCGCCCGCGCTATCGCAATGCGCTGGCGCTGCCCGCCGGAAAGGCGCAGTCCGCGTTCCCCCACTTCGGTGGCGTAGCCGTCGGGAAACCCCAAAATGAACTCTTCGGCGTTGGCTTGCCGCGCGGCGTCGCGGACCTCCGCATCGCTCGCTTCCAAACGCCCGTAGCGGATGTTGTCGCCGATGCTGCCCCGAAACAGCTGCGCCTCTTGCGGGACGATGCCGATTGCCGCGCGCAGATCCGCAAGGCGCGCCTGCCCCACATCGGTGCCGTCGATGAGAATGCGGCCGAGCTGCGGTTCGTAAAATCTCGGTACAAGATTGACGATCGTGGTTTTTCCGGCACCTGAGGGTCCAACCAGGGCGACTACCGTTCCCGCGGCGATGTCGACGGAAAAGTTTTCGAGAACCGGCGGCTCTTGCGGCGAGTACGCAAACGTGACGCGTTCGAACGCGATCTCGCCGCGAATCGAAGGCAGCGGCAACGCGCCCGGAACGTCCGCGCGTTCCACCGGCAGATCGAAAATTTCGTAAACGCGGCCCGCGCCCACGACCGCTTTGCTCAGTTCGCCCACGAACGCCGCGAAGCGGTTCATCGGATTGATCAAGTTCGCCAGCAGTCCCCAGTACATGAACAGTTCGCCGACGTTCAAACGCCCGACGACGACTTCGCGCGTGGACAGCCAGATGATCGCAACGACGGCGCTGGACATGAGCGCCGAGAGCACCAGCGGTTGCGTTTGAATGAATTGCGTGAGCTTCATGTACGTCGCGAAATACTCGTCGTTGCGCCGCCGGAACCGTTTGGACTCGTAGTCTTCGCGCCCGAATGCTTTGATGATGCGCTGCCCAGTGAGCGCCTCGGCCAGCGCCGAGGAAAGATCCGCGACTCGCTGCTGTGAGCGCACCGTGCTCGCGGAAATCAACCGTTGAAAGCGCGATACGGCAATCGAAATGATCGGCGCGACCACGATCAGCGAGCACGTCAGCAGCCAGTCCATCTTCACCATCACGATGAACGAGGACAAAAACGTTACGCTGTTTGTAAGGAGCTGGGGCAACGAGATGCTGACCGCGTCGGTCATGATCTGCAGATCGCTGTTGAAGCGCGCGATCAGATCGCCCGGACGCCATTTTGCGAACTCGCCAAGCGGCAGCCGCAAGATCCGCTCGAACAGACGCGCGCGCATGCCGGCGATCAGATGTTGGCCGCTCCAAGCCATTAGATAGGTTTGGCCGTACGTTGCCACCGCGCCGAAGATCAGCGCGGCGAAAATTAGGATCAGCATAACGTACAGGACGTGAAGATCCGGGGTGCGGGCCGTAATGACGTGGTTGATGATTTGGCCGAAGCCCCAGGGCGCGACCAAATTAGTCAGGCCGCCCACTATCCCCAGCAGCATCGCCAGGCCAAGTGTGGGATAATACGGACGCGCGTCCCGAGCCAGGCGCGGGAGCGTCTTTCCGGCGATCATCGCGCCTCGCTTGCCGCAGCGCGCGCCTGAAACCTCTTCGGGGCGTAACGGTACATGAGCATGAGAACGCTTTAGGAGATCGATTCGTGGACTGCTATTTTCATTCGAACGTTCCGTCCGTCGCCGCATGCACCGATTGCGGCAAGCCGATCTGCGCTACGTGCCGCGACACCGCCGGCACGTGCCCCAGCTGCCGTCTGGCGGCAAAAATGGACTCCGCCTCGGGCGGACGCAAATCGGTAGCGGGTGAAGTGCCGCCGCGCTCGCAGCAGTGGTGGCGCGCGCAGCAGCAGTTTACGCAGCAGCCTGCCCCCCAAGCCCGCGCAACCGTCAGCGAGCCGATGGACTCGCAGGAATCGCGCGCGCTCGTCGCTTTGGGTTACCCGCTATGGCCGCTGGCACTGCTCTCGCTGTTCGACCGCAAACAGTCGCGCCGGCTGCGCAAACATGCCTACCAAGCGCTGGGGTTCAATTTTGGGATGTACGGCTTTTGGGCGCTCCTGACGTTCATCGCGCACATGCCGATCATCAGTCTGGACGCCGCTGGGCTGGAGTTCCGATCTGGTGCTCGCCGTACTGCTGCCTATCTTCGTCGTCCTCAGCGTCTTCTACGGGATCAAAGCATGGCACGGCGATGACGTTCGTGTCCCGATCATCAGCGATTGGCTCGACGACCGGATGGCCGCGTAACGCGTCTTATCCCGTAAACTCGCGATAGCGGCGCAGAAAGCTGCGCGCCGCTGCTTCGTGGTCGACGATGGGCGCTGGATACGCGCGTTCTGCAAAAAGCGGCAGTTCGATCGGCCGCTCTGCCGGCGATGCCGCGCCGATTGCCGCCGGCGTCAGGTGCGCGATTTCGGGAATCCACCGCTTTGCATAGAGCGCATTGGGATCGAAGCGCCGCGCTTGTTTGCGCGGATTGTAAATGCGCGGAAACGCTGCCAAATCCGCGCCGACCCCGGCAATCCATTGCCAATTTCCAACTGCCAGCGCCGGATCGTCTTCAATCAGCAAACGATCCCAGTACGCGGCGCCCACGCGCCAATCGACGCCCAGATCAAAACACAGAAACGATGCCGCGACCGCTCGAACGCGCGGATGCATCCAGCCCGTCTCGTGCAACTGGCGAATGCCGGCATCAACGAGCGGAAAGCCGGTGTGCCCGGTGCGCCACGCTTCCAAACGCGCATGATCGCGTGCAAACGGAAAGTCTTGCATCTTTTCCTGGAGCGGCGCGTCCTGCGTGTGCGGACAGTACCACAACAACTGCAAAAAGAAATCGCGCAGTGCGACCGATCGCAGAAAGAGCCGCAACGAGCTGCGCTCCTCCGCAAGCAAAAACGGATCTTCCAGGCGCGCTCGCGCGCGTCGCACGACGGTTCGGGCCGCAATCGTGCCGAACGAAAGATCGGCCCCCAGATGCGAGGTCGCCTCATCGGCCGGCGCGGTGAGCGCGAAGGCATATTGTAATGCCGGGCCCTGCAAGAACGCTTCGAATTTCGCGCGCGCTTGCGCTGCGCCGCCGGAATCGGCTGCGAGGTCGCTGCCGAACTGCGCGGCCTGCGGAAGCGGATCGCTTGCGAGCTGGGGCGCGGCAAACGCGAGCAGCAGCGGCGCTTCGTACGATGCGGGCGTCAGTTCGCGCCAGACGGCATAGTAAGGCACGAAAGCGCGATAGCCTTCGCCCGCAGCGCTGCGTGAAGCGCTGGTTTCTTCGGGCGCAATGGCCGGCGCGTCTTGCACGATCAGCGCACGAATGCCCGCTTCTTCCAGCTGCGACTGCGTCGTGCGGTCTTGATGCATGCCGGCGGCGTCGAAGCTTGCGCTCCAGGCAACGGTATCGGCATCGCAATCGCGCGCAATCGCTTTCAAGAGCGGGCCGGGTTTGCCGCGCCGCACGATGAGTGAGGACCCGCGTTCGCGCAGCGCATCGTCGAGCGCCGCGACGGCTGCGCAGTAGTAGGCGGCGCGCCGCGGGGAATTCGTCAAACGCTTCTCGAGTAGCGCGTCGACGATCAGCACCGGTACCACGCGGCCTTGCGCCGCCGCGGTCGCCAAACCTGCGTGGTCGTCTAAGCGCAAATCCCGCGTAAAGCGGTAGACGACGCTCGGCATTACAACTGGCTGACGTACGCGGTGACGTCGCGTAATTCGTTGCGCGTCAGGCGGCTCGGATACAGCTTCGGCATCGGCGGCTGCGGATTCGCGATAAGTGCGAAGATTTGCCGCGAGCTGCGACGCGCACCTTCGTTTAGGAGCGGTGGTCCGATCTGCGTGCCGTTCGCTGCGGCGCCGTGGCAGGCCGCACATTCGCGCGCGTAAACCGCTTTGCCCCGATCCAGATCGGTGCTGGTGATGCCGTGAATGCGCGCAGTCTCATGGCGGCGGTGGCCGGCGCACGCGCAGAGCGCGATTGCAGCCGCAAGCGCAAAAGCCGCAAGTGGAAACCGGAATGGCAGCATTGCAGCGCGATTTTGGCCAAAAGGGATCGTTCTCCCCGGCGGCCGCCGCAATCAGTGAATCTGCTTGGGAATCCCTTCGATGTCTTGGTTGTCCGACATGCGGAAGGTGAACGCGTCGTGATAGGCGCCGGCGACCGCGCGCCCGTCGACGATTTTCGGCGAATACCGCACTTGCATCGCCGCGCGACAGACCGCCGAATCCAAAACGGCATAGCCGGCGGATTTGGTGATGATGCACCGCGTCGGGTTGCCGCGATCGTCGACCAAGACTTCAAAGACCGATGTGCCTTGCGCGCCTTCATCATAGGCAATCATCGCCGGCTGCGGATTGATCGCGGTTTCTCCGCCAAGAGGAGCGGCATCGCGCGTGTAATGCGACGGGACCAACTGAATCGATTCAGCCCGATGCGTCATCATCTGCGGAGCGCTTTCGGTGAGCGAAGTGGTCGTCGTCGTGGCAACCGTTCGCCACGCGTCCTGATCGTGTCGGCGCCACACCGGCACGTTTGAGTGCGGGGCACGATACGCCGGCGATTGTGGCGGCGCGTGCACGGTAACGGCTGCGATCTCCGGAGGTTTTTCATCGAGCGTAACGCGCGGAGGGGCCAAAGCCGGCACCGGTGCTCGCGAGATGTGGACGATGTTGTGCTGAACGACCAACCGTTGCTGCACGGGCGGCGGCGCGGGCGGCTGCACGGCCGGATGCGGACGTGCGGCGAGGCGGGCGCTGACCGTTCGCGGCGCAGTCACCTTTGCGACGGTGGCGACACGGGGCATGGGCGCGGTTCGCGGAAACGCTTGGAAGGCAATGATCGCGGCAATGCAGAGAACGGCGGCGAAAACGGCGTAACGAATCGCCCGCGTTCCTCGGTGCTTTTCGATTTCCAGAACGCTGCGCACGTTCGGCTGCCACACTTCGCCATCGCGCGCGGAAGATACCACCGAAGCGACGCGCGCAATCTCGTGCTCGCCGCCGAATTCGTGTAAACATCGCGCGCACGCGGCGATGTGTTCGCGATACGCGCGACGCTCGGCATCGGACGCTTCGTCCAGCGCAATGGCGCCGGCAATCGATTCGATGCGATCGTGAAGGTTTGTTTTCACTGAGCGCCCATCACGACGCGCAGCGTTCGCATCGCGCGACAGACGCGCTGGCGCACGGCGTCGGCGCTGGTTCCCAAGATCGCCGCCGCTTCATTTGAAGAATAGCCGGCGTAGCTCGTGAGCATGATCGCCGAGGCCTGGTCGGCAGGAAGCCGGCTCATTGCAGTTTGCAGGTCGATGGAGGCCGCGCTGCGTTCGTCGATGCGAAGCGAACGTACTTCGGCGTCGCGATCCAGGGGCAGAAACCGTAGAATTTTTTTCCTCCGTAAATGCGAGATGGCAGTGTTGGTCGCCGTCTTGTAGAGCCAACCGGCGGTGAGCGGCCGCGCAGGATCGGTTTGCAGCGTACGATATGCTGCAAAAAAGAACGTCTTGCGCAATGTCGAGCGCAATGTCCGCGTCCCCGACCATCCGCCGCACGTATCGCGCGAGCTTGACTTGATGCTCGCGCACCAGTACCTCGACGCGAGCATGCGCAGCATTGACGTCCGTGGCCGTGAGGTAGACCTGTTCCACTCGCTGGCCCCCTTTGCCGGATAACGCCCTACTTCGGGCCCCTGTGACGCGGGTCCGCTGAGGAGTATCGCAACGCTAACCGTCAAACCTCGCCGAAGCCGACTACCAACGTGGTCGCCCGACCATCGCGCGCGGTTTAGTCTGCTTCCCGGCGCGGCTTCCGTGCTGCTGGTAAACCCCAAGTTGGGGCGCATCGTAACGGCGTTGGGCCTGGCGCGCAGCTGCCGAAATCCTGGACATCGACAAGGGTCAGCTGAGCCGCTGCGTGCACGGTAAGGAACCGATCGGCAATGAGCTGGCGCGGCGCATCAGCGACTTCGAATACGTGCTCGAACGAGCCGGGCGGCCTACTCCACACCCCGCCGCAAGGATTCAATCGCATCGACAACCCCAGACTGTACCGGGTGCTGTACGTAGGCGACACGCGCAGCGGCGTTTGTGCCGAAGTCTTCTACCGCGGGGTGTATCGCGTAGCTTGGAATGCCAAGATGCTGCGAGCGCTGCCGAACGGGCATCGCCGCGTTCTGGCGTGGTACGAACTGCATGAAAGCGCGCGGCTGTGCGTGCTGGACGATCCTTTGGAGTTGCAGCAGCGGCGCCTGCGGCCTTCCCTCGTCATAGCGCGAGATTACGCGATCACGCAGCGGTGGGCGCAGAGTATCCATCAAGAACGCCGCTTTGCGGGCATCGCTTGGTGGTCGCATTGCGAGGCACGGTGGACCACCGCCGGCTTATGGGATCACGATTGCATCGAAAGCTGGGGGTTCGAGGAGTTACGTTTGGACCATCCGGCGATCGTCGAAGCGGCCTGCGTGGTCGGCGTGCGCGTTGAAACCGCTGCGTGATTCGGGCGTAAAGAGATAAACTGCTTTTGGAGATGCCTACCGTGTTGAAAGCCCTCATCGCTCTCTTCGCATTCGCTTTACTCTCGCTGCAGACCGGCGCACAGGCAAAAACGACCCCGCGTCCTCAAATCATGGTGGTGGGCGTCGCGCATTTCGTCGCCAAGGCCGATTTGCACAACGCGCAATGGTCCCAGGACGCGCGCTCGCCGGCGATGCAAGCGCAAATCCGCGCCGTGACCGCGCGGCTTGCCGCGTTCCGACCAACGAAGGTGTTCATCGAGGGCCTCGTTACCGAGTCCAAATATGCGAAAAACTACAAAGCGTACTTAGCGGGCAAATACGCTCTAAGTTCCAACGAGCGCGATCAACTGGGCTTTCGCCTCGCCGCGATGGCACATAACCCGACGATTTATCCGATCGATGTCAAAGCCGGCTTTCCGTTCGATTACGACGCGGTGCAGAAGTCCGCGAAACGCTGGGGGCAGACCGGTATCTTGACGGCAGCCGACGACCACGAACGATCGTTCATCGCTCGTTCAAACTCGCTGGAAAAACAGGGTCGTGTGCTCGATTTACTGCGGTATTTGAACACGCCGCAGGCACTTTCCGACAACAGACTCGTGGTACATGTACGTGAACCGAATCGGCAACGGCGGGAGCGACTACGCCGGAGCCGATTTGGTGTCGTTTTGGTTCGCGCGGAATCTGCACATGCTGGCCAACATCACGCATGCTCTTTCGCCGGGAGATCGCGCGGTGGTCATCGTTGGCCAGGGGCATGCAGCGATGCTGCGTCCGCTAATCCGCATGTCGCCGTTTCTCCAAGACGTGGACCCGGAGCCGTACCTGAATCGGTAAGAAAGACGGTCTCCGCTGCTTCACTTGCGTACGCCTCGTTCCAGTAATTTTGATTAAGCACGTATCCGATGTTCGCGGTACGATTATCCCTATCGCCGATGGAGCATTGGATTGCAGCAATGAGTTTATGCTCATGCCGCAATTTGCGCAATGAGTTTATGCTCATTCCGCAGTTTCCGTAAGGGTGACTTCGTCACGCGCCCAGCTGTTCTGTGGCTCAAGCCATTCGCTAACTACGGCATGCGTTCTGGTTCGGGTGTTTGGACCCCATTGGACGTAACGCGTTACTTCAGTATCCGGCGCATATTCATGAACGCTTTGTCTATCATTCGAGATAAACTCACGGAGGAACAGTCTTCCTGTCATGATGGCGAGCCATTTGGCGTGCCTAATTTACAGTCATCACCGACCTGATATGACCATACCATGCGCTTTCGCGATCGCATCGCAGGGTCGCGATCAGTCTCGACAAATCCGAGCTGAGAATATAACGCGATTGCGCCGTCGTTGTTCTCCTCAACAAGCAGATCGACATCTCCCTGATGCCGCATCAGGAGTTCCTTGATGAGCGCAGATGCAAATCGGCGCCGGCGAAATCGGGGGTGCACTGAGAGTGAACGGATGCGTACCGGTTGCCGAGTCAAGTCTACAAGGGCCGAGCCCACGATTTTGCCGTCAGGACTAGTTGCGCACATAGCATCGAAATGATCAGAGCTTAATAACGGCCTCATAAAAAGTCCAATCGCACTGATCGCTATCCGGGAATGCCAGCTGGTCAATCTCGCGTACCGCGGCAATATCCAGTACGGTTAGGTTCCGAATATGGGATCCCTTAGTTCCTAGGCTGGGCTCTCTTTGTTCCGTAAGCTGAGAAATGGTTCAGACACGGCGTTCTGAAGCGTCCGCGGTTAGTGATCAACACTGGCTGATGCTTTCGCCTCGGCAGTGACATTGCTGATGTGAAAATGAAGATATGGCGAACGCATTGAAACGCCGCGTGCTGGCGTGTTTGCAGTGCTTGGCGGAATGCGATCAACGGTGCAATACTCCATACATTAGGAACGGGGACGTCCTGGTGCTCAAGTTCCGTAAAGTATATAATGTGGAAAAAAGCTCGCAAAATCAAGTCGCAAACTGTGCAACAGGCTAATCTAGCCGCCGATTTCGCTGAAAGCGCGCATCTGCGAGGCCGTTTTGCCAAGTTCCAGATGATGGCGTTCCGGCTTTACCAGCATCGCACTCTGGAAAATCTCCGCTAGTTCCGACATAGCGGCTCCTGCCGCGAAGCGGTGTGCGCAGGTCGATATCCTGATCGCCGAACAAACACAACCGTAGACGACCGTCGGCGGTTAAGCGGACGCGATTACAGCGCTCACAATAGTCGTGGGAAAGCGGACTGATGACGCCAATCGCGCCCGGCGCACCGAGAAACGCAAAGTAGCGCGCGGGCCCGTTGCCGCCCGGACCGCTGCACGACTGCAAATCTCCAAGGCTGCGAATGCGCTCCAAAATTTCGTCCGAGCGCGACGTACGCGTCGCGCGCGATACCCAGATTCTCATGCACGGGCATGAGTTCGATGAAGCGCACGAAGACCGGGCTGCTTTTGGTCCATTCCGCAAACGCTTCGATCTCGTCGTCATTCTTGCCGCGCATCACGACGCAGTTGATCTTCACCGGGGCGAGTCCCCGCTCTGCTGCCGCGTGAATTGCAGCCAGAACGCGATCCAACCCGGGGCGGCGCGCAAGTTCGTTGAACCGCGAGGCGTCCAGCGTGTCGAGTGAAACGTTGACGCGCGAAAGGCCCGCGGCAAGTAATTCGTCGAGTTGGTCCAGCAGCAACAACCCGTTGGTTGAAAGCGCGATATCTTCGATACCGGGTACCCGCGCAATCGAAGCGACGAGGCGACTGAGATTTTTGCGGATCAGCGGCTCGCCGCCGGAAAGCCGAATGCTGCGCACCCCGACCGCCGCGGCGGCTTCAACGATGCGCGTGATTTCTTCGTAGGAAAGGATGTCGGCCTTGGGCAGCCACGGCAATCCCGCCTCCGGCATGCAATAGATGCAGCGCAGGTTGCACTTATCGGTGACCGAGATACGCAAATAGGTGATCCGGCGATTGAACTGGTCCGCCAGCAATGGGCGCGTCAGATCGACGGTAGTCATAGCCATGCCAACTGCTTTTTCCCGAAAACCGGCACCTGCTGTAGCAAGCGGCTCATTCCTGCGTGAAGACGCTGTCCGGGATGCCGACGTTCACCTTGAAGTTCGTGAACGTGGACTTGAGGTCGGCGGTATAATGGGGCACTTCGACGTGCCCGCTTTGACCGGTGACCAGCGGATGGCCTTGAATCGAGCCGTACGTTTGATCCAACACGGCGTATCCTCCATCGACGTAGTTCCAGCGCAGCGAGTCGACCTCGCCGCTGCGATCGCCGATGCGCGCGTCGATGTGATCGACCCGGCCCTGCTTGCGCGGAACGAGTTTGAGGATCGTCGCATCGCCGTCTTGCCGCTCAACCGTAATGAGGTACACCTGCTGCCAGCGCGACGGGCTTTCAACCTCGGGATAAACTTTGCTAAATTGGCTGGCGATAAAAGGCAGCCCGCTCGTAAAGACGATTTTATTTCGGCTGGGCTCCTTATGATAATACGTTCCGTCGAGCGAAGGGCTCAGGAACGGAAACGTGCGCATAGTGATGTCGGCGTGCACCGCGGCGGTGTAGGCTTCGTACGCCGTCGACGTTCGCAATCATGCGATTCAACAGCGGCGCAATCGTCGGCGGCGCACCGGGCGTTTGGGCGCCGCCGAGGGCAACTGCGCTGAAAAACGCAACCGCGAGCATGCAAGCCGTTCGCATCATACCGGCTGCAACGGTTCCTGCGTGCCAAAGGTTTCTCGCGCCAGCGCGATCTCGTCGCGCACGCGGGGATCGGTTTCGCGTTCGAGCGTTTGCGCCAGCGCAGAGAGCGCCGGCGGTGAGCCGATGCGGCCGAGCGCCCACGCAGCGTGGCCGCGTACCATGGGATGCGGGTCGTCCCGCAACGCTTGCACGAGCGACGGAACGGCAGCACGATCCAAACTATTGCCGAGCGCGACGGCGGCGTTGCGCCGCAGCACCGCGGCACCGCGCCAGCCCATCGCCGAGTTGCGATACGTTCGGCGGTAATCTCCGCTGCGCAGGCGCAAGAGCGCAACGAGTGAAGGCGTTGCGAGCGCGGGCGAGAGCGGGGCGCTTTCTGAGGAACCACCAATCGTCGCGCGCGCGTTCGGCGGACATGCCGTTTGGCATAAATCGCAGCCCCACACCCAAAGTCCGATCAGGGGACGCATCGCGCGCGGAATAGGATCGGTACGCTGCGTGAGATCCGAGATGCAACGCGTGGCCTCGATTGTGTAATCTCCGCGCAGCGCGCCCGTCGGACACGCCGGAACGCAGCGCGTGCATGCACCGCACGTCTTGCGTAGCGGCGGATCGGCGCGCAGCGGCAACGTCGTAATGATCTCCCCCAGAAATACGAATGAGCCGGCTTGCGGCGCTATGAGATTGGTGTGTTTGCCGATCCATCCCAGGCCTGCGCGCGCGGCAATCGCGCGTTCAGCGAGCGGTTTCGTATCGCACGCCACGGTCGTCACGGATGCTCCCGCCGCATCATCAATGCGCTCGGCCACGCTACGCAGCAATGCTTGCATGCGCCGATGATAATCGGACGACCAGGCGTAATTGGAGACGCGGCCTTCCAGCGGACCCGGCGAACGCGCCGGCGTCGCGTACGGCAGCGCAATGCAGATGACCGCTTTGGCTTCGGGAAGCAGCGCTTGCGGCGAGGTCGCGGTGCGCGCATATTGCTCGTCGTAGGGCCACGTCAGAAGATCGCCGCGCGCAAACGATAGCCGCATCGCCTCACGCGCATCAACGTCGTCAGCAGCATCAGCGACGCGAACGGCGGCCGCGCCCAATTTGAGCGCTTGTTCCCGCGCGAGCCGCTTTATCGCGTCGAGATCACAGGGTTGCGAGCGGTCCATCGTGCACCGGAAACGCTGCGTCGATCGCAGCGGCATCGTCGGCGTCGAGATCCCATCCGCATGCGCCGGCGTTTTCTTTGACGTGTTCCACGCTAGAGGCTTTCGGAATCGTGTAGACGCCTTTGTAGCGCGTCAAGAAATTCAACACCACTTGGCGCACCGTTTTACCGCATTTGGCGGCGATTTCCGCGAGCACGCCGCCGGGCTGCGCCTCTTTGCGCGGAAAGCGCCCGCGGCCGAACGGCGTGTAGCCGACCACGGCGATATCCTGCTCCAAACAATACGGAATCAGCCGAGTTTCAATCCCGCGCTCGCGGAGATGATACAGCACTTGGTTCGAGGCGAGTCGCGCGACACGCAAATGCTTTTGCGCCTCACGAACGTCGTCCACGTCGAAGTTGCTGACGCCGATGAAACGCGCTTTTCCGGATTGCGCCAACTCCTCGAGCGCAGTCATCGTCTGTTCGAGCGGATAACTGCTGGGCCAATGCAGCAGGTACTGATCGACGTAATCCATGCGCAGCCGCCGCAGGGACCGTTCGCACGCGGCAATCGTTCCCTCATACGAAGCATTGCTCGGCAGCACTTTCGTGGTAACGAATATGCTCCCGCGCGGAATGCCCTGCAGCGCCTGGCCAAGGAGTTCCTCGACCGCTCCGCTGCCGTACATTTCGGCGGTATCGATATGCGTGAGCCCCAAATCGATTCCGCGCCGCAGCGTGCGAATCGCTTCCTCGCGGTGCGCTCCGCTTTCGGGAACGTTCCACGTGCCTTGGCCGATCCGCGAAATCGCGATCACAACTCGTCGTCTTTCGCCGAAACGAGCGGGTTGCCGTCAAACGGCCAGCGGATTGCGACGCTGCCGTCGGCCCAATGCAGGCCTCGCTCGTGCGCCGGATCGTAACGGGCGGTTTGCTTGTACTGCACGGTTGCGTAGTCGGTGAGCACGTAAAATCCATGCGCAAACCCGGCCGGAACGAACAGCTGACGATGATTTTCGGCGCTCAATTCGATTGCTTCCCATCGTTTGAATGTGGGCGATTGTTCACGCATGTCGACGATGACGTCGTGAATTGCACCTTCCAAGCACTGCACCAGCTTGGCCATCCGCATGTCGTAGTGCATCCCGCGCAGCACTCCGGCGCGCGATCTCGAAACGTTATCCTGCACGAATGTTTGCGTCACGCCGGCTTGCGCATACCGGTCCTCTGCGTACACTTCTTTGAAATATCCGCGATCGTCGGCATGCACCTCGGGGACGATGATCAGCGCGTCGCGCAAAATCGAAAGCCGTTCGGTCTTCACTCAAAAGAACTCGAATTCGGCATGGCGGGCGGCATACGGCAGCAAGCCCCCGCGTAAATGCGCAAGGCGGGTAAATCCGGCATCGCGCAGCAAATGCAGTGCCCACAGCGAGCGTTGCCCGACGCGGCACGCGACCACGTAGCGCTGCGCCGAATCCAATTCGTGCAGTCGATCGGGCAACTGCGAGGCGGGAATGTGTAGCGCGCCTTCAACCACTCCCAGTACAGCCTCGTGCGGTTCCCGTACGTCGAGCAGCACCGCGTTCGCGAGCGCCCGATCGAGATCGGCAGCCTCAATTTCTTCTTCTTCACTCGGCGTCTCACGTTGGAATTGTTCGTCCGCGCCGCGCTGGTAAAACGCGAGCGCATCGGCATTGTCGCCGCAAAGCGGGCATGCCGGATCACGCGCAACCGCAAACTCGCGCATCTGCGCGCTGAGCGCATCGACCAAAAGCAGGCGCCCGACAAGCGGTTCGCCGATGCCGAGCAGCACTTTCAACGCCTCCGCCGCCTGCAGTGTGCCGACGATTCCTGCCAGCACGCCCAGCACGCCGCCCTCTGCGCAGGTGGGCACGGTGCCTTCCGGCGGCGCTTGCGCAAAGAGGCACCGATAACACGGACCGCCGAGGGCCGGCGCAAACACGCTGACTTGTCCGTCGAAACGGAAGATGGAACCGTAAACGTCCGTCTTCTTCTCCAGCACGCACGCATCGTTGATCGCGTACCGCGACTCGAAGCGATCCGTGCAGTCGATGACGAGATCGTATAGGCACACCAAATCGCGCGCGTTCTCGCGCGTTAAGCGCAGCGGAATCGGATCGGCCGCAACCAGCGGGTTGATCTCGCGAACGCGCTGCGAAGCGACTTGCGCTTTCGAACGGCCCACGTCGGCCGTTGCAAAAATGGTTTGCCGCTGCAGATTGCTTTCATCGACGTCGTCGTCGTCCACCACGCCGATGCGTCCGACGCCCGCCGCGGCCAGATATTGCAGCACGGGCGAGCCCAGACCGCCCGCACCGACGCACAGCACGCGCGCCGCAGCCAGCCGCTCCTGCCCCGCCGTTCCAACTTCCGGAATCAAAAGATGCCGGCTGTAACGGCGCAGCGTGCGCGCGTTCCAGAAGTCCTGCCGTGCGCTCACGCCAACCGCGGATGCAGTGCGTTCAGCCATTGCAGCACCGTCGCGCGGGCGTTTTCGCCGGCCGAAGTGTGGTCGCTCTCGATCGTGACAAGCGTTTTGGGATCATGCGCGCGTGCGTACAACTCTTCGACGCTGCGCGGGCTGACCATCGCATCGCGGCTGGCGGCCACGTACAGCTGCGGACGGCCTGCCAAGGCGGGCAGCGCTTCGTCGAAACGGCGGTCGAGCGCTCCAACCAGCTCCGGCAGCGCGAGGCCATCGACGTATGACGAGCGCAGGTCCGTAACGCCTTTGGCCTGCAGCGCTTGCAACGCGCTGGGTCTGCCATATCCGGTCGTAATCGCAATCGCGCCGGCAATCTGCGGATTGCGCGCTGCAACGAACAACGCCGTCATCGCGCCCATGCTGTGGCCCATCACGTAGATTGGCCAAGCCGAGCGCTCCCGAACGTGCCGCACCACCGCCTGCATGGCATCGACCAAATCATCGACGCCGTTCAAAACGCCGCCGCTTGCGCCCAATTTGTGACCCGGAAAATCCAAACTGAAGACGGCAAAGCCGTGACTGGCCAAAAACGCGCACAGAAAATCGAGATTGTGCTTGGAACTGGAGTACCCGTGGCCGGCGACGACGGCCACGCCGCGCGGACGGCGCGGTTCGTATTCCAA
This sequence comes from Vulcanimicrobiota bacterium, assembly GCA_963795465.1. Taxonomy (GTDB): domain Bacteria; phylum Vulcanimicrobiota; class Vulcanimicrobiia; order Vulcanimicrobiales; family Vulcanimicrobiaceae; genus CAWCHT01. Next base: position 1,540,628 of record CAWCHT010000002.1, read on the forward strand.
AACCGCGACCGGGTTGTTTTCGGCTTCGAACCGTAAAAGCTTGACATTCACGAACTGTTGGCGATCCAGTCGGCGCGACCGTCGACGTAATGTTCTTTCTTCCAAATCGGCGCGCGCGCTTTGAGTTCGTCGATGACGTATTCGCACACGTCGAACGCCCGCGCGCGATGCATGCATCCAACGACGACTGCAACCGCGACCTCGCCTACCTGCAAATCACCTACGCGATGCGCGACGGCCACGTTGCAGCGCCCGAAGCGCGCGATCGCCGCGGCGGCGATCTCCTCGAATTCGCGCACGGCCATCGCTTCATGCGCTTCGTACGAGAGACCCGTTACGGCGCGATCGTCATCGGAACGTTCCCGGACGATGCCGGCGAACGTGACGAGCGCTCCATGCGCATCGCTGCGCACCGACTGCTGCAGCGCGGTTACGTCGATGGGCTCGCGCACGATGGCGAACATCAGCCGCCTCCCACGGGCGGCAGCAGCGCGATTTCATCACCGTCGTGCAGTTCGCAATCGCCCTCGATAACCCGCCCGTTCTGCGCGGTACGGGTCGATTCGCGCAGCGATTCCAAAGCCGGATATTCACGCACGAGGGCGTTCCAGAGTTCGCCGGTGCCGGCGCCCGCAGGCAGCTGCAGTTGGCGCGAACCGCTGCCGATCACTTCACGAACGCGTGCGAACGCTACAACGTGCACGAGAAGCGATTGTGTCCCTTGCGTAATTTATGCCGGCCTTTTTTGCAGGCGCGCAGGGGGCAGCGCGTACCGCTCAATCGCTGCCGCAACGCCGTCTTCATCGTTGGTGGAAGTGACGAGCCGAACCGCTTGGCGCACTTCCGGCAGCGAGTTGCCCATTGCAATGCCCAAACCGGCCCAGCGCATCATCGGCACGTCGTTGCGCGAGTCGCCAATCGCCATTACGCGTTCGGACGGCACTTGAAAATCGGCGCACAGCCGCGCCAGCGCCCGTTGCTTAGTGGCATCGCGATTGGTTACGGCACATTCCAGGAAGTCCAGCCACGACTCGTGTTTGAAATGCAGCGGCAAATCGCCGAACTCGCGTTCCATCGTTTCGACCGATTCGCGTCCGAGAAAGCGCAGAAAGGTCGGCGCGGTCTTCATGACGTCGCGAAACGTTCGCACCTCGCGCCAGGACGGCCCGCGCATATCCTCCATGTAGAGTTTTTGCCCTTCCAGGCGATAGAACAATTCTTGCGAGTACAGCGCGACCGAAAGGCCGCGGCGTTCGGCAAATTCCACCATCGGTTTGGCGTACTGCAACGGGACCGGCACGTGGCCGAGCGTTTTGTTCGCTAGAAAATCCTTGGTCAGCGCGCCGTGGCAGCAAATGATGGGAAGGTTGAGGCTCAGTTCGCGGCTGATCCGAATGGGCGTGTCGACGCCGCGTCCGGTCACCAGGACGATGCGAATACCGGCGTCGAGCGCACTTCGAATGGCACGGCGATTACGCGCCGAGACTTCTTCCCGCGTGTTGAGCAACGTGCCGTCCAAGTCGAGCGCGATGAGATCGAACCGCATTGGATTCTACTCTATACCGCTGCTGCGGCGAATCGCAAACGTGACCCTTGGGGAACCGGCAGCGGCATGAAGCCGAACGTGCTGCGACAAACGTTATACCGGCATGCACCCTCGCACGTTGGTGGCCGGTACTTTGGCCGTCTGGATCGCGGGCACCGCAGCGGCTCCTGCGCCGGCGGGCCGCTGCACGCGCGAAACGCTGACCGTTGCGGGCACGCCGCTGACCGCCGCGTATTGCGTCACCACCCTTGGGGCGGCCGCGCCTGGCCGCGATTTGCCGGTGCGCGTGACCGAAACGTACTCGACGCCGAAGGCCGCGTTTTCTCAGGACGCGGTCCTGCGGTTTATCGCCGGCGAGGCGTCCTCGCGCGTCATCGAAGATTTGGCCCTCGAGCGGCTGAAATTGCGCGGGACCCTGCATCTGACGCTGGTGCTGCACGGCGGCGCTGTGCGTATCGAGGGCGCCATGCTGACCCCAGGTGCCATTACCATAAAGTAACGCTGCCGGCCGGCCCCAGCGTGTGCAACTCCGGGCTGCTTTGGGGTATCCTGGTTGCGATGCGTCGTCGCTACATCGCCTTCGGCATGTCGAAGATACCGGACGGCTGTTGCCCCTGCCACCGCGGAGGATGTTAGAGCTTTCCATGGCTTGTACGGCTTTTGCCCCCAATTTAACGGCTCGAGAGCAAGCGCAATACCTTTACGAAGCGATCCCGCCCGGTCTGTTCAAAGTCGAAAACGAACAAGACCGCATCGCTTGGCGCATCAGCCCCGAGCCGTTTGCATTATCGGAGCGAACGCTCGAGCGCATTCGCACCATCGGCAACGATTTGGTGCTCTTTTACCGGGCGCTCAACTCGCTCTACAATCGCAGCGCGCGCGGCACCGCTCCACACTTTATCGCCGACTATTTGGATCAAGGCAAACCCGAGCACATCGTTCGGCTCTCGCGACAGAACCGTTTCAAGCAAGATGTGCCGGGAATCATTCGTCCGGATCTCATCTTGACCGAGCAAGGGTTTACGGCCAGCGAACTTGACAGCGTTCCCGGCGGAATGGGTTTTTTGGGCGCGATGTCGGAAACGTACTGCCGCCTGGGAATGGAAAGCGTCGGCGGCGCGCACGGCATTCCAAGCGCGTTCGCGCGCATGCTGCAAAGCCTGACGGGAAAAGAGCGCCCCACCGTAGCGATCGTGGTTTCCGACGAATCGGGCGATTACCGTCCGGAGATGCGGTGGCTCGCGGATGCGCTTCGCCGCCTCGGAATGGCTAACGCGCACGTCTGCACGTCGCACGAGGTGATCTTCAGCGAAGACGCGCTGTTCCTGCAGCTCGAAGATCGGCGCGAAGAAAAAATCGACGCGATCTATCGCAACTTCGAACTGTTCGATCTGCTCAACGTTCCCAAACAAGAATTGATGCTGTATGCCGCGCGGCACAATCGCGTCAAACTTACGCCGCCGCCGAAGGCGCAGCTGGAAGAGAAACTGGCCTTTGCGCTGTTTCACAATCCGGCGTTGCAAGATCTGTGGCGCGCGGAGCTGGGAAAAGAGGCATTCGCGCGGTTGAACGAACTGTTTCCCCAAACGTGGGTCATCGATCCGCGGCCTTTGCCGGCGCAGTCGTTCATCTACGATCTGCAGGCGGGCGGGACGCCGGTGAACGATTGGAACCGGCTTGTCGATTTGGGCAAAAGCGAGCGCGATTACGTCGTCAAACCGTCTGGATTTTCACCGCTCGCGTGGGGTTCGCGCGGCGTTCGCGTGGCCAACGATTTGCCCAAGGAAGAGTGGGCCGCGACGATACGCGAAGCGCTGGAGCACTACGAAACGACGCCTCGGATTCTGCAGCGCTTTCACAAAGGCAAACGCATCCGCCAAAATTACTTCGACCGGCAGGCCGGTGAAGTGCGCAGCTTCGACGGACGCGTGCGCCTGTGTCCGTACTACTTCGTCAGCGGTGAGAGCGCCGAACTCGGCGGCGTGCTGGCAACGGTTGCGCCCGCCGACAAGCGGCTCATTCACGGCATGACGGATGCGGTCATGGCGCCGTGCATCGTCAAACCTGACGGCAATTAGCGCGTTCATGCCCCCATTTGGCTAGCGCGTGCCGCTCGTTCCGCGATTATTCGTTAAAGCCGGAATCGCGTATCTCGTGCTCACGTTCGTGCTCGGTGCGGTTCTGCTTGGTTTCGAGGCGGTTGGGCGCCCTGTTTCCTTCATCATCGGAATCGAGCATGGGCACATGGGGTTTGTCGGCTGGCTGGTAAACACGGTCGTCGGCGTCGCGTTGTGGCTGCTTCCCCTGAACAGAAAAGCGTTTGCAGAAACCCAAGGCCGCTATCCGGAAACGGCGGCGCGCTTGAGTTTCGCGATGCTGAACGTCGGATTGCCGTTGCGCCTCGTCGTCGAACCGCTTCACGCATCAAACCCGAGCAACGCGACGCAGGCACTTCTGCTGCTTGCAGCCATTCTGCAAGTCGGCGCAATTGCAATCGTCGGCTGGATCGCCTGGCAGCGCGTCTATCCGCCGCCGCGATCCTCCGTCAGTTCGTAAACCGCCGCGGTGATATCCTTAAGCAGTTGACGCAGGCGGTTGAGCCTCGAATCCGTGATGGGGACGACGCCGTCGAGCATTGCTTCGAGGCTGGCTTGCGCTATCGTGAGCGCGTTCCCGACGTCATGCCGGATTTTCGCCAAGGCGGCCGCGCGATCGCGTTCTCGCGCATCGTCCGCGTTCATTCCTGCCGATCCAGTTTGTAACCGACGCCATAAACCGTAAGCAAGTACGTGGGCTTGCCGGGATCCGGTTCGATCTTGTGGCGTAGATGGTTGATGTGGCGATCGAGCGTACGTTCGAAGATGCTGCCGTCGTCGTGCAGCAAATCCAGCATCTGGGCACGCGAAAGGACTTGTCCCGCGTGCCGCGCCAGCAACGCCAAGATCCTCACTCCGAGGGTCTGACGGCCACGGGCTTACCTTTCATTCGCACCTCGTGCGCGGACTCGTCGATCTCTAAATCGCCGATGCGATATACCGCGTTTTGCGCGTGCGCTCCGCCCGAAACGGCGTCGATGCGGCGCAACACTGCCCGGATGCGCGCAATCACTTCGCGCGGCGAAAACGGCTTGGCGATATAATCGTCTGCTCCCAGTTCCAAACCGACGATCCGATCGATCTCGTCGCTGCGCGTCGTCACCACGATCGTCGGAATGCGCGGGGCGTGATTCACTCTGCGCAGCACGTCCAGGCCGTTGCCGTCGGGCAGTCCAATGTCGAGAAGGATCAGGTCCGGCGCACGCAGATCGATTTCCGCAAGGGCGGATTGCACGTTTGCGGCGACGGCGGGCTCGAAGAATTCCTTGCGCAAGTACGCCTCGAGAATCTCCGTTATCTCCGGCTCGTCCTCGACGACCAGCACACGTTTAGGCACTTGTGCGCCGTTCGTCATCAAAGGTCCATTCCCGGTACGCTCTCCGTGCGGTTGTCCGCGGCGCGCGGGCCCGATTCGCATGTCCTTTATCCTAACGCTCAGGCAAAGAACCGCTGAAGATTGCCGCGATGCACATTTGAGAACGGCTTGAGAACAAACGGAGGTTGTCGCATGGGAGTGCGTTCTCAAGCTGGCCCCAGCGACGCGCTACCGTGTGGTCAGCATGTCCGGATTGATGGTCCTCGACTCTTTTTGGCGATCGCCGCGGCGGCGATAGTCATCATGATCACCGTCGCGCTCTACGGTTCAAAGCGCCCGGCTCCGCAAGGCGTCGTTTCGGCAAAAGGCTACGCGATACGCCGCTATTGGTTTTGGACGATTCTCGTGTTCGCGGTCGCCGGCTTCATTATCTCGATTCCGCGCTTTCCATACGGAAGCGCACAGACGCTGGGTAGGCACTACAAAATCATCGCGCAGCAGTACAGCCTTCGTAATGCCTGCGACGATTCCGGCCGACAAACCGGTGGTTTTCAACGTCACCTCGCGCGACGTCAACCACGGTTTTGCGATCTACGACCCGCACGGGCGCCTCGTTGGGCAGGTGCAAGCCATGCCGGACTACATGAATCATCTGCCCTTTACGTTTCATACTCGCGGACACTATACGGTGCGATGTCTTGAGTATTGCGGCATAGCGCACGCCGCAATGCAAGGAGGATTTGAAGTCCGATGAGCGCGGTATCCGTTGACGCGCGCATCTTCGCGCCGGCGAGCGCCGCCGATTTGCGGTCGGCGCGCAAGGTCATGTGGACGTACATCTGCACTGGGCTCGGCATTTTTCTGTTGATGCTGCTCTTGGGCATCGTAATGCGCGCGGAGCAAGCCGGCTGGATCGCTTACGATCCGAGCTGGTTTTATGCACTCCTCAGTTTGCACGGCATCGGAATGATTACTGCCATGGCGCTAGCCGGGCTGGGTACGCTGTGGTATTTGGTGCGCCGTGAAACGGCAATCGATCCGCGAATCGCGTACTTGGCTTACGGTTTCTTCTTGGCCGGCGCGATCTGCGTGATCGTCGCAGTCTTTCCCGGAAAATACGGCTCGCTGTGGACGATGCTGTATCCGTTGCCGTTCGTCGGCGCATACTGGCCCAGCTGGGCCACCGGGGTTTGGCTTTTCGGCAACGCCTTGGTAATGACCGGATTCACGATCTGGTGCGCGCAGATTCTTGGCGCGCTGCTGGCTCGCTTCGGTGGGCTTCGCGGTATGCTCGGCATCGACTACGTGTTCGACAAAACCTTTTCCGCGCAACGCCGTGAACCGCCGCCGCCGCAAATGTTCGCCGCGGCGATCACCGCTATCGACGGGATTATCGGAAGTACGTTCGGCTTGTCCGCCGGCGTCGGCATGCTGGTGCACTGGCTCGATCCGACGGTCGCCATCGACCCGCTGTGGGCCAAGAATTTGATCTATCTGTTCGGGCACACCTTCGCGAATTTGACGATGTATATGGCCGTTGCCGGAGTCTACGTCGGTCTGCCGCTTTGCACCAAACGCGAATATCATACCTCTAAGCCTCTCGTGATCGCCTGGTGGGGCACGCTGATGTTCGTCATCATCGCGTATTTTCACCATCTATACATGGATTTCGCCCAAGCCGAAACAGTCCAGTTCATCGGCGAAATCGCCTCGTACCTTGCGGCCATTCCGGTCGTCGTCGTGACGGTGTTTTCGGGCGCGATGCTCGTGCACCGTTCGGGACTGAGGTGGAGTCTGGGCTCGATGTTTCTCTACGCCGGCATGATTGGGTGGGTTGTCGGCGGCACCGCCGCGGTGCTCGATGCTACCATTCCGATCAATCTCGACCTGCACAACACGCTGTGGGTGCCCGGACATTTTCATACGTACTTACTGCAGGGCGTTTTGCTTTTCACGATCGGGTGGGTCTTCGTAGCGCTCGAACAACGCAGCGGCACGATCTCCTCTGTCATGACGCGCTGGATCGCCGGATGCACGATCTTCGGGGGCGCGGCGATGTTCTTGCTATCGTTCTACGTCGCCGGAGCAAACGGCGTGCCGCGCCGGTATGCCGTCGAACCCACGCCCGGACCGCAGCTCGCAGCCGCAGCCACGATTGGCGCAATTATTCTGGTGATCGGCATCGTTATCGCGGCACTGGAAGCGCTGCGGCTCGCGCGCCTTCCGGTTGTGCAGGAGCCGGTATGAAGCCCCGTGCATTGGCGTACGCCGCACTTGCGGTGACGATCCTCTTCGCGCTGGCGCCTGCATATCGCGGGCAGGTCGAACTTCCCGTTCGAGAACATCATCTGCTGCACGCGATCGTGCTCGTGCTTGCAGCGGTAAGCGGGTTGCTCTTCGCGCGCGGTGTGCCGCCCGCAAAAGCGGAACGCACGATCTGGCTCGTCGTAGCCATTGTATCGCCGATGCTGGCCATGTTCTTGATGTGGCCGTCCGAGTATTCGCCGCTCGACAAATTGCCCGCGGCACACAGCGCAGAGCATTTGGGTCTTGCGCTGCTCGGGTTTGCCACCGCGTATGCCGGTCAGATGTACGCCTCTGGAATCGGCGTTGCGATGTCGCTCAGCTTGTGGGCCATGGCGTTTCTGGCGGCGTGGGGCTTCGGCGTGAGCCCGCCGCTGCAAGTGCACGAAGTGGCAGCAGACTGCGGCGGCATCGCCGTCGACCGCGGGCACGGCTGCAAACCCGGCGCACGGTCGAACGGTATTCGCACAGAATTGTTCGTCATGCCATGGCGCACGGGGGCAAGGCGGCATGGGTCCGACGCTGATTCATGAATCGACGCGCAAAAATATGCAGCAGGCGGTGCAATGGATCAAAAACCCCCTGCCGCCGATGCCGAAACTCTATCCCGGTACGCTGAGCGCGCAAGACGTTCGCGACCTCGCGGCGTTCGTGGAATCGCTAAAAGAGTAATCGTCAGCGCGCGGCGGCCGAGCGCAAGAGCGCACCCACTGCAGCGAGGATTTGCTGCGGGTGCCCGGGTTTCGGAATAGCGCCGTCCACCCCGTACAAATCGACTACTTCCTCGATGGCCGGTGAGAGCCGGCTCGCCGTGTAGACCGCTATCACAGCACCTTTGGTTCTCTCGTCGCGGCGAAGCCGCCGGATAACGTCCACGCCGCTGACGTCCGGCAACGAAAGATCGACCACGATCAGCTCCGGTACTGCGGAAACGGCGAGCTGCAACGCGCCCTCGCCGGTAGCAGCTTCCATGACGACGTGGCCCGCATGCCCAAGCACGGTCAAAAGCAGCAAACGATTGTTCGCGTCGTCGTCAACGACGAGAATCCGCGCCATCGCCGTGTTCTTTCAAAAGGCGTTCGATTTCAGTAACGAATTGCTGTGGCTCGATCGGCTTAGAAATGTAGCCGTCGAACCCGTGCGCCAAAATGTTCTCTCGATCGCCGCTCATTGCAAGCGCGGTCACGGCAATGAGCGGGGTTCCGGCCAAATGCGCATCGCTGCGAAGTCGCCGCGCAAGCTCATAGCCGTCCATCTTCGGCATTAGGATGTCCGTGAGCACGAGAGCGTAATCGCCGGACTGCGCCAGTTTTAAGCCCTGCATGGCGTCCCCCGCGCCCGTAACGTCGTACCCATGAGCGCGCAGCAGGTATGTGATGAGTTCCAGATTCGCGGCGTTGTCTTCAATCAACAGCACCCGCGCACTCACGGCGGCATCCCCGCAAGCGAAAGTACCATCGTGCTGCCTTGGCCAAAAGTGCTTTGGCATTCGAGCGTTGCGCCGATGAGGTCGGCCAGACGCCGGCTCAGATGCAGTCCCAATCCCGCGCCTTCAAAGCGCCGCGTGCTCGAGGTATCCAATTGCTCGAATGCCTGAAACAGCCGCGCGCGATCTTCTTCGCGTATCCCGATTCCCGTGTCTTGAACCAGTATTTGAATACGGCCACCGTCGTTCTGCGCGCGCGCGGCGCTCATGCGTACCGATCCGGTGTGCGTATATTTAATCGCGTTGTTCGCCAAATTCAGAAGAATCTGGTGCAGCGCACGCTGGTCGGTAACCGTCACCAACGCTTCCGCGGGAAGCTCGATGGTGAACCGGAGCTGCTTCTCTTCCGCCATGGATCGCAACGCTTCGCCAACGTCGTTTACGACCGCTGTAATGGAAACGGGTTCGGGATTCATGGCGACCTTACCCGCTTCGATTTTGGCAAGGTCCAAAATGTCGTTGATGAGCGATAAGAGATGCCGCGCACTTGAATCGACGATGTGCAGTCTGCCTTTCCTGTTCGTCGGTGAGAGGCCCGGGCAGTTTCATCAGCAGCGTGCCGGTAAATCCTAGAACGGCGTTCAACGGCGTTCTGAGCTCGTGGCTCATTGCAGCGAGAAACCGATCTTTCGCTAAATTGGCATTGAGCAGTTCAAGATTTTTTTCGCTCAGCGCTTTCTCGATTTCTTTGCGCGCAGTCATATCGCGGATAGCGCTGGAGACATAGGTCTCTCCGTGTATCGCGATCGGGCTCAAACTGATCTCGACGGGAAACTCGGATCCGTCCTTGCGCACCGCAAAGAGATCCAAGCCGGCGCCCATCGGACGCACGCGAGGTGCGCGGTGGTAGTCCTCGCGATGCTGCGTGTGGGTCGCATGAAAGCGCTGCGGAACCAATACCTCGATATACCGGCCGAGCAATTCTTCACGCGCGTAACCGAACAGCTTCTCCGCTTGTGCGTTCATCAGCACGATGCGCCCGGAGCGATCCGTAACGATCATGGCGTCCGGGGCCGCTTCGAGCAATGACAAACGCGCCGACGGCGTGCTCAGCGCGTCGTCGATCATCGATCTAGGTCGTGCGGCGAACCGTTACGCCTTGCGCCGGAACGTCGACTTCGTCGACCACGAGCGTAGCCGGGTCGTACCACACCGTAATCTGCACCATACTGCTGAACGAAATCGAACGATCGCCGGCGGGTACGGTTTGCGGCCGATCGGGTTTGAGCGTCGAGTCGACCGAAACGGGAAACGCCTGCGCGTACAGCGGAGCGATGGCTACCACCGGCTGATTGTTCCAGGCCTGCATCTGCGCGGGCAATACGAAAAAGCCGCTGAACGGCCCGAAATCCATCAACACGAAATGTTTGGCCGACGCGGGCAGATCGTAGGTTTTCGCAACGTCGCCCGTCTGCGTTGCCTCGTCGTTCTTGAATGCTACGCTGGACTTCATCGCCTTGCTGTCGCCCATGGATGCTTGCGCGTTGTACTCTCCGGGCTCAAGCGTCGGGTCGAGCGTCAGCGTGTCTTGGATGCTTCCGCTTTGTCCGTTGAGGTTTCCCGAGCCGCGCTCCGTCAGCATGAGCGACCCCATACCGTCGCGTTTGACAGTAATTGCGGTCTTGCCGATCGTCGCTCCGTTCATGGTCGAAACGTAATTGTACGTCCCATCGGATGGAGCGGCGAGCGGGGTTGCCAGCGCGAGCGAAAAGATCAACGGGAGCATGCAGCGGCCTTTCTATAACGGTGGACGGCATCGATGAAGTCGTCGATTTCAGCGAGGGTGTTATAACCATGCGGCGCAACGCGAACGCCGTTGGAACGATACGTCGTGATAAAGCCTTCGCCTTGCAAAGCCTTGCCAAGCGCGAGCGCGTCGGCTTCCGGCAAGGTGAACGTTACGATGCCGGACGAAGTTGCAGGGCTTCGCACCGAAACGATGCGAGCCTGCGCTCGCTGCAGTCCCTCCGCCAACCGATCCGTCAGCTGCAGAACATGGGCTGCGATGCGATGCGCGCCTGCATGGCGCAGCACGGCGATCGATTCGCTCAGCGAAAGCGCGCCGATGAAATTCGGAGTTCCTCCCTCGAAACGCTCGGCCCCGGGAAACGGCGGCTGCTCGTACTGCAAAAAGTCCCAGATATCGCGAACCGAACGCCAGCCCGGCAAAGACAACTGCAGACGATCGAGCAGCTCGGGACGCACGTACAGAAAGCTTACGCCTTGCAACGCCATCAGCCATTTTGCGCCGCCGCAGTAAAGCGCATCCACGCCCGTGGCGGCCACGTCGAGCGGGAAAGCTCCCAGCCCCTGAATTGCATCGACGAACAGCCATGCACCGCGTTCGTGCGCGACTTGCGCCAACCCGTCGAGATCGTGCCGGTAGCCGTCCGCAAACGACACCCATGAAACCGCGACCGCTCGCGTCCGCGAGCTCATGTGCGCGCGCAACACATCGGGTGTGAGTCGAGCGCGTGCCGTTTCGACAAAGCGTATGCGCACGCCCAGGTCGCGCAGCGCGAGCCAGGGATAAACGTTCGCCGGAAATTCGTTATCCGGCAGGACGATTTCGTCGCCGGTATTCCAGCGTATTCCACGCGCGAGAACGTTCGCGCCGTCGCCGGTGTTGCGCAGCGTCGCAATCGTGCCGGGCTGTGCGCCGATGAACGCCGCAATCGCTGCCCGATACTCGTCCATACGGCGCTCGTAGGGGAACACGCCCATGACGCCTGCGCCTGCATGCGCGTCGATAAACGCGTGCAGCGCATCCTTCGTCGGCTTCGGTAAGACGCCGACGGCTGCGTGGTTAAAATAGCGAAAGCGTTCGGTAACGGAGAAGAGGGTGCGGTCGAGCGTCAAGCGCGTCCGATCATTTCTTTCGTATGCCAGGCGATGTTGTTTGCGCGGTCGCCCACCCGCTCGAGCGCGGCCAGAACGAATAGCATTCGCGTGCCGGCCCTGACTAATTCGGGATCGCTCTGCATCTCTTCCTGAAGCGCCTTGACGCCGCGCTTGTAGAGCATATCCACTTCGTCGTCTTCTTTGATGACGTGCTCGGCAAGGTCGGCGTTGCGTTCCGTGTACGCGCGCATCGCATCAAGCAGGATCGCATGCGCAACGCCGGCGATGCGATCGATTTCGACACGTGCCGGGCGCAGCGGAACGTCCGCGAGTTTGATGGCGTGTTTGGAGATGTCGACGCCGTAGTCGCCGACGCGCTCGAGGTCGGTTGCGATCTCCAGCATCGCCGCAATCTCTCGCAGACTCCCCTGCAACCGGCTGCTGGCGCCAAATAAGTTCGATGCACGAGGCTTCGATCCGCCGGCGCAAATCGTCGATGACGTCGTCACCGGCCACGACGCGCGCGCCGAGCGCCGCGTCGCGCCGTTCCAGCGCCTCCACGGCGATGCGAATGGCGTCGCTGACGAGTGCGCCCAAGCGAACAACGTCCAAGCGGGTGGATTCAAGTGCCTCGTGATATGCAGTGCGCACAGCGCCGACTCCCTTCGGGCATCAGTATAGCGGCAAAGGTTCCGCAAGCGCAATGAGACAACAGATAGCCGCGTTTCATTTTAACGAAGAGGAACAGGTTCAACTTGGACATTCGAACAGTCGGCGTGTGCGGCGCCGGGCTCATGGGCAACGGCATCGCGCAAACTTGCGCGGCCGCGGGATACGAGGTCGTTCTGATGGAGGTCGCCGACGCACCGCTGCAACGAGGCATGCAGACGATCACCAAATCGCTGGGCAAATTCGTCGAAAAAGAGAAATTGGACTCGAGCGAACGCGACGCGATTTTGGCACGCATAACGCCGACCACAAACGTGAACGACCTCAAGAACTGCGACCTCGTCATCGAGGCCATCGTCGAGAACGCCGAGGTCAAGATCGCACTCTTTACGCAGCTCGACGCGCTGCTTGCGCCGCAGGCCATCATCTGCACGAATACTTCGAGCCTGTGCGTGATCGAACTGGCGGCCAAAACTCGCCGCCCGAATCGGGTCGCGGGCTTGCACTTCTTCAACCCCGTGCCCATTATGAAACTGGTCGAGGTCGTAAAGACAATCGCTACGGCGCAAGACGTGATCGACGCGCTTTTTGCGTTCGCGCAGAAGCTTGGCAAAGAACCCATTCTCGCCAAAGACACGCCCGGATTCGTCGTTAATCGCCTGCTCGTCCCTTATTTGCTGTACGCCATTCGGGTGTACGACGAAGGCCTCGCGAGCAAAGAGGACATCGACAAAGGGATGAAACTCGGTTGCGGCTATCCTATGGGCCCGCTCGAGCTGCTGGACTTCGTCGGCTTGGACACGACGTATTACATCGCGCAAATTATGTTCGACGAATTCAAAGATCCGATGATGGCACCCCCTCCGCTGCTGCGCCGAATGGTGCTCGCGGGGCAGTTCGGACGCAAAAGCGGAAAAGGTTTTTATGAATATGTTTGAATCACGCAAGGCGTTCGAAAACATCGCGCTCGAACGCGCGGACGCCGTTGCCATCGTCACGCTCGACCGGCCTTCCGTTCTCAATGCGCTCAACTCTGCACTGCTGACCGAACTCTCGCAAGCGCTGGACGAGTTGGAAGCGGACGTTGGGATCCGGGCAATCGTCGTGACGGGCACAGGCGGCAAAGCGTTTGCCGCGGGTGCCGACATCGGCGAACTGAGCGCTATCCGCAATTCCATCGAAGGTTCGTCAAAAGCACGCGCGGGGCAAGCGATTACGCTGCAGATCGAACGCATGAGCAAACCGGTCATCATGGCCGTCAACGGGTTTGCGCTCGGGGGAGGCTGCGAGCTGGCGATGGCGGGCGATATTCGCATCGCCTCGGCCAACGCGCGTTTCGGACAACCCGAAGTCAACTTAGGCTTGATTCCCGGCTACGGCGGATCGCAGCGCACGACGCGGTTGCTGGGCAAAGGAATGGCGATGTACTTGTGTTTGACCGGCGAATTGATCGATGCTCAAGAAGCGTTGCGAATCGGGCTTGTGCAGAAAGTCGTCGTTCCTGAAGCGTTGCTCGACGAGGCGAAGAAGATTGCCGCTACGATCGCCGGGAAAGCTCCACTAGCGATCGCCGCCTGCAAGCGCGCCATCGTGAGCGGCGAGCATCTGTCGTTGCCGGACGCGCTCGATTTGGAAGCGCTTGAATTCGGTGCCCTCGTCAATACCGCCGATTTCCGCGAAGGCACAAGCGCCTTCTTGGAAAAGCGCAAACCGGACTGGCAGGGAAATTGAAAACAATTCGGCAACGATTCTGCGCTACGGTAACGCGATGCAGAACGATCCTTCGACCCGCGACATTTTAACTGCGTTGCTCGACTTCCGCGACGCGGTGATCGCTCGATTTGAATCGAACGACCGGCGCTTCGACGATTTTGAATATCGCATGACCAAGCGGTTCGACTCGGTCGATTTGCGCCTCGAAGGTTTGGATCGACGCATTTCCATGCTGGAGAGCCGGTCGAGCGCGTAGTTCTCACAAAACCTTCGCGCCGTCCGTACAGTTGTTATGAGGAACATTGGCCTGCCCGCGGTTTTGCTCGCTCTGGCGATGCTTCGCGCGGCTGCGTTGGCCGACGATTTCGGGTCCCGACGAGACATCTCCCAGATCCGGTCCGATGCGCCGCGGTTGCTGGCCCATCGCGTTCGAACCTCCGGCGAAGATCCGAAGGTTACCTTGATTTCCAACGTGGTCGTTGCAGGCAATGAAGCGGTACTGTCGTGGAGTGCCGGAAAACTGCACGGCATAATGGGCTTGATGCGCCGGCTGGATCGTTGGTGGGACGGCTTCGATTCCTCCGGCGCTCAAACCCCGCGCGGGATCGCTGAAAGCTTGGAATTTGCCGGCTTCAGTCGCGAATTGATTGCCGCTGCGAGCGCACATGATGCGCTTCCAAAATGGCAATCGTCAACGCACGGTACATCGTCCCATCCGGCGAATAATTTAATGCTCGCGTCCGCGGGCGGAACGGCGTGGACTTCCCCCCAGGATACCGCGGGATACGAGCTGACCATCGCGTACGCTGCAAACGATGCGCCGGCAGATTCGACGTTCACGCAAATCTACGGCCGAGCTCCGACGCAAGCCGAAATGCTGCCCAACCCCCTTCCGCCGCGCGGCTGGGGCGGCCCCAACAGCGTTTTCTTTTTCGACATAACCGTCGGCGGCCGGCGCACGGTTACGTTTGCGCCGGGGACGAAAATCGACGTTTGGTTTCCGTTCGTCCTGGACGACCAAGTGCGCTACGAACTTGGCTTCATGAGCGGCGGCAAGTCGACCGGTCCGGTAAGCGGCACGATTTTCGATAACGTGCTGCATTTCGAATTGCCGTCCTTTTCGTTGACCCCCGGCAGCACGTTGATGGGCGAGATTGACGGTGACGGCTAATCCGCACCGGCCGCGGTTTTCGTGCGCACGCGCTCCCGCCGAAAACCCAAACCGATGACGTACGCAGCCCCGCGACGCAGCGCGACGGAGCGGTCCAGCAGACGCAGAACCGCCGGCACAGCAATCGGCGCGCGAGCCGAGAGCACGCCGGCAAGGGCGCGATTCTGCAGCTGCACTTGAAGCCGCTGCGTGAGCCGCGCCGGCAATTCGCGGCGCCGCTGCACCGCTGCCAAGTCTTCGGTCGTAGCGCAGCCTCGGCGCAGCTTGCCGGCAAGAATATTGGCTGCAGCGACGGCGTCCTGTACGGCCAAATTGATGCCGACGCCGCCGATCGGCGACATCGCGTGCGCGGCGTCGCCGATGCACAAAAGACCGGGAAGATACCACGTGCGCAGCCTATCGACGACCACCGTGAGCAGCTTGATTTGATTCCAGTCCCGCAGCTCTGCGACCCGATCTTTTAGAAACGGCGCGACCGCGGCAACGTCTTGGCGGAAGGCTTCAATGCCGCGCTGTATGAGGGCCTGGTATCCTCCCTTGCGAATGACGAATGCGCACTGATAGTAGTCACCACGATCGATGGCGACCAGAATTCCGCCCGGTACGACGTTTCCGAGCGCTTGTTCGGCCGAACCGGGGTCCTTCGAAAGGCGCATCCACAACACGTCGAACGGCGCACCGATATCCTGAACCGTCAGCTTCGCGCGCTCGCGCATCGTCGAATGGCGCCCATCGCAAGCGACGACGAGATCGGCCGCAATGCTTTCCGAGCCTTGCAGCGACTGCGCGCGCACGCCGGCAACGCGCCCCTCGTTCCACAGCAAATCCGTCGCCTGCGTTTGCATTTGGAGTTCAAAGTGCGGATACGCGCGAGCCTGCTGCGCCAGGTAGTTCAAGAAATCCCATTGCGGCATGAACGCGATGAACTTGCATGGCCCCGGTATCCCTCCAAAGTCTGCAATACGGATCGTGCGCGGGCCGATCGTCGCGCTCAATGCGCGCAGCTGAGCGTGCGGAACATGAAGCAGCCCTTCGAGCAATCCCATGTCGTTCATGATCTGCAACGTGGAAGGGTGCAGCGTATCGCCGCGAAAATCGCGAAAGAAATCCGCGTGCTTCTCTAGGACCGTAACGTTCACGCCCGCGCGCGCTAGCAGCAGGCCGAGGATCATTCCCGCAGGTCCGCCGCCGACGATACACGTTCGCACTACGTCGCCAGCGTTTTCGCTGCATGCGCCATATTGACGCCGAGCGCCGGATTGAATCCTGGCCACGTGGCGCGCACGCGGCCGCGCCGATCGATGACGACCATCGTCGGAAAGCCCTGAATTTGAAAAAATCCGCGCGAGAGCGCTTTCGGATCGAGCGCAACGTTGCGCAGACGATGAGCGCGGGCGTAGTCGCGCACCACAATCGCGGGTTCACCGACGTTTACCGGCACCACTTCGACACCGGGGTGTTGCGCGGCAAACTTTTCAGCGATCGGCAGTGACAGTTTGCACGGCTCGCACCACGATGCCCAAAAATCGAGAAAGACGACGCGTCCGCGCTGGCGGCTCAGCACGAACGGCGTTCCGGCAAGCGTCGCATACGTCACGCGCGGCGCGGGATATGCGGAGCTTTCGCTCAAGTATCGAGGGACGACGAAAAAGCGATACGCAAGAAAGGCGATGACGGCGATCGCTACTACGTCGAGCCATCGGCCGGCCGTGATGAATCGCCGCATGCGTCCGCTATTCGGCGGAAAATACCGCCGCGATGCCTTGGCCGCCGCCGATGCATGCCGACGCCACCGCAAACCCGCCGCCGCGCCGGCGAAGTTCGTGCACCGCGGTGTATGCAAGACGGGCGCCGGATGCGCCCAGCGGATGTCCGAGCGAAATTGCGCCGCCGTGCGGATTGAGCGGTGCGCTTTCGCCGTCGAGGGAGAGCTCTTTCAAACACGCCAGAACTTGCGGCGCGAACGCTTCGTTAATCTCCATGACGTTCACCTCGCGCTGCGCAATTCCGGCGGACGAAAGCGCTTTCGGTATCGCGACCGCCGGGCCGATTCCCATGATGTCGGGATCGACGCCGACGACGCTTGCCCCGCGCAGGCGGCCAATCCACTGCAGGCCGTCGCGTTTGGCTTGCCGCTCCGTCGTCAGCACTACTGCTGCAGCTCCGTCGGTGACGCCGCTCGCATTGCCGGGCGTAACGACGCCGTCCTTTCGAAAACGCGGCGGCAATTTGCCGAGCTTCTCCAGCGAAAGTCCCGCGCGCGGTCCTTCGTCCTTGTCGATGACGGTCACCGCGCCTTTTCGATCGGTGATTTCGAGCGAAACGATTTCTTCCGCGAAGTAACCGTCGCCCTGCGCTTGTAACGCAGCGTTTTGCGATGCCAGCGCGAACGCATCGCAAGCTTCGCGCGAGACCGCGTAGCGCTGCGCGAGGTTTTCAGCGGTGATCGCCATCGACATGCCGTTGTACGAGTCGGTCAACGCCTCCCAAAGCGTGTCTTCGAATTTCACTTGCGCACCGAGGGGAAAACCGGCGCGTGCGCCGCGCACGACGTGCGGCGCCTGACTCATGGATTCAGTTCCACCCGCGAGCGCATACGTGCTTTGACCGAGCACGAGCGCGTTTGCAGCCGTCAGAATCGCCTGCAGTCCGCTGCCGCACAACCGGTTGAGCGTGAGCGCAGGCACGCCGACCGGAATGCCGGCACGCAACCCGATATGGCGCGCGAGGTAAATTGCGTCGGGGCTGGTTTGCATGACGTTGCCGAAAACGATATCGTCGATGCGTTCTTTCGGTACGCCGCTGCGAACGATTGCGGCTTGCGCCGCGTGAACGCCGAGATCCGTTGCGGTGAATCCGGAAAGCGCGCCGCCGAAATTTCCGAACGGCGTGCGCGCTCCGGCGATGATGACGACGTCGTTTTCAGATGAGGACATAGCGGGCGGGGTTTCCAGAATCTATGCGGAACCCCCCTTCCGATGCCGATGAACCGCCCGGCGGCGCTTTCGCTCGATGCCCGCTCGCTCCCGCCGGCGGGCAAGACGGAACACATTCTCGACGCATTCGACAAGTTGACGATCAACGCGGTGTTGGAAATCAACGAAGAGACGGATCCGCGGGCGCTGCGCAACGAAATTCAGCAGCTGCGGCCCGGACGTTTTTCGTGGGATGCTCGAAATTTAGGATCGAACCGCTGGACGATTCGCCTGGAGCGCATCGACGAAAATGCGGAGGGCGAATCGTTCCTTCAGCACGTTCCGCCCTTTGCAACCGCGAAGGCCAGCACGCTGCGCGATCTCGCCGTTCAGATGAGCGAACGGCAATTCAAAGCCGGCGAAACGATCTTCGACGAAGGGGAAGTGTGGCCGTACTTAGGTATCGTCAAACACGGAAAAGTAATTTTGACGCTGCTTTCACCTGACGGCAAAACCCACACGCTGGGAGAGCGGCTCACGCACGATACGCTGAACGATTCGGGGACGTTCGATCAAGGCGGCGCCACCACGCGCGCCGAGGCGTTGACCGACGCAACGGTGGTGACGCTTCCGAGCGAGGCGGTGCTGCACGCATCGCGTAACGATTCCGAGCTCGCGCTGGGCTTTCTCACCTCCGCATCGCAGGGACGCCGCCGTTCGATCGACACGATCGCCGATCTCGCGTTTGCTCACGTCCTGCAGCGCGTAGCGAAATTCTTGCTGGGATACGCCCGCACGTCGGTCGGCATGACGCGCGGTTTGCCGGGCGTCGAGAATCTTTCCCAAGCGCAAATCGCCGCCGCCGCCGGCACGGTGCGAGACATGGCGGCGCGGGCGCTTCTGCGGTTGAAGAATTCCGGCGCGGTCGAACTGGATCGCGGCCGGGTCAAAGCGATCGATCGCGCGCGCTTGGAAGCGTTTGCGCAAAACGTTCACGCGCCGCCGGTCTAGAAAGGATAGGAATGTACGAAGTAACGGTCGACGAATTGGCCGCGCTGCTGCGCAAAGCGGAAAGCGCGCATGCGGATTTTGAAAAAGCGAACGGCCGAAAAGACGACGACTGGTCCACCTGGTACGCTCGCTATCTGCTCGACAACCTGGAACAGGGCGGTCCCGGCGTAGAGTAGGGCCCCCGCGATGCTGCGCGATACCGCGCACCCGAACGAACCGCGCTATGAGGTTTTAGCGCTTTTCACCGCGGCCATGATCGCAGCGTCATTTATCGTGGTTGCGGTCGGAACGCTCCTTCCGTATATCGGACAAGCGTTTCCTCAGGAGCGCGCGCACCTTTCATTCCTGGTGACGGCGTTGCTTTTCGGCGCCTTTCTAACGAACGCGGTCGGCGGAGCTGCGACGGACCGGTTTGGAGACAAAGCCGTCCTCATCGTCTGCGGCGCCGCAATGGGGATATCGCTCATCGCGGCCTCGACGATTGAGTCGTTTTGGTGGGTGGCAGCATGGTTTGTCGTCTACGGCATGGCGTTCGCTGGGATCAATCCCGTGGGCAGTCACGCGATTCTCTTCTTCTTCAAACCCGACGAGCGTGGCGTCGCCATGGGCATTCGCCAAATGGGCATGCCGCTGGGCGGCGTTTTAGGGGCCATCGTCATCTCAATCTGCGGCGACCTTTACGGGTATCGCGCCGCATTGGGAATAACGGGCGCGCTGGTCCTCATCATCACGATTTCGTGCGCGGTGTTGTACCGCGAGCCGAAAGAGTTGCTGGGAAAGCCGATCCGCGCCGGCGTTTTGTTCAAAGACATGCTGCGGATGGGACGTGAACCGCGATTGATCTTCATCACGCTTTTGTGCATCGTGTTGTTTACGGCGCAGATTGCACTGATGGGATTTTTCCCGCTGACGCTGGTTCGTGAAGCGCATGTGTCAGCGGGATTTGCTTCGTTGGTTTTCGTGATCACGCAATTTGCAGCCGCCGCGGCGCGCCTGCTGTGGGGTTGGGCAAGCGATCGGATTTTCCACGGCGGCCGAATCGTGCCTATGGCGATCAGCTGCATACTGTGCGCGCTCTCCGCGCTCGCCGTCGCGGCCGTCGCCGGCATGCCGATACCGGTATTGGCTGGGGTTGCCGTCGCGCTCGGCTTCTCGGCGGAAGGGTGGTTCGGTTTAGCGATCGTGGCGATAGCGGAGGTCGGCGGTGAGGAGCATGCCGGCAGCGCGTTGGGCTTTGCGCTGACGTGGGTTTTCGCGGCGGGCGTTATCGCTCCGGCATTGTTTCAATGGTTGATGCAAAGCGCAGGTGCACCGGCGGCGTGGCACGCGTTGGCGATTCTGACATTGCTGGGAATTGCACCGGCCGCCGCCTCAATTGCTTTGGGCAAGCCGCGTCTGCAGCGCGCGAACGGCTTGTGAAAAAGTGCTGACCGCAGCGATTCGAATTCCGCGCGTTCCGGCAACTTCCGCATAGTTTTCCTTGGGAACCAAAAACAAGGTTGCGCCGGCGGCTTTCGCCGCCGCAACCTTTTGCCGCGCACCTTCGATAGGACCGATGGAACCGTCATACGCTATCGTGCCGGTCCCCGCAACCCGGAGCGCATCGCTCCCCACCGGATGCAGCGTTCGGTAAATCTGCAGCGCAAACATTAAACCGGCGGAGCTGCCTTCGACGTTGGGAAGGCGAAACGCAACGGCGACCGGTATTTGCGGACGCTGATAAATCGTCGTCAAATAAACCCCCAGCGCCGTGCGTCCTTTGTACGCGATAGTCGGCACGCTCAACCAACGCTCACCGCGCTTGCGGAATACCGCGATGCGCACCGAACTGCCGGGCTTTACCCCGGCAAGCGCGCGTTCGACGTCCGCGTTCGAGGCGATCGGATGGCCTTCGATGGAGACGATCATGTCGAGTGGATGCAAAATCGTTTTCGCGCGCGAGGAAGGCGAGAAGAGAATCGCCAGCACGCGGGAACGCGGGATCGGAACGCGATAACCGGCTTCGCGCTCTGCAACGAACGCCGCGATCGACTGGCTTTCGCTCATCGCTTCGCGCTGAACGCCGTCGTATTCCACCGCCGTCGTATGCTGCGGCACAACGTCTTCAGTGCGCACGATCTGCGCTCCGGGAAGCGCTGCGGTAAGCAGCGCAACCGCGCTGGCTCGGGGAGCGAACCGCACGTCGGTCAGATACAGCGAACCCGGCGCAGCCGCGTGACCATGCACGAAGACGACATCGCGCAAGTCCACCGCTTTCCCGGGCAGCATCAGCGAATACGGCGTGGGTACCCAAGCGGCGAGCGCCGCCAACACGAGCGCAGTCAGGTATGCAAAGAAGCGCTTACGTCCCGGCGGTCTGCGCATAGCGCATCTATTTTACCAATTCCACCGGCTCGTCAGACACAGCTTTGTCGGAAGCCTGCGCGTCGAAGGCCGCTCGTTTGCTCTTCGCGGCAGCTTCGGCGAGCGGTTGAGCCGATTTTGCCGGAGCGGGAACGCCCGCTGCACCGAGCGCATCGCGCCCCTTACGTACCGAACCCAGCGCATTCGCCAGACGAGCTTCAAGCTCGCCAAGCATCTGCGCGGCGTAATGATCGGCTCCTTCGCGAATCTTGCGCGCGCGATCTTCGGCTTCACGCAAAATGACGTCGGCCGTCGTACGGGCGCGAGCGACGATCTGGTGATCATCCACCATTTCTTCGTGCTTCGAGGTGGCTTCGCTGACGATGGCTTGCGCCTTTTCTTGCGCGGCGCGAATCATGCGATCCTGATCTTTGGCGATCATTTTGGCGCGGCCGACTTCTTCAGGAAGCGACGAGCGTACCTTTTCGATGAATTCCGTAAGCCGTTCTTCACTCAGAACGCGATAGCCCCAGGGCAGCCAGGTGCCTTCGGTGACGTACGCTTCGAGCTTTTCCAAAACGCGGTAGACGGACATGCGATTCCTCCCTCGTAAGATGCGATTTCGGTTACGGTGTGGTGCGCAGCGTCGCGCGCTTGGTCGACATGACGCGCATCACGGGATCCGGCACGAGCGCCGCGACGTCGCCGCCTAAGAAGAACACTTCTTTGACGATGCTCGAACTGACGAACGAGTACTTTTGATCCGACATCAAAAACATCGTATCGACATCGGAAAGAGCGCGGTTCATCAGGGCCGTGGACATCTCGTTTTCAAAATCGGAGACGACCCGCAACCCCTTAACGATGACATCCGCTTCCAGCGAGCGCACGTAGTCGGCAAGCAGCCCGCGAAAGTGCTCGACGCGCACGTTTGCAAGGTGCGCGACGCACTCGCGAATCATCTTTTCACGCTCTTCGAGCGGGAACATCGGTTCGCGTTTTTGCGGATTGACCACGACGGCCACGATCAGTTCGCCGAAGTACTTCGACGCTCGTTGAATGACGTCGAGATGCCCGTTCGTGGGAGGATCGAACGAGCCGGGATAGATGGCGCGCGCAACACGAGTCAAGCGGCCGTTGTTCGCGTAATGGATTTAACGCGCCCTAGACCGGCGTAAAGAATGCCAGCGCAACATCGCCGTACACTTCTTCGCGAACGCCACGGTACCCCGGTATCTGGGGCAGAATCGTCCTGGCGCCGTGCTCGAAGATCACAAGCGCTTCGTCGGCCAGCAATTCGCGCTCCAAAAGCAGGCGGAACATCTGCATCGGAAGATCCGAATCGTACGGCGGGTCGGCGTAGACCAGGTCGAACTTGCCCTCCAGCCGGTACAGCGCGCGGTCGACGGGCGCGCCGACCACCGTCACGACGCGGTCGACGCCGAACTGCTGCGCGGCTTCCTTGATCGCTTCGGCCGTTTCGCGATGCCCTTCCACGCTGACCACGGCAGCTGCGCCCCGTGAAGCCGCTTCAAAACCGATAGCCCCGGTTCCGGCGAACAAATCGAGAAAGCGCGCGCCTTCGATGCGCGTTTGCAGAATGGAAAACAGCGACTCTTTCACGCGTCCAGGCGTCGGGCGAACGCCGGGTCCCTTCGGCGACTTGATTTTGCGGCTGCCCAGATTGCCGCCGGTGATCTTCGGCACGCGCCGCTGTTCTACACCAAGGACAGCAGTTCCGTGAGACTGTGGATAACTGCGCTGGGCGGCGGCAGGTCCTTCGGATACGCGATCCGGTCCGCGTCGAACCACACCGCTCCCATCCCCGCGGCCAGAGCGCCGGCAGCATCGCTCGAGGGCGCATCGCCGACGTAAGCGATTTCATGCGGCGGCACGCGCAACGCATCGGCCAGTGCGGCAAATGCCTGCGGCTTGGGCTTTTGCGTGCCGATGTCGGCGCTGACGACGATCGGGCCTTCAAACTGCACGCGTTGCGCTTTGCGCTGCTGCAGCGGCGACCAACCGTTGGTGAGGATCGCGACGCGGATGCCGCGGTCGCGCAGCTGCTGCAGCATCGAACGCACGCCGGGTTGTGGAATGACGAACGAATCGACCATCTCCACGCAGAGCTGTTTGTACCGCTCGGCCCACCGGGGGCCGGCGCTCGCCGAGCGTTCGCGCATGAATTGCTCGACCGCGTGCTCGATGGTGAAGTTGCCCGCGCGCTGCGCTTCGAGCAATTCGTCGATCCTCGCGATCTCTTCGGCCAGCGTTCCCAAACAGCGCGCGCCGTCTTCACATGCAGCGCTGAGCAGACGCAGAAACGCGACGCGCTCCAGCTTGTTGTCGATTCCGAGCGTGTGGTCGAAGTCGAAGCCGACGGCGCGAACGTTCAGTGCGTGGGACCGGGACCTTTAATGACGCGAGCAAACGAGTCTGGGCGCAATCCATTTCTGCAGGGCGTTTTTGACGGTGCCTACGGTAGCGGCAAGCTCGCGCTGCGCGTCGATCGTCGCTTGATCGAGCGGCAAATCCAGCGACGCGTACCGCAGCAATTCCGACGCGACGCCGTCGAAACTGGACTCGCGCAGCGGCACGTCGCTCATCAGCATCGTTTTGCTGCGTTCCAGCCGTCCGGCGGCGATTTGGCCGCTTTGCAGCGTTCGCAGATCGCTGAGCGCCAGCTGCTCCGCCGGCAGAATTTTGTCCGGATCGCAAGCATAGCCAATCGAAAACGTCGCGCGATTGCGGTTGGAGCTGAGCGAAGAATAGGCGTCGTAGACGTATCCGTGATTCACGCGCAGATCGTCCATCAGCAGCGAGCCGAAACCGGCGCCTCCCAGAACGTTGTTCGCGACTTGGAGGAGCGCCCAGTCAGGGTCGGCGCGTCGCAAGTTCAACACCTGGGCGAGTTCAACGTCGGATTGTACGCGTCCAACGTCGGGAACCACCACGCTGCCCGCGGCATTTTTCGGCACCGCAGGCAACGAAACGTCCGGTTTTGGCCCATGCGCCGTCCACGACGAAAAATATTTTTCGAATGTTCCCTTGGCCTGCTCGGGCGTTACGTCGCCGATTACGACGACGCTCGTCATGTCCGGGCGATACACGTCGTGATAATACAACGTCACGTCGGCCGGCATTACCGACCCGACGGTTTGCGGAGTCGGAAATTTCTGCAGCGGATCGTCCGCCGGAAACAGCGCCTTGTTCAGCGCGACCTCGGTCAAATGATCCGGTGAGGTCATCTCGCCCGTGAGCGCGCCCACTGCTTGCTGCTTGACGATTTGAAAAGCGCCGGACGGAAAGGCCGGATGCAGCTCTTCGTCGGCGAGCAATTGCACGCCGCGATCGAAATCGCTGCTCAGCACCCGCAGCGAGAAATCGGTTCCCGCACTGACTTCGGCGGCGATTGCGTCGAGCTGCTCGCGCAGCTGCAGACGGTCGTAGGTCGTCGTGCCGAACGGAAACAGCCCGGCGACAACGTTGGCAACGCCTTGCTTCCCGGCCGGTGCTTGGATGGCTTCATCGCTGAGCACGGAACCGTGCACCTCCACCGTTTTGGTCACTCGTTCTGTTTGCACGATCAGCCGGATGCCGTTCGAAAGCGTCATGGAAACCGGGGAAATCGTACGCTCGGGAACGCGGACGTGCGAAAAAGCCGCTTGCGCCCAAGCCGGAAGCGGCTCGGGCTTTTCCGGCGTAATCGTGTTGTTTTCTTTGGCCGTCTCGGAAGCGCCCGAACTTACGTTGCCCACATTTTTCGGAATCGCATACGCAACGATGGAGTGCGCCGGGTCGACGTACGTTCGCAGCACGCGGTTGACGTCCGCGAGGCTCACCTTGCGAATCGCGTTGAGCACGTCGTCGGGCGAGGATGCTCCCGACTCCGCGACCGCATCGCTCCACTCGAACGCCAATCCCTGAATGGAGTTGCCGCGGAACTGTGCGTCGGCCAGCGCGCGTTGTTTCGCAACGGCCACCAGATTCGCCGGCAGACCCTGTTTGCGATAGCGTTCCAGTACCGCTCGCAGATCGGCGGCGGCGCTTTCGGCTTTGGTCGTTACCGGCACGACCGAAATGGCGACGCTCGCGGTAGCGTAAGGATGTTCCTGAACGTCTTCAAACCCGGCGTAAAGCGCCTTGCCCGACGCGACGAGCCCGTAGAGATCGCCACGCTGGTTGTTGAGCACCGACTCCAAAATTTGCGCCGCCGCGTAATCCTTGTCTTTCGTTCCCGGCAGACGATATGAAAGCGCGACAATCGAGTACGGCTGATCGCTGTTGACGTGGTAGGTCGCGGGGTGCAGCGGCTGCAGAACGACGGGCTTGCGGGGCGGCAGCTTCGCCGCCGGGATCTGCCCGAAGTACTTGCGCACCTTCGCGAGCGTTGAGGGGCCGTCGACGTTTCCGGCGATGACGTACACCGCGTTGTTCGGATGATACCAAGTGTCGTAAAACCTGCGCAGCACCCGGGCATTGATTTGATGATTGAAGGAGTACAACGTTCCGAGCACGTCATTCGCATACGGCGTACCCTTAAAAATCGAGGGCAGGATCGTTCGTTCGAAAAGCTTTTGAATCGCGACGCTGTCGTCTTGGGTAACTTCTTGTTTGATCGCGCCGCTCTCTGCTTGCCAGCCGGACTGCGCGAGCGTCAGGTGCCGCGCGCGGTCGGCTTCGAGCTCCAGCGCCGCATCGAGATATTGGACCGGAGCGTCGAAGTAATACTGCGTGATTTCGGACTGCGTGTCGGCGTTATACGAACCGCCCATGAGCTGCGCCACTTCGAACAACTGCGTTTGCGATACGCCGGGCGTTCCGCGAAACATCATGTGCTCGAGCGCATGCGCCTCGCCCGGAAACTGCTGCTCGTTTCCGCCGGCGCGGTAATTCAGCACCGTCGTGACGACCGGCGCCAGCGGGTCGTGCACTACGACGACTTGCAGCCCGTTGGCCAAGCGAGCGCGCGTGACGGCCAGCGACTGCGCTCGAGCGGGCGAAACGGCAAAACAGAAAAAGCCCGCGCAGAAAGCAAGCGCGGCAATGCGAACGGCGTTTGTCATTACGCCGCTTTTCAAGAGGACAGCAGCATGGCCCTCGCGCTCGGCTCGCCGCTGAGCAGGGCGCGCAGACCCACGTGTTCCGGCAGCGCGAGCTGCGGATCGTTGGCCACGATCCGTTCGGCCACGCTTTTGGCATCGCGATAAACCGCGATATCGCGCACCAAATCGGCTACCCGGAATTCGCTCAAGCCCGACTGCGCCGTTCCGGCGAATTGCCCCGGACCGCGCAGCCGCAGATCTTCGTCGGCTATCTTGAAGCCGTCGCTGGATTGGGTGAGGATCGTCAAACGATCGCTTTCAGCGGCGTCGTCGGGAGCGACCAGCACGCAATAGGATTGCTGCGCGCCGCGTCCGACGCGCCCGCGCAACTGGTGCAACTGCGCGAGTCCATACCGCTGCGCGTCGAGCACGACCATCACGGCCGCATTGGGAACATCGACGCCGACTTCGACCACGGTCGTCGCTACGAGGACGTGTATTTTCTGCTGCGCGAACCGCTGCATAATTTCCGCTTTTTCGCGCGCGGTCATGCGGCCGTGCAGCAGGCCGAGTTGCAGATCGGCAAACACGTCGCTGCGCAAGCGTTCGGCTTCGGCGACCGCGCTGGTTACGCCGCTCTCCGATTCGTCGATCGCCGCCGCGACGATGAACGCTTGCCGGCCCTTAGCCACATTTTTGCGCACGAACTCGTAGGCCAGGTGCAGGCGGCTGCGCCGCAGCGCGAACGTTCGAATCGGCGTGCGGCCCACCGGCATTTCGTCGATAGTTGAGATGTCGAGGTCCGCGTACACCGATTGCGCCAGCGTGCGTGGAATCGGCGTTGCGGTCATATGCAGCGTATGCGGCGAAGAACCTTTGGCTCGCAGCAGCGCGCGCTGTCGAACGCCGAAACGATGCTGTTCGTCGATGATCGCAAGTCCCAAACGCGAAAATTCGACGCTTTCGGTGAGCAGCGCGTGCGTTCCGACCGCCAAAGCGGCTTCTCCCGAGGAGATTTTCGCAACCGTGGACGATCGCACTTTTGCCGCCTGACCACCCAGCACCACTTCGACGCCGATTCCAAAGGGCGCAAGCAGCGGTGCCAATTTCGATGCGTGCTGCACTGCGAGAATTTCGGTCGGCGCCATCAGCGCGGATTGCACGCCGTTACGCGCAGCAAGCAGAATCGCTGCTGCAGCAACCAGAGTCTTTCCGCTTCCCACGTCGCCCTGCAGCAGGCGGTTCATCGGCGCGTCTTGCGCCATGTCCGCCCAAATTTCGGAAACTACTCTGCGTTGAGCATGCGTAGGCGAAAACGGCAATTCTCGTTCGAAAGCGGCGAGCAACCCCGGCGCGGCCGTCAACGCTTGCGCATTGCGTTCGCCGGTACGTTGCGCGCGCTTGAGTGCTGCTGCGATGGCAAGCGCGAGAAATTCCGTAAAAATGAAACGCTCGCGCGCTGTTTGCGCTTCTTCAAGTGTTTTGGGCGCATGGATCGATCGATAGGCTTGCACGAGCGGCGGCAGGCCGCGGTCGAGCAGCAGATTCGGGGGCAGCGGATCGTCGGCAGCCAGCGCCAGGAGCCGGGCGAGATTGCGCTGCACGACCTGATGGATCTTTCGCGACGTCATTGCCCTGCCGGCGGGGTAGACCGGCACGATTTCTCCGCGATATTCTTCGTCTTCACCTAACACGCGGTGCGACCCGACGTTGATCGTCGCGCCCGCAAGCGTACGCGCTGCACGGCCGCGCACGAAAAGGCGCTGCCCTTCTTTAAAGGCGCCCGCCAGATACGGTCGCCCGAACCACTTGGCGGTAAACGTTCCGCGATCGTCTTGCAGCCGCGCTTCGATGATTGCCAAGTGGCGAGCCCGCCGTTCGCGCACCGCCACGATCCGCCCCACCGCGTTGTCTTCCGCTTGTGTGCTGCCCAGCATGTCGGACGGCGTGGCAAAGCGCAGATCTTCGTAACGATGTGGAAAGTCGTTGAGTAAATCTTCGGCCGTGTGAATGCCCAGCTCCGCAAAGCGCTCGGCGGTGCCTTTGCCGACGCCGGCAAGCGTTTCGATTCCGTTGGAGTGGGTCATCGAGCGCGGGAGAGCAATTCCGCTCCAACCTCGTCCAACGACACCCCCGCGTGCTTGAGCAGCACGATGAGATGAAACAGCAGATCGGCCGATTCCCACACTAGTTCGCGTTGCGAATCGTTCTTCGCCGCAATCACCACTTCGGTGGCTTCTTCGCCAATCTTTTTACCGATTTTATCGACGCCGTCGCGATACAGCCGCGCTACGTACGAGGACTGCGGATCGCCCGTGCGCCGATCCTCGAGCACGCGGTCCAGATATGCCGCAGCGCGCGCGAACTGTGTCCCCGCAGCGGTCTGCGGCTCGTTTTCCAGAAGCAAACGGCCGGCGAAACAGACTGTGCGTGCCGGTATGACACGCGGGGCCGCCCGGCACGACGCGGTACAGGAGCGCGTCCGCATCACAATCGTACGCGACCGAAACGACGCGCTGCGTGTTTCCGGACGTTTCCCCTTTATGCCAAAGCGCGCCGCGGGAACGGCTGAACAAATACGTGCTGCGTTCGCGGATCGTTCGTTCGAGCGCCTCTCGATTCGCGTAGGCCAGCGTGAGGACTTCGTTCGTCACGGCATCGGCCACGATGACGGCGATCAGCCCGCTTTCGTCCCAGCGTAACTCGTTCAAGTCCATGGTCGAATGGAAATCCCTCGCCTGCGCAGCGCTTCCTTTAATTGTGGAATCGCCAATTCGCCGAAATGAAAGAGCGATGCCGCGAGCGCGGCATCGGCGTCCGCTTGTTCGAAAACCTCGGCGAAATGTTCGATAGTGCCTGCGCCGCCCGACGCAATGACCGGCACGTTCACCGCCGCTCGCACCGCGCGTGTGAGCGGCAAATCGAAGCCCTCCTTCGTACCGTCGCGATCCATGCTGGTCAGCAGAATTTCACCCGCGCCGCGCCGGCAGCCCTCACGCGCCCACGTAACCGCGTCGAGCCCGGTCGGCGTGCGCCCGCCGTCGATGACGACTTCCCATTCTTCGGGCGCCCGCTCGCGCGCGTCGATCGCGAGCAGCACGCATTGGCTGCCGAATTCAGCCGCGCAACGTTCGAGCAGCGCCGGAATCCGCACCGCCGCGCTGTTGAACGCGACTTTATCGCAGCCCGAGCGCAGCAGCGAACGCATCTCGTCCGCGCTGTTCACGCCGCCGCCGACCGAAAACGGAATCGTCAACTGCGCTGCGACGGCGCGCACGGTTTCCGCGCGCGTGCGTCGTCCTTCCACGGTGGCCGTAATGTCTAAAAACACCAGTTCGTCCGCGCCCGAACTTTCGTACGCGCGCGCAAGTTCAACCGGATCGCCGGCGTCGCGCAGCACCGCAAAGCGCACGCCTTTCACGACGCGGCCGGCGTCGATGTCCAAACATGGGACGATGCGCCGCGCGAGCATTACGCCGGCCTGACGTCCGGGAGGACGCGCTCGCGCTCCAACTGCTTCGTCAGTGCGTAAACCGTTTCCAGATGCGGCACCGCCACGCCGTATTCGTGCGCCAATTCCACGGGCGCACCGACGATGGGATCCAGTTCCAGCGGTTTGCCGGCCTGTAAATCCTGCAGCATGGAGGTCTTCACGTCGGCGATGTGCTCCATCCATTTGAGGCGTTCGTCTGCGTCCACGCCGGGATCGACCCCGGTCGCGTGCGCAATGCTCAATCCTTCGTTCAAAAGCTTGCGCAGCAGATCGCGAACGGGCGCATCGCGCAGCATCGTTCGCACCGTCGCGCCGGTGATCGCGCTTACCGGATTGAGGGCCGCATTGTTGACGAGCTTTCGCCAAATATTTCGGCGGATATCGGGTTCGATCGGCGCGTGCAGGCCGGCGCGTTCGAACGCTTGCGAGAGCGATTCCACCGCTGCGGTAATCGTGCCGTTCAGCTCGCCGATGGGGTAGAGCATCCCGCCGCTCTGCGCGATCGCTCCGGGCGAGCTGAGGTGGCCCGAAGCGTGAACGACTCCACCGATAATTTGCTCTCGTGGAATAGCGCGCGCGATTTCTCCCCCGCGATCGACCGCGTTCAGCGGCCGCTGCGGATCGTACCAAAAGGGCAATCCATTCTGCAGCGTGACCACGCGGGCGCCTTGCGAAACGGCGCGCGCAAATTGCGGCAGCACGCCGGCCCACTGATGCGATTTAAACGTAACTAAAATGAAATCGAACGAACCGAATTCGCGCAGATCGCCTGCCGCAGCGACGCGAACCGAAAACTCGCCCAGGTCGCTGATTTGAACCTGCAAGCCCGCGCGCTGGATCTGCTTGAGATGTTCGCCCCGCGCGACGACGCACACTTTGGCCGACTTCGCATGCGCGAGCGCCGCGCCGATGAAGCCGCCGATGGCGCCCGCGCCGAAGACGGCGATGCGCGGGAGTTTGGAGGCGACGGGCAGATTCGAACTGCCGGATGGAGCTTTTGCAGAGCTCTGCCTTACCACTTGGCTACGTCGCCGTTCCATGCTGAGCGGGTGGCGGGAATCGAACCCGCGCATCAACCTTGGGAAGGTCGCAGGCTGCCATTACATCACACCCGCCCGCTCGGGCAGGCCCTGCGTTCTCCCGACCGCGCATTCGCCCCTTTGATCTCGCCGCACCGGCACCGTTTTCAAAACGCCGCCGGAGAGCGCGGTTGCGGCGACGAAGCGACCAGGCGTGATTTGGATCTACGACATGCCTGCGTGGGTCTTTATGCCCGGCGCAACGATCTTTTGCTGCACGCTGGCCGTTCTTGGCCTCGCCGTAACGCGCAACCGAATCGCGCGCAACGAGATGATTACGCACAACAACGTCGCGGGCGCGATTTTGGGCACGATGGGCACGATTCTTGCCGTGATGATGTCGTTCATGGTGGTTGAAGTGTGGCAAGAGTACGATGGCGCGGCGCAAGAGGTGCAAGTCGAAGCGGGCGCGCTCTCGGATCTGCATCATCTCGCCGACGCCTTTCCCAACCCGATGCGCAACCGCGTAAAGGCAAAGGTGGACAAATACATCGAAACCGTCATTCGCGTCGAGTGGCCGCTCATGCATCGCGGCGAAGAGAGCGCGCTCGCGCACGACACCGGATATCAAATCGAGGCGCTCATCGCACACTTCCAGCCGAAGACGGCATTTCAGAACACGCTGCTCTCCAACGCGTTGTCGTTGACGCAGCGGTTTTTGGACGCTCGCCGGCAGCGCATTCACGACAATCAAGAAGCGATTCCCAGCGTGCTTTGGGCGACGATGCTCGTCATCGGCACCGTCACCGTTTTGTTCTCGTACTATTTTCGCGTGGAGCACCCCGGCGCGCAGTACGTCATGGTTGTGGCGCTGACCGGCGTCATCACGCTCACCTTCACGCTGATGGCCGAGCTCGATCTGCCGTTTCGCGGTGACATCAGTGTCTCGCCCGCTTCGTTCATCCACACGTTCAACACGATTCACAATATCGGACTGCATCAGTAGCTACGAACCCAGAATGTTGACCGCGCGTCCGGCTATGATGGCAATCGTAACCAGCGATTTGAGCGCTTCGACCATCATCAATCCTTTCGCCATCGGGGTGAGCGGCATCGTGTCCGTCGGGCTGAACGCGGTGGCGTTGGTAAACGACAAGAACAAGTAATCCATGAAGCGCGGCCTCCAGTTCAATTCGGCGCGCAGTTCGCGATCCAACGTCATCTGCGGAAACAGAAAATCGCGTCTCTGCGGCGCGCTTTCGAAGCTGCTTTTGGAGCGTGCATCCGGGCCGCCTCCGTCCATCTCCCAAAACCACAGGCCGTACACCAGCACGTTGGTCAGCCAAATTTGCGCGCCGGCGTAAAGCAGTTCTTCGCCCGTGATGACGCGCCGGTGATGGGCCGAGAGCTGCCAGACGAACAATAAGACGATGGTTGCAACATTGAACCCGCCAAGTAGCCCGATGTGGACGATCGACGCCCAGCGCTGCCAGGCCGCTTCCTTATTGCGATGCGGCGCAAGGATGAGCAACGGTACGAGAATTCCCAAAATCAGCGCCGGCAGCAGCCACAGCGGCCCGATGACCACCTTCGCGGGCAACGTGACGTACAGGGCGAGCGCTGCAGCGACCGCGAGGGAAGCATGCCAGCGGGGCTCGAGCGATCCCGGCTCGAGCGATTGCCGTGAACGTTGCATGCAGCGGGCTTCGCAGGACGCCGCAGCTTTGCATCCTCGCCCGGCCGTCGTCGGTTATGGCACGCATGGCAACTGATTTTCGAGACGGCAAATCGTTTCCGCGTCGCGGCCGGACGGCCGTCGGCGACGCACTGTGGCTTGCGCGGCTTTCCGACAAAGCGCGCGCGGCGGCAAACGACACGATTTACGACTACATCTATCCGTGTCCGATGGACGAAGGCATGATGGAACGCTGGGGCATCACGGCGCAAGAGTTCAACGCCGCTATTGCGCAGCATACCAGCGATGAAGCGTTGTATGAATGGCTGCAATCGCGCACCACGGCGGAAAAGATCGAAGCCGCGAACGCGTGGCTGACTTCGGAGAAACGCGAAAACCTGGATCGGCAAGATGCTGAAGAACGCGTCGGCGTCTAATGGGAGAAATGGTCGAATATTTGCGTCCCGGCGGTGAGCACGCGACGGCGTATCTCGCCGAGCCCGAAAGCGGCGACAAATCGGCGTCCGGCATCGTCGTCGTGCAAGAATGGTGGGGCTTGACGCCCGAAATGATGGAAATTGCCGACCGTTACGCGCGGCTGGGCTATCGCGCAATGGTTCCCGACCTGTTTCGCGGACGCAAAGCCGCAGTGGGTGACGAAGCGAACCATTTGATGGAAGGGCTCGATTTTCAAGACGCGTTCTCTGAAGATATTCGCGGCGCGATACAGCATCTGAAGCAGACCAGCAAAGCCGTCGGCGTAACCGGGTACTGCATGGGCGGAGCGCTGACGTTCTTAGCTGCCATGCATCTCACGGATCCGGACGCTGCCGTCGTGTTTTACGGTTATCCGCCGACGCAAGCCGGCGATCCGGCAACGATTGAAATTCCGCTGCTTTGTCATTTTTCCAAGCACGACGAGTTTTTTTCCGCTTCGGGCGCGCAAGCGCTGATCGATCGTCTCGAGGAAGGCAAAGTGCCGTATCGCGTGTACTGGTACGATGCGAAACACGGCTTCTGCAATCCCAATCCTCCGGGAAACGCCGGCTTGGGCAATTACGATCCAGGCGCGGCACACGAAGCGTGGGAACGCACCACGGCGTTTTGGGAACACGCGCTCAAGCGCGAATAGATCGCCGGAACGAATGTCGACGTTCGCCGCGACCATTGCGGAGAGCCCGTTTCTGCGCGCTTGCCGGCGCGAGAAAGCGCCGTACACGCCGGTTTGGCTGATGCGCCAGGCTGGCCGGTATTTGCCGGAATACCGTCGCTTGCGCGATCGCTTTTCGTTTCTGGACCTCTGCCGCAATTCCGAAACGGCGGCGCAAGTAACGGTTGAAACGGTTCGCCGGCTGGGAGTCGATGCTGCGATCATCTTCGCCGACATCCTGCTGCCCCTGATTCCAATGGGCTTGGAACTGCAGTACGATGCCGGCGGCGGCCCTAAGATTGCAAACCGAGTTCGAGGCGAAGCCGACGTGGCCGCACTGCGCTGCGTCGATGCAGCCGAAGCGTTGGGCTTCGTTGGCCGCACGGTGCAGCTGGTTTGCGATGAAATCGGCAACGCAATTCCGGTGATCGGCTTTGCAGGCGCGCCGTTCACCGTGGCATCGTACGCCGTGGAAGGCGGCGGTTCACGCAACTTCATTGCCACCAAGTCGCTGATGTACAACGATCCGCGCGCCTGGCATGCGCTGATGGAGCGCGTCGCGCGGGTAACGGCCGACTATCTCAACTTGCAGATCGACGCCGGCGCGCACGCGATTCAACTGTTCGACAGCTGGGTCGGCTGTCTTTCGCCGCACGATTACCGGCGCGACGTGCTGCCGTACACGCGCCAAGTCATTACCTCGCTGCGACCGGGAACGCCGGTGATTCACTTCGGTACGATGACCGGCGCGCTACTGGAAGAAATGCGAGCCGCAGGCGGCAATGTCATCGGTTTGGACTGGCGCGTCGAACTCGACGAGGCTTGGGAACGCCTGGGCAGCAACGTCGGCGTCCAGGGAAATTTGGATCCGGTCATGCTTTTTGCCGATGGCGCCGCAATTCGCGCGGCGGTGCGCGACATACTTGCGCGCGCGGATGGGCGCCCAGGGCACATTTTCAACCTAGGTCACGGCATTCTCCCCGAAACGCCGGTCGACAACGTGCTGGCGCTCATCGATGCCGTTCACGAATGCAGCGCCCGATAACGCAAGTCGTATTACTCGGCTTCGGAGGGCCCGAAAACGCTGCGGAAATTCGCCCTTTTCTGAATCGAGTTTTGCACGGGCGTCCGGTTCCGACGGCGCGATACGAGGAAGTCGTGCAGCATTACGATCGCATCGGCGGAAAATCGCCGTTCAACGCATTGACGCAGCGGCAGGCGCGCGCGCTGCAAACCGAGCTGGGGCAGCGCGGTGTCGACTATTTGGTGCGGGTTGCGTACCGGCACGCGGCTCCGTTCATCGACGACGTGGCACGCGATTTAGAGGCGAGCGGGGAGCGGTCCGTCGCGATCGTCCTCGCGGCGCAGCAATCGGAAGCGAGCTGGGATAAATACTACGGCGCAATTCCGAATGCGGTCTACGCGCGGCCGTTTTACGACGACCCGCTTTTCGTTGCGGCTCAGAGCGAACGTGCGCGCGAGGCGTTCGCCGCTTTCAGCAACGCGGGTTATCAAGCCGCCGCGTTGATTTTTACTGCGCACAGCATACCGCAAGCAATGGCCGATCGCGGACCGTATTGCGAACAGTTGCAGCGCGGCGCGCAAGCCGTGGTGCAGCAACTCGGCGTCACCGACTGGACGATCGCGTTCCAAAGCCGAAGCGGCTCTCCGGCCGAACCGTGGCTGGAACCCGACGTTCGGGAAGTGCTGGCGCATCTGCCGGAGCGCAACGTTTTTCGCGCCGTCGTTCTTCCCATCGGCTTTCTCTGCGATCACGTCGAGGTGCTGTACGACCTGGACGTAGACGCAAAAGCCGTCGCAGCATCGAACGGCGTGCAGATGCAGCGCGCCGCCGCACTCAACGACCATCCGCTGTTCATTCGAATGCTGGCCGACAGGGTTTTGGAATGCGCCGCTTTGCCGTCATAGGCGGCGGCGTAAGCGGCCTTTCAGCGGCGTTGCGCCTGCGCGATCTTGCAAAGCAGCACGGTGCGAACGTCGACATTGAACTCTACGAAAGCGCGGACCGGATCGGCGGCTGCGCGCGAACGGTGCGCGAGGGCGACCTGCTCATGGAGCTTGGCGCCGATTCATTCTTAATCGGAAAGCCGCGCGCTACGGCGCTGCTGCAGCGGCTTCATCTTGAGCAGCACGTCGTCGAAACGCCCCCTCAGTTTCGCGGCGCGCGTATCGTGCACGGCGGCCGCTTACGGCCGATGCCGCCGGAGTTTCGCTTGTTCGCGCCGACCTCGCTGCGAGCGCTGCTGCGCAGCGGACTATTGAGTCCGGCTGGTATTGCACGCGCCGCACTCGAGCCGATCGTTCCGCCTCGCCGTGAGGCGCAAGACGAAAGCGTCGCCTCGTTCGTCGCGCGCCGGTTCGGCAACGAAGTGCTCGAGCGGCTCGCCCAGCCGCTCATAGGCGGCATTTATTCCGGCGATCCGCGACAATTGAGCGCACAGGCGACGCTCGCTCAGTACGTTGAGCTGGAACGGCGTTACGGCAGTCTGCTGCGAGGGTTAATGCGCAGCACGAACGGCGCCGCAGCGCGGCTGGCAAGCTTACGCGATGGAATGGGCAGCTTAGCGGACGCGATGGCAAGCGAACTGGATGGCGTCATCCGAACCGGGATGCGCGCGATGGAGCTTTCGCGCACGGGCGATCGCTGGACGATTGAATTCGCCGAGGGTCAAACCGCCGATGCCGACGGCGTTATTTGCGCAACTCCGGCATACGGTGCCGCACAGATGCTGCGCCAGACCGATTCGCAGCTTGCCGCGCTGCTCGAACGCATCCGTTATAATTCCATCGCGACCGTCAACTTGGTGTACGATCGCACCGCCGCGCTCGGCATTCCGGCTTGCACCGGGTTCGTCGTTCCGGCCCGGGAACACCGCGCGATCACCGCGGCCACGTTCAGCTCGCAAAAATATCCCAATCGCGCGACGGAACGAACGGTACTGGTTCGAGCGTTCCTTGGGGGAGCGTTCGCGCCGGAGCTGCTCGATTGCTCGGACGGGCGTCTAACGCAGCTCGCGCATCGCGAACTTTCGCTGCTTGCCGGCGCATCGATGGAACCTCGAGAGTCGCTCGTCATGCGCTGGCGCGGCGTGCTGCCGCAATACGGCGTCGGCCACGTCGAGCTGCTTGCAAACATCGAGCGGCGAGCTGCGCAAATTGGAGGACTTGCGCTCGCAGGGTCGGCATACCACGGCGTGGGCATTCCCGATTGCATCGGCTCGGGAGAATCCGGCGCCGAATCGATTTTTGGATTTTTGCATCACTAAACGGAGGATATGCATGCGTTCAGTAATTACGGCCGCCGCGCTGGCGGCGTCGGTTCTCTCGTTGGCGTTGCCGGCAGCCGCAGCGCCCGTCGCGGGCGCGCAGTACACCGGAACGATCACGACATCGATCAACACGAAGTCGGCGTACGTTGGGCAACCGGTGACGCTCAAACACGTTACCTCGCAGTCGGGCGCGACGGCCGGCGCCACGATGTACGGTACCGTCACCAAAGTCGTGCATGCCGGACAAGGACGCACGGCGGAATTGCAGATGGTCTTCAACCGCATGACGATGCCCGATGGTTCGACGTATGCCGTTAGCGGCGTGGTGACCGGCATGCAGACGAATACGAAAAACAACACGCTCAAAGAGGCCGGTGGTGCGGTTGCCGGCATGATCGTCGGAAACATCCTGGGCAAAACGATCCTGCACACCGGCGGCGGCGGACTCGTCGGCGCTGCCGGTGGTTTTCTGATCGCCAAAAACAACCGCGAGGACATGACCGTACCGGCGGGATCGACGGTAAAAGTAACGCTGCGTTCTGTGCGCCGCCAAGCCATTCATTAACGTGGGGTTCGTTCGAGCGCCCGGCCGCTGTTGACTTGGGCGCTCGCCGGGAAATGTAGGCCTATGAATTCGAACGATACGCTTCGCGATCTCTCATTGCTGGCAGCTCGCACGGTGCTGGGCGGTTCCATCGCTTCCCACGGCGCGCAAAAAATGTTCGGGGCCTTCAACGGAACCGGCATCGAAGGATCCGCCCAGTTTTTGGGATCGCTGGGTTTCCAGCCGGCAGAACGGTATGCTCGGATGACGGCCTGCGCCGAATTGACGTTGGGCACGCTCATCGCGCTTGGTGCGCTCGGTCCGGTCGGTCCGGCGATGCTGCTTTCCGTGATGATTACCGCAATTGAAACGGTTCATCGCCCGAAGGGCTACTTCAACGACAAGGGCGGCTTCGAGATGAACACGATGTACATTTTGGTTGCAATGCTGCTCGCCACCGAAGGCTACGGATCGCTTTCCTTCGATGCGCTGGTCGGTCTAGACGAAAAGACGAACTCGAGCTTGGGATGGCTGGGACTTTTGGGCGGCGTTACTGCGGCACTGCTCATTTTAGGACAACGCACGCCCCCGCAGCCGCCTGCAAAACAAGAGCAGGGTTCGGTAGAGAGCGGTGCGGTAAGCGCCGGAGTCTCATAACGGCGCGGTAACTGCCGGCAAGCACAAAAGCACGCGCGTTCCTTCTCCGGCCGCGCTGTCGAGCGTGATGCTGCCGCCTGCGCGTTCGACCGCACGTTTTGCGATAGCCAAACCCAGACCCGATCCTTCGATGTCGCCTCGCGCGCTGCCACGGTAGAACCGATCGAACGCGTGAGCGAGATCCTGCTCGTCCATTCCGGGGCCGGTGTCGCTTACACGAACGCACGCATTCGAATGGTCTTGTTGCATCGTAATCGTCACCGGCGAGCTTCCGGAATATTTCAGCGCGTTCTCCACGATGTTTTTGACTGCATCGTACAGCTCCGATTCATCGGCAATGACCGACGCGGTTTTATCGGATAAGTCGGCATTGAGCCGGCCGGCTGCCAATGGTTCCAGTGCCGTAATAACGCGGCGAGTCACCTCGGCGAGATTGACAGGCGTGTCCGGCCGGTGTGCAGTCTGAGCGCGGTCGAGTCGCGCCAGTAAGATCAGCGTGTCGATCAGCCGGCGCATTTTGCGGCTTTCGTCCAGCATCGTCGCGTACGTGCGCTGCGTGCCCTCGGCATCCTTCACGATGCCTTGTTTGAGAACGTCGAGATATCCCATGATGATCGTCAGCGGCGTGCGCAGTTCGTGGCCGGCATCGGCAATGAACTGCCTCATTTGCGTTTCCGTTTTTTCGCGCTGCGCGGTGGAAGCGGCCAGCGTGTATGCAACTTCGTTATACGCCGCGGTGAGTTCGCTCAGATCCGTGCTTTGGTTGAGCACGCGTTGCGGGGTGAGGTCGCCTGCGGCGATCGTCCGCAGCGCGCGCGTCACTTCCGCGAGCGGGCCGACCGCGCCGGAGGTGATTCGCCGGCCGGCGATCCATGCTGCCACGACGGCAAGCACGCCGATCGGAAGCATGATCGACCAATACCACAGCAGCACGCTGCCGAATCGATCGAAATCGGCGCTGATGATGACCGTTCCGCCAGAGATCGTAATGCGCGCTCGGGGCAAGCCGATAGCCCGGCCAATCGCGATCACGATCGATCGCGCCGCGCTCGGCGCGCCGGCGCGCTCGTTCTGCGCAAGCACGTGACCTGCGGCGTCGAGCACCACGACCCGCAAGCGCGAACGCCCCGTGGCCGCAACGATTGCCGGCGCGGCTTGTTCGAGCGGTTGGCGGAGCTGCGTCGATCGCGCGGCCGCTGCACTGACCCGCTCGGCCGCTCCCGAGACCGCGTCACCGACGCCGCGCGCGTATAGCAGAAATGCCAGCGCCGTCGAAGCGGCGACGACCGCAACGATCAGCGTAATCGCGAGCAGGACGTACCCGCGCGTGATGCGGCGACGCAGCCGGCGAAACATCACTCGGACCGCAAGCTGTAGCCTACGCCGCGCACCGTATGAATCAAGCGCCGCTCGAAACCGTCGTCGACTTTCGCTCGCAGATAAGAAATGTACCGTTCGACCGCCGCCGGGGTTACGTCCCCTTCGTGTCCCCAGACCAAATCCAGCAACTCGTCGCGCGTGAAGACGCGTTTGGGACGCCGCAGCAGCGTCACCAGCAAATCGAACTCACGCGGGGAGAGGTCGAGCTGTTTCCCGTCTCGACGAGCGGTATGCGTTTGCAGGTTGACCTCCAAGTCTTGGAAATGCAGCGCGTCTTCGCGTTCGATGCTTGGGCGCCGTAGCTTGGCATCGATGTGCGCCAGCAACTCCGAGATTTCGAACGGTTTGCTCAAGTAGTCGTCGGCCCCGTGCATCAAGCCGGTAACTTTGTCCTCCACTTCCCCTTTCGCGCTGAGCATTATGATCGGGGCATCCGTGATCTTGCGCAGCAGGGGAAGCAGCGAAATACCGTCGATCTTCGGGAGCATCACGTCCAGCACGATGACGTCCGGTTCCCACGCTTGCGCTTCATGCATCGCGGCCTGTCCGTCCGGCACCGTGCGAACGTCGTAGCCGTGGTGCCCCAAACTCAGTTCGAGCAATTCACGGATACGACGCTCGTCGTCGACCACGAGAACGCGGCTCACTCGAATCGCAGCGCCTCGATGGGACGCAGATTCGCCGCTTTACGCGCGGGATAGTAGCCGAAAAAGATGCCGACCATCGCGGAAAAGAGCACGGAGAATGCGATCCAAGTCGGCGGAATCGTCATCGGCCACTTAGCAAGCGTCGCAACGAGAAACGTTCCCGCCAAGCCGCAAGCAACGCCGATGAGGCCGCCGACGGTCGAAAGCACGATCGATTCGGTGAGGAACTGCTGTAAAATGACTTTTCCGCGCGCGCCGACGGCCATACGCAAGCCAATTTCCCGCGTGCGCTCCGTTACGGAAACCATCATGATGTTCATGATACCGATGCCGCCGACGATCAACGATACCGCCGCAACGCCGGCCAGCAAGAATTCCATCACGGCGCCCGTGGATGAGGCGGCTGCAGCGATGTCTTGCAGGTTGCGCACCGAGAAATCGTCGCTTTGCGGCGGCGTAATGCGGTGCCGCTGCTCCAGCAAGGCGGTTACCTCAGTCTGCACTCCGCCTATTGCTTCCGCATTCTGCGCGGAGATCATGAGGCTGTTGACGGTGGTCTGCCCGGTCAGGCGCTGCATTGCGGAGGTGTACGGAATCATAATCGTATCGTCCTGATCTTGTCCCATGCCGGTTTGTCCCAGCGGCGCAAGCGTGCCGACGACCGTGAACGGTACGCCTTTGATGAACACTGTTTTTCCGATTGGCGAGGAACCATCCGGAAAGAGATTTTGGACGACCGTCTGCCCGAGCACGGCGACTTTTGCCGCGGAAAGGACGTTGTTTTGCGTGAAGAACACTCCCGAATCCATCGGCCAGCTGCGCACGAACGTGTATGTCGGCGCAACGCCCGAAATTTGCGTCTGCCAATTGTTGCCGCCCGACACGACTTGCGAGCGCACCGTGACCACCGGAGAAACAGCTGCTACGCCGGGAGCTTTGCGACGGCCAACCCATCGTCAGGCGTAAGCGTCGAGGCGCCGCCCGAGCCGGTGCGCGCGCCGCCTTGCGTGACGCTTCCCGGCAGCACGACTACCAGATTGCTTCCCAAACTGTTGATTTGATTTTGCACCGAAATTCGGGCTCCCGCGCCGATCGCGACCGTAATGATGACGGCGGCTACGCCGATTATCACGCCCAGCATCGTGAGCAGCGAACGCGCGCGATTGCGCAAAAGCGCATCCAGCGCTATCCGTAACGATCTCATGCTGCGACCTCCTTCGCCGTCGTGTCGGAAACGATGTGTCCGTCGACGAAGCTGACGATGCGCTTCGCGTATGCGGCCACGTCCGGCTCATGCGTTACGAGCAAGATGGTAATGCCGTGTTCCTGGTTTAAGCGAGTAAAGAGTTGCATGACGTCCTTCGATGTTTTCGTATCGAGC
This sequence comes from Vulcanimicrobiota bacterium, assembly GCA_963795465.1. Lineage (GTDB taxonomy): Bacteria > Vulcanimicrobiota > Vulcanimicrobiia > Vulcanimicrobiales > Vulcanimicrobiaceae > CAWCHT01. The sequence continues at coordinate 1,582,319 of CAWCHT010000002.1, forward strand.
GCACCGGTCGGTTCGTCAGCCAGAATCAACCCGGGATCGTTCACCAGCGAACGCGCAATCGCAACACGCTGTTGCTGGCCGCCCGACATTTGGTTGGAGCCGTGGTCGGCCAGATGCGCAACGCCCACGACGTTCATCTTCTCCTGCGCGATGCGCCGCCGCTCGCTCGGCGCGATGCCGGAATACAGCATCGGCAATTCGACGTTCTCAACTGCACTGGTTCGCGGAAGCAGGTTGTACGATTGAAAGACGAAGCCGAGGCGGCGGCTGCGAATGTCCGCGCGTTCGTCGGCGGAGAGGTTCGAGACGTCCTGACCTTCGAACCGATAGATTCCGGCAGTTGGTTCGTCCAGCAGGCCGACGATGTGCATGAAGGTCGATTTGCCCGAACCCGAGGGGCCCATGACGGCGACGAATTCGCCCGGATCGATTTTCAGGCTGACGCCGGCCAAACCGACGACTTGCTGCGCGCCCAGATCGTACATTTTTTTCAAGCGCTCGACGTTTACGACGGGTTGCATTAGTGCAGTGCCCTCCCGATGCTTCCCATGCCGCTCGGGCCGCCTACGGCGCCGTGCGCGTTGGACGATGAAGCGCGCGATGCATTCGCCGATGCACTTCCGGTTATCACGCTGTCACCGGCAGCCAGGTTGCCCTGAAGCGGCGTAACCGCGGCTTGGGTCCCGCTGACTAAATCGACGCGCACCCGTACCGCTTGCGGTTTGCCGTTGTTTGACGCGAAGAGTACTTCGGTGCTTCCGGGCGCAAGTGAGGCGCCGGAAGTGGACGCGGTTTGTCCCCACGGAGACGCACCGGCGGTCGGCGATGCTGTAGAGGAAGCGTTTGCATGATGCGAGCCTTTGTGCGTGCCGCCGGATGGACGGAAGCTCAAAGCCTGCACCGGGACGACGAGCGCATTGTGAACCGTCCGCACGTCGATCGTCGCATTCGCCGTCATACCGGGAAGCAACAGGTTCTGCGGATTGTTTACGTCGGTGATCACCGTGTACGTTACGACGTTCGAAACGGTGGTCGGATTCTCACGTACTTGCGATACAACGCCTTTAAAAGTCTGGTTCGGATAGGCAAGCACTGAGAAGGTCACGGCGTCTCCCGCGCGCACGTTGCCGATATCGGGTTCGCCGACGGCAATGTCGACTTCCATTTGCTTGAGGTTTTGCGCAATGCTGAACAGGGTCGGCGTCTGCAAGCTCGCGGCGACCGTTTGGCCGACGGACACGTCGCGCGAAATGACGGTTCCATCGACGGGCGAGGTGATCACGGCGCGTTCGATATTGAGCTGATCCTGCGCGACCTGCGCTTGCGCGGCGGCTACGGCAGCCTGTGCCGATTGCGCGGTGTCCTGCGATGCGCCGGCTTGCGCGACGTTAACGGCGTTCTGTGCCGAGCTTGCCTGCGCTTGACTTGAACTTTGCGAGGCCTGCGCGCGTGATTGCGCTACTGCGGCTTGCGCAGAAGCGAGCGCACTTTGCGCAGCAATGGCGTTCGACTGATCGGCATCGTATTGGCTCTGCGCAATGTAACCCGCGGACAGCAGCGAGCGGTCACGGCTGACGGTCTGCTGCGCCAACTGAAGGGCGCTTTGGGCTTTGGTTACGCCGGCGACCGCCGTAGCAATCGCGGCTTTTGCCGCTTGCGCTCCCGCGGCTTGCGCAGCGCTGTTCGCCTGCGCCACCGCAATGTTGGCCTGCGCGCCGCTGGCGGTTTGCTGTTGGGCCTGCGCCTGCGCCTGTGCTTGCGCCAGAGCCGCTTGCGCTTGCTGCAGTTGCACCTGAAGTTGGCTCGTATCGAGTTTTGCCAGCACCTGTCCCTTGCGAACTTTGCTGTTGTAGTCGACGTAGATGGCGGAGATCGCGCCGGACACTTGCGTGCCGACCGTCACCGTGTTTTGCGGATTGACGGTTCCGGAAGCGGTCACGGTTTGCGTCAAGTCTTGCTGTGCGACAGTCTGCGTTTGGTAAGTTCCACTCGCATTCGATCGCAGGGCCACGGTCGACCACGCCGCTATCGCGGCTATCAGCAGAAGCGCGACGATCGAAGAAACGATCTTATGCCGCTTTAGCGCGGAGAGAATATTGCCCGCTTGCGGTAGTCTGCCCAAGCCTTGCGGAATTGCTATTTTGCCGATCATGATGCTGTCAGCATACCGGGCGTTGCTGACAACATTCGGAGAGCGGCCGGGGCCAGATGAGAAACCGCTTAAAAAGAAAACGCCCGCGCGGCTCAGATCCGCGCGGGCATCTCTATCGTGGTGCCAAGGGCCGGAATCGAACCGGCGACACCGTAATTTTCAGTCACGTGCTCTACCGACTGAGCTACCTTGGCACGTCGCTCTTGCGGCGACCGGGGCTCGTTCTGAGCATTCCGCCGGAAAACCTATCGTCCACTGTTTCAGCATGTTGTGCACGCATCAACGGCCGCTGCTGAAGGCAAGCGAATTCGCGCTCTTGCGGATGCCCTTGCTTGCGGGCGTTAATCCGCGAACTAAATATCTGGGCGTCCTCTAGCGCATTGTCCCTCATACAAGCAACCGGGAGGCAGGCAGCCAAGCTCGTGAAGCGGCATCTACACTGCGACGAGGCGAAAGGCGCGCTGTGGATTATTTGATGCAGCGTTACAGTCCAGTTTTCAAGCAATTTGCCGCAATCTATTCTGATGATAAGCAGCTGCAAGCTCACTCAATGTGGTTACCGTTTCCGCTGAGGACTGGGATCTTAATCGTGCGGGTGGACATCTTAAATTGGAGGTTCCACCTGATACTGCCGCTGTCGACATTGGTACCGTAGACGCGCTTGCGAACGATGCTGACGGCACAATGATTGAGATTATCTTGCATTTTGTGGGGGGTCGATTAGATTGGGGAGAGTGGTTCAGGGTAGACGGTGACTTTATAGAGTCTTGGCCGCCGCAGGAGATCCGTCCGCATCTTAGCGATACCTGTTAATGGCCAAGTTCACCGGGCTGTCGATTCAAACGCTGAATGACCGGCTCGGGAGACCGTCCGGTAAGCGTATGACGGCTGGTTCCGATCCTCACCGTCACGCGTTTCAGATGTTTTGGTTTTGCAACGCATCCAATCCATCTGGCTGCCTCGCATACGCGGAGGCATCCGACAGGCCGCTGCCATCCGCTCTAAACGCCGTGGCAACAAGAATTTTTTGAAAATGCTCCATTCCCACAGAACGTCTGGACACTCAAACCGTGTCCGCATCATCGCAACCTTTTCGCAGATCATTCGGAAGAACCGGATTAAAGTTCGTCGCTACATGGGCGAACCGCTCACATGCTGTGCGCCGGCGAGCACCGCCATGTAGGGCATTGATTTGCGTCTCTTCGGTCTCGGAGTAGCAAGCGACGCCTGTCATGAGCGCAGGGCAGCACGAGCCGCCTGCTGAATGGTCGCTTCCGGTCAGGCCCTATGGCTTGCCGAAAAGGAAAGACGTGTTATGAAGGTTTTCAATCTCTTCATTATGGCCGTTTTCATTGCGCTGTGTTCGCCGGTTGCCGGACGATCCGCGACCGGAGAAAGCGCACTGAAATATTACGTCGGCACTTGGTCGTGCACTGGAGGCCCGACGGCGCAGAAGCCCGTGCACGCCACCGTGACCTATACAATGAATTCCGGCATGCTTGAAAATACGGTCAACGTATCACCGCAAGGCAATATGAAGACAGCATACATCCAAAACGAGCTCGACGATGTACGATTCTAAAAAAGGGCGATACGTGTCGACAAACCTCGACAACGGCGGCGGCTGGAGTGCCGGCTACTACACGTTGTCCGGCAATACTGAACATTGGACGGATAGCGCGGCGGACACTGGAAAATTGGGTCGCTCCACAACCGTTCGCACTAACGATAACACTTTCACTTCAGTCGGCTATCCAACCATGACAAGCACGAAAGTGAACTTCAAAGCAACCTGTCGGCGTTCTTCGTAAGTCAGTTGGCGTTTGAGAAGCCCCGGCGCTAATTGCCGAGGCTTCTTCGGTTAAATGGCGACGCTCAAGGGGCTCGAGCCCTCGACCTCCGCCGTGACAGGAGCGGAATCCGGCACCGTGAAAGGCGGCTCTGTGGAGGACGCATGTCGATGAACAGAATCGCGTTATTTTCCAGCTCTGCAGCGCTTTTGGTACTTTTAGCGGTAAACGGACAGGCGCGGAGCGCGTCTTCGAATGCAGATTTTCGTGCGGCTTCGCCGGTAACCGCCCATTTTATCAAATTACCATTTTTGCCGCCGTGCATGCATGTAGCTCTGGTTCAGGGAGACCCGCGAAGAGGCCCTTCAGTGGAGCTCGCACGTATCGCGCCAAATTGCGTCATTCCATCGCATTGGCATACTGCAAACACTCGATTGATTTTCGTGAGTGGTTATGGAACGCACCAAGTAAAGGGTGGGGCGCCGACAACTTTGCGGGCCGGTGATTACGTTTATCTGCCTGCGCGGCGCATTCACTCGTTCCGTTGCATCTCTGGATGTCTTGCATACAACCTTCAAGATGGCGCCGATGTTGTGCACTGGGTTGACGCGCACGGACATGATATTCCGCCGGCGAAAGCATTTTCGCCTTAGCCGCTTCTACGCAAGAAGCCCCGATGCAAACGCACCGGGGCTCCATATGGCGACGCTGAAGGGGCTCGAACCCTCGACCTCCGCCGTGACAGGGCGGCGCTCTAACCAACTGAGCTACAGCGCCATCGCCATCGGACCGGCGAGCGATATTGGCACTCGCCGGTTCGCGAACCTTTAATGAAATCTGGGCACGGTTGGGATTGAACCAACGACCCCCCGCGTGTGAAGCGGATGCTCTCCCACTGAGTGACGCGCCCATGCGCTGACCGCATGGGTTTTTGCGTGCCGGACACGCCGGCCCTGTCGCGTCTGCAGCCGCGCGTATGAAAACTACGTAGCGCGGAAATACAGGTACGGTGCAGCTGTTCACCTTCGGCCACGGCACGCTCTCGCAGGCAGACATCGTCAAGCTCGTACAGCACGCGGAGGTCGGGCGCGTGGTTGATGTTCGCACCGTACCGAAGAGCCGCGCGCATCCGTGGGTATGGGGCGAGCGCATGGCGTTGTGGATACCGGCGGAAGCCCGTTCGGAGTATGTTTGGGAGCGCGATCTGGGTGGATTCCGAACGCCGTTGCCCACATCGCACCACACCGCTCTGCGCAATCCGTCGTTTCGCGGGTACGCGGATTATATGGAAACCGAGCGCTTTTTGAGCGCACTGAGTCGCTTGGTCGACTCTTTGCCGGCACGAAAGACGGCTATCATGTGCTCGGAAACGTTGTGGTGGCGGTGCCACCGGCGGCTCATATCCGATGCCGCGGTACTGCTGCATGGAGTCGATGTGCGGCACCTGGCGCCGAACGGCAGAATGCAGCAGCATACGCTCACCGAAGGGGTGCGCCGAACCGACGGCACGCTGCGGTACGACGGCGGTCAAGCCGCATGACGGCGAGCGAGGTTGAAAAGCTCGGCGATCCGGTTGCATCGGCAAAAGCTGCCGGATTGCGGTATGTAAGCGATGAGATGCCGGGCATTCATCGCACAAGCCGCGGCAAAACGTTTCACTACGTCGGCGCCGACGGCAAACCGATCACCGACGAAGCCGAGCTGCAGCGCATAAAATCGCTCGCTGTTCCGCCGGCGTACACCGACGTATGGATTTGCCCTATCGCAAACGGTCATTTGCAAGCTACGGGGCGCGATGCGCGGGGCCGCAAGCAATACCGCTACCACAAGCGGTTTCGTGAGATTCGCGATGAAACAAAGTACGAGCGCATGATTGCGTTCGCCGAGGCGCTTCCCAAAATGCGCAAGCGCATCGAAGCCGATCTCTCGCTCAGCGGTTTGCCTCGCGAAAAAGTCCTGGCGACCGTGGTTCAGCTGCTGGAAAGCACCGCCATCCGCATCGGAAACGATGAATACGCAAAGGAAAACCACTCGTTCGGTTTGACGACGCTTCGCAATAGTCACGCAAAGGTCCAGGGCTCGAAAGTGCGTTTCTCTTTTCGAGGAAAAAGCGGCATCCGTCACGCTATCGATCTGAAAGACAAACGGTTAGCGAGGATCGTCCGGCAATGTCAGGATCTTCCCGGGCAACAGACTGTTTGAATACGTCGACGAGGACGAAGCCGAGCCGCGCGCCGTCGATTCCTCGGATGTCAACGAGTACATTCGCGAAATATCGGGTGAAGAGTTTTCCGCTAAAGATTTCCGCACGTGGGTCGGGACGGTGACGTGCGCGATACTGTTGGCGCAAGTGGAGTCTGCCGAAACGCAAACGGAACGCAAGGCACGCGTTACTGCCGTTATCAAAGACGTGGCCAAACGTTTGGGCAATACTCCGACGGTTTGCCGGAAATGCTACGTTCATCCGGAAGTGGTCGAAGCGTACATGGAAGGCGGAAGTCTTGATTTAGAGCGGAAGGTGCGCCACACGGAAGGTTTGCTTGCGGAAGAGCTGTTCGTACTTGCTCTGCTGCGCGAGCGAGCGAAAGAGGGGGAATCCGGCCGAACGATGCGCCAGTTGCAGCAATCTTTGCGGAGGCGCAAGAAGACAGCGGCGTGATCGCCGCACTGGTTTTGGCTGCCGCAACCTCGATTGCTAGCGCGCATCATGCCGTCAGCACGGCGAACGCTCAAGCACAAGCGCAATTCGATCGCGGTTTGACGCTGCTTTACGCCTACAACGGTGAAGCTGCGGCTCGCGCTTTTGCCCAGGCGTTGACCCTGGATCCGCATCTTGGGATGGCGGCATGGGGTGAAGCGCTGGCAAACGCGACAGATTTGAATACCGCACTAACTCCGGCTCGCTTCGAACGCGCGCAAGCCGCTGCTCAGGAAGCTTCGGCTCTTGCATCGTACGTCTCGCCCGAGGAACGGCGATACATCGACGCGGTGAACCTTCGTTACGCCGGCGCATACGACCAGCGCGAAACGGACGATGAGCGGTATCGCAGCGCTATGGCTCAGCTCGTCGCGGATTATCCCGGCGATGACGATGCCGCGATGGTCGATGCAGAGGCGCTTCTCGAGCATTTGGGCGCAGCGGGTGTTTGGAAAGAACACGGAACCGTGCCGGCCCCCGACGGCGCGCGCGCGATCGCCCTGGTAAACGCTGTCCTGGCCCGAAATCCGTGGCACCTCATGGCAAACCACTTGTGCATTCATGCGTACGACTTCGCCGCCAATCGCGCGCCCGCGATCCCGTGCGCCGATCGCTTAGCTTCGCTGCAGTTCGATCCCGGTGAAGAACATTTGGCGCACATGCCGGCGCACACGTATATCGAGACCGGCGCATACGAGAAGGCGGTGCGCGCATCGGAATATGCGTGGAGCCTCTTCGAGCAACCCGGCGCGCAGCCGAAATATGGTGCGCACGATGCGTATACGGGTTGGAGCGCGGCTATGATGCTTGGCGACGAACACGTCGCCGAAGTTTGGGCCACGCGGACCGGGAGCCAGTACAACGGAAGCGATTCCTGGGCGACATGGGCACGCTACGGCCGGTGGGAACGTATCGCCACCTCCAATGCCCAGGGACAGTTTTATGCGCCGCTGACGCGCGGCTGGACCGACTTGCATTACGGCGTCGTCAAGGACGCTCGCAAGATGCTGACGTTATACGGTGATGCCGACACGGATTTTCGCTGGCTGCTGGAGGGCGCTATCGCAGAGCACGATGGGGAGGTCGACGCCGCGATTCGCGCGTACGACCGCGCGATCGCCTATCAGCGACGCGAAGACGAAGCCGAACAAATCCCGCTCTTTCCGGCCGATGAGCTGCTCGGTGGCTTTTATTATCGGCATCACCGCTACGCGGAAGCCGCGGCGACGTTTGAATCGACGCTGGCGAGGTATCCGAACGACCCGCGCGCGTTATATGGGATGGCGCTTGCAAGGCGCGCGCTGGGCGATGCGGCGCGCTCCGCGGATGCGCTAAAAGCGTTTAACGGCATCTGGAACGCACCGCTCCCACCGACGCTCGACCCGCCTTGAGAGGCAAGGCTCACGCCTCATGCTTTCGCAGAGCGTGAGCCCATCCGGCCAGCAGTACGCTGAGCGCATCCGCGCCGTCGGCAACGCGTTGCGTCAGGCGTGCTCGCCGCACTGCTCGCGTTTCGCGCACCGCTCGTGCCTGCCGAGCTTGCGCATAGAGATCCTCGCGGCGCCGCTGGATCTCCAGACCGATCCAGTGTTCCATTATGTAGTCCCATCTTCGAAAAGTGCAATAAAAGAAAAAGCCCCCGTTTTCTGCGGAGGCTTTCAAGCACGAACGGTTCCGGCGAACGTTACGCCGTACCTCGACTTGAAAGCATCCTGGTGCCGCCCTCGGGAACGGCGGCAACGCTGCAATAATTAATTGCGCGGGTCGTGCACGTTTGCATAAGATTCATTGTCGGCCGCTCCTTTCTGCGTTATATGCGTCGGAAAAAGTTCGCCTCACCATAGCACGCTCGCGATGACGGTGTCAAACCAAGAAAAGGGCCGGGCGGCAGGTCTGAAAAAATGGGTCTGACGCGCGGGCGGTTAGCTCAGTGGGAGAGCGCTTCCTTGACACGGAAGAGGTCAGAAGTTCAATCCTTCTACCGCCCACCATTTCCGAAAAAGTCTGCGCTGCGATAGCGCTCGGGAACGGCGTTCCAATACCATCACCGCTGATTCCGGGTATTTGTTGAAGCGTGTTCGGATTTCCACTCTGGGTCGTGATCACGCACTTCGTCAACATCTTCTTCATGCTGATGCTGGCGCGCAGCGGTTTGGAGGTCTTGAGCGCGCTTCCAAAGTTCTATTGGAACGATCATTGCATGCCGGGAACCGAATGGCTGCGTCTTAGCAAGAAGAACTTCAGCGCCGATTCGGGCCGGCTTTGGTCCTCGCTGGACGAGGAAGAGTCGTGGTCACCGCTCATCGCGCTTCCCGGCCGAAAGAATCTGGGCTTGGGACGGCACTGGCATTTTTTCGGCATCCAACTTTGGATTGTAACGGGCGCGGTTTTCATTTCGCTGCTGTTTGCAACCGGGTACTGGCGGACCATCGTTCCCACGCACTGGAGCATCATTCCGAACGCGGGGCGCGCGATATGGACGTACTTGCATCTGCGCTTGGCCCCGCTGCAGCCGGGACTGCCGTTCAACAGCGCGCAGCAGCTCGCGTATTTTTTCGTGGTCTTCGTTCTTGCGCCGCTGCAGATTCTGACCGGTGCGGCGATGTCGCCGGCGATTCTCGCCCGCTTCCCCTGGTATGCGAAGATATTCGGCGGCAAGCAGGGTGCGCGCAGCCTGCATTTTCTCGGACTGTGCACCTTCGGCATTTTCGTCATCATCCATACGAGTATGGTCATCGCGCACGGCGTGCCACGCGAGTTCGCCGCGATCGTTCTGGGAAGTTACGGCGCAAATCACACGCTGGCGCTGGCGGTCGGACTGCTCGGCATTGCGGCACTGCTGGCCTTCGCCGCCGTAACGACGTGGCTGTCGCTGAAGTTCAAGCGTGGCGCGCAGCGATTCTTGGGCGTCATCGTGGATCCGTTCGAGCGCGCGATTGTAAAGGCATTCGCTTCGCACGAGCGCTTCACGGAGCGCGATATCTCGCCGTTCTTTCGCGTCAACGGCTATCCGCCGCCCGATCCCCAATACAAAGCGATGGCCGCCGGCGGTTTCACCGAATATCGTCTCCACGTAAGCGGCCTCGTTGAGCAGCCGCTCTCGCTTTCGCTTCATCAGCTCCGGGCGCTGGGCACGCAGAGCCAGATCACTAAGCATAACTGCATTCAGGGCTGGACGGCGACGGCAAAATGGAGCGGTGTGCCATTGCGCGCGTTGCTTGACGTGGTAAGGCCGCTGAAGAACGCCCGTTACATCGTTTTTTATGCGTTCGACGACAAAACGCTGACGGAAAACGAAGGACGCTTCGGTTACTTTTACGAAACGCTTCCGCTGTTTTTAGCAAGGAGTCCGCAGACGCTGCTGGCCCTAGAAATGAATGGCAAGGCGCTGCCGATAGAGCATGGCGGTCCAGTCCGCGCGCGGTTTGAGACGCAGCTCGGATTTAAGATGGTAAAGTGGATTAAGTCTATCGAGCTGGTCGAGGATTACCGGCGCATCGGCCAGGGTCAAGGTGGCTGGCGTGAGGATCAGCAGTTCTATGTCAACGCCGCCGGGATTTGAGAGGCCTCTACCGGCCACCATTTTTGGCGCGCGCCCGATAAAGAACGTGACGGCGCAGGCGATCACCGACTGAAAGACGAGGGTGATCGAAATCGTCGGCTGCATCGTGAGTCATGTGTAGTCGTTCCATTACACGGCGCGAAGGCGCGTTGATTTCAGCGGTCATGGCGACGACTTCACTGCGTCCGAGCTCGGTGAATGCGTAGTGAAGAAGCGCCGACGCGGCCTCGGTCGCGTATCCGTGTCCCCACGCCTCCGGCACGAAACGCCACCCGATCTCCATCGCCGGGGTGAAATGGGCGCGGAACGGCACCTCCTGCAATGCGACCGCTCCCGCAAACGACATGCCGCCCTTTACTTCCGCAATAAGCCAGCCGTAGCGATTGCGCTCTAGTTCCTCGCGTAGCGCTCTCGCACTCGAGAGCGATTGCTCGCGGCCGTACGGTGCCGGGAAAAACTCCATCACGCGCGGATCCGCATTCATCGCAGCCCACGCGTCCACATCGGCATCGTTCCACCCGCGCAACATCATGCGCGGCGTTTCGATCAGCGAGGCGGCACTTCCGGCGCTTGCGAGTCTTCGTCCGCTTCGGTGGGACGCAGAAGCTCTTCTTCGATCAGCAGATGTTGCGAGGCAACCATTCCGGTGTCGTCCGCATTGATAATCGCATCGTCGAGCTCGTCGTTTTTGAATTCTTCAGGATTCATCGTCACGATTGTTCCCGAGGTTGCCTGCGCCTAACGCAAGAAATGCTCGAGAACGTTGCGGGTAATGCCACCCACGACCGGTTCGCCTTGCCAAAGGACGCGCGCCCAGTCCACCGTCGACGCGGTGAAGACTTGGCCGCCGTTTTTTCGTATGCCAAGCGTTGCGGACGCCGTCGCAGAAAGTTCGCCGCTGCCGTCGCTTACATCCCACTCTTCCAGCGAAGCCTCGGCGAGAATTTCCAGATCACTGCTGGGCGGAGCGGCGTCGCATTCGTAGCCCAACAAACGCTCGAGCGCACCGAACGTCTCATTATCGGCAACCGGCAGCCCATCGTAGATCCAATGTTTTGCCGCGCACACTCGATATCCCGACGGCGGCCGCGGCCCAATCCACTTTCCGCCCCCGCACGCGTACGACACGCCGGTCGTCTTCCATTCCGGATCGTCAAGCCAGCGGCCGTCCCGGCGAACCGCAGGCTGCGTTTCGTCGTATTGAGCGCGAAACCAGCACGTGTTTCCGCCGAAAAATGCTACATTGCCGCCCGATGCAACGTACGCATCGATTCGCTCGCGCATCGCCGGCGTCCAGTACTCGTGATGGCCGAACGAAACGATTGCGCGGTACATCCCAAGGTCGATGGTGCCATCGTGCAACTCTACGTCGGTACAGCAATCGTACGGGTACCCATGTTCCTCAAGCCACGCCAGTGCCTTTGCATCCCAGTGCGCGAACGTCTGGCGCGGCGTCTCGCGATCGTAAACATCCACGTTGACTTCATCCCACGGATGCCCGCCGCTGCCTCCACCGGGGCGGTGCAGAGAAACCCAGCGCGTACCGCTGTACAGGCAGCTCCCTTCGCTTTGGCCGGCGGTGCCGTCGACATCGGCAACGTTGTACGCATGATATGTGAACAGCGGCAGAACGACGAGCAGACGATTGCGTACGCCGCGCTCGCGAACTACGAACAGCGCGCGGGCGGAGCGCGCATCCGCAGCACACTTTCCATTCTGACCGCGCAGCGGCGAATCGTCAGACGTCGCGAGTACCGCGACATAAACGCCGGCCGGCCAATGATCCGGTACGGCAAACTCGTATGCCGGCCATTGCCACCGGACGCCGGCATCGCTTGCCGGAACGTTTCTTCCAATGAGCGTCGGTTCGGTTTGCGATACCGTTTCAACGCGCCGTCCGCAGCGTGCGAACGTTACACCAAAGCGCGGCGCATCGCTCGAGACGCAGAGTTCGAGGCTACCGCCTTGCTCGACGCACGCTTGCGCGGGATACGACCGGATCACGGTGCAAACGCGCGATCCAACGCCTCGAACCGTCGTTCCAAATCTTTGGGAATCTTGCGGCGCTCGCGCACGATCCACGGCAGGCCGCCCACAGCTTCCGAAAGGGCGGCCCGCGCGGTGCTATCGCGCAACGCGCGGGTGCCATATCGCGCGACGGCACGGCCTGCATCGTACCAAGACCGGCGCAGGAACATCGTCCACAGGCGATTGCGCAATACCAGCCGGCGGCGCAACTCCGGATTGCGGTTTACCGGCGAGGGATCGTGCCGCATCACGAGGTCATCGCAGTACCAGAGCGTCCACCCTTGAGCGATCAAATCGATCGAGAGCAGCGACTCTTCCGCGCCAATCAAATAGCGCGCGTGATATCCACCCGCCTCCAAAAACGCGCGCGAGCGCACGATGCATGCTCCCGCCATGAAGTATAGGATCGGCACCGGCGCACCATTGCTGCGCGCCGTTCCTCGCATCGCTTGGCATGCCGGGTCCGTTCGTTCTTCTTCACCAATCACCACACGCCCGTTGAGCAGCGCCACCGTTTCGTGCTGCCGCAAGCGATGCACGCCGCGTTCCAGCGACCCCGGCAGCCAATGGCAGTCGTCGTCGCAAAACGCGACAAACGTGGTGCCGGCTGCGCGGACTCCTATCGTGCGGGCCGCAGCGCCCTCATTGCGCAAAAGTTTGACGAAGCGAACGCGATCGCGGAACTGCTCACAAATGCCTTCCGTATCGTCGCTCGATCCGTTATCCACCACGACGATGCACGGCTGTTCCGGCAAGGCGCAGAGCTGCTGCAGCGTTCTTCGAAGCGTCGCCGCTCGATTGCGTGTCGCAATCACCACCGCGCAATCAAGCATGTTTACCGCATTCAAGCACGTCGATGCGATATGTCGGCTGGAACGCTTCGTAGACAACGGCAACTTCTTCGCCGTCGCGGAATATTGCATGCACCTCATCGGCACTCGATGCATGGCCCTCGACGTGCGGCGTCCAGTGAACCAGGACGATATGCGCGCCCGCAGCGCAGTGCCGTATGATACTGTTGCGTAGCAGAAGCAGGTCGTTGCGGTTGAAATAATAGCCGACCTCGCAGAGCGTCGTGAGGTCGAAAGAGCCGCCGGGATAGTCGTGCGGCATCGTTCGCTGTTCGAATCGCACGTGCTTGTACGGCGAGCACCGCCGACGCGCGCATTCAAGCGCGCAATCGGCAACGTCGATGCCCAGCAGCCTGTCGCAGCGGCCGGCCAACAATGCGGTGAAGACGCCGATCGAACAGCCAATCTCCAATACCGACGCATAGCGGCCGCGCGGCAAGGCTTCCAGGGTTGCGGCGTATTTGGCTTGCTCGTAGGGGCTTGTTTCAAATCCCCACGGATCCGCCTTTTCTTGATATAACCTGACGAAGTACTGCGCCGCCACCGTCCGCCCCACGTCCGCAGGGATACCCATGACATCGCGAAGAGCTCGCTTGCGTTCGATTCCCAGCGAGTTCTCAGGACGCGCTCGGCCTCCGGCGCGTTAGTTCGGTGGAGGAACGTTCAGCATGAGCACACTTCGTTTGCTTTTACCGGCCGCGCTTGCATTAGTGGGCTTATCCGCTTGCGGCGGCTCGGGAAGCGTGGGCAACGTCTTCGGCGGCAATCCGCAGGGCTTCCAGTGCCAAACCGGCACGTCGCAGCAAGTGGTCAGTCCAACGCCCGGGCAGCTTGCGACAAACGTCAATCAAATCACGATTGTGACGAACGGCAACAGCAACAGCCTGTACACGAACACATCAAACTGGCACCTGTACGTGACCGGCAATTATGCCGGCGGATCGATTCAAGGCGGCACGCTCTCGCTTGTTTCGGATACCGGCGCGCCGCATCCCTATTCGTCGGACTTCTATTACACCTCGACGCTTTCGCAAACGCTTCCGCCGGGCGTAACGTGGCAAGTTTACCTCTCGCCCTACAACAACACGAGCGGTTGTCAGGACATTCCGCTGCAGAGCTTCTCTACGTAGACCAAGCGGGGTCCTTAAATTAAGGATATCTCGCGCGGCATCGTAAAGACGATCTCCGGCTCAGGGTCGCCAACTTCCTCGATGTCGTAGGTGCCGAATTGTTTGACCCGGTCCACGATCGTCTGCGTGAGATATTCCGGCGAGGACGCTCCGGCGGTGATGCCGACGCGCGCGGCACCTTCCAACCACGCGGGGTCGATTTGCTCGGCATGATCGACCAAGTACGCGCGCGTGCCGAGCTGCTCGGATAGCTCTCGCAACCGCAGCGAGTTCGAGCTATTTTGCGAGCCGACGACCAGCAGCACGTCGACGTGCTGCGCTAGATCGTGCACCGCATCTTGCCGATTTTGCGTAGCATAGCAAATATCGTCGCGCGCCGGCGTCTTTACGTGCGGGAAGCGGCGGCGAACCGCATCCATGATTTCGCGCGTTTCGTCGACGCTGAGGGTCGTTTGCGTAATGACTGCGACGCGGTGCGGATCCGGTACGTGGACGCGCTCCACGTCTTCGACTTCTTCGACCAAACTGATTTGATCCGGAATCTCACCCATCGTCCCGATGACTTCGTCGTGTTCGGCATGTCCGATCAGCAATACGTGCAGACCGGCCTTGGCAAACTTTATCGCTTCGTAATGCACTTTTGAAACGAGCGGGCACGTCGCGTCGATCACGCGAAGTCTCCGCTTGCGCGCCATCGTTCGGACGGCCGGCGAGATTCCGTGGGCGCTGAAAACCAAAACCGCGCCTTCGGGGACCTCATCGACTTCCTCGACGAATACCGCGCCGCGCGAGCGTAAACGGTCCACAACCTCGCGATTGTGTACGATCTCTTTGCGCACGTAGACGGGGCCGCCGTGCTGATCCAATAACCGGTCGACTACCGCGATCGCGCGATCGACACCCGCGCAGCATCCGCGCGGGTTGGCCAGCAGCATTTTTCCGCTCATCACCTTCAGCGTTTCCTTTTCCACTCGATGACGGCCTCCAGAACGATGATCGGACCGCCGCCCGGGGTATGTGCATGCGGATGCAGCACACACGCCGCAAAGTATGGTTGGCGCGCCTGCGGATCATGGGGCCCGGCATCGTTTCCGCGGCCTCCGACAACGATCCGACCACGGTCGCTTCGCTTGCGGTCATCGGATCGACCACCACCTACGCGCTGGGATGGCTCGTCCTTCTGGTCATTCCCATGCTCGCCGTCGTGCAAGCGATCAGCTCGCATATCGGCGCCGTAACCAAATGCGGCCTCGAAGATTTCGTGCGAAATCGCTACGGCCGCGTGGCCGCAAGCATCGTGCTGCTCGCCGTTCTGATCGTCAACGTGCTCACCTTCGCAGCGGATCTGGAAGGCGGAGGAGCGGCACTCGATTTGCTCACCGGCATCGGCTATTTGTGGTGGGTCATTCC
The DNA here is from genome assembly GCA_963795465.1 of Vulcanimicrobiota bacterium. Lineage (GTDB taxonomy): Bacteria > Vulcanimicrobiota > Vulcanimicrobiia > Vulcanimicrobiales > Vulcanimicrobiaceae > CAWCHT01. The sequence continues at coordinate 1,597,940 of CAWCHT010000002.1, forward strand.
GCTTGCAGCAGGTTCGTGCGCCTTGCTGATTTGGGGAAGCTACGCAAAAGTCGAGCGCATACTCGTGTACATTCCGATCGCCTTCGGTACGTACATCGCGGCGGCGTTCTTTGCGCATCCCCATTGGAACGCCGTTTTCCGTAATTCGTTCGTGCCGCATTTCAGCCGCTCGCACGATTTTTCTGCCGGAGCGATTGCTCTGCTGGGCACCACGCTCACCGCGTACGCCTACGTGTGGCAGCAGATTGAGGTATCGGAAGAGCGTCCGCCGCTGCGGCGATTGGGATTGGTGCAGATCGACGCAACGTTCGGTGCCGTCGGCGCCGGTTTAACGTTTTGGTTCATCGTGATCGCGACCGGTGCGACGCTGGGCGTGCAGGGAAAGCACGTTGAAACCGCAGCGGATGCCGCCACTGCGCTTGCGCCGGTTGCGGGAAAATATGCGGCGGCGCTTTTCGGCATCGGGTTACTGGGTTCGGCATTGCTCGCGCTGCCCGTGCTGCTCGCGACGTCGGCATATTTAGTGTGTGAAATGTTTCGTTGGAGCGGCAAATTGGACGCGCGTTTTTTGCAGGCTCCACGCTTTTATCTCACGATGCTGCTCATTGCCCTCGCCGGGGCGGGACTGGCATTCGCGCACATCTCGCCGATTCGGCTGCTTTTCGCCAGTTCGATTGCCGGCGGAATAGCAACGCCCATTACGCTGGTCTATTTACTGCTGGCCGCGGCGAACAAAGAAACTGCGGATGGTCATCCCGTTTCACGCTGGCTTCTGGTAGCGGGCTGGGGCGTCACTGCGGTAGTTACCGCTGCGGCGCTGACCTTTCTCTACCAGACGTTCACCGGGACTTCTTGACTTCGCTTGGTTTGCAAGTTTCACCGCAGCGACGCGGCGAATACGAGTGTTCGCTATGGAAGAAACGACCAATGACGAACGCCGGCTTCGCGCGCAGGCGACGTGGCAGCGCCTGGTCGACGCGCGCGCCAGCGGAGCATCGATTCAGGCGACGGTAAAAAACGCGGTTAAGGGGGGGTTGCTGGTCGATATCGAGGGATATCGCGGTTTTCTTCCCGCCTCGCAGATCGGTCTTCCAAAAGGAACGCCGATAGAAACGCTGAGCGGCAGTTCCGTCACGCTCAAAGTTCTGGACGTTGACGAAACGCGCAAACGCGTGGTCGTTTCACACCGCCGTGCGGTGCAAGAGGACCGGCGCGCCGCGCGAGCGGAACTGCTGCGCTCGCTCAAGGTCGGCGCGGAGCATGAAGCGACGGTCGTGCGATTGGCGGATTTCGGTGCCTTCGTCGAACTGGGCGCCGGCGTCGACGCGCTCATCCCCGCCAGCGAGCTGGCTTTCGAACGCGTTGAAAAGCCGTCGGACGTGGTTAACGTCGGCGATCGTTTGAACGTGCGCGTCCTGCGCGTGGAAAACGGCGGCAAACGGATCGCCGTTTCACGCAAGGGCGCGCTTTCCGATCCGTGGCGCGAACATGCAGCGCTTTTGAAGCAGGGCTCGGTCGTCGAAGGCAAAGTGGTGCGTAAGGAGCGCGGGCTGGATGTTGAAATTGCGCCCGGCGTGGTCGGGAGCGTCAGCGATCGCGAGGCGAATCCCGACGAGTACGAAATCGGCGAATCCGTCGAAGTGTCGATTCGATCGGTCGATTACCGCGGGCGCCGTCTTCGATTGAGCACGATGCATTCGGCCGCCTCGTTCGGTTCTGATTCGTTTGCGCCGCTCGGAAAAGAACTGTTTAGGAGTTCCGCGCCTTCAGACGATCGAACGTCAACGCCGTAACCCATCCGTAAAGACAGCGCGGGACGATATCGGACAGCCACCCCGCAACGCCCCACTCTCTAGGATTCGTCTGCTCCATCGCCGTCGCTAAACCCTCACTCATCAGCATCGTCGCGGCCGCCAGACCGATACCGGCCCAAAACCACGAAACGTCTTGCATCGATGGGCGCAGAGCGCCGAAGAGTGCTCCGACGCCGAATCCATCGGTGTAGCCCAGCAACGCCGCCACTCCCATGCGGCGATTTTTCGCAGCATCGCTCAATTCGGACGAAGGTTTCGCGAGCGCGTCGACGCCGGCCATCTTGGCAAATTCTGCAACCATCTTTTCGGGAAGCTCGCTGGGCGGCCGCGCGCGAAGCGCCATGTCCAGGTACGTCGTCGCGTTGAGCGCCGCCGTGCCCGCAGCGCCTGCGGCGAGCCCAAGGATTGCATCGGTTACGCTCATTCGACGTAGTCCTCGACCGTCTGCGCCGAGCGCATATGGGCGCGCTGCGGATCCTCGCCGAACTCACGCTTGGCGCGGCGCTGGCGCAGCAAGTCGTAGTAGCGATCCAGCTGCACGTTGACTTCCTCGAGGCGCTTGCGATCGTCTTCGCGCAGCGGCTTTTCATCGGCGCTCGCATACAGCCGGTGCTCTTCGGCTACGAGTTCCTCGATATGCCGGTGAATTTCGTTATCGTTCATCATGTTCTCCGTGATGCGCGCTCTTTGGCTGTTCCAATCCCAGCCGCACCCGTTCTTCTGCATTGAAATGAATGGCGGCCGCTTCGATGTTCTGCTCCAAGTGCCGCACCGACGACGTGCCCGGTATCGGCAACATCGCCGTAGAGCGATGCAGCAGCCACGCCAGAGCGATTTGCTGCACGTGCACGTCATGCGCTTTGGCGACGATCTGCACTTCCGTATGCTGCGCGATGTCGCTGCTGTTGTTGCCCAGCGGAAACCAGGGCAGAAACGCCAAGCCGTTGCGCTCGCAATAATCGATGATGCCTTCGCTTTCGCCGCGATACGCGATGTTGTAGCGATTCTGCACCGAAACGATCGGTACGATCTCCTGCGCCTGCGTGAGTTCTTCCAACGTGACGTTGGAAAGGCCGACGTTGCGAATCTTTCCTTCGTCGCGCAGCTCCTTGAGCGCACCGACCTGTTCGTGCCACGGCACTTTCGGATCGACCCGATGCAGCTGATACAAGTCGATGCTTTCCAGACGCAAGCGCCGAAGGCTCGCCTCGCAGCAGCGCTTGAGCCGCTCGGGACGGCAGTCCGGTTCCCATTGACCCGGACCGGGCCGAAGGTTTCCCCCTTTGGTGGCGATCACGAGGCCTTCGGGATACGGATACAGCGCTTGCGCAATCTGTTCTTCGTTAACGTCGGGTCCGTAGGCGTCGGCCGTATCGATGAAGTTGATGCCGAGCTCGACGACGCGGCGCAGCACCGCAAGCGCGTTTTCACGATCCTGCGGCCAACCCCAAATACCTTCGCCGCAAAGCCGCATGGCGCCGTAGCCCATGCGATGCACCGTAACATCGCCAAAGGCGATCGTTTCGGCCTCCAAATCATTCATCCGTTTACCACTTCTCCACCATTGACGTGAATGGTTTGCCCCGTGATATATGACGAAACCGGTGCGAGCAAAAAGAGAACGGCCATGGCCACTTCGTCGGGTTGGCCTGCACGCTTCATCGGCGTGTCTTGGCCGAACGATTGCACCGCATCCTCCGGAAATGTTGCCGGAATGAGCGGTGTCCAAATCGGCCCGGGCGCAACCGCATTGACTCGTATACCCTGCTCGACGAGCGCCAGCGCGAGCGAGCGCGTGAACGCGACCACCGCACCTTTGGTTGCTGAATAATCCACCAGTTTCGGACTGCCGCGATAGGCATTCACCGATGCGTTATTGACGATCGAACCGCCGCCGCGAAGATGCGCGATGGCGGGCTTGCTCATGTAAAACTGCGAGAGGATATTCGTCCGAAACGTTTTTTCCAGATTTTCAAATTTCAGTTCGGTAAAGTCTTGTTCGGGATGCTGCTCGCCGGCGTTGTTGAACAGCCCATGCAGGCCGCCCAATCGTTGCGCGGTCTGCTCGACGACGCGCGTGCAAAAATCTTCCTGGCCCACATCCCCGGCAAACGTTAGACACTCTTGCCGGCCGGCTTGCTCGACGATCGCGCGCGTTTCGCCGGCGTCTTCTTCTTCGTTCAAATAGGTGAACGCGATTTTGGCGCCTTCCTTTGCAGCGGCGATCGCGGTCGCGCGGCCAATTCCGCTATCACCTCCGGTAATCAAGACGACGCGATCTTGCAGCATCCCGCAGGGACGATGATCGGGATGCTCGTACCGCGGACGCGGGCGCATCTGCGCTTCGATTCCGGGCTGACGGTCTTGATGCTGCGGTGGTAGCTGCTCGGCCATAACCCTGCGTATACCCGGCAAAAGGCCGGCGTCGTCCCCGCGGCCAAGAGGCGTGCTGGTGACAAGCGCCGCCCAACAGCACGACACCTCGCTCGCTGACCTGCGTCACACCGCGGCGCACGTGCTGGCGTATGCAGTGCAAGACCTTTTTCCCGACGCCAAGCCGACGATTGGCCCCGCGATCGAAAACGGCTTTTACTACGACTTCGATCGGCCTGAGCCGTTCACGCCCGACGAGCTCGAACGCTTGGAACGCCGCATGCGCGAAATCGTCGGCGAGAATTACTCGATGCACGGGCGCGAGGTCACGCGCGACGAAGCGCTCGATCATTTCAAGAACAACCCGTACAAGCAGGAGATCGCGCGTGAAATTCCGGCGGGAGAACCGATCACACTTTACACGATCGGTGCCTTTACCGACCTTTGCCGCGGCGGTCATGCGCGCTCAACCGGTGATATCGGCGCTTTGAAGCTGACGAACGTCGCGGGCGCGTACTGGCGAGGAAACGAACGCAATGCGATGCTGCAGCGCATTTATGGAACGGCGTGGCGCACGCAAGACGATCTAGACCGCTATCTGCAGCAGATCGAAGAAGCGCATAAGCGCGACCACCGCAAACTCGGTCAGGAGCTCGATCTCTTCAGCATCGAAGAGGACGCAGGCGGCGGCCTGATCTTTTGGCATCCCAAGGGTGCGATCGTCCGCGGCATTCTGGAGCAGTTCATTCGCGAGGGACTGCGGGAACGCGGATACCAGCCGGTGGTTACCCCGCACGTGATTCACGAAAAAGTCTACGAGATATCCGGACATCTCGAAAATTATGCGGAGAATATGTTCGGCGCGGTGGAGGTCGAAGAGCAGCGATTTCGACTCAAACCGATGAACTGCCCCGGACACATTTTGATTTACAAAAGCCGCATGCGCAGCTATCGCGAGCTGCCGCTGCGGTTTTCGGAATTTGGAACGGTGTATCGCTTCGAACGCAGCGGCGTGCTTCACGGACTTACCCGCGTTCGCGGATTCACTCAGGACGACGCGCATCTGTTCTGCATGCCGGAGCAGCTCCAATTCGAATTCGAGCAGACCCTCGACGAGGCGTTGCGGCTGATGCGCGCGTTCGGTTTCGAAGAGGTTGAATACGCGCTTTCCACGCGCACCGGCGATCAGCGGGGCGAAACCGATCCACTGGCCGAAGAAGCGATCCGCCGAGCGTTGGAAAGCCACGGGTTCGCCTACGAGATCGACGAAGGCGGGGGAGCGTTTTACGGCCCTAAACTCGACATCAACGTGCGCGATGCGATCGGCCGTAAATGGCAGCTCGGCACCGTTCAAGTCGATTTCGTGCTGCCTTCACGCTTCGGCCTAAAGTATCGCGCGGCGGACGGCGATAAGACACCTGTAATGATCCATCGGGCGCTGGCGGGCTCGCTCGAACGGTTTTTCGGGATCCTCATCGAGCATTACGGCGGGAATTTTCCGGCGTGGCTTGCACCGGTTCAAGCCGTTGTGGCAACCATTAGCGAACAACAGGCAGAATACGCACGCTCGGTCTGCGAGCAGCTCAACCGGCGCGGATTCCGGATCCAGGTCGACGAATCCGACGAGAAGCTCGGATACAAAATTCGGCATTGGAAGACGCAGAAAGTGCCGTACATCCTGGTCACGGGAAAACAAGAAGCTGCGGACGGCACCTTAAACGTCAACGAACGCGGCCTCGAACAAAAGCGGACGCTTTCGCTGGAGGCGTTCGCGCACGAACTTCAATTAAAGGTCGACTCTAAAACATGACACGACTTCTTTTCGCGATGACGGCTGCGCTCGCCGTAGCCGCGTGCTCCGGCAACTTCGAAACGGGAACCGGAATGCCGAATACGCTGCCGCAAACCGGTGAACCGACGCCGCCTGTGTACGGCCAAGGCGGAATCGCTCAAAACCTAACGCCTACGCCGTCCCCTTCGGGTTCACCGGATGAAGGCACGCAGACGTATGCCGTCGCCGCCGCGCCCGATGGATTGCAATGTCCGGCAACGCTGGACAGCTACGGCTGCACGCTGCGTTTCAATATCCCGACCGCGACGCCGACGCCGACGCCGGACGCCGGCGCAAAAATCACGCCGACGCCCAGTCCGACACCAACCGCTTCGCAGGCGCCGGAATCCGGAATCGCCGACGTGCCGCAGAGCGGCATGGCGCCGGCATCCCCAACACCTTCGCCGACGCCGTCCGGACCCACCGTAACGTTAAAGGCCGCTGCGATGCCCAAAAACGCTCCCGCAATGTATCACACGCCGGCTAACACACTGGACGTCGTGCCGTTGATGATCGTGCAGTTTTCACCGAGTGCGGATTTTGCGCTGAACGGCCCGGCGAGCGCGCAATTCACGCTGCCGAAAGAACAAACCGCACAGCGCGGCTTTGCGGTCCAGCTGTTTCAAGCCACGACGCACAAGAAACACACGGACTACAAACCGATCTGGACGTTCGACAAATCGACGCTCGCCGATGCGACGCTGACCTTCGCCTTTACCCCGCCGAAGATGACGATCGCGAAAAACAGCACGTACGTGCTCGTGTTGTACGGCGACGATAAATCGAAAGTCTCGCCGGTCCCGAGCGGCTCCCCGGGCGGTCTTCCCACCGCAAGTGCTTCCACACCGGTGCCATCCTCAACGTAAGCGGCGGGATCGCCGGACTTTCGCGCGATCAGCGCAACACGTTCATTGCGAGCTTCCTCGGTTGGACGCTCGACGCATTCGATTTCTTCCTCGTGGTCGTCGTGCTGCGTCACGTCGCGGCCGATTTGCACGGGACGTTCGTTGCGGCAACCATCGCCGTTACGCTAACGCTGGCGCTGCGGCCGGTCGGCGCGCTCCTGTTCGGCTGGTTCGCGGATCGCTACGGCCGGCGCGTGCCGTTGATGATCGACATCGCAGCGTACTCGCTTTTGGAACTGGCCACCGCGTTTTCACCGAATCTCACGGTCTTCATCGTCCTGCGCGCGCTGTACGGCATAGCGATGGGCGGCGAATGGGGGCTGGGCGCGGCCCTCGCAATGGAGGCCTTGCCGCCCGCGCGACGCGGATTGTTTTCCGGGATTCTGCAAGAGGGTTACGCCGTCGGCAATCTTTTGGCCGGCGTCGTGTTCGGCGCACTCTACGTGCACATCGGCTGGCGTTGGATGTTCGTCATCGGCGCGCTGCCCGCGCTGCTCATTTTTTATATTCGCTCGCGCGTACCCGAGTCGCCCGCGTGGCTGGCTGCCAATACGTCACGAACGCCGCGCGCGCCGCATCCGCTCTTTCCGGCGATGCGCGCGCAGTGGCCGCTCTTTTTGTACGCGATCTTCTTTCTCGCCGCGATGAACGCGATGTCGCACGGCACGCAAGACCCGTACGTCAGCGCCTTTCTAAACGGCCAGCATGCGCTCAGCCCCGCGGTCTCCGGCACCATCAACGCGGTCGCGGCGATCGGCGCGATTGCCGGCGGAATCTTCTTCGGTTTCCTCTCGCAGCGCATCGGCCGCAGAAACACTATCATCGTGTGTGCCGTGCTCGGCGCGGCGTTCATTCCGCTTTGGGCGCTCAGCACGACCGTGGTTCTGCTTGCCGTCGGCGGCTTTTTCATGCAAGCGATGGTGCAGGGAGCCTGGGGCGTGATACCGGCTCATCTCAATGAAATTTCACCCGCGGGCGTTCGCGGCACGTTCCCAGGCTTTACGTATCAGTTCGGCAATCTGATCGCATCGGCAACGCTGACGATCGAAGCGCTCCTGGCAACCAAATCGTTTCCATTGCCGAACGGTCAGCCGAACTATGCCGTTGCAATGGCGGTCTTCACCGCGTGCATGTTCGTTCTCGTCATCGCATTTGCAGCGCTGGGCCATGCGGTCGTGCCGGAACGTCGCGAACGCGCGCTGGCATAATACCGAATCAACACTCCTTACTTCAGTGCGGCACTGCGGCGCCGAGTTTGCCGGCCCAGCGGTACAACGCCAACGCGAGCGCGACGAACACAATCCCGCCCAGTATTTGCGAGGGGATCAAAAATCCATCACCGACCAAGCTGAGCGGCGCACCTTTGCCGCTGACGACGATGATGCCGGAGAGCAGCACGCCGAACAAACTCTCGCCGACAATCAAACCCGAAGCAAGCAGCACGCCCAAACGCTTGACGATCGCAGCGTTCGGACCGCGCTTCGCACGGCGATTGTAAAAGTATCCGAATACCGCGCCAAGCACCGCAGCAGCGGTCGTCGACATCGGAAGGTAAATCCCCAGTCCGACTGCCAAGGGCGGCAACTTCGCTCGCTGCTGCGTGAACGCGCGCAACAGCTCGTCGACCGCGATGATACCGGCGCCGACGATTGCGCCGACCGCGAGCAGTTCCCAATTGATCGCGCCGCTGATTACGCCTTTGGCAAGCGCCGATATCAGCGTTGCTTGCGGCGCCGGAAGCGGCTGCGCCGCAGCTCCCGCGTGCGGGTGCGGCGCGCCCGCAAATCCATAGGCAGCGCCAAGCAGGTCGAGAATCGGCGGAATCACCAGCGAGCCGAACAGCACTCCGGCGATCAGCGCAACTTGCTGACGCCACGGGGTTGCATCGACCAGCTGTCCGGTTTTGAGATCCTGCAAGTTGTCGTTCGCAATGGTCGCTGCAGCGAGGACGACTGCTGTTACAAAAAGCGCAAAAGCGACCAGCGCATCTTTGCCAGCGCCGGAAGCGCCATGCGCAACGAAGAGCACGATCAGTGAAATGCCGATGATCGCCAAAATGGCCAGTCCGGAAACCGGACTGTTTGAAGAACCGATCAGTCCGGCCATGTACCCCGCCACAGCCGCAACGACGAAACCGATGACGACGACGTAAACGACCGACGCGATGGTGAGCGGCACGAGCGAACTTCCGGGCGCACCGCCGCGCAGAAACGCAGCGAGCAGCACGACGAGCGGAATGATACAGATGACGCTGATGAGCGCAACGATTCCAATCGGTATGTCCCGCTCCGTGCGCGCAAGCAGATGTCCTTCGCCGGCCGAGCGCCGCCGTGAGGCGGCGATTGCGGAAAGTAATCCGTTCCAAACCGGCATCGCGAGCCTTGCCAGCGTCCAAAGCGCGGATATCGCGATCGCGCCGGCGCCGATGAAGCGCACTTGGTGCTGCCAAACCGCCGTAGCGACCGTCGCAGCGTCGCCGGATTGAGGCGCGATCCACGTCAAAATCGGAACCGCGATGCCCCATGCCAGAACGAATCCCACGCCAATCGCAATGCCGACGGCAAGGCCTATCAAGTGCCCCGCGCCCAAGAGTGCGAGCGAGAGCGAAAAACCGACGCCGCTCGCCACGCTGCCGGATCGAAAGTAGTAGTCCAGTTCCCCCGCAAAAAGGCGGGTCGCCGTTATCGCGGCAAAAGCGGCAGATGCGATCGCTCCCCACGCCACTGCCAGCAGTCCGGCGCGATCTTCGGCGGCGCCTTGCCGCGTGCCGGTTCCCACTTTCAGCACTTCCGCCGCAGCCACGCCTTCCGGATACGGCAAATCGGATGTCGTTACCAAGGCGCGGCGCAGCGGAATCGTAAACATCACGCCGAGAATTCCGCCGACTGCGCAGACACCGAATGCCGGCCAAAACGGAAAGCCGCTCCACCACCCGACCATCACTAGTCCCGGAAGCACGAAAATGATCGACGAGATCGTACCTGCAGCCGACGCTACCGTTTGTACGATGTTGTTTTCGTAGATCGTTCCGGTTTTGAAAGCGCGCAGCACGGCCATGGAAATGACCGCGGCCGGAATCGACGATGCGAACGTCAATCCGACTTTCAGGCCCAGATAGACGTTTGCGGCGGTAAAGACCAGCGTGATCGCGGCACCCAGTACCAGACTGCGCACCGTCAGCTCGAGCCGGGCGCTCGAGGCGTCCTCGAACGATGCGGGCGCGACCTCCGATCGTATCATGGAGCCGGGTTAGATGCGCTTTGCCAAGTTTCATGCCGCGCGTCGAGCGCGCGACGGCGTAGCGAGGTGTGTTAGGGCAGTCGTCTGGGGAGGGTCACCGCGGTGCGGACGGGCGTAACATTTTTTTCGATCGCCTGCGTAGCGAACCACACGAACGCTGCGCACAGGAGCGTGAGCAAAACCGCATCGTCGAATAGACCGAGCACCGGTATGTCACCGAAAACGTCGAGCGGCGAAATGATAAGGAGCGCGAGGAAAGCCGTAATCGCTTTCAGCGCGACGGGGACTCGTGTGTCGCGCGCAAGCGGCCATGCGCGCTTGAACGTGGCAGCAGCAGCAAAAAGCAGACGTGGAGAAGCCATAGTACTTAAGGTATCGGCCGCGGCGCCGCAAGTTTCGCGGTCCGGCGCTCAGGCCGGCCGGCGAGTACGGCAAACGGCGCCCCGTCGACGTTCGAGGATTTTCGCAAGTTGCGTGAATCCACCGCGCCGAGCGGGGTGTTCGCTATCGGTTACCAGCAACGTTCCGGGCAAGAAACAAGCCTGGTCGTCGATGTTGTCGATTTTGCGGACGGCAACGTCGTCGAGATAAAAGCGCACGTACGAGTCGATGCCGTACCATGCCGGATGAACCGAAAAGCAAACGCGCCGATAAGACGCGCTACGTGCACGAACCGCTGCAAACAAGGCGCGCGTCCCCGAGTCCCAAGCGTTTGAGTTTCGGTGAACGTAATCGGTGAAATAGAAGCGTGAGAATAGCGCTATCGAGACCGCTGCGCAGACCGCAAACGCCCCGCTGATCACCAGGCGCGCAAAGCGGCGACCATGCGGCGGCGCAATTGAAGCGATCCAATCGAGCAGCGTGCGTAAGCCCAATGCGCCGAGGACGCAAAAGACGGGCGCGCCGGCAAGCGTTCGCGGGGCGTTGGGCACGGCCTCGTTGGTGAGCGCGCCGCCGAGCGGATACGCTGCGATCCAAATCCAAACCCACATGCGCGCCCATCGAGCGCGTACGTACTCCAATCCCCAAACGAAACCGATCGCCGTCAGCACGACCGTCCACCAGAACAGCGCGCCGAATCCATTCAGATACCGCCACGTGGTTCCGGATTGCGGATCGCCGCTCGTCACCAAATACGACCAACGAAAATGAGTGAAATAGTTGACGATGAAAACGTGCAGCGCGTTAAGCGAAACCCCGTTCGAGAACGTCGAAATGCGCTGCGTTTTGGAAGTCGTCAGCGGGTTGAAGAACAGCATCCACAGCGCCGGCGCCGAGGCGCAAATCCAAATAGCCACCGCGCCCAGCAGATGCAATGCCGAACGCCGCTTCGTAAACCGGCGGTAGTTCAGCAAAACAATTGCGCCTGCAAGCACAATTCCGTAAAACCAGCCGGCCATGTACGTATAGCAGGTCAACGCCATGAGCAATGCTCCGAGCGCCAAATGCCCGAACGGCACGGCTTGCGTTTTTGCCTCGTCGCCGGAACCGGCGCGAAAGCCGCGCAGCAGCACGTAGAACGCAGCCAGCAGAAACGGCAATTCGGCGGCCGGCTCCCAAGCGATGCGCGAGAATTGGACGAAGATCGGCTGCACCGCTTGAAAGAAGGCGGCCAGCAACGCAATGCTTCGCCGGCGCGTAAGTTCGTAAACGATGCCGTAGAGCAGCAGAATGGCTGCGAGCCCAAAAAGAACTGCGGGAAAGCGCAATCCGAACGCGTTTTTTCCCAGCACGAGCGTCGATGCGTATCCGGCTATGGCATAGATCGGCGGGTTTCGCGTGAACTGCGAATACAAGAACGGCAAAAGCGTTCCGTCCACGTCATGGCCGGTCGTTGCGATGCTATGCGCCGAATTGTAAAGGTCAATCTCATCGACGATCAGCTCGGTCGGCACGGTGGACAGGTGATAGAGCCGCAGCACTGCGCCGAGCAGCACGATGCCGATCAGCGCGAAAACGACAGCGTAGCGCCTAATGAGAGAGCGAGCGCCCACGAGCACGTCATTCTGCGCGCTCGCATCCCGTTCCTGAGATCGGCAAGACAGCGCAAAAGCGGGAATGGCGCAAGCGCGTTCCAAAAGACGAACCGCATGGACACGCTAAAAACGGTTACCGAAGTGAGTAGAATGCCCTCGCCCGCGCCGCGCCCGCAAAGCCTGGCATTCGACGGTGAAACGTTATGGATGGGTTCGCTCGAGACGTGCCGGGTTTATGGAATCGATCCCTTGCATTGGACCGTGCGAGAAGAAATGGAAGCTCCGGGCAAACCGTACGGCATCACGGTAATGGGCGACGAGCTGCGCGTCTTGTTGGAAGAAGGCTCCGAAGATCGCCGCGTGATCCGCAAATACATTCCCGGTCACGGTTTCAAAAAAGAAGGCGCGATTGCGTGCCCCGACGATACCGGCTCGCAGCTCAGTTACGACGGAGACCGGCTTTACGTGAGTCAATGGTACAACCGCCGCATTCTTTCGCTCGATGCCGAAGGCAATGTCGGAACCGTTCTTGAGACTCCGCACGGCATCTGCGGTCAAGTCATCGTGCAAGGCATTTTCTACGCGCTTGGAACCGACGCTGAAGAAACCGACCGCTACTTCGTAACCCGCATCGACGCTCGCGACGGCAGCGCGAAGATCGACGACGTCGCGCGCGTGCCGTTTCGAGGGCGCGCGCTTGCCTACGACGGCAGCCGTTTTTGGAGCAATCATCGCGAGAAGCATGAAATCGTCGCGTTCACGTTCGATCGCGGCAACGGCTCGCCGTAACTCTCCACAAGCGAGCGATGGTGGTCTTGGGTATTTGGCATCTTTGCCAAGCCCGCTTCATGCCTAGAATGAGCTCATGCTAACGAATGGGGCGCGGCTTGGCGCCGCCGTGATTCTTGCCGCTCAATGCCTCTACGCAGGGGGAGCGGGAGCAACCGCGATGCCTGCGATGCAGCACACGCGCTATTACGGTGCGCCAAATCTGTCGCTTACGTCCGCGGTGCTGCAAGCCGGCGGTGGCGCGACCGATTTCGATGCGGCCAAGCTCTTCGGCGTTCTGGCCGGGAGCGATCGCGATAAGGAGCTGCAGTCCCTCACCGCGCGTTTCGGAAGCCGGCGCGTGAACGACTTTATCGCCACGTTCACCTATGCCATTCGCGACGCCGTACGAGTCGCCGTTGCCGATAAAGTTGCGCTTCCCTCGCCCGATCCCGCTCTTGCCGGAAACGGAAAAGCGCTATCTCTGCAGGCTCGTTTACGCGGGCACCATGCCGAACGGGCGCTTCGACGTGGGATACATGATCGAACATCTCGTTTCGCGCCCGATCCATGTCGCGATCATGCATGACATGAACGCCGACCCTCAAATCGGTCCCCAGCGCAACGCCGATTTTCACGTCATCCTTACGGCGGTCATCGACGACTTGAAGAAAGCCTACGTATCGTGATTGCGCGGCTCGCCCGTTTTGCCGCGCTAGCTGCGTGCGCCGCCTTTGCCGGATGCGCGGCACTCGCAAGCGACCCGCATGACGCGATGGGCTCGCGGGTCATCGACGATTCCGCGAGAGGTCCGAACGTCGACCAATTTTCTTTTCACGGAGCGTGGCAGCACATCAGCCATCGCCATGACGGCCGGTTCGACGGCACCAGTTCGCGCAGCAGACGCATTGCCGACTGGGCCGGCATCATCTTCGATGGAACGCAGATCCGCGTTTTCGGCGTGCGGGGAGCGAACGGCGGCAGCGCGACGATCGCCATCGACGGCCGGTACTACGGTACGCACACGTTTTACGCACCGCACAAGGAACCGCATGCGCTGATCTTCACCAGCCCTGCGCTGCGGCCCGGGATGCATGCGCTTTCCCTGCTCGTCGCGGGCGACGGCGGCACGCCGCATCATCTCTACGTCAACCTCGACGACGCCCAAATCATTCGCTGACGTCAAGCTCCATCAAGTGAAACCCCTTGGGCTCGATCGTCATCGTCATGCCTTTTGAAAGCTCTGCGCCCGAAATCGCGCAGTCGTCGCTCCACGCACGTTGAAGACTGTCGAATCGGCGACCACTGAACTTTCCGTCGAGATCGCGGATGCGAAGCGCCGTCGTGATCGTTCGATCGCTGGTGTTGGTGATGAAAGCGGCGATGCGCCCGTCGGCGCGACGAAAGCCTGCCGTGAGCGCATCGTCGCCGCTGGCCTGCACGCGTTCGCTGATGTCCTCATCGAAAAATTCGAACGGCGCCTCGGTATCGGCTTCGAGATTCGACCAAATGCGGAGCTGAGGCGCATGAGCGGCAAACCAGGTCAACGACTTGCCGCGAAACGGAACGTTCTTCAAGCCGCACCAATGCCAGTCGCCGGGCAGGTTCGGCCGAATTCGCAGCTTCGATCCGGAAACATCCATTCCGGCGAGTCCCTCGAAGACCGCCCACAAATACCGCGGCGGGAACCACGGTGAAAGCAGCATCCCTTCGTTCACCAGCGTCTCGCCGTGGAGCCACTCCGAAAATTGCCCCGGTACCGTGTTGTTGCGTTGCGGATTGCGCGCGTAGTTGGCGAAACCGACGGTTAACGCTTCCTGCGCGAAATCCGGTATGTATTCAGCGGCGGCTTTCGCATACCAAAACGTCATGCCGTTCCAAACGCCGCCCAGGCATCCGCTCGAACCATCCGGCGTGTAATTGATTGCATCGTGCGGCAGCGTGCGCATCCCGCCGATGGTCCAAAAATCACGATCGCTCAAACGCCGGATCACGTTTGCGGCTCGCTCCCCTGAAGCGACGTTGAACAGCACGGGAAAGACCAAATCGGCGGTGATGTCGCTGCGCGGCGCACCGCCAACGTCGATGTTCAGATAATATAGGCCGTTCTTCTCGTTGAAGAGATGCTCGTTGATGGCGGCTTTGAGCTCCTCGGCTAAGCGCGTGAATTCGCGCTGCGTTTCGCTGTCGTCGCGAACGGCCGCCAGCGCCGCAACCGCGTTGAAAGCGGCATAACACTCGGAATTCAGTTCGGTGACCGCGCCGCTGAGCCGGTAATCCTTGATGACGTTGCGCCAGCTTACGATGCCTTTGGAGCCCGTTTCCGTGGAGGTGCACCAGACCAGTCCATTGCCGTTGCGCTGGCTTGCAAGATAGCGGCCTGCGCGTACCGCGCTTTCGTAAACGTCGTTCAAAAATTGCTCGTCGCCGGTCATCCGATAGTGGTGCCACAGACTCCACACGATTAGCGGCGTATCGTCGTTTACGTTCAGGCCGAAATCTTCGGTCTTGTCGGAGAGCATGTCGTAATACTCGACGAACATGCCGTTCTCGCGCTGCCGGCGCACGAATTGCATCAAGGCATCGGCCGCGAAATCGGTGCGGAAATAGTCGGCGCCGGCGCAAAACCAAGCTACGTCGCGCCCCACGCTGTTGCTCGAGTCGGTGGGATCGTTCGTCATCGACCATCCGGATTGTGGGTGCAGCAGAACCCGCTCCATATTGGCTTTGGCCCACAGGCAGCCGCGATTGATTTCCGGATTGGGCGTGAGCGCAATCGAACGGCTCAGCGATGCGTGGTAGTGCGTTTGCGTTTCTTCAAGCGCTTTTTCGGGGCGCGGGGCGGACTGCAGCGCTTGCCGTACCGCGCTCTGACCGTTTGCCGAAAGCGAAAGGGTGAACACCAGCCGCCGGGGCGCGTTGCGCTCGAGCGGCGTGGTAAACTGCATGATCGCCGTAGCCAGTCCCCGCTCGACGTTCGTGTCGTTCGAAAGCTCGCCCGGGTGCGTGGGCGTTACGGCTTTCGCGTGGTCGATCGAGACCTCATAACTCGCCGGCTTGCGTGAAGCGGCAAATCCGCGAGCCTGCTTACGCTCGTCGCGGCTGCACGCGACGATCGCGCGCAGTTCGCCGTCATAGCCGGCTTCGAGTTCGTCGTCGACGTTCTTGGCTAGTTCCGCGAATGCGTACGTCGCTATCCGCTGATCTTCTTCCGATTCGTTGGTGAATTCGACCACGTAATAGACCAGCGGCGGATCGAGTTCGCCGTTTTCGCCCGGGCCTCGGCTGCGCACGAAAACATCTTCGCGAACCGAGACGCCGTTGGAGAGCATGTAGCGGTGTTCCTGATGCTCGGGGTACAGAAAGAAATGGCCCGAAATAGGGTCCAGCTTCATCCCCGTGATGTCGTCCCAGTGCTTCAAGACGAAGGTTTTGATCAGCGACACGCCGGCATCGACGCAGTACACGCGGGCGAGCGCGCCCGAGGCTTTCAATTGAACCTGAACGTTGGGACTGCCCAAAAGCGAACCGGAGGCCATGTCGTGATCGGAAAGTCGATAACTGCCGAAGTTATGCGGCCAGCGCAGTTTCGTCGTGCCGTCGATGTGCGAAAGCAGGTTGGGTTTGTAGTCTGACGGTTTCCGATCCGATCATGATTGAAGTATTCCCTCATCGGCCTTCAGGAGTCGCATTTATGCAACCGGCAAGCGGTCGGCTCTGGAGCGGAACGGTTGTGGGAATCACACAGTATGGCTCAACAACGTCGAACTCCTGAAGTAGTCGTCATCACCGGCGCCTCCGGTGGAATCGGTCGCGCCAGTGCGCGTGAATTCGCCAAGCACGGCGCAACGCTCGCGCTCCTTGCGCGAGGCGAGGAAGGGCTCGAGAGCGCCCGGCGCGAGGCTGAATCGCTGGGTGCGCGGGCGATCGCGATTCCAACGGATGTTGCCGACCCCGAACAAGTCGAACGCGCCGCCGAGCAAGTCGAACGTGACCTCGGACCCATCGACGTGTGGGTCAACGTCGCGTTCACCAACGTCTTCTCCGAGTTTTGGGACGTGACGCCCGCGGAATGGAGACGATTGACCGACGTCACCTATTTGGGATACGTGTGGGGTACGATGGCGGCGATCAAGCGCATGCGGCCGCGCGACCACGGAACCATCGTGCAAGTCGGTTCGGCGCTGTGCTATCGCAGCATCCCGCTACAGTCGCCCTACTGCGGCTCAAAGAGCGCGATCCGCGGATTTACGGATTCGATTCGCTGCGAGTTGCTGCATCACAAAAGCAAGATCAAAATCACGATGGTGCAAATGCCGGCGGTCAACACGCCGCAGTTCACTTGGAACCGAGTGAAGAGCGGCTTGAATCATCCGCAGCCGCTTCCGCCGATTTTTCAGCCCGAAGTAGCCGGGCGGGCAGTATATTGGGCAGCGCGCAAAAAGCCGCGCGAACTGTGGGTCGGGTTCTCGAGCGTGCTCGCAATTTGCGTGCAAAAGGTTGCGCCGCGCTTGGCCGATATCTATCTTGCGAAAACCGGTTACAAATCGCAGCAGACCTCCGAGCCGACGCGACCCGGCCGGCCGGACAACCTGTACGAGCCTGCCGATCGCACCAAAGATTTCGGCGCGCACGGTGAATTCGACGATCAGGCCAAGCCGCGCAGCTGGGAAACCGAATTGATCACCCACCGCCAGTGGGTGGTCGGCGGGCTGGCTTTAGCGGGCGCAGCCGCCGGCGCGTATCTGTTGAGCCAGCAGGGCGAGCGCTGATTATTCGCGCTCGCTTTCTTTTCCGGTAATCGTTTCGAGAAGTTTGCGGGCTGCAGAACCCACCACGCTCGGAATCACCGAAGCGGGACTGGCTTCGTAGCCCGACTCTTCCAGCACTTGCCGACGATGGTCAGCGCTATCTTCTTGCGATTCGGCGACCCTTCGGCCAGCGCCTGATACATGTGCACGGCTTGCTCGCGTTTGATCTTCGCCGGCATCGGGGGTTCGTGCTGATCGACCACGCATTCGATGATCGCCGGCCCATCGTAATCAAGCGCTTCTTTCAAGCGATCGCCGCAGCGGCCAGGGTCGTCGATGCGCATTCCGCGCGCGCCGCACGCTTCGGCGAATTTCACGAAATCCAGCGGCGCGAACTGCACACCGTATTCCGGATTGCCCAAAAAGACCATTTGCTCCCATTTGATGAGGCCAAGCGTGTTGTTTTTCAGCACGACGATCTTCACCGGCAGACGATGCTGCACGCAGGTCAGGAAGTCGCCGAGCTGCATCGTCAGCGAGCCGTCACCGGTGAACACGACGACCTGCCGTCCGGGATATGCCGCTTGCGCGCCGATCGCATACGGAAGCCCTGCAGCCATCGAACAGTTGGTCCCCGAGAACGAAAACTTCTGCTTACCGCGCAGTTTGATTTGCCGTGCGGCCCACGTCGTCACCGTGCCCGAATCGCCGCAAACGATTGCGTCCTCGTCCAGCAACGGCCATAAATTCCATGCCGGCACCTGCGGCTTCATCGGCACGTCGGTGCGCGTGCCGCGCTCTTCCATCAACGCCCACCACTCTTTCATCGATTCCTGCGCTTGCTGCAGGAACGAGCGGTCGTCGTTGCGCGGCAAATGGTTCAGCAGCATCTGCAGCGTGACTTTCGCATCGCCGCACAAGCCGTAACTGACCGGAGCGCGTAGCCCGATGCGCTCCGGTTTGTCGTCGATCTGCACGATCGCCGCTTCGCCCGGTTTCGGATAAAATTCGATATACGGCATGGTACTGCCGACGATGAGCAGCAGTTCGCAGCCTTTGATCGCTTCTTGCGAAGGCTTCGTGCCCACCAGTGCGATCGATCCGGTCGTATACGGACTATCGTCGGGCACGCAGTCTTTGCCGAGCATTGCTTTGACGATGGGCGCGCCGAGGCGCTCCGCGGTTGCCTCCAGCTCCTCGCGAGCACCCCGAGCACCGGCTCCCGCTAAAATGCAGATTCTTCGTTTTGCCGTTGAAGACTTTGGCGGCTTCTTCTACGTCGCTGCGCAGCGGAACGCGCACCGGCGGATGCCAAACGGTTGAGGTATGGCCTTTGAGATTGCGCTCGGAACGGCTTCCGCCCTCGGCGTCGGCTGCCTGAAAATCGATTGGAAACGCAATGTGCGCCGGGCCGCGCTGTCCCAGAGCGGTACGAATGGCCAAATCGACGACGTTGTGGATGTGGTTCGGCCCCATGATCCGCTCGTTGTACACGCATAGCGGCCCAACGACGTAGTCCGTGTCGACGTCCTGCAGATAATGCGTTCCCTGAAGATCGTGATACGCCATTCCCGTAATAGCCAGAATGGGCGCCTGCTCCGTTTTCGCATCGAGCAACCCGTTCATCATGTGAATTGCGCCCGGGCCGGCAGTCGAAAAACAAACGCCGAGACGACCGGTGAACTTCGCATAACCGACCGCGGCCATGGCCGCGACTTCTTCGTGCCGAACGTGCACGTACCGAATTTGATCCTTGTGCTTGCGCAGCGCCTCCATGAACCCGTTGATGCCGTCGCCCGGCAATCCAAAAATGACGTCAACGCCCCACGCGATGAGGCGTTCCACCAAGACGTTCGGCGCCGACTCTCGCTGTGCTCATCTAATTACCGTTTCCTTTCCACATCTGCGTTCCGAGCGCGATGCCCGCAGCCACGGCAATGGCGCCGATCGCGCCCTCGCGAACTCGAACCGATCGCGCCAACCCGTTGCCCAGCGCCGCCATGATGGAGGTATTGTCGGCGCGCCGCTGCTGCGCCATGCGCAGGACCTCGGCCAAATGCAATGCATGCCGTCCGGTGCCTTGCTCGATTTGTTCGCGGCAGCTGAAGCCGTCCGCGATCAGCAGCACGTCTTCACCGGTCTCCCGCACCTTCGGCAAGATCACGCGCTCGCCGCAGGCTTGCGATACGTCGTAGTGCTCGCCGGCTTCGTAACCGAAACTTCCCGCCATTCCGCAACAGCCGGAATCGGGTCGTTCGACTTCCAGCCCGAGCTTGCTCATCACGGTCATCTCCGACTGGAACTGCATCACCGCCTGATGATGACAATGCGCCTGAACGAGCGCGCGCTTTTTAAACTTCGGGACGCTCCATTGCCACTGGCCGCCATCTTTCTCCAGAAATTCAGCCAGCGTGTACGTCTGTTTGGCCAAGCGCTGCGCATCGAGATCGTTCGGAAACATATTGAGCAGCTCGTCGCGAAATACGGCGATGCAACTGGGTTCCAAACCGACAATCGGGGTGCCGTCACGCAGATACGGTGCAAGCGTCTCGAGCGCGTTGCGTAAATACCGTTGCGCGAGCGGCAAAAAGCCGTAGTCGTAAAACGGACGGCCGCAGCACACGCGAGCTCGTGGAGTCTCGATCTCGTACCCGAGCTCTTCCAAGAACTGCACCGCAGCTACCGCCACGCTGGGCGTGAAATACGTGTTGAACGTATCTGCCCACAACACGACGCGGCGCCCTCCGCGGGACGCCGCGCGCCGGCGCGAAAACCACCGATCGAACGGCACGGTGGCAAAGCGCGGTACTTCCCGCTGCTGCGCGATGCCGCCCAGCGCTTTGAGCAATCCCGAAACGCCGGGAGCATTCATCATGCCGTTGACGAGATCGGGAAACTGCGATGCGAGGGGAGCCCAAACCGGAATCAGTCCCATTGCATAGGCGCTGGGCGGACGCAGCCGGCCCTTGTAGTAGTGCGCGAAAAATTCGGCCTTGTACGTGGCCATGTCGACGTTGACCGGACAGTCGCCCTTGCAGCCTTTGCACGCCAGGCACAAGTCGAGCGCCTCTTTGACTTCTTTGCTGCGCCATTGCTTTTTCACGTGGCCGTCCGGACGCATCATCTCTTGCAGCAGGCGCGCGCGGCCGCGCGTCGAGTGCTTCTCTTCGCGCGTCGCCATGAACGACGGACACATCGTTCCGCCGTCTAAATGACGGCATTTTCCCACCCCGAAACAGCGGTTCGACGCCTCTGCGAAACTGAACTTATCTTCCGGATACTGAAAATACGTGTCCAACCGAATGGTTTTGTAGTCGGAGCCTTCGCGCAAATTCAAATCCAGTGGATACGGATCGACGATCATGCCCGGATTCATCTTGCCGAGGGGATCCCAGATGGCTTTGAATTGCCGGAACGCCGTAATCAGCTCTTCGCCGAACATTTTGGGCAGCAGTTCGGAGCGGCCTTGGCCGTCGCCGTGCTCGCCGGAGAGCGATCCGCCGTACGAAACGACCAAATCGGCCGCCTCTTCCATGAATTTGCGGAATTCTTTGACGCCGGCTCGCGACCGCAAGTCGAAATCGATGCGGCAGTGCATGCACCCCTGCCCGAAATGGCCGAACATCGTGCCGTCGTAGCGGAACTTGTCGAGCAGCTTACCGTAGTCCGCTAAATAGTCGCCCAAAACGTCGGGATGAACCGCGGCATCTTCCCAGTTCGGCCAGCCGGTGGTGCCCACGCCGACGTTAATCCCCATGCGCGACGTTCCGCCCGAATGCCGGCGGATTTCCCACACCGATTCTTCTTCTTGCGGATCTTCGTATTCTTTGTAGCCTTCCGCTTTGCCGCGCGCCCGCATTGCCTGCGCAAACGCTCGGGCGCGATCCTTGGCCTCTTCTTCGCTTTGCGAGCTGAACTCGACGATGACGAACTCTTTCCCGGCGGGCAGTTTGTTGCGGCCGCCGAAGTGCAACCCGTGCGCGTCGATGTTGCGCAGCACCTGACCGCCGAAAAACTCGACCGCGATGGGATCGAACGTGAGAATGAACGGTACGTCGTGCGCCGCAACCGGAATGGTCGAATATCCCAGGACGACCATCGTTTTTACTTTGGGAGGATCGTGCCAGCTGCAGCCACCCCTGGAGCGTGATCGCGCAGGTGCTTTCCGTTCCGACCAGCGCTCCGGCGACGTTGAAGCCGTTTTCCGGCAGCAACTGGTCAAGGTTGTAGCCGGAAACCCGGCGCGGAATCTTGGGATACCGCCGGCGCACGAGATCGGCGTAGCGATCGCGCAGATCGCATAAATTCCGATAGATTTCGGCGCGCCGGCCGCCCGCGGCGACGATTTCGCGCAGTTGCGCATCGCTGGTTTTGCCGACGCGCATCCGCAAGCCGTCGTAGGTTAGAACGTCGAGTTCGACCACGTTGTCGACCGTTTTGCCGACCATCAAGGAGTGCGTGCCGCACGAGTTGTTTCCGATCATTCCGCCGAGCGTGCAGTGATCGTGCGTTGCGGGCTCGACACCCCAGAATAACTCCTGCTTCGAGACGGCTTGCGTAAACGTATCGCACACGGTGCCGGGCAGAACGCGCGCCAGTTTTTTCTCCGTATCGATTTCCTGAACGCCATGCAGATATTTCGAAAAATCGATGACCACGCCGTGATTGCAGCACTGGCCTGCTAAGCTGGTGCCGCATCCGCGGCCGTAAATCGGCAACTCGTTCGCGCTGCAGATCTCGACGGCGCGAACAACGTCGTCCAGCGTCTTGGGAATGACGACGCCGATCGGAGGAACTCGGTACACGGAGGCGTCGTATGCATACATCGCGCGGTCCGCTTGCGAAAACCGTACTTCGCCCGCGACCGCGGCACGAAGATCTCGCTCGACGCGAGCAACCGCCGACGACTCGCTACGCAGACGCATGAACACTCCTTCCGCCGCCACACCGTCCGTGGTTCAATTTCCCGGCAAAGATTTTGCTCACGCGTAAAGGGCGCTTCGTTGCTCGCGCTCAAAAAATAACCATAATCATTGTTTCCCACCGGCCGCGCTGCCGGGGTAACATGCGAACGATGAGCGCCAAGCCGCAGCATACTGAGCGCCGCCTATCGCAAGAATATTCTTGGATGGCGCCTGCGTTGGCCGCGATCGCCGGCGCAGTCGACGGCATAGGGTATCTGCTGCTGGCCAAGATTTTTACCTCGCACATGTCCGGCAATACGGTCGCGATGACGATTTACGTCGCTTCCGGCAACTGGCGCGAATCATGGCGGCACTTCGAGCCGATCGTCGTGTTTTTTTTCGGCGTCATCTGCGGCCTAGCGCTGACCGATGCGCTCAAACGGTTGGAAGTCGCGCGGATGTTCGCCGTGCTTGCGGGCGCCGAGGTTGCGCTGCTGCTGGCATTCGTTTTGCTGGCGCATCCGGCCGTGCAGTGGATGGTCGTTTTTCCCGCATGCGCGATGGGCATCCAAAACGCCATGCTTCGCCGCGTCGGTCATCATCGCGTGCGCACGACGTTCGTAACCGGCATGTTGACGAACACTGCGCAGGGGCTCGTCGATGCCGTTACCGCGCTGTTCCGGCGAGAAAATGCGCCGGGGAAGTTTCACGATTTTTGGTTTTACGGCTCGATCTGGTTCTGCTTTGCCGCCGGCGGCATTGTCGGTGCATTCATCGATTTGCACGAAGGCAGCGTTGCGCTCCTCGCACCGCTCTGCGCTTTGCTGGCGCTCATCGTCGTTGATTTACTCGAGCCGATGACCGCCCAGCCGCTCGATGACCATCAAACCTCATAAGCCGGCGCCTGGTAGCAATATTGATATTCGGTAATTGGGCATACCGACCGTACGGAACGGACATACACCAATTATGACAGCGGCTATGATCTGAATCGCGATGCCTACATGCAAGAGTCCCGGTATCCCCGACCTGCGTGACCAGCTCACGCGGAATGCTATTTTTGGAAACTGCAATGAGTCGCAGATGCAGCGGCTTGTTGATTGCGCCTCTTTCCACGAGGCGCGTCGAGGCGACAGCATCATCGCGCTCGATAAGCCGTTTCCGTACTTGGGATTCGTTCGAAGCGGCGTCATCGGCATGACCGTCTCGCCACCTGGAGCGGGCCGCGGCGTGCGGCGGCTGCGCCTCTTTGAAGCCTACGCCGGCTCGACATTCGGTGAAATTGCGCTGCTCGATTCAGGATGCGCGCTCGGTGACGCATCCGTTATTTCGAGAAGCGCTTCGTACGCGTTGTTTGCGGCACATGAAGTCCTGCACATGCTGCTGGAGGATCGCGAACTTTTCGCCCGTTTAGCCGCGCATGCAGCGACCCGATCTCGGGAATCGACGCAGCGACTCGTGATGCATCATCGCTGGCCGGTCGTCGCACGCGTCGCCGGGGTGCTATTACCGTTCTGTACCGACGGTAAGGATCTGCGCGAAGTCGATCCTCAGTTGGCCGAGTTTACGCAGCAGGATATCGCTGCAGCCGCAGGGTGCGTCAAAGAGGCGGCAGCGCGCGCAATCGCTACGCTGGAGGCAGGCGGCGCCGTACGTCGGCAGCATGGGCACATCCGCCAAGCGAATCGCACGTTGCTAATGCGTTATTCGCAAGCCTCCGTTGCCGCCGATCCGCACGGACCAACCCGCTTCACCCGGATTTGAACGGCATTCGTAGGACGGTTCGTCTTCTTCGCGGACGTTGCTGAGCAGCGGGAAATGGTACGGGCAAGGCGTGACGGCATATTTACGCCGTGGCTGCTCTTCGGCAACGCAGCCGCATTCCCAGCGCAGCTCCGGCTCGCGAGCCACCGGAGTACAGAGCAGTAATCGCACTTGAAATTCGGCTAAATAGATCACCCTCAACGTTTGGTTCACGTTCTTACTCCTTAGCAGTTAGGATGCCTCGGATGACCGTATTATTCCGTACGTTTCGGACCCTATAGTAGAGGAGATGCAAAATCTATAAGAACGATCAGCGTAATGCTTTGCTTGCCTCTCTTACCGACGGGCAATGGGCGAATTGGGAGCCGTACTTCGAACGCGTCGAGCTCCACTTTCGCGAAGAATTCTTACGCCCCGACGACCGTATCGATTATCTGTGGTTTCCGGAGGGCGGCGTGCACTCGCAGGTTGTTCAAAGCGCCGAGGGAGGCTCCGTAGAAGTCTCGCTCGTCGGACGTGAAGGCATGGTCGGACTTCCGGCAATCTTCGGCGTCCGGTACGCGGCGATGCAAACCGTCGCGCAGATGCAAACGACCGCGCTGCGCATCGGCGTCGACGACTTCACGCGGCATCTGCACGGCGAGCACCCGCTCTTACGCAAACTCGAGAAGTACGCGGCGGTCTCGTTGATGACGCTCGCTCAGATTGCGGGCTGCAATCGCCTGCACGATCCGCAGCAGCGCCTGAGCCGTTGGCTGCTGATGGTTCGGGACCGGGTGGACGGCGACCGCTTGTCCGTGACGCATGAATTTCTTTCGCTGATGCTCGGGACGCGGCGCGCAACCGTGAGCGAGGTTGCGCAAGCGCTTCAGCGACTGGGCGTCATTCATTACGATCGCGGCGTCATCGAATATCGTCGACGTCCACCGCTTGGAAGAACAAGCCTGCGAATGTTACGGAATTATTCGCCGCCTCTTCCACAAGGGTGGAATACTTCCGATGAAATCGCAAGAATCGTGATCGCGGTCAATTTTTCGATGCGAGCATGCGCGCGCTATTTAACGAGTGATGCACGTGGGAAAAATAGTCAGCGAACACGTCTTTCGAAGACAACGAAAAGAGAGAGGTACTGGTAAAATGAAAAGTCCGTCTACGATGACCGCGACAAACGGTCGGACGAGAGCGGAGGAGTGGACGCAAGGCGGACCCGTGAAAACCGTCATGGACAGCACGGAAATCGCTCAGCTCGAAACGACGAGCGAAGCGCGCATCGGCGACTCCGGGGCCATGGGGCTGTTCGGGTTCTGCGTCGGAACAACGGTGATCGCGTGGGTTTTGTCGGGCTGGGCGGCCATGCCCGGCTCGCTCATTGCAGCGGTTCCGTCGCTGCTGGTGTTTGCCGGAGTCGGTCAATTCATCGCAGGACTGTACGCCTTTTCCCGCACGAATTCGTGGGCCGGCACGACGATGTGCGCGTACGGCGCCAACAACGTCATCGTCGCAATGTTCGTTTGGATGCAGGTCGGCGGCCTTGATTCCCAATACGCCCAGCAATATGCTGCTGTTGGCGGTCGACTTGTTCTGCATGGGCTACATCTCGCTGGCGCTGATGATCGGCGCGCTCCGGCTCAATTGGATCTACGTGCTTACGACCGCGATGCTGGTTGCAGGCTACACGTTGCCCGGCATTCAGTTCCTCGGCGCGAACCGCGAACTCGGAATCCTGGGCGGATACTTTCTGCTGGCTGCATCGTTCTTCGCGTTCTACGCTGCCACGGCCAACGTGATCAACAGTTCGTGGCGGCGTGAAGTGCTGCCGATGTTCTCGCTGCGCGAGGCATAACGCCAAACGCGGCTTGATCTCCCACCGGCGGGGCGGCGCGCCTCCCCTGCGCCCCGCCCCGGTGGGTACATGGATGAAACGTGTTTCATGCGTTCCATCACGAGCTCGGCCGTCTGCTGGAAACATACGGCTATTTCGCGGTCCTTGGATTCGTGCTCATTGAAAGCAGCGGGATACCGTTTCCCGGTGAAACGATGCTGGTGCTGGCGGGCGCTTTCGCCGGAGCTGACGCACCGGCTTTCCATTTACTTCGTCGTCCTGGCGGCTGCCGCCGGCGCCATTATCGGCGACAACATCGGTTTTTGGATAGGGCACGCCGGCGGGTATCGATTGATCAAACGCTACGGCCGCGTCGTGCATTTCGACGAAGATAATCTGAAAATCGGCCTGTACCTTTTCCAGCGTTACGGCGGCGCGATCGTTTTCGTTGCTCGCTGGATTCCGCTGCTGCGCATGTGGGGCGCGGTGTTAGCGGGCTCGCTGCAGCTCGATTGGAAGCGGTTTCTAATCTACAACGCTGCGGGCGGAATCGTTTGGGCTGCATTCTATGGCGGGCTCGCGTACGCGTTCGGCGATGCGCTGCAGCGCGTGGAAGGCGCCACCGCATACGGCGCTCTCGGCTTAGCCGCGGCCATCGTCATCGCGTTTTTCATCTACGAACGCAGGACGCACGATCGCTGGCTGCGTCGCGCTCAGGAGGCGTTCCCCGGTCCGCTGAAATAGCGTTAATGCCGGAATTACCCGACATCGCCGCCTATATTGAGGCACTCGCAGATCGTATCCCGGGTCAAACGCTCGAACGGATCGCGATACGCAGTCCGTTCCTGCTGCGAACGGCGCAGCCGCCGATCGCAGCAGCCGAAGGCCGGATCGTGGTTAACCTTCGCCGCCTCGGCAAACGCATCGCGATCGGCTTGGAGGACGATGTTTGGCTCGTGCTTCATTTGATGATCGCCGGCCGGCTGCATTGGATCGATCCCGCGGCTGCAGC
The DNA here is from genome assembly GCA_963795465.1 of Vulcanimicrobiota bacterium. GTDB lineage: Bacteria > Vulcanimicrobiota > Vulcanimicrobiia > Vulcanimicrobiales > Vulcanimicrobiaceae > CAWCHT01. Next base: position 1,625,100 of record CAWCHT010000002.1, read on the forward strand.
GCGGCGCAACGCTTTAGCGGAATTCGTCTTTTCGAACGGAACGCTGACGCTGACCGAGGCCGGTTCGAAGCGACGCGCATCGCTATATTTGGTGGTCGGCGAAGCGGCGCTGCTCTCGCTGGACGCGGGCGGCATCGACGTGCTCACGTGCACCCTGCGAGAGTTCCAATCCGCGCTGACCGCAGAAAACCACACGCTGAAACGCGCGTTAACGGACCCGGGTATTCTGAGCGGCATAGGGAACGCGTACTCCGACGAAATCCTGCACGCCGCGCGCCTGTCTCCGCTCGCGCAGACTAAGCGATTATCCGACGCGCAGTGGGAAGCGCTCTTTGCCGCGGCGCAGTCAACGCTCGAGCTCTGGATCGAGAAACTGCGCGAGCAGGCCGGTCATGCTTTTCCCGAAGGCGTTACCGCGTTCAGAGGTGACATGGCGGCCCATGGCCGGTTCGGTAAACCCTGTCCGCGGTGCGGCGAAAAAATACGGCGTATCCGCTACGCCGATGGTGAAACGAATTATTGCGCGCGCTGTCAGACCGGCGGCAAGATCCTTTCCGACCGCGTGCTTTCGCGTTTGCTAAACACTTCGCATTGACTGCGGCGCTAAGAAATCTCCAACCGATCGAAGCGCCGCAGTTCGGGAAATAGGATCGACCACAGCGCGATTACCACCAGCGTCGCGATGCCTCCCAGTACGACCGAAGGGCGCAGCCCGATGAGCGCCGCGACGCCGCCGGACTCAAACGCTCCCAGTTCGTTCGAGGCCCCGATGAAGACGTTTTCGACCGCGCCCACGCGGCCGCGCATTTCGTCGGGAGTCTGCAGCTGTACGAGCGCATTGCGGATCACCACGCTCACCATGTCGAACGCGCCCGTGAGCACCAGCGCTGCTACGGATAACGCGAAATTGCGCGAGATCCCGAAAAGAACGGTAGCCGCGCCGAAGCCGGCCACGCAGATGAACAGCGTGCGGCCGATGCCGCGGTCGAGCGAATTTCGCGCAACGTATGCTGCCACCAGCGCCGCACCCGCCGCAGGAGCGGCACGCAGAACACCAAAACCGCTTGCGCCGACGTGCAATACCGTAGTCGCAAACGCGGGAAGCAGCGCGGTGGCTCCGCCGAACAGGACTGCAAAGAGATCGAGCGAGATTGCCGCCAGAATGATCCGGTGCGTCGAAATGAAGCGCAGACCGTCCAGCGCTGCGCGCATCACCGGCTCGTCGGCGTACGCAACTTTGCGCGGCCGCAAAAACGTAAATGCGACCGTGGCAAAGCCGTACGCGGCCGCAGCCGCGATGAACGCGACCGGCGTGCCCGAGCGCAATCAAGACGCCGCCGACTGCCGGGCCGGCTATCGCGATGAGCTGCGTCACCGACGACGAGAGGGCCTGTGCGCGCACGAACTGATCGCGCCGGACGATGGTCGCGAGCAGCGAACGCTGCGCGGGAATGCCTGCGGTGTGGGCTACGCCGATGAACGCGACCGCTCCCAGAAAGACTCCAAGCGCATGGACGTGCAGCGCGATGCAGCGCGATAAACCCTAGCAGACCGATCGCTTCTGCCAGGCTCGAAAGCACGCAGATGCTGCGGCGTTCGAAGCGATCCGCAAGCACGCCGGCAGGCAAAGCCAGCAGCAGTTGCGGCAGAAAGAGCACGAGGCCCACCAAACCCAAATCCAACGGGTTGTGACGCAGCGCGAACACTTGCCAGCTCACCGCTACGTCCTCGACGGCAAATGCGAACATCGCGCTTTGACGCGCGATGAAATAGACGGTGAACTCGCGTTGAATAAAAGCTGCTAAGGACTGCTGCCGCGCCAAAGCCGCTCGAACGACTCGCGGTTCTCGTCCAGAACGCGGTCCAGATCGGCCTTCCACAGCGAGCCCTCGAGATGCATTGACGAAAGGATTTCGACGACCCACGGCCCCTGATAGCCGGTGGCGCGAATCGCTCGCATCATCGCGCCGAGATCGATTTCGCCCGTTCCGAGCGAGTAACGGTCGGCCGTCGAGCGCGGGGTTTTCCAGTCGCTCAGCTGCACGACGAAAATGCGACGACCGCATTGGCGGATCACCTCGGGCAAATCGGCGGTCTGCCAGACGTTCCAGACTGTCGATGCAGTATCCCGACGGCGGGATGATCGACCTTTTCTACGAGATCGAGTCCTTGATCCAAATACCACACGGCCGTGTCGGTATGAATGTTCACTGGACTGAGCGGCTCGAAGGCGATTCTCATGCCGTTTTCCGCGGCGCAGTCGCCCAGCTCTTTGAGCGCCTCGATCGTGCGGTCCACCGCCTTGCGGAAATTCTTGTCGGGCGGGATGCCGGTAATGACGATAAACGGCGTTCCCTGCGGAAGATGCGGCGCGCTTTGCACGATCGCTTCTTTCATCGCGGTGATGCGATCGGCCGGATCTTCCGGTTTTCCGGCCATCGAATCGACGAACACGGAATGAATGTGCATTTGAATCGACGAGGGCGTGAGGCCGGAGCCGTTGAGCGCATCGAGTTGCTCGCCGTAATCGTTGTGCGCGAGTTTGAATTCGCAGATTTCGATGACGCTTGCGCCGTGCTCCCGGTATTTCTGCAAGTCCTTCTTGTACGGCCATGGCCACGTCGTGAACTCGCTGAAACCAAACTCGTACTCCATCATGCCTCCACGTGAAATTCCAAAATGCAGAATCCCCGCCGGCTGACGCTCACCGGCAGACCCGCTTTCAAGCGCTCCGCGTCAAACCCGCGCTGCTCGACCCACTCGCCCCGCAGCGTGTTGTACGTACGCAGCAGATACCGGCCGTCTAGACCGCCCTCGCCAATCCGCAGCGATGTGGTGATAGTGCGGTCGAGCGTGTTGCCGATCAAAATAACCGTTGCGTCCCGCCGCTGCAGCGCGATCGGCACCGCACTGTCACCGCTCACGTGCACCATGTCGGTGACGTCCCGCTCGTACCGGCGTTCCGCGTCGACCGACGCGAAGGCGTAGTTCGCATACACGTGCCGGCCGTCGGTGCGCACCAAAAACCACGAGAACGTCTTTGCCCCGCAGGCCGACGTGCCGCGCGCCCATCCAACTCCAGCTGTCCGCGGGACGCGGCGCGAGCGTCGGCGGATTCGCGCTCACGTCGAGCCCCGCGGCACCTTCGATTGCGGCCCAAAGATACTTCGGCGCAAACCACGGCGAGAGCATCATGCCTTGATTGGTGAGCGTCTCGCCGTGAAGCCACTCCGAAAACTGGCCCGGCACCGTGTTGTTGCGACGCGGTTCCTGCGAGTAATGCCTGAAGCTGACCGAGAGCGCGTAGGCCATGAATTCCGGATTGAACGGCGCGGTCGCGAACGCAAACCAGAAAGTCGGCCCCGACCACACGCCGCCCAGCAATCCGTACCCGTGGGTCGGACCGTAGTTGATGTCGTTGCGCGGCACCGTATGCAAGCCGGCATCGCTCCAGAATTCGGGAACGCTCAGGCGCGCGATAATGTTTGCGGAAACGTCGTGATCGGCAACGCCGAACATCACCGGAAAGACGAGATCGCACGTTACGTCGGTTCGCGGCGTGCCGTCGAGATCGATGTTCAGATAATAGAGGCCGCGCTCTTTGTCGAACAAATGCTCGTTGATCGCGGCTTTCAAGTCCTCGGCGTGTCCGCGGTACTCGGCTGCCTTCTGCGCGAGGCCAAGTTCTTCGGACATGCTGCTCATGGTCTTTAGCGCCGCATAACTTTCCGAATTGATCTCCGTGGTGGCCCCGGACAGCCGGTAGTTTTCGATGACGTTACGCCATCCCACGATGCCCCAGTCGGCGGTCCCGTCAGAGGAGCACCAAACCAGACCGGCGTCGTTGCGCTGCGAGAGAATGTAACGCGCTGCTTGCTCGGCTTTGGGAAAAACATACTCCAAAAATGAGCGGTCGGCGGTTACGCTGTAGTGGTGCCAGAGCGCAAGAATCAGCAACGGCGTATTGTCGTTGATGTTCAAGCCGTAGTCTTCGGTTTTGCCGTTGCGAATGTCGAAATACTCCACGACCATGCCGTCCGGCTCAAGATGGTCGGCGTACCAAAGCAGCGATTCGCGCGCGAAGTTCGGCGCAATGTAGTCGGCGCCGAAGGCGTACCAGCAGGTGTCCCGCGCGACGCTGTTGTTGGAACGCGTCGGATCGTTGACGAAGCACCACCCTTGCGAGGTAAGCGACTGCGTGCGCAGCATGTTGGCTTTTGCCCACAACACGCCGCGATTCACTTCGCGATCCGGCGTGATTACGACGGCTCGCCGCAGAACGGCATCGTAGTGCGCCGCGGTGCGCTCCAGCGCGTGCGCTGCGTCCGGCAATCCCTTCAGCGTCGAGAGCGCTGCGTCTTCACCATCGAACGAATACGACAGCACGAAATACCAAGCCATGCATTCACCGCGGCGCAGGCAATGCGAAAAGTGAAAGATGCCGATCGGATCGTCGGAGGAATCGATCGTTGTATTCGACAGCGGTCCTGGGAAGCGCTGCGCGCTGGCTTTTGCGCTGTCGAGCGTCACTTCGTAACTTTCGGGCCGTTTGGAGCTCGAAGCAACCCGCGCGAGCTGCGGCATGCTTTCGTTCGAGACGACGAAAGCATGGCGGACGGCATCATAACCGGTTTTCGTTCCTCCTCCGAAACCGCCGCGCAACCGGATCGAGGCGTACGTGGCGATCTCGGCGTCTTCGTCCCCGTCGTTTTGCATTTCAATCGTAAAATATGCGGCGGCCGGATCGACGCGATGATGGTCTTTGCCGCCGGGCACTGCGCTGAGCATGAAGATGTCTTCGCTGATCGTGATGCCGTTCGCAAGTTCGAAAACGTGTTCTTGATGAAACGGGTGAATGACGAACTGTCCGGGCGCGGGGGTGAGTGGGATGCCGGTGCGCGCGTCCCAATGATGCAGCACCAGCGAACCCAAGACGTCGATTCCGGCCTGCGCGGAGTACACTTTTTCGAGCGCGCCCGTCGCCTTGATGATGAGCGTGCCTTTGGGAGCGCCGAGAGTGCTTCCCACCGCCATCTCACGGTCGGAGATCTCGTACTGAGAAATCTCGTGCCCCGGCCCGCTAATCTTGGCGATCATGCTGGTGAACAGCTGCCTAGAGGGAGCCGGATTTCTTGCTCATGCCCCCGTCGATGAAGAACGATGCGCCGGTGACGTAAGCCGCCTCGTCGGACGCGAGATACACGCAGAGCCCGGCGATTTCTTCCGGCTTGCCCATGCGGTGAAGCGGAATTTCCGAAAGCAGCTCGTCGAACTCTTGCGGGTTTTTCTTCACGTTGACGTCCATCGGCGTATCGATCGCGCCGGGACAGACGTCGTTGACGGTGATGCCGTACTGCGCAAGTTCGACCGCAATCGTGCGCGTGAGCATCCGCAAACCGCCTTTGGCGGCGCAATACGCCGCATTGGTCGGCATTGCGATCTCTTCATGGACCGAAGAGATGTTGATGATGCGCCCGCCGTTCTTCTGCTTGGCCATCTGACGGGCTGCGGTCTGCGCTCCGAGCCACGCCCCCCGCAAGTTTACCGCAACGATCTTTTCGAAAACGTCGAGCGGCATCTCCAAGAACGGATGCTTCTCCTCGATTCCGGCGTTGTTCACGAAGACGTCGAGCGAACCGTACTGCCGCACCGCGGTCGTAACGAGTTCGGCTACTTCGCCGGCGCTGCAGACATCGGCGCCTATGGCGCACGCCGTCCCGCCGAAACCGGAAATCTCTTGCACGAGCGCGTCCGCGGGGGCTCTCGATCCGTGATAATCGATGACGACGCGCGCGCCTTCACGCGCCATCGCCAAGCAGATTGCTTTGCCGATGCCGGTGTCGCCGCCGGTGACGATCGCCACTTTTTGTTTTAGACGCACTCCCGTTTCGTGCGAGACCTCCGCTCGCTCCATGCGCACGCCCAGCGCCGACAATAAATTCTTCATCGATCGTCACGCCCGAGAAGCGCTGCAATACCAAGTCCGGCAAGCGCAGCGGCCACGGCGATTCCACCGAGGATCGCATACCCCTGAGCGATCACGCGGCGCTGCTTGGCCTTCATGTCCGGCATGAAACGCCGCTCGGGGTACGCGTCGTCGCGCTCGAATCCGCGGTCCGACATGGCCATCCTGAGCACCTCGGCGGGATGGATCGCTTGCCGGTCCGTCGTCTGCATGATCTGCTCGCGGCAGCTGAAGCCGTCCGCCACGACGATCGTCTGCGGCGCCGCTTCGCGCACTTTCGGCAGCAGAACGCGCTCGCCGCAGGCTACCGACATCTCGTAATGGCTTTCCTCGAAGCCGAACGCGCCCGCCATGCCGCAGCAGCCGCTGTTCAGTTTATCGTAATCCAACTCCATCTGCGCGAACACGTGCGTCTCGGCCGTGGGATCGAGCACGGACTTTTTGTGACAATGTTCGTGGACCAGCGCCTTGCGGTGCAGCTTGGGAGGCTTGTAACCGCGATCTTTTTCGGCTTTTTTGTTGATGAACGTTTCGAACATGTAACATTGCGAAGCCAGCCGCGCCGCGTCCATGTCGGTTCCGAGCATGTTCTGCATTTCGTCTTTGAAAACGGACAGACAGCTGGGCTCCAAACCGATGATGGGAACGCCCTGCCGCACCAGCGGCCGCAAGTCGTCGAGGATTGCGTACAGCTGACGCTTGGCCTGATCCAGCATACCGTAGTCGTAGAGCGGCCGGCCGCAGCAAATTTGATGGGGTGGAATCAACACGTGATAACCGGCCTCTTCCAAAACTTCGAGCGCCGCCTGCGCCGTTTGCGGATGGAAATGCTCGTTCCACGTATCGACCCAAAGCAGAACTCGTTCCGCTCCCTCGTTGCGCGCCGGCCGTCGCGAAAACCACTGCCGGAACGTGTAATCGGCGAACATCGGAATCTCGCGTTCCGGAGCGATGGATCCCAGGCGCTTCGCGACGGTGCTGAACGGCGGCGCTTGCGTAAAAAAATTCGCAACCTTCGGCATCAGCGCGGCCAGCTTCGCCCACCAAAACATGTACCCGAACAGCCACATGTGCAGCGGGCGAACCTTTTGGGCGAAATAATGGTGCAGGAACTCCGCTTTGTACGTCGCCATGTCGACGTTGACCGGGCACTCGTGTTTGCAGCCTTTGCACGCCAAGCAATAGTCCAGCGATTCCTTGACCGCCTCGCTTTTCCAGCCCTCGCGCATCGGGTTGCCCTGCAGCATCTCGAACAACAGACGCGCGCGTCCGCGCGTCGAGTAGCGTTCTTCTTTCGAGACCATGTAGCTGGGGCACATGGTGCCCTTGTCGTGCTTGCGGCAAACGCCCGCGCCGACGCAGCGATTCGCAGCGTAAGCAAAACTGCCGTGGTCTTCCTGTAAGGTGAATTTGGTCGGCGGATCCCACGGTTCGTAATTGGTTCCCCAGCGCAAATTTTCGTCGATGCGATACGGGCGGACGACCTTGCCGGGGTTCATCTTGTTGCCGGGGTCGAAGGCTGTCTTGAATTCCCAAAACGCCTGTATCAGTTCTTCGCCGAACATAATCGGCAGCAGCTCGGCGCGGATCTGACCGTCGCCGTGCTCGCCCGAAACCGAGCCATTGTATTTCACGACGATGTGCGCCATCTCGTGCACGAACCGGCGGTATTTCTCGATGCCCTCCTTGGTGAACAAGTCGAAATTGATGCGGCAGTGAACGCAGGCCTGGCCGAAATGGCCGTAGATCGACGCAAAATATCCGTACTCTTGCATCTTCTGCTGGAATTCGCGCAGGTAGTCGCCTAGATGTTCGGGCGCCACGGCCGAATCTTCCCAACCCGGATAAAATTCCGGCTGGTTGGGGATTTTTGCGTTGACGCCTAAGCCGGCCTCACGAATTTGAAAAATCTCGTGCATCGTGTGCTCGTCGGCGGTGGCTTGTGCATCCTTGACCTTGTCGCTCCGCTTGCGGATGTCGTCCACGAGCTGCTGCGCTTTGCCCGCGGCCTCGTCTTTGGACTCGCCGCCGAACTGCACGACCAGCCAGGCGCGCCCGTTCGGAAACAGTTCCTCCTGGGAGTGCGGGTTTTTGCCCTTTTCGTGCATGTGCTGGAAGAGCGTTTCGTCCATTCCTTCCAGCGCGTGCGGCATGTAGCCGTTGCAGAACGGAACGTAATCTCCCGCGGTCGCGATGTCCTCGAAGCCGATAATGGCGAGCGATGTGTGCGCCGGATTGGGCACCAGGCGTACGGTGAGCTCCAGCACGTGCACGATCGTGCCTTCGCTGCCGATCAGCGCGCGCGCGACGTTGAAGCCGTTTTCGTCGAAGAGTTGATGCAGATTGTAGCCGGAAACGCGCCGCGGAATGTCCGGAAAGCGTTCGCGCACCTGTGCGCCGTACTTCTCGCGGATCGCTTTGAGTTTCGAATAGATTTCCGCTTTTCGGCCGCCCTCGCTCTGGATGCGGTCGAACTCCTGCGCGCTCGTCGAACCTACGCGCAGCCGCGTTCCGTCGTGAAGCAGCACCTCGACTTCGTCGACGTTTTCTTCCATACGGCCGGCAAACTGCGCGGGAATGCCGCAGGAATTGTTGCCGAACATCCCGCCGATGTTGCAGCGGTTGTGCGTGGAGGGCGCGGGGCCGAACGTCAAGCCGCGTTTTTCTGCGCGTTCGCGCAGATCGTCGAGGACCACGCCAGGCTCGACCCGAGCGAGTTTTCGATCGAAATCGATCTCGATAATCCGGTTCATATGCTTGCTGTAATCGAAAATGACGGCAGCATTGCAGCTTGCGCCGGTGAGACTCGTTCCGCCGCCGCGCGGCGTGGCGGGCGCGCCGTAGCCATGGCAAATCGCCATCGCGCGCTGCGCGTCGTCGGCATCGCGCGGCAGCACCACGCAAATCGGCACCTGACGATAATTTGCCGCGTCCGTGGAGTACATCGCGCGGTAGCCGTCATCGAAATGCACTTCACCCCGCACGGCTTGCCGCAAATCGCGTTCCAAACCGGCCGTGTCGATCTGCAGGTCCTTCGCGTTGGTCGCGTCCGGCCGCTGCGTCGGCACGGGGCCTTTTCCGTTATGCCCGGGATGCGTTTTGGCGGAGCTCTCCAGAATTTTAATCACGCCGCGTACCTTTCTGCATCGGAACGTTTGAATTCGAGGCCTATGCCCGGTCGATCGAGGTCGACGTGCAGCGCTCCGTTCGTGGGCAGCGCGGGACCGTCGAACAGCATCTGCTCGATGCGCACGTGATCGTGAAAGTATTCCACGTGCCGCAGTTGCTTCGCGGCGGCTGCTGCGGGAAGCGTAACGAATGGCGCGCAGTGGCTGGAGAGCGGAATGAAAAACGCCTCACACAGCGCGTCCACCGCTAGAAAGCCGCTATATCCGCCGCAACGGGTGACGTCGGCCTGCACAACGTCGGCAGCGCCCGCTTCCAGAATCTGACGAAAGTTGTACGGCGCAAACCCGTACTCGCCGTTGCTCACTTCCATCGGTTTCGGAATGCGATCGCGCACGAACCGGTTTCCGCGCAGATCGTTGTGATAGACCGGCTCCTCGTACCAGGTGACCCCGTGCTCTTCGAACGCGTGCGCCATTTCGAGCGCTTGTTTCACCACGTATGCGCCGTTGGCATCGACGAACAGTTCGGCGTCCCGCCCGATCGCTTTGCGAGCGGCCTTCACTCGATCGCCGTCGGCTGCGGGATCACGCCCGACCTTCATCTTCACCCGCGGAATGTTCATCTCGTGCACCCACCCGCCGAGCTGCTCGGACAAACGCGCGATACCGTACGACGTAAATCCGCCGCTGCCGTAGACCGGCACGTCGCTACGCGCAGCGCCGAGTAGCGAGGAAACGGGCGCGTGCAGCACTTTGCCCTTCAAGTCCCAGAGCGCGATGTCGACGGCCGAGACGGCCATCGAGGCGATGCCCTCGCGGCCGTTGTTCCGGATCTTCGCGTACATCCGGGCGTAACAGCGAGCGGTTTGCATCGCGTCGTCTCCGACCAACTCGTCGCTCAACAGGTCCGCGACGACGTTCGCTGCAGCGGCATCCGCGTACGTGAACCCGATGCCGGTGTGGCCGCCGGCATGAACTTCCACGAACACCATGGTCGTGGAAGTCCATGTCAGCGTGCCGTCCGATTCCTTCGGCTCTTCGGTCGGGATTTTGTACGCATGCGCCTGGACCGCTTCGATCGGGTACTCCACCCGCACAGCACCGGCGGTCGGCACTTCAGCTACGATGCGGCATGACGCCGGCAATGAGCTGTTTGACCGACTCCGTGATCATGCCGCGCTCTTCCGGATCGCCTTTGCGGGCAGCCTTCAAGAAGTGCATGGCTTGCTCGCGGGAGATGTGCGGCGGAAGCGTCGCCACGTTGCCGTCGACCATTGCTTCAAGCAGGACCGGCCGATCGGCGCTCAGCGCTTCTTTCCACGCGGATTCCACTTGATCCGGATTGTCCACCCGAATGCCTTTGAAACCCAGAGAATCCGCGAAGCGCGCATAAGCGAAGTCCGGTAAGGGCTGCGTCTCCATGTTGCGCGGCGAGCCGGAGAGGATCCGCTGCTCCCAAGTGACTTGATTGAGATCCGAGTTGTTGAGCACCAGGAAGATCAACCGTGGATCGCTCCACTCTTTCCAGTATTTGTAGACGGTGATGAGTTCGTTCAGACCGTTCATCTGCATCGCGCCGTCGCCCGGCAACGAAATGACGCAGCGATCGGGAAACGCGAATTTGGCGGCGATCGCGTACGGTACCGCCGATCCCATCGTCGCAAGGCTGCCGGACAGCGACATCTTCATTCCGCGCCGCACCATGAGATGCCGCGCCATCCAGTTCGTCGGCGTGCCGGCGTCGCCGGTCACGATTGCGTTCGCCGGCAAGAGATCGTTGAGCACGGCGAAGACGAGCTGCGGGTTGATCGGATCGGCGGACTGGTGGGCCCGATCGTCTTCGATCGCGTACCATTCGTCTTTGTTCTTTTTGATGCTCTCACGCCACGACGCGTCTTGTTTTTGGTTCAGGTGCGGCAGCAGCGCCTGCAGCGTATCGGCCGCATCGCCGATCAGGTTGACCTCGGTGGGATAGCGCAGCCCGATGTACCTTGGGTCGATGTCGATCTGCACGGCCGGTACCGACCCGTCCTTCGGCAAAAACTCCGCGTACGGAAAACTGGTGCCGACCATCAGCAACGCATCGCACTCGTTCATGATGTCCGAGCTCGGACGCGTTCCCAGCAATCCGATCGTGCCGGTCACCCACGGCAGATCGTCGGGAAGAACGTCCTTACCGAGCAGCGCTTTTGCCGAGCAGGCCTGCAGCCTATCGGCGACCGCGGTGACTTCGTCGACCGCGTTCTTTGCGCCGGCGCCTACCAGCATGGCAACTTTCGTTGCGCCGTTGAGCACGTCGGCCGCCCGCTGCAAATCACGCAGGCGCGGAATCACCATCGGCGCGGAGTACCCTACGCCGCTGTGAACGGTGTTGTGCTTGCGCGGCGGTTCGGAGTAGTCTTCCTCCTGCAGATCTTTCGGAAAAATAATCGTAGCGACGCCGCGCAAGCCGGTCGCCACGCGCATCGCGCGATCGACGATATGCCGTGTCGCGGTGGTGTTGCTTATCGTGTAATTATATTCGGAGACGTCTTTGAATAGCGTCTGAAGATCCACTTCCTGCTGATACGAGCCTCCCAGCGCCATCGTCGCGGCTTGCCCGACGACGGCGACGACCGGGACGTGATCCATCTTTGCGTCGTACAGTCCGTTCAGCAAGTGAATCGCCCCGGGTCCCGACGTCGCCATGCACACGCCCACTTCGCCGGTAAATTTGGCGTGCGCGCACGCCATGAAGGCCGCCATCTCTTCGTGACGCACCTGAATAAATTGGATTTTGTCGGTAAAGTCTTCGAGCGCGCCGAGCAGCCCGTTGATGCCGTCGCCGGGATAGCCGTAAATGCGGCTCACGCCCCAATCGACCAATCTTTGCAGCAAGAAATTGCTTGCTTTCACAGTTCGTTCCGCCTTTTCATATGGATGAACAAGGTTCTACCCCGGCACTATGCCGGCAAACGAAGTGACGAGCGTCACTATCCAGAGCGGACGGCGATTACTCGGTTGTTCCGATGCGGCGAACGATGAGCACCAGCAGGCCGATGCCGACGACCCAGGCGATGAACCCCTCGGAAACCGGGCCCCAATTTGCCAGCCTGCATGCCGCCCGGATTGTACTTGCCGCGCTGCAAATACCCGACGTAACTAATGAGATCGTCGAGATCGCTCTCGCTGATGATCTTCGGTCCGAACTTCGGCATAACGTCGGGACCGACGCGCACCGCTTCGGCAATCTGTTCCGGGCTTGAATCCATGAGTTCCGGCGCGACGTCTTGGTAACCGACCGAATCCCCGTGCGCCGTTGCGGCATGGCACTGCTGGCAATTTTCCGCGTACACCTCGCGGCCGCGCTTCAGCGCCTCGCTGTTGAACGGGCTGTCGGGCCGCACGCTCACGCCGGGCAAAGCCTTGTTTCCCGTCGACTTCGACATCACGTAGTCGACGATCGCGCTCATTTGCGGGCGCGAGAAAATCGACGGCTTATCGAACTCTTGCTCGAACGGAACAGCCGCCGGCATTCGCCCGGTACGCAACATGAAGTCGACGTATTGCGCATCGACGTTGATCAGCGGGGGGCCCTGCGCGGTGCCTTGGAGATTGCTTCCGTGGCAACTCGTGCAATGCACGTTGAAGAGTTGCTTGCCCAAGCGCAGATCGGCGCTCGAAGGATGCTCGGCAAACAAGGGGTTGAGGCTTGCCGAGGGCGAGGGCGTCACCAAAACGTTTCCGGAAGAAGGAACGAATTGACTTTGCAGCAGCAGCACAAACGCCAGCGATGCGGCAATCATGCGATCGTCGCGCCGCGTTCGGAGGCAGCCCACGCTCCCGCCGTGAGCATGAAAGCCAAGAACAGCAGAAAGCCGCCGGCGATCCACATCACCGCGCCGCCGTTCTGCTGATCCGCCAAAGCCGACGAGAAACCGCGAACGGCCAGATAATGCGGATACAGGACGCCGCGCGCCGCATAGATCGCCAAACCCAAAAACGCGCCTTGCGGAATCGCGAGAAATATGTAGAGCATCCGCGCGGGATAGGGTACCGCCAGCGGCGCGTACCCGACCTGCACGATGGCGCTCCAGAACAAAAATGCGGCAAACAGATACAGCAGATGCTCCAGCACGTGAACGGCCGGATACGTGAGGGCGGCTTGGTAGAGCGGTGAAAAGTGCGTACCCCACAGCACGGCCACGAGCAGCAGCCAGCCGGTGATGGGAGCGAAGAGCGCGCGGCCGAACGCGCCGTGCGCAAAACCGGTCATTCGTCGCGCCGCAGCGGAACTGGGTACGGCGACGATCAGCAGCAGCGGCGCGCCCAACAGCACCAAAGGCGGCGCGATCAGCAGCATGACGACATGCTGCGCCATGTGTACGGCAAACGATCGTTCCGCCATTGCGTCGACCGGCGGCGAAAGCGCCGCGGCGATCAGCAACACCCCGGCAACGAACGGCATGATGCGCGCAGCGCCAAAAGCGCGCGACGGAAAGCGGCGATTGTAGGCCCCGACCACTCGCCCATACAGCCCGATCGCGACAACCGCAACCAGTGCAGAGAACACTAGCAGGCCTGTGAAAAAGCCGCGTGCGGCTTTCGCGTCACGATTTTGAGCCGATTTCTAGGCACGAGGACGGACGCAATGCAGCGCATTGTGACCGCCGCAGTAACGACGAAAGCGGCCAAAAGCGGGATGCGAGAGTCGTGCGGGGATTTTTTCATAGGCGTGCCTAGACAGGTTCCTCTTCGTAGCCGCCTTCCGGCGAGCGCAGCAGGCGAATTCGCTCGGTATGTTCCACTCCGCCGCGGCGCTTGAGGCCCATTGCAATATTGTACGTTACCCAAAACGCGATTGCCGGCGCGAAGACGCAAAACAGCCGGTATCCCCATACCATGTCGGGAAGCGGCAGATGCAAATACCGCGCCTGAACGTCGTCGCTGCCGGCTAAAAACAATCCCAGCATGAAGACGAAAAACGCAACGCCGACGCCGGTGCGCGCCGGAACTTCGCGCGGAAGGTTCAGCAGGTGGTGCTGCCGGTAGTCTTTGCGCAGCCACGCTTCGACGAACGGATACGCAAACAGCGCTACCATCAGCACCATCGGCAGCAGAAACCCGGGCCAGAACGGCGAGGGAATCATGTGTCCGGGAAAATGGATCGCCCACCGCGGTCCGATGCGCAGAGCGCCTTCGAGCCAGCCGATGTACCAATCCGGCTGCGCTGGCGAAATCGCCTTCCAGGTTTGGTACGGCCCCCACAACCATATCGGATTGATTTGCACGAACGCACCGAGACCGCAGCACATTGCAATCACGGCCATCTGCAGAGCCAGCGACTTCGCCGTGTATTGCGGAAACAGCGGCGAACCGACGACGTTCTCTTCGGTGCGGCGCGGCCCGGGAAACTGCGTGTGCTTTTGACGCCAAAGAATCATCAGGTGCACCGCAATGCCCAGCGCAAGCAGCGAGGGCATGATGAAGACGTGCGTGATGAACAGCCGCTGGATGAGAATTTCGGTAGGCCAAACGCCGCCGATCAAAAAGAACGTCGCCCAGGTTCCGATGAACGGAATCGACTGCAGAATAGAAACCGCGATGCGCAGCCCCATGCCGCTGAGCAGGTCGTCCGGCAGCGAGTATCCGGTGAATCCTTCGAACATCGCCGCGAAGAGCAGCAGCACGCCGATGACCCAGTTCAGTTCGCGCGGATTACGAAACGCGCCCGTGAAGAAGATGCGGCCCATGTGCACCAGGATGCCTGCGACGAAAATGTCGGCGGCCCAATGATGGATTTGCCGGATCAGCAGTCCGGCATTGACCCCCAGACTGATGTGCAGCACCGAATCATACGCTTCACTCATGCGCACGCCGTGCAGAAACGTATACGGCCCTTCGTAGACGACGTTCGCGTGACCGGGTACGAACCACATCGCCAGAAACGTTCCGGTCGCGAGCAGTACGATGAAGGCGTACATGTTGATTTCGCCCAGCATGAACGACCAGTGATCGGGAAACGCCTTTTTCAGCGCGTGATGAAGGAAGGTTCCGGTCCCGAAGCGGTCGTCCGCCCACAGCAGCAAGCGCGAAATCATTAAGCTCAGCTCACGAATGTTCCCAGAAACCGGGACCGACCGGATCGGGAAAATCGCCTGCCGCGCTGACGTATCCATCGGACGAGAGTTGCAGCGGTAGGCGCGGCAAGTTGTGATCGGCCGGTCCCGCGATCACTTTCGCATCGTCGGCAGCATCGAACGCCGATTGATGGCAAGGGCAGATCAGGCGGTAATCTTTGGCGCGATACAGTGCAACGGGGCATCCGGCATGCGTGCACATTTTCGAATAGGCAATCAAGCCTTGCAGCGTGTTTTGCCCGACGCCGTCGGGCAAACGGACGAGTACGGTCATGGACTGCGAGTCGCCGATGCTTCCCTCAGGAAAGACCGTGACGATGCCGTCGACGTTAACGTCGTCGACATGCACGAGCGAACCGTCCGCACGCTGCAGGCGCACGCCGCGTTTCCAACGCGTGTGAAACAGCGTTCCGTCCGGTTCGGGGCCGAGCGCGCCGACCGGGAAAAGCGCCGCTATTCCGAAAACGCCGAACGCGGCATACAACATGCGCGTCAGCCAAACGCGCCGGTTGACTTGCGCCATGCCGTGCTCGTACGCCTCGACCATCTGCGCGCGTTCTTCGACCGGCTGCGGATAAGTGTCGCGCAGGTCGGTGACCTGCTCGTGCTGCAGAATCCACCGTCCCCATCCGAGCGCCGCAATGGCAAACCCGGCGAAAACGACCAGCAGCGCGAATCCTTCCCATTGCACGCTCATCTGCTTGGCAAATGCGATCATGAACCCGACGCTGCCGAGCATGGAGAGAATGAGCGCGCCGGCGATCGCGCGTTCCCGTTCGTTCATCCGTTACTTGACCCAGTACACCGTCGTGTAAATGCCGAACCACATCACGGTGACGAAGTGCCAGTAGTAGCTGACGGCTTCGGCTCCGCCGTGCTGGTCCGCGCGGAACGCGGGTGAACGCAGTCCCAGATACAAACCCAGCAGCAAAATGACGCCGACCACGACGTGAAGCACGTGAAAGCCGGTGATGGTCATGTACGTCGCCGCGTACGCACCGGTGTTAAAGGTGAAGCTTTGATCGGCATATCCGTGCAGCGCGGTGCCGATGTACCCTAGGCCTCCGATGATACCGCCGTACAGCCAACCGTAGGCAGCCTTGAAGTTGCGCCGGCGCAGTGCGCGCAGCATCGGGAACATCATCAGGCTGCTGCAGACGAGAAAGGCGGTTCCGAACGCCGGACTGATTTCGTCCAGGTGAACGTACGCGGGCGGCCAAGCGGCGCTGCTCGTTGCCTTCAGATTGTAATAGGTAGCGAACAACGCCGAGAAAAACATCGTTTCGGATGCGATGAAGACCACCGTTCCCAGCACCACCGGATGGGCACGGTACGATAGCGGCAAATCGTGACGCGCCAACGCGTGCGCTCCTTTCGCCCGGCTCGATCTTGGCGTTTTTGTACCCGACGCGAGCGTTTTCTACCGTGCAGGCTGTGGGTAAGTAGCGCTCAGCATGCCCATCTTCCACCCCGCGTCGGTCGAGGGAAACGACCTTCGCGGCGTTTGGTACATCTTTTTCGGTGCCGGTATGTTCATTGCCGTCATCGTGTACGGGCTCATCTTTTTTTCGCTGCTCAAATGGAGAGCGCGGCGCGGCGAGGAAGGGAAAATTCCACCACAGTTTCATTCCAATCCGGGATTGGAAATTACCGGCGTGGTCGTGCCGCTGATCATCGTCATCGGTCTGTTTTACATTACGTACATTCGCGAAGGCGTCGTCGATTTTCTGCGCCCCAATCCCTACGCCGTCGTCGACGTAACCGGATACCGCTGGTCGTGGCAATTTCGTTATCCCGGACACGGCATCACGGTCGAGGGTTCGCCTCAGCAGCCTCCCACCATGATCGTGCCGCTGGGTAAGCTGACGCAAATCAATTTGTATTCGAGCAACGTCGTGCACTCGTTCTGGGTTCCGGAGTTTCTGTTTAAACGCGACGCGACGCCCGGCTACACGCAGCATTTCAACGTCACGCCCAGCCGCGTGGGCAACTTTCGCGGCGCGTGCGTCGAATTCTGCGGCCTGGACCACGCGCTGATGACGTTCCGCGTGCGGGTCGTTCCTTCGGCGGCGTACGATCGGTGGCTGGCAAGCGGAGGCATCGCAGCGATATGACGTACTGGCTGACTTCGACCAATCACAAATCGATCGGCATCCTTTATATGTGCACGACGTTTTTCTTTTTCGTCGTGGCCGGCATCTTGTCGCTGTTCATTCGCCTGCAGTCTGTCCCATCCCGGCAACACGGTGCTGAGCCCGCACGCGTACAACGAAGTGTTCACGCTGCACGGCACGGCCATGATTTTTTTGGTCATCGCGCCGTTTGCATTCGGCCTGGGCAACTATCTGGTGCCGCTGCAGATCGGCGCTGCGGACATGGCGTACCCGCGGCTGAACCTGCTGGGCGTCATGCTCTTCATCTTGAGCGGGTTCACGATCTTCGCAGGTGTTTTCGCTCAAGGCGGAGCTGCCTCGTCGGGCTGGACCGCGTACGCGCCGCTTTCCGAAATTCAAATCGGCACGGGAGCAGGACAGGATCTGTGGATCATCGGCCTGCTGATGAATGCCGCCGCCACCATCATGGTCGCGATCAACTTCGTCGCGACGATTCTGCTCTACCGAGCGCCGGGCATGACCATGTGGCGCATGCCGATTTTCACATGGGAAATACTGGCGACGGCGCTGCTGATCTTGATGGCGTTTCCGCCCCTGTCCGCCGTCCTCTTCGAGCTGCTGCTAGCGCGTCACTACGGCGCGCACTTCTTCGATCCGCAGTTCGGCGGCAACGCCATTTTGTATCAGCATCTTTTCTGGTTTTTCGGCCACCCGGAAGTTTACGTGATGATCTTGCCGTATTTCGGCGTGGTTACCGAGATCATTTCGGTTTTTTCGGGCAAACCCGCCTTCGGGTACGTCGGCCTGGTGCTCTCGGCATTCGCGATCGCCGGCCTTTCGATGGGCGTCTGGGCCCACCACATGTTCGCGACGGGCGCCGTCGCCAACGGATTCTTCTCCGGCATGTCGTTCCTCATCGCCATTCCGACGGGCGTCAAATTCTGGAATTGGATCGGCACGATGTGGCGAGGACACATCCGGCTCACCACGCCGATGCTGTTCACGCTCGGTTTTCTGATCAACTTTCTCGTCGGCGGGGTTACCGGGGTCATGATTGCCTCGCCGCCCATCGACTACCACACTGAAGACACGTATTTCATCGTCTCGCATTTCCACTACACGCTCGGAGGCGGCTCGATGTTCGCCCTCTTCGCCGCGGTGTTCTTCTGGTGTCCGAAAATCTTCGGCTTCAAGCTCAACGAAGCGCTGGGCAAGCTATCGTTTTGGACGCTGTTCGTGGGCTTCAACGCCACGTTCTTCCCGATGTATTTCATGGGAATCGAAGGCATGCCGCGCCGCGTTTTCACCTACCCCGCGATCGCCGATCTGCCCTGGCTGAACGAGGTCGCCTCGATCGGCGCGGGAATCATGGCGCTCGGCACGCTGGTGTTTATCGCTAACGTCGTCCTCTCTAAACTCGCGCACGAAAAGCCCGCAGACGACCCTTGGGGCGGCGCCTTCACGCTGGAATGGGGCACGAGCTCCCCACCGCCGGAATTCAATTTTCACGCGCTTCCGCCGATTCGCTCGGAACGCCCGGTCTGGGACCTGCATCACCCTGAATTGGCCGAACAGCGCTCGTGATAACGTTCGTCGGGCTGTTCGGAAGCTCCGCAGCGTTCGGCGGCACGATCGCGCTCATCTATTGGTACGCCTCACATGATTACGCGGGCACGTTCATGCTTGGTTTCATGTTTTGCGGGCTCACGTTCGCTTCGGGATACGCTTTCCTCGCCGAAGGTCACGCTCGACTCGCCGGCGACGATCCCGACCGCCAGCACAAAGCGACTGCCGGCGAAGACGTCGGCATCGTTACGAAAGAGAGCCCGTGGCCGGCGGCACTGGCTTTCAGCATCCTGTGGTTTTTCATCGGGCTGGTATGGTCGGATTTCATGTTGTTCACCGGCCTTGCCGCAATGCTGCTCTGCCTATGGCGGCTCGGCGCGGAAAGCGCGCGCGCCGGTCACGATTACGTCGCGACGGAGGAAGGCTTGAACAAAGCAGAGTAGCCGCAACGCGGATCCGTTCATGAACATTCTTGGAATCGAAACTTCTTGCGACGATACCGCAACCGCCGTCGTCGAAGATGGGCGCCGCGTTCGCTCGAGCGTGTCGACCAATCAGGATGCCTTCCACGCCAAATACGGCGGCATCGTTCCGGAAATCGCATCGCGCCGGCACGTTGCGCTGCTGTCAGCGGCGATCGAGGACGCGGTCGAGCGCGCCGGCACGTCGCTCGAGGCCGTTGACGCCATCGCTGTTACGCGCGGACCCGGTCTGATCGGCAGTTTGGTCGTCGGCGCCGCCGCCGCAAAAGCGCTGGCGTTTGCCTTGAACAAACCGCTGTTCGGAATCAATCATCTGCACGGACACATCTTCGCCGCGTTTTTGGATCGCGAGCAGGTCCCGCAATATCCCTTTCTGGCGCTGATCGTTTCGGGCGGCCATTCGCAGCTCGTTTGCGTCCAAAGCGCGCTCGAAATGCACGTCGTCGGGCGAACGAAGGACGACGCCGCCGGAGAAGCTTACGACAAGACGGCGCGCTTGCTCGGACTGGGATTCCCCGGCGGTCCCGCGCTCGATGCGCTGGCGCGGGAAGGCCGGTCCGATGCGATTGCGTTTCCGCGGCATCGCGCCGATCGCGGTTCGCTCGACATGTCGTTTTCAGGTCTGAAGACCGCCGTTCGCTATTACCTCGAGTCGAAATCGGACGAGGAGATCACCAAGGCCGACGTAGCGGCATCGTTCCAGTCGGCGGTCGTAGACGTGCTGATGCAGCGATTGAACGCGGCGTTCGAACTGCGCGATTATAGCGGCGTGGTACTCTCGGGCGGCGTTGCAGCCAACTCGGAGCTCACGCGCGCGCTGCGGCAGTGGAGCACGCGCACCGGCGCGCCGGCGTTCATTCCGCCGCCCAAATACTGCACCGATAACGCTGCGATGATTGCCGCCGCGGCGTTTGCGCAGCGCGAACGTACGCCGGCCGATCCGCTGACGCTTACGGCGGATCCGAATCTTCCGTTCGAGCTGAGCGCATGACCGCGATGTTTCGCGTTGTCGCGCTGCTGTGCGTGGCGGCGATGGGGGTTGCAGGTTGCAGCCGGCAGAGCGGCGGGCAAAGCACTTCACAGCTCGTGATCGCGCAGCAGCGCGAACCGATGTCGCTCAATCCCGCGCTGGAAAACGGTCAGTCCTCGACGGAATGGGGATTTTTACTGTTTTCGTACTTGGTCAAATACGACGATCGCGGGCGGCTGGTCGGAGACGTGGCGCAGCAAGCGCCTACGCTTGCGAACGGCGGCATCAGCAAAGACGGCCTCACGGTGACGTACAAATTGCGCAAAGCCGTACGTTTTGCCGACGGAACGCCGCTGACCGCCGCCGACTGCGTGTGGTCGATCAACGCGATCAACAATCCGGCGAACAACGTGCAGAGCCGTTACGGCTACGACCGCATCGCCTCGGCGCAGGCGCCCAATGCTTCGACGCTGGTGCTGCATCTCAAAGAGCCGTTTGCGCCGCTCCTCACGCTCGTGTTGGCACCGCAAGGCTTTCCGATTCTTCCGGCTCACTTGCTGCGCAAATATCCGGATTTCAACCACCTTCCTTTCGACGCCGAGCCGATCGGTTCGGGTCCGTACGTCGTCGAGCGATGGATTCACGGCGACCGCGTCGTGATGCACGCCAATCCGTACTACTTCGGCGGAAAACCGAAAATCGAACGCCTGACGATCCGGTTCGTACCCGACGCGCAGACCGCGGCCAACCTGCTGCAGACCCATGAAGTGCAGGGCTACTTCAACTCGCAGGACTATTCGCAGTATCCGTTGCTGCGATCGATACCGGGCTACGCGCTGCTCTCCATTCCCGTTGCCGGCGTCGGCGCCATTATCTTGAATACGCAGAGCCCGGCGCTAAAAGATCCGGCAATCCGGCATGCTGTCGCGCAGGCGATCGATATTCCGAGTTTGGTGCGTAAAGCGTATCGCGGCGCAGTCGACAGCCGGCGTCCCGGAGAAGGGCTGTTTTTCTGGGCGTACGACACGCAGGCATATCCCGAAATCCCTTACACGCCGGCGCAGTCGCGGCGCGTCCTGGCCGCACGCAATCTCGATTTGCAGATCATCATTCAAGCCGCAACGCCGGGAGACGCGGTTGTGGCAAACAGCATCGTTCAATACGAACGGGCCGCAGGCGTGCGCATGACGATCAAGCAGTTCAACATCTCGCAGTTCGTCGCGACGGCAAACGAAGGCGGGCCGGTCTACGGCGGCAAGTTCGATTTAGCGTTGTATCCGTTCGTCAACGGGGACGACCCCGACACGACCGATCAATTCGCTTGCGCCAACGTTCCTCCGCATGGCTACAACAAATCGCGGATCTGCGATCCGCAAATCGACGCTCTTCTGGCGGCCGGACGCTCGACGTTCGACGTTGCAAAGCGCAAAGCGATTTACGCGCGCTTGGAAAAACTGCTTTACGATCGTTTGCCGATCGTGCTGATTTACCAGCGGCGGGAAATCGACGTGTTCACGAACCGGCTGCACGGCGTAACGGGCTCGCTCGACAGCGTCTTTTGGAACATCGGCAGTTGGATGCTGTAGTACGCAATGCTGCGCTCCGGCCCTTGACGCTTGTACGGCAGCGTGCTATCGTTGCGCACATGTCGTTATCGTCTTCGTGGATGCCCGCGTGCATGTGTTGCCGTTTACGGCACACGGCGAGCACGGCTTTGGCGTAACGGCATCCCGGTAGTCCGTATGCAAAGCCCCCCGCCGTAGCGCGGGGGTTTTCTTTTTTTCCTTCGCTTTCCCATGGCAACAGGAGGCTTTGAGGATGGAATCGACCGTTGGAATTGCGCTGCTCGGCCGCGGAACCGTGGGCGGCGGCGTCGCGGAACTGCTTTCGACGCGGCGCGCTTATCTCGAACGGCGCGCCGGAACGGCGTATAAATTCTTGGGGATTGCAGATCGCCGCACGGATCCGCTCGCGCTGATCGATGATGCGCGCGTCGATCTGGTCATCGAAGCGATCGGCGGCACCGGCATCGCGCTCGAGTGCATCGAGCGCTCACTCGAACAACGCAAGCACGTAATCACGGCGAACAAGGACGCCATCGCGCTCCAGGGGCCGCGCCTACGCGCACTCGCGGCCGGCAAAGGCGTGACGCTGCGCTACGAAGCGGCGGTCGCGAGCGCGATCCCAATCGTCTCGACGCTCGACGGCGCGCTCGCCGGCGACGAGATCCTCGAAATCGGCGGCGTGCTCAACGGCACGTGCAATTTCATTTTGGATCTGATGCGGGACGGCTGCTCCTTGCGCGAGTCGCTCGCCCGGGCCAAAGCCGCGGGTTATGCCGAAGCGGATCCGCGCAACGACGTTGACGGCGTCGACGCGGCGCACAAGCTGGCCATTCTCGTTCAGCACGCGTTCGACCGGCCCGTGATAACGCCGCATATTCCGCATGCGGGAATTACCGCCGTAAGTTCTGCCGCGGTTCGGCGCGCGCGGCAGCACGGCTACGAACTGAAATTGCTCGCTTTAGCTTGCCGGGACGGCGCAGCGATCCGCGCACAGGTCGGCCCGGCTCTCGTGCCGTTCGCGCATCCGTTCGCGAAGACGCGCGGCATCGAAAACGCGGTGCGCATCGTCGGAAAATCCGCCGGCCCGCTGTTGTTCAGCGGAATCGGCGCGGGACGGGCGGCGGCCGCATCGGCAATCTTGGGCGACTTAGTGGCTTGCGCTGCATCGCCGAACGCCACACCATCGCGCGCGTCGTGCCGGTCGAACCGCTGACGCTGCCGATAGCGCCGCTTTTCGAGCCGTTCCCGGTGTTTGCCGGATATCCCATACTTCCGTCTTCTCTGCAAGGAGATCAGCATGTCGGTCACAGCCCCGCAGTCCTCTCCGCGGTTTGACACGATCGCCGTTCACGGCGGCCACAGCGGCGATCCGGCAACCAAATCCCGCGCGGTTCCGATCTACCAAACTACGTCGTACAAGTTCGACAACGTCGATCACGCGGCGCGATTGTTCGCGCTCGAGGAATTCGGCAACATCTACACGCGCATCAACAATCCGACCACGGACGTCTTCGAACAGCGAGTCGCACAGCTCGAAGGCGGCGCAGCGGCGCTGGCCGTCGCGAGCGGTCAAGCCGCGAATATCTACGCCGTTCTCAACATCGCCAAGTCGGGCGATCATCTCATCGCCTCGAATTCGCTGTACGGCGGAACGTATAACGCCTTGGAGCATACGCTTCCGCGGTTCGGCGTGCGCACGAGCTTCGTCGACATCGGCAGCCCCGAAGCTATCCGAGCGGCGATTACTGCGCAAACGAAAGCGATCTACGCTGAAACGATCGGTAATCCCAAAATCGACGTGCTCGACATCGGCGCCGTAGCGGCCGTCGCGCACGAGCACGGCATCCCGCTCATCGTCGACAACACGCTGGCTACGCCTTATCTCGTCCGTCCCATCGAGCATGGCGCCGACGTAGTGGTGCATTCAGCGACGAAGTTCATCGGCGGCCACGGCACCGCCATCGGCGGCGTTATCGTCGACGGCGGAACGTTCGACTGGGCCGCGTCGGGCCGATTCGCCGACTTCACCTCGCCCGATCCCTCGTATCACGGCATCGAGTACGTCAAGGCGTTCGGCAACCTGGCGTACGTCATCAAAGCTCGCGTCCAGCTGCTGCGCGACGTCGGCGCCGCGCTCTCGCCGTTCAACGCATGGCTGCTGCTGCAAGGGCTCGAGACGCTGGGACTGCGCGTCCAACGTCATTGTGAAAACGCGCAAACCGTTGCAACTTTTCTGCAGTCTCACCCCAAGGTCGAATCAGTCGAGTATCCGGGGCTGTCCATGCATGCCTCGTTTGAAAAAGCGCGGCGCTATTTGGGCGGCCGCGGCGGCGCAATTCTCACGTTCCGCATTTCGGGCGATCGCGACGCGGCGAAACGCTTCATCGACTCGCTGCAGCTGTTTTCGCTGCTTGCGAACGTCGGTGATACAAAGTCGCTCGTGATTCACCCCGCAACGACCACCCACCAGCAGCTTTCGCCGCAGGAGCAGGCGTTCAACGGAGTCGACGGCGCGACGATCCGGCTTTCCGTGGGCATCGAAGATGCCGCGGACATACTCGCCGATTTGGAGCAGGCGTTCGCGCGTGCGTGAAACGACGCTCGATATCGGCCGGCTCGCCTTGCATGAGGGCGCGGTCCTCGATGCAGTGCAGCAACGGGTCACCATATACGGTGACCCGTCGTCGCCCACCGTCTTGGTGCCGCACGCGCTCACCGGAAACAGCCGCGTTGCACAGTGGTGGAGCGCGTTGGTCGGGCGCGGTAAATTGCTCGACCCGCAGCGCCTGCAGATCGTCGGAATCAACGCGCTGGGAAGCTGCTACGGTTCCACCGGCCCCTCGACGATTTCCGCATTTCCCTGCGTTACCGTGCGCGATATCGTCGCAGCCCAAGCCCGCGCGTTGTCGCTTCTCGGCATCGAGCAACTGGAATTGGTGATCGGCGCATCGCTCGGCGGCATGCAGGCTTTGCAATGGGCGCTCGATTTTCCCACTCGCGTGCGGGAAGCGATCATGGTCGGTTCACACGATCATCAGTCCGCCATGGGAATCGCGCTCAACAGCGTTCAACGCGAAGCGATTGCGCTCGATCCGCGCAGCGGTCTGCGCGTTGCCAGGAAGATCGCGATGCTGTCCTACAAAAGCGACGCGCTCTTCAAACAACGTCACGATCGGCGTCCCGACCGCAAGGGACGCTTCCGGTTCGACGTTGAGGGTTACCTGGAACATCAAGCGGAAGTCTTCGCAGCGCGGATGGAGCCGGACAGCTACGCAGCGCTGACCCGCGCGATGGATTCGTTCGACGTGCGCGGCGCACAGCCGATCGATACGTCGCCGCACCTGCTCTTCGTCGGCGTGAGTTCGGATTGGCTTTTCTTGCCGGGAGACGTACGGGTAGCCGCCGAGCGTTTTGCGCGGCTCGGTTTTTGCAGCGCGTATCGGGAAATCGCATCCGATCACGGGCACGATGCATTCTTGGCGCAGCCGGAGCTGCTGGACGAAATCGTTCGGGACGAACTGGCGCTCACGTTATGAGCGAGAGGAGCACCTCGAGCGTGCGCTCTATTTCCGCCGCCGTGTTGTAATGCGCGATGCCGATGCGAACGACCCCTTCGTTCTCATCGATGCGCAGCCGGCGCACCGTTTCCAACGCAAAATTGTGCCCGGACCAGGCGAAGATATTGCGCTGCGCAAGCGCCGAAACGATGGCGTCCGGCGCAACGCGGCGGTGGCGAAACGACACGGTAGGAACGCGCTGATTCATCGCCGCCGCATCGGTAATGCCATAGACCGTCACTCCAGGCAGCGCCGGTAAACCCTGCAGCAGCTGCAGCGTGAGGGCGCCTTCCCAGCGCGAGCAGCGAACGAAAGCCGCTTCTATTCGGTCGCGTAGCGCCTCGCCTGCCGCGGTTTCCGAGCCGAGCCAGGAAAAGTAGTCAATGGTCGCGGACAGCGCCGCCTGAAGTTCGATTTGCGGCGTCCCCTGTTCGAATCTCCAGGGCAGATCTTCGGTTTGCGGACGCACCTTATCCGCGCGCAAAGCCTCCAGCAACGATTCCCGTCCCCAAACGATGCCTAAATGCGGGCCGAAAAACTTGTACGAGGAGCATGCCAAAAAATCGCAGCCCAGTGCGCGCACGTCGATTGCGCCATGAGGCGCATACTGCACTGCGTCGACGTAGACGATGCAGCCGGCTTGTTTCGCAATCGCGGTCAGCGCCGCAACGTCGTTGACCGAACCGGTCAGATTGCTCGCGTAGTTGAGCGCGACCAGGCGCGTTCGCTCGCTCAGCACTGCAGCCAGCGCCGCCGGCTCAATCTTCCAACTGCTGGGATCGAAGTCGACCCAGCGCACCGCGAGTCCCAGCTCCTCGGCGAGGGTCAGCCACGGCGCGACGTTGCCGTCATGATCCATTCTCGTTACCACGATTTCATCGCCGCGGTGAAAGGCGCGTCCTAAACTGCGAGCGAGCTGAAACGTCAACGCGGTCATGGAAGGTCCGATGACGATCTCTCGATACGAGTGCGCGTTGACGAACGCAGCCATCGCCTCATGCGCGGATTGCACGATGCGTTCCGCTGCAACGCTCGTAACGAAACGGCCTCCCAAATTGGCATTGCTTGCGATCATGGCGTTTGCCGCGGCGTCAATGGCGCAACCCGGCATTTGCGTGCCCGCGGGATTGTCGAGATAGATTCTCGGCGCGCCGTTGTCGGACAGCGCCAGCGCAGGAAACTTCGCGCGAACCTGCCGGATGGGGAACTGCGTCACTCTCAATTCTTCCGGCACGCTTACCGTTCGTAAACCCAGCGCATGACGGCGCCCGCGAGTGTTCGATGCTCGATCGGATGCAGGCGCGCGAGTATCGACTCTTTGGTATCGTCAACCGCAATCCGCATCGGTTTGCGCACCAGCACCGGACCGCGGTCAGCCTGCGAGATCACGCGGTGCACCGACGCGCCCGACCATCGGCTTCCCCAAGCAAGGGCATCGCCGACCGCATCGGCACCCCGAAACGCCGGCGTGATGCTGCCGTCGGGAAATCCCACATCCGTGCGCCGCTGATCGAGCGGCAGAAACGCCGGATGAACGTTCAGCGTCTCTTCAAACAGCGTCACGAAAGCATCGGACAGCAGATGCATCCACCCCAGCAGCAGCACCAGTTCCGGCGTTTGCGCGCGGACCGCACGCAGCAGGGTCTCGTCGAACTGCGCCCGCGTTTGACGAGAACGATCCCAAGGTAAGCAAATGCTCGCAATGCCGGCGGACGTTGCGCGTTCGAGCGCATACGCCGACGCGTTGTTGGTGACCAGAGCGGCGATTTCCAGCGGCAACGTTCCTGCAGCGGACGCCTCGACGATCGATTGAAAATTCGAGCCGTTGCCCGACGCCAGTACAACGGTGCGATAGCGGCGCTTTTGCCACTGCGCTTTATCGAACGTTTCGGCAACGACTGCCTGACCGTGCGCCGCGTAATAACGCACGAGCTTGTCATGTCCGACCGCGGGAACGAGCGCGCGCGAATAGCCTCGCTGCTTCAGCGCGCAAAGCGCCGCCAGCAGCAGCTGCCGTCCAATCGGCGAGCCGCGAAAAGCGGGCGCCACGCCGAACGGTCCAAAGATACCGACGCCGGGCTGCGCGCCCAGACCGCGCAGCCACGAGAATTGCAAGCCGCGCGGATCGAACGTGGCGAATCCGGCGAACGCATCACCGCGTGTTGCGACGATGCTGTCGCCTACGAATGCTTCGCTGCTCCACGCGCCGCCGAATTCTTCATCGAGCCACGCCAAAAAAGCATCGCTTCGGTGCGTAGCTCGCTCGACGCGAAAGCCGGCCGTTTCGATGGAACGCAGCGCTTGCGCGTAAGCGTGCTCGTCGAAACGGTTCTCCGTAAGGTCGACGCAGAGGTTTACCAGCGCGCTCATCGCGCGGGATGCACGATGACCTGCGCTTCACCTGCGTGGCGAGCTTCGACCCAACCCACGACTTTGGCTGCGGGCGCCGCCTGCACGGCTTTCGCGGCCTGCGCAAGCGGAACGATCAGCGTATAGCCGATCCCCATATTAAACGTTCGGTACCGCTCTTTATGCTGTAAGTTTCCGCGATCGCAAAGCTCGAGGAGCAGCGGCGGGACCTTCCACCGCGATTGTTCGAAGACCGCTTTGACGTTTTCCGGCAGCGTTCGCGGAACGTTTTCGAGCAGGCCGCCTCCCGTAACGTGCGCCATCGCTTTTACGGAAGCGACGCACTGAATGGCGCGCACCGCTTCGTAATACGACGGATGCTCGGCCAGCAAAGCATCGCCGTACGTCGCGCCGTCGAAGGGGCGATCGTACTCGTCCGGCGCGATGAGCTTGCGGGCGAGCGTGTAGCCGTTAGTATGCAGACCTTTGGATGGCAAGCCGACGATCGCGTCGCCGGGCTGAACGTCGGCCGCGTTCGGCACCTCGTCAACGTCGACGATACCGACGATCGTCCCCGCTAAATCGAAATGGCCGGCTTCATACACGCCGGGCATTTCCGCCGTTTCACCGCCGAGTAGCGCGCAATTGTTACGCCGGCATGCTTCAATACAGCCGGCGACGACTTGCGCCGCGACCTGCGGTTCCAGTTTGCCGGTTGCGAAGTAATCCAAAAAAAACAGCGGCGTTGCGTTGACGACCAAGATATCGTTGACGCAATGATTGACCAAATCCGATCCCACGGTATCGTAGCGCTGCATCTGCGCCGCAATCAACAACTTGGTCCCGACCCCGTCGGTCGACGCAGCAAGCGCGCGCCTTTGATCGCCCGGAAGTGCGAACAAGCCACCGAACCCTCCGATTGCATCGAGCTGGCCGGGATGCCGCCATCCGCGCATGAGGTCTTTGTAGCGCGTGACCGCCTCGTTGCCCGCCGCGATGTCGACGCCGGCCCGAGCGTATGCGTCGCCACCAGGGTTGCCCGTCACGGGGCAGAAATCAATCTGGTCGCCATTGCGGCCCTTACAGTTCTCCCTCGGAAAGGTTCACCATGCAGAGCTCGTGTCGTCACCGATGCGCCCGCCTCAGTGCGTGCAGATGCGCTCGTCGTCCCGGTATTCACCGGAGATTCCCTCGACGGCGCGGCCAAAGCGGTGGACGGCGAGTTGGACGGTGCCATCGGCAACGTTCTTTCGTCGCGCGAAATCAGCGGCAAACTTTGCGAAATCAGTTTACTTCACGCGCACGGTAAGCCGTATAAGCGCGTGCTGGTCGTCGGCCTTGGCGACGCGGAAAAGTTCGAACCTTGGATGCTGGTGCGCTATGCCGGATCCGCGGTGCGCCATCTTGGCCGGCGCAATGTGCGCGACCTGGCCTTTGCCGTGCCGGCGCAAGTTAAAGGCGACGAAGTTGCGGCCGCGTCATTTCTAATCGAAGGCGCGATTTCGGGTGCGTTCGATACCTCGGTGTATCAAAAAGATCCGGAAAAGCGCAGCGGCGCGCAGACGGTGAGCATCTTGGCAGGCGATTTGGATCAGCAAGCGTTGAAGAAAGGCATTGAGCGCGGGGAAATTCTCGGCGAAGCGGTCAACTTCGCACGGCGGTTGGCGATTACGCCCGCGAACGACATGACGCCCACGCATCTGGCGCAAGAAGCGCAGAAAGCCGCACGCGAAAGCGGCATCGAAATGGAAGTGTTCGGCGAAGCGAAGTGCCGCGAGATGGGAATGGGTTCGTTTCTTTCGGTCGCGCAAGGCAGTTCACAGCCGCCGCAGTTCTTGGTAATGCGGTACAACGGCGATCCGGACAGTAAAGAACTGCTCGCCTTAGTCGGCAAAGGCATCACGTTCGATAGCGGCGGCATCTCGATCAAACCGGCAGAGCGCATGGAAGAAATGAAGTACGACATGTCCGGCGGCGCAGGCGTCATCGCAACGATGTGCGCGGTAGGGCGGCTTCGCCCGAAGATCAACGTGCTGGGTATCGTTCCCGCCACCGAAAACATGCCGGGCGGCAGAGCGACCAAACCCGGCGACATCTTCACCGCGATGAACGGCAAGACGATCGAAGTGATCAACACCGATGCGGAGGGCCGCTTGATCTTAGCGGACGCATTGTGCTACGCGAACACGGTAGGTGCGACCAAGATCGTCGATGCCGCGACGCTCACCGGCGCTTGCGTCATCGCGTTGGGCCACGCCGCCAGCGCCGCGGTGAGCAACGACGAAGGATTCGTGCAGCAGTTCATCACCGCCTCGAAACCCACCGGCGAACGCTACTGGCAGATGCCGCTCTACGAAGATTACGGCACGGCGATGAAAAGCGACATCGCCGATCTTAGAAACTCCGGCGGCCGCCCGGCGGGAACGTTAACGGCAGCCGCGTTTCTAAAAGCGTTCGTCGGCGAGACGCCGTGGATCCACCTCGACATCGCGGGCACCGCGTATTTCGACGCCGAATCCGCATGGCAGGCGAAGGGTCCGACGGGAACGCCGGTTCGGGCATTCGTTTCACTGATAGAAACGCTGAGCGGATCGAGCGCAATTCATTCCAACGGCGCCGCAAAGCCGGCGGCGGCAGTTTCTGCATCGTAACGATGTGACGACCGACGCGCGACCGTACGCGCCGGAAAAAGGCACGGCGGTTCGGCGCGTAACCGCCGGCGGCATCAAACGGCGCAAAGGGCGAACGACATTCCCGGTGATTACGGCGTACGATTCGCCGTTTGCGCAGTACGCGGAACGCGCGGGCATCAACGTCATCCTGGTCGGCGACAGCCTCGGAAACGTCGTGCTTGGTTACGATGAAACAACGCCCGTAACGCTGGACGATATGATCCATCACGCCCAAGCGGTGGCGCGGGGCAGCTCGCGCGCGCACATCATCGTCGACTTGCCGTTCGGTTCCTATCAGGTCAGCGACGAAGACGCAATTCGAAGCGCGATCCGCCTGGTTAAAGAGGGCGGCGCGTGCTCGGTAAAGATGGAAGGCGGAGCCCAAGTCTCGCAGCGCATCCGCGCAATTTACGGCGCCGGAATTCCGGTCGTGGGGCACATCGGCGTGATGCCTCAAACGGCAAGTTTGGGACCCGGCTACAAGGTGCGCGCCCATCGGGAACGGCTGATCGCCGACGCGCGCGCGGTGGAAGAGGCCGGCGCGTATGCGGTGGTGCTGGAGGTGATCGATCATGCCGTCGCACGTGAGATTACGCAGATCCTTTCCATTCCGACCATCGGCATCGGCGCTGGACCGGACTGCGACGCACAAGTGCTCGTGCTGCACGACGTGCTGGGGATGTATGCATCGACGCCGAGCTTCGTGAAGCAATACGCGGATACTCGGCAGCGCGGCAACTCAGGCGCTGCGCGCCTTTGCCGACGACGTGCGGGAGAAACAGTTTCCGCCGCACTAGTCGCGTTCGCTTAGCTCTGCGAACTGCCGGTGCGCAGATCGCGCTTTCTGATGAGCAGCAGCGCGGCGAGGGCGCCAGCGATGATGAAGCCGGCCGCGATTTTCATCGTAAGCGAAAAGCTCTCCACCCACGCGGCGCGCGTCTCCTTCGAGAGTTGTGGAAACACCGGCAGCTGCTTGACCTTTTGCGGCGCTTGCGCCAGTCCCGCGCTGCCCGCTTGCGAACCGGCCGCTTCGATTGCGCGCGTCACGCTTTGCTTGCGAGCCGGATCGAGCTGCGGCGCATGCATTCGCGAGATGCTCGAGTGCACTGCAGCGTTGTAGTGCGTGGTGAGGATCACGCCTAAGAACGCGATGCCGAACGCCGTGCCGATCTGCCGGCAAACGTTGATGATCCCGGAGGCTACCCCCGCTTTGCCTTCTTCCACCGTGCCGACTGCGACCGTATTGATCGGGGCGTTCGCCGCGCCCAAGCCGATCCCGATGAGTACAAACGAAGGCAGCAGCACGGTCCATTGCGCCTGCGTGTCCGCCGGAGTAATCCTTGCTGCCAGAAACGCGCCAACGCCGCCGATGCCCAAACCAGCAGCGATGATCCAGCGCGGTCCGACCTTGTCGGTGTACCGGCCGGCGATCGGAGCGCAAACGCCGACCAGAATCGTCATCGGCAACAGATGGATGCCCGTTTGCAAAGCGCTGAATCCCAAAACATTCTGCAAATACAGCGTGAGGAAAAAGATGAACGCGACGAGCGCCGACGAGAGCGCGAAGACCGCCAGCGCGTCGCCGGTAAAGCTGCGATTGCGAAAAAGATGAAAGTCGATCATCGGCTGTTCGATGCGCAGCTCGCCTACGACCAGCGCGCCGAACCCCGCCAGCGCAACGATAAACGGCCACACGATACTCAAGAGCGTCGCCGAGTGCAGGTCGTCGAGCCGAATGAGGCCCCACACCAGCGTGAAGATCGCAACCGACAACGTGAGGGTGCCGTACCAGTCAACGGCGCGCCGCGCGTTCTCGTCGCGACTTTCGTCGATGGTCACGTCAGCTGAAGAGAATCGACGCAACGCCGATCGGCAGGTTCAAAAAAAAGATCGACGGCCACCCGAAGCGCGCGATCAAAAGACCGCCGATGAGCGGCCCTGCCGCTAAGCCGACGCCGCTCATCGCGCCCCAAAAGCCGATTGCAACGCCCTTCTGTTTACCTTCGAAGGCTTGGGAAACGATCGCAAGCGAGACGGGCAGCATGATGGCCGATCCAGCACCCTGGATCGCGCGCGCGGCAAGCAGCGCGTCGATTCTGGGAAAGGAACCGAAGTCGAAAATCCCCGATAAACCGGCCAGCACCGAGCCGCCCGTAAAAATTGAAAGGCCAATGACCAAAAAGCGGCGCCGACCGAAGATGTCGCTCAACCGGCCCGCGGTGACCAGCACGACCGCCAGCGCCAGCGCGTAAGCGTTAACGATCCATTGGAGCTCTTGAAACTGCGCGTTCAAGTCGCGCTGCAGCGTAGGCAACGCGACGTTCACGATCGTCACGTCGAGCAACGCCATGGTGACGGAAACGCAGGCGTTTGCAAGCGTCCACCACCGGCGCCGCCGCCCGCCGGCGCCGATGCGATCGCTTAACGATGAGAGCACGGGCCAGGTATTGCCCGCCCGAACGCGCGCTAAACGACCACGCGGGGTTCGTGCGCGGCGGGAACGTTCGGGTACACGCCGGTCAAGCACCCCAAACACATTTCGTTGGCGCTGCGCGAGGTCGCTTCGACCAATCCCTCAAGACTCAAATAGCCGAGTGAATCGGCGCCGATCCGCTCGCGAATCTGGTCAAGCGTGTAGTTTGCCGCGATCAGTTCGTCGTACGTCGCCATGTCGACGCCGAGATAACACGGATGCTTGATGGGCGGCGAAGTGACGCGAACGTGCACTTCGCGCGCGCCGGCCTCACGCAGGAGCTGCACGATGCGTGGTGTCGTCGTGGCGCGCACGATGGAATCGTCGACGACGACCACTCGTTGGCCCTGCAGGTTTTCAGCGACCGGATTGAACTTCAAATGCACGCCGCGGCTACGCATGCGTGGGTCGGGGCTGATGAACGTGCGGCCGATGTACCGGTTCTTAATCAGTCCTTCCACGTAGGGCAACCCGGACTCCGTCGCATACCCGATACCGCCGGGAACCGCCGAATCGGGTATAGCCATGACCACGTCGGCGTCCACCGGATGTTCTTTGGCGAGCTGCCTTCCCATGCGATAACGCGCCATGTAGATCGACTGGCCGTTGAGCTGCGAATCCGGACGCGCGAAATATATGTACTCGAACATGCACAGCGCAGGCACTTCGTCGATGGAAACGATTCGTGATTCCAACCCATCGGCATTGATGCGAAGAATCTCACCCGGTTCCAGCTCGCGTTCGTACGTGGCTCCAATCGTTGAAAGCGCGCACGATTCCGAGGCGACGACCCACCCGTTCTGATAGCGGCCCAGGCATAACGGACGCACGCCCCAGGGATCGCGGAACGCATACAGCTCGTCCGTGGTACACAGCACGATCGAATAGGCGCCACGCGCGCGGCGCAGCACGCTTTCGATGCGCTCCATCATCGTGCCGGTCGACTCGACGATCACTTTGGCCATGACTTCGGAATCGGACGTGGCCTGCAGGGTGGTCGTCGGGGAGAGCGTTTCTCGCACTCGTCGGTATTCGTCAGATTGCCGTTATGCGCGAATGCGAAGTCGCCGAGTTCGGTTTGCTCGAGCAGCGGCTGCGCGTTGACGACGATGGACGAACCGCTGGTGGAGTAGCGCGTATGACCCGTTGCGATGTGTCCGCGCAACTCGCCGAGAATCTCTTCGTCGAAGATTGCGCCGATGAGTCCCATGTCTTTGTGGGAGCGAATCGTCCCGCCGTCGGCGGCGGCGATACCGGCGGACTCCTGGCCGCGATGCTGCAGGGCGTACAGCGCGAAAAACGCGAGCCGTGCCGCGTCGTGCCTAGGGGCGAAGACCCCCGTTATGCCGCACATCCTTCAGTCTTCGCTGCGGCGGGACCCGAAGAGTTGCAGAAGCGCCAGGAAAATGTTGATCGCGTCCAAGTAGATTTGCACGGCGAGCTGCACCGGCGTAAACCCGTCGCCCCCCGCGCGAATGCGAGCGAAATCGATGAGGACGAGCGCCGTGAAAATAATAAGCGTAAGCCAAGAGTACGCCGCCGGATGCACCCAATGGGTGAAAACGGAAATGATGCCGATCACTACCAAACCGATCAGCGCTAGAAAGACGTACCCTTGAAAGCGACGTAAATCAAGTCCGGTAGCATAGACAACGCACGCCATCGCGAGCATTCCCAGGCCCGTCGTTGCCGCCGCATCGACGATAACGCCGCTGCCGACCGTTGCGACGTAGTAATGAATCGTCGGTGCCAGTCCGATGCCCTCGAGCGCGGCGAATGCATAAAACAACGTCAGCGAAAGCGCTTCGTTCGCGCGCGTGGCGTTGATCGCAAACAGAAGTAGAAAGCCGACGATCAGCGCAAGCAGCGCCGGCCCGTGCCCTATCCCCTGGAACAAGTAGGCGGCGCCCGCGGTGATGAGCAAGCCCAATGCCGTAATGCCCAGCACTTGACCGAGCAGCGTCTGAACCGGAACCGCCGGCGCCAGCCCATATGGCCGCGGCGGCGCTTGAAAACGCATAGCCATCATCTTCTACAACCGCAGCGGCGGTCCGAAGTTTCAGCGACCGTGCTTGCTTCCTTCAAGAGGCATTACGGCAGCAGGCGGATCTTTACCGTATTCGAGGTCAACGCAATTTGCTTCAAGCTTTGTGGATGAAAAAGCCGCTTCGATTGCAGAGTAACTGCGTATTGCCCCGGCTTACTGATAGAAACGTGATGCTGGAGATCCTCTTCGCTGAAGGCCGACTGACCGGGCCCGATCGGCCAGCCGCTGCTGGGACCGCCCGCAACTCCCGGGCCGGAATCGTGGGTCGCCAACGCTTTCTTCGACGAGCAATCTATAACGGAATACGCATAGACCGATCCCTTCGCGCCGAAGGAGACGTTGATCGTTCTATTCGTTACGTTGCGTAGTTCAATCGTTATGGGAATGGGTTGGCCGACGTGAATCGGGATAGTGGACGCGCAAATTGAAAGCGACAGTCCAGAGACAGCTGAGTCCCGAAGGCCGAGCGGTCGATGGTTTGAAGTCGCTGCGAGCGTTTATAGAGCTGCCAAAAAAGAAAAGGGCGCAAAAGATCGCACCCGCGTAAAGAAACGCACGTTTTGTGCGGGGAGCAAGCATACCGTTACCTGAAAAAGCCGTAATGTCTACTCTATTCTTGGTATTCTGCAGCGTGCCGTCATGGCGCTATCCTAAGGCCATAATGATGAAGGATGAACAGCCGGCCGAACGGATCTGGTCCGCGCTGAAGAAAACGGCGGCTGTGGAGAAAGGCGCCGTATCACATCAGCAAGCGGTGCGCCGCGTTCGGCAGATTGTCTCAAAAGAAGGCGGCCCCGGCCTTCCGGAGACGGCATTGCGCTTCTACGCCGACGAATACGTCCGGATGGTCCGCGAGCGACGCTGATTGACTCGATCGCCGCTTTCACAACTTTGCGATGTCCGTCCGGTACGTCAGGCCGGCGCGCCTTCCAACCGTTCGGGCCAGATCGGCAACCCCGCTATATGCGCGGCTGCGCGCATCTTCCACATCGTCGCCCACGGCGGTCACGGTGAGAACACGGCCGCCGCTCGAACGCACCGTACCGTCCTGCGCGAGCAACGAGTTTCCCCAAAATATTTTCACCTGTGCGTCCGCGTGCGGTTCAAGCGGTAAACCATCGACGGGCGTACTGCTGCGCGGATAGTCGGCCGTCGCGAGGACGACGCCGACGCAGGCACGCGAAGCAATCGCGGCCGCGCCCAAATTGAGCGCGCCGTCGGCAGCCGATTTGAGCAGTTCGGCAAAATCACCCGTAACCAGCGGCATCAGCACCTGCGTTTCCGGATCGCCGAAGCGCGCGTTGAACTCGATGACGCTAGGCCCATGCTCGGTCCACATTAAACCGCAATAGAGAACGCCGACGTAGCGTTCTCCTTCTGCGAGCAATCCGCGCAGGACCGGCGCGATGATACTTTCGCGCACCCGGTCTTCCAACTCCGCGGGGAAGCCTGCCGGCGGCGAATATGCGCCCATGCCGCCGGTGTTCGGCCCGGTTTCGCCGTCGCCGGCGCGCTTATAGTCGCACGCGGCAGCGATGGGATACATCGCGCGGCCGTCGCAAAGCGCGAAGACGCTCACTTCACGCCCCACGAGCCGCTGTTCGAGCAGAACGTCGGCGCCGCCGCCCGGAATGCGGTTTTGCGAATACCATTCGCGCACGACGTCTTCAGCGGCACGCGCGTCGGATGCTACGACGACGCCTTTCCCCGATGCCAGACCGTCCGCTTTGACGACGCAGGCACCTTGCCACTCGTGCAACGCTTTTAACGCTCCATCAAGGGAATGCACGATAACCGCGCGGGCGGTCGGAACGCCGTGCCGCTCCAAGAAACGCTTTGCATACACCTTGCTCGATTCCAAACGGCCGCCGGAGCGATTTGGACCGAACGTAGCGATGCCGGCGTCGCGCATGCGATCGCCTACGCCCGCGGCAATCGCGTTTTCCGGGCCGAGCACCACCAAATCGATGCGTTCTCGCAGCGCGCGTTCGGTCAGCGCCTTGCCGTCGGTTGCGGCGATGTTCCAATTTTCGCCGCGCGCTGCCGTGCCGGCGTTTCCGGGCGCCGCGGCGATCGCTTCACACGAGGGCGAGCTTGCCAAACGCCAAGAAAGCGCGTCTTCGCGCGCACCCGATCCGACAACCAATATTCGCACGGCTACTCCCACTCCACCGTTGAGGGAGGTTTGGACGTGACATCGTACGCCACGCGGTTTACGCCGGGCACTTCGTTGACGATTCGGGTACTGATTCGTTCGAGCAGATCGTACGGCAACCGAGCCCAATCCGCGGTCATGCCGTCCTCGCTGGTGATCGCGCGTATCGCGACCAAGTTGGAATACGTTCGCCCATCACCCATAACGCCGACGCTCTTCACCGGCGTGAGTACCGCGAAATACTGCCATGGCTTGGGATCGAGCACGGCCGCATCAATTTCCTCGCAGACGATCGCGTCGGCGTCGCGCAAGAGCGCAAGCCGCTCCTCCGTAACGGAGTCGATGATGCGCACGGCGAGGCCCGGTCCCGGAAAAGGCTGCCGCTGCACGATGGCCTCGGGCAAATTCAGCACGCGGCCCAGTTCTCGAACCTCGTCCTTGAACAACGAGCGTAGCGGCTCGATGAGCGCGAGCTGCATCGTTTCCGGCAAGCCGCCGACGTTGTGATGCGACTTGATCTTGTGTCCGGCTTTGCTCTGCGGCGTCTTCGATTCGATGACGTCGGGATACAGCGTCCCTTGTACCAGATGCTTCACTCCCGGTATGCGCGCCGCTTGTTCTTCGAACACGCGAATGAATTCGTGGCCGATCAAGATACGCTTCTGCTCGGGATCGCTGACCCCGCCGAGCTTTTCGAGAAAGCGCTGCCGCGCGTCGACCGCCACGACGTTGAGGTGCATGACGTCGCGGAACGCTTCCAGGACGCGCTTCGCTTCATCCTTGCGAAGCAGCCCATGATCCACGAAAATGCACGTGAGCTGTCGCCCGATCGCGCGCGAAACCAGGGTGGCGGCGACGGCGGAATCGACGCCTCCTGAAAGCGCGCAGATGACGTTGTCCGCGCCGGTTGCACGCCGAATGTCTTCGATGGCCCGCTCGGCGAAATTTTCCATCTTCCAATCCGCAGAGATGCCCGCAATAGCGTACAGGAAGTTCTGTAACACTTTGCGTCCGCATTGTGTCTGCACGACTTCGGGATGAAACTGCACGCCGTAGGCGCGGCGCGCGTCGTCGGCCATCGCGGCCACGTTGCAGCGCGCGGTCGATCCGGCCCGAACGAACCCCGGCGGCAATTCGAGGACCGAATCGCCGTGCGACATCCATACGCGCGATTCGTCGGCAACGTCGCGAAAGAGCGGGGTTGCGCGACTTTCCACGCGCAAAACCGCAGGCCCGTACTCGGCGTGATCGAGCTTGACCAGCTTGGCGCCGAAATCGCGCGCGATGAGCTGCATTCCGTAGCAAATTCCCAAGATCGGTACGCCCGCGGTCAAGATTTGCGGATCCAATTGCGGCGCGTCCGGCACAAGCGTGCTTTCCGGTCCCCCGCTCAGAATGAACGCTGCCGGACGACGACCGGCAAGCGCCGTCCACGGAGTGTCGTGCGGGACGATCTCACAGTAGACGTTCGACTCGCGCACCCGGCGCGCAATAAGCTGACTGTACTGCGCGCCGAAGTCGAGGACGAAAACGCTCGCGGTTGCCGGAGAATGCACCGCTAGGCGTTTACCGCCGAAGAAGATTTATACGCCGCTGCAATTGCATCGTCGTAGTCCGGCTCTTGGCCGATTTCCGGGACGACTTGTTGGTACGCGATGGTCTTGTCCTTACCGATGATGAAAATGCTACGGGCCAGCAAACCCAGTTCGCGGACCTCGATGCCGAAAGCGCGGCCGAAGCTGTGGTCGCGGTAGTCCGAAAGCATTTGCAGGCGAACATCGCCCTGCTCTTTCACCCAGCGCGCCTGCGCGAACGGCAGGTCACGGCTGACGACGTAAGCGGTAACGTCCGCCGGCAATTCACCGACGCGCGCATTGAACTTCTGCGATTCGAGCGAACAGACGCCCGTATCGAGCGATGGAACGCAGATGAGCAGCGCAAGCCTGCTGCCGTTTTTGATGACGTCGTCCAGCGTTACGGCATTCATGCTGCCGTCGGTGAGAGTAAAGTCCGGCGCGCGCTCGCCGACGCCGGGCGGCGATCCTGCCAGCGTGACGGGGCTGCCTTTGAAAGTTACGTTCATGTCATTCCTCCGAACCGGCGTTTCGCGCTTGCGCCGTCGTTCTCATAGCAGCCATGGGCCGATAGCGGATTATGTGACGATTTCATGCAGCCGATCGCGTTCGCGCGCAAAGACCACTTCCATCGCGATACGCTCTCCGACCGAAACGTCGCGTCCCCAACGGTAAGCGGAATACGGCGTGAAACGCGTGCCGGGCGATCCCGGAATGCGCAGGGACACGTCGTAGCAGACGAATTCTTTTGGGGGACCTGCGGCGATGATGCATTGCAGCGCGAACGGCCCAATCGCGCCGGGCGGATTGAGTTGGCGCGCGGCGGCGATAAAGCGCTCTCCCATTTCAAACGCCTTTTCCAGCATGGACTCGGTGAGCGTCGCGGCGATGTGCCCTGCCTCTTCAAGCCGCATCGGCACGTCGAGCACGGCTTCCAGCGCGCTCGGCGGAACGTTGCGCAACCCTTCCAAGTTGGTTTGCCGGCGCGTATCGGTGCCGCTCAGTTCCAGCTCGCCCAAAACCGGCGAATAGAAAAAATTCAAGTT
This sequence comes from Vulcanimicrobiota bacterium, assembly GCA_963795465.1. Lineage (GTDB taxonomy): Bacteria > Vulcanimicrobiota > Vulcanimicrobiia > Vulcanimicrobiales > Vulcanimicrobiaceae > CAWCHT01. The sequence continues at coordinate 1,664,882 of CAWCHT010000002.1, forward strand.
TACCGACGGGCCGAGCACGTATTCTTCGATCACCGCACCGGCCAGTCCGGCCGGCTCGATCGCGCCTTGCTGCATGAACCGTTCGCTCGTTTCGCGATACTCGTTCGGCGAAGAGCACAGAAAAAACGCGCGTTCGAAACGAACTTTCGCGTGCGGTGCCTTCACCATGACCAGGCGATCGATCGCATCGGCTGATGCAAATTGCCGGGGGTGCCGAATGCCGGCGCGATCGAGCAGCGTATATTGGTTTCCCGGCTCGTCGCGTTCTTCCGCACGAAGCAAACGCCGGTTGCCGAACATCGGCACCCGCATGCCGCGTTCGATTTGATCGTAGCTGAACCGTTGATGCAAATAGACTTCGAAGGAACGGTTGGGCACGAAGATGACGTTGCGCTCGAGCATCTGCGACTGCGCGCGGTCCGCAAGCAAGTCGGTAAACGCATCCAACGCCAGGGTTTCGTCGATGCAGCCGCGCCGCGGATGTTCGGCGCCGGCATAGTGCCGCGCATACGTCTGTTCGCGGCCATGAGCGGTAACGACGAGATTGCGCAGTCCCTGCAATCGCGCGCCGTAGGCAACCTCGAGCGCGGAATGGCTGCCGATCGAGCACAGCGTCAGGGCGTTGGTGTCATAGTGTTCCGGTATGGCGCCGCGCACGAGCGCCGGATTTTGACGCTGCTACGGGACCCACCCCCCGCGCGAGAGAAAGCGCTGCATCGAAGCCCCGGCGCGGCGAAGAGGGATTTTCACAAAAACGAAAGGCAAGCCGTTGAAACTGCTCAAGAATAATGCGAAGCGCGCCAAAGATCATTTGTTTGCGGCGCAGACTACGTACTACGAACAGCCGCTGACCTTGACCGAAGGCCAAGGCACGCGCATACGGGACGACGCGGGCAACGAATATCTCGATGCGTTTGCCGGCATTGCGACCAACACCGTAGGGTACGGAGATACCGAAGTCGCGGATGCCGTCGGGGAACAAGCCAAGAAACTCATGCACGTTTCGACGCTCTACCTGACCGAAGAAATGCTCGATTTGGCGGAAACGGTCGCCCACATCGCGCCCGCCGGAATGACAAAGAGTTTCTTCAGCAATTCCGGCTCCGAAGCGAACGAAATGGCGGCCGTGGTCGCGCGAAGCGCGCGCAAGTCGCCGGATGTGCTGGCGCTCGAACACGCGTACCACGGCAGAACGCTGTACACGGTGGCGATGGCAGGCCAAAGCAATTGGCGCAACTTCGCTTCGGGCTATCCGCATGTGGCGTTCGTCCCCAATCCGTACTGTTACCGCTGTCCGCTCGGACTGACGTATCCGTCGTGCGAAATTGCGTGCGCGCGCTCGGCTAAGCGGGTTATCGAAACGCAAACCGACGGTGAGCCTGCGGCGATGATCGCGGAAACGATCGCGGGCGTCGGCGGCATCATTACCCCGCCTCCCGAGTACTTCAGCGTGCTGCTAGAGACGCTTGCGCCGTTCGGCACGCTGCTGATTGCCGACGAAGTGCAAACCGGTTGGGGACGCCTGGGCGACGGAATGTTCGGCATGGTTTCCACGTACAACGTCGTTCCGGACATCATCACATCGGCCAAAGGGCTTGGGTCGGGGCTGCCGATCGGCATTACGATCACGCGGCCCGAACTTGCCGACGCGTTCAAAGGTCCGCACATCAACACGTTCGGCGGAAATCCGCTATCGAGCCGCGCTGCCAAGGTCACGATCGACTACATTGAAAAACAGGACCTGATCGCCAATAGCAAGCGCCAAGGCGAAACGCTGCTCGGCCGCTTACGGGAACTCGCGCAGCGTTACGCGATTATCGGTGAGGTTCGCGGATATGGGCTGATGATCGGCGTCGAACTGGTAAAAGACCGCGCGACCAAAGCGTACGCCGCGGCGGAAGCGACGCAGCTGGTGGAAGAGATGCGCCGGCGCGGCGTTTTGGTGGGCAAGGGCGGCCGATTCGGCAACGTCATTCGCATTCAGCCCCCGATGATCTTCAGCGACGAGGACTCGCAAGAATTTTTGCGCGCGTTCGAGGGCGCGCTTTCAACCATTCGGCTCTAACTTGCGGGATTCAAAAGCGCCTGCGCCTGTTTACTGTCCTGATATTCCACGGTAAGGATCGCACGAATATGAGCGCGGCTCGCCTGCGCGTCCGACGTGTCGATCTTCACGAGCGTCGCGTAAACGTCCGAGAGCAACTGCGGCAGGTCGCGATCGCGCGGGTACACTTTGTGCAAGTCGTCGATCGACGTTGCGACCTGCACCGCCATTGGGCTTTCTTGCCGCGCGTAGCCATAGCCGATCATGTAGTTCACCCGGCTGAGCTCGTTGCGGATTCCCAAAATCGACATGCCCATGGGACCGAAGTATTCGTCGGCCGGCGCGAGCGTCGTCATCTGGCGTTCGTGCGAAGGGGTCGCCGTCAGACTCTCGATCGTTTTCAACGGCGCGATCGTACCGAGCCGGTCGATTATCGCTTTTGCGGCCACTCGATCGGCATCGCTGAAATCCCCTTCACCGCCGGCCGCAGCTTTGACCGCCTGGAAAAATCCGGGGCCCCAAGAAACCGGCACGTTTCCGATCGGAAAATCGGATTGCGCCGCTCGGGCGAGCGCCTGCGATCGCCAGGCCGGGTCGTGTGTGATAAGCCATCCGCGCCAGTTCGCTTCGACGCGCAAAAGCAAGGCATTGGTATCGTGCGGGTACTGTGCGACGTTGGCGGCCGCATCCTGGTCCGCAAACCGCGCCAGTGAAACCGGATCCTCCAACGCATCGACGCGAGCCAGCAAATCGTTCGCCTTGGCTACTTCGGCCGGATCGGCGTTATTGCGCTTGACGTAGAGGGCCGCTTCGCGAACGTACCACGGAACCGCTTCATGGTTGATCAGCGGATCGTAATGAACGCCGGTCGCTACGTCGACCGTCGTTTGTTCGATGACCGGATACGCCGGATCGTCGGGACGCTGGAGCGAGTACGCCCGGCCGGCGTTGAAAATCGTCGAAAGATAGTAGAGCTGGTTGTAAAGCGTCCAGCCTTGCGCATTTCCCTTGCTGTAGGCCGCTTTCATGTCGCTGTAGAGTTTGTCGGGGTCCGCCATGAACGCGGCCCGCGAGACGGCCGGCAGCGCGACGGCTGCAAGCCAAACCGCTGCGATAAAGACTCTAGAGAATGCTTGAATCATCTAATACAAAACGCAGATTGTTGGTCAAAAGTGCGTTTTTCAATTCCCGGGCGATGCGCCTGCCCGTAGACATCGGCTCCGAATAGTTCAGATACGAGTACGGCGAGCCATCGATGAAAAGGTTGGTTCCGGCGACGATTCGGGCGGAAATTTCCATGATGTAGAACTGCATGTCCGGCGTGATGATCGTCTCGATGCAGAACGCGCCGAACAGCCCTTTCGGACCGCAGATTTCTTGGCTGACGCGCACTACCTCCTCACCCATTCGATACGCTTGCGCGAGCATTGACTCGCGTAACGAAACCGGCGAATTACCCACGACGACGTAACTCGGACTGACGTCCATACCCTCTTGCGCGGCTGCCGGAATGCGCCCTAGCGAGTCCACGTTCGTTTCGTAGCGGCGGTCCATGCTCATGATTTCAAGCTTTTGCTCGAGCGGTGAATAGAAGTAATGAATGTAGAGTGGTACCCCTATGATGTATTCCTGAATGATGTAGGCTTCTTTCAAATCGCCGGCACGCGCCTCGAAGTCGGCGGCATCGCGTATGAACATGTACCCCTTGCCGCCGGCTGCACCGTAGAGCTTTACGATCACCGGACGGTCGATCTCGCCGCCGCTTTTGAACTGCCGCGGCACGGTTAAGCCCGCCCGTGTGAGCCACTGGCGTTGCAGTTCGCGGCTGGCTTCCCAGTCGAGAACGGCCTTGTTCCCGAAGTACGGCACGGTCATGCGTTTGTGCTCTTCGAGCGAAAGATACGCCACGAACGATCCGTGCGGCACGATGATGATCTTACGCTTCTGCAGCTCGCCGATGAGGTTCGGAAAGTCCTGATAGCGATCGATGCCGATGACTTCATCGACGAACTGAAACGAACGGTAGAGCCGCTCGGTGTCCCGGTTCGCAATCGCAAGGGTGTGGAAGCCTTCGTCATGCGCGCCCTTGAGGATCTGCAGCGCCGAATGCGATCCGAGCGTTGCAATGGTGTAGGGTCTATTCATGAGATCACCGTCCTCTCGATTGCCGCGTTGCAGAGCAGGGCCGATACCGCGGCTTGCACCGTCGCCGCGGTAGCCGGCGTGGTCTCGTCCGCGTACAACCGCCAACTGATGAAACGCCGGCCGCTGCGGACTTGCGCAATGCGCACGGGCGCCGGCGAAGCGTCGAGCTCTTCAATCCATGCTTCGCCGTCCCGCGGTGCGCGATGCTGCAGAACGTCCAACCGGTGTTTGTTGGGATTGAACATGCTTTCGTCGCGCTCCACGCGCTCGAGAAAGTCGCGTTCGTCTCCGCGATCGTCGAGCATCCAAATTTGCGCTCGTTCCAAGCGGTGCGCGTCGATTCCAAGCCCGCGCAGCGCCTCCAGCGCGCTGTACGCTTCGTTATCCGGAATCTTGAGCGCGATCGCGATCGTGCGCATCGTCATCGCAGTGCCGCGGCCATCGCCTTGAACAGTAACGAGCCTCCCGAAGGCGCATCGAAAGCGCCGGCGTCACGCCTATCCGGATGATTGTAGTTCCACGCGTCGCGTTCCGCGTGCGGCATGACAGCCAGCACGTTTCCCTCGCGGTTCGTCAGTGCTGCGCATCCCAGCGCAGACCCGTTCGGCACCGCTTCTTCGTCCACCACGCCGTTGCGGTGCGCGTACTGGAAGACGACGTGATCGCCTTGGACAATCTCGCGCAGGTGATCGGAATCGGCGGCTAAGCGTCCTTGCGCGTGCGCTGCCCAGGCCGGGATGAGCGCGTCCCTTTCGAGTGCGGCGGTGAAGACGCAGCGCGACGGGTCGACGGCTAGTTTCATATAGACGTGTTTGCACACGAAATGCGGTTCCGGCGCGTTATGCGTGAACGCAGCCGTCGGCGTGCCGACCGGACCGGTGCCGGGGACGAGACCCGCTTCGAGCACGATTTGCGCGCCGTTGCAGACTCCCAAAACCGGCTTGCCGCGATTTGCGCCTTCGATGACGTACTGCATCATGGGATGGCGCGCGGGAATGGCTCCTGCGCGCACGCGATCTTCGTATGCAAATCCGCCGGGAAGAACGAATGCATCGTAGGAGCGCAGCATCGCCGCGCGGCTCCAATGCACGATGCTCGCGTCCATGCCAACGTCGCGGCAGATTCGCCACGTTTCCGTCTCGCTGTTCGTCCCGGGGAAAACCAGCACCGCGACGCGCGCCGGCATCAGGCGAATACCTGCGTCAGCGAGTCGCGCCATAGCTCGTGCAGCTCGCGAAGATCGAACCCCGCATCCCCGGCGCGCAATTCGTTCCCGCCTGCCGTAACCCCGATTTGCGTCAAGGCCAACCCGGGCGGCGCAATCTCGCGGAGCGCCTTAGGTTGGCCGGTTTCGATGATGAAACCGCTGCCTTCTCCGAATGCGGCTTCCAGTGCGCCGATCTCCGGCGGCCACGTTGCCGGATCATCGAGTTGCACGCCGATCGGTTCGTCCAGTGTTTGAAACGCCATAACGCAAATCGCAGCAAGTGCGCCGCCGTCGCCGACTGCGCGCGCCGACAAAATGAAGCCCGCATCGCACGCAGCGCGCAGCAGCGCGATTTCGGAGCGGACCGCATCGTAATCGATCGCCGGCAAAGGCCCACCGGTTTCGCCCGCAAGTTCGGCAAACACCGCACCGCCGGCCGCGTTCTGCGGGCGGCCCAGCAGAAACAGCGCGCTGCCGCTGCGCTTCAAGCGCGACGAAACGACCGCAGAGACATCCGGCAGTCCGCCGATGCACGCGACGATTGCCGAGGCCGGGACGGCGCTTCCGCTTTTCGATTCATTGTATAAACTCACGTTGCCGGAGACGTACGCGAGGCCGAGCTCGCTGGCAGCCATTGCTAAGCCCTCGATGCTGTGCGTGAATTCCGAGTAATGCTCGATGTTGTTGGGATTTCCGAAGTTCAGGCAGTCCGTGAGGCCGAGCGCCCGCGCTCCTACCGAGGTCACCTTGCGAACCGCTTGCAAAACCGCGTGCTGCGCGGACAAAACCGGATCGAGTGCCCCGTAACGCGGATTTCCAGCCACCGCGAGCGCGACGCCGAGCGGCGCGCCGTCGATGGGAGCAACCACGCCCGCGTCGGCTGCGCCGCGGGGCAGCACGGTCGTTCCGCGAACGACGCCGTCGTACCGCACGAACAACGGCTCTCGCGAGCAGACGTCGCGGTGCGAGATCACGCCGCGCAGCAGCCGTTCAATCGACGCTTTCGAGGTTACGTAGCGATGTGAACGACCCTGCGCTTTTCTTTCGCTCATCGGCCGCGTCGGAAGATCGTCGTGAATCGAACCGGTCAAAAACTCGATCGGCACGTCCATGACGATATCGCCGCCATGACGCATCACATAGCGTTTCTCACTTTGAACGGCGCCGATGACCGTGGCACATGCGCTCTGCGCGATTTGCGGAAGCGAGAACTCATCGTTATAGATTTGCAAGACGCGAGCGGTTACGTGGCCGGGCAGAACCCAGCAGAGGCGTTCCTGCGTTTCCCCGACCGCGATGATCTGCGCCGGCATGTGGTCGATCGCCGTGTTGACGTCGTCCAGGTCGATAATCGCGCCCATTCCCCCGGCGGCGCACAGTTCCGCGCTGCAGCCCATGATGCCGCCCGCACCCAAATCTTTGAAACCCGCCGTTATTTTGTGCTCGCGCAGATAATGAAACACTTTATACGTTGCGCGCATGATCACGTTTTTCAAAAACGGATCCGGAACCTGAACGGCGCCTTTGTTGGCTGATTCGTCGCGTTCATCCAGTGCGTTCGAAGAGAACGCGGCGCCGCCGAATCCACTCGCATCCGTCGCCTTCCCGACGAGCACGATGTCCCACCCAGCCGAGCCCGCCGGTGCCGCGGAATGAATCACTTCACGTTCCTTCACCAAGCCGAGCGCAACGACGTTCACCAAGCAATTTTCATCGAAGCGATCGTGAAAGTACACGTCACCGGCGATGTTGGGGATGCCGATCGCGTTGCCGTACGCTGCGATCCCGTCGACGACGCCTTGGGCAACGTACCGCTGATGCGATTGCGCATCGTCCACGCGTCCAAACCGTAGCGGGTCGGCGACGGCGATGACTTCGGCTCCCATGCACAGCACGTCGCGTACGATGCCGCCGATGCCGGTGGCTGCTCCTTCGAATGGAACGACCTGCGAGGGATGATTGTGCGATTCGTGCGCAACGACAACGCCGTACCTCTCGCCGTTCCAATCGCCTAAATGAAGGATTCCGGCGTCTTCTCCCGGGCCTTGCATCACCGCCGGGCCTTGCGAGGGAAGTTTGCGCAGATGCCGGCGACTGCTTTTGTAGGAGCAATGCTCGCTCCACTGCGCGTTGAACGCGTGAACTTCGACAATCGTCGGATCGCGTCCCAACCGCTCGGCAATGCGGCGCAGCTCGTCGACGCGCAGCGCAAGGCCTGCGGTCTGCGCAGCGTCGCGCAGTTGCGCATCGCTGCTGCCGGCGACCGGGAAGCTACGCAAGATTGGGTTGCGTGGGTGGTTGCTGCGCGTTGAGCTGCGCATCGGCTTGAAGGACGGCGGAACGCGCGTTGGTTTGCACGAGCAGCGTTCTACCGAAGAGCACCGTGTCTTCAAGTGCGAGGATCTTCGCGCAGTGCAGGGCGATGGCGTTGGGATCGGTTTGGCCGTCGATGACCGGATTACTGGTGCCGTGCTGAATCATCGCGAACAACGCCGAAGAATCCGGTGCGGCGAACGTAATGTAAATCAAGCGCGCGAATGTCGCATCGTGCTGCTGCAATAATTGCAGGACGTAGCCCGGCGTCCGGGAGGCGCTCGCTACATGCCGGATAACGGGTAGGCCCAGTTGACCGAGCGACTGCGCGACGGCATTGAGCTGCGCGGTGAATTCGTTGGACTCCGCCATGAGCGCTATCATTCCCGGACGCATGACCGGGAATGCACCGACCATTTCGGCCACTTGTTCGTATGCAGTTTTTACGTTCGCCAGCGAAGCTTCGTCCACGGTCTCGAGATTGCGATACATCTGCTTGTCGAGCATGCGATCTTCGCGTCCCTGCGGCCAGATGCGCCACGAGTCGTTGTCGATGACGTCGGCGATGACCAGCTGGCCTTTGTTTTCACCGCTGGTGAGCCGTCCGAACTCAATCTTCAGGTCGACCAGCAGAACGTCACGCTTCCTCCATGCATGCGCCAAAATCTCGAACGTCAGTCGCGCAATCTCCGTCATCGCAGAGATTTCCGCGGGATTGGCGATGTTTTGGGAGGCGATCTGATCCGGAGCGATCAGCGGGTCGTGCCGCGCGTCGTCTTTGATGAAAAATTCAACCATGCGCGGGACGAGCAGCGAACCTGCCGCCAATCCGGGATTGCGCCGAACGAGCGAACCGGCAGCAACGCCGCGCACGACGACTTCGAGCGGGACCATATTGCAGCGGCGCACCAGCATCTCGTTGTCGTCGTCGTCTTCGCCGCCGTTCAGATAATGCGTCGGCAACCCGCACAGGTTCAGCAGCCGAAAGACGCGCGCCGTGGTTTGCGCCGCCAAACGACCCTTGCCGGCAATCTCGTTACGGCGAGCGCCATCGCCCGCAGAAATTGAATCGGTTTGTTTGACGACGAGCATATCGGGCTGACCGGCGGCTTCGTACAAGACCTTGGTCTTGCCGTGGGCGATTTCGATGCCTTTGTTCATTTGAAAAGGCGCTTCGGCCTAGCCTCCGCGCCCCCCATCGAAGATGGGGCCCCCAATGCCGCATGGCGCCTCAACGTGCGTTGCAATTCAAACTCTCCCCGAGGGCGCCGCAAAGACCGAACTGTCCGCGCCCCCCATCGAAGATGGGGCCCCCAATGCCGCATGGCGCCTCAACGTGCGTTGCAATTCAAACTCTCCCCGAGGGCGCCGCAAAGACCGAACTCTCCGCGCCCCCCATCGAAGATCGGGCCCCCAATGCCGCATGGCGCCTCAACGTGCGTTGCAATTCAAACTCTCCCCGAGGGCGCCGCAAAGACTCGTCATACTTGCACTACTTTCTGCTGCGGAAACGCGGGAAGCGCGTCGATGCGGTCGGCAAGTTTGCGCGCGCGCTCCGGAGCGGTTCCGACATGTTTGACGGGATCGAGCATGCGCCGGATCTCAGCCGGGTCGACGCGGCTGGTCAACTCATGCTCTTCGGTGAGCAAGCGCCCCAGCGGATTGTCTTTGCCCTGCGCGATGGCGTCCCACGATTCCATCGCGGCCGAACGCAGCACTTCGTGCAATTCCTGACGGTTGCCGCCGGCGCGGACGCCTTCCAGCAAGACCGATTCCGTTCCGGCGAACGGCCCGTACGTGCGTAGATTTTGCGCGATCCGGTGCGTGTCCACGCGCATGCCGTCAACGACGCGCCGAGCCAGCGCTACGATCTCGTCGGCGCAAAGCAGCGCCTCGGGCAGAATCGTGCGGCGGTTCGCGCTATCGTCGAGCGTTCGTTCCAAATAATTCGTCGCAGCATTTTGCCAAGCAACGTCGGCGTATGCGGGCAACAGGCGCGATAGCGAATCGATCCGCTCGCAAAGAATGGGGTTGCGTTTGAACGGCATGGCCGAGCTGCCCACTTGGGCCCGCGCAAACGGTTCGAACACTTCACCGAACTCGGGCGAACTGAGCAGACGCACGTCGGCCGCAAATTTCGAGAGCGACGCTCCCAGACCGGCTACCGCCGACAGCAAAAGATAATCCAACTTGCGGGGATAGGTTTGCGTGCTGACCTCGCGGGATTCCAGCCCGAAGCGGTCCAGAACGGCGCTTTCCATCTGCGCCGAGGCGCCGGTACCGCTGAAGAGTTGTTCGTACGATGCCGACGTTCCGACTGCTCCGCGTAGGCCCTTCGCCGTCAATGCTTCGAACGTTGAACGCAGCGTCGCTTCATCGATGAGCAGGTCCTGAGCGTACACGGCAAATCGATAGCCCAGTGTCGTGGGTTCTGCCGGCTGCAGGTGCGTGAACGCCATGCAAACCAAATCGGCGTACTCGCGAATCTTCACGGCAAACGAACGCAGCAATTCGCTCAGCGCAGTGCCGACGATCGTGAGCGCACGGCGTAAGCGATACGTTTCAACCGTATCCTCGATATCCATCGACGTTGCGCCCAGGTGCAGCTTCACGGCCGCCGATTTTCGCCTGTGAAGCAAAGACGCGAATTTCCGCCATCAGATCGTGATGAATCTCGCGTTCGATCGCGAGCGCAGCGTCGATGTCTACGGCTCCGGCGTGCGCTTCGATGTCGGCTAGTTCTTCCTCGCTAATCAGACCGATGCGACTTTGCGCGGAGGCCAGCGAAACCCATACTTGACGCCACAGTTTGCGCCGCTGCTCTTCGGAAAAAAGTGCGCGCAGTTCCGCGCGCCCGTATCTCCACGAGAACGGGGACGCGTAGGTGTCGTAGTTCATGGAGTAGACGGCCTTTCGCGCTCGAAGTCGGGCGCCCTCGTCGGGGTACCATTCGCTTTGTATGGAACCCGGAACGCTTGCGGACCGGCTCGTTGCCGGCGATCCGGGGCTGGTTCGCTTACGCATGGCGCTTCGTGCCACGTTCACGGTCGGTACGGCGCTCGGCATTCTTTTGGCAGTACGACGCCCGCTGCATCTGCCGTTGAGCGCGCCGCTGATGGCCGCTGCGCTGGGCATGACCTGGTCGATCTCCGTCAACGATTCCGCGCGTCGCGATCAGTGCATCACGGCGCTCGCGCTTTGGCTGCCGGCGGCAGCGTGCGTCGCACTCGGAACGTTCACTGCGGCCGATCGCGTCCTGGGGCGACGTATGCTTCATCGTGCTCCTCTTCCTTTCGGTTTTGGTGCGCAAGTTCGGTCCGCGCGCAACGGCATTAGGAATGATCGCCGTGCTGGCGTTCTTCTTCGCGCTCTTTCTTCACGCCGCGCGCTCCGACGTTCCCGGTTTGCTGTTAGCGCTTGCCATAACGGATCTGTGCGCTTACGCCTTTGGCTTTTGGATCTTCGCGGATCGCCCGCGCGCCGCACTACGAAATGCGCTGGCCGCTTTTCGCGCGCGTCAACGTCTCATTCACTCATCACGGGATAATCCCAAAGCACTGGAACGCGCATCTGCTCCGGCTCAACGAAACGGGGTTGCTGCTCGACGATTTGCTGTCGGAAACGACTGACCGCCTCTCGGTGATCCGAGCTGAACTCGATGCGTCGGCGGCCCCGGCCGTTGCTCCCGATGCTCTCGTGGACCAAGCGTGGACGAGCCGAGCCGCATTTCGTGCCGGAACGCAAATCGAGATGCCCTTCGCTGCGCCGGCAATGCGGCAAGCGATCCAACTCGGCGCAGCCGCAAGCGCGGCGATCGTGTTGGGCGAACTGCTCTCGCCGCAACGGTGGTATTCGGCGGTGTTGGCGACGTTCGTGATCTTTCTCGGCACCTCGAGCGCCGGCGAAACGCGTGCGAAAGCTTGGTCGCGCATCGCCGGAACGGCGCTCGGCGTAGCCGCCGGTATTGCGGTCGGTTACGCGCTGCGCGCCGACGACGTAGCCGCGTTCTGTATGTTGGTGCTTTGCCTTTTTGCGGCTGTCTATACGATTCGGCTCTCCTATGCGTTCATGATTTTCTTCATTACGATCGTACTTTCGATGTTGTACGTGTTGCTTGGGTTGTTCAGCGATCAGTTGCTCTTGATACGGCTTGCCGAAACGGCATTGGGCGCCGTGCTCGGTGGCCGACCCGATTGCAGCAGCGCGCGCCTTCGACGAAGCGTTGCACAGCATGCGCGCCCAGGCGCAAGGCTCCGTACGCATCAAGCCGGCGCGGCCCGATGCCGTCTTTCGGCGTAGACTGATGTTGATTGCTGCCTGCGGCCTCGATATACGAGCGCTTGCGCAGTCGGCGTACGCCGGTTTTGCTTACGATGTGCATGCGCTCGAACGCGAACGCAACGACATCTCCGCGCGTGTTCGCGCTATCGTTGCCCTCCAGCGCCCGGCATCTTCGTATGTCTGCGGCAAAGCTGCAAGCAACGACGCGCAAAAGGACGCGCCTCTTGGCCGGCTGCAGCACATCGATCGAATACTGCAAGCGCTTCAGGCAACGCTGACGTACGACTAGGGCGGCCGGAAGTAGCGCACCACCTACTTGAAGAACGGCCGGCTTGATGATTTTACGCGAAATCGGACAAGCGTTGCTGCTTGCCGCGGGAATGTTTTGGCAAGTCGGCTGGAGTCTGGTCCTCGGATTTGTTTTGTCCGCGGTCGTGCAGGCCGTCGTATCGAAGGAACGCATGCAGCGCACGCTCGGAAAGGACGGTATCCGCGAAATTGCCTTAGCCTCGGCATACGGTGCCGCCAGCTCCAGTTGTTCTTATGCTGCCGCGGCGCTGAGCAAGACGTTGTTCAAAAAGGGCGCAGCCCTCGTGCCTTCGCTCGCGTTTTTGTTTTCGTCGACAAATCTCGTTATCGAGCTCGGCGCGATCCTATATTTGCTCATGGGCTGGCAGTTTACCGCAGGAGAGTGGTTCGGCGGCGTGCTTCTCGTCGCCATCATGGCATTCGCCGTCAAGGCGACCTATCCGAAGCGTCTCGTCGAGCAAGCGCGCATGCACGTCGACGAGGCATCCGGCCACGAACATGGCGACAACGTCGTCGAGGGAAGCACGCTGCTCCAGAAATTGCGCAACGCGCGCACGCCGGTCATCGTTGCGCAAAATTTCGCCATGGATTGGGCGATGCTGTGGAAAGACTTGGCGGCCGGATTTCTCATCGCAGGCGCGCTTTCAACGTTCATTCCGGAGGGCATTTGGAAGCACGTGTTTCTGAGCGGTTCGCCGCCTGCCGTGCAACTGATAGGCAACGCGCTCGTCGGGCCGCTGATTGCGGTCATTACGTTCGTCTGCTCGATCGGCAACGTACCGATGGCGGCAGTCCTGTGGGGCAGCGGGATCAGTTTCGGCGGCGTCCTAGCCTTTCTTTACGGCGATTTGATCGTACTGCCGTTGTTGGACGTTTATCGTCGGTACTACGGATGGAAAATGGCGCTCTATATCGGTTTGGTCTTTTACGGGACCATGGTAGCAGCGGCCATCATCATGGACGTGATCTTCAACGCGCTGCACATCGTTCCGGCGCCTAACGCGCATATGCGCTCTGCGATGGCACTGTTCTCGTTGAACTACACCTTCTATCTCAACATCGTTTTCGGGTGCATCGCCGTCTGGCTCTGGTCGCTCAACCGGCGCCACCCGATGGAACACTCCTGTCATGCGGCGGGTGCTGCGCACTGAGCAGCGACACTTCGCCGGTGAGCATTTCAACGGCAGTTTGGCCGTCATCGGCCCTGCCGGTAACGATGGCGTCGAACGTTTCGACCGCCCGTTCGAACGCGCGCCGCGCTCGCGTTTCCCCCAAGCGCGCAGTTACCGGACGAAGGCCGCGTTCGCGCCAGCGCAGACGCTCGGGAATCGAACCTCCCGGGCGAGCCATTTCCCAAACGTACTGGCACTCTTTGGCCAGCGCGGCAACGAGCGCGATCGCCGCACCGCGGTCATTCGCAAGCAGTTCCTGCGCAATGAGCAACGCGTCAGCGGTGCGTCCTTCTACCAACGCGCTGGCGTAGAGATACGCTTTCGGATCTTCTACGGTCAGCGCTTCCTGCTGTAAATCTTTGTACGCGATCGTCTTTTTCTGCAGCGCGAGCTTTTCCAAATCGTTGCGGACGCACACCAAATCGGCTTCGCTGTGCGCCAGCGCATCGATAACCCGCGGTTCGGCCTTTGCGTTCAGCTCTCCAAGCGTTTCTTCGATAAAACGTACGCGCGCGCCGGCGTTCGCGGTCGTGTCGATGCGCAGCGCGGCGCGGCCCGCCATGGCCCCGAACGGTTCCGGTCGTTTCGATCGCGGCGACAGCAAATCGCTCAGTACAAGCGTATTTCCTTGCGGCACCGCCGAGGCCACGTCCCAAAGATCCCGGCGCATCGCAGCCTTGAGCGTCTGCGTTTCCGTCACGACGACGACGCGCGACGATCCCAGGAACGGCATGGCCTGCGCGGCTTCTCGAATCCTAGCCGTGCCGTCGAGTTGCGTCGCGGCAAAGCGCTCCAAATTCATGTCTCGCATTTCGGCCGGCAACAGCCGCTCGATCACCAAGTCGAGCGCGCGATCGGCGAAAACGCGTTCGGTGCCTTCGATGATGACCAGCGTTCCGATTGCGGGCCCTTTGTCGACGAAGTCGTAAAACTTCATAGGCCGTTACGGAAAAACCGTAATCGTAACGCTGTTTGAAGTGAGCATTAGGGGCGGTCGCCCGCACCGTAACCAGACCGTGTACGAGCCGGGTGTGCGAATCGTCACGTGACGCGAGAAATCGTCCTTGGCGCGCGGCTGCGTTAAAGAAAAAGAACGGGCACGAATCCATTCACCGGTGATTGTATTCACGACGCGATAAACACAGGACGGATTGCCGTTGGCCCGGTTTTCACCGCGAGCCTGCGACAAAGTCACTGCAATGGAGATGGGATGGTGCATGCGAACGCTCTGGGCCGGCGGCGCCAGCATCAGCAGCATCAGATCGACCATTCCCAGGTATTCCAAAACGGCGTGACGGCGTGAGCGGGCCGGTAATTGTGAAAGTCGGTATTGATCACGTCGAGATCGCGTTGGTACCAGAGCACCACGATCGGCAATTGTTCCGAAATGATCCGCTGAATGCGCCCATACATCGCCTTTCGCGTAGCGGGATCGTAAGACGTCAGCGCTCGCGCCTCAGCCTTGTCGAGCCGGCGATCGCAGAAATGGTAAATGTTCCATCCTGCTGGCGGTGCCATGGTGCAACGCAGCAGAATCGAATCGTCGGGATCAGTGCCGTTCGCCCAGTTCTCAAACGCAACGTCGAATTTTCCCGACTGTTCGATCCCGCCCGAGCCGAGGGTTGCGTACAACTGCGCCGACGAATAGTTTTTGATGACCACGTCGATTCCCGCCTGGCGCCACGCCGCCTGCACGAACACTTCGGCATCGCTTGCCGTAGCCGAACCCGTAAAGCTCACGAGCAGCAACCGCAGCGGCTGTCCGTTCTTCGTGCGAATCGTTCCCGGCGCTCCGCGCCAGCCCGCCTCGTCCAACAATTGTGCTGCGTGTTTGAGATCGTAGGGATAGCGCACGACGTTCGGATTATATGCCCAAAGGAACGAGGGCTGATCGCTGTCGGCCGGCATCGCAATGCCGTGCGTCACTTTGCGCACCAGCGCATTGCGATCGAGCGCATACGCGAGCGCACGCCGCACGCGGACGTCGGCAAGCGCGGGATTTGCAGCGTTGAAACCGAGATCGGCGAACCGCGTGAACGGCGAAACGATCACGCGCGTGCCGGGAATCCCGTGCAGACTCGGCGCCTGGCTTTCCGCCGCCCGATAGTAGAAATCGATCTCGTGCGTCTGCAGCAGCGTCAGCAGCGTGTTGTCGCTTTCGATGATGCGATAGTCGATGCGCCGCAGCTTCGGCGGTCCGCGCCAGTACCGATCGTTTGCCACGAACGTGATGGAGGAACCCTTTTCATACCGCGCTATCCGAAAGGGGCCGGTGCCGATAGGCAGCGAGTTATACGCAATGCGGTTGATGTCGGGATATTTCGCCAGCAGATGCCGCGGCAAAATCGCGTTGGTGTGATTGGCCATGGTGAAGAAAGTCGCGACGA
This sequence comes from Vulcanimicrobiota bacterium, assembly GCA_963795465.1. Lineage (GTDB taxonomy): Bacteria > Vulcanimicrobiota > Vulcanimicrobiia > Vulcanimicrobiales > Vulcanimicrobiaceae > CAWCHT01. The sequence goes on from CAWCHT010000002.1 coordinate 1,680,740, forward strand.
AGGGCGAGAACGGCTGCTTCAAATGCACGTCGATCGTGTACGGGTCGCGTTCGTCGATACGCCGAATCAAGTCGTACCCGACGCGGCTGACTACCAAGTTGCGTGGATTGAGCATTTGCCGCCACGTGTAGATGACGTCGCGCGCGTCGAACGGTGCACCGTCCTGCCAGCGCACGCCGCGGCGCAAATGATACGTAATGCGTAAACCGTCTTTTGAAATGTCACCGTTGCGCAAGGTGGGAATGCGCATCGCAAGTTCCGGAACCAGTTCGTTGCGATCGCTCCAGTTGAACAGGTAACCGGCCCAAAACATCGACAAATCGCTCACGACCGTTTGCGTTCCCAGCAGCGGGTTAAGGTTGTCGGGCGTCTCCCTTGCCGCCATGCGCAGATCGCCGTGAACGGTCCACGGGTTTGCCGAACGCGTGCCCCCAACGCCGGTTCGCGTGCACGCGGCGAGCGCGCACACGCACAGGCTAGTGGTGATCCGTACGAACTGCGGGTTCACGCGCGCGAAGTTCATCGACTAATTCCACGATCCCGCAGGCAGCTGCATCGAGCAGCACGCGGCCCTTTTGCGCCGTCGCTTTCGTGGGATCGCCCATGATGCCGCTGCTGCTCAGCGCGCTCCACGGTTCCATCATCGCCAGCGGACCATCGCCGCCGATCAGATCGGTCCAGTAGTTTTTCGTGGGGTGATGCGACAGCTCGTGCACGGCTTTCGTCATGTCGACCAGTTCCGGCGCGAGAGTCAAGTACAGGGAAGTCTCGAATTCACAGGCATGGTTCATTCCCCCGATTTTCTCCGACTCGCGCAGCGCTTCTGCCGCATCGCGCACGCCCGGTGCAGCCCAATAGTTTACCGCGGCCGCCAGCGCGCCCGTTTCCACGACGGTAAGCCGCGCGATGATGTCGACGAACGGCGTGTTGCTTCCGTGGCCGTTGACGATGAGGATGCGAGAAAACCCGTGATGGGCTAGGCTCTTGCAAACGTCTACGCCGTAGCGAATAAGCGTTTCCGCGCCGATAGTGATCGCGCCCGGAAAGTCCATGTGGTGTGGGCTGAAGCCGTGATTGATCGGCGGTACGAGCACGGCGCGGTCGGGCGCGCGAGAGACGGCCTCTTCGCAAACAGCCGCACAAAGCCGCACGTCGGTATCGACCGGCAAATGCAATCCGTGATCTTCGATCGTTGCGATCGGCACCACCGCAACGCGCCTAGCGGTACACGCTTCCTTTATTTCCGGCCACGTCATCTCGCCGTAGCGATACTTCATGCCGGCGTCAAAAGAGTCGGACGCAGTTGCAAATCCGCAATGGAATCGCCGTACGGAGCTCGCAGCAGTCCGTATTCGGTGATGAACGCCGTGATCAAGCGGCCCGGAGTAACGTCGAACGCCGGATTGTACGCGCGCGCGCCGTCGGGAGCCACGCGCGTGCCGGCGAAGCATGCGATCTCGTCGGACGAACGCTCCTCAATGGGGATCGCACCGCCGCCGCTCAGCGCAAAATCGAACGTGGAGCGCGGCGCAGCGACGTAAAATGGAATGCGGTGATACGCTGCGGCGATCGCTAATGCCAACGTGCCGACCTTGTTGGCCGTGTCTGCGTTCGCGGCGATGCGATCGGCGCCCACGATAACCAGATCGATCGCTTTGGTTTGCATCGTTACTGCCGCCGCCGCGTCGGCGATGAGCGTGGCATCGATTCCTTCGCGTTGGAGCTCGTAATAGGTCAACCGGGAACCTTGCAGCAGCGGTCGCGTCTCGTCGATGTACACGCGCGGACGTTTTCCGGCGCGCGCCGCCGCGAGGATAACGCCGAGGGCCGTGCCGCCGCCCGCAGTCGCCAGAGCGCCGGTATTGCAGTGCGTGAGGACGCGCGCATCACGCGGTATCAGCTCGACGCCGGCGGCGGCAATGTAGTCGTCGATACGCCGTTGTTCGGCATGAATCGCTTGCGCCTCCGCAAGCATGTCGCCGGCGCCGAGCACGCGATCCACCGCCCACATCAGGTTTACGGCGGTCGGTCGAGCGCTGCGCACCCGCTGGGTTGCTGCATGGAACGCAGTATCATCGGGCGAGGATATCCGCAGCAAGGCCACGCCGTAAGCCGCAAAGACGCCGATGCACGGCGCTCCGCGCACTGCAAGCGTCTTGATCGCAGTTTCAATGTCGTCCGCCGTCGCTGCACGTCGAACCACTTCGTTCTGTGGAAGCAGCCGTTGATCGACGTACTCGATTGCATCGCCGGCCCAACGAATGACCCAGTCACGCATCGGCGACTCCATTCGCCGAAGTCGATGCGGAATGTTGCTTGCTACACCGCCGCGGGGGTTTGCGCCGTGAAGCAGGTCCGGCAATATACCGGCCGGTCGCCTCTGGGCCGAAATGGAACCGTCGTGCTGGTACCGCATTGCGCGCAAACCGCGTCATAATTCTGCCGAGGGGAGCCCGCAGAAGCGCCGCCCGAACCTTTGCGCGTTTGTCTGCAATCGCGGCAGCGCTGCGGTTCGTTTTGGAATCCTTTTTCGGCGTAGAATTGCTGGTCGCGTACGGTGAAAACGAAGGGCTGACCGCAGTCCTTGCAGGTGATCGATTTGTCTTCCAAGGCGTCGGCCTCCACGAGAGGTAGGGGACCGAAGTATCCGACTTTTGCGGGAGGGATTCCTCGCTTGGTCTGCCCACACGTCCAGGCTGGCTAACGCCCAGGCCGGTTGAACCCGATTTTCGGGGCGGCGCGCTGCGGCGGAATCTGCAGAAGCGCGGCGGCCGCAAGCGCCGCCGCATAGCCCTTGTCCCCGCCATTAGGGTCGGCGCGTTCTTCGGCTTGGGCGAGACTATCGGTCGTGAGCACCCCGAATCCAATGGGCACGCCGGTGGCCAGCTGGTACGGTCATAACACCGCGGGCGCACTCGCCGGCAACGTAATCGAAATGCGGCGTATTGCCGCGCACGACCGCGCCGAGTGCGACGATGGCGTCCAACTGCTCTTCCGCCTCGATGAGCCGCTTCGCCGCCAGCGGAAGCTCAAAGCAACCGGGCACGTGAAAAAGTTGGATGTGCTCCGGCGCCACGCGACAGTCGCTCAAAGCGCGCCGGGCTCCGTCTTCCAGATTTTGGGCAATGTGTTCATAGAACTGCGCGACGATCAGCGCAAAACGCTTGCCGCCGCAATCGGGTAGAGCACTCGCCGCGCTGCTGCCGCCGTTTTTCACGGATGATCGCCGTGCGGCAGCGGATTTTCGAAGAGGTGCCCAAGTTTGCTGCGCTTCGTCGCCATGTAGCGTTTGTTGTACGGCGTCGGCGCCGTCTGCATCGGCACGCGGCCCACGATCTTCATGCCGTACCCCTCGAGGCCAAAGATCTTGCGCGGATTGTTCGTTATGATGCGCATCTCTTTCACGCCGAGATCGGCCAAGATTTGCGAACCGATGCCGTAATCGCGTTTGTCCACCGGAAGACCGAGCGCAATGTTCGCCTCCACCGTGTCCGCACCGCGATCCTGCAGTTCGTACGCGCGTAGTTTGTTGCCCAAACCGATTCCGCGGCCTTCTTGCCGAAGGTAAAGAAAAATGCCGCGCCCTTGCTGCGCGATGATGCTCATTGCTCCGTCGCGTTGCGCACCGCAGTCGCATCGCAGCGAGTGCAGCGCATCACCCGTCAAACACTCGGAATGAACGCGAACGAGCAGATCCTTGCCGTCGCCGATGTCGCCCATAACCAACGCAATGTGCGTGTTCGCGTCGATCGTATTCTCATACGCAAAGCCGTTCCATGTGCCGATGTCGGTTGGAAGTTTGAACTCGGCAATTCGCTTGAGCAGATTCTCGGTTCGCCACCGATGGGCGATGAGGTCCTTCACGGTAATCAGTTTGAGTTGATGGCGCTTTGCAAACTCAATAAGCCCATCGAGGCGCTCCATCGTGCCGTCCTCGGCCATGATCTCGCAAATCACGCCCGCGGGATAAAGCCCCGCCAAACGCGCTAAGTCGACGGAGGCTTCCGTTTGGCCGGCGCGCACCAGCACGCCGCCGTCGCGGGCGCGGAGCGGAAAGGTATGCCCGGGCCGAAGCAGATCCGACGGCTTGGTTGCCGGATCGAGCAGCGCTTGAATCGTAGCTGCGCGATCGTGCGCGGAGATGCCGGTCGTGGTTCGTCCGCGCGCTTCGACGGAAACGGTGAACGCCGTTTCGTGGACCGCACTATTTTCCGAAACCATCTGCGGCAGATGCAGTTCGTCCAAACGCTTGCCGATGAGCGGCACGCAGATCAAACCGCCGGCGTGCTTGCGCATGAAATTGATGGCTTCGGGCGTAACCATCTGCGCGGCCATCACCAAATCGCCCTCGTTCTCGCGGTCTTCGTCATCGAGAACGATCGTCATCTTGCCGGCGCGGACGTCCCGTATCGCCTCCTCGATGGAATCGAACGGCGACGAACTTTCCAAGGTCGCGGTAAGGTCCGGCAGCACGTGCGTGAGCCGCTGCAACGAACGGTACGAGGGCCGGCGCTGGCCGGATCGCAGGTACGAAATCGCCGCCTCCGTCAAACCGCTGCGCTGGGCCAAGTCGGCGGCGCTCAGGCCGGCGGCGTCCATGGCGGCTTGCAATTCTTCGGCGAAGGGGCTCACGCGCCCAGCTTACCCTGGTGACTTAACAAATGTCAAGATGATATACCTAACGCACCTAATGCCACACAGTAGGCACCGAGCGAGTATAGGCTTGGAGTATGGAAACGCCGACCACTTTGCTCCAAGCCGTAGCGTTCTTCTCCGACCCGGAGTGCGCGTTTCAGTACGCGGTTAAACTGCGTTGGCCGAACGGCGTAGCGTGCCCGCGTGTGGGTTGCGGATCGGCGGCGGTGCAGTTCATTTCCACGCGCAAACTGTGGCGCTGCAAAGACTGCAAGCGGCAGTTTTCGGTCAAGGTCGGCACCATCTTTGAGGACAGCCCAATCCCGTTCACCAAGTGGCTTCCCGCGATCTGGCTGCTCGCGAACACGAAGAACGGAACGTCGTCCTGGGAATTGCACCGGGCGCTGGGCGTGACGCAAAAGACGGCGTGGTTTATGTTCCACCGCATCCGTGAAGCGATGAAAACGGATGACGGCGCAGCCTTTACGGGCGAGGTTGAAGCGGACGAAACCTTCGTGGGCGGAAAGACGCGCACGAACTATTTTTCCAAGAGCGGCTTCCGCAAACTGAAGCATGGCCCAGCCACCGGCAAAACCACAGTGTTCGGCATGGTGCAGCGCAGCGAACAGAAGAAAAAGAGCCGCGTGCGCGCCTTCGTCGTGCCGAACCACAAAGCGTCCGTACTGCTCCCCAAGATTTACTCGAACGTGAAGTCTCGGATCGGTTCTCTACACCGACGCCTTGCGTTCGTATCGCCAAGTGGTTCCGGACTACGTTCATGCGTTCGTAGATCATTCGATCACCTACGTCGAAGGTCGCGTGCATACGAACTGCATCGAGAACTTTTGGTCGTGCCTCAAGCGCACAATCAAGGGGACGTACATCGCCCCGCGCCCGTTCCACCTAGACCGCTACCTTGACGAGCAAGTGTTCCGCTTCAATGCCAGGGAGACAAACGACGGGCAGCGCTTCGTTGCGGTGCTGAAGAACACCGATGGACGGCGCGTGACGTACAACGAGCTGCGAAACGAAAACGCCAAACTGCGCGAGGGACAGCGCGGGCCTATTCATCGGCCTCTGGCTCTTCCTCGGTAGGCGAATCCTCAATTACCTCTTCCTTGGGTATCTGGAACAACTTGCGGCCCAAGTCCTCAAAGCGCTTCATGGACTCGTCGCTGTCTAAATCATCATTCATAGTTGGTTTGCATAAAACACGGAGTGCCAGGTGTGGAAATCTTGCAGTTTACTTCTTGGCGGGAACACCGGCCCATGAATCGGCGGCTGGAACGCCTTTGCGTCAATATACGTCACTACTGCTTGATTCGCATTATTGGTTATGCTGAGCCGGAATCTGCTGACCTCCTGTGGGAAGGTTTCTGGGTACGCGAAAAATGTCCAGCCTTCGGCCCTACCGCTCGGCCTCAGTTGCTGCTCTGTAACGACGCCGAAATCCATGGATTTCGGCAACGCCCATCCCTCCCCAAACGTGTCGGTCCCACTCAAAAAATATTCGGCACCAGAATCCTCGTCTGGCATGGGGGCCAAAGCGATCCACTGCCCATTCACCAAAGCGTCCGCGCCTATTTTGTCTATCCACGTGGCTGCTGGGCCGTTAAATATCCTAACGTAAATCGACAGGTTGACCGGCAGCGTAACCATCTTTGCTGGAGATACAGCAAAAAAGTCAGCTGACCGATCAATGTCCTTTTTTGACCAATACGAATATGTAATCCTAACCGAGAAAGGCGCTGGCTTGCTAACTTCGTACACGCGAGCAGCGCCCACCGCAGCGAACATTACTATGAATAAGATAACGAGCGGCACGACCTTATTTGTCGGTTCCGTAGGCCGTTGATGCGATGCGTCGACTCCAATTATTTTTCGGCCGCCCCCCTCACGCTCATCAAGTATTTTTTCGCGTTGCTTTATAGCCTCGTCGTTGCTATATATCGCGCTAACCGAGAAGCCTAGGATGACGGCCGCCATGACACTAGCCCCGATGAACAGATCGCGGCCGAATAGCAGAATGAACCCGACCGCCTCCATAATTACGGCGACCAGACTGACCGCAGGCGAAGTGTTTCGGAGGAAGAAGCGGAGGAACGCCATGGTTCTGGTACTTCGCCACGGCAATCTATTCCCCGACGCGGAACCTCAAGGTGAGTCAGGTATATCATCTTGACAAATGTCAACTCGCCGGTGCGTCCGTGCGTCCGTGCGCCGGTTCGCGGTTCCGCCGGCTTGAGTGCCTTAAGTGGCGACTGATTCCAGTGCTTGCTGCATGGTGTCGAACACGGGAAACACCGTGTCGAAGCCGACGATTTTAAAGATACGGCGCAGATTTTTTCCCGGCATTACAATGCGCGCAGCCGGTAATTCGTGAGCGGCTCGCATACGCCGCAAGTTTGCAAGTTCGGTCAAACAACTCGAGTCGATGTAACGCGTCTGCGTGAAGTCGATAACCACCTGGCGCGCATCCTGAACGCCCGCCAGTAAACGGCGAAGTTCGGCGCTGTTAAAAGCATCGAACTCACCGGTCAAACGAACGATGGCAGGCTGCATCCCGGCTTATCGTACCGGCAAGCCGCTGCTCTGTCACCCTACTAAAGGCCTAATAAAAATAAATTCCTGCTGAGAAAGACCGCAGACGATGGGTATGCTCTGTGCACTATGAACGACGTACAACACAGCCTGCAAACATATCTCAGCGACATGCTTTCACTCGAAGAACACGTTCTCGTGCCGTTCGACGCGCAACTGCGCGACGGCGATTTGCCGAAATATCCGGCAGCCGGGATGCTCTTGCAGCGCATGAACGATCTTTGCCAGACGCACGTTCGATCGTTGCGGTCGGCGCTCGAAGCTGCCGGCGGTCACGAGGCTCAGGGGATGAAAGCATCGGTGGCCGGCGTTGAAGGTTGGTTTGCAAGCGCCATCGACAAAATTCGCAAGACGAAGATCGCCAAAGCGCTTCGCGACGACTACACGGCGCTTTCGCTGTGCTGCGTTTCGTACAGCATGCTGCTGGCGACCGCAAATGCGTACGGGGCGCCTCAAGTTGCGCAGCTTGCGCAGCGGCATTTGCAAGACTACGCGCAGGTACTCATGTCGATTGCCGAGTCCATGCCTGCCGTCGTGGCGCGCGATTTACAAGAAACCGGGCTTGCCGCCGATGACTCCACGACGACGAAAAGCACGGCGCAGATCGTCGAGGCATGGCGCACTAGCGCTCAGCAGACCCACCGGGAGACGACCGGAGCGGCATATCCAACGGTCTAGCCGAAGAGCGAAGGCTCGAAAACGACAATCGGCTTAACTACCCGTGAACTGCGCAGCGCTTCGTATGCCTGCGCAGTTTCGCTCAGGCCGTAAAACGTGGCACCCAAGCGTTGCGCGGTGACAACGCCGCGAGCAATCAGGTCGAGCGCTTCGCGCGTCTGGTCGGGACCACACGAATAGCTGGGAACGAAGCGCACGTCGCGGAAGTACAAATCGTTCGGATCCAGCGTAAGCGGAATCCCGGGCTCCAGCGGAGTGAACATAACGACCGTTCCTCCCGGAGCGACCGCGGCAAAAGCATCGCGCAATGCTTGCGGCGAGCCCGGGCCGCAGATAACAACGTCCGCTCCGCCAACAGTTTCGCCGGGGCGAATCGTTTCGGCGCCGAGCGCCCGGGCGAATTCGCGGCGTGAATCGATGAAATCGCTGCCGATGACGCGCGCTCCAAGCGCTTGCGCAACCAGCAGATGCATCAGGCCCATGACTCCCAACCCGACGATGAGAACCGTGTCGTTCGCACGCGCTCCGCTGCGGCGCAACGACTTTACGACGCATGCGAGCGGTTCTACCAATGCACCGTCAACGAATGGAACGGCAGCGGGCAGGTGCAGGGTATCGCGCAGATTGTCCGCCGGTACTCGAAAATACTGCGCCAGGCCACCGGGGTCGATGAACGTTTTGCGCCACGTCGCGCACTGGACGTACGCTTGGCGCGCGCATCTTTCGCAGTCAAAGCAGGGCGCATGGTGATGCGCGAAAACGCGATCGCCCACCGCAAATTGCGTAACGTCCTCGCCGACGGCGGCGACGACGCCGGCGGGTTCATGTCCGAGCACGAGGGAGCTTTGCGCCTAATGTACCACGCCATCACGTCACCGGTGCAGATTCCGCTTGCGCGCGTTTGCACCAGAACGTCGGTGCGGCCGATTGCGGGAACAGCGCGCGTTTCGATGCGGATATCGTCGACGTCGTAGAGGACCGCCGCCTGCATCCTGTCGGCGCTCACGGTTCTATGAGAAATTTTAGTCCTTCCCCTCCGTCCAAACGTTCGAAGACTCCGGTAATCTCGCGCAGCGGCGCAGCGGCCGAAATGAGCGGCAACGGATCGATTTCACCTTCGGTAAGCACACGGTAGGCTTGAAGAACCGATGCAGGCCGAAAATGAAACGGCGCAATCAAACGGACTTCATCGTAATGGATTCGCGATGCGGAAAACGACACGCGCGTCGTCGCCGGCAACCCGCCGAAGAACGAGACGGTCCCGCCCCGTCGCACCAGGTTTGGAGCGTCTTCCCAAACTTCCGCGACACCGGTGCATTCGATGACCGCGTCGGCGCCGCGGCCTTCCGTTTTCTCGAAAATGCTCTGCAGCGCGTTTTGATTCCGCGCGTCGATAAGCTGTTCCACGCCCAATGTTCGGGCGATTGCCAGCCGCTCCGCGCGCCGCCCGATCAGCAGCGGTCGGGCGCCGCGGCGTTTGAGCGCTGCCGCATGCAATAAGCCGAAGCCGCCGTCGCCGATGACGGCAACGAATGCGCCGGTGGGCGCCTGCAGCACGTCAAGCGAGTGCATGACGCACGCGAGCGGCTCCAAGAATGCTGCCGCCGGATACGAGATCGAGTCGGGCTTATGAAAACAATTCCGGCGAGCGATGTGCCCCGGAACGTGAATATACTGCGCGTACGCGCCCAGAATCATCGTCGTCATCACCGATTCGCAAAGTTCTTCCTGATTGCGCCGGCACCAAAAACAACGGTCGCATGGAGCGGAATGCACCGTCATGACGGCATCGCCCGTCCGGAAGTTTTGAACCTCGCTGCCTACGGCCGCAACGTCGCCGGAAAACTCATGGCCGAACGGGGTCGGCATCGGCATGCGCGGGTGGCCGCGCCGGTACGCTTTGAGATCGGTGCCGTCGGTAAGGGCCGCCCGGACGCGTACGATGATGCCGCCGGGTTCGGGCTGCGGAATCGCAACTTCGCGCAGTTCGATGCGTTTGGGTTCGACGAGAATCGCCGATTGCATCAGCCTATGCCAGACAAGCCGCCAGCGTCGAACGCATGGCGGGCGGCAACGGACGGCTGGTATGAGTGCGCCGGTCGATACACGCGACGACGAGCGTGAACACCGCGCCCGCTTCGGCGGTGCGGTCGTTGTGAACGATGGTTTGCCATTTGATAGAAGAGGCGCCGACGTGCCGCAGGTGCGTGCGCAGTGTAAGCCAGTCTCCCATCTGCGCCGGACGATGATAGTCCGCTTCCACGTGAACTCGAGGAAGCCAAATATCGTACTGCTCAAAAACGGAGTTGTACGGAAAACCGAGTCTCGCCGAAAAAATCCATCTCGGCACGTTCGATCGCACGCTGATATGCCGCGAAATACATGATGCCGGCAACGTCGATGTCGGCCCACTGTACCATGACTCGCGTTTCGAAAATTCTCGCTCCGGCCGGCGTCGCGTCCTTAAATTGCGGCATGCACGGCGTATCGCGCGATCGGATCGACTTCCAGATTCACATGTTCGCCGAGATGGCGTTTTCCGAGCGTCGTCCGTGCGAGCGTCTCGGGAACCAGAGCGAGTTCAAACCATTGCGGTCCGGCGGCCGCGATGGTTACGCTGACGCCGTCGACGCTGATATACCCCTTCTCGCAAACGTAGCGTTCCAGTTTTTTATCGAGCGCGATGCGTACGCGCTCGCCCTGGCCTTCACGATCGCGTGAAACCACCGTTCCGGTTGCATCGACATGGCCGTACACGAAATGGCCCCCCAACCGATCGCCCAAGCGAAGCGAGTATTCGACGTTCACAACGTCACCTTCGCGAAGCTCGGCCAAGTTGGAACGGGCGAGCGTCTCCGGCACGACTTCGAAATCGACAACGTTATGATCCACTGCAGAGGCCGTAAGGCAGACGCCGTTGACGGCAATCGAATCTTTTACCTCGACCTGTTCGTCGGAGGCACCTTCGCATCGAACCCGCAGCCGCATGCCGCCGTCTTGCAACGGCATTACCTGCAAAACCACGCCGTGGTGCCCGATCAGCCCGCTAAACATCGACCACGCCCGAAACGTGCACGTCTTCACCGAGGCGCTCAACGCAGTCGATGCGTAGGGACGGACCCGCGTCGAGCGTCCCGGAACAGAGTACCGGCACGGCCGCCGCGGTGCGCAGCAGCAGCGGCGCAATAAGCCAATGAAAGCGGTCCACTAAACCGTCTTGGAACAAGGCTCCGGCCATCGTCGGACCGCCTTCGCACAATACGCTCGTCATCCCCCGCTCCTTCAGGGCCCGCAGGGCGGCCTTCAAGTCCAGCACGTCGGCACCACTATCGCCGACGAAAACGACCTCGGCCACATCCTGCAACGGCCTGAAGGCTTCCCTGGGCCCTGCCGGCGCCAGCACGATGGTGCGTGCGTAGCCGGCGACCGGCGAGAATACCGCGCTCGCCGGTTCGACAGGGTCCCTCTCGCACGCAACGATGCGCGCATACGGTCGCAGCCGGTGATGCGCCGGGCGGACGGTGAGCTGCGGATTGTCGATGCGGATCGTTCCTGCGCCGACGATCACCGCATCGTGCAAGATGCGCAGTTCTCGTACGAATTCGGCGGCGCGCTCGCCGGTAAGCCATTGCCGTCGCCCCGGCTGCGCGGCGACGTAACCGTCGAGCGAGCTCGCCATTTTCAGCGATACATACGGCGTGCCGCGGGAGATCGATCGGGAAAATGGTTCGATGAGTGCGCGCGCTTGCGCATCGTCGGCCGGAACGGTGTCGATGCCGCGAGAACGCAAAATCTGCGCGCCTGCGCCGCTTTCGCGATTCGGATCGCTTGCGCCAAAGACGACGCGCGCAATTCCCGCGTCCACAATGGCGTCGGTGCATGGTCCGGTGCGTCCGCGATGATTGCATGGCTCGAGCGTAACGTAGAGCGTCGCTCGGCGCGCGAGCCCGTTTGCCGCCTGCAGCGCCAGCACTTCGGCATGCGGCTCACCCGCGCGGTGATGATAACCTTCGCCGACGATCGTGCCATTGCTAACGACGACCGCGCCGACCGCTGGATTCGGCGACGTGTTCGCGCAACCGCGGCGCGCGAGTTCGCACGCCCGTTCCAAAAAGAGTCGGTCGAGAGGATTCACGCGTCTCCTACGGTGCGATCGCTACCGCACAGGCAGTTCGCACGATCCCGCCCGCGCAGCGGATAACCGCCGCGCAGTCCTCGAGCGTTGCACCCGTCGTAACCACGTCATCGAGCAGTACGACCGCAGCACCGTGCAGCGCTTGACTGCGCCACGTGAAGCGATTGCGCGCAGCAAGCCGTTCTTCACGACTGCGCCCGCGCTGGCGATCGCCGCGCGTTTGCACCAAACCGAAGCGTACTTGCACGTGCAAGCGTCGTGCGATCGCTCTCACCATCAGCTCGCAGCCGTCAAAGCCGCGCTCACGCCGACGCGCCGCCGTGGTGGGGACCGGAACGAGCACGCACTGCGGCGGCACGAGCTCGCACAGCCGTTCCGCCAAGCCGTACGCCACGTCGCGTCTGCCTTTTTTCAGCGCCAGCACGACGCGACGCAAACGTTGATCGTATTGGCCCAGAGCCGTAACGTGCAACGTAGGCAACTCCCTGCGGACAACGTTCCTGCGGAACGCATGCATTGCACACACCCGATCCGGGTTCTTCGCATCCGCCGCACTGGGGCGGAAACAGCATGTCGAGGATCTGCAGTAAGCTCATGCAACGCCATCACGAACGGCCTCCCGTACGGCAAGGCGCGGCTGCGGCGTTCGCCACGATTATTCGCCGTCGTTTGCCAGGATGACGTTCTCGACCAGCGCATTGGGTTCGATCGTAGAGCGCATCCCGAGGATCGCATCGCGCACGACCGCGTTTTCGCCGATGCGCGAATGTTGCCAGATGATTGAACGTTCGATTTTCGCGCCGCTGCGAACCTCGACGCCCTCGCCGATCACCGATGGACCGCTGATACGGGCATCGCGCGCTATGCTCGCGCTGGAAGATATCCAAACGTCACGAATTGCGTTCGTTTCCCCCGGAATGTGAAATCGGCCCTCGAGCACGTCGTTGGTCGCGCGCCGGTATTCGGCCGGGGTTCCGATATCGCACCAGTACGCGCCGCGAGCGTCGAAACCGAAGAACGCTTCGCCGGCCTGCTGCAGCGCCGGAAATACGTCTTTGCCGAAATCGTAAAAGACGCCGGAGGGAATGTGCGCGAAGATCTCCGGCGTAAATGCGTAGATGCCGGTGTTGACGAGCTTGCTGTGCTCGGTGCCTTTTGCGGGTTTCTCTTGAAAGCCGGTGATTTTGCCTTGCGCATCAGTCACGACGACGCCGTACTGATGCACCTCCTCACGCTCGACCAACCCGATGGTTGCGATGGCATTCTTGCGGCGGTGAAAGTTCAGCAGCGCATCGAGGGGGAGATCAGTCAGATCATCGCAGCCTACGACGACGAACGGCCCGTCGCTGAAATACCGTTTTATTTGTTCCAGCGCGCCGGCGCTGCCCAGCAAAACGCCCTCATGCAAATACTCCAAATGCACCCCGAACGCCGAACCGTCGCCCAGCGTTTCCAGATCATCTGCGGAAGGTAATGCACGTTCATGGCAATATCGTCGAAACCATACGCTTTGAGATAGCGAATCAGATGCACGGCGTTGGGTTCGCCGACGACCGGAACCAGCGGTTTGGGAACCTGCTTCGTCAACGGATAGAGCCGCGTGCTCAATCCGCCGGCCAGAATCATCGCTCTCATGCGCGCGTGTTTCCCCTACTGCGGCGCGATCGCATCGTTTCGCTTGCAATCAACAGTACGAACTGCGGAAGCGCCAACTGGCGACGCCAGCGCTGCGGTTCCTTCAGAAGCCGGTAGAGCCACTCGAGACCGGCGCGACGCCACGCGGCCGGCGCGCGGCGCGCGTTGCCGCTGAGCACGTCGAACGACCCTCCCACGCCGATGCCGGCACCGCATCCCGTTTCACGCAAAAACTCCGCTAGCCAGTATTCCTGTTTCGGAAATCCCAGGCCGGCAAACAGCAGACTGCGCGCCGCTCGCCTTGATTTCAGCAGCGACTGCACGGGATTGTTCGGATGCAAAAAAGCCGTCGCGCGTGCCCGCGACCCGCAAGCCCGGATACCGGCGCTCTAATTGGGCCGCCGCGGCTTGCGCGATCCCGGGTGCTCCGCCCAGGAGAAAAACGCTTACGTGTTCGGAAGCGGCGCGAGCACAAAGGTGTTCGATGAGTTCCACGCCCGTAACGCGCGTGCGCAGCCGCGCTCCGCGAATGCGCGCCACCGCCAGCAATCCCACGGTATCGCACAACGATAATGCGCAAGCGTTGACGACCGCGCGATATTGCGCACTTCGCTGCGCGTGAACGACCATCTCCGTGCCGAGCGTTACGATTTGCGCGCTGCTTCCTCGCTGGATGAGCGCGATGATCGCATCCGCCGCAGCGTCGGCGTCGAGCACGTCGAGCCGGCAACCGAGAATCTCCATCACCGTTACCGGAAGGCGTCGAGCATGGGGCCCAACCGGTTCGCCGCTTCTTCCGGCATTGCGTCGAGCGGCAAGCGGCATTCTCCGGCGTGGAAGCCCAGCTGCCGCATTGCCCACTTCACCGCAATCGGGTTCGTCGTCGCAAACAACGCCGCGATCAGCGGGAGAAGCGAACGATGGATGCGCGCCGCCTCGGCGACATCGCCGGCGTTGAACGCTCGAACCATCTGCGCGTATTGCGGCGAGCACAAGTGCGAGGCTACCCCGACGACACCGTCCGCGCCCATCGCCAGACACGGCAAAAACAAATGATCGTCGCCGGAAAACACCGCGAAATTGACTTCGCGCTGGGAAAGGATCGTTCCGATCTGCATCAGATCGCCGCTGGATTCTTTGACGCCGACGATATTGGAATGCCGGCGCGCCAGTTCGAGCAGCGTTTCAGGCAGCAAATTCGCGCCGGTTCGCGATGGAATATTGTAAATGACGATCGGCAGCGCCGTTGCTTGCGCAAGCGCGCCAAAATGCGCGGCCATTCCGCTCTGCGTCGGTTTGTTGTAATAGGGAACCACAGCCAGGATAGCATCGGCGCCCGCTTCTTGTGCTTGCTTTACGGCGGCAACCGATTCACGCGTGTCGTTCGTTCCGGCGTTTGCGATGATGCGCATGCGCGCACCGACCGCCGATTTGATGCCCGAAACGAGCGCGGCGCACTCCGCGCTTGTCAGCGTTTGTCCCTCACCCGTCGATCCCGCTACGACCACTGCATCGTGGTTGCGGTCCGCCAGCCAGCACGCAATTCTCGCGGCCTCCGCGACATCGAGCGCAGCGCGGTCGTTGAACGGCGTAATCATGGCGGTGATGATCGGGCCGAAAGCGCTGCCTTGCATCACGCTTGCGCTCTCGCAACCGGCTCGGTACGACATTCAAGATGAAATTCGTCGTGGACGGCTTGCTCCGCGCGCTGGGCGTCCGCCGATGGAACCAGCACGGAGACCGTAATATTACTGTCGGTACAGTGGATAATCTCCACGTTTGCCGCCGAAAGCGCCTGCACGATGCGGTGTACGACGCCCGGCGCGTAACGCATGCCGGCTCCGACGACCGAAAGTTTCGAACAGCCTTCGCGCACCCGAACGGCCAAATTCAAATCGCCCAAGAGCTGACGTATTTCGGCGCCACGATCGCCCTCGACGACGAACATGACGCCGGCTTGATTGACCGTTACCTGGTCGATCGAAATTCCGGCTTGCGAAATACGCGCGAACATCTGCAGCTCGACTTGCATGCGCCGGCGTTGATCTTCGATGTCGCCGCGAATCACGCGCACCCAGGTAACGCGGCCCGATGCGGTGACGCCCGTCACGGGACGGTCGGGCTCCGTGCCGTCGTCCACCAGCGTGCCTTCACCCCCGGCAAGAGCCTTTGATCGCGTACGGCGTTTTGGTGCGGTGCGCAAGTTCGGCAGCTTTATCGTGCATCACTTTTGCGCCATGATGCGCCAGCTCGGTCATTTCTTCCAACGTCGCGCGCTCTATCGTGTGCGCGCCGGCGATACGCCGCGGATCGCCCGTCATCGCGCCGCTGACATCCGTGTAGATGTCGACGCGCTGCGCGTCCAATGCGTGAGCCAGTGCGATGGCGGTGAGATCCGTTCCGCCTCGTCCGAGCGTCGTTATCTCGCCGTCTTCGGTAACGCCTTGAAATCCCGCGACCACCGGAATTGCGCCCGCATCCAGGCAACGCAGCACTGCAGCGGGTTGGACGCGTAGAATGCCGGCATTTCCATGCTTGCGGTCGGTGATGACTCCCGCTTGCGCGCCGGTAAGCGCTTCCGCCGGCATGCCGCAGGCTCTCAATTGCTCGGCAAAAACCGCAGCCGCGATCGTTTCGCCGCATGCGATCAGTAAGTCGACGTTGCGGCTTCGCGCCGCGGTTTCGACGAGTGCGAGCAACGAATCGGTGGCGTACGGGTTCGGGCTGCGTCCCTGCGCGGATACGACCGCCACGGTCGCGTTGCCGCGTTCCCGCTCTTCGCGCAAACGTTCGATCGCCATACGGCGCAGATCCGCCGTAGCCACCGACGTGCCGCCGAATTTCAAGACGACGATGCCGTTCACGCGAGGGTTCCTCGTTGCCGGAGAAGTTCGAGAATCTGAACGGCGTTCGTCGCAGCGCCTTTTCGCAGCTGATCACCGACAATCCACATTTGAAAGTCCCGCCCGCGCGCCGCGCTGTCCTGCGAGCAGTCGAAGCATTCACGCAGGCGCGCAACGTGAACGAGATCCGTTCCCTCCACGTCGCGCGGCGTAACGACGCCTTCGCCATGGAACGCAATGCCCGGGGCGCCGGCAAACGCCTCCGACAGTTCACGAACGGTCGTCTCCCCGGACGTGCGCAAAAACACGGCTTGCGAATGCGCGGTTCGCACCGGCACGCGCACCGCGCTCGCGAAAATCATCAGCTGCGGCAGCTTCCAGCACCTTACGCGTTTCCTCGGCAATTTTGCGCTCCTCGCCGCTGTAACCGTCTTGCCCGATGGGACCGATCTGCGGAACGACGTTGCGAACGATGCTTCCCTCACCGCGATCGAACTCTTCCAACACGGAGCGGCCGGCCCCGCTCACGGATTGATACGTCGCAACCCGCACCGATTCCACGCCCGCAACGTCGCGGACCGGCGCAAGCGCGACGCACAAGATGATCGCCGTGCAGTTACCCACCGGAAATAAGCGGTCCTCGCTGCGGATCACGTGCGCATTCACTTCGGGCACTACAAGCGGAACGCCGTCTCTGAGCCGGAACGTCGCGCTGTTGTCGATGACTACGGCGCCCCGTTGGAGAATTGCCGGCGCATAGCGTTCGCTCGCATCTTCGGAACCGGCGAAGAATACCACGTCGAAATCCTGCAGCGCTTGCGGCGTGGTTTGCTGTACCCGGTCGCGTGTGCGCGAGGCAAATAAACCGATGCGGCCCGCCCCCACATTTCGCTCGCGCAGGACGCGCTCGAGCGTTTCGCCGACGACGCCGGTGGCGCCGACGATGGCGATTTTCACGGGGCTAAAGCGTGCGACAGTGCGTAATCCAGCCCAAACTCGAGTTTGCGCAGCGTCGAAACGGCGCGAATTGCGAGCAGAATACCGGCAGTGAAGGCTTGGGTCGACAAGGCGTCGTGCCGGATTGTCAACACCTCGCCGGCGTTCCCGCAAAGCACTTCTTGATGCGAGAACGCGCCACGCAAACGGACGCTGTGGATTGGAACCTGCGCCGGGCCGCCGGCAGCGCGAATGCCCCGCGCGGTGGCTGCTGCCGTACCGCTGGGTTTGTCACGTTTGTCGGCGTGATGCATCTCGACGATTTCGACGCTCGGGAAAAACTTCGCAGGCTTGCTCGGCAAACCGCATCATCAACACCGCGCCCAGAGCGAAATTCGGAACGAGCATTGCGCCGACACCGGTGCGTTCGCACAATGCTGCCAGATCGGCGCGCTCTTCATCGTTCCACTCACTCGACCCGATCAGCGCAGCGACGCCGCTTTCAATCGCGACTCGCGCGGCTTCCTGTGTTTTCGGCCGCGTCGTAAAGTCCACCAGAACGTCGGGCTGCTTCTGCGCCAGCAGGCGACGCAAGTCGTAGTCGATTGCTTGCTGCGCGTCACTTACACGCGCGAAGCCGCCGACATACTGCATGTCCGCGGCTTGCTCTACCGTTTCGCGCGTCAGCCGTCCCATGAGCCCACGCACGCCGGACACCGCTACTTTCAGCGGCGCGTCCTAGACTTTTTCGAGCGGCGCGTACTTCAGCATCACCATCTTCTGACCAACATTGGGAAAGTCGATGGTTACTAAGCCGTCGCCCCCAGCGCCGACGACGTCTCCGATCGTCCCCTCACCCCACTTGGGGTGGCGGACGCGGTCACCTTTTTTCAAGTTCATGTTCATGCCGGCGCCCGCGCTTTCGTGAATCGAAACTTCGCGCCAGCGTCCGCCCGCAGGGCGTGGGAGCACGACTCCGCCGAGCATCTCTACGGCCGGCATCTCCTCCAAAAAACGCGACTTCGGATGCGCAAAGGTGTTGCCGTATAACGTACGCCGTTCGGCGTACGAGAGAAATAACCGATCCATCGCTCGCGTCACGCCGACGTAGGCAAGGCGCCGCTCTTCCTCGAGTTCGGTCATGTCGACCAAAGCGCGCGAATGCGGAAAGACGCCTTCTTCCAATCCGGTAAGAAAGACGTTCGAGAATTCCAGCCCTTTTGCGCCGTGCAGCGTCATCAAGGTGACGTACGACGAATCCGGATCCAATGAATCCAAATCACTGATGAGCGCGATGTTCGCCAGGAAACTCGAAAGCGAACCCTCCGGTTCGTTCTGCTCGTACTCACGTGCGACGCCGACGAGTTCTTGCAAGTTCTCCAAGCGCGTACGCGCATCGGCCGTATCTTCGTTACGAAGCTCGTGAACGTAGCCCGACTCCTCCATGACCGCGACCAGCAGGTCCGGAATCGAAAAGTCCGCCGCGCGCTCGCGCAAGTTTTCAATCAATTCCGCGAAGCGTTCGAGCTCTCGGGTCTTCTTGGGAACGGCCTTTTTAAGCAGCTCTTTGTCGAAAACGGCTTGTCCTACTGAAACTCCCGCTTGACTTGCTGCCGCAACGAGACTGGCCAAAGTCTGCTGGCCGATACTACGCCGCGGAACGTTGACGATGCGTTTGAACGCGATCGCATCGGCGGGGTTCTCGATGTAGCGAAGATACGCGATGACGTCCTTGATTTCGGCGCGCGCGTAGAAGCCGACGCCGCCGACGACGCGATACGGGATGCCTTCGGCGATCAGCGCCTCTTCGTAAACGCGGGACTGCGCATTGGTGCGATAAAGAACCAGGAAATCGCGATACGCGGCTCCCTCGCGCACCAACTCCTTGATTTTCTCGACGACGTATCTCGCTTCGGATCTTTCGGTATCCGCGGAAAACGCCGTGATCTTATCGCCCTGCGTACGGCTGGTGAACAACGTCTTCGGCTGGCGCGTTTTGTTGTTGGATACCAGGGCATTAGCGGCGTCGAGAATCGTTTGCGTGCTGCGATAGTTCTCTTCCAGCGTGAAGATTTTCGCGCCCGGAAAATCTTGTTCGAAGCGCAGAATCATGCGGTAGTCGCTTCCGCGCCAGGAGTAGATCGATTGATCGTCGTCACCGACCACCGTTACGTTGCGATGCTTCTCGCCCAGGATCGCGATGAGGCGATACTGCGCGAAGTTCACGTCCTGATATTCGTCCACCAGGATGTACTGAAATTTCTTTTGCCATTTCGTGCGCGTCGCATCGTCGCGCTCGAACAGATCGATCGTGCGAACGATGAGATCGTCGAAATCCAGACTGTTGGACTCCGTCAGCCGGCGCTGATATTCGGCGTAGACGTTTCCAAAGCGCTCACCCTGAAACGACGCGTTGAGTTCGTGATATCGCGGCGGCCAAATGAGCGCGTTCTTCGCTTTGCTGATTTCGGTAAGGCAGGCGCCGGGCGTCAGCTGGCGTTCGTCGTAATCGAGATCGGCAATGATGTCCTTGACGAGCGAACGTTGATCGGCATCGTCGATGATGCCGAAGTTTGAAGAAATTCCAATCCGCGCGCCGTCCCGCCGAAGTATCCGCACGCACATCGCGTGGAACGTCCCGACCCACAGATCGCGGGCCGCGGTTCCGACCATGCGTTCCAAGCGCGCTTTCATTTCACCGGCGGCTTTGTTGGTGAACGTTACCGCAAGGATGCGATCCGGCGGAATCTCCAGCTCGCCCAGCAGATACGCAATGCGGTGCGTGAGCACGCGCGTTTTTCCACTGCCGGCGCCGGCAAAGATCAAGCAAGGGCCGTTCGTATAGCGAACGGCGGCGGATTGCACGTCGTTAAGGGCTTCGGTTTCGACAATCATCGTTGCATATCTTCGACGCAGACCGAAAAACGGCCTCGAAGACCTATGTCGCAGTTAGCGCGCGAGTGAAAGCGCCGTGACGGGACGCGCCGCCAGCGCGTATGCGCTGCCTAAGTACGCGAGCGTAGATTCCGCACCCATGTTGGAATTCACGGACGTTTCGTTCAACCCGTCCAAGCATCCACCGTTGCGCGCCATGACGACGCCGCGGGAATTGCGGCCGTAATACCAATCCAATCCCAGCTGCGCGGTGTTGCGATACGACGGGTCACCGGTAGCCTCGAAGGCCACCAACGCGGCATCCACCAGCGCCACGCCTTCCAGCGGCTGCTGGGAATATAAAGCCTTCACGCCGCCGCGGTGATACCAACCCTCGTTGCCCACCGGAACGTAGATACCGCCCTCCGCAGTCGTGCGGCGGTAAAATTCGAACGTTCTCAGGCCGGCGCCAATAAGGGCATCGTCCCCGAGCGCATACCCCGCACGCAGGAGCGCCTCGGGCAAACGAGCGTTGTCGTAGGTGAGCGAATTTTCGAACCAGTGCCAATCCGCATCGCGAACTTCCAAATACTTCGCCCTTAAGCCGTGCGCAAGGGTCTGGATAATCGACCGGTACTGCTCGGCGTTTCCTTGGTCCGCGGTCGATTGGATCGCATGCGCAAGTCCGATGATCGTATAGGCCTGCGATCGTGCGTACCCAAGCCAATCGACTGACTGAAGAGCCCTATTGAAAAGGCGTTTCGAAATGTTTTGCCACGATGCGCGCGGCGCGAAGCGCATGCCGTAACCCAACGCCCAGATAGCGCGTCCGACGGAATCGTGGGTTCCGACCGCATCGAGCCACGTGCGTTCGTAACTCATGAAGTTGTGGAACCGGCCGTCGTCGATTTGCGCATCGTGTAAAAAGGCGAGATACGTCGTTGCGAGCCGTTCCGCAACCGCATCGTGCGGATCAAGTTGCAGTCTTGCAAGCACGACCATGAACGCGCGCGCAACGTCGTCGGTGCAGTAGCCGGTGGATCGGTTCGGAATGTCTTCGAGCGCGTGCTGAATCACGCCAACGTCGTCGCTCAGCGTAATGAGGTGTTCGAGCGTGGGCAGCGGCCGCAGGCCGTCAACCTTAGGCAGAATGGATCAACTCCACTTCTTGCGGCGCCAACTCGGAAAACGAGCTTCCCGTACTCAGCCGCGACGTGCGGCCAGGTCATCTGGCGGCCAAAGCGATACGCGCGCCTCTCGGTGGCGCGGCGAAGCGCGGGATCGTCCAGCAACGCCGTGATGATGCGCGAAATGGAACGGGCATCGCGGAAATTGCACAGAAAACCGCGATTGTTCGCTAGGACTTCTTGCGCGTACAAATACGGCGTCGAGACGATGGCCTTGCCGCAGCCGACCGCATACGCGAGGGTGCCGCTCACGATTTGCGTGGGGTTGAGATAGGGTGTGAGATAGATGTCGGTCGCTTCGAGATAGCTGACCAGCTCGTCGAAATCGAGGTACTTGTCGATGAGGTGCACGTTGTGCTGCAGTCCGTAATCGTGGACGAGCTGCTGGAGCGATTCGCGATACGATTCGCCTTCCTGCCGGCGAACGACGGGATGCGTTTCCCCTAAAATCAAGTAGAGCGTTTCCGGATGGCGCTTGACCACGTCGCGCATCGCCTCGATCGCGAATTCCAAGCCTTTTCCGCGATTGATCAAACCGAATGTCGAAATAACCGTGCGCTGCCCGATGCCGAACGAAGCTTTGAACGATCCTGTGTCGCGGAACTCAACGTCCGGAACGCCGTGATGAATGACGCGCACCCGCGTCGGATCGATATGGTAGACGCCGTCGAGCAGCTGTCGGCCGGTTTCGGAGAGCACGACGACTTGCGTCGCGTATCGGCAAAGGTGCTGCGTGACGCGCAGCATGATTTCGTCCGGTTCCGGCAGCACGGTGTGCAGCGTCAGCACGACCGGTTTTTCAACCGCCGCCAGCAAGTCGATGAGCCATTCTCCACGCTCACCGCCGAACAACCCGTACTCGTGCTGAATATTGAGGACTTCGGCCGGATGCGCGTTGACGATTGCGGCAACGTCGCTGTAGGATTCGCGCCGATCCTCTTGCAGGCGGGCGGTCACCCTTGCACCGTACTGCCGAACCTCGCCGCCGGGCTCGTCGATTGCGATGATCTCGCTGCTCGTCCCGAACGCCGCGTCGAACGAATCGACAACGTCTTTGGTGAACGTGGCGATGCCGCACTCCCGGGGCGGGAATGAACCCATGAACAGCGTGCGCGGAACTGAAGCCACGGCTAGCGCGTCTTGGGGCCTGCCAATCACCTACGGTTCTCCAAACGCCAGCTGGGACGGAATGCGCGGCTCAACAGGCGAGGAAAGCCGGCGGTGCCCCTCCTGCGATGACGAGCGATTTATACCCGTCGCCGCATAAAGGATAAACCTTTGGACCTATATCGGGTTGCGGCTGCTTGGCCTGCCGCTTTTGGGGCCATTCGGCCGGCTTTTAGGGTGCAGACGCCGTCGTTCCGGCGGCGATTCGGGAGCCTTCCGGCGCGACCGTGCCTGCTTGGATGATAACGTCATGGCCGACAACGCTGCCGCGCCCGATGCGCGCTCCGGCGCCGACGCGCGAGCCGCTGGCAATGATGGTTTCGTCGATGTTGGCGTCGCGTTCGACGACAACGTCGTCCCACAATACGCTTTCGCGAACGATCGCGCCGGCTTCAATTCGGCAACGGTTGCCCAGCACGACGTTCGGACCAACCTTTGCGCCCGGATCGACGTACACGTCTTCTTCAATATGAACCGGAGCGATAATATTTGAATGCGCTCCGGCCATTTTGCCTTGCGTGCTCGCGCCCGGGCCGCTCACTCCGGGTTGAAGTTTGAGCGGCATCGCTCCGGACAGAATGTCGCGGTGCGCGCTCAAATAATGTTCGGGACGTCCGAGATCGATCCAATAATCGCTTGTCGTATATGCGTAGAGCGCGTTGCCCTCGGCTAAAACTTTGGGAAAGGTTTCCCGTTCGATGGAAACGTTGCGGCCCGGCGGAATCATTTTCAGCACCGCGGGTTCGAGCAAATAAGTGCCGGCATTCACTTCGTTCGTCGGTTCGCTGCCTTTCGGCGGCTTTTCGACGAAGGCCGAGATTCGGCCCGATTCGTCGTGGACGACGCATCCAAACGCCGACGGATCGTCGACTCGAATCAAATGAAGGACGCCGAGGCCGCCTTTTAGCGCGTGGTAGTCGATCATCGCTTGCAAATTCAGGCTGGTCAGCACGTCGCCGTTCAACACGAAGAACGGACCGTTGATGTGCGGCTCGACGTTCTTGATTGCGCCCGCCGTGCCGAGCGGCTCGTCCTCGATGACGTACGTTATCTTCATTCGGAGCCGAGATCCGTCGCCGAAATACTCGGTGATCGCTTCGGGCAAATATCCGGCCGGAAGAATCACGTCGCGAATGCCCACGTCGAACAGCCGCTCCAGCGTTCTCGCCAGGAACGGCACGTTCATGATCGGGACCATCGGTTTCGGGGTGCCGAACGTCAAGGGGCGCAACCGCGTACCCTCACCGCCGACCAGCACGATTGCCTGCACGCGCGACCTTCCTTTTTGTGTGAACGGCAAACCGAGGAGGCACACAGTTGCGCTCCCACTTCGGAATTTTCCCTGTGGCTTGAATCTGAAAACCGTTACGCCGTCGGGCAACCGGACGGTAACATTTCGGCAACCACTTCGAACACACGTTCGAGTATAATAGTGAGTATGCGACGGGTGTACGACTGGCAAGCGATTCAGCGCTATCACGACGAGGGACACGGGTTCGTCGCATGCCATGCTCGGTTCGGTATGGCGCATGCTACATGGGTGAAGGCGATTCAGCGCGGCGAATTGGCCATTCGGCCGCAAACTAGAGGCGGCAAAGTCGTAATCTATGATGGTCGCAGCCAACGAGTGGTTTATGATTGGGCCGCTGTTCAGGCGTACTACGATGCCGGCCATTCAGCGCGCGACTGCATGCGGAAATTTGGATTCTGCCACGCGACGTGGCATAAGGCACGCAAGCGAGGTCAGATGCGAGCTCGCCCAGCGGCCATGCCGCTCGAAGAACTGGTCAGGCGCGGGAAGAGTCGCGGAAACGTGAAGGGCAGACTACTTCGGGCCGGCCTGCTGAAGGAAGAATGCTCCGAATGCGGCTTAACGGAATGGCGCGGGCGCGTGCTCGTTTTGCACATCGATCACATAAACGGTCAAAAGCACGATCATCGCATCGAAAACCTGCGAATGCTTTGCCCAAATTGCCACAGCCAGACGCCGACTTACGGAGGAAAAAACATGAAGCGCAATCGCCGTTTGCAAGAACGCGGCCAGGTCGTGTAGTATAGGGCGTCGCTGCTATTCCGGGGTCGTCTAAGGGTAAGACGCGGGCCTCTGAAGTCCGTTATCGGAGTTCAAATCTCTGCCCCGGAGCCACGGCCCTATCGTCTAGAGGCCTAGGACGCCGCCCTCTCACGGCGGTAACACGGGTTCGAATCCCGTTGGGGCTACCATTTTCGAAGCGCCGTAGCCATTCTGAGCCATACAGCTTAGGATGGGGCCTGCGTTACGCCCGCAGAGCCGCAACGATTTCCGGAAGCGCGACCGCTGCACCGGATCGGATCGTGCAATGGCACGCATCGCTCAAGCTCGTGGCGTCGGGATTGATTTCCGCAACGTATGCAAGTGGATTGAGCCTTGCAAGAGCAGCTGCAGGATAGACTTGCGCCGACGTGCCGACAACGAGAACGACATCCGCGCTGGCCGCCGCTTGGGAGGCGCGTTCCCAAACTGCTTGCGGCAGTATCTCTCCGAACCAAACGACGTTCGGCCGAAAGCGTCCGCCGCATCGATGCTCTATTCGATCTTCATCTAAGCCGTTTGGTATCGGCAGCTGGAATCCGCAGCAATTGCAGCGCGCGGTACGCAAGTTACCGTGCAATTCGAGCACATCCGTAGAACCGGCGCGCGCATGCAGTGAATCGACATTCTGCGTTGCAACGGTCAAACGCGGAACCAGCGATTCCAGTTCGGCAAGAGCGTAATGGCCCGCGTTCGGCTTTGCTTCGCGGTATCCACGTATGCGTTCGTTATACCAGCGCCATACCGTTAACGGATCGCGGCAAAAGCCTTCCGGCGAGGCGAGATCTTCGACCCGGCATTTGCGCCAATAACCATCCGCGCCTCGGAATGTGGGCAGGCCGCTTTCGGCGCTCATCCCCGCGCCGGTGAGTGCGAACACAGTCCGCCCCCGGAGCAGAGCCGATATTAACGCGTTCAGGGCATTACCGCAGGGACCGTTGCGTTTTCTTGCTCACCGGGTTTGCGTGGTCTCGCTCGGCAATAACGAAGCCCCTTTTACGGTACGTTATGCGAGTCTCATCAATGAGCGAAAAGGAGATTCGGCACGTGCAAAAACTCTACGCCTTCATCGTTATGGCCGCTGCCTGTGGTCTTGCCCTTCCGTCAGGAGCACAAACGGCGCCGCCGCGCGTTATCAGCGGAACCATTACCGCCGTGAACGGCCATCTGGTCACCATCCAGCGCAGCAACGGAACGATCGTCGTCAACGATCAACCGGCACTCGACAATCAATCCACCGGCAACGTCGCGGTCGGACGACAAATCGTTGCACTCGGCGATTGGCGAAACGGTACTTTCTACGCGAACAGTTTTGCGGATGCAAACGTTTTCGGGTACGCCGGATTGACCGGTGAGAACGGTTCTGCCGCCGGCCTGCGCGGCGCAATTCGAGGAACCATCACGAAAGTCAACGGGCACCTCGTCACTTTGCAGAGGGGTGGAGACACCAACGACACGCTCGTCATCAACGATCAGCCCGCGCTCAACCGCAAACTGACAGGCGACGTTATCGTCGGCCGTGACATTCTGGCCAGCGGATATTGGCTGAACGGCACGTTTTATGCGACTACGCTCGCCGACGCGAGCACCGCGCAAGCCCCCGAAAACATGCCGGATCTCGGCACATTCGCGCACGTAACCGATAGTTTGAGCGGGACGATTACCGGCGTCAGCGGCAACCAAGTAACGCTGCAGCAGTCGACACGTTCGATCGTCGTCAACGATCAGCCGGCGCTCAACAGCAAAAGCACCGGAAATGTGGCCGTGGGACGACAAGTAGTGGCCGACGGTTACTGGCTGCACGGCATTTTCTACGCCACCCGGTTCTCGGACGCGACGCCATAACGCTACCATCCTACCGCCTCGCCGTCTTTGCCGAAATCGGAGCCCGCTGCATACGCGCCGTCGGGGAGTCGCATGATCGCTTGATAGCCGCCCATCGGCGCGCGATTCGTGGAGCGCACGTTGTGCCCCATGGCGCGCAAACGCTCGCCCACGATCGCGTAAAGCGGCGATTCCAGCAAAAGGACGTTTGCGATCTCGGCGTGGCGGAAGCGCGCCATGTCGCCCGCTTGTTGAACGTTGGCATCGAGATCGATGACGTTCGACTGCGATTTGCTCGTGGCCTTGCGCCTGCATGTCGCCGCCCATCAAGTCCAGCGTCATCAGGGGTCGCCCACCGCGTTCGATAAAGCCTGCCGCAAGCGTATTGAACGGCCGCTTATGCGGTGCAATCGCATTCGGACTGCGAGGATCGAGCGTAAAAAGGCCGCCGCGATCGTGCAAGATGAATCCATATCCCGGTACGGTCAGACCGGAGCCGAATTCATCGTAGTTGCTATTGACCCACGAGACCATGTTCCCGTAACGATCCGCGGTCGAAAGAACGATGGTATCGCCGGAGGCGCCGTCGCGCCCGGCGGCCGTTATCGCGGAAGCGTGATTCGGATTCAGACGTGCGCACAGCGATGCTGCATACTTTAACGATAACAAACGAGCCAGCGGTACCGATTCCACATCCGGATCGGCGTTGTAGCGATAGAGGTCCGCGTATGCAAGCTTTTTCGCTTCTACCAAAAGATGCCAGTACTCGGCGTTTGCGGGACCCAGAGAACGCAGCGTTTGTCCCGGTAGGACGGTCGGCACGCACTGCTGCAGAATGTTCAGTGCTTCGTTCGCCGCGAAGCCTTGCGATGGCGGCGGAAGTTCCAAGAGGCGCGCACCATGATACGTGGTTGCAACGGGTTCAACCCATTCACCGCGATACCTTGCAAGATCGTTCAAAGTCATCGTGCCGCCGAGAGCACGCGATTTTGCGATAATGGCGCGCGCGATCTGCCCTTTGTAAAACGTATCGCTTCCATACTTCTGCAGCAAACGGAAAGCGCGCGCCAGAGCGCGATTACGAAAAATCTGACCGGTCTTCGGCGGCGCACCGTTTACGTACCACGTTCGAACGGAGTCGGGATCCAGTCGCGTGCAGCAGCCCTTTAGCGGCAAAGCATTGGGCAAGCGCCAATCCGCGGCGATCCGTTCAGATACCGGAAAGCCGTTCTGCGCGTAATCGATCGCCGGAGCAAGGACGCGCTCGAATTTCATCGTGCCGAAACGGCGTAACGCTTGGCTCCAGCCCCATACCGAGCCCGGCACGGTCACGTCTAGAATGCCGCCGGGCGGCATACCGGAGCCGGGTCCCCAATTCGCGGGATCGCGTCTGTAGCCCAGTGCGTTGAAATGCGCGATCGTTGCTCCGCTGGGCGCTTTACCGCTCGCATTGAGCACGTAGTATCTGCGATCTTTGGCAATGTAGATGATTGCAAACACGTCACCGCCCATGCCGACCATCATCGGCTCGGTGACGTTGAGCGTAGCGGCTGTCGCGACGGCAGCGTCTACGGCGTTGCCTCCCTCCATCAGAATCCGCAGACCGGCTTGCGCGGCGAGTGGTTGACTCGTGGTTACCATGCCGTTTCGCGCCAGCACCGGCGACCGGCTTTGCGCAAGCCATCCTTCGGCGCGGTCGCCCCGGACCGCGGCGTCAGTCTGGGATTGCCGGCGGAGCGTTCATCGGATGACCGACAGCGTACGCGCTCAATGCGGCCGCGAAAGCAACAACGATAAGGCGAAATCGCATCGATCGCACTTCGACGGCATCATGAGGAGCGGCCTTTGAATTGGAAAGCGATGCAGGGTCGTGCACGAATAGACGAGGAGTGCACACGGTCCGCGCATGGGCTCCCGGCCGCGTCAATTTGATTGGCGAACACACGGATTATAACGGCGGCTTGGTCCTCCCGTGCGCGATTGCGTACGGCACGTCGGTCACGGCCTTTGCAACCAGCGACCGCACCATTACCGTGCATTCCCACGATCGCATCGCTCGCTTTGATGCAACAGCGTTGCCTACGCAGCCACAGAATGCTTGGAGCGATTACGTGTGGGGAATACTCGCCGAACTCCAAAAGGAAGGAATGCAGCTTTGCGGAGCCGGCGTGAACGTCGACGGCGACGTTCCAACCGGCGCCGGACTGAGCTCTTCGGCATCGTTCGAGATCGCATTCGCAATGGCGATGATTGCGCTTGCCGGACAATCGATGTTGCCGCTGGATCTTGCGCTGCTCGCGCAGCGCGCCGAAACGTCGTACGTCGGAACGCGGTGCGGAATCATGGATCAGATCGCGGTTCTCTACGGGAAGGCCGAACATGCGATTTTTTTGGATACGCATTCCCTGAACTTTGAATTCGTCGCCTTACCCGCCGAAGCGGCGGTCGTTATTTGCAATACCATGGTGAAACACGCGCTCTCACAGCACGGTTATAACGATCGACGGAGCGAGTGCGAGCAGGCATTACGGCTGCTGCAGAAGCAGGGGATTGCGGCCGGATCGTTGAGCGACATCGACATGGCGTGCCTGGAAAACGTAAAACAAACCCTTCCGCCGACGCTTTTTGCGCGTTGCCGGCACGTGGTTACCGAAAACGAGCGCGTTCGAGAAGCGGTTCGCGCGCTTCGCGGTCCCGATTTGCAAGAGATGGGCACTCTCATGTATGCCTCACATGAAAGCTTGCGGGCGGATTACCAGGTGAGCTCTCCGGAATTAGATTTCATGGTCGAGTGCGCAAAGGGCTTTACCGGCACCATAGGCTCTCGCATGACGGGCGGCGGCTTCGGAGGATGCACGGTTAGTCTGGTTCATGCAACGCAATCGAAAGCTTTTCGTGCGCACATGCAGCGCGCGTATTTCGCCGAAGCGGGCGTAATGCCAGAGATCTACGACGGTACACCGTCCGCCGGAGCGCGCGTGTGGAATGATTGATTGGCGTAACGACCCCCATCGCCGGTTCAACGCGCTTACCGGCGAGTGGATATTGGTGTCTCCACATCGCTTAGACCGGCCTTGGCGGGGCGCGGTGGCAGACGCTGCTTCAAGTAAACGCCCATCGTACGATCCGACCTGCCCTCTGTGTCCCGGCAACGAGCGGACTTCCGGCGCGCGCAATCCGCAGTACGAGACGACGTTTGTTTTCGATAATGACTTTGCCGCATTACGCGCCGACACGCCGCGTAACGACTATGCCGACGGTTTGCTTCATGCGCAAGGCGAGCCCGGATGCTGCCGGGTCGTCTGTTTCTCACCGCGTCACGATCTGGATATCGCTCAGATGCAGGAACATGAAATCTCAGGCGTCATCGATACCTTGGCGCAGGAATACCGTCGGCTCGGCGCTATGCCGCAAATCGGCGCCGTAACGATATTCGAAAACCGGGGCGCCATGATGGGCGCGAGTACTCCTCATCCGCATGCGCAAATCTGGGCGCAGCGTACGCCACCGAACGAGCTGGTGAAAGAGTCGATGACTCAACGCGAACACTTCAGCCGGACGGCGGAGTGCCTTTTGTGTTCCTACGTTCGCCAGGAGCTGACGCTGGGAGAACGGCTGGTTTATGAAAACGAGCACGTCGCAGTGGTGGTACCGTTTTGGGCGGCATGGCCGTTTGAAGCATTGGTTGTGCCGCTTCGGCACGCCGGCGCGCTGGACGCGCTAAGAGAAGCGGAACGCTGCGCTCTCTCGCGCGCGCTGCATGCGCTGACGTCGTCGTACGATCGTTTGTTTACGACACCGTTCCCCTACTCGATGGGATTTCACCAAGCGCCCACAGATGGCGAAGCGCATGAGGAGTGGCACGGGCACGCGCATTACTTCCCTCCGCTGCTGCGGTCGGCAAACGTGCGCAAGTACATGGTCGGCTACGAACTGCTCGCTCAACCGCAACGTGACCTTACCGCTGAAGCTGCCGCCGCTCGCCTCCGCGACAGCGTTAATGCCGCGTTTCGTACATAAAGAGAGAGCTCTTTGTGCTACGGTGAAGCCGCCCGCGCACTTCCATCTCGAGGAAACATGGCTCAACGTCTTTCCGACAGCATCCCGGGTTCTACGCTCTTCAAGTATTTGACCGACGATACGCTGACCGCCGTAGAGTCGGACAACAAAAATAGCGTCTACGCATATGAATGCGGCTGCGTAGCCGTTCGCTGGATCGGAAGCTCGGACTGTTACGTTCGCTGGTGTGAGGTGCACCGCCCGCGCGCGTAGCGCTCTGATTCGCCGCACGGTCGGCGGGAAGCCGGTGCGGCGCTAAACACCGTTAAAGATTGCCGCGTGCCGTCGTCGCCGACGCTCGTGCAGCAAGAGGAACCTTGCGCCGCAAGGCCATTACCACCGGTAGTGCTGTCAAACGGGAGAGATACCGGACTCGTGCGCGGCGTCGGCTTACCCGGCGCCATCGCGATCAACGTCATCTCGATGATCGGCATCGGTCCGCTCATCACCATCCCGCTGGTGCTGGGTGCTCTCCATGGCCCGCTTTCGCTTGCCGGATGGCTTTTGGGTGCCGTCCTTGCGCTTTGCGACGGCTTGGTTTGGGCGGAACTAGGTTCGATCTTCCCGGGTCCGGCGGCACGTACGGCTACTTACGCGAAGCCTTCGGCCCTCATAGCGCCGGCCGCCTGATGGCGTTCCTATTCGTGTGGCAGATCGTTATCGCCGCGCCGCTCAATCAAGCTACCGGATACATCGGCTTTGCGAATTACGCCGGGTATCTCTTTCCGGCGCTTTCCACGACGCCCTGGGGAATTAAAGCTGCAGCTATCGCAACGGGAATCGCGACCTTGATCGCGCTTTACCGCGGTATCGCCTCGATCTCGCGCATTGGTGTAGGCCTTGCGATAATCTCACTCATTACTTTGTTGTGCGTTATAGCGGGCTCCTATGCGCACTTCACGCCCGCTCAAGCCGCAACGCTGCCGGTACACGATTCGCTTTGGGGCGGCCTTCGAGCCGGATTGGGACAGGCTCTCATCATCGCGATGTACGATTATTTGGGATACAATCAATCGAGTTGCATCGGCGGCGAGGTGCTGCACCCCGCGCGGACGATACCGCGTTCGATCGTTGCATCGGTGCTGTTGGTTGCGGCGCTATACGTGACCATGCAAATCGGCGTCTTGGGCGCAGTGCCCTGGCAACTGCTGGTTCCGCTGGCAAACGGCTCGCTTCCGCCGCTCGGCCAGCACGTCGCCTCCGCGATCGTCGAGCACGCATTCGGCGTATACGCCGCGCTCATCGTCACGGTTCTGGTGTTAATGACCGCGTTTGCTTCCGTTTACGGCAATCTTTTGGGGTATTCGCGCATTCCGTACGCAGCGGCGTCGGACGGGCTTTTTTTGGCGCCCTTTGCGCATTTGCACCGCAAATATCGCTTTCCCGACGTCTCACTCGTCGTCATGGGAATGCTCGCGCTGCCTTTCTGTTTGTTTTCGCTCGATCAAGTCATTAACGCGCTCACCGCAGGAATCGTGCTGATTCAGTCCATCGCGCAAATCGGCGCCTTGTTCATCCTGCGGGCTCGCAAGGTTCATGCGCCGTACCGGATGTGGCTGTATCCGCTACCCGCAATTCTTGCGTTGATCGGCTGGATTTACGTCTTCGCAAGCGCCGGCGCCGGCGCAATTTCATTCGGTGTTCTGAGCCTGAGCTGCCGGCGCAGCGGTATTCCTGCTGCGCGCGGCAGCTCGACGCGAATGGCCTTTTACGACGACTCGCAATCTACGGCCGGGGACGCCTGCGTAAATCGCGGTCGTTCCGTCGCGCAGTCGACTGGTAGCCGTTGTTATAGCCGTAGCCGTTGTTATAGCCGTAGCCGTTGTTATAGCCGGCTCCGTTGTTATAGCCGTAGCCGTAATTGCCGTTGTTGCCACCGCTTACCGTGCAGTATTGATTACTGCACGCGACGGTTTCCCCGTAGTTGCCGGGATACCACGTTTGGCCGTTGGCTGAAACGACGTGCCCATCCCGATAGACGGTCGAGCCGTCGGGAAGATACCCTTGCACGGTACCCGCCAGCGCGTTTTTGTGCTCGACATTGTACAGCGTGAAGGCTGCGGCCGCCGCTGCAGCGCCGTAGATAATGTTCCGCGTTGAAGTCGTATCGGCTCGCGCCGGGAGGGCCGCCGCCGAGGCCAGGACCGCGCCTAGCGCGAGAGCCGCGACGCCGGAGCGTATGATTTGCGTTTTCATGCGCACAGCATACGACCGAAGTCTGCCAAATCAATGAGAATGATGGCGAATTTTATGAGAATGCGATGAACGCACGGCGCTGTCTTGCAGCCTGATGAGGTTGAGTTGCTGCTGCAGTTCCAAATACTGCAGCTGCTGCATCTGCTGTTCCAGCCCGCTCTGCACGGTAGCACGAGAAAGCTCTTGCTGCGCCTGCAATTGCACGGCCTGAGTGTTGAGCTGGTTCTGCAGCTGCTGTTGCAAGGCTTGTTGCACGATCACGCGATTTACGAGCGGGCTCGTGTCAGCGCCGGCTGCCAAGGGCATGAGTGCGCAGCTCAAAGCCAGTGCGCACAGCGCAATCTTCGTCATATATCCCTAAACCCGATGGCGCCGCAGGCGGTTCCGACAGTCCGGGTGGCGACGTTAAGAAGGGCTGCCGTTCGGCAGCCCTTCTCCAGAGCCGACCTACCTTTTGATGCTGCCGACGTCGCTTTGGATGGCCCCGGTTTCCGTTCGGACGCGCGCCGCCGGCGACCCGGGCGCAAAACTGAGGGCGCTGCGGAATTCACGGACGGAGGTCGTAAGCATCTGCGTTTGCTGCGGGTCGGCGCCTTTCTGCAGATGCGGAAACGCGGATCCTTCTTCGTCCTCGATATGCTCGAGAATCGCTTCCCGCAGCTTGGTCGCCTTCGTGTCGAATTTCGAATCATCGCCCTCCTTGAGCATGGTGTCGATCTCGAAAATCAGCACGTCGGCCTCCGCCGTTTCGTGATACAGCTTTTGCGACTCGCTTTTCTTGCCCGCAACCTTGTCCAGCGCCGGATACACGAGATTCTCTTCCGTCGCGTTATGGACTGTGAGCGCCCCTTTGAGCTGCTCCAGCGTTTGTTTGCGCTGCTGCGTTTGCGTCGCTTGCGTGAGATCCGTCAAAAGGTTTTTGATGATGTCGTGGTCGTTCTTGAGTATTTCGATGGCATCGCTTCCGCGAACCGGTAATGGTGTAACATCGCTTTGCATGTTTCGTCCTCGTGTCGGCAGTACTGCGTTTGGGTGGTTACCCGCGCGACCAAAGCGCGAAACTCCTCAACCAAGCGCTCGCAGATCACAACGATTCAAAAAGCGAACGCAGCGCCGTCGGGCGCGCAAGCGGCAGCGCGCTATTCCTCTTCTTCTTCCCCTTCGTACTCGTCTTCGTCTTCGTCTTCATCGTACCGGCTTTGCGCTTCAAGCGCTTCGCGAATCAATCGCAGTTCGTCGGCGATCGTCGCCAGATGCCCCTCGATGGTCCCAAGATTGCCTTCCATTCGTGACCCCGCTATTCGCCGGCGCCGCTGCTGCGAGTGGGATCGATGCCGGCGTCTTCAATCGATGTGTTTTGAACATTCTCGCGCTCGATTTGTTCGCGTTCGCTGCGCGGAGCGTTCGCGGTTTCGCCTGTTTCAGTGTCGCGCTCGTCGCGTCGCTCTTCGTACATGGTGCGTGTTCCTCCAGCGCGTACGTTCCCATCGTACGACTCGGTAAACGCGGTCGCTCGCCCGCACTACGCCACGGTCGTCAGCTCGAGAGGATCGGTCGTTCCTCGCAGTTTAGGAAAGACGTTCCGCTCGAAGAGATCCAATACGACAATCTCGTTGTCTCCGCGCTCCAGCCAAACACCCGGCACGTACAACGACCGTTGCGGTCCGATATTCCAAATCCGGCCTAAATTATGCCCGTTGATCCACAAGGCGCCTTTGCCGATATCGCGCACGTCAAGGAATGAATCGCCCGGCGAGTCGATGCGCAAAGCAGCCCGGTAAAACGCAGGTCCCCGAACCGCTTTGCTCGACCAGCGACTGATGCGCGGCGGATCGAACGGCAGCGGATACATGCGCCATTGCTCGATCGGCTCGCCGTTCCAGCGAACTTCGCGCGTGATGCCCTTACGCTCGAAAGAGAGCTGCGCCCCGTAGTTGATGCGGCCGCCGTTCTCAACCAGAATATCGAGCTGTGCGCAGTCGCGAGGCACCGTGATTTCACACTGTGTTTGATCGAGGCGCCGATCCAAATGCGCGACGACGTTGCCGTCCACTACGACAACCGCGTAATCGCGAACATCGGCAATGCGCAAAATCCCGGTGCCGGCGTTGCCGATGATGGATCGATACAGTGTGTAACCGAACGATTGGCCCAGCATTTCCATCGGCAACGGAACGGAATTCTCAACGAAGCTTCCGAGCGCCGAATCCACGGGAGCACACTGGCGGCATGCAAACGGCGCGATGATTGCGGTCTGCGGCGGCGGCGGGATGGGCGGGACCAGCGCGCCGCGCTCGTGGACTGCGACTTCGCGAAAGCGAAAATATTTTTCGGTGGGGCGCCCCGCTTCGTCGAGCGCCGCTTGATAGTCGTAACTGGTCGTCGTCGGCTGATATGAATGTGGCGTGAACGCATTCGCGCCGTTCCAAAAACCGAAGTTCGTTCCGCCGTGAAACATATAGATGTTCAAGCTTACTCCGCATGAGAGCATCCAGCGGATATCGCATACTTGCGTCTGTTCGTCTAAACGTGCATGCGGCTCACCCCAATGATCGAACCATCCGGCCCAGTACTCACCGCAAAGCATCGGCGAGCCCGGCCGCAGCGAGTGCGCCATCTCTAACGGCGTCGATGGATCGCCCGGCGCAAACGTCACCGCAACCGCCGCACCGGCCAACGCGCCCGACCCCAAATCTCGCGGCTGATCGATGGTGTACATGCAGCTTGCATCGAAGCCTGCCTCGATCAGCGCAGTGCGCAACGCACGCAAATAGCCTACGTCGGATCCGTACGCACCATATTCATTTTCGAGCTGTATTGCGATGACCGGGCCGCCGTGGCGTCGCTGCAGGCAGGCAACTTCATGGCCCAAGCGTTTCAACCACGCGCGCACCGGTACCATGAAACGCCGATCCGTAGTACGCAGGGCCATTTGATCGTCGACCAGCAGCCACGCGGGAAATCCGCCCAAATCCCACTCCGCGCAAACATAAGGCCCAGGGCGCAGAATGACGGCGAGCCGTTCGTCCGCGGCGATGCGAAGAAAGCGCGCTAAGTCGTTGTCGCCGCTAAAATGAAATTCACCCCTGACCGGCTCATGTCTGTTCCAAAAGACGTACGTTGAAACGGCGTTCAGTCCCATGGCACGCGCCATTTTGAGCCGCGCTCGCCAATATTGATTCGGGATGCGAGCGTAATGGAGATCGCCGCTGAATACCGGTTCTAATTCCCGCCCCTGGCGAGTAAACCCGCGGCGCGTTCTTCAGCGGTACGATTGAGCGCCGTATAATAGCGATCGCGAATGCGGACCGCCGGGCCGTTGCGCTCCACGTCGAACACTTCGTAATATTTACCGCCGCGCCCGTTCAGTTGAACCTCTACGCGCGCAGATCGCCCGCCGTGCTGTGTGCGCACCGCCAGAATACGGGTTCTGCTATGCCGCGAAAGAATCGGCAATTCGCTCAAGTTCACCGGCGGGGCGTTCGCAGGTAGGCCAAGATGCGCTAAAGCTAAGCGCGTATTCCGGCCGATCACCGCGTGAAGATATCCGGCTACGATAAGCCTGGCTCGTTGCGTGAACGGATCGCGGCCGGAGCGATGCGCCCGTTTGGCCGCTGCGAGGAAAGCGGAAGGCGCGATCCATTTCAACCGATGATTGAAATAGGGATTGTACCGCGGATCGAACTTCCACGTTCGCGCGATTCGGCGAATCTTCGGCCGCGACGCAGAATGGTAGGCCGTAGCCCGGTGAGCGCCGTTACGCGAAGGTGAATACCGGCGCACGGCGACTGCTTCTCTCGCAACCGCGCGCGGCGGCTGCTTTGAGGTGCGCTTCGCCGGAACGGCTGCAACAGCGGGTCGCGGACGAAACGCCGCGCGGACCCTGCGCAGCGGAGCGCGCACCGCGTTCAATGCGGCGGGGATGGTGATGTCGGTAAGTCCGTCTAGCATTCCACGTTGATGCACGTATTGCGCCGCGAGAGGCACAAACGCAAACGTCAACATTACCAATGCGAGTAACGCTACTTTCGGTGGGACGCGGCGAACGGCTCCGAGCAGCGTTCGCTTCGATTCCGTACCGAGGATCGTTGCGGTAATGGGCTTTCCCAGCGACTGCAGCGCGCCGGGATTCTG
The DNA here is from genome assembly GCA_963795465.1 of Vulcanimicrobiota bacterium. GTDB lineage: Bacteria > Vulcanimicrobiota > Vulcanimicrobiia > Vulcanimicrobiales > Vulcanimicrobiaceae > CAWCHT01. The sequence goes on from CAWCHT010000002.1 coordinate 1,717,715, forward strand.
CTGCAGAAAAGCGCGAAAGCGCTCGCGCAGCAGCGGACACGCGGTTAGGCGTGCTTCCGGTTCGTCGCTGGGTTCGGTCCCCAAATACAGCGCAAGTTGGGTGCGATGAGCGGGATCGAGATTCGCCATGCTGTGCAGCAAGAGCGTGCGCACTTCTTCATCGGTAAGCGAGTCGAAGTACGAATCAAGCGACTGCCCGAATACGACCGAGTCGATCATCTTCTAGCAGTGTCTCCCTCTTGCGCGACATGCGAGCGGGCACAAAAGCGCCGCGGCGTTAGGCCTTTAGACCTAGGTCGCCGCGGCAAGGTCATGCAATCGCTCTATGGTCTGCGCGTGGTGTCGTACGTGTCGACGACGGTGTTGCTGCGCCGGCCACCCATGCCGAAAAGCCCAAGCAAGCCGACGAGGCCGATGAGTCCCCACCAGCCGCCGGAGCCACCCCCGCCGTTCGTGGTGGTCGTCGTCGTTCCGTTTGTCGTAGTCGTGCCGCTCATCGGTGAAGCAGCCGGCGAGGCATTCGTCATGCTGCGGCTGGTACCGCTTGCCATCGGACTGGCAGCCGGACTTGCGACCGGGCTTGACGCGGTGGTTTGAGCCATCGCCGTGCCGGCGGTTACGGAAAGCGCTGCCGCGAAAACCAAGCTTGCCGCGCCTTTCGCGAAGGCAGTATTCATTGCGATTTTTCTCCTAAACAAGAAAGTCGTACCTGTCGTAGCGCTTCTTACCCGCTCTGGAGGGCAACAGCAACGGGAGTACTGGTTGCTTGGAAATTTCCGGTTACATTTTACATTGCCGAGCGGACTTGACAATCGATTGCGACGCCGGTGATTCCTCCGAAAGCTCTTGCTGCTGATACAGTGTCAGCAAGTTGAAAAGCTGCGCAAAGTCGGTTCCCCCGCTTAAGCCCATATCGACGACGGGAGGCGTCGGCCCATGGACAGGCGCCGCTTCGCGCGAGGTCGACTGCACAGGGGTATCCGGCGTGTCCTGGACTATGGGAACCGGAGCAGTGTCGGCCTTCAGCGCCTGCGCCAGCGGGTTGACGCGCCCAGCAACTCATTGGAAGTAAACGACGCATACGTGCCGCTGAACACGTTCAGCATCCGGCGCTGCTCGTTGGCGATCGACTCCAATTGCAAGTGCATCTGTTCGAGCCGCCGATCAGGATCGTTGCGTGGCAGCGCCGAGAGTTTCAGGATGCGGTCCAGAGCAGCATCCGTGCTCGCAAGATTTTGAACCATCGGACCAATGAGGTTGTTGAGCTGAACCATGTGGAAATCGAGCGCCGGCCCCCGGTGATCTCATCGCGCGCCATTTTTAGGAAAAGCGCTTTCCCGTCACTGACGACGATTTTGTTGAACACAAGGCCTTTGACGGCCGGCGCAATCTCTTCGCGCATCGCCGTGCAAAACGGTGAGGCGCGCTCGTTCACGATCGTCTTGAGCGGCGCACTTGCAACTTGAGCCAGCGTAAAAGCCAACATTGGGAGCGTTAGCATAGTGCCTCTTTCCGATACTGCAACCGCTCAGCGCGCCGCAAAGCGACGCCAGGACCGCTTCGGGGGCACCGTGAAACGGCCCTATCTTTAAGGAGCTGTTCGATGATTAAAGATCTCGCGTTCTTAGCATATTCGGTGCGCGACGTTCCGGCGGCAACGGCGTTTTATCGCGATGTCGTCGGCCTTCAGCCCGGCGAAGCGTTCGGCGACCATTGGATTGAATTCAACGTAGGCGCGACGACCTTCGGCATCGGCAACGGCGAACCGCTTGGGTTCGAACCCGGAAAATCAACCGGCGCCGCCTTTGAAGTCGACGATATCGCCGGTATGCGCGAGCGGCTGCTGGGACGCGGCGTGATCGTCACCGAGCTGCAGGAATTTCCCAACTGTTCTGCGTGCTTCGTCACCGATCCAGAGGGAAATCGCTTTTCGCTCCATCAGAAACGCGGCTAATTACCAAGTAACGGCTTATGCCGCTGCAAAACCGCGTCACGCCGTTCGGGGAGATCGTCGCTGAAAGCGGGCGCGGGCTGTTCATGGGCAACCGCGGTATCTTGCACGACGACGATCGCCGCATCGTTCGGCGCTGGCAGGGACGGCGCTGGATCACTTGCCTCACGGAATTTCGCGGTATTCGGCGCGTCGTGATGCGCCCGCATTCCTACACCGAGTTATTTTTTTTGGATGAAGCGACTGCACTGGGCGCAGGTCACCGCCCGTGCGCGGAGTGCCGGCGCGCGGACTTCCGCCGGTTTCGCGATCTGTGGCAAGCTTGTCACGGGTTACCGGTCAATGCGGATATCATGGACGCCGTCATCCACCATGAACGCATCGACGGCCGCCGGAAGCGCAGCTGACTCGACGGACGTCGCCACGTTGCCGAACGGAGCGTTTATCGCAATCGAAGGTCTCGCATGGCTCGTATGGGAGCGCGCATTATTTTTGTGGTCGAGCGCCGGCTACTGCAAGCGCGCCGAACGTCCCGCGCACCAAGTCGTTCGCGTGCTGACCCCGTCCTCAATCGTTGCCGTATTAAAAGCGGGATACGTCCCTTGCATTCACCCAAGCGCGGTCAGAGCGCGTCTGACGAAAGGACCCCGCCGCAGTTGAGGCAGCGATACGCTAGTGCTGCGGCGCATTTCTCGCAATAAACGCATTGCGATGCGCATTGGAACGTTGCATTCGATTCTTGAAGGGAGCCGCCGCATCGTTCGCATGTGAAGGATCGCTGCATAAGGCTATGCCAGCATAGCAAAATACGGTCGCTCGCGCCATTGGGAATAACCCCACGATGAACGTGCCTTGGAAGCAGGCTTACGCTCCAAACGTGGGTTTGGTGATTCTCACGCTTTTTCCGCAGCTCATCAACACGGCGGCGTACCCGCTTTTGGCAAAGCCGATTGCCGGGGACTTGCACATATCGCCTGCTGAAGTGTTGAACTATCCGCTCTTGAACGAAGCGGCATTCGTCTTCGGCATTCTGGCCGGCGTTACGTTCATCCGTCATTACAACGTCAGGACCGTGTACTTGTCGATGCTCGCCACCGATATCGCCGTGGTCCTGGCGGTTTCGTTTGCTCCATCGGACATCGTAATGAGCGTGGTCAACGTCCTGGCCGGACTGCTGGGCGGAATCTTTTTGATGGTGGCCCTTCCACCGCTTTTCACCAACTTCGAGCCCAAATATTTTCCATTCAGCGCCGCTTTGATGGTGCCGTGCCTTTTCGGCGCTTCGACTTTGGCGCCCATCGTCTGCGGTCCGCTCGCGACGGCGTCCTTGTGGCGCCCGCTGTTCTGGGGCGAAGCGCTGGTGTTATCGCTGGCCTTGATCCTCGCAGTGTTTACCGTGGCACCAAAGGAAGCGCAGCAGCCGGACGTGCCCGTCGACTGGTTCGCCCTGGTCATGGGCGGCTTCTCGATGGCGTGCGTCTTCGCCGGGATCCAACAAGTTGCAAGCCACGACTGGCCATATCTTCGTGCGCTCGTTCCATTTCTGGTGGGCGTCGCCGGCTTCTGCGTGCTCGTCGTCGTCGAGTATCGCAAACGTGAAGCGCTTTTGCCTATGGAACGCATGCTGCACGGCTACGCGGTGATCGGCTTCGTAGGCGCAGCATTCGGCAATGCGATTTACATTGCCGACACGCAAATCCTTACCGTCGCGAACGAGCGCATCGCGCAGTTGCAGCCAATGCAAGTTGCGGCGACCGGATGGCCGCCGTTTGCGATGACGATCGTCACCGGCATCATTTTCGCGCTTTCGTTGAAAACGCGCTGGGTACCGTTGTATGCGTTTTCCGGTCTGGCCGCGATCACCGTCGGCACCGGCCTTTTACTGGCCGCGATGGAAACGCATGCTGCCGCCGCAAAGTGGAGCCTCCTCGTTTTTGCTTGGCTACGGCGCGGGCGCGACGATTACTCCGGGCTTGTTCATCGTTGGGCTCAGCATCGCGCGCGATATCATCGCGCGTGGAATCGCCGCCGTCGAAGTTGTGCGATTGACCATGGGGTTCATCAGCGGTCCCCTCGCCGAGCATAGCATCATCGCGCACGCGCGTAACGAGCGTGGCGTCGCAGCGCTGATTACTAAGGGCAAAACGGCCGGAATGCCGCAGTCAGCGGCCGTGGCGGATCTAGTACGCGGGCTCCATTGGACGCTGGCGTACGTCATCGGATTCTCCGCGCTCGGCACGCTGATCATGGCGGGACTTCTGCTGCGGTATTATCGCAGTCCGCAAGTTCCGGATATCACTGCATACGTCAAGCAAGGCGAACCGGCGTTCGACTCGCCTTCGCTTGCGTAACTCTTACGCAGCCACTTCGAACAACCCCGCGGCGCCCATTCCGCCGCCGACGCACATCGTGACCACGACGTATTTGGCGTTGCGCCGGCGTCCCTCGATCAGCGCGTGCATCGTCATCCGCGTGCCGGAAAGGCCGTAAGGATGGCCTATCGAGATCGCTCCGCCGTCGACGTTGAGCCGATCGTTGGGAATGCCGAGTGCGTCGCGCACGTAGACGGTCTGCACCGCGAACGCTTCGTTCAGCTCCCATAAATCGATGTCGTCGACCTTCAGATTGTGCTGTCCAAGCAACTTCGGGATGGCGTAAACCGGAGCGATGCCCATCTCTCCCGGCGCGTTCCCCACCACGACCATTCCGCGATAGAATCCCAGTGCGCGCAGTCCACGTTGCTGCGCGAGCTTTGCATCCATGACGACCACTGCCCCCGCACCATCGGAGAGTTGCGAAGAATTGCCCGCGGTAATGCTGGACGAGGGTTCCAAAACGCCTTTGAGTTTGCTCAATCCCACCAGCGTCGTGTCCGGACGATTTCCTTCGTCCTTCTCCAGCGTCACGCGTTCTTCGCGAACGCCGCCGCCGTCTTTGTCTTCGATGTATTTCCACGTGGTGAGCGCTACGATCTCGTCATCGAACGCGCCGCGCGATTGAGCCTGCGCGGTACGCTGCTGGCTTTGCAACGCGTATTCGTCCTGCCGCTCACGCGACACGCCGTACTTCTTGGCAACGAAATCTGCCGTCTGCAGCATTGGCGTGTAAACGTCGGGTTCGTTTCGGAGCATCCACTCCTCGGTGAAAAAATGGACGTTCATGGTATTCTGCACCATGCTAATCGACTCTGCGCCGCCGGCGACGACCACGTTCGCGCCGTCCACGATCACTCGCTGCGCGGCGATTGCAATGGATTGCAGCCCCGAAGCGCAATAACGATTGACCGTGGTGCCGGGCACGCTTACGGGCAGTCCTGCGCGTAGCGCCGCAACGCGGCCCAAATTGTTTCCCGTCGCGCCTTCGGGCAGCCCGCAGCCGATGACGACGTCGTCGACCTCGAGCGGGTCCAGCTGCGCGCGATCGATGGCGCTGCGAATCACGTGACCGGCCAGCGTCGCTCCGTGCGTTTGATTGAAGGCGCCGCGAAACGCCTTGCCAATCGGAGTACGCGCGACGGAAACGATGGCGGCTTCACGCATGAGCCGAGCTCTTTTCGGCCGCATACACGTCGTTGTAGCCGATCTCGTGGCCGTACCACATCGGACCGCCGTGATGCGGCGGAAAACCGTAACCGTACACGTAGGCGATGTCGATGTCGCCGGGACGCAGCGCGACGCCCTCGCGTAAGAGCACAGCACCGGTGTCGATCAGCGCGTGCGTCAAGCGCGCAACGATCTCCTCATCCGTCACATCGGTGCGCTGCCGGATTCCGGCTTGCGCCGCAAGTTCCGCCAACAGTTGTTCGACCGATTCATCACGAACGGGTTGCCTCCCGTTCCCCACTGCAGCATCGTAGGCGTAGAAGCCTTTGCCGGTTTTTTGCCCCAAACGCTTGGCTTCGTACAAGCGATCGATAATCGGCGTTCCCGTCGCGGCCATGCCGGGGCGCGCTTGTTTGATGTGCCAAAACACGTCGATCCCGGAAAGATCGAACATCGCAAACGGGCCCATCGCAAACCCGAAACGCTTCATCGCTGCGTCGATCCGGTGCGGCGGAACGCCTTCTTCGGCAAGCCCAACGGCTTGCCGCGAATAATCGAACAGCATCCGGTTGCCGATGAAGCCGAATGCATTCGCGGATAGGACCGCGACTTTACGCAGCCGTTTCGCCAAGGCGAACGCGGCAGCAAGCGTGGCAGAGGAGGTGCGCGCGCCGCGAACGATCTCCAACAGCTTCATGATGTTGGCGGGCGCGAAAAAGTGTAATCCGACGAACCGTTCCGGGCGCGCGGTAACCGAGGCCATTTCGTCGATATCGAGCGTCGATGTGTTGGAGGCAAGCAGCGCATCGGGCTTGAGGGCGGCGTCCAGCCGTTCGAACACGGATTTCTTCACGTCGATGTTTTCGAAGACGGCTTCGATGACGAGATCGCAATCGCTCAGCTGGGTGAGATCGTCGCCGAAGACGATCGTCTGGCCGCGAGTCCAAGCTTCTTCCTGCGTGAGCCGACCGCGCTGGACCTGATGCATGAACATGCCGAAGATCATCTGTCGCGCCTTCGCGACTTGCTCGGCGGACGGTTCAATCACCGTTACGGGAATGCCGGCGTTCGCAAAGGCAATGGCAATGCCGGTTCCCATCGTCCCGCCGCCGACAATGCCGGCTCGATCGATTTCGCTCGGCGTTGCTGCCGATACGCCCGGCACCTTCGCTAACTCGCGTTCGGCGAAAAAAACGTGCCGTAAGGCAAGCGAAGGCGCAGAACGGGCGAGTTCTTGGAACAGACGCGCTTCACGGGCGAGGCCTCGCGCAAACGACAGACTCAAATGCCCCCTGGACCGCATCCACGAGCTTGTGCGCCCCAAAGCCGCCGTTGTTTTCAGGGGGACACATTTTATGCGCTTGGGCGATGACGAACGGCACCGCGCTGGGGGGCAAGCCTTCCAGCGAAACGCCGAGCGCGCTTATGCGCCGCTTGCCGGCGTCGGCAGTGCGCGCGATCTCCCCTACACTCTCGCGGGCGCCGGCGACTCGATCGATGAGTCCTTTGCGCTGCGCATCTTTAGCGGACGATGTCTCACCTTTGAGCATCAGCTGCAACGCTTCTTGGGCGCCGATGAGGCGCGGCAGACGCTGTGTTCCGCCGGCTCCCGGAAGCAACCCGAGCTTTATTTCGGGAAAGCCCAACTTGGAACGCTCGCTCGCAATCCGGTAGTCGCATACCAGCGCGAGCTCTAATCCTCCGCCCATGCAGCTTCCGTCGATAGCCGCAACGTAGACGTGTTTTCCGCCTTCGATCGCCGCGATGACGTCGCGAACGGTGATCGCATTTGGATCGGGTTGCGCGGCAAAGTCGTTGATGTCCGCGCCTGCACTGAAGATCCCGTTTGCACCGGTGATGACCACTTTGCGGATCCCCGGATCGGCCTCGGCCGATTGCACTTCTGCGAGCAGCTTCGCGCAGTACGCGAACGAAAGCGCGTTTACCGGAGGGTTGTCGATCGTGATGACGCGTACGTCGTCGTTCAAGCGGTCACCGCCGCTTTACGATCGAGATCGTACTGCTCTTCGGGCAGCGCCATGACGTTGCCCGAACCTTCGAGGATCTGCTGTTGCAGATACGCGCTTTGCGCGAGCACATGCGTGGCGTAAAACTTGGCTGTGGCGATCTTCGCGCTGTAAAACGGATCGGGATCGCCGTCTGCAATTTTGGCGGCGCAGAGTACTGCGGCCCGCGTCATCTGCCAGCCGCCGGCAACGATGCCCCAAAGTTTGAGATACGGAACGCTGCACGCCACGGCTTTGCGCAAATCGGCCATGGCGGTCATCCCGATGAACTGCGAGGTCTGCTTCACGGCGGCAATACCCTTATCGAGGGCCGCGGCAATCGCGCGCAACGTTTGGGCGTGCTCCCCTTCAACGGCCAAAGCATGCGTCGTGGTTTCCCGCATCTGCTGGACGATGCGCGTTGCGGTCGCGCCCATGTCCTGCGCGAGCTTGCGCCCTACCAAATCGAGCGCTTGAATACCGGTCGTTCCTTCGTAGATAGTCGTGATGCGCACGTCGCGCAGCTGCTGCGCGATCCCGGTTTCCTCGACGTAGCCGATGCCGCCGAACACCTGCAGCGCGGTCGAGCAGACGTTGACTGCCGTTTCGGTGCACCATGCCTTCACGATGGGAATCATGAAATCGACGAACGCCTTGTGTTCCTTGCGGATTCTCTCGTCGGGATGACGGTGCGAGAAGTCGAGGGAAGCGGCCGTGACGTATGCGAGCGCGCGCATCGCTTCGTTTTGCGCTTTCATCCACATCAGCATGCGCCGCACGTCGGGATGCTCGATGATGCGGCGGGGCTGCGGCGAGCGCGATGCGACGTCGCGAAATTGAACGCGTTCTTTAGCATATGCGAGCGCGCTCTGATACGCGCGATCCGCAAGCGCCAGTCCTTGCACGCCGACGCTGAATCGCGCGGCATTCATCATGATGAACATGTACTTCAGCCCTTCGTTGGGGCGACCCACCAAATAGCCGACGGCGCCGCCTTTCTCGCCGTAATTCAGCGTGCAAGTCGGGTTGCCGTTGACGCCCATTTTGTGCTCGATTCCGGCGCACTCAACGTCGTTGCGTTCGCCGAGCGTACCGTCGGGGTTGATCACAAACTTCGGCACGATGAACAGCGAGATACCTTTGGTGCCTTCGGGAGCGTCGGGTAGACGCGCGAGCACCAAGTGGATGATGTTTTCGGCCATGTCATGCTCGCCGAACGTAATGAAAATTTTTTGGCCGCTGATGCGATAGTGTTCGCCGTCGGGAACAGCGCGAGTGCGGACTTGCGCCAGATCGGAACCGGCTTGCGGTTCCGTCAGGCACATCGTGCCGGTCCAGGTGCCTTCAACCAGCTTTGGTATGTAGAGGTTTTTCTGTTCGTCCGATCCGACCAGTTCGATCGCTTCGATCGCACCCTGATTGAGCAGCGGGCCGTTCGCGAAACCGATGTTTGCGGCGTTCCACATTTCAAGCGTGGGGCCGAGCATGAGCGAAGGCAAACCCTGACCACCGTATTGCGCAGGCACCGGCAGACCGATCCAGCCGGCTTTTGCGAATTGCGCGTACGCCTCTTTGAAGCCGGAGGGTGTGCGCACGCAACCGTCGCTCCATGTGCAGCCTTCCTTGTCGCCGGTTTGATTTATCGGATCCAGCACGCCGGCGGCGAATGCCGCGGCTTCTTCCAGAATCGGGTCGGCTACGTCCAGCGCGTCGCCGTATCCGGGAAGTTTGGAAACGCTCTCGAGGTCCGCAAGGTCGCGCAAAACGAACTGCATATCGCGCAGTGGGGCTTGGTAGCTCACTCATCGTGATCGCTCTTTTCTAGCCGGGCAAAATCGCTTTCGTGGACCGCAAGTATGATAAATTTAATATAGCACGCAGCGACAAGCCGGCAAGACGGTCCCCGGCAACGCGGGTATAACTGCGCGCATGGAAACGGCGAGCGCAATCGTTTATTACACCTGTTTGAACAACCGCTGTCCAAAGCACCGCGGCATCTTCGTAGACGGCGACCCGGAACACGCTGATTGCGAGCGAACGCGATTGTACCTAGAGGGCGAGTCGCCGTGGCCGCGCCGGGTCTCTATTTTTGTTCCGGCGCTGCTCGCGCTTGCGGCTGCGACGGTCGCCGTGTTGGTGATGCGCCGCACCGCCCGCAAGCGGCAGACGATGCCGCCCCAAACGCCGAAAGACGCCGAAGAGCTGGACCGCTCCTCGACGTCTTTCAGCTGATCGGTCGAAGCTGCTTATTGCGTTCCGACCGGGTGTACCTCGCGGCTGCCGTTTCCGCCGGTCACGGCAGACGTTCCGGTGATGTGCGTTTCGCGGCGTTTCCCCGGCCCGGGATGAAACTTCTCCGGTAGGGGCGGCAGCTGTAGCGCTTTTTCCAGGTCGAGCCGGGCGCGCTGAGCAACTTGGCGGCCGTAGTCCTCGTCGCAGTGGTAGAAGTGCCACACCATGCGCAGAGCGATCTCTTCCGGACACTCTTTGAGATCGCCGCCGATGTTGTTCAGCAAATCTTCGCGTTCCCACGGCTCGAACGAACGATATCGCTCGCCGGCCTGTTGGTAGTCGTCTTGGCAGCGGCTCAGGGACTCGCGGATCATGTAGCCTTCAACGAATTCATAGTTGTCGCGTTCGTGCGGGTCGGCTTCTTCTAACCCGCCCTGCGAGCTGGGCTCGTAGTTCACGTGCGGATTTTCGCCCCCGGAATCCACGTAGTAGGCCATTTGCCCGTCGCGTTGGTTCGTATGCGTTTCTATTCTCGGACGGTTCACCGGGATTTGCAGATAGTTCGAGCCCACGCGATAGCGCTGCGTGTCCGAATAGGCAAATGTGCGTCCGATCAGCATCTTGTCGTCGGAAAAATCCATCCCGTCAACCAACACGCCCGTACCGAACGCCGCCATTTCGATCTCGGTGAAGAAGTTTTCCGGATTCTTGTTGAGCACCATACGTCCTACCGGGCGCTTCGGGAATGCGTCTTCCGGCCAGATCTTCGTATCGTCGAGCGGATCGAAATCGAGTTCCGGATGGTCGCCGTCGGGCATGATCTGCACGAGCATCTGCCACTCCGGGAAGTCGCCGCGCTCGATCGCCTCGTAGAGATCGCGCGTAGCATGGTTGTGATCTTTGCTCTGAATCTCGGCCGCTTGCGCTGCGGTGAGATTTCTCGCACCGGCTTTCGGTTCCCAATGGTACTTCACCAAAAACGCTTCGCCGGCGTCGTTGATCCATTTATAGGTGTTTACACCCGAGCCGATCATCTCGCGGTAATTGGCCGGAACACCCCACGGGCTTTTTACCCACGTCACCATGTGCAGCGTTTCCGGCAGGTGCTGCCAAAAGTCGTACGCACGCCATGCATAATAAACGTTGCTCACCGGATCGGCTTTGAGCGCGTGATTCAAGTCCATGAATTTCGTCGCATCGCGAATGAAGAAAATCGGCAGATTGTTCCCGACCAAGTCCCAGTTGCCGTCTTTGGTGTAAAACTTGATCGCAAAGCCCCGCGGGTCGCGCATCGTTTCCGGCGATTCCTTTCCGCCGCCCACCGTGGAAAAGCGAACCAAAACCGGAGTATGGTAGCCGGCTTCGGTAATGACTTTTGCGCGCGTATAGCGCGACGCCGGTTCGTCGCCGACTTTGCCGGATGATTCGAAATAACCGTGAGCGCCCGTACCCCGCGCGTGCACGACGCGCTCCGGAATGCGCTCGCGATCGAAATGCGACATCTTTTCGAGGAAATGGTAATTTTCGAGGGTGGCCGGCCCGCGGTCACCGATGGTGCGCAGGTTCCGGTTATCACGGACGGGATGGCCCTGCCGCGTGGTCAGAACGCGCTTTGCCTTCATATTCGCTCTCCGCTCTCTGAGGCGACCCTGCCCTGACCCGCAGAGCGGGCAACCAAGTGAAAGTGATTTTCAGTCCCTAAACGGTAGCAGATATGCTACAATGTCGCAAGCAACCGTGAAACCGCAAAACAGCACCGCGCCGGAGGTGCGTCTGGCAAAAAACTACCGGCTCGTTCACGACGTCGTCCAGCAGCAGGGCCGCGGCAGACATCTGTCGGTCGCCGAAGTGCACGATTTGGCCAAGACGCTGCGTCCGGGCATCGGTTTTACGACCGTCTATCGCGCGCTGGGGCGGCTTCGCAGTCTGGGCCTTGTATCGGAAATTCTGCTTCCCGGCGCAGACAGTGCGTATTACGAACCTGCGGGTGCTCCGCACGCGCATCTTCGCTGCGAGCGTTGCGGAAGCGTCAGCGACGTGGACTACATGATTCCCAAGCGCGTCATCGGCGATTTAGCGCAAAAGCACCACGCTCAGGTTACCGACGTTACACTGACGCTGCACGGTCGCTGCGCGAACTGTACAAATCGCGACGCGTAGCCGGCAATTCCACCGAGCCGCTGTCGTCGGGTTTTGCGAGCAGCGATTGAAATAGCCCCAGGCGGCCGCGCCGGAAACCCTGAGCGCTTCCTGCAATGTACAGCCTCCACGCGCGATACGATTGCTCGCCCGCCGCTGCGATCGCCGCGCCCTTGTGCGCTTCGAGACGGCGCAGCCAAGCGCGTAGAGTGCGCGCATAGTGTTCGCGCAGATTTTCAACGTCGCGCACCTCGAAACCGGCGCCTTCGGCAAATTGCAGAGCGTCCGACACGTTCACCAGTTCGCCGTCCGGAAAGATGAAGCGATCCATGAATCCGCCGGCGCGTCCGTCGCGCGTCGATCGATTCTGATGCGCGATGCCGTGATTCAAAAACAGTCCGCCGGTGCGCAGCAGCCGGTGCGCCGTGCCGAAGTATTCCGCCAGCCGTTCCCGTCCGACGTGCTCGAACATCCCGATGCTGACGATCTTGTCGAACGTCGTCGCCGGAAGTTCGCGGTAATCCCAGAGCTCGACGCGAGCGCGATCTTCCACGCCGGCCTGGCGAATGCGGCGCCGAGCCTCTTCGGCCTGCTTCGTACTGAGCGTCACGCCCAAGACGTAAGCCCCGAATTCGCGGGCTGCGTGCACGACCAGCGAACCCCAGCCGCAGCCGATGTCCAAAAGGCGCTCTCCGGCGCGCAGCCGCAGCTTCTGCAGCGAATAAGCGATCTTCGCGCGTTGCGCGTCGTCGATCTCGGTAACGCCGTCATCGAAATACGCGCACGAATACACCAGATCCCGATCCAGAAACGTGCGGTAAAAGTCGACCGGCTGATCGTAATGAAAGCCGATGGCCGCGCGGTCGCGCGCAAGGGAGTGCCGCTTTCCCGTCAGATGCGCCTCACGCAATGAAGGTAACGGCGCGTACGGAAGACGCCGCAGCAGCATCGCAAGTCGAGCCAACGCAACGGCCGGACGGCGGACGACCACGTCGAACAACTCGTCAACGGCGGCTTCAACGTCGCCCTGCACGTCCAGCAAACCGGCGGCGAACGCGCGGCCGGCGTTCAGATCGACGGGCGGTTTGAAGGCCGTTCGCAGCGCGCCCGGGCGATTGACGCAAAGCGTAAAGCGCTGCTCTTCCCTCCCCGGAATCAGCGTCCCGTCCCACAGCGCGATCGAAAACCGGCGCGCGTAATCGTCACCGAAGAGCGACCGCAGTACCGCGGCGGCGATGCGCGCGAATGGGTCGTCGCTGGCAAAATGCTCGACGGTCTCGATGAGATGCTCCTCCGCTAGTGCTTTGAGGTTCCTTGTACCCGCGCGATCGGACCTAAAGGCCTGACCGTCCCGGTTCCTCCGTCAGTTCTTCGCCTGTCGAAAGAACGATATACTCCGCGGCACAGAGGGGTTATTGTGCGACCTGCAACTTCTACGCGTCTTGCTCAAATCGGTATAATCGCGCTGGCGCTGACGGCGAGCGCATGCGGTGGAGGAGGCGGCGGCAATACACCCCCGGTGACTTCGCCGACGAGTCCGGGAAACGGCGGTCCGCCACCGGCAACCAATTCGCCCAGCCCGGGCGCCAGTTCGTCGCCGGGCCATCCGACACCGACCCCGACGGGCGTGCACACGACGCCGCCCACTCGGCCGCCGACGTCCCCGCCCACCTCACCGCCGACATCACCACCGTCGTCGCCTCCGGGCACGACGATGCTTCCGAATACGGCCGGGCGGTTCGGATTGATACAGGTCACCGACGCGTACGGTAAACCGGGTACTGGTTTGGATTCCCAGCAGATTCAAGCCGAAGCGCCGCATTTCGACAGCGTCTGGGGCACGTTCTCTCCCTCAACGTGGAACGGCTCGCATCCCGGCATGATCCTCTCCCGCTATTACGTCATGAACGAAGACGCGACGCTGATGTCGGGGCACGATTTGACGTGGTTCCAAACCAATCACCCCGATTGGATCCTGTACGGGTGCGACAACAATAACAATCCCACGACGCACTACGCGTACGCGTACACCGGATTCAAAGACGTGCCGCTGAACATCCACAATCCTGCTGTGGTCCAGTATCAGCTTGCAAACATTCTGCAGTATCTGCGCGCCAACGGATACAACGCCCTCGCGCTCGACAATCTGAACCTAAGCCTCTACGTCACCTCGCCGAATCCGGTTTTGGAAGGCCAGAAGGCGCAAGCGGGCTGGTACGGCTGCGGTGTATATACGAAAGGCGTGTCAAACCCCGGCAGCTTCCAGCGGGTCTACAACGGCCCGCTGAACTCCGCGGACCCTACGTACGTCGCGGACGTGCAGAATTGGCTGGCGCAGGCGAGATCGACGCTGCGGCCTTACGGAATCAAAATCATCGTCAACCACGATCCGTTCGATTCATCGCCGAACTCGGCCGAAAACCAGATGCTCGGCAGCATCGACGGAATGCTCGACGAAAACGGCTTCACGCACTACGGCACCCTGCTGACGGGGGCCCAATACAATAACACCCTGAATTGGATGGAGATTTTGCAGAGCCGCGGACTCGCCGTCTTCATCACCGATTACTTCTGCACCGGTTCCAGCTGCTCGCACGATCCGGGTTCGCTCAGCGCGCAGCAAGTTGATTGGGCTCTCGCATCCTACGCGATCGGCAACAACGGCGGCGCGAACGTCTACATTTCTCCGGCCGGCGGCGCCATCTACACGTACAGACCCGAGTATTCCACGCGGTACGGGGCGGCTTGCGGCGCTTACAGCCAAAGCGGAGGCGCGTACACGCGGCGGTTCGCGGGCGGCTTTGCGGTCGTGAACGCCGGCGGCAGCGCGCAAAAGGTAACGCTGCCGAATCACACGTACACGGACATCGAAGGTCGTGCGGTCTCGAACCCGCTCACGGTGAACGGCACCGACGCGTATATGCTGCTCACCAGCAGTAACGGCTGCTCGTAGCAACAGCACGCACGCGGAATCGCCATCGCCATGCCGAGCCTCACCGTAGCGGTGAGGCTCGGCTTTTTTGTCGGCTTCGTTACACCGGCGGTGCAACCGGCGAGCTGGGACCGGCCCGATGTGCGCCGAGCAACGTAACGGAAACGTACGCGCCTATCCATGACCCGAGCGCAGCGAACACGACGTAGATCCAGTCCTTCGTATAGCTGATCACCGCAAACGAGGAGATCAGATACCACGCGCTGCTCCACGTAGCGGCCGCGATTCCGCGCCTTCGGGCCACCGCGGCGGTGAACATGACGTAGACCGCGTCGGTAAGAGCCGTGCTCACGACCACCGCCAACGCCAGAAGGGGAACGATAGTTCTCACGTGTTCGAACATTCCGCAGACCTCCATGTTAAATATGGCCTGCGAAATTCGGCGGTTGTCGAACGAACTACTTTGACGACACGTAACGGTCGCGCGCTTGCAACATTCGCCCGCGATACTCGTGCGAATGACTGCCGATGCCGCTTTGCTCATCGATCCGTTGGCCTGCGAAAACGTGGAGAGCATCGTTCGAACGCTCAACCGTTTCGGTGATGGAACGCTGCACTTTGCGCAGCGCAACGGAGTCCGCATCGTTCCGCTGGCGCCGTCCGAACGGTACGACGAACGCTCGAGCGCCCTGCGCCGGCTGAAGGTCGACGTGGACGCATGGCCCGCACCGCCCGCGGGTCTTTTTGTCGTCGAGGAGCGTACGGTTTATCTGCGCTCGTGCAGCCCGATGACGGTAGCGCACGAGTTCGGTCACGCGCTCGACTGCGCGCTGGGCGGCGGCGTCTACCGCTCCAGCGTCGATCCGGCATTGCGCGAGATCTTCGCGCAAGCCAGGGCGTACGTTACGCCGTACGCAGCGACGGCGATCGACGAGTATTTTGCCGAAAGCTTGCGCGCATATGTCGAGGTCAACGATCCCGCCTCATTTTGGCCGCGCGTCACCCGCGAGCGCCTACGGCGCATCGATCCACGGATGCACGACTACGTGGACACGCTGTTCGCAACGGAATTCTAACGATCGGCGGATTTTAATCCGCTCTGCGCCCACTGCACGTCTTCCTTGACGTTTTGAATCGTTTGTTCGGGTACCAGCGGGCCGGCGTCCTGAATCTTTTTCTTGCCGGCCAACGCGAGAATCGCGGTAACGGCCGCCCACATGACGGTGACGATGAGCGCCGAAAGCCACAGCGGCACCGCGATGGCAATTGCGATGATCAGCAGCGCCGTCAGCGAACCGAGCGTAAGCAGTCCAGTCAGTGCGGAGCCGCTGAGCATTCCGGCGCCCACCCCGACGGTCTTTGCTTTGCCCGCGAGTTCCTGACGCGCAAGTTCCAATTCCTTGCGAACCAGCAGCCCGAGTATCCTCGGAGAGCTGCTTTACCGATGCCGCGATGCCTTCATGTTCCGATTTGTCGTCAGTAGTCGCCATTGCGGACTCCTTTGAAGAAACTCCTGGGCCACTACACTACCCACTCTGCGGCAAAAGCCGACTGCAGTTGCACGGCGCGTCGTTTGGACCAAGCGAAGATGGGAAAGCTTGTACTAACGCTTAAGAGAGAGGTAGTATGCCGGGCACACGCAAGAAAACCGCATCGAAAAAGTCCGCCAGCAAAAAAACCACCAGCAGAAAATCGGCCAGCAAAAAATCGAGCGCGAAAAAATCAGGGACGACCGCTCGTAAGGCAAAAAAGGCCGCCGGCAAAGCCGGAACGGCGCTGAAAAAGACCACGAAGAAAGTCTGCGGCGGCTACGAAGCGCGTTGCCAAAAACCCGCGCCGTACCGTTCGCCAAGCGGCGGATAACGTGCATGACACCGCGACGCGGGCGCGTGGCATCGGCGAAACCGTGGTAACCGCCGGCGAGATGATCGAGCAGGCCGCGGATTTCGTCGACGTTATGGCGCAGCGCGTCAGCGTAAGAACGCAGCCGCAGTCCAAGCGAAGGAAGAAAACCTCCCGCTAACGTCAACGTCTCGTCAGGAGACCGAGAGCAGCTCTGCGCGCGATCCGGGCAGAATGATGCCGCCGAGCTGCAACGGATCGTACGCGCCGACCTGAGCAGTATCTCCGTCGTCGCCCGCTCGGCGTGCGGCGCGCAGTGCATCGATGGCTTGCGGCAGCGCGAACTGTTCTCCCACGAACCCGTGGACGAACCGGCCGCCGCGAATTTCGCCGCGCGCTTCCATCGTTCGCAACGCGCGAAGCAGCTCGCGCCACGGCGGCGCTAGCGTTTCGCGCGCAATCACGTCACGGAACACCACGCCCCAACGCGCGAGCAGCCGCCGCGCGAATCCCTCCCCATCGATCTTTTCCGCCGATGAAATGAGTCTGGTCCAGCGCCCGCTTGACGAGCGCGGGCGTGCCCGCAAGCCCTTCTCGCCCAACCGGCGCTTCGCGTCGATGAGCGACCGCAGCGCGTCGAATCCGTCCGCGGTGACCAAGCCGGCAGCGACGAGTTGCCATAACGCTTCTTCCACCTCTGCGGGCAGGCGTTTCACGGCGCGCACGATGTCGCTGAAAAACGGGGCCCCGCGGCGATCGATCTCGGCCAACACCTCCGCAGACGCGTGCGAGAGCGCAACGGTCGCGGGCGCGCCGTCGCGAACGATGAGCGCGTCGGCGTCATCGCGCGGAAAGATCGAGATAGGCGCGAGTTTGGTAGGCCGAATGCGGCGAGTCTGCTGCGTTTGCGCCGCACTGAGCGCAGGGTGCGCAGCCAAACGCCCCCACATCACTTCGCCGCTGTAACACAATTTGTCGAGATAATCCGTGCGGTATCCGGCGATGCGCTTGGGCAAGATTTGCGTCTCCCAGGCAGCTGCGGGAATTTCGTAGCCGGCGAGTTGCCGGATGATTTGCAGCGTGCCGTCGATGCCGTGCAATCGCGACGGCGGCGCGACGTGCTGCCAGCGATGCAGAAAGCGAACGTACTCCGCTGAAGTTACCGGTTCGATCTCCCGGCGCAGGCGTCCGATGGTAAGCCTGTGGATGCGCGCGAGCACGCGGCGGTTGCACCACTCTTCCTCGTTGCCGCGAAACCGCCCGCGCATCAGCTGCCCTTCGGTTTCGAGGCGAAGCAGCGCGTTTTCAACGATGCCGGTATCCACTCCGAAGCGCTTCACCAGCTCCGGCGTCGTTATTGGACCGCTCGATTCCAGCCAGCCGCGAAGAGTTTCGGTGAATGCTTCTTCGCGAGTTTCCGGAAGCGGACTCTGCTCGATCGCTTCAATGTGCGGCTGCGCGATCGCCCCCGGATAGGCCGCGTGCGCCAGCTGCAGCCGCTCCGCGCTCGTCCAGTACCGATTTCCGTCGACGTGCAGCGTGGTCGCGCGCTGCGCCGCAACAAGATCGTCAAACCATGCAGACCACGCTTCGATTGGCGGTAGGACTACGAGCGTGACGAGCGCGTCGTGCAACTCGTCGGCATCGCGCACCACCGGCCACGATTCTTCGGCTACCTGCGCGATGATTTCCGGCGCGAGAATGCCGCCGCCTTCGTCGCTGGAAAGCGTGCGCCGCATCTGCACTGCGCGCGTGCGGCGCTCCTCGAGCGGCGCATCATCGAGAAACGCGTATGGATTCGCGTTGATGATCTCGTGACAAAACGGCGAGGGTTCGGGCGTATCGATGGCCGCCGTGCGAATGGTTCCGTTTTCCACGTCGCGCAAAATCGCGAGCAATGCATCCACGTCCATCGCCTCGCGCAAACAATTGTCGATCGTTTCGCGCACCAGCACGTGATCGGGAATGCGAATAGGTCCGCTCAAATTCTCTGCGCACGCGGCCTGATCGGGAAAGCACGACGCGAGCAAATCGTCGGCCCTCATACGCTGCAGCTGCGGCGGGACTTTTCGCCCATTGCGCATGCGCAGAATCGCCAGCGCGCGCGTAGCATTCCAGCGCCAGCGCGCGCCGAACATCGGTGCTGCCAGCAACGCTTGAGTAAGGACTTGCTGCGCACTGGCCGACCGCACGTACTCGAAAACGATCTCCAGCGGAAAGGCGTGCTGATCGGTGAGCGAGAGGACGATGCCGTTGTCGGTAGCAGCGGCTTGCAATTCGAGATTGAACGATCGGCAAAAGCGCTTTCGCAGTGCGAGTCCCCACGCCCGGTTGACGCGCGCTCCGAACGGCGTGTGGAGAACGAGCTGCATGCCGCCGCCTTCGTCGAAGAAACGCTCGGCAACGATCGTGCGATCGGTGGGAACCACGCCCAAAATGCTTTTGCCTGCGCGTACGTACGCGACGACTTGTTCCGCACCCGCCGTATCGAGCGCGCATTCGCCGACGAGCAGCTCCTTCGCAGCGGCATCGTCACGCTCGTCGATTGCGGTGCGCAGCGCGCACACTTCGCGTGACAGCTCGATGGTTCTGCCCGGTCCCTCGCCGTTCCAGAACGGAATCGTAGGCGGCGCTCCGTGAGCATCTTCGACGCGTACCACGCCCTGCTCGACGCGTCGAATGCGCCAGGAATTCGTTCCCAGCAAAAAGACGTCGCCGGCTAAGCTTTCGATGGCGAAATCTTCGTCAAGCGTCCCGACGACGTGTCCTTCGGGTTCCGCAACGACGTTATAGTTTGCGGTTTCCGGAATCGCGCCGCCGGAGGTGATCGCGGCGATGCGCGCGCCGCGCCGCGCGCGGACTTTGCCGTTGACCCGATCGTAATGCAGGTATGCGCCACTGCGTCCACGGGAATGCGCAACGCCGTCCGCCAGCATGTCGAGCACCTCGTCGAAATCTTTGCGTTCCAGAGCGCGATACGGATATGCTTCGCGCATCAGCGCGTACAGCGCATCGATGCTCCACTCTTGCGTCGCGCTTGCGGCCACGATTTGCTGCGCCAAGATGTCAAGCGGGGCGCTGGGAATGGTCAGCGCGTCGATGGCACCCGATCGCATGGAGCGCACGATTGCAGCGCATTCGAGCAGCTCGTCGCGGGTGGTCGCAAACAACCGCCCTTGCGGCTTGGCGCCGACCCAGTGCCCCGATCGCCCGATTCGCTGCAGCGCGACCGAGATCGCACGCGGCGAACCGAGCTGCACGACCAGATCGACCCAACCGATGTCGATGCCCAATTCCAGCGAAGCGGTCGCGACGACGGCGCGCAGTTCGCCGTTTTTCAGCTTCGTTTCAGCTTCGAACCGGCGTTCCTTGGCCAAGCTGCCGTGATGCGGCATCACGACGCCTTCACCCAACCGTTCGGTAAGCGCAAACGCAGCGCGTTCGCTCATCCGCCGCGTGCCGACGAACACAAGCGTCGTGCGGTGCGTGCGAATATGCTCCGCAACGCGATCGTAGATTTCGCCCCACATCTCCGCGCTGGCGACCGAACCCAATTCGTCACGCGGTACTTCAACGTCGAGCGCCATCTCGCGCCGGCTGCCGACGTCGACGATGAGCGCCTGCGGGCTGAGGAACTGCGCGACGGTTTCGAGCGGACGAACCGTTGCGGAAAGCCCAATCCGCTGCGGTTTGGGCCCACTATGCTGCTGTACGAGATGGTCCAGCCGCGCAAGCGACAAGGCCAGATGCGAACCCCGTTTGTCCGCGGCCATCGCGTGAATCTCGTCGACGATAACCGTACCGACGTTCGTGAAAAGCGCGCGCGATTTCTCGGCCGTAAGCAAAATGAACAGCGACTCGGGCGTCGTGACCAAAATGTGCGGAGGCTTGCGCAGCATGCGCTGTCGTTCTGCGGAGGTCGTGTCGCCGGTGCGCACCGCCGTGCGAATCGGCGCAAGCGGCGTGAGGCGTTCCTGCGCGAGCGCCAGCAGTTCACCAAGCGGGGTCTCCAAGTTTTTGCGCACGTCGTTGGTCAACGCTTTGAGCGGCGAGACGTAGACGACGAGCGTTTGATCGGGCAGCGCCCCGCTTTCGGCGCAGCGCAGCAGGCGATCCAAACAAATGGAGAACGCCGCGAGCGTCTTACCCGAGCCCGTAGGCGCGCTCACCAGCACGTCGTGGCCAGACCGAACGAGCGGCCAACCCTCGATTTGCGGCTGCGTCGGCACCCAATTGCGACGCCGGAACCAGTCCCGCAACAGCGGGTGGAATTCATCGAGCACGATTGCAGTGTTCAACCCGCCAAGGCAGATTTCTGTTTCGCCGGGTATGATGGTCCCATGCCCACCGTTGCACTGCAGCGCGACCTCACCGTGCCCGCCGTGCCCGCGCGCGCGGGCATTTCGGCCATCTTGCACGACATCGCCGAGCAGCGCGGCGAGTGGAGCGATTTCGCCCTCTATCTCAATTTGGGCTCACTCGGTCTACCGGACGTCGGTTATGTTGCTATTCCGGCGCAGTTCCGCGACTTAGAGGAACAGACGCAGCCGCGGCACGAGATTCGCTTCAGGCTGCGCGCCCGACGCATGCCCGAGTTCTTTCCGACATTCGAGGGCGGCGTCGGCGTCGAAGCAGCCGGGGCTTCTACTTCGCAGATTTCACTTTTCGGCCGGTACGAGGTCCCCTTGCAGCAACTCGGCGCCATGTTCGACGAAAGCTTCGCTCGCGGCGCCGCGGAAAAGACGTTGAACAACATGCTTACCGAGCTGGCCGATGCGGTGGTCGCGCGGGTCGAAAGACGCGAAATGGCAAGCGCGCGCTATCGGTTGATTTTCAACACGGGAGATTGAACGCATTTGGAACTGGCACTTCGAGAATGCGTCCCTTGTCGCGGCGAAGTACCGCCGCTGGATTTGCAAACCAGCGCGGAGCTGCTCCGGCAATTGGATAGCGATTGGGAACTGGTGCACGGCAGCCACGACGTTCTGCGGAAAAAATATCGCTTCACAGACTTTCGTTCGGCTCTGGAGTTCGTGAACCGGGTCGGCGAACTGGCCGAAACGGTGGGACATCATCCCGACGTTGCGTTGGCATGGGGAAAAGTAGAGCTCACGCTTTGGACGCACAAAATTCGCGGATTGACCGAAAGCGATTTCATATTTGCCGCCAAATGCGATCGTTTGCGCTGATGGCAAGATGGATTCTTTCGATCGCGGCGTTGTGCATGGCGGCGCTGCCGCGTCCGGCGCATGCCGACGTGCTCTCGCTGCCCTCGCTCAATCCCTGCACCGTCGTAGCAGTACAGATGATCGACAACGTCGATTCGGCGAGCGCGCAGCCGGGTGATTTTTTTCGCTTCGAAACCGTGAACGCGGTGACGGCGACGAACAAAATCCTGATCCCGGCACGAACCATGGGGTACGGGGTCGTCGCGGTTGCTTCTTCCGCGGGACGCGGCGGACGGCCGGGCGCCCTGGTGCTGGAGCCGCGCTATCTCGATTTACCGCAGAACGTTCACTTGGGCGTCGTCCTCAATCACAACGCGAGCGATTTGGAGAAAAACGGCAAAAGCGGCAATATGCCCGGCTATTTAGGCGCGATTCCGGTTCCCGCCATCGGCGCAGCGATCGGAATCTTCAATTATTTCCATCACGGTCAGGACATCGAAGTGCGCAAGGGCACCATGTTTTCAATCTTTCCGGCCGAAGGCCCGCAGACTGAACGTTGTCAGCAGACGCCCGATTTATGATCGCTCAGCGAAGGGAATGCATCCGGGTGCTGTAAAGTGCATGCGATGCCGGTTCAGCATTTTCTCAGCAACGCGTTGATTGCGGCTTGTTGCCTGCTCAGCGGCCACGTTCACTCCCCGTCGGGCGCGCCTCTTGCCGGCGTGCATATCGTCGTTCATTCGAACGCTGCTTCCGCAAACGCCACTTCAGACGAACGCGGCAACTTCACCCTTAACTCAGGCCCCGGGGCCTACGAGCTGGACGCATCAACTCGCGGCTATCAATCCGCCTCCATTCTGTTTTCTCTGGTTCGGGACAGTAGGATTAACGTCGGCCTCGAGCCGGTCAACGCTCCGACGCTGCGCACGATTGCAACGGTAACGGTCGACGGTCGCCTCACGCCCATTTTAGGTGCGATACCCACGATAACCGTAAGCCGCGCCGACTTCGAACGCGTCGGCAATCAACAGATCGTGCAAGGGCTGCAGGCGCTGCCAGGAGCGACGTTCACTCGCCCCGACGGTGGAGCGTCCAGCGCCATCGCGGTTGTCTCGCTGCGTGGGCCGGATCCTTCGGAGTCCTTGATCGCTCTTGACGGGCAGTTGCTCAACGACGGAAATACCGGCGATCTCGATCTTTCTCGCCTGCCCGTCGCAGCGTTTTCATCGGTAAGCGTCAGTGAAGGCTTAGGGCCCGAAGACGCCAACGGCAGCAACACGTTTGGCGGGGCAATCAATTTCGTTTCACTCCGCCCAACGCTTGCACCGCATTCGGCATATTCTTTGTCGGCAGGTTCGTTCGGCAACACCGAAGGTTGGTTCAACGCAACAGGCTCGCACGGCCGGCTGGGATACGCGCTCGCCGCCGACGATCAAAATCAAGCAGGTTACGTAAACCAAACCGTGCTGCTCAACGGAACTACCCCGACGCCGCTGGGTTCATCGCTGGCTTCACATTTGGGTCTGACCGATTTGGTGTGGACATTTTCGCAGCGAGCGGACATCACGGCGCGCGTTTTTGCGCTCGGCAACGTTCGCGACCAGAGCTCTTCTATCAACGGCATCGATCGATTGAATTCCGACAAAGGCACGCAGCTGTATGGCCAGTTCATCGGTCCGGGAGATCAATCGCTGGCGCAGGTCATTCGCGCGTATCAGATCACCGATCGCATGCCTCTGGGCGCCGGCGAGCTCACGTCGAGCTTTTCGGCGAGCAACAACAGCGTAAGCATCAACGGCAACGCATCGGACCCGGCGTATGACGTTACGCACAACGACCATCGCTACAATGCCGCGCTCACTTGGGAGCGGGAATTTTCGACCTCGCGGTTCGCCCTCGGTGGATACACCCGTTACGAATCGCTCGCCTTTCTTGCGCCGCCGTCCACGACGCCCCTTACGCCGTTTCAGGCCCAGCCGAAGCTGGGGCAGACAATCAACGTGCTCTACGCGCGAGGTCAGTTTGCGCCGACCAGAAAGCTACGCTTGGAAGGCGGCGCGTTCGAATCGCGCTACACGAGCTTCGGGTCGAATCTGGACGGGCGGTTTGCCGCGCTGTATTCGAGCGATCCACACACGACGGTGCGCTTTTCGCTGGGCACCGGGTTCCGGGCGCCTTTGCTCATCGAGCGGTATCAGTTTCCGCTGGGGCAGCTGGGCCAGGACGGTTTGGGCGTCTTCGTCGGTCAAGGAAACCCCAAAGAACACCCTGAGCACGCGACCGAGTACGAGCTCGGCATTTCACACGAGTTCACAGCGGCAACGTTGGACTTCTCACTGTATCGCACAAACTTACGCAATCCGATAGAGGTGTACTATCCTATCGCGCTCGCGGAGTCGGGCGGATGCACCGCAAATTCGGTAGACAATCCGATCCCGGGCTGCGTTTCGTTCAACAGCAACGTGGGGAATGCGGTGTATGAAGGCGCCGAACTGCGCTACGTGCAGCGCTTTGTGCCGCAACACTTGTTTTTGACCGTGCTGTACGGGCTCAACATAGCCTACCCCAAAGATTTGAATGCGTTCTATTCCAATCCAACTTCGGCGGCGAATTTGGTCGACAATCAGCAGTTTCCCGGAATTCCGCAGCAACAGGGGTCGTTGCAACTGGACTGGGCCGCAAACAGCTGGCATGCCGGCGCGCAGGCCATTTTTCGCGGGAACAACAACGAATTGAATCAGCACCCGTTCACGACGGTCAACGCGCTCTTCGGCAAAACAATCGGCCGCGCCGATTTTTCGCTGGCGGCAACCAATCTCTTCAACGCGGCAGCGGGGCGCTTCACCTTCTTTGGCGCCGGCGTGCCGTATAACGGCCTTGCCGGTCCGATTCCGACGGACGCCTACTACGTCGAACCGTTCGGTTTGCGAGCAATCGTGACGATTCGCAACTAAAGCACGGCTCCATTTCAGCGCAGGGCCCCGATGAAGCCGGCAACCGTCGCAGTGACCAATTGCGTGCGATCGCGTTGCGGGGAATGTCCGCAGCCGGCAAGGTGCAGCTCGTCGACCGGGCCCCGAGCGTGGGCGGCGATTGCATCGAGCTGCGCCCGCGTTCCGTACTCGTCATCGCGTCCTTGAACCAGCAATATCGGCGACGCGATCCGCCGCACGTGCTCCCGAATGTCCCAGTTTCGAAATTCAGGTCGAAGCCAAACGTCGTTCCAGCCGTAAAACGTGCGGTCGAACGTCGGCATGATGCACGGTCAAACGATCGCGCAAGCTCGCGGATTCGTACGCGCGTTTCGCGCGAGCAATGCCGGCGATGGAGAGCTCTTCGACGAAGACGTGCGGCGCAAGGGCAACGATCGCGCGAACGCGATGCGGGTGCTCCGCAGCAAAGATCAGCGCGATCGAAGCGCCGTCGCTGTGGCCGACCAGAACGCTTCGTTCGACGTTGAGCGATGTCAGCAGCTCCGCTAGCGAACCGGCTTCCTCGTGCATGTAGAGGACGGGTCGCGGCTCGGCGAGAGTGTCGGAAAACCCGTTCCCATAGCGAGAATACACCAGCAAGCCGCAACCCGTTATCTGCGACAACTCGCGAGGGAAGCTTTTCCAAAGGCCGAGCGATCCGAGGCCTTCATGCAGAAACACCAGCACCGGCAACGATGCTTGGGGCGCCGGAATGAACAGGTATTCGAGTTGCCGGTCCGCTACGCGGATGAACCCGACGGTTTGAACTCCAGCGAAAGCGAGTTGATGCAGTACCGCGTACCGCGCGGCTCCGGGCCGTCTTCGAAGACGTGGCCCAGGTGCGAATCGCACCGTTTGCAGCGCACTTCTATGCGGTGCATGCCATGGGTGTTGTCGTTCAGCAGCCGCACGTTTTGCTGCTGCTCGGGGTGCGTGAAGCTTGGCCAGCCGCAGTGTGAGTCGAATTTGGCATCGGACGAAAACAGACTCGTATCCGCACGCGGCGCAGTGGAACGTCCCAGGTCCCCGCTCTTCCAGCAAACCGCCGCTGAAGGGCCGCTCCGTCCCCCGTTGCCGCAGCACCTGGTAGCGCGCGTCGCCCAGCTGCTCGCGCCATTCCGATTCGGACTTTACCACTTCGGGCATTTCAGCTTTGTTTCGATTTGGTCGGGTAGCGGGGCCTGCGCGTCGCGCAACGGTCAAGCCGTCAGCGTCCCGCCATAGAGCCATACAGCTGGCACCGCGAATGCGTATCGTAAGCGCATGGAGCACTTGAAGGCGGTAAAGGCATTCGTTGAAGAGATAGCGCGCCGGGATGGAGGCCGCGCAGTAACCGAATCTGCGGTTCGCAGCGCGATCGCTTCGTACGTAAAGTGCCGCGCCATTGCACAGCGTGAGCGCTTTACGCTGACCGACGCACAGCTCGAGCGAGCCGTACGGTACTACCACCGACGCCGCTCCGAACTGCGCCGACAGCCGCTGCTGCTGGCATCGTGAACGCTGCAACGCCGGAACTGCGCTATCGAGCGAAACGCTTTGCGGAGCGAGCTTTCGCGCGGGCGGCCCACTCTTGCCGATTGCGCGGCGGCGCGTTCGTCACTAGAGATTGCATCAATTTTGCGGCCGCGCATTGGACCTCGTCAACCGCACGATTGAAAGCTGCTTCGTTCGCTTGGGAAGGATTTGTGAACCCCGAGAGCTTGCGCACGAATTGTACGGAAGCGGCATGGAGTTCCTCGGCACCCGCAGGGGGCGCAAAATTGAAAAGCGTGCGAATGTTCCTGCACATGAGCGCAGTATAGCGCGGAGGCGCGGCAGTTGCCTGCTCGGCATTGTGCGTTGTACGCGGCGTTCGGTCTGTTGCCGGGTGTTCTGTGCGCTTTCCGGCTGCGGCGCCGGGTGAGGGCGGGCCGCGTGGGTACATCCGCCATCATGGATTACGCACAGCTTCAAAGCGAATCGACGAGCATTCCGACGATCGGCAACGACGCCATCACAATTTTGGAAAACGACCACCAGCGCGTGAAACAGCTCTTGAGCCTCTTGACCGACGGGCCGCAAGACAAACGCAGCGCAACCCTTCAGATGCTGAAAGAGACGTTAACGGTCCATAACGCCACCGAAGAGGCGCTGGTTTATCCCGCGATTCAAGAGCTGGCCGGCCGAAAGACGCACGCGATGAAACTCTACCATGAGACATCGGAGGCTGACGTCATGCTTTGGCAGCTTTCGATGATGTCGCCCGAGGATTCCGACTTCGAACCAACGGCCGCCAAAGTGCGCGCGGCCATCGAAAAGCACATCGAAACCGAGGAGGAAACGGAGTTCGCGAAACTCCGTGAGTCGGCGGATTCGGCGCAGCAACTGAAACTGGCCTCGGAAGTGAAGAAGTTTCGCGAGCGCTTCCACTAACGAAGCGCGCCGATTAAACGGTTGGCGCTTCGCCCGCCGCGCCATACGACGGACAACTCACCGCGACCCCATCGAGATTGCAACGATGAAATCGAACGCGGTCATGCGTGCGCTATGTCAAACTTTCAGCGTTTCTTTTCTGGGTTCCGGACGCTGCGCGCGGTGTTTCAGCATCGCCAGTGCGTCGTCGAGCAGTTTACGCTCCTCCGCTTCCGTCGCTATCGAGCCGTGCACGACCATGCGTTCCGTGGTTTGGTAGTTCTTCATGAAGTGAACCCCAAGGGTCGCAACGCCGTCTTCTATCGAGACGTGCGGAAGGGCTTTTTCGCCGTCAAAGCGGGCGCGCTCCCCGGCCATTTTCAAACGCGCTTCCACCACTTTTTTGTTCATCGGATACTCCATTCGTAGAACCGCTCGGCGAGCCGTCGTGCAGGCGCGTCGGCGTACCGCCGCGCGCCTCGAGACGCCGGCGTTGCGACATGACGACATACTTGGCTTCTTCGGCCGAGATATAGCCCGCCCGGTATGCCGCCCACTTCTCGGCGTAAGCCGCCCCGAAAAGCAGAGCGCCGCCGAGGAGGGAAAACGTGCGCGACTTCTTGGCAGGCAGTGCACACGCTAATCCGGCAATCGCGAGCAGCGTAGCGGCTTGTTTATACGCTTTGGCGTCCTTGACGTGAAACGTTTCGGCAAGCAGCGAGCCTACTTCGTGCTCCATGCGTTTCGAAGCGAGCAGCGCCCCGATGCCGCCAAGCACCGCGAACCGCCTTGCCATGCGCGCATCAGCCGGAGCGGTGAAAAGCATGCCCCATGCGCCGGCCGCGGTCGCCGATGACGCCGCAAACAGCGAGGGCAGCGTGCGGCGGCCTTCGTTCCACGTCGGAACCGCCGTATCTGCGAGCAGCACACCGGTGTACACCGACATTGCCGGACCGGCGATCGCCGCAACACCTTCCAGCGAACGACCAACGCGCGGCGCAACACCCGTGGCAGCAGAGGCCGCCGCGCCGATCGCGGCTCCGCCATACACGCTGAAGATATAGACGCCCATGTTCATCGGTGAGGTTGGCTTGAAGACACGCAGCATGTTGATGAAGCGCTCGGGCCGTCCGAGATCTTTGATCAGGCAGTACATGCTCACCAGCGTACCGGCAGCAGCGCCGTAGACCAGTGGAACTGCGAGCGCATCCTTCTTGCGCACGCGCGCGAGCAACGCAAGCAACGAGGAAGCCCCGGAGAAGCCGCCGGAAAAAATGTAGACCGGGATGAGCATCGTCCAGCTGGGCGGCTTGATCGGCGATCGCCCGTAATAACTACTACGCTCTTCGTGAATCGATCCGGCCGACGTTGCGCCGCGGTTGATCTGCATTATGCGCGCATTCCGCACGCGAGCACGCCGGCGGCCACGAGCAACCCTGCGCCGACGGCTGCTGCTTTCCACATCTCTCCAAGGTGCTTGGTCGGAACGACCGGATCGGGCGGGAGACCGTATACTTCCGGCTTGTCGAGCAGTAAGAAAACCGAACCGGTTCCACCCACGCCGTCGCCTGGGTCCGTGCCGTACAGCTGCGCCCCTTCGAAGCGGTCTTGAACCGCTTCGAGCCGCTTGTGCGCGCGTTCGCGCAATTCATCGACCGTGCCGAACTGGATGGAATCCGTGGGACAAGCCTTTGCGCACGCCGGTTTTTCATTCGCTTTAAGCCGATCGTAACACAGCGTGCACTTGCCGGCCGTGCCTTCTTCTTCTTTGAGACCGATCACGCCGAACGGGCATCCGACGATGCAGTAGCCGCAGCCGTTGCACACGTCTTGTTGGATGACCACCGTGCCGAATTCCGTGCGCGTAATTGCGCCGGTGGGGCAGACGTCGAGGCAGCCGGCGTGCGTGCAGTGCTTGCAGACGTTGGATTCCATGAGCCATCGTCCGGTGCCGGCGCTACGCCCGTCGAACTGTTCGACAAAGGTAACGTGCCGCCACGTGTACCCGTTCAGTTCGCGCGTGTTGTCGTACGACCAGCCGGTAAACTCGTACCCGTCTTCAGGCAGCTCGTTCCACTCTTTACACGCCACCTCGCACGCTTTGCACCCAATGCAGAGCGTAGTATCGGTGAAGAATCCCATCCGCTGCTTTTCGTCCGTGCCGTAGGTTGCGGACTGCGCCTGCGACGACGTCAGATCGATCAGCGTACTCATTGGGTGGCCTCCGGATCAACCGTGATGTGTGCATCGCTGCGCACGCGTTCCATGAATTCGTGGAACGCCGCACCTCGCGGACGGCGTCCCGGCAAGATGTTGCACGTCGATGCTTTGTCTTCTTGGATGTGGACGTTCGGATCCAGAACGATCGAAAGAAGATCGTTCGTAGAATCGCCGGTCACCAGCCCTTTGCGGCCCCAATGATACGGCAGGCCGACGGTATGCACCGTTTTACCGTCCATCTGCAACGGCCGAACGCGTCCGGTAACCATCACGCGCGCCTCGATCGCGGTTCGTGAGGTCACGATCGTCGCCCACTTACCGTGTTCGAGTCCGCGCATCTGCGCCAGTTCGGGACTGACCTCGCAAAACAATTCCGGCTGCAACTCGCTCAGTTGCGGGACCGTGCGCGTCATGCCGCCGCTGGTATGATGCTCGGTGAGCCGGTACGTCGTAAGAACGAACGGAAAGTATGGATACTGTTCGCTTGGCGTCGGGTTGTACGGATTCCACTCGCGCGGGAAACGCTGCGCGCCCGGATTCGACTGCTGCAAGTACAGCGGGTTTTTTACCGGCGATTCGTGCGGTTCGTAGTGCGTGGGCAGCGGGCCGTCGACCACGCCGTTCGGTACGAAGAGCCAACCCAAACCATCGTCCTGCATGATGAACGGATGCGTACCGGCGATGGCGTCTTCGCGTTGCGCGCCGGTTTGCGGCACGTAATCGGGCCGCTTCTTCGCTTCAAAGTCCGGCGTGTCGTAGCCGGTCCACTGACCTTTTTCCTCGTCCCACCACACGTATCGTTTGCGTTCGCTCCACGGTTTTCCGGACGGATCCGCCGACGCGCGGTTGTAGAGCAAATGGCGGTTGGCCGGCCACGCCCAACCCCATTGCGCTGCAACCCAGTTTTGCGACTCCTTCGGTTTGCGATTGGCGGCTTGATTTTGCTCGTCTTTGTACACGCCGCAGTAGATCCAACAGCCGCACCGCGTGCTGCCGTCGGCTTTGAGCTTGTCGTAGCCGTTCAAGGTCTTGCCTTCGGCGTCCCAGCCGCTGATCTCGCGCAGCACGTCGTCGGCGCTCGGTTCGTCGAGCTTGCCTTCCGTGTGGTAATCCCACGTGAGACGTTCGATCGCCTCGACGTGCGGCTCAGCAGTTTGCGATGCGGCGATCTTCCCCTTAATCCGCTTGCCGAGGTGATAGTAGAACCACAGCTCCGAACGCGCGTCGCCCTGCGGATCGACAGCCTTGTGATGCCATTGCAGCAAGCGTTGCGTGTTCGTGTACGAGCCGTTCTTTTCGGTATGGGAGGCTGCCGGCATCCAGAAGATTTCGGTGCCGATCGCGTCGGTCTTCAGATCGCCGTTTTCTATTTCCGGCGAGTCGTACCAGAACGAGGCGGTTTCGTTCTCCGAAAAGTCACGAACGACCAGCCACTCCAGGTTCGAGAGCGCCCTGCGATGGAGCGCGGCGTTCGCCGAACCCACCGCGAGGTTTTCGCCGACCGCGAAGAAGCCTTTCACGGAACCGTCCTGCATGCCCATGATGCTGCGGTACGAGGAGTGGTCGCCGGTCAGTTTCGGCAACAAACCGAAACAAAACTCGTTCTCCGCGTTAGCATGGTCGCCGTACCACATCTTGAGCAGGCTGATGATGTACTTGTCCATGTTGCCCCAGTAGCCGGTCTTGCCGCCCTCGCTTTCGAGGTACTTAGCCAGACTGGGATGCTCTTTGGCTTTGGGCATATCGATGTAGCCGGGCAAGATGTTGTAGAGCGTCGGAATGTCGGTTGAACCTTGAATCGACGAATGTCCGCGCAAAGCTTGAATGCCGCCCCCGGGGCGCCCGATGTTGCCGAGCAGCAACTGGAGGATTGCAGCCGCGCGGATGATTTGAACGCCGGTGGTGTGATGGGTCCACGCGACCGCATAGCAGATTGCCGACGTGCGCTCCCGACCCGAATTCTTGCACATCGCCTCGGCCACTTTCAGCAGATCGTCCTGCGCGATGCCGCACGTACGCGCGACCATCTCAGGCGTGTAGCGCGCGAAGTGCCGTTTGACGATCTGATACACGCAGCGCGGATGCTGCAGTGTCCGGTCCGTCTTGGGAGGCATGCCCTCCTGCAGATCGTCCATTTTTTGCGGGCGCAAGCCTTCGTACTTCATCAGCGACTCTTGATCTTCGCGCTGACCGGACGCGCCGTGCACGTTGGTTCCTTCGTATTGCCACGAATCGAACGTGTAGCCGTCGCGTTCCATGTTCCAGCCGGAGAACACGCCGTCGCCGTCTTCGGCATCACGATACTCTTTGCCGATGATGACCGATGCGTTCGTGTAGTTCACGACGTACTCGCGGAAATCGCGGCCGTTCTGCAGCACGTAATTGATGATGCCGCCGAGGAAAGCGATATCGCTCCCCGGACGGATCGGTACGTGGATATCGGAGACGGCGCTGGTGCGCGTGAAACGCGGATCGACGTGAACGATCGTGCCGCCACGCTCGCGCGCCTCCATGACCCATTGAAAGCCGACCGGGTGATTCTCGGCCATGTTCGACCCCATGACGAGAATGCAATCGGCATTCTGCAGATCTTGCTGGAACGTGGTCGCGCCGCCGCGTCCGAACAACGTCCCCAAACTGGGGACGGTCGAGCTATGTCAAAGTCGAGCTGGTTCTCTACCTGCACGATGCCGAGCGCGCAGTAGAGCTTTTTCATGAGATAATTTTCTTCGTTGTCCAGCGTGGCGCCGCCCAGGCTCGCGATGCCGGCGACGTGGTTCACGACTTTGCCTTCGTGCTCGGCAACCCACGTTTCACGGCGCGTTTTGATGACGCGCTCTGCGATCATGTCCATGGCCTGATCGAGCGAAAGATCTTCCCACGCCGTTGCGTACGGCCGGCGGTACTTTACGCGGTACTCGCGCTGGGGGCTCTGCGTCAGAGCGCGGGTGGCCGCACCTTTGGGGCACAGGCGACCGCGCGAAATGGGACTTTCTTCGTCGCCTTCGATCTGAATGATGCGCTCGTCTTTGACGTAGATTTTTTGTCCGCAGCCGACCGCGCAGAACGGACACACCGATTTTACGACCTTCGCACCCTGCGTGCGTGACGTCCACGCAATCGTGTTCTGCGATTGCACGGAAGCCCCCGTGCCGAGCGGATCGCCGTTAAGTTGTCGAAGCGCGGGCCAAGCAAGACGACGCTGACGTTTCATCAAAACCAAATACCTTCACGTGCAGATAGCGTTAGTGTTCCCAACGCACGCGCCGGGTAACCTTGCTATCTCCCGTGCGCGACGAACGAGCGACGAAGCGAGTAAGCATATGCCCTTACCGTTGCAAAGGCAGTACACCAAAACTGCAGGTCGCTAAGGTTCCTCCAGCGCGCCGAACTTGCCCCGTCGTACGTCCGCCGATCCACCGTAAACGTCGAGCCGGTGCTTTCAGTGTCAATGTATGTTCCTTCGCCCAGTTGACGGAACGTGACGAGCCACGGAATGCGCATGGGGCCACCTGCGAAACTTTCCCGTACGCCGTTACGCTGACGACGACGTCGTACGACACGGAGGGCTGATACCGAATTGCCTCCCACCGCTCTCGCGCCCGCTCGTATATCACGTACGGGTCGACTGGTACTACGACGATCCGGGCTCCATGACGAGCAGCGTGAAGGTTCCCGGAACGGGATGGTAACGCTCGCGCGGGCTGGTGGCGTTCGGGTTGATTTGCAACTGGGCGGTCACGAGAAAAACGTTGCCGCTTTGCGGGTCGAGCGCCATCGTACGCGCTCCCATTTCCGTCTTCGCATTTTGCACTACGGAGAACGCATTCGGGGAATCTTCATGCACGACGGTCAACGTAGCGTCGCGACCGTTGGACGCAAACGCCAACTTCGTGCCCGGATCGAATCGCGTTGCGTCCGTTCCCGCGCCGGTGGGCACCGTTGCAATCACTTTTCCGCTGTCTGCGTCCACGATGCCGATCTGCCCTTGGCAGGCGGTAAACAGCCGACGGTTCAGGCGATCCATCGATAGTCCAGAGGGGCTTTGGCATGCGCCGAGCGGCCAGCGCGCCGCGATTTTGGCGTTGCGCGCGTCGATTGCAACGATTTCGCTCGTGCTCTCGATGTTGTCGTACACTATGCCCTTTCCGTCCGCAACGGGAAACTCGGGGCGGCCACCCAAGGGAATCGTACCCACCACGCTATTCGTTTGAGCGTCGATCGCCGTCGCATCGTTGCCTCCGCCGTTGAAGGTGAAAACGCGCTTGGTCGCCGGATCGTAAACGATGCCGTCGGGATTTTTCGCGGTCGTTGCAATGGTTGTTATTATTTTTAGCGATTGCAGGTCGAATACGGTCACGCTGCCGTCTGCTCCGTTGGACGTAAAGCCCT
Source organism: Vulcanimicrobiota bacterium (assembly GCA_963795465.1). GTDB lineage: Bacteria > Vulcanimicrobiota > Vulcanimicrobiia > Vulcanimicrobiales > Vulcanimicrobiaceae > CAWCHT01. Next base: position 1,751,502 of record CAWCHT010000002.1, read on the forward strand.
TTCGCAGCTCCGGCGCAAGGGCAATGCCATGGACGCCCGGCGTGTTGGGGATGTCGCCCAAAAGTTTGCCCGTCATTGGGTTCACGACCATGACGTGCGTCGAGCGCGAAATGAAGAGCCGCTTTCGCGCAGGGTCGTAGGTCAAATAATCCCAGCCGCCGCTTCCACCGAGAACGTACCGTTGCGCCGCGTGGTAGTTCGGCGACGGCGTCGCGGGCACGGCTCCCAGCGCGAGCAGCGCGGAGCAGACCATCAGCGTTATTTTCATCCTCGAACGTTTCGCCGTACCGGACCGGCATCCGTCCGGCGGCACCGCAGCTACGTTGAGTCGCGCCGGCTCGAAACGATCGCGGCTAAGACGGCGATCGCAACGACGCCGCAAAAGATTAGCCCTGAAGTGCGCAGGCCGACGCTCATCGCGACCAGGCCGATTCCGATAACCGGAACCGCCAGACCCAGATACAGCAAGACGAAATACGTCGATGTGACCTCGCCCCGGCGCGAGGGTTCGATACGCTCGTTGATATTCGCCAGACCAAAACCGATGACCAATCCCTGACCGACGCCGCTCAGCGCGGAAGAAAGAAACAGCAACGCGCTGGAAGCTGCGGCAATAGCCCCAGCAAGCGCGGTCAAACCGGCAAGCAACGCTATTCCGCCGATGAGGAATGCGGCGTTTTTTGAAAGACGGTCGATTGCCAACTGGCCAACGCATGAAGCCGCAAAAATAAGAAACACCAGCGCGCCTGCTATTGCGGGCCCGCGCACATGCAATTCGCTCACCAGCAGCACCGGCGCCACCGCGCTGAACGCGCCTGAAACCGCGAAGCCGCCCATGCCCGCTACGGCAGCGCGTGCAAAGGTCGCGCGCATCCGCTTCGGAACGCGTATTCGTTGTAGTTTAAAACGAAAACGCCCGGTCGCTGCAATCGTTTCCGGTGCAGCTAAGACGGCGAGGACCGCGATCGCAACCAGAACGAGATCGACGGCATAAGGGGTTCGCAGCGGCAAGGCGACATATTGCGCCAGCAGTCCGGCCAGGATCGTCCCCAGCGCGAGGCCGCCGATATTGGCGACGACGGCGGCTAACGTCGCGGCGCGCCGGCGCTGCGCCGGTGCAAAATCCACCATGGCGGCGGTACCGGCGCCGGTGAAAATGCCGGCGGACAAACCGGAAAGGGCGCGTCCGATCAGCAAAGCCGGTAGACCGTGCGCGAGCAAAAATGCAACGGCGCTCAACGCGGACATCCCTAACGCGGGAATCAGAACGGTGCGGCGCCCAATGCGGTCGGATTGACGCCCGAACAACAGCAAGCCCACAACGACGGCAAACGCGTACGTCGCGAAAATCACCGTGATCGTCACCGGAGTTAGGCGATACTGTCGTTCGTATAATGGATACAGCGGCGTCGGCAGCGTCGTGCCGAGCATGTTAACGGCAAAGGCCAGAGCAATCAGCGCGAAGCCGCGTCGTGGCCGCTCGATTACCGCAGCGCGCACAGCCGGCTGCGTGCAGTGCTTAGTCGAACAGCTCGTTCGCGTTCGCGTGGGAAATGCGTTCCCGCGCGAAGTCGAACGAGCCCGTTTGCTGCACCGCAAGAGCTGCCTCGCGCAGTTTCGCCATGGCGTAACAGATCGATGCGGAACCCACGCTGATGCGTGCAACGCCCAGTTCGGCGAGCTTGCGAACATTCGGTGATGTTGCGCCGGCAAGCACATTGAGCGGTCCTGCGATCGACGCGGCGAGCCGCTCGATCAAGTGCTCGTCGGCCACACCGGGAACAAACGCGCTGTCCGCTCCCGCTTTGAGATACGCATTGCAACGCCGCACCGACTCTTCCAGCCGCCAGGCATCGTTTTCGCCGAGCTCTTTCAAGAAAACGTCGGTGCGAGCGTTGATGACCAGCGGAACCCCCGCCGCATCGGCGGCATCGCGCATCGCTTCGATGCGCGAAATCTGCTCGTCCGGTGCAAACAAACCGCAGTCGCCGCGCGCATCCTCGAAGTTCAATCCTACTGCTTGCGCATCGATTGCCAAGCGCGCGGTTTCAGCGGCGGCCTGCGGTGAGCGCCGTATCCGGCTTCCAAATCCGCCGTTACCGGCACGGTTACGGCCCGCGAAACGCGGCGAACGCCTGCGAGCATCCGGTCGCGCGGGATGCGTTCGCCGTCGGGATAGCCTTCGAGAAAAGCGATTCCGGCGCTCGTAGTCGCAATCGCCGGATACCCCGATTCTTCGACAATCCGCGCGCTGAACGCATCCCACACGTTCATGAGGAGCAAAGGCTGGCCCGGTCGATGCAGGTTTTTCAACCTGTGCGCTTTCTCGCGCAGCTGCTCTCTGGTGTCCGGCGTCATGGCGGCTCAGTTTGCCTTTGCGCTCAAAGTTCCCATCCCGCTCTGCTGCGCCGGCAGATGCAACGGTTTTCGTCGCAGCTGCATCGCTAAAAAAATGACGGCAATCAAAGGTAAAAATCGCTGCCCGCAGGGGTAAAACGCAAACACATGATCACTTTTTTCCGCTTTTTCGCTGCTATGCTCGGCGTAGCGCAATGGGCGCCGGTGCACGCTTCAAGCGGTGCCGCTTCGCAGCGCTCACGCCGTTTTCGCAGCCGGTGATGATTTCACTGAGCATATCGCAGGTCCGCCTTTTACTCTCGAAGCCGCAGCGCCGCTATTCCCTGGGCAAGAACATCGCGCTGGTGCAATGGGACTGCGGATGCTTCGCCAAGCGCGGATCGAAGCGATTTGCGGTAACGCCGTGCCGGTACCATAAGCCGCTGCTGCAACTTATTCCACCCAAAGACGACGAAGACGATTATCAGCGCAGCGGCGGTGCGTTCGCTCGGCGTTATTCGCCGGATTGAGAACCGGCTTCAACCACAACGGCTCCGACCGTTTTGCCGGTATCCGAGGCGATGTCCGGTGCTTTGCCGCCGTGCTCTTCCACCCAGTGACATGCGGCGAAATGGCCCGGACGATATTCGTTGAACGGCGGAATTTCGGTTTTGCACCGGTCGAATGCGATCGGACAACGGGTGTGAAAACGACAGCCTGAGGGTGGATTGACCGGCGAAGGGATGTCGCCGGTGAGAACGATCCGTTTGCGCCGCCGTTCGACGTGCGGATCGGGAATCGGAATTGCCGAAAGCAGCGACTGCGTGTACGGGTGCAGCGGATTTTCGTACAGATCGTCCCGCTCGGCAAGTTCCATAATTTTGCCGACGTACATGACGGCGACCCGCGTGCTGATGTGGCGCACGACCGAAAGATCGTGCGCGATGAATAAATACGTGAGCCCGAGCTGCTGCTGCAGGTCCTCCAGCAGGTTGATGACCTGGGCTTGAATCGAAACGTCGAGTGCAGAAACCGGCTCGTCGCAAACGATGAATTTCGGATTAACCGCGAGCGCGCGTGCGATGCCGACGCGCTGGCGTTGACCGCCGGAAAATTCGTGCGGATATCGGTTTGCGTGGTCAGGTTGCAGACCGACAAGGCGCAGAAGTTCCTGCACCCGCGCCTTCGCCGCCTTACCGCGGGCGAGCTTGTGAATTTTGAGCGGCTCGCCGACGATCTCGCCGACGGTCATGCGAGGATTGAGCGAGGCAAACGGGTCTTGGAAAATGATCTGCATTTCTTTGCGCAACCGCCGAAGCTGGTCGCGCGAGCAATTCAGAATATTTCGCCCTTCGAATTCGATCTCGCCGCTGGTGGCCGGCAGCAGCCGTAAGACCACGCGGCCAATCGTCGTTTTGCCGGATCCCGACTCCCCGACGAGGCCCAGCGTTTCACCCGCGGCGATTGCAAAATCGACGCCGTCGACCGCTTTCACGTCGCCGACATGGCGCGAAAGCAAGCCGGCATGTAGCGGAAAATACTTGTAAAGGTTCTTAACTTCGATGAGCGTCGTGGTGGCGCTGCGCGGCGCGGAGGCGACTTGCGCGGTCATCCTTGCGCGCCCGCGCTCGTCGGCGGTGCAATGTTGCTTACCGCGGCGGTTTCCACGTCGACGGGCCGTTGATCTTTCGCGCGCTCGTCGTACAACATGCAGCGCGCAACGTGGCCGGCTCCGAAGTCGTACACGGGCACTGGATCGTCGCAGATCGGCATCCGGAATCGGCAGCGTGGGGCGAACGCACAGCCCGGCGGCAGTCTCAGCAAATTCGGCGGCTGGCCCGGAATCGGCTCCAGGCGCTGGCGCTCGCGGATGTCCATGCGCGGCAGCGAGGCCAGCAGTCCCTGCGTGTACGGCATGCGCGGATCGTCGAAGATTTGCTCGGCGCTGCCGTATTCAACCATATTCCCGCCGTACATAACCAGCACGTTCTTGCAAACCTCGGCCACGATACCTAAATCGTGCGTGATCATGACGATCGCAGCTCCGGTATCGCGCTGCATCTCGTTCATCAGTTCGAGAATTTGGGCTTGAATCGTGACATCGAGCGCAGTGGTCGGCTCGTCGGCGATGAGCAGCTGCGGGTCGCACGAGAGAGCCATCGCGATCATTACGCGCTGGCGCATTCCGCCGGAGAACTGGTGCGGATATTCGCTGATGCGCTTTTCGGGCGCGGGAATGCGCACCTTTTTGAACATCTCGATTGTTTTTTCGAGCGCGTCCCTTTTATTGTAACCCAGATGCAGCTGCACCGCTTCCGATATTTGCTCGCCGACGGTCAGTACGGGATTGAGCGAGGTCATCGGATCTTGAAAGATCATCGCGATCTTGTGACCGCGAATGCGACGCATCTCCGCTTCGCTTTTCTTCAGCAAATCTTCGCCGTTGAACAAAATCTTGCCGGACGGATCGATATAACCCGGACGCTGGATGAGCCGCATGATCGAAAGCGCGGTAACGGATTTACCCGAACCGGATTCGCCGACGATGCCGAGCGTGGAACCCGCTTCCAAAGAATACGAAAGACCGTTGACCGCCGTTACGGGACCATCTTCGGTTCTGAAAGTGGTGCGAAGATTTTGTACTTGCAGCAGCGGCATGGGCTCGGCGCGGCGCCGGCTAGATGCCGGTCAACGAGAGAATGGTGCCGATGACCACGAACGCGACCGCCGCTAGCCCCGTAAACCGCTTGATCTGCTCTTCAGCGCCGGGCCGGCCGTACGCCGATTCGACCCGGCCTCCAATCGTGCCGGAGAGGCCTTCCTGTTTGGTCGTTTGCGCAGCCAGCAAGACGATGAGCAACAGGGCTGCGAGGATGAACAATCCCGCCAGACCGTGCGTGAGCCAGCCGGCGTGCTGAGCGACCGCCGTTCCCTGGGGCACCTGAGGCGGACCGACCGGCACCTGCATCGGGCCGGCCGTTGGAACGTTGCTGACCGGGACTTTGACGGCCGGCGCGGCGGCGAGAAGCGGAAAAGCCAACGATAAACTCCCTAGGCTAAAAGCGGTTCGCCCCCTTAAGGGTGCACCGGTGCCGCCAGAACGCTCGCCACGCGCGCGGCGACGTGTTCGCCCGTCAGGCCGAACAGCGCCCGCTGCTTGGGTTGAGCGTCGTGCTGCACCAAAGCGTCGTTTGGAACACCGATGCGCTCCACCGCAAGCGGCAGTCCGTGATCCGAAACGAATTCTACGACCGCCGACCCGAAGCCGCCTGCGAGCGAATGTTCTTCTAAGGTAAGAACGTGCGAATGCCGGGGGGCGAGTTCCATCAGCAGCGCTTCGTCCAGGGGTTTGACGAACCGCATGTTCACCACCGTCGGACACTCCGACCCGCGCCCGGCGAGCGCATCGTACGCGTCGAGCGCGACATCGACGGTATTGCCGTATGCCAAAATCGCAGCCCCTGAGCCGCTGCGCAGCACCTCGGCGCGTCCGTGCACGATTTTGGAGAGCGTATCTCGATGCAGTCCGCTGGTCGAACCGCGTGGGTAACGAATCGCCGCCGGACCAGCGAGCGAAAGCGCGTGTTCCAGCATGGGCAGCAGCTCGTCTTCGTTTCGCGGCGCCATCACGCAGATGTTCGGCAGCGTGCGCAAGTACGCGATATCGTACAGCCCCATGTGCGTCGGCCCGTCGTCGCCGACGAATCCGGCGCGATCCATGCAAAACACCACCGGAAGATTTTGAATGCAAACGTCGTGGACGATCTGGTCGTATGCGCGTTGCAAAAACGTGGAGTAAATCGCGCACACGGGTCTGTATCCGCCCGTTGCAGCGCCCGCAGCAAAGCACACCGCGTGCGCTTCGGCAATGCCGACGTCGAAATACCGCTCGGGAAACGTTTTGCCGAATTTTGCCAGGCCGGTGCCGTCGGGCATGGCAGCGGTGATGCCGACGATGCGCGGATCGCGCTGCGCAAGCGTCATCATCGCCTCGCCGAATGCCTGAGAAAACGTCGCCGGAGCATCGGGCTTCTTTATGACTTGACCGTTGGATTTATCGAACGCGCCCAAGCCGTGAAAGGTGCGCGAATCGCGTTCGGCGGGCTCATAACCTTTGCCCTTGACCGTGCGCACGTGCAAAAGCACCGCGCGCGGAACTGCCATGGCGGTGGTGAGCGCATCGACGAGCGCGTCGTAATTATGGCCGTCGACCGGTCCCATATAGCGAAAGCCGAGCTCCTCGAAGATCACCGCAGCCTTTTTCGGCGGGAGCGAAGAACCGCATCGCTCCCAGCTCGGCCGATTCAAATGCCTTTTTCGCCATGCCGCCGAGCGGAAGATGATCGAGAACTTGTTTCCCGGTAGCCCGCGCGAGATTCGCTAGCGGTTTACTGCGAAGCACCGAGAGATACGAGGCAATCGATCCGACGTTCGGTGCGATCGACATTTCATTGTCGTTCAAGACGACGATGAAATTGCTGCGCATTTGACCGGCATTGTTGAGCGCCTCGTATGCAAGGCCGCCCGTGAGCGCGCCGTCGCCCAAAACGGCCACGATCGTATCGTCGCGATGTGCCAGATCGCGCGCCCTTGCCATTCCGAGCGCTGCGGAAACGCTCGTGCTGGCGTGCCCGGCGCCGAAGGCGTCGAATTCCGATTCGCTGCGCATCGCAAAGCCCGACAGGCCGCCCCCTTTGCGAATCGTTGCGAAACGGTTGCGGCGCCCAGTGAGAAGTTTGTGCACGTACGCCTGATGGCTGACGTCCCACACGATACGATCGGGCGGCATATCGAGAACGCGATGCAGCGCCAAAGTCAGTTCCACGACACCGAGATTAGGTGCGAGATGGCCGCCATTCTGCGCGCATACCGCGATGAGCGTATCGCGGATTTCCTGGGCAAGTTTGTCGATGTCGGGGCGGCTGAATTTCTTTAAGTCGGCGGGCGAGTCGATACGTTCGATCAGCATACTTGGGGCCATACGCTTCGCATACCCGCCCGAAGGGTCCCCTACGCCGGATGCCGGCATGGAGAGGTTCCCCACGCTTCAGGGACCGAAAGCGAGCAGGGTGATCGAGCTGCATCCGCCGCATCTCATGCCGCTCCCGATAAAAAACCGGCGCGTTTGGCGCGACTTGGCACGCATACTCTCGACCATCTTCAATCCATTCTTGACCGCGCTGGCGCTTTTCGTCATTCTCGCGCACATTCAAGCGCGCACGACGCCGGAATTTTGGGCCATGCTCTTTACGAGCACGTTCTTCACGTCGATCGGGCCGATGCTGTTCATCTTCTGGTTGTACGCCACGGATCGGATATCGGATCTCGATATGTCGGTGCGGGAAGAGCGGGAAAAAGTTTTCGGAGTGTTCGTGGTCTTCTATTCGCTCGGAACGTTGACGCTGTGGCTCGCGCACGAGCCGCGCTTACTCATCGCTACGATGGCGGGCTACACACTCTCGACGATCGTCGTGCAATACATCACCAGGTATTGGAAAATCAGCACGCACGCACTGGGCATAACCGCCCCGCTCGTGGTGCTATCGCTGCTGTACGGCGATCAGCCGCTGCCGTTTTTGCCGTTGATACCGGCCGTTTGCTGGGCGCGCGTCTATCTGCGGGCGCACACGGTCGGGCAAGTCATTGCCGGGGCTGCGTTAGCCGCCGGCAATGTCGTGCTGCTCTTTTACCTTTTCCACGTCAAAACGATGGCGTGGTAGGGTTGATTTAGCGGTAGCTGGGGCGCGAGGCGAAACAGTCGCGGCAGTAAACCGGCTTGTCGCCCCGGGGTTGGAACGGCACTTCGGCAACGCCGCCGCACTGACTGCAGGTGGCTTTGAACATTTCCCGCCGTCCGGAGCCGTAGCCGCCGGAACCGCCGGAGCTGTAGCCGCCGCCGCCGCCCCCGCCGCTTTGACCGCGCGATGCTTTACGCGCTGCGCGGCAATCCGTGCAGCGGCTGGGCTTGTTGGTAAAGCCCTTGCTCGCGAAAAACTGTTGTTCGCTCGCGGTGAAGGGGAACGAGGTCCCGCAATCAACGCACGTGAGCGTTTCATCTGAGTACATGAACGAGTCTCCTAACTCTTATGGGTGGTGTTTCGGATCCGACTCGCCAGTACTTGGAACGTAAACCGCAAACTTCGAATGCCTGTAACGGAACGCTAAACACTAGAGAGCGCGAACGGGTTGCGATCTAACTGCGGCGGGCTTCGCCGGCTCGGTACCGGTATACAATCCGGCCCTTGGTTAAATCATAGGGTGACATTTCCACGTCGACGCGATCGCCTGGAAGAATTTTGATGCGGTGCCGGCGCAGACGGCCGGCGATGTGCGCCAAAATGACGTGGCCGTTATCGAGTTCGACGGAGAACGTGGTGCTCGGAAATACCTGCTTGATGCTCCCGTGGACCTCGAGCGGCGCTTCTTTCGTATCTTCCATATTTTTCGTGGGCATGCCGCCGGAGCATAACGCATTTTCCTCCCAGGCGCAACCCGCCGGGCGGCCGCCGCCGGGTTACCGGCTTTTGCGCTGCAGCGAAAGTTCCGCGGTAACGTGACTGCCGTAGCCGGCCAGGTGCTCCACGCGCAGCATCCGAGTCAGTTTACCGACGATGAACAGGCCGCGTCCCGTTTCACTGAGCACGTCCCTCGGAAGCGCCTGCGTTAAGTCGAACGAACGTCCGCGGTCGATGACGTGCAGCACCGCGCGATCGTCTAGCCATTCGAAGGCTACGTCGATAGCGCCGGGCGCGTGCCGCACGACGTTGCCCACCAATTCACCGAAGACCAGTTCCGCCATGGCGATGTCGCCCTCATCCTGCACGTGCCTGCGTAAATAACGGACGAATTGCGCACGGGCGTCTTGCGCGGCGCGCGCGTTTTCCGCTTCGAACGACCAGCCGTTCGAGCTTCCAAATGAAAGCGTGAGGACGGCTACGTCGTCCGCGGCGCGGGTCGGCAAGCACGCTTGCTCGATAAGCGTTGCCGGGGTGTGCGAATGCAGAACGGCATCGCTGCCGGCGACTTCCCGCAGCCGATCGATCCCTGCGATGATGTCGCGGAAACCTTCGATTAGGCCGTCGGTGTACAACACCAACAGCTTCGCACCGTGCAAATCTATTTCGCGGGATTGCTCGGGCTCGACATTCCTTCGCAGGCCGAGCGGCATGCCGTGATCGCGTAATTCTTCCAAACCGGATTTGCGGCGGAGGATCGGATACGGATGACCGGCATTTGCGTACCGCATAACCTTCCGGTCCGGATCGATGATGCCGAGAAACGCGGTGACGATCGTGTCCGGATAGCGACGCGCAAGCACCGATTCAACGCTGTCGAACACCCGCGCCGGATCGCGTTCGTACAACGGAGCGATGGCAAGCAGATGCCGGACCTTGCCCATCACGACCGCAGCATTCGGGCCGCGACCGGAGACGTTGCCCACGCTAAGCACGATGGAACCGTCCTCGAGCGTGTACGCGTCGTACCAGTCACCGCCGATTTGGGCATCGCTCGCGCTCGGCAAATAGACCGCATCGAAGCGCATGTCGGCAAGCGCCGGGAGCGATGGAGGCAGCAAGGAATCCTGCAGCGTCTTGGCCATGCCGCGTTCGCGGGCAAACGCTTCGGCATTCTCCATCGCTGCCGAAGCGTGTCTTCCGACCTCGATGAGCGCCTCTATTTCTTCATGATTGCATTCGCGCGCTGAAGAGGCTGGCGTAGACGACGATTGCGCCATAGGTCTCGCCGCGTGAATGCAGCGGTATCGTGACCGATTGCGTCGGAGCCAGTGCTTCGATTTCGGTAGCCAGATACGGCCACATCGACCGGGCTACGAGCGCCCCGTCCAGTTTACGTACCGCCGGTTGATGACTGCGTAACCCCTCGGCGAACTTTCGTTCCGCTTCGGGGTGAAAGGGCCGCGAACCGATGAGCTTGCGCACGAGCTCTTCTTTGGAAGCATCGCGGTGAGCCGCCGCCAGCGCGCGCACCGCGCCACCCGATTCGATTCGGGCTACCACCGCAAAATCGGCAAAATTATCCGCAACGAGGCGGGTCAATTCTTGAAACGTCGCGTAGAGATCGAACGACTCGTAAATAGCCTGCGTGGCGCGTGAGATGAACCGCAGCACGACCTTTGCCCGGCGTTCGTGGCTGTTGGAACGTTCCCGCGCGATCGCCGCACCGGCGCGATCGGTAACCGATCGCAACACTTGCACGTCGCCCGGATCGAATTCGCGGTGAGAGTCCGCGGTATAGACGACGACCGCCCCAAACGGACGTCCGTGAACGCCGAGCGGCGTAACGATGCACGAATGCATGCCCAAACTGCGCATCAAACTGAGATGTTCTTCGTTGCGAGCCGACGCCGTCAGCATTTCGTCGGATATCGCCGGATGAAAGACGGCCTCGTTTCTATCGAGCAGCGCGCGCAGACCGTTATCGTCGGACAACGGATACCGCTCTGCGAACGAACGAACCGTCTCGACCTTTTTCGGATCCCGATGCGCGATAGATTGCAAGAAGAACCGGTGCTCGCGATTTTCCAAAATGATGAAACACCAATCGGCGAAGCGCTCGACGATCAGCCGGGAGAACGCATCGCTGATTTCCTCTTCGCTCTGCGCCGACGCAAAGACGTCCGCCGATTGCAGCCCAAAAATGAGATTTTCGTTTGCGCGCTTTTGCGCTTCGATGTCGGTCGCCGTACCGATCCAACGGCGAATGCGGCCGTCGGGGCCGTGGAGCGGTATCGCCCGAGCGAGAAACCACCGGAAGATGCCGTCCCTCGCCCGGCGCAAGCGATATTCCATCTCGTAAGCATCGCCGGTACGAAGCGCCGTTTGCCAGCGTTCGAGCGTGAGCGGCAAATCGTCGGGATGAACGACTTGGTCGTATCCGCGGGCCTGCGTTCCTATCGGGTTGTAGCCTGTATAGTCGATCCAGCGCTCGTTAAAGAAATCGATGGCGCCGCCGGCACTCGAAAGCCAGACCAAATGCGGTAGCGCGTTGGCGACCGCATAAAACGCAGCGTCACCGTTGCCTGCGGCGCGCGAAAGCTGTACCAGCTCGACGGGCGGCTCCGGCGTTTTGCGGCGAGGCATTACGGCTCTACCGGTTCCAGCAATCGCATGACCGGATCGAGTCCGGCCCCCAGCTCTTGCAGCATTGCCTCGAAGCGCCGAGCGTCACCGTTGGTGACGCAGGTGAGCGAACCGTTTTCTTCGCCAAGTCCAAGTTGCGCAACCAGTTCGGCGGAACGCTCCGCTTGCACGTGCGCAGGATCCAGCACCGTAACCGCCTGTCCGAAGAACGCTTCAAAATGCCGGCGCAGTAGAGGGTAATGCGTACATCCGAGCATCACCGCATCTATGCGGCCGTGAAGAGGCGCGCACGCTTGCGCGACGGCCAATGCCGTTGTTTCGCTCTGCAGATCGCCGGCCTCGACGATTGGCGCGAGCCGCGGGGCACCCACTTCAAGAACCTGCGCGGCCGGAACGCGGGCTAAAATGTGCCGCTTGTACGCGCCGCTGAGCGCGGTCGCGGTGGTGGCGACCACGCCTATGCGCAAACAGTGCGAACGTTCCACCGCAACGGCGGCGGATTCGATGAGATCGACGATGGGAGCCCGCGTTTGCGGCCAGCCGAATTCCAAGGCCGTCGCGCATGAGGTATTGCAGGCGGGAACGATTGCATCGACGGCGGCTTCATCGAGCCAGCGCACGTTGTACCGCATCAAGCGCAGCAGCTCGGCCGGCGTGCGATCCCCGTATGGCACGTGCGCTTGATCCGCAAAAAATAAAATGTCTTGCCGGGGCAGTGCTTCGCGAAGGCGGCGAAGGACGGTTAGACCGCCCAGCCCGGAATCGAAAACGCCGAGCACGACGTTATTGGCCGGCGCCGCTGTTGCCGGCTGGTGCCGGTCCGGCGTAATCGGCGATCCCGTCGGCAATCGCCTGTGCCATTTTTTGCCGCCAGCCGGGCGATTGCAACAGAACGAGATCGTCAGGATTCGACACGAACGCCGTTTCGACTAAAGCTGCGGGCATGTTCGCGTGATGGACGACATACAATTTGTCTTTCACCGTGCCGTCGTCTTTGACGTTGACTTCGGTGGCAATGCGGCGGTCGATGGCCTGCGCGAACGAAAGATCGATCGGTTTGTAGTAATACACGGTCGCGCCATGTGGGCCGGCATTGATGAACGCGTTGACGTGGATGCTGACGAAAAGGCGCGCGCCGTTGGAGTTCGCTACATCGTCGCGCGCTTGCAACTCATCGGAAGCGGAGTCGTTGGCTGCATAAACATCTTTGTCGCTCTCGCGCGTCATCACTACTTGCCAGCCGCGCGCGATGAGGATGTCGCGCAGACGCTTGGACATGTCGAGGGTCAGCGCTTTCTCCACCACGTCACCACGGTACGAGCCGGGATCGCTTCCGCCGTGGCCCGGATCGATTACGATGAGACGCGGGTTGGCTGAGACGTACGTCGGAACGGAACGCGAATATTTCCATTCTTGCGTTTGCACCGGAGAAGCGTTCGCGACGGCGGCATCGCCGATGGTGCCCGAACCGGTCCGGGGCGCGGTTGTACTTGCAACGGTATTGCCGACGCTCACGGTGACGCCGCCGGCGTCCGGGGTGACGCGCACGGTTTGGAAATCCGCGAGCGATAACGCGACGCGCACCGTGTCGCCGCTTTGCTGGTGCGCGCGAACGCCGTTTACGGATCCGGAACCCGCTTCCTCGAGGGGCGGAATCATCAGACGCGCGTGCTGAATATCGATCCAAAAGCGATTATCCGGCGGACGAAGGCGATGCCAGACATAGGTTGCGTTGCCGCTGACCGCTACCCGAACGCCGAGCGCGCTGCTTTGCCCTTGCAGTTGCACGGAGGTAATCTGCGCCGGACCTACAGCCGGCGGCGCGGCCTGCTCGGGCGTGCTTTGCGGTTGCGGGCTAGCCGGCGCCATTGCAGCGGGCGAAGGCGGCGCGCTCGCCACAGCAACGGGCTGCGAATTCGCCGCTGCGTTGAATGCCATCGTGAAATCGCGTTGATCGTCGGTGCCCGGAGCCGAGTGCGACGCCCCCGGCGCCAGGTAGAACGTCGCAATCGTCTGCGGATGCGCGGGCGTTCCCTCAGTCCGTAAATCGATGCGGCGCACGGGACCGCTCGCAATGGAACGCGAGCGCTGTAACGTCGTTCCAACGCCGTCGAACGCAACGACGAGTCGGTCGTCGGACTGCGAGGAGATGCGAGCGTCGAGCGGCATCCCCGCGCGAGCGATCAGTTTCGTGCCGGCGGGGGTGTTTTCCAGATCGATAGACGCAAGTTGCGGCTGCAAGATCGTTTGTCCATCGACTTCTTTGACGGCAAGATCGAGCGCATGCACGAGCTCGTCGAACGGAATGTACGCGTGTCCGTCCAGAAAAAACGGCGCAAAACCTGCGGTCTGGCTAACCGGCCCCACGTCGTACCGGCGATCGCCGATGGCGAAACTCACGACGACCGGTTCGGCGGTCGTGACCAGAACGTAGCGTTGTCCGGGTTGCCACGTTACCGCTGCGCCGACCGCATCGAACAGCGCGCGCAGTCCCGGGTCGTCCGCGGCCACCGCGCGTCCTGCCGGTTCGGCAATGAGCCGCGAAATCGCGATCCGTTTTCCTTCGAAAAGAAATGTGGTTTGGCCGGCGGCTGCGGCGGGGCGCACGCACCCGAGCGCAATCGCAAGGGTGAGGACGAATGCGCTACCAATCCGAGCGACGTAACGGCTCGTCAAGTTCAAGATGTCCCCCCGGCAGAGTCGTGATTTCTTGGCCCTGCACTCGTATGGCAACGCGATCGATCTGGGGCAGCGCAGTCAGGGTCCAGACGAGCGATTTGATCGGCCCGCTTTCCCCCATCACCCCGGCGCTTTGATTTCGCACCTCTTGTGAAAGATCGACCGTTGCCGTTGAATCATTAACGTCGGTTGAGAGCACGTGCGTTCCCTGCGGAAACCGCACGGCGGCAACGCCGCTTGCCGGTCCGGCGACGCTTTGAACCGCGGCGTATTCTACGGCGTTTTTCAGGTGTTCCGAAGCGCTCTCGCCGGGCTGCTGCGGACGCATCGAGACCGTCCACGGAACTTCGGTTTTTCCGTCGTCCTTTGTGTAGTAGACGGTGATGTGCTCGCCGACGGCGCTGCGATGCGCGCGGTTTTCATACCACCAAATGCCCGCGATGACGGCGAGCAATACAATAACCCAGAGCGCCCGTGACGTACGCACGGACGCAGAACTTCAACGTTGCGGCGAACGCCGCCTCCGCCGCACCGGCAAGACCGCACGCACCAAAAAGCCGCGTTTGGAACGACGAAACGAAAGATTTTCGCTGACTTGGCGCACGATGAACAGTCCGCGACCCGATTCCGCGGATTCGTCGGCATTTCTCGGCACTCGTCTGGCGTCGAATCCTTTTCCCGCATCGTTGATGCACAGCGCAAAGCGTTCGCCGTCCGGTTCGAGCCACGCCCGCATGCCGCCGCGGGGTGAATGTTTGATCACGTTCGAAACCAGCTCGCCGAAGATGACGGACGCTGAAAAAAAATCGGCCCCTTCGCAATGATGGGAAAGGTAACGCTCGAGCAGAAGGCGACCTTCGAGGGCTTCTTGCGGTGTGTCGGTTTCAAAATACCAGGGGTGCCGCGCGACCGCCATGGTGCGATGGTTCCCTGTCCTATGAGCATTAAGCGACATAGTCAGTATTTTTACAATCGCACAATACTGTGATAATACTGCGGAGCGAGCATACGAGGGGCGCTTTGGTTAAAGCAGTGCGGTTCGCCGGCCGATACGCGCAAATAGAGGAATAAGGAGCCTCACGATGCGCGACGCGACTACGCCGTTTCCCGAGTACGGTTTCAAAGTTGACTGGGCAAAGCTCAATAACGAGCTGTTCGCCAGTATCTACGCCGACCCGGAGCTGCGCGTTCGCTATGATGCCGCCAGTTCGTCGGAAGCGCAAGCGATTTGTTCGGATCAGTTCGACATTTTGGTGGAAGACGCGGCCGATTTCGTCGAGCGTTTCATCGTGCTCGAATAGTAAGGGTTGACAGGCGTCACGATTAGCGGCGTTGCGCGCCGGTTAATCACTGCATTACAATTCTTGTCGTGGGCCGCAAATCCGAACGATCGCTGATTCCGTGGTGGGGGCTCCCGGTTCGGCTCGCTTCGGCGGCCGCAGTGTATCCGTACGTTCATGCCGCGTATCGCATTCGCGGGTGGGGCAAGCTGCCGCCGTTGCGCGGTCCTGCGTTGATTTTGGCAAATCATCAATTGGATCTCGACTTGATGGCCGTCATCAGTTCGATGGCGATACGCGGCGGATGGCGCGCTCCACTGCTCGCCGCGTCAGCGCGGCTGCTCCACGAACCGGGCTTCATGTCGATACGCGTCCCGTGGCTTCGCCGCTTCGCGAGAAATCTGAACCTGAGCGGTCTTTTTAGCGCCATGGGGTTTTTGCCGATCGAAAACGAGCTGCAGACGCGTTCCATGCTGCGATGGGCGTTCGGAGTCGAACAGTTGCATGGTCCGCTTGCGCTCAATTGCGTTTTCTCAACCCAAACCCTGACGCGATTCGGGTTCGAAGGGCTGCGCACGGACGATCTCTTTTCGCAGCGATTGTTCGAGCGCGCCGAACGTGCGCGCATAAAAGCATCGGCGCTTTTGGAACCGCATCGCAAGGAGCAGTTGCACGTTACGCGAGCGCGTATCGGCACCGATCTGGACCGCATTGAAAGCTGCTTACGGGGCGGCGCCGTGTTCTTTCTCACTCCGGAAGGTGAGTACACGCGCGACGGAACGATGCTTGCGTTTCGCGGCATATGGGAACGCCTTTCACCGCTCGCGCGCAAGATCTACGTTATCGGGGTCAGCTACGACCCGTTCATCGGACGCCGTTTTTCACAGACTGTACCGGATTGCCGAACTCGATGATAAGCGTGACGCGATTGCGGCACTTCAAGTTGCCCGGCCGGTTACCGCAAGCGCCGTCGTCAGCACGGTTGTTTGCGCTATCGAAAGCGATTTTACGGCCGGCGACGTGTACGCCGGTGTGAATCGAATGCTGAGCGGACTTTCGCCCGTGCTGTTCGTCGACCCGCAGTTTTCCGAGAATCCACGGGTTTTTACCAAGGCCGCACTACGTTCGATGGTGCGGCTGCGCATCTTGGAGGAACATCGCGGCAGCTATGCCCTGACGAGCCGGCGCACGCACCCGCAGTTCCCGGACGTGCCCGACATCGTGGCGTTTCAAGCGCGCTTTTTAGCCGAGACTTTGGCCGCCTCCGCTGTTATTGCACGCCCTGAGGTGCCGGTTTCTTCCCTAACGCTTCCTGCTCCGGCGGTCTAATTCATCGTATTCGCCGCTAGGGCGGCGAGAATTTCATGTTCATCAGATTTAAGGCGCCGCGTACTTCATGCGCGAGAGCGATTGCGTTACCCGTTTTGAACTGATGTGAGAAAAAGAGCTGCGGCTGCTCGTCGGTTTCTTGATTGTACAGACATCCAACGTCCCATCGGCGCGCCCGCATGAAGCGGATGACGTTTTGAATTTCACTGGCGGTCATACCGAAGTCAGGCACAACCGCAGCGTTTCCCGCCCCACCATACGGTTGAAACGCTACCGGAGTCGCGACGTTCAGATACGGATTGATATGTACGCCTCCCAACACGATAGGATTGGCGCGTGGAATTTGGTACGTTACGACGCCATTGGCTCCGATTGAAGGGGCCGCGCCCAAGATGTCGCCGACTCTTCGGCCGGCAGCGGGGTCTTCGGATTCGAAGGTGGCTTCTGCGGAAACGGCGTTGAGGTTACGTTCAGCGCCGCTTTTATTCCGCGCGCTATCCTGGTTGCATCGCCCGTGGCACGAAAGTGAATGAACCACACGAGCGGTGAAAAGTCGTAAAAGTGCTGGTGTTCGGCTTGAAAAACGATATCGTGAGCGATGAGTTGGTCGATAAACGGGTCGAGTTCGCTTGCCTTGAGCGCCCTGTCGGAGTTCATCGCCACGTCGTCGCCGCCCAGGCACTGAAAATTCAGTGAACCATTGATCTCAAATGAAGGCAAAATTGGAACGCCGTGCAGCGTGACGCCGGAAATGTCGTCGCGGTCGATTTCGATCGACAGGACCCCGTTGGAATACATGCCCTGCGCTTTAATGATGTCTTCAATAGTGCGAATCACATTGCGGGAGAGGTCGGCGCCCGGCGGCCCTAGGGCCGTTACCGAATCTAAACTCCGCATGCCGGGAACCGTCGAACTGCCGCCCGCGCCGGGCGCTGCGCAGCCGCCAATGATCGCGCCGGCCAAGCCGCCGGCTGCAGCTACGCCCATCGTCAAAGCGTCGCGCC
This sequence comes from Vulcanimicrobiota bacterium, assembly GCA_963795465.1. Classification (GTDB taxonomy): domain Bacteria; phylum Vulcanimicrobiota; class Vulcanimicrobiia; order Vulcanimicrobiales; family Vulcanimicrobiaceae; genus CAWCHT01. The sequence continues at coordinate 1,769,232 of CAWCHT010000002.1, forward strand.
GGGACAAACGGGAAGTTGGGTTTGGATCATGGATCGACATCATTGCACCGTCCGAGCGAGATTGCCGAATGTGCGGTCTACTATACCATTCGCAATTGCTAGGTAGTATGAGCCGATAAGGTTAGGCGAGCACGGTGCTCGCTACGCTAACGAATCGTTATCGGAACGGCGAGCACATGACCGTCTTGGTCACGAACGTTCGCGGCACACGATCCGCGGGCGAGCGGCTTCACGCTATATGTCGCCGACGAGACGCCGGCCGCGACCAACGTTACCATTGCAATCCCTTGACAAGCATCGCGCTCCGCGAAACCGGCAACTTGTTCCCTCGTAGAGATCATGAAGTACTGCACCGGATCGCCGGCCGCGACGTCGATGCGCGACGGCGTCGCCTTCATTTGTCCGCTCGACCCGGGCGCAGGCTCCGCCGTTTCCGCCGGCGTTGCTCCTTCGCCGGTGCGCCAAACGCTGCCGTCGGTAAAATGCACGGATTCGAGGGTGCACCCGATTTGCGGAGCAATGAACGCGGGAAGCACGAACGACTGACCGGACCCGTTTCGGTATTGGTGCGTAATTTCAACTCCCGGCGAAAACGTGCCAACGTCCCGAATGACGAACGTCGTTCCGTTTGAATTGACGCTGAAGTTGATCAAGTTCGCGGTTTTAGCCGTTTCATTCGTGAACTGAATTTTTATTCCGGAACTGGTGCCGGCGAGCTGAATACCGGCGATGGTCGGGCCACCGTTATTCTGCACCATCGGGACGCAGCTGTTGATGGCGATCGGAATCGGGCCGCCCGCTGACGGGGCCGGGGTACTTTGCGCCATGGCCGAACCCGCTGCGGCGATCGCCAGCGCACAAATGAGGCTAAAACATTTAAACACGTTTGGATTCTAGCACGACCTTTGCTCGCTGAATAGGCGCTTGTACGCGGATTGGAATCCATGCTACAGTGGTCATCTTCTATGTCCAGAAAAATGGGAAAACCGCACGCGGTTTCGCTTTTGCTTCTGCGGGGGCGCGAAATCGGCGCAGCTGAATTCAAAGCGCGCTGCCTTGAGATCATGGATGAAGTGGAGCGTCTTGGTAGCGCCCTTACCATTACGAAGCACCGCAAGCCTGTTGCGCGGCTCGTTCCCTTTGTCTGCGGATCGCGCAAATTTTCCGGTTCCCTGAAAGGGGCGATTCTCCACGAAGATACGGACCTCACCAGCCCCATAGACGTCCAATGGACGGCCGATGAGCCCAATGCTGCTTGACACGCAAGCCGCGGTTTGGATAGCGATTGGCACACCGGCTTCGCCCGTCGTCAAGGTCGCCGATGATGCGGTGTCGCGTGGCGAGTTGCTGCTTTCTCCTATCACGCCTTGGGAGATCGGGATGCTCGCTCGGAAAGGGCGGCTGCGGCTGAAATCGACGGTCGATGAGTATGTGCGCGTCTTGTTCGGACTGCCCGGTGTTGTGACCGCCATCCTAACGCCGGCAATCGCTGTGGCGGCGGCGCGGCTTCCCGCGAGTTTGCACGGCGATCACGCCGACAGAATCATCGACGCTACCGCTCAAGCGTACGGCGCGCAGTTGATTACCCGTGATAAGGGCATTCTTGCATACGCCAAAATTTCCAAGAAGGTTCTTTGTCTTGCCTGCTAAGAGCGGCCATGGCATCGGTCTTAGAGCAAAGAGCGTTGCGCCTCAATATACGCCAGCAATTCCTTTCCGAATGGACTTGCGATCGCAAGCTTCGTCGTGTCGATCCCCGCGAAGAGGCGCTGCAACCGTAGTGCATCGCGTCCGTCGAGCATCCACGGCCCAAGACCGCTAAAGAAAAAACCGGTCTCTTCCAGTACCGCGCAGAGCTGCGGCGTATCCGGATCGTCCAGCGGCAACATCGCATAAATGACCGCAAGGGAACGCAGTGCTGCCAAATCTGCTGCAGCCTGTGGAGCGGCCGCGAGCGTCGCACCACCGGCGCCTTCGAACGTTATCGTCGCGGACTGCAGCGCTTTATCGATCGATACGTTGAGGCCGCTGCGCCGTGCAATAGTCGTTTGCTCTTGCGTCTCGATAGGAATGCCGATTTCAGCGTAGATTCGTTCCAGCATCGCGCGATGCTTCGGGGGTGCAGCGAGCGTGCGCGGCTGTGGAGCGCGCAATGGCTTGACGTACAAAGTAAGACTTTGACGCTGGGAGGTACCCGTCAGGCCCTCCATGCCCTTGGGGATCATGGATTGCGGCGAATGGCCAAGCGATATTGCGGTGATGCGCGCGCCGAATTTTTCGCTTTCGTTTTGCGTTATCAGATGGTCCGTGACCGGCTCGGTGTAATACGCGTCGAACCCGGTCATCTTCGCGTGTTCCTCGGCAGCCAAACGCAGCCGTTCCAGCAAACCGCGCCCCCGGTGGCGCGGATCCACGACCGCGCCGCACCCTTCTACGATCGCAGCACCGGCGTCGCAGCGCAGCGCGTAGTGCGCGATGACCTCGCCGCTCTGGTCCAACGCGACGAACGACTGGTACATCTTCCGCTCGTTCAGCTCGGTCAGGCGGCGCGGCTCGTACACCGCGGGAAAGTCATACGCTAGGCCGTAGGTCGCGTAAAAACATCGGGCAACGCCGTGCGCATCGCCCGGCAAAAATGCTCGGATGACGTACGACTGCTGCGGTGCAGGCTCTACGCTTTGCGCGGGAAGACCGGGTGCTGCGCGAAGCGGCTGCTGTGGAGCGCTGAATCGGAACGTGAGGAGCAACTCCGTTCCTTTGTTTCCCAGCCAATGCCATGCCGCGCTATCCGCGCCTGCGAGAACGCGGCTCCAACGTGGGTCGCGGGCTGCGTAAAGTGCGTCAAGCGGCACCCCGCGGTCGAGCAGCGAGACGGTAAACTCGTGCGCCTTCGCCGATACGCGGAGCCGTAGCGGCTTTTCGCAATCCGCCATCGCATCGGCGACGACGGAGCTGAAACGCATCGCTCACCGCGGCTTGAATTTGTGCTCGACGATCTTCAGCAATCGTTGCCCGCGCCCCGCAGTCGAGCACCGCGCAAACAACGAGCGATTCAAACGATGCGTCGGCCGGGACGAGCAGTGTTATCGAAAATGCCACCGAACAGTAGGGTAGTGCGAACGCGCCGCGTGTGCAAGATGCGCTACGGCGTATTCGTTGTCCGAGCGGGTCCTTTGCGCCCTTGACGATCCGGCAACCCCCCAACGGCAAAGCCATTCACAACGTTCCGACGTTTGCCACGTCGATGCGAGGCTGGCCGTAAATCGCCGTAGAAACAGCGGCGAAGTGAAAGAGGATGGTTAATGAAAAATTTCATCACTAAAGAGGGCGTCAAGTTCGGATTTCTGCGCAAAGTCGATATTCCAGGTGAAATCGCGGGCAATAGCCCATGGTTCAATGAGACCCTTACCGAAGTGAATGACGCCGTCGTTCGGCTCGGTATTTTCGAGGGCGAGTTCCCCTGGCACCAGCACGAAAAGCAAGACGAATTTTTCCTGGTGCTGGAGGGTGAGCTTTTCCTGGACGTCGACGGAATAGGAACCACTCATCTCGGACCGCATGAGGGTTTCACCGTTCCCATGGGCGTTCGGCACAGGCCGCGCTCTCCGAAAAAGTCGGCCGTCCTCATGGTAGAAAGTAAGGGCATCGAGCCGCTCGGCGATGCAGGTTAATATTCAGCCTATCGCGCGAGACGATTACGAACAGTGGCTCACTTTGTGGGAGGGCTACAATGAATTTTACGGACGCTCCGGTCCGACTGCGCTGAAAGCGCCAATCACCGCGGCGACTTGGGAACGCTTTTTCGACGCCTACGAACCTGTGCACGCGCTGGTACACTGAAATTGACGGACGACTGGTCGGCATCGCCCATTTTCTGCTACATCGCAGTACGACCGAAATCGCGCCGTCATGCTATCTTCAAGACCTGTTCACCGCTCAGACAGCACGAGCGAGAGGCGTTGGTCGCGCTCTGATACAAGCGGTGTACACGTGGGCGGAAACGAAGGGGTGCGCGCAAGTTTATTGGCAGACGCACCAAACCAATACGGTCGCTCAGCGGCTATACGATTCCATCGCGGAACGCTCCGGCTTTATCGTTTACCGCAAGCCGTAGAGGCAACGTCATCGCGAGCGCCACGGAAAAGACCGCGTTGAGAAGTTAGTATGCTACGACCTGCGCCGTCACAATTTATCCCGGCACGCTCGATACAAACAATATGGGGCGTTTTCTCGCGTGCGAGGCACCGTTTCGGGGAGTGGTTGGGGCCATACCGTTCCTGACGAGACGCACGGTATCAAAAACGCGCGAGTCTCGATCCATTTCGGCAAAATCTTGGCGTGGCCGCCTTCTTCACGCTATCCTGCACGCTTAAGCATTGGCGCTTCAAAGAGCCGGCATTCGCAGTTTCTTTTCCGTTACAACGCCGCACCGCGCGTCCCGTCGGCCCACTTACTGAGCGGTACAAAGAAGATGGTCTGCGGCTCAGGCGACAGCTTGTGCGCGCTATCCATGAGTACTGGTGACGCGGGCAAGTTCGCCCCCAGCTTGCGCCGGCGTTGGCGCCGTCCGCTTGCGGTGCGTGAAACATGAGGTGCGGGTACCAATTGCCGACATCGTCGTTCAGATATTGATGCTTCGACATCATGTACGACATGGACCCCGGTTCCGGCGTGGGCAGCGCGTTCTGCGCGACGATCGCTTTCAGACGCGCATACATCTGCAATTTGGAAAGCCCGGCCAGCACCAATTTCGCGCGCCGGTAATCGTAACGAAGCACCGTTCTCGAGGCGGCCGGATTGTAGCATACGGGGCCTCGACCTTTCGGATTCCAAAATTGCGGATCGTCGAACGCCGACATCCAAGCCCGTTCGACTAGGCATGTAAAGCCGTTGCTGCCCTTCACAGCCGTTACGTAGCCGTTCGCGGACAAAATTAATACCCGCGCATTGTTCGATATTGACGGTGGCGCCGCGCTTCGCGCCAGCGCGATCTCGGAGTTCTTGTCCATCATATACTGAGCGAGCGGCGCCATTCGCGCGTAGGTCCCAACGTGGCGCTGTCCGCGTGCCGGCGAGACGAATGCAGCAACACACGCCACGGCGATTACCGGTAGGACAAATCGCAAAGGTACGCTTCGATTCATACAGGCGCTCCAGTTCTCGTTAGTGATCTCGCTTGCTTATAACAAGCTGGACGCAGGCGATGTGACCGTGAAGTACGCCCTATGCCGTTCGATCATGGAACTCAACGGCAATCATAAGTACCTGAGGAATCTCAAGTAGAAAGACTGCGAATACCAAGACAATGCCGACATTTGCGATGAGCCGTTCCCAGAAGCGGTTCTTAAAGAAAGCGAAATCTACACCCACTATGACGGCTATCATAGCCGCCAGATAAAGGATCACGGCTACCCGTGCGCTCATCTCGTAAGGCCTAATTTCATTTCTTGCGACCGTCGTCCGGCGATGACATGCTGAGCGCAAAATTCATCCAGAAATATTGAAGCCGCGCAGCGCACCGGCATGCGCGCTCGGGGCAACAAAAAGTAATCGATAATTGAAAAGATGGTGGAGCTGTCGGGGTGCTGCCCCCCGAGTCCGAAAAGCCCGACCAACGTTTTCTCCAGGCTCAGCTTCGAATTTAGCTTACTCGCGCGGACGCCCCGAAGCCGGGCTTGCCGCGCGCAGCAGATGCTTTGTCTCGCACGCGCGTCGCGTCAGGCGCGTGTGCCAGCCCGAAATCGTGACCGGAGGGCGAAGCGGTTCGGGCCGACCCTTCGCATCCGGTGGCTACCTTAGATTAAGCAGCCAGTGCGTATTCAGTGTTCGCGTGTATAACGCTTGCGATCGTTTTAGGAGGGCTCGCAACTCCGCCTGCTTGCGTTGACCGCGGATCTTTCCGTCGAACCTATTTCAGCCCCGCGTTCACCTCGCTGCTTTGGACAGCGACACTCAGTATAACACGGGGTCAAAGGGCCTGCAGCTGCGCCGCTCGCGGGCTGGGTATGAGAGTACCCCAGCATCGCAAGTCCGCTAGAGGCACACCATCATGCGTACACTTCTTGCAGCAGCCTTAGCCCTCGCCGTCGGCGCGCCCGCCGCAGCCCTTGCCGCCGACACGAACGCGGTCACCGGCGTGAGTCAGCTCGCCGCGGCCTACCAGCACGTTCAAAGCGTGCGCGTCATCGAAAATTTCGAGAACGGCGCCATCGCCACCGTCAACGTCATCCCGACCGGGCAATACCGCATCGCGTCCGCCGGAGGGCAAGATCCCTCACTCATTCTGAAAATCGCGACGCAGCCCGTTGACATCGCCGCGTTGACCGGCTCCTATACCGTCACCGGTGCGGGAACGAAAACGATCGACGGCGCGAAGACGACCGGATTCAAAATATCGGCACCCGACGGCTCGTACACCGAAACGATTTGGGTGAACGAATATCAGCTCCCCGTTACGGCGCACGTGCAGACGCAAGGGCACACCGTCGACGTGACGTACGGCGATTACAACGATGCCGCGCTGATTGCGCGTCCCTAGGTTGCTGCGCGCGTTCGTTCGTTGCGCGGCGCCCACATCTGCTGCAGCGCCGTTGCAACGACCATCATAATCGCCGCGCCCACCAAATTTGCAAGCCACGCCGGCCAGCCGACGCCGGTGTTTTCGAAATGCGGCGCGATCCACACGGTCAGCCAAAACAGAATGTAATCGACGATCAACGTAAACAGTCCGTGCGTCATCCAATTGATCGGCGCGGTCAGCAGCCGCAGCACCGGACCGATGAGCGCGTTGACGAAGCCGAACACGATGGCCGCGATGATTGCGGTTCCTGCGCCAACGTCGTGGTTGAAGCCGGGAACCCAGTGCGCAATCAGATACAGAACGATGGCGTTGATGATGAACCGAATGATGAGATGCATGTCACTCCCCTAAAGCAGCCTTGACCTGTGAGGCTAAGGCGGGCGTCATCCCTTTGACCGCCGCAATTTCGTCGACGCTTGCCCGTCGAATCGCACTCAGCGAACCGAAAGCGGTAAGCAGGCGCTTCTTGCGCACCGGGCCGACCCCTGCAAGCGCATCCAGCGCGGAATGCGTCATGGCCTTGGCTCGGCGCGTGCGATGGTAGGTTACTGCAAAGCGGTGCGCCTCGTCACGCACTCGCATCACCAGGTGTAAAGCCGCCGAATTCGGCGGGAGCACGATCGGCTCGGACTGCCTCGGCAGATACAGCCACTCGTGTTCCTTCGCTAGGCCCGCAACGGGAATGCCGGTCATGTCCAGTTCTTCCATCACCTCCATGACCGCGCTCAGCTCGGCCTTTGCCGCCGTCGATCAGCAGCAAGTCGGGCTTCTTGTCGAACTTTTCTCTTTTTGCGAGCTCCCGTTCCGGCTTCGACATTCCCGAAGTCCCGGCGATCTCTTCATCCGTACGAATCCGCAAGTACCGCAAGCGCCGCCGCAGCGTCTCCTGCATCATCGCGAAGTCGTTCGGGCCGCGATCGTACTGGATTTTGAATTTGCGGTATTCGCTTTTCTTCGCGCGTCCTTCGACGAAGACGACCATCGAACTCACGGGGTTGGTGCCTTGAATGTTCGAGATGTCGTAGCACTCGATGCGGTGCGGCGGTTCAGGCAGCTCCAGCGCATCGGCAAGTTCGGTCAGCGAGCGCGCCTGCGCCGTTTCCTGCACCTCTTGATGCGCAAGAAACGCCTTGAGATTTTGCTCGGCATTTTTTTGCACTAAACGCAGATATTCCGCACGCACGCCGCGGTGCGGCACCAGCGCGCGCACGCGCACGCCTTTAATCTCGGTCAGCCAACTCTCGATGACGCTGGAGTCGCCGGGAATGGACTGCACGAGAATTTCCTTGGGTATCGCGCTTGCGCTGCCGCGCGTTCGCCGGGCCTTTATCGGAACCGGAGCTTGATTGTCGCGCGCGATCCGAAGCGCAGCAAGCGGCGACTCGCCGGCACTTTGCGAACTGCCCGCAGTGCGCGCCGTATAAAACTGTTTCAAAAACTCGCTGAACAACACGCCGTCGCTTTGCTCGTGGACGCCGTCGAGAATGAAATGCTCCTGACCGATGAGCTTGCCGCCGCGGACCATGAAGACTTGCATGCAGGCTTGGCCTTGCGATCGCGCCGCGGCAATGAGATCCATATCGAGGCGCGAGCGCCAGACGACTTTTTGGCTCTCGGTGACCCGGCGAACGGCGACGATGCGGTCGCGAATGCGCGCAGCCGATTCGAAATTAAAACCCTGAGCGGCCTGCACCATCTCGCCCTGGAGGCGGCCCAGCAGCGATTCCTGTTTGCCTTCCAGGAACAGCACGACTTCTTCGATCATGCGGTCGTAGTCTTCGCGGCTTTGATAGCCGACGCACGGCGCCAAGCAGCGCTTGATGTGAAATTGCAGACAGGGCCGGCGCCTTCTGCCGTCGATCGGCTCGGGGCAGGTGCGCAGCGGAAAGACCAGCCGCACGAGATCGATAAGTTCGCGCAATCCGTGGGCGTTCGTATACGGACCGAAGTATCGCGCACCGTCGTCTTTGACGACGCGCGTAAACACCACGCGGGAAAACGCTTCGTTCGTAACCTTCAAATACGGATAGCGTTTGTCGTCGCGCAAGCGCACGTTGTACGGCGGCTGATACCGCTTGATGAGGTTGGCCTCGAGGATGAGCGCTTCGACCTCGTTGGTAACGACGATCGTTCTCACGTCGACCACGCGTTCGACCATCGCTTGCGTTCGCACGTGGTGCGCGGCGCTTTCCTGAAAGTACGAGCGTACGCGATTGCGCAGCGAAAGCGCCTTTCCGATGTACAACACATCGCCGCGGCGATCGAGCATCATATACACGCCCGGCGAATCGGGAATCTGTGTGAGGGTTTGAGCGAGGAGCTGCGCGTCGGTCATGATTTTGGAAGGGCTACGTTCTTCGAGGCCAACCGCGCAAGCACTTCGAACGTGCGGGCCATGGAGGCGAGCATGAACACTATCGACCGTAAAACGTTTCTTGCTTCGGCGGGCGGTGCAGCCGCGGTCGGCGCTCTGGAGATGAAACCGGCGCAGGCCGCGCAAGACCCGGTCTTCATCTCAACGTGGGAATGGGGAATGCCGGCAACGCAGCGCGCGGCCCAGGTCTTGCACGGCGGCGGTTCACTGCTGGATGCGGTGGAGAAAGGCATCAATCGCATCGAAGACGATCCGCAGGTCGATTCGGTCGGATACGGTGGTTTGCCGAACGCCGAGGGGGAAGTCGAATTGGACGCCGGCATCATGGACGGGACACGGCATCGCGCGGGCGCCGTATTTAACCTGCATAAAATCAAAAACCCCATTTCGGTTGCGCGGCTGGTTATGGAAAAGACGCGGCACACGCAGCTCGCGGGCGAAGGCGCGCTGCGGTTTGCAATCGAGATGGGGTTCGCGCCGATGCAGCTGCTGACGACGCACAGCTTGCAGACGTGGCTGAAGTGGAAGAACACGCCCAATCACAAGACGTTCTGGGTCGACAAAGATCGTCACGACACCGTCGGGCTGGCCGGTGCATATAACGGTCGGGTGGTCGCGGGCTGTTCGACCAGCGGCTTGGAGTGGAAGATCCCGGGCAGAGTCGCCGATTCGCCGCTGGTGGGCTGCGGGTACTACGCCGACGACAACGCAGGGGCGGCCTCAGCGACCGGCAACGGCAACGTCATGACCAACTACTGCACCAGTTTTTACATCGTGCAAAAAATGCGCGAAGGCATGCACCCTCAGGCCGCGTGCTTGGACGTCATGCGGCTGATGGCGCACACGGACCCCAGCCTTCACGAAGGGGAATATTGCGTCATCGCGATCGATCCCGTCGGGCGCGTCGGCGCCGCGTCGATGAACGCGCAAAATGCGCTGCAGTATGCGGTTTGGCGCGGTGGAACAGCAAGCCTGCGGACGGCGCAGGCGTACCTGCGCTAACTACGCCGGCTCACGCTTGCCGCGTCTGGTTTGGATGAAGAGAAACGCAATGAGCGCCGCGATCCCGACGAGCAATATCACGAGCGCGTACCTGCGAATCGTGTCGACGGCTTCGTGCGCGTGCGCCCCCAAAGCGCTCCCGAGGAGAATGAGGCCCGCGCAAAAGATCGTCGATCCGCAGAACGTCCACAGATAGAACGGCGCAAGCGGCATCTCGGCAATGCCGGCCGGAATGCCGACCACGCCGCGCACCACCGGAATGAACCGGCAAATGAAAATCGAGAATTTTCCGTAGCGTTCGAAGAAGCGTTCGACGCGTTCAAGCTCGCGATGATGAAACCGAACGTATTTTCCGTAGCGGTCCAAAAACGGACGGCCGCCGAAACGCCCGATTGCGTACGCCACGGTTTGTCCGAACAATTCCGCCCCGACGGCGAGCAGGATTGCGAGCCACACGCTGGACAGGTGGCCGGTTGCCGCAAGTGCACCGGCTGCGGGCAGCACGATCTCGCTGCCGACCGGTGCGCCGACGTTGGCCAGCGCCATTGCGGCAAAAAGCCCCAAATAGCCGGCATGATCCACCAAATTCAAAAAAAAGGCCGTTAGGGCGTGCATCGGGCGTTCCGTAGGATCTGCGCCGCCTGGCTGCCGCCTTCAGCAAGAATCGCTTCCAGCAGATCGAGCGGCTCGATTGCGCGGCCGTCCGCGCTCTCCGCGGCCATGTCGACGATCTTTCGCACGCGCGGCGTCACTAGAATACCTTCCCACAAACGATCTTCACCGGTGCCAAGCGTGCGTCGAAGCTGCGCGTGCACTTCGCCGGCGTCGATGTTCTGAGCGACCAGCCACTGCGCGATAGCGCCGTCCTGCTCTTGCAGCAAAGCCACCAACACATGTTCGACGCCGACATAATAATGATTGTGGTTGCGGCATTCTTGCTCCGCGGCGCGAACGATGCGGCGGGAAGCGGGACTGAAGTTTGAAAACACTTCGTTAGAGCGAGATGCCCTTCGCGCGAAACGGAAAACATGGTCGGGGCGACTGGATTCGAACCAGCGATCTCTTCCTCCCGAAGGAAGCGCTCTACCAAGCTGAGCCACGCCCCGGTACGACCGGTGCCCGCAAGCCGCGGTTCGAGGGTTTACCATATTGCACCCCGCCCTCCTTCCCCAACGGGAAAGTTCATCCACGATCAGAACACGAATGCTTACCGCTCATGAGATACCTCATCGTAGGCTGCGGACGCGTAGGCTCGACGCTCGCGAAACTGCTCGATGCCGACAGCCATGAAATCGTCGTCGTCGACGAAAACCCGGCGGCATTCAAACGCTTGGGACAGAAATTTCAAGGCCACGTCGTCGTCGGAACCGGCATCGATTACAACGTCTTGAAGCGCGCCGGAGCTGCAGATGCCGACGGATTCATCGCCGTCACCAACGGCGATAACCGCAACGTCATGGCCGCGCTTATCGCTCAGCGCATGTTTCATATCAAGAAAATCGTCGCGCGCATCTATGATCCCGCACGCGGCTTGATGTACCGCGATCTGGGCATCGAAACGGTGTGCCCGACGACGGTTGGAGCAAAGCTGATCCGCGACATGCTGACCGAGGCGCCGTGGGACACGCTGCAGTCGTTCGACTTCGGCAAGGTCACCTCGCTCACGGCCATCGTCCGGGGAATCGATTCGGGCAAACGCGTTTCGGAATTCGAACGGCCGGGCCGTATTCGGATTGCCGCGATTCGCACCGGCAAAACGGTGCGCGTAGCAGCGCACGATACTGTGTTGACCGAAAGCGACGAAATCAACGCCATCGTCGCCCCCGATGCGGTTTCCGAATTTGCGCAGATGTTCCAAACCGAACGCAGCAGCGAAACGCCCGCGGCGACGGTGCGATAGCGATGTTCATTCTCATCGTCGGCGGCGGCAAGGTCGGTTCGTATTTGACGCGAGCCCTCATCGATCAAGCCCATGAAGTGGTCGTCGTGGAGAAGCAAGACCGCAAGGCAACGCTGCTGGAGCAGGCCATCGAACAAAAAGTCGCCGTCGTGGGCGATGGGTGCGATCCGTACGTGCTGGAACAGGCCGGCTTGAAACGCGCCAACGTCGTCGTCGCCGACACCGGCGATGACGAAGACAACCTGGTCGTTTGCCTCATCGCCAAGAAAAATTCTTCGGCGCGCTGCATCGCTCGCGTAAACAACCCCGCAAATAAGAAAATATTCGCCTCGCTCGACCAGCAAGATCCGATCACCGTCATTTCCAGCACGGAGATCGTTTTGGACGTGATCAGCAAGTCTATCGGAACGCCCGCATAACGCCGCTTTTGTAAGCTCAGAGCGGTAAACGCTGCAGTCGTTTGCCGAGTGTGAGCGTGGCGAACAAAATCGTCGCGACAACCACGGCAAACGTTGCGTCGATGATGCTTCCGCGCTGAACGATCGAGGCCGGCGTCGCTAATGCGAGCGCCAGCGAAAGCGCGCCGCGCACGCCCGCCATCCGAACGACCGTCATCCAAAACGGCCGGAGCTGCGCTCGCGCAAATGCCAGCAGCCCGTACGCGACGGCAAAACGCGCTACGAGCACTGCGCCAAGCGTTACCGCGGTAGCCGTCACCGTGTGCGAGAGGCGAGTGAGATCCAGCGCGGCACCGACCAAAAAAAAGAGCGCGATATTCGCGAGCAACTCCGCCCACTCCCAGAAGCGCTCGACACCATGCGCGGACGCCACGCTGATGCGGTGCCGTTCGAATTCGCGTAGAGCGATGCCGAATGCGAGAACGGCAAAGATGCCGGACCAGCCGAAGGTTTCGGCAAGGACGTAACTGCCGTACGCTCCGACGAACGTGGCCGCGCATTGCGCCGGAGCGGAAACCGCTTCTCGCAGCGCGGCAGCGGCCAAAGACTCCAAGCACGACACCGATAGCCAGACCGACAGCAACTCCTAAAAATGCTTGGCCTGCGGCGTGCGCAACGGACGGAATCGCGGCCGAAACGATGAGCGCGGCCGTAACGGCTCGATACAATACCACGGCAACCGCGTCGTTGAGCAGCGATTCGCTTTCAACGATCGTCGCGAGCGCGGGCGGCACCGAAAGGCGCCGAAAGATCGCAATGACCGCAACCGGATCGGTTGCGCTCAGAATCGATCCCAGCAGCAGCGAGGGCGCCCATGCAAGCGCTCCGGCATAGTGCGCGCAAACGGCAACGATGCCCGCAGTCAGACCAACACCCGGGATCGCAAGAATGACGATCGGCTTCCAGTTGCGCCGCATCAAGTGGAAGTCCAAGTGCCAAGCGGACTGAAAAATCAACGCCGGCAGGAAAACGTACAGCGTGGCGGTCCCGAACACCGCCGTCAGCCGCCCGGGAAGCGCAACGCCGACGACGATTCCGACGACGAGCAGCGCCGCGATATGCCAAAGTTTCAACGAGAAGCGCTAATGCGTGTGCGTGAAATTTCCCACCCGAACGCCGGCGTTCGAAATGGCATCGAGCGCATAGCGCATTCCCATCGGTTTTCGGGGCCGGCCGACAAGGCGGAAGTATGCGTGCGGATCGATATTCAGCGTACGTGTCTGGATCATCGCCACGCGAACTCGTCGCAGACAGTCGTTCATCGCTTGCAATTCTTCTTCGTCGTCCGTAACGCCGGGGTGCGTGAGCAAGTTGAGCGAAACGCGCAGGCCGGCTTCCGATGCCAGCCGGATCGAATCCATGACGTCCTCGAAAGCATAGCCGATGGGCCGGTAGTAGCCTGCGTACACCTGCGGTCGAAAGGAATTCAGACTCACGCGAACCGCCTGCAGACCCGCTTCGATGCATCGCCGTAACGACTTGGGCAAGCTGCCGTTGGTATTGAGATTGATGGTTCCCAGATTGGTTTGCGCGCGAATGCTTTCGATCGCTTTTGCGATGGTCGTCGAACGCAGCAACGGCTCGCCTTCGCAACCCTGTCCGAACGAAACGATGCCGTCCGGTACGGTTGCTAAATGCTGCACGGCTACGCGGGCCAATTCTTGCGGAGAACATTCGAACGAAATACGCGCCTGCGGCGAAGGAATGCCCGCGCTTGAATCCTGCTCGGAGATGCATCCCACACAGCGCGCGTTGCATTTAGGCGAAACCGGCAGCGCCGCCTCGCCGCGCCGCAAAAACACGTTCTGCGCGGTGAAACACCCATAGTCCCGCGAGCATAGCGCGACCTGCCCAAGCACGCGATTTTGCGGATCGGTGTCCAATCGAGCGGCGATCGCACGTTCGAGTTGCGCGCCCTCGAAGCTGCGCGGCTGCCAGTCTTCGTTCTCGTCCGTCTGCGTTGCCGCAACGTGCAAACGATCCTCGACAACGCAAGCGAATGTATACCCGAACAGCGGCAACGCCGGCGCGTCCGGCTCACTCTGGTATGCCGGCACCAAGACTCGCGTGAAACCGGCCGGCAGGGCGACTGCAAGCGTGAAACGCCGCTTTACCGCGCCTTTGCGCAAGAGCGGATGCCGCAGGGGAAGCAGCATCGGTGCGGTTCCGGGGGGCGCCGGAATCAATTCATCGCGGCGTGGCGCTCTGACCGTTCCCGCGTCCGCGAGCGGCTCCGACGTTTCGTCGAAAAAGATGCGACCGTTTCGATCGCAATACGCAAGACCAATCACAACGGCTTTTCGAAAACAACCTCGCTCTTGACGACCTCATACCCCAACTTTCGATAGAAGTCGTGAGCGCGCTTACGAACGACGTTCGAGAGCACGCGCACCGTCGTGCAGCCTCGGCGACGCGCCCAAACCTCGGCCTCCGCGACCAGCATGGCGCCGATGCCGCTGCTGCGAAACTCGTCCTCGACGACCAAACCTTCGATCGTTGCCGCTGCGACGGAAGTGAGCGCGCGTCGCTGTGAGACGCCGACCCAGCCCACGCAGCCGGCGCGGGGAACGACTGCCACGAGCAGCACCCGCTCGCCATCCGCGGTCTGCAGATCAGCTTTCGACATGAGCGCGCGGTACGTCGTAGCCGAGCTGCGCGCAGAGCCCGGTGATGCGTGGAGCGTCGCTGAGAAGCGCTTGCCGCACGAACGTGCCGAGATCGAGACTCTGCATCGAAGACGTGCGCCGCGGGTCCGATCAAGTACGCGTCATGTCCGCCGTCCCACTCCACGCTCAACGTACCGCCGGGAACGACGACCTCAACGGGCGACTCGACCGCGCCGCGCCGCAGCGCTGCGGCTGCACAGGCAACCGCGCCGGTGCCGCACGACTGGGTGAAGCCGACACCGCGTTCGTAATGGCGCACCTGCAGGCACCGACGATTCGCCACGAATGCGGCATGCACGTTGCGGTTGGGAAACGATAGAGCAGCATTCTCCACATCCACTTCGCCCGGCGTGCGCTCGAAAATGACGGCGTGCGGATTGCCGACGGAAACGAGCATCGCATCGTGCAATGCATGCGCCGACGACTCGAACGCCGGACATTGGACGGTGAGTCGAATCAGGAAGACCTCGCCTTTTTCCAAGACTTCTCCGCGCACGATGCCGGCGTCCGTTTCGACGCGCAGCCGATCGCCTTCGCCGTTTTCGCTCAAATAACGCACGGCGCAGCGCATGCCGTTTCCGCACATCTCCGCCTGCGTACCGTCTGCGTTGATGATCGTCATGCGCGCATCGGCAACCGAGGAAGATGAAATGACGATCAGCCCGTCGGCTCCGACGCCGGCGCGGCGATCGCATGCGGATTTCGCAAATGCGTTCAAGTCCGATATTGTTTGAGAGCGTCGGTCCAGAACGACGAAGTCGTTGAGCGTGCCGTGCATCTTGCTCACGGTCACGGGCGGCATTACCCGGATGCGACCTCGGTCGCGGCGGGTGCCTGCGCGGGCTGCGAGTCCTGCGGCGTTGCGAACGGGCCTTGCGGCGAAATCGTTGAAACCGCATGCTTGTAGATGAGATGCGTTTTGCGTTCGTATTCGATCAGAATCGTGAACGGATCGAAGCCTTTGACCAAGCCGCGCAGTTGAAATCCGTTGACCAAATACACGGTAACGGGAACGCCTTGCCGTTTTATTTCGGCCAGATATGCGTCCTGCAGGCTTGCGGGCATGCGCTAGGCCTTCAAACCCACGCGAGTCTTTCCCTTGCCGCCCGCTCAACGTCTGCAGCGAAAACCTGCTGCGCGTCCGGTTCGTGGCGAAACCACGTTTGCTGTCGCTTCGCATAACGCAGCGTCGCGCGGATCAGCGCGGTACGCAGTTCCTCTCGCGTTGAAAATCCTCGCAGGTAGGCTATGGCTTGCGGATAGCCGACGGCGCTGGCTGCCGGTACGTCAATGCCGATGCGCTGCGCTTCTTCAAGCAGTCCGCCGCGCAGCATGCTGTCGGTTCGCGCTTCAATGCGCCGGCGAAGTTCGCCGTCGTCGACTTCAATAACGACTTTCAAGAACGGTATCCCTTGGCTCGCGAGCGAGAGCACAGGAACGTTCCGCAGCGTGGCCGCCGGCGCCAGCGCAATTTCCAACGCGCGCACGACCCGATACGTATCGCCCGGATCCAGTACCGCCGCCCGCCCGGGATCGCGAACGGCGAGCCACCCGTGCAAGAACGCGCCGTCGTGAATGCGCGCTTCCTGCGACAAGCGCCGCCGCAGTTGCTCGTCGAATTGCGGCGCCAGATCGACCGCTCCGGTCAACGCGCGAATGTAAAAGCCCGTGCCTCCGGCGACGATAGCGCGTTTGCCGCGCGCGTGAATTGCGGTAATGCACGCGGTTGCATCTTGCGAAAATCGCGCTGCGGAATAGCGTTCCTGCGGCTGCAGAAAACCGATGAGATGATATGCAACGCCGCTCATCTGACTGCAAGTGGGCGCCGCCGTGCCGACCGGCATCCCGCGATACACTTGACGCGAATCGGCACCGACGATTTCAGCCCCGAACTTGCGCGCCAGCTTCACCGCGAGATCGGTTTTTCCGGATGCCGTCGGACCGGCGATTACAAGGACGCCGGGCGGCACAAAACCGGAAAATTGACGGACGCGGCAATGAAGCACAATCCGTGCGCTTTTTCATGCAGCTGCGCGATCTGGTCTTGCGGCGTAGGCTGCGCAAGCCGAATCGCCGGACGCAGCACGACTTGCGTAAAGCGCCCCGAACCGTCTTCGCGAACATCAACGGTTCCGGTAGCGTGGTCGCGATACTCCGTGACCACTACTCCGGCTTGCGCGCACAGGTGCAAAAACCAGAGCATGTGGCAAGCGGAAAGCGCCGCAATTTGCAGTTCTTCGGGGTTGTATCGCGCCGCATCGCCGCGGAAGGCCGGGGCGGAGGATCCCGCAATGGCGCATGCTTTCGGCTTTCCGCCGATTTCGTGCTCGCGCCCGTAGGAACGATAGGAACTCGTGCCGCCTCCCTTATTACCGGTCCAGGTGGTCGTGATTTCGAAGTCGTGACCTTGGTGCGGGGCTTTCACAACCGTTTAAAAAGGCGCGCGATCGCCTCGCTTTCCAAATGCACGATGGTTGGACGGCCGTGCGGGCAATGCATGGGATTATCGCACCGTTGCAGCCGCTCGAGCAGGGAGTGCATCTCCGCGAAATCCAGCTTTTCTCCGGCTCGCGTCACCGAATGGCACGCCAGCGACGCCCATATCCGTTCTCGCACGTCACGCTGTTTGGTATCCTCGCGCAGATCGGACAAGAACCCCGCGAGATCGAACGCGCGCGCGCCGTATACTCGAGGCGTCGCAACGATGCGGAACGTCCGCTCGCCGAACGCTTCGATTTCCAAGCCTCCCTCGCGCAGAATGTCGAGCGTTCTTTCCAGCGCGGCGCTCTCGGGAGGCGCGAGTTCGATCGTCGTCGGAAGCAGCAGCGGCTCACCCGCCGTCTCGTGACGCGCGCGCGCGACGATCGTTTCATAAGCGATGCGCTCGTGCGCTGCATGCTGGTCGACCAGAACGATTCCTCGTCCGTCGGTCGCCAAAATGAACGTGTTGTCCAACTGCGCCAGGACGCGAAGCGCGGCATCCGAACGTTGGTCGCGCTGCGCATCGCTCGACGTTTCAAACAGGCTCTGCAGCTGCGAAAGCTGCGCATCCATGTCCCCCGGTGCTGCGGAAACGGTCACGGCGTCGGCGAATCGCGTCTTGGCATGATCGCGTAGCGTCGCTGCGATGACGCGCCGCGTTTCTTCAAAGACCTGATGTCCATAGCGAAGCCGCACGTCCGTTTTGGTGGGATGCACGTTCGGATCGACGTGATCGGGGGGAAGCGTGAGGAACAACACTCCGTAGGGCTGCCGCCCGGTCATTGCGAACGTCGAATAGGCGGCTGTCCAGGCCCCCGCGAACAGCGAACTACGCAGCAGCCGTCCGTTCACGAACAGCAGTTGCATGCGCCGGTCGGGACGGTCGTTTCCCGGGGCGCTGACGTACCCCGAAAGCGTTCCGTGCATTCCGCTTGCGCTCGCTGAAAGCGGAACGAGCGCTTGCGCGGCCGATCGCCCAAATACCTGCGCCAGCCTCGGCTTTACGTCCGCGGCCGGAGGCGAATTCCAAACTTCTTTTCCGTCGTGGCGAAGCGAAAACGCCACTTGGGGATAGGCGAGCGAAAAGGTGGTCAACCAAGCCGAAATTCGTCCGAATTCCGCGGCGATCGAGCGCAGGTACTCACGGCGAACGGGAACGTTGGAAAAAAGTTCGCGAGCGCGCACCGCGGTACCGACGGGCGCGGCAGCATACTCGATTGGTCCGGCATGCTCGCCGTGCGCGGCGATTCGTGCGGCGACTTCTTGCTCCGCCGGACGCGTCGTGATGTCGAGCTCCGCCACCGCAGCGATGCTGGCCAACCCTTCACCGCGGAATCCCAGCGAACGAATACATTCCAGATCGGCGGCGAGCTGCAATTTGCTCGTCGCGTGCCGCCGAAGCGCCAGCGGCAGTTCCGCCGCCGAGATTCCGCAACCGTTATCGATCACTTCGATCAGCGCGGTGCCGCCGCGCTCCACGTTTACTGCGATGCGCGAGGCGCCCGCGTCGATTGCATTTTCGACTAATTCTTTAACGACGGAAAGGGGGCGTTCGACGACTTCACCGGCTGCAATTTGGCCGATGGTTTGCGCATCGAGAACCGCGATCACGGCTCGCCGTCGAGAAGCCGGAGCTGCGAGGCCGGCGGCAGTTTCGCCAGCCGCCGCTTGAGCGGAACGTGCTCTTCAACGTCGGACGACGCGCCAAGCGCCTCGGCGATTTCCTGAGCGCGATCGACGACGGCTTCCGGCAAGCCCGCCATGCGCGCCACTTCGATGCCGAACGATCGCGACGAACTTCCCGGCAGTACGCGGTGAGAAAACACCGGAGCTCCCTGCGCGCTGGTATTTTCTACCGCGGTGATATGGTAATTCGCAACCAAATCCCAATGTTCGGACAGCGAGACCATCTCGTGGAAGTGCGTTGCAAACAGCACCATCGGCGCTTGCTCGTCCAGGCCCAAAAGGAACTCCGAAATCGCCTGCGCTATCGCCAGACCGTCGATCGTTCCCGTACCGCGGCCGACTTCATCGACCAGCAGCAGGCTGCGCTGGGTGCACCGCCGCAGGATGTTGGCCGCTTCGAGCATTTCCAAATAAAAAGTCGACTGTCCGGAAGCCAGATCGTCGCCGGCGCCGATGCGAGTGAAAATGCGATCGACGATTCCCACGCGCGCTGCTTGGGCCGGAACGAACGAGCCGATCTGCGCCATGATCGCCAGCAGCGCGGCTTGCCGTAAATAGGTTGATTTGCCGCCCATATTCGGTCCGGTCAGCAGGATGAATCGATGGGAGCGGCTGCGCAATCGCAGATCGTTCGGCACGAACGGCGCTTGCCGAACGACTTCCATAACGGGGTGCCGCCCGTCGACGACGTCGATTTCGCTCTCCTCCAGGATGTGCGGACAGACGTAATCGCGCTGCGCCGCGCACTGCGCGAGCGATATCAGAACATCGGTTTCCGCGATCGCTGCAGCGGCGGCAAGCAACTCGTCGATGTGCGTTCCGACGCGCTCGAGAAGATCGTTGAACAATCGTTCTTCCAAACGTTGTTGTCGCGAAAGAGCGGTCGAAATGGCAATTTCGAGTTCTTTCAATTCGGGCGTCACGTATCGCTCGCCGCTCGTGAGCGTTTGCTTGCGTACGTAGTCCGCCGGCACTTGGCCCACCGAGCTCTTACCGACTTCTATCGCGTAGCCGAATGCGCCGGTGTACTTGACGCGCAGGCTCTTTATCCCGGTGCGTTCGCGCTCGCGCTCCTCCAGCTGCGTCAGTTTCGCTCGCGCGTCCGTGCGCAAAAGCGCGCACTCGGCCAAATCGCGGTCCGCCTCTACGCGGATCGCGCCGCCCTCGCCCAGCTGCGCGGGCGGATCGTCGACAATCGTCGCCTGCAAATCGGCGAGCAAGTCGGAAAAATCCGGCATGCGCGCTGATTGCGCCGCCAGAACGGGAGCGGCCGCGGCTTTGAGCGGCGCGAACACTTCCAACGTACGCCGCAGCGAAACCAGATCGCGCGGGGAGGCGCGCTTGAAACGCACCTTTTGCGCGATGCGCTCGAGATCGAAACAGCCGCGCAGCAGTTGCTGGATGGAATCGCGCCGCAGCGCATCGTCGAGGAGTGCGCGCACGCTTTGCTGGCGCGCAAGAATCGCTTGCGCGTCGACAAGCGGCGCGAGAATCCAGCGCGCCAGCAATCGCGAACCCATAGACGTCGCACACCGGTCCAGTGTAGCGAGCAACGTCGCTTTCGGGTTCGCGCCGAGCGCTCGCGTCAGTTCCAAATTTTTGCGCGTGTTCGGATCGAGCGCCATGAACGTTTGATTGCGGTAGAATTCGGGAGCGTTCAGGGGGTTCTCACCGGTGGCAACGCCCGTTCGCTTGACGAACCCCAAGAGTGCATCGAGCGCTCGATGAACGGCGAGGGATTCGTCCAGCGAGAAGCCGTCGATTGCGCCGCGAAATCGATCGCTCACGGCGATGAGCGAGGGCGCCGTCAAGCGCGCGCCCAAACTTTCGAGCTGCGGCGCAACGCAAGCGCGCAGTTGCGCGGGAAGATCGGCGACGACCTCCGCCGGCGCAACGCGTTCGAGCTCGGCAATGAGTTCTTCGGACGACGATTCGCCCGAGAACGCCGTGGCGGCGCAAAGCCCGGTCGAGACGTCGGCGTACGCGACCGCAAAACAATCGTTCACCGCACTGATCGCGGCGAGATAGTTGTTTTGCCTGCCTTCGAGCAGCTGGTCTTCAATGAGCGTTCCGGGCGTTACGATTCGCACGACGTCGCGCCGCACGAGTTTGTTGGGTTGCGGCAACTCGAGCTGCTCGGCGAGAGCCACGATGAATCGCTGCGCAACCAGCCGCGCAAGGTACTGCGAGAGCGCGTGATGCGGCACGCCGGCCATCGCGACGCGCTTGCCGGCACCGGCTTCCTTTGAAGTGAGCGCTATCGAAAGCGCGGGCGCGATCGTCTCGGCGTCTTCACCGTAGGCCTCGTAAAAATCACCGACGCGAGAGAGCAGAATGGCATCGGGATGCCTGGCCTTCATCCCAAAGTATTGCTCCAGCATCGGTGAGTACTGCTGCGTGCTCACGCCGCCAGACGGTTCGGGGCGCTCCCTGTGGATAACTTGTGCTGAAGCTGCGTTTTGGCCGTTTACGCCGTGAGCAAGTCCACCATGGGCGGCGCCACGCGCGCGCCCCGATCGTCGAACCGCGCCGCGCGCCCAACAATGGTACCGGTGCAGCCCCAAAGCGACGCGCGTTCCACCCGCACGTCGATCCAAGGTTCGCGCACGAACCGCCGCTCGTCGTAATCGCCGGGCAGCGGTGCGATGACCGTGGAGTTGTCACCGGACTTTGCCGACAGTTTGGTGCGATCTTTCTTGGAGAGCCCTTGCAGCAGCGCGCGCACCGTGGTTCCAATTTTTCGCTCTTGAAAAGCGCGCGATGCGGCGTTTTGCGCGGCGGCCAGTCGTTCGAAACGCTCGTGCGCGATCGTCTGCGGAACTTGTTCGAACCGTGCTGCCGGCGTGCCGCGGCGTGGGGAGTAGATGAACATATACGCATTGGCAAACACGCCGCGCTCGACGTATTCCAAAGTCGCGCGGAAGTCGTCTTCCGTTTCTCCCGGGAAACCGACGATGATGTCGGTCGTGATCGCCCAATCCGGAAGATAAGTCCGGAACAGCGCGACTTTTGCATCGAATTGCTCCATCGTGTACTTTCGGTTCATGCGCCGTAAAATGCGGTCGCTGCCCGATTGCAGCGGCAAGTGCACGCGCGGATTGAGTTGCGGCACGCCGGCGAGATCGCGAACGATCGGTTCGGTAAAATCTTTGGGATGCGGAGAAATGAACGTCAGCCGCTCGAGGCCCGGAACGCTCGCCGCTTCCCGGCACAACGCGCCGAAATCCGAAGCATTGGCCGGATCCCGATACGCGTTGACCGTTTGCCCGACCAGCATCACTTCGCGAGCTCCGCTTGCTACGCGCTCGCGCACCTCGTGCAGAATCTCGCCCTTGGGCCGGTGATCGAACCGGCCGCGCACGTGCGGGACGATGCAGAACGAGCAATAGTACGAGCAGCCGCGCTGAACCGTTACGAACCCGCGCAGGTGCGAGTACGCATCGGCGATGCAGTCGGCGGAGCCGCCGAACGGTTCGAGCAAGGCCGCTTCTTCGGATTCCAGCGTCTCATCGAAATCGTCGCGCCAGCGCGCGATCGCATCGCCCATCTGCACGAGCTCCGACGTTCCGAAAACCGCGTCGACATGCGCGGCGATCGTCTGCATTCGATGGCGATCTTGTTCGGCTAGGCATCCCATCACGACCAATTTTAAGCCCGGATTGGCTTGTTTGAGAACCTTGAAATGATTCATGCGCCCGTACGCGCGGCGCTCCGCAGCTTCGCGTACGGTGCAGGTATTGATGACGACCACACTTGCGTCTTGCGGCCGGTCGACGATTGCGTATCCGGCGCCGACGGCGCGGTCGGC
This sequence comes from Vulcanimicrobiota bacterium, assembly GCA_963795465.1. Classification (GTDB taxonomy): domain Bacteria; phylum Vulcanimicrobiota; class Vulcanimicrobiia; order Vulcanimicrobiales; family Vulcanimicrobiaceae; genus CAWCHT01. The sequence continues at coordinate 1,792,187 of CAWCHT010000002.1, forward strand.
GATGTACTGCGAATCCGCTTCGTTCATCTGGCAGCCGAACGTTTCGATGTAGATCCCGGCCATGTTACTTTTTGCTTCCCGTCATCGTAAGCAGCAGTTCCAGGGGCAAGTAGAGCTTGCCGCCTACCATTCCCGCGGGCGCATCATACACCACTTCTCGCCCGTCGACAATGAACTTGGCATCACCCAGGCGTCCTTTGACCGAATGCGCGTTCCAGCGGACGACCAGACGATCGCCCTGGATCTTCGCTGCGTTGGCAGGCATGTAATCGGAAATCGGCGCCACGATGGCGGAGTGCGACTGAGCCGGCGCAAGAAGCAGCACGTGCGTCGTTTGATCGGGATAAATCGTTACGTCCCGCTCGAATTTCGCCGCCGGTTCGCGAACGGTGAGATGATGCTGCCCCGCTGGAATCTCATAGCGCGCTTGGACGGAGCGCGCGGATTGCCCGTCGATGGAAACGCGCGCTCCGGATTCCACTCCGTCCAGAACGAGCGACCCCGTCGCAGGCGGCGGCTTGAGCGCAGTCAACTGCACCCATGCAGGCGTCGTTGCGCCGGGAGCGATCTCCGAATCGATCTCTTCCACCTTCCAACCGGTTTTGGTCACCGTGAGCGAGTGCTTTCCCGTGCGCAATCCGTCGATGAGCACCGGCGTTCTTCCGATATAACTGCCGTCGATCCACACGTCGGCGCCGGATGGCAGCGAACTGACGTAAACCGAGCCAAACGGCAAAATTGCGGCGAGAAAAGCAACCAAATGCAGCACACGGTGGGAATACCGCGCAGCGCCCGGAATCTCCCATGCCGTGCATCCGGCCCAAATTGACGAACGCGCGATGCTGCGCCCCGCGACCGTCGCGATCGTCGGCCGGCCGAACGTGGGAAAGAGCGCGTTGTTCAACCGGCTCGTCGGCCGCCGCTTGGCGATCGTCGAAGATACGCCCGGCGTTACGCGCGATCGTCTCTACGCGTTGTGCGAGTGGCGCGGTCAAACGTTCAGTTTGGTCGACACGGCGGGTATCGACGCCGACCGCGAGCGGCAATCGGACTCCGATCACTACGATGCGCACGAGCGGTCGATCGCGGCATCGACGCAGCGCCAAGCCGAAGCCTGCGGCGCACGAATCCGATGCGGTGCTGTTCGTCGTCGATGCGGCTGCGGGCCGTAATCCGCTTGACGACAACGTCGCGCGCATTCTGCGCAAGACGCGCCGGCCCGTCGTGCTCGTTGCAAACAAAGCCGAATCGGCAAGCGCGCAGGCATCGGTGTACGGTGAATTCGCGGCGCTCGGTTTCGGCGAACCGGTAGCCGTCTCCGCGATCCACGGCGAAGGCACCGGCGATCTGCTCGATCGCATCGTCGCGCAGCTTCCACAACGCTCCGCCGCGCAACCGGACGAGAACGAACTCGCGCTTGCGCTCGTCGGCCGGCCCAACGTTGGAAAAAGCTCCCTGCTCAACAGTCTTTTGGGAGAAGAACGGACCATCGTCTCACCGCATCCCGGCACGACGCGCGATGCAATCGATACGATCTTTCCGTTTCACGAACATCGAATACGCCTCATCGACACGGCGGGGGTCCGCCGCAAACCGCAGCAGCACGGCGCGATCGAATATTACTCGGCGCTGCGTTCGCTTTCGGCGATTGCGCGCTGCGACATCGCGGTGCTGCTGTTCGATGCGATGAAGGGCATTCTCAATCAAGAGCGTCGATTGGCGGGCATGATCATCGAAGAACGCAAAGGGCTCATCCTCGTCGGCAACAAGTGGGACCTTGCGCGCGAGCAAGGCGAATACAGCCAGAACGAACTCATCGCCGTCATCTACGAACAGATGCCGTTCGCGCGCTTCGCTCCGGTTACGTTTCTCTCCGCGATGACTGGGCGGCGGCTGGGAAGTCTCATGCCGGTGGTGATGAAGGTTGCTGCAAACTTGGATCGCCGCGTTCCGACCGCGCAACTCAACGCGGTCGTTCGCGATGCGGCGCTCGCGCATCCGGCGCCTGCGATCGGCGGCAAACCGCTGAAGATCTTTTACTGTTCGCAGCCGGCGGCGCATCCGCCGCTATTCGTCTTTCACTGCAACGATCCGGAGCTGGTGCAGCAGCCGTACCGGCGGTTTCTGGAAAACGTCATCCGTCAAAGCTTCGACTTCGAAGGCGTCCCGCTCGCGCTGGAATTCCGCGCCCGCACCCGCGCCGACATGCAACCATGAGCGCGGGCGTCGACGCGGCGTGCGCGATCGGGGCTTTTCTTCTTGGTTCGATCCCGTTCGGGCTCGTGATTGGCCGGATATTTTTCCGTACCGACATCCGTTCGTCGGGCAGCGGAAACATCGGAGCAATGAATGCGCTTCGCACGCTTGGGAATCGCGCCGCAATTGCAGTCCTGTTGTTGGATGCGCTCAAGGGTTTGCTTCCCGCGCTCGTCATCATGCAAGTGCGTGGCGATTCGCACGCCGCTGCCATCGTAGCGGGCTGCGCGGTCATCGGTCATTGCTTTTCACCTTGGCTGCGCTTCAAAGGAGGCAAAGGCGTCGCCACCTCCTTCGGCGCAGTTTTCGGATTATCGTGGCCGGCGGGGCTGGTTTGCGTAGCGGGATGGCTGATAGGCGCGCTTTCAACGACGTACTCGTCGGTGGGATCCATGCTCGGCAACGTCATCGCGCCGGCAGCATTATGGTACTTTACGCGCGATCCGTGGCTGACGGGCTATGGCGTTTTCGCCGCCGTTTTCATCATTTTTACGCACCGCGAGAACGTCGTTCGCTTGAAAAACGGCCGCGAGAACGGGATATCGTTCTTGCGCCGCCGCGGCGCTCGCTAACGCCGCTGTTACGGTCCGCGGTAGTCGTTATCGAGAATGCGAAACACTTGACCGCCCGGCGCCATGAAATACCGGTGCAAGCTTGGCGGGTGCGCAAAGCTCGGAACGCCGGCGGCATCGAGCCGAGACAGCACGCGGTCGAGATCGGCAGTGCGAAATTCGATCCACGCGCCGCGCAGCGCGGTCGCGTCGGATACGTCTGCCGTTGGATCCGTGGGCGCAGCTTCAGAGACCTCGACGCTAAACGCGCTGCCGTCTGGGAACGACACCAGCCAGATGGGATGCGGCATGCCGAAATCGATCGAGCGCACCTCACACTCGAGCACATCGCGAAAGAGTGCAATCACACGATCGACGTCGTCGGGGCGTACGAACAGATGCACGCGCGTCCCGAGTGCGGCAATCATTTCGGTAACTGCGCGGGATCGAAGAAGAGCTCGACGCTTGTTATCCGCTCACCGTCAAAGGAAAGCACCTCGGCGCACGGGAGCGCTCCCAGCGGCGTATTCGTGACGAAGTCGTAGATTACGCATACGCGATTGCCGCTTACAAATACGTGTCGTATCTCGTTACGAAGCCAGATTGGCGCCATGCGCTTGAGCCCGGCGATGAAATCGGCAGCGCCGGTGGACGCCGACAACGGACCCTTGAAAGAGGCGTCAGGCACCAGATAACGGACGACCGAATCGTAATCCTGGTTGCCCGCGGCTTCGATGTACGCGGCAGCAACGCTTTTCAAATCGGTGATGACCTGCATGATTCGTGCTCCTTTCGAGGTTTCGTGCCGGTAGTATATCGCCTATGGTTTAAAAAGTAAACTGTATAGACACGATCGTAAAGTGGCAGTAGAATGAGGCTATGCGAAGTTACGGCCAGTTTTGCGCACTTGCCAAGGCGCTCGACATCATCGGAGACCGGTGGACGCTCTTGATTGTTCGCGAGCTCATAGTCAGGGGGAGCGCCCGCTATACCGATATCCGGGCCGGACTGTCGGGCATCGCCTCAAATCTGCTCTCGGACCGCCTGCGCGAATTGGAAAAGGCGGGCATCGTTACCCGCGAAGAGCTCGGTCCGCCGACGCCTGCCGTACTGTACCGTCTTACGGAACGAGGTAAGGCGCTACGGCCGGTGCTGCGCGAGCTGGGGAGGTGGGGCGCGCCGCTACTCGCCGAGAGCGGAAAATCACTCCAGGTGCGCGGCTACTGGATCGGCCTTCCGGCCGAGCTGTATCTGCAGGACGCGGCGCCCGATAAGCCGCCGGTGACACTTGAAGTTCGCGCCGGCGATGAGCCCGTCACGCTTGCGACCGTCGAGGGAGAAATCCGATCGACGATCGGCGCCCGGCCGCATCCCGACGCGGTGCTCAGCGGCCCGGCGCGCGAGGTCGCGCGCGTGCTGCTCGGCGGCGCACGTCTTGCGGACGTTGCAAAAGGCGGCGTCCGGTACCGCGGCTCGCCCGCCGTACTTGCGCGATTTACGCGTAGTATGCCTCACTAGCGCGATAGAGCGACACGTTGCGTTTTGAACGCGCGTGAGCACCGGCAGCGGACGACGTGCACTTTGCCGCGGTTGAATTGCAACAACAGTTTGCAGACGGCTCAACGCGGTGCCGTTGTTCATCCGGCGTTACGCAGCCGGCCCTACCGACCAGGGCTCCCGCTGCCCCGGTGCGTATTTCGCGTGGTCATGATTTCATCGAACGACCTGCGCAACGGCGTAACGATTTTGGAAAACGGGCAGCTGTGGACCGTCATCGAGTTCCTGCACGTGAAACCCGGCAAGGGGTCGGCCTTCGTGCGGACTCGGCTGAAAAACGTGATCACCGGAGCGACTGTCGAGAAGACTTTTCGGGCGGGCGAAAAGTTGGAGCGGGCGATCGTCGACAACCGTGAAATGCAGATGCTGTACAACGACTCGGACGGTTATCATTTCATGGACCAGGAGTCGTTCGAAAACATCACGCTGCAGCGTGACATCATCGGCGGGCCGGCCGATTTTCTCAAAGACGGGATGGTCGTCGACGTGCAATTTCACGACGGGAATCCAATCGGCGCCGATCTTCCGGCGCACGTAGAACTGAAAGTCGAACAGACGGATCCCGGCTTCAAGGGCGATACCGCAACCGGAACGACTAAACCCGCAACGCTCGAAACGGGGGCGGTGGTAAACGTCCCGCTTTTCGTCAATCCCGGCGACGTGATTCGCATCGACACGCGGGACCGCCGTTACATCGGCCGCGTAGGTTCGTGAGCATCACCTGATCGACGTTTGGCTGTTTGGCCGGCTTTTCGCAACCGGACTGGGCGCGAGCGTTTTCGGTTCGATGGTAGGGCTTGGGGGCGGCTTCATTGCCGTCCCCGTTTTGCTTTTGTTCTTTCGACTGCCCCCGGCGCAGGCATCGGGAACGGCACTGGGACTTGTCGTCGCAAACAGCGGCGCGGGCGCGCTGACGTATCTGCTGCAAAAGCGCGTTGCCGTGCGCATCGGCGTGGTCGTTGCGCTGGGCGGTTTTCCGGGAAGCATTGTGGGAGCCGTTCTCGCCACGCGGATTTCGACGCTGCTGTTCGATTCGCTGTTCGCCGCGTTGCTGCTGCTCGTCGCATTCGACATGGCGTGGAATCGCCGTAAGCGCGCAATGCGGCCGGAAAAGCAGCAAAACGCGAGCGGCATGCCGTGGACGCGTTCGCTGGTGCTCGGTTTCGGCGTCGGATTGATCTCCAGTCTTTTCGGCGTGGGCGGCGGCGTGGTGCTCGTACCCTCGCTGCTCTATTTTTCCAACCTGCCGGCACACATGATCAGCGCGACCTCGCATTTCGGAATCTTTCTGACATCGCCCGTCGGCTTCGCGACGCATTGGCTGCAGCACGACATCGTGTGGACCTACGTAGCACCGCTCATGCTGGGCGGAGTATTGGGCGGTCCGATCGGTGCCCGTCTCTCGCTGCGCCTCCCGCAGGCCGCGCTGATAGCGCTGGTCGCTAGCGCGCTTGCGATCGCGGCGATCGCGCTCATCGTCCGTGATATAATTGCGTAAAGCATCATGCTGCCGAACGTTCCTTATCGCAGGCTTGACACGCGCGAGTAGGGATGATGCCGGTCCCTTACTCAATTAGACCCACGGCCATGTATCCCGTCGGAACGCTCTCGAGCGTCGCCAGTTCCGTAACGGAACTCGAGCGGCTCTTCGAGATTACTCGCGACGTTTTGAGCGCACCTTCGCTAGATGCTGCGCTTACTTCGCTTGCGCGCGGCGTTCAAGATCTGTTCGGATGGCGCTACGTTACCATGGTCGCCGCTGAAGAACCCAACGGTGAGTTGCAGCGCCGCGTCATGTTGGGCTATCCCGAAGACGTTGTCGGGCAGCGCCTGTACGAAAATATCGAACGGGACGCGTTCGATCACATGCTCAAGCAGGCGGTGCGATTCTTCGAAGACTGCTATTTCTTTCCGGCAGAACGCGAAGCGCACTGGGAACGCTCGATCTACACCGGCGCGAATCCGAACGGCGCGATGCGCAAATACCCCAGCCAATGGCACGAACGCGACGCCCTGGTACTCACGCTGCACGATCGCGACGGTCTGATGATCGGCTACATGTCGCCCGACGCGCCGACCAACGGCGAAATCCCGAGCGCCCAAACGCTGCGGGCGATGCAAGTCTTCGTGAACTTGATGGGCATGGCGCTCGAAAACGCGCGCTATCAAAGCCGGCTGCAATACGAAGCGACGCACGACTCGCTCACCGGTTTGCCCAACCGAACCGTCTTTTCGCTCGAACTCGCGCGCTCGCTCGAAGCGGTCCAGCGGGGCGAGGCGCCGCAGCGTGCGGTTCTCTATCTCGATTTGGACGAATTCAAATCCATCAACGACACGCTCGGGCATTTAGCCGGCGATGAAGTGTTGAAAGAAGCGGCCACGCGGCTGCGGACGGTCATCGACGAACGCGTAATCGTCGCCCGCATGGCGGGCGACGAATTTGCGGTGCTTCTCGCGGACACCTCGCAAGCGGGCATTGCCGCCGTGCTCGAGGTGCTTCACAAGACGCTGCGCCGTCCGTATCACATTGCGGGGCGCGAGATCGTGATGACGGCAAGCATCGGCGTCGCGCCGATCGACGCTCAATACACGTCGATTGCCGAAGTGCTGCGCGATGCCGACACTGCGATGTATCACGCCAAAGGCGAAGGACGCAATCGCAGCGCGGTGTTCACCGCGAGCATGCACGAAGAGGCGCTGCGCCGGCTCTCGTTGCGCATGCATTTGCGTTCGGCAATCGAGCACGGCCAGTTCGTCGTGCTCTACCAGCCCATCGTCACGCTTGCGGACGGAAACATCTGCGGCGTGGAAGCGCTGCTGCGCTGGCATCATCCCGAACAGGGGTATCTCTCGCCCGCCGCATTCTTGCCGCTTGCCGAGGAGATGGGATTGATGGTCCCGGTGGGACGTTTCGTGCTCGAAAGCGCGTGCAGCCAGTTGCGCGAATGGCGCGTGCGGCATCCCAACCGCCTGCTGCATATGCACGTGAACCTTTCCGTTCAGGAAGTGCTGCAGCCGGATTTGCCGGAATTCATTTCGGAACTCATCGGCCGCAACGGCATCGATCCGGCGTGGATCACGCTGGAGATCACGGAAACGTCGATTCTGCAAAGCGAACAGCGCGCCGCGGGCGTGCTCTCGCAGCTCAAAGCTACGGGCGTGCAGCTCTGCATCGATGATTTCGGCACGGGATATTCCTCGCTGCGCTATATCAAAACGCTTCCCGTCGACGCGTTCAAAATCGATCAGACGTTCATCGCTGAAGAGGTCGACGTAAAGAGCGAACAGATCATCGAGCTCCTGGTCAATCTCGGGGACGCATGCCGCCTGCGCGTAACCGCGGAAGGTATCGAAACGCCCTCGCAGGCGCAACGCCTGCTGGCCTTGGGCTGCACCTATGCTCAAGGGCTTTTCTTTCACGGTCCCATGGCGACCGAAGATTTGGAGCGATTGCTATAGGGCCGGCCCCGGGCGGGTATCATGGCCGGGATGATTGTTCGTACGCAAGCAGCGATGCGGCATTTGGGCGAGCCGTCCTACGCGCTGGAAACCGGATCCATTTGCGAAAATGATTCGCGGTACATGCGCCGCTGGGATTGGCCATGCGGCTGCCGCGGCGAGATCATTGCGGGCTCGCTGATCGAGCTGGTGTACTGCGAAGCCCATCGGCGATAACCGCAGCGGCAATCGCCGCGCACGCAGGGCCGTGACGCGCTAAAAACGGCACATCCTTCCACGCTCCCGGATGGAAAAATACCGAAGCGGGGCGCTCCCACGCCGGCGACAGCTCGCGCAGAGGGGTGTCCAGAATGACGCGTACGCATGCAAGCCGGCCGGCATCGATACGAGCGCTCTCCATGTCGACGCCGGCATACCCTTCGCCCGCCCACCGCAGACGTTCGGCCCCGCGCACCAGTTTGCGGCTCGTCAGCAACGCGTGCGCAACCGCCGTGTACCCTAATTTGCGCGCCGAGCTCAAAAAGGTCTGCACGAGCTGCGGATCGCATCGCACGGCGTTGCGATCTTCATCGTAGACGTATTCCGGAACGAGAACGGTACCGGTGGGCAGATCCGGCCGCAACCCGCCGGCCACACCGCAGCTGATCGCGATCCCCGCGATTGCCCCTCGCGCATTCGCCGCGCCGATTCCGGCGCGAAGGACGCGCACACCGCGCGGAACGGCTTTGCGCACCGCCGCCGCTTCCACAGCGGTTGCGGTAACGATCGTTATGGGCTGATCGATACTTCGCGCTCGCGATACCAGCGCACCGCGCGTTCCAGCGCATCGCGTACCGGCCCCGGAGAGAAATCCAATTCGCCGCGCGCCTTGTTTGAATCCGCAAACATCCGCTCGCGCGACATGCGAACCCCCTCGAGCGGCACGGCCGGATGCGCGCCGGCAATCAATCGGCACCGCGCCTCGTCAACGCACGCGATCGCGAGCGCCACCGCATCCGGAACGCGCCATGCGGGCAGCGGTTTTCCGGTAACCTGGGAGAGCAGGCGCCACACCTCGTCCAGCGTCAGGTTCTCGCCGCCCAAAACGTAACGCTCCCCGGGCCGGCCACGTTCGAGCGCGCTCACGTGGGCCTTAGCGACGTCCTCTACCGGAACCAAATTCATGCCGCCGCGCGGAGGACGCGCAAACATCTTCCCGCGCTCGAAGTCGAGGATCATCTTTCCGGTGGGCGTGGGTTTCGCATCGCCGGGACCGACCGGCGCCGTCGGCAGCAACGCGACGACCGGCGTTCGCGAGGCGAATGCCGCGCGTTCCTGCTCCACTTTCGAATGGTGATATCCGCCCGATGCGCTTTGCGTTGCCGAATCTTCTTCCGTGCACGCGCGCCCGTTTTGCGCCGGGCCAAGCGTTGCGGAACTCGACGTGACGATCGCGCGTTCGACGCCTGCCAGATGCGCAGACTTCCAGTAAGCCCGCGGTTCCGGCGACGTTCACGGCATGCATGAGTGCGCGATCGCGCGGCGCAAATGAATACAATGCGGCGCAGTGCACGACAAACCGGCATCCCGCAAGCGCTTGGCGAAGATCTCCCGGACGCTGCAGATCGCCCAAGACCACTTCGGCGTCCCCGATGTGCGCGTCGGGAACGCGCGCCAGCGCGCGCACGGCGTATCCGGCTGCCAGCAATTCGCGCAGCACGTGGCCGCCGACGAACCCGCTCGCTCCGGTGAGAAAAACGCGATCGTTCATGCTCGCGCGCCGGCGTTCCGGCGCAAATTAATGCGCAAGAGCCGCGCGAATGCTCTCCTTGATGGAACCGGTCGTTTGGGCCACGGCGGTCGGCTCATACCCGCAGTGCGCCATGCAGTTCGCGCACTTCGGGTGCTTGCCCCGGCCGTATTTCGACCAATCCGTTTCGTCGATGAGTTCTTGGTACGTCTTGGCGTACGGTTCGTCGGACATCAAGTAGCACGGACGCTGCCAGCCGAAAATCGAGTACGACGGAATTCCCCAGGGAGTGCACTCCATGTCGAGCTTGCCTTCGAGAAAATCCAGGAACAGCGGGCTGTGGTTGAGCCGCCATTTCTTACGCTTGCCGCCGGAGAACGCTTCGCGAAAGATCGCGCGCGTGCGCTCCACGCCCAAAAAGTGCTCTTGATCCGGCGCCTTCTCGTACGCGTAGCCCGGGGAAATCTGCATGGAGTCGACTTGCAAGTCGTCGTTGAGATAGTCGAGGGCCGCCCGAATCGTGCCGGCGTCGTCAGGGTCGAAGAACGTGGTGTTCGTGGACACGCGAAAGCCTTTGGCTTTGGCGACTTTGATTGCCGCTACGGCTTTGTCGAACGTTCCCTCGCGGCAGACGACCTCGTCGTGCCGAGCGCGCAGGCCGTCCAAATGGATCATCCACGTGAAGAGCGGGTGCGGTTTGAACTTGTCGATCTTCTTTTCGAGCAGCAAGGCGTTGGTGCACACGATGACGACCTTTTTGCGCGCGACGAGTTCGTCGACCAGGCGCGGCAACTCTTCGTACACCAGCGGTTCGCCTCCGGCGATGGAGATTACCGGCGCGCCGCATTCTTCGATTGCGGTCAGACATTCTTCGACGGAGAGCCGCTTGCGTAAAACGTCGCTCGGATACTGAATCTTACCGCAGCCCGCGCAAGCGAGATTGCATTGAAAGAGCGGTTCGAGTTCCATGACGAGCGCGTACTTCTCGCGGCGTTTGATTTTCTGTCCGAAGATGTACTTGGCGATTTGAATTTTTTGGGCTAAAGGCGTACTCATGAAACGGCAACCTGCTCTCTGGAAATGGGCGTTGCGGCATCGGCATTTGCGCGATAGCGCGCATCCATTGCGAGCGCCATCAGGGGAAACAGATGCCGGTACATGTGGTAATTCAAATAAAAGTCCCGCGGAAAGCCTGTACCCGTAAAATGCGGTTCGGACCACGTGCCGGCTGCGTTCTGCCGTTCGCGCAGGAATTGCAGGCCGCGTTGCGCGGCCAAGTGCCGCCCCATTCCGGCCCATTGCAGCGTCATCACCGCCCATGCCGTCTGCGAAGGCGTGCTTTCTCCGACGCCGGCGAACGACTCGTCGACGTACGAGTGGCACGTTTCGCCCCAGCCGCCGTCGGCATTTTGCTTTGCGACGATCCACGAGGTGGCGCGTCCGATCATGTCGGCACCCGATCGCAACTGCGCCAGTGCCGAAACCACGCACCAGGTGCCGTAGACGTGGTTGACGCCCCAGCGCCCGAACCACGAACCGGCGGTTTTCTGCGTTGCGCGCAAATACTGCAAACCCGACGCGACGTGTTCGTTTGCAGCATCGTGTCCGAGCATCGCCATCATTTCGACGACATGCGCGGTCACGTCTTCGGTCGGCGGATCGATCATCGCGCCGAAATCCGAAAACGGCATGCGGTACAAAATCTCGCTGGTGTTGTCCCGGTCGAACGCCGCCCAGGCTCCGTTGCTCGAGCGCATCGCGAGCGTCCATGCCACCGCGCGATCCACTGCAGCCCGAACGCGCTGACGATCGCCGCCCTCGAGCAGCGCGCAAACGATGACCGCGGTGTCGTCCACGTCGGGATAGATGTCGTTGTCGAATTCGAAAGACCAGCCGCCGCTGCGAACGCCTTTGCAGCGCACTTGCCAGTCGCCGCCGGCACCGGAATCGATCTGCTCCTTCAACAGCCACTCGATCGCCGTTCGCATTGCGGGATGCTCCGCCCGAAAACCGGCCTGATACAGCGCCCGCACGGCCCACGCCGTGTCCCACACCGGCGACATGCATGCCTGAAAACGCCACCCGGTTGCGTCTTCGAACGCAAAGCGTTCCATGCCGCGCAGACCGCTTCGCATGACCGGATGATCCAGTCCGTATCCTTCGATGTTCAGCGCAATGAGCGAATACACCCACGGCGGTTGAATGCCGCCCCAACTTCCGTCGGCTTCTTGCCGCGCGACGACCCAGTCGATCATGGTCTTGCATGCGCGTTCGCGGCCGGGTTTGAACGGCAGCGACTCGTACAGCTTGAGCGCCTTGTCGGTCCACCACAACCAGCCGCTGCCGGGCACTCTGGAGAGCTGCGCATTCGTCCCCGGATTGATGATTTCGTCTACGCCGATTCCCAGCTCGCGCACCGGACGCCGAGCGATCACCACGCAGAGCGGAGCGACGGTGCCGCGCGCCCAGCACGAAAAGTCGTACAGATTGAACGGAACCCACGGGGGCAGGACGACGATTTCCGGCGGCATCGTCGGGATTCCGTCCCACGGATGCACGCCGAAGAGCGCCATCCAAATCTTCGTGAACACGCGCGCTTGCGACAAGCCGCCCGCAGCGCGAATGACGCGCAGCGCTCTGCGCATCGGATCGCCGGCGGGATCGACGCCCAACACTTTGAGCGCAACGTACGCTTCGATGGTGGTGCTCAAATCGGCAGGTCCGTCGTAGTACAACGCCCACGAACCATCCTCGCGCTGATGGTGCAAAATATGCGCGGCCGCGCCTTGCGCGATCGCATCAAACGGCACGCCGAGAAAGCGCAGCAGCAAGACGTGCTCCGCCGTCATCGTCACGTTCGTTTCCAGTTCGCCCGTCCACCAGCCGTCGGCGTGCTGGCGCTCGAGCAGCCACCCGACCGCCCTATCCAAATGCACGTCGCTGTTCATGAACCGGATTCCCTTTCGTTCTGCACCGTAGCTTTTTGCAAAATCATCTGCGCGGCCGCATAGCCGCTGCGCACCGCCGACTCCATCGTATCGGGCCATCCCGTGGCCGTCCATGCGCCGGCAAGCGCGACGTTGTCCAACGCCGTAGCTGCTCCGGGACGCCGAGTTCCGGGCAACGCCAGATACGTCCCTTCCGGGTTTCGCGTTGCAGCGCCGCGCAGCAGACGAGCGCCTGCGAGCGCCGGCAGCAGGGTCTGCGCCTCTCGCCAAGCCAGCGCCACCATTTCACCGCTCGGACGAGCAACCATTTCACCGGCGCAGCTGATGCTGCAGCACAAATACCCCCGGCCTTTTTCAAATACCCATTGCACGGGCGATCCAAGAAGGGCGGCGAACGGTTCGTTCATCGCCGGACCATCGTGCCACAGATGCACGTCCATGATCGCAAACGGCTCATACCCATCGCAGTGGGTTGCGTGCAGCGCGTCGCAGTCGCGCGTCAAGTGCTGCAGCGAACGCGGCGAAACGGCGAGAACCGCGGATTCGAAGCGATGTTCCGTTTCGCCCACGCGGAACGCGACGCCGTCGGGCGATGCGCGAAAGTCGCGCACCGGGCTGGAACGATGCACGCGATCGATCGGGCTCGCGGCGCTTTCCATGATTTGCACCAGCGGCACTCGCGCGTATCCGAAGCGTGCTGCATCCGGGCTCGACAAAAATGCCGTTGAAATCACGAACGCCGCGTCGGCGGCGTTCATGCGCTCCAAGGGCGCGTTCAGCGCCGGAACCAAGAACGGCTCCCAAAAGCTGCGTATCGTTTCGCGCCCTTGGCCATGGCGTTTGAGCCATTCGGCAAAGGCTTCTGCCGGCCTGACCGCGCGCGGACGCATCTTCAACGCGAGGAGCGCGCGGCCGATCTGAAGTTTCCCTTTGAACGAGAGGTGCCGGTACCGCGCGAACGAGGGAAGCAGATGCAACGGCGGGGGCAAATTCGCGGCGCGAAGCGTGCTGCGCACACCGTTTTTTCCGTACGCGCAAACCTCGAAGCGCTTCTGTAAAAACAGCGCGTCAGCCCATTCCCGCGCGCTCGACGAATGCGATGAACTGCGAGCAACACGCCAAAAAAACGTGCTGCCCGTTGTCCACGACGTGCCCGTCCAACTCGAACGACGTTGCGCGTCCGCCCAGCAGGCGGCTACGCTCGAAAAGTTCCACCCGGCGGCCGGCGTCTTTGAGCGCGGCAGCGGCAGCCAGTCCCGCAAGACCGCCGCCGACTACCGCTACGCCGGCATCAGCCACGATTTCATGACGACGCGCAACTTCTCGCTGCGGGAAAGCGCGGCGCGTTCGCGCAGCGGCAACGCGGGATCTCGTTCGATTTTCTGCAAGATGCCTTCGTAGATGCCGGCCATCGTCTGCACGCAAGCGCCGGCGCGGCGGGGAATGTAGCGCATCACGTGATAGCCGCTCTCGAAAAGTGCACGCGCGCGGTCGGTTTCGAACGCGATGAGATTCGTCCACGCCTGGCCGGGCGAACCGCCGGTGAGATCGTTCTCGCGCACTCCGAAACGGCGCAGATCCTCCTGCGGAAGGTAGACGCGTCCCATAAGCGCGTCTTCACGCACGTCGCGCAAAATGTTCGTCAGCTGCATCGCAAGCCCCAAATCGTCTGCGCGCTCCAGCGCCGCCTCATCCGTGTAGCCGAAGATTCTCACGCACATCCGTCCCACCACCGAGGCGACCAAACGGCAGTATTCGCGTAACTCGTCCCAGCTTTCGTAACGCGTGCACAAGCAGTCCCGCTCGACCCCGTCGATCAGTTCCTGCAATTCGGATTGCGGAATGTCGTACCGCGAAACCGCTTTGCACAATACCTGCATGACGGGATCGCCGCGGCGGACATCCGCCGGGACCGTGCAACGGCGTACGCGTTCGCGCTGTTCGGCCAGACGCTCCGGAATCAACTCGGGCACCGGCGCCCCGTCTACCTCGTCGTCTACTTGGCGCGCAAAATCGTACAGTGCGTAGATGGCGATGCGTTGATCGTGCGGCAGCGAAATGAAGCCCCAATAGAAGTTTTTCGCTTCCCGCCGCGCCATCTCACCGCAGAAACGCTCGGCCTCTTCTTCGACGGTGCGGTACCGGCGAACGTAACGAACGGCTCTAAGCGGTTTCAGCACTCGGGATCCGCGAATTTCGGTTTCCTGCTTCCAGAGCCGCCTTGAGGAGCAAGTGCATTTTTACGCGCTTCGATACGGAAGGGCGGCGTACATCCGTTCGATATTGGATTCTCGCAATCTCATCGCAAATAGCAAGTCCTCCCAAACGGTACAGCGCCAGCTGAAGGCGCAACGGCAACGGTGCCATTGCTTCCAGCCGCTTTCCCGATGCAAGCAGCGCGCGCGCTCGTTGCACCAGGCTTTCTACGGCGTACGGGATGCCGCCTCGATCCACATCTTCTTGCAACAGATACGATCGCCCGATCCGCGCGTCGCGAGTGACGTCCTGCGCGTGGTTGGCGAGCTGCAGTCCGATGCACACGTCGTCGGAAAGTTTCTCCGCCTCGCTGCTCGAAATCTCGAAAAATCGCAAAACGACGCGGCCGACCGGAGCTGCAGACAGCATGCAATACGCTTGCAGCTGCGGCCAATTATGATACAGGGACACCTGCTGATCCTGCTCGTTCGCCGCGATCAAATCCAGAAACGGCGCGCGATCCAGACCGCATCGTTCCACCGTTTCGCCCAGCGCAATCAGCACCGGATGCACCGGCGCGCCTGCGGAAAAAAAACGTTCCGTTTGCAGCCGCCACGACCCCAGACGCTCGAGCGCTTCATGGCGGCTTGCACTTTCGTCGCCCAAATCGTCCGTGGTGCGGCAAAAGGCGTAAAATCGCATCAAATCGCGCCGGGTGCGCGCGGGTACGATGCGCGAGGCGACCGCGAAATTTTCGTAGTGCCGATTTGCCAGAACGCGGCAATACGCGTCCGCGGTCGCGCGCTCGGAAAGCGAGCTCACAGCGCTTCATCCTTGTGAACCAGACGGTTGCCGGAGCGCAGCTGCGCAACGTTCGTTGCGCCGGTTGCGAACATCGCGACACGCAGCACTTCGCGAACGCTCGCAGCAAAATCCGAGGCGGCCTCGAAGCCGTCGGCGGCAGCGCGCAAGAACGGTCCCGCAATTCCCGCAACGTCGGCGCCCAAAGCCAGCGCCTTTGCAACGTCCATTCCGTTGCGCAAACCGCCGCTGGCGACGATGGTCGCATGCGGTTCGGCGCGTCTGGCCGCACGCAAGCACTCCGCGGTCGGAATACCCCAACCCGCAAATTGCGCCGCGGCCTGCGCGCGCCACCGCGGAGTGATGCGATGCCGCTCGACTTCGCTCCACGACGTGCCGCCCGCTCCGGCGACGTCGACGGCGGCAACGCCCACATCGAACAACAGCCGCACCGCATCGGGCGCGATTCCCCAGCCGACTTCCTTGACGATGACCGGAGCGTCGAGCTGGTCGCACACATCGGCGATCTTACCGAGCAATCCGCGAAAACAGGTATCGCCGCCGGCTTGCAGCGCCTCCTGAACCGCATTCAAATGCAGCACGAGCGCATCGGCTTGTACCATCTGCAGCAGGCGACGGCAATCCTCGACCGTGCAGCCTTTGTTCAACTGCACCGCGCCCAGATTGGCGAAGAGCAGCACGTCGGGCGCCGCGGCGCGCACGGCAAACGTGTCGAGCAACTCCGGACATTCCAGCAAAGCGCGCCCCGAGCCGAGTCCCATAGCGAAACGATGCTCCTGGGCAACCGCTGCGAGCACGCGATTGATCCGGCCGGCGATCTCCGTGCCGCCGGTCATGCACGAAATCAGCACCGGCGCGGCAAGCACGCGCCCGAACAGGGCTCGATGCGTGTCGACTTGATCCAAATCAATTTCCGGCAACGCGCAATTGACGAAACGGTAGGCGTCGAAGCCCGCAGCGATGCCTTTTGACCCAACGTCTTCTTCCAGATTGATCTTCAAGTGATCGGCTTTGCGAACGGTAATCGCTTGCTCCGACCCCGCGAGATCGCGTTGCAAAGTAATGAGGGATTCCTCCCAATCCAGACTGGCCTCTTGGTCGAGGGGCCTGTTAAGGAACCTGCGGAGAAGTCCTCGTCTTTCGCGCATGATTGCCCGCGCGCAGCGGCGCAATACTGCGCGATGCGCCGGGATCTCATCGTGACCGCCGACGACTTCGGACTGGCTCTACCCGTTAACGAGGCGGTGGAACGCGGCCATAGGCAAGGCATTTTGTCGACGGCCAGTTTGATGGTCGGCGCGCCGGCGAGTGCCGACGCTGTTGCGCGCGCGCGAGCGATGCCTTCGCTTCGTGTCGGTTTGCACATCGTGCTCGTCAACGGTAAGCCGGTGCTCGATCCGCAGCAGGTTCCCGATCTCGTCGATGCCGACGGAGCGTTGCCGCGCAATCTCCTGCAGGCTGGAATGCGCTTTTACTTCAATGCGCGGGCGCGCCGCCAGCTTGCGGCGGAAATCGAAGCCCAGTTTGCGGCGTTCGCTGAAACGGGCCTCGATCTCGATCACGTAAACGCGCAAAATCACATGCACGTGCATCCCACGGTGCTTTCAGCCATCATGCGGATCGGGCCGCGGTACGGAATGCGCGCGGTTCGCATACCGTACGAACCGTTTTGGCAGTCTTGGCGCGCCATGCGGACGGATCTGGCTCTCAGGGCTATGACCGCGGTTGTTCTGGCCCCGTGGCTCGCGCTGATGCGGCGGCGACTGCGCCGCGCAGGCATTGCAACAAACGACTACGTTTTCGGCATGCACGAGTCCGGGCGAATGAATCCAACGCGCGTTCGTCGCTTCATCGAAGCTTTGCCGAAGGGCGTGGGCGAACTGTATTTGCATCCGGCCATCGAGCGTTGGCCGCAGGCATCGCCGAACTGGTACGACTTCGAAGGGGAATTCGCCGCGCTCGTCGATCCGCACGTCGTCGCAGCCCTGGCCTGCGACGGGATCCGGCGAACCACGTTCAGCGATATCGCAGCAATCCGTTGAGCATCATTCCACGCGCCGCGCGCTGCGCGCTTTTCGCTGCAACTGCCGGCGGGATTGCCTACACGGCGATCGCGATCGCGCAGGTGCGCCGCTTTCGCAACCGGCCGCGCCTTCCCGATAACGCCGCACTGGGCGTGAGCGTGCTCAAGCCCCTTGCAGGCGACGAGCCCGGCTTGCGCGAGAACCTGCGTTCCTTTTGCGATCAGACGTACCGGAACTATCAGGTCGTTTTCGGGGCGGCGGACGCGCGCGACCCTGCCTTGCGGATTGCGCGCGAGCTGCAAAGTGAATACTCGCAGGTCGCGATCGACATCGTCAGCGGTCGCGCCGTGCGCGCGCGAAATCGTAAAATCGGCAACGTACTGGGAATGATCGACGCAGCGCGGCATCCCATCGTGGCCATCGCCGACAGCGACATTCGAGTCGGACCGAGCTACGCCGCAAGTATCGCGGCGGCTTTCGCACATGAGCGCGTCGGCGCAGCAACGTGTTTGTACGGCGCGCGACCCGTTCATCGCGGAGTGTTCTCGCGGCTGGGTGCAATGTTCGTGAACGAGCAGTTCGCGCCGTCCGTTTTGGTCGGACGACTGCTCGAACCGCTGACGTACTGTTTCGGAGCAAGCATGGCGGTGCGCGTCGACGTGCTGCAGAGCATCGGCGGGATCGAAGCGCTTGCCGACGAGCTCGGCGACGACTATCGGCTGGGGCATCTCGTCGCGCGCGCCGGTTTCAAGGTTGCGCTCTGCGATCAAATTGTCGAAACGGCCGTTGCGGAACGCAGTCTGCGCGCGCTGCTGCAACGCGAAGTCCGGTGGGCGCGTACGATTCGCCTGGTGCGTCCGCTCGGATTCGCAGGCTCCGTGCTTACGACCGGATTACCGCTGCCGGCGCTGTTCGTCGCGGCGACGCGCGCTAACGGGGTGAGCCTGCTGCTGTTCGGACTCGCCGCGGTGCTCAGAATCTGCTTGCAGAGCGAAGCCCGAAAGACTTTCGCGCCGGGCCGCAGGGCCGAATTGGGGCTCATCCCGGTGCGGGATTGCCTAAGCCTTTGGGTATGGTGCGCCGGCTTCTCGGGACGCCGCGTGGTGTGGCGCCGGGACCGGCTTCGCGTGGACGCAGCCGGCCGTTTGGTGTGCGACCCAATCGATTGTAAGGATTCGGTATAACGTTAGGTCCATCGCCCTAACGTACGCGCAAGTTGCCAATGCGCGCGCCGATAGCTTAGATTGATCGGAGAAACGTAAGGAGTGGACATGAACGACCGAACGCTGGTAGCTCTCGACGCGGACGACTCTTATTTCAACGACTGGATCATCGATTTGTACAGTCTCGAGCGCACCGCTTCGGAACGTTGGAACGAAAACATGTGGTCGGGCGTGAAACCGACGTATGCGAGCATTCTCATTCGCGAGAACTAAGGAATGAGGCCCGGAGCGAGCCCGGGCCTGAAATAAAAAACCGCGGCGTCCCCCGCGGTTTTTTTGTTGCTCGAGAACCGAGGCTGAACTTATTTTGGGCGCGTCATCTCCGCCGGAACGACGTACGTGTCGAATTCTTCGGCGGTCACGTGGCCCAAGCCTACCGCTGCTTCCTTCAGCGTCGTATTGTTGTGGTGCGCATGCTTGGCGATCTGCGCGGCTTTGTCGTAGCCGATCTTCGGTGAAAGGGCGGTTACGGTCATTAGCGATTCGTTCAAGTACTTCGTAATCGTGGCCTCGTTCGGAACGAGGCCTTCCACCGCATGCTCGCGGAACATCGTGCACGTGTCGCGCAGCAGCGTGCACGAATGCAGAAAATTGTAGATCATCACCGGATTGAACACGTTGAGTTCGAAGTTGCCTTGCGAGGCGCCGAAGCTGATCGCAAGATCGTTTCCGTAGACTTGCGCCACGACCATCGTCATCGCCTCCGATTGCGTCGGATTGACCTTGCCGGGCATGATGGAAGAGCCGGGTTCGTTCTCCGGCAGCGTCAATTCGCCGATTCCGGCACGCGGCCCCGAAGCCAGCCAACGGATATCGTTGGCGATCTTCATCAGTGCGGCGCCAAGCGTCTTCAGCGCGCCCGATGCGAAAACGAAGTCATCATGCGAGGCCAGTGCGGTGAATTTGTTGGGGTGCGAGCGAAACGGCAAGCCGGTCAGTTCGGCGACCTTCTGCGCGGCGCGCGTCGCAAACTCGGGATGGGCATTCAACCCGGTCCCGACCGCCGTGCCGCCGATCGCGAGATCGTAGAGCGGTTCCAATGCTGTGCGACAGGCGTGCATTGCGCGATCGAGCTGCGTGACGTAACCCGAAAATTCTTGGCCGAGCGTCAGCGGCGTCGCATCCTGCAGATGCGTTCGGCCGACTTTGACGATGCGCTCCCAGGCGTTCGCCTTTTCATGCAACGCGCCGCGCAGCTGTTCGACGGCGGGCAGCATCTGCACCATCGCTTGCGCTGCCGCCATGTGCATCGCCGTCGGAAACGTGTCGTTCGAGGACTGCGACATGTTCACGTGATCGTTGGGATGGATCGGCTTTTTGCTGCCCATCTCGCCGCCGGCCATCTCGATTGCGCGATTGGAGATGACCTCGTTCACGTTCATGTTGGTTTGCGTTCCAGACCCAGTTTGCCAGACGCGAAGCGGAAAGTGATCGTCGAGTTTGCCTGCAATCACTTCGTCGGCAGCGGCCACGATGAGCCCCGTTTTGTCATCGTCGAGTTTGCCCAGATCGCGGTTCACGAGGGCGGCAGCCTTTTTCAACTGCGCCATCGCACGGATGACCTGACGCGGCATCACGTCGCGCGGCGTTTGACCGTCGCCGATGTCGAAGTGCACGAGCGAACGCGCCGACTGAGCGCCGTAATACTTGTCGACCGGAACGGCAACCGACCCCATGGAGTCGGACTCGCTGCGCGTGCGCGCGCCGTTGGCAGTGGAATTTGTCGTCGTCATGCGAAGCGTTTTTCGCGCAGCGCCAGAGTTTCGCTTCTTTTCAGCGGCCGCGGAAAGCGGCGCGGCCCGCAGTCGTGCCGATCTCGCGGGTTTCGAGCACTTCGATCACGGTCAGCGGGAATCGCACGTCGTACCCGGATGCGCTGCAGCGCCCGCAGCTCATCGCGCTTGCCGGCACGCGCCGGCGCAGTAATTCGAGCGAGCACCGCTCGCAACGCAGAATATACCGCTTCGCGCTCTCGTTGTACGGGCGCGCGTTGCCCAAATCGTGATAGATCGAGTTCATTCCGCATTCGCGCATTTTTTTGCGGAACGCTACGCCGTGGCCGGTGTCGCCGCTGCGGTCGTAGAGCCAAGCGTGAATCATTTCGTGAAGCAGCGTTTCGCGCAACGCGCCGGCGTTTTGGCGAAAATGCTTGGGCGAAAGCTCGATCAGCAACGGGCGCTCGCTGTACGTGATACGCCCGGCGGAATTGGAGAAGCGAGGGTTGTACCGGATTCGGCAGACCGGCACTTCGCCGTTGAAATGGTAGTTGTTGAGTTCGGCAAACAGCAACTGGAGATCGGTTTCCGACGGCAGCACGAAGAATTTGTTCGTCGCGCGTCCAAACGATTCTTCGTGGATCCGATTCCGGCTCGCGGGCTGCCGCCGCGCGTATACGTACCGATAGCTGCGCTGCTGGCATTTGCGTTTTTGGCTGCGATGGGATGGCTGGTGCACCTCGGATTCGCCACCGGCGGTTCGGTTTTCGGTACCGGCACGGGTGCCGGCACGGCGAGCGGCGCAGCTGCGGCACCTGCGGCGGCGCCCCCTGCGGTCAGCGTCGAAGGCGGAGGACCGCCGGCTGCAGTTCGCCTGCAGCTGCGCAGCTGCGCGCACGAGTTGCGCGCAATCCGCGCGACGACGTAGCGCTGACGCAGCTCGGCGACATGTATCTGGCGGTGGGAAAATTTGCGGACGCGATTCCGTATTATCGGCGTGCTCTGGCCGCAAACCCGCATAACGTCGCCGCCAAAGAGGGACTGCAGCAAGCAGAAAGCGGTCAATGAACCTGTATATTTCCTGCGACATGGAAGGAACGGCAGGCGTCTGCAGCTGGCTGCAGTGCGATCCCGCAAACCCTCACGAATATCCGACGTACCGCCGCTACATGTCGGCCGAAGTGCGCGCCGCCATCGACGGCGCCAGATCGGCCGGCGTGACGAACGTTTTGGTAAACGACTCACACTGGGACATGCGCAATCTCCTTTGGGACGAGCTGCCGGACGACGTTCGGGTCATCAGCGGTTCTCGCAAGCCGTTCTCGATGACGCAAGCGCTCGACCGCGAATTCGGCGGCGCCTTCTTCACCGGCTATCATGCTCGGGTCGGCGATGCAAACGGCGTGCTCGCGCACACCTATATCGCCGATTCGCTCTACAACGTGCGCATCAACGGCATCTCTTGCAGCGAAGCGCTGCTGAACGCGGCGATGGCCGGATATTACGGAATTCCCCTTCTGCTCGTCACCGGCGACAGCGTCGTCGTCGAGCACGTTCGAGAGCACATGCCGTGGGTGACCGGCGTCGTCGTCAAAGACGGCATCGGACATTACAGCGCCGATTCGCTCACGCCGAAAGCGGCCCGAAGCGCGATCCGCAGCGGCGCGGAGCAAGCCGTTCGAACGGCGGCCGCTGCAAAGCCGTTCACGTTCGAGCCGCCGATCGTGCTGGAGATCGACACGACGCGCGTCGAACAAGCCGACTTCATCGAATTGATGCCGGGATTTTCGCGCATCGCCGGCCGCACGGTGCGGTTTTCGCACGACGATTATCCGGCCGTCTTCCGCGCGTTCGTCGCCGCATTTCGACTGGCCGGCGCGGCTTCGAGCATCGCATGAACTTGTACGTTTCCTGCGACATGGAAGGAACCGCCGGCGTGTGCAGCTGGCAGCAGGTCGACGCGCGCAATTTTACCACGGATTACGCCGTCTACCGTCGCTACATGACGGCCGAAGTGTGCGCGGCGATTCGGGGCGCGCGCGAAGCGGGCGCCGGCGAAGTCCTCGTCAACGACTCGCACGGGCCGATGCGCAATCTGCTGCTCGACGAATTGCCCGACGGCGTACGCGTGCTCTTCGGCAGCCGCAAACCGCTGTCGATGACGCAGGGTCTGCATGGCGAATTCGGCGGCGTCTTCTTTACCGGCTATCACGGCGCAATCGGCGAGCCGGACGCGACGCTGGCGCACACGTACACGCCCTCGGTCGTTTACGAGGTGCGCATCAACGGAACGCGCTGCAGCGAAGCGACGCTCAACGCCGGCATTGCGGGATACTACGGCGTTCCGGTGCTGCTGATTACCGGCGACCGCGCCACCGTGGAGAGCGCCAAAACGCAGATGCCGTGGATCACCGGCGTCATCGTGAAGGAAAGCATCGGCCACTACGCGGTCGATTCGCTTTCTCCGCGGGCCGCGCAAAACGCCATTGCGGCCGGTGCGGCGCAGGCACTGCAGGGAGCGTCTTCGGCCAAGCCGTTCGTCTTTACGCCGCCGATCGCCATGGATTTGGATGTGGCGCGCATCGAGCAAGCCGATCTCATCGAGCTCATTCCCGGATTCGTGCGTACCGCCGGCCGCAGCGTGCGCCTGGTGCACGACGATTACGAAACGGTGTTCAAAGCGTTCGTTGCTGCTTTCCGAATGGGCGCGCTGGCCGATTCGCCCTCGTGAGGGCGCAGATGCGTTTCAAACCATGCCAGGATGCGCGCGCAATAGTCCACGTACGCTTCAAAGCGAGCGATCCCGTGCGCTTCCTGCGGATAAATTGCTAATTCGGAAATGGTACCGCTCTGCGCGAGCGCTCGGTGAAACATTCGCGCCTGCTCCGGACCGCATTCGGGATCCATGCCGCCCGCGATGGAAAGCGTCGGCGTTCGCGTGTTGCGGGCCCAAAGCAGAGGACTTTTCGTGAAGAACGGGCCTTGGCGATCGAACGGATCGCCTTGGAGCAGCAGCACGTCGGCTTGCGGGTTATGCGAGCTGAATTGCATCGCGAACCAGTCGGTGACCGGAAAAGCACAAACCGCCGCCGCGAAGATGTCGACTTGCGTTGCCAGCCACGCCGCCATGAAGCCGCCATGGCTCGTGCCCACGATCGCCAAGCGCCGCGGATCGGCAAGCCCGCTGCGCACCAGAAAATCGATGCCGGCGAGCGTGTCCTGCGCTTCTTCACCCCCAACGTCTCCGCGCACCATCCGCGCAAACGCTTGACCGCGGCCGGTGCTCCCGCGCGGGTTCGGTAAAAACACCGCATATCCGTGAGCGACGAGCATTCCGGTCATCTGCTGCGCGAGATACCAGGAATCGGTGTACGCGAATGCCGGGCCGCCGTGCACGATCGTCACGAGCGGCAACGCGCCTTCTGCTTGCGGACGCACGAGGTAGCCGTGAATCGCCAAACCATCCGTGCCTTCCCATTCCAGCTCGCTGCAGCTGCCGCTCGTACCGCAAACGTACGCGCTCCCTTCGTTGGTGAAATCGTAAAGCGTCGTCGCGATTCCGGCGTCGTTGAACGCGATCAAGCGCGGCGCATCGGCATACGAATGGCAAACCGTGGCGTAACCGGTGCGAATCTTGGTCAGTGCGGGCTGCGTGCGCAGCCAACTCTGCCGACTGCCGCGACGATCTGCGTTCTGCCCGTTGCGGGATCGATCGTTCCGCCCGCGACCTCGAAGTCGCGCACGCCCGCAAACACGATTTCACGATTTCCGGCAGCTTCTAAAAACGTTACGTCGACGCTCTGCGTGTCGAAGGATCGCCGTGCCCAATTCTCGCCGCGCTCGAATGCCAGCACGTCTCCGGCGACCATGCCGCGATCGCTGCTGCATGCTTCCACGATTGCGGCGAATCGGCCGTCGGGCGTAGCGGTAAGGCAGCCGATTTCGTACGCCGGCTCGTAAATCGTCGTACAACGGCCGTCGGCACAGGCAACGTGCACTAGCCGCGCTTCGTGCCATGCTCCTTCGCGCGGATCGTTCGATGCGATCGCGACGATGCCGTCGTTACCGCACCATGCAGCCTCCCAGAACGCCATGTCGCTCTTTCCGATTCGGCGCGCGTTCGATTCGTTTTTCGAACAGCAGAACAGCGCGCGCTGCTGCGATGGACGGCAAGACTCGACAAGCGGCTCCCACTCAAAGACGGGAGGACGCGCGGTCGATTGCTGCGCGCACACCAGGATGCGATCTGCGTCGGGTCCCCAGGCAACGAACTGCGCGGATCCGCGGATCGCGCAGCGCAAAGCCGTGATGGTGCCCGTCTGCGGATCGCAGAAATAAACTCGAAACCGGCCCTCCCCCTCGCGATCGGACAAAAACGCCAGCTCACCGGCGCCGGACCAGCGCGGGTGAACGTCGTTACCGCGGCTTTCAAGCAGACTGAAGGTTTCGCATGGAAAGCGAGAAGAGAGCGATCCGCCTGCGCGCAACCCCGCCGAGCCGATCGTAAACGGATCCGCTAAGCGCGATCCATTCGCCGCCATGGCACGCGCGAACGTCTCGAATGTCGTCCAGGCACCCTAACGCCGGTTCGTAGATGCGTCGAAACCGCTCGTGTACTTGCGCAGCAGGTTCACGGGAACGAGGCTTGCGCCTCACGCAGCAGCGTGCCTCGAAAAAAGCACTTCATGCACGGCGCGCAGCTCGTCCCAAAGCCGCCCTTCGGCGAACAGCGCCTCGCGTTCCGAATCGGAAAGCCGCGAACGCAGCGTGCGCTCGAGGCTCTGGCGTCCCCACGCTTCGGTCGCTTCACGCTCGTTGTCGTTCACCGCAAAATACGTATCGACGTAACCGCAAAGCCTTGCCGCTTTTGGCGCGTCGCCGCTGAGCGCCTCGAAAAGCGCGACGTGCTGCAGCGCGATCGCCGTCTGGTGGCTGTCCTGCATGTCTTTGAGCATGGTGAGCGCTGCGAGCGCGTCACCGTGCCCTTGAACGTAGTCTCCAAGCGCAATGCGGTAGATCGCCAAATTGCAACGCAGGTTCGCGGCCAGGCGGGTTGCGCCGGCGGTGTTCGATTGCGTCAAGCCGCGTGCAGCGTGCGCAACCGCAGCGGCAAAATCGCCGCATTGAAATTCGAGGTCCGCTAAGTACATGTGCGTCTGCACGAGCGCGTACTCGCCGCCGTGATCCTGCGCCGCCGAAAGGGCTTGGCTGTGGAGCGCGCGCGCTTGTTCGAAATCACCGCGGCACGCCGCTATGGAGCCGAGCGTATTTGCCGCGACCGCAAAACCGGAAACATCCCCGACTTCCTGCAGCAAAGCGGCAGCGGCTCTGCCCGCCGACTCTGCCTCGTTCCATCGGCGCGCGCGGCGAAGCGCAAGCGCCCGCTGGCGCTGCGCGTGTCCCAATCCACGTGAATCACTGACGCTGCGGTACAACTCGCAAGCTCGTTCGGCGGCTTCCAATTTTTTCGTCGCCTGCATCAGCACCGCGCGCGCCAGATGCAAACGCGCTGCGATCTCGGCTGCGACGACCTCGTCGATGACAGCCAGCGCTCTATCGATCCAATACAAGCCTTCGCCGAGGTGACCGCCCTCGAACCAGAAACGTTCCAGCGAACCGGCCATTTCGGCGCCCAGGAGCGGATCGTTGCCCTCATCGAGCGCCCACATGAGTGCGGCCCGCAGATTTTCGTGCTCGCGATGCATGTGCGCAAACCAAACGGCTTGCGGTATCGCGTGAAATTCGCGGTCCCCCTTGATTGCGAAGGCCTGGAAATATTCGGCGTGCGCGCGCGCCGTAGTGCCGAGTTCACCGTTTTCGTGAAGCTTGTCGCGCGCGTACTCGCGGCTGGACTCCAGCAAGACGTAGCGCTCTTCGTCCCCTTCGGTCTGTGCGACGATAAGCGATTTCGCGACCAGCGATCCGAGCAAATCCAATACGTCCAGAGCGTCACCGCATGCCTGCCCGCAGATCGCACCGACCGAGTCCCAAGAGAACCCGCCGGTAAAGACGCCGGCTCTGCGGAACAACGCCTGCTCCTGCTCGTTGAGGAGATCGTAGCTCCAATCGATGAGCGCACGCAGCGTCTGATGCCGCGGCAGTTCATCGCGCCGTCCCCCGGTCAACAACCGAAAACGGCCCTTCAATCCCTCGTTCAGACGCGCGACGCTGAGCACGAAGACGCGAGCCGCGGCGAGTTCTATCGCCAGCGCGATCCCGTCCAACCGGCGGCAGATGTCGGCGACGATCGGCGCGGTTTCATCGGTCAAGGCGAAGCCTTGGCGAACGGCTTGAGCACGTTCGACGAAAAGCGCAACGGCGCTGTATTCCATCGCCTGCTGCGCCGTCACGGTGCTGCCAGCAGGCGGATACGTCAGCGGTAAGAGCCGGTAGAGCTGTTCGCCGCCGACGCCCAAAGCTTGCCGCGATGTGGTAACGATGTGCAGCCGCGGCGCAGCGCGTAGCAGCTCGGCGCAAAACGTTGCTGCCGCTTCTATCAGATGTTCGCAATTGTCCAAGATCAACAGCATCGAGCGGTGCGCAATCGATCCGGCAATGGCCGTCGTCAACCGGCCCTCCGGCGACTCGTGAATGTTCAGCACAGCCGCGACGGCGTTCGGGAGAAAATGTGCCGCCGTAACCGGTGCCAATTCCGCGATCCAAACGCCGTCCGGAAATGTATCCAGAAGCTGCGCCGCAGCGTGCACGGTCAAGCGCGTTTTGCCGATTCCGCCGCTGCCGGATACCGTCACGAGGCGATGGCGTTCGATGCAGTCTTTCAGCTCCCGCGATTCGCCCTCACGTCCCACCAAACGCGTGAGCTGCGTCGGCAAATTGTGGCGTGCGACTTGCGCCGCATGCTGCGGCGCAAAGTCGTCACGCAATCCGGGCGCGCACAGCTGAAAAACGCGCTCGGGTTCGGCCAGGTCGCGTAGACTGAAATGTCCCAGTTCGCGCAGCGTCACCTCGCCGCCGATTTGCCGCTTTACCAAATCGGCGGTCACCGCCGTGAGCAGCACTTGTCCGCCCTGCGCTATGCCGGCGAGGCGCGCGACGCGGTTCAGCGCGGGTCCGAAGTAATCTCCTTCGCGTTCGTCGGTTTCGCCGGTGTGGATTGCCATGCGGACGCGAACGCCGCCTACCGTACTGAAATTTTCCTGCGCCAGCCGTTGCTGCGCTGCGAGTGCGGATTCAACGGCGTCCTTGGCTCGAGAAAAGACGGCGCAGCAGCCGTCGCCGAGCTTTTTAAAAATCACGCCGTCATGCGCGCCGACGGAATGCTCGACGATCGCATCATGCCGCTCGAGCGCGCCGCTCATCTCGCTGCCGTGCTCTTCCCAGCGAAGCGTGCTGCCTTCGATGTCGGTAAATAAAAAGGTGAGCGTGCCCGTGGGAAGCGCGCCCTTTTTTGCCGAACGCCGCGGAAGGGTTGCACGCGGCATAGTGTCTCGAGGTTCTCGCGCATCGCGCGCTTTCCCGCGTAAGCGTTCGCCTGCTTGTTAAAGCGGAGGTTCCCTATGGCATCGCTCATCACCGATTACGTGCTCAAACTGGCGCGCAGTTTTCCGGAACGCGAGAAATTTCAAGCGTCCATGGAGTCCGCGCGAGCATCAATGCGAGAAGCGGGGCTCACCGAGGATCAGCAGAAAGTTCTGCTGAGTAACGATCCGGCATCGCTCGCCAAGCACATACAGCAAGAATTCGGCGGCACAACGATTGAACCGCAGGCGTTTCACAACACGCAATGTTTGGTGAACATCCCGGTCCCAAACCCGCCTAAGAAGTAACGGCTCCGGCACCATGGCCGGGTCGCTCACCGTCGTAGGCACCGGCATCCAAATCATCGCCCAAACGTCGGGCGCCGCGATCGATTGCATCACGCAAGCGGATTTGGTGTATTACGTTTCAGCAGATGCGTTGACCGCAGTTTGGCTGCGCGGCTTAAATGCCAACGTAGAGTCGCTGAACACGTTGTATGGAGACGGCAAGGAGCGCTCGCTCACGTACGAAGAAACGATCGCTCGGGTGCTCCGGTCGGTCTTTTCCGGCGCGCACGTGTGTTTCGTGACCTATGGACACCCGGGAATTTTCGCGTATCCCACGCATGAAGCGATTCGCCGCGCGCGAGCTTCAGGATATCATGCGCAGATGCTTCCGGCTATTTCAGCCGATGCATGCCTGTACGCGGTATCTCGGCGTGGACCCGTCGGTTTCCGGATGCCAAAGTTACGAAGCGACGGACTTTCTACTCTACGCGCGCACGTTCGATCGGCATTCCGCGCTGCTGCTTTGGCAAATCGGCACGATCGGCGAATTTCGCCACTTCGAGCGGTTCGCTGTGTGGAATCCGCGTGGAATTGAAATCCTCGCCGAGGTTTTGCAGCGCGCTTATCCCGCAGACCATATCGTAACCGTGTACGAAGCACCACGCTACGCGTGTCACCAACCGCAGGTCGAAGGCATCGCGCTTTGCGCGCTGCCGCAAGCACGCATTACACCGCTTTCGACGTTGTACGTGCCGCCGTACGGGAAAGCCGAAATGGATATGGAGATGGCGCGGCGACTGTCGATCTATGCTCCCGGTTCGGAGGGCCGTCCGCTGACCAGCGCGCCGCCTGCGAAAGCGCCGGCGCCGGCGAGCAGCGCAACGGCATAGGGATACCAATTCGGAAAGGGCTGTTGCGCGGGCGGTCGCGTGAGCGCAGCGGCCACAACGGCTGCCGAAACGATCGCGAATGCAAGCGCCGTAGCGTGACTGAGCCTGCGCGCTGGAGCGATGCGGGCGGTAACGGCGCCGGCGATGATGCCCGAAACGAAGACGACGGTCTCGCCGCCTAAAATCGCCGAGATACCGGGCTGTCCCGCAAGCGCTGCAGCGAGCACTCGCGATCCGATGATTTCCAAGACGATCAGCACGAGATAACCGGCGAACATCGCCAGGATGGTTCGAGCCGGGTTCAAGGGGTTAGCCGGCGAGGGTGGCGGCTTTATGCGTTCCCAGCGCGACGGCAATCTGGGCGACCTCATCTTCGCCGATCGAAAGGCGCCGCATGGCGGCTTCGTACACTTCGATCGTTTCTTGGCTCTTGCTGCCGGCCGCTCGTTCTTCGCGCAGGCGTTTGATTTCTTCGGTCACGCTATGGGATAACTCCGGCGTCAGGTCCACGCCGGCGGCATGCAGCGCGTCGATATGCTTGCGCAGCGTCTTTTCGACCAGCGCCACCCCCGAATGCTTTCCGAAGATCCACGATGTTTCGCCTCCGACCAGTTGCGAGGGAACCGCTTCGTACATCCGGCGATCGATTAACATCGCGTGGGTGTGAATGCCGGATTCGTGAGCAAACACTTTCGAGCCGACGATGGGTTCGTGCTGCTGCATCGGAATGCCGCTCATGCGCTCCATGAAGCGCGCGAGGTCGCGCAGCTTTTCATATTTGAAGCCGGGAATTTCCACACCGTAAAGCACCCGCAGAGCCGTGACGAGTTCGTGCAACTTCACGTTTCCGGCGCGTTCGCCATAGCCGTTGGCGGTAACCGAGACGACTTTGAACCCGCACGCAAGCGCCGTTATCGCGTTGATCGTTCCGAGGCCGTAGTCGTTGTGGAAATGGCACACCATCGGCAAACCGGGCGGCATCGCATCGACGATGCGCGTGCAATACCATTTCGTCGATTCCGGGGTAAGGCATCCGACGGTGTCGGGCCACGCCGGCCGATCGCCGCCCGCGGCAAGCGAGGCTTTGAAATACCGAATGAAATACTCCACGTCGCCGCGGCTGCCGTCTTCCGCGCCGAACTCGATGACGCGCACGCCGTTCGCGCGAGCGTAGCGAATCGCTTGGCACTGCAGATTGATGTTGGCCGCGCGATAGAATTCCAGTGGTAGATCGAGCCATTCGCTCTCGTTGCGGCCTTCCAGCCTGAGCAGGGTCTTGCCAATCTTGTACTTCAGGTGGAGATCGCTGCCGCTGGTAAAGATGAAAAACGTCACATCGCCGGGATCGACGTTGACCTCCTGCAGCGTGCGAACCGTCACATCGATGTCCTTGGGATTGCTGCGGCACATCACCACAATCTCGACATTGCCGAGTCTCGCCGCGTTTTTTGCCTTCCATGACGAGCTGCAGGGTTTTCCGATCGCCGGCCGAGGCCGCGGGAAAACCCACGCTCATCACGTGGACGCCTATGTCCGCTAAGCGCCGCGCAATGGCGTATTTCTGGTCGGGCGTGAAACAGACGCCGGGCATCTGTTCGCCGTCGCGCAGCGTTTCGTCGTAAATGCGCAGCCGGTCCGCACTGGGAAAGGTCAGTCTGTTTGGTGAACTCGCGCGGATCGCGAATGAGCTGATCGACCGGTTCGCGGAATTCCATACGGCTATTTTAGCACCAGCTCCCTCGCGCGTAAGCAGCCCCGCGTCCGCCGCCGCACTGGACTGCGCGCGCTTGGTGTAGACGCGCAGCTCGGAGATGTCCCGAGGAAAAACCAGTTCGAGCGTCCAGTCGAACGCAACACGCAGTTTTCGGTCCAAACCGGGAAGCCGCGAGAGGTAATACGTTCGCCAAAGAAACCATGCGAAAAACCCGGTCAACACGCGGTCTCCGGGCAGCTGCGCGACCGCTTTGCGCGCTCCCAGCGAAGCCATCATCCCGAGGGAGCGATACCGGAACGCGCGCGTCGGTCGTTCGCGCAGCGCAGCGACGATATTGTCGCCCAACACCGGCCCTTCGCGAATCGCGTGCTGCGCCGTCTGCGGATAAAAGCCGCCTTCTCCGTTGGGAATCGATGCGCAGTCGCCCAATGCCCACACGCCCGGGAAACCCGGCACGCTCATATCTTCGTTCACCGCAACGGTTCCATGTTTTCCGCGCGGAAGCGCGTCGCTTCCATCGAGCGATCGCGGCCGCACGCCCGCGCTCCACACGATCGTGTGAGTTTCTATTCGTTTGCCGCTCTGCAACTGCAGACCACGATCGTCGGCCGCTCGTACGCCGTCACCGGTCAGCACTTCGACGCCGCGAGCGCGCAGGTCTCGCTGCGAATATCGGCCCATCCGCGGCGGTAGCCCCGCCAGCAGCGTCGTTCCTCCTTCGACGAGAACGATCCGAACGTCCGCGGCCGGAACGTTGGGATAGAAACGCCCGACGCTGCGAAACAATTCCACCATTTCTCCGGTCGCCTCAACGCCGGTAAAGCCACCGCCGACCACGACGAGCGTGAGCAAACGCCGGCGTTCCGCGTCGTCCTGGCTCGTATCGGCCAGTTCGAGCAGCCAGATGAATCGGTTGCGCAAAATCGCAGCGTCTTCAAGCGTTTTGAGTGCGAAGACGCGTTCCGCCACACCGGGCAAGCCGAACGTCGAGGTCGCCGACCCAATCGCGATGACCACGTGATCGTACGTCATCGATTCGGAATCGCCGGTCAAGGTGTGCGCGAAGTCCACGGTTCGGGTGCGCACGTCGATCGCGGTAACGTCGGCTAGAATGAATCGCGTGTGGAGCAGTTGCGCTCGGATCGGCGTAACGATGTGCCGAGTGTCCAGCGCACCGGAGCTGACTTCCGGCAGCATCGGCGTAAACAGCGAAAAATTTTCGCGGCTGATCAGCACGAGCTCCGCCTCGTGCCGGCGCAATCGCTTTTGCAAGCGCTGCGCTACGGCGATGGCTGCAAAACCTCCACCCAGAATGACGATGCGTTTCACTGGAGTCTGTGTTTAAACGGCCGACGCGTTTTCCTGTAAGGGTCGTCCCGCGGCGTAGGCTCGGAAAAACAAACAGAGAACGGCCGGAAGAAAAGATGCCGAACAGGTACCGGGGAGGGAAGTGCTCATCTGCGATGCGCAGCGCTCGGCCGAACCCCAACCCGCCGCGATTGACGCAAATCGGCGGGGCCTGTTGTTTTATTCCCAAGGGCGTCTTAGCAAGGCGATCGCCGCATTCCGGGACGGCATCGCCGCGCAGCCCGCGCTGGCGCTGCTGCGTGCGAATCTCGCTACGGTGCTTCTCGAGAGCGCCGATTTGGAAGGCGCACGAGCGGAATTCGAGCGCGCGCTTGCATTGGAACCGCTCTCGGCCGCACTGAACGGGCTGGGATCGTTGAACGTCCGCGAAGGACGCTTCGACGACGCGCGAATGTGCTACCAGCGCGTTCTCGAGCGCGATCCGGACGATTCGGCGGCGAACGGCGGGATGTACGAACTCGAGCAAATCAGCGGCAACGTTCGCAAAGCGCTCGATCATCAGCGACGGGTGCTCGAGCGTAAGACCCTTTTCACGCAACGCGCGCCGAACGAGAAACGCCGGCTTCTCGCACTGCTGGTTCCGGGCGACTGGCAAGCCAACGTTCCGGTGGGGTTTCTCGTTGACGCTCGGACAACAACGCTGCACCGGTTGTACATCGTCTCGCCGCAGCAAGCCGCGGCGGCCGTGATTCCAGGCGCCGACGCCGTTTTCACCGCAATCGGCGAGTCCGACGAATCGGCGCAGGCGCTCAGGTTAGCCCTGCAACTCGTGCGCCGAATAGGCTTACCGCATATCAACGACCCGCGCAAAATACTCGCCGCCAATCGCGTTCAAGTCGCGCGCTTGCTGGCAGCGATCCCGCAC
The DNA here is from genome assembly GCA_963795465.1 of Vulcanimicrobiota bacterium. Taxonomy (GTDB): domain Bacteria; phylum Vulcanimicrobiota; class Vulcanimicrobiia; order Vulcanimicrobiales; family Vulcanimicrobiaceae; genus CAWCHT01. The sequence goes on from CAWCHT010000002.1 coordinate 1,825,270, forward strand.
GTGCACGTCCCGGCGACTTCACGTATGCGCCGCGACGCGCTCGAAAGGCTGGGGCACGAAACGCCGTTTCCGCTGGTCGTGCGTCCGGTCGGCTCACAGGCGGGTCGCGATCTGGTCCGCGTCTCGAGCGCGAATGACCTGAACGCATATCTTTTGCGCGTGCCGTACCAGTCGTTTTACGTAATGCCGTTCATCGATTTCCGTTCGGCCGACGGATACTACCGCAAATACCGCATCGTGGTCGTCGACGGCGTACCGTATCCCTTTCATTTGGCAATTTCGCCGAATTGGATGATCCACTATTACAACACGCCGATGAGGGACACGCCGTGGATGCGCGATGAAGAAGCGCGCTTTCTGAGCGACTTCGCAAGCGTGTTCGGTCCGCCGCGTCAGCAGGCATTGCGCGACGTCGCGCAAGCGCTGGGGCTGGAGTATTTCGGCATCGACTGCTCCATCGATGCCGATGGGCGGGTGCTGGTGTTCGAAGCCGATCCCGCGATGGTCGTGCATGCAGGAGACGATCCGGCGACATTCGGCTACAAAATCCCTCACGCCGTGCGCATCTTCGAAGCTTTCAGAGGTTAATCGACCGTGTTGGATACCGCTGATTGGGAAGAATTCCGCCGCTGCGCTCATGGTGCACTCGATGACGCCATCAATTATCTGCGCGACATACGCGAACAGCCGGTATGGACACCCGTTCCGGACGATGTAAAGAATGAACTGCGCGCGCCGATGCCGGAACACGGCAGTTCCTTCGAGAGCGTGTACGAAGAGTTCAAGCGAACGATCTTGCCGTACGCGACCGGAAACATTCATCCGCGCTTCTGGGGATGGGTACACGGAGCGGGAACGCCTTCGGGCGCGCTCGCCGATATGCTGGCGGCAGCGATGAATTCCAACGTCGGCGGCCGCGATCACGCAGCAGTCTACGTCGAACGCCAGGTCGTCAATTGGTTTTGCGATTTGTTCGGGTGGCCGCACACGGCTGGCGGACTGATGGTCATGGGCACGTCCGCCGCCAACTCGGTCGCCGTCTTGACCGCGCGCACGAACGCGCTCGGCATCGCCGTGCGAGAGCGCGGTGTCGATCCGCGCGCCCAACGCCTCATAGGCTACGCATCCGCCGCGACGCATTTATGCGTTCGAGATGCGTTCGAAAATGCGGGCCTAGGCTCGCAGAGCTTACGGGTTGTTCCGGTGGACGACGCGCATCGAATCCACACCGGCGCATTGGTGCAGGCGATTACCCTGGATCGCAGCGCAGGATTGCATCCGTTTCTGGTCGTCGGCAATGCGGGCACCGTCAACGTCGGCGCAATCGATCCGCTCGACGAACTCGGGGATCTCGCGCGGCGCGAAAGTCTCTGGTTTCACGTCGACGGCGCCTTCGGAGCCACGGCCTATCTTTCGCCGGCGCTTCGCCCGAAGCTGCAGGGCATCGAGCGCGCCGACTCGATTGCGTTCGATTTTCACAAGTGGCTGCACGTGCCGTACGACGCGGGATGCATCCTTGTTCGCGGCGGTGAAATGCAGCGCGCGACGTTCGCGAGCGAAGGTCCGTACATCCGACGAATGAAGCGGGGCGCAGCCGCAGGCGAGCCCTGGTTCGCGGATTACGGCCCCGATCTCTCGCGCAGTTTCCGCGCCTTAAAGGTGTGGTTCACGCTCAAAGAGCACGGTGCTGCCGGATTGGCCCGCGCGATCGAGCGCAACTGCGCGCAAGCGCGCTATTTGGCGGAGCGGCTCGCGGAGGACGATGCATTCGAAATTGCGGCGCCCGTTGAGCTTTCAATCGTATGTTTTCGCCCGCGCGTCATAGGCTTGGATGAAGCTCTGCTCGATCGGGTCACCGACGAGAGCGTGATCAGAATGCAGGAAAGCGGCATCGCGGTGATCTCTTCCACGACCTTGTCGGGGCGGCGCGCGATGCGAGCCTGCATTACGAATCACCGTACACGCGAAAGCGATCTCGACCTCATGCTGAGCGAGCTGCGGGGAATCGTCGGAGAAGCTGTGCGGGAATTGACGTAGAAACCCGGCTCGCACGAACCGGTAAGATGTTTTCAGAGAAAGTGAGAACGGCTGAGAGCGTGAGCGATCCTAACAAGCCCGGTCCGCCGCAGAGCGGGTGGGCGGAACGCCCGGAAAACCGGCGCTATGACGTAACCCAAGGCGAGTATTTGCCTGCGGCCGATGAGCAAGCGCAGAGCAAGAACAACGCGACGAAGGGTCTTGGCGCGGCAGGCGTGGGCATCGCCGTACTGCTTGCCAAATTCAAAGGCCTTCTGCTTCTGCTGCTCAATTTCAAGTGGGCGTTCATCCTGCTCAAAGTTTTGACCACGGGCGGATCGCTGTTCATCTCGCTGATTTTTTACGCGATGTTTTGGGGATGGAAGTTCGCGCTCGTGTTCGTTCTCATGATCTTGGCGCACGAGATGGGGCACTACGTGACGATCCGCAACTACGGCTTGCCCGCGCGGCTGCCGATGTTCGTGCCGTTCATCGGCGCCTACACCGTCGGCGGCGTTCCCGAATCGCTGGAACACGATGCATATATTGCACTGGCCGGCCCACTTACCGGCCTGGGCGTTTCGGCGGTCTGTTATGCGTACGGCTATCAAACGCACGAACCGTTTTGGTACATGGCGGCAAACGTGGGCGCCTTCGTTAATTTGTTCAACATGATTCCCGCGATGCCGTTCGACGGCGGCCGCGTCGCAGGGGCGCTCTCACCCGCGTTGTGGGTGTTCGGTTTTGCGGCGTTTCTCGGACTTTCGTTTGCGTTGCACGTGCCGTTTTTCTTCATCGTAATCTTCGGATTGCTGGCTCTGCCCAGCGCCATCGCGGGGTGGAGGGGGTACGTCGACCCTCGCTACGGCTCCATGTCGTCAGCGGGCCGGATTCGCGTCGCCTTATGGTATTTGGCAACCCTTTTTGCGCTCTTTTACCTGATGACGATCTCACACGTGCAAGTGCCGCAGCAATCGGGTTTGCGCTTATGAAACTTTCGCCGCGCGCAAATCGGTGATGCGTGCCGCGCTCTTGAGCGCTGCGCTCGTCGCCGTTGCTGCGGCGCTGCTGTTCGCGCGTCCGCACGCTACTCCGGGACCGCCGATGCGCGATTTCGAAGCATACTACGCCGCCGGTCAGGCGGCGCGTGCGCACCTCGATTCGTACGGCACGGCGATTTGGAGTTTCGAGCGCCCGCTGAGCGGCGCCGCGACGCACCGATACGAGGTGCTGCCGTTCGTCGGGCCGCCGGCGTACCTGCCTCTTTGGAGCGCGCTCGCCCGCCTTTCGTTCAACGTCGCCAACGTCGTTTGGCGCACGATTTTGATTTTTTGCGCTGCTGCCCTCATCGTGCTTGCTTTGCGGATCGGCGGCGCGGCATTGCATGCGCGCGCGCTCATTGCTGCGGCGGTATTCGGTTTCGGCTTCGGCCCGCTGACCAGCGCCGTTGCTCTTGGGCAGACGGCCCTCCCCGCGTTTGCGTGCGCCGCACTCGCGCTTTATTGGCCGTTTGCCGCCATCGGGGCGTGGCTTCAACCGAATCTTGCGATCGCGTTGATCTCGCAAATACGCGACAAACGCAAAGTCTTGATCTATGCGATCACCGCGCTGCTCTTCATCGCGGGATGCCTGCTCGCCGTCGGAACTCGCGGCTGCGTGAATTACGTTTCGATGCTTCGCGAACACGAGCTCGCGGAACGCTTTTCCGCCATTCAATTGACGCCCGCGGCAATCGCTCATGGCTTCGGAGCACCCGATTCGGCCGCTCTAGCGGTCGGCATCGCGATCGCGCTGTTTGCCGTTGCCATCTGGGCAGTGCTGATGCGAGCAACCAGCGGCGCCGAGGCCCGCTTTGCGCTGACCTGCGCGCTGCTGCCGCTTACCGCGCCGTTTTTTCACGAGCACGACTTGCTGATCGCGATCGTTCCGGCGCTGTACGTAACGACGCGTTGCAGCCGAGGGCTGTGGCCGTTGGCTGCCGCCGCCGCGCTGATGTGCGCCACCGATTGGCTCGGTTTAGCGCAGCGTCCCGACGGCGTAACCCAAACACTTCTGCTTGTGGGCGCAGCCGGCGCCGCGCTCTTCAGCCTTCGATCCGACCTCTCCCTGAGAGCGCTTGTCGGACCTGCGTGCGTTATGGCGCTCATTGCAGCGGCCGGCGCCGTCGCGCAGCATCATGTGCTGCCGGTTTGGCCTGACGCGATGCAGCGACTGCCGTCAACGATCGCTGCAGCGGATACCGCTCAGGTTTGGCATGCGGAACAGCTCGCAACGGGATTGCTGCGCCCGAATTTCTTTTGGGCCCTCCTGCGCTGCGCATCGCTTGCCGGATGCGTCGTGCTGGCATTGGCCGTTCCCGCACGCTCGCCCGCCGGCAACTCTTCAGATGTCGACGTTCATGAACTCGTCGAACTGCGTCACCGCTCCGGGGTGGTAGTTCCGTAGATCTTTGTTGAAGACGTGGATGTCTTCCGTCCCCGAAAGAACTATGGTAGGCACGTCGGTGTGCAGGTTCTCCATGAGAACCGCGACGTTGGCATTGCGCTGAGATTGATCGTAATGTCCGAAAAGATTGTGCATTGCTTTGTCGGCCGCCGGATTGCACCAGCGTGGATCGTTCTGTCCGTTGGGAGGAATTTGATCGCACGCATAAATTTGCGAGAAATCGCCAATCGGATCGTCACCCCAATTAAAAATGATCGCATCCCATTTTCCGTTATAGACAATCCCGCCGTCCTGATACGGTGCAAAAAGCAGGTTCGCCGGATAGTGTTTAACGATTAAGTTGACGCCGATCTGCTTCCACGAGTTGCGGATCAGCTCGATCATTCGGTCGGCATCCGGAGTTCCCACGGAGGTCGCAAATTCCAAGTCCAAAGGAGTGCCGTTCTTGGATCGCACCCCGTCGGCTCCGCGCTTCCACCCAGCCGAATCCAGCAATTGATTCGCCTTTGCGATATCGAACGGCGTGAGCGGGATGTTGGGGTCCCAGTACGGCGCCGTATGCGGTGCGGGTTGTTCCTGCAAATACCCGACGCCGAAGCGAATCTTATCGCGGATCGTCGCACGATCCGTCGCATACTCCAATGCACGCCGCACGGCGACGTCTTTCATGGCGGGGCGCTGCACGTTGAAATCCAAGTGCCCAAAATAGTATCCGGGCTGACGTATTGCGGTGAATCCGCTCAGCGTGTTGAGATGCTGTCCGATGTAGTAGCTGCCCGGTACGGGGTACCACAGGTCGAGCGCATGCGCTTGAAGCGAGGTAAGGACGGTGTTGCGGTCCGGGATGATCTCGAAATCGATTTCCTTGAGCTTAGGCATGCCGCGCCAGTAGAGCGGATTGGGGACCATGACGACGCGCTGAGCACGCGACCATTCTTTGTACTTGAACGGCCCGATGCCGACCGGCAGAGCATTATATGCGATGTGATTAATGTTCGGATACTGTGCCAGCAGGTGTTTGGGAAGCACGCACGGGTTGGCGCCGGCGGTCGAGAAAAAGACGACGATAAACGGCGAGTACGGCTTGCTGAGGTGAAAAACAACCGTGTACTTATCCGGCTCGTCGGCCCGGGTGATGTGATCCCATCCCAGCCGGCTCGTAATATTGTTGGCTGAATTCATGATCGCGTGGTAGGTCCAGACGACGTCGTCGGCATTGAATGGAACGCCGTCGGACCACCGCACGCCCTTGCGCAGATGATACGTGATCGTCAGGCCATCTTTGCTGATTCCGCCGTTCTGCTTTGACGGCACTTGCGTCGCCAGTTCGGGAAACGGATGATTGTGACTGTCCCACTTGATCAGCCACGCCATCGTAAGCGACGACATCAAGCCTAACGTTGTTTGCTGGCTCAGTAACGGATTGAGCGACGAAATGTCCTCCGAGGTCGCATACCGCAGCACGTGCGGCTTCGTCCACGAATTGACGCGCACGCCGGTTTGGCTCTGTCCGCCCGTGGTGCTGGTCGTGGTTTTCGTGCATGCGCTCAGCAAAAAGCCCAAGCCTAGCGCTGCGATGACAAGCCGTTTCATCAGATGCTGTACTCCCACGGATTCCAAAATGCCGAGATGACCGGCGAGGGCAAGAAGTTTTTGAGATCGGTGTTGTACACGTACGGCTCCTTCCAAAAGAAGAGGATGATCGTCGGCACGTCCAGCGCCATCTGCTGCTGCACGATCGCATAGTCGCGGGCGCGGCGCGCGCGGTCGAGCGTTTGCAGCGCGTCATTCATCGCGGCGGTAGCGACCGCGTTATTCCAGAAAAGCGCGTTCTGGCCGTGCGGCGCGAAATTGTCGCCCGAATAGATCGCGCTGTCGTCCGGATCCGCTGCAGCGTTCCAACTGAAGAGCGCAACGTCGTAGTGGCCGCCTTGCAGCGTCCCGGTCGTGCCGTTCTGAAACATGAGCGCGGAAGGAACGTTCTTGACGATCGCCTCCGCGCCGATGTCGTGCCACTGGCGCTGAAGAATCGTCTCGATTTGCCGCGCGTAATTGCCCTCCGTATTGCAGCTCAGATCGAAAGACAGCCGCCGGCCGTTTTTGCTGCGGATGCCGTCGGCGCCCCGCTTCCACCCAGCGGCTTGCAAGATCTGCTCCGCTTTTGCGGGGTCGAAGGGGTGATGTTGAAAAGCATTGGTGTACGCCCAGGACAGTTGCGGCGATTGATCCGTCTGCGCCGGTACGGCAGAGCCGTGCATCACTTTGTCGACGATCTCTTGCCGGTTGACCGCGTACGCAAGGGCAACGCGCACCGCTTTGTCCTGCAAGAGCGGCCGGCGCAAGTTGAAATCAATGTGCGTGTACAGGAAATTGTCGATGCGAATCGCTTTCAGCCCGCTGCCCGGCGAGGCGAGTTTCACGTAGCGCGGCCAGCTCAGACCGGTTCCGCGCGCCAGCATGTCGATCTCATGCGTTCGCAGGCTGGGTCTCCATCGTGTTCTCGTCCGGCATGACTTTGAAGATCACTTCGCGCAATTTCGGCTTGCCGAGATAGAAATACGGGTTGGCTTCCATGCGGACTTCGTTGCCGCGCTGCCATTCGATCACTTTGAACGGGCCGCTGCCGATCGGCATGGAGTTATAGGGCGCGGTGTTGAAAGAGCCGCGATCGTCGTTGTATTTCGCCAGGATGTGCTGCGGCAGAATCGCGGCGTTGCCGTTAACGCCCCACAGCTGCTGCAGGTACGGCGCGTACAACCTCTTCATGTGAACGACCGTCACGTACGGGTCGCTGCAATCGATATCGCGGATGTCTTTGTAGCCGTCGGTGGTCACGACGTTGTTGTGCGGGTTCATGACCACTTGCCAGGTGAATTTCAAGTCGGCGCACGTGAGCGGTTGACCGTCCTGCCACTTCATGTTTCGCCGCAGTTTGTATTTGAGCGTCAGCCCGTCTTTGGAAACGTCGCCGTTGGCGACCGTGGGTATTTCGGACACCGCATCCGGCACGGGATGCGCGTTCTGGTCGTACCGCACCGCGTACGAATAAATGAACATCGAGAGATCGCCGTTGACCGCCGACGCGTTCAGTACGATGTTCAACGACGACGGCTCGGCGCTCTCCGCAAAACGAAGCACTCCCGGTCGCGTCCACGCGTTGCTGGAAGTGCCGGAAGTCGTGGCGCCTTGCCGCGTGCATCCCGTCACGAGCAGAAGCGCGATCAATGCACCGGCATAGGCTATGCGCATGCGGCGCTATTGCGCCAAGCGAGCCAAAGCCCCTTTGCGCAGCGCGGGCAGCGAAACCCTAGCGCGATGCCGGGTTGATCGAACTCTCGCCGAGCGCGTAAATGTAACTTTGCTCGGCTTGGCGCAAAGCATAGATCGCGTTCAATTGGTCGCTTTCGGCCGTCGCCAAACTCGTCTGCGCCTGCAGTACGAGCACGATGGTGGTCACGCCGGCGCGGTATTGCGCCTGAGCGCCGCGCAGGCTCTCCTGCGCTCCCGCCAGCGCAGCTTGCGTCTGCGTCACCGCCGCCTGATTCGAGAGCACCGACACCAGTGCTTGCTGTACGTTCAGCTCGACGCCGAGTTTGGTCTGCGTGAGTTCGGATTGCGCAAGCTCCAGCTGTGCCTGAGCCTGCTCGGTCTGCGCGCGCGTGATTCCTTGATCGAAAATCGGAATGCTCAGCGTCGCCCCGAACGAACTGCCCGGCACGAAATTCGTTCCCTGCGCCGTGGTGGAGTTTTCGCCGTAGTTAGCGCTTCCGCTCAGGCTCGGATACAACCCCGCGTGCTGCACCTGCACGTTATATTCGGCCGCCAAAACCGAACTTTGGGCCGCGAGATAGTCCGGACGAAGCGCCAGCGCGCGCGCTACGGATTGATCGTAGGGCAAAATCGGGACCAGCGTGGAGGCCGGATTCGAGGGCGTGTTGTTGACCGGCCGTACCAGCGTCGTGGGATCGAGTCCCAACTGATTGGCCAAAGCTCCCAACGACGATGCCACGTTGCCTTGATCGCGGATCAGCGTAACCTGCGCCTGAACGACCGGAACGTGCGCGGTGACGAGATTGACGCGCGGCGCGGTGCCGGCGCGGACTTGCGCCTGCGTGAGTTGTTCGGTCAGTTGATTCTCTTTGAGCACTTGCGTGTCGGCCGCGATGGCGAACTGCGCTTGCAGCGCCGAATAGTACGCCTGCGCGACGTTGAAGGACAGGGTCTCGAGCGCGCGTTGATAGGTTTGCGCGCCGGCGACGGCGCCCGCGCGCGCTTGGTGGATCTGCGCGATCACTTTGCCGCCGTCGAAGATCAGCTGCCGCAAACTCGCGTTGATTCCGTTGCTCGTGAAGCCGCCGCCGATCGTTCTTCCGGTCGAGGTCGAAACGCCCGAATTGTTGGAACGGCTCGTCGTTGCAACCGCGCTGATGTTCGGAAAGACCGCGGTGCGCGCGAGATTGACCGGAATTTGCGTCAGCTGATAATTCGCGCGCGCCGCAGCCAGGACCGGCGAACGCGCCGCCGCGATGTCGATGGCTTGCTGCAGGCTCACTTTTTGCGGCATGCCGGCAACCGGACTTGGAACAGGCAACGGCGCCGACGCGCCGGCGGGCTTGGTGTTCTTCACCGGTGCGGGACTGGGACGCGGCGTTGCGATGGCTGCAGCCAGTACTATCGTTGCAATCACCGTTACTGTCCGCGCTGTCCGCTGCCGGCGACGGCCACCGTGCTGCCGTTTTGCAACGCGTCGGGACGCGTTGTTATCACGACGGTACCTTCGGTGATGCGCGGGCTGCGCACTTCGCTTAGCGTATCGGTCTGCACGCCCGAGCTGCACCGGCACTTCCTGCGCTTTATTGTTGGGCCCGACGATGAAGACGTTCGCGCCTTGGTCCGTTTGCGCCACTGCCTGCCGCGGCACGACGATCGCGTTGTCGTGGCGTTCTTTTTGGATGTTGACGCTCACCAGCATGCCGCCGCGCAGCGCCGCGTCGGGATTCGGTTCGCGAATGCGCGCTTGATACGAAAGCGTGCCTTGCGTCGGGACGGCGTTCACGGTGCTCACCGAACCGGTGAATTTTCGTCCGCCGAGCTGCCCGACCGAAAAGGTCAGGGGCGTGCCGGGGTGCACGTAAGCGAGATCTTCGTCCGGAACGTTGACGTTGACCCAAACGGTGTTGACTTGCGAAACGCGCAGTACCGGCGTTCCCGGCGTAACCATTGCGCCCGGATCCATCAAACGCGCCGTCACGACGCCGTCGAACGGCGAATACAGCGAGGTTTGGCCGATCTGCGTGCGCAGCACGTTGGCTTGCGCCTGGGCTGCCCTGACCGCTTCACGCGCGGCTTGCGCCTGCGAACTTTGCACGCCGGTATTCCCTTGGTTTGCAAGCGCGCTTTGATATTGCGATTGCGCTGCGACATAGGCCGCCCGAGCTTGCACGAGCTGCGACTGCGCGACGTAGCCCTGTTTGAAGAGTGCGAGTCCTGATCGTACGCGAGTTTCGCGTTGGCCAGCGCGGCTTTCGCCGAGGAGACGGCTTGGCTGGTATTCGCTTGCGTTATCGGGACGTTCAACGCGCTCGACTGCGCCTGCGCGTTGCTCTGCGCAATTTGCGCTTGAACCTGGGCAAGCTGCGCGCGCAAGGTCGAATCGTCGATCTTGGCAAGCAACTCGCCGGCGGTGACGCGATCGCCTTGATTGACGTAGATCGTTGCCAGCGGCCCCGACTGCTGAAATGAAAGCGTCGAATCCTGGAGCGGCGCGATCTGGCCGTCAAGCGTCAGATACGTTGCGATGCTTTGACGCTGCGCGTGCGAGACGTCCACGTCGAGCGCCATTGGACCGCGAGCCTGCTGGTGGCCGCCGCAACCGCTCACGATCACGGCGAAGGCCAGCGCTGCGGCGCCCGCAAAGCGATGGTACTGCATAGTGCTCCTCATTCAGACATAAAAAAGAACGGCGTCGGCACAGTCCCGCGCCGTGCGTATCGATCCGTAGTACACCCTACGGCGGCTTTTTGATTCACTTACTACTGCGAATACCTTAATTCCGCCGGGGAAGCCGGGATAGGCGCGTTGTATTCTCACCGAGCCATGCGCGCGAAATTGGACATCGGCCGCACCTTCAGCCGCCAGACACGCGTCGAAGAATGGATGACCGCCGAGAAGGCCGGCAATAAAGGAGTGGACGTCCTCTCCACGCCCATGCTTTTGCAACTGATCGAAGAGGCGGCCATGGCATGCATCGCGCCGCTTCTGCACGAGACCCAGGTGACGCTGGGCACGCACGTCGATTTGGAGCACCATAAGCCGGTTCCCGTCGGGTTCATCGTGCGCACCGAAGTGGAAGTCGTACTGGTCGACGGTCCGCGAATCGAGCTTTGCGGTGCAAGTCTTTGACGAGCAAGAAGCGGTCGCCGAAGGGACGCACGAGCGGTACGTAATGGAACGTGCAAAATTCCTTGCGAAGCTTGAAGAGAAGCTCGCTTAACGCTACCTTTATAGGCGAGTGGGGCAGCCCGCCTGCATTATTCTGCAGGGGGGGCAACCTGGTCCCCGAAGGATTAGCTCAAGTAGCAAAGGGGTATCTGCGGCATAACGCTTGGTTTGTCGCAAGGCTTACCCAAAAAGTGAGCTTCCCCGCAAGCCAAGGTTTTGATCTATCTAGGAGGACAACTTGATACGACTGAGCACCGGAGTCCTTGCCGCCGTACTTACGGCCGGCATGGGACTTAGCGCGGTCGCAGCCCCGCCTCCGGCATCGCATGGCAACATCGGACCCAACGCGATTGCCCAAGCAACGGCTGCACCGTCTCCGGCAGCGAGCGCTCCAGCGTCCCCCGCAGCCTCGGCCATGCCTGCAGGGTCGCCTGCGCCGGCTGGTTCCATGGCTCCAGGGGCGACGCCTATGGCGTCTTCCGCGCCGGCAGCGACGCCGATGGCGTCTCCTGCCCCGGCGGCGGCACCTGCGGCCAACGTGCCGCCGGCGAACTTCGGTTCCCCGCCGTCCGGACAGATTCCGATTCTCTTCAACGATCACCACGTCTACGCCAAGCCCGACGAGCTGAAGCAGGGCCGCGTCCTAGCAGCTCTGGTCCGCGGCGGGACGATTCTGATTCCACTTCGCTCCATGTTCGAACAGATGGGAGCGACGGTTTCCTACGATCCGGGTTCGAAGACGGTCAACGTCACCAAACCGGGATCGGACGTGAAGGTCACGGTCGGCAAGCCCGAAGTCGTCATTAACGGCGAAACGCGTCCGCTGGACGTGCCGCCCGAGATGTACCAAGGCCACGTCGTCGTGCCGGTTCGCGTCATTTCCGAAGGAATGGGCGCCTACGTGCAATGGGTACCCGATCGCCGCATCGTCGTCGTTCGGTATCTGCCTGCTACACCGCCCCCGCCGCCGCCGCCGCCGGCCCCGCCGTCAGCGCCTCCGGCGACCCCGTCGCCGACACCCGTTCCGACCCCGGCAATCACGGCCTTCGTGGCCGGCGACTACATCATCTCGCCGAAGGTCTACAACGAGTTCAGCCCGGGCAACACCGGTAACAACAACACGGGCGGTTTCTCGTACCGTCTTCACGGCGCATGGGAGTTCGATCTTCTCAGCCTGCCGTGGATGGTCGAGGGCGACTTCCGTCAGTTCAACTATCCGCATAACCAAGGCGTAGCCACGGATACGACCGGCGCTGCCGGCGCGATTCCCGGTTCGCTATGCGGAACGGCAGGCAGCGCGCCGCTCGGAGATCCGGGATGCGTGACCGCAATCGGCGGCCAGTTCCAGACCTTCGTCCCGGCATTTACTGCCCGCGACTACGATGTCGACGCGCGCATCGGGCTTAAAGTGCTCGACCCGCACATTTACATCGGTGTCGGTTATCTCTGGCGCTCGAACAACTACGGGTATCCAAGACTGCGCAACGTCGGTGCCGGCCTCGAAAAACTGCCGGACCTGCAGCAGAACGGGTTCACGTGGTACGGCAGCGCGTACTACTATCCCAACGTCAAAGGCACCGGAACCGGCTGTCTAACGCTGGGATGCGTGCCGCCGGGCACCTCTTACGATCTGTCGTATAACATCTTCAGATACGACATCGGCGGAGCGTTCACGTTCGGTTCCAACGTTCCGCTCTTCGTCGAATTCGGCTTCCTTGGCGACAAGGGAACGAACAAGACCAACGCCCCGATCGACTTCACGCACTCCGGTCCGTACGTCGGTCTCGGCCTGAAGTTCTAACGCTCGCAAGAGCACGATGAACGCGAAGAGCCTCGCAGCGATGCGGGGCTCTTTCTTTAACGCAAGGGCGGTTTGCGCGTCGGCGCAGGCAATGGCGTAGAAAGCGGGGACCCCGAGGGCGAGGGTTGAGCGGACGGCGATCCGCTGAATGAAGGCGATGCCGAAGACGATGGCTGCGGGGAAGGCGCTGCGCTGGGCGTAGCAGCGGGCACGCCCGAGGGCAGCGGTGAGGGCGTGAGCGAACCGCTCGGCAACGGCGTAAACGACCCCGTCGGCTGCGGTGCCAGCGTCGGCGGCGGCGTGGGCGATGGCGTCGGCGTCAAACACGGCGCCGGCAAGACCTCGGCCTTGGGCTGCCCCGGCGCCGGCGTTGGAGTCGGTGTGGGCGTCGGCGTGGGGCTCGGGCTAGGGGACGGCGTCGCGTGCGGGTTCATCGTTTCCAGGGGCGTGGGCGAAACCAAATCGGCGCACGCAACCGGCGTCGCGAAATAGTGCTCAGTGAAGCCGATCGCCAAATCTTTGCTCAGCGCCTTTCCGAAAAAACTGCCGGGCCACTTCTGAATGACGATGTGCGCATATTGCCACGCCTTGTCTTGATAGCGTTGCACCCACACTTTGCGATACATCTGAAACGCGAGGAAGTACGACCGCGCGAGCTGGGGGTCGTTGGGATATTTGTGCGCCCATGCCGTGAGCGCTTCGTCGGCAAATTCGATGTGGTTGACGATGCTGGGATCCGTCGTGTACGAGCCGGCGCGAATCAAATCGTCGTGAAACGTGTTGTTGATGCCGAGATAGCTCATCTTCATCCGGCCGAAATACTCGTCTCCCGGCGCGGATACTCTGAGCATGTCGTTGATGCGCTGTTGCCACTTGGAAGGCTTGGACGGATCTTTTTTCTTTCGCGGAGCCGGCGTAGCGCCGGGCTTTGTCGACGCGGGCTTGTTCCCGGACGGAGCTGCGGCAACGGTGCCGATGACGCCAATCGCTATTGCAGCAGCAGTAACTGACGTGAACGTTCGTTTCAACGAGAAACCTTTCTGCCGTGAACTCGTCCGGCCTATTGCAAGCATTCTTCACGGTGGGAGGCCCGTGTTACTTCATTTCGAGAGGACCGCGCTCTGCGGATCAAACACCACTGCAGGCATGTCGAGCACTTTGACCGCGGCGGCGCTGCAAACGTCTGCGCACGAGCGAGAGTCGCTGAACGATGCGTGGCCTCGCGTTGCCGCTCGCGTGCGCGATGCAGCTTCGAACGGCGCGCAGCTGGTGGTGTTGCCTGAAGGAACGCTGCCGGCGTACGTCTTGGGTTACGCGCCCTTCGCGCCAAGCGAAATCGCCGCGGCGGTCGACGAATGCCGCGCGATCGCACACGAATGCGGCATCGTTCTGGTAGTCGGCGCAGCACGCAGCGACGGCAATCGGCTTTTCAACAGCGCACTGGTGATCGACGCCGACGGCAGCGTGGCCGGCGTTGCCGACAAGCACTTCTTATGGCATTTCGATCGGCAGTGGTTCGGCGCCGGTGAGCGGCTGCAGCCGATTTCGACCTCGCTCGGAGTTGTCGGCGCGCTGATCTGCGCCGACGGGCGGATCCCAACGATCGCGAGCGCGCTCGTGGACCGTGGCGCGCAGATTCTCGTCATGCCGACGGCGTGGGTTACGAGCGGCCGCGATCCCGACAATCTGGAAAACGTGCAGGCCGATCTGCTGGCGCAAGTTCGTGCCAAAGAAAACGGCGTGCCGTTCGTTGCGGCCAACAAGTGCGGCGTCGAACGCCGGTGCGTGGCCTACTGCGGAAAAAGCCAGATCGTTTCGGCCGACGGCACCGTAGCCGCCATCGCGGGCCAGCACAACGAAGCAACGATTTTCGCGCAAGTCACCATGGGCGCTGCACGACCGTTTCGTAGTACGCAAGCGCCGCCCAACGCGACGCGAGAGCGCATTTCCGGCCGCGTCGCTATAACGGCGCGCGAGCCGGGTACGGGAGACGAAGAACTGCTACGTATCATGCAAGCGCAGACGCTGGTGTCGCGCGCCGGCGTTTCCGACGCGCAGGGTCAGCGCCTCGAAATCCCGGTCGTCAACGATGAGAGCCTTTTCGATCCCGGATTTCTAACAGGCCCGCGAGTCGACGGACTGGAGTTTGCCGTTTGGCGCACGCGGTGCGAACCGGTGTGGCAGACGCGGTTTGCCCGAACGCGTGCGGTCGAGCTGAAAATGTATCTTGCCGTCATCGACGAGCGACGCGAACGCGCGTACGCCGTCGATCCCGACGGAACGGTGATCTGCGGAACCTTCGACGGATATTCCGTCGCGAGCTTCGGTTACGAGCCGTGGCGCACCGCGCAAACCCTCGTTGCACCCGGCACGGATGTGCTGGAAGGCCTGCAACGCGCGAACGTGGATGCAGGCAAGTAAAGCCGTTCTCGCATTGGCGACAATCGCGACGATCGCAGCCGTGCCGCGTCTACCCGGGCGCGTCACGGGAACGTTCGCGCTCACGTTGCCGTCAGGACCGTATTTTCCGCGCAGCCGGCTTTTGCTCGAAACCAGCGGCGTTGGAGGGCCCGTCGCCTATACGATCGCAGGGGCCGGCGAAATCGACGGCGGCCTCTTCATCGCGCCGAAGGTGAGCTCTAAGCAAAGTACGGCGATCGTCGCGGCGGCGCGAGGAGCGGTCGCATATAAAAACATCGAGATCGTGCCGCCGCCCGCTCCGGGGCGTGCGCTGATCGCGGTGGCGGCATACGAAAGCGGCGTTGCGCTGCACGATCCGAAAACGTTTGCGCTTTTGGGTTATGCGCCGATTGGCGGACCCCCGGGTGATGTCGCGTTCGATACCGGCGGCGACGTGCTCGCTCCGGACACCGACGGCGATACGCTTGCGCGACTGCAACGCGCACCGTGGGATGTGCGCGCAACGGGCGGCGTTGCATCGGGCAATGAAGTGCAGGTCGATGCGGCAAACCGAGCGATTTTCGTGAGCAACCGCGACGTTCGCGGCGTGGGAATGCTGACGCGCATCGTTCCGAGCGGCGCGGTAAGCCGCGTTACTACCGGCGACACCGCCGAAGGGCTGGCCATAGACGATTCCAAAGGCATGGTGTACGTCGGCAACGTGAACAGCGCAAACGTCGCGCAAATCGACGCGCGCACGATGAAGGTGGTGCGTACCATTCCCAGCGTTCAGCGTACGTTCGGCATGGCGCTCGACGTCAAGACGCAACGGCTCTACGTGGTTTCGAACACCAGCCCAAGCATGCGCGCCGGCGGCGGTTACGTCGCTGCCATCAGTCTGCGCGGCGGCGGAACGCGAATCGTGGCGACGAGCGGGAATCTGCGCTTTCCGCTCGGTGCGGCGCTGGATGCGGCGCGGCACCGGCTCTTCGTTACCGATGAAAGCGCGGACCTCGTTTACGTCTTGAACGCGGGGAATCTGCGCCCAGCGCATGCGCCGCTGCGCACGTGCAGCACGCCGTGGCGTCCCCTCATCGCACGCGGCGAACTGTTCGTTCCGTGCGCGCGTTCAAACGAAGTGGACGTTTTCAACGTGCAGACGTTGCATCGTGTGCGGGGCGCTCCCTTTGCAACCGGCGGCTTTCCGTTGAGCGTTGCCGTGTGGCCGTAGCGGCGATTTTGCTTGCGCTCGCAAGCGCATTGCCGGCAGCGCCGCATCCGGCGCCGCCTTTCCCGAAGATGCTCACCGATGCGCCTGCCTTCAGCGACGTGGCTCCCGGCGTTCACTACGGCGATTACGAAATGCGAACCGCCGACGGTCCGCTATCCGTTCACGTTCTGGCTATCGACCTGCGCGATCCGACCGTGCGCATCGGGACCGCACTCGCGCACGATCGTTTGGTTTCGAGCGGAGAAACCGTGTCCTCGATGGCGCTGCGCTCGCAGGCCGTCGCAGGCGTGAACGGCGACTACTTCGACATCAATCAAACGAATCAACCGTTGAATCTGCTCATATCCGCCGGACGACTGATTCGCATGCCGATGCAGCGCTGGGCGCTTGGATTCGACGCGCAAAAGGACGCGTTTTTCGATGAATTTCATATTAGTGCGAGCGTGCGCACGCAAACGGGGATCGTTCCTTTGAAGACGATAAACGATTGGCCGCCGCCCGGCGGGGGCGCAGTGCTCGTTACGCCGGAATACGGACCGTTGCGCGCGCTTGATGACGTGAGCGCAGTCGCGTTAGAACCGATCACCGGAACACCGCCGTTTGCAACGTATCGCGTGTCCGCGCAAGTCGATCCCACGCAGCCGCTGGGCGCCGGCTATTATCTGGCCGGCGGCCCGCAAGCATTCATGCAATCCGCGCTTCCGGCGCTCGGCGAGACGATTTCCATCGAGCAAGAGTCCACGCCGTCGATCGCGCCGTTGCAGGACGCTATCGGCGGCGGTCCGCTGCTGGTGCGCAACGGTGCGTGGTATGCCGATCCCGACGGCCCCTCGAAAGGCGAATTTGCCACGCACATGCCGGCAACCGCGGCTGCAATAACTGCCGACGGCACGCTGCTGTTGTTCGAGGTCGACGGTCGTCAGCCGTCCCTCTCCGTCGGCGTATTGCAACCGCAACTCGCTTCGCTGCTGATCGCCTTCGGCGCCGTTACCGGTATGCAATTCGACGGCGGCGGCAGCTCGACCATCGTGGCGCGCTTGCCCGGCGATCGCGCGGCGCAGGTGCAAAACGTACCTTCGGACGGAACGGAGCGGCGCGTCGGCGATGCGTTGTTCGTCTACAGCGATGCGCCGTACGGGGCGCCGGCGCGCGTTTACTCGTTCCCGCAAGTCGTGCGCGCGATGCCGGGCGCGCGCGTGCCGCTGCGCATTGCGGTTACCGATGCAGGCGGCCACGATATGAGCGCGTGCTGCGCCGCGCATCTGCGCGTCATTCCGCAGAGCGCAGGATCGCTCGAGGGCTCGACGTTCGTCGCCGGGAACGGCGCGCGCAGCGCAGCGATTCGCATCGACGCTGGAACGCTGCATGCCGACATTCCGGTCGCAATCACGACGCAGCCTGCCCGTACCGAAATCCTTCCTGCTTTCCCGGCGGTTCTGGCCCACGAAACGCTGCAACTTCGGGCGCGCGCATTCGATGCGCGCGGCTATCCGATCGCGCTGCCCGAAACGTTACCGTGGACGGCGAGTGCCGGAAGCATCGACCGGCACGGAATGTTCGTCGCGCCGGCGGCCGACACGCGGGTTTCCGTCGCGCTGGGAGCGGCAAGCGCAACGCAAACGATCACGGTAGGCGAACACGATGCCCTGTTGCCGCTGAGCCGTTACGCGCAGTTTGCGACCGTGCCGCACACCGGCCCCGGAGCGTTGCAGCGCGATGCAGGCTGCGCTGGTTGCCTGAGGCTAACGTACGATTTCACCGGAACGCAGCGCGCCGCGTATGCGAACGCATCCATTCCGCTGCCGGGAAGAACCCTTGCGATTGCGGCGGACGTTGACGGCGACGCCAACGGTGAAACGCTGCGTTTTGCGGTGACGAATGCCATCAACGAACGATTCTTGTATACGCTCGCGCGCATCGATTGGCATGGATGGCGGCGCGTGGAATTTCGTCTTCCCGACGCGCTGGCGCAGCCCGTAACGTTCAAATCGCTGTACGTCATCAACCGCGTCGGCCCGGGCGCAGCCTCGAAAGCGGCCGGATCGATAACTATCCGCGATGCGCGCGCCGTTTTAGCCGGCAGCTCGCAATCCGGCACGCAATGAACTGAGCGCGCCGTACAGGCACGCCGCCAGCCCAAGCACGAGCGCGGGGACGTAAGGAGCGGAAGCCGCAACGATGGCAGGATACGTTGCTACCGTGCCGCGCAAGAGCAGCGCATCGACGGGCGTGCGCTGTCCGGACGGCGCAAGCGCTATTGCGTTTCGCTCGTCGGCGTTACTTTTTGAAACGGCAAAGAGGACGGCCGGGCCGCTCAGCGGCGTTTTTGCGCGCAATTGCGCCGCTTGCTGCGCGCTGAACAGGACCGCTTTTACGCTGCGGCCGACGGCCGGAACGGAAAAGCTGTCGAAGCGCACGTTCATTCCGGCAATGGTCGCCGACTGCTGCATCAGGAGAACCGGAGATAGGAATGCGCCATTTGCGGGCTGCGTGATCGTCAGCTGCTGACCGCGCGAATCGGCCGCCTGAACGTACACGACTGCGCGCGGCTTGCGCCATAAAACAAAGCCGCCCGTATAGCGTTTGCTTTTTCCAATCGCCGTTTCACCCGAACCGCGCTGCAAAACGATCGGCTGCGCTTGATTCAAAGGAAAGACCAGCGAACCGCCGAGATCGTCGCTGCGCACGCTCGCGCCCGGAGCGCCCACGATCGTTTGCGTATCCGGTGCCATCAACCCGCTGGCAATCCCGGCGACGACAAGCACGCCGGCTCCGAACGCGCCGACGAGAATCGGCGCGGACGGTTTGAACGTCCGCAGCTGCAGCAATGCAATCACCAAGATACCGGCATCGATGGCGTTGTACCAGCCGTAGTGATAGATCGGCTGTCCGGGATACACGTCTTGCGCGAGAACCAGCGCGGCCGCGCAAGCGAGCAGAATCCAAAACATCCTCACGTTCGCGAGCCGATCAGCGGAACGACCGCACCGCGCATCTGCGCGTACGAGAGTGGTCCGTCAAATGCGCGAACGACGATGCCGTCGGCATTCACCAAAATCGTCGTCGGCAGCCCCAGCGCTGCATAAACGCGCCCGTACTGCTGCTGCTCGTCGAGCAGGATCGGATAGCGAATGCCGAGCGATCGCGCAAAATCGGCGACGCGCTGCGCCGATTCGCCTTCATCGATGCCGACAACGACGAGGTTTTTAGCGCCGTACGTCTGCGACAGCTGCTGCAGGTCCGGCATCTCCGCACGACACGGCGGGCACCACGAAGCCCAGAGGTTGACGACCATCGCATGGCCGCGAAACGAGCGCAGATCGCTCGCACCACCGTCCAACGATGGGACGACGAAACTGGGCGCCGGTCGACCGATTAGCGCGCTCGGACCTCCCGGCGCCGACGTTCCGGGGCGAAAATAAAACGCTACGATCAGCGCTATCACGATTGCGGCGCCAAGCAGCGACGCCCACCGCGCGCCGGCGCTCACCAGTCGCCCATGCGGCCGGGATCGACCTCACCCTCAAATGCAACCATACCGGGAGCCATGATGCCCGCGCTCACCGGAATGCCTTGATAACGCAGGTTGCGCCGGTGCGCCTCGTCGGGCCGTTCGTACACTTGGCAAAATCGCGAAAGCACGTCGGGGCTGCAGAGCACGCGTTTGGGACGCACGTGATACAACTGTTGAAAGCTGCGAAAAGCGCGTTCGAAATCTCCCGACATGAAATGCCGGCCGATTTGCGCTTCGCGGCGAACGTGTTCCAGGGGTGACTCCTTCGGCAAACGAATGCGCGATGCCGTGCCGGCACGGGTTTTGGATGGCCGCGCGGTGGCTTCCGAGCTGCGCGCAGAACTGCTCGTTCGAAGTACTGCGCTTCGCGAGTCCGGGATTCATCCCAGGCTCGTCGTGACGCTCGTCGGCGAAAACGAATCTTCCCTGGCATACGTTCGGAACCTGGTCAAGACGGGCGAGCGCGCGGGCATTGCGGTGCACGTGGAAGAGTTGCCGCATTCCGCGCAAGCTTCGACCGTTCGCGATCGACTGCAGAGACTGCAATCCGATACAAGCGTTCACGGCGTCATGCTGCAGCAGCCGCTGCCCGAGCATCTTTCCATCCGCACGATTGCGGACGCGATTCCAATCGACAAGGACGTTGACGGCACACATCCGGTGAATCAAGGGCATCTGGCCTTTGGAAGCGGCGCACTTTTCGTTCCCGCGACGCCGGCAGCCGTGATGCTGCTGCTCGAACGCAGCCCGCATTGGCCGCTCATGGGGCGCCAGGCGGTGATGATCGGCCGTTCGGTCGTCGTAGGCGCTCCGGTTGCGATGCTCATGCTCGCACACGATGCCACCGTCACCGTGCTTCATAAAGAATCGCGTTCGCTTCAACCGTTCGTGAAGATGGCTGAAATCGTCGTCGTTGCAACCGGAGTGCCGAATTTGATCGACGGTTCCGATATTGCCGCGGGCGCGACCGTCATCGACGTTGGCACCACGATGGTCGACGGCATTCTCAAAGGCGATGTCGATTTTGAAAGCGCCGCAGCAGTCGCCGGCGCGATTACCCCGGTGCCGGGCGGCGTCGGGCCGCTGACCAACGTCGCGCTCCTGCGCAACGTCATCAAAGCGGCATCGCGCGGGACTTTTTCGCATGCTCCCTAACTGGTGCCCGCATGGAGCCGGCTTTCGCGAAACTTGAAGCACAGCATCAAGAGCCGCATCCGCTTTTGCTGGAACTGGAACAGTTCGGCCATAAGGATGACGTTGCCGCCGTTCCGCGCGGCGTTGGGCGCCTGCTTTCCGTGTTAGTTCACGGAATGCAGGCTAATCGCATCTTGGAAATCGGAACCGCGTACGGCTATGCAACACTTTGGATGGCACTCGCGCAGCCGCCCGCCGGAAAAATTTGGACCTTCGATCCGGATCTCGAACGAACCGCGGTGGCACGCACGTATTTCCGCAGGGCCGGCGAGGACGACAATATCGAAATCATCAATCAGCCGGCACTCGAGGTGCTGCCGGTCTTTCCGCAGCGCAACATGGACATCGTCTTCATCGATGCGCCCAAAGCCGATTACCGCGCATATCTGCCGCATTGCCTTTCGCTGCTCAAACTGTCCGGGTTTCTCATCTTCAATAACGTGCATTCCCGTGACTCTCAACGGCAATTCATCCACGAATTCTTGCACCATCCGGATCTGGATGCAATGCAGCTTCCAATTGGTTCGGGAATGGCAATCGGCGCACGCAAGCGGTGAATGCGCCCAAAGCGCCGTTGCCGCACGACTTCAAACGAGCGATGCGCCACTTTCCCACAGGCGTAACCGTCGTTACGAGCCTGCGTGAGGGCGTTCCGCGAGGCGTCACCGTCAGTGCCTTCTCGAGCGTTTCCATCGAGCCGCCGCTCGTATTGATCTGCATCAATCGTGAAGCACGCAGTTACCTGTATATTTCAACCTCGAAAATTTTTTGCGTGAACATCCTGGCCGGCGATCAACGCGCGCTGGCGGAGCGCTTCGCCGGCAAATTGCGCGACCGGCAATTCGAAGGCGTGGAGCACGGCGTCGATTCGACCGGCGCGCCGGTACTGGGCGGCTGCGTCGCGCATCTAGACTGCGAGGTTGCGCAGGAGCACCATGCGGGCTCGCACAGCATCTTCATCGGCCGCGTCGTGTCGTGCGATTCGCGCACCGGCTCTCCGCTGGGATACTATAACAGCGATTTTCACGATTTCGGCATCCGGATAGAATAGCGGCGTTGCGGATTTTCAGCGTAAACGTCAAGGCCGGAGGCTTGAACAAGCAGATCGATGCGCTTTTGACCCGGGCCATCGCGCACGAAGCGCAAGCATACGTATTCAGTGAATTTCGCGATACCGCCACGGGAACGCGTATTCGCGAGCGCATGGAGCGCGCCGGGGTCCCGCATCAGGCGTACACGCGCGGGCATCGCGGAAACGGCGTGCTGGTTGCTGCGGATCGACCGTTCGAGCGCGTGCACAACCCCGCCGGTTTGCCCGAACACAACTATCCGAACGCGATGATTGAATGCATCTTCTCGAACCTGCACCTCATCGGCGTTTATCTGCCGGGACAGGATCGCAAGCGACCGCACCTGGAGTACCTGATTAGCGCAGCGCGCGCGATGGATGAACAAGGCGTGGCCGCAGTCGCAATCGGGGATTTCAATTCCGGGCGCAACGCAACCGACATCGAGGCGAATCTCGGCAGAACACGGCTTGCGGACGAATTCAGCACCGCCGACTTGTACGATTTGCTGGAACGCCAGTGGCACGAAGGATGGCTCGCGCAAAATCCCGGCCGGCACGAATTTTCCTGGTATCCCCGAATGGGTCAGCCGCAGCGCAAAAACGGCTGGCGGTTGGACAAAGCCTTCGTTTCGCAAGCAGCGTTGCCGCGATTACAACGCGCGTTTTACGACCATGCCTTCCGGCTGGAAGGCTTAACGGATCATTCCGCGCTCATCGTCGACATCGACTGAGCGGCTTGGATTAGCGCAAGTACTGCATGGGGTCGACGGGCGAATCCCCGACGCGCACCTCGAAATGCAGATGCGGTCCGGTGGAGCGACCCGTAGAGCCGACAGCGGCGATGAGTTGTCCGGCTTCGACCTGCTCGCCGACGCGCGCGTAGATTTGCGAGCAGTGCGCGTAGCGGGTCGTCACTCCTGCACCGTTGTCGACGACGACCAAATTGCCGTACCCGCCGTCCGGGCCTGCGGAAATGACTCTTCCGGCTGCCGCGGCCGCGATCGGATCGCCTTGCGATGCGGCAATATCCAAGCCCGAATGGAAATCATCTCCCGCACCCAGCGGGTTTTTGCGTTCGCCGAAGCCCGAGGTAATCGGTCCTGAAACCGGCCACTGCATCGGCGTTCGCGAGTTGGATGCCGGCATGAACGCGCCGACGAGCGATGCGAATGCGCCCCCAGCGACGGGCAGCCGGTAAGGCGTCCCTACGCCGGTAATCTGCGCAATGCGCGCCTGAACGGCAGAGAGGTCCATCTGAATATCCACGTACGTGGATATCGGCAAACGGCGCTGCGCGCCACAGGCCGCCATGCGCGCTGCGACGTAAAGCGGTGCGTGACGATCGAAACCTTTGCAGTCGGAGCGCTGGGCTGCAACTGCACGATTCTCGCCGACGCGCAGAGCGGGGAAGCAATCGTCGTGGACGGAGGCGACGGCGTCACCGAAGTGGTCCGCCGCCTCGCGGCGCGCAACCTGCGCGCGAAATACCTCCTGCACACGCACGCGCACATCGATCACATCGGCGATCTCGGCGCCCTGCGTTCCCAAACCGGCGCTCTCGGCATGCTGCATCCCGCCGATCTGCCGTTGTATCAAACGCTGGCGATTCAAGCATCGTGGCTCGGCATGCATCCGGCGCCGCGCGTCGTCGACTTGGATGCGGACTTGCACGACGGCGACCGGCTGTCGATTGGCAGCGCGCGCCTGCACGTATTGCACACGCCTGGGCATACCCCCGGCAGCGTCTGTTTTGCCTTCGAGGTGGGTGATGAAACGACGATACTCTCGGGAGATACGCTGTTCGCGGGATCGATTGGCCGTTGGGATTTGGGTGGAACGTCGATGGAGGACATCGTTGCGAGCATCCATCGCAAGTTGCTCGATTTTCCGGACGCAACGGTTGTCGTTCCCGGTCACGGACCATTCACGACAATCGGCGCCGAGCGTAACGCAAATCCGTACCTCCAGTGAGTGCGCGTGGGCGCACGAAACTTTTCGTCGGCATCGAGTTGGACCCGCGGACGCGGGCGGCATGCGTGGACGTTGTGGCTCGCCTTCAAGACGGCGGCTTAAACGCGCGCTTTGAGGCGCCGGACAAATTGCATATCACGCTCGCGTTCTTGGGATGGGTCGATGCAGACACAATCAGTTCAATTCGGGACGGCCTGCAGTCGTCGGCAGGCGTCGTCGCGCCGTTCGTTTTAACGCTCGATAAAATCGGTGCCTTTCCCAGCGAGCGCAATCCCCACGTCGTCTACGTCGGCGCGCGCGAACAGGGGGCGGCATTTCGTTCGCTTGCGCAAACGGTTCGGACCGCGTACGAAAATCTCGGCTTCACGTTCGGGAAAGCCGCAGTCGCACATGTAACGATTGCCCGCATAAAGAACAACCACGAGCACTTGCCAATGCTACAGATTTCCGCGATGCGCTTAAACGTGAACGCACTAACACTTTTCGAGTCGCTGCCTGACGCTCGCACGACGCGCTACGAGGTGCGCGCCCACGCAACGCTGCAGGGAAGTATGTAAAAGAGCGTTACTGCCGAAGCGCGCCCACTAACCGCGTTTACCGCATCGCCGTCCGCTGCTTGAAAAACCTGCGCAGAGTTGTTTGGGGAAAACCATGTTCATTTTTATAGCAGTTCTCCTTACAGGGGCACAGTTTTGCCCTTCGGCACCCTCGCCGCTAACCTACCAAGACTCACTTCCAGCGCGCTCTCAAGGTCCGTCGGGTAAGTTTGATCAGACCCACAGCGCTGAAACCGTTCAAAAGATAGTAGAAAGGCACACGGGGCGTCTGCTAGGGTGGCTCTATCTGGACGAGTACGCTTGGACGTATGTCGGCCTAACTGCAAATCCCGATCCGAGAACGTATCAATGGTTCCATATGCAAGGCCGCAATGAGTACAAACTCACCTCACCTACTGAAGCGATGCAACAGGTCAACTTGCGGTTACCGCCGTGGGCTGAGATCCAACGGTGTTAGGCACTCCGGCGCAGTAAGCACATTCTGGTTCCGGAACCAACCCGAGAGGGCTCCGGCAGAGCGTTGATCGAACTTTCATGCATGATTCGCTTGGCGCTTTTCGCGGTATTGGTTTTTGCATTTCTCCTTTCGATGCACCGTTCGGCGAACGCGATGATGGAATGCTGTCCCGCGACCGTTTTCGTAGAAGCGGTGAAGCCATCAACGGACGCGCCGGGCAATGATACCGCAGCAGCACTATACGGGTTTGAATTGGCCGCTTTGGGGCCTCGCATAGTGCAGGGCTCGATCGCGTTCGACACCGACGCGGGCTGGTATACGGTTTCGGTGCCCGCGGTACCGCTCCAGGGGAAGGTTCGACACTTCACCTCGATATCTGCCACGTATGAGCGCCGCGACTTTATCTCATCACGCATGTATGCAAAATTTCCTCAACCGGTCCGCATAGTAAATTGGTGGCTCGATACGGCGCGCGCCGAAGCAGACGGCAGTTTCGGATGGCATGACAAAGGACAAGTGCGTTGTTCGCCGTCTTTCATCCACGACAAACCGACGCCGATTAATCGCTATGCCGCAAAAATGGACCCGAAGGACGCCGATGATTTGCAGACGCCGCCGCAAGCCGGCTCGATGATTCTGGATGCGACCCGGTCACTGCCGCTTTACAACCGCAATTGCAAAGAGCCGTTCGCCGACGCGACTGCGCAAGACGCCGTCACGCCGCTTTTTCCGCCCGATCTGCGCAACGCAAACGCTCCGCTCGGCTCAACGGGCGTTCAAGTTGCCATCAACGCTGACGGCTCACTCGCGGACGCGTGGGTATGGCAACCTTCGGGGATCGAAAAGTACGACGCAGCGGCGCTGGATGCGGCGAAGCGTTCCAAGTATAAAGGCGCCCGCGCTTACTGTATGCCGGTTCCGTCGCGCTATATGTTTTTTGTGACTTTTAGTCCGAGGTAGGCCTCGACAAGACTCGGCCGTGGTTCGACTACAAGCGCCTGCGCGAAGCGCAGTCCTGAGCGAGCGTAGCGAGTCGAAGGGCACCATGACATTCCTCGACAAGCTCGGCCGTGGTTCGACTACAAGCGCCTGCGCGAAGCGCAGTCCTGAGCGAGCGTAGCGAGTCGAAGGGTCACCATGACATTCCTCGACAAGCTCGGCCTTGGTTCGACAACAAGCGCCTGCGCGAAGCGCAGTCCTGAGCGAGCGTAGCGAGTCGAAGGGTCACCATGACATTCCTCGACAAGCTCGGCCGTTCTTCGACTACGTTCAGAATGGCGCGCTGGGGAACCAGCGCAGAATCACCGTAGTTTGATCAGCAGTTTGCCGTCTTCGCTCGCCGGTTCTGGCGCGGGCGTCGGAACCGTTTCCGCTACGGGTGCAGCGGTACGTTGCGGTGCGGGCATGCCGCCGAAGTCGGGAACCGCCCCGCTCGCAACTTTCTGCTTGTAGTCCTCGATCGCCACGTGCAGTGCCTCAATCGCACGTTGCGGATAATCTTTCTTCTTCTCGGGATATCCGCCGAGCTGCTGCTCGACCTCTTCGGGGGAGATCGCCAGCGCCTGGTCGATCGTCTTGCCTTTGGCTAAATCGATCATTAAGCTGCAGGTCGCCGTTCCAAAACCGCACCCCGTCGTGAAATATGAGATATCTTCAATAATCGCGCCCGGACCGATTTTCAAAAAGAAATTGTACATGTCGCCGCAGGAGTCGCTGAAGTACTCGCCGCTCGCGGTAGGATTTTCCATCGTCCGAAAGCCGGTGCGCTGCTCTACCAATCGTTGAAACTTGGGAAAATCCACTGCTGTTCTCTCGTTTCCTTTAGATGTTTCGGGCGGTCTTTACTTCGAACCGGCATTCGGTGCCGCCGGTTGCGATGGATTCCGTCTGCACGTGTTCGCCGCCCACCGCTTGATCCAAAACCTGGTGAATCACGCCGCACACCTCCGGGTGATCTTTGACGACTTGCGAGTAGGGACAATTGTGTTCGCGCAGTTCGAACCCGCCCTCGATGAGACTGAATTCGGCGAACACGCCGCCTTCGGCTAAGACGTCGGTGAGCTGGCGCAGTTTCTCTTCGGGTGCGCTAGCGGTCATGCGTGCTTTGGTCTTTGCAACCGTGCGCTTAGCGATGCCGTCGAACACTTTTGCCACGCCGTCCGAACCGAACTGCTGCCGAACCTCGCGCAGCACTGCGCCCAGCATCTTATCGTAATGCTGCGGAAAAAGTTTTTCCGCTTGCGCCGTGAGGGAAAATTCGTTCGTGGGCTTGGTTCGACCGCGGCGCACCGCACGTTCCGCGATCAAGCCGTCGCGCTCCAAGACGACCAGCTGTTGGCGAATCGCGTTGGGCGTCAACCCGAACGAGTGCGCCAAATCGACCGCGGAAGCCGATTTCCGCCGGCGTAGTTCGGCCACGATTCGTCCTCGAGTGGATTGAAAAAAGCGGTCGGCTTGCATGGCTTTGGGAAAATGCTAGCACGAAACGGGAAGATAGTCCAGGTTTTCCTTGACTTTCTCAAAGGCTGCATCGTAGCATTACAAAGGGTCCATCACGGGCTCAAGTCACCAAGAAGAATAGGAGCAAGCAAGCGTGTCCGAGCGAGGTCTTCGCATTAGAAACTTGCACGCCGGAGTGGCAGGCAAAACCATCTTGAACGGAATCGATTTGGACGTCGAACCGGGCCGCGTTCATGCGCTGATGGGGCCCAACGGCAGCGGCAAATCGACGCTCGCTTTTTCGTTGACCGGCCATCCCAATTATGCGATCTCGTCGGGCAGCGTGACGCTGGACGGCGCCGATCTCTTGGAACTTCCTGCGGACAAACGCGCCAAAGCCGGTTTGTTTCTTTCATTTCAGTACCCAGCCGCGATCCCGGGCGTGAAAGTTGCCAACTTCCTTTACGCCGCCCGGCAAGCAGTTCGCCCCGGGGAGATCACCCCGGCGAAATTTCGCGCGCTGCTGATGGAAAAACTCGAGACTCTCGACATGGATCCGGCATTCCTCGGCCGATATTTGAACGACGGTTTTTCGGGCGGCGAAAAAAAGCGGCTTGAGATGCTGCAGCTGGCGGTTCTGCAGCCGCAATATGCCGTGCTCGACGAAACGGACTCCGGGCTCGACGTGGATGCGCTGCGCGCCGTCGGTGAATCGGTGAACGCGATGCGCCGTAACGAGGAAAGCAAGGATACCGGCTTCCTCATCATCACCCATTACCCGCGCATTCTGCAGTACATCAAGCCTGACGTGGTTCACGTGATGGTCGAAGGCCGCATCGTGAAAGAAGGCGGCGCCGATCTGGCCAATGTCATCGAACGCGAAGGGTACGAGGCGATTCGCGAAGAGAGTTCGCAGATTGCCTAGCGCGTTGACGTTGCCGCTGATTCCGCGGCAGCTCGATCGCGCTCTCCAGCAGCTCGATCTCGATGTGCTGCCCGCGGATCGACGCGCTGCCTTGCTCGCGCGTGCTTTTGAATTGCGTTCCGGCCGGCAAAAGCCGGGCGGATTTTGGAAGATCGATCTCGATGCGATTGACTTGAGCGCGGTGCACGTCGAGCCGCCGCATCGTTGCGAGATTGACGCGCCGGTCGCTCGCGGTCTCATCGCGTGCGACCTTGTTACGGCTGCTACCACTCACGCGCAAGCCTTTACGCGAGCGTTCGGCTCGGCAATCGATCTCGAGAACGACAAATTCGCCGCGCTCGCGGCCGCGCTGTGCAATACCGGTGCGTTCGTTCATGTTTCCGCCGGCGTTTCCGTCGACGATCCGATTGAAATCACTTATGAAGCGAAGCGCGGCACGTTCCCCTACACACTGGTTATGCTGGAACGCGGGGCACGCTGCACGGTCATCGAACGCATCAAGGGCGAAAGCGACGCGTTCGTGTGCGGAGTCAGCGAGATCGTCACTGCGCAGAGCGCAAGCGTTACCTATGCGGCAGAACAACAGTTGCCGCTCGATGCGCGCGCGTTTTTCACGCGGGACGCCGTAACGGGCAATGATTCGTCGGTCACTTTCTCCGTAGCCGACCTGGGCGCGGCGCTTGCGGTCACCGGCATTAACGCCCGCATCAACCATCCCGGCGCGCAAGTTGAAATCAACGCGCTCTTCTTCCCCCGTGGAAACCAGCACGTCGACATGGTTTCGACGGTCGATCACAATGCCGGCGATTCACAATCGCAAACGTTGGTGAAATCAGCCGCGACCGGCCGTGGCCAGGCTCGCTATTTGGGCAACATCCGCATCGCGCCGCACGCGCAGGCAACGCAGGCGGCACTGCGCGACGATGCACTCTTGCTTTCCAAAGCAGCCCATATCGATTCCGTCCCGGCACTAGAAATCGCCGCCAACAACGTCAAAGCCTATCACGGCGCGACGGTCGGCGCTCTGGACGACGAACAGATCTTCTACATGACCAGCCGCGGCATCGCGCGCGAGGACGCGGAAAAAATGATTGCGCTCGGATTCTTCGCACCCGTCGTCGATCGGTTTCCGACCAACGCGCTGCGCGAGCGGCTTCGCGAGTCGTTGGAAGCAAAGATTTCAGCATGATCGCCGCCGATCCCAAGCTCGAGCGCATCATCGCCGATTTCCCAATCCTGCAGGAGCGAAATTCGCGTGGAAAGCGCCTGGTGTTTCTGGACTCCGCGGCGACCTCGCAGAAGCCGTCGGTGGTCATCGACACGCTGGTCGACTACTATCGCCATTACAACGCGAACATTCATCGCGGCGTGTACGAAATTGCGGCGCGAGCGACCGACGCTTTTGAAGGCGCGCGTGAAAAGGTTGCGCGGTTCATCAATGCGGATTCGAAGGAGATCGTTTGGACTCGCAACACGACCGAGGCCATTAACCTGGTTTCGTACTCCTGGGGTCTGACGACGCTGGGTCCGGGCGATGCGATCGTAACGTCCCAGCTGGAACACCATTCGAACCTCGTTCCATGGCAGCTGCTTGCAGAAAAAACCGGCGCGCAGCTGCGCTTCATTCCGGTGAGCGACCGCGGCGAACACGTGCTCGACGATCTCGACGCGTTGCTGCGCGACTGCAAATTGGTGGCCCTCTCGCACGTCAGCAACACGCTGGGCACCATCGCACCCCTGGAGACCATCATCCCCCGAGCGCACGCTGCAGGAGCGCTCGTTTTGGTGGACGGAGCGCAGTCGGCTCCGAACATGCCGATCGACGTGCGCGCTTTGGACGCAGATTTCTTTGCCTTCAGCGCGCATAAGATGTGCGGCCCGACCGGCATCGGGGTCCTGTACGGAAAACGAGCGCTGCTCGAGGCGATGCCGCCGTTTTTGACGGGCGGCGACATGATTCGCAAAGTGGAATACGCGCGCAGCTCCTTTAACGAATTGCCGTGGAAATTCGAAGCCGGCACGAGCAACATTGCCGACGCCATCGCTTTCGGCGCGGCAATCGACTACCTGCAAGGCGTGGGCATGGACTGGGTGCGCGAACACGAACGCGCTCTCGTAGCGTATGCGCTCTCAAAACTGCGCCCGCTCAAGGCCCTCGGCTTGCAGCTGTACGGGCCCGCGGACCCCGAAAAAATTGCCAACGTCATCTCGTTTAACCTAGCCGACATTCATGCCCACGACGTGGCGTCGGTATTGGACACCGAAGGCGTGTGCGTGCGTGCCGGCCATCATTGCACGATGCCGTTGATGGAAAAAATGGGCTGGCCTGCAACGGCGCGCGCTTCGTTTTACATCTACAATACGGAGCAGGACGTCGACGCGCTCATTGCCGGCTTGGAAAAAGCCGCCCGAATATTCAAACTGTGACGCGCCGCTCGCTGTAGACGATGGACGACTTTTATCGCGACTTCATTTTGGACCACTACCGCAATCCTCGCAATTTTGGCCGGCTTGAGAAGCCGGACGCGAGCGCGGAAGATCTGAACCCCCTGTGCGGCGATCAGATTCGGGTGGAACTCGCCGTTGACGAAGATCGTAAAGTGCGGGATGTGCGCTTCTCCGGCAAAGGGTGCGCGATCAGCCAAGCCTCAATGTCGATGCTCAGCGAAGAGATAAAAGGCAAGAGTCTGGAAGACATCGCCCGCTTGCCAAAAGAAGCGGTGTTGGACAACGTCGGCATTGGTATTAGCCCGACGCGAATGAAGTGCGCGATGCTGGGCTTGAAAGTGCTCAAGAGCGCCGCAGTCGGCGAATTGGCGGCGTGGCCGGACGACGGTTCCTAGCCGCCTCTACGGCTTGATCGCGGTCTTCTCCAAGATGCGCGGGCCGTTTGCGCCCGGCGCGACGACGAACGTTTCGTAGTATTCGCCCTTGCTCGTCTGCATGTCCACCGCAACTTTGTAACTGCCGTCCGCGTTGCGCGAGCTGGTTACGTTCGAAATGCGGGTTGCCGCATCGATGAACCCCTCGTCCGGCGAGCCGTTGCCTAAGTACGTGGCTGCCGTTTGCGGATCTCCGCGGCGCAATGCATCGATGTAAGCCCTGACGGCGCCCACCGCCGGTCCCTCATCGGTCACGGCCGTTGCAGCCGCCCGCGGCGCGGCAGGAGTCGAAGCCGCCAGCGAGTGAGCCGGCACCGGAGCCGACGCACGCGTATGGAGCGGGCGTGGAGCAGCCGGCGTTACCGTGGGTTCTGCGTGCAGCGCGGTCGGCGTCGCGACCGGCTCGGCCGTGGGCGTTGCTTTCACGGGGGCTGGCGTCTTCAGGGGCGTGGCTTTGGCCGGCGCGCCGTGCGTTGCCGTAGGAACCGCTCTCGGACTCGGAGAGGCGGAAGGCTGCGCGCTGGGTGCGGCGCTCTGCTGCGGTGAGGGAAGCGGCGTTGGCAACGTCATCGGCGTGAACAGGGGGTTCGGCGAGGCCAGCGCGACTGGTTTGCCCGAAGGGCTGAGCCAGCGCGCAAGACCCTGACCTAAGAACCAGCCCGCCACGATGACTACCAGCGCTGCGACCACCGTGACGACCCATGCCGTGCTCCCGCCCGAACCGTTTGCAGCGCGCCGCGGCCCGCCCGGCGCCGGCCTACGGCGACGCGGCGCCTTGCCGCTCATCGCTCGTTCAGCTTTCTGGCGATCCCCGCCGTAATCGAGGGCGGCAGTTCTTGGAGCACCTCCGGCTCTCGTGCAACCAAAACCGTGGCGGCTTCTTTGAGCAAACCGGCGTTGCTTTTTGCATACGTAAGCAATAATTGCGTCGCACTGCCGTCGCTGCCATTCAGCGATTCCAGCGACGTGCCCGCTGCTTCCGCAGCGTCTTCCGAAGATTCGCCGCGCTGGCGAAACGCATGGAAGATTGCGTCGATCAGCAGCGTTCGTCCGCGCGGCGACATCGACTGTTCGCTTTGCTCGATCGCGGCCGCGAGATCGCGTTCGTCCATTTTACTGATGAACTTTTCCGCGGCATCCGCGACCTGCTCGCAGGGATAGTCTCCGAAGGCGGACATCTGCGAAGTCGTTACTCCTCGACGGCAGGCGGCTCCTCGAAAATCGGCAAAGAGAGCGCAACGCTATGATTCGCGTCCGCGTGCCGCTCGATATTCATGCCGTTGCCTGCAACGGTTCGGGCGCGTTCGCGTTGGCGACGCCGCTGCGCGTGCGGGATTTGCTGTTGCTGGCGGTGCGCGAAGCCGCGGGCTCGCGGGCGCCGAACGACAAGGTCTCGCGCAATTTGCGCAGCGCCGAACGCGGTTTGGTTTCGGGCAGTTTCATCCTGGACGTGAACGGCCGCAGCTATAGCGATCCCGACGACGTCGTGGTATGCGCAGAGATCGCCGACTTGCGGTTTTTCCTGCCGTTACGGCGAGCTGCGGTCTCACATTAGCGAGGTCCCCTCTTACCGTCCGATCGGGCTTTGTTCGGCGCGGCTCGCCCTTCGGCGATGGCCCGTCTACCTGCTGGCATGCGCAGCCGTTTTCGGCGCCGAGGCGTTGTTTTATGCGTTCGTGCACGTGCGGTTCGCCGCGCTGTACGCCGGATTGATCGGCGTCCCGCTCGTCAACGCGGTCGTTATGATCGGCGTGGGCAGCGACGCCGCCGGAACGCTGCCCTCGGCGCGCGAGCGCATGGAACGATTCTCGGAACGAACCTGGGCCATCATCGTCATCAACGTCGCTCTCAGTTTGATTGCCAACGTCGGATTGCAAAGCATGCTTCTGCCGGACGCGGCCGATGTAGCGCTGGGCGTGATGGTCCTCTTCCTTTCCGCGATGCTGGTGTACGCCGAACCTTTTGCGGCCCTTGAAAGCGGCACGTCCATGCTCGCGCTGGTTCCGATGGCCGTGCTGCGGAGCATGATGTTGTGCTGGGTCAACATGCCGCGCATTCTTTCACTCTTCGCCGTGCAAATCGTGGTTACGCTCGGCCAAGTCGAACTCGGACGGCTCGCGACTCCCATAGGATCGCGAACGAACGACCTCGTTACTCTTGCTTACGTGACGGTATTCAGCGTCCCGCTTTCGGCGCTTTTCGCGGTTGCTTATCTCGATACGCTGGCGCAGGAACAGCGCTCGGCGCAGTAGCGGCGAACGTAGGGAACTGCTAGCGTGCCATCGACTCGAGAATGGGCGGTAAACGGCCCGCGCGTCCCAGCATCATCTGCGCAAACAGGGCGTTGGGCCAGGCGAAATCCGCGCGCGTGTACGACTCGGGCCAGTCCGCGTTGAACGATTCGTGCAAGCGGTGATCGCCCGTGTCGGAGATCGCGATGTAGCCCATGACGCGATCGATCTCCGCCGGGTCGGTCGAAGTCAGCGCCTGCATCACTAGCGCCAGCGGCCAAATGTAGCCGTGCGGAGTATGCGGGCTGCCCACGCCGGCAGCATATTTTCCTTGAAAAAAGTACGGGTTTCGCGGTGAGAGGATGAACTTTCGTGTGGCTTGGTAGACCACGTCGTGAACCCCGACGTAGCCGTAGTATGGAATAGAGAGCAGCGAGGGCACGTTCGCGTCATCCATGAGGTTGGCGTGACCGAAGCCGTCGACTTCATAAGCGTAGATGCGGCCGATGCCCGGAACGTTCACTTGCCCGTTGCGCTCGATCGCTCGCTGT
This sequence comes from Vulcanimicrobiota bacterium, assembly GCA_963795465.1. Classification (GTDB taxonomy): domain Bacteria; phylum Vulcanimicrobiota; class Vulcanimicrobiia; order Vulcanimicrobiales; family Vulcanimicrobiaceae; genus CAWCHT01. The sequence goes on from CAWCHT010000002.1 coordinate 1,859,394, forward strand.
ACTTCGACCGAAAGCCCCCAAGCGTTTTGCGCCATGCCGCGGTCGCGATACACGGTTTTTTCGATTTCGGTGAGATCGCGCAGCACGACGACCGCGAACATATTCTCGGGAATGTTGTACTGGTAACGCGCGGCATCGTCGGAGGGACGAAATCCGGTCCAAATCAGGCCCGTATAAGCTACCGGGGTGCCTTTTCCGCCGTTTGCCAGTTCCGGGTGACGGTACTTCGAACGCGTCGCGTGGTGCTGCTCGGTCCGAAGCGTCGCCATCGCGGTTCGAAACGCTTGCTGCACGTCACCCGTGAAGACGGAGCGATCGCCGGTTGCCTTCCAATACAGATACGCAAACCACACCGGATAGAGCAGCGAGTCGATTTCGAATTTGCGTTCCGCGACGTGGTAGTCGTTCGTAAAGGCATTGGCATAGGGGTCGATGCGAATGTATCGCGCTTGCCGAGCGATCGTTCCGCGCAGCATGGAGCGCACGTACGGCTGCGTCACGGCAAGTCCGATGTAGGGCGTCATCACGGCGCTGGAGTCGCGCAGCCATTCCATGTCGATGTCGCCGGTGGAAACGAACGTCGTGCCGTCCTTTTCCAACGTCGCGTGCCGGCTGTAAGCCTCATCGTAGGCGCGCTGATAGATTTTCTGCAGCGTCACGGAAACGGGCGCAGGCCTGGAATTTTCAGTAGTCGGCGCCGCGGGCGCAGCCGCCGGGGCCAGACCGAACAGGATCGCCATCACAAGAGCGCAGGCGATCCGCGCGTGTCTCATGCTTGGACGGTACCCGTTGCGAGCTGCTTCATATACCTCTAAACCGCTGTATCGGCAAAAACGTATGCAAAGTCGTTTACAATACCTTTGAAAACGACAGCGCAGGTGTTTCGCTGAAACGCATTTCCTGGGATAATACTCTGGAAGAACCCCTCGGAAACGACTTAGAAAGAGCTGGCACCGGAAAATGCGTTTCGAACCCCTGGCCCTGAGCTTGGCTGCGGTGCTCGTTCTCCCTTTACCGGCGAAAGCGGATCAGCGATACGCCGTCAGCGGGGAAGACCGCTATCAGGTCGGTCAGTCCGATTTGCAAACCAGCATCTCCTACGCCGGCACGCAAAACTTGCAGGTTCGCAAGGATGGTTCGCACACGCGGTTCGTCGCTCAAGCGCATTACACGCGAGTGGACTCCGGCGGGAAAGTATCGGCACAAGCGACGTTCGTGCAAGAGATGACGCCGTCGGGGGAATTGCAAGACAAAGCCGACTTGGACCCGGACTACCTCACGGTTTTGAATCAGCCGTTTGCCGTCGAACTGGATCCCACGACGCTGCGCGAGCTGCTCGAACTGCGCGGACGATTGCCGTTCTCATTCCCCGCGCCCATGATCGGCGGCGCGCTGCAAGGGTTCTTGGAACGCGGTCCGTTGACTCGCGTCGCGGCTCGGGCGGCGCTGCAGGTCACGTTCGACGCTTCCGGCCCGATGACGGGCCCGCTGCCCGATCATCCCGAGCTCTCAATCGTCGGCACGATGCGCATGAACGGGACCGCTTACTACGCACTGCGCGGCGATGCGCTGCTGCTCGCCTTGCGCGAAACGCTTACGATATCGGGAAAGCTTGACGCGCGCGGCCGCAATGCGCCGGTGACCATCGTGTACCGGCGATCGATCAAAGCCGACGACTCGCAGCCGGCGGCAACCGAAGCCGACTCGCACGCCTGAGCGGCGCACGCTACACGGCTGCGAGCAATCCGACCGTCATGGGATGGCGGAACGGCCGTTCCTTCAACGAGACCAGCGGCGTGAACGCCAGGTGGTTCTGGTGACAATCGATAAGCATCTCGATGCCGCGTTTGACGCTGCGGCTCTCGTCGATGTATTTGTCTAATTTCTTCACGAAGTAGCCGTGCGGATCGCGCAAGACTTTGGTGTAATACGGATCGCGGGTGATGCCTTCGGGGCTGATGCCGTCCTTGGGGACAAGCCAGACGAACCAGGGATCGTCTCCGCGACGGTAGCCAATCAGCAGCAAGGGAATGGCTCGCGCGCTTTGCAGTTCGGGCAAAAAACTGCACATCGTATACGCGTCGAAAGCTACGTCCTTCGGTTCGATCGCATATTCCATACCGCTGTACCTCGCTGTCTTCGTGACGAAAAAACCGCTCGGCGACAGTGCCAAGCGGTTTTTAAAAAATCTGCATGATCGCTGCAAGCGTCATAGGCGAAGGCTTCCGTCAGGGCGGGGCTGAAACCTCTGGGCCCGCACGTGGTGTTGAGACTACTCGTAATGAGCGCGCTCGCAGCACCACTCCTGACCAGGGAGTTGCTTGTGCCACCGTCGTCAGCCAAGAAGGCGACTAAGGCCTCTACAGCCGCACCTTCGATAGAGCGTTTTGACGAAATCGTAGACGCTTTCCAGCGCCGACTTTATGGTTTCGCGCTCCGGATGACCGGCAATCGGGAAGACGCCGAAGAAATCGTGCAGGACGCTTTCGTGCGCGCGTACCGGGCGCTCGGCAAAATGTCGTCCGAGCAGCGCGGGGAGCTGCGCCTGCAGCCTTGGCTGTACACGATCACGCTCAACGTCACGCGGAATCGCCTACGCAGCAAGCGTCCGGCCAACGTCGCCCTGGACGCGTTGGCCGACCCGGACGCACTGCTGCGCGGAAGCCAGCGTGAAGCGCCGCCGCAGCCCGAAAAAATCGTCGAGCAAAACGCGGACATGATTCTCGTCGAGCGGGCGCTGATGCAGCTGCCGATGCATTTGCGCGCCGCGGCGACGCTGCGCTTCATCGAAGGGCGCAGCCACCCTGAAATCGCCGAAATTCTCGATCAGCCGATTGGAACGGTCAAGTCGCACGTGCACCGCGCCGTGCGAATCTTGCGCCGCATCCTCGGCCCCCAAATCGGAAAAATCGTCCCCGAAGGAGCTACTGTTCATGCGCTGTCGTGAAGTCGAGGCGTTGTGGGATCAGACGCGCGACGGCATGCCGTCGCTTAAGCAAGCGGTGCACGAGCATCTGCGCGCATGCCCTCCCTGCCAGGACTTGTACGAGGAATACGAAGGCGTAGCGTACTGCCTGTCCTGTCTGCCCAAGCCGCAGCCTTCATGCGACCTGACGAAAAAAATCGTCGAACACATTGCAGCTCTCAAGCAACGTTACCGCGCCGAACCGGTGTATCTGACGTTGGTTCAAACCCCCGTCGGCCGCGTGTTCGTGGGCTACAAGGGAACCCGCATCGCCTTCATCGGCCTTGACCGGGGCGAAGACCCCGAAGAGGTGCGCCGCCGCGTCGAACATCGGTTGCGTCGTCCCGTCGTTGGCGGCGAAAGCCCGCGCTGGCTCACCAGTCTGTTCGCCGAATTCTTCCAAACCTGGCGGGTCGACGAAAACGCCGTGGACTTGAGCGACCTGACCCCGTTCGAGCAGGCCGCACTCAAGGCAGCCGCTCAAATTCCCCCCGGCGAAGTGCGCAGCTACGCTTGGGTCGCGCAAACCATCGGCCGGCCGCGAGCCGCGCGAGCCGTGGGGCAAGTGATGGCGCGCAATCCGCTGCCCTTGTTCTTCCCTTGTCACCGCGTCGTCGACTCGACCGGCGCGCTGCACAATTACGGTTACGGCATCGAAATGAAAGCAAAATTGCTGACGCTGGAGGGCTATCGCGTTTCGCACTGAAAGACTACCGTACATTCGTCCGCAGCCCCCTCAGATAGAGAGAAGCGAGGGCAAACAGCCGGACAAAGGGGGTGGTCGTCGTAAGTACAGACAGTAACTCGATGATCGGAGGTGCCGCGCGTTAGCGCGGCACCTTCATTTTGCGCCGCGCGACGCGGCGTTGCGTCAAAGGTGAACCCGGCAATGCGGTTAATTTTTCAAGGAAACGGTTCAAAGCGACCGCAGAGCTGCATTCCGCCGAAGTAAAGGAAGTACACCGCTGAGCGACCCCCGTCTCGCCGCTATTCCGGACGTTCACGGACATGCGAAGGGCGAGCATAAGCCCTTTGCCGAGGAACGGCCCATCGCGTATTCGCCACGCATGCTCTTCCTTTGGTTCTACCACGCCTGCCGGCGCGGCGGTCCACGCTTTTTGATGGTCAGCGATCACATCAACTACTTGACCTTCGAAGACCCGGGCGCCGTGCATACCGTCCGGCGCGCGCTCAAGCTGGCTGAAGCCGGTGATCTGTACGGCGCCGCGGAAACGGCCGGCGTCGACGTGTCGCACGCGCAGGTGGTTTCGCAGGCGCTGCGCCGTGGGATGCGCTTCTCCATCGGCGCGGAGTTGGACAACGACCCGCGCGCCAGGCCCGATGCGCAAAACATCGTCGACGCCATGCGTCCTGACGGCACGATTCGCTCCGTCCATTTCTTGACGATCGAGCATCCGGAAAAAGGGCCCGATTTCCAGTGGGCATTCGACAACCCCGAATTCTCGGAGCTCTTCGACGTGGTCGGAACCGAACGCGTGTGGGAGCTGTACATGGCCAAGCTCCTGGACGACATCGAAAAGTTGCCCGGTCAAGTCGTTGGGCACTTTTACGTACCGGCAAGATTCGGCCATTGGCCTGATGCGAAAACCCTGGAACGGTACGAGGATCGGCTGCTCGACGCTTGCGCAGCACGCGGAATGGCCATCGAAATCAACACCCGTTTTCTGTATCGCGAGAATCCCGAAGAACTCAAGGTCAAATACCGGGCGGCGCTTCTTCGCCTGCTCCGAAAAGCGAAAGTGAAAAACGTCGGCATCGCCATCGGCTCGGACGCGCACAGTCCCAAAGATCAGGGCAACGCCTTCCCCGAAATTTTGCGGATGCTGGATCAAGCCGGAGTCAACGAAATCGTGTTTCCGGTTGCAGGCAGGCTAGCGCGGGTAGCGCTCCGAGCCACCAAGGAACATTTGCAGAAAGTCAAAGCGCAAGAGCCGCTCCCCGCTCCCGGCAGCAGCATCACCGGGTTCAGTCGCGCCGAACTTGGTCTTCCCGAGCGCGACGAAGGCGAAGAACGCGAGGCTGCCGGTGCCGGCGCTAAGACCCGGCACGATGCCGGGCCACGCAAACGCGCGAGTTCCCCCGCGCGAACCAGCAAGAAACCGGTCAAAGAAGCCGCGCGCGAAACGCGCGCGAAATCTGCTCCGCCGCCTGCTCCAAAGCCGGAAGGCAAGACAAAGCCTGCGCCGGTGGCCAAAGCGGCGCCGGTGGCCAAGGCAAAGGCCGCAGAGAAAAAAACGCCGCCGCCCAAGCGCCCCCCGGCGGTGAAGAAAACCGCTGCCAAGACGCAGCCTTCGCGCACGGCAGCGCGTAAGAAATCGGCGCCGGTTCGAAAAGCTGCTCCGGTGCGCAAAGCCGCGGCAAAGCGGACCGCCGCGAAAAAAAGCGCACCCTTGAAAAAAACCGCGATAAAAAAGCCGCTCAAAAAGAAAACGCCCCCGAAAAAAGCGACTGCCGCAAAAAAATCCGGCATCAAACGACCGGCCTTGAAAAAACCGGCGAAAAAAGCACCCGCAACAAAGAAAAAAGCGCCCGCGAAGCGTCGATGACGCGCCAGGTTGCGCAGTTCAAGGAGACCCCATGGCGATCGATATTTCTCGGATTCGCAACATCGGCATCGTCGGCGCGCATCATGCCGGCAAAACCACGCTGGTCGAAGCCATTCTATCCTACTGCGGTGCAATTACGCGCAAAGGCAGCGTCATCGACGGAACGACGACGACGGACTACGAGCCCGAATGCGTCAATCACGCGCAAAGCACGACCGTGGGGTTCGCGCACTGCGCGGCGCCGCAAGGCGAGCCGATCGAGTTCACGCTGATCGACTGCCCTGGGTTCATCGATTTCTTCGAAGAAACCAAAATGGCCCTCGCCGGATGCGATGCGGTCGTGGTCGTCGTCGATGCCGATCCGTCGCGGATTTCGCAAACGCAGATGCTGCTTGAATACATCGAGTCGCGCAAGTCTACCGCATCTGTTCGTCGTGAACAAAATGGACCGGCCGGGCGCGGACTTTTCGGGAACGCTCGCAGCGCTGCAAGCTTCCTACGGACGGCACGTCGTCGCCGAGCAATGGCCGATCGGCGCCGCCGAAACGTTCAAGGGTTACGTCGATCTTGCCGATCGCGCAGCCTACACGTTCGATGGGGACAAGAATTCGCAAGTGGAGCTGCCCGCCGAACTGCAGGAGCAAGTAGAGCTCGCGCATGGGCAGCTGCTCGAAGCTATGGCCGATTTCGACGATCATTTGATGGAAGAGTTGCTCGAAGGATTGGAGCCGCCGCGCGACGAGGTCGAAAAAGACCTGTGCGAAGAGTGCTCGCACGATCAGATCGTCCCGGTCCTTGCCGCTGCTGGGCTGCCGGGATTCGGCGTTTCGTCGCTCGTTCAAGCGATGGCCAAATGGCTACCCTCGCCGCTGGAATCTCCGCTCATCGACGCGGAGGGCCGGCGCATCGAACCGCGCGCGGACGGTCCGGTAGCGGCGCAGGTGATCAAAACGATCGTGCATCCGCAGTCCGGAAAACTCTCCGTCGTGCGCGTGTTGAGCGGCACGCTCAAATCCGATGCGACGCTAAGCGACATCTCGAAGAATTCCGAAAAAGTGCGGTCCGGCGGCCTCTACCGCCTGCAAGGCAAAAAGCAAGAACCAATTTCCGAATGCGGCCCCGGCAGCATCGTTGCGATCGGACGGCTCGAAGGCGTCGCAACCGGCGACATGCTGACCGAAAACAACTACAAGATCCTGTTGCCGCGCGTCCCCGCATCAAATCCCGTCTACGGCGTTGCGATCAAACCGAAAGATCGCATGGATGAGGCCAAGATTTCGCAGATGCTCGCGCGCGTTATCGATGAAGATCCTGCGCTGCGCCTGGAACGCGCGCCCATCACGAACGAGCTGCTCCTCCTGGGCAGCGGCGAGCAGCATGTCGGCATCGCGGTAGAGCGCTTGACGCGAAAGTTTAAAGTTGAAGCGATGATTGCGCCGCCGACGATTCCGTATCAAGAAACAATCAGCGCGGGTACCGAAGTGCATTCGCGCTACAAACACCAAACCGGCGGCCACGGGCAGTTCGCCGACGTGTGGCTGCGGTTTGCTCCGCGTGAACGCGGCAACGGGGTAACGTTCGAAGAAGAGATCGTCGGCGGCGTGGTTCCACGGCAGTTTATTCCAGCCGTCGAGAAGGGCGTGCGCGAAGCTTTGATGCACGGCAGTTTGGGAGGCTATCCCGTAACCGACATTCACGTGGTGTTGTTCGACGGCGCTTATCACGACGTAGACTCCAGCGAACAGTCGTTCAAGACCGCAGCCGGGATGGGCGTCCGGGATGCGCTGCCAAAGTGCGGTCCCGTCGTCCTGGAGCCGATCGTGCACGTGCAAGTCGTCGTGCCGTCGCACTATACCTCGACGGTGATTCAGCAGCTCACCGGCAAGCGTGGACAAATTCTCGGCATGAATCCAGCCGAGAAAAGCGGCCACGACTCGATCGAAGCCGACGTCCCGCAAGTCGAACTTTCCCGCTACATCACCGAACTTCGCACGGCAACGCATGGCCTGGGTACGTATTCAGCGCGTCACGAACGCTTCGATCCGGTTCCCGGCAAGTGGACCGGGCCGAAAGCTACGGTTTAGGAGGTAGGCTTGTTAAAACGTCTGGCCGCGTTGGCGTCGCTCGGCGCGCTGTTTGCCGGTTGCACGCAGACCGGTACCACTTCGGGCGGCCAAACCGGCGGTCAGAAAGGGACGCTGCGGATATCGATTCAACAGGAGATCAAAAATCTCAATCCCCTGCTGAACTCCAACACCACCGACGGCATGATCGCGTTTCTGATGTTCGAGCCGCTGCTGCATGCTAATCCCACCGGCGACCCGGTGCCGATGCTCGCCACACAGGTACCGACGGTGAGCAACGGCGGCATTTCAAAGGATGGATTGACGATCACCTATCATCTGCGCCGCAACGCGAAATGGACGGACGGCGTCCCGGTTACGGGGAAAAACGTTAAGTGGTCGTGGCAAGCGATGATGAACCCGAACAACAACGTCATCTCGCGCCACGGATACGATTACGTCAAAAGTATCGACACGCCTAACGACTACACCGTGGTGGTTCACCTCAAGCGGCGATTTGCGCCGTTCGTCAACACGTTCTTCGCCGACAGCGATCAACCCACGCCGGTAGCGCCGGCCCATATCCTCTCCAAGTATCCGAACATCAACCAAATCCCGTTCAACAACGATCCCAGCGTCAGCGACGGGCCGTTCAAATTCGTGCGCTGGGTGCACGGCGACCATATGGAATTTGCGGCCAACGAGAATTTTTTCTTCGGCAAACCGGCGCTCAAGTCGATTTACATTCGTGTCGTTCCCGACGAAAACACTTCGCTGAACTTGCTGCGAACGCACGAAATCGACTGGATGTTCGAAGCCTCCATCAACAATTATCCCACGGCGAAGAACATTCCGGGTATTCGGCTCGCGTGGGTCAATATCAACGGATACGAGTCGATACAGCTCAACACGCAGCGCCCCTACCTGCAAGACGTGCGCGTTCGGCAAGCGATCGCTTATGCCGTCGACAAGATGCGGATCCTCAACACGCTCACGTTCGGCCAGCAGACGATTGCAACCGAAGATCAGCCGACCTTCATGTGGTCGTACAACCCCAACGTTCAGCCGCAGTACCCGCCGAACATCGTGAAAGCACGCGCGTTGCTGCAGCAAGCCGGCTGGGCGCCCGGCTCGAACGGCATCATGGTGAAAAACGGACAGCCGCTGACGCTGGTGCTCGTGAGCAACAACAGCAACGTGACGCGCCGCAAGACCGCGGTGGAACTGCAGCAGATGCTGCATCAAGCGGGAATCGACGTCGAGGTTAAATATTACCCCGGAGACATTCTGTTTGCGCCGGTCGGGGAGGGCGGGATTTTGCAAGCCGGCAAATTCGATCTCGGCCTTTCAGGGTGGTACGCCGGCATCGATCCGGACGATGCCTCGCAGTTCACCTGCGCCAACGTGGCACCGGTGGGATACAACTACACGCGTTATTGCAACCCTGAGATGGAAGCCGCGCAAAAAGTCGCGCTGGACAATTACCAGCGCGCGACGCGCAAAAACGCCTATTATCGTATTCAAGATCTGCTTGCGCGGGATGTTCCGCAAATCTTCTTGTACTACTATCGCACGATGCATCCGATCAGCGAGAACTTCAAAGGGTTCGCGCCCAATCCGGTGACCGAATCGTGGAACGCGTGGCAATGGAGTATTTAGGATCCTCCGATCCCATCGGCCGCATTCCCGATCTCAACTGGCTGCGCAAGATCATCGTCGAACGCGCCCTCACGCGGGGCGATTATTTGCTCTCAGGGGGCGCGCGCAGCGACTACTACATCGACAAATTCCGCCTTTTTTCCGATCCCCACGTCCTGAGGCGCATCGCGCGGCTGTTTGTGCCCATCATCGCGGACAGCAGCCCGGACCTCATTGCCGGCACCGAACTGGGAGGGGTGGTCATCGCCACCGCGGTCTCGCAGTCTGAGCGGCATTCCAATGTTGGCGGTTCGCAAGCAGCCCAAGGGCTACGGCGCCTTCACCGGCGAGTACGTCGAGGGCCCCTACGAGCCGGGGCAACGCGTCCTACTGCTGGAGGACGTGGTCACGAACGGCCGAGAGCTGATGACGGCAAAAGCGCGTTTGGAAGAGTTGAACTTGCGCGTCACCTGCTATGCGGTGGTCAGCCGCGGCCTGGCTCCGGTGCACGCCCTCATTCAATTTGCTCTCCCGCGGGGCGAGGCAAAAACCGATAACTAACAAGCCGACCCGGACCGCACGTCGAAATCGAACACAACTTCAACATTCCAGGCGTACGGTTGCTCGGAAACCAGGTAGAATAGCGGTACGTCGTTTATCGCGGGCGGCCGCTGCGTTAACATGCCTTAAAGAATAGGTGCGGGCGGGGCGTTTGGGGTAGGCAGAACGTCGAGCTGACGTGGTAGGCTGGCTGTGGCATACTTAAGAAACCACGGCGTTTCGTCGCGGGGGGAGTTCGCTATCTTGCGTGTCCAGGAGGCAGGCGGCGGTCAGACCGTAAGTGGACCTGCGGAGCAGCTCGCTCGCCTGCGGGCGCTGTGGGACCTTGCCTTGGCCGACGACGCATCCCAGACGCAAATGGACGGCGTGCTCAATGAAGCGCGCTCGGCTCTCCAGTGCGACTACGTCGAGGTTTGGAGCGACGCGGCGCGGCAGCGCGTAGCCTGCGCGACCGATGACAAGCTTCCGCGGCCGCTGGGATCGAGTGCGCTCGGGCGCAACGTGTCCTCCGACAAAGTCTGCGATGTTCTTTCGCGATCCCGCCGAACACACGCCGCTGCAGGAAATGCTTCGGACGCTGGGATGGTCGACGGTCCTCGTGCGCAGCTTCGCGACCGGAGAGTCGCGATCGACGCTAGGTTTCGCATGGAAAAAACCGCGGCAAACCTTCGTGACGGAGGCCGAGCTGCAATACGTTGATTTCCTAGCGCACGTCGTTTCGCGGCTGCTCGAGCTGGCGGAGAAGCAGCGGCAGATCAAGGACCGCATGCTGATCGACCCGCTGACCGGCCTGCATAATCGTGCAGCGACGCTGGAGCAGATCGCGCTCATGCTTTCCTCGGCGAATCGCACCGGCAGCCCGCTCGCCATTCTCTACGTCGACCTCGACGGTTTTAAAGCGATCAACGATTCCTACGGTCACGCTTTCGGCGACAAGGCGATTGCGGAAGCAGCGACGCGAATGCGCTCGGCGCTGCGGCGCCATGAAATCGCCGGCCGCATCGGCGGCGACGAGTTCGCCGTCCTCGTCAATTTCACCGATCATTCGGAACTCGAGGCGATCGCTCAGCGCCTGCTGCAAGCCGTGGCGGCCCCGATGGTATTCGACGAGGTCGAAATCCGGCTGAGCGCCAGCGTCGGAATTGCGATGTTTCCGGACGACGGAAGTTCCGCCGAAGACCTGCTTTCCCACGCCGATTCGGCGATGTATATTGCCAAGCGAAACGGCTCCGGCTTCGCGTTCTTCGAACACGGCAAAGCTGAAGCGGCCGCTTTTCCCGCGTACCAGCCCCAACCGGTTCCCGAGCCGCCCCGCGCGCCGGAAACCGAACATCCGTTCATCCTGTGCTTTCAGCCGATCGTCGATTCACGCACCGGCCGAATCATCGCTGCCGAAGCGCTGTTGCGGTGGCTGCACCCGACGCACGGCGTGCTGCTGCCCGATGAACCGTCCGACGAGGACGGCAAACCTGCCGTTCCCGCAAAATTCGACCGGGCCGTTTTGGAAGCACTCGCCGTCAGCGAAAAGTATCGCGAGACGGCGCGCTCCATTCCGGTTCATATGAATCTGAGCGAAGCCGACGAAGCGCTTCTGGCCGAGTATTCGCCCGCGCGGGCCAATCTGGCGGTAGAAATCCCCGAAACGCTGATCGCCGAGCAACCGGATCGCTACGCGCGGTTCATCACGCAGGTGCGCGAAAACGGGTTCAGCGTGGGCATCTCGAACTTCGGCGTCACGGGACTGGCGCTACGTTTGCTTGCGGAGCTGCATATCGACTTCGTGAAGATTGGGCCGAAGCTCATACCCGGCAAAACGTTCGGCATCGGATCGGCGGCAGCAGCCAAAGCCGCCATCAAACAAGCGCACCATTTCGGATGGTCCGTTATTGCCGAGAACGTCGAAGACGAATCGCAGCGTGAATGGCTCGTGGGCGCCGGCGTCGATGGCCTGCAGGGATACTACATTTGCAGCCCCCTGACGCAGCGCGATTTCGCGAACTGGCTGCGGTATCGGGCCGCTCAATGATTCGCAACGCCGCACTCACCCGCAGCCGCCTCACCGTCCGTTTAAAAACGGCCGGACGTTATCCGGCAACGGTCGTGTGCGCGCCCGAAGGTTACGGCAAGACGACGGCCATTCGGCAATTCCTGGAAGCGCATCCCGCAGCAACACTCGAGCTCGGCCTGCTTCCCGAGCACGGTTCGCTGGTTTCATTTGCGCGCGCGCTTGCCGAAACGCTGGCGCCGGTTGCACCGGGACTGCGCGCGTCCTTTGCTCGCGCCATCGAATTCGCGCTGCAATCCTCGAGCGCCGAAGAAGAACTGGCGATTTGGATTTTGGGACACTTGGACAAAAGCGCGGAGCGTACCGTTCTTCTGGACGATCTGCATCACTGCGTACGCGACGACCGGATCGGCAATCTGATCGAACGCCTGCTGATCGAATCGCCTTCGGGATACCGCTGGTTGATCGCTTCACGCGTCTTGCCTGCGGCGATAGAACGTTGGAAAGAACGACGCCTCTGCGCGCCGCCGCTCGATGAGCACGAGCTGCGGTTCACCGAAACCGAAATGCGCGGAATCGCCGAATCGATGGGTCTTTCTCCCGCGCTCGCGCAATCGCTCTATCAAATGACGCGCGGTTGGCCGCTCGCATTTAGTTTGGGCAGCAGCCTTCCGCAGTGGATCGAACGTCTGCGGGTTTTGCGCCCGGGCAGCACCGAGGGCCTCTACGGCTTTCTGGCCGAGCAATTTTTTCTACAATGTGACGAGCCGCTGCAGGAGCTGTTACTGAACACCTGCGTGTTTACCACGCTCGATGAAGCGCTGATCGATGCGGGGCCATGGCATGGTTCGTGGCCGCACTCCAGCGGCTCGCGCGAGCAGGCCGGCTGCTTTCGCTGCGTCACGACGGCACGGTTCAACTGCGCGATCTGTTCCGTGAGTTTTTGGAACACCGCCTGGAAGAGAGCGGAACATCGACCATATCGGCGGCATCGACGTTCGCCGCGGGGCTGCTGGAGAAATGCGGGCGCCCGGCGGATGCGCTGCGCTTATACGCGCGCGCTCACAACGATTTAGGCGTGCTGCATTTAAGCGAGCGTCATGGCTTCTCGCTGATCGACGAGGGACGCCTGGAAGATTTGCAGGACGCGTTAGCCGTGCTGGAAGCAGAGCGTGCTTCACACAGCGCGATCGCGCTCGCCGTACGGGCGATCGCAGAATCTAATGCAGGGCGGTACGATATAGCAGAATCGTGGTATTTGCACGCGATCGAAGCGGCGCAATCACCGGTGCTGCGCGCAGAAATCGCACACCGGTACGGGCTTGACCTTGCAAGACAAGGGCGTCGCGACGGCATCGATTTGCTGGAGCGGTACGTCGGCGAAGATTTGCCCGTAGAATTGGATGCTTCGTTGCGTTCAACGCTCGCCACGGCTTACGTGCTTGCCGAGCGATACGATGACGCCCGCAAGATGATGGCGACGGCTCTCACGTTGATCGATGCCGATTCATCGAAGCAACTCCAGGCGAAAGTTCATCACCACGCAGCATGGGTAGCATTGTTTACCGCTCAAATCGCAGAAGCGAAATCCTACGCTACAAAGGCCGTTGAGTTGGCGCTTGAATGCGGGTTGTATGACGTTGCGGCGCGATCGTATTCCGTGCTTTATAACGTGGTGTACGATGTCGAGGACGATCCGCAAGCAGCACTTGAGATATTGGATCGCATTTTAGATTGCGGGTTAAAATCCGGCATCGTTTCCGTACGTCTTTTTGCTCTCCTTGGCGCGATTGATATTCGAGCAGAACTTGGCGACGCGAAAGGAATTTGGCGCATTGAAAAGATGCTCGCCGCCCACGGCATCGATTACAGTTCTGCAGCAACCAGTGCGGCATTGTTGCCGGCTGAGGCCCTTACGCTTGCGGGCCGAGGAAAATTTGCAGAGGCCTATTTGTTGATTTTTCCCACGGGTGAACGCCAACCAACTGCTGACCGTCGAGCCGTTCGGTTTTCCGAAATCGCACTCTACGCCGCCGCAGGTGGCCTTTCGTCGGAAGCGACGGCAGCTTTGAAGGAAGTTGAAGATTGCCTGCGCGGGTGCGATCCGGCGGCGCGCCGCTCGATACGAACGCAATTAAACCGCGCGCTTGCACTAAGACTGCTGGGCAAAGGCAACGAAGCGTACGCAATCCTCAAGTATGTCGAGTCGGTTCATAGTACCATGTCGACGCGGCTGCGCGCGTTGTACAGGGTCATTCTCGCGATTTTTGCTCATTGGGACGGCGTCGACAACTATAATGACATCTATAATACGCTTCACTTGTTGCGCGAGGAAAACTTCGGCGGAATTGCGGCCGCCCTTGCGTCGCTGCCTTGTGGTCAGGAGCGCTTGCAAATTGCTTAACAGAAGCGCTATCGGCGGCCTTCGGCTCTTTCGCCGCGTGCAAACGTTGCGACCGGAAATTTCAAGACAGGCTCTTTCTCGCACCCTACCGCCCGAAAGACAATCGATCTTAGCGGACGTCGTAGCGAAGCGTATGCTGGACAGGATAGCGGACTGGACAACGACGCGCGACCTTGTGCCCGTGTTCGATTGGGTCGACTCGGTGCTGCAAGAATATCCTGAGGAAAGCCGGCTTTACGATCTACTCCCTTCCACGGTTAGCGCGGCGATTGACGTTCTCTCCGAGGATAACGCTCTTCCCTCCGACGTGCGCCAAGCGTTGACAGATTTGCAGCAGCGCATCGACGTGCACGTCGGCGCCTTCCGCATCAAGCGGCAAGAAAGCGATCTTCACGCCATCGATCCGATCGACGCGAAGATCGACGAACTTATCTTTAGCCTCTCGGCGCAAGACTCGCTTACCGCCGAACATTCGCGTTCCGTGGGGATGTGGTGCTGGCGAATCGCCAAAAATTTAGGCCTATCCAGAGAGGAGTCGGCGCTGCTCACTCGCAGCGGACTCTTGCACGATGTCGGAAAAACCGCGACGCCGCTCGAGATACTTACGGCGCCTCGCCGTCTCACTCGCGAAGAGTGGGACGTCATGATGCAGCATGCCGTGGAGGGTGAACGCATTGTCGCCGCAGTTGCTGAACTCCGTGATTTCGCACCGGCGGTGCGCTACCATCACGAGCGGTTCGATGGACGCGGATATCCTGACGGTTTAGAACGTTCCAGTATTCCGTTTGCGGCAAGAGTGGTTGCGGTTGCCGACGCTTTTAACGCAATGATCGCGCGCCGGCCTTATCGCGCTCCGCTGCCGCCTACTCATGCAATCGAAGAGCTGAAAGAAACAGCGGGACCCAATGGGATCCCGCCGCCGTGGAAGCCATGATTCAGGTAGTCGTTAGTGCTCGATAAACGGTGACATCCACGAAAGGTTAATCGTCATCGATGGGAGGCCGGCAACGCCGGAGAGGACGATAACCTTGGGGATGGCGGGCACACTGTCAGCGCGTTTGGGAATCGCCGGAACACTGTCAGCGCGTTTCGGAATCGCCGGAACACTATCAGTTCTTTTCGGGATCGCTGGAACGCTATCAGCACGCTTTGGAATAGCGGGCACACTATCGGCTCTCTTCGGAATGGCCGGAACGCTGTCCGCGAACGCCGGGGAGGCAGCGCACACGAAAGCAATGGTCCCGAAAATGAGCGTTTTATACGAGGTCATAAGCATGGCTCCGTTCAGGCTGAAAACCAAGTAGGGACTACCGGGCTTTCCTGTATGCTAGCCTGTGAATAAGCCGTTGATAGCTCTCATGGATACCAGCAGTTGAAAGCGACAAAAGGAGAAAACTCTCTTTCGTTATAGGTACCTACCGGGTGGCTACCGAGCAAGACCAGCGGGCGCAATTGTTGCCCGACCACGTTGAGGCGCTGGAGCGCCGAGCGACGCCGACGCTCTTCATTATTGATAAGCGCTTGCGAGTGCTGTATTACCGCGCCGACCCCTCCGAACGGCGTAAGGAATTCCGCCCGACGGACGGCGGCACACTGCCGCCGTCGCTGGAATATACCATCCTCAAATTACTTGCTCAGGGCGAAGACCCCGTCGACGGCGTGTGGCGCGCCGCCGCCAGCGCTTCGGTGGCGCTTCGCATTATCGAATTGGCCGGCGGAGCGCAGACGTACGCCGTGCTCGTCGAACGCTTCGCGCTGCGCGATCAAATGGAAACGATCGCAACGCGCTACGGCCTTTCGCCGCGCGAGCGGCAGGTGCTGAATCTGGTGGTCAAGGGACTGCGCAACGAAGAAATCGCCCAGCACCTCTTCATCTCAAAATCGACGGCCATTTTTCACGTCAAGCAACTGCTTACCAAGACCAGCTCGCGCAATCGCACCGAGATGGTCGCGAAAATCATCGCTTCAGCTCGTCAGCGACCCGAAGACGTCCTCCGCATGCCCCGCCACGCTGACTTTCGGCCACACCTTGATCACCGTTCCGGTTTTATCGATCAGAAACGTCGTGCGTTGCGTCACGCCAAAGGCCTCGCGCAACTTTCCATCGACGTCGGCGAGCAGCGGGAACGGAATGTCGTATTTCTTTTTGAACTTCTGATGCGAAGGAACCGAGTCGCGGCTGACGCCGACGATTTCGGCATTTCTGCTTCTGAACCGGTCGTAGGCGTCGCGGAACTGCGACGCTTCACTGGTTCAACCCGGCGTATCGTCCTTGGGATAGAACCACAACACCAGGTCGCCCCCGCGAAAATCATCGAGGCTCACCGCCTTGCCGGTGTCGTCGAGGGCGCTCACCGTAGGGATGACTTGAGCTTCAGCCAGCATGCGCGTTCCTTTCAAAGCCGGTCAGTATGGCCGGTGAGTCCTGCGCACAAGGCAAGTTCCCTGCCGGCGGAGTGATGGACAACGTTTCGCCCGACGAGTTGCGCAACGCGCATCCGCTGGCCGCCCAGTTATTACCGCTGCTCCCTCAGCGTTCGGCAATTCTAGAGATCGGCTCAGGCCGCGGCCGAAACACGCGGGCGTTTCGCGCAGCCGGCCATAACGTGCACGTCGTTGCGGACGAGGATGTAAGCAGTTTCGAGGCCATCCCTGCGTCATTTGATGCGGCTCTCAGCACGCATGGATTCTTGCACGGCACGCCGGCGCTAATCGAACGCATGCTGGTGTCCACGGCGCGCGCTCTCAAAGATGACGGATTGCTGTTTTGCACGTTCGCGTCGAAGCGTGATGCGCGCTTCGGTCACGGTACGCGCGTAGACGACGACACGTTCGCACCCGAAACGGGTGAGGAAGCCGGCGTGCCGCATGTCTATTTCGACCATGCCGACGTTCGAAAGTCGCTGCAACGTCTCTTCAGCATTGATTTGCTGCAAGAAGAGTGCGTCGATCGCATCGTCGGTTCGTGGGCGCATGGGGATCGTGCGAGGAACAGCTTCCACTGGTTTGTGCGCGCCCGCCTGCTTCGGTAAATCCGTTAGTATCGCGCGATCGCCGGCTCGATGCGCTCCGCGTACGCATCGATCCCTCCTTGAAGATTGTTGACGCGGGTGAAGCCGGAATTGCGTAAGAACTGCGCTGCTGTTTCGCTTCGTACGCCGTAGTGGCAAAACACGATGATTTCGGCTTGGGGATCCAGTTCGTGCAACCGCGCGGGAATGTCCCGCAGAGGGATGTGCAGTGCGTTCGGAAGCGCGGCTACCGATAGTTCGAACGGCTCTCGCACGTCGAGCAACTGAAAATTGCGTCCAATGCGGCGCCAGCGATCCAGTTCTTCAACCGAAATGTCGCTCATTGCGTCTTCGCAACCGCGATCAAGTCTTGCATCGGACTGGAAGCGCTGGCGTACAGACGTTTCTCCATGCGGCCGGACATGAACGCCAGACGCCCTGCCAGCACCGCGTGCTTCATCGCGCGGGCCATTCCAATGGGGTCGGCGGCCAGCGCAATTCCGGTATTCATCAGCACTGCATCGGCGCCTAACTCCATCGCGACGGCGGCATCGCTTGCCGTTCCAACGCCGGCGTCGACGATCACCGGAATTCGGGCGCGCTCTTTGATAATGCGAATGGAATACGGGTTACAGATGCCAAGACCGCTGCCGATCGGCGCGGCGAGCGGCATCACCGCAGCGCATCCCAACTCTTCGAGCTGCTTAGCAGCTACCGGATCGTCTAGAATATACGGTAAAACGGTAAAGCCTTGCGCCACCAGCTGCTCCGCGGCCGCGAGCGTCTCACGCGTGTCCGGGTACAGCGTCTGCGCATCACCAATCACTTCCAGCTTGATCAGATCCGTTTCCAGCAGCTCGCGCGCGAGCTGCGCTGTCAGCACTGCCTCCTTCGCATTGTAACAGCCCGCGGTGTTCGGCAGCAGCGCGTACGTGCTGCGATCGATATAGTCGAGCATCGTCTTACCGCTGCGATCGTCCAGATTGATCCGCCGAATCGCCACGGTAACCATTTGCGCCCCGCTGGCGGCATGCGCGGATTGCATGACTTCAGGCGACGCATATTTCCCCGTTCCGACAATAAGCCGCGATTGCAGCTCGTGCTTTCCGATCGCCAAAGAGTCATTCGTTGAAATCGGCGCTTCCAAAGTTCTTCTTCCCTTCAGCCGCCCGCTACGGCAGTGATGATTTCGATACGGTCGCCGTCGCCAATCGGCTCTCGCGCAAACATGGTGCGGCGAACAATCCGCTCGTTCTTCGCGACCGCTATCCCGCGCTCGGGCAAGGCGATTCGCTCGAGCAGACTGCGAGAGCGTCAGCCCGTCAGGTAATTCGGTCCCTTCGCCATTGATGTACGCTTTCACGATTCTTACTTCATCGAGCGATGCCGGCTTGCGCGCTAAAGCGGTTCAAGCTGAAGGCCGCAGGGACGCCGCTGCTTCGGCCCTGCACCACATCGGAGATGAGGCGCGCCGTTGCGGGCGCGAGCAGTATTCCGTTGCGGTAATGCCCCGTTGCGAGGTAGTACCCCGCCAGCGCGGTTTCGCCAATACACGGCAGCCCATCCGAAGTGCCTGGGCGAAGGCCTGCCCAGGTTTCCGTAACGGTGAATTCACCAAGCGAAGGCGCGCCGTCTAATGCCGCATGCAACAATTGATGGATTGCCTTCGCGGTGACCCGGCAGTCCTGCGCCTGCTCTACCGTGGCGCCGATCAACAGGCGGCCGTCCGCACGCGGGACCAAGTACGCTCCCCGCATCCATACCGGGCGCCGCATGAATCCGTGCGGCACTTGCAGCGCGAGCATCTGTCCTTTGACGGCGTGCACCGGCGCTTTGCAGCGCTCCGGTACGCCTTTGATGTCGCCGGCCCACACGCCCGCCGCGTTGATCACCGCGGCCGCGGCGACGAATCCTTCGTCGCTGCGCACGCCCAGGACGCGGCGCGGATCGCACTCCACGCTAATAGCGCGCACCGCGGTGTTGAAGCGAACGCCGCGCGCAATACAAGCCGCAACCAGCGCGCGGCCCAGCCGCCGATTATCGATGTGGCCTTCGCCCGCGATTAGCATCGCGCCGGTAACATGTTTGCCAAGCGCCGGTTCTGCCATCAACGTCTGTTCCCGCGAGAGCATCGTCGCCGCGAATCCGCGCGCATTCACCGTTTGAGCAAATGCTTGCAAGCGAATCAACGAGTCGGCGTCGTAGGCGGCGTGCAGCACTCCGTCAAGCCGAAGCTGCGGATCGCAGTTCGACGCCTCGTGCACGTTTCGGATGAAATCCGGATACGCGCGCAGCGACTGTTCGCTGAACTCAAGCATCGCCGCATCGTCAAGCTGCTCGCTGTGGGGCGCCAGCATCCCAGCCGCGGCCCACGATGCCGCGCGCGCCGGTTCGCCGACGTCATACGCACGCACATCCGCGCCGCGGCCCGCCAGCTCGAATGCCGTTGCAAGCCCGATGACGCCGGCTCCGAGGACGGCGACATCGCCGTAGTCGCGCGTTCGCATCACCGGACGCTCCGTAAGAACGCATGAATCGATTCCGGTTCCTCTATCTCGAAGGCGATGATTTTCATGTATTCGCCGGTTTGAGCCGACGGGGCGCTCATCACCGCTTTGCTGACGACGATGCCGTGCAGCACCCCGGAGCGGTCGAACGCTCCCGCCCCCGAATCGCCGCGGTCGCACGTCGGACAGAACAGCAGCATCGCACGTCGATGACGCTCGGCAATGCCCGGCGACGACGTCCAACTTTTTGCACCCGGATGGCCCATGACGACAAACCGTTCGCCGGTCGAGAAACGCCAGGGCGACAAACGCGCCGCCGGATACTGCGTGAGCGGAACGCCGGCGACCTCGATCAACGCGAGATCCGATGCGTGAGACATAACGACGCGCAGTGCGCGGCGCACCACGTGGTCGGGCAGTATCACGAATGCCTGTCCTGCCCGGTTGACGATGTGCTTTGCACTCAATATTCGAATGCGGCCATGCTTGGTTCCCAAGATCACGCCTGAGCCGAGATATGCGGTACGCGGTGAGGTGCGAACGGCTACGATAACCGTTTCATCGCGCAGCTTTTGTTCGAGCGCCGAAGGCCCGCGAACGTGAAATGATTCCCGAATCAGGCCCGCATCGACGAACAGGTCTTTCTGCTCGGCAGCATAGATGATTAGGCCCTGACCGGCTTTGGGCAGGGTTCGCGACAAATCGAAAACGCCGGCTGCCAAAAACGCGACGACAAGGACGAGCACGACAAGCGAGAAATCAACTCGTCGAGGAAACTTCACACTTCTTCCAATCGGCGTTTGCGCGGCGCGGTTTCGCGGTCGGCAAGCGCAAAGCTGATAAAGCCCCTAAGCGAGAAAGCGAGCGGCATGGAAAAGATCGCGTCGGTCAGTGCAGATGACCCCGCCTTGCATCCGCAAACATACGATGCGGCCACGTTATTGGTCGAACACCTTTTCACGCCCAACCAAAAACCGCATGACCGCATAGAATACGCAGTGGAGTATCGTTTGGCGCATGGGGAAGCGGGGGGCAACGTCATTGACGTTTATGGCTTCGACAACGGCAGCGTAGCTTTCTCCGTGAGCGATATCTCGGGTAAAGGCCCGCGCGCGGCCGTTCACGCCGCATTGATTAAGTTCGCGCTGCGCGCGTATGCCTCCGACGGCGCGACACCCGAGAGCACGCTGCAGTCGCTCAACCGGCTGTATGTCGAAAACAGCAAGCACGAAGGTGTTTCATCGTTTGCGACGGTTTTCTACGGCCACGTCGATGCGGAACGGCGCGTCATGGGCTATGCCTGCGCCGCGCACGAATCGGTGCTGCTGGCGCGGCCCGGTGAACCGGCCGCCATGCTCGCGATCACGGCTCCCCTCATCGGTCTCTTCGAAACGTCAAATCGCGATTTCAACCAGCATTACGAGGAAATTCGGCCGGGAACCGTTTTGCTTGCCGTCACCGACGGCATTACGGACGCTCGCCGCGGCGATATCGAATTTTTCGGTTTGGAGCGCGTGCGGGAAACGCTCGAGCAGATGCGTGACGAACCGATGAAGCAGCTCGCTGAGCGCATCATTCAAGAAGCCGCCGATTTTTGGGATCCGGACCGGGTACGCGACGACATGGCGGTGCTGGCCGTGCGGTTTTTATGATCCGTCCTCGCTACATCCCAGTGTAAACGGGCCCCTCGCCGCCCTGAGGCGGAACCCAGGTGATAATTTGATACGGGTCCGCGATATCGCACGTTTTGCAGTGAACGCAATTCGTGAAGTTGATCGTCAGGTTTCCTTGCACCGAGCCGTCGGTTTTTTCAAAAACCGGTTCGTACACTTGCGCGGGACAAAAATACTGGCATGGATTGCCGTATTCGACCGTGCACTTATCGCGGCAAATGTCGGTGTCGGCAACGTGAAGATGACATGGCTGATCTTCTTCATGCATCGTGCCGCTGTTGTAAACATCGGTCAGTTTATCGAACGTAACGATGTTGTCAATCGCTGCGCGCCGCGCCGGCTGCGGTTTGTATCCGCGCTTCTCCATGCGCTCGAAACCATGCTCCCCCGGTAACCGGGTATGCAATCCGAACCCCCGTCCCCCCGTAAACATTCCAAGACCCGTGTTCAGCATGCCGTGAATCAGCCCGTGTTTGAACCCTTGATGGAAATTCCGGGCGCTGTGCAGTTCGGCGTAGGCCCATGAAGCTTGAAACGCGCGATCGTACCCGGCCAACTGTTCGGAATCGAAACGACCGGCTTGGATCGCCTCGAATGCCGTCTGTGCTGCGAGCATTCCCGACTTCATCGCCAAGTGCACGCCTTTCAGACGCATGCCGTTCAGAAAACCGGCGGAATCGCCGGCGATGAGCAGTCCGTCGGCATAGAGCCGCGGCATGGCATAAAGGCCGCCTTCGGGAATGGCTTTGGCGCCGTACCGCAGCAGCTTTGCGCCTTCGAGCATTGTGCGCACGGACGGATGGTTCTTGAAGAGCTGAAACAGGTTGTGGGGATTCGTCGTTGGATCTTTGTAGTCCAAGCCGACGACGAATCCAATGTCGAGCACATCGCCCGCCATGCCGTATATGAAGCCCCCACCGAATGTGTCGTTCGGCAGCGGAAAGCCCATGGTGTGCACGACGCTCCCGGGCTGAACGCTGCCCGGCGGACATTGCCACAGCTCCTTTACGCCGGCAGCATAGACTTGCGGCTCGCGATCGCGGTCGAGATTGAGTTTTGGAATTGCCTGCTTTGCGAGCGTGCCGCGCGGCCCTTCGCCGAGCACGACGATCTTCGCGAAAATGTCGGCGCCCGGCTCGTAATTGGGCTTGGGATTCCCGTGCTTATCGAGTCCTTTGTCGCCGGTTCTTACTCCGGTGACGCGCTCGCCGTCCCAGAGCAGTTCCTGTCCGGGGAATTCGCCGAATACCTGCGCGCCGGCATCTTCGGCCTTCTGCGCCATCCACTTCGTCAGCTTCTGCAGCGATGCGACATATTTGCCGTGATTGTTCATCATCGGCGGCACCATCGGCGCCTTGATGCGGCCGTTCGCCGTCAGCAGCCACAGCTGATCGCCGCTCACCGGCGCTTCCAGCGGAGCTTCGTCTTGCCAATCCGGCAGCAGTTCGTCGAGCGCTTTCGGATCTACAACAGCGCCGGAAAGGCCGTGATTACCGACCTCGGCGGCTTTCTCGATCACCAGAACTTCCAGCTCCTTACCATGCTGCTTTGCAAGCTGCATGAGCCGGATCGCGCCTGCCAGGCTCGCCGGGCCCGCACCGACGAACAGCACATCGACTTCCAGGGAATCGCGCTCAGCCATGGAGCGGAAGGTTCGAAAGCGCCGCGATCGCCGCCTTTACCGCAATGCTGTGCATGGCCGAGCGTGTTTCAAAAGGGAAGCGAGTAGGCGTTTCGAGGGTGAGCGCGATGCTCGCGGAACGGCGCACCATGTACATCGAATAGGATATCCCCCCAATCGCTTCTTGCTCCGCATCAGCATGCGGTGCTACCACGCCATCATGCAATTTAGCGGCTGCAAACGGCGCGCCTAAATCGCATCGCGCTAGGTCTTGAATTGGAAAGCCGCTTTCACGCACGGCGTCGATGACCGCGCGGGCGACCTCGCTGCGGCCATACTCGTAACAATAAAAACCTTCTGCATCGCAATCTTCGTGCAAGTCGATCGATAAAGCGAATTTCCGGTCGCGGTTTGCCGTAACGATTGCGCGTGCTTCCGGCGTTTGACCGCCGCGGCCGAAGTTACGGTTGACGTCAACGCCGTCTTGATTCTCGCGAGTGCCGCGTGAATACCCGGACGGATTCGTGCACGGCCAGATGCGATAGTGGAACCGAGGATCTAACGCGCCGCAAGCCGCGAGATTCAGCGCTGCCCAAGGCCCGGCAGGCTCGTCGCCGTGAACCCCTGCAGCAAGAACAATTGCCGGTGCATTGGCATCGCCGATTTCCGCGCACAGCAGCGTGCGCGGTGCCCCGACGCAGGCTACATCTCGCAGCAAGACCTCGCCGTTTCCGCGCAGCGACTTCCATTCTGCGCGCAGGTCCTCGTAAGGCCTCACACGGTTAGTCGTGCGTCCACTCGAGCATCGGCTTCCACTGCGGTTTTGGAAAGCGCTCCTTGGACTTTATCGTGTCCAAATACTTACGCTTGCCGCTACGATTGCCTTTGCCCATGAAACACCCACCGACCAAACGATCTTCCCAAAAATACAGTGCGCGATACCATTTCTTGTCAAGATCGACGGTACACACCGTTTCGATGTCGCTGCGATATTCAGGCGAAAGGCCGAATTGGGTGATCGTTTGTCCTTTGAAGAGCAGGCTGGAGTACTCGGGCACGTCGTCGTACTTCATCTCGCCGCCCATCATGTTCTGCGCGGCGACTTTCCCGTGCGCTCCCGCATTGTTCCACGTCCCCATGCGGTAGCGCATCTCCAGAATGGGATCGTAAAAATCGGCGAGATCGCCGGCGGCGAAAATGCCTTTGACGTTGGTTTCCAGGCCCGCATCGCAAAGAATCCCGTTTTTACTCACTTCAATGCCGGCGTCCTGAACGAGTTCCGTATTCATCGTCAGACCCAAACCCACGCCGTAGCACTGGGCCTCGATCTCGGTGCCGCTTTTTAAACGAACCTTTCGCACCACGCCGTTGTCGCGAACGAATTCGGCGATCTCGTCGTTGTAATGCATGGTCACGCCGTCGGCTTTCGCGGCCTGGTCGATCAGTTCGCCTGCCGTTTCATCGAGCATCCGGTGCAGAACCCGAGGGCCACGCATCACCCAATGCGTTTGCGTTTTTCGAGAGACGAACGCTTCCGCCAGCTC
Organism: Vulcanimicrobiota bacterium; assembly: GCA_963795465.1. Lineage (GTDB taxonomy): Bacteria > Vulcanimicrobiota > Vulcanimicrobiia > Vulcanimicrobiales > Vulcanimicrobiaceae > CAWCHT01. The sequence goes on from CAWCHT010000002.1 coordinate 1,883,953, forward strand.
GTACGCGATGAACGAGCCGCCAATCGAAACGGCAGACTTTGGCGCTTTCCAATTCGTGAGAAATCGCGAGCGTATCGGTCATGTACTGGAAGTTATAGACGTTGGCTCCATCGCTGCCGCCTGCAGGATGAGGGTTCGGCCTTCCGCCGGTGGCGATGAGCAACGCGTCGAATGGATACGATTTTCCCGCGGCCACGATGATCCGCTCGTTCGGAACGACGCGGTCAACGCGCGTTTCCAGGTGCAATTCGATTTGCTGCTTTTCATGCCACGCCACGTCGCGCATGATGACTTTTTGCTCCGCGACCTGTTTGCGTAGCAGCGGCGGCAGCGCAATGCGGTTGTAAAGCGTGTATGGTTCGTCGGTAAACAGCGTAATCGAGCAAGACGGATCGTGCTTTCGCAGTTGTTCGGCGGCGGTTGTGCCGGCGAAACCGTTTCCGACAATGACATATCGCCGCGAATCTCCGACGGAATTCACGAAGGCCCCGTTCGGCGGAATGGTAAAGCGCTCCCGTGCGATGGAAGTGCGACTGGTGCAGCTGCTCGCATCATTTATTCGCGTAAGCGGCGATTACGCGCTCGCGCGGTTGGAATTTACGATGCAGCGCCCGGACGCGCAGGCACCTCCGCTCATCGAGCGTCCGCCGGATGCCTCGGAGCATACGCTGCGGCTGTACTGGCCCGGCATCGAACAGCAGCTCGAGCAGGCGCGTTCGTTCGCGAAACACTTGCCGCCGTCCGAGGGTACTGATTCACAGGACGGCAGAGCCGCAGCGTGGCTGCGCCGCACCACTGCAGAACTGGATCAGTACGCGCGGGCAATCCGCTGGGTATTGACCGTCACGGAGCGATAATGAACGAAGAATTTCTGGAACGGACAAAGGCGCGCGTTCAAGAGGCGCTCAAGCAGACGCAAGACCAGGGCGAAGAAGCCGCATCGCAGTTGGGGAGCATCTTGCGCGTCGGCGCGGCGCAGTTGAAAAAAGCCGCAGATGCCGCCTCGCAAGCCGTAAGGGACGACCTCAACAGCCGCCCGTGACGCGCCCCGCGCTCGATGTTTCAGTCGCAGCGAACCGGCGGCGCTTTTTCTTGCAGCGCGCGATGCGTTTGCGGACCCGTGGCTCCGGCAGCAATTTGCACAGGCTTATGGCGGGCCGACGTTCGAATGTCGGGCTGGTGTCACTTGAGGTATTCGGCAGCATTCCGGTCATGCTGATCGGCGCGCACGCGGCAAACGCCTATATGCCGCCCAGGCATACGAAGGACGTTGACTTTTTGGTACCGGACGCACACTTCGCAGATGCTGAAGATGTACTGCGGCGTGCAGGATGGGTGAAGAGCTCCGATCTTGTGTTCCCAAACGCCAAACTTGGACTCTACGGCGGAGCTTGGCATGGCACGGCTGAGCAGGAGATCGACATCATTTCGAGCTCGCAGCAATGGGTCAACGCGGCGTTCGACGCTCCGAACACCGTCGACCAAAATGGTGCGCGGGTCCTGCCGTTGCCCTTTCTGGTTTTGATGAAATTGGATTCGGCCCGGACCGTGGATCAAGCGGACCTTGGGCGGATGCTCGGACGCGTGGGTGATGAAGAAATTGCCGACATCGTTCGCATGATTCAGCTTTACTACGATGACGAGCAAGCTGCCGAAGACGTGCGGCAGTACGCGCTGGTCGGCCGCTGGGAATATGAAACCGACGCTCACCGCACGGCCGCCGACGACCATAGGTGAAAACGGTGAGGCGGCTACGGCGGAAAAGCGCCGTGGAGACTGCTCCAAGCGCCGTGGAGGCCAAGGCCGAGCATCATTTTATAGCCTATTTCCAGCGCCCGTTCATCAATATCGTAGCTCGCGCTATGTTGCGGAAACGTCCCAAGCCTTGGTCCCCGCGCGCCCACGATGAAATACGCTCCGGGACGCTCCTCGAGCATATACGACATATCTTCGGCCCACATCACGATATCGTGCGGATACACGACGTTCTGCGCACCTAACGCTTGCACTCCGACTTCGCGCACGATCGCGTTCATGGTGGGATCGTTCACCGTCGGAGGATACCCATAGCGATAGTTGAGTCTCGTATTCCACACGCATCGCCTCGGAGAGCCCGCGTAAGATGCGCTCCATCCGCTCAGGCATCGAGCTGCGGATATCGCCGTCGAAGCAGCGGACCGTGCCTTCCATTTCGGCATGCGTCGGAATGACGTTGAACGTGGATCCCGAGTGAAATTTTCCAACGGTGAAGACCGCGGGATCTTTGGGCGCGATCTCGCGGCTCACGATCGTCTGCAGCATCGTTACGAAATGCGCACCCGCGACGATCGGATCGATAGCGCGCTCCGGCATCGCTCCGTGGCCCCCCTTTCCTCGGATTCCAAGATGGAACTCATCGGATGAGGCAAAGAACGGGCCGTCCCGCACGCCGATTTTGCCAACGTCCAGACCGCTGAAGACATGAAGCGCAAAACATCGGTCGACGTGCGGGTTTTCCAGAGCGCCGTCTTCAATCATCAGTTTGTTGCCGGCGTAGCCTTCTTCGCCGGGCTGAAAACAGAAAACGAGCGTGCCGGCGATCTCACCGCGGCGGCGCGCAAGATCTTTCGCCGCGCACAGCAGAATAGCAATATGCGCGTCATGCCCGCACGCATGCATGGCTCGGGCATTTTGCGAACGGTACTCAACGTCGGCCGTCTCTTCAACCGGGAGCGCATCGATGTCCGCTCTCAGCAACGTTACCGGACCGGGTTTACCTCCGTGCAATACTCCCAGAATGCCGGTCTGCCCGACGCCGGTTCGCAGATCGTCAAGGTGAAGCGCTTCAAGTTCACGGGCAATGTATGCCGCCGTTTCGAACTCTTTCATGGAAAGCTCGGGATGCATGTGAAAGTGCCGGCGATGACGAACGAGCTCGTGCACGGGAACAGAAGAGTGGCTGATCATCTTCCCGGTTTTCGAGACCCGTACTTTGCATCCTTATTTGAGGGCGCTGGCACCTCAGGTAAGTCGCCCTACACGTATCTGTTGCTCAAAAAAGTGAGCGGAAGCGGCTACGGTCGCACCGTCGCTTTGTACTCGTAGATCGCCGCGGTCGGCAGGCAATATGCAATGGGCGCGGTGTAGGTGGATTTCCGAGCAGCATCGAGAGCGGCCTCGTCGAAGGCGGGTGTGCCGGAAGTGGTTTGAATAGCAGCGTTTAACACGCTGCCGTTCGGTGAAACCGTTACGGCTATGTCCGTAACTCCGGCAAATAAAGCGCGCTTCGGTAAGAAATCGGGCTCAACGATCGTGCTCGCATGAACCGGCGAGAATGGCTGCGCGCAATCGGTGCGCCCGTACGGTGGACGAATCGCTGCGGGCAGGAGCACCGGGCGTATCGCGACCGCGCGGCGTAGCTGCGCAGCTTGCTTCAAACTCGCTTGGGGCAGCGGCGGAAGCGGCGGATAGCACTGCGCTCCACTGACACTCTGCACCCATGCATTCAAAATTCGCGCCACTACCGGGAATCGCGCGACGAACGTCCCTTCGTGCGGAAAGGCGATCGTAAACCAGCCGCGGTCGGAGTCTACCGCTATCTCGCCGCGAGCGGGTCTGCTCTTAGGCGACTGCGCCGTCAGTTTCAGTGCGAACAGTGCATGAGCTTCGTCGATGGGCATGAGCGCGGAGAGCGTTGCCGGACATTCGACTTGCGCGCTCTCGCTCGCTGCTTGCGCTCGAAACGTGGCGAAGAGCACCAACGCTATCGCCAACAACGCGGTCCGATACACCATGCGCGCATTCATCGCGTCAGCCTTCTTGCGCCGCAGGATTTCCGCCTGGCTGCGCATCATTGAACGATTCTTGTGAAAACGAAGTCCGCCGAATCGGCGTTCGAGCGGCACGGCTTGTCCGACGAGCAGCTGCTGGCCATGTGGCGCATCATGCTCATGCATCGCCGACTGGAAACGCGCGGCTTCGAACTGAACCGGCAAGGGAAGATTCCGTTCGCTTCGGCGGGTGAGGGCCACGAGGCGATCCAGGCCGGCGCCGGCATGGCATTCCAGCGCGGAAAAGACATCTGCGTACCTTATTATCGCGATCTGGGACTCGAACTTGCCATCGGGCTCGAGCCCTTCGAAGTGTTGCTTTCCCTTTTCGCGCGCGCCGCCGATCACAGCGCCGGGCGCCAATTTCCGCACCACTATGCCAGCAAGCGCTTAGGGCTCTATACGATCAGCTCCATTATCGCGGCGCAGACATCGCACGCCGTCGGGGCGGCGTACGCCATTCAATATCGCGGCCAGCGGGATTGCGCCGTTCTGACGACGTTCGGTGACGGTGCGACGAGTGAAGGCGAATGGCACGAATCAGTCAATTTTGCGGCAGTCCATCGTTTGCCGGTCGTGTTCGTCTGCGAGAACAACGAGTGGGCGATATCGACGCCGCTGAGTGCGCAAATGGGACAGCCGGACGTGTACAAGCGAGCAGCGGGATATGGCATGCCGGGCGTCGTGGTTGACGGCTTCGACCCGATCGCCTGCTACGGCGCCGTAAGGCAAGCGCTGCAGCGTGCGCGTTCCGGCGACGGTCCGACGCTCATCGAAGCGAAGTGCTATCGGTTTCTATCACACACGACCGACGATGACGATCGAACCTACCGCAGCCGCGACGAGGTACAGCGCATGCGGGAGCGCGATCCGGTTCCGGGGTTCGAGCGCTTCCTGCGAGACCACGCCGTGCTCACCGCCGAGCAAGCCGAAAGTTTGAAGTCATCGGTGCTTGCGGAGGCGAACGAAGCCACCGACAAAGCCGAAGCGATGGCGTACCCGGCGGCCTCGGACTTGTTCGAGAACGTTCACGAAAGTGGATGGGAACCGTGGCAATGAGGAAGCCGCCTCGACGTTGCTCGGCGGTCCTTCGACAGGCTCAGGATGACAAAGTGGGCGCTCAGGATGGCAAAGTCGGGCGCTCAGGATGAGTCTCGGGATGACAAAGTGGGCGCTCAGGATGGCATTCGGACAGACATAGGATGACATAAGTATGGCGAAAAGCGAGATCGAGGTGCGCGGCGCACTTGAACGGCACGGGCTATCCGACGAGAAGTTGCGTGAAATTTTCCGCAACATGCTGCTGCAGCGGCAGCTCGACAACCGCGGATTTCAACTGAACCGGCAAGGTAAGGTGCCTTTTGCACTCGGCAGCGAAGGGCACGAAGCGCTTCAGGCCGGCGCCGCAATGGCGTTTGAGCGCGGCAAAGATATTCTCGCGCCGTATTATCGCGATCTCGGCCTGGCGATTGGAATCGGCCTCACGCCTTACGAAATCATGCTCTCAATTTTCGCTCGCGCTGCCGATCACAACGGCGGCCGTCAATTTCCCAATCACTACTCTTCCAAGCGCGCCGGGCTGATGTCGTTCTCCTCGATTCTCGCCGCACACATTCCGCATGCCGTCGGCGCTGCTTATGCGTTGAAGTACCGCAATGAAAGCGGCCGCGCCGTGCTGGTTACGTGCGGTGACGGCACGACCAGCGAAGGCGAGTGGCACGAGTCGATGAACTTCGCCGCGGTGCATAAACTGCCGCTCGTCATGCTCGTCGAAAATAATTTATGGGCCATCTCGACGCCGCTTCGTTTGCAGATGGCGCAGCCCGACATTTATAAGCGCGCTGAAGGCTACGGAATGCCGGGCGAGCAGTTCGACGGATTCGATCCGCTCGCGACATACGACGCCGTCGGGCGGGCGATGGATCGCGCGCGCAGCGGCGGCGGTCCGAGCATCGTCGAAGGCATTTGCTACCGGTTCCTCGCGCACTCGACCGACGATAACGACATGACGTACCGAACTAAAGACGAGGTAACGGAAAACCGCAAACACGATCCGGTCCCGCGATTTGAAAGAGAGCTGCTGCAAGCCGGCATCATGACGACCCAGGACGTCGAGGCGATGAAAAAAGACGTGCTGCGTCAGACGAACGAAGCGACCGACAAAGCCGAAGCGATGCCGTATCCGGAGGCTTCCGATCTTTACGAACACGTGTACGAAGGAAACTACGAGCCATGGCAATAGAAACGGCGGCGACCGCTTCCAGCAAAACCCTGAACAACGTTGAGGCGGTGCGCGAAACGCTGTACGAAGCGATGAAGCGCGACGACCGTACGATCATTCTGGGGGAAGACGTAGGCAACCGCGGCAACGTTTTCTTGATCACCAAAGATTTCATCAAAGAGTTCGGCGCTGCGCGCGTCGTCGACACGCCGATTGCGGAGGCATCGATTGTGGGCATCGCCGTCGGCATGGCGATGGAAGGCCTGCGTCCCATCGCGGAGATCCAGTTCGCCGACTTCATCTATCCTGCGTTCAATCAAATCGTCGGCGAAGCGGCAAAGACGCGCTATCGCAGCAACGGTGAATACACCTGTCCGCTCGTCATTCGCGCGCCGTACGGCGGCGGCGTGCGCGGCGCACTTTCACACTCAGTGTGCGTAGAGGCGCTCTTCTACCATGTTCCGGGATTGAAGATCGTCGCGCCCGCTTTTCCGGCCGACGTCAAAGGGTTGCTGAATGCGGCAATCGACGATCCCGATCCCGTGCTGTTCTTCGAGCACAAGAAGACGTATCGTCTGATCAAAGGTGAAGTCCCGGGCGGACACTACACGATCCCGATCGGCAAAGCCGACGTGAAGAAAACCGGCACGCAGCTGACCGTGGTTTCATACGGGCTCTACGTGCATTGGGCGCTCGAAGCCGCAAACGCACTGCAGGGCGAGGGATTGTCGGTTGAAGTGATCGATCTGCGTTCTATCCGCCCGATGGATCGAACCGCGATTTTAGAAAGCGTGCGCAAAACGCGCAAACTGCTGATCGTACACGAGGACAACAAGTTCGGCGGCATCGGCGCAGAAATCAGCGCCATGGTTGCGGAGGACGCGCTCTTCGATCTGGATGCGCCGATCAGGCGGCTCGCGGCGCCGGACGTGCCGGCAATGGGGTATGCGCTTCCGCTTGAAGAGGCGTACATGAGCTCACCTGCAGAGATGGCGCAAGCGATGCGTGAGATGGTGCGCTTCTAATGGCAACTACGATAACGATGCCGCAACTCGGGGAAACGGTTACCGAAGGCACCGTGGAGCGCTGGCTAAAGAACGCCGGTGACGCCATCGAAAAATACGAAGCGTTCGTCGAAGTATCGACGGATAAGGTCAATTCGGAAGTTCCGGCTCCCGTCACCGGGACGCTAAGGGAAATTCTGGTTCAGGAAGGTTCGACCGTTGCCACCGGCACGCCGATCGCGGTGATCGATGAAGTGGGCGCGCCAGTCGAACCCGACAAAAAACCGGCAGAGGCTCCGGGCGCTTCGGTTGCGCCGCCGTCCCCGGCGGCACCCCTTCACTCAAATGGGCAGGGAACTGCCTCCGGAAACGGCGCCGAAGCAGCGCTTCGCGGCGCTTCGCCTGCGGTGCGCAAACTCGCGCGCGAGCACCAGGTCGACATACGCGCGGTAAAGGGCTCCGGAACGAACGGACGCGTTACCGCCGATGACGTGCTCGCTGCGGCGCGCATGGGCCCGGCTGCCGCCGTAGCGCAAGCAATTACCGCCGCACCGTCACCGCAGCCCTCGCCGCCGGCTGCGCAACCCGCGCCGCCGCCCGGAACCAGCACCTACGGCTCGCCCGTACCGGGAACGTCGATCTCGCTCAATTCCGCTCGGCGCATTATCGCCGAGCGCATGGTCGAAAGCAAACACACCGCGCCGCATGCATGGTCGATGGTCGAAGTCAACGTCAGCAACCTCTGGAAATGGCGCATGCGCGAAAAAGAGCGGTTCGAGCAGGAACATGGATACAAGCTCACGCTGCTGCCCTTCTTCATTCGCGCCGTGGTTGAATCGCTCGCAACCTTCCCACTCATGAACGCGCGCTTCGTCGCGTCCACATCCGCCGGTTCTGCGCCGTCGATTCAAGTAGAAAAAGAAACGAACATCGGCATTGCGATTGGACTTGCGACGAATCTGGTAGTGCCGGTCGTGAAAAACGCGGACAAGCTTTCAATCAAAGGCATCGCTTTGGCGAGCGGCGAGGCTCATCGAACGCGCGCGCCGGGGAAAGCTCACCGCCGATGATTTGCAAGGCGGAACGTTTACCGTAAACAACAACGGTGCGAACGGATCGTATGCTTCGGCCCCGATCATCAACGGCGGTCAAGCCGGCATCGTTACGATGGAAGCCGTCGTGAAAAAGCCGATCGTGACGGCCGACGACGCCATCGCAATCCGCCACATGATGAACGTTTGCCTTTCGCTGGACCATCGCGTCGTCGACGGGTACGTCGCGAGCGGCTTTTTGGCCGACTTGAAGAAGCGGCTCGAGACAATGGGCCCGAGCGGAGTGCTCTAGCGCGATATCCTATTGCGCGGCCAGCGACACGGCCGAAAAAACGTGGACCAGGTGATTGAGGACGATCACCAAAGCCCAAAAAGCCGCAATGCCCGCTATCAGCATGAGCGATTGCGTCCTCTCGCGAGCCCGCGCGGTTCGGCGCCACTCTTCCTTCATGACAAAAGTATCGCACGCTTGAGCGTAAAGCGGGCGAGCCTCTGTGACTAGGAAACGGTTCCTAAAGACCTAGGCAACTAGCGTATCATCGGCGTCGAGAACTGGCCGACAAAGAAATTCAACATGAAGACGAGGACCCAGAAAGCGGCAATCGCGCCGAGCAGGACAAGCGATTCCGCTCGTTCTCGCAAGCGAGCGCTATGGCGAAGCGGCAGGTCTTTGGGCAACAGATCGAGCGAGTCGTGTGCCCTTGAGTAGTAATGCTTCACAGTAATCCTTTTCCCGCTGGTTCTTCAAGTGAATCGGCTGTTCCCACGCCCACTCCGCTTCGCGTCCCGCAAAGCGGCGTTGGCCCGCTCGGTCAGCGTTTCGGCTGTGTCCACGGCGAAGGATCCTGCGCTTCCCGCGCACGCCGAAATGCGGTACGGAAGCGCGCACGTCAAGCCGAGCGTGGCTTCTAGAAGCCGGCTCACCATCCGTTCCGCGCCGGTTCGATCGACGTCGACGAGGATGAGCGCGAAGTCGTCGTCCTCCACGCGAGCCGGGAAATCGGTCGAGCGACATTCGGCGCGAAGGGCAGCGGCGAAGCCGCGAAGCGCTGCGTCGCCGGTTTGGCGACCGCCAAGGTTAAGGTGCTGCAGACCGTCGATATCCAACAAAACCAGGGCAAAGCTGCGCCGGCTTCTCGCGCTGCGTCGAAGCTCCTCGGCCAAACGCTCTTCGAACGCGCGGCGATTCGGCAGCTCGGTGAGAACGTCGATCCGGTTTTCTTCGGCTTGACGTGCAAGCAGCGCCATGTTCGTCAGCCGCAGCGTCGCGGCGTCTACGGCGTACCGCAGTCCCTCGATGGCATCATCGTATGGAATGCCTTGGGCGAGCTGCGACACCTCAAGCCGTGCCACCACTCGTCCCGCTTCAAGCAGCTCAAACACGGCACAGCCGCCCTGCGGTGAGCGTTCCGGGTCTATCGTGCTTTCCGGCGCTGCGATTTGCCCCCGCTGGAATCCGGCGCCGGGGACGGCTTCCTGCAGCAAGATCCGGTGAACCTCGGCCGACGTGCCGGCGCGCAGCATCATCGCGGTCGCTCGAAGGATTTGCTCTGCCTGCTTCATCGCACCGCGTAACGAAGGCTCGAGCCACGCCGCACCGCGAAGCCGACCGAAATGCATATCCGCAAGCGCTTCCGCTTCGAGGCGGCGCACCTACTCCCTTATCATTTGGGCAAATGCGCCCGGCCCCACGGTCACTCGTACCGGCTGGACGTCGCCGTCGCCGGGCCGGTGCAGCCTGAAGGGGCGGCGCGCGGCATGATCATGGACTTCGACGACCTGCGTGCGCTGGTTCATCGCGAAGTGATCGAATCGCTCGACCACCGCTCGCTCAACGACGTCATTGATAATCCGACGTGCGAGCGGATCCTCCAGTGGATTTGGGAACGGCTTGACGCGGTGCTGCCGGGGTTAGAAGAACTCGTGCTTTGGGAAACGGCCACCTCATCGGCGGTTCTTCACCGAAACGATATGCAGTAAGACATGCTTCAGCTCTCCGAAATTTTTTACAGCATTCAAGGTGAAGGAACGTTCAGCGGCACGCCCGCGGTGTTCGTGCGTTTGGCCGGCTGCAATCTATCCTGCGACTTTTGCGATACGGACTACGCACTCAAATTTTTGGCCGGCATATCCGAGGTCGTCGCGAGCGTTCGAGAAATCGGCGGCGATTGTCCGATGGTGATCCTTACCGGCGGCGAACCGCTTGCGCAAACCGAGGCACCCGCCTTGATCGAAGCGCTCCATCGCGACGGTAAGCGCGTGCACGTGGAATCCAACGGAACGACGTATGTGGACTTACCTTCGCACGTTTGGCTCACCGTTTCACCGAAAGAACGCGTCGACCCGCGAATGGCTGCTCGCGCCAACGAAGTGAAGTTGATTGTGGACGGGCGCGTCCCCGAGGAGCACCTCATCCTGTTTGAGGGCGCATCGCAAATCTTGCTGCAACCCGAAGGCAATAAGCGCGAAAACGTCGAGCTTGCACTGGAGTACGCAAAGAACCACCCCCAGCGCTTTCGCATCTCGTTGCAGACGCACAAATTCATCGGTGTTCCTTAACGATGATCTTGGTTGCATGCGCGGTGGGCGAAGAGCTTGGGTTTTTGCGCCCGGCACCGCACGTTGAAATGCTGGTAACGGGCGTCGGCGTGGTGGAATCAGCGTCGGCCGTGTCGCGCGCCTTGGCGCAAAGCCGCTATGATTTGGTCGTGAGCGCCGGTATCGCCGGAGCATTCTCGCGCGAGGCAGCCATCGGGGAAGGCGTCGTCGTTTCCGAAGAATTGTTCGAACTTGGGTTGGAAACCGGCGCCGCAATTGCGTTGCCGGAGAACCGGCGCGTCGTGGATCGCGCAGGCTCCGATTTAGCGTTGGTCGATCGTGTGGTCGAACTTGGCTTTCGCAGCGTACGGGGCATTACGGTCTCCCGTGTTACGGCGACGGACGAAACGGCAATGCGTTGCGCAGGGCTCGGCGTTGCGGTTGAGAGTATGGAAGGGTTTGCCGTATTGCGAGCAGCCGAGATTGCGGGTGTGCCGGCAATAGAGGTGCGCGGCATTTCCAACATTGCGTGTGAGCGCTCGCAGGCTCGATGGGATTTCAATGCCGGCGTGCGCGGCGTCGAAAAGGTTTTGAACGCTCTGCTCTCGTTAGTGCAGGTCGATGGATAGGCCGCTCACGCTCGCATACTCGCCGTGTCCGAACGACACCTACATTTTCGCGGCGTGGACCAACGGGCTGCTCGAGGATGCTCCGCCGGTACGCGTTCATTTGGAAGACATCGAAAGCCTGAACACGTCGGCGCTCAAAGCCGACTACATGTTGACGAAAGTCAGCTACGGCGCTATTCCGCTTCTCATGGAAGACTACCGCATGCTGCGCGTGGGTGGTGCCCTGGGCCGGGGGTGTGGACCGTTACTCGTTTCCCGTCCAGGCATCGGATCGGCATTGGACGACTTCAAAAACAAAATGATCGCCATTCCGGGTGAGATGACGACGGCGTTCATGCTGTTGCGCCTAGCCATGCAATCGCGGCCGCAAACCGTGCAGATGCGGTTCGATAAGATTGTCGACGCCGTCGCCGGCGGCTCGCTCGATGCCGGCCTCATCATTCACGAGTCGCGCTTCACGTATCAGGATTCCGGTTTGGTCGAAATCCTCGACTTAGGCACTGGTGGGAAAGTCAGACGAAATTGCCGATCCCGCTGGGAGCAATTCTGATACGCAACGATTTGGACGACGAACAAGCGCGGGCCATCGAACGCACGATAAAGCGCAGCTTGCGCTTCGCTCGCGAGAACGAGCAAGCCGTAATGAAGTACGTGCACGAGCATGCAACCGAGATGAGCGAAGAGGTCATACGCAAGCACATCGACCTTTACGTCAACCGGTACAGTGAAGACGTGGGCGAGGACGGAATCACAGCGGTCAACGAACTGTTTCGACGCGCACAAACAGCAAACGTCATTCCCAAAACGGCAGAGCCGGAGTTTGTTCCGGTCTAGCGCGCTTGCGCTGATCTTCTTCGTTTCTACGCAGCTCTGCATGGCCGGAACGCTGCCGCCGGCGCGCATCGTGCTGGGCGACGAAGTATTCTTGCGATCGGCCTGGCACGATCTGCGTGGGCGCTGCGTCGGCGTGATCACGAATCAAACCGGCGTGACCTCGCGCATGGTGAACATCGTGGACGCGATCCGCAGTAACCCCAATATTTGCATTCGCGCCATCTACTCGCCCGAACACGGGTTGCGCGGCGATCGACCCGCCGGCGCGTACGTGGCATCGTATACCGACGCGCACACCGGATTGCCGGTGTACAGCCTTTACGGCCCGCAGCGTCATCCCACCGCACGGATGCTGCAAGGCGTCGACGTGCTGCTGTTCGACATTCAAGACATCGGTTCGCGAACGTACACCTATATTTCCACGATGGCGTATGCCATGGAAGCGGCAAAAAAGTTCAACCGAGAGATCTGGATCCTCGATCGACCGAACCCCATCGGCGGCACGATGGTCGAAGGCCCGGTTCTCGATTCCCGTTTCAAGTCGTTCATCGGCCTCTACCCGATTGCGATGCGTCACGGCATGACGGTCGGAGAACTGGCGCAGATGTTCAACGACCGCTTCGGAATCGGCGCAAACCTTCGCGTAATCCGAATGGTGGGGTGGCACCGCAGCATGCTGTGGCCGGATACCGGACTGCAGTGGATTCAAACGTCGCCCAATATCCCCGAATGGAGTACGGCGGTCGTGTATCCGTGCACGGGGTTAATCGACAACGCGGGATTGAACGGCGGCATCGGCACGACCAAGCCGTTCAAATACGCCGGAGCGCCGGGCCTGGACGCCTATCGGTTAGCGGCAGTTTTGAACGAACGAAATATTCCGGGCGTCTACTTTCGCGCTGCATATTGGTCGCCGGTGTTCGGGCATTCGACACGCGAATACGCAGGGGTGGAGCTGCAAGTTTTCGATCCGCATGTGTTTCCCGCCACGCTGACCGCCGTGGAGTTGCTGACGGCCGTTCGCGACATCGCTCCGGGGGCGATCGCGATTGACGGCCGAGCACTCAACATCGATTGGGGCACCGATACGGTAGGAAACGGCTTGAAAGGCGGCTTAGGGGCGCAGCAAATCGTGCGCCAATGGCAGGATGCCCTACAGCAGTTCAACGCGATCCGTCAGCGCTATTTGCTTTACCAGTAATGCTCCGCATTTAGGTTTGACCCCGGCGGGTGCGCAAGAAATTGACTTGCCACAGATGAATGAAGCGCTGCAGCTCTTCTTCTGTTTTGGTTTCCAGATCGACGAAAACTAAGCCGTGTGAGAACTCGCCTCGACGAATGTTCAAAAACGTTGCAAGTACTTTGCCACGCACGCGCATCGGCGCAAACCGCGGCGGCTGCACTTTGATCGTTTCCGGCCGCAGACCAAAGGGACTTTGCTCGTAAACTTCTTTCTCAACGGTCATTTCGGTCAAAAAGTCGTCGGGAAGCGAGAACTCCAGCGACAGCAGCGAACCATGCAAGAAGTCCTCATCGCAACACAGGCGCAAACCGCCGGCGCTCAGGTCGTTGGCCTTGCCCTCGCGGCGCCCTTCGCGCCCTTCCAGCGCGTACTGCATGGCGAACTCGACCGGCATGCGAAATGCGGCACGTTTTTGCGCCGGCGCAGCGACTTTGCGACGCCGCACGGCCTTCTTCTTCCAAAAAAAGAACACGCTTGCACCGTCAACCTAATCCCGGCTCGCGCAGGTTCTTCCAGAAAACATTGCGAGCCTCTTGCACTTCAACGCTCCATCGCAGGTGAGCCCGCTCGATTCGAAAAGTTACTCTGGTGCTTGTACCGCGCCTGATCGAAGCGCTCGGTTCGGATAGCGTGAAAACGCTGCCCGAAGACTTGTCGGTCTATGCCTTCGACGGCTACTCCGAGGGGCCGCTTCCAACCGCGGTCGTCCTTCCGACCTCGACGCGAGAGGTGGCAGCGGCGGTGAAAATTGCAAGCGATTGTCGAGAGCCGATCGTTGCACGCGGGGCCGGAACCGGTTTGTGCGGCGGCGCGGTCCCGGTCCGCGGCGGCGTCGTGTTTTCCTTCGCGCGCATGAACCGCATACTCGAGGTCGACGTGCGTAATCGCCGCGCGCGCGTACAGCCGGGCCTTATCAACTTGGAGCTTTCGCAGCAGGTTGCCGCAAGCGGGTTGTTTTACGCCCCCGATCCTTCGTCACAGCGAACGTGCACCATCGGGGGGAACATCGGCACGAACGCCGGAGGACCGCATTGCCTTGCCTATGGCACGACCGTCAATCACGTTCTAGGATTGGAGTTGGTCGATGAAGCGGGTGAGGTTTTTCATACCAGCCTGGATGACGGCTACGATCTTACCGGCGCGCTGGTCGGCAGCGAGGGAACGCTCGGGATAACGTGTTCGGCGTGGGTCCGGTTGATGCGTATTCCCGAAGCGGTGCGCGTATGGCTGGCCGGATTTCCCGACGTTGAATCAGCGTCGGCGGCCGTTTCGGCAATCATCGGCGCCGGCATCGTTCCGACCGCGCTGGAAATGCTGGACCGGCTTGCATTGCAAGCGGTTGAGGCTGCGTTTCATTGCGGTTATCCCACCGATGCCGGCGCTGTTTTGCTGATCGAAAGCGCCGGTTACGATGACGACCTCAACGTGTACGAATCAACGATCGCGCAGCTGGTACGCGATGCCGGCGCGCTCTCGTGGCGTTCCGCACGTTCGGCTGCCGAACGCGACGCGCTGTGGGCGGGGAGAAAAGGTGCGCTCGGCGCTACGGGGCGCATTGCGCCGAACTACTACATTCAAGACGTCGTGGTCCCACGCACGAAGCTCCCGCAAGCATTGAGCGCAGTGGAAACCGCCTGCGATTCGCGCAGCATCAAAGTAGCAAACGTTTTTCACGCCGGCGACGGGAACTTGCACCCGTTGCTGATGTACGATCGCAGCGACCGCCGGCAAGTCGGAGCGGTCATCGATGCCGGCAACGAAATACTGCAAGCCGCCGTGGACTTAGGGGGAACGATCAGCGGCGAGCACGGCATCGGTTACGAAAAACGCGCAACGCTGACCCGGATCTTCACGACCGACGATTTGGCGACGATGGCGCGGGTTCGCGATGTGTTCGATCCGCGTGCGAGGCTAAATCCGGAGAAAATCTTTCCCGCCGGCATGGGCTGCGCCGAGATTCGATGATCGCGCAGCGAATCGTTCCGGGAACGGTGGCCGAGGTCGCTGCCGCGCTGCAACGCGCCAACTCAGCCGGCCTTGCCGTAGCTGTTCAAGGCGGAAACACGCTGCACGCACTCGGATCGGTGGTTGCAGCCGACGTAACGATAGGCACGACGAGTTTGGATGCGTTTCTTGCCCATGAAACGGCGGATTTGACCTGTTCGGTGCAGGCGGGTCTGACGCTGGCTCGGTTCTCCCAAGCACTTGGGGAAGCCGCACAATTCGTGCCCATCGATGCGCCGCTTCGGCAAAAAGCGACGGTGGGCGGAACGATGGCAGCCGGATGGCTCGGTCCGCGCCGTCACCTTTACGGACGGGCTCGCGATTTTGTTATCGGCTCGCAAATCGTACTTGCCGACGGCACCATCGCTAACGCGGGCGGAATGGTCGTCAAAAACGTGAGCGGTTACGACATGAATAAACTGTACGTCGGCTCCTTCGGAACGCTCGGGTTCATCACGCAGCTCGAATTTCAAAACGCTCCCGGTGCCGGCGCGCTCGCGGGCCTTGATTGCCAAACTGCCTGAACGATCGCGGGAGCGTGCCGCAGCACAAATTGCCGCATTAGCCGTTACTCCGGCCGCCGCGTGCTGCATCGAAGGCTTTCGCAAGGATGTCGACGGCGCGGACGGGATCGATGGGCGATTGTTTGTGCTGCTTGAGGGATCGGCAACGCTGCTGGATCGTGCGACTCGAGAACTGCGATCGTCGCTCGGCCGCGCGGGCGTTCCGGAAACGCTCATTATCGACGCGGGAGCGCCGCAGTCGTTACAGCGCATCATCGATGCGCAGATTGCGGCTGTCGGAGAGCGCTCGGTCACGTACCGATCGTTGGGCTTGCCCCATGATGCCGAGCGCCGAGCGACGGCGCTTCGGGATGCGGCCAATGGCGTTCATCTGTTCACCGATGTTCTGCTTGATCTGATGAACGGCGACGTCTTTCTGCGAGTCAGCGACCGCGACAGCCGCGCTTTCGCCGAAAAGATCGAGCGCTGCGATGACGCGTTGCGAACCCTCGACCCAGCGAGCGTCGTCGTGGCCGGCAATTCGCCAATCCGCGCGACCTTGCGCGCATGGGGACGACCGCCGCAGGCGATCGATAAGATGCGGGCACTCAAACAGCACTTCGACCCAAATGGAATCCTGAATCCGGGTAGATTCGTCGGCGGCATTTAGCGGTGCTGGCACAGGAGATTCGGTGGGCGCAAGCACGCGTGCTTTTCGGACGCAAACGTTTGGCGTTTCTGCTCGGCGGCGGATTCGAGGATGCTTGGCATCTGCAGCGCTTTCTTACGCGTGTCGTTCCGCTTGCGCGAAAGCACCTTCGCACCCTTGAATACGCAGTCAGCGCATTCCCGATTCCTTGCTACGCACACAAGCGCTGTCCAGTCTTCATTCTAAAGCCTATCACGTTGCCGGCGCTGCAATTCTGGCGACGTTTTTACCGCCCGGGCAGCGCCAACGCTATGTCGAGATCGTCGCGCCGCTGGAAACGATTTACGATTACTTGGATTGCCTGTGCGACCGTCATCCCCACACACCGCCGGAAGCCCATCCGCAGCTGCATGAAGCACTCAGCGACGCCCTGGATCCCGGCGGCACGTTTCACGACTATTACGAGCTCGGTCCGCAAGGTGACGACGGCGGCTATTTGCGTTCGCTGGTCGAGCAAGTTCGCACCGCACTGAGCCGGCTGCCTGGGTACGATCGGTTCGTGCCGCTCGCGCGAACGGCCGCAAGCCTCTACGCTTCAGCGCAAACGGTCAAACATTTGCAGGCGGACGAGCGCGAACGCGCCTGCGTCGCCTGGTACGAACGCGAAGGTGCGGCGTATCGCGATCTCTCATGGTGGGAATTTTGCGCTGCTGCCGGCTCGCAATTTCACATTTATGCGCCGATCTACGCGCTGTTCAACAATCCGGACGCCAAGCTTGCACCGGTGTACGATGCGTATTTTCCCGCTATGTGTGCCTTACACGTATTGCTGGACGCGTTCATCGATCAGCAAGAGGACCGCGCGCACAACGAGCTGAGTTGGATCGAATGCTACCCTTCAAAAGAAGCATTCTTCGAGCGCGCGCGCGAACTGGCCGCAGGCGCACGAGCGCGGTTCGCAAGGCTGCCTACGCCTCGGGCGCATTGCTTTGCCCTGCGCATTATGGCGCTCTTTTATTTGACGCACCCGAAAATCGAACAACAGCAGCTCAATTCGGACGCACTGACCTTGCTCGATGCCATTTCGTAGAGGTTTATCTCCAGGGATCTCACCTTTCGGCGATTATCGGCGGTGGTGATTTCGCACCACCGCCCCGGTGAGGTACCCGACATTCAATTACATTTCGCGGCTGACGCGAAAGCAGTGTATCAAATTGAACCAACTTCAAAGAGCTTGCGGAGTCCCTTACTCTAGTCATCTTGAACAAACAGATGAGGAATGTCGCGACGCTCCATGTTTTTATAAAGTAAACGGCCTGTCCTTGAGAAGATCGTGCGTATATCACAATTCGTGTACGCAGAGACGTTAACGGTAATAAGCTCATCGTGAACCCATCCGCGCAATGAAGGGCCGTCGGATGACTTCGACGGCTCGCAATGTAGCGCACGGAAAAGCTTGGCTACTCACTTGACCAATGGGACGCACGCCGATAGCGTGCGCCGCTATAGGCTTTCTGAAATACGCAAACCCCATATTTGGTGTACGTGGGAACCACGTGCCAATTTTACCAAAACGCACGCCGTATAACCGCCCGCGGCTGTACCGTAACTGCACTCTTTCGCTATTCTGGATGCTGTCAATGGAAGTTTCATTGTTCGGAAAAACGTAATAACTCGCGTTCTTGGCGCTGCCACTACAAGCAGAGAGCGCAAACAGAATAAAAAGCGCGATTCTAATAGATGTCATACGGTAGTCCAAGCACACGCGAATAAAACATATTCGCGCCGTCCTTTACCTAACGTTTACCATCTCGCTCCACACTATAATTCAGAACCTCGCATCATAAATAGTGCGTGAACCAGCGCACCATTCGCGTCAGGATGTCGATTTGATTGCGCAGCTTGCGCGGCGAGTGCCCTTCGTCGGCGTAAACGACGAGCTGCGTCGGTACGCCCAGCGTTTTCATTGCATGCCAAAACTCGAACGCTTGCGCCGAAGGGACCTCTTCGTCGCGTTCTCCTTGCAGAATCAGTACCGGCGTGTGCGATTTCGTGATGAACGTAATGGGCGAACTCTTGGCATACACCGCCGGATCGGCGTAGACCGACGCGCCGAAGAACGGGATCATCCATTGGTCGATATTGTTCTGACCGTAATAGGATTGCCAATTTACGACGCCGGCGCCCGCGACGATCGCTTTGAAACGCCGAGTCTGCGTCTCTGCCCACATGGCCATATATCCGCCGTAACTCCAGCCGAACAGACCGAGTTTATTCGAATCAATAGGGGCGCTCGCAACGGCGGCGTCAATGCCGCGCAAATCGTCGCGCCAGTCCCCGTAGCCAAAATCTTTGACGTTGGCGCGCGTAAAGGCCTCGCCTTGGCCGAAGCTTCCGCGCGGGTTCGGCTCGAACACAAAATAGCCGCGGCTCGAAAGCGCTGCAATAAAGCGATTGCCGTATCCGGGCAGTGAGGCAGCGGAGGGGCCTCCGTGAACGATCGTGATCATCGGGTATTTTGTTCTCGCGTTATAGTCCAGCGGATAGATCAGCCAGCCTTGCACGTGGTATCCGTCGCTGGTCCACTGCACGGACGTTGCGTTGCCCCAGAGGCGCTGCGTGTGCGCGTTGCTGTGTGTGATCTGCGAGAGCCGGTGCGGCGCGCCGGCATAGACTTCTGGAGGAGAAACAAACGAACTGCGGACCAGCGCGACGCGGGTCCCGCCCTTTACCGCATCCCAGCTGCGTACGGCTTCCGTCCCGCTCGTAAGAGGCAACAGCGATCCCGACGCCACGCTCATTTGATATAGGTGCAGGTTGCCACGGTCGTGAGCCGTCAGATACAGCCGGTTGTTGTCGATCCACTGCAGCGATGAAGCCGAAACGCGCATCCGCGGCGCGATATCCCGCACCGCTCGAGAGGCTGCATCGAGGACGAAGACGTCGCCGCCTACCGAACCGAAGTCGCTCATGATACCGGCGATAAATGCCACGCGCCTTCCGTCGGGTGACCACTGCGGATCGTTGATTTGTTCCGGCGGCCGGTACAGATCGCGCATTGTTTTCGATAGGCGATCAATTGCGGCAAGCCGAGCGATCCACCAATTATTATCGCCGTTGCCATGCGCATAGGTGAATGCTAAGCGACGCGAATCGGGCGCCCAAGCGTACTCGTACACGTAGACGTTCGCCGGCGTTAGGCACGAAAGTGCACCGGAAGCTACGGTTACCACGCACAGCCGCTGTTCGTCCGTTTGCGAGCCGATGACACCGACCGCGCGTGCACCGGCGGCCAGCGCACCGGCTTTGCGGTGAGCGTTTGCAATGTACAGCACGCCGATGGAGGCGCCGTCCGGCGACCACTTGAGCGATTGAACGTTGCCGTTGAATTGCGTGACGCGATGCACACCGCTGCCTCGCGCATCAGCAGTGTACAGTGAGGTCGCTCCGCCAGAAACTTGATCGAAAAAGCCGATGCGCCGGCCGTTCGGAGAAAAGCTCGGTTCGGAACGATCTCCGCTGGTATCAGACGTCGTAATCCGTAAGGGCGTGCTGCCCAAACGCTGCACGTAAATCAGCGATCGCGGTGCCGATGCGCTCGGATCCGAGCCGGGATGCACCGTCTCTTCCCATGCGACGGACCGGCCGTCGGGCGCCAGCGATACATGTCCTAAATCGTGAACCGCGTACGTCGCGCGGAGAATATCGTGCATGGACGGCGCCGCGAGGGCGTTCGCTGTCGCAGCGAAAAATACGAGCACCGCATAGGCGCAAAGCAGTCGCTTCATGCGACTGCTTTTACCGGCGGGCGGTAGCGAACTCCTCGCGTCGCGTGCTCACCGAACCTTTCACCGCCGTCGGACGCAGGAACGACTTGATGAAGTCATCTTCGTGCCGCGCCATCAGACGATAATATTGGGGAGCATCTTCGAGCGTTCCCCGATGCGTAATGATGAACGAGGGGTCGATTTCGCCGCGGCGGATCCGCTCGAGCAGCGGACGAAGATAACGATGCATGTGCGTCTGACCGCTGCGCAGTTGCAAACCCTTTTCGAAGACGGCGCCCATCGGCATCTTGTCGATGAAACCGCCGTAGACCCCCGGAATCGAGACGGTGCCGCCCTTTCCGCACGCGTGAATTTCGAGCCGCAGGACATGGGCCCGGTCCAACTCCATGCGCATTGCCTGTTTTGCTTTGTCGGCAACGGCGTCGGGCGTACGCCCGTGGGCTTCCATGCCGACGCAGTCGATGCAGGAATCCGGCCCGCGGCCTGCCGTCATTTCATGCAGCGCTTCAAGCACGTTGACTTCATCGAATTGAACCGTCCGCGCTCCGCCGGCCTCGGCCATCCGAAGCCGTTCCGGAATGCGATCGATCGCAATCACTTGTTCGGCGCCGAGTAAAAACGCGCTGCGGATCGCGAATTGGCCGACCGGACCGCAACCGAATACTGCCACCACGTCGCCGCGCTTGATGTCGGCGTTTTCGGCGGCCATATAGCCGGTCGGGAAAATGTCGGTGAGGAACACGAGACGCTCGTCCTCGATTTCGTCAGGAACGACCAGCGGCCCAACATCGGCAAACGGTACCCGCACGAACTCGGCCTGACCGCCGGAATATCCGCCGAAAAGGTGCGCATAGCCGTAGAGTCCAGCGCAGGAATATCCGTACAACCGCTCCGCCATCCCGGCGTTCGGATTCGAGTTGTCGCACAGCGACCATTGATCGCGCCGGCAAGGTTCGCAGTTCCCACACGAGATGGTGAACGGCACCACAACGCGATCGCCGCGGCGCAAATTGCGCACTGCCGGACCGACTTCTTCGACGATACCCATGAATTCGTGGCCGAGAATATCGCCGGGTTTCATCGTCGGCATGTAGCCGTTGTACAGATGCATATCGGAGCCGCAGATCGCTGTCGCGGTAACGCGAATAATCGCATCGCGCGGGTTGATGATCTCCGGATCCTTCACGCGATCGACCCGAACGTCGTGCGTGCCGTGCCAAGTGACGGCCTTCATGCGTATCTTCTCCCCGTTGGAATCTCGCCCGTTTCCAGCATTGCTTTTGCGCGGCGCAGCACGTCTTTGACGCCGTATTTGCCGACGCCGCGCATCGTCAAATACACCTCCGTACCACGCGATCCGGGTGCATCTCGCACTTCCAGCCGCTCGATGAGCGCGATTTTCCGTTTCGATTCCAGCGCCTCAACCATCCGTTCGCGTGACTCGATGAAGGATTCCACGCGGTCGCGCGGCACGGCAATCGTCGCAGCTTGCGTTATCGGCTTGCGAAGACGCGCGCGCGCATTTCGCGTCAAGTATGTCGCGGTCAGACCGGCCGCCGCACCGGCAACCAAAAATCCGACGGACGTTTTGCGCTCATTCATGCGGCAAGTGTTCCCCAAAATGGGTAATCCCACGGCATGCCTGCGCCATCATGGTGGAAGGGCGTTGCAGCGGTAGCCGCCGGCGCGCTCGCCTTGCGAATCATCCCCCGCTTGCTCATGCGCTCATCGCTTTCCGGAAAGGTCGTCTTCATTACCGGCGCTTCACGCGGCCTTGGATTGAGTATTGCCATCGACTGCGCAAAGCGAGGCGCGCGGCTGGCGATTTGCGCGCGGGATCCCGAAGCACTAGAGCGCGCGGCTACTCGATTGCGTGGTTACGGTGCCCAAGTGCTCGTTCTATCATGCAACGTCAAAGACTCGCAAGCGATACGCGCCGCCGTGCAGCGAGCCGCCGCTCACTTCAATGGACTGGACATGCTGGTCAACAATGCCGGAATCATTGCGGTTGGTCCGATGCAGGCAATGATTCGCGAGGATTACGAGGACGCGCTCAAGACGCATTTTTGGGCCATGTACGATACGGTCGAAGCGGCGCTGCCCATTTTCGAACGGCAAGGCGGCGGACGTATCGTCAACGTCACGTCGATCGGCGGCAAGATTAGCGTGCCGCACCTCTTGCCGTATTCGGTGAGCAAGTTCGCGGCGGTGGGCTATTCCGAAGGCTTGCGCGCGGAACTGGCGCGCAAACACATCAGCGTAACCACCGTCGTACCGGGACTGATGCGCACCGGCAGTCCGCGAAACGCGTGGTTCAAAGCGCAGCATCACAAAGAGTACACCTGGTTTGCGCTCTCCGATGCGTTGCCGCTCTCTTCAATCTCTGCGCGGTCTGCCGCAAGGCAGGTCGTAGACGCAGCATTGCGCGGAGATGCCGAAATTATACTTTCGGCGCCGGCGCAAATCGGCGCGATGGTGCATGGAGTCGCGCCGGGATTTGTGTCAAGGATAATGGCGCTGGCGGCGGTTTTGCTGCCTGGTCCGGGAGGAGTGGAAACCCAACGCATGCGCGGTGCGCAAAGTACCACGGCGCTCACCGAGTCGCCGCTTACCGCTCTGAGCAAAAAAGCCGAACGCGAATTCAACCAAATCTAGCGTGCCGATGCGCGTAGCGGTCCTGGGCGGGAACGGCTTCATCGGTCGGCATCTTGCCTCCGCTTTACGTGCGCGCGGCGACGAGCCGATGCCGTTGTCGCTTCGCGATCCTATAGCGGCGGCGCGGTCGGCAGTGCGGTGTGATGCGATCGTCAACTTAGCCGGCGAAACGCTTGCGCAGCGCTGGAGCGCACAGGTGAAGCAACGCATAATGGAATCTCGCACCGCGCTGCCGTCCGCGTTCCTCGATGAACTCGGCAAAAACGAACGAAACCCCGCGGTGTACGTCAGCGCTTCTGCAATCGGCTATTACGGTACCAGCGAGAACGAAACGTTCACCGAAGACAGCCCTGCCGGTACGGACTTTCTTGCGCACGTGTGCATCGAATGGGAACGCAATGCTCAGCGCGCCGCAAGCTTGGGAATGCGGCTGGCGTTCGTGCGCTGCGGGCTAGTACTTGGTACGGACGGCGGAGCGTTGCCAAAGCTTCTGCCGCTGTTCAAAGCCGGGACCGGCGGACGCGTCGGAAGCGGTAAGCAGTGGTATTCCTGGATTCACGTCACCGACGCGGTCGGCATCTACTTGCGCGCGATCGACGCACTTTCGGGCGCAATCAACGCCACCGCACCTGCACCCGTGACGAATCAGGAGTTTACCGAAACCTTAGCCGGCGTGCTTCATCGTCCGGCGGCATTGCCCGTGCCGGCATTTATGGTAAACCTTGCATTGGGTGAAGGCGCGATGCTCGTGCTCGAGGGACAGCGCGTCGTTCCGCAACGCGCGCTCGATATGGGCTATTCGTTCCAATTTCCGGTGCTGCAAGACGCGCTGGGCGATCTGCTCGCGGAGTGACTGCGCCGGAATCGCTTCGGCTGGATTTTGAACCGGTTCGCGTCGAACACGCCGACGAAGCTTGGCCGCACGTCAATGATGAGCGCATGTGGACACATTTTCCGCAGCTTCGGCCGCGAACGCCGGAGCATCTGCGCGCAACGTACGAGCGATGGCAGCGCGGAAGTCCTGACCCTTCACAACTTTGGCTCAACTGGCTTTTCCGCGATCGCGACAGCGGAATGCTCGTCGGTTCGGTACAGGCAACGCTAACACCGCACGAGCGTTCCTCGTTCATCGCTTACGCCGTCTATCCGGAACATCGCGGCAAAGGCTACGCGCCGGAAGCGTGCCGCGCGCTGATCGCGTATTTGCGCGAGCGCTACGGCGTTCGTCTTATCGTGGCGGAGATGGATCGCAACAACGAGCCGTCATACGGGCTAGCCGAAAGACTCGGCTTCGCTCGCGTAAACGAGGCAGGCGGCGAATTTCGCTACGAACTGCGCCTGGCGCCACCGCACTAAAATCACTAACGCGGATCGCTTGCTGCGATCTCGACAATGTCATCCAGTAAAGCGATATTCAAGTCAGCGCGATCAGCCGCGGCAACCAGTTGGTGCCAAGTAACTCCGCGTTGGTCGAGAAAACTGCTTGCACTCTGATTATTCATCGAAAAGGGAGCGTTCATAACGTTCTGCATCCAAAATCGAACTGCCTGATCCATTTCGGTCTCTGAAATCGAAGAAACCGGCAAATCTTCACGAATCATTCGAGCGAGCAGTTCAACGCAGTGACGGAGGTAGATTTGAGTTTTTCCGCCGAATTTGCGGACGAGAACGTTTGCTATTTCTGTAACGGCGCCAACTCCACGTTGTGCTCCATCGCGCTCTATGCCGCGGCGTTCGAGCGCGGCTATTATGGCGGCTCTCGCTTCGGGATCTGTAAACATCAGCGGCGAATCGAGTAGGCCTGTCGTCGCAAGATCCCTTAATGCATCACGAATGATATGCTCGCTCTTCGGAGAGCAGCGTGAAACGACGGCATGGACGAGTTCCAACCATCGCTCCCGCTCATCAAACCACCGATGATAGGAAACGACTTCAGGCCCGTATTTTTCAACGAGTTCGGACAATAGCGTATCTGCTTGACTAGACCTTCCCATTTAGAGTCCTCCGAACGACGAATGACAGGTACGTAGGCGGTCACGCGTAATTTTGCATATTGTTGCGGCAGAGAATCGTAAGGACCAGCGTAATGGACGAAACACCTCGATCTCCCGAAGGCATTCCAAATTGGTCGCCCCCCTTGGCTGGAAAGCTCGTTGCCAAGTCTAAGCCCGGTGACCCCCGAGATTACCCTCCCGGCTCGCACAGGGTCCACCAGGGTATTGACCTGCCCGCCCCGTTAGGTACGCCGGTACAATCCATTGGAGACGGCAAGGTCGTTACGGTCGTAAACGATTGGGTTCCCGGCCAGGGTGCCGATAAGTTCGGCGGAAATTTCATAATTATACAACATCCAAATGGCGTGCGCTCAAAATACATGCACCTCTCGGAAATCGACGTTAAGGTCGGACAGACCGTCACCGGTGCCGAGCAGATCGGCAAAACGGGCGATACCGGAGGAAAAAGGGCGGGAGATGCGGCGCACCCGGCGATGTATCCCCATCTGCATTTCGCGATTGAAGATACCGACCCCGCGACGGGTAAGACAATTCGCGATCCGGTAACGAAAAAAGATAAAAATTTTGATCCCGTCAAATTTCTAAAGCTTGACTCAACCTCGTCCCCAGGAAAACCCTATGGCACTTCCACAGGGGAGTCGGGAGGCGGATTTTTATCGAAACTGCGTGAATTTTTCGGGGCGCATGAACCGGACAAGGACGCGCTCGCCCATCATTTGAGCGAAGACGATTTGACGCGACTGAAAGACATTGCAAGCCGGGTAATCGAAAACGAGCGAAAGCTCGGACACGTTACTGACGACGACGATCAGCAGAAGAACGGCTTGGATAAGGACGGAACAGGCGCAATTAAGCAAGGCCATGATTTAGCCGAACGCTGGAGACGGAATAACGTGCAGTATGTCCCCGATGCAGGCGCGAGCCTACAGCAAAAGCTCAATATGCAGCGCTTGCAGCAAATGACAAATGAGCAGGCGCGTCACAGCCAACAATTGTTACGGGACATTCAGGACCGGAACGAACTGCAGGCCAATCTCGCGCGCGGGGTGCAAAGGCGCCTTGCCGAACAGTCGGAGCGAAACTCCCAGATACGTCAACAACTCGCTGACGAGCAGCGACGGCAGAGTATTCAGCGCACGCAAGACGTGCTAAAACAGCAGGCCGATGCAAGGCGCAACGAGGAAATTCGGATGGCTCAACAGCGCGCTGCCGAGCAAGCGCGACGAAACCAGCAACAGTTACAGAATCAACTCAACCGCACTATGGCAGTGTTAAACTCGCGCCCCCAGCTGCCCATTACAAATCATTTTACGAGGCCCTTTGTTAGTCCCACTTTTGCAGGACATCCCGCTACCACTATTCAGACTTCACCCCTACATCTACACCGCTCCTCGCGTAGTGACGCAGCCTCACGCGCCTTTTATATTCTCGCGACCCACCAATACCATCGGGCGCCTGATTTGCTGAGTGCTACTCAAAAAAGACAAGGCGAAATCGTCGCGCTACACCAGTACGCCCAAAAAAAATAATTCCGGCTTACGAGATGAGTTCTATTCTGGCGGCAATTTCAGGGTACGATGTACACGTCCGACGTGTAGCCGGACGCCGTCAGTTGCGAAAGATGCTGCGGAGCGAGCGCTGTGGCGCAATGCTTCCAGGCCTGCAACGAGACGCGCCAGCTTTCGCCCGGTTTCACTTGAAAATCAGGTAGAAAACATTGCGAGCGTCCGCGAATCTGCGAAGCGACCATCGTATAGTGGCCCGGCAGTACGCCGAAGAAAATAAACGATCCATTCTTGCCGGTGGACGTCGTCTGTTCGGCGGTGGACGATGTAATCGTTACTAGAGCGCCGGCGATCGGCCGCCCCTGCTCGTCGGTCAATGTCCCGTCGACGCGGCCGCCGTCTTCGGCGCCGCCAACCAGCGATGTCGCCACTAGGAATCCGAAGATCAGCGCGACGATCTTCGCGGCAATGCGTCCGGTCATGCGATCGCTTCGGCGATTGGAAATTCGAGCGCTTCCAGATATTTCTCCGCATCCATCGCCGCGCGGCATCCCAATCCGGCCGCCGTAACGGCCTGCTTATACCGAATATCGTAGACGTCGCCCGCAACGAAAACGCCTTCAATGCTGGTGGAAACGCCGTCCGGCGACTGAATATATCCCGAGCGGTCGAGCTCCAGCTGACCGCGGAAGATCGCCGTGTTGGGATCGTGGCCGATCGCAATGAAGAGCGCGTCCGCAGCGTATTCGAACGTGCTCTCTTGAGCGAGATCGCGCAAGAGCAGCGCTTGCAGCTTTTCATCACCGATGGCGCCTTCAACGACGGTATTCCAAAGAAATTCGATTTTGTCATGCGCAAGGGCGCGCTCGGCCATGATTTTACTCGCGCGCAAATGATCCCGGCGATGAATGACGGTAACCTTTCGGCCGAATCGCGTTAAGAACAGCGCCTCTTCCATCGCTGAATCTCCGCCGCCGACTACAATGATGTGTTTGTCGCGGAAGAAAGCGCCGTCGCAGGTCGCGCACGTCGATATGCCGCGGCCGCGCAGACGCTCTTCACCGGAAATGCCCAGCCACCGCGCGCTCGCGCCCGTCGCGACGACGACGCTCTTCGCTTCATACTTCGCGCCCGTTGTCCTCACGATCAACGGCCGGCGATGAAAATCAACCCCGATGACGTCGACGTTTTCGATACGTGCGCCGAAGCGCTCTGCCTGTTCGCGAAACTTCAGCATGAGTTCGGGCCCCATGATTCCGTCCGGAAACCCGGGGAAGTTTTCGACATCGGTCGTAAGCATGAGCTGGCCGCCGTACATTCCACCCGCAAGCACGAGCGGATGCAGATTCGCCCGCGCGGCATAAATAGCGGCCGTTAAGCCGGCAGGGCCCGAACCGATGATCACCAGGCGTTCCATGGCGGACCCTTCGACCGTCCGGGCCGCGCTTCCGGTTGCGTAAGGAGTAGGCAATGGCGCTAGAAGATGAATTCTCGGACGTGCTTACCAAGGCCATGCGGGGCAGCGGCATCGGCGTCGCAGCAGCGGCGCGTGCGGTAGGATGCTCGCCGGAAGAACTCTCGTCCTGGGCAGCGGGGCGCGCCGTCCCCAGCGATGCGCACGCGCGCGCGCTTGCCGGCGTTCTTCACTTGGATCCGGCAAAATTCGCGGACGCCGCGGCGCAGCGCTGGCACCCCGAGCCCATCACGCTTACGGACGTGCGCCGTCACCCGCAGAACCCGCATCCCAGCAACGGCTACGTCTTTTTTCTGGACGGCGGAAAACGTGCCGCCCTGGTGGATCCCGCGGGAATAGCGGCCAATCTGCTGCGCGTATTGCGCGACGGGCACTATCATCTGGAATACATTCTCATCACGCATAAACATGCCGATCATTGCGATGCAACGAGCAACGTCGCCATGCAATTTCCGCAAGCCAAAATTGCGATGCACCCCGCTGACGTGCATGCTATCGGCTCGCTCGGCGCAAAAGCGCTGCGATTGAAAGACGGGGAAGAACTGCCGTTCGGCAACGTCGCGATTCGGATGCTGCACACCCCGGGGCACACCGACGGTTCCTGTTCCTACCTGTTCAAATCAACGTTGTTCACCGGCGACACGTTATTCGCGGCCAGCGTCGGCGGCGCATACGGGGATCGCAGCACGTATGCCGACATTCTCAACAGCGTGCGTTCGAAACTCTTCGCGTTGTCCGACGACACGGTCGTCATGCCGGGCCACGGGCCGCCCAGCAAAGTCGGCTGGGAGAAGGCGCACAACCCGTTCTTCTAGCCTGATCTACCGAGCAACATTCACCAGAATAGGGATTGCGCCCGGCGCGGCGATACGCACGTGGATATGCTTTGGAGCATTCGGTTCCAGCCGAATGAGCGCAACTTCTACCCAGCCACGGCCGCGTGCGTCGAGCGGCATTGAAAACTGCAGCGGCGAGCACATCGTGGCGGTGCAAAACGAGACGATCCAGCCTTGCGGCACGCCGCCGGCGCTCAAATCGACTCGGCCGCCGGGAATGCCGCGCGCGACCAGTTTGTAGCGCGCCGCCGCGTACGAAGCGGTCGGCAAGGAAGGGCCCCTCCACGGCGTGAG
The DNA here is from genome assembly GCA_963795465.1 of Vulcanimicrobiota bacterium. Lineage (GTDB taxonomy): Bacteria > Vulcanimicrobiota > Vulcanimicrobiia > Vulcanimicrobiales > Vulcanimicrobiaceae > CAWCHT01. The sequence continues at coordinate 1,913,006 of CAWCHT010000002.1, forward strand.
CAGGAGCGTTACCAGCGCTGCGGCGATCACGTTCGCAGTTTGTACCCCACGTACGCCATTCGGAGCGCTATGCTCAGCGAGATCGCCATCAGCGCCGTGATGACCAGCAGTGAAAGCCAGAGCGGCAGATAGCTCTGCGCGGTGTAGCTGTAACGGAAGGCGTCGACGGTGTAAAACATCGGGTTGACGAGCTCCGCGGCGCGAAGCGGCGGCGGAAGCAGCTGGGCCGAGGTGAAGACGCCGCCCACGAAAACCAGCGGCGTAATGGCAAAGGTCGTGAGCACCGCGAGATGATCGAACTTCTCCGCCATCAACCCAAAGACGACGCCGAGTGCGGAGAACAACACCGAAACCACGATCATCACGAAGAAGTACAGTACCCAATTGCGCGGAATCGTGTGCACGAAGAAAAATCCGAGCGCCATGATGAGATTCGCAATGAGCAGCGCTCGGGCGAGGCTGCCCAAAATGTACCCGAAGACCATTTCGCCCGCCGACATCGGGGCGATCAGCATCTCCTGAATCGAGTTCATGAATCGCCCTTGGAACACGGAACTGCTGCACTCGCCGTACGAAGAATCGATCACTTGCAACATGATGAGCCCCGGAATGAGAAATTCCGCGTAGGAGACACCTTGCACGCTTTTGATTCGGCTGCCCAGGGCCAAGCCAAAGATGGACACGTACAAGATCGTCGTGATCACCGGAGGCCAGATGACCTGGTTGATGATCTTCAAGCTGCGCACCATTTCGCGCCGGATCAGTGTGAGCAGTGCAACCCAGTTGACGCGCATGCTCTGCATCGCTTGAACGCTCATGAGCGAGTCAGTTCCAGAAGACGTCTTGTAGACGCTTGCCGGCGCGATCCAGCAGTGCGCGCGTCGGTTCGAGCGCAACGAGTTTGCCTTCGCGAACGATGCCCACGTTACGGCAAAGCTCTTCTGCCTCTTCCAGATAGTGGGTCGTCAGGAAGATCGTCATGCCGTCGCGGTTCAGCGAGCGCAGCAATTCCCATAGTTCGAGCCGCAGTTCAACGTCCACGCCGGCGGTTGGTTCGTCCAAGATCAGCAGGCGCGGGGAATGCACCAGTGCGCGCGCCAGCGTGAGGCGGCGCTTCATTCCTCCGGAAAGCTTCATGTAATCTTGGCGCGCTTTGGAAGCTGAGGCCGAATCGCTCCAGCAGCATGTCGGCTCGCCCAGCGACCTCGCGCGGACGCAAGCCGAAATAGCCGCCTTGATAGATGAGGATATCGCGGATCGAAAGATACCGATCGAAGTTGTACTCCTGCGGTGCCAAACCGACGATGCGCCGTGCGGCGCGCCACTGCAAGACGTTGTCGTAGCCGTAAATCTTAATCGTGCCGGCATTCATGCGCGCGAGTCCCACGATCGCGTTGATCGTCGTGGTTTTCCCGGCGCCGTTTGGACCGAGAAAGCCGAAGAAATCTCCGGCTTCCACCCGCAACGAAACGTCGTCCACGGCGGTGAAGGCACCGTAGCGTTTGCTCAGGCCGGAGATTTCGATGGCAGGCGCGGCAGCCGCGCCGTTGGTTACGGAACCAGTGTTTTTAATCGTTTGTACCGGTGACGGCGAAGAGTGGTTATCAGGTCGGCACTCTCCGGAATCCCACAATCGGCAAGTTGGGTTGCAACTTTCTTCACGTCGAACGCGACTCGGCGATGCTTGACCTCCCATCCACCGGGCCGCAAGGTCAGCAGCGCGTAACCGGCGCGCGGATCGCCGTCTTTGGGCAACCCGCTCGAGGAGACGTTCACCAGCAATTTACCGCGCCACGACCGCACGTAGGGAATATGCAGATGACCGAATGCGATGGTGCCCGCGCCTTCGTTTCCTATCAGCCGTGAAAGGGTGTCCTCGTCGGCATCGGGCCAAAGGTGTTCGTCGTCGCTCGTCGGATTGGCGTGCACGACGAGCAGTTCGTTTTCGCCCTCGCCGAAGCGCAGCGAAAACGGCAGCTCGCGAAGCCACTTCAGCCATTTCTCGCCGATTTCTTTGCGCTGCCACTCGACCTGGCGCCGGTCCGATTCATCGCAGCCGTGTAAATCGCGCTCGTCGGAGGCGGCGATGTACCGATCGGTATTGCCGCGCAAACATTGCGCGCCGATCTCGTTCAAGCGCTGGAGCACTTTTTTGGGACGCGGACCATCCATGCACAGATCGCCCGCTGCCACGACCACGTCGGCGCCGCCTTGATGCTGAAGGTCTGCCAAACAGGCGTCCAAGCCCACCAGGTTGCCGTGGATATCCGAACAGATTGCGATGCGCACGCCGGTTACACCCGCTTGAGGTCCGATACCAGCATCGAGGGGCTCAGCCCAATGCGCGCAAAGTCGTACAAATCGATGGCTTCGACGATCGTGCCGCTTTTGCGCAACATGTCGATCACTTTCGGAAAGCGCACGTCGGCCAGCACGTGATGTTCGCCCAGGTTCAGCACGCCGGCGCCCAATTCGTCGTCCATCTGCGTAACGTGCAGACTTGAAACCCGACAGCGGTGAATGATCGATCCGATCGCTCGGCCCGACCACGAGCGTGTCACGCGCGACGACGCCTGCCACAGCCCGCAGCGAGGAAGCGTTGCGTCCCAGGCGCACTTCGATGACATCGAACCCATGCGCTTGCGCGATCGTTTTGAATCCGGCGCGACCGAACGCGTTGTTGTTCGCGTTGACGCCGATGAACGCGGTATTGCCGGCCATCAGCACGTCGCTGCCGTCGATGAGACCGGGAGTTGCGATGTGACCTGCGATCGGCACGTCGCGCTTCTCGAATTCGCTTTCGAGCCAAGCGACTTCCGCGCGCCGCGACATCGAAGCCGGGCGCATCATCACTGCGCCGTTCTCGAACGCGAGGGCAGCGTCGACGACGGCGCTTGCATAGGGATCGCGCGTATGCGCGCCGAGGACCGTCACGTCGGTGCCGAAGTACCGCAGTGTTTTGGCCAGGATTCCGTGCTGCGTGAGCGCTCGCGTATAAACGGCGTTCGGTTCGCCGGGCAGCGGCCGCGCGCTTTCAATCTCGACTTCGGGCGCAACCAAAATTGCCGCGCGCAGCGCTCCCGTCGGATGCGCCACCAGGCGCGGGCCGAAAGACCATTTCGTCGTGTGCATCACTCGTCGTTCATGTGAAGAGCTGCAAGCGCCTTTTGGTACAGCGCGCGCTGCCGGGAAGCGTACTCCTGCGGATCCATTCCGCTGCGATGCGCCGCGAGGATGTCGGCCCGCCGCGAGAGATCGACGATGCGCGCCGAACGTTCCACGTCCGCGTCCGGACCGCTTTGATCCGTGCTCGCAAGCAGTGCGGCAATACGCCGGCCTTCCGTGCTTGCGGTTTGCGTCGGCACGGGGATCGCCGTGAAGGGCGCCGGATCAGGCGTGCCGGTGAAGAACCCGGACATGTCGGTGGCAAGCAGATCGCCGAGTGAAAGCGGCGGCAAGCCCAGCAGTTCTTCTTCGGTCTTGAGAATGCTGACCGTCGAAAGATGAGCGTTGCCGGTATAGTGCCGCCGCGCGTACGGAGAAACGACGACGGCATACGTTCGATGTTCGCTGATATGATCGCGCGAGCTTTGCGCATCGTCCGGCGTGATGAAAATCGCCGTAGAACTCCACGTCGGCAAATGCGAGAGGTAGTCCACGATCATGCCGAGAGCGCGATCGCCGTCCGCCACCTCTTCCGGCAGCGGCGGAATGTCCGGGCCGAAACCGCCGTGGTCCGCGGGCAGCCAGATGTAGGTTAAATCGGGGACGGCTTCTTGGCGCGTCACCGCGGAAAAATCCCGTATGAATTCGGTTGCGCGCCGCACGTCGCGGATGCGCAAATTCCAGCCCGGATAGTCGGGGTCGATATGGTCGTGCAACGCTGCCAGCGCGGGCACGTCCAGCGAGTAGAGGCCGCCGAGGCCGCTCGTCGGCGCGGTTTGGTCGTCAACGCCGCGAAAATTCGGATCGTCCTCTTTGGGATTCGGCGCGCGCCCTTCGTCGTATCCGGAAAGGCGAATGAGATCCCCGTAATCGCGATACGTCAGCCGCGCGCGCGCCGCGTTGTTGAAAAGGTATCCGGCACGCGGATAGTCTTCCGGGTCTTCGTTCTTGTTGACCAGCGGAACGCGGCCTTCTTTGACGAGCAGCGTTTTCTCCGAATACGCAGTCGCGATTCCCGCAGCTGCGAATTGGTGGCCGGCGTCGGATTCGTCCGCATCGGCGTACAGGTTTGTCGCCAGGCCGAATTCACGCGCCAGCTCGTGCAGATTCGGCGTAATCGTTTCCCCGAACGAAACCAGCGAAGGATCGCCAAGGCCATACGAACGGCCCTGCGCGTCGGTAAGGTCGCCCAACATCGCATCGTACGTTTTGTTTTCTTCAAGGATGAAGACGACGTGCTTGATGACGCTGCTGCGCTGCAGCGAGCGCAGCGGCGGAACGATGGCGTTGGCGTGCGGGCGTTGGGCAACGCGCAAATACCGCAGCGCCGAAAACGTGGTCTTCTCCAGCGGGAGCTTGTGCAGATCGATGCGCTGCAGCGTCGCCCAAATGACGTTGCTGTCTTGCGCCGCCTGATAGACATGACCGCCGGCGCCGGTTCGATAAGGCGGCCCGCCTTCGAAGCGCGGCTCCTGACCGATGCCCTTGGCATTGGTAACGAACAAATACCGCCCGTTCGAAGAAACCGCGATCGCACTCGGATACCAGCCGGTCGGTATGAGACCCAGGCGATGCAGCTTGTACGGGTTGCGCGCATCGAGAACCGCAACCGCATTCATTCCCGCGAGCGTGACGTAGAGCCGGGATCCGTCGGGGCTGCGCACGATCGCGTCGGGCTGCGTTCCGTAAGGCGAAAGGTCGAACAATCGCAGTTGCAGTCCGCCGACTACGCGCGGCGCTCCGATCAAACTGACGACCGCGATGCGATCCACATTCGTCATGCAAATGAAAGCATACCGCCCGTTTTTTGAAAGCGCGATGGCGCTCGGATGCGCCCCCCCGATGATGCTGCTTCCGTCCGGCGCTTGATCCATCGGCGTGGCTGCTACCGCGTTTTCGACATCACCATCGGGACCGAGCGCGACCGTCGTCAGCGCCGAGCCGTCGTCGGGCGCAAAAGGGACGTTGGTAAAATCGGGATAGCGCTCGGGCTGGGGAAGATTTCCGTATTGCATCAGGCCGGGATCGGTCACGTAGAGGCGTCGGTTGGAAGCAACTGCTGCATACGGAAAATAGCCGACGGGCGCCGTGTGCAGCAGACTGCCGGCTGCGCAAGTCGATCGCGGAGACGGTGTCGGCCAGATTGTTGACGACGTACGCTACGCGTCCGTTTGACGAAAGCGCGATCCATCCCGGAAAGGCGTGATTTTGGTTGGCATACCGGGTGTCGTTCGGTAAGGGCATCGCGAGCGAGGATTCCGGGTGCAGTTTTCCGGTCGCGTCGAGATCCCAGAACCGCACCGCATTCGTTCCGCCGGTCGATGCGGCTACCAGCGTCTGCGAGGGCCTTGCCGGATCTTTGATGGCGACGACGCCGAGAAACAGCGACAATTCGCCGTCGCGATACACGTCGGTTACCGCCATCGTCGAGGTGTTTACCACGGCGAGTGAATAGCCGCCGTGAGCCTGCGGATCGATCGTGCTTGCCGCTTCGCTTTCGCGCTCATCGTCGTTCGTAACGATGGCGTATCGGCCGTCCGGCGACAGCGTCACGCCGAGCGCATTCATTCCGACAACCGTGCTTCGTCCAACCGGTGCAACGATGCGCCCGTTCGGTAGAATGACGTTGTACGGAACGGCCGGATCCGTGGCGCCCGCCACGCGGGAGCCTGCAGGCGCAGTGTACACGGTGGGAAGCGCCGCCGCACCCGTCAACGCGAGCAACGCCGCTACGGCAAGGGTTCCTCGGGAGATCACGTCCGCAGGCATACGGACGCGCCGCGCGGCTCCCCTTTTTTACCGTTTACGCGGAAAGCCGCGCTAAACCGATTCGAGCAGCTCTATCCAGTGATTCCACAGCGCCACGTCGCCTTTCTCCGGATCGTCCGACGTTTGCTTTGCGCTCGCGACCAGGCGCTGCAGCTCGGGACTACTGCGAGAATCCAGGCTCTTTTCCATGAATTCCGCAGCGGCCGCGAGGGCGTCTTGCGGTTCGAGCGGATCGGCCGTAATCGTGTCGAGAAATCGCTGGTAATGCTCGGGGTTCTGCGAATGATCCCCGTCCATCTGCATCTCACGCGCCAGCGACTGTAGATGGTCCTGGCCGGTGCGCGCACTGTTTTCCAAGAGCAATTTGCGCAGGGCTTCATACGTTTGCTGTTTGGAAACGAATTCCATTACTTCGTATCGAGCCGATAGCCGATGCCGCGCACGCTGGCGATTTCAACCGGCGCGCTGACTTCGCCGAGTTTTTTGCGCAGAGCGGCGATGTGCACGTCGACCACGCGCGTCGGCACTCCCGAGGTGTCGTTCCAGACGTGTTCCAAGAATCTGTGCGCGCGTCAACAGCCGGCCTTCGGCTTCGGCCAAGAACCACAACAGCCGAAATTCGAGCGCCGTGAGCGAAACGGTTTTTCCGTCGTTATTGAGCGTATGGAAATCGCGTACGAGTTTCGCGGTTCCGACTTGCAGGACGCCCGCGTCTTCCTTTTTCTGCAGATACTTTTCGCGGCGGCGCAAAAACGAAGCAACGCGCGCGACCAATTCGTTGCCGGAAAACGGCTTGGTGATGTAGTCGTCGGCGCCCAAACCCAAGCCGAGCAGCACGTCCTGTTCCCGCGAATGCCCGCTGACCATCAGCACGAACGCGTTATTCGAGTTCGAAAGCGAGGTGCAAACGTCGAGGCCCGAAATATCGGGCAGACCGATGTCGAGAATGACAACGTCCGGCTTGTAGGTGTCGGCGAGTTCGAGTCCCTCCGCCCCGCTGCCCGTAACCCGTACTTCATAATCGGCGCGCTCGAGCACCGTCTGTTCGAGCTTGGCGATGTCTTCATCGTCCTCAATCACGAGGATCTTGGCCTGCGGCATAAACCCCCTTTACGAAGTTGCGGTGAGGTCTTCCCCTTCGGACAATACCAGACTGCCTGCGCGCGACGCCCTCGTCAATAGCGGCTGCGGCAACCGCCTTCGCGACCGCATCCACGACCCGGATATCGAAAACGCTGGGAACGATGTATTCGGGACTGCGCTCTTCTTCACCGACGATCGAAGCGATCGCGTGCGCCGCAGCCAGCTTCATCTTTTCCGTTATGCGCCCGGCTCTGGCATCGAGCGAGCCGCGAAAAATGCCGGGAAACGCGAGCAAATTGTTGACTTGATTGGGAAAGTCCGAGCGGCCCGTCGCGATGACGCCGACATACGGCGCTGCCGCGTCCGGCATTATTTCCGGCGTCGGATTCGCCATTGCGAAAACGATCGGATCGCGTGCCATGCGCCCGATATCCTCGGGTTGGAGGATGCCCGGTGCGGACACGCCGATGAAGACGTCTGCGCCTTTGAGTACTTCCGAAAGCGTGCCGCGGCGATTTTCACGATTCGTGTGCTCGGCAAGCCAGCGCCAGTGCGAGTTTTCGTAGCGGTCGGTGCGATTGAGCGCGCCGGCGCGATCTACCGGAATCACGTCGCGCACGCCGGCCTCCAACAACATCTTGATCGTAGCCGTTCCCGCGGCGCCGCTGCCGGCAACGACGATCTGCAGCTCTTCCAAAGGTTTGCCGACCACCTTTGCCGCGTTGATCAGCGCTGCAAGAATGACGACTGCCGTGCCGTGCTGATCGTCGTGCATCACGGGTATGTCCAGCATTTCAATCAAGCGGCGTTCCACTTCGAAGCATCTGGGCGCGGCGATATCTTCAAGATTGATGCCGCCGAAAACCGGAGCGATGCGCACGACGGTTTCCACGATTTCGTCGACGTCCTTGGTGTCGAGACAAATCGGAAAAGCGTCGATTCCGGCAAACTGCTTGAACAGCATCGCCTTACCTTCCATCACCGGCAGCGCGCCGAGCGGCCCGATGTCGCCCAATCCGAGCACCGCCGTTCCGTCACTGACGACCGCAACCGAATTCCGCTTTATCGTCAAATTGAAGGCTTTCATCGGATCGGCCGCTATCGCCATCGAAACGCGGGCGACGCCGGGCGTGTACACCGTCGAAAGATCCTGGCGGGTTTTTACCGGGATCTTCGGTTCGACATGAATCTTGCCGCCAAGATGCGCGAGGAACGTGCTGTCGGAGGTACTGATGATGGCGACGCCGTCGAGTTGTTCGACAGCGTCCCGTACGGCTTTTCCGATAACGTCCGAATTGACGTTGACCGTGACGTCCCGCACGACGTGGGTTCTGCTGACCGAACGCATATCTACCGCGGCAATGACGCCGCCGGCATCGCCGATTGCAGCCGCCAGCTGATTGAACGCCCCGGGGCTGTTCAACATTTCGACCCGCATGATGAGCGTAAAACTGATGGGAAGGCCGGCCATGACCGTGGGCTCTTTTTTGAACGCGGGACTAATCCCCGCTAACCGTCATCTCCGCCACGCGAAACGACGGCGAAACGACGCCCGCATCGAACCGCAAATCGTCGGCGACCGCATCAACGCCGGCCAGCATCTCGGGAAAGGTGCCGGCGACCGTAAATTCTTCGATTGGGTAGGCGACTTCACCGTTTTCGATGTAAAAGCCGCGCGCGCCGCGGCTGTACGTGCCGCTTGCATGCTCGGTCGCAAAGCCGATGGTATCCGTAACCAGCACTCCGCGTGCCGTGCGCTCGACCAGCGCTTGCGGTGAGAGCGTGCCGGCCTGCAGGTAAAACGTGTTCGGTCCGATTCCTCCGCCCGTCGAGTTGCCCGTAGAGTGCGCGTGCAATTTGCGCGCGTAGTACGTATCGTACAGGAGCGTTTTGAGGGTTCCACGGTCGAATACGCGCGTGCACTGCGTCGGGACGCCCTCACCGTCGAACGGCGAGCTGCCCAGCATTCCGGGCATCGTGCCGTCATCGAAAACCGTGATCAGATCGCTGCCGATGCGCCGGTCGAGCGCTTCCGCGAGCCATGAGTTTCCGATCGCGACGTTCGCCGCGTTGACCGCGGCAAACAAATCGGACAACACCGCTGCGGCAACGTCACGCTCGAAAATGACGGGGACGCGCATCGTGGAAGGTTTACGCGCGCCGAAAAAGCCGACCGTGCGCCGTACGGCTTTTTCGCAAACCGCCGGCACGGTCTCCATGTCGCGCAGACGGCGCGCAGCCGTTCCATAAGCACCGGTGCGTTTGTTTTTGCCGTCGACGGCCACCGGTCCGGTGGAACGATGAACCCGCGTCGCGCGATATCCGCCGGAAAATCCGCTGGAGTTCGCGAGCACGGTTATGGTCGTGCTGTCGCCGACATGCGAACCGTTCGAGTTGGCGATGCGGGCGTCGAGTTCGCGAATGCGTTGCTCCAGCGCGAGCGCTTCATCGATCTTCGCCTGCGCCTGGCGTGCCGCCGTTTCCTCGCAATAGAGCTCCAGGTCGGCGGTCCTCGGGGCGCTCCGCACGTCCGGCAGCACCGCCAGCGGGTCGTGCGCCACATGGCGCGCTTGCGCAACGCAGCGCGCAATGGATTCGCGTAACGAATCGACGGCAAAATCGGACGTTGAAAGCGTCGCCTTGCGCCCATCCACGAAGATACGCATCTGCAGCGAGCGGCCCGTCGATTGTTCTAGTTTGGTGATTGCGCGATCACGCGCTTCCGTCGAGAAACGATCCGCGATGGAAAGCGTGGCATCCGCTTGCGATGCGCCGGCGCGCATCGCGTGCGTTACCGCGTCGTTCGCGTACTCGAGCGCGCGATCCATGTCCATCGCCGCGGTAGAAGTCATCGAGCCGTTACGTTGGATCCGCCGACCGTAATCGACGATATTTTCACCGTCGGCATGCCGACTCCGACCGGAACGTACTGCCCGCCTTTGCCGCATGTATAATGCCGGTTGGCCAGCCGGCTGTCGTTGCCCACGGCCACGACCTTGGTCATCGCCTCCGGGCCGTTCCCCACAATCGTTGCGTTTCGAATGGGCGCCGTCACCTTGCCGTTCTCAATGAGGTAACCTTCGGCAACCATGAAGACGAAATCGCCGCGGCTTATTTCAACTTGACCGCCGGCGAACGACTTGGCGTAAATTCCACGTTTGGTCGAAGCGATGATCTCCTCGGGCGTCGACTTGCCGCTCGGCATGTACGTGTTGCACATCCGCGGCTGCGGCATGACGCGAAAGGACTGGCGCCGGCCACTGCCGGTCGAACCGACGCCCATCAGTTTGCCGTTGAGATAATCTTGCATGTATCCGCGCAGGATGCCGTTTTCGACCAGCACTTTGTGCGCGCCGGGATTCCCCTCGTCGTCCACCGAGATGCTGCCTCGCTCCTCCGCAAGGTTTCCGTCGTCGAAAATCGTGACAAGTTCGCTCGCGACGCGTTCGCCCACGCGGCCCGAATAGAGCGAAACGCCCTGACGATTGAAATCGCTTTCCAAGCCGTGCCCGACGGCTTCATGAAGCAGCACGCCCCCGCCGCCCGCTCCGACGACCATCTCCATCTCTCCTGCGGGCGCATCGATCGCTTCCAGGTTTGTGGTCGAAATACGCGCGGCTTCCGTTGCAATGGATTCGGGCGTGCGATGATCGTAATAGGCGATCGACGTGCGGCCGCCGTCACCGACGAAACCGTGTCCACGCGCGCCGTTTCGCGTAGAGACGGCTTGAACGCCGAGCGAGACCAGCGGACGCCGATCGTGCAGCCAGCGGCCGTCGCTCGTGCCGATCCAAACTTGCTGCAGTTCGTCCGTAACGTTGGCGTTTACCGCTGCAATGCGCGAATCGGCTTTACGCGCCGCAATCTCGGCGCGCTCCAATAATTGCACGTACTTCTCGGACGATGCGTGCTCGGCACGCGTCGTGTCGTAGCGCGCTTCCACCGGCGAACTCGCGAGTCGTACACTGCGCAGGCCGTGCGGCCGCTCGTGGGCGATCAGTGAGGCCATGCGAGCCGCGCGCTCGAGCGCGTCGAGCGAAAGATCGTCGGAATGCGCGTATCCGGCCGATTCACCGACGATGACGCGCACGCCGACACCCTGCGCGACCGCGAGCCCGCTTTCGTGAATGCGGCCGGATTGCAGCCGGAACGATGCCGAAACGCGATGCTCGCAAAAAACGTCGGCGTAATCGCCGCCGCGTTCCAGCGCACGATCCAAAACTTTCTCGACCGTCTGAATATCCAGCATCTTTAGCGCTCCGCGAGGCGATCGACCGCTGCAACGATCGCCGAATCCGGATCGCCGGTCGAGTCATTGACGAGAAAAGCAAACACCGCTCGTCCGTGCTTACGCGTCTCGACGTAGCCGGCAAGCGAGGCCGCATCGCTCAAATGTCCGCTTTTGGCTCGTACGCGCCCGGCAGCGCTGGTGAAATCGTACATCTTCAGGGTACCGTCCAATCCGCCCCGCGGAAGCAACGGGTATAACGGATTGGCAACGGGATTTTCGTTGAAGTGCGCGAGCAACCGCGCCAGCGTTATGCCCGCCACACGATCGGCGTGCGCAAGACCGCTGCCGTCGACCAAGTGCAGCCCAGGGGTTGGAATGTCTTGCTCGCGCAGCACCCGCGTTTCGGCGGCGATGCCGTCGGCGTCGTTTGCTGTGCTGCCGTTCAATCCACCGATGGTCCGCATCAACTGTTCGGCGAAATGATTGTCCGAAAAAACGAGCATGTGCTGGAGCAACGCCGGAAGCGGCTGCGAACGGTGTTCCCAAAGGATGTGCGCATCCACCGGAACGATACCCGTGCGCGGCGGCCGAGCCACGGAAATGCCGCCTTGAGCCATCATTGCCTTCGTCACCTTACCGGCGTACTGCGCGATGCCGTGGACCGGAACCCAAAAACGTTCCATCACCCCGGACGGTATCTCTCCGCTGAGCCGAAATTCGTTCGGCACGCCGGTCGCGGCGACGATCACGTCATCGCCGCCGCCGCTTTCAACTTCTCCGTAATAGCGAATCGCCGAAGCGCTTGAGCCGACATCCACGCGCGCCGGTTCCCCGGCAGCGCCGCCGGTGATGCGAAACTCCGCAGTGTTTTCGTCTATCGAGATGCCGCTCGTCGCCGCCATGAAGTCCTCGTTGCCGTCGTCCGCGTTCCAATGCGGATTGATTTCTTGACCGGCTAAGGCGCTTGAATCGACGACGAGATCGCCCTCGACGGCGTGTAATCCGTTCGACCGAAGCACCCGCATCCCACTCGACAAGTCGCTCGAACGCAATGACGGATCGCCCGAGCCTGCGAGCCAGAGGTCGCCGTTCAAAACGCCGTTCGACGGCTCGCGCGTCGAAGCCAGCAGCGTATCGTAGTGAAAGTAGGGTCCCAAATCCGTCAACGCGGCGTCGGCGACGATCAATTTTTGCGCCGATGCGGGCATGACTGCGGCGGATCCGCGATCGTCATACAGTACCGTTCCGTCCGCGGCGAGCACGACGAAGCTCCACGAGCTTGCGCCGGCGGTCGCGCTCGCCAACGCCTCGCCGAGTGCGCGCTGCAGTTCATGGCGAGCGGCAATGCCCCACTTCGGTGCGCGGGGCGCAGCGATGTTTAGCGCAGGTTTGCGATGCGCGTTTGCAAGCGGCGTTGCAGCGTGGGATCTCGGACGCAGCGCAAGAGTAAAAGCGATTGCGACGGCAAGGATCGCGCAAGCGAGAACGAGCCGCCGTCTAAGACCCTGCGAGCGCCTCGATCTTTTCCTGAATTTTTCGCTGTTCTTCACGTAAGGCATCCAGGTCACTCCGCAGTATTGAAACTTGCGCCGGAACTTTTTGCGCTTCGCGAACACGAATTGCAGCTTCTGCCGCATCGCGCCGCACGCGTCCATCGAAACCGCCGGCGGCCAATCGATCCAGCGCGGCTAAGAAGCGACGATCCGCCAACTGCTCCGCTGCATGAATCGCTTGCCGCTGGACCAGGAACATCGGATCGTCCAAGCACGTTGCAATCGCCTCAACGACCGCGGACCGCTCGGATTCCATCAATTCCCCGTGCCGCCCGAGCGCCGCAAGGGCTGCGCGGCGCAAGCCCTCTTCATTGCCGGCGTGCGTTGCCTTCACCAGCAGCGGAGTAGCGCGCGCATCGGCCAGCTCCGATAAACCGTGCGCGGCACCTGCCTGCACGACGCCGTTCCACGACGAGCCGGCGAGTGCATCGGCAAGCACGTCGAACGCCGTCTCGTCGCGAGTTTTGCCCAGCGAATGTAACGCTGCAGCTTGAACGAAATACGAATCGTCCGAGGTTGCCGGACCGGTCAACGCTTGCGCAACGACGGGCTGCGGGAAATTTCCCAGCGCTTCGGCCGCGGCTCGCCGCACTTTCGGATGTTCGGATCGAAGCGCGGTGAGAAGCATCTGCCGCGCCCACGGTGCGCGCGATGCGCCCAGAGCGTGAGCAGCATGCACGCGGACTCCCCAAAACGTTTGCGCGGTAAACGCTCGTTCGAGCGCTTCGCGTGCTTTCGGTGAGCCATCCTTTGCCAGTTCGCGCGCTGCCCGAATGCGCGCCGCCACGTCGCAATCGGCCGCAAGCGCCGCGGCAGCAAATTCTACCCCGAATTCGTAAGTGACATCGGCCAGCAGCGCGGCTCCCGGATCGAAGCGGAAAAGTTTCGGAGCGAACGGCAGGGGGGCGGTAACGGTCTCGTGCGCGCGTTCGACTCGGACCTTCAGCCGGCGTTCGTTTTCGGCCGAGAGGTCTGGCGCGAACGCCAACTCGACGTCGAAGCGATATGCCGGATTCGCATCGTCAACGGTTTGCTTCTGATCGATTTTCACCGTTGCGCAACCGCGCACGGCATCGAAGGTAACGCCGACGGTAATTTCGGGATGTCCGCCGCGGAAGACCCATTGGTCGAAGAATCCGCGCAAATTTCTCCCGGTGGCGTCTTCGATAGCTCGGATAAAATCGATCGTTTCGACGGTGCGCCGGGCGTTGTCACTTACATAACGGCGAATGGAGCGCCAGAAGCGCGCATCGCCCAGTTCGCGGCGCAGCATGTGCAGCACGGCAGCGCCTTTTTCGTACAGGTGCCGGTCAAACAGTTCGATCGGATCGCGAAAACGATTGTAGACGATGGGCCGGCGATACCGATCCGCATCTTCGTGCAGGTAGCGCTCCAGGCAGCCGAAGATATCGTAGGCGTATTCGTCATAGCCCCGATCCGCCTCGCGGAAAACCGCTTCGAAATAGGTCGCGAAACCTTCGTTCAACCACGCATGGGACCAGTCGCGGCAGGTAAGCAGGTTTCCAAACCACTGATGCGCCAGTTCGTGCGCGACGAGGGGATCGCTGGAAAAGTCCAGGTGTGCCCGTTCGTCGTGCAGCGTTCGATCGGTCTGCGTGGTTGCCGACGTGTTCTCCATGCCGCCGAAAATGAAATCGCTGACGGCGACCTGCGAATACCGCGCGTAAGGATAGCGCGCGTCGAGCCGTTCTTCGAAAACGCGCACCATTTGCGGGGTCTTCGCGAAGGAACGTCGGCCGTCGTCTTCTCGCCCCGGCAGCACGTAATAGAAAATCGGCACGCCGTCGCGTTCCTGTTGTTGTTCCACCTCGACGAAAGGCCCAACCACGAGCGTCGTGAGATAAGTCGAATGCGGCACGTCTTGGCGATATCGAAAAACGGTCGTTGCTCCGTCGTCGCGGCGTTCGAGCAGCGCTCCGTTTGAGAGCGCAAACAAACCCTTCGGCACCACGATCGTCGAGGACGTTGTTTGTTTTTCGTGCGGATAATCCAGACACGGGAACCAGTAACGGGCGTTTTCGTCTTGGCTCTGCGTCCAGGCATGCCGGACTTTGCGAGGATAGTCGGCGTCCGGCTCGACGAAGAATAAACCGTGCCGCGGCGTGATGACGCTGTAACGAATCGCAAATACCGCTTGCTGTGCGGGCGCGACGGGCGGATCGAAGATGATGCGCAACTTTCCCTCGCGCTGATCGAAGGACTGCGCTGCTCCATCGCGCTCAACGGAGGCGACGCGCAAGTCTACGGCGTCCAGTTCGAGGATGCTGACCGGTTCGTCAAGCGCGCGCACCGTCGTGGTGCAGATGCCCTCGAGCGCATGCCGCTCCAATTCGGGCCGCAGGTGCAAGTCGATGTGCACCACGTCCACGATCTTGTCCGGTCCGTACCGCGCAGAAGCACCGGGCAGCGCAAAAGCGCGGTGGCCGGCAAGCTCGTCGTTTCGCATGCTTGATGGCCCGCGTTTCGTGGACGCGGCGCCGGTTTCCCGGCGCCGCGCGTAGAGATCGCGTTAGACCTTTTTAGCTGGAGTACACCACTTGCCGCTCGATCGCAGCACCACTGGGTGAAGTGGACGTAATGATCACGCGCACTTGCCCGCCCGAAACCGTGTTCAGTCCGATGGACGCGCTGAAATTGCCGCTCGAATCAGCGGTCGCATCGGTTTGGAACGTACCCGTACCGATCTGCAACAGACCGCCGAGCGTGGCCGCACTGCCGGTTGCCACAATATGAACGGTGGATCCCGGAATGGTGCGACCGCTGAGCGTGAAGTTGCCGTTGATTTTGGAGCCGGGCCCCGGATTCAAACGATTGATGAAGTTTGCCGCTGCCCCGGCAGAGGTTGTGAACGACCAGCCCGTGCTGAACGATGCGCCGGCCGTCGTCGTACCGGTGGCGCGCACGCGGTGCGTACCCGGAGTGAGTTCGAAGTTCGGCGTAACGTCAAAGCCGTTCGTGTTGGCGTAGACTTGCGAGGTTACGTCGCGTCCGTCTACGCTCACACGCAAAGAGTCGCGATTGACCGGTTCGCTGAAATCGGCGTGGAGCGCCGGATGCGTCGTGTTTACCGTCGCTCGTCGAGCCGGCGTCGTGTTGGTGAGATTGAACGACGCGTTGTTCTGCGAAGCCGTGTTCGGTTGACTCGCGACGCCGTTGCCGCCCTTTATGTAAACGGTCGAAACGTTGGAATCCCAGTTGACGGTCGCACCCAGTGCTTGTGCGACGAACCGCAGCGGGACCAGCGTTCGGCCGCCCACCGTAAACGGGGCGACGTCCATCCGGAAATGATTGCCGTTTACCGAGGCATCGGTCGAGCCGATCGTCAGGTGAACCGACCGCCCATTACCCTGTGAATTGATGTTGCCGTTGGCGTACACGACGCTCGATCCAAGCTGTTGGAAAATCGCGCGCATTGGGACGAAAACGCGTCCGGCGCGCATCACGGGCGGCTGATCGAACGACATGTTTTGGCCGTTCACGTTGACGGTGACCTGCTGGGCTATCGCCGGCGGCGCGGTCACTATTGAAAAGAGAAACGACAAAGCGAGCATAGGGCCGCCGAGTCGCTTGAGTGCTTGCATTCTGTACCTCCGTCAGTAGTGAAAACGTGGCATTTAACGAATGCTTACCCACGAGGGTTCCGCACTTTGGCCGGGGGGCTACTTTGCTCTCACGTGCCTTCGCGTTAGGTCACTGCGGGGTAGGAAGCGGGCGCGAGCTCTTGGCGCACCGCGCGCTCGTCCGCTCGGTGCTCGAAGAAACCCATCCACGTGTTGTAGATCATCGGCACGAGAAACAGCGTCAGAACGAGCGAACTGAGCAGTCCTCCGATGATGACGGTTCCCATTGCCTGACGCCACTCCCCGCCTTCGGCATAGCCGAGCGCAAGGGGAAGCATGCCGAAAATCATCGCTGCCGTCGTCATCACGATCGGACGAAAGCGCGTCGCCGATGCTTGCAAAACGGCATCGCGAACGCGCATTCCCCGCTTGACGAGCGTATTGGAATAGTCGACCAATAAAATGCCGTTCTTCGATACCAAGCCGAAGAGCATGATGATACCGAGAATGGAAATGATGTTCAGCGACTGCCCTTGCTCGGGTTGGATGCGGCCCATAACGGCAAGGAAAATCAGCGCGCCGATGATCGCTAGAGGCACGGAGAACATCACGATGAGCGGTTCCAGGAACGAACCGTAAAGCACGACCATCAACATATACACGAGCATGAACGAAGTCAGCAGTGCGATGCCCATGTTGACCATCGTCTCGCCGACCCATTGCGAATTTCCCTGAGCGACGGGTGCCACACCGGAGGGCAGAAAGCCGACCTCGCGCATTTTCTTGTCGAGCGGCCCCTGAACTTGTCCCGTAGAGTATCCCGGAAGCAGGTCGCTGGTCACGTTGACGACGCGCTGGCGATTCAGGCGTTCGATCCGCGTCGGCGCTTTCGTCCAGGTGAATGTCGCGACGTTGCCAAGCGGAATGAGCGTTCCGTCGTTCGCCCGAACGCGCACCGTTTTCAAATTCTCGACGGTATTGCGATCGGCTTGCGGAAACTGCACGCGCACGTCGACCAAACCGTTTGCGGTGCGAACCTTTGTCGCGACCGCGCCATCCACTGCGATGCGCGCAACGTTGGCTGCGGCGGAGGGTGCGACGCCCAGCGTCTCGGCTTTCGACTGGTCGATGTCCACATTCAACCGCGGAGCCGCAATTTCGGCCGAAGTCTGGACGTTGACCGACCCCGGGATGGTCCGCAAGTATCGAGCGACTTTCTCCGCTGCCGGTCCGATCTCGTCTTCCGGCCCGCTCAGCGAGTAAAAGATCGCTGCGCCTCCCCCGCCGCCGCCGCTCTCCTGATTGACCTGAAAGTCGGCACCCGGAACCAAATAGCCCATCTTGCGTATTTGCGCAACAACCTTATTCGTTTGCTTGACATGAGCGTCGTCGACCTGAGCGGTGAGCCGGGCAAAGTTACCGCCCGTCGTCATTCCAAACCCGGAAGGCTTCATGCCGACGGTCGAACTGACGGACTTCATCCACTTCACCTTCATCAACGCATCTTCAAGGTGCGTCACGTACCGATCGGTCATTGAGATCGGCGTTCCGGGTGGATAGCTCACCGCCATGTTGATGACGCCGGTTTGCTGCGCCGGGAAGAAATCGAAACTGATTCCGCCCAATGAGACCATAATTCCGGCGAGCACTGCGGGCATGACGATGGTCGTTATGGCAAGCGGACGGTGCGAGCCCATTGCGGCGAAACCGCCGATCGGTTTGCCGGAGCGACGGCGCCGTAGCCGCATGAACCATGCGACGGCGTAAACGGCGAGCGTGCCTGCAATAATGGCCGCATCGAGCGGTATGGCATTCGATCCACTGCCGACGAGCGCCAGAGCGTTGACCAGCAACAGTGCGCAGGCAAAAACGACGAAGCTCCCGTGTGCCAACGCGAATGGCAACAACGTACTCTTGTAAAAGCGCGTGAACTTGTCGTACCGGTGAACGACGAAATTCAAAACGAGAAGCGCCGCAATGAAAACCGCAAAAACGTTGAGCAGGAACCATCCGGTCGCGCTGCCCGCAACCCACATGGCGGCGGCAACAACGAGCAGAACGATGTCGAGAACGCGATTGTCCAACGCGCGCACCCACGCCGGATCGCCCTCAGAACGCTTGCGCATGCTCCATTTTGCCGCGAGCAGCGGCGTAAGCGTAAACGAAACGAACAGCGAGAAGAGGGTTGCAGTGACGACGACAGCACCGTACTCCTTGAGATATTCGCCGGTGATGCCGGGCAAAAGCGCGATCGGCAAAAACACGACCACGTCGACCATCGTAATAGCGACGGCGGCGCCGCCGATCTCGCTCCGACCGCTGATGGCGGCATCAAAGGGATTCTGACCCAAATCTCGATGTCGCGTAATATTCTCGAGCACGACGATCGAGTCGTCCACCAGAATACCGATGATCAGCGAAAGGCCCATCATCGAGAGATCGTCGATATGAAAGCCGAAAAGCTTCATCAAAATGAACGTCGATAGAATCGACGAAGGGATCGCCACCAAAACGACGACCGCATTGCGCCACGCATGCAGAAAGAGCATCATGACGATGGCGGTGAGCGCAATGCCCTCAATGAGCGATTGGCCGACGCCCCACAACTCCTTGGCAGTTACATCCGCTTGAGCATCTTCTTCGACGAACTGCAGCTGCGGAAACCGCGCTTCGATGATCTTCATCTGCGCGCGCGCATGCTGCGTGGCTTTGATTTGATCGGCGTCGATCGTGGGGTTTATTTGAATATAGACCCGAGGCAGCCCGTTGTAATGCGAAATCGTGCGCATTTCAACGTGGCTGTCGTAGGCGTTGGCGACGTCGCCGATCTTGAGCCCTTGCGTCGAAGAGCCGGGAATCGGAAGCGGAATGCCCAGCAGATCGCCGGCGTTGTTTACGTAGGAGTGAATGGCGACGGTTGCTTCTTGCGTCGGCTGCGTCAGGATGCCGCCGGGGACGTTTAGGTTGTTATTGGCAACCGCACCGAAGACGTCGGAAAGCGTTGCATTCGTTGCGAGCAGACGCCCCGGATTGGGTTCAACGTGAAACTCGCGATCAGCGGAGCCGTAGACGTTTACGGACTGCACGTCGGGAATTTGCTGGATCAGCGGAGTAATCTGATTGTTGACCAGGTCCGCGATTTGCGTTTGCGAGAGCGACTTCGAGCTGACGGCGATGTCCAACAGCGGCGGCGTGTCGTCGCCTGCCGACTTGTCGACGACCGGTGGGTTCAAGTCCGTCGGCATGTAGATGCGCGCCGTATCGGTCCGGCGCTGAACGTCCACCGCAGCCAGATCGATGTTCGTTCCGATGCGGAAAAAAACCGCGATGCTGGCCGACCCTTCTTGCGCGGTCGCGGTCAAATGGTCCAGATTGTCAATGCCGGCGAGCTGATCTTCGATCGGCTTGATGACCAGGCGTTCCATGTCTTGCGGCGAGGCGCCCGGATACTGAGCACTGATCACGACGACGGGGAATTGCGTCCCCGGCGGGTTGCTGCTGCGGCCCAACTGCAGGAACGAGATAAACCCGAAGATCGCCAAAGCGATAAACACCATAGCGGTGATGATCGGACGCGTAATCGCAAAACGGGTCAACCACACGATAAAAAACTCCGAAGCGGCTTTACACCCACTCTACGGCACAATCGCGCGCGGGGTTTCAGGGGTGACGGTTTTTTTACGCCGGAAAGCTAATTCCACAGCGACGTGCCAAGCCAGGGCACCAGGTTTCAGGGCTGACGGTTTTTTTACGCGGAAGCGGCAAGCCTTCGCGAGCCCCCTGATGGAAGCGGCGGCCGCGAGGGCCGCCGCTCTACAGTAACTTGGTTCCGGACCTACGGCGTGACGGTGATCGTCCCCACCATGCGGGAGTTGGCATGATAAAGGCACCCATAGAAATACGTGCCGGGCTTGGTAAACTTCAGCGAAAACTTCTGGCCTGCGACAAAGGTCCCCGAATTGACCATATGGCTGCCGTCAAACGTGTTTCCGCCGCTTGCGGGGTCGGTTGGGATATTCGGTAAGCTGTGCTGACCCGCAGGAACCACCGTAACCGTGTGCGGTTCGTTGCTGCTTTCGTTCACCCAGGTAAGCGTCGTGCCGGCCTTAATCGTACGGTTTCCCGAGGTCTGCATCTTGCCCACGTTGTCGTTACCGATAAAGCGCAGCACCGTCGCCTGCGTGGGCGGTCCGGAAGCAAGGCCGGGCGCGATCCCGGCAGCCAGCGTGTTGCCTCCATCCGCGAATGGGAAGAGCGCGACGGATTTTTGTCCCGCACCCAAATCAGCCCAGCGATCTTCCGATCCGGCATCCAGATAATATTGCGCAGTGTGCGGATACGCACTGCCAGCTTTTTGCACCACCACCGTGCCGATCATTGCCGGAGCATGGAACAAGCAGTAATACGGATACGTGCCTGCCTTCGGAAACTTCAGCGTATACGTTTGGCCGCCGAATTTGATGCCCGAATTCGTGTACGTCGTGCCGTCGTACGAGGAGCCGCCGGCCGGAACGGTGTCGTTCGGATCGTTCGGTGGAGGCAGCGGATGCCCGCCCAAAAAAGTAATCGTATGCGCGTCTCCGCCGATGCCGCTTGCAACGTTCCATGTAATCGTATCGCCAGCGTTGACGGTGATCGAGTTGGGATAGAAATCAAGAGCCTGAATCGCGTACGCTCGCGTCGATCCGCCGGTTCCCACATTCCAGGCGACGGAAGAGCTTGCAATCGCCGCGCTTTGCGTCGGTCGATCTGCGGACGATTCCATCGAGGGGAGCCCCGGTTGCGAATCCATTCCGGAGCGAGCACAGGCCGCCAATGCCAGAAGCGGCAGCCACAAAACCGCCTTACGCATGATAGACACTCTCCTTCACGATTGGTAACTCTGTGTACCAACGTATGCCTTATTGAACGACGAAAAAGCCGGGCATGCCAGGTGCAAAAGTGCTTACTTGCTTGACGGCGCGAATCTGGGCTCACCACTCCCTACCTCTGGCTTGACCGGCGCCTTCGCGACGGATAGACTCAGGCAGTTGCCCCGTGCGCGAGTGGCGGAATTGGTAGACGCACTAGCTTGAGGGGCTAGCGCCCGCAAGGGCGTGCTGGTTCGAGTCCAGTCTCGCGCATGTTTTGGAAGGTATAGGTTTTCATGCGGCCGACCAGCTGCTCAGGCTAAAGCAGCGCGTCGCCAGTATGCGTGTTGTTGCGGTCCACGTACCACCACGCGCCGGAGCGGTTCTTGAATGCAAAGTCACCTCGGAATTTCGGCGTCACCGTAACAAGCGTCGCGCAGAAACATCGTATTTCGACTTTGCGCAGACATTACGATAAGTAACAGCGCCAAAATCATACCTTAGCGCGTCTTTGAAGCAGGACGACGCTTGCGTCAGCCGAGCGAATCAACGTCATGCCGAGATTATTTCTACCGCATATTCGGGTCGAGCGCATCGCGCAGGCCATCGCCGATGTAGTTGATGGCCAACACCGTCACTAAAATGCACAAGCCCGGGAACACGGCGGCCCACCAGGCGACTTCGAGGTTGGCTTCGGCATTCGCGAGCATGTTGCCCCACGACGCGGTGGGAGGCTGGATGCCGAATCCCAAAAACGACAGCGTCGATTCGAGCACGATGACGTTCGCAACGTCCAGCGTCGCCTGAACGATGATCGGAGCGATCGCGTTCGGCAGCAAATGCCGCAGCATGATGCGCAAGTCGCCGTTGCCGAGTGCCCGCGCGGCTTCCGTGTACTCGCGCTCCCGCAGCGAGAGATATGACGCGCGCACGAGTCGCGCCACGCCCGGCCACGACAGCGCGCCGATGATGATGACGATGACGCCGAAACCCAACGATGCTTTGCTGGAGCTTGCCGCCACGATCCCTGTGAGCGTCAGCAGCAGCGGCAAGAGGGGAATCGACAAAAACACGTCCGTGATGCGCATGACCACGTAGTCGACCCAGCCGCCGTAGTATCCGGCAACAGCGCCGAGCAGGGTGCCGATCACCAATTCCATCAACACTGCGGCGACGCCCACCGTGAGCGAAATCCGCGCGCCGAACATCAAGCGCGACAGCAGGTCGCGGCCGTTTTCGTCACTTCCCAGCGTGTGAGCTCCGCACTGAGAGGCGTCTTGGAAACATGGCGGCAGCGGATTGCCCTGCCAATGCACGTTGTCGATGGCATTGGGATCGTACGGCGCAATCTTCGGCGCGAAAATTGCGATCACGATCATGAACAGCAAAATCGCCGCTCCGGCCATGGCCAGTTTATGCTTGCGAAAGCGCGTCCATACGTTGTTTTTGCTGACGACGACGGCTTCTTCGTCGACAAGCGGGGTATTTATCGGTGCGGTTATCGCCATGACTTCCTCGCTTTCAGTCGTACTTCACGCGCGGGTCGAGCCACGCGTACGCTACGTCGGCGAGCAAGTTGAAGAAAACGACCAAAAACGCGTTGAAAATGAGATATCCCAGCATGAGCGCGATGTCTTGCTGGCCCAGCGCGTTGTAGAACAAACGCCCCTCACCGGGCCACGCGAAAATCGTTTCCGTAACGATTGCACCGCCGAAAAGCCCGGGCAGCGAAAGCGCCGTTACCGTGACCAAGGGAATGAGTGCGTTTTTCAGTCCATGCTTGAAAAGTACCGTACGGAAACTCAGACCCTTGGCCAAGGCCGTTCGCATATAGTCGGTCTTGATGACTTCCAGCATCGAACTACGCATGAACCGGCTGTAAAGCGCTACGAAGAGCAGCGCGAGCACGATGGCGGGCAACACCAAATGCGTTGCCCGATCGCCGAAATCGAACGTGTCTCCGCTCGACATCCCGGCAGACGGCAGCTGAATCATGTAGCCCCCGGGCAGCGGAATGCCGTGGACGGCGAACGCGAGCTGCATCATCAGCGCAAACCAAAAAACGGGCATCGATTGACCGAAAAACGCGAACGTCGTTATGAAGTAATCCCAGCCGGAGTACGGGCGAACCGCCGAAAACAGCCCGGCCGAAACGCCGATCAAAAACGCGATGATGAACGAACTGACCATGAGTTCGAGCGTCGCCGGCAGCCGTTCCAAGATCGCGCTGAGCACGGGTTCGGAGTTGCTGGTCGAATACCCGAAGTCGCCCGTAACGACGTGGCCCAGCCACAGCACGTACTGCACCGGAAGCGGCTTATCGTAACCGAGATTGTGTTTGAGGCGAGCGATGTCGGCGGCGGTGATATGCGGGTTTTGCAAGTACGGCCCCAGGCCTCCGCCGGGCGCACTGTGCAAAATGACGAACAAAATGAACGAGATGAGGATCAGCAGCGGAATCGCTTGTAAGGTGCGGCGCACCACGTAATTGAACACCGACACCTCCCCTTTAAAAGGCGCTTCGGCCTAGCCTACGCGCCATCCGACAGCCGATTTTACACCGTCGCGGTAGATTGGCTCAGTCGCGGGCCGACTCTTGCCAGCCCAAGCAGCTCGCGAGCTTGATCCGGCGTGGCGACGGGGCGCCCTAATTCTTGCGCGAGACGAACCACGCGCGCCACCAACTCTTCATTCGTTGCAAGGCGGCCCTTCGAATAGTAGATATTGTCTTCCAATCCGACGCGAACGTGGCCGCCCATCGCCAGAGCCGTCATCGCCATCGGAAGCTGCATTCGACCGATTCCGGCGACCGACCACGTGCAGCCGCGCGGTAAAGCCGCCACCAAATCGGCCAAGTTTTGCACGGAAGCATCCAGGCCGCCGGGAACCCCGAGCACAAAATCCACGTGCTGGGGGAACGTCAGCAGCCCTTCTTTTTCCAAACGTTTGGCGTTTGCCAGATGCCCTTTGTCGAAAATTTCCAGCTCCGGGCGAACGTCGAACTCGTGCATCTTGTGCAGAATGCCGCGCATGATCGGAAAGCTATTTTCGAACACGTCGTCGCCGAAATTGACCGTTCCGCACGTGAGCGTAGCCATCTCCGGGCGCAGCTGCAGCACGGATGCACGCTCTTGCGGGCTCATCCCGATTGCGCCGCCGGTCGAAAATTGCACGATGAGATCGCTTTGCGAGCGTATCGCCTGCATCGCCAGGCGAAACCGCTCGACGTCGTGCGTGTTGGTGCCGTCGTCGTTGCGGCAGTGCACGTGGACGATCGATGCTCCCGCATCGCGCACTTTGCGTGCGACTTCCCCGAGTTGGCCCGGCGTCACGGCGAGATGAGGCGTCTGCTGCGGCGTCAGCTCCGCGCCGACCGGTGCGACGGTAATGATCAACGGGTCCATAGAACCTCCTTCGCCCTCTCGACGATGTCTTCATCGAGTCCGAGCAACTGCGCGAGCGCTATGGCGTCCGCTTGAGGCCGCTCGTCGCCCTCGACCCGTACCAGCGTGTAATCCATCGACGCCGCAAGCGCCGAAAGCGCCGCGTTCAAATCCCCCGGAGATGTGCTTTGCGCAGCGTCGCGCAGGCCGCGTACGGCAAAATGAGCAACCCCTGCCGCGCTCGCAACGCCGGCAAAATGCGTAGCGACGAAGGCCAGGCATTTCCGCCGAAGCAGCCCGCGCACCGTTGCAACCAGCAACGCTTTACCCTCTTGTGGCGTCGTGGTTCGCGCAAACTCGTCGATGAGCAGCAGGCAGTTGCGCGCGCCGCGCGCGAGCAACTCCTTGAGCCGCACCACTTCACCCGCAAACGAGGAAAGCAATCCCGCCGGCTCTTCCATGGCGCCGATTCCCAGCCATGCGATCTCGTCGAAAAGCGCGCACCGCGCCGACGCGGCGGGCACTGGAACGCCGAACGCCGCGAGCAGCGCGACGAAGCCGCACGCGCGAAGCGCAGCGCTCTTACCGCCCATGTTCGGTCCGGTTACGACGGCGGTTTCTCGCAAATCGATCGAAATCGGAGCGTAAACACGTCCGCGCGCCGCGAGTTCTTCAGCCAACGGTAAAAAACGCGCGCGTTGAAGCGTGAGAAGCGCGGACTCATCGTACGTCGCAGGCGCGCACGCGTAGCGCTGAGCAAACGCAGCTTGAGCAATCTCGACATCGATGCGCGCTAAACGTTCCATCAACGTTTGCAGAGCGCGCGACTCCTCGCGGATTCGCTGCGAAATCCGCTGACGGAGGTGCGTTTCCTCCGACGCGACGCGCTGCGCCGCTTCGTCTCGTCTGCTTAACGCATGCAGCGCCGCTTCGTCGAGCTCGATTTCGCAGAGATAGTACGTCGGCGCTTCACGCACGGTACGCAGTTCTGCAGGCAATTCATGGGCTGCATCGCGCATGACGATGAAGGTTTCTTCCAACGGCTCGTCACGGCCAAGAGCGTGCGCCACTCGGGCGCTCAAACGTCCGCGCGCCGCGTCGTATTCGGCTTGGGCGCGATCGGCGGCCGCGCGTGCGTCGGATAAAGCCTTCTCGAACGCGTCGGCAAGGTAAAATCCGAAGCGTCCGGCTCTGCCCGTTTCCAACAGCTGCGCCACGGCGGCCACTTGCCCGTCGATCAACGCCTCGATGCTCGGCATTCGCTCGGCAAAGACGCTTTGAACGATCTTGGCCGCATCGAGGAAACGCTGCAACGTTAAGAGATGCGAATCATCGAGCGCATCTCCCATCGATATCCGCGCTATTGCGCTTTGCGGATCGGGTGCGGCCGCCAAAGCCTCGCGAATTGCGTCCACGTCTGCGCTTTGCAACCGCACCGCCAAATCCGCAACGTAAGCGGAGTGCGATGCGGCGAGCGATTCCTGACCCGGGCAAAACGGCGCGAGCGCATCGAATGCGCGCCGTCCGAACTCGCTGGCCGGTTGCAGCGCTTGATGCAAAAACGAGGTTTGCAGCGCGCTCATTGTAAGCGCGTCGGCGACCTCGCCGAATTTCATGCTGCGCGGACCATGCTCGCGGCAAAGACGTCGTAGGTCGGCAAACCGGTCGCGGCGGCGACGGACCGGGCAAATGCACGCGGATCGAAATAGTGCTCGCGTCCGATCGATGCGACGGTAACTGCGATAACATTCAGCGGCCGCCGGCAGCGCACGTCGAGATGCTGCAGCATCCCGAGCAGCGTCTTGCCCGAAGCGGCAACGCGAGTCGGATCCCGAACGACGATCTGCCGGGATTCCTTTTGCGCTTGCAGTTGCGCGGCGCGCGCGGGCGTGAGCGCGCCTTCGATAAAGATTCGCGACATTTGCGGATCGAACGCGCAAACGCGAAGGCGAGCGCACAACGCCTGCGCCTCGTGGACCGCTTCCTGCATCGAGTTTACTCCCGAAGCGCCGACCGCGACGATGACCGCACCCTCGCTGCCGGCTAATGCCGCAATGCGATCGATAGCGCCGTCGACCACGACAAAATCGCTACCGTACAGCGCAAGTCCGTGCACGCAGGCACGCGTTCCCGCCGCAGTGGCCGGACCGGCCAGTTCGAAATACCCGGCACGGCGCACGCGCGCGAAGACGATCTCGCCTGCCGCGGCGCGCCAGCCCGTCACATCGAGAATCTCGCAGGCGGGATGTGCGGGCAAAACGCTTCGTGCGGTGGCGATGATCGCACCCGGGCGCAAAAATAAGCGCGGCTTGTCGCCCCCGTCCAGAGCGTCGACCATTTCACCATCGCGACCCGTCAACGTCAGCCCTACGGCTTTGCCTCGCGCCGCGGCCGCCGCCGCAATTGCCCGCATGACGACGGTTTTTCCAGCGTTTTTTCCGGTCCCGACGATCGATACGCCGCGATACCCGTGCGCGACCGCCAGTTCAAAAAGCGCCGCGCCGGCCGGCAAACGTACGTCGCGTAAATCCGTGTGCATCGTCACCCGATATCAACCGACGTGAAACGCTCTAGCCAAAACGAACGCGATGCCGGTAAGCATGAGGATGACCCCGGAAAACAACTCAGCTCCCTCCTCGACTTTGCGCCCCAGGAATCGCCCCAGCGTCAGGCCGGCAAACGTGGCGCACACGGAAACCGCGAAAATAACTCCCAATGCCAGCCACAACGGCACTCCGATGTACAGGATGGAAAAGCCGATTCCCAGTGAGTCCAAACTGATTGACAGCGAAGCGAGGAACAATCCCCAGCCGGTCGACATATCCAGATTGCCCGATTCGGATTCCCGAACGGCTTCGAAAACCATATAGGCGCCCACGGCAATGAGCGCGGCGAACCCGATATAGCCCGCGACGTCGCCCAATACGCGGCCCGCAACGGCGCCCAGTCCGACGCCGATCAAGTTCATGACGACTTCCGCCGTGGCGAACGCGATTCCGATCCGCACCCGCGCGGCCCGCGAGGCCCCCCGAACGCCCACGCCGATGCCAACGGCAAAGACGTCCAAGCCCAGCGAAAACGCTACGATGAAGATTTTCAGCAGATGCAAACATGGCCGAATGCGAGCAGCGCTGCTCGCATCCCTCTACCGGAAGTGCATGCTGGAGTTTTCGAACGGATCGACCTTGGGTTGCGCGAGCAAGCTGTTGACCGCCGCGCGCAACTGAGAAAGCGTGAACGGCTTATTGAGGAACACGTTTGCGCCGGCGCTTTTTGCCCGCCCTTCCATCGCGTAATTCGTGTGACCGGAAATCATGATGATGGGAACCGCGCTCGTGCGCTGGTCGGCGCGGAGCCGTTCGATAAGGTCGATTCCGGAGATTCCGGGAAGCATGAAGTCGCAGATGATGATATCGAAGCGGCCTTCTCGATCGAGTGCGACCAACGCGCTTTCAGCATCGTTGCGCGTGACGATCTCGTACGGGCCTTTACGAAGCACCGTCTCGATGAGGGCGCAAATCGCCACATCATCGTCCGCGATCAAAACCCGCCACTTCGTCTGCGTCATCTCGAATGGGCCTTCCAGCCTGGGCCGGCAGTCGCCTCGGACGCCGGTTGATGCTTTGGTAAAGTTTTCACGATGAAACGGCTGCGTAGCGGAGCGTTGTTCTGGGCCGCGGCGCTGCTCCTGATTGCGATCATGCTCGGTCCGGTGATTGCGATGCTCGCAGCGGTCACGCCCGCGCAGGCGCTGAACGCGTTTTCTGCGGAAGCAGCACGCAGCGCGCTGCGTGTTTCGCTCGTTGCTTCCGGCATTGCCGTTGCGGCAGCTCGGTCTTGGGGATTCCGGCCGGGTACGCTCTGGCGCGCGCACCCGCCGGCATACGCGGCGTAAGTTTGTGCGCGCTGGCGCTGCCGCTCGCCTTCCCTCCCGTCGCCTCAGGGATCATGCTTTTGGAAACGATCGGCACGCGTACGCCGCTCGGATCCGTGCTGTCAGGTTGGGGAATCGTTTTCGTCGACTCGCTTGCGGGCGTTGCGCTGGCGGAGTTTTTCGTAGCCGGTTCGTTTGTCGCGATCGCTTGCACCGCAGCGTTCGCATCGATCGATCCTGCCTACGAAGAATCCGCGCGAACGTTGGGAGCGAATCCGATCGCGGTTTTTTGGCGAATAGCGCTTCCGTTGGCTGCACCGAACGTCGCGGCGGGGATGATGCTCGCGTGGATGCGTGCGATCGGTGAATACGGGGCAACCTCAATCGTTGCGTATCATCCCACTTCGTTGCCGGTGCAGCTGTACGTCGCGCTTTCTGCCCAGGGCGTGCGCGAGTCGCTGGCTCTCAGTTACGGCTTCGTGATGCTGGCAATATTCGTCGTCGCGGTACAATGGGCGCTGCGGCGTCGCGTCGTATAGCCGTCTGGCAATGGCATTGCTCGATCGGTTTTTTGCGCCGGATTCGCTGTTTTCGAAAAAGTTTTTCTTTTTGGCCCGCCGGTTCGTTGCCGGCGATTCCATTGAGTCGGCAATCGAGGCCGTGCAACGCATCAACGCGCAAGGCATGACCGCCACCCTCGACTTTTTGGGCGAAGACGTTCTCGAGCCTGAAGCCGCGGTCAAAACGCGGGACGCTTACCTGCGCATGCTCGATGCCATCGCTCGCGCGGGCGTTCGCAGCAACGTGTCGGTGAAGCTGACCGCAATGGGTTTACTGCTTGCCGAAGACTTGGCGCTGGAAAATCTCATTGCCGTCGTCGATGCCGCACGCGAGCGCAACCCCGCAGACCCATTCGTGCGCATCGACATGGAAGGTTCGGCGGTGACCGAGGCGACGCTGCGCGTTTTCGAGCGCGCGTACGCAAGATCGTCAAACGTCGGCCCCGTCCTGCAAGCGTATCTCAAACGAACGCCGGCAAACGTCGATCGCGCAATCGAACTCGGCGCGCGCGTTCGCCTCTGCAAGGGCGCTTACAACGAGCCGCCGTCAATCGCGTACAAAGCCATGCCGCACATTCGCGCGCAGTATCTTCAAGCGGCAAGCGCGTTGCTTACCAAAGGCAATTATCCCGGTATCGCAACGCACGATCTGCGGCTCATCGAAGCTATTCGTGCTTTTGCCCGCGCGCACGGCATCGGCACCGACCGCTTCGAATTCCAAATGCTGTACGGCATTCGGCCGGCGGTGCAAAAGCAGCTCGTGCGGGAAGGATATCGACTTCGCATCTACGTGCCGTTCGGGACGCATTGGGCCGGATATTTTTATCGCCGCGTGGCCGAACGCCGGGAGAACGCGCTTTTCGCGCTCACGTCCATCGTCGGAAAATGAGAGCCGTCGTTCAGCGCGTCACGCGGGCGAGCGTGACGGTCGAGGGACGCGTCAGCGGCAGCATCGACGCGGGGCTGGCCGTGCTGCTCGGCGTGGACCGCGGCGATGGCGTCGCGGACGCCGAACAGATCGCCGCAAAAATCGCGCATCTGCGGATTTTCACCGACGAAGCCGGCATGATGAACCGTAGCGTGCTCGAGACCAGCGCACGTGTGCTGCTGGTTTCGCAATTCACCCTTTACGGCGACGCCCGCAAGGGTCGTCGCCCATCGTTCATCAATGCGGCGCGCGAAGAGCAAGCCCGACCGCTGTACGAAAGCGTAGCCGCATCGTTGAACGCGCAGGGAATTACCGTCGAGCGCGGCGTCTTCGGCGCGCACATGCTCTTCGAACTCGTAAATGACGGGCCGGTTACGATTTTGCTTGATTCGAAAAAGCAGTTCTGAACCGATCGTTACGGCGCATCGGCTGCAGTGCCGTCCAAATAGCCGATGTGCGTGACGAAGCAGCGGGCGGCGGGCCCGCTCGGTACGCCGGTTGCCGACGCTTCAAAATGAAAAACAACGTCGCGGCGCTGCCCCGGGTCGAGTTCGCGATCCAGCTGCGCGAAACCGTCCAAGCGCCGGTATCGAAAGTCTCGATAGAATGAGCTGGTCATTTCCAGACGCGCTATCGGCCGGTCGGAGCGGTTTTCGACGCCCGCGACCATCGCAGAACCGGTGGCGAGTTCCTCGATTCGACAGCTGAAAACGGCGATCGGCAGCCGCTGAGGGTTTTGTGAACAGCCCGTTACGACAATCACCGCCAGCGCGCAAACTGCAGCGACCCGCAAACGGATCATCGCGTGCTGTCGGGAAGCTGCTCCACGCGCACGATCTTGTCGGACTCGACCAACCGGCCCAAAACGTCGAAACCGGAGATGACCTTTCCGAATACGGTAAAGTCGCTGTCCAGATGCAGTTGCGGCGAGAGGGTAATGTAGAATTGCGTGCCGGCTGAATCCCGGATCGCGTGCGAGTTCGGTGCATTCGTATAGTTCAATCCCATTGAAATCACGTAGTACTGTCTTGTTCGATCGGATTTTCTTCTGCCGGTAACGTGTAGCCGGCGTCGCCGTTGCCGTTCCCATGCGGATCGCCCGTTTGCACGACGAAGTCCGGAACGATGCGAAACCAAGGGTTGCCGTCGTAGTAACCGCTATTGCTCAGATTGAGGAAGTTTTCGACGGTGAGTGGAGCCCACTCGGGATACAGTTCGACGTAGAGATTCCCTTGCGTAGTGACGATCCGCACGCGCGGATGAGGCCCGCCCGCGGGCCCGGTGAACAGCGCAACGCTCGAGGGATCGAGCGCGGGCTGCGTGACGATCGTTTCCGGCGAAGGCGCCGCCGGTTTGCCCGTATGCGATTGCCGCGCAAGCGCGGGTACGTGCGCGAGCGGATCCGGCATCGGTGAGGGCGTTCGTACGCCGGCCGGAATTTTCGTCAGATGTGCGGTCATGGCACCGCCCTGAAGAACGACAATCGATTCGAGAGCTTGCTCTCGCACGCGCCAGGACGGATCCGAACGCAGACTTTTGCAGCAGAGCAACAGCGCTCTTGTCGCCTCGGCGTCCCAAACCGCGTACGGCTTCGATGCGCACCGTTTCGTTCGGGTCCCTCGCAGCGCGTTCGAAAAATTGCGTGGAAACGCTTTTCGCATAGCCGCGGTACAGCGCCCATACGATATGCCAACGCACGAACGGGGAGGGCTCGGAGCGGTATGCGGTCAGCAAAGCGGCGATCGCATCGGGGGCGCGGGCTTGCAGCGCGAAGCTTTGCAGCGTCGTCGCCGCGCGGGCGCGCACGCTTTCGTCGGCGTGCGCGAGCAACGCCGCGACGCGCAGCTGCGCATGAACCTGCGACACTGCGTTCAGCTGGTGCGCGGATTCCAACCGATTTGTCGCATCCAATGCTGAAACGCGCACGACGGAAGCCGTATCGTTGAGTGCGGAGAGGACCGGATCGGCGGCGCGCCGCGTTCCGATCAAGCCCAAACCGTAAATCGCCATGGCGCGTATGGAGCGGTCGCGATCCGTCGCCCGGCCGGCAAGCAAAGGAATGCCTTCAGGCAGGCTTCGTCCGGCCTATGGCCAGCTCTGCCCGCAATGCGAGCAGGCGGTCCTTCGAGCTTAAGAAATACGCAAGCCGGCCGTTACCTAAGGTACGCAAGGATTCCAGGCGCACGATTTCCCGGTACTGCGAGGGGGCGGGCGCTGCCGATGCGGTCGCGGCCGCAGCGAATGCGAGAAACGTCAGCAAGCGAACCGCCGTCTTAAGCAAATCTATACCAACTTTCTGTACCGAACTTGCGTTCTAGTATATGGAGCATGAGATTGCCGTCCTTCCGGGGCGGCCCAAAGAAACCGAGGTTAGAGAGAAGTCCAAATGAATACATCCAACGGCTCCGCGTCCAAAAAGGGGGGCGGCATGACGGTCCGGGAGGCCGGGCAAAAAGGCGGCGAGACCGTCAAGAAAAAGTACGGGCCGGAATTTTACGAGCAGATCGGACGCAAAGGCGGGCAGGCCACCAAAAATGCGCACGGTCACGCTTTCTACGAGCAAATCGGGAAGAAGGGCGGGAAAAAAGGCGGGGAAGCAACCCGCGACCGTTACGGCCCTAATTTTTACGAGCAGATCGGACAAAAAGGTGGTCAGAAAGTCAAGCAGCTCATCGAAGAGGGCAAGCGCGCAGCCGCCGCCGCGCAAATCGCAGCGCCCGAAAAGAAAGCCAGTTAATCCCGCCCGCATAGGGATGCTTGTGGTAGCGGCGGTTTGTGCCGCCGCTACGTTCGCCGGCCGTCCGACGCGGGCCGTTGCAATCGTCATTCCGACTCCACCCCCGCCGCCGCGGACGGAGCCAACGTCGACGCCGACGGGAACGCCGAACTCCAGCGTTCTCCCGTTCAGCTCCAGCTTATTTTTCGTCTTGGACGGCACGATTAACTCCCGTGCGCCGGCAGGAACCGTAGTGCGCGCACACCTGCGCGATCCCATCGTGCTTCGGGGCGTGACCGTTGCGGCTGCCGGTGCGCCGGTCAACATCGTCATCACGCAATCCTCTGCAGCGCAAATCGGGAACGTCGACGGATACGTCGAGATGTATTTCGACGCGTTGCCGCTGGCGTCGGGCCGGACGCTTCCGCTGACCACGCCCAGTGCCCACGTCGACCCGCACATGACTGCAGGGCAGCAATCGACTCGCGGGATCACCGATACGGTCGGCGACATTTTCATTCCGGGGCACTCCATCTACCACGTGCTGCGCAAGGGTGCTGACGTAACGCTTCGGCCCGGAACGGTAATTCGCGCGCACACCGCTGCGACGGTACGCGTCGCGAACGGCACGCTCGCCGTAACGACGCCGGCTCCGTTCACGTCCAGCTTGGACACGCCGCATCCCGACTTTGTTCCCGCGCCGTTTTCAACGCCTCCGGGATTCCATGCACCGACGGCGAAGCCGTCGCCCGATACAACAGCAACCAAACAGCCGTAACTTCGGGAGAGATGTCATGAAACGTGCGTTTTTTGCGCCGGCGCTGCTGGCTTTCGTGGTGCTTGCGGTGAACGCGGCGCCGGCCGCCATGACAAAGCCGAAAGTTCCCGACAAGCCGTTGCCGTCGGAGACCGCGTTCGTGCAGCAGGTTACCAGCGATCTGAATTCGCGTTTTCCAACGCCTGCCGACGCCGAGAAGGGCGGATACTTCCGGTACAACAATGAGGACGATACCGGCGCCATCAGCTACGCCAACTTGCGCTGGGACAGCGCCGTGGATCCTTCGCATCCTCAGCCCAGCCAGACTTTGGTACGACGTTAAAGGGCGGTTGCTGGGCGCAGACTATTCGGTGCCGCTGACCGCCGAGAACGGCAGCGCGCCGCCCAAACTGTGGGGCCTCAACCCGGCGCGCTGGATGAAATTCGGGCGCCCGCACGTGCACTATGTGCTCAATGGCACGGGCGATTCGGCGTACGGGCACGCCGTCAGCGCGAAAGCGTTCGTGGCAGCCGGAGGCAGCCTGAGCGATCCCACCGCGGCTGCGCTCGTCAAACTCAAAAAAGTCAACGACGCCGCGATGGTGAAGACCGTCTTTACCTTCCCCGCGCAGTGGGACATGGAACTTTGGGTCACCCCCAATCCACTCGGTGCGTTCGCGGAAAAAAATCCGCTGGTACACCCCTCGGCAAACGCCGCCAAATCCGAGGAATAGCGGCTCCGAACGGTTACGGTCTGCGGACTGCTACGCCGGAACCGGTCTGCGACCAATGCAAGCCGTCGGCGCTCGACTGGATAAGGTAGCGATACCGGTCGGCTGAATCGAAGGTGTTGAGCGTGCGAAAGTACGTCGTTCGGCCACCATCGTTGAATTTGTCCGAGTACGTCCACGTGTTTCCGCTGAGTGCTAAGTTGGGGCTGCCGACGCGGCTCGGCGTCACGTTCACGAAACCGTACCGATTCGTCGCAGGATCGAACGTATAGACCGAGACCTGGCGCGCTAGTCCGGGCCTGCCGCCGATCGTGGCGGTGCCGTCGCACACCAAAAAGGCGTGGTCGGCTGCAGACCACGCGCACCGCGTGGTACCGCGGACATGCGCGGGCTTTTGGCCGGGGCCAAGAATGATTGTGCCGCTCGAGGTCCACGAGCCCAAGAACATCCCCAAGCGCTGGGCGGATGGTTGGGCCCCCGACGCAGCATTCCGGGCGTTCGCCGCCGGCGACGCGAAGAGCAGCATTACCGTGAAAAGAAGCGCAACCTTCAAACCGCTGTTCCTTATCGCTGCGCCGAGCAGTGGTTTGCAGCTAGGTCGATCGCGCCGTCCGCAGCCGCGTTCTCGGATTGGTCGATGACGTCGCGCTGCCCATCGAAGCGCAAATAGCTCTTCACGTCCCGCATATCTTTGGGCACCGACTGTTCGGCAAGTTCTTCCTGAAAAACGTCCAGATCTGCCGGCGGCTGATAAGCTCATCATCGTTTGAACCACCCCGCCTAAATCGGTTGCCAACTGAAATTGCTTGTTGTAAGCGAGTTGCAGTTTTTCGGCCACCTGCGTGAGCTGTTTAGCCTGCGCAGGGTCCTTCGTCAACGTTCGCCCCTCGCGCAGCGAGTTAATTTGCTCCTGAATCTCAGGCAGCGATGTGCGAATGCGATTGACCTTTTTCATCAACGCAACGCGCAGCCCGGCATACCGCGTCTGGTAGTCGGCGTGATGAAACACGTCGTTGAGATCGACCAGCTGCCCGTCGACCAGGTCGAAGTCGCGATCGTTAGCGAGCATCGGCACTACGGCAGCATTGAAGTGTTGCGCGATGGCGTTGCAAAACGGCGTCGCGCGGACCGTCGCAATAGTGCGCAGTTGCGAGGCCGGCGAAGGAGCCGGCGAGGGGGCCGGCGGACCAGCCCCGAGCAAAAGTGCGGCGAGCAACGCGCAAGGCGCGCTCCGGCTCACTCGTTGCTCCAGTAATCCTTGAGCGCTTTACCGCGTGAAGGATGGCGTAGCTTGCGCAGAGCCTTGGCCTCGATTTGCCTGATGCGTTCGCGCGTTACGCCGAACTCTTGTCCCACTTCCTCGAGCGTGCGCTGGTGGCCGTCCTCCAAACCGAACCGCAGAACAAGCACTTTGCGTTCGCGCTCGGTAAGATTTTGCAGCACGTCCTGCATCTTCTCTTTGAGAAGCATGACGGAAGCCGCTTCTGCAGGAGCGACCGCTTCCTGGTCTTCGATGAAATCTCCCAAGTGCGAATCTTCTTCTTCGCCGATGGGCGTTTCCAGCGAGATCGGTTCCTGACTGATCTTGATCACTTCGCGAACTTTTTCCGGCGTCAAGCCCATTTCTGCGGCGATCTCTTCGACGGAAGGGTCGCGGCCGAGCTCCTGCAGCAGCTGGCGCGATATCTTGATCAGCCGGTTGATCGTTTCGACCATGTGGACCGGAATGCGAATGGTGCGGGCTTGATCGGCGAGCGCGCGGGTAATCGCCTGGCGGATCCACCACGTTGCGTAAGTGGAGAACTTGTAGCCTTTACGATAGTCGAATTTTTCGACGGCTCGAATCAAACCGAGATTGCCTTCCTGAATCAAATCGAGGAAGAGCATGCCGCGCCCCACGTACTTTTTGGCGATCGAAACGACGAGCCGCAAATTCGCCTCGGTCAGTTGCCGTTTGGCTTCGTCGCCGTGCGCCACCGTAAGATTATTGGCGGAGCCGTTTTTGGCCAGTTCCTGCTCGCCCGCCTCAATCTTCATCGCCAGATTCTTTTCGTCTTCCATCGAGAGCAACGGAACGCGGCCGATCTCCTTGAGATACATGCGGACCGGATCGTCCAACGCCAGGCCGGCGGAAATGGTCTCGGCCGGTTCTTCCTCGGCCTCAGGCTTTTCCTCATCCGTTTCCTCGACAACCTCAAGATTTGCGGCATTCGAGCTCCGTCATGAGATCGTCGAATATCTCGGCTTCGTTGAGATCTTCTCGCGTTTCGGCAAGACGGCCGACTTCCAGATTCATCTCTTCGAGCGTGATGGACCCGCGTTTTTTCGCGCGCTCGACGATGCGTTTTTTCAGCTCCTCGACGGATGCCGGAGGGGCCTCAACAGTTGCGGTGGTTCCATTAGCGGGTTTTTTACGTGGCATGCTTGTTTGGCTCACCTCCTTTCCGATGGGATGCTCGCAACAGATTCAAAGGCTGCGCGCCCATTTCGGGGCGCTGCCGGTAATTCCATGGCGCGTAGCGCCGGGGCGCTTACTTCTTCAACTTAGCGACCAGCGCATCGTATTCGTCGCGCAGATTCGGGGATACCCCGGCTCCGGCCGTAACGAGTTCGTCAATCCGGTGGGACAACTCCTGATAACGCCGCCGCTCGTCGTCGAGTTGCAGCCGCGCCGCAATTCTTTCAAGGTGCACTCGCCGCTCGTTCGATTCTGCGTACCGAACCGTCGAGCTGCGGTCGCGCTGGCCTAAGGAAGCCAGAACGCCGGTGCTTTCCTCCTCGCCGGCGAAAAGCGCAAAAACGTCGGCGGCATCCCGTAAACGGCCGGCATGCTCGATCATACGCTCGTAAATCCTTGCGTACGTGAGGCTGCGGAACCGCGTGGGCGGAATGCGCTTCGCGAATTCGCTTAATAATGCCGGATCTTCCAACGCTATCACGAGGACCTCGCGTTCGAAGGACGAGGGCTGCGCCGAAGCGGGCACGTGGCGGCTTTGCCGCGGCGCATACTCGCTGCGCGGCGCGAAGTTCGCGGCATTTCCCAAGAACCGGCTGTTGCGCAGATCGTTCGCGTCCAAACCGACGCGTTTGGCGATCCACACGCGCCACCGATCCCATTCGGACTGGACGGTCATGCGGCGAATGAGCGATTCCGCTTGTTTGGCGATCTCACCGGGCGAATCGAAACCGCGCTGCAGGCGATCCACTTCACGCTCCAATCGATATTCAATCGCCGGCTTTGCCGCCTGGAGCAGCGCGCGGAACGCGTCGGCTCCCTGCGCCCGCACAAAGCTATCGGGATCGCATTTCGGCGGCAGCGTTACAATGCGCACGCTCGAGCCTGCATGCTCCATGATCTTGATCGCTACTTCGATGGCCTTGCCGGCGGCAGCATCGCCGGCGTCGTCAGCGTCATAACACAGGAAGATGCCGTCGGCATACTTGCGAAGTTCTCGCGCTTGCTCTTCGGTAAACGCCGTCCCCAGCGAAGCGACGGCGTTCTCAAATCCCGCTTGATGCAGCGCGATGCAGTCGAGATATCCCTCGACGACGATGATTGTACGGTCCGTGGCTGCGGCCCGCCGCGCGACGTTGAGCGCAAACAGATGACGACCCTTGGTATAGACGGGCGTCGTGGCGGTATTCAAATATTTCGGCTCCGCCTCACCAAGTGCACGGCCGCCGAAAGCGATCACCTCGCCGGTCGTGGAGTACGTGGGAACCATCAGCCGCGCGCGATAAAAATCGTAAAAATTTCCTTCACGCTCGCTTTGCTTTACCAGCCCGGCCTTGGCGGCAATTTCCAAATCGACGCCGTGGCGGCGCAGCTCCGCCGTCAGCGCGTTCCAGTCGTCCGGCGCGTAGCCTAGATGGAAACTCTCGATCGTCGCTTGCGATAGTCCGCGGCGCGCGCAATAGTCGCGCGCCGTTCCCGCGCGCGGTTCGCGCAACGAGGCTTCAAAAAAAGAAACGGCGATACGGTTAGCCTCGTAAGATGCTTCTTTCTCGCTGCGAGCGCGCGCGCTCTGCGGCGTTTCGGCTTGCAGTTCGATTCCTGCGCGCTGCGCGAGCACGCGAACGGCATCGGGAAACGCTAAATTTTCGAGCCGGGAAACGAAGGCAATCACGTCGCCGCCCGCGCCGCAGCCAAAGCATTTGAAATAGGCTTTGTCCGGCTCCGGGTGCACGTGAAACGACGGCGTTTTCTCGTGGTGGAAGGGGCACAAGCCGACCAAGTCGTTTCCGCGTTTGCGCAACGCGACCGACGATCCGATGAGCGTCGCGATGTCGATGCGCGCATGAATTTCTCGAAGAACGTCTTGGTCGAACCGCATGATTGACGGGAGGGTCTTCGACACTGCGGGAACAGAATCCGCGAAAATGAAACGGATCTACGATCCCGTACACCGCTTCATCGAACTCACGGAAGCGGAGACGCGGCTATTGGATTGCGCGCCCATGCAGCGGATGCGCCGGTTGCGTCAGCTCGGCCTTGCGTATTTCGCGTTTCCTTCAGCAGAGCACTCCCGTTTCGGTCACGCGCTCGGAGCCCTGGCGATGGGTACCCGTGCATTCGACGCGGTGGCCAGGCACGGCCGAGCATTCTTCGCCGGTGACGACGACATCGCTCGCCAGCGCCGGCTCGTTCGGGCGGCGCTCATTCTGCACGACGTCGGGCACGGACCGTTCAGCCATGCCTGCGAAGCGGTCCTGGGGATGCGGCATGAAGATCGCATGGACGCAATCCTTGGACTGCCGCAGATCCGCGAGCGCATTTCGCAACTCGACGTCGACGTGCGCCAAGTCCGCGATCTCATCGTCGGTTCCCGCGCGGACGTGCACCCGGTGCTCACGGAAATCGTCAGCGGCCCCAACCTGGATGCCGATCGCATGGATTACCTGCTGCGCGATTCATACTTTACCGGGGTGTCCGGCGGACGCTACGACGCCGACCAGCTCATCGACTCGCTACGCATTCTCGATCTGAACGGCCGCATAGCTTTGGGAATCGATCGCCGCGGGGTGGTCGCGCTGGAGTCGTTCGTACTCGCGCGCTACATGATGTTCGCTTCGGTATATTTTCACCACACCACCCGGATGTTCGAACGCATTTTGCAACTGGCGCTGCGTGAGTTGTGGCCGCAGCCGCACAAGCTGGATCCTATCGATGAATTTCTACGTTGGGACGATTTTCGCGTGCTGGACGAACTGCGCGACTCGACGTCGCACGCCGGCCGAGCGTTACGCGAACGGATTCGCCTGTACGCCGTGGTCGCGGAATTCAACGCCGAACGCGATCTCAGCGCATACGAGCAGTGTGAGCGAGCACTTCACGAGCGATACGGGACCGGTGCAGTGTGGAGTGACGAGCAAAGTCAGACTCTCGCACCGCCTGCCGCTGCAGATCGACGCGGACAGCCGCACGGTTTGGGTTCTGGGCAGCTCCGGGGCGATCGTCGATGCGCGTGAGGCCTCGGATTTGATCGCGAAGATTTCCGGGAAAGCGTACTGGCGCAAGTTATTCGTCGAACGAAGCGCCGCGGACGTCGCGCAAGCGCGGGGAGCTCTGCGATCGGATTGCGCACCCGCACCGCAGCGACAAAATCGGCTAGAGTTGCACTTGCACGAGCTGATTGCCGTTTGACAAGAACCAAAATTGCGTCAGAGCCGCGCCGGAGGCGCCGACGGGTGGACCGGCGATTGGGCCCGGGACAAATCCGGACGTTGGGAACTCGGTAAAGAAACCTTGTTCGCTGACACGCGCGATCTGCGAAACGTTGGGTTCGCTGATCCAAACGTTGCTATCGGGACCGACGGTAATGCTGGCTGCGCCGCTTCCGGGCGTCGGTATAGCAAACCGCGAAAGCACGCCGGAGGGCGTGATTCGACCGACGACGTTGGCGGTCGTATCGACGTACCAGAGCGCGCCGTCCGGGCCCCACACGGACGAGGCAGGGTTGATGAGCGGAAGCGCTTTGGTCGTAAGAATCTGCAGCGACGCAGAGAACTCCAGCAATTCGGAACTGCTGCCGTTGAGCGCCGCCAGCAGCCAGGCATTGCCTGCAGCATCGGATGCAACCGGCCCCGGAACGACGCCAAGACTCAGCGAACGGCGTGTTACGGTTCCACCGTTGCTTACTGCATCGATCGAACTGGTGTCGGGCAGCGATGCGAACAAAACGTTCTTCGGAGTGCCGGTTAAGTAAACGTCAAACGAGTTGAAGCCCTGAAGGTCGATCAATTGACCGGCCGGTGCGGCGCTCGCATACCGGACCGCAAACGGTGACCAGTGACCGACTTGATAATCCAGAAAAAGGCCGGTCGAGGTAAACAGCGCTCCATTAGGTACCGCTGCTATCGTCGCGTAACTCCCGGCAGGGGTAGCACCAGGCGGGACTGCGTAGCCGATCGTCTGAAACGCGCACCCGGACAGCTCGACCAGGTCGGCGCTCGAGTCGGCCGCATAAGGCAGTCCGTTGTAGCCGACTGTCAGCGCAACAAGGTTGCCGGGCTTATACGCATACGGCGTGAAACGAATGCTGACCGGGCGTTGTGGAGAAACACCTTGAGATGCGCCGTTCGGCGGTAAAACTGCCGCGCCGCCTCCAAGCGCTTTCGTCAAACCGCCGGCGCCGGATGAGCCGCACCCGGCCAAACCGAGTGCAATCATAGAAAGTACAAAGGAGTGCCGGATGTTCATGACGCGCCTCTTTCGAACTTTGCAGCCAAATCGTATCACACTTTGGCTGCGACGACGACGGGGCATGCTTCCAAGTATTGCTATTTGCCTTTCGCGGACGCATTCATGAATTGCGCGAACGCCGAGAGCGCCGCATCGATTCCGCTCCTGCCGTAACCGATCCGAAAGCGATCGGCGGGCGTGGGCAGCAGTTCGCTGCGGTAGATTGACGCCGGCAAGAGCAAAACGCCGGATTCTTCGAGCAGCCGGCGGCAAAACGCCTCCACGCCGTCCTCGCCCAAATACCGAGGAAAAGCGGTGCATCCTCCGTCCGGCTCATACCACTCAAACCACTTGGAATACCGATCGAAGAATGCGCGGACCTTATGCAGATTTGCTTCGGCGATGAGCCGATTGCGCGCGAGAATGCGATCGCGCGCTTTCACCGCGATCGTTGCCAGGATTTCACTCGGTCCGGCATTGCAGATCGACAAATAGTGCTTGAGGCCGAGCATTCGCGCGAGCAACGAACGTTCGCGGCAAGCGATCCATCCCACCCGTATGCCGGGAAGGCCGTATGCCTTTGAGAGGACGTTCAGCGATAGAGCACGATCGTACCGATCGGCAGCCTGAGGCAAACGCTTGCGCGAATCACGCTCTATGCCGCGATACACTTCGTCACTGAAAAGATAGAGGGCGCGCTCCCGGCAAAATTCCAGCAGACTGCATATACGTTTCATTCGTTGCAATGCTGCCGGTCGGATTATGCGGGAAGTTGATCGCGACCATTTTGGTGTTTGGCCGCAATGCGGCGCTCACCTCGGAGAGATCCAATTGCCAGCCGTTTTCCGGCCGAAGCGCAACACCGGTGACCTCGCAGATCGAAAGCGGAACGCTTTCCATCGATTGATAGTTGGGGACGACCACGAGCGCATGATCGCCGCTCTGTAAGATCGCGTGCATCGCGCAGTAGAGTCCTTCTTCAGCGCCCGCAAAGCACACAACCTCATGTTCATCGATGATTTCGTATGTGCGCGCTACGGCTTGGCGCAGTTCGGTTGTTCCTTCCGTGGGAATGTAACTTAACCGGAGCTCCTCCCACCGCGCGCGATCGGCATCGTCGGCCATCTCCAACAGTTCCGAAAGCGGCAACGTCTGGGCGTCCGATGCCGTAAGGTGATACCTTGCTTTGAATTCCCAAACGCCGAAATAGGATTCGAGGCGAAAGTCCGGCAGCGCCATCGCCTGCAAATACACGAAGCGCCGGAAAAATCCCGGCGCTTCGTTTTGCGCAACCGCGGCCTAGGCGGCCGCAACGAGACTAGCGGCCAGGATGCGCGCGATCGTAATCGATGGCCTGATCGAGCTGAACCCGGGCTTGCTGCATCGCGCCGATCGCGGCGATCCGATGCCCGCCGTAATCGCGCTGGTCGCGCTGCAGCTGGTCGATTAACCCTTCGAGGCGGCGGCGTACCCAAACAATATTTGCTGCACTTCGCAACTCGCCGCGAGTCGGTGCCATTGTCTGTGCGTGGGCGGTCGCGGTGAATGCGGCGCCGGATGCGAACATCGTTAGCGCGAGCAGGATGGCTCCGAGCAGACCCTTCCAGTTCTGTACCATTGAGAAGCTCCCTTATAAGCTGGCCGGATGAAAGCGTTATGCAAGCAAAACGCGGCGGGTCGGCCGCTTTGTTACGTCGCTGTCGGGGTTCTAATCGGCGCTTAAGAGGGCAGCTTGCGCTGCGGCAAGCCGAGCAATAGGCACGCGGTACGGCGAACAGGAAACGTAGTCCAAACCGAGCCCGTGACAAAATGCTATGCTCGAAGGCTCGCCGCCATGCTCTCCACAAATTCCAATCTTCAAATCTGGTTTAACGTCGCGACCTCGCCGGACCGCCTGGCGCATCAGCTCGCCGACACCGCGCCGGTCCAGCACTTGAAACGGATCGTCGGGCAAAATCTTCAACTCGATGTACCGCGGAATGAACGAGGCTTCCGCGTCATCGCGACTATAACCATACGTCGTTTGCGTGAGATCGTTTGTGCCGAAGGAGAAGAATTGCGCACCGGCTTGCGCCAGCTCGTCGGCGACGATGCATGCCCGCGGCAACTCGATCATCGTTCCGATGTGATACTCCAGGCGCACGCCCGCCTCGCGGATCACCGCATCGGCAACTTCCCGAGCGGCTTGCGCGGTGAAGCGCATCTCTTCGCTCGTTCCCACACCCGGAATCATCACCTCCGGGCGCACGTGGACGCCGCGCTTGGTCAATTCGCAAGCCGCCTCGAATATTGCGCGAGCCTGCATCGCGTAAATTTCAGGATAGACGATGCCCAACCGGCACACGCGCAGACCGAGCATCGGGTTTTGCTCGTGAAGCTGTTCAACGCGGCGCAGCACTCGCATCTTGTTTTGGTACGCCGCGGATTGCTCGCCTTCGCGCAGTCGTAATTCCGTGGTTTCGACCAGCAGCGATTCCGCGGACGGAAGAAATTCATGCAGCGGCGGGTCCAGCAGTCGAATCGTTACCGGAAGGCCTTGCATCGCTTCAAGAATGCCACGGAAATCTTCGCGCTGGAATGGGAGCAGTTTTTCAAGCGCCTGCGCGCGTGCCTCAGGCGTGTCGGCCAAGATCATCTGCTGGACAATCGGCAAACGCTCTTGCTGCATGAACATATGCTCGGTCCGGCACAACCCGATGCCGCATGCACCCAGTTCGCGCGCTTTGCGCGCATCTTGCGGGGTATCCGCGTTGGCCCAAACTTGCAAGCGCCGCACCTCGTCTGCCCAGTTCAAAAACGTTGCAAGCCAAGGAGGCAGTTCCGACGGCGGATCGATCAACGTCAGCTTATCCAAGATAA
This sequence comes from Vulcanimicrobiota bacterium, assembly GCA_963795465.1. Taxonomy (GTDB): domain Bacteria; phylum Vulcanimicrobiota; class Vulcanimicrobiia; order Vulcanimicrobiales; family Vulcanimicrobiaceae; genus CAWCHT01. The sequence continues at coordinate 1,956,728 of CAWCHT010000002.1, forward strand.
CGGCGCCCGTTGTGCCGTCGATCGTAATCCAGTCGCCTTCGTTCACAACGCGATTGCCGATTTGCGCGGTACGCAAGCGGCGATCGATCTGCAACACTTCGCAACCGGACACGCACGGTTTCCCCATGCCGCGAGCAACGACGGCGGCGTGCGAGGTGGCCCCCCCCTTTGCGGTGAGCACGCCTTGTGCGGCGATCATGCCGTGCACGTCGTCCGGCGTCGTTTCGACCCTTACCAGGATCACGGCTTTCCCCGCTTTGCCCCATTGCTGCGCGGTATCTGCGTCGAACACCGCTTGCCCCGATGCCGCACCGGGAGAGGCGTTCAAGCCCTGTGCCGCCGTATCGTAGTGCTCGCGCGGATCGATACGCGAATGAAAAAGCTGATCCAGGGACGCCGCGTTTACGCGTTGGATGGCGCGGCGCTTGGTCATCAACCCTTCAGCAACCATGTCAAGCGCAATCTTGACCGCTGCTTGCGCGCTTCGCTTCCCGGTGCGCGTTTGCAGCATGTAGAGTTTTCCGCGCTCGACGGTAAATTCCAGGTCCTGCATCTCGCGATAATGGCGCTCAAGTTTGTCGGCAATTTCGACGAACTGCCGGTAGACGCTGGGTTGCGTTCGCGCGAGATCCGCAATTTTCTGGGGCGTACGCGTTCCGGCGACAACGTCTTCGCCTTGAGCGTTGGAAAGATATTCGCCGTACAACGCCTTTTCGCCGGTATTTGGGTCGCGCGTAAACGCTACGCCCGTTCCGGAGTCGTCGCCCATATTTCCGAAAACCATTGAAACGACGCTGACCGCCGTCCCCCAATCATCGGAAATTTTGTTGTAACGGCGATAATCGACGGCGCGTTTGGAATTCCAGGAGTCGAACACCGCGCGTATCGCCAAGTCGAGTTGCTCGCGAACGTTTTGCGGAAATTCGCGGCCGCTGCCCGATCGCACGATCTCTTTGAACGCAGCAACGATCTCGCGCCAACTCTGCACGTCCAGTTCCGGATCGCTTTTTACTCCGACGCGTTGCTTTGCGCGATCGATTTCCCGTTCGAATCGCTCTTTTTCGAGCCCCATCACGACGCAGGCGAACATACAGATGAAGCGCCGGTATGCATCCCAGGCGAAACGCTCGTTGCCGGTCAACCGTGCAAGGCCCGCCACCGTTTCATCGTTCAAACCCAAGTTGAGAATGGTGTCCATCATTCCCGGCATGGAGACGCGCGCGCCGCTGCGCACTGAGACCAGCAGCGGATCCGCAGGATCGCCGAAACGCTTGCCGGTGCGCCGTTCCAGCTCGCGCATTGCTGCATCGACTGCGCTCGCAAGGCCGTCCGGATTGCGCCGGCCGCCGGCGTAATAGTCAAGGCACACTTTCGTAGTGATCGTGAAGCCTGCCGGCACCGGAAGACCCGCACGCGTCATCTCCGCCAGTCCGGCGCCCTTACCGCCGAGAAGCTCCTTCATCTGCCCGTTCCCCTCGTCGAAAAACCAAATAGGCCGTTCTACTGAGGCTGAAGGCGTGTGGGCCTCTAGCGTCTCCGACATAGTCCTCCCATCCGAAAAGGTACAGCGATGCTCGTTCTTACCCAAGTTCGACGATCGGCGGCTCGGAACTGGTCGATGCTGCCTATGCGGTAGGGCTTTCCACACGATCGCGAAGGTATGCGCGCAGCGCGTCGACGGCTATGCGATCCTGGCGCATCGAGTCGCGCTCGCGAACCGTCACGGCTTGGTCCGTCAGCGTCTCGTAATCGACCGTGATGCAGAAGGGGGTCCCGATTTCATCTTGACGGCGGTACAGTTGTCCGATGTTCCCTTCGTCATACTGCGTGCGGAAGTGAGGGCGCAGCCCACTCTCGATTTTTTGCGCTTTACTTACCAGGTCGGGTTTGTTGCGAGCCAGCGAAAACACCGCGGCCTGGACCGGCGCGATCTTCGGATGGAAATGCAGAACGACCCGCTGGGTCTGCTTGCCGTTCGGATCGACGCTGCTCTCGTTGTCGTAGGCGTCCACGAGAAACGTCAGCGTCGTGCGATCCATTCCCGCGGAGCTTTCAATGAGCAGAGGCGTGTATTTTTTCTGGCTGCTTTCGTCGAAGTACTGAAGGTCCTTTCCCGAAAGCTGCATGTGCGCGTCAAGGTCGTAGGTGCCGCGATGCGCGATCGATTCCAGTTCTCCCCATCCCCAAGGAAAGAGATATTCAACATCGATGCCGGCCTTGGCATAGTGCGGCCGCTCTTCGGGCGGCAGTTCGTAGAAGCGCAGCTTCTCGGGCTTGACGCCGTACGTGGAATACCATTCCTTGCGCCGTTCAACCCACCCATTGAACCACTCTAAGTCGTTCCCGTCGGCAGGAACGAAGTACTCGAGCTCGGCTTGCTCGAATTCCCGCACGCGAAATGTCAGGTTGCCCGGCGTAATTTCGTTCCGAAACGATTTGCCGATTTGGGCGATGCCGAACGGCGGCCGCTTACGTGCGGTTTGACAGATATTTTTAAAGTTGACGAAGATGCCCTGAGCGGTTTCAGGACGCAAGTACGCGGCCGACGCCGTATCTTCCATCGGGCCGACGAATGTTCGCAGCATCAAGTTGAACTCGCGCGGATCCGTTAGGGAATCTTTACTGCCGCAATCGGGACAACGATCCATTGCTTTGAGGTGATCGGCGCGAAAGCGATGTTTGCAGATCTTGCAATCGACCATCCGGTCGTGGAACTGGTCGAGGTGGCCCGAAGCTTTCCACGTCAGCGGATGCATGATGATCGATGAATCGAAACCTACGACGTCGTCGCGCAGTTCGACCGTATCCCGCCACCATGCGTCCTTGACGTTTCGCTTCAAAATTGCGCCTAGGGGTCCGTAATCATAGAAGCCGCCGATGCCGCCGTAAATTTCACTCGATTGAAAGATGAAACCGCGGCGCTTCGCCAGCGCCGCCACTTCATCCATACTCACCCGTGCGTTTTCCGGCGCTTCTGCTTCCATGGCGTCCGGTTTTGTCAGGCCGTGTGAACCTCCTACCGCCAGCGGTCGACGATTTCTTTTGCGATCTTCGCCATCAACACTTGACCGAGGTTGTCCGGCGTCCAGCTTTGGTCCGCATTGTCGTAGGTAAACTCCGAAATGACGATAGGGCCGTTGCGGGCATAGACGATGCCGACGTCGTTGCGCACCGTATCGAGCGCTCCGGTTTTATTGGCGACGCTCAAGTTGCCGAGGTACCGCGGTATGGCGTCGCGATCGGATTGGTTTCTGAGCATGTTCAATGCGACGGCGCACAAAGCGCGGTCGTTTGCCGTGGGGCTTTGGGGTGGCCCGGGAGCGTCCAGATTGCATTCCGCGAACCGTTGCATCACCTCGGCCATTTCCCGCGCGGTCGTTTTGCCCAGGCCAAAGCGAGGCTGGTCCGGCGGAACCGCACCGGTAGGGGGCAAAAAAACCTTTTTGTACAGCCACGTATCGCGCAGTCCCATCCACACGATCCGCCGGTCGATGTCTGCCAGACCGAGATGGTCGATGGTAAGGTTCGTTGCCGTGTTGTCGCTCACGACCACCATCATGGTGAGCGCGTCTTTCAGCGTGAGCCGGAGCGGCGTGTCAAAAAGTGAGAGTACCCCGGAACCCTCGACTTGATCGCTTTTGCGCATCGTCAGCACGTCGGTGAAGTGAACTTGGCCGCTTTGGATTTGCTTGAGCGCCTCGAAAAGCACGGTCAGCTTGATGACCGAAGCAGTAGGAACCGCCGTATCGGCATCGATTGCCGCCGTTTTACCGCTTCGCAGATCGATCGCGTAGAGAGCGACTCGGCCTTGGTAATTTGCGGCGAGGTTCCGAAGCTGTGAGGTAAGCGCAGCGTCTTCTTGCGCGAGCGCTTTACCGGTGGCCGCAAGAGCTAACAGCGCGATGAAGCCCCATCGTATCATCATCCAACTACCGTTCGCCGGTTATCGTCTTTTCGATGCGTCGATCGGGAAGCAGCCATATGACCGCGACGGCAACGTAAAGAGCATCGGATATCCACTGATTGAGGAACGCTAGGCCGATTCCCAGCGCGTAGAACGCTACGGAAATGCGCCCTTTCAGATCGCTGCCCACTGCCCGCGCAAGCGCCGAATCCTTGCCGTTCACCGAGATGAGCGCAGCCTGCAGGACCGTATACGCGATAGCGGCCAGAATCAGTACTACGCCATATACTGCGGTTGGTAATGCAGCAAAATGATTCTCGCCCATCCAACCCGTCGTAAACGGTACGAGCGAAAGCCAAAAGAGTAAGTGGAGGTTACTCCACATCACTCGCCCATCGATCCGCTCGGCGGCATACAGCAAATGGTGGTGATTGTTCCAGTAGATTCCGACGTTGACGTAGCTCAAAACGTAGACTAAAAAGGTCGGCAGCGTCGCCTTGATCGCCGCCGCATCTGCCCCGCGCGGAATCTTCATTTCCAGCACCATGATCGTAATGATCACGGCGATAACCCCATCGCTGAACGCTACAAGGCGATCTTTCGTCATCGCTGCCGCCCGTGTTTCGCCGGCAGTAAGATTATGCCCGTTCTTTTAGTTGATGGAGCGCGAAGCGGTTGCCGTCCGGGTCGCGAGCAAAGCATATGAAACAGGTAGGAAAGTCGTGAACTTCACTGACTACTGCGCCGTTTTTCGTTAAGCGCGCTTGCGCCGATGAAACATCGTCAACCTCGAAGTTGACTCCACTACACGTTCCGGGCTCGTAGCCCGGCGCGGCGCCATCCAAAGCGAATGTTGTGCACCCCACGGGGAACTCTGCAAAATCCTCGTTTAACGATTCCGCCCCTTGCAGACCAACGATATCCCGGTAGAAGCGCACGGCCTCGGGAACGTTACGGACGGCGTAGGCGATGAATGCAATATCTCTGATCACGGCCGCTGAATCTCAACCTCTCGATCCCGTTTTCTGAATGGTAGCCCGGCCGCCGTACGCGAGGTCGCGTCTCAGTGCTTAATCGGGATGTTCGTAAGCGGACCTTCACCGCCGACTTGTTCGATCGTGTCGCCTTTGGCCATCGACCAATGGTGTACGCCCGTAGGAACCATGATGAAAGAGCCAGCCGGAATCGTCTTTGCCTTGGACTTATCGATGGTGTCCCCCGTACCGAACAGCAGCGTTCCTTGCATCACCGTGATGTATTCGGGATGAGCGTGATAGTGTGGCGGGTTGGTGTAGCCGTCCGGCATTTTTACCCTGATGACGGCGTTGCCGGATTTGTTTGGATTGCCGGTCAGAACCGCGCTCCAACTCCCTTTGGAGGGGCCGGTTCCGGCCGTCCAGTGCAGGTTGTCAGGAGCGAGGATTACCGGAGCCGCGGTAGTCGCAGCGATGGCCGCAGACGCAGCAGCCGTCAGCACGAGCACCGTGCAAATCGATAGAAAGGATCTCATAGCGTCAAACTCCCTTTCGAAAACTCGCCGAAAGCGTTGGTTGGAAAGTAGGCATTCTGCGGTGCGTCGCAACCAACCTGTGCTTTGGAGCGCTTCGCGCCATCAGCAGAGCGGTAAGGGATGCCTGCACGTCTTGAGACATGAGGTAAACCGCGTACTTCGGCTGTTCATCGGTCGCATGTACTGCCAGTTCCGTCGACGGTGCGGCAAAGATTGGCCAATCATCCCATTACGGGTCGAACGGCGGCGGTTCATCAGTCGCAAAACCAGAGATGCGTTCCAGGTGCGACCGAGCGTCGAAAATCGATCGACCGGCGAGCGCATCGGCTATGGGGGAGGAGCCGGCGGTGACGCGGCGCGCAAAAATCACGGCTGCCGCGAGCACGGCAAAGGCGAAGGCCGCGTTTGCAGCCAGCCATGCCGGAAACGAGGCATAAATATCTGCTCCCAACGACCGGGAGCCGACGACGCTCAACGCCATCCACAACAGCGGCGACAGCACGAGCGTCCAGTATATCGCGCGAATGCGTTCCAGACGAAGCCGCTCGAGCGCGGTCTGAATCGCGACGACCGGCTCATCAAAGGCGATTTTGCCGATTGTGACGATTTGACGAATTCCCGAAAACAACGCGAGCCACGCAGCCACGAGCAACACTGTCCCGGGAACCGCAAAGCGCGCCTGGCCAATCTTCCCGGCAATAAATGAGCCGGCCAAAAGCATGGCAACTGCACTGAGCACAATCTCGATCCACACACCGCGCTGTAATCGGCGCAATGGGCTTTCGATCTTATGGAAGTTGTTCATCGACCGAAGCAGCACGGTATTGAGCCGTATGCTTTCCTGTAAGCGCATTTCGTAAGTTTCCCATAGGTTCTGAAACTCATCACGGCCATTCACGGTGTGTTCTCCCTGGTTCGCTCTTGTATGATTGCCCGGCGCAGGCGTTCTTTGAGACGTTGAATTTTTGTGGCGACGTTCGTCGGTGATATGCCGAGTATTTCTGCAGACGAGGCGTGATCGTAGTCCTCAAGATAGAGAAGCATCAAAGCGCGGTCGAGACGATCGAGTCGCGCTATGTGGGCCAGCAGCGTCTGCAGGTCGTGGTCTGGCGCTGAGTGCGTGCGTGACCCTTCGAACAGAGATGGCCACGTTCAGCGCTACACGAAAGGCCCATGTCGAAAACGCCCGTGTGCGATCGTACCGCGGAAACGAACGCCACAATTGCATAACGATTTCTTGCACCAGGTCTTCACGCTCGCCGGGGTCGCTGCAATAGGCGGTAGTAACTTTAAAAAGGAGCGCTCGATGGGCCTGGATGAAGTGCACGAATTCCAACTGCACGCTGTATGATTCGCAGGAAGACGCCGGAAAATCACACGCTCCTAATTTGGTCGTGCAACGTACTAGCGCTTGGGCGAACTCGACTGCGCGTACGTCGCGATCTGCCAATCGTTACCGCCCGGGTCGGTCACCATCGCGCGGCGGTCCCCGTACGGCGTTTCGGCCGGTTCCTCCACCGAGACGGCGCCTGCGTCCAGTGCCCTGCGATATGTCTCGTCGGTATCCGGCACATAGAGATACAAGAACGCCCGCGTCGCAGTTCGCATTTCCGCTTCACTTACCATGATGATGGAATCACCGATTGTTATCACCGACGGCATGTCGGCGCGATATTCACCGCATGCCCCAAACGCGTCCTTAAGAAAGCGCACGAGCTTTGCTGCGTCATGTGCAACGAGTCTCGGCGTTACCGTATGCCATCCTTGAGGAACAACATTTTCCATATCGTTGGTCTCCTCACGAAAACTTTCGTCGGTGCGCGCAGCCTCGAAAGGCTGCTGTGGATTCGTCGGCGGACCTGCTTCGCAGTTGATGTGGCCGTAAAGCGGCGCCGCCATGGTTGTCGCCGTTTTGAAGGCGTTGAACGCATGATAGTATCGGTCATGGGTTAGGCTGGTAGCCACATCGGAGCGCAGCAGGCCGCCGCAGTAATGCGGCGCGTTGCTTATTTCGCCGCTTCTTCAGTCCTCCCGCAACATCTTTTAGTGCCGTCCATGTCGTCGTAATCGGAGGCTTCCCGGTTCAAGACTTCATCCACGCGTCCGTAAAGGACACGTACCCTTCGGTTCGATAAGGGGTATCACGCATTTCTAACGCGCTAAGTACTGCCCTATGCGCTTTTCGACTGTGTCTGCGCACGTAATTGTCCGCAGCGCACCGGACGAGTGGAACGCTGCCTCGTCGCAAGCCATGTTAACGTGACCGGTCAAACATTCTTCGTTGGCGCTTTGGATAATCGCCCTCCGGATGATCGATAACCCAGCGTTGCGAGCGGCTAGCCACTCCAAGCTTTCAAAAACGAACGGGCGATTCGCGCGAACCTTACTTACGGCGTCTCGGAGCAAACCCCAATAGAGATCGACGTTGTACCACTCGTTCTGCAAGCAGATCAGGGCACGAGGTGCCGCAGTAATGCGGCACCTCGTCTTTTGTTACTTGCGATGCCGTCCTTCGACTGCGGCGTCTTCTAGAGCTTAAACGATACGATCGCGTGATTGTTGCGATCGGCGGTCCAGAACTGCTCGCCGTCGAACGCGACGCTGCGCGGTTTGAACGGCAGCGAGTGAAGCGTTTCAATCGATGATGCATCATCGTCGATGCCTAGCCGATCGAAGCGTCCGTCGCCCCATTCCTCGTCGACCGTCACGAGGTAAAACGCACCGTCGACGATCGTCATGCCAACCGGACGCCGCTCTATCTGCACTTCACGCAGGGCGGACCCGCGTTCGTCGAGTTCAATTATTTTTTTATCCCAGGCTTGCGAGAGATACAGCACTCCGTTTGCATACGCTAGAAACGATCCGGAGTTATCCGGGCATACGAAACACTCGGTAAATCCCGTGTCGATCGAAAATGCATAGACGTAACGGTGATCTCGCTCCAGGACCTGCTCGTCGATCAGCGGAGCGAGGATCAGCCGAAAATCGGAACCGGTATACGTAAGGCCTAGTGCCTCCGACGGCGGAACGAACTCGCGTTGGATGGTCCACGACTGCGAATCGATCGCATACAACCGGCCATTGGCGGCACTCGTCAACCACATCGTTGCACCGTCCCAGGCAAGCCCTTGCGGCCCTTGCACAGGAGACGCGTGTCGCGTGAGTTCACTCATGAAGGGTCCTCCACTGCGCTCAGGATGACACAGTGGCTGGGTTTTTGTGCGGGTTTCCCATCTTGGATCAATCCGTCCTAAACGTCGCTTCCGAAATGATTGGCGGTGCTACGTTGAAATCGCTGTATCTTAGCCACGTTGGACGCACGCGAACATACGTGATTCCTGGCCACGCTTGACGTTCACGTCCCTCCGGAAAAACGCCGAAGTAGACTTCCTTTAAGCGTTCCAATTCGTCGCCTTGGGGAAGATCCGCGTAGCCCTCGTATTGCAATGTACGCTCATCCCCGTTTACCCAGCCTCCAACAACCAGCGCGATTTTGGCATTTGACTTGAGGTTTGCGAACTTACGCGTGTCGTCGGTGGTATCGAAGACGATCTGCAGATCGTCGGTAGCCGCAATCCCGACGAGGGCGGCCTCAGGCGTTCCTTTCGCTGAGACCGTCGCCACTACCGCCCATCGGTGGCGATGCAAAAAGGACAGTACGTTTGCAGTGGTCGCGACATTCCCATGAGCGATCATGCTCCACACGGCGTCTCGGCGTTATCGAAGGCGTTAATCCTCGCGGCGGCCCACTACCCCCTCTCGACTGTATTCGGGGCCCTTCGACGCAGCGTTGTGCAGATCGAAGCATCAGGATGACAAAGAGTTGCCGCGCCATCGCACCGCGCGGCGGCGGCGTTAAGCCGTCGCTTTATGCGCCTTCGGCTGGGTTTGAGAGCGTAATTGTCCGCAAGCGGCGGCGATATCGCGTCCCATGTTTTGACGCACCGTTGTTGGAATACCGGCTTCGTCCAATACGCCGGCAAATCTCCAAATAGCGTCCGGCTCAGTGCCGCTAAACGGCCCGTCGGGCGTCGCGTTGTACGGAATGAGATTGACGTGGTAAAGCCGGCCTTTCATCTTACCGGCAAGTTCCCGCGCGGCATCGTGTGAGTCGTTGATGCCGCGCAGCATCACGTATTCGAAAAATACCTTTCGGCGCGTTCGCGCGATGTAACGATCGCATGCCGCAAGCAGTTGTTCGACCGGAAATCGCCGGTTTACCGGCATGATGCGATTGCGAATCTCGTCATTGGGCGCATGGAGCGAAATCGCTAAGTTCGCCTGAATATCTTCTTGCGCGAACGCATCGATTTTGTCCACTAAACCTACCGTCGAAATCGTGATGTGGCGGTGTCCCAGTCCGAAACCCTCCGGGTCGTTCAGAAGCGCAACCGCGTTCATCACCGCATCGTAGTTGTGAAACGGCTCTCCCATTCCCATAAAGACCACGTTTGTGATGCGTTTGCCTCGGTGCGCGAGCTCGCGAGCGAAATACCGCACTTGATCGAAGATCTCCGTCGCTTGCAACTGGCGCGTGAAGCCGGCCTGTCCCGTCGAACAGAAGGCGCAAGCAAAAGCGCAGCCGGCTTGGGAGCTGAATGCAAACCGTCGTTCTCGCGCCATAATGCTCCATCAGAACTGCTTCGACTTGTGCGCCGTCTGCAAGGCGGAACAGTCCCTTGCTGGTCTGTTTGTCGTTTGAGCGTTGAATGTGCACCGGCGCGACTGAATCGAAAGAAAATCCACGCGCGGTAAGGTCCCGGCGCAGCGGTATGGGCAGCGTGGTCACGTCGATGATTTCACCGGAAAGCTCCTTGGCCGCCGCGCGGTACATCTGGCGCAGCCGATACGGCTTGAGATTAAAGTGCGAAGCGAAGGCTTCACTATCTGAAAAGCCCGCTCGTCGAACGGTTTCGGAAAGCCAAAGGGCCTGCACGTCGCGGTTCACGCTGCGCATAATAGCACAAGATGCCCCTTAGAACACCAGCTCGTCCAACTTCGCCCGAACTTTCTTCAAATCGGACCATACGAGGCGCTTGGTTTGCGTCAGTGCCGTTCCGCCTTGCCGCAGCACGTAGGCAGGATGGAACGTGACCATGAGCGGGACGTCACGAGGACCTGCATACCACCGTCCGCGTCCGTTCATGATGCCGAACGACTTTCCTAAAAACGACTTCGCAGCCGGGGCGCCCACGGCCAAGATGATTTGCGGTGCAACGATGGCGATCTGCTCGTCCAGATATGGCCGGCAATTCTCCATTTCGTCCGTGGCCGGCGCGCGATTTTTCAGTTTCTCGCCTTCAATAAGCGTCGGCCGGCATTTCACGGTATTGCAGATGTACACGTCTTCGCGCGGCAGATCGATGGCCGCGAGCATTTTGTTCAGCAGCTCCCCGGCGCGCCCGACGAACGGCCGGCCCAAACGATCTTCGGATTCTCCGGGACCCTCGCCGATTACCATGAGCCGCGCGCAGGGGTCGCCCTCGCCGTACACATTGTTACGGCGTTCGTAACCGATTTGGCATTTACGGCACGCTGCGGCAACTGCGGCGGCTTTTTCCAGCGCGCGCTCGCGGCGCGCGCGTTCAAGCAGCGTGGTCTTTCGGTGCCAAACGGACCGCCTCACCGAGCGCAAGCACCTGCGTCGAACCATCGGCTTGTTCGATAGCCTCGAACCGCATGCGGATCACAGCGTCGGCCCCGAGCTGCGAGGCATGCTCGCGCAGTTGTTCGAGCGCTTCTTCGCGCGCGCGCTCTGCATCCGTGAGGTATTCGATGGGCGCAAGGCCGACAAACGCACCAATCGAGCGAAATGTCGCGCGGAGCATGTTATGCGGACGCGTGGCGATTCCGGACACGCGACCTAGAGCGCTGACGATCCGGAAACCGTCGGGAACATCCAGGGTTACGAGGTTTTCTTTCGCAATCATCATCGCGTGCCGCCTACTTCCGCGTCGGTGCTCATCGTCCGCTTGGATGCCATCGGCGATGCGCTGACGACCGCTCCGCTCGTCGCCGCGTTGCGCAGCCGAGGGCTCAGGGTCGGCGCGGTATTGCGCGAGCGCAATGCGGGGGTTTTTGCCGCGGCCGCGCTGGACCGCGTCCACGTGTATCGAGACCACGATCTCACGGCGGAACTTGCGGCCGAAGCGTACGATTGCGCTTTGATCGCAACCGAAAAGCCGCTTGGATATTCGATCGCGTACGCGGCGAACATCCCGGCGCGCATCGGTTTCGAAAATGGGCTGGGGAAACCGTTAAAGACGCTGTGGGTTCGCCGGATGTGCACCGGTACGGTTTTCCGAACCGCCGCGCTCGATCCGCACCCCGCGCACGAATGCGAAACGGTCTTCAAGCTCGGCCAGCGAGCATTTTCATTGGTTGAACCGCCGCGCGATCCGGCACGGCTGCGACCGTTCGTTCTCGATGACGTGCCTGCGCTCGAGCCGTACATCGCCATTCAAATTACCGCAAAATGGCAAGATCTCGGCGCGTCGCCACACGAAATCTGCGCGCTCATCGAACGGGTTGGGCGCACTTACGACTTGCGCCTCATCGGCGCGCAAGCCGAAAGGAGCTATTGCGATCGCATCGCAGCCGCAGCCCGCCTGCCGGTCCGAACCTACGCTACGCTTGCACCGTGGAAGCGCGCGATCGCGCAGTCGGCGGCGCTGGTGGCGCCGGACTCCGGCGGCGTGCATGTTGCGGGGATGATCGGCACTCCGGTCGTCGCCTGCTTCGCTTCGCGCGATTTCGCACTGCAAACTGCGCGCTGGTCGCCGTGGGCATCGCCCTATCGAACCGTTCGCATTCAGCCCTCATGGCCGGCCGCGGCAGCGCAAGCGCTGGAAACGCTCATCGGCAAGCCTGCAAGCGTGCCAAAAGCGTGATGGCACCTTCTTCACGCCGCACCCTGTAAACCCGCTCGCGCACGAGTCGGTCGATCAGCGGCTTGGACTCCGCCAACCGCGGTGAATTGGGGTACGCAGCATCGACGAGGATGAAACAAGAATATACTGGGCCGTTCGGCAATTCGGGAAGCACCGTAGCATTTGGGTCGCTCGCCGCCAGATGCGTGTACGCCTCTTCTTGCGTCGCTACCGAAACATCCGGTGGAAGGGTTTTCAAAAACCCGTCCAGCGCAACATCGGCTGACGTGCGAGGGCGCAAGAAATATCCCGGGTGAAGCGGATCCGCGGCGGCGAATTCGGCAATGCATAAACCGATGCACCAGTACAGCAGCACGTAAGCTCTGCGCGGCCTTTCAGCGTAAATGGCAATCACGCCTAACGCGAACGCATAGAACACGTATCCCGCCCATGCGCCGGCGTAGTGCGAGCCCATAGTGAACGTGGTGCTCATGCGCGAGAATAGCACCTCGGCGAGCGGTAAGATTGCGAGCAGCATTGCCCGAGTGCGCAACGGCAGAAAAAGCAGCGGAACGAAGGTGAGGAGCAAAAAGCCGATGCGCTGCAGCACGCCGTTGGGGAGAAGTGCGCGAACGTCAGAAGCGGTCCACGCATAAAATCGTGCCGGCGCCCAACGCTCACCGGACGCCGCATTGAGCGCAACGGCATGCGGCTGAATCGAAAGAAAGAAGACGGCGAGGACAACGATGCCTGCCAACGCCAGACCGAGCGCGATCCGGCGCGTCGAGCGATCGCGGCCTGCTAGAAAGCATTGGTAAACACCGGTCACCGCGGCAAAGATGGCCTGATCTTCCTTTATTGAAAGCAGCAGCGCAGCGAAGATCGCGATTGCGCCGGTGTAGCCTGCATCAAATGCCCAAAGCAGCCACGCAACTGCGGCGGGCGCCAATCCGTTTTCATGAAAGTCGTTGAAGATGACGCCGGCAAGCGGCGGATAGAGAAACACGACCCCGGCGGTGAGGCGAGCGGCGCGTCGATCGCACCGCCGGCGAACGATAGCGTACATCGGCGGCGCAACCAAAGCGCCGGCTATGGCTTGCAATGCCACCAATGCGAGTGCGGACTGCCAGAGCCGAATCAGCGCGCCGGCAAGGTACAGAATCGGGGAGAAGTGATACGCCCAGTGACTGCCTTCCACGCTGTTGCAGAAACATCCGAACGCACTGGCAGCGGTTTGTGCGAAGATGCCTAGGTCGACGAAGTTGCGATGCGCTGCATACCGCACGTAGCCCAGCGCGAAATAGAACGCGGCGTACACCACAACGCCGCCCCAAAGCCAGCCGTCGCGCAGAGAGCCGGAGCGGCGCCCTAAGTCGTGCGCTGCTGCAGATACGGCCAAATGAATCCGTCGATTTCGCCGCCCAACACTGCTTCGGTGTTGCCCGTTTCGATATTCGTTCTATGGTCTTTGACGAGTTGGTACGGGTTGAGGACGTAAGAGCGAATTTGCGAACCCCATTCGTTTGCGCTGCGCTCGCCGCGCAGTTCCGCCAAACGCCGATCGCGCGTTTCCAGCTCCCGCTGAACCAGCTTTGCACGAAGAATGCTCATCGCAACGTCGCGGTTTTGCGCCTGCGATCGTTCTTGCTGCGATGCGACGATGATGCCCGAGGGTTCGTGAATGATGCGAACCGCGGATTCCGTCTTGTTGACGTATTGACCGCCGGCGCCTCCGGATTTGAATGTTTCGATGCGTAAATCTTCCGATTTGATCTCCACTTGCACGTTTTCGCCCGCTTCGATCTCAGGGATTACGTCGACCGCAGCGAACGAGGTGTGGCGGCGATGCGCGGCATCGAAGGGAGAGATGCGCACGAGACGGTGCACCCCGCGTTCGCTTTGCAACATGCCGTACGCGTTTCGACCGCGCACGAAAAACGTGACCGACTTGAGCCCCGCCTCTTCCGCGGGCGACTCATCGACCACATGCGTCAAGTATCCCCTTGCGTCGGCCCACCGCAAATACATGCGCGCGAGCATTTGCGTCCAATCCGCGGCATCGACGCCGCCCGCACCAGCGAAGACGCTGACGATTGCGTTGTGAGCGTCGAACTCTCCGTCAAAGTTGGCGCCCATCTCGAGCGCCGTTAATCGTTCTTCCGCGCCGGCCAGGTTCGCGTCGACTTCCGCGGTGGCCGCGGAATCGTCGGGAAACAGAACGAGCAGTTCGCGTGCTTCGTTCAGCGCACGGGAAACGGCATCCATTTCGTCAACGTCGGCCCGCAAATCCGCGAGCTGCTTCATAACGCGCTGAGCCGACTGCGGATCGTTCCAAAAAGCGTCGGCGCGCGAGCGGCTGTCAAGCTCGCTGATTAGGCGCGTTTTGCCCGCATAGTCAAAGACGCTCCTTAAGTGCTATCGAACGTTCGGAAAGCCTGGCAATACTAGTCAACTGCGAGTCGCTCATGGGCACGGCTTCGCGGGCTGCAGAGTGCGCCCTTTCCATTCTCAAGTGCGGGCGAGGATGAATCGCATCTTCATCGGGAGGTTTGCATTCAACACGCTATCCGCGCAACTCATGTCGATCGTTTCACGGCTGTTCGGCACCGCCGACGCATCGTCGACCGGCGATTCGCACTTATCGTTTAGCGGGACGGACCGGTTCAGCCGCCGCTGCGCGCACCCATGGTTTGGAACGCGCCCTGACGCTCGGATAGCGCGGCCGAAATCACGCATTGCGCTATGCCGCAAAACACCGGCACGAGCGGAAACAGCACGACGCGCCCCAGCGCGAACGGTACCGGATTGAACGGAATCGCGATTAAACAGGCTACCGCGGCTGCAACCAGGACGAACACGTCGTCGCGGACGCGCGCTCGCGTCGCAGCGTAGATCGCACCGGCAAGTGCCAAGACTGGGACGACCGTACGAACCGCCTGCACTCCGGCAAAGCGCGACGTCGCGAAAAGGGCGCCGCGATACCACGCCGAGAACGAGACCGCTCCGCTTGGCCCCTCGTGCGCGTACACCCATCGCAGCTGCTCCCCGGCTCCGTATGCGTGCGTTGCCGCGGCGACGATACCATACGTCACCACGGACGCGCACGAGGCGGCGAACAGCGGCCAGAGTCCACGCAGAGCGGCCGCCGCGAAGGCTGGAAGCAAAATGAGATACGGTGTAGGCCGCGTCAGCGTCAGCAGGACCGATGCTGCTATCAGTACGACGAGCAGCGCTCTGCTCCGGCGCCGCATCAGCCAAAATACCGCGCCAAGGGAGAGCGCCCACCAAACCGCGGCCAGCATGTCGGTCAGATCCGAAGCCTGCCAAATGCCGCGTCAACGGCAACGCAAGCGCGACAATCGTCAGCAACGCGCTGATCCACGGCCGGCCAAACGCATTCAAGAACCAAAATAACGCGATCCCGAACGCGACGTACGAGATTGCGGAGACGATCCAGAGCGCACGAAAGCCGGCGACGGGCAGCAGCAAACCGGCGAGCCACGGGTACAGCACACGATTTACGAAGATGTGCGAACGCGCGAACGCCACGCTCGGGTCGATCTCGATGAGCTGCCGGTAGCGCGGATAGTTCATCAGCGACGTGCGCTCGTAAAAGGCACGCGCCGAAAGTGTTGCATCGCGCTCGCTGCGGCCGGCATCGCGCGCCGCGTACCGCGCGTAAACGATTCCGTCAGGGGAAGCGACGGGATGTCGTAAAACGCCGGCCACCACAAGCGCCAGCGCGACGATGATGACCGCACCAAGGGCTGCGGCCGGCGTCCTCACACGGCTGCCGCTCCATGGCACTTCTTATATTTCTTGCCGCTGCCGCACGGACACATGTCGTTCCGGCCGACCTTGGGCTGATCGCGATGCAGCGGCTTTGCCGGTTCTTCGCCATCGCGATTGGTGTGCAGATTTCTCGCACGCGGCGCCGGCGCCGCTGCTTGCGGGAAAAGTTGGCCGCTGGGTATGGGCTCGAACGCCGGAGCACCGGCCGGAACGAGTGAAGGCTGCTCGCTCCCGTCCACGGGCGGCGGACCTTGCTCGATAACGACGCGAAAAACGCCCTTGACGGCTTCGTCGGCAATGTTGTTTTTGAGATCTTCGAAGATGGAATACGCTTCTTTTTCGTACTCGACGCGCGGATCGATCTGCCCGTAGCCCCGCAGCCCGATGCCGGTCTTGAGATGATCCATGATATAGAGATGATCGACCCACATGCGGTCGATGATGGGCAGCAGCAGGTACCGCTGTTCGACGATACGCAAAATATCAGCGGTAACTTCCTGTTCTTTGCGCTCGTACGCAGCCACGGCGGCTTCCCGCAGAATCCGCCGTATCTCCTCTCGATCTTTCTTCTCCAGCATCGTAACGCCGATGGAATTCTTCACCGGAAAAACCAGCTCGAGTTCGTTCAGCATCTCTTCCAAATCCCATTCGCTGGGAGGAGCGTTCTCCGGAGCGTTTTCCTGCACCGCGCTATCGACTTTTGCATCCAGGGTCTGCAGCATGAATTCACGCGAATCGAATTGCGCTTCAAGGATGGCGCGCCGATCGCCGTAGATGACCTCACGCTGCTTGTTCATCACGTCGTCGTATTCCAGGACGTGTTTACGGATCTCGTAATTATGCGCTTCAACCTTGCTTTGAGCGCGTTCAAGCGATTTGGTGACCAGCGGCGATTCGATGGGCGCCTCGTCGGTGAACCCGACGCGCTCCATGATCGAATTCATGCGCTCACCGCCGAACAAACGCATCACTTCATCTTCCAGCGATACGTAGAACCGCGTCGATCCAGGATCGCCTTGGCGCCCGGAACGTCCGCGCAGCTGGTTGTCGATGCGCCGCGACTCGTGCCGCTCCGTTCCGATGATGTGCAGGCCGCCCAGCGCCGCGACGCCTTCTCCGAGCTTGATGTCGGTGCCTCGCCCCGCCATGTTGGTTGCGATGGTGACTTGGCCGAACTGGCCTGCGTCCTTGATGATCGCGGCTTCCTGTTCGTGGTACTTGGCGTTGAGCACGTTGCACTCGACACCCTGCCGGCGCAGCATCGATGCCAGCATCTCGGATTTTTCGATCGAACGCGTTCCGACGAGCACCGGCCTCCCACGCTGGTGCTCGGCGACGATATCGCGCAGCACGGCGGTGAATTTCGCTTCCTCGGACTTGAAGACGATATCCGAGTTGTCTTTGCGAATCATCGGCATGTTCGTGGGAATCACGACCACGTCGAGGCCATAAATGTCGCGAAACTCGCGCTCTTCGGTTTTTGCCGTACCGGTCATGCCGGCAAGGCGATCGTAGAGGCGGAAGTAATTCTGAAACGTGATCGTAGCGAGCGTTTGATCTTCGCTGCGCACTTTGATGCCTTCTTTGGCCTCGATCGCTTGATGAATTCCGTCCGAGTAGCGGCGGCCGTACATGAGCCGCCCGGTAAACTCGTCGACGATGATGACTTCGCCTTCCTTGATGATGTACTGCTGGTCCCGGTGAAAGAGATTCCACGCTTTGAGCGCTGCGTTCAACTGGTGCGTGAGTTCGATGTTGCGCTGCTCGTAGAGATTTTGAATGCCGAGCATCTTCTCGACTTTGGCCACGCCCGGCTCGGCGATGGGAACCGCGTGCGCTTTCTCGTCTACGGTGTAGTCTTCGCCCTTTTTGAGCCGCGGGATGATTTGCGCGAACTTCTCGTACAGTTCGGTCGGCTCGGTCCCTTGGCCGCTGATGATGAGCGGCGTGCGTGCTTCGTCGACCAAAATGGAATCGACTTCGTCGACGAGCGCAAAAAAGAGTTCGCGCTGTACCATGTCCTCGACTTGCCAAGCCATGTTGTCGCGCAAGTAGTCGAAACCGACCTCGTTGTTGGTCACGTACGTCACGTCGCTGTTGTACGCGGCTCGCCGCTGGGCCGGATCCAAATCGTGTTGAATGATTCCGATGCTCAATCCCAGCGCTTGGTACACCGGCCCCATCCATTCGGCATCGCGCCGGGCAAGATAGTCGTTGACCGTTACGACGTGAACGCCGCGACTTTCCAAAGCGCGCGCGTAGACCGGTAAGGTCGCGACCAGGGTTTTCCCTTCGCCCGTTTTCATCTCGGCTATGCGGCCTTCGTACAGCACTTGGCCGCCCATGATCTGTACGTCGAAGTGGCGCATTCCAACGGTACGTTTCGCCGCTTCTCGAACGACGGCAAACACTTCCGCAAGCATGGCGTCGAGCGGTTCGCCGTTGCCCAACCGCTCCCGAAACTCGACGGTTTTACCGGCCAACTGTTCTGCGGTCAGCGCTGCAGTCTGCGTTTCCAGTGCGTTGACCTTCTCAACCGTCCGGCGTAACCGGGCGATTTCTCGTTCGTTTCCGTCGAAGAGCGTTTTCAGGAATGCCATATCGTTAAATCATACCGTTCGCGAGCGCTTTGAGTTGCTACTGTGAGCGTTCGGTCGCGCCCGCCCCCGTCGGCAAAGGCAGCGTTACGGTGAAGGTGCTCCCTTCACCCTCCTTCGACTGGACCGCGATGCTGCCGCCGTGCACTTCGACGATCTTTCGGCTCACGTACAACCCCACGCCTGAGCCGGAAATACCTTTGCGCCGGGCGTTGCTCGCTCGTCCGAACCGTGCGAACACCGCGCCGAGCTCGTCGGCGGGAATGCCGATCCCGCGGTCGGCGATCGTGATGGTGGCGTTCCCGGCGCCGCGCGTCAGCGTTACGGCGATTTCGTCCTGAGAATACTTGAGCGCATTCATCAGCAGATTATCCAGCACGTGATTGAAGCGTGCCGGATCGAGCCAGAGAATCGTCGCTTGCGGCGGCAGTACGGCGCGTATCCGCGAGTGCCCGCGGTTGTGCGCTTTGATGCTTTCGTCCAACATCCGGCCCAGGTCGACGGGCGCGCGTTCCAGTGAGAATCCCCCGGCTTGCGTTTGGGCCAGAGCGACCGCATCTTCCGACAAGCGCACCAATCGCTTCGTTTGCGCGTAGATCGTTTCCAATTCGTCACGCAACACCGCCGGAACGTTCTCGAGCAGCAGTTCGCAGTATCCGGAGATAACGGTGAGCGGGCCCTTGAAATCGTGCGCCAGCATCGCCAGCAGATCGTCTTTGAATTCGTTGCTTTCCGCTAGTGCGCGCGCGAGTTGCTGAATCCGCTCGAAACCGAGCGCGCTGGAGAGCGCCAGTTCCAAATGCGAGGCCAGAAGATGAAAATATCCCCGCCGCTCGGCGTCGTTCCAGTCATACTCACGGGCGGCGGCGCAAAACACCACCATGCCCCACAGATTTCCGTCGATGCGCAGTGAAGCGATGACGCCTTCACCGCCGCCAAAGATCGCGCGCTGCAAAGCGGCCGGCAACGCCGTACTCTGCAAGACGTCTTCGCGGTCCAATTGCGCGGCTACCGCAGCGAGGTCGACGCGCTCCGGCACACCGTCGCGGGCCGAGTCTACCGTTCGAAGGGCACGCCGCACGGCGCTGCCCGCTTCGAGTTCGTAAGCCGCGCACGTCAATTTCACTTCGTGCGAAACGGTAACGGCGAAAACGAGAAGGACTTCCTCGATGGTCTGCGTGTCGCGCAGCATGCGAACGACGCGCTCGAGCGATTCAGCGCGCGCTCGGCGCAGCCGCTCCAGGTCATAAAGCTGAACGTTTGCCAGAGCCAGTCCTACATGCGAGCCAATCGAGCGCAGCATCACCATGTCGATCTCGCCGAAGGCCTCCGGCGCCGCGAACTGCAGCGAAACGGCGTACTCTATGTGCCCCTCGACCGCGAGCGGAACCGTGAGGGCGGACTTCGCGCCGACCGACCGCAAAAAACCATCGCGCGGCTGGTCGTCTTCCACGCTTTCCCGGCTCACGACCGATCCTTCGAAGGTGCGATCGAGCCACGTGCGGCTCATTTCGATTTGCGAGGGCAAGGGACGCTCGGCTTGCGCGGATTCCGCAAATGCGACGATTCGCGCCGCTTGCGCATCGTTTGCCGCCCGCGCGAAAATCACGCATCGCATCGCATCGAACGAGCGGCGAATGTCCTCCACGATCGTTTCCAAGATGCTCTGGCGATCGAGCGATCTGCGGGCGCGTTCGTTGATCGTCGTCAGCAGCGCGCTTTGTCGGGCCTCTCGTTCAGCGGCGGAAAACTCGCGCTCGCGCGCGAGCATCCAAGCCGCCACATCGGCGAAGACTCGAATTTCGCGCCGTTCCTGCTCGTCGGGAGGCGCAGCTATCTCGAACACCATCGCCCCTGTCGCCACGGAAGCCGCTTCGAGCGGCACGATCAGCAAGTCGGCATCGCAGCGGTAACCGGTGAGCGCTGCGAGACTGCGTTGCTTCGCGCGAGGCACGTAATACACTTCGTCCAGCGCAAATTTGCGCAACGCCGGAAAAAACAGCCGGCGAAGCGCGCGCGAATCATCACGCAGGGAGAATGCGCGCAAGGCTTGCGGAACGCTCGCCTGCACGCAACGATCTTCGGCGAAAAAAACGACGGTGACGCGCGAACAGGTGACCGTGGCATGCGCCGCCTCGGCGAGCGCGCGGAGCTTCTGTTCCAACGATGCCAGCGCCGGAAGCTGCGTGAGCAGCGCAAACCGATCCGCCGCCGGACGGCGCAGCAAGGTTCCTACGGCGATAGCGCGATTCCCAGCGCGCTGCCTTGCGGCAACGCTACGACCGAGGAAGGCGTAACCACACCGTAAGTCGAGGCCGGGAAGATCAGCAGCTTCGAATTCGCGTTTGGACCTAAGCCGGCGTCGATCACGTACACTTTGCCGCTGGCATCCACTTTAACGTCGGTGGGATTGACGAACGCCGGGTTTTGACTGGTGATAACGTGCGCCGGACTGATGTTCTGCGTCCCGGCACCCAGCGGCGCGCTGAAAACGAGAATCTTCGGCGCGACCGGAATCGTCGCGCTGCCGGCGTCGGCCACGAACAGGTTTCCGGAAGAATCGAGCGCGATGCCCAGCGGCGCAACCAGCTGCGTGTTGCTGCCGGCAATGGTCGTTACCGGGGCGATGTTATTGGCCGCGGGGGTCGGCGTAGGGGAAGGCGAGCCGCTTGGCGATACCGTCGGCGTCGGCGTGGGCGAAGGTGTCGTCGACGGAGCGACGGTAGGCGAAGGCAATACGTACACCGTCAACGACGGCGCAGCGTTGTTGGAAACGTAGATTTTCTTTGCAGAATCGAGCGCGACGCCGACCGGCACGTCGAGCTGCGTGTTGCTGCCGGCGATGTTTTCGCTCAGTCCCAAATCGGTATAAACTTGAACCGCGCTCGGGTAAACGCCGGCTGCCGTGGTCGTCGCAACGACATAGCCGGAATTGTCGGGATACGCCGCGATTCCACGCGGATGAACGCCGGCCGATAGCGGATTGGACGCGAGCGGCAGCACGTTACCCGTGGCGAATGTTTGGAATTCGAGAATCGACGCCGATTGAGAGCCCGCGTTGTAATTGGAAACGTACAGTCTGCTTGTTGCCGTTGAACGAGAGGTACTGCGGGCCGTTGATCGTCGTATTGGAACCGCCGATGACGTATTGCGGCGTTGCGCTGGGCGCCGGCAACGGCGTGAAAATTTCGACGACGTGCTGGGTGGTGTTGGTGATGTACACCGTCCCGGTTTCAAAATTGGGCCCCAGTCCCGGATGGCCGCCGCTGGAGGGCGTCGTGGTGCTCGTGCTGCAGGCAGCAATTGCCGCTGCGCAGGCAAGCGCAAAAAATCCGGGGGTCAGGCGACGCAGCAGCATGAGTTCTCCTCGGGGGTGCCCCGGCCGAAAATCGCGCGGGACGGAATGTTCGGTTGCCTGGATACACGCACCGTCGCTTACTTTCCTGGGACGGGCGCGTGCGCGAGATGACCCCAGTACGCAAAGACGGCGACCAGTATGGCGGCAGCCAGAACGATCAGAACGGTCGTTGTAATGATGATTCGCCGAATGTACGCAGGGCGGCTGGACTGTGTGTCGATGATTTGCCTGGGCACGTCGATTCAAACGCTCCGCTTCGCAGGATGGTTCAATTCAGCCGGGGTCACGCGGGCGAGCAGCTGCCCGACGGTCACGAACCGGTAGCCGGCCGCGCGGAAACGGCGCACGACCGCAGGGAGCATTTCAATCGTCGCGAGCTTTCCACTGTGCAGCAGCACGATTTCGGGAGCCGTAGCATGCTTTTCCAAATGCGTTGCCAGCTCTTGCGCCGTAACGCTTCGCCAGTCGCCGCTGTCGTCCGTCCACAACACCGTTTTGTATCCCAGCGACTGCGCGACGCGGATCGTCGCCGCAGTGTACCGGCCGTGCGGAGGCCGAAACAGCGTCAGAATCGCCGGATCGCGGACCAGTCCGTAAAGGGTTTGCCGACCCTGCAGAATTTCGCGGCGAACTTGCTGCGGCGACTCCTGATCGAGATTTGGGTGCGTGTAGGTGTGATCGGCTATCTCGTCGCCGCCCGCTTCAATGCGCCGCGCGAGCTGCGGCCACTGCTCCGCGTCGCGTCCTATTAAGAAAAACGTCGCCTGTACGTCGAGCCGTCGAAGCTGTCCCAAAAGCAGCGGGGTGAACACCGGGTACGGGCCGTCGTCGAACGTCAGCGCGATCAGTTTAGGTCGCCCCGCTCGATTGCCGTACGTCACGTGTTCGTTGAACAATCGCTCGAGGTGGCCGCTCAGCGACGGCGAGACGGCTTGCTGTGCATTCATCGAAGGCGTGACGAGAGCCGGCTGAATGCGGCTCTCGTGAACGAACGTCCGATATCCGCCGTACGCAAGCACGGCTGCGACGATGCACGCCGTCCCTAAAAGAAGACGCAATCTCATCGCACGGCTGCCGCTTTCAATAACCGGAAGAAGGCGCTGCGTTTGCTGCGGTTATGGTCGTGGCCAGATCGGAACCAACGATAACCGTTACGTCGCTGGAGTCCCTACCGGGTGACTGGCGAGGCGGGTTGCGGGTCGGCTATGACTTGCGCGCTTTTGCCCGCCGTTCCCAACGCTTGACGAACCCGCAAACCTGCGTACGTGATGTTCGAATGTTCGTGCAGTTCGGTCGTTG
The DNA here is from genome assembly GCA_963795465.1 of Vulcanimicrobiota bacterium. Classification (GTDB taxonomy): domain Bacteria; phylum Vulcanimicrobiota; class Vulcanimicrobiia; order Vulcanimicrobiales; family Vulcanimicrobiaceae; genus CAWCHT01. The sequence continues at coordinate 1,980,057 of CAWCHT010000002.1, forward strand.
CCAGATTCGTTTGCGCGTTGCCGATTTCGCCGATGGCGAATCCTTGCTTACGAAGCATCTGCGCCACCCTGCGCGCGACGCCCGGAACACCCGAGCCGTTCTCCACGTCGACGCGCACGTTTTGCGGAGCGACTGCGGCAATTGCTCCGGCATTCGGCGAAGGCGTCGGAACCGGCGGATCGAGCAGCATCGTTTGCACGAGCTGCGCCTTCTTGACCTCGTCGGGAATCAGCACGTCGCCGCCGTCCGCGACGATCTTTTCATCGACGTACGGAACTTGCGCGGTGTGTAAGCCGCTCTTCGGCATGCCCGCAAACGTGGTCGCCAAACTGAGTTCTTCTTCATGCGACAGATTGGTCTGCACGTCGCTGTTGAAGACGTTTACCAGATCGCCGATATGCATCAGCGTGTTGAATTTGTCGCTTTTGACTTTGTTCAGTGCGGCTTGCATCACCTGATCCTGACGCATGATGCGGCAGGGATCGCTGCACCAGTCATGCCTGAACCGTGCATAGCTGACGGCTTGATCGCCGCTCATATGCTGGACTCCGGGCTTGAAATGGATATGCAGGTGACCCCAAGTGTCGTCGTAGTCGATGGGGCCATTCGGGCCGATGTGTTTGAGCGCGTCCGAGTTCATCGCATCGACCGTGACGCCGCCGATGGCGTTTATCAAATCTTTGGTCGTGTCTACGCGCAGAATCACGTACCGGTCGAAACTCGGAATGCCCAGCCACTTGGCGATCACGGCTTGCGCCTCGCGAACACCGCCGTCCGCCTGCGCCTGGTTGATCTTCGATTCTTCGCCGCTGGGAAGCACGGCATCCATGTCGCGCGGGACGTCGAGCACGTACACGTTGTTCGTTCGGAAATCGAGATTGAGCACTTTGATGACGTCGCTGCGTGAATGCGTCGAGTACTCTTCGTCGTTGCTCGTGTAGTCGTAATCCAATCCCTCGGCAAGCACCAGAATGCGATCCTTGCCGAACAGCTCTTGCGGAGGCGGCGTAAGCTCGCCCATCACGACTTCCAGCGGCGTCCGGTGAAAAGCGACCGAAAAACCGGCAATCGCCGCAATCAGACCGATGGCGATGAGCCCGGCGACGATGAGCAGCACTCGGCTAAACGGGCGCTTACGGAGCAATTGTCGCCGCCCGGTACTCTACCGCCTCACCGAAAAAGTCCAATGCATCCGTCGCGGTAATGCGAACGTGAGCGAAATTTCCGATGTTCCCGTCTCCCGTAAAGTAAACGCCGCCGTCGACGCCGGGCGCCTCGCCCATCGAGCGGCCGAACCATGCGCGCGCGGTCGCCATGTGCCGGCGCGCCCTATCGGATGCGCGCAGCGGCCGCTGCTCTTCGATCAAAACGCGTGCCGTGCCGCCGACGCGCGCGTCCCGAGCCTGCTGCGAGGCCCGGCGCTGCGCATCGCGCAGACGCACCAGCCGGCGCCGCTTTTCCCCCGCCGCGACGTGGCCGGACAGCGACGCGCTGGGCGTGCCTTCTTCCCTGCTGTAGGCAAAAAATCCGACTCGGTCCAGCTGCGCTCGTCCGATCCATTCCTCTAAATAAGCAACGTGCTCCTCGGTTTCGCCTGGGAAACCGGCAATGAACGTCGAGCGGAGCGTTATTCCGGGCACCTGCCGGCGAAATTGCTCGATGAGTTCCAGGTACCGCTCGCCGTTTCCGGGACGATGCATCCCGCGCAAAACGTGCGGATGGGCATGCTGAAGCGGCATATCCATGTACTTGCACACTTTGGGCAAGGTTGCCATGACTTCGATCAGTTCGCTGTCGACCGTCGCCGGATAGAGGTACAGCAGCCGGATCCACTCCAGACCGGCAACGTCATGGAGCTGTTCGAGCAAACGCGCTAATCCGCCCCGCCGAAAGCCGAGGTCGCGCCCCCACATCGAGGTGTCTTGCGCGATGAGAATCGACTCTTTGGTCCCGGCGTTTGCAAGCGCCCGAGCTTCTCCAACGATCGATTCGGCGCTGCGGCTGCGAAACGTTCCGCGCAATTTCGGAATGATGCAGAAGGTGCACGGATGATCGCATCCTTCTGCAATTTTCAAATACGCGGTATGGCGCGGCGTGGTGACCAGTCGCGGCAAAAAATCGTGCAGCGGCTGTTGGTCAAATTGCAGCCGAACCGGGCGATGGCCCTGCCGAGCCTCTTCCAGTAGATCCACTATTCCGGCGTAGGCACCGGTTCCGATCACGCCGTCGATTTCGGGAACCAGCGTCTGCAATTGCTCGCCGTAGCGCTGCGCAAGGCAGCCGGCGACGATCAGCTGCTGGCCCGGAGCTTTGCGCTGCGCCTGCTCCATGATCGCACACGTCGATTCATCCTTTGCCGGATCGATGAACGCGCACGTATTGACGACGACGGTGTCGGCCTGCGCGGGATCTGCGGTCAATTCCCAGCCCGCTGCGCCGAGCTTGCCGATCATGACCTCGGTGTCGACCAAATTTTTCGCACAGCCGAGCGAGATAAACGCCACTTTCATTTTGACAGGCGCTCCGCCCTAGGCTCCGCGCCCCCCATCTGCGATGGGGCCCCCAATAGCCCCGCGCCGCATGCACCGATCTGCCGGCGCACACCTTCCCCGTGGGCGGCGCCTGGAAAATAGAAAAGTCGCTTCATCGGTAGTTCACGAATTGGAGCGGCAACTCGTAGTTCATCGACTTCAAGGACGCGATCACTTTTTGCAGATCGTCGCGGCTTTTCGCGGAAACCCGAATCTGCTCGTCTTGATACTGCGCGGTAACTTTGAGCTTCAGCGCTTTAATCGCTTCCATCAAAGCTTTACTTTTGTCTTTGGGAATGCCGGTCTTAATCGTAATGGTTTGCCGAACCGTATTTTGCGCTGCCGGCTCGGATTCGCCGAAATCGAATGCCTTGACGTCCACGCCGCGCTTGACCGCTTTCGATTGGACGATGTCGACGACGTTCTTCATCTTCAGCTCGTCGTCCGAGATCAGCGTGATCGTCTTCTTGCCGTCGTAATCGATCTGCGTTTTCGTGTTTTTGAAGTCGAAGCGCCCGGCGATCTCTTTGCGCGCCTGGTTCAGCGCGTTGTCGAGTTCTTGCTGATCGACTTTCGATACTACGTCAAAAGAGGCGTCGGCAGGCATGCAACTCCAGGGTCATAGCTCGTAGGTTCTTTCCGCAACGTCGCCCGGACCGCCCAAAGCGCGCACGGTCTTACCGTCGACGATGATTCGCACGCCGCCCGCATTGCCGACGCGTACCACGGCGCGTTTTCCGTGAAACGTCTTGCTCGTGCCGGCCGGAAACGTACCCTCAATACTAACATTGCCGTCAACGCTGACGCGCAGCCAGGAAGGCGCCGTCAAATGAATCGCCAGGGTTCGTTTGGGAGCGGGCGACGGGGCACTTGTGCGCTGCATTGCCGCAGGCGCTGCGGCACCCGGGGCGGAGGATCGGGCCTGTCCCGGTGAGGCTTGCGCGGATGTTTGCGCGGCGCGCGGCGGCGAAACGTAGAGATAGACCACGAAGCCGATGAGGGCTAGCGCCACGATGCTGGCGATCCAAAGAATCGGCGCCAGCCCGCGCGGCTGGCGATATGCCCCGCCAACCCCGATGGGCGACGCAGAGGGAGCCTCGGCCCGGCTGCCTGCAATTTCGTTATACTCGGCAACCGCTTGCTCTGGTTCGAGGCCGAGATACCGCGCGTACGTTCGCAAAAAGCCGCGGGCGTAGACCGCAGCGCCGATAGCGCTCCAGTTTTCGTCTTCGATGGCTGCCAGATAGACCGACCGGATGCGCAGGTGCTCGGAAACTTCCGAAAGCGTCAGCCCGCGCGCTTCGCGAGACGCACGGAAACGTTCTCCCAGCGACATTGGGGCTTGGAGTTTGCGCCGCTCCCCTGTTATCCTGTCCAACGAAACGCATGAAAAAGACACGCGTAATTGCAGCGATGAGCGGCGGCGTCGATTCGGCCGTTGCCGCCGGACTGCTGGTGGAAGCCGGTTACGAGGTCATCGGCGTAACGATGAAGATGTACACGCCGGCGAAGGGGCCCCATGCAAAAAGTTGTTGCGGCATCGACGACTTCGACGATGCCCGGCGCAGCGCCGCACTCTTAGGGATACCCCACTACGTCCTCGATTTCGAGCAAGCGTTTCGCCGCAGCGTCATCGATCGATTCGTCGACGATTACGCGCACGGACGCACGCCGAATCCGTGCGTTTCGTGCAACAATTTCGTGAAGTTAGGAACGCTCGCGCGGTATGCCGACTCCGCCGGCGCACGGTACGTTGCGACCGGTCATTACGCGCGGCTGGAACACCGGGATGACGGACCGCACCTGTTTCGCGGAACTCCGGACAAAGATCAAGCGTATGCGCTCGCGCAGCTCACTGCGCAACAACTCTCGCGGCTTCTGCTTCCACTGGGCTCGCTCGACAAACGGCAAACGCGCGAACATGCGCGCCGGTTTGGGCTTCCCGTTCACGATAAAGCGGAATCGCAGGACATCTGCTTCGTCGAAGGCGGCGATTATCGCAACGTCCTGCGAGTGGTACGCCCGGAATTGCAGCGAAGCGGACCTATCGTCACGTCCGGCGGCCGGGACGTCGGCACGCACGGCGGCGTTTCGGATTTCACCGTTGGCCAACGCCGCGGGTTGCCTGCCGGCAACGATGGGGCGCGCTACGTTACGCGCATCGACGCTGCGAGCAACACGGTCGTCATCGGACGAGAGGACGAACTGCAATGCAGCAGTCTGGAAGCCGAGTGCGTCAACCTCATCCGTCCGGAACGTTTTGCAGAACAGCCCGTCGCGATTTTAGCGATGACGCGCTACCGCTCCGAAGCGGCCCCCGCTTTCGCCGGCATTTCGCAAGAGAAGGCAACGATTGTTTTTGAGAGCCCGCAGCGCGCGGCAGCTCCTGGACAACTGCTCGCCATGTTCGACCGCGGCGGAAGCGAAGTGCTCGGCGCCGCCACCATCAGCAGTGCCAAGCCGGCCGGCTAAACGTAATCTTGCAGGGTCAGCGTAACGTCGTGCTCGCCGCCGGGACCGCGAACGCGTAGACGAATCGCTGTTCCCGTAGCGGCAGAAAAAAGCTCGCGCAGCTGCGAGAGCGAACGCTGCGATGCGGGCGCGCCGTTCACGCTGAGAATCACGTCTCCTTTTTGCAGGTGCGCGCTCGCAGCGGGCGTCCCGGGTCGAACGTCGATTATCGTGTACGCACCTTGATTGTCTATAACGAACAGCCCGGATCGATCGTAAATGGAAGGCGAATCGTAGGCCGCGTTCTTCGCGAGCAGCATTCGTTGGTGCGCATAGTCGAACGTCACGGTGAACCGCCGCCACACCGCACCTCCAAGGTTCGCCGGATTGAACGGATCCGCGAACGCGCCTTGCTTCTGTGTCGTAAAGTCCGTTATCGCGTCATGCAAAGTCAGTGGTCCGATTTGCAGCGTGCTGACCCGCCCCAGTTTGGCGAACGACGGGCCGCCCACTCCGAAACCGGCAACGCCGTCGGCCGTTTTGGCTTGCGCGGCAATCGCCGGATGCGTTGCTACGAAGGGTTGCGAAAGCGTCAGGCCGGCGCGGCTCCCCGTGTCGACTTCGGCGGAAGTATCGACGCCGTCCACCTTTATCGGTATGCGGGGGATGGTACGATCGAAATAAAATGCGATCGGGATGGCGCCCGCAATTGAAGCGGCCTGCGCGGGCGGCATTGCGAGCGTTAACGTGGAGCCGGCGTAATCGATCGTCGTGAGGAATCGCGCTACGGTCTGATACCCGAGCATGCCGTCGATGTGCAGCCCCTCGGCTACGCCGAATCCCTTGCCTATCGGAAGCACGAGCATGTATTGATTGCGAACCGTTGCCTCACCGATTCCAATCGAATCGACGTGCGTAAAGCCGGCCGCTTCGGTCTTGTTACCGACACCACCGATTTGTGCGTTCCCCGAAGTCCGCGCGCGCAACGCGGCGGCGACCTCCGGCGTGACGATCGAGTCGCCGCCGGTATCGAGAATGAACGTGTACGGCCCTTTCCCGTCCAGCGAGACCTGCAGGTAGACGTGGTTGTTGAGCACCTGCAACGGCACGGTCGTCGAACCGCCCGCAATGCCGAAGTCGTCTACGCTGGAGGCGGGAATGCGCATTTTCGCGGCGACGTCTTCGTTCAACCGCAAGGTCGAAATGGTCTGGCTGAACGTGTTGCCCTCAGACGTCGTCGTGACGCTCTGAAAAGGGTAAGCAACGCCGTCTGTTACGCGGTAATCGGAGAATTTCGTCATGGACGAGGTAATACCGATGCTCGCGCTCACTCGTGCTACTCGATTCGTGTTGGGGTCGATCCAAAGATCTATTTCGCTGCCGTGAGGCGGAGTTACCGCGAGCACGTTGTACGTCGAAGTTCCGGCCGTTTTCCGGCCTAAAGAACGGATCGCCGCTCCGCCGTAATCCGAGCGCAGATACGCGAGATTGTCGAGATACGCTTGATCTCTAGCCTGCAGCCGTCCCGCTGCGCCGCCGTCGATCGTTACGAGCCCGGCATAGTCTTGATTCCATGCCGCCGTCCCATTCCAACCGGACGCGCCGGCGATAGGGCCGCCCGTCTGCCGCGTTGCAAAGCGCTGTCCGCGAACGTCATCCCACTCGTCCATTGACGCTTCGATCCCAAGCGCTTGCATCCGGCCGGTGAGATGCAGCGAGAATATCGAGCCGAGCGGCCGAGTCAACGTTGCGCGCCGCACTTGGTTCAAGGTCGCGCGCGAAACGGAGTCGACGGACGCGGCCGAAGCGGGGAGGGCAGTAAGCCCCAACGCGCAGAGCAGCAGGGCCGCATTAAAAACTCTAAGTCGCATGTCTTCGCTACGCGGGCAGCGGTCGATTTGTTTCGCGAGACTTCAGCAATAGTAAATGCCGGAGGGACGGTTTCGCAAGATGTCGTTCATGGCCGCGATCAGCACGTCGCGACGATCCTGCGCGCGCGCTTGCGCATAACGCGGATACTGCTCGTCCAGCACTTCTTTGAGGCCGTCTTCCACCAGCAGGCGCGCTTCTTCGGAAGCTTCATCCGCAGCCGCGAGCGGCCGCAGGGATCCGTCGATCTTGTTCGTTTCGAGCAGTCGTAAAATCGTGTATTCGCAGGCGGTGCGCCGGTACACGTTGCGGCGGGAGCGCGATTCCGGCAGCGTTTGACGGGAGCGCACGATGAAGCCGCCTTCCTCCAGCACCGCAATCGATTCGAACACCATCGTCGTACTGAGCAGCCCCAAATCTTTGCGAATCTGCTCGATTGTAGGATGGCAAATTCCGCGTTCGTCGGCGAGCATGATGAGATAGACGTACATGCCGACTTGCCGCGGGTTGAGGACGTGGAACAAAAAGCCGCTCCACCAAGCCGGAATTTTCACCGTCGGCTGGCAATCGCTACGGTCTCGAGCCGGCGCGGAAGTGCGGCCGGCGCTTAAGTCGTCCAAAAAAAAGAAACCTTCGCCGATGAAAAGCGTTCTTTGAGCCGGTTCCAAGAGCGAGTTACCGTCGCCTCCGAACGCGACGGTACAATTAATTGAGGGTCGGTTTACGCGCTCGCAAGCGCAACGTCCCGAACGTTCCAATACGTGTCGCGTACGACGGGTTCAAACCCCGCTTTGCGGACCGCGTCTTCCAAATCACGCCGCGTCGCCGCGTTGGTTGAGCCGGCGTCATGGACGACCCGTTCTTCCAAAATCGTACCTCCCATGTCGTCGCATCCGTAAAAGAGCGCAAGTTGCCCGAGTTTCAAACCCGGCGTCAGCCACGAGGCCTGAAGATGCGCGACGTTGTCCAGATATAAACGTGAGATCGCGAGCACACGAAGATATTCCAGCCCCGTAGCTTCCTTACCGCGAAGCGGCGTCTTCCACGGCACGTAATACCATGGAATGAATGCGGTGAAGCCGTGCGTTTCGTCCTGCAGCCTGCGAATGACCTCGAGATGCTCGATGCGCTCCTGCGGCGTTTCTATCGAACCGAACATCATTGTCGCGGTCGTCGGCATTCCCAGCAGCTGCGCCTCGCGCATCACGCCGATCCACTCGTCCGGTTTTACCTTGCGGGCGCTGATGCGCTTGCGCACGCGCTCGACGAGGATTTCGGCGCCGGCGCCGGGGAGCGATTTCATTCCCGCTGCCTTCAGGCGCGCAAGCACCTCGCGCGCCGGCATTCCTTCGACGTGCATTAAACCGACAATTTCGGAAACGGAAAGCGAGTGGATATCGACGTGAGGATACTCGAACGCCACGCGGCGGAAAAGCCGCTCGAACCACTCCAAATTCAATTCCGGGTTGACCCCGCCCTGAATCATGATCTGCGTGGCGCCAAGGTCCGCAGCATATTTGACGCGGGCGAGCACCGCATCGTGCGACATCGTGTAACCTTCTTTGTGCTTTTCAGGCCGAAAGAAGGCGCAGAAGGTGCAGTGCACGTTGCAGACGTTGGTGTAGTTGATCGTCGTGTCGACGACGTACGTCACCACATTTTCGGGGTGCAGCTGCAGCCGCCGGGCGTGCGCCGCCGCGCCCAGCTGATGGATGTCCGCCTCGTTGTAGAGCCGGACTCCTTCTTCGAAAGATAAGCGGCCGCCGTTTGCGGCGCGCTCCAACTCGCTAGTGAGCGACACCGACCACCTCCGGAACCACTGCCGGCATCCGTGCAATCGCCCCCACTTCGCACAGCTCGCGGCAATACCGCCCGAGGCCGCGCTGCGCCGCCGAATGAAACGTGAAATTCAGTCTACCATAATAGATTTCGTAGAACCCGGGCGGACGCGGCTTGAGGCTCTGCGCGAGCGCGATGACCCGATCGCGATTCGCGCGGCCCCACGAATACGCATCGGTAAGCGCGTGCAGGCAGTCCCGAACCTCCTCGACGCGCGTTTGGAGAACCTCGCGCCGCGCAACCCAAACCGCGGTAACGGACTGCTCGCCGGTCCAAGCGCGCCAGAGCGCGCCGAGATCGTAAACGTGCTCGCTCGGGAATTGAAATGCGGCGTCGATTGCCGTATCGCCGATGACCAGAACAGGCGTGCCCGCGCGGGCGTACTCGAGTGGTTCCTCGACGTCGACGAAGCGTGCATCGACGCCGTAACGCCGTTCGAGTAAGACGCGCAAAAGGCTTTTGCCGCTGGCCGATTCCGCGGTCGTCGCAATCTTCGCGCCGTCGAGCAGCGCGGGCGGAAGCGTGGAGACGAGCAACACCGAAACGATTTCGTCCCGGGCGCCGATGCACAGGTCCGGAAGCAGCGCGTAATGCTGCGCGTGCGAGGCGTACTCGAAAGCGCTCACCGGCCCCATGTCGAGCTCGCCCTCACGCATCATGACGTTGAGGCGAGCGGGAACGTCGGCGACGAGCGTTCCCGGATAGGCCACGGCTCCTGCGTCGAACGCGCCGTAAATCGGCAGGTCGTTGACGTATCGCATGCGGCTGCTACGCAGCACTGCCGCCTCCGCTGGCAGGCTCCCAATCCCAGGCAAATTCTTCGTACGTGGTGTTGCGCCGCACGGGAATGTACCCGACCTGCTCGATGAGGCGGCGAAATTCCCGATCGTCGACGTGCTGCCCCGACTGAGTTCCGGCGCTGTGATAGATCAGCTCCTCGTCCGTGCTTCCGTGCGTACCGTCCATGTCGTCGGCGCCGAACTGCAGCGCGACCTGGCATACCTTTAATCCTTGAATCATCCAGTACGCCTTGATGTGATCGAAGTTGTGAAGCATCAAACGCGCGACGGCGAACATGCGGATGTCGTCCAACCCGCTCGTCCAGCCGCAATCGTTCAGTTCGTTTCCGTCGGGATGGAACGCGAGCGGAATGAACGCGTTGTATCCGGGAGAGCGATCTTGCGATTCGCGCAAGCGTATCAGATGGTCGAGACGATCTTCGAGTGACTCGATGTGGCCGTACAGCATCGTCGCGTTGGAAGCGATTCCCTGGCGGTGCAGTTCTTCATGTATCGCCAGCCAGTTCGCGGAGCTCACTTTTCCCGGACAAATCTTGGCGCGCGTCTGCTCTGCAAAGATCTCTGCTCCGCCGCCGTTCACGTTGTCCAAGCCGGCTTCTTTCAACAGCGCAATCGCGGTTGCAAAATCCATGCGATGCCGTTTGCACAGATATTCGATTTCCGCCGCCGTAAACAATGAAAGCTGCACGTGCGGCAAGCGTTCCTTGAAACGGCGCATGAGCGGAAGCCAGTAGTCCAGGGAAAGTTGCCGCGGATCGTGGCCGCCCACGATATGAATTTGGTTGAAGTTGGTGCCGGTTTCGAGCGCTTTGGCCATGACTTGGTCGGCCGCCATGCGCACGACGCGTTCTTTTTCTTTGAACTCGTCGGCGGCAAACGAGCAGAACTTGCAGCCTGCGTAGCAGACGTTCGTCGAGTTGATGTACCGGTTCAGAACGTAGTAGACGCGTTTGCCGCTTTTGCGCTCCTTCACTGCGCGCGCCATCCGGCCCAGCGTGTGGATGTCCGGCGTACGGAATAGAATGAGGCCGTCGTCGAGGCCGAGGGGGATGCCTTCGTCGACTTTTCTCTCGATAGCGGTGAGCGCAGAATCCATCGCGATGCTGGTTCGTATTGTACCGCGCGCGCCCTGGCGCGAGCACGACTTTAGACTTCTCGAACCAACCGCTTGCCCGTCAGCGAAACGACGATCGCGCCCAGGACCGAGAGCGTCAGGCCCAACACGATGCCGCCCAGCACGTCGGTAGGGTAGTGCGCAGCAAGTGCAAGTCGCGACCAGAGGATCCCCAGCCACATTACTGCGAGCACGGCGAAGGCGACGGAGCGTATCCATGACGGTAGTTCGGAACGCAGGAGCAGTAATGCCGCCAAAAGATAAAATGCCGTGGAGATGGTTGCATGCGAACTAGGATACGAAAACGAATGTTCGTGACGAATCAGCCAGTCCAACCTGCGCGGCCTGCCGAAAAAATGTTGAAAACCGTCCGCCGCGCCCCACGCCGCCATCGCGACGACTATCAAGTACACCATGCGCGTTCTCCAAGCGCGCGCGAAGATCGCGATTGCGAGGCAGATAGCGTATAGCGGTCCGAGTACGATTGCCCAGCCCGCATTGGTAAACGCCCACGCAACCCAAATTTCGTGTCCGCGGACCTGTTTTGCGAACGCCCACAATGCGGGCGGCTCGCCGTGCGAGCGTACGTAGAGTCCGAGCCACCAAAAACCTGCGAAGAGTACGATCGCTGCGGCCGAAAGGTGCGGCACGCGGCGCTTCGCCGCAGCGGTCAACGCAATTCGCCGGACGGCGCGCCCAAGCGCGTCGCGATCTGTTCCAACTCCAGCAGATTGAGGATGATGCGCCGCGGTTTCGTTCCTTCGTGCGGCCCGACGACTTTGAACTCTTCCAGCTGGCGCATCACCCGCACGGCCCGCGGGTGTCCGATGGAGAACTGCGACTGCAGCGCCGCAGTTGAAGCATAGTTGCTTTCGATGATGAATTTTGCGGCGTCATAGCAGAGCGGATCGACGTCGCGCCGGTCTGCGTCGTCGTCCGAAATCGGCACCAGCTCGAACGTTCGAGCAGATTCTCCGGCCGGCTTTGCCGTTCCCAAAACTGCACGAGCCGGTGGACCTCGCTGCCGGTAATGAGCGCGCCTTGAGCGCGTACCGGTTTGGGTGCGTCGATCGGCAAGTACAGCATGTCGCCCCGGCCCAGCAGCCGTTCGGCGCCGGCCATGTCGAGGATCGTTCGGGAATCGACTTGCGAACTCACCGCAAACGCGATGCGCGAAGGAATGTTTGCTTTGATGAGTCCGGTTATGACGTCGACGGAGGGCCGCTGCGTCGCCACGATGAGATGAATGCCGGTTGCACGCGCCAGCTGCGCCAAACGCATGATCGTCGTCTCCACTTTGGCCGGCGCAACGAGCATCAAATCCGCGAGTTCGTCGATGACGATCACGACGTACGCAAGAGTTTCGTCGGGAAATTTCGCGTTGTACTCTTCGATTTTCCGAACGCCGGCTTTGGCGAACCGCTCGTAGCGCGCGTCCATCTCTTTGGTCATTTCGAAGAGCGCGCCGGCTGCAGTCCGGGCGTCGGTAATGACTTCCTTGATTAGGTGCGGGATGCCGTTGTAAACCGTCAATTCGACGCGCTTGGGATCGATCATCAGCATCTGCACTTGATCCGGGGTCGCGCTTACCAGCAGCGAGGCGATGATCGTGTTCAGACATACGGATTTACCGGAACCGGTCGCGCCGGCGACCAGCAAATGCGGCATCTTGCCCAAATCGCCGAACACCGGACGCCCGGTAATGTCTTTTCCCAGCGCCATCCAAAGCGGCGGAACTTGTCCCCGTTGCGGCAACGCTTCGACGATCTCCCGAATCGCGACGACCGAAACGGTTTTGTTCGGAACTTCGATTCCGACCGCGGATTTGCCGGGAATCGGCGCTTCGATCCGGACGCTGGTCGCCGCGAGCGCCAATGCCAAGTCGTCGGCAAGCGATGCGATTCTGGAGATTTTCACGCCGCGCTCGGGTTTGAGTTCGTATCGCGTAATCGACGGTCCGCGCTCGATATGCACCACTTTGGCGCCTACGCCGAACGATGCCAGCGTATCTTCCAGGACGTGCGAGCGCGTTGAATCGTCGGCCGCCTGCAATTGCGGCGGATCCAAAATGGTCAAATCCGGAAGTTGATACGCCACCTCACGCTCGTCGATATCCTCGCGCAGCTGCGCTCGAGGCATCTCGTATGCGATCGCTGCGGGAGCAGCGGGCGCTTCGAACGGCAACAGATCGACGCGTTCTTCAGCGTGCCTTTCGTGGTTCGATTCCACCGGTGCGCGCTCGGGCATCGGCCGCTTCGCAAGGGAACCAGCGCCGTTCATGCGTAGCGGCGCGCTCGGCAGCGCAAACCGCAGTTTTGGAAAGCGCAGCTTGGCCATCGCCATGACGAGCCACCCGATGACCTTTTTTACCGACGTATCGGTGATCCACACCGTGACGAGCAATGCGGCCAGGACGATCACGACGCGCGCGCCGGCCACGCCGATCAGCGCCTGCAATCCAAACCATAGGCTGCCGCCGAGCATTCCGCCGCGGCCCGCGAACGCCGCATCCGCGATAACGAAATAGGCCAGGCTCGCGGCCCCGAGCGTGCCGATCATTCGCGTGACGTTGATCTCGAGAAAAAGAATCGCGCCGAATACGGCAAACAACACCGGGAAAAGCGCCGCGGCTTCTCCAAAAAGCGCTCGCAGGCCCCGTGCGGTCGCAGCACCGGCGATGCCGCTGTGCGCCGGCGGAAGAACCAGCGCGATGGCCAGAAGAACCGCCAAACCGATGGCGGCGATTCCGGCGATTTCGAAATTCAGTCGCGTTTTCGCGGTCACCCTACGGCGTACGCGTGCCATGAAAACGATTCGTTCGTCACCAGCACAGGAGTTCATTTGCCGATTCCCACCATCGTCGTCCTCGAAGGCGATCAAACCGGACAAGAGTTGCTCGTCGAAGCATTACGCGTGCTCGAACGCTCGGTGATCGGGATCGACCTTCGCTTCGAGCGTTACGATCTCTCACTGGAGAAGCGGCGCGAAAGCGGCAACGCCGTCGTGCGCGAAGCCGCGCTCGCAATGCGAGCGGCGCGATATGGTTTGAAAGCCGCGACGATTACGCCCGAGAGCGCGCAGGACGTCGGCTCACCCAACGCGATCCTGCGCAAAGCAATCGACGGCAAAGTGATCGTTCGAACGGGCCGGCGGCTTCCGGGAGTGCGTCCCGTCGCCGGGATTCACGCGCCGATTTCGGTCGTGCGCATGGCGGTCGGAGATGCGTACGGCGCCAAAGAATGGCGTGAAGGCGAGGGCGCCGCGGAAATCGCTTACCGGACGGAGGCAATCGAACGCAGCGTGTGCCGTTTCGTCGCAGAGTACGCTTTTCAGCATGCTGAGCGCATGAGCGCCAAAGTGTTCGGAGGGCCGAAATACACCGTGAGCCCGGTGTACGAGGGAATGCTGAAAGAAGAGATGGACGCTGCGGCGCAGCGCCACCCGGGCGTGACGTACGATCCGCAGCTCATCGACGCGACGTACGCGCTGCTGCTGAGCACCGACGGTGAACGACCGCTCGTCATTCCCTCGCTCAACCGCGACGGCGACTGCCTCTCCGATTTAGTGATGCAGCTTTTCGGCTCCATCGCGGGCGCCGAATCCGTGCTGCTATCCTTCGAAGCTTCGGGCAACTTCAAACCGGCCGTCGTCATGGCGGAAGCGCCGCACGGAACCGCTCCCCGTCTGTTCGGAAAAAATGTCGCCAATCCGATGGCGATGATTCTCGCCTGCGGCGCGCTGCTCTCGTACATGTCCGACAAAAGCGCGCAAAACGCGTCGCGTGCAATCTACGAGTCGACGTTGGAAGCGGTGCACGAAGGCCTGGCGACAAGCGATTTGGGCGGTCACGCTTCGACGACCGACTTCACGGACGGCGTCATCGAGCGGGTCAAACGAAAACTGGACGTTCTGGTCCAGCCTCTGAACGACGTTACTCGAAAGCTCGAGATGCCTGCCCACTTTCGATCTGTTCCGCTGCTTATTACAGTGCGCCGACCGTTCGGCTTTCCAAGCACGTCGAAGATACGTCGTAGCTCCATCCGTTCAGGCTTTAGATCTCCATCACCACGGGGACGATAACCGGGCGGCGTTTGTACCGCTCGTGGATCGCCTTTGCCAGGCCGCTGCGGATATGTTCCTTGACGGTGTCCACGTCACGAAGTCCCTCGACTGGAACCTCTTCGATGAGCGCAACCAACTGCTCTCGCAGCTCCTCCATTACGCCGTCGGATTCAGGAACGTAGAAGACCCCGCGCGAGACCAAGTCCGGGCCTGCGATGACACGGGCCTCTTCGCTGTCGATCGTCACGACCACCATCATGAACCCGTCGGCGGCGAGCAAACGCCGATCGCGCAGGACCGCCTCGCCAACGTCGCCGACGCTGGAACCGTCGACGAAGACGTGGCCGCCGTAGGTCTTGCCGATTTTTTCGCCGTACTCCGAAGTGAATTCGACCACGTCGCCGTTTTCGACGACGAAGACGTTTTGCGGATCCACGCCGGTGCGCGTGGCGAGTTTCCCATGCTGGACGAGCATGCGGTACTCGCCGTGCACCGGTACGAAAAACTCCGGACGAACCAGGTTGAGCATGAGCAGCAGTTCTTCTTGCGACGCATGGCCGGAAACATGCGAACGGCCGTCCGTGCCGTGCACGACGGTCGCGCCCAAGCGATAGAGATTGTTGATCGTTTTGTACACGCCTTTTTCGTTGCCGGGAATCGGCGTCGCGCTGATGACCACCGTGTCGCCGGGAACGATTTTAAACTTGCCGTGATCGCGGACGGACATGCGCGTGAGCGCGCTCATCGGCTCGCCTTGGGAACCGGTCGTCATCACGACGACTTTTTCCGGCGGCAGCTCGTCCACTTCTTCGATGCGCACTTTGCGCTCGGAGGGGACCCGCAGATATCCCAGTTCGCTGGCAAAGTGCACGACGTTCGTCAACGACCGTCCGAGAAAGGCGATTTTGCGGTCGAAACGCACGGCATGATCGATGACTTGCTGGATGCGCGGAACGTTGGATGCAAATGAAGCGACGATGATGCGGCCCTTGGCGCGGGTGAAAACGTTGGTGAACGCTTCACCGACGATGCGTTCGGATTGCGTGTGTCCCGCTCGTTCCGCGTTGGTACTGTCGGAAAGCATGCACAGCACGCCTTCTTCGCCGACGCGGGCAATCGCCGCAAAATCCGCCGGGCTTGAATCGATGGGGGTTTGATCGAATTTGAAGTCGCCGGTGTGAAAGATCGTTCCGACCGGCGTGCGCAGCGCCAAGGCGCAGGCGCCGGAAACCGAATGATTGACGTGAATGAATTCGGTTTCGATTTCGCCGAATCGCACGCGTTCACCGGGTTGCACGGTCGTGAACTGCGCCTCGCCGACCATCCGGTGGTCGCGCGACTTGGCTTTGATGAGCGCATTGGTCAGCGGCGTTCCGACGACGGGAACGTTGAATTCACGCAGCAGATAGGGGATGCCGCCGATGTGGTCCTCGTGGCCGTGCGTAACGAGCACCGCTCGAAACTTTTCCCGGCGCTGCCGAACGTACGTGAAGTCGTTGATGAGAATGTCGACGCCGTACATCTCTTGATCCGGAAACATCAGCCCGCAGTCTACGGCGACCATGTCGGCGGCGGTTTCGATCAGCGTCATATTGCGGCCGATCTCTCCGCAGCCGCCCAGCGGAATCACGCGAACGTAATCGCCTTGCGGAGGATCGGGTACCACGAGCGGGCTTCCGCTTGGATTAACCATCTTGCCGAAGGACCGCATGAGCGTGATCGGATAGCATGCTGCTCCGTTACCTCGCTGCCCCGGTGCTGACCTTGGCTTTGGCGGCCGCTTCCCCACCCCACCGCGGGCAACACTGCAAGCCGGTACATACCGCCGGGATGCCTGTCGATGCTTTGTATTCGCGTCGAGCGTTGCGGCGAGCCAGGATCATCCTGCAATTGAAGTTGCTGGAATTACGTGCCATGCGATTGGAACGCGTTCGCAAAGCTGTGGAGCGCGGCATCCCGATCGAGCAACTGTTGAACACGCCGTAAACAGGCGGCCGGCGCGCCGTTCGTGAACCCTTCACGCAACGAGGGGGAACTCACATGGGTGTTTCGCCAGCTGCGCCGGTTGCAACGAAAGCAAACGGTTTAAATACGGCGATCAACGTCATTGCCGCTCCGTCGGAAGCCTTTGCGACGTTGCGCGTCGCCCCGACGTGGGGGTGGGCGTTTCTCATTGCGGTCGTGTTGACTGCCGTCGGACAGTATTTGGGAATCCATGCGGCCGTGCACGCCATGCAAACCTCGTGGCCGGCGCAGGTCGCGGCGAATCCGGCGCTGGCGGGCGCTTCCGCGCAGTCGCAGCAGAATGCGCTGAACGTCTCGCTTTCCGTCCTGCGGTGGGTGTGGGTCTTTTCACCAATCCTCGTGCTGGTGGGCGCATTCGTCGGCGCGCTCGTCATGTTCGTCGTAAAAGCGGCGGCGCGCGGCGATGCGACGTTCAAACAACTCTGGTGCGCCGCGATGAACGTCGCGGTGGTCAGCGCGGGCATTTCGGCGTTGCTTACCGGCGTGATTGCCGTGGTTCGCGGACCGGACACGTTCAATTCGCCCGCCGACACGTATGAAGCCATTCCGTCACTGGCTTGGATCGTGCCCCACGCGAGTATCAAGTCCGGCGCATTCCTCGCCGGCTTCAACGTCGTGAGCGTTTGGGCGGCGGTCTTGATCGCGCTCGCCATGACGCACTTGGCGCGCACGTCCAAAGCCGCCGGTGCGCTCTGCGGGATCGTGCTGCTGTGCATCGCCGCCGGATTCATGGCGTGGGGCGCGCGGTAGCCGAGCGCGGATGAACTTTGGCCTGCTTGCAGCGCTCACGCTTGCCCAAGCCGTCGACTACGCGATGGGCCACAGTCCGACGGTCGTCCGGCAAGACGCCGTCGTCGCGCAAGCGCGATCCCAATACGTTCGGCAACGCTCCCAAGGACTGCCGAACTTAACCGGATTGCTCGCCAACCAAATGCAGAAGTCCGCTAACTATGCGGGAGCGTACGGCGTCATCGGCGCCGCGCAAGCTTCCGTGTTCACGCAGAACACCGCGCAGCTCGGCACGCAATACACGTATAACGGCGGCCTTTCACACTACCAAACGCTCGTTGCGCGGCAAAGTTACGAGCAGACGCTCTCGGATTTGCGCAGAATGCAGAATCACATTGCAACGGACGTAACGAACGCGTTCTATACTTTGGCCGCAAGAGCGGAAACGGTGCGGCTCGACCGGGGCGACTTGCGGTATCAAGGCGTCCTCGTGCGCATTGCCCAGGCCAAGGAAACCGCCGGCGTCGCCGCCGGCGTCGACGTTCTGAGCGCCAAAGCACAGCAAGAGAAAAGCCGCTACGCGCTTGCAGCGGCGGGCGCCGACGTAGAAAACGCGCGCGAAACGCTCGCGCAGCTGATCGGCGCGCCGCTGGAGACGCAGTTCGACGTTCCCGCGCACGTTGCCCAGCCCGCGCTGCCGCCGGAGTCGCTCGACGCGCTCGTCGGCATCGCCTTGAAAAATAGGCCTGATGTGATCTCGGCGCAGCAGAGCGTCGACATCGCGGTGCTCAATCGGCGCTCCGCCGATACGGATCTCTTTCCGCAAATTCAAACCTTCGCCGCGTTCGGCAACCAGTTTTCGCCCACGCTCTACGCCTCGCAGTTGACGGCCGTGCAGCAGCAGAACGCGTTCAACGCCGCGAACGGGCTGCCGCTGCTGCCGTTGCCGACGCGCGGTTCACCCGGCTTCTGGAACGTCGGCGTGAACTCGCAAATCTCGCTGCCGTTTTGGGATTGGGGCGCCCGCCGGGCCAATCATCGCAATCTCGACGAACAGATCGCCGCCGCGCAAAGCAATTTGAACGCCGCGCAGACTCAGGCGGAACTCGACGTGCGGCAAGCGTATCGCGGCGCGCAGACCGCGCTGAGCCAGCTTTCCTCGGCGCAAGATGAAACCGCGTTCGCCTCCGAAGCCGCGCGCATCGCAAGGCTGCAGTACGAAAACGGCATCAAGACGCTGATCGACGTGCTGGCGGCGCAGCAGACCTCGCTTTCCGCGCAAACGGATCTTTTCAACGCGCGGGTCGCGTACGT
Organism: Vulcanimicrobiota bacterium; assembly: GCA_963795465.1. GTDB lineage: Bacteria > Vulcanimicrobiota > Vulcanimicrobiia > Vulcanimicrobiales > Vulcanimicrobiaceae > CAWCHT01. The sequence goes on from CAWCHT010000002.1 coordinate 1,998,791, forward strand.
CGATGCGATCGTGCAACTGCGCGTCGCGATGGGCATCTACGACTCGCACGCGGCCGTGGCGGATCTCTCAGACGATGAAGCGGCTTCTGGGACTGCTGGCCGCGATCGTCGGGATCGCCATCGTCGTTGCCGTCGCGAAAGTCGCGTATCGCAAGCCGGACGGCGGAGCGGTGCCCGTGCAGATGGCAACCGTGCACCGCACGACGTTTCAAATCAAGCTGCCGGAAAACGGCGTAGTTCAACATCCGCGCGCCGCAACCGTCCCGACGCTGGTTGCCGGCAACATCGATCAGATCTACGTGAAACCCGGCGATGCCGTATCGCTAGGCGAACTATTGGCCACGATTGAGAATGCTTCGCTCCAGTCGACCGCTGCGGGATCGCAGGCGGACTACACGTCCGCGGTGGCCAACGTGCGCACCGCCCGGATCAACGAACAAAACGCGCGCGTGACGTACGTGGCGCAGGTGCAGACGGCGAAAGCAAATCTGGACGAGGCGCAGCGCGTTTACGACGCCGACCTGGCGCTCTACAAGAACAAAGCGATCCCGCGCAACCAGTTGGAAACCGATCGCGCGGCGCTCGAGCGCATGCGGGTGGCGTACCAGCAGGCGCTTCGGCAGTTGCAACTCGGGGCGGTTACGGGCTACGGCGAAAACAGCGTTCAATACGCGCAAGCCGCCGCGCAGAAGGCCGCGATTGCCAATCAAGCGGATCAGCAGCAGCTGCAGTTCACCCGCATCGTGGCGCCCTTCGCGGGCGTCATCCAAACGGTTGCCACGCAGTCGGGCGATCCGCTCACCCCGCTCCATGCCGGCGATCCGGTCGCTGAGGGCCAGATGCTGTTCACGATTGCCGAGCGCGGCGACTTCATCGTCAAAGCGCAAGTCGACGAACAGGACATCATCAACGTCCGCGTCGGTCAGCCGGCGATCGTTTCCGGCCAGGATTTCCCGGGCAAACAAATCGCAGGCCGCGTGCTGTCCATCGCGCCGGTCGCCGTCCGTTCGAGCGACGCATCGAGCACCGCAAAGCAAATCCTGACGACGATTCAGCTGCAGCGCTCGCCGCCATACCTCAAGGACGGCATGACGGTCAACGTCGACATCCTAACCACGGACCTGCGCAATGCGTTGACCGTGCCGAGTGAGGCCATCTTCACGCGCAACGGCAAATCTTTCGTCTACGTCGTTCGGCGGGGCTTGGCGCAGATGACGGCCGTGCAACCCGGTCCGAGCAACGACGCCTCGACCGTCATCACCGCAGGCATCGCGCCGGGGACGCTCGTCGTCACGCAAAAGGTGGCCTCGCTGCGCGACGGAATGCGCGTAACGGCCGCGCCCGCAGCCACGCAGCAGCCCGCGACGTGACCGGTGCGACGGCACGCTAGCGAACCCAGAATCTTCGCGTACGCGGGCGAAGCCGTAGCGGCCCTGTGGCGAAATCGCACTCGATCGATACTCACGATGCTGGGAATGGTGATCGGCACGGCGTCGATTATCGCGGTTTTCGGGATCAGCAAAGGCGCGACGAGCGGCATCACGGCGACGATCCGGTCCTTCGGCACCTCGCCGATCTTCGTCATGACGGATCCGACGCAAGACTATCCCGATCTTGCGCAGTTGCAGTTCCGCGACGTGGCTTCGGTGGCCGCAGCGCTGGGCGATCGCGTCGACGAAGTGCTTCCGTACTATCAACGCTCCTGGCAAGTCCGCTACGGCACCAAGACGGAGTACCTTGCGGTGACTGCCGACGGTGCCTATCATTCCGACGCGTTTTCGATGGCGCAGGGCCGCAAGATCGATCAAGACGACGTCGATTCTGCGGCGCGCGTTGCGTTCGTCACGACCGACGTGGCGAAGAAGTTTTTCGGCGATTCGCCGGCGCTGGGCAAAGAACTTGCGATCAACGGAACGCATTTCACGGTTGCCGGCGTCTATCCCCAGCTGCAAGGTTCGTTCTTCAACGCGCTCGCGGGCAGCAACACGATCGTCATTCCGTACACGACGTTTCATCGCATCATGCCCGGCGTCTTGGACGGACTGATGGTCTACCCGCGCGATGCCGCCGACACGCCGGCGATTCAGGCGGCGATTAAAGCGGCGCTGCGCCACGTGCATGGCCCGCGCGCGCAGTACATCGAACAGGACAGCCAATCGCAGGTGCAGTCGTTCGAAAACGTCCTGGGCATCATCGGCGCGGGGCTTTCCGCAATCGGCGCGGTAGCGCTGCTGGTTGCGGGAATCGGCATCATGAACATCATGCTGGTTTCCGTTACCGAGCGCACGCGCGAAATCGGCATTCGCAAATCGATCGGAGCCAGCCGGCGGGACGTAGCGCTGCAATTTTTACTGGAAGCGCTGCTGCTGGCCTTTGCCGGCGGCGCTACGGGCACGGTGATCGGCCTTGCGGTAACGATCGGCGGCGCGGCGCTCATCAGCCGTGAGCTCGGGGCGGTGATCGTTCCTTACGCGCTGATCGTCGCTATCGCGGTGGTGTTCTCGTTCGCCGTCGGAACGGTCTTCGGAACGTATCCGGCACTCCGCGCCGCGGCAATGGATCCGGTCGAGGCGCTGCGTTCGTGAAGCTGCGCCGATGATGTACGTTCAAGAAGCGTTGCGCGTGCTGTTCGAAAACCGCGTGCGCTCGCTGCTGACGATCGCGGGGTTGATCATCGGCGTCGGCGCGGTCATTGCGATTCAAGTACTCGGCAAAAGCATGTCGGGGGCCATCGACGGCGCGCTGGGAACCATGTCCGACGACTCGTTCTTCGTTCAACCCAGCCAAACGCAAGGCGATTACGTTCGCGCCGAAGTCACGCGCTCGGATCTGACGGACCTCGCCGCGCTGCCGAACGTTTCCGCCGTGATCCCGCTCATGGGCGCAAACGATCTCATTGCGCACGGTCACGCGCAAGCGCGCTACTACATCACGGGCGATGCGGTCACGCCGTTCAATAACGGCCCGCTTCAGTACGGCCGGCGGCTGCTGCCCGCCGAAATCCAGCAGGCGCAAGCGGTCTGCGTCATCACCAATCGCGCCTATCACAAACTCTTTCCGCAAGGCGGAAATCCGATCGGGCAAACCATCTACGCCGGCGTTCACCGGTACGTCGTCGTGGGCGTGCTCGCCCCGCCGCGCACCGGGCTGCTGAACTTCACGTTCGGCGGCGACCTCTATGCGCCGTACACGACCGTCATGAGACAGTATCTGCACGGCGACCGCGTCGGCGCGGCGCGCGTCATCGTCGCCAATCCTTCAGCGCTCAGCTCGACCGAAGTTGCGGTCATCGATCGCCTGCGCAAGCTGCACGGCGACTCGCGGCTGCTGTACACGACCTTCGACAAAGCGCAGCTGACGCAGGGCGTAAACGGCATCTTCGGCGTGATGACGATCGTCGTCGCGTTCATCGGCGCCGTCTCGCTCGTCGTCGCCGGGATCGGCATCATGAACATCATGCTGGTCTCGGTCACGGAGCGCACGCGCGAAATCGGCGTGCGCAAGGCGATCGGAGCGACGCACGGGCAAATCTTGGCGCAGTTTTTCGTTGAAGCGCTGCTGCTGTGCGGCTTCGGCTGCGGCGCAGGCATGCTGCTCGGTCTGGCAATCGGAACCGCCGTCAACGCACTGGCCATCGTCAAGCTGACGGGATACGCCGCGCCGGTTCCTTGGGCGCAGTCGCTCATCATTGCCGGCGCGTTTACGATCTTCGTCACGCTGGCGTTCGGAACGTATCCGGCATTTCGCGCAGCGCAGCTCGACCCGATCGAGGCCTTGCGCTATGAATGAAGCGGCCACGGTCATCGACGTCCGCGACGTTACGAAAACCTATGCAGCCGGCGCCCTGCAAGTGCAAGCGCTGCGAGGCGTATCGCTGCGCATCGCAGCCGGCGAATACGTCGCGATCATGGGACCGTCCGGCTCGGGCAAGTCCACGCTCATGAATTTGCTGGGTTGCCTGGACCGGCCGACCACCGGCACGTATCTGCTCGACGGCATCGACGTATCGCAACTCGATGACGGCCGGCTGGCCCAAATCCGCCTGAAAAAATTGGGGTTCGTCTTTCAAGGATTCAATCTGCTGGCGCGCACGAACGCGCTCAACAACGTCGCGCTTCCGCTCTTTTACGCCGGCGTGCCGGCGAAAGAACGACGCGAAGCTGCAGCGCAGCGGCTTTCGGAAGTAGGCCTGGCCGATCGCGGCCACCATAATCCCAGCGAACTTTCGGGCGGCCAGCAGCAGCGGGTGGCAATTGCGCGCGCGATGGTGAACGATCCGGCGGTGGTCCTTGCCGACGAACCGACCGGAAATCTCGACTCTAAGACGAGCGCGGAGATCCTCGCGCTTTTCGATCGGTTGAACGAACGCGGACGAACGATGATCGTGGTCACGCACGATGAAAACGTCGCCTCGCATGCCAAACGCGTGGTCCGGCTGCTGGACGGTGAGGTTTGCGACGATCGGGCGATCGGCCGCGAAAGCCGGAGCAGCCAATCCCAAGGCTTCCTCACCAAATCCTAAGAAACGGCTAAGCCCCTTACGCTACTTTTGGTGCGGTGCGGGGTAGAAACGGCCATACCGCACCGCTTTTTTGTGAAATAAGGAATGCAGAGAAATCGCGTATTGCCCACGGCCATCGTTGCTTTAGTGGGCGCAATCGTCGGCTCGTTCGTGATGATGCTCTATGCGAGCACCCATTTCAGCAGCGTCGCCGGCCCGAACAACACCCCTCCCGCCGTGAGCGCGGCGCCCCTGAACGGCGGCAGCGATCAAGATCGCATCGTCAGTGCCGTGCGGCACACCAAACCGTCGGTCGTCGCCATCAACATCACGGTCAACGGCAAGCAGTTCATTCCCGTCGATCCGTTCCTGCAGCAATTTTTCGGTCAGCAGGGTCCGGGCATCGTGCAACCGTTCCGCGGACGTGCTTCCGGTTCGGGTTTTGTTTACGACAACAAAGGCGACATCGTCACCAACGCTCACGTCGCGCGTCCGGACGTCCCGAACGCGCAAGTGAGCAACATGACGGTCACGTTCCCCAACGGCACCCATACCAGCGCGAAACTGGTGGCGGCAAACATCGGCGCCGATCTCGCCATTATCCGCGTCGAAACGAAGAATCTTCCTCCACCGCTTACGCTGGCCGATTCCGATCGGCTGCAGCAGGGGCAATGGGCGATCGCGATCGGCGAACCGTACGAACTGCAGCAGAGCGTTTCGGTCGGCGTCGTTTCGGCATTCGATCGCAGCGAACCGATTCAGACCGAAACCGGACAAACGCTGACGTTCAAAGGGCTGATGCAGACGTTGGCGCCGATCAATCCGGGCAACTCGGGCGGACCGCTGATCGACAGCTCCGGCAACGTCATCGGCGTCAACCAGTCGACGCTGCGCGGAGGAGCCGAAGGCATCGGTTTTGCGATCCCATCGAACACGGTTCGCAAAGTGGTCGAGGAAATGCTCGCGCACCCCGGGATCACGCAGCCGCCCTCGCAAGCGTTCCTCGGCGTGGTTCTTTCCGACGTAACCAGCGGTTTTCGCAGTCAGACGGGCTATAGGGGCCAAGGCGGCGTCGCCGTGCTGCAAGTGGAGAGCGGCTCCCCGGCCGACCAAGCGGGCATGAATCCGGGCGACGTCATCTTAAAAATGAACGATAAAAATTACAACAGCCCGCAATCCCTCAAGACCGCCATCGGCAAGCTGCACACGGGCGACAAAGTCACGCTCGAAATCTGGTCGCAGAGCAGCGGAGCGCGGCGCTTGGTGCAGGTTACGCTGGGAGCGATGCCCTCGGGATCGAGCGACATGCAGCAGCCGCAGGGTCAGAACCCCGACCAGCAAGGGCCGTAGCGGGCTGACGAGCGGCGCGCGCAACCCGCAGCGCGCGCCGCTTGTCATAAGTACTGGAACAAGTGCGGACTGATGCCGTACATTTAGAGACAGCGTCAGTTCTCACATATCCTTGCAGCCCAGTAAGCGGCAAGGCTCAGTAGCGCAAAATCGCCCAGCGTCCGGCGCAAGCCGGACCCGCCGCAGACGGAAGGTTCAACGGTACCTTCCCGCTGCAGCGAAGCGGAAGCGGTGGAGCGCGAAGCGCTGGTCCATGGGCTCGGAAAGGCAGAAATTTTCATGGCTAAAGTGGTCGGAATCGACCTGGGCACGACCAACTCGGTCGTCGCCGTTATGGAGGGCGCCACGCCCACCGTTATCGCGAACGCGGAAGGTTCGCGCACGACTCCGTCCGTTGTCGCGTTCACCAAAACCGGAGAACGCCTCGTCGGACAGCTTGCGAAACGGCAAGCCATCACCAACCCCGATCGCACGATCTCGTCGATCAAGCGGCACATGGGCGAGGGCGACTATCGCGTCAAAATCGACGGCAAGGATTACACGCCGCAAGAGATCTCGGCGATGATCCTGCAGAAGCTCGTCAACGACGCGAGCAACTATTTAGGTGAGCGGGTGACCAAAGCGGTCATCACGGTGCCGGCCTATTTCAACGATTCGCAGCGGCAAGCCACCAAAGACGCCGGCAAAATCGCCGGGCTGGAAGTACAGCGCATCATCAACGAGCCCACGGCTGCCGCGCTTGCATACGGCTTGGATAAAAAAGGCAACGAGACCATTCTGGTTTGGGACCTAGGCGGCGGAACGTACGACGTTTCCATCCTCGAAGTGGGCGACGGCGTCTTCGAAGTCAAGTCTACGAACGGCGATACCCGCCTGGGCGGCGACGACTACGATCATCGCATCGTCGAGTGGCTGGTTTCCGAATTCCGCAAAGAGCAAGGCATCGATCTCAGCGGCGACAAGCAGGCGATGCAGCGGCTCACCGAAGCGGCCGAAAAAGCGAAAATCGAGTCTGAGTTCGGTCGTTCAGACCAGCATCAATCTGCCGTTCATCACGGCGGATCAAAACGGCCCCAAGCACATGGATTTCACACTGACGCGCGCGAAATTCGAGGAACTGACCAGCGATCTGACCGACCGCTGCGTGCAGCCGTTCAAAAACGCGCTTGCCGACGCCAAGATCGACATCTCTAAAATCGACGAAGTCGTGATGGTCGGCGGATCGACGCGCATGCCGGTCATCCAGGAACTCGTGCGTAAACTCACGGGCAAAGAACCCAATCTTTCCGTGAACCCGGACGAAGTCGTCGCGGTCGGCGCGGCGATACAAGCGGGCGTGCTCGCGGGCGAGGTGCGCGACGTCGTGCTCCTCGACGTGACGCCGCTTTCGCTGGGCCTGGAAACGCTCGGCGGCGTGATGACGACGCTCATCGAACGCAACACGACGATTCCGACGAAAAAATCGCAGGTATTCACTACGGCGGAAGACGGCCAAACCTCGGTCGATATTCACGTGCTTCAGGGCGAGCGTCCCATGGCGGTCGACAACAAAACGCTCGGACGATTCCGGCTCGAAGGCATTCCCGCAGCGCCGCGCGGCGTTCCGCAGATCGAAGTCTCGTTCAACATCGACGCGAACGGCATCGTCAACGTAAGCGCGAAAGATCTGGGGACCGGCCGCGAGCAGCAGATAACGATTACGGCTTCGACGAACTTGAACAAAGACGAAGTGGACCGTATGGTCAAAGACGCCGAGCTGCAAGCCGCCGCCGACCAGACGAAACGCGAAGAGGCCGAAGTGCGCAATCAAGCCTCCAGTCTGATCTACTCGACCGAGAAATCGCTTAAAGAAGTCGGCGACAAACTCGATGCCGGCGCGCGCGGTGAAGTGGAAACCGCGTTGAGCGATCTCAAACGCGTCAGCGAAAACGGAACCGTCGCCGAAATCAAACCGGCCGTGGAACGGCTGCAGCAGGCCAGTTACAAAATGGCCGAACTGCTGTACCAGAAGACGGCTGCGGGCACGAACGGCGCAGCACAACCGGACGGCCAAGCCGGCAGCGGCGCAGCCGGAGGCGAAGATCACGGCGCAGCCGGCGGCGAAGAGACGCAGCCGAGCGAAGACGTCATCGACGCCGAATTCAAAGAGAGCAAGTAAAGGACGTTAGCTCGAGCGGCTCGGCCGTCGTTCGAGGGCCGCGTGGCCTTCGAATGCGCCGGGCCGCTCGAAGCAGATGCTGCAATTTGAAATGCAAGACGAATACGTAACCCAAGCCGACGTTCCCACCGCGGTCGAAGACGGCGCTTCGTCCGCCGCTTCCGTCGATCTTCGCGCGGAAGTCGAAGCGGCAAACGCCCGCGCCGACGAAAATTACAAGAAGTTCCTGATGGCGATGGCCGACTTCGAAAATTACAAGAAGCGCATCGAGCGGCAGTTTCGCGATATCGCCGACTCCGGGCGGCGCGACATCCTGAGCAGCTTTCTTCCGGTCATCGACAACCTGGAACGCGCGCTTTCGTACGGCGACGCCGGCGCTGAAGCGCTGCGCAACGGCGTGCAGCAGACGCTCAAAGGGTTCGAATCGGTACTCGGCATGCAAGGCGTCAAGTCGTTCAGCGTGAAGGGCCGCAAATTCGATCCGAAAGTCGCTGAAGCGATCGGAACGCAGACCGCGCAAGACGCCGAAGACGACACCGTTCTGGAAGAAGCGCAGAAAGGGTACATGATCGGCGACGAGCTGCTTCGTCCCGCGAAGGTCATCGTCGTGAAAACGGCCTCGGAGTAACCGCGAGCACGCGCGCGCATCGATGAACTACAAGGATTACTACCAGATTCTAGGCGTTCCCAAGAACGCCGCCGAGAAAGACATCAAGTCGGCGTACCGCAAACTGGCGCGCAAGTGGCACCCCGACACCAACCCCGACAACCAAAAGCAAGCCGAAGAGCGCTTCAAAGAAATTCAAGAATCGTACGAGGTTCTCGGCGACCCCGAGAAGCGCCGAAAGTACGACATGCTGGGCAGCAACTGGCAGCAAGCCGCGCATCAAGCCGAGCAGCAGCGCCGCTACCGCAATCAGCAGAGCGAGACGTTCAATTTCAACTTCGGCGATCTCGGAGGCGGCAGCGGCGCAGGCAACAGCGGTTTCTCGGATTTCTTCGATATGTTTTTCTCGGGAATCGGGCGGCGAAACACCGCGCAAAGCTCGGGCTTCGCCCAGCGCGGACAAGACCTGGAGACGACGATCGAACTGGACCTGCGCGACGTTTACGACGGCGGCAAAAAATCCGTCTCGCTGCAGATCGAGGACGTTTGCCCGCGCTGCCGGGGCACCGGAACCGACAGGGGCACGCTGTGCGTGCAATGCCACGGGACCGGACGGCTGCTGACGAACAAAAAGTTCGAAGTCACCATTCCCAAAGGCATCGCTGAGGGACAGCGCATTCGCCTGGCCGGCCAAGGCGGCGCCGGCGTCGCGGGCGGTCCGAACGGCGATCTGTTTTTGGTCGTCAAGTTGCTGGACGATCCGACGTACAAACGCAAAGGGGACGACCTCTACGTCGACCTTCCGATAAGCGTGTACGATTTGGTCCTGGGCGGCGACGTCAAGGTGCCCACCATGGGGGGCCAAGTCACGATGACCATCCCCGCGGGCACGCAGAACAACCGCCTGCTGCGCCTGAGCGGCAAAGGCATGCCGAAAGTACGCGACGGCGGAACGGGCGACCAGTACGTGCGCATCGTCGGACAACTTCCCACCGATTTGAGCGAGAAGGAACGCAAGCTCTTCAAGGAACTGGCGGCGCTGCGCAACGGTAAGAAGCGGTAAGGTGTTTCTCCCAGCGTAGACCGCCGCGAGGAGAAACACATGATCAAAGACATCGCTTTCAGCGCGTATCCTGCAAAGGACGTCGAAGCGCTGCGCAAGTTTTACACCGATACGCTGGGATTGAAGTTTACCGGACCGTTCGACGAAGAGGGCGTGCTCAAATACGACGAGGCGCAAGTCGGCAGCGGCTGGTTCTCGGTCATGACCGATCAGTGGCTGGAAACCGCACCGAACGGCGGGGTTGCATTCGAAGTCGACGACATCGAAAAAACCGCCGACGAACTGCGCTCGAAGGGAATCGCCATCGAGCAGATTTACGACACGCCGGTTTGCCGCCTTACCTCGTTCAACGATCCAGAGGGAAACAAAGTCACGCTGCACCAAGTGACGGTCCCGCACTGATACGCTGCAGGCGTAAGCTCATGATGTCGGGCCACGGGCTGATGTGGTCGAACATGTATCGGCCCGACAAACCGCGGATGCAAAGGCGCGTCGACTGGAAACGGATCGGCGCGCTTTTCGCGCCTTACTGGAAGCAGCAAAGCCTGGTGCTGGGGTGCATCGTCATCTCTGCGGTGATTGGACTTGCGCCCGCATATCTGATCGCCCGCATCATCGACCAGGCTATTCCCAAGCGCGACTTCCACGCGTTGCTTTTCGACGTTGCCGGAATGCTCGTCGCGGCGCTGCTGACCATGCTGTTCGGCGTCGGCCAAGGCTATCTCAACTCGATTGTCGGTGAGGGCATCATGCGGGACATGCGGACCTCTTTGGTTTCGCACTTGCACCGCATGCCGCTCTCCTTCTTCACCGGGACGAAAACCGGCGAAATCATGAACCGCGTTTCCAACAACGTCGACAACATCGACAACGTGGTGACGGGCACCCTGACGTTGATCCTGACCAACCTGGTAACGATCGCAACGACGGCGGTGTGGATGTTCGTCTGGAATTGGCGCCTCGCGCTGCTTTCGATCGCGATCGTTCCGCTGATGGTTCTTCCGCTTTCGCCGGTCGGCCGTCGGATGTACGAAATTCGTCGCAAAACGCGCGAACAGCGCGACGAGATCGAATCGATAACCCAAGAGACGCTCTCGGTCTCCGGCATCACGCTCATCAAATCGTTCGCTCGCGAAGGCTACGAGCGCGCGCGTTTCTATCGCGCCGGAACGCAGCTAATGGACTTGGAGGTTCGCCTGGCGATGGTCGGCCGCTGGTTCATTGCGGCGATTACCGCAATGGTGATCATCGGTCCGGCAGTCGTTTGGCTCGGGGGCGGATGGCTTGCGCTGAAGGGCTCGATCGCGGTCGGTATCGTCGTTGCATTCGTGACGTACATCCAGGGCCGTCTGTACGGTCCCGCAGCCTCGCTGGCCGGCATTCAGGTACAAATCGTCAGCGCGCTGGCGGTTTTCGAACGCATTTTCGACTATCTGGACATGCCTACCGAAGAATACGCCCCGAAAGATGCGCTCAAGCCCTCATCGATCGCGGGCGACGTTGTTTTCGACGACGTGACGTTTTCGTACGCGCCGGACCGCGTCATCCTGAGCGGCGTTTCGCTGCACGTGCGCCCGGGCGAGGTCGCGGCATTCGTGGGCCCTTCCGGCGCCGGCAAAACCACGATTACGCAGCTCGTACCGCGCTTCTACGATCCGCAAAGCGGGCGGGTTTTGGTCGACGGGACCGACGTGCGCTCGATTTCGCTGGAATCGCTGCGCCGGGACATCGGCATCGTCACGCAGGAAACGTATCTCTTTCACGACACGATTGCCGCGAATCTGCGTTATGCCAAACCGGACGCGAGCGTGGAAGAGCTGCGCGCCGCAGCGGCCGCCGCCAACATCGACGATTTCATCGCCTCGCTTCCGCTAGGATATGAAACGGTGGTCGGCGAGCGGGGCCACAAGCTCTCGGGCGGTGAACGCCAGCGGCTTGCGATCGCGCGCGTGTTGCTCAAAGATCCGAAAATTCTCATCCTGGACGAGGCGACCAGCTCGTTGGATTCGCACAGCGAGGCGGCCATTCAAGCCGCTCTGGTTCCGCTCATGGGGGGGCGCACCAGCTTAGTCATCGCGCACCGGCTTTCCACGATCGTGAACGCCGACGTCATTTTCGTCGTCGAAAACGGCGCCGTCGTCGAACGCGGAACGCATCCGATCTTACTCGCGCGCAACGGGCCGTACGCGCGTCTCTATCGCAAGCAGTTTCGTGACGAACCTGCAATGGCCCATTCGGCACAGCAATCGTAAACGCACCGCGTGCGAATAGTGCTGCGCGAAAACCTATGGGCCTAAAGCATCATTTTTAGTAAAAACACCCAGAACGGAGGGTAGCAGCTCTTCGCGCTTGATGGTTTACTTCCAATACAGACGATTTAAGTGCGTCTGCACGCGTCGTTAGGAGATATTGGCATGGCAGCCCCCGCGCTCTTTACGAAACTTTTGCGCGTCTACGTTATCGAACCGCAAGCTTTACTAGGTAAGGCTCTTTGCCGCATTCTGTCGGAGGAAGAGAGCGTTCAGGTGGTCGGGGAATCCGGCCATTGCGACGTTGCAGCGATCGCCCACGCCCGGCCCGACGTGATTCTGGCGGACTGCGAAGACGACATCGCGGCGATGACGGAAATCGTTCGCCGCACGCGCGCCGTGCTTGCGGGAGTGCGCATCTGCGCGCTGAGTTCGCATCTGAGCGCGCCCGCAATGATGCGCGCCATCTCGGCCGGCGTGGACGGATACATCGTCAAGGACGTGACGCCTGCGGAACTCGTTTCGTGCATCAAGCGCATCGGGACCGACGGCTTCTACGCGGATCCGCGGTTGACGGGCGTGCTGCTGCGCGACCGCGCTCGGGGTGACGCGGCCCATCTTTCACGGCGCGAGCTCGACGTTGTACGGCTCGTCGCCGAAGGCCTGTCCAACAAACAGATCGCCGGGCGCCTCTTGGTTTCGGACAAGACGGTCAAAAACCACATCGCCAATATTTTTTCCAAGCTCGACGTTTCTGCGCGGACGCAGATCGCCGTATACGCTATCCGGAACGGAATCGTTTAAACTTTCTTAACGGCAGGGGTGTTTCGCCGCGGCCATAAACTCGCGAGCATGGCCAGGCTCGTTTTGCGCGCAGGCTGGGGGAGCCGAACCTACGTCGATCCGGAGGGGTAGACTGCCTTGGAGGACCGCTACCGCCGAACGCACGCTCACCGGTTCGTCGTCATCGTGGACCGCGATTGCCGAATTGTGGCACGCGAAGAACATCCGGAACGCATCTTCCAACGTTACAGCAGCGGTGAACTTCCGCCTGAGGTAGAAGAGCTGGCGCGCTCCCCGGCCAACACGAAACAAACGCACATGCTTTCCGACGGCTGTCTCATGCACATCGTCCCGATCCGCGGCACGGCGCAGCGGCTCTACGCCCTGGTGTTCGAAGAACTACGAGTGCGGTCAGAAACCTGACCTTCAAAGGGCAAATCCGGGTACCGAGCCAACATTAGCAACTAGCGCTTACGGCTGCAGTAAGGTTGTATTATGTCGCTAAAGGCGGGTACCGGCGACCGCGAGCATTCCCGCGTTCCGGCGCCCATCCGACGCCGCGCCAAACCGCATCTGCTTCTCGTCGATTCCGACTTGCAGATCGTGCACTACGAGAGCGCGGCGCTGAATATGCTCGGAGAACTCGCGGGCGAAGCCCCCGAGCGGCGCCTGCCCGCTCCGGTTGAGACGGCAGTTCGGGCGGCCTTAGAGCGGCACGGCGCCGAAGCCGATCTTCGTCAAGCAACGGTGATGCCCGTGCCTTCCCTCATCATCCATATCAGCCGGGTGCAGGGCGGCCACGGTTCGTTTTTCGCGCTGCTGCTCGAGCGGGAATCGCGACGCGAGCCGCTCAGCGCCGCTGCGCGCCGGTACGCCCTTACCAAGCGCGAGCGCGAAGTGCTGCTGCTGATTATTCGCGGGCTCCACGCAGCGGATATCGCCGAAGAGCTCCTCCATTTCGCAAAGTACGGTGACCGGATATTTCAAAGGCCTGCTCCGCAAGACCGAGTCGCGCAGCCGCTCCGAGATGGTTGCCAAAGTGCTCGGGTGGGACGACGCAGACGTAGTCTCGACCTCACCCTAGCGCATTGCGCATGCCGCTGCTCGAGGTCGTCAATCTCGTAAAACGGTACGGCGAAACGACGGCGCTGAACAAAGCCGCCTTCGCAGCGCGCGGCGGCGAAGTCGTGGCGCTCTTAGGGCCGAACGGTGCCGGTAAGAGCACCGCCTTCTTGTGCATCGCCGGACTGCTGCGTCCCGATGCGGGGATGCTTCTGTGGGACGGCAAGCCGCTTCCGGTTCCTCCCGGACGCACGGTGGCACTGATCCCTGAAACACCCGACGTGTATGCAATGCTCACGGTCTGGGAGCACCTCGTCTTCGTTGCGAAGAGTTGCCGGCTGACTCGGGGCTGGGAAGCCGAAGGCGAACGTCTCTTACGGAAATTCGAGCTGTGGGAGCAACGCAGCGTTCTGGGAAGCGCGCTTTCAAAAGGAATGCGCCAAAAGCTGCTGGTTGCGGCTACCGTCCTAGCCGGCGCTCCGGTGATGCTGTTCGACGAACCGATGATCGGCCTGGATCCGCTCGGTCAGCACGAGCTGCGCTCGATCATCGCGGATTTGCGCGCCCGCGGCATCGCCATTCTGATCAGCACGCATCAACTCGATCAGGCTCAAGCCATCTGCGACCGCGTCGTCATCATGAACAAAGGCCGCGCGGTTGCGAGCGGCACCTTCGAAGAGCTTCGAACGCTGACCGGCATTCAGGCGGACCCGGAAGCCATCTTTCTGGAATTGACGCGCTAAGGATCCGGATGCGGCGCGATCTCGAGGCGCTGATCTATTTGGAAAGCCGTCAGCTGCGCAACCGTCTGCGTCAGACGTTGCGCCGGCCGGCGAGCGCCGTGCTCTATTTGATCGTCACGATCTACATCATTGCAGCGAGCGCGATGCGGATGCACGCTGGGCCGCCGCACCCCGTGCAGATACCGGAACCGTACGCCAGTGCCGTAGCGTTCGGCTATCTGGCGCTGATCGGCTTGACCGCGTATTCGGCGGCTCTGGGTTTCGGCGCAGCTTTTCAAAACCAGGCCGACGCGCGCTTCTTGACCGGATCGCTCATAAATGAAAGAACCGTCGTGCTGTGGCTGCAGCTGCGCCGTTCTGCCGCCCGCGCTGCGCGGCTGCTCTTGACCGCTTTGTTCTACATCTTCTTTATCGCGCGGTTCGGAACGCTCGGCGGCATGACGCTTACCATCGCCGGCGCGACGCTGCTGCTGAACGCGCCGACGATTCCCTTCGTGAAATTGCACAGCATCATCGGCCGGCGTGCCGGCGCCGTGTCGCTGTGCATCGCGATCGCCGGCGCACTGGCGACGCTGCTCGCATTGAGCGGCAAATTCCGCGCATCGGCGGCATCGCAAACCATCGTCGGCATCGGTGCGGGCCGCGCCCTCGATGCGATGCTGCTCGGCAATCCCATTGCCGTGGGCGCATTCTACGCTTCCATTGTGGTTTTGTTCTACGCGACCTACTTTGCCGGCGGCAACATCTATCCCGAGATTTACGCTTCTTCGCTCTTTATGCGGCAATTCGTGCGCCGTTCCGGAGTCCCAACACGCACGTTTACGCCGTCGAAGCGCTCACCCGTCCTGGACTCCATGACGGGTGCATGGACGATTATTTGGAAGGATGCGATCGTGTTCGGTCGCTCGCGCGGACTGCGTCAGCTTTTTTGGCTCGGCATCGTCGTCGCGATCGTGCTTGGAGCGTTGCTCGGCTCGTTGTCCCGGTGGTCGAACGACGCTATCGCGCAAACCATCGCCTTCGGCAGCGTCGCCCTGAATTTAGCGCTGATCTTCGTTTCCGTAGGTTGGGGCGTAAGCATCGTGGACGATTTGCGCAAACCGCTGTGGTGGTTGGGCGACGACACGCTGTTCGAGCGCTTATTCGCGTGGGCCGCCGTTTCGTCATGGAAGCCCGCGGCCATAGGTTCGGCCGGCGTTGCGGCATGGGGCATTGCGTGCGCGGCTCCCGCAGCTCTGGTTGCCGCCATTGCGCTGGTGATCGCGCTGCTGCTCAATTTGCGCGGCATTGCTCTGGCGCTGTACGCGGCACTGCCGTCCAGCAGCGATCAGCGCGGGGCCGTACCGATCTTGCGTGTTTTACTCGCGTACGCCCTGATGGTGCCGCCGGCTTTGGCGGGCGCAGCCGGCGCGATCCTGTTGCACTCCGGTGCCGCCGCCGTCATCGGCGCGCTCGCAATCAGCCTCGCCGAAACGCTCTTGCTGATTCTTTTCGCTGCCGCGCGCATCTGCGGACGCGGCGTAACGTTCGCGCAAGCCCAGCAGCTATGAGCCTACAGCGATGCGCATGGCCTGCACGTCAGCCTCGACCGTAAGCGCGGCCCCCGTAGCGGCGCGAACCTGGTCGACGCTCACGTCCGGCGCAACCTCGACGAGGCGTAAACCGTGCGGCGTCACGTCGATGGTCGCCATATCGGTGATGATGCGGTTCACGACGCGCTGTCCGGTCAGCGGCAAATCGCAACGATCGACGATTTTATGCACGCCGCCTTTGGCGACGTGTTCCATCATGACGATGACGTACTTCGCGCCGTGAACCAAATCCATGGCGCCGCCCATGCCCTTGACCATCTTGCCCGGGATCATCCAGTTCGCCAAATCGCCGTCCTGGGAGACCTGCATCGCCCCAAGTACGGCCAAGTCGATATGTCCGCCGCGGATCATTCCAAAAGACAGCGACGAATCAAAAAACGCAGCCCCCGGTAAAACGGTCACCGTTTCCTTTCCGGCATTGATCAGATCGGGATCTTCTTCGCCTTCGTACGGATACGGGCCCATTCCAAGGATGCCGTTCTCGCTCTGCAGCACGACGGTGACGCCGCGCGGCACGTAATTCGGAACCAGTGTCGGCAGACCGATTCCTAAGTTGATGTACTCGCCGTCACGCAGTCTCTTGCGCAACGCGGGCGGCCAGTTGCGTTCGCGTCAGGGCCATCAGACGGCTTCCTTCTTACGAGTCGTTACGCGCTCGACGCGTTTGCCTTGCGCGCCGACTTCAACGACGCGCTGAACGAAAATTCCGGGAAGATGCACCTGTTCGGGATCGATTTCGCCCGGTTCGACCAGCTGTTCGACTTCCGCGATCGTGAATTTGCCCGCCATCGCGCAGAGCGGATTGAAGTTGCGCGTCGCCTTGTGAAAGATCAAGTTCCCGTGCCGATCGCCGATCGAAGCCCGCACGAGCGCAAAATCGCAGACGATCCCGGTTTCCAAGACGTAATCCCGCCCGTTGAAGCGACGCGTTTCCTTCTTGGGTGAGGGTTTGGCGACGCTTCCGTCCGGGTGATATTTCCATGGCAAACCACCCTGCGCAACTTGCGTGCGGACCCCGGCGGGCGTGTAAAACGCCGGTATTCCGCAGCCGCCCGCCCGCAGCCGCTCCGCCAGCGTTCCCTGCGGCACCAATTCCATCTCCAATTCGCCGTGCAGATATTGCCGTTCGAATTCGCGATTTTCACCGACGTAGGAACCGGTCGTGCGGACGATGCGCTTCGCGTCCAGCAGCACGCCGAGGCCCCACCCGTCGACGCCGCAGTTGTTCGAGACCGTTTCGAGATTCTTGCCGCCGCTTTCGAGAACGGCTTGAATCAGGTTATGCGGGATGCCGTTCAATCCGAATCCACCCACCGCGATCGAAGCGCCGTCACCGATGTCTCGCACCGCTAACGCGCACGCGGCTACGACTTTATCCATACGAGGCTGTCATATGCCGCTACGCGAAGTTTTCCCGCCCGAGCCTACCAAGGAGCACAATCCCATGGCCGTCGCCAGCCAACCGCAGTTTTCTTCCGAAGAGGAAGCGATGATCGTCGAATCGGTGCGAGAACTCGTGGCCGAAAAAGTCGCGCCGCGCGCCGCCGAAATCGACGAACTCGGGGAGTACCCGCAAGATATCCGTCGCCTTTTTGCCGAGAACGATTTGCTGGGCATTCCGATTCCCGCGCAGTACGGAGGGTTGGGCGGCACGTTTCTGACCTACGTGAAAGTCGTCGAAGAAATCGCCAAGGCATGTGCGTCGAGTTCGCTGATCGTCGCGGTGCAGGAATTGGGCATGCTGCCCATTCTCATCGGAGGAAGCGAAGAACAGAAGCAGCGGTACTTGCCGAAATTGGCAAGCGGCGAGTGGATCGCGGCCTATGCGCTTACGGAAGCGGGAAGCGGTTCGGATGCCGCCGGTTCGATGCGCATGCGCGCGCTCAAGCGCGACGGCGCCTACGTTTTGAACGGCCAGAAAATCTGGATCACGAACGGCAGCGTGGCCGACGTTGTGTGCGTCTTTGCGGTAACCGATCCGGAAAAAGGCGCAAACGGCATCAGCGCGTTCATCGTCGAGAAGACTTTCCCCGGTTTCAACGTCGGCAAGCTCGAAAAGAAAATGGGCATTCGCGGATCGCCTACCGTCGAGCTGGTTTTCGACGAGTGCAAAGTTCCTGCCGAAAATTTGCTCGGGAACGAAGGCGAAGGGTTCCGCATCGCTATGAAGGTGCTCGATAAATCGCGGCCGGGAATTGCGGCGCAAGCGCTCGGCATTGCGACCGGGGCGCTGGAGTATGCGACAAAGTACGCCCAGGATCGGGTTGCTTTCGGCAAACCCATCGGACAGCAGCAAGGCGTCGGATTCATGCTGGCCGACATGAAGACGCACGTAGAAGCGGCGCGCCTACTGCTTTACGAAGCGGCACGTAAGTGCGACGCCGGTTCGGCCGACGTCACGTTGTGGGCAGCGATGGCGAAATTACAATGCGGCGACGTCGCGATGAGCGTCACCACGGACGCCGTGCAGGTGTTGGGCGGCTTCGGGTACTCGGTCGACTACCCGGTCGAGCGCATGATGCGCGACGCTAAAATCACGCAGATTTACGAGGGAACGCAGCAAATTCAGCGGCTGGTCATCTCGCGAGCGCTGCTCGGCAAACCGCGTTCGTCGTAACTTTACACAGACTAAAGGGTGCGTGTGCGCAGCCGGCGGAACGACTTGGCCGCGCTCAGCGTTATACTGTGCGACGTCGCCGCTTGCGGTTTTACCGCCGGCGCGTGATGAATTATGAAGAAAGGAGCGATATTTTGAACAAACTCATCGCATCGATCGTTGCTTCCATGTTCCTGCTCACGGGAACCGCGATGGCGACGACTCCCGCCAAGACCACAGTAAAGTCGGCCGCGAAGACCATCAAACCGGCTCACGCCGCCAAGGCCAAGCACGCCAAGACCAAAAAGATGTCCCACAAATCCAAAAAGCATGCCCACGCCATGTCGACGCACGGCAAAAAGCACCACAAGCACTAACCGTCTTTCTTTCGTTCTTATCGTTCAGCGCGGCTTCTGCCGCGCTTTTTTTTACGTTTCGTGCGCTCAAAAACCGGCAGGCTGATGGCCGAATATCGGCGGGATGAAATGGCCCGCCAAGAACGAGAGGCCGAACACGACCGAGCCGTAGACCGCAATCTCCAGCCCCCGCAGCCATGGATTGCGCGCGCTGAGCGATCCCGCAAAAAACCCGATACCGAATAAACCCACCAACGCGAATGCCAGCGATACGATCGCGGCGGCCGGCGAGGCGAAGCGCGCGAAAAAATACGGAACGATCGGCACGAGCGAACCGGCGGCATACGAGAGGCCTATCGCAAGAGCCGGCTTGACGTTCCGAGGATTCCGCAATTCGCGGATCGATGCCGAACTCGTCGCGCATCATCTCGTACAAGTAGATTTCCGGATTCTTAGCCAAGCGCGACACAATCATGTGCGCTTCATCGGCGCTGAAGCCTTTGAGTTTGTAGTACGCGACCTGTTCGGCGAACTCGTCGGCGGGATTGGCCTCCATTTCGCGCCGTTCCATGTCGATGGACGCCTGCACGACTTCGCGCTCCGATTTAGCGCCTTGATATTCGCCGACCGCCATCGAAAGCGCCCCGGCGATCAACGCGACCAAGCCGCTGACGAGCACTTGCACGCGGCCGCCCGACGCAACGCCGACGCCGGTGACGACGCCCATCGTGGTGAGAATCCCATCCTTTGCGCCGAAGACGATCTCGCGCACGCTGCGTTGACGCTCGAGTTGCCGCCGCTGGGGGGTGTCGGGAATTCGCGGTTTGATCTTCCGCCATCCCGGCGTGTCGACCACGACTTTGTATTCCGGCGCGGGGCTCAAGGGGCGGGGAGAGTCTTCCATCACGACGCTTTCACAGATGCTGCTCCCACCATTGCAGCACATGCGCGTACAAGTGCTGCAGGTCCTCGAGCGTGCGAGCGGACTTCACCGAAGCGCATCGCGAATACTTGCGGCGATGCCCGACCCGCTGGACGAGAAATTCACGCGCGAAAATCCCATCGTTGCCGCCGCCAACCGCATCCGCGATCAGCGCCGGATTGCGCAGGCAGCCGATCAATCGACCGGCGAAGGGATCGCGTACGATGACGCGCAGAGCGCCTTTGACGCTTTCGGCTTGCTGCTCGCCGCCGGCAGCAAACGGCTCAACGCGATTTTAGGCTCCGCCGGCGTGAAGTTCATAAGGATTCAGAAGCCGCCGCGGCTCGTGCTTCGGTTCGGCGAGAAACGCGCGAGCCTGGATCTGGACGAAGTGCATCAGCTGGTTCGCGTGCGCGGTTTGGGGCTGGACGGCGAATGGCAGTTCCAACCTGAAGCGCCCGTACCCTCGCTGGTGAACCTTTCCAAAATTTCCACCGAGGAAGGCTACGGCACGGCACTTACGCCTTCTTCGCTCCTGCAGTCGATCGCTCAGGACGCCGAGCTTCCGCGGCCGCAGCATTTGGACGCCTCCGGGCCGTTGAATTTTTAGCCAGCCCGGCGATGATTTTAGGCGTCGGGCAGAGCTGCGCGACCGGACAGCGGCCGCAAAGCGGCGTTGGCGCTTTGCAGATCGCGCGCCCGTGAAGGATTAGCCAGTGATGGGCGTGGCGCCACTGCTCGGGTGAAACCAACTTCTGCAAGTCCGCCTCGACCTCGCGTGGAGTTTTCGCAAGCGTAAATCCGAGCCGGTGCGCGACGCGAAACACGTGCGTGTCGACCGCGATCGCAGCGTCCGCAAAGGCAACCGACAGCACGACGCCGGCCGTTTTACGCCCAACGCCCGCGAGTGCTTCCAATGCATCACGCTCGCGCGGAACCTCACCGCCATGCTCTCCAACGAGTTGCTGCGCACACTTGATGATATTGCGCGCCTTGGTCCGGAAAAATCCACACGATTTGATAATCGCCTCAACGTCCTCTTGCTTGGCGCGCGCAAGTGCTTGCGCCGTAGGATATCTCCCGAACAACTGCGGCGTCGTCTGGTTCACGCGCGCGTCGGTGCACTGCGCCGAGAGAATAACGGCGACGATCAGCTCGAAGGCATTGTTGTAGCTGAGCGCCGTTTGGGCGTCGGGATACGTCTTTTCCAGCATTGCCAACGCAGCGCGTGCCGTTTGCTTGGAGACTTTTCGTTTGGGAAACGGAATCTTGAGCACGGCAGCTTCAGCGTGCGCCTGCGTCGTACCAGCGGTCCAAGCCTGCCTTGAGCCTTGCCAAACTTACGGGGTCCACGTACATCATGTGTCCCGCTTCGTATTGCCCAATCGTCAGATTCGAGCGCAATTCAACGGGAATGCTCAAGTGTGTGAAGTCGTACATTTGCTGGAAATACGGCGTCGACATGTCGTAGTATCCCATCGCCGCGAAAACCCGCAACGAAGGGGTTTTTACCATGGTTTCGGCGAGATCGGCGATCGTATTCGGCGGCGCAAGGAGCGCCGCGGTGCCGCCGAGATCGCTAGCGTGCTTCCAACTCCACTGCGTGAGGTTGGGAATGAGCGAAAGGTATTCCAGCGGCGTGCGATACCGCAGCTGCGTCGTGATGTAATCGTTGAAAAGCGCGACGACGGCGGGCGTCGTCGCCAAATCCGAGGCGTCCCACGGCGCTACCTCTCGCTGCCGATCGACGTCGAACGCGGTGTAACGCGTGTCCATGTATCCGATCGATTTCCCCGCTGCCCGCAATAGCTCACCGCGGAAACGTGCCGGCGTAATCCGCAGGTTCGAGGTGCGAATGTATTGGGACGAAAGCCCGGTATACCGGTGGAGTCCGGCAACGATCGCTTCTCGGCGAGTTTTCGGTAAGCGATCGCCTTGCGCCAGTGCAGGCAGATACTCCGAAAGCGCAAAAGCCTGCGCATCATTCAGAAACGCCCGCAGTCTGTGCTGGGCGGTTTGCAACCAGGTGATGGTACCAAGCAGTAGCCGCCTCCGTCGGTAAGAACAGCACGAACGGCCAATCGTTTCCGCCCACCGTTTGATCGTCCCACAGCAAATTCACGTTCAGCGCTGAAGACATCAGCACGATGCCGTTGAGCTGCACCGCTTGCCCGAAGCCGCCGGAAAGTTGATTGGCGATCACCGCGCTGCGAATCGTGCCGTAACTTTCGCCGAATAGGTACTTTGGCGAATTCCAGCGATCGTTTGCTGAAAGATACCGCCGAATGAACTGCGCGAACGCGGCGGCATCCTGATCGACTCCGTAAAAATCGGACGGCTTGGATTGCGGCCACAAACGGCTGTATCCCGTACCGGGCGCGTCGACGTACACTTCGTCGGTCTTATCGAGCAGCGAGTATTGATTATCGACCAAACGATACGGCGCTGCCGGAGCTTCGCCCGGCCGGCCGGGAATGACGCGCACCGGGCCGAATGCGGCCATCCGCTGCCACACGCTTGAACCACCGGGGCCGCCGTTGTAAAAAAAAGTTACCGGGCGGCGCGCTTCGCTCACGCCGTTTTGCGAATAAGCGGTATAGAACATCGCCGCCGTCGGCTGGTTTTTATCGTCGTACAAAACGATGGTGCCGGCGCGTGCGCTGTACGCGATGGTGCGCCCATGCATTTCCAAAACGTGCTGCGTTACCGCATCGGGAACCGCGGGCGGTGGGCTGGGCGGCGGTGTTGCCGGATCCGCGGGCGCCGGCAACGCGAGCGCCAGCAAAACGCTCAGGAAGAGCTTCATACCAAGCCTCATTCTCGCAAGCAAATCCGCTCCTCGTGAAGATGCACCAGCCCATCGCGCAGGAGCGCGGCGATCAACTCAAGCAGGTCGGCGCGCGTCTTACCAATGCCCCGCGTCACTTGGCAATGTAAATCGAGCAGCGAAATGCGTTCGCCCGGTGGCAGATCGCGCAGCCGGTCGACGATGCGCCCCCGCGCATAGCGCGTGCTGTCTTTAAACGGTACGGCAGCTTGCGCACCCTTTGCGCGTTGGTGAACGTCGCGAGCGCGGTCCAAATGCACCGCATCCAGCGGTGCCGCGCGGCAAACGGTTTGCATTGGGCAAAGCAAACATTTGGGGGCCCGCGCGGTGCAGATCGTTGCGCCCAGGTCCATCATAGCGGAGTTCCAGGCGTGCGCTTTGCCGCGCGGTACGAGCTGCTCTGCGTCGCCGTCGAGCTGCGAGGCGACGCGCTGCGCCGGATATTCCATTCCGTACCGCAAGCGATGAACGACTCGCCGCACGTTGGTGTCGGCCGCAGCGCCGTCTTCTTCGAATGCGAAAGCGCGAACCGCAGCCGCGGTATACGGCCCCATGCCCGGCAACGAACGCAGCGCCTGCGTTTGCCGCGGCAAAGCGCCGTTGAATCGCTCGACGACCTCGCACGCGAGCTGCTTCAAACGAATCGCGCGCGAGTTGTAACCCAGCCCTCGCCAGAGCCGCACCACGTCGGCGGCGGGCGCTTGCGCCAGCGATCGCAGCGTCGGAAAGCGATCCAGGAAGGCATGATATTTCGGAACGACGCGATCGACTTGCGTCTGCTGCAGCATGAATTCGCTGACCAGGATCGCGTAGGGATCGCGCGTCCTGCGCCACGGCAAATGGTCGCGTCCGTGGCGCTCGTACCATTCGAGCAGCAGCCGTTGCGTGCGCTTCATTCTTCGCCGTCTCCGGAATCGTTCGCGCGCTCGAATGTCGCCTTCGAGCATTCGTACACGTACCGGCGAAAGGCGGCAACGTCGTCTTCCCGTAAAACGACGTCGTCGATCGACTTCGTGCCGCGATACAGCTGCAATGCATCGTTGAGCGCGCTACGGTACCGATCCGGCACGGTAAGCAGCGCCCATGCGGCTGCCTCGTCCTTGTTCGCGGCCGCCATCACGCGCATGCTTACTGCATGGAGAACGCGGCACGCGTCGAGCAGTTCATTGCCGCAATGTTGGCGGCGCGGCGATGGCCGCTCTTCGAAATAGCGTTGTACTGCGGCAATGTGCGCGTACCACGGAACCGGCGCAAAGAGCGCCGCCGGCGGCGCGCCGACGAGCGTTACGCCGCGTTCCCGCGTTTCAAAAACCGCTGCAGCCAGCTTCACGTCCGTTTCGTCGAGCGAAAAATCGACGCCCCCGCGGCGAAGTGCTTCGTGGCGCTGCTCTGTATAGCACGTTTCGTAAGGCATCGGGTGCGTAAAGCTGCGCACGAAGCGCTCTTGTACGATGTTGACGCAAATGTCTGGGCGCGTGGGCCGAGCGTCCGAAAGGCGGATCATGGCGCGCGCAGCCTGCTGACGTTCGCGCGGCTGGAGTTTTCGATCGACGACGCCGAGGAGATTGATGTCGCTGCGTTCGCGATGATACGCACCCGTCGCGAGCGATCCGTGAACGTAGAGCGCGCTGAGCGAATTTGCGAGCAGGTCCCCGAGCGTCCCGGCGATGCGCACGAGGTACGCGCGCAGATCGTGCTCGGTTTCGGCGATGCTCTTTCCGCCAGGTGCGTTCAAGGCCGCGTTGCCGAGATCGCTTTGCCGATTCTTGCGATCCCTTCCGGAATTTGTGCGCGCGTGACCGGCGTAAGGGCCAGCCGAAAATGATGGTCGCCGCCGGAGTTGGCAAAGAACGGTTCGCCGAACAAAAAAGATGCCCCGAGCCGCTCGGCCTGGTCGAGCAATGGGCGCGCGCGAACTTCGCGCGGCGTCGTTACCCACAGATAGAACCCTCCGCGTGCCTTACTCGTTCGCATCGTGTTCGGCCACTCTTCGGCAATTGCCGCATCGGCCATTTTGCGCCGCATGGAAAGCTCCTGACGTAATTGCGCGACGTGCGCATCGTAACCCGTCGCCAGATAATCCGCTATCGCGGCTTGAACGTAGAGGCTGGTCGCCATGTCCAATGCCTGTTTGCGCAGCAGCAGGCGCTCGAGGATCGTGCGCGGTGCAGCCAGCCAACCAACGCGTAGCGACGGCGCAATCGTTTTGCTGAACGTGCTCAGGTACACCACGTAATCGGGTGCCATGCCGACCAACGGGCGCTGCCCGTGCTGCGCCAGTTCGCCGTACGGATCGTCCTCCACGATCGGAACGCCGGCTCGGCGCGCCAGCGTCACCAACCGCTCGCGCCGGTCGGCATTCATCGTGACGTTCGTGGGATTGTGCAGCGAGGGCATCGTGTAGATGAATCGCGGGCGGCGCGTTCGCAAGACGGCCTCTACATGATCGACCCGCATGCCCTCTTCGTCGACAGCGACCGGAATCGTGCGCAACCCGCAGATTTGAAAAATCTGCAGCGCGCCGGGATAGCTGGGCTGTTCGACGATGATTTCGTCGTCGGGCTGCGCGAGGGATTGCGCGACGACCATGATCCCTTGCGTCGATCCGGTCAAGATGATCACGTCGCGTGAGCTGCGCGCCGCACCGCGCATTTCCATCCGGGCCGCGATCGCTTCGCGCAACGGTTCGTATCCCACGGAATCGCCGTACGAGAGAATGAATCGCGGATCGCACGCTACCCGCCCGAACGATTTCGCCAGAGCCTCCAGCGGCGAAGGTTCGTCGGGCGCGACCCCTTGCACGAAACTGATCCGTCCCGGCTCTTGTTTAGCCGCCAGTTCGCCCAAGATGGTCGGGAATTCGCCGACGCGCCACGGCGGAAGCGTCACCCACCACGGCACTGCGGCCGAACGTTCCGGCTGACCGGCGCGCAGTTGCGGAACCACGCGCGAACCCGAGCCTACTTTCTGCTCGATGAGGCCCTCGGTTACCAATTCACGGTACGCATGGACGACGGTGCTGCGATTGACCTCCAAGCGGTCGGCCAGCGTGCGCTCGGGCGGCAGCCGGGTGGATTCGGGCAGCGTGCCGGCCAAAATCGCTTCGCGCAGCGACTCGTAAATTTGCCGGTACAGCGGCACGATGCTGTTGCGGTCCAAATTCGGAAGCGCCGCGGGCCATCCAATTTTCGGCATTGGCCGTGCTCTTTCGCAGATTGGACGAGATCGTCCCTACTTTGGCGATTGCGGCCAAGGTTGGTCGGTTGTCATGCTTGCCCTGTCGAAAAGGCGCGAACCATGCATCAAAGCAGAGGAGAGAAACGTGGCTGAACATCAAGCCGATGCGGTCGTCATCGGCGCTGGCCCAGGAGGTTATCACGCTGCGATTCGCCTGGGACAGCTGGGCAAGCGCGTCATCTGCGTGGACCGCGACGAGGTCGGCGGCGTCTGCTTGAACTGGGGATGCATTCCGACCAAAGCGTTGCTGCACGTCGGCGAAGTCGTGCGCCATATTCATCACGCCGGCGATTTGGGCTTGACGGTAGGCGCGCCCGACGTCAATCGCGAGGGCGTTGTAAAATTTAAAACCAACGTCGTGAACTCGAACGTGGGCGGCGTCAAAACGTTGTTCAAAGCGAATAACGTGCAGTTCATCTACGGCGAGGCCGGCTTCGAAAGCCCGACGGAAATCGCCGTCAAAACCAAAGACGGCGGCGTCGATACGATCCGCGCGCAGAACGCCGTGATCGCGACGGGTTCGGCGCCGATCGACGTGGGCGCCTGGCCGCACGACGGCGAGTACGTCATCAATTCCGACGATGCCGTAAATCTCAAACGCATTCCGAAAACCATGCTTATCATCGGCGGCGGCGTCATCGGCCTGGAATTTGCCACCGTCTACACTCGGCTCGGCAGTGCGGTTTTGGTGATCGAAGCAATGCCGCAAATCCTCACCGGCACGGATTTGGATATTTCAAAAGCTCTTGGACGCATCCTGAAAAAGCAGGGCGTCGAGATCATGCTGAGCACCAAAGTGAGCGCCATCAAACGCGAAGGAGACAGCGTCAAAGCTACGTTTGCCGGCGAAGGCACGTCCGGAAAAGAGGAAACGCGCCAGTTCGAGTGCGTGCTGGTTGCGGTTGGCCGCCGGCCGGTAACCGACGGTTTGAATTTGCAGAATGCCGGCCTTTCTACAAACGAGCGCGGCTTCATCGACGTCGATGCGCAGCGGCGCACGAGCGTGCCGAACATCTTTGCCATCGGCGACATCACCGGCGCGCCGATGCTTGCGCACAAAGGGATGAAAGAAGGCGTGGTCGCTGCCGAAGTCATTGCCGGCGAAAAAGCCGCCGCATTCGATCCGGTTGCGATTCCGAATTGCGTTTACACCGATCCGGAAGTCGCAACGGTGGGGCTTTCCGAGGAAGAAGCCAAAGCTGCGGGCCATGAAGTGCGCATAGGAAAATTTCCGCTCGCGGCAAGCGGCCGCGCGCGCACGATGAATGAATCGGACGGCCTCATCAAACTCGTCGGCGATGCAAAATCGGATCTGCTGCTCGGCATGCACATCGTCGCACCGCAAGCGGAGTCCCTAATCGGCGAAGGCGTCATAGCGCTGGAAATGGGCGCGACGCTGGAAGACGTCGGCCTGTCGATACATCCGCATCCTACGCTCACCGAAGGTATCATGGACGCTGCGGAAGCCGCGCACGGCAAAGCGATCCACATCGTCAATCCAAAACCGAAAGCGGCTGCACAGCCGGCCGCGGCGCGCTAGGGAAGCAGATCGGCGTCGGGATCGATACTTTCCCGCCATCGCGAGTCTTCCGTTGTGAAATTCCGCAAGACCGGCTTGGGTCCAAGGAGCGCACTGTCCTCGAGGCCGCTAGCGTCGGTCACCATCGCGCTTGCGGGGGGCTTCTTCCACAGATTCAACGCTGCCGGCCAATCAACGAGCTGCTGTTGGCCCACGCCAAGGTGTTTGTGCCAGAGATTGACGCGAAGATCGCGCGCAAAACGCTGCCCGGCAGCGCGACCGAGCGGATCTTCAGTGATGCATGCGACGAGCTCACTATCAAATGTATATCCGCGATCGTCGGCATTGGCACTGCCCACGATCGCACACTCGTCATCGAATATGAACGTCTTTGAATGAACGTAACTGCCGCACCACAGTCGACGATCGGTGTCCGAGCTGGCTTTGAGTACAAAGAGTCCCCATTTTTTCCGGCCTGGATCGACTGCAGCGAAATCAGTTCGAATCTCATTACGGGCTGCAATCAGGTAGGGGAATTCGTCCTGTGTAATATCTGCGCTCCAATCGAAACTGGCCGAAGATTGCATGAGCACAAGCAAAAATTGGAAAGTCTGATCGGCGAGTTTGGAGACCAGGGCACTGCGCAGACGGCGGCTGACGAAGTACTGATCCTCAATATACAGAAAGCGCCGGGTGTTTTTTATGCCGTTCTCGATGAGCCGCCAGGCCGTTTCCTCCCCCGATCTAGCGAATGCATAATACCGGGGACTGGAAGGCAGACTAAACTTCGGGAGAGCTGCGTACGTTCGACCGATACCGACGGCTTGAAGGTCGTTCGTTGCGCGTTGCCCTGCCGCTGAGGTACTGCTCGAGACAACCGACGGAACGAGCGATCGCGATCGAGCTGTTGAGAAATCCATCGCTACGGCTGCGGCGTCCAGTTTGAATTTGCTCTGGTCGATAGCGGCAGAGTCGGGATGGTCTATCCAACGCTGGCTAAAAACGTTGCAAATTGCGCCGGCGCCTTGTCCGATGATGCGCACTTGAACGTCATGCCATGGCTGATCCGGCGAGGCGACCTGGACCCGCGTGTTGTTCACATCCATTCCTCCCATGAACGCGATCAGACCGAGGCTTCCGCTCACGATGAGAATTTTTTGATGATGACCGCCGCCCGGGACGCCCGTCTGCGTGCCTGCATACCTGAGAAAGGGCAATTTCTTGTCGAGGATCGCGCCGCCGTTCGGCAGCGCGTTGATGAATGAAAAGATACCCCTGATTGTTCGGGTTGCTCCGCGGCCACGGATCGTAAAACAGTCCGCGGACGGCCGCTTTCGTGCTCGAAAGACAGTCGCGCAGAAGCAAATTTGGATTCCCTGCTTTCAGCACGCAATCGGGGTCCATCCACCATCCGGCAAGGTAAATTCGATGCGATGGATCCGTCGCGCTAGCCAGTGCGTCGGCGATGTCCGCATAGGCGCACTGGCCATAGATGTACGCAACCACCTTGTTCTGAGCGGTCGCCGGAACGATACCCCGGTACCAGTCGTTGGTGTATCCCGGCGGTGCGCTCGTATACCAACCGGTGTGCGGCAACCGAGCGACTACAGCCGAATCTGCAGCGCACGAAGTAAACGGCGGAGCCATTTTTTAAGCGATCGTAGCGAGGTCGCTGGTGACCGCGATGTCGATTCCGGATGAAGGAGTATACTCGTACCATTCCGCGATTAGCAGGCCTTGCTCGCCCTGCTGGGTGATCGGGAACGGTGTCGACGTCCCATCAT
This sequence comes from Vulcanimicrobiota bacterium, assembly GCA_963795465.1. Classification (GTDB taxonomy): domain Bacteria; phylum Vulcanimicrobiota; class Vulcanimicrobiia; order Vulcanimicrobiales; family Vulcanimicrobiaceae; genus CAWCHT01. The sequence goes on from CAWCHT010000002.1 coordinate 2,028,140, forward strand.
GGCTAAATTGCAGGGCCTGCACCGTAATGTGGTTTGCGTCCGGTACGGCGATAATCGGTTGCGCCTCGCGTACTCCAGAATCGACAGTGTCGATAATCGCAACGGCGCCGGTCATGAAACCATCGCTGGAATCCACGCTCAAATCGACTGCTGAAGACGCCGGGCCGACTTGATACGCACATCCGGCCACCACCTCGGGAGCATCATTCAAAGCGGGCCCACCGGGATTTGCGGGCGGGATGCCGGGATAGTTTTGGTCATCGTAGTCTTGGATTTCTTGAGCAATCGTCATGTAGGGTGTCGAGCCCGGCGGTAGAACGTTCTGCGAGCTGAGGTCACCGATGTCCACGAACGACGTCCAGCGCGTTTCGTATCCCTTGCGCACGGGCAGTACAACGCGCGCGCTTCCGGACCTCAAGAACGCTTCCCGGGTTTTGTCGGGATGTTTGATCGTACGGATGAAGTCCCAGCTGTCCGGAACGTCCCAGAAGTACGAGTACATGAAGTACAGAATGTTCTCCCACTCAATCGCTTCATTGATGAATTTCACCATTTCCTGGTATTGGAACATTGTCGTCCAGGAGTCGGGAGAAATTCCCGTATCGTTTCCGGTGAACGAGACGCCGTGCGCAAGATCGTTGACGGGGTTTCCGTAGCCGTCTTTCTGTTCAGAAAATACTTTCGCGACGGACGGCGGCATAAAGTCGAAGCCTGTTCCCAGTAACCATCGCAAAACGCCCTTCATGATCTCGTCGCTCTCCTCGCGGCGAAGGGTGAGCGTGTCAACATTGGAAATTTGATCCTCCAACGCGGCGATCTGTGCATTCATGGATTGCTGATCAGCGTAGAACGACGCTTGCGCCGCATTATAGAGCGCAGTCCAAACCGAATTTGCCCAAGCGTCCATGGCCGCCGCCGTGGGCTGAATCGTGACGACGAAAGACACCGTCGCAATCCCTACCCACTGCGTAAAATAGGTGACCGCCTGCGCTCCGGTTCCCCCGGCCAGATATGGATTGCCGCCGGCCGTAATCACCGGATTCCACCAGGCCAAAGTACTGCTGAAATCGTTGAAGTCGGTTCCGATGATCATGAAATGGTGCTTGCCGCCTTGATCGTCTTGGCCTTTCTTGTTGACGTTCATCATGGCAACGAGCTCGATATTAACGATTTGATAGTCGTCCGGAACGGAAAAATTCGCGGTGAAGAAATGCCACGAGTCGTCCTCGTCGCCTAACCCGTCGGTCGGGCCTGGGACCGTAAACGACTGGGAGGGATTGGGCGGCGGTGGAACCTGTGTTCCATACTGGTCCGCGTACGTTGGGTAAGTATCGGGAGTTATCGCGCTGACCGGCAAGGTAAAGTTGAACCCTTTTCCCACCTTCTCTTGCAGAATTGCGATATCCCGATGCGCTTCGCGCAGCGCACCGCCGGGTTCCGGAATGGCGATATCGTAGGTGAGCCGCAAACCATAACGGTACAGGCGTACGCGCCACTTTCGCATCAAACTGAAATAGTCGATTCGGATCGGATCGGTCGTGCTGGGATTGCTGAGCGTCCGGTTCGTCGTTTCGGAGGTACCGGTTATCGTTGTCGTTTTGATTGTCGTCTTATGCTCTTGCTTAACCCGCGAAGACGCTTTACGAGTGGTCGAAATTGCGTGATCGCGGCTAACCTTAGCCGACGTAGACGATTTATCCTGAGTAGCGAAACTCGTTGCGACCGATGCCGTTACGAACCCGTAGCTACCCGAAACCGACGCGTTGATATTGAACTGGTTGCTGTGATCCGTTTCTGAATCGGTTGATTGGGAGAGATCCGTGTTTTCCGTGACGCCGGTCTCGCTGTAGTTATCCAGTGAATCCGTGACGATCGAGGTGAACTCCTGACTCGTTACCGACCATTCCTTTTGCGTGACCGTCGTTTGCTCTTGCGGCGCTAGGGGGATCGTCGCGACAAGTTCGCCTCGCTCGATGCCGGCCGGCGTCATCTCGATGCGCTCTAAATTCAGCATCCCGATTGGAGTGGCCGACACGTTTGCGGTAAAGGCGTTCGTGGCCACAATCGCCTGATTGACGCGATGAAGTGCTATGCCGTTCCCAGCCATCGTCGAAGAGACCGACTGCTCAACGGCGGCCATAGCGTTGCCTTGGTCGGGGGACGGTGCCGCTGCAGGGCGCGAAAGTACCTGCTGACGAAGTGCAACAAGGGCTTTTCCAAAAGCCGTAAACGTTTCGACGGGAATGCTTGCGAATATTTTCGGCGCGGGGAGCTGCGAGGGCAGCGGTGTCCCTTCGAACTGATGCAACGAACTTACTAGCGTATCGAATTGTGGAGGCGAGGCTTGATTCGCCGCGACTGCGGTTCGAGCCGCGCCCTCCACCTCGCCCTGCTGCAGGCCTAATTGCCGGATGAATCCGAATTTGGCGATCGCAACCGAACTTGGTACGGCTTGATCTACGATCAGCGGAACATAAGTCGCCTTGGGGATACGGCGGCTGGCGCTATCGATCTCCGGCATTGATGCCTCCAGGTTCTCTAGCGGGAAAAGCGTTGAGCGCCTGGCTGAATGCGGCGTGCGATGACTAAGGAGGCGAAAGTCTGCCTGCCGAGCCGATGTGGGGAAATCTGCGAGAGTAGCGCGGAAAAAACTTCGTTGCGAGCCGGCGGTCCCCTTGCCAAAGCGCCGAGAGCAATAGTCAAGAACCGCAAACGCCGGGACGTTCTGGGTTTCATATTGACGTGACGGCACCCGGGAGTAGATAACATGCGCAATCCCGTTGTAGGCTCGTATACTGCATTCGCACTGGCGTTGCTGGCGATTCCATTTGCGAGTGCGGCGCAAACTTCACCCGCTTCGCATATTCAAGTGGCGAATATCGGCGACGGCATCGCGTTGCATTTTGTCGAAATGGGCGGTGGACCACCGATAGTCTTCATTCATGGTTCGATCAGCGACCTGGGATATTGGGCCGATCAGCTTCCGTATTTTGCAAAGCGGTACCGCGCAATTGCCTACAGCCGCCGCTACGACTATCCGAACGTCAACCCAAGCCGGCCCGGATACTCAGCGGTGACGGACGCCGATGATCTCGCCGGCTTGATTCGCTCGTTGCATTTGGGGCGCGTTTATCTGGTCGGGCATTCGTACGGCGCGCTTACCGCACTGTTTTTTGCGTCGAAGTATCCGCAAATGGTTCGCGCGATGGTGTTGGCGGAGCCGCCCGCGGTATCGCTGCTGCAGGATATTCCCGGATCGCAGCACGCGGCAGACGAAGCGATGTACGAGGACATCCGGCAACGCATGGTCGCACCGATGACAGCGGCGTTTGCGCGCAGCGATACCAATGCCGGGGTCGCCGCATTCATCGACTACGTGTTCGATAATCCGAACGCCTGGAGCGACATGTCGCAGCAGAATCAAGAAGCCGCCCTTCGCGACGCTCGGGAGTGGCAAGTAATGATGACGACGGGGACGCTCTTTCCGGTTATCTCTCCTGCAGCTGTTCGTGCAATCGGTACTCCGGCGCTGATCATGTCCGGCTCCAAATCCTATGCGTTTCTTCGACCCATCGACACGGAGTTTGCTGCATTGCTGCCCAATTCGCAAAGCGTCACGATTATGGGTGCCGGACATCAAATGTGGTACCAGCGTCCGGAAGAGTGCCGGCGCGACACCGAAGCGTTCTTCGCGCGCCATGGCGGGCCCAGCCTTACCGGATTGCCGTAACTGCAAACTCCACGAATGACGCGCGGTTCTCAAGAGCGATGAAGTCAGAAGCGAGGCTGCTCGACCTTGGCCTGCAGCCGTACCGGCAGGTATGGGAGCTGCAGCGCGCGCTGCATCGGCGCGTCAGTGAAGGCGCCGAGCCGGAGACGTGGATCTTCGTCGAGCATTGCTCCGTTGTAACGCTCGGACGCAACGCCCGCGAGGGCAATCTGCTGCATTCGCGCGCGGCCCTGGCCGCACGCGGCGTCGACGTTGAAAACGTCGAACGCGGCGGCGACGTTACGTATCACGGCCCCGGACAACTCGTCGTCTATCCGATTCGAAAACTCGAACGCTTTCGCGAGATCGTGCCGCTCGTTCGGGCGCTAGAAGGCGCGATCATCGAAGTATGCGCGCACTTCGGCGTTCGAGGCGAGCGGTGGAGCGAACACGCGGGCGTGTGGGTCGGCAGCAATCAGATTTGTGCAGTAGGTCTCGCGGTGCAGAAGATGACGACGCTGCACGGCATCGCGCTGAACGCGAGCACCGATCTGAGCTATGACGCGCTCATCAATCCATGCGGACTGGCCGATCGCGGGATTACGAGTTTGTCGCGCGAAACCGGACGGCGCGTGAGCATCCAGGACGTTAAGCCGGTATTGGCCGCGGCACTGGAGAAAACGTTCGACGTGACGTTCACCGTCCCGCAGCCCGCTCAGCCGGCATAACTATGGCAATCGACATTAACCTCATCGACGAATCTCCGCCGGCGCGCAAACGCAAGCCCGAGTGGCTCAAGGTTATGCTGCCTCACGGCGATGCGTACGAGCGCGTCAAAGCCAAGGTCGACGCACTCGCGCTCAACACAGTGTGCAAAGAAGCGATGTGCCCGAACCTGGCGGAGTGCTGGGGCGCCGGTACCGCAACCATTATGATCTTGGGCGAGGTCTGCACGCGCGGCTGCCGCTTCTGCAACGTGAAGACGGGAAACCCGCGCGGCGTCGTCGACTGGCTCGAACCGGTGCGCGTCGCCGAAGCGGTGCGCGATATGGGTTGGAAGTACTTGGTCGTGACGGCCGTCGATCGCGACGATCTTCCGGACGGCGGCGCGCTGATGTTCGCCAACACCGTACGTGCCATTCAGGAACGTGTTCCCGGCGCGCACGTTGAGATCCTCAGCGGCGACTATCGCGGCGATTTGACGGCGCTGGACATCGTGCTCGATGCCGGACCCGACGTCTTCGCGCACAACTTGGAAACGGTGCGGCGGCTCACCGGAAAAGTGCGCGACAAGCGCGCCTCGTACGATCAGTCCCTCAAGGTCCTGCGGCACGCGAAGCACCGTTCGCCCGAGCGATTCACCAAAACCTCACTGATGCTGGGGCTCGGGGAAACGGACGGCGAAGTCGAGCAGGCGATGAACGACGCGCGCAGCGTGGGAGTCGACATCTTGACCATGGGGCAGTACTTGCAGCCGACGAAGCGGCATCTGGCGGTGGAGACGTTCGTAACGCCGCAGAAGTTCGCCGAACTCGGCCGCCTTGCCCAAAGCAAAGGATTCCATCAAGTGGTGTCGAGCCCGCTCTCGCGCAGCTCCTACCACGCCGAACAAGCCTTCTCCAACCACTAAAGAAAGCGGCGGTTTCCGGCAACCCCCGTAGCGCGCCGGCGGTTTAACTGGTGTCTCCGGTACAGACCGGTCCTATTTTAACGGAGGGAATTTGACGCAGTTCTTTCTGCGGCGACCGATATTCGCAGCGGTTTGCTCGCTGATCATCGTCTTGGCCGGTCTGATCGTCATTCCGACGCTGCCGATCGCGCAGTACCCGCAGATCGCTCCGCCCGTCGTGACGATAACCGCCAATTATAACGGTGCCAACGCGCAGGCCGTCGAGTCGGCCGTCACGACGCCGCTCGAGCAGGCCGTGAACGGCGTCGAGGGCCTGCGATACATTTCCTCGACCAGCGCGAACAACGGAACGAGTACGATAACGTGCACGTTTGCGCTCGGCACGAACCTGGACATCGCCGCAACCGACGTGCAAAACGCCGTGCAATCGGCGACGGGGCAGCTTCCCAATGAGGTCAAGCAAACCGGAATCGTCGTCACGAAAAACTCCGGCAGCTTCATCATGGCGGGCGCGCTCAAGTCTTCGCAATCCGCAATTCGATCAGTTGTTCCTGAGCAACTATGCCGAGCTCAACGTCGTCAATGCGCTCAAGCGGGTGACCGGCGTCAGCAACGTCGTGATCTTCGGACAGCGCCGTTACGCGATGCGGGTTTGGGTCGATCCCCATAAAGTCGAGGCGCGAGGACTCGCGATCAGCGACGTGCTGGCCGCGCTGAGCGAGCAAAACGTCGAGGTTGCCGCCGGCAGCATCGGCGCCGCGCCCGAACCGCCGAATCAGCCTTTCACGATCAGCGTGCGAGCCGAAGGCCGGCTCAGCACGCCCGAGCAGTTTAGAAACATCATCTTACGCGCCGATCCGGGCGGCGGATATACGCGCTTGGGCGACGTGGCGCGCGTGGAACTGGGCGCGGAAGACTATTCGAGCGCCATCGACTTCAACGGCAACAAGAACGTCGTGGGTCTGGGCATCCAGCAACTCCCGACGGCCAACGCATTGCAAGTCGCCAACGGCGTGCGAGCCGAGCTGACGCAGCTCTCGCGCACATTCCCGGCGGGCGTGACCTACGACATCGCGTTCGACACGACGGATTTCGTCAAAGAATCGATTCGTGAAGTTTTTCTCACGCTGATTTTCTCGATCGTGCTCGTGGTTCTGGTCATCTTCTTGTTCTTGCAAAATCCCCGGTCGACGGTGATTCCCGCCGTTACGCTGCCCATTTCGCTGATCGGCACTTTTGCCGTGATGAAGATGTTCGGCTTTACCATCAACACGATCACGCTGTTCGGCCTAACGCTGGCTACGGGATTGGTGGTCGACGACGCGATCGTCGTCATCGAAAACATTGCGCGCTTCATTCAGGAAAAGGGCATGAGCGGCAATCAAGGCGCGGCGGCGGCAATGCGCGAGGTGCAAGGCGCGGTGGTCGCGTCCTCGCTGGTGCTGCTCGCGGTGTTCGTTCCGGTTGCGTTCTTCCCGGGGACGACGGGACAGTCTACAAGCAATTCGCGCTGACCATCGCGGCCGCGATCGGCATCTCGCTGTTTGCCTCCCTGACCCTCACGCCGGTGATGTCGGCCTTGATGCTGACCGGCGAGACCGAATCGAAGCTGCGTTTTTTCGCGCTCTTCAATCGCGGCTTGAACGGCTTTCGCGCGTGGTACCGCACCGTGCTGCCGAAGATATTCCGCCGCCGGTGGGTCGTTGCCGGCTTGTTCGCATGCGCGCTGGCCGCGACGGTGTTCTTGTACCGCTCCACGCCGACGGCGTTCATTCCGGACGAAGACCAAGGCTTCTTCATCGTGACGATTCAGTTGCCCGAGGGCGCCTCGCTCTCTCAAGAGGAGCGCATAGCTGCGCGGGCAGAGGACATTCTGCGCGCGCAGCCTGAAGTCGCCGACGTTTTCGACGTTTCGGGATTCAGTTTCACCGGCAGCGGACCTAACCACGGAATCGCGTTCATCCGGCTGCTGCCGTGGTCCCAGCGCAAAGGGAGCACGCATTCTTTAGCAGCGGTGCTGCAGCGCGTGCAGATGCGGTTCTTCGGCATCCCGGGCGCGCAGATCTTCGCCTTCAACCCGCCGGCGATTCAAGGCGTCGGCAATTTCGGCGGATTCCAGTTCGAGCTCGAAGACCGCGGCAACGTCGGTTTACCGGCGCTGATGAACGCGGCGTACGGCTACATGGGGATGGGCAACAAGAATCCGGACCTCACCCAGGTCTTCACGACCTTCCGCATCGATGCTCCGCAGTATCAGGTGCACATCGATCGCGCGAAAGTCAAGAACATCGGCGTCTCGCTGACCGACGTCTTCAACACGATGCAAACGGATTTGGGATCGTTTTACGTCAACGATTTCAACTACCTCAACCGCTCCTACCGCGTCTACGTTCAAGCCGACGATCCGTATCGCAGCACGCTGGACGCACTGCAGTACCTCTACGTCCGTTCGCAAAGCGGAGGAATGGTGCCGCTGAGCGGCCTGGGCACGGCGACGCTGACCAAGTCGGCGCCGATCATCACGCACTACAATTTGTTCCGATCGATCGAGATCAACGGAAACGCCGCGCCGGGCAAAGGCTCGGGGCAGGCCATTACTGCGATGCAGCAGATCGCGCAGCAGATCGATCCGCCCGGAGTGGGATACGAATGGTCGGGTCTTTCGCTCGATGAGATTCAGGGCGGCTCGCTGTCCGCGATCATCTTCTTCATCGGCATCATCTTCGTGTTTTTGGTCTTGGCCGCTCAATACGAAAGTTTCGTCGATCCGCTTATCGTTTTGCTTGCGGTGCCGGTGGCAATTCTGGGAGCGCTGGCGTTTCTGGGCGTCCGCGGACTTCCCAGCGATGCGTACGCGCAGGTCGGTTTCGTTATGCTCATTGGACTGGCCAGCAAAAGCGCCATTCTGATCGTCGAATTCGCCAACCAGCAGATGCGCCAGGGCGCCGATGTGATCACGGCCGCTTCGCGCGCCGCGCAGACGCGGCTGCGTCCAATTCTGATGACTTCCATTGCGTTCATCGTCGCAGTTACGCCGCTGGTGTTTGCATCCGGAGCAGGCAGCGCCGCGCGGCATTCGCTCGGAACCGTCGTCTTCGGCGGAATGATCATTTCGACCATTTTGAATCTGGCGATAACGCCCGTGCTTTACGTCATCATCAAATCGTGGTCGCATCGCCGGCGCCGCGGAGTGCGTTCCGACGGCCTGAGCACCGTGCCGGTCCCCGACAACGAGGCGCAGCCCGTTTAACGCCGGCCAGGGTTTCGCCGGCTGCGGGCGTACTGTCGTGCTACTTACGGACTATTATTTTTAATAGTCTAACCCAGGGGGAACGCCATGGTACGTCGGGTTCTCGGAGCGTTCGCAGCGCTGATGCTGGCGACTTGCGGCTCCGGCGTGCAAGCACTCGCGGATGCGACGGGTCCGTACGGAACACTCGTCCATAACGCCGGCATCGCGATCGAGAACGCGATGCGCACACCGGCCAAAAACGGCTCAGTGGCGCAAGTCCCTCCGGTGACGCAGCAGCCTGTCGGAGGAACGCGCGCGGTCGGATTGCCGACGGGCTGGACGTACACGCTCGATTTTTCCGTCGCGCACAGCCTCGGCGACGTGGGCAGACTTCGGCAAGAAGTGGCTGGACGGCGGGACCGACGCCGTGGTGGGATATGGATTCGATGCGACGACGCGCATCGTCGCGAACTATTATGAAATCCAGCATTACCCGGTCGGCTTCAATAGCGGTCAAGTTCCGTTGTATCTGCCGCCGGGCTTTCCAAGCTCGCCGGGAGTCAATCCGAGCTGCGTGGACCTGAGCGGGAGCAGCAACTCCACGTGCCAAGGCATTTCGAAGCCGATCGACGTGACGACCAAAGACAAATTCGCGCTGTTTTTGTTCGAAAAGTTGCTGAACGTCGGCAAGGTCGCCGGCCGAACCGTACCGATCGTCGTTACGCCGACCTACGTTTCACGCTGGTCTGAAATCAACGCCTCGAACGGCAATCACGATGTCGTACCGTTCGTCGACTCGAGCGGAACGCCGCATTTCGACATCAGCACGCGCACCGCGCAAGTGTATTCGCTAGCGATTACCGTTCCGTTTCTAAAAACGCCGCGGATGTTCGGAACGTTCACCGCGGCCCCGACGTGGCTGGTCCACACCGCCGGCCTCAATCAGCAAAATCACGCGCAAGTCTACCAAATCTTGTACCTGGAATATGCGCCCACCGCGACGTTGAAGATCTTCTTCGAACCGCAGGTTTCGCGCGACTATCTGCCCGCCGATCCGTACGCGCAGCACTTGGCGGCGTATTTTTTGGGAGCTTCGCAGCAAGTCGGCCGCGGCGGATTCGTTCAAGTCGTGCTCAATAGCGGCGGTCCCACGAATTACAGCCCGTACGGGGTCAAGCAGTTGAACTGCCTCGCTCTGCCGTGCTCGGCAAACACGCTTCCTTCGGTCGGGGGCCTGAAGGCCACGCAAATTCAAATCCAGTTTGGTTTCGGTTCGCCCAGCGTCATCCAATTTTGAAGAGGCCGCGCATGTTGAAAGTGCTCGATCGTCCACTCGCGTTCATCGTGGTGCTTGCGCTGACCGCGTGCAACGGCGCCGCGAGCGGTCCGCCGCCGGTCGCACCATCACCGCCGAGCGGGGGACTGACGCCCCAGAATTTCGTCGGCGTCGGCGATAGTCTGACGTTCGGCGAACAATCGTCGGGAATGCTCGGCGCCCTGACGACAAGTCCGGTTTCAGGATTGCCGAACGACGTTGTTCCGCCGACGCAGACGATGGGATTCTGGGCGCTGATGTACGCACAGATGAACGGCATCGTTCTGGATCCGGCACTGGGATCGTGGAACACCGATACGTCGCTGGGAAACGCGCAGCGCTCGCCGTTGCCGCTCGTCGCCGCGCCAGGCTTAGGTGGTCAGCTCGTCGTTTCCGCCGTCAGTCCGCCGTTCGCGTCGACGCATTCGTCCTGCGATGCATTCAACACGCTGGCATATTCTCGGGCGACGTGGCAGCAGACGCGCGCAAACCCTGCCGCGCCGATCGCGGATCTCGGCGTACCGGGTATCACGATGCACGAAGCGCTCGCGATGACCGGTCCGATCACCGGTCCGCCCAGCGCAACCAACTGCGGCTACAAAACGATTCCGGGCGATATCACCTCCGGAGCGCTGCAGTCGCTGGTTCAAGGCGAAAGCCAAGCGTTCTATCCGGTGTTAGGGCAGTTCCAAAAAACGCTGGGCACCGGTAAAGTGACCGAGCTGGCCGCGGCGCTCTGGCTGCATCCAAAACTCACGACGGTGTGGCTGGGCGGCAACGACATGCTGAAATACATTTTCTCGCACGGTCGATCGCCGGTCACCGATACGCCCACGCAATTTGCCGCCGACTTAACGACGATCGTTTCGACCTTGGAAAAATCGGGCTCCAAAGTCGTCGTCGGAAATCTGCCGGACCTTCTGGGCAATCCGGCAACGTCCGAGCCGCCGCTGCCGCAGTTTTTTCCGCAAACGAAACTCTCACCCGATCTGCAGGCGTTGGGCGTTCCCGCGACGGCGGCCGGCCAAATCGCCGCCTACGTGTCCGCAACGTACACCAAAGGCAGCGGCGGATTCTTGACCGAGAGCGGCTTCTTCGGTTTGATCGCCCAGATCAAAGCCAATCCGAACGCACTGCCCAATCTGGATCCCAGCGGCCCGGGCAGCGGCGACGGACCGCTGTACTTGGACCAAACCTTCGCCGCGCAAGCGATCGCGCTCAACGCCGGCTACAATCAGGGGATCGCCGCAGTCGTGTCGGGTACCGGAGCTGCGCTGGCCGACGTGCAGACTGAATTCCGCACCATCGCGGCCGCCGGATTGCCTCTGGGGCCCGGCGTAACGCTCACCCTGCAGTTCGGCGGCGGTCTGCTAAGCTACGACGGGGTTCATCCTTCGAACACGGGATACGCGATCTTGGCCAACATTTTCATCGGCGCGGCGGACGCTTCATCGGGGCAAGCGATCCCGCCGCTGAGCACCGCGCAGATCGGCGCAATCGCGCAGGGCGACACGTACAATCCCTACGTCATCAAGGCCGTCAACCCGGCGTGGCCGTTTCCGCTGCCGTGAGAGGTTCGCAAGCATGGCAACGATAGATGAATTGAAAGGCACGCCGCCCGATTCGATTACGATCGTCGATATCCGCCGCAAACCCGACGGGATGCAAATTCCCGGTTCACAGCGGATGAGCGGCGAGACGCTGGAGAACGAGCACGCCGTACCGTTCGAAAAAAACGAACGCGTCGTCCTCTATTGCGGAAGCGGTAATTCGTGCTCGCGAATTGCGCAAACGCTGCGCGCGCGCGGTTACGCAAATGTGGAAGCGTTGGAAGGCGGTTATGCGGCCTGGCGGGAAGCCGGACTGCCGCTCGAACCGGTTTCCGGAGGACTCTCGCCGTGATTGCTCTGCTGACAATGCTCGCCGCGCTCGCTGCATCGCCTGCTCCCTCGGCCTCGCCCGATGCCGCCGCCTCGCCTGCACGCGCTGCATCGGCGGCTCCCAGCGCTACGCCCGCCGAAAATGCGGCCATGGCCAAACTGGCGCGCGCGCAATTCGATGCGTTCGCGGCCGGCAAGATCGATAAATCGCGGTATTCGATCGACGTTCCCGCGGCATCCATGGCGCAAGTGCAGCTGGGACTGTCCTCGCTCGGCGCAGTGAAAAGCCAAACGCTGCTCAAAACCGAGCAGCTGGCGCAAGGAAAGGTGTACGTCTATCGCTTCACGTGCGAACGCGGCGCCGCCATCGAGCAGTTTTCGATCAAAGACGGCAAGATCAACGGAATCTATTTCGCTCCCGCGCAATAAGCGCGACTTCTAAGCGTAAACTCCCCGCAGACGCAGCGCTTGCACGACGCGATCGATGCCCATCATGTACGCTGCGGTGCGGTAGGGAATGTGATGGCGACGCGCGATGCCGCGCAGTTCGTGAAAATTCGTAATCAGGGTGTCTTCGAGCCGCTCGTTGACTTCGTTCAGCTTCCAAAAATACCCCATCCGGTCTTGCACCCACTCGAAGTATGAAACGGTAACGCCGCCGGCGTTCGCCATGATATCGGGAATGACGGTAATCCCGCGCTCGTTGAAGATATGGTCGGCTTCGGGCGTCGTCGGACCGTTTGCCCCTTCGACGATGAGTTTGGCTTGAATGCGCGCCGCATTTTCAGCGGTCAGCACCTTCTCGAGCGCCGCCGGAACCAGCACGTCGCATTCGCTTTCCAGCAGCTCGCCGTTGGAGATTTTCTCGCCGCCACGGAAGGCGCCCAAGTTGCGATCTTTCTCTGCTAGTTCGACCGCCTTGTCGACGTTGATTCCGTTTTCGTTGTAGTACGCGCCGGTAACGTCGGAGATGCCGATCACTTTACAGCCCCGCTGCGCAAACAGTCGCGCGGCCCACATCCCGACGTTGCCGAACCCTTGGATCACGACCCGCGCGTTTTGCGGGCTCATGCCTATCGTGTTCAGTTCGTCGAGCGCGCAAATCGTTACGCCGCGGCCCGTCGCTTCCACGCGCCCTTTCGATCCGCCGATCGCAAGCGGTTTTCCGGTGACGACGCCCGAGACGGTTTGGCGAACGTGCATGGAATACGTGTCCATGAACCACGCCATCGTTTGCGGATTCGTGTTGACGTTGGGCGCCGGCACGTCTTTGTCAGGTCCCACGACTTCAACCAGTTCGGCCGCGTAGCGCCGCGTGATGCGCTCGAGTTCGCCTTGCGAAAGTTTGCTGGGATCGCACGTCACGCCGCCTTTGCCGCCGCCGAACGGGAGATCGACGACCGCGCATTTCCACGTCATCCAAAAAGCGAGCGCGGTGACCTCGTCCAACGTCACGCCCGGATGAAACCGAATGCCGCCTTTAGCGGGACCGCGCGCGAAACTGTACTGAACGCGATACCCCGTGTAGACCTCGAATTCGCCGTTGTCTCGCTGGAAGGGGATGGAGAAGATGATTTGGCGCGTGGGATGAGTGAGAATCGCGCGCATCGTGCCGTCCAGTTGGAGCAGATTCGCGGCCTCGTTGAAATACGCGATTCCGTCTCCAAAGACCGAAACTTCTCGCACAGCAGTCGTCATAGGGGTCTAGAGCCTCCAGCGAAATGGCATCGCTCGAAAGTGTTGCGGTACACTGTTGTGTTCCCCTATCTGCAAGTGCCGGAACATGCGGCAAGCTGCGCTCAAACGTTGAATTTGAAGTTGACTACGTCGCCCTCTTGCATGACGTATTCCTTGCCTTCCTGGCGCACCAGCCCGGCGGTGCGCAGCGCTTCCATGGTTCGCAGACGTACGTAATCGCCGTAGCTGACGATCTCGGCGCGAATGAAGCCGCGCTCGAAATCGCTGTGGATCGCTCCGGCAGCCTGAGGTGCCCGCGAACCGCGAGGAATCGTCCATGCGCGGACCTCCTTTTCGCCCGCAGTCAAGAACGTCATGAGGCCCAGCAGCTCGTACGCGGAAACGATCAACTGATCCAAGCCGCCGCGCTCGATGCCCAGTTCGGCGCAGAATTCGCGCGCTTCGTCCTCGGAAAGTCCCGCCAGCTCGGCTTCGATTTTTCCGCAGAAGGCGACCAACGGGCTGCCCTCGGCGGCAGCCGTAGCCCGCACGCGTTCCAGCAGCGGCCCAGGGCGAGCGATTTGCGCCTCATCGATGTTCGCGACGTACAGCAGCGGCTTTGCGGTCAGCAAAAAAGACTCGGCGGCAACTTCAGCCTGCGCCGAACCCTTGCGAAAGCTGCGAGCCGGGCGATTTTGCTCCAGCGCGGAAATCAAGTCTTTCGGCCGCCTGAACTTTATACTTCAGTTTCGGGTTGGCGCGCGCTTCACGCTCCAGTTTGTCGATTCGTTTGCCGAGCGAGGCGAGATCCGCAAGCGCCATCTCGATATTGACGATCTCGATGTCCCGCAGGGGATCGGGACCTCCCTCGACGTGCGCCACGTTGTCGTCATGGAACGCGCGCACCACCATGGCGACTGCGTCGGTTTCCCGAATGTGGCTCAAAAAGGCGTTACCCAGGCCTTGCCCCGAGCTGGCGCCGCGGACAAGACCGGCAATGTCGACGAAACGGACGCTCGCGGGAACGATGCGCTTGGAATTCACCAGTCCCGCCAGTACGCCCAGGCGAGGGTCCGGCACCGGCACTTCGCCGACGTTCGGTTCGATGGTCGCGAACGGGTAGTTGGCCGCAAGGGCCTGCGCCGAGCGCGTAAGCGCATTGAAAATCGTCGACTTGCCGACGTTGGGCAAGCCCACGATTCCGCACGAAAGAGCCATGGTGAAGGGCCGTTCGTTCGTTCGCGCGGCTTGCACGCCCTGGTTGACCTGCTAGGAATGATTGCAACGGGAGCGCGTAGGATAAGTTATCATGCGTCAGATGAAGGTTGACAAACTCGGAATCGATCTGCTCACGCATGACCCCGTCGTCATTCTCAAAGACATGGACGGCCGGCGTTTTCTGCCCATTCTGATCGGCCCGTTCGAAGCAACCGCCATAGCCCTGGCGCTCGAAGGTGCGCCGGTACCGCGTCCGCTAACCCACGACCTGATGCGCACCGTCTTAGAAACCCTGGAAGCTCGCCTCGAGCAAGTCGTTATTCACGACATTCGTGAATCGACGTTTTTTGCCAAACTCGTCGTGCGCGCGGACGGTGAACTGCAGGAAATCGATGCGCGGCCTTCGGACGGCATCGCGCTCGCATTACGCATGAGCGCGCCGATCTACGTCTCCGACAAAATCGTCTTGGAGGAGGCCTCCCCGGACAAAAGGACGGACGAAGCCGAAAGCGAGCGCTTCAAAAAATTCATCGACGAACTCAAACCGTCCGACTTTAACCGCTGAGCTTCTCGCATGATGACGGATGAACGCGCGGAAATCGGCGTTTTCGGCGGCTCCGGTTTTTATTCGCTGATCGAAGACGCTCGCGAAGCGACAATCGAAACGCCGTACGGAGTTCCCAGCGACAAAGTCGCTCTTGGCACCATCGCCGGCAAACGGGTTGCCTTTTTGCCGCGGCACGGCAAAGATCACCGTTATCCGCCGCAGGCGATCAATTACCGCGCAAATCTGTACGCGATGAAAATGCTCGGCGTACGGCGGATCATCGCGCCGACGGCTTGCGGATCGCTCAAGCCCGAAGTGAGACCGGGTTCGATGGTGGTCGCAGATCAAGTCGTCGACCGCACCACCGGCCGCACCGACACGTTTTACGACGGCCCCATAACGACGCACGTCAGCTTCGCCGATCCGTACTGCCCGACGATGCGGCCCATTGCGATCGAAGCGCTGCGATCCCTCGGCATCGAAACGCACGACCGTGGGACGATCGTGGTTATTCAGGGCCCGCGATTTTCCACGCGCGCCGAGTCGCGCTGGTTCTCGGCTGCGGGCTGGGAAGTCATCAACATGACGCAATACCCCGAGTGCTATCTCGCGCGCGAACTGCAGATGTGCTACGTCAACATTTCGCTCATTACCGACTACGACGTAGGCCTGGAGGGCATCGCCGGCATAGCGCCGGTATCGCATCACGAAGTCATCGAGGTGTTCAACAAAAATAACGCGCGCGTCAAGGACGGCATCTTCCGCATCGTTGAAAAAATCGATCCCGCAGCCGAATGCAGCTCGCCATCGCGCGCTGGAAGGCGCCCGGGCGTAGAAAGCACCGCGTGAGACGATCGCCCGTCGATGCGGCGCTGTACTTTCGAGCCTTGCCGCTCTATGTGTTCAATCTCGGCGTGCTTCTTCCGCCGCTGGTCGCCGCGGCCATCGGCGTCGGACTCGATTTCGCCGGCGGTTCCGCATTTGCTGCGGTCGGGGGCGGCGGCGCGTCGATCCTCGGCTTCATCACCCGCGTCATCGAAGGCTTCGCCTTCGCCGTAGCGGTGATCTTCGCCGATGATGCCTGGCGCCACGGGCGCGCAAACCTCGGCGCAGCGTGGGATCAGGCGCGCCGCAAAGCTCGCGACATCATCATCACGGTGATCGGTTTTTTGTTTTTAACGTACGTTGCGGGGTTGATCGGCTCAATCGCCGGTCCCATCGGCGCGTACGTGCTCACCGCACTAGCGGTGTGGGCATTCATTTACGCCATTCCGGCCGCTGCCGTCGGCGGCGTCCCGTCCGGCGGCGCGTTTTCCGTTTCGCTTCAGGCCGCGCGACGCTATCCGCTTGCAACGGCGGTGCTCGCCATCGTCAGCGTTGTCGTGTGGTGGGGCCTCACGCAATTTGCGTTCAACGCTCTCTCGCTCTACCTCAACCCGGCGGCATACTACGCGGCGTTCGTGCTCCTCACGGCTATCGCTCTGGGATACATCGCGCTCATCGTAGCGCGTCAGTACGCCGACTTCGCGTTCCGGCCGTACTGATCGCCATCCGCACCAGCTCGCTCACGAGCGCCGGCGTGACGTTGGTCGCCGCCAAACGCTGCGCCTGCGCGATTTTCGCAAGCACGAACAAGGCGTCGGCAGACGCGATGCGGCGCAGTGCACCGGTTTGCGCGGCGTAGTCCGCGGCCAGCATGCGCGCGTCATCCGCATGCGATCGTGCGATCCAATCGCGGATCAGCGTCTTCAAAATCTCCAGTCCTTCATCGAGCGTTTCGCGCGTCGCCCACTCTTCCGCCGGACTCTCGCCGCCGACGGCGCTGAAAAACCAGCGCGCGATCTCGCCGCGCAGCTGTTCGTCTTCGCCGGCAAGCGCGCTCAGCGCTCGCGTTGCCGAACCTTGCGCCAGTGCCGAGCCCATCTGCGCCTGCTGCGCGGTGAAACCGTGCGCGCGCAAGATTCGGCAACCTCCGCGGGACGCAGCGAAGGAAAGCGAATTTCCACCAAGCGCGAGCGGATCGTCTCGAGCAGCCGTGCCGGCGCGGCGGTCGTAAGCAGCAGCAGCACGTTCTCGGGCGGCTCTTCGAAAAACTTGAGCAGCGCGTTGGCCGCGGCCGGCGAGGCGAAATCGACGTCGCCCAAAATCAACACTCGAAAGCCGCCGGAATACGATTCGAGCGAGAGCTGGCGAACCACGTCACGCGACGTGGTGGAGTCGCCTTCATGAAAACCCAGCGGTTCGTCCGTTTCCCCGATCTTCAGCGCTCCGACGTTTTCAAGCAAGTCCGGATGCCGCGTTGCCTGCCCGTCTATTAACTTGCACGATGCGCACGTGCCGTCGTAACCCAAAACGCCGTCCGGATGCGGCGCCTGGCAAAGAATAGACCGCGCCAGGGCCCGCGCGAACGTTTTTTTCCCGATTCCCGGCGTGCCCGTAAAGAGATATCCGTGACCGATCGTTTCTTTGGTCAGGCGCGAAAAGAATCGTTTCGGACCGTGCGCGCCGACGACGTTGAATTTCAACTCGCTCATGCGAGCAAGGGCGAAAGCGCGGCCAGCACGGCGCCGGCAACGGCTTCCTGCGAACGTTCGCCGTCGATCGCTACGAGCGAGGGATCGCGCTGCGCGAGCTCCTTGAATCCGGCCCGAACGCGCCGATGAAACGCTTCATCCTCCTGCTCCAGGCGATCGCCGCTTCCGCGTTGCGAGAGGCGCGCGCGCGACGTTTCATACGAGACGTTGATCAGGATCGCCAAATCGGGCATCAGGCCTCCGTCGGCGGCGTCGCAAACGCTGCGAACCAGCTGCAGAGGGAGCCCGCGGCCAAAACTTTGATATGCGAGCGTCGAATGGACGTACCGATCGCACAGAACGACGGCGCCGGCCGCCAGCGCGGGCCGAATCACCTCGCCGACCAATTGCGCGCGCGAAGCGTTGACCAGCAGCGTTTCGGCGAGCGCGCTCATGCGCAGCCGCGGGTCCAGGAATACGGTTCGCATCGCTTCTCCGGCCCTCGTTCCTCCCGGCTCGCGCGTAACGATCGTGGCGCGCCCGTCCGCGCGCAACGCCGCATCGACGCGCGCGAGAACCGTCGATTTCCCGCAGCCTTCGATACCCTCGAACGAGATGAACAGCGCGATGTGCCCGTCAAACTTCGGGCTTGAAGATGCGCACGCGCCGGTTGGGTTCCAATCCCGTGCTGCGCGACTGCAGCCGGTACTTCTCCGCGAGCTGGTGCTGCATCCGGCGGACGTACGAAGTCTGCGGCGAGAGTTCCACCGCCTTGCTGTCGAGCAACACTTGATAGATCGCTTCCTCGGTTTCCCGAAGCGCTATCTCTTCGGTGTCGATGGAGGGCAGATTGAAGACGTCCTTGAGGCAGCTTTGGATTTGCGTCGTCGTATTGGTCTTGATGGCGTAGATCGGAATGTTCTCCGAAGCGATCTGTTTGAGTTTGGGCTGCTCTTTGCGTTCGAGCGTCTTAAGCGTGAGAACGACGTCCGCGTCGTCCCAATTGCGCGCGATCGACGCGTTGACGCGCAAGTTGTGGACCGCACGTTCGATTTTATTCCTGGAGACGCCGTAGGGAAAAATGAGCAGCGGCCGCTCGCGCTCCTCACGCTCTCCTTCGTCTTCATGGTAGGCCGAGGCGGCCAGTTGCGGCATCGATTCCGTGTCGGCTTCCTGAACGATCGCGACCCGGCCACCCGCCGTCCGCTGGCGAACTTCGGGCTGGGGCTGATAGCCGCGCAGCAGCGCATCGACGACTTCGGCAACGTTTTTGTGGATCGCCATCGTGTCTCGATCGTGGATTTCGACGACCACGTCGAACGTCGGGGAGCTTTTCGCTCGAGCACCGTCTTGCGCGTGCCGCGGCGGCGCGCTTCTTCATCGGAAAGCGTTACCGCGCTGATCCCGCCGACGAGATCGGAAAGCGTCGGGTTCATGAGCAGGTTCTCGAGGGTTTGCCCGTGAGCCGTCCCGATCAACGCCACGCCGCGCTCGGCGATCGTGCGCGCCGCTTCGGCCTCGGCCTGGGTGCCGATTTCATCGATGACGACGACCTGCGGCATGTGGTTTTCAACCGCTTCGATCATCACCGCATGCTGCAGTGCCGGGTCGGCGACCTGCATGCGGCGTGCCGTGCCGATGCCCGGATGCGGGATGTCGCTGTCGCCCGCAATCTCGTTCGAGGTATCTACGATCACCACGCGCTTGCGATCTTCGGAAAGCACCCGCGCGCATTCACGCAGCATCGTCGTCTTGCCCACGCCCGGCGGCCCCAGCAGACAGATCGATTTACCGCTGCGCAAGATGTCGAGCAGAATGTCGATCGTGCCGTACACCGCTCGGCCGACGCGGCAGGTGAGACCGACGATTTTGCCCGTCCGATTGCGGATCGCGCTGATGCGGTGCAGCGTCTGTTCGATTCCCGCCCGATTGTCGGCGACGAACGGTGAGAGCCGCGAACACACGTGCGCGATGTCTTCCTGGCTGACCGACGTTTCGGAGAGATAAACGAAGTCGTTTTCGAAGCGCGCTTCCGGCGAGCGTCCGAGATCGAGAACGACTTCGATCATACTCTCGAGATTGGAGAGCCGAACGAGCGATTGCCGGATCGGAAGCGGGAAAATATCGAGAAGTTGCGTGAGCTCCCAATTGGAAGCCAAAGATTCGGCTTTAACGGTCAATACTGACCCTCAGTTCCAGAACGTTGTCCGTCTTTTTCCCATCGGCGCGAAAACCGCCCTGCACCGCAGCATCGCAAGCACTTCGTGCTTGGCCCCTAGCTCAAATGCTAGGTGAGCACCGGTCGCTCCGGACTAGTCCATCCCGTCCTTCCGGTCGCAGCTTAGCGCGGGGCGCCTAGAGTTGCTGCTGCTCAATGCTCAACCCGTTCTGGTAGCGATGCTCCTACGGCGATTGCTTGCGCCAGGTTAGCATTGTGTACGGGCAAGCAACGTTCAGTGTCCTCGATTGGGAAACGTGACCGGCTGCTTGCTGTAAGCGCAACTCAAACGGCATGGCTCCCTCATAGAGAGAGCCTGAAAGGACACACGCTGCGATGAAAATGAAGATTCTCGCTCTGGCGGGATTCGTTTCGATACTGGCGATGGGCGCGATTGCTCCCGCGTCGGCGATGGAAGTCGGCATCACGAACACCACCTCCAACACCGTGACCTCGGGTCACCTGAGCGTCAACGAAGTTGACAATCACTGGGATTGCGGAACGCAGGAAGTTCTCGCGGTTTCCGGCGACGTGCAGCTGCAAGAAGGCGGCGGCGGCCAAAAGGGCATCGGCGGAAGCGTGAACTTCAACGGCAATGGCTTCGGCGCCGGCGGTTCACTCTTCGGCGACGGCCTCGGCTATGCGCAGATCTCGGGCAACGCCACGATCTCGTACACGCGTCAAGACTTCAGCGACCACAACGTCACGAAGTCCGACTTCAGCGGTCAACAGACCACGAGCTCGGTCACGACGTCGTCTGCAACGTTCACCAACTTCTAATTGGGAAAAACGGGGGGTAGAGCTTCCGGAACGTCCGCGTTCCGCTAGCTCTGCCCCACACCGGAAAGGGTCATGATGAAGAAGCTCCTCTCGATGGTCATAGTGGCTGCGTTCGCAATGAGTGCCGCTCCGGCGTTGGCGCAGCAAACTACCGTCAATAGCCCGCAATCCACGAATAACGGCATCTCCAATCCGGTCGGACAGAACACGAACGTTCAGGTGAACAATTCGTATGCGGGCATGAACTCCTTCGGCGTCGGCATCGAATGCGCGACGCCGTACCTGGCGGCCGGGCTCTACAACAACAACACGAACGTAAACGATGGCGGGCTCGGCGCCTCGAACAATGCCGGAAGCAACAACAGCCTTGGAGGAACGTTGCAGTACGTCGTGCCGATCGGCGGGCGGCAGCAAGCCAACTGCACGGCGCTCTCAAACGAAATCGTGCATCAACACCAACTCGATACGCAGATCACGCTGATTCAGCGATGCACGGACTTCGCCAAAGCCGGCGTAACGCTCGATTCCAAAGTCTATCCTGAAATCGCCGCTGCCTGCGCCGGCATTCACGTAACGCCGGGTGCAGCGAGCACCTCGATGGTTCCCACGCCGCAAATCCAGACGGTCACCGTACCAAAACTGGTGGTGTACAAAGAACCCGCCGCGCAAAGCCCCACCGCTTGCGGCGACGGCTACCGCGCTCCGACCCCTCGCGACAAACGGCTCCTCGCCGCATGGCGGGACAGTCTGCACCACAAACTCTCGGCTGCAGGCGCCAAGATGGCCGCGGAATACATGCGCGAACTCCAGTCGGACTGCGTCAACCCAATCGCGATGACCCAAGGGTTGGGCAACCGCTAAACCTCCAAGTCATCGGTAATCCATCACGGCGGGTGCTCCGGTCTTGTCCGCTCCGGACGCCCGCCGCGCTACTTTCCAGGAGGCTCTCGTGAAGATCGCTGTCATGCTGCTGGTTTTGATGGGATTGAGCGCGTCGATGGCGGCGGCTCAGCAACAGCAGCCGCAACCGCAGCCCTCGCGGCAGCAGGTGATCACTCCTCTACCGCCCGGGGCGGTTTCGCTGGAATCGTGCGCGTGGAAAGCCACGCGCGGCACGTTCGACGCCGACATCCGGGTAAAGAATCACACCAACCTGAAGCTCGCCAAAACGCGACTGTTCTTGACCTTCATCGACGGATCGGGGGAAAAGATGCAAGGACTCATGGACATGGTGGGCTCAGACGTCTCCGCGATACCCGGCATACCGTGGACCGGCAAATGGCTGCACGGAACGTTTCCGGTGAGCATCAAATCAATGTCCTGCGGTATCGTGGGGGTGAAGTTCCAAGGCTACCCAAACGTCATTTTCTCCGCGGTGAAATGAAACCGACATGAACATCTCAAAGGCACTGGTCGCCCTCTGCGCGCTATGCGCGCTCTGTTTGCCGGCGATCGCTCAGCAGCCGGCGCACGCCGCCGCGCCAAAACCGGGCGATCGCGCTCACGGCCATGCCTGCGGCGATCTACCGATGTATTACGAGTCGACAAAGAAATTCCAGTCGTTCGAGAAGGCCTACGCCCTGCTCGATTCGCCGAACTTCAGAGCCTTCAACGACAGCGCGTTCGCCGCGTTCGGCCACACGTTCAAACATCGCATTCCGCAGCGAAAACTGGCCGCGCAGTTAGCGATCTACGGCTACGACTACATCGGCGCGTATCGCGGGTACTTGCTGTTCTACCGTCGCGCCGAAGGCTGGCTGCAGATGACGGCGGCTCCCACCCTGACCGCAGGGAACGGTCAGATTTTGCCGGCATTGCAACTGCCCTCCGATCTGAATCCGGAGTGGCCATCGCCGGCCATGGTGGTAAGCCAGACTCCGTTCATCGGCGCGATCGTGCTGCCGCAGCAAATCATCGCGTTGCCCTGCGAACAGTAAACGACTACGGCGCAGTCGATTCTTTGACGACGCGGATCGTTCGCAAACTGCCGTCGAACGGTCCCTGCATGCGTACGCCGGCCTTCATTTCCAGCTGCAGATAAGCGATGATTTCGGGCGTGATCTCTTCACCGGGCGAGAGCACCGGAATGCCCGGCGGATAAGGCGCGATGGTTTCGGCACAGATTTTGCCCGCGCTCTGTTTGAACCGCACCGCCTGCGTGGGCGCCAAAAACGCATCACGCGGCAGCATGCGCATCGGCGGGATCGCGGGCAGCTTGTAACTGCCGGTATGCAGCCGCCGTTCCAAGATGCCCGACGGCGCAAAAATGTCGATCGGCCGCTCCTCGCGAGCCAGAAACGTCACGCCTTCGACCAAACGATCCGCCGCAGCTTGTGAAGTGCCGATCGTGAACAGCGCGACGACGTTGAAAAGGTCGGCGAGCTCCACTTGAACGTTGTAACGCCGGCGTAGTACTTCGGACGCTTCGTAGCCGGTGTAACCGAGCTCCTTGACCGTGATCGTCACTTTGGTCGGATCCAGATCGAAAACTCCCGGACGCCCGCGAAGTTCCGAACCGAAGCAGTAGACGCCCTCGATGGCATTGAGCCGGCGGCGCGTGTCTTCGGCCAGCGCAATGGTGCGCGAGAGAAGCGCGGCCCCTTCGACGGCCATTTGCTTGCGCGCGACGTTCGAGCGAAGCGACCATCGGCAAATTCGGCGAGGTGGACAGGAACATCTTGAGCACGGATTCAAGCCGGTCGACGCGTATGCGCGGTCCGATTTGGTGCAGCATCGCGCATTGTGAAAATGCAGAGAGCATTTTGTGCGTCGAGTTGATGCACAGATCCGCGCCGGCGGCGGTCGCCGAGAGCGGCAGCGCGGGGTGAAAGTGAAAGTGCGGACCCCACGCTTCGTCCACCAGCAGCAGTTTGCCGCGCTCGTGCACCAGGTCCGCTATCGAAGCCAGGTCCGCGGCGACGCCGTAATAGGTCGGGCTGACGATGTATACCGCCTTGACGTCCGGATAATCGTCGAGCGTTTGCCGCACGACCTCGACCGTCACGCAGTGATCCATGTGCAGCGCCTCGTCGACCACCGGCTGCATATAGACGGGTCGCGCTCCGCTCATAACCAGGCCGCCGAGCATCGACTTGTGCGAGTTGCGCGGGACGGCAATCGTCTCGCCCGGATTCACCGCGGTCATCATCATGCACTGATTGCCGCTCGTCGAACCGTTCACCAAAAAGTAACTGCGATCGGCGCCGTAAGCGTCCGCAGCCAGGCGCTGCGCTTCGAGAATCGATTCGGTCGGCTGCAGTAGATCGTCGATCCCGGGCATAGGGGTCAGGTCGATGGCGCAGATGTTGTCGCCGACGAATTCCCGGAACGCCAAATCCATGCCGATGCCTTGTTTGTGCCCGGGTGTATGAAACGGAATTACGCCGGCGTCGACGTAGTCGAGCAACGCCTGAAAGTACGGTGTTTTGGAGTGGTCTACGTCTCTATCCGCTCTTCAATGGAAACGTTGTACAAGAACAGAAACTTGTGCCATTCATCGGGCAGCGTATTGCGCTTGATCTGAATCCACGGAATGTATTTGGGCTGCCGCGGTTTGCGCCGCAGCTTCAAGTTGGCGTCTTCCGGGCTGCGATTGTTCTTGCGGTTATTGCACCGCATGCACGCGCATACCAAATTTTCCCAAGTGGAGGGGCCGCCTTTGCTCTTGGGAACGACGTGGTCGACCGTCATGAAGCGATCGCCGCGCAGGCCGCAGTACTGACACATGTGATCGTCGCGAATCAAAATATTTTTTTTCGTCAGCGCGACTTTCTGCATCGGACGCTTGATGTAGTAGAGCATTCGAATGATCGACGGCATGCGCATCTGTAGCGTCGTCGAGGAGATGAGCCGTTCTTGACCGTGGATCAGCTCGGCCTTGCCCGAAAAAATAAGCTTTACGGCGCGCTGAAAATTGGTGATGTTCAGCGCCTCGTACGTGAAATTCAATACCAGAACTTCGCTCACGGCGCGCTCCGTCCGTACGCAACGCGTGCATACCAAAAGCGAGGCACTACAAGCCTCGCCTTCTCACAAACGCCATGCGCGTTTCGGTTAGCAACTGCGTTATCGCTAACCGCTCTTGCGGCCTGAGCCGTTCTTTCACCCGTTCGAAGGCCAGGCTCGCAACGTCGATGACCGCCTCGGCGGAACGCCAATCGGCTTCACCGCCTTCTTCGACGCCCAAGTACGCGTGCGCCGCGAGCGAGAGCCGCGCGATAACGTCGGTGAGCAGCACGTCGAGCTCCGGCACCTGTTCGATGTCGAGCGCCTGCGGATCTTCTAAAGGCGCCTGCGGACCCATAACGAGGAGAGGACTTATGCGACGCTGCGCGCCTTCCCTACGTCGCGCGCCCGTGAGTCGGCGATCATGCGCGCGAAGTAGTCGTGTACGCGCGCATCCTGCGTCAATTCGGGATGAAACGACGTCCCCAGCACGTTCGCTTGGCGCACCATGACGCCGCGCCCGTCGCGCTGCGCCAGTACCTCCACGCCCGGACCGGCGCGCTCGATCCACGGAGCGCGAATGAAGATCGCCGGAAACGGCGGATCGCCGAGCGCCGGAATCGGCAGATCGATTTCGGCGGAATCGTTTTGCCGGCCGAACGCGTTGCGGCGCACCTCAACGTCCAGCAGGTCGAGCGTGGGCTGCTCACTCTGCGCAACGTTGCGGGCGACGACGATCATTCCCATGCACGTGCCCCACAGCGGCATGCCGGCACCGACGCGCTCGACGATCGGACGCGCCAGATCGAAACGATCGAGCAGTTTCATGACGGTCGTCGATTCGCCCCCGGGCACGATGAGCGCGTCGACGCGTTCCAGATCGCCGGGAGTTTTCACGGGCATCGCCTGCGTGCCCGCGCGCTGCGTGGCGGCAAGATGTTCCTGCACGTCGCCTTGGAGCGCGAGCACGCCGATCATCGTCGCGTTCGACGTTCCGACGGCTAGTTGCCGCGCGGGGCCAGAAGCTCCGATTCGGCCAGTTTGCGCACGTCGAGCCCTTCCATGGCTTGCGCTTCTTTTCCGAGCGATTTCGAAGCTGCCAGCAGCACTGCAGGATCGTCGAAATGCGTCGTAGCGTCGACAATCGCTTTCGCGAATGCGCGCGGACTGTTGGACTTGAAGATCCCGCTGCCCACGAAGATGCCTTCGGCGCCCAGCTGCATCATGAGCGCGGCGTCGGCAGGCGTAGAAACGCCGCCTGCGCAGAACAGCACGACCGGCAATTTTCCATGCTCCGCAACGTCTTTGACGATCTCCAGCGGCGCGCCGAGATCGCGCGCGCGCGACACCAATTCTTCCTTCGGCGCGACCGTCAACGCCGCAATCGCATCCCGGATCGCGCGGATATGCCGCACCGCTTCGACGATGTTGCCGCTGCCGGCTTCGCCTTTGCTGCGAATCATCGCCGCGCCCTCGGCGATGCGCCGCAGCGCTTCGCCCAAATCGCGCGCGCCGCACACGAACGGCGTGGTAAAGCCGTCTTTGAGAACGTGATACTTATCGTCGGCGGGCGTGAGAACTTCCGATTCGTCGATGAAGTCGATGCCCAATTGCTGCAGCGCCTGCGCCTCGGCGAAATGACCGATGCGAACTTTGGCCATGACCGGTATCGTCACAGCGTCCATGATCGACTGCACGAGTTCCAGGTTGCTCATCCGCGCGACGCCGCCCGCAGCGCGAATATCGGCGGGAATGCGTTCGAGCGCCATGACCGCCACAGCGCCGGCTTCCTGGGCGATTACCGCGTGCTCGGGAGTGACGACGTCCATGATGACGCCGCCCTTGAGCATTTGCGCCAAGCCGCGCTTGACGGTTACGGTACCGGTCTGACTATTGGCCGGGGTGGTGCGCTCGGACACGATCCTTCATTCTCCTTGGTGCTGCGGTCGATCTACATAATATCAATCGCCACCAAGTACAATAACCTTACCGAAGTGCGGGTTGCGATGTCGGCGCCGGCGAGGGGCTCTGGGGCGGTCCCGGGAGGGGCGAAGCGCTTTCGGAAGGTGCCGCCGTCGGCAAAGGCGCGGCTCGACGCCAGATCGGCACGTTCATGTTCGGCGTGGGCGTGGGAGTAGGGGGAGCGATTCGCGGCGCCGGCGTCACTTTGGGCGGTGGAATCGCCGTCGGCAGCGGTTCCGGCGGCACACGCGGATCCGGGAAAGCGGGGTCGGTCGCCGCGGACATGACGGCGGTTCTCTTCCAGTCCGGACCGTACGGCGCGGTACTCTTCTGCGGGGGAGCGGGCGTTACGGTGATCGGAGCGATGCCCTCGAGGCGCTTTTCCGTGACTTGTCCCATCACCCTATCGCCTTCGTGCTCGCCGAACGAGATGGCCGTGACGAGCACGGCGATGCCGAGCAGCAGTACGAACGTGAGAAAGCGTTTGGACGGATCAAGCACGGGCGGACCGGTGATTTTGGCTAGGTGGGTGCGAGCGCCTGCGGGACCATGTCACGCGCGGCGGCCCGCGCCTGCCGATCGGCCGGCTCGCCGACTAGGTGCAGTTCCCGCATCTCGCCGGCGCTCAGGGTCACCTTTTGCGTCATCCCGCGAAACTCGAGCGAAACGTTGCGCTGCTGATCGTTGAGGTTGCACAAGAAGACGCGAACCGCGCCCGCGTCGTCTTCGAACGCGACGGCCCCGACTTCCACCGGCGAGGTCGTCACGTCGTCGCTCACGTCGCGCCCCGCGTACATGCACACGAACGGCTCTTCGGCCGAGAGCTGCGGCATGTTCGCATAGATGACGCTGCGTTCAAAGTCGATGACGTAGGTGCACAGCCCGCCGCCCCAGCGCACGCGCGCAGCCGTCACCCATTTCCAACCGCGCGGGCGCAGCGGCACTAAATGCGGCCGTCCGCTGGTGCGATAGCCGTCGAGGCCGCCGATCGTTTCGGCAACGGCCCAAAGGTATTTCGCGCTCGTCCAGGGCGAGAGGTACATGCCCCGATTGGTAAGCGATCCGCCGTCGAACCATTCGCCGAATTCGCCGGGCACCGTATTTCGCACCGCGCCCGCTTCCATGGTCGAATAAATGGATTCCATCCAGTGCACTGCGCGATCCGTAAACCCGTTGCGCGCCAGGCACATGACGAACCACAGCGTCAGATCGGGCCACACGCCGCCAAGCAATCCGAAACCGTGCGAGGGGAAATACCATGAATCCGCGGTGGAAATCGTTCGCAGTCCAACCGGGGTGATGAAGTCTTCCTCGCTCAAACGCTCCAAAATTCTGGAGCGCTGCTCGGGCTCGGCAACGTTGAACAGCACCGGAAACACTTCGTCGGCCGTAAAATTGTCTTGATAATTTTGGTCTTGATCGTAATTCAAGACGAAAGCGCCGGTATCGTCGTTGAACATGTACTGCATCATCGCTTGACGCAGCGCTTGCGCTTCGCTCGAATACTTCTGCCAGCGATCGTGATCGCCGACGACCGCGGAAAGCATCGCAGCGGCCTCCAGCGCAAAAACGCCTTCAGCGTTGATCTCGGTGACCGCGCCGTCCAACGTATAATACGGAATGATGTTGCGCCAAGAGCTGATGCCGAACATGTCCACCCCGCCGGCCCGGCAGAACAGCAGCCCGTTCTTGTCGCGCTGGGTCAACATGTAGTCCGCGATCTTCGCCACCAGCGGAAACCACCGGCGCACCCACTGGTCGTCCAGCGTCGCGTTGTAATGATGGAGCATCGCGATGATGTGCAGCGGCGTGTCGTCGTTGATGTTCAACTCGTACGAAGTTTTGAAGCCGCTCACTCCGCGGACGTACTCGATCATCTCGCCGCTCTCGTCGGCAAACTCGTTGAACACCTCGATGGCATCGCGGCTGAACTCGGGCAGAAAGTAGTCGAAGCCGTGAACGAACCACGACGTGTCGCGTGAAACCAGAATATCCGAGGGCGGCGAATTCGTCGCGCCCCACCCGTTCGGATACTGTTTGACGATCCGCAGCATGTTGGCTTTCGCCCAAACCACACCGCGGCTGATTTCCGGCGAAGGACACATGAAACGCGCGTCCTGCAGTTTGCACGCGTAGTACCGCTGCGTTTCGTGCAGCGCGCGGGGGTCGTGCAGCAGCTGTTCGAGCACGGGCCGCGACTTCTCCCGTCCGTCTTTGTGAAACACGACCGCCAGCCGCAGCGCCTCGCGCGAGCCCGGCGCAATGGTGATGTGGTATTCGAGCGCGCCGAAAATTCTGCGGCTCACGCACTCGGCGAGCTGCGGGGTCACTTCGTCCAGATGCTCTTTGGGGCGCAGCGATCCCATGCGCATGTGGTGCAGCATGACCTGTTCGCGCAAGCCGACGATGGCCGCCGCGGGCGCGCGCGATGCTCCCCACCAGCGCTCCGCGCCCGTCTGCTGATTTTTCGAACAGATGAAGTCGCCTTCGACGAAGGCGTGCACTTCGTGCTCGGGTTCGCCGTAAAAGCGCTGCCCAACCAGCAGCGCCCAGGGAAAGATTGCCGCTTCGACCGGCGTTGCGCCGGGATTGTACAGCGTGAGATCGATCGCGAAGCTCACCACGCAGTCATGTTTGGGCCCGTGCGGAACGTAGAACGCCTCGGTCACGTGCATGCGATCGAGCAGCGTGAATTCGGAGATCTGCGCGTAGGGAAGGAAGGTGAATTCCCGCGTGATCTGATGCGGAAATACCGTTTGCTCGCGATCGTGAAGGCGGTAGGCGATCTGATGCGTGCCGAAAATGATCTGGTCGGTATCCGCATCCCACAGTCCGCGCACGCCGCCCTTCGCGGTGGACTGCGCGAACGATTTGAAGTTCCCGAGCAGCAGCCCGTACGGCGTTTGTGACTCCGGCAGGACGTACGCGCAATATTCGTTGTGCTGCGCGTCATAGCTCGGTCGCATGCGTTTTGTCTACGACGGCTCGGAGGGATGTCCCGCCGAGCGGCGCAAGATCAGCAACGCATGAGAGCAAGCGAGACGCTGCGCGCTCCCGCAAAACTTAACCTCACCTTAGAAGTTCTACCGAAAAGAGCCGACGGTTTACACGGCGTGCGCAGCGTGATGGTGCCGATCGACCTTTGCGACGAGCTTTGCGTCGAAG
Source organism: Vulcanimicrobiota bacterium (assembly GCA_963795465.1). Classification (GTDB taxonomy): domain Bacteria; phylum Vulcanimicrobiota; class Vulcanimicrobiia; order Vulcanimicrobiales; family Vulcanimicrobiaceae; genus CAWCHT01. The sequence goes on from CAWCHT010000002.1 coordinate 2,057,931, forward strand.
GGCACGACGGGTTCAGTTTCGACTGCGACGATCCGCAACTGCGCTCGGACAACCTGGTAGAGCGAGCTGTTCGCGCGCTCGATTTGCCAACGTTCAACGCGCGCATCCTGTTGCGCAAACGCATACCGGCCGGCGCCGGAATGGGCGGAGGATCGAGCGACGCCGCGGCCGTTTTGCTTGCGTCGGTCCGCGCCGTATTCGGGGAGCGTCCCTCGGTCGACTTGCTGCAAGCCGCTCGCGCGCTGGGATCCGACGTGCCGTTTTTCTTGGTCCAAACCGCCGCTCTGGTTGAAGGCACAGGCGAACGGATCACCGCGCTCGGAGCCGTACCGCCCTGGCACGCTATCGTCGTCAAACCGCCCGTTGCGGTCAACACCGCTGCGGCATACAACGCGATCGATGCGCAGCCGCGCCCAACGCGGCCGCGAAATTCATCATCGAGCCTTGCGATGGGGGAAGCGCTGCAGCGGCGCGACTTCAACCGCGTCGTCCAGCTGCTGGCGAACGATTTTCAAGCCGTCGTCGCGGCGCAGTTCGATCCGATTCGAGAAGCGCTCGAATTGCTGCGCGCTGCCGGTGCCGCAAATGCGGTTCTCACCGGTTCGGGCTCGTGCGTTTTCGCGCTGGCGCCCACGATGCAGGCGCGCGACCGCATCGTTTCCGGGCTGCGCCTTCCGCCCGGATTCGCGCTCTACACTGCGGCGTTTTGGAACGGGCCCGCGTGGCGCAGCGCGGCGTAATCGGCACCACGGCGCTGGTGCTCGCCGGCGGCCCCGCCGACGAACTGTCCGCCGTTACGCCGGGCGCGCCGAACAAAGCGTTCATTACGATCGGCGGCATGACGCTGCTCGAACGCACGCTTCGTGCGCTGCGCGCTTCGGCGTCGATCTCGCGCATCGTCGTCGTTGCTCCGCCGCATACGCACGATCGCGCGGAGTTTGCGCTGGCCGACGAATGCAGGCGCGACGGCGTTTTAATCCGCGACAGTTTGCGCAGCGGTTTGCACGGCTTGCCGCCGAACGCGCAAATTTTGGTCAGCGCCTCCGATTTGCCGGTGCTGACCGCGCAGTCCGTCGACGACTACGTGATGCGCGCGTATGAAACAGGCGCGGATGTGACGTACGGCTGTGTGGAACGCAAAATCCATCTCGCTAAATATCCCCAGGTGCCGCACACCTGGGCGCCGCTGCGCGATGGAACGTTTTGCGGAACCGGATTCGTGACGCTGCGTCCGCGCATTTGGCCCTCACTCGAGCGCTTCATCGAACGCCTCGGTCAAGCGCGCAAAAACCCCGCTGCGCCTGGCGCGGCTTTTCGGCTGGGACATTCTACTAGCGTTCGCGATCAAGCGGCTGACGATAGCCCGAGCTGAAGCGCGCGCTTCACGCGTTATCGGCGCGCGCGTGCGCGCCGTCGTCTCGCCGTATCCGGAGATCGGCGTCAACGTCGACCGTGTGAGCGACGTCGCGTTGGCCGAAGCACTGGTGCGTGAGCGGTCTGCCGGTTAAGGTGGCGGTGATTCCCAACGCGTAAAAAGCGAGTGCTCGATGCCGAATGCGTCGAGTGCCTTTCCAACCGTGTGATCGACCACGTCGAGCACGGTTTTCGGACGAGCGTACATCGCCGGCACCGGCGGCAAAATGACCGCGCCCGTCTGCGCAAGCTGCGTAAGCGTGCGAAGATGCCCAAGGTGCAGCGGCGTCTCGCGCACGACGAGCACCACTTTGCGGCGTTCTTTCAAGCAAACGTCGGCGGCGCGCACCAGCAGATTCGAGTTGATGGAATAGGCGATGCACGCAGCGCTTTTGATCGAGCACGGGATGACGACCATGCCTTCGGTCAAGAACGACCCGCTGGAGATCGAGGCGGCCAAATCATCGTCGCGATGCACCGTATGCGCCAAGGATTCGAAATCTTGTACGCTCTTGTCGGTTTCCAGCTCGATCGTACGTCGGGCTTGATCGCTCATTACCAGGTGCGTTTCGATCGCGGCGCGACGCAGCGCCTCCAGCGCGCGAAAGCCGTAGATGCTCCCGCTGGCTCCGGTAATGCCGACGACAATCCGCCGCATGTAGTTCGCCGTTATACGCAGGCGGCAGGGTAGCCTTCGCAGCTTCGTTAAAAACACGGCGTGCAGTCGGCGGAACATCGCGCGTTTCTTGCAGCGGCTTGCGCGTGGAGCCGCTCCGGAAACCAGCAGCACGCTCTCCGGTTGCTGCGCTCACCCCTCAGCGGCGTCCCCAACGAACTCGCGTGCGCATACGCTGCTCTGAGCGTTCGCGAAGGCCCGGTGATCGAGCTCATCGACGCCGGGCGTCTGTGCGCCGGCGATGCGCAGCACAATCTGCTTGCTTTCGTTGCGGCGTTGCGCGAGTTGAGCGCACTTGCGCCGCAAATCGGTGATGAAGAGCGCGTTCGACTTGCGGGCGAACGTTTCGGGCTCGGCGAAAGCGCCGGCGGCGACGCCCCAGCAGAAGAAACGTTCGAACACTTCGAACTGGGCCCGCCTGCGGCACCGGAAGCGCCCCGCGGTGTCCAGACGCAGCATCTGCGCTTCAGTGCCTCGCAGCTGAACGCATTCGGCGAGTGCCCGCGCAAATGGTTCTATCGTTACGTTTGCGGCGCGGTCGAAGACAAGGGATCGGCGGCGTCCTATTACGGAAGCGCGTTTCACGCAGCGCTCGAGCACTTTCACGCGCAGTTTCCGCGTCCGAGGCAAGCACAAAAGCAGGAGATGGACCTGCGATTGCAAGGCTACGTCAATGCGGCTTTCGAGAACCGGCGCGACGACTTCGAAACGGCGGTCGAGCGCGAGCTGCAGGTTCGGCGCGCGCGGCGGACCGCGCACAAATATGTCGAGTGGCTCGCCACGGAAGCTGCGCGCACACCTTTTACCGTTATCGGGTGCGAACTTTCGGCCGAGCTGCAGCTGGAAGGGTTCGACTTCGTCGGCTACATCGATCGCTTGGACCAAGACGAGGCGACCGGCGCCGTTTCGGTTATCGACTACAAGACCGGGTCCATCGCGCGGAGCGCGGCCGAGTATCGCGACAAGGTGCGCGCATTCAAAGACTTTCAGCTGCCGTTTTATTACTGGGCGCGCACGGCGGCGGGCGATCGCGTTACCAAACTCGCGTTGGTGCCGCTCAAAGATGCGCTGCTGGACGTGCGTCCAATTTCGCTGGAAGTCGTTCCGGGGCCGCGCGACATCGTGCGCTCGCAGCACACTTGCGGCGTCATACCGCTCGAGGAGTGCAAGCCGCGCGCGATCGCATGATCGCGATCTGCCGCGAACTGACCAGTGGCGACACGGCGCAGTTCCGCGTAACCGATGATCCGGGCGCGTGCACGTATTGCGCGTACGCGCTTTCGTGCAGCAGCCGTCCGTATCCGATTGAGGAGCGCTTCGGGCGGTGAGCGCGTTCGTCACGGGGGGCGCAGGCTGCGGAAAAACAACCGAGTTGGCGGAGCGGATCGAGCGTGCGGCGCAGCGCGGGCCGGTGCTGGTCGCCTCGCCATCCACCTCATCGCTTGAGGTTTTGCGCGTTCGCATTTCGCATCCCAATGCAACGCTGCGCCGGCTGCACGACGTAGCGGTGGAACTGCTCGGCGACGCGGAGTTGATCGACGACGTTCGCGCCGCGGAACTGTTCGACCGGACTGCCGCGCCGCTGCTCACGCTTTCGTGGACCGAATTCATCGAGGCTGAGTGGGACCCCGAAGTGCCGGGCTTGCGCGCGCCGCGGCGATTCCTCGATGCGGCTTTCCGCCTTTTCTGCAAGTTGCGCGAGGCGCTGATCGCGCCCGATCACTTTCTGAAAAGCGCGCTGCAAGGCGCCTCCGGGTTCTATGCCAAGCCGCCGAATCTGGCGCATCCCGACCTGTTGTACTACACCAAGGACAGCCATCGCGATTCCCTGGACGCCGATGCGGCGGAGCTGTCGCGTCAATACCATCGTGAAGTCGATCTGGCGAAGATCCTCGCCAAGCTGTATCGAGCGTATTTGGACGATCCGGTTCGTAAGGGATGCGTGACGGGACGCGATGCGATTGCGGAATCAACGCAGCTGCTGCGGCGTTCGACCGAGGTTGCGGCGGCGCTTCGTCAACGCTACGCGCAAGCATTCATCGACGACGCGCAAGAACTTACGCTGGCCGAGCTGCAGTTTTTGCAAGCCGTCTACGGCGATGCACTGGACGGCGTAACGCTGGCCGGCGACAAAGATTCCTCCGTCTCGCTGTTTGCCGGTGCACGGCCGGAACGCGTCTTTTCGCTGCCGGGAGAACGCACGGCATTCTGCGAGCAGCGCCGCAGTCCGTTTGCGATCGACGTTGCCTGCCGCCACCTCACCGGCGCCGCAGGCAGCAGCGCAATCAGCAGCGATCCCGGGATCGGCCTGACGTTGTTTCGCGCATCGACGCAGCTCGAGGAGGCCCAGTTCATCGCCGGTCACGTCGCCGAACTGCTGAACGCGGGAGCGAGTCACGACGAGGTCGCGCTGATTTTTCGCTCCGTTGCCACCGTGCGCCCGTATCGCGACGCCTTGCTGGAACGCAACATTCGCGCGCAAGTCGCGGGCGATCTCGACGTTTTCAGCGAGCCGGAGGCGCTCGACGCGCTCGCGGTTCTGTGGTCGCTGCACGATCCATGCCGCCACGATTATCTGCTGCGCGTGCTGTCGGGGCGCGCGCTCGCGCTTTCCGACGCTACGCTGGCGGTGCTCTGTTCGGAACCGGATTCCTCACAGATGGAATTGTTCAACGAAACGCAGGAGAGCAACGCGCAAAACCGATCGGGGCAGTGGAGTGCCAAGCGCGACGTTCGCTTGGCCTGGAACGTGCTGCACGGCGATCGTGACGGCAAGTTGAGCGACGAAGCGCGCGCGCGACTGGGCGCATTTCGCGAGAGTCGCCGACGTTGGCTGCAGCTGATGCGTTCGCGTTCGCTTCCTGCGCTCGTGCGAACGGTTTGGGAAGAAGGCTTGGCGGAAAACGGCTCCGGCGCTGCCGCCGATTATCAACAGCATACGCTGGCGCGGCTCTTCGCGCGCATCTCGGCGTTTGCCCGGCAATATCCGAACGCGTCGCTGGCGGAGTTTCTGGAACATGCGGAAGCGCGCATGCACAGCGCTTTTGCGCCGCACGAGCACGGCGAGCGGCCGGGCGGGGTACGACTGCTTTCGCTCGAAGCTGCGCGCGGCCGCGAGTTCGCGCACGTCATCGTGCCGAACGCGCGCGCCGGCTCGTTTCCGCGCTGGTACGTCCCGGACGCGTTCTTGTACAGTCCGAGCCTGGGGATGATCGCCAAAGAAAACGTCGGCGATGCTCGCGCGGCGCGCACCGCTAAATTCACGTACTACATGTTTCGGTCCAAAACGCGCGAGACGTACAACAACGCCGAGCGGCAAGCGTTCGTGTACGCGTTGCGCCGCGCGCGAGTAAGCGCGCTGGTGACGGCATCCGGACGAGCGACGCGCGGCGTCGGGGCGCCGGAGTTTCTCGCCGAACTGCAAGCCGCCCGTCTTCCGGGCGTGGTGGATCGTTCCGATCGGGCGCGGCCTTCGCGCGAGCGCTTCGCCGGTTAAGCTTCGCGCTTAGAGCCAGCCGCGAGCGCGCGCGACGCGCGCTGCTTCGATGCGGTTCGACGCTCCCAGTTTGCCGATTGCTTCGGAAAGATAATTTCGGACGGTTCCTTCGGAAAGCGAAAGCCGTTGTCCGATCTCCGCTGAGGGCAGTCCTTCGGCGGCCAAGCGCAGCACGGAGCGTTCGCGATCGGTGAGCGGATCCGCATCCGACCACGACTCGAGCGCCAATTGCGGATCGATCGATCGCCCTCCACCGGCTACGCGGCGAATGCCTTGCGCAAGCTGCGCCGAAGGCGCGTCTTTGAGCAAGTATCCCGTCACGCCGGCATCGAGCGCGCGACGCAGATATCCGGCGCGGGCGAACGTCGTCACGATCACGACGCGCGCGTTCAGCCGTTCTTGCGCGATCGCGGCGGCAACCTCGAGCCCCGAGCGTCCGGGCATTTCGATGTCGGTGACGAGCACGTCCGGGCGATGGATGCGAACCAGTTCCAGCGCTTCATCGCCGTCGCAAGCTTGTGCGACGATCTCGATGTCGCGTTCTAAGGCGAGTAATGCGGCGAGCGCGCCGCGCACGAGCGCTTGATCTTCGGCGATGACGACGCGAATCAGGACGCGGCTCCCAGCGGCAGCGTGACGACCAGCCGGGTACCGCCGGCAGCTTCACGCGCAAACGTTCCGCCGATGGCCTCGATGCGCTCGCGCATGCCGGTCAATCCCAGGCCATCAACGCTGCGGGTTCCAAGGCCGTCGTCGCTTATTTCGAAGCGGCACTCGTTCGACTCGGATCCGATATACAGCCGGCATGTCGATGCGCCGGCATGCCGCACGACGTTCGTGACCGCTTCGCGAATCGCCAGCGCGAGCACGCCTTCGGTTCGCGGCGGCAAGCGCACGTCGTCGACCTCGCATTCGAAGCGCACGCCCGCCGCGCCCAGTACGCTGCGCGCGCGCTCGATTTCGGCCGCGATCCCGGCGGCGCGATATCCCGCGAGCGCTTCACGCAGTTCGGTGAGCGATTCGCGCGCGATGCGTTCGACTTCGCGAATCTCGACGGCGGCACGCGCTACGTCGGAGGCAGCCAGTTTGGCCGCCAGTTCGGATTTGAGAATGATGACGGAAAGCGTGTGCCCGAGCACGTCGTGCAGATCGCGCGCGATGCGCTCGCGTTCCGCCAGTTTCGCCAATCGCTCTACGTCTTCTCCGGCGGCGCGCAATTGCTCGTTCATGCGCTGGATTTCAGCGCTGCGTACCGTTGCCGCGCCGATGACGGCGACGAAAAGCACTCCCGGTCCCCAAAAGGTCGGCGAGAGATGCAGTAACGCCGCTTCGATCAAAATCGCCGCGATCAAGCCGCCGAGAATTCGCCATGCAAGCCCCGCAGATCCGACGAACGCCGCAAACGAAGCGGCAAAGACGAAGTACGTCGATCCAATCGGATTTACCACACCGAGCGCCGCACCGATTGCAGCGATAAAGATGATGATGGGCCAGAGCTCGCGTCCAGACAGCCAGTATCCGCGAAAGTACGCCACTAGAAATAGCGCGGCAGCCGCTGCGGTTTCGATGAGGATCGATCGCGAGCGGGTTGCCAGCGGGTAAATGAACGTCGCGGCCGCATACACGAGCCACAGGTACGGAAGATACGATTCGTCCGCCGGCAGCAACCGCAGACGGAGCCGCGGCATGGCTTTACGCATTGCCGCGACTTTCGTCGCGCTGCCAGCCGAAGGCTGCCAGCGCGAAGAAGACGGCGGTCCATGCAACGAGCGCAAGGATGTCGACGATCGACGCATGCGTGATGCCCAGCGTCGCGAGTGCCAGATTCCCGAAGTGGTACGTCGGCATCCAGGGCGTGAAGTGTTTGAATGCAGCCGGCAACAGCGCAGCGGGTATCCAAAGGCCGCCCATGAACGACATCGGTAAATAGATCAGGTTTACCATTGCGGGCGCCCCGTTCGGCGGCGCGATCATTCCAAGCGCGAAACCGAGCGCGCAAAACGGAATCGCTCCGGCAACCAGCACGCCCAGCAGCGCCAGCAAGGAATGCGCCGGGAGACGAACGCCGCCGGCCAATTCGCCCAGAAGTTCGAGCGCGGCAGCTACCGCGCTTGCGAAACACAGTGCAGCAACCATTTTTGCGGTCAGATACGAGGCCGGACGCATCGGGCTTGCGCGCCGCAACACGAGCCAGCCGTTGCCGCGCTCGAGCGCAAGGCTCACGCCGAAGCCGAACAGCGCGGCGCCGATGACGCCGAAAGCGCCGAAAGTGGCGAGCAAATACATCGCAGCAGTGGTGCCGTGGTGCGTTTGCGGCCCCATCGAGATTCCGAAAAAATAATAGAATGCGAGCGGAAACGCGAAGAGGGGGAGCAGATACGCAGGTTGACGCCCCAGCCGCAAAAGTTCGTAGCGCGTTTCCTGGAGGAACGAAGAAAGAACCATCGCCATGTCAAGCCACCGCTTTCATCAGTTCGCGATAAGCGCGCTCGAGCGTCGGTGCTTGATCGTCGCCGGCGACACGCGCTTTGAGCTGCGCCGGCGTGCCTTGCGCGAGAATTGCACCGTAGGCAAGCACAACGATCCGATCGGCGAGCGCATCGGCTTCATGTAAGTAATGCGTCGTCAGGAGAACGCTTTTGCCGCGAGCGACGAGCTCGCGCACGCCGTCCCAAAGCGCGTCGCGCGTTTCAACGTCGAGACCGGCGCTCGGTTCGTCGAGGAAGAGCACGTCCGGATTGCCGCAAATTGCCAGCGCGAAGAAAAAGCGCCGCCGTTCACCGCCGGAAAGCGCGTCGAAGCGACGATGCGCGATGCGCTTCAAGCACGCCAACTCCATTACGTCGGCAATCGGCAGCGGACGGCGATAATATGCGGCAAAAAGATCGAGATGTTCGGCGACGGTGAGGGTAGGCGGCACGCCGGCTACTTGCAGCATCGCACCGATGCGCTCACGCGTGCCGCGTTGCCGCGGATCCGCCCCGAAGATCGTCGCGCTGCCGCTGGTAGGGCGCGTCAGCCCGAGCAGCATGCGAATCGCCGTGGTTTTGCCCGCGCCGTTTGGCCCGAGCAGAGCGAGCGTTTCGCCCGCATGCAGCGTCAAGTCGAGCCGATCGACCGCCGTCGTTTGCCCGTACCGTTTCGTGGCCTGGGTCAAACGCGCCGGGACACGATCGGCGGGTAGGTCTGGTTGTGTTTTCATGCTCCGAGTTTGCCATGATCCGCTGCCCGCGTGTAGCGGCGGACATCATGAAGGCGGCATGACAAACGTCATGCCGGGCTGCGATTTACGAAAAGGCTTTGCTGCCGCGGTTCGCCGGCGTGAAGCGATGCGACGCGGGTGCCCAGCAGTCGCACTGCGGTATTCTCTACGTTTGCTCGCCGCAAACAATGTGCGGCGGAAAGGAAGATGCGGCGAGCGTCCATCGTCGGCTCGGACAGATTGGTTTGGCGCACGATCGTCGTGAAGTCGGCGCGTCGAAGCTTGATCCCGATGGTGCAGGCGCAAAGGTGCTCGCGCTCGAGCTTTCCGGCAAGTTCGACGGCCTGCTCGCGCAAAATCGCCCGCAGCGCCGCTTCGCCGTGCAGATCGTACTCGAATGTTTCTTCGGTGGAAATGGATTTGGTCTCGCGATCCGTTTCGATCGCGCGCCGATCGATTCCGCGCGCCAGTTCGAGCACTTGGTCGCCCCACGATCCGAAGATCATCCGCGCGCGCTCGCCCGCCAGCGCAGCCACGTCGCCGATCGTCGCAATGCCGTGCTCGCGCAAGCGACGCTGCGTTTTCGGACCGATGCCCCACAGCCGGTCGACCGGTAACGGCGCCAAAAACGCAGCTTCTTCGCCCGGATGCAGCGCGCGCAATCCGTTCGGCTTGCACGAGTCCGATAAAATCTTCGCGATCATCTTCCCGCTGGCGATCCCCGCGCTTACGGTGAGCTGCAGTTGGTCGTAAATCTCATCCCGTATCGACTGCCCGAGTGCAATCGCGTCTTCTACGCAGATGTCGCCCATGTCGATGAACGCCTCGTCCATGGACAAGCCCTGAACGCGTAACCCGCGGCCCTCGAAGATTTCGAAAATTCGATCCGAGGCATCGCGATATTTTTGCATGTTCGGACGAACGACCACCAGCTGCGGGCAGCTTTCCAGCGCCCTGTAAAGCGGCACAGCGGAACGCACGCCGAACGGACGCGCTTCGTACGAGGCGGTCAACACGACTGCGCGCCGGCTCGTTCCTGCGACGGCGACGGGTTTTCCGCGGAGCGAAGGATCGTCGCGGATCTCTACGCTGGCATAGAAAGCGTCAACGTCGAAATGCGCGATCACGGCAGCGCGTGGCCCGCTCCGGAGAAGATCGCGCGAATCGTCTGCATATTGCGAAGATCGTCGGCTTCTTCACCAGGCGTTTCCAGAATGGCGGTTTTTTCGCGTAGTTCCGGACGACAAGCCAAGGCACGGAATCCGGTAAAACCGATGTTGCCTTCGCCGATGTGGTAATGGCGATCACGGTTTGCGCCGAGCGGCACCTGCGTGTCGTTGAAGTGAAACAGGTGAATACGATCGATGCCGATCTCTTCCGCCGCCCGGTACAGAAAATCGTCGACCCCGCGCTGCGAGTCGATATCGTAACCGGCGGCCCACGCGTGCGCGGTGTCCAAACACACGCCAAGCTGCGGATGATCCAGCGTATTGACGAATTTGCCGAGTTCCTCCAGCGTTCCGCCGCATAAGGAGCCGGACCCCGCGGAATTTTCCAGAACGATCGAAACGCCGGGCGCGATGCCGTCCAAGGCCTGCTCCAGCAGCCGGCATGCCGCGCTGAAACCTTCGGAGCGATCGCGTGTGCCGTACGATCCCAAATGCGTGTTCACGTACCGCATACCGCCCGTGGCGGCGACGGCCACGTCGTTACGAAGCAGACCGAGGGAGCCTGCCGCGATCTTCGGATCGTCGCTCGCCAGATTGATGAGATACGGCGTATGGATGACGCAGGGATCGATTCCCGCCAGCTCGCGCGCCGCTTTGAACGATTCGAGCGCGGCTTTGTCGATCCGGGTTACGCGGTAGCTACGCGGGTTGCTGGAGAAGATCTGCACCGCAGTGCAGCCCACGCGCTTTGCATAATCGATCGCCGACGCGTATCCCGCGCGAACGCGAACGTGAACGCCGATGCGCATTTCAATCCGAAGCGCCGGCAGTGATATTCGCGGTCAGCAGGTCCAGTTCGAGCGGCTGGCCGGGTTCGAGTTCCATGGGCGGAAGATCGTCCAGCGAACGCAGCCCGAACGACTCCAAGAAGTCCGCAGTCGTTTTGTAGAGCAGCGGCCTGCCGACGACTTCCTTATGACCGGCCTCGACGATGAACCCGCGGTCGAGCAGCGTCGACACGACGCTGTCCGACGCTACGCCGCGAATCGCTTCGATTTCGCTTTTGGTTACCGGCTGCATGTAGGCCACGATTGCCAGCGTTTCGAGCGCCGGCGTCGATAGCGAGTTTTTCGGCGGCAGCAGATACGCTTCGACGACGTCGCGCACGGCAGCAGAGCTGGCGAAACGGTAGCCGCCGGCGACCTCGCGAACGACGATTCCACGGTCGCTGTACTCGGCGGCGAGCCGCTGCAGCGCCAGCGCGACTTCCGCTTCTTCGGCGTGCGTAAGTTTTGCAAGACGCTTGATCGTGAGCGCCTCGCCGGCGACGAACAGCAGCGCTTCGATCGGACGGCGCAGCAATTCCACCGCTGCATCGAGCGCTTCGGCTTGGTCCCGCCGGTCGGATTCTTCGAGTGCGTCGATCATGCGAGATGTTTAAGCAGCGGAGGCGGAGGCTTTATAGATGCGGATGTCGTCGAACAGTCTGCGGTTGATCGTACTCGACGCGTTTGCGCCGAATCAGCTCCAAAATCGCCAGGAATCCGATGATGATCGATTCGCGCGTCATGCCCATTTCTTTGCAGAGCGAGGAAAAAAGCACCTCGCCGCGGTCTGCGAGCGCGCGCATGACGTAATCCATCATCGCGACCAGCGAGAGCCGCTCGCGCGCGATCGTTCGCTTTTCAGGGCGCGCGCTTCGCAGCATCGCGATGAACGCGCTCGAAAGCTTTTCGGGCGCTACGCGGAAGCGCTGGCGCAGTTCGCTTACGGCGTCGCCGCTTTCGCGATAATAGAACGACGCCGCCTCCAGCTGGCGTTCGCGCAGGGTCTCGCCGATCTCGCGATATTTCGAGTAGGCGACCAATCGCGCGCGCAGCCGTTCCTCGACCTGTTCCGGCGTCTCTGATTCGTCGTCTTGGAACTGCGAGGGGATCGGCGGAAGCAGCGCTTTCGATTTCAAAAACACGAGCGTGGCGGCAATGACCAGATATTCAGCCGCGGCCTCGACGTCGATGGTTTCCATCATCGAAACGTACGAGAGGTATTGTTCCGCGACGCTCGCCAGCGGGACCGTTGCGATGTCCAGCTGCCGTTCTTTCACCAAACTCAAAAGCAAGTCGAGCGGGCCGTCAAAGGTCTGCACGCTCACCCGCAGCCCCGCTTCGTCCGCGCCGGCCTGCGCCGTCAATTCCGCGGAGCTGAAGAGCTTTTCTGTTCGGCCGTTCTGGCAACCAGCGGGACGTCGCCGAAAGCGGTGGGGTTGGCCATCAGGAAATCCAAGCCGAGATCGATGAGGCGCTTTTCGTTCACGTACTTGAGCGAACGCTTCGCGAGCGAGACGTCAAACCATCGCGCTTCGTCGACTTCATGGTCGTGATTGGCCGTATCGCCCGAGAGGTAGCGCATGAGATAGAACGTTACCGACTTCTTGTGCTTGGACCGGTTGAAGTAAAACCAGTACGAGATGTCGTTGAGTTTGGTGATAATCTCCGCCCAACAGCCGGTCTCTTCACGCACTTCACGCAAGGCGGCTTGCTCGTGCGTTTCCTTGGCTTCGACGTGGCCTTTCGGAAGCGTCCAAACGCGCGGCGTGCCGCGTCCGATGAGCAATGCATCGTACGTCGCCTCGCGCCGGCGCAACACGAGTCCGCCGGCGGACACCTCGTATTTGATTCGCATTTCGAAAGCCCCTAAAGGACCGGAAAGGCGCCCCAGCCGGGTCGCCTCCTGTTCCCTCAATTATAGCGAAGGGCGCCAAGAAGGGCTGCCCCAAAGGCGGTCGCGACGCTATGGGGTCGCCGCCGGGCCGGCGACCGTCTGCGGGCAGGCAAGCGAGCGTGTAAGGGACGTGCGCGGGTCGGCAAAGGTCAAAATCATCCTCCCACCGGCATCCGGGCAAGCCGGCTCCGTCGCCTGAACCGACGAGGAGTCGACCGCGCCGGATTGACCCACGGCGGATCCGGCTCCGTTGATGAAAATCGAAAGCGGAGCTCCGCCCAGCGCCGCTTCGCCGACGTCTGCTTGCGAGACGAGCGGCGCCAGCGCCGCCGGCTGCAGCGCGTTCGGTGCATTCGGGCGGCCGGAATAGACGCGCATCGTAAAGCCGCGCAGCCTGGCGCCGCGACCGTCTTTGCGCGGCAAAAACACGATCGTAGCGCCGTTGCCGCTGCTCGCGGCGACTGTGCGCGCGTAGTCGAGGGCCGCATCGAAGGAATCGGCCGCCGAAGACGCCGCCAGCGGCCGGGATGCCGCACCGAAACCGACGGCGGCCGCAGTAAGAAGCGAGACCGCCGCGACGCAAACCAAGACTTCGATCAGCGTGAACGCGGGTGAGCGCACACGCGGTTCAGTACCCCGCTCGGGCCTATGCCGGACGCGGATACCAGCGCAGGTCGGGCTGGCGCGCGGCGCGCGTTTCGTCGAGGCGGCCGACCACCGTGTTTTGCGGCGTTGCCAAAACGCGATCGGGGTCTTCTCGCGCGAGCGTTACGATTTCGCGCAACGCGTCGGCGAACGCATCCAAAGTTTCTTTCGATTCGGTTTCCGTCGGCTCGATCATCAAGCACTCCGGAACGATGAGCGGAAAGTACATCGTCGGCGCCATGAACCCGCTGTCCAGCAGCGCTTTTGCGATGTCGAGCGCGCGCACGCCGGTGTCTTTCTTCAGCTGCTGCGCCGAGGCGACGAATTCGTGGCGGCAGAGCTCGTCGTACGGCGTTTCGAGAAATTCGCGCACTTTGACGCGCAGGTAGTTCGCGTTGAGCACTGCCAACTGCGAAACTTTGGTCAAGCCTTCGGCGCCGTTGGCGTAGATGTACGCGAGTGCACGGACGGCATGCGCGAAGTTCGACCAGAACGAACGCATCGGGCCGATGCTTTTGGGCCGATCGAAATCGAGGAAAAACTCCAGGCGATCGCTGGCCGCAGCGCGAGGATCGGCGTCGGGCTTGGGGCGGGTTCCCACGTACGGAGTCGGCAAGAAATCGACCAAAGGCGCGGCCACGCCGATAGGACCGTGGCCGGCGCCGCCTCCGCCGTGCGGAATGGTGAAGGTCTTGTGCGTGTTGAGATGCATCAAGTCGAAACCCATGTCGCCCGGCCGCGCGTTGCCCATGAGCGCGTTCGCGTTTGCGCCGTCGTAGTACATCAGACCGCCGGCGTCGTGCACCGCTTTGGTGATTTCCGCAATGTGATCTTCGAACAGTCCGAGCGTATTCGGGTTTGTCATCATGCAAACGGCGGTGTCCGGCCCGAGCGCCTTGCGCAGTTCATCCACGCCGACGCGTCCGCGTTCGTCGCTCTTGAGCGAGATGACGTTGAATCCGCACATCGCCGCCGAGGCCGGATTCGTCCCGTGCGCGGTATCCGGCACGATGACGTTCCTACGAGCGCTTTCGCCGCGATCTTTGAAATACGCCTTCGCGATCAGCAGTGCGGCAAGCTCCGCATGAGCGCCGGCCGACGGGTTGAGCGAAAAAGCCGCCATGCCGAAAAGCGAGCAGAAGACGCGCTCGAGCTCGTACATGATCTGCAGCGCACCCTGCGCCAGCTCGTCGGGCGCATACGGATGCAGATCGCGTAACCCCGGAAGCGCGGCCATCGCGTCGTTGATGCGCGGATTGTATTTCATCGTGCACGATCCGAGCGGATAAAACCCGACATCGATTCCGAACGTGCGCTGCGAAAGACGCGTAAAATGCCGCACAACGTCGAGTTCGGTGTTGTCCGGCAACGGCAACTCATCGCGCAACAGATGATTCGGTAGGAAGTCGCTCAGCACGGCGCCGCTTTGAACGTACTTATTCGCGCGGCCGTCTTGTCCCAGTTCGAAAATCAGCGGCGAGGACGTATGGTCAGACGCCAAGCGGGGCATGAGCCACCTCGCGCAATGCGGCGCACAGCCGCTCGATATCGTGGGACGACGTCATTTCCGTCGCAGCCATGAGCACGCACTGCGAATAGTCGGGGTAATAGCGGCCTAAGTCGATTCCCCCCAGGATTCCCCGGGCTTGAAGCTGCTCGAGCACCGGGCTTGCAGGCTGGTGGACGTTGACGACGATTTCGTTGAAGAACGCCCCCTCGAACTGCAGCGTGCAGCCTTCGATCGAACTCACGCGCGTCGCGAGTTCGCGCGATCGGGCCAAGTTCGCGGCGGCAACTTCGCGCAAGCCGGTTTTGCCGAGCAGCGCCAGATACATCGTTGCGATGAGCGCGCAGTGCGCTTGATTCGTGCAGATGTTGGAAGTTGCTCGTTCGCGCCGGATGTGCTGTTCGCGCGCCTGCAGCGTCAGCACGAACGCTTCGTTTCCATGTACGTCGAGCGTTTTGCCGACGAGCCGGCCGGGAATGCGCCGCAGATGTTCTTTGGTTGAAGCAATGAAGCCGGCATAGGGCCCGCCGTACGCGGGCGGAACGCCGAAACTCTGCGCTTCGCCGGCGACGATCTGCGCGCCCCACGAACCCGGCGTGACCAGCGCGCCGAGTGCAAGCGCCTCCGCGACGACGCCGATCAGCACCGTGCCGCTTTGCGAAAGCGCCGTTTGCTGCGCCGGCGACGGCGTCTCGATGACGCCGAAAAAATTCGGAGACTGGATCGCGCAGCACGCATACTGTTTACCCGCAACGCGCTCGGCAATTTCCCGCAAATCCGTCGTGCCGTCCGCGGCGAGCGCGATTTCGTCGATTTCAACGTCCAACCCGTCGCAATACGTCTTCAAAACCGCGCGGTAGTTGGGATGAACGGCGCGGGAAACCAATACTTTTTTGCGGCCGGTGGCGTTGAGAGCCATAATTGCCGATTCAGCCAGCGCGGCCGCGCCGTCATACACCGACGCGTTGGCTATTTCCATTCCGGTGAGCAAACAGATATACGTCTGCCACTCGTAAATGGCTTGCAGATAGCCTTGCGAGACTTCGGCTTGATACGGGGTGTACGCGGTCAAAAACTCACCGCGCATCGCCAGCGCCGCTATTGCAGGCGGCGTGTAATGCCGGTACGCGCCTGCGCCCAAGAACGAAATGCAGGATGCGCCGCTATTCTTTTGCGCGAAGTGTGCGAAGCGCGCCGCGATCTCCATCTCCGTGAGCGCAGGAACGATTTGGAGCTTTTCGCGCAGGCGAACCTCGTCGGGAACTTCCACCAGCGCGTCGAGCGAATCGACGCCGATGGCCTGCAGCATCTGCGCAACGTCGCGCTCCGTGTGCGGAGTGTACACGCTACCGTCCCGTTATTCGGCCGTCAGCTTTTCGTAGTCGTCGGCCGACAGCAATCCTTGCGGCTGCGCCGCAAGTTTGATCCTGAATATCCACCCACCCGCGTACGGTTCGCGATTGACCACCGCCGGATCGCTTTCGAGCTCCTTGTTTATCTCGATGATTTCCCCGCCGACCGGAGTGAAGAGATCGGAGACGGCCTTCACCGACTCGACGACGCCGACGCTTGCCGCCGGCTGAACCTGCGTAGAGACGCGCGGAAGCTCGACGTAAACGATGTCGCCCAGCGAATTCTGCGCGTAGTCCGTTATCCCGACGGTTGCAACGTCGCCCTCGACCCGCACCCATTCATGATCTTTGCTGTACAGCAGCTCTGCCGGTTGCGCCAAGTCTTCAACTCCTCTTGTAAAAAGGCAATGCGGTAACGGTTGCTCCGTACGCTGTGCCCCGCACGTGCACGACGACGGGCGTCCCCGGCGCGGACGCTTCTTTGCGCAGCAGCGCGGTGGCGACGTTGCGGTTCCCCACCGAAGGCGCGATGGACCCGCTGCGAATTTCACCGACGCGCTCCTCGCCCAGAAACACGTGGTACCCTTCGCGCGCCGGAGCGCGGCCGTCCATTACGATGCCCGCAATCCGGTCGTAGTCGCCCTCGTCTTTCTGCGCTTGGAGCGCCGGCTTTCCGGTGAAGTGCGGCTTGGCAAGTTTGACCACCCAATCCAGGCCTGCCTGAAGCGGCGTGATTTCCTCGGTGAGCTCGTGGCCGTAGAGCGGCATACCGGCTTCCAATCGAAGCACGTCGCGTGCGCCCAAGCCGGCCGGGATCAGCCCGGCATCGTTGTTGTCACTCAAAAGCCGGCGCCAAATTTCGCCTGCATCGTGCGCGGCGACGAAGAGTTCGAAGCCGTCCTCGCCCGTATATCCCGTTCGCGCAACCAGCGCCTTTTTACCGTACACGCTGCCTTCGGCACAGAAGTAATACTTGAGCGCATTAACGTCGAGGTCGGTATGCCGGTGCAGCATTTCGACGGATTTTGGGCCTTGGATCGCGATGAGCGCGCTGCGGGGGTGCAAGTTTTCGAGCTCCACGCCGGCATCGCTCGCGCGCGCGTTCAGATGCTTCCACATTTTTTCGGTGTTGCTGGCGTTCACGACCAAATGCCAGCGATCGGCCAGGCGATAAAAGATCACATCGTCGAGCGCGCCGCCGCTTTCGCTGGTGAAGATGTTGTACCGCGCTTGGTTCGGTTTCATCGTGGAAACGGCGTTGCACGTCAAATTGTCGGCCCATTCCGCAACCCGCTCGCCACGAAGAACGAATTGCCCCATATGGGAAAGATCGAAGAGTCCGGCGCGGTGGCGCACGGCCTCGTGTTCGCGAAGAATGCTCGTGTACTGCACGGGCATATCGAAGCCGCCGAACGGAACGAGCCGGGCTCCCAAACGCAAGTTCTCCTCGTACAACGCCGTGCGCGCGGCAGTATTCATGTCTTCTTTGGCTTTTCCGTCGGGTAACTGTTGAGAAAATTGAGCGTGGCGTGCGCGACGAATTTTTCGCCGCTGTGCACTTGCACTTCACCGTAGACGATCCGGCGCCCAGCCTTGAGCACGGTCGCTTGTGCGACCAAATCGTGCGGAGCCAATGCCGGCGCCAAGTAATTGCACTGCAGCGCGACCGTCGTCGTGTCCTGGTCGGGCCCAAAAATTGAAGCGAGCGCCACGTAAAAGCAGGTATCGCACAGGCTCACGATTGCGCCGCCGTGGACCGCTCCGGTGCCGTTCGAGATCTGCGACCGATAGGGCATACGCATCACGGCGCTGCCCTTGCCCACGCTTTCCAGCTTCAAATCCAGCAACTCGACGAAATGCGACTTTTGTTTATCCCATTCGCGGCGCGCGCGTTCTTGATCCATCGTCACCGTACGTTTCCGCCCGCTCGTTCGTAAGCAGCACGAAAATTCAACGTCCCCCCGCCCAGCCAATGTGCGCCGTCAACGGGCAGCGCCGCTCCGCTAATCCAGGCGGCTTGCGGCGAGCACAACCATAGCGCGGCCCGAGCAACATCCTCCGGTTCGCCCAAACGTCCGAGCGGAATACGCCCGCGCACGACATCTTCAACGTTTGCGATACTCCACAGATTCTTATCCGTTCCCGGCGTATGGATTGGCCCCGGAGCTACTGCATTCACGCGGATGCCGAATTGGCCCCACTCGGCGGCGAGCGTTCTGGTCATCGCCAACACGCCCGCTTTCGCCGCTGCCGAATGCACCGCGCCCGGTTCGCCGCTCCACGCGTAGGTTGCGATCACGTTCAAGATGCAGCCGCGTGAAGCACGCAGGTGCTCGAAAGCCGCACGGGTGCAGTGAAACGTCCCGTTCAGAACGATGTCGACGACCGCTTTGAACCCGTTCGGCGAAAGTTGTTCCGACGGGCAGATAAAATTGCCCGCGGCGTTGTTAATCAGCACGTCGATGCCGCCGGTTTGCTGCGCGATTCGTTGCGCAGCCTGCTCGACCGCCTGCGCATCGCGTACGTCGCAGGAAATCGCCAATCCGCCGCCCATGTGGGCGACCGTCGCCTTCAACGGCTCTTCGCGGCGGCCCATGACGCACACCGATGCGCCCTGTTGCGCAAATGCGAGCGCCATGGCTTGCCCGAGTCCGGTCCCGCCGCCGGTTACCCATACGCTTTTGCCGGAAAAATCCGGCATGCCGGACGTTGCGGACACCTCAGTCAAAAACGTCTCCCGGTTTGGCCAGTTCGCGCCGCAGATACAGCGGCAGCGAGAAGATGCGCCGGTGCGTCACGCCGTCGTAAAAGAAATTTTCGCCTTGGAGCTGCGCGCAATACGCGTCGACCAAGGCGAGATCGCAAGTTCGCGACGTCGACGCTATCGCTGCACGCGATGAACGCCCAGTCGTTGTCGAACGCCGGAACGTGCGTGAAAAACGAGCGCACGAACCTATAATAGCCGCGCAGCGTACGCGCCATCTTTGCGTGCAGCGACATATTATGAAAGCCGGCGGTGCTTGCTTGCAAGACGTACACGCCCCCAGGTGTAAGGCGTGTTTTAATATTTTCAAAAACGGGGCCGCAGAAAAGCGCATTGCTCGGCGAGTCTTCGAGCGGCTCGGTCAAATCGGAAATAATTACGCCGTAGCGCTCGGCGTCGTCGCGAACGAACGCCAGCGCGTCGCCGACGATGACGCGCGCACGCGCATCGTCAAAAGCGCCGGCAGACCACTCGGGCAAAAACCGTTTGGCGAGATCGATCACTTGCCCATCGATGTCGACCATGGTGCACGTGCGAACTTGCGGATGGCGCAGCACCTCGCGCAGCGTCGCGCCTTCGCCGCCGCCCAGGATGAGCACGTTGGAACGATCCGGCGCAGAAGCCATTGCCGGATGCACCAGCGTTTCGTGATAGATTTTTTCATCGCGCTGCGCGCTTTGCGTGTCGCCGTCGAGAATGAGCATCTTTCCCAGCACCGGCGTCTCAATGACGCCGACCGTTTGAAACGCGGTCTTTCCCGCGAAGTAGACGCGTTCGATGGCGTGATGATGCTGTTCCGTCGGAAAGAATTCTTCGACGTACCACTGCCAGTGCTCGGTTTTGGGCATGGGCTGCCTACATTAGCAGACCTGTGAAAAATTCCCGCGCTGCGGCGAGTTAGTGCTGCGCCAAACCGCCCGTCAATGCGAATCCGCCGACGGATGCCTCGTCGGTGACTTGCACGGCCATGCCCGATGCCGGCACCGACGGAACGCTGACATAGGCGAAACCGCCCAACGGCGCTTCGACCGGCGTGCCGGCGCCGCTGCTCGGCGTCGCGTAAACGCCGGCGAGCTGCGTCGTGCCGCCGAACTGATCGTGGAACGCGCCGGTGAGTGACAAGCTCCCGAAGTTGAAACGCGGATCCGATGACGTCACGCCCATCGTGCCGGCAGCCATTGCCAGCGCGAAATCGTCCTGCAGATCGCCTGCGCTCTCGCGCGTAACGGCTTGCAGGTTTGCGCCGCCTACGACGCCGCTGGTTTCGATCGCGTGCGTGTACGCATCGCCGCCGAACCGATCGCGCAAATAGCGTTCGAAGAGATACGCCGCACCGTAACAGCCGCCGTAGCAATTGTATTGCGGCGCGCCGCTTCCCCAGCCCGGCGGATCGATGCCGATGAAACCGCTCAGCGAATAGTTGCCGGGGTCTGCAAGAAAGACGTTTGCGCGCGCCAGCGCATCGTCGGCATCGAACTGCACGCCCTGCGCGCCGTACATGTTGTTCACCGCCAAATCTTGCGCCAGCATCGAAAGCCCTTCGTTCACGAACGTGGATTCCGTTCCGTTGAACGATGCGGTCGCGGCGCCCGTGGCGAGGATCGAATGATTGACGAAGTTGATGAGGTGCTGCAGTTCGTGCGCGGTCGATCGCACCAGGTCTTCCTGCAACTCGTACGCCGTCCCGTTGCCGCCGAACCAGCCCACGAAGATGAACGGCGCCTGATTCGATTCGTAGTTTCCGTGCAAGCAGTTGAGCGCGGATTGCGTCATGTAGTTGGCGCCCGAAAAATACCCGCCCAAACCGCCCATCGTCTGCGGGTTGACGACCATAACGTTGATGCGGCGATCGCCGGGCTCGTCGATATAGGCGGGCGTACTGCCGCCCGCGGAGCCGTCGCTCGCGCAGGCTGAATACTGCGGAGCCAGACCCGGCGCGTCGGTGCCGTAGTCGGGCGAAGCAAAGTGCGCGACATCGGAGGCGTACGCGTTTTCGAAATCGGCAGCGATCGCGGCGGCATGCGATGCAAGCGCGGACGCGAGCGATGAATCCACCCAGATATTGCCGTGCGCTGACTGCGCGACCAACGTTGCCGGGACTGCTACGCTCGTGCGCGTACCGGAGATGGGCCCTTGCTGAACCCACACCGAGGCTTGCGTTCCGATCCGCGCGCCGTTAAACGCGGCGCTTTGCGTGCGCCGAACTTCTTGCGATGATGCTTGCGGGGGCGAGGCCGTCAAACGCTGCACCAGACGCGCACCGTCTGCAGGAAACGCTTCGACCGGAGCGATGGTGCGCGTCAGGTTCGCACGACGCACGCTGCGCGCAGCGCGGGCTACGGATTGCGTGGTCGCCGGCGTGGAGACCATCAACGTATCCGGCAAAAAGGCGTTTTGCGTCTGTGTCGCCGCGGACATCACCGCGATGATCGCGGTGTGTTCGCCCTGCGCTATAGTCCCATCGCTGGAAAGCGGGCCGCTGTTCTGCAGATACGTCACGGGACCGCCGCTGGCGATCTGGGGCGTGCTCAGCGGCGCCGGAACGATAGCCGCGGCATGCGTGGATCCCACGCCGATGGCCGCGCCGCCGCCGCCGCATCCGCTCAGCGCAAGCGCGAACAACAGAACCGGCCGCCGAAAGGGACCTTTCACGCTTGTTGTATCGGTATATTAAGAATTGCGATACAACGCGTTTACAGAATAAAAACGGCGCGCCGTCGTGGCGCGCCGCTTTCTATCGTCCGAATCGGTCGAGGGTTAGGCGCTCTTGGGACGGTCCTGCGCTTCGGTTGCCGTCACGACGTGCGCGAAAGTCCCATTTTTGGCTTCGATTCCGCGCTTGAACTCCGTTGTCAGCATGCTTTTGGCATGCAGAGCGGTCGCCGCGTATTGGCAGGCAAGCCAGGGATCCGTGTGGTCGCCGCACGTATAGAAATCCATGGCGGCGTACCCCTTTTCCGGCCAAGTATGAATCGAGAGGTGCGATTCGGCCAGAATCACCGTTCCCGAAACGCCTTGGGGCTGAAAACGGTGAAAGGCGCTTTCCATAATCGTCGCGTTAGCGGCGGTGGCCGCGGCGATCATCATGGAGTGGACGGCGTCGACGTCCGCGAGGGCTTCCGAGTTACACCCCGATAGTTCACACACAATGTGCGTACCCAGTGCCTTCAATTTTTGTCTTTTCTCCTCGACTTTGGGGGAAATCCCACCTCCGGACTCGTCGGCTGGCGCCTGCTGTGCAGTTCACGTCCCCGACCTATCGGCGAACTCTTGCCGGCGCTTTTCGGTGCGCGAGCGTTTCGCCGCGATGGCGCGTATGGGCGCGCCTCCCGTAACCGTGGACTAGCCTCGCAAAGTGCTCGCGGGAGCAGGTCGCAAGGGTCCGGCGCCTATGATAGCCCCTCCGCCCCTGACTGTAAAGCATTTGGCCGAACGAATGTGGGCGCGCAAGAAACTGCTCTCCATGCGAGTGGGTTGTCGATAGTGAAGATACTACTTCACTATGTTGACTATCCGCAGGTCAGGCGGTAGCCTAAGAGCGCTATATAAGGGAAAAGACGTAAAGCATGGCGACACAACTGAAGACCGCGCCTCCGGTTGAGGACTATCGGCACGGCTTTCACGACCCGGAGAACTACGTCTTCAAGTCCGAAAAGGGCCTGACGGCGGAAATCGTGACCCGCATCAGCGCGATGAAAAACGAGCCGGAATGGATGCGCGCGTTCCGGTTGAAAGCCTTTGACGTTTTTGCGAGCAAGCCGATGCCGGCTTGGGGCGATACGGCGCTGCTCTCGGAAATCGACTTTTCGAACATCCACTATTTCGTGAAGTCGACGGATCGCACCGAGCGCTCGTGGGACGACGTTCCCGAGGACATCAAGCGCACGTTCGATCGTCTGGGAATTCCCGAAGCCGAGCGCAAGTTCTTGTCCGGCGTTTCCGCCCAGTACGAATCCGAAGTCGTCTACCACAACGTTACGGCCGAACTCGAGAAAACCGGCGTTCTCTTCTGCGACATGGATACCGCGGTAAAGCAGTACCCGGACATCGTCCAAAAATACCTTTCGACCGTCATTCCGGTCGCCGACAACAAATTCGCCGCCCTCAATTCGGCGGTGTGGTCGGGCGGTTCGTTTATCTACGTGCCCCCCGGCGTCGAAGTCTCGATGCCGCTGCAGGCCTACTTTCGCATCAACGCCGAGAACATGGGCCAGTTCGAACGCACGCTCATCATCGCGGACAAAGGCGCAAAAGTGCACTACATCGAGGGCTGCACGGCGCCGAAATTCTCCACGAGTCTCCCTGCACAGCGCGGTCGTGGAACTCATCGCGATGGAAGATGCGTCGATCCGGTACACGACGATCCAAAATTGGTATCGCAATATTTTCAATCTCGTCACCAAGCGCGCTTTCGCGCACAAGAACGCGACCGTCGAGTGGGTGGACGGCAACATCGGCTCCCGTCTCACGATGAAGTATCCGGCAATTTATCTCATGGGCGAAGGGGCTCGCGGCGAAGTGCTCTCGATGGCGTTCGCCGGCGAAGGGCAGCATCAGGACGCCGGCGCCAAAGTCATTCACGCTGCGCCGAACACCAGCTCCGTCGTCACGAACAAATCGGTCAGCGCGCACGGTGGGAAAACCACGTACCGCGGCCTGGTTGAAATCTATCCCGGCGCCGTGAGCGCAAAGACGCGCGTGAAGTGCGACGCGCTCATCATGGACGAGGAGTCTTCGAGCGACACCAAGCCGACGATGAAGATTCACGAACAGCGCTCGACGGTCGAGCACGAGGCCAGCGTCAGCAAAATCGGCGAAGAGCAGCTTTTCTATGCGATGAGCCGCGGCCTGTCCGAAGCCGATGCCACCGCCATGATCGTCAACGGCTTCTTCGACTTCTTCGTTAAAGAGTTGCCGATGGAGTACGCGGTTGAATTGAACCGGCTGGTGAAGATGGAAATGGAAGGCGCCGTCGGCTAAAACGCCATCCGGGGGTTTTTCCGTAAGCCGTTCTGCGTGATAGGATAGCAGTGCCATGGAAGCGTTGCGCCAAGTGTTATCGGACCATCCGGAAATCGAGTGCCTCGATGGTCGCCGTTACCCCAAAGTGAGTCCGAAACGAACGCATGCGCTTGTGCAGAAGGCGCTTTTGCAAGCGTTGGACGCCTGTGCGGGAGAGCGTGGTGAAGTTGCACCGGAGTGGCGTTTTAAAGTAGGAATGGTCGATGGCACGCTTACCGAGTTCGTTCCTGACGTTGCTTTCGTTTCTTACGAGCGTTTAGGCAAGCTGACTGATCAGGAAGCCGAAGAACCGCCGTTCGCGCCGAACATCGCTATCGAAATTCGTTCTCCTTCCGATAAATCGGCGCTCATACGGCTCAAAGTCGATCGGTATTTGAAAACGGGGTCCGACTTAGTATTGGACGCCGATCCGGAATCCAGAACAATCGTCGCGCACAGCGTAAGCGGCGCCCGCGAATTCACCAGCGGGGAGCGCTTCGTGCATCCCGCTGCTCCTTGGTTCATCTTTCAGCTGGAGACGATTTTTCCGGGTCCGCGCACCGGCGCGTCGAAATGACTTGACCGTTCGTGTCCGAACGTCAGCGCCAAGACGCGCGTGAAGCGCGACGCCATGATCACGGATGATTAGCCTTGAAGCGACACCAAGCCGACGATGAAAATTCACGAACAGCGATCCACCATGGAGCCCGAGCTTCTTCAACTTCTTCGTTAAAACGTTGTGGATGGAGTACGCGGTTGAATTGAACATTAATCGCCCTTGCCCGGCTTTTTTAGAGCGTCGGGTCGGTCGAACGGACTAATTCTTACGCCTAGGTGTTGTAAGAACATCTGCAGTTCCTCAGGAACGACGCTACCAAAATGGATTAGGCGGACGGCGCCGTTTTGATCGACGAAATACTGCGCAGGCAGCACGGCCACGTGAAGGGCGGAATATATGGAGCCGTTGTAGTCATGCACCAATGTTAGCGTAGGCCTGAACTGTTGCGGATAACTTCGAAGACTTGCCTGAATGCTTGCAAGGTCAGCTGAGGGGCGACGAAGTCACGAGGAAGACACGAACATGTGCGCGTGTTAGTCTGTTTGCGACCTGTAGGAGCGTGCCCCACTCTACGTCGCAGCCGGAGCAATTCGGTTCATACAGCGCGACGATTTTAAAAGCACCATCATCCGTTATCAAGCGGGTAATCCCGCCTTCATCGTAAGTGAAATCGAGCCTCATGCCGGACGGCTCGACATAGCCCGGCTCTTTCGCAATGGCCATGGCATCCACTTGAGGCCACTGGCCTTGCAAGACGAAGACGCCTGCGGGCGGCGAAAATGGAACCTTGGCAGCGCGAGAGAGCTGTGGCGACTTCGTGATCGGGTGTAGCACCGGGTGATCAATATTCGCTTGCGGTGCCCGAACATCCATTAACGCATAAGCGACCCCTGAGCGGGTCCGCAGGAAGTACGTGACACCTCGATACCCTGCGCCGAAAGCCTGTCGCCATTGACCGAAATCTCGGGGGGAAACACTATAGCCGTTGAAGCCGGATTCAGCAGAACGCTCGGATAATAGGTTTTGGCTTGCAGCGACTGATTGGGCATCCGGTGCTGAAGCTTTCTGCGTTTCCATGCCGGCGCACGCACTAACAATCAACAGCGTCACGCTCAGCACGAGTGACGGCACTATGAACAAACGAATCATTATCTTACGGCTCCGCATATACTTTACACCGCGACAGCCTTCACTGCGTGCAGACGCCGCTTGGCTGCCAAATGCATTCGAACGTCGCAGAAACAGCAGTCACCGCATACTTTTGGGTAACAATGAAATACGTAGTAGCAACAGATAGTCGCTGAAGCGTGCGTCGTCGTCAGCAACATCATGACGACGAAAATGCTTAATAGCAATAGGAGGCGCACGCGTAAATCCATAACGAGGAAGCGCAGGCGACCGCAGAGTAGACGGTCTATCGTCGTTTGAGCTGATCATAGCTGCCTCTTATCGGAAACGACGGATCCCAATTATCGGGCTTGTATCTTAGAAAAAAAAAACGCTTGACAACAGGTGATCGCTCGGCCGCCTGTGGTTGGTTTCCGTTGCGTCGTGGCGCGCAACGGACCGTACAGCCATGTTTTCGCTCGATGCGGCCTAGCGCCGATTTGGGGCGAGCTCCCTTAGCGCAGTTCCCAGTGCGTTTTAAGCCTCGGCAGGGCGCCTCGTAGGTTGCCGTGCTTTTCTGTTTGAAAGACGCCTTCGTGCCCGGACTTCTTGTAGCCAACGTTAATGACGTTGACGAAGGCAAAACGCTGCGGGTCCAGATTGGCGGCGTCGAAATTTTGCTTTGTAAATGCGAAGGGCGCATTTACGCCATCGAAGACGTCTGCACGCATGACGGCGCACCGCTCGATCAAGGTGAGCTGGAAGGCTGCCGCATAACGTGCGCGCGGCACGGCGCGGTGTTCGACGTGCGCACCGGCGCCGTACTCGCATTACCCGCGGTCATTCCTGTTCCAACGTATGGCGTGCGCATCGAAGGTGACGACGTCTTCGTCAACGTCGTTTCTTGACGCGCCGGCAATCGCGCCGCAAGCGCCGCTTTCCCGGAATCGTGGGACGCGCCTTGGGCGTCGTTCTTCTCTTGCTCATCGCAGCGTCGGCGGCGTGGGCTGCTTATGCGTTCCTCGGATATCGCAGCGCATCGCAGACAAACGGAACGGTAGCGTTACGCGGCATCGAATCAACGGTGCAGATTTTTCGCGACGATCGGGACGTACCGCACATCATCGCAAACAGCGATCGTGACGTCATGTTCGGACAGGGGTACGCGGAAGCATCGGACCGGCTCTTCCAAATGGATTTGCTGCGGCGCTACGTTTACGGCCGATTGGCCGAAGTGCTCGGGTCCGCCGCGCTATCGGCCGACGAAACGGCTCGCGTTGCACCGATAGGACCGATCGTGCAACTGCAGTGGCAGCGCATGGACGGGCGAGATCGCGCGCTGGTGCAGTCGTTCAGCGACGGCGTGAACGCGGCGATGCGGCGTGAAGCACTGCCGGTAGAGTTTCGGCTGCTGCAGTACAAGCCGCAGCCGTGGCGTCCGCAGGACAGCCTTGCCGTCGGCATGGCGACGGTTTTGGACCTCATCGATCGGTGGGACGACGTGATTCGCCGCGATGCCGTCGCCCATTCGCGTGACGCGCCGCCGCAACGCGATTTGTACTCCATAACGGATCCGGCATACGATGCTCCAATAGATCCGCGTATCGTTGCGCCCGTTGCGCCGCTTTCCGCGCGTATGCGGACGACGCTGCATTCGAACGCGATCGTTCTTCCCTTGGAGCGCGCCTTGGGCGCAAGCAACGAATGGGCTTTGGGAGCGCGCAAATCGCGAACCGGGCACGCATTGCTCGCCAACGATCCGCACCTGCGTCTGGGCATTCCCGGCGTTTGGTATCTCGCCGATTTGCGCAGCCGGAACTTGCACGTCGCGGGCGCGTGCCTTGCCGGAACTCCGGGCGTCATCCTGGGACACAACGAGAACGTCGCGTGGGGCGCAACGAATGGGACCGTCGTTACCGAAGCGGTTTATCGCGATTCACTTCACGGCGCTTCTGCGCGAATTGAAACGTTTCACGTGCGTTTTGCAAACGACGTGCATTTTACGTACTATTCGACCGCGCACGGATTCGTTGCAGAAGTGCGGGCGCAGACCGCCTACGCGGTGGACTGGAATGCGGTGCGGCAACCTGCCTCGCCGTTGCCGGCATTTTTGAAAATCGACGAATCACGAACAATTGCCGATGCGGTGCGCGCCCTGCGAACCTATCCCGGACCGCCGCAGAACTTCGCCATCGCCGATACCTCCGGCGCAGCGGCGTATCAGCTTGCGGGGCTGATTCCGAACGATCCGCTGTGGGGACTTCGCGTTCACGAGCAAAGCGATCCGCGGTATGCATTCATTCCGTTCGATCGGCTGCCGCGCGTGGCGCCGGCCCGCGATACCGTCGTTTTCACCGCGAATGACCGTATGTACGGTGCCGGCTACCCCTTACGGCTCAGTCCCAATTTTGCAGCGCCGTACCGCGCGCACCGCATCGAACACCTGCTGGAAACGAAACCGGCGTTCTCGGTGCACGACTTAGCGGGATTTCAGAACGATACGCTTTCGATTCCGGAACGCGATATCGCCCGCGCCACCGTTGCAGCCGCGATCCGCAAAAAGCGGCAGCACGAGCGCAGCCTACTGCCGTATCTCGAATCGCTCACGCGCTGGAACGGACGCTTCGATCCCGCCTCGCGCGGAGCGGCGATCGCGTGGGAGCTGCGGCGCACTGCGGTCTCGCGATTGGCACAGTATGCCGTCCCTAACGCACCGCAAGAGTACCAAGCCAGCGCAAACAACGCCAACGTCGTGCTGCTGCTTCGGGTGCTTCGCGAACGTCCGCGCGGATGGTGGCCGGACGACGACTACGACGATCTACTGCTAAGCTCGTTGGAAAGCGCGATTCGCCGCAACGGAACACGCATGCTTGAGTCGTGGGGCGAATACGGAAAGGTCACGGTGAAACACCCGCTGTCCCCCATGGGGTTTTCGTTTTTAAACGGCGCGACGTTTCCCGGCGACGGCGACAAGCTTCGCTTTGCACGTGCAGACGCCGTCGCACTCGCAAAGTTTTCGCGCCGTGTGGAACGTCGGGAACTGGGACGACGGCGGCATTGCAATTCCAAGCGGCGAATCGGGAGAACCGGGTTCGCGCCATTACACCGATTGGAGCGACGACTGGATTCGCGAGCGCCTGCGCCCGCTGCCGTTCAGCGCGGCGGCAGTGAAACGCGCGACGCGCGCAACGCTCACTTTGTCGCCGAAGTAAGGAACGAATAAATCTGCGGCCATGCCGCCGCAGCCGCGGCGACGTTGGCTTGCGGCGTACCGCCCAGCAGCAGCGTGACCGGGCCCATCGGCGACTGCGTCATCGGCCGGCTCGGCGAAGAAAACAAGAAGATGTGCCCTGCCCCGGCGTAGTGCAGATAAACGTCGTTGTACGGATGATGATGATCGCGTAGATACTTCATGCCGATTTGCGCTTGCGCAACCGAATCCCAAATTCGATCGTCGTCCGCAGCGAGCATCATCACCGGCCCATGAATGTTCTCCAGATGAAACATCGCAGCGGGTATTTGAGAGGCGTTTTGCTGCATCGCTGCATCGTATCCCGGGCGCAAGTCGAGCGGCTGGTGCAATGCGAACGCTTGACCGAAAATCGTCCCCATCTTCGAGGTGTAAGCTACGTACGCAAGCGGCTTGCCGGCGAACGTCCACGATGATTGCGGCGGGCCCGGGCCTTGAGCGATGCCCTCCCACGCAAAGGGACTGCCAACGTCCGCGACCACGGCGTGAATTTGCGGATACAACGATGCGGCCAGCAGCGCGAGTTCGCCGCCTTTCGACAACCCCATGATCGCGATGTGCGCGGAATCAACGTCGGCGCGCTGAGCTATGGCGGTCAGCGCTTTGCCGACGGTTTCTACCGGAACGTTCTCGAGCGTTTGCGGCAGTCCGGGAAGTCCGAAATAGGCGACGGACGCGGCTACGTACCCGTGCTGCGCGAACTGTGGGGCGGCATACGCCATTTGGTTGCCGCCTTCCGAACCGCCGAGCAGCAGTATTGCCGGATGCTTTCCCGCCGTTGGCGGCGTGCAAATCGTGCCCACGAATCGGGTCGCCGAAGAGCAGTTCTGCGGCACGGGCGGCATGTGCGGCACCGCGGTATTCGCGGCCAAGATCAGCAGCAACGTTGCGAACATCAATAACCTCTTTCTAGGGGCTGCAATTCATCGGTGCGCGAATGAATGCGTCGGCCTCATCGCTCCAACACGTGTAGGCGCCCCGGCCGCCGTTTCCACGGCACCATCCTACACTCTGACGCTAGGTCAGCCTCAAAACCTCTCCGTCGCATTTTCCGGTGCAGCAAGCCTGCATCCCGGTAGCGTGTCCGCACCGCGGAAGGCCGGTCCAACGCCGGGTCGCCGCCGCGTCGAACCGCCGGCGTTTGACAGCCGCGGCGGCCCTCTGTTACCCTGCCAAAGTTATGTACGCGATCATCGAAACGGGCGGCAAGCAGTACCGCGTCGCCGAGGGCAACGTCATCAAATGCGATTTGGTCAGCAGCGAGGTCGGCAGCAACGTCACGTTCGATCGCGTGGTGCTTGCCAGCAAGGGGGACGACGCAATCACCGTCGGCGCTCCGACGCTGAACGGCGCGAGCGTCACCGGGACGGTATTGCGACAGGACAAAGACAAGAAAATTTTGGTCTTCAAATACAAGCCGAAAAAACGCGTTCGTAAGCTCACCGGCCACCGGCAACGCTTTGCCGAAGTGAAGATCACGAAGATCGAGCTTCCGTAGGCGCCCGGCGCGGGGCATTTTGCTGGAAGTGATCTTTCGCAGGGACAGCCGGGACCGGCTGTCCTCTGTTTTTGCATCCGGCCACGTCGAGCTTCCGGAAACGAGCAGCGATGAATATTCGCTCGTCTGTGCCGCCGTTTCCGCCATTTTGCAAGCAGCGCGCCTGGGCTTGGAAAAGCATGTAAAACTTCCGCTGGAGGTAACGCAGCGATCGGGGTCGCTCGCGATGCGCTGGCCGGCGAGCGCGCGCGGCGACGAACGGGTCGTCGCGATTCTCGAAACGGCGTTCGCCGCCGTTCGTCAGATTGCCGAGCAGTATCCGCAGCACGTCTCGCAAAGCGAGCAGACCGAGTCCTAGACGCGGCAAGAATCGGGGTATGAACAGACTTGCGCGGGAAGATGATTCGTACACGTTTGGAGGCGCTTCATGTCAGAGACATTCCGGCCCACGTCCTCGGAAGAACAATGGTCCGGCAGCAACGGCTATAAAGCCACCTATCCCGAGAGTAACGCGGTCAATTACGGCGATGAGGGTGCCGGCAGCAAAGAAGCCGGCAAGGCACTGCTTGCAGGCGTCGTCGGTGGTCTTCTTTCCGCAGTCGGCTATCTGGTCTATCAGCGGCTGCCCGAAGAACAGAAAGATCGCCTGCAGCAGCAAGCCAAGCAAATGCTGCAGCAGCGCATCAACGAGGTCCGCCAAAACTTCAACATTTAGCATAATTCGTTGACCGCAGGTTTGCGCTGCGGGCACTACTGAAGAGGATCGTGCGACCAGCGGTCCTTTTCTTATGCCTTGTCGTGGGGTTAACGGACGCCGCGCGCGCCCAAACGGATCCGACGCCCGCGTATGCGCGTGCGTTGCAAGCATTCAACGGGCAATTGGATGCAGCGCAGGCACTCGTTTTGGCGCGGCAAGTCATTCATGAAGGCGACGCATTCGGTTTGGATGCGCGTCTGCTCGTCGCGATCATCGCCGTCGAATCGGATTGGCATCCGCAAGCCGTCTCTTCCGCAGGCGCAATCGGCTTGGGACAGCTGATGCCTGCAACCGCAAGCGAGGCCGGGATAGACCCCAACGATCCGCTGGCGAACATCCACGGCGCCGCGCTGCATCTGCGCGCGTTGCTGAATCACTACTCCGCTGCCGGAGCCGGCGATCGCTTCATCTACGCAATCGCAGCATACAACGCGGGCGCAGGCGCCGTCGATCGATACGGCGGCGTGCCGCCGTATCGCGAAACGCAGTCGTACGTCAGTGCGGTTCTTCTTCTTTGGCGTCGTCTGGCGGGGGCTCCGCAGGCTCGTTGACGTCGGCGGCGCGCTCCATTTCACGCACGAACGAGTGCGAGGTGTTTTGGACCTCGCGCATGATTCTTCCGGCTTGGCGCATGATGCCCGGAAGCTTCTGCTCGCCGAAAACCAGCAGCGCGAGAACCCCCAAAACGGCCATGTCCGGTAAAGAAAGCACCAAGCTCTCTTAGCTTCGAGCACGCCGAAGTCCTGAGACGGAGCGCTCGGCAGGGCCGCCCTCCGGCGCCGTGCAAGTGAGGCGCCCCGTGAAAATCATCTACACGCGAGGCAACCGCACGGAGACACTTGCCTCGCCCGCGACGTTGCGGAAAATTCTCAACCGCTTCATCGCTCACCGCGTGTTCTACGAGGTGTCCAGCCGTAACAAACGCGGACACGAATTCTTTTCGACCAAAAACGTTTTCGTCGTAGGAAGCATCGAGATCGCCAACCGCGATTTTTTGACCATCACCATTTTCGACGGCCGCAATCAAGCGCATTCGATCGAGATTTTAAATCCCGCGACGATGCGGATCTACGACGAGATGCCGGGCAAAGGTTTCGCGGTGTCGTTCATCAGCGACGGGGAAGTCGCGGTGGAGTCGCGGTGCTATTTGCGCGATGAAGGTGAGGACGGCAGCCCCGAACTCGAACAGTCGGCGCTGGAGAAAATCACGTTGCCGCAACTCTTCGAATATCTCGAAGATATCACCAACGCCGATCTCGTCAAGTAACGTCACTTCGTTCACGCGTTGTACAGCGCATGGATGAGCGCCCCTGAATCGGCCGGAATAGCGGCCAGCCACGCCGGGGAGGCAGCCGCCTGGCCCGCCATTCCGGCTGCCAGATGTTTGACGGAGTAACCATCGCCCGCGCGCTTTGCGCCTTCAACGAAAATGCGGTACGCAGCGCGGCTAAGCCACATGCTGGTGCGTCCGTCCGGCGTCTTGAACGCCAAGGTGTCGTAACGCGCAAGCGCCACGGGTTCGCCGTCCACCGACGCGTCGGCGGTGCGCGTGGCATCGAGCGTTTCATCCGGCCGTGCCGCGCGCAAGCGTTCCCGATTGAGGGCACCGGCGAGCACCACACCGGCTTGCGGATGTTCCAGCAACGCCAGCAGCAACGCACGCGGCGTAACGAACGGCTCGCGCAGCTCCAGCGACCATCGCGCCGCAACGCGCAGTGTGCCGAGTAGATCTTCCGAAAGCGGTACCTGTTCCGGCGCAGCCATCATCATCTGCTTGGCTTACGACGGACCCTGCCCTCCAAACGATTGGCCCACCGCAGTTCCCGCACCGCGTCGGCCGTGCGGCCTAGTCGCTTATACGCCACGGCCAAGTTGTGATGCGCCGGAGCGTACGCTTCATCAAGCAGCATCGCTCGCCGGTATTGCTGCATCGCCGGTTCCATTTCACCCGCTTCCATATGCAAGTTTCCGATATTCACGACCGCGGGCGCAAACCGCGGAAAGGCCGCGAGCGCGTCCTCGAACGCAGTTCGCGCTTCCCCGGCTCTGCCCAGACCGGCGAGTGCGACGCCGCGTTTATTGCACAGCTCTGCGCGCCGCTGCGCCGTCAGCGAGGAATCGGCTGCGAGTGCATCCAGACGGGAAAGCGCGCTCGGGTAATCGCCGTGCGCGATCTCGCGCAACGCCAAATCGTACGGCGTCGGCGGCGCTGGGCGAAAAAGAGCGATGAACCGGCGCAGGGTGAACACTGCATCGATGTTCACGATCGACGTGCTTACGCTCTTCCCCGAAGTCTTTGCGCCGTTCGTCGGCCTGTCGATTGTTGGACGCGCGGTCGAATCGGGCGTCTTGGACATTCGCTACCATCACGTGCTCGACGCGCTCGAAGGCAAAAAACGGGCCGACGACGTGCCCTTCGGCGGCGGCCCCGGCATGGTGATGCGCATCGAGCCGCTCGCGCGCATTTTAGATTCGATCTTCGCCGAGGCGCCCCAGGGCGAGCGGCGTGTCGTCGCCGTCCCGACCCCCAGCGGGGAACCCTTCACGCAGGCCGCCGCACGGAGCTTTGCCGCCCTCGATCGATTGGTGATCGTCTGCGGGCATTACGAGGGAATCGACGAGCGGCTGGGCCGGCTTTACGAAACGCAGGAATATTCACTGGGCGACTTCGTGCTGACCGGCGGGGAAATTCCCGCGCTCGCGATGATGGACGCGACCGCTCGTCTGCTCGAAGGCGCAGTGCGAACCGAGTCCCTTGCGGACGAATCATTCGCCGGCGGCCAGTTGGATTATCCGGCGTACACTCGGCCGGCGCGTTTTCGCGGTGTGGAGGTTCCGCCGGTGCTGCTCTCCGGCGATCACTCCGCTATCGCGCGTTGGCGGCGAGAACAATCGCGCGCGCGTACGCTGGCGCGCCGCCCGGATATGGCGAGCGCAAATCGCCTTGCGGAGCCGTGACCCGCATGCTATCATGCCAAAGTTGCCGTGGGGGACCCCCCACCGGCGTTTTATTGTGCGCGGCAAGAGAGCGGTCATGAACCTCATCGATGTCTTAAATCAAGAGCAGCGGAAGGAAAACGTTCCGCAGTTTCGCCCCGGCGACACCGTCAAGGTGTATTCCAAAGTCGTCGAAGGCGGCAAAGAGCGCGTTCAAATGTTCGAAGGCGTCGTGACCGTTCGAAAGGGCGGCGGCGCGCAAGAATCGATCACCGTTCGCCGCGTGGCGCACGGCGTCGGCGTGGAGAAATCGTTCCTGCTGCACAGCCCGCGCGTCGATCGCATCGAAGTGAGCAAACGCGGCGTGGTACGCCGTAGCAGGCTGTACTACCTTACCGAAAAAA
Organism: Vulcanimicrobiota bacterium; assembly: GCA_963795465.1. Taxonomy (GTDB): domain Bacteria; phylum Vulcanimicrobiota; class Vulcanimicrobiia; order Vulcanimicrobiales; family Vulcanimicrobiaceae; genus CAWCHT01. Next base: position 2,092,389 of record CAWCHT010000002.1, read on the forward strand.
TCGGCAAAGCTGCGCGGATCAAAGAGAAGAAAACTGCCCGCTAGCCTCGCTATTTCGCCGCTGCAGTTACTGGGGCTGATCGGCGTCTTTGCTCTCGCGCGAGCGGCGCTCAGTTTGCGAACGGCAACGGCATCGCGCACGTACGCTCGAGCCGCGAGCGCGCTGCAAGAATACCTCGACGCATTCATCGTAGCGGGTCTCATCGCGCTCTTTCTGATCACCTTCGTCATCCGCACGTTTTACATCCCGTCGGGATCGATGGTTCCGACGCTTCAGCGGGGAGACGTCGTACTGGTCAACGAGATCGCTTATCGATTCAGTACGCCTCGGCGCGGCGACGTGGTCGTGTTCAAACCGCCGATTGCGTCCTCGAGCGAGTTCATCAAGCGCGTGATCGCCGTGCCCGGAGATACGTTTGCCGTACGGAACGGACGCGTTTACGTGAACGGCAAGCAGCTGAAGGAACCGTATATTGCGCAAACGCCGTCCTATTCCATGACGGTAAAGAACTACGGTATCTACGTCGATAACGGTTCCGGCATGGAGAGATTGGATCCGTCGCAAGCCAACGTGCCGCCCTCAAAACTTTGGCAGAGCTCCGATCGCGTTCCGCGCAACTTTTACGTCGTCATGGGCGATAACCGCAACGACTCCGACGACTCGCACGTGTGGGGCTTCGCGCAGTTGCACGGCACGTTCGCCGCGGGGCCGCTCGCGCATACCGTAGCTTCAGCGCAGTTCACCGGGCGCGCATTTCTTCTGATGTGGCCGTACAGCCGGCTGCATCTGCTCAACTAAGCACGTGGGCGCCATAGCGGTTACGCCGCTCGAATTACTGGGTCTAGTCGCGGTCTTTCTCATCGCGCGCATCGTCCTCACGCTGCGGCCGACGGCAGCCGGCGCAAAGACCCGCTCGCGCAGCTTCGCTCGCGAATATCTCGATCCGTTCATCTACGCCGGCGTAGCGGCATTTCTGCTCATCACGTTCGTAGCGCGCACGTATTACATTCCGTCCGGCTCCATGATTCCGACCCTGCAAATCGGCGACGTGCTGCTGGTAAACAAGTTCGAATACCGCTTTCGAGCGCCAAACGAGGGCGACATCGTCGTTTTTCCGCCGCCGATTCCCACAAGCGACGATTTCATCAAACGCGTGATCGCCCGTCCCGGCGATACGCTGCGCATTGGGAACGGCGTGGTGTACCTGAACGGTAAGGCGTTGTCCGAGCCGTACATCGCGCAGCCGCCGGCATACAATCTCGTCGTGAAGAACTACGGCATCTACGTCGATTCCGGAGCGGGTTACATGCCGATCGATCCCTCGCAGGGCAACATCCCGCCGCGCAAAGACTGGAGCGCGCCAAACCGCATTCCCAAGAACTGCTACTTCATGATGGGCGACAACCGCAACGATTCCGAGGACTCGCACATGTGGGGATTCGCGCAGAATGCCGGCACGTTCAGCAGCGGCCCCGAAGCCGGAAAAGCGGCGCATTTTACCGGGCACGCATTCGTCATTTTTTGGCCGCTCAGCCACGCGCGGATTTTGTGGAGGTAAGCGAGAAAAGGGTCTTCCGTGCTTCAGCGGATGCATTGGCGCTCTCTCGCAAGCGCAACGCTGCAAATCGCGGTTCTCTGCGCGCTCGCGCTCGCGTTCTTCATGCGCACGCCGGAAGTTTCCGGTCTCTCGATGGCGCCGCACATCGACTCGGGCGAAGTCGTACTCATCAACACGATGGCCTACCGCATCGGACATCCGGCGCGCGGCGACATCGTTGCATTTCACCATGACGGGCCCACTCCCGAGATATTCATCAAACGGATCGTCGGGCTGCCCGGAGATCGCGTTGCTATTCAAAACGGCACCGTCGTGGTCAACGGCGCAGCGCTCGTCGAGCCGTACGTCGTGTTTCCCGATCGGCGCAGCTTCGCTCCGCTTACGGTTCCTGCGGGCTCGTTCTACGTTCTAGGCGACAATCGCGCGGACAGCGACGACTCGCGCTTCTGGGGATTCGTGCCGCAGACGCAAGTCATAGGCAAAGCCGTCGCCGGCATCTGGCCCATCGGCCATCTCGGCGCGCTCTAGCCGCCTGCATGAACGGCGTGAAGGGCGATTGGGAATTCGAGCGGGTGGTGCAATGGTATCCGGGCCACATGGCCGCGGCGATGCGGCGCATCGGCGAATACATGACGCTCATCGACATCGTGGTCGAAGTGATCGATGCACGCGTGCCGGCGAGCGGCGCCAATCCGATGCTCGATGCGGTTGCTGCTCGTCGCGCGAGGCTGCGTGTTTTTACGCGCGACGATTTAGCGGATCCAATTCAGACGGCATCGTGGCTGCGTGGCATGCGCTCGCGCGGTGAAGACGCCGAAGCGATCGACGCCAAGCACTCCTCGGACATGCGAAGAATTGCCCGCAAACTGGACGAGCTGGGCGGTCGCGCGCGTTCGATGCGCCGTGCCATGGTGGTCGGCGTTCCGAATTCGGGCAAGTCGTCGGTGATCAACGGATTGCTGGGTCGATCGGCAGCGCGAGCGGAAAACCGCGCCGGCATCACACGTCGGCTGCAGTGGTTTCGGCTGGGCGCCGGGATAGAACTGATGGACACGCCCGGCATTCTCGTGCCGCGCATCGCCTCGCGTGAGAGCCAATGGAAGCTGGCGCTGGTGGGAGCGGTGCCGCGCGAACGCTACGATCCGGCCGACATTGCCCGGCGTTTTCATCGCTGGCTGCTGGAAACGCGCACGGCCGGGACGAAGATGCCGGATTTAGACGAGTTCTGCCGTTCGCGCGGCTTTTTGCGCGCGGGCGGCGAGACCGACTACCACAACGCGGCGCAAGCGTACATCAAAGATTTTAACGAGGGGAAGTTCGGACGCATTACGTTGGATCGAAAGCCCGAAGATGACGCCGAAACAGCGTAAAGCGAAGAACGCCTACGAGCGCGATCGCCGCCGGCTGCATCGCATCCACGCGTTCGAGAATGCAGCGCGGGAAAAGGGCTTCGTCTATGTCGGTGGCGTCGATGAAGTCGGGCGGGGTCCGCTGGCAGGGCCCGTCGTCGCGGCATGCGTGGTCAGTGCGGAGCCGCTGATGCTGCGCGGGTTGAACGATTCGAAAGTCGTGCCGCCGGAATTGCGTGTCGAATTGTCCGAGCGGATCAAAGCGTGTTGCGCTGCGTGGGCCGTCGGCTCCGCGAGCGTTCAAGAGATCAACGCGCTCAATATTTACTGGGCGAGCGTGCTGGCGATGGAACGCGCGCTCGCCGCCCTGTCCGTCGCGCCGCAATATCTCATCACCGACGCAGTTCGCATCAAGTCGTTCCCCGGCCCGCAAGAGCCGCTGATCAAGGGTGATGCGCGCAGCGCAACGGTCGCTGCAGCGTCGATCGTCGCAAAAGTACATCGCGATCGGTTGCTCGTCGAGCTGCACGAGACCGATCCGCGATACGGCTTTGCCGATCATAAAGGTTATTGCACTCCCGACCACATTCGCGCGCTCAAAGAGCACGGCCCTTCGGTGCATCACCGGTCGGGCTGGTGGCGCGTGCGCGAAGCGCAGCTCGCGTTCGGCTTGGAATTCGTTGACCGGTAACGGCGTCAAAGGCGCTGCTGCGGAGAACCTCGCAGAGCAGCTGCTGCGCTCGCGCGGCTATCGCATCGTCAAGCGGAATTTGCGCGTGGGAGGCGGCGAAATCGATCTCGTGTGCCGCGACGGCGAGACGATCGTCTTCGTCGAGGTCAAAGCTCGCTCGTCGAAGCGCTTCGGCAGCGCGCTGGCGGCGGTGGACGCGCGCAAGCGCGGGACCCTGCGCAGGCTCGCGGCGGATTACGTGCAAATCGTCGCCCCGAACGCCCCCTTCCGCTTCGACGTGGTAGCGCTCGATGGAGAACGCATGGTCCTGCACAGGAACGCCTTCTGACTTTGGACACCTTCATCGGCCGCACGCTGAGCGGGCGCTACGAAGTTTTGGATTTGGTCGGTCGCGGCGGGACTGCAGACACGTACCGTGCGCTGGATAAAACGCTCGGCCGAGAAGTGGCCATCAAAGTGCTGATCGACCGCTCCGACGACATCAACAAGCGTTTCATGCGCGAAGCGCAGTCGATGGCGAAACTGAATCATCCGCGCATCGTGCAAGTGTTCGAACGTCGGCGAAGAAGGCGGCGTCTCGTATATCGTCATGGAGCTGATCCGCGGGAAAACGCTGCGCGATTTGGAAGGCGGCTCGATCTCTTACCGCCAGGCGTTGACCTATCTGATCGACGTGCTCGAAGCCCTCGATTACGCGCACGCGGACGGAACGGTCCATCGCGACATCAAACCGTCCAACATCATGACGGTCGAAGACGGCCAGCACGTCAAAGTCATGGATTTCGGTTTGGCCAGGCGCACCAGCGACATGACGCAGACGACGCGCACCGGCCAGATCGTCGGGACGATCGGGTATCTCGCGCCGGAACGTTTTTTGAGCAAACCCGCGGACGTTCGCAGCGATTTGTATTCGGTCGGCATCGTCATGTACGAGATTTTCACCGGGACCGTGCCGTTTCGCAACGACAAGGACGATTTGGTCGCCACCATCTTTTCGCACGTTCACGATGCGCCGACCGCGCCGCACGAAATCAACCGTAATATTCCCGAACCGCTCGAGCGCGTCATCATGCGCGCCATCGACAAGGATCCCGGCAAGCGCTATCAAACCGCGCGCGATTTCATCGTCGACTTACAGCTGCTGCTCTCGCCGACGCCCGCGCAAAAAAAGCCGCAGCCCGAAGTGCGCGCTGCGCCGCAGGCCCCGGTCGAACTGCGCCGCGCGCTGGATCGCGCGCTCGCACCTTCGCGAAACCGCAACGATGCCTACGAGGCTGTACTCAAAGGCATGCTGGCAACGCGGCGGCGCCGTTACGACGAAGCGAAGGACCAGTTCACCGCCGCCCTTCACGAGCTGATGGCGGTCGACAATCGCCTGGAATATGCCAAAACGGCGCTCAAGTACGGCACGATGATTTTGCAGAAGGCCTCGGACGGCCTTCGCGAACGCGACGAATTGCGCGACGGCGTGCACAAGCTCAACGAGGCGCTGGAAGTCTTTCGCGACTACGATCTTGCCGAACAGATGAGTGAAACCGAATATTTGATCAACGCTTTGGAGCGCACGGCAATCGGTTACTGATTCGCCGCACAACATGCAGGAAGAACAACAGCACGGGCTGCGCCGCTCCGTAACGCCGTGGGGGTCCTATTCGTGGGGCTATGCCAACGTCGGAGCCGACATCTTCGTCGCTCTCGGCCTGGTCATCGGGGTTGCCGCCGGCGCCTCGAACGTCGCCTTTCTCTTTGCGGGGCTCGTGTACGTGTGCGTCGGTCTAGCGTACACCGAGCTGGCGTCGGCGTATCCCGTAGCCGGCGGCGGGCAGTACTTCGTCATGCGCGGACTCGGTGATTTTCTCGGGTTCATGGCGGGGTGGGCCGTGCTGCTGGACTTCACCATCGACATCACGCTGTTCGCTTGGGGCTGCGTCGGCTATCTGAGTCATCTTCCCGTGCTCAATGTGCTCGATGCGACCGTTCACCCGCTGCTGCATTTCGGGGTCGTGCTGGGATTCATCATCGGTCTTGCAATCTTGAACGTCATCGGCGTGCGGGAAAGCACGGCGTTCAACGGATTCGTCAGCGCGCTCGACGTTTTTAGCGAAAGCATGATTCTCGTGCTGGGCTTTCTCTTTACGTTTCGTCCTGAATTGCTGATCCACAGCATGCAAACAGGCTGGCCCAGCTCGTTCCAGTTAATGAACGGCATATCGCTGGCAATCATTTCGTTCGTCGGGCTCGAGTCGATTTCACATGCAGCCGAAGAGACGAACCGGCCGGCATCGATTATTCCGCGCACCTCCATTGCGCTGATCCTGACGATTCTGATTTTCGCGCTCGCGTACTCCAACCTGGCGCTGGGAATGCAGGCGTGGTATCCGGTACCGCACGATGCCGCCGGACACGCGCAGCAGTTTTGGCAATTCTTGGGCGCGACGCAAAATCAGGACAAAGCCGTCGCGGTCATGGCCAGCAACATTCCCTATTTCGGCCTCGTCGCCGCGTTTTACGTGCCGATATTCGGTGCGACGCTGCTGCTGATCTCCAGCAACTCCGGGGTTTTCGGCAGTTCGCGAATCGCCTACTCCATGAGTCAGTTTCAGCTGCTGCCCTCGTTGTTCAAGCGCGTGCATCGAAAATTCAAAACGCCGGTCATTTCGATCGTGGTGTTTTGCGGCTTGGCAGCGGTCGAACTGGTCTTCGCGGCGCTGCAAGGTGACTTCGGATACGAGTTCCTGGGCGACCTGTATGCATTCGGCGCCGCGGCGAGCTACACGCTGGTGTTCGTCGCGCTCATCGCTTTGCGTTTGCGCGATCCGCTCACGCCGCGCAAGTTCCTTATCCCGCTCAACATTCGCATGAAGTACCGCGGCGAGCAGGTCTTTTTCCCGCTGGTTGCCATTATCGGCTTCTTCGGCATCTTTGCCATCCTCGTGTTCGTCCTCATTACGCACCACATCGGACGCATCGCGGGACCGTCCTGGCTGCTGTTCGGCATCATCGTGTACGCAATCTATCGCCTGCGCAAGGGCCTGCCCCTTTTCGGTTCGGTACGTCGGGACTGGAATCGCGACCAAGTGCAGATTTTGCGCAATGCCGGCGAGTTGGATCTGATGGACGAACTGGTCGACAAACTCAAAGAGCGCGACCCGAACTTCACGGCGCGTGTCTCGTGAACGCGCGCAACGCATCGAAATATGCCCGCTTCAAAGCCGTAAACGGCGTGATCTTCGGCATTTTGGGCGCGGTTATCTTGGTGCGCGTGGTGATGGTGGCCGGGTTTCGCCTGGAAGCGCTTCCCGGAATCGTTCTGGGAGCGGCGATGATCGCACTGGGCGTGCATCGCATGCTGCTCATTCGGCGCCCGGGCACATGATGCACACGGCGCTTCAGATAACCACCGCAGGAGCCATTGCAGCGGCTCTCACCGTCGTTTCCGTCATTGCGACCCTGTGGTGGATGCTTCACCCGCCAAAAACGCGCGCCGACATCGTTGCAAGAACGGCGGAAAAAGAACTTTCCGAGCGGCTGGGGACGATCATCGTCGTGTTCTCTTCGGACATTCGCTCCGAACATATGATGGTGCTCGCAGCGCGGGTTGCGCGAGGCCAAAATTCCGAGCTGCTCGGGATTTACGTCGTGGAAGTGCCGTTCACGCTTCCAACCAACGCGATCATGGAGGAGGAGGACCGCCAGGGTTTGGATATTCTGGCCTCCGTCGAAGCGATCGCCAAACGCCGCGGCGTCGAGGTCCGCACGGAAATCGTGCATCAGCGGCAGATCGCGCAAGCGGTGCTGTCGATCGCCAAGCGCGAGCGCGCTTCGCTCATCCTCATGGGATCGTATCGTGAGGGGAAGTACACCGGCGCGCCCCTCGGACGTGACATCGAACAAATTGCGGCCGAGGCGAAGTGCAACGTCTTAATCGGCGTGGAAGGCAAGCACGGAACGTTGCTGGTCGATCAAACGGCGGCCGGAACGCCGCAGCCCGAGAAGGTTACGTGATGAAAAGCGGTTTCGCGTTGGCTTTTGCATTATTGGCTTTTCCGGTGACGGCAGCTCGGGCGGCAAGCGTTCCGGCAATCGGCGCTTTCGACGCGACATTTGCGAGCGTAAACGACTATACCGTCACGGTGCGCGCGCACGAAGTCAAAGACGACCGCGTACAAGATCGAACGTACCACTACTGGTTCAAGCGGCCGGCGCTTGCCAAAACGTTGATTGTGTCGGGCGAAAGCAGCGGTAGCGGCGGTGTTTGGAACGGCGGCGACAGAGTCAGCGGACATCAAGGCGGCTTGCTGTCGTTCTTTCACCTCAAAGTCGGATTGCATGACACCCGCGCGACCTCGCTGCGCGGATATACGATTCCGGACGGCCTAATCCAAAACGAAGTCGACAAATACAAGGACATCAAAGGCGATCTTACGCAGCACAGCGGTCCCGTGATCGACGGTGCACCGACCGACGAGGTGCAGCTCCTGCCGGCCGATCCGGCGGCCATCGGCGGCGTGACCCGCCTAATCGTCGATGTTTCGAAAACAACGCACTTCCCGGTGCGCCAAGTGCGCTACGAAGGCGAGAAGATCGTTGCCGAAGAGACGTTCAGCGATCTGAAAACGAACGTCGGGCTGAAAGACTCGGACTTTCCGTTCTAATATTGTCATCCTGAGCGAAGTCGAAGGGCATGTCATCCTGAGCGAAGTCGAGGCCCGTTCTAAATTTTTACTTCGACGCCGAATTCGATAGTATTGTTCGGTGGCAGCCCCAGCGAGTCGGTCAGCGGCCGCGCGTTGCGCGCCATCCAACGGAACAAATTGCGTTGCCAGCCCGGAAGACCATGAGGCGTGGGATTCGCGCTGATCTTGGGACTAGCCAAATAGTACGTGGGATGCGAAAAATCAACGTCCGGGCGGCATTTGCGCAGCCGCTTGAGGATGTCATGAATGCGCGGCTCTTGCATAAACCCGTACCAGGCTTTGACGCGCAGCAAACGCGGCGCCAGCTGTTCGATCTCGACGCGGTCGCCCACCGAAACGTAAGGCCGGCCGGCATGCATGATCGTGAGCAGCACGATCGTGTCGAAAACGATGTGGTTGCGCATCCATTCGTGCTGTAGCACGAACGGGATTCCGGACGGTTCGGGGTTGAGAAAAAAAGCCGTGCCGCTCACGACGGTCGGTTCGCGAACCTCCGCCAAAAACTGCTGCACCGGCATCATCTGCTGCGATAGCCCTTCCATCATCCGGCGGCGCCCACGGTTCCACGTCGTGAACAGCACGAAGAGCCCAACCGCCATCCCGAACGGCACCCAGCCCCCCGAAATGAACTTGGACGCGTTGCCGAAGAGAAACCCGAGTTCCCACGCCAAAAACAGCGTGATGAGCGGAACCCACTGCCACGTCGGCCACGACCATCGTTTTTTCAGCAGTTGTGAAAAGGCAATCGTGTCCATCAGCATCGTTATCGTTACTGCCAAGCCATACGCACCGCCCAAACGTTCCGAAGAACGGAACGTAATGACTACCACGATGCATGCGATGCCCAACATTGCATTGACAGTGGGCATGTAAATCTGCCCGGCGAAATGCCGTGAAGTGTGTACGACGCGAAATCGCGGCGTAAACCCGAGCTGCATCGCCTGCTGGGTGAGCGAAAAGACGCCGGAAATCAACGCTTGCGATGCGATGACCGTAGCCGCCGTCGCGAGCAGCACCATCGGGATGATGCCCCATGACGGTACCAACCGGAAAAATGGGGCGTTAATCGCGCGCGAATCTTGCAGCGTAAGAGCACCTTGGCCGAAGTAGTTGAGCAGTAAAGCAGGCAACACGATTGCGGCCCAGGCCAGCGTAATCGGACGCCGCCCAAAGTGAGCCAGGTCGGCATACAGCGCCTCGCATCCCGTCACGCACAGAACGACCGCACCGAAGATGAGCAAACTTCGAAAGCCGTTGTGGATGAAAAATTCGACGGCAAACGCGGGATTGAGCGCGGCGAACACGGCCGGATAGCGGACCACTGCGAAAAACCCCGCGATGCCGATCGCGGCGAACCAAACCAGCATGATGGGGCCGAACAACACGCCGATACGCCCCGTGCCGCGCTTTTGCACCGCAAAAATGCCAACCAGCACGATGACGGCGAGCGGCACGATGAAAGGATGCGCAGCGTGGGTCCATTCGTCCAGCCCTTCGATCGCAGAGATGACGGAGATCGCGGGCGTGATGGCACCGTCGCCGTACAGCATTGAAGCACCGAAAAGGACCATGAGGGCAAGCGTCCCCAGCGCCATCGGTGTGGCGGCGCGCTTGGGCGCAACCAACTGCGCGAGGAGGGCGAACGTGCCGCCCTGTCCGTCGTAATCCGCGCGCAGCAAAAAAGTGACGTACTTCACACAGACGATGACGATGAGCGCCCAAAAAATCAAGGACAGGATGCCCAAAATGTTCTGCGTGGTTATGGCGGCCGGAAACTCCCCGGTGAAACACTGATGAAAGGCGTAGAGCGGGCTCGTTCCAATGTCGCCGAAAACCACGCCGAGCGCGGCCAGCGAGAGGACGGTCAGCGGTTCTGCCGGACGGCGATGCGATGAAACGGCATCCGCTGAGTGTTCTGGCGCGGCGTTGACGGCTGACACGATAATCCCGCCTTTACGCCGCCCGCAGATAGCGTTTGCGCAGACTCGTCGACCACGACGGCCAGCAGAATCACCGCACCTAAAACGATTTTTTGCGTGTACGATTCGATGCTTAGCAAGTTCATCACGTTGTACAAGATGCCAATCAGCAGGGCGCCGAAAAACGTGCCGACGATCGTTCCGCGGCCGCCCATCAGGCTGGTGCCGCCGACCACGACCGCCGCGATTGCTTCGAGCATCTCGTCGCCCGTGCCGGTCTGCGGAGAGCCGGACGAGAACAACGCCATCAGCAAAAATCCGGCGACCGCCGCGCACATGCCGCTGATGACGTACACCAGCGTCTTCACCCGCGCGACGCTTACGCCCGCCAGGCGCGCCGCTTCTTCGTTGCCTCCCAAGGCGAACACGTATCGTCCGTAGCGCGTGCGCATGAGCAGCACCGAGGCGATGATGACGATGACGATCATCCAAATCACCGGAATCGGCAACCCCGGCAAATGCAGTGAACCAAACAGCGATCCCAGGAAAAAGCCGATGCCGGTATTCTGGAAATCCGGACTGTTCAGGGGCACCGGACGGCCGTGTGAAATTTTGAACGAGAGGCCCACGGCGATTTGCATCATCGCCAGCGTCGTGATGAAGGGCGGCAGGTTAAGCTTCACGACCGGAACCGCGTTGACGAACCCCGCAGCCGCGCCGAGCGCCAATCCCACGACCAGCGTTGCGGCGATCAGCGGAAATCCGCCGAAATGCATCGAGTTGGCAAACATGGCCATCACCACGCCGCTCAGCGAAACCAGCGATCCGACGGACAGATCGATGCCGGCAGTAATGATGACGAACGTTTCGCCGACGGCCAAGATGCAGCCGTACGTGATTTGCCGCAAGACGCGGATGATGTTGCTGGGTTCGAGGAAGGCGCCTTTTGCCGCCGCGTTGACCAGCAGCGCAACGATGACGAGCACCGCAATGGCGCCCCCGACGCGCAGCCAATAGGCGCGCGTCTGCCGAGACTTTTCCGCTTTGGCTTGCGAGGTCAATTCCGTTTGCATCTGCGCGTGTTCGATCATGCTGCAGACTCCCGCCGCCGCAGCGATAACGGCATCCGGTGTGGCCTGCGCGCGCGAAAACTCTTGCGCAATGCGCCCGTCGCGCACCACGAGAACGCGGTGCGACATGCCTAAGACTTCGGGCAACTCGCTGCTGACCATAACGATGGCCGCGCCGTTGCGAATCAGCGTTACCATCAACGCGTAAATTTCGGCTTTCGCGCCGATGTCGATGCCGCGCGTCGGCTCGTCGAACAAAAACACTTTGGCTTGGCCGAGCAGCCATTTTGCCAGAACGACCTTTTGCTGATTTCCACCGGAGAGATTGCGAACGAGCTGTTCGGAATTGGGCGTGCGGATGCGCAGTTCGTCGATGTATTTTGCCGTGGCTCGCTCTTCTTTACCGCGATCGATTAAAAGGTCGCGGTTCACGAAGTGTGCGAGCTGCGCCAGCGTAACGTTTTCGCGAACGCTCATGCCGAGCACGAGGCCTTGCGCCTTGCGATCCTCGGTGATGAACGCAACCCCGGCGGCAATCGCATCTTGCGGGCCGCGCATGTGCAGCGCGTTGCCCGCTACGCGCACGAGACCGTCCTGCGGGATGTCGGCGCCGGCGATTGCCCGCACGATCTCGGTACGCCCTGCGCCGACGAGGCCTGCTAACCCGACGATTTCACCTTGCCGCACGGCAAACGAAACGCCGCGAACGCGCGGCATACGCAGCAAGCCTTCGACCGCGAGCACCACCGGAGCGTCGGGCGCAACGTCCGGCAGATCCGGAAAATGCGCGTCTAACCGCCGTCCGACCATCGCGCGCACGATTTCATCGGCGGGAAAATCTGCCGCCGCGCGCGTTTCCACGGCGGCGCCGTCGCGCAAGATTGTCACCCGATCGGCAATGTGCGGAAGTTCCTCGAGCCGGTGCGAGATGTAGATGATTCCGGCGCCCCGCTCTTTCAGCGTGCGGATGATGCCGAACAGTCGATCGATTTCGCGATCGGTCAGCGCGGCGCTCGGCTCATCCATGACGATGATGCGGGCGTTGCGCGAGAGTACTTTGGCAATTTCAACCATTTGCTGCTGCGCCACCGACAATCGCGAGGCTTCCACGTTCAGCGGCACGTCGATTCCGAGATCGGCGAAGACCGCGGTTGCGCGTTCGCGGGCGGCACGCTCGTCGATGAACGGGCCGCTGCGCGGTTCATTGCCCAGCACGATGTTGTCGATGGCGCTGAGCGAAGGCACGAGATTGAATTCCTGATAAATCATGCCGATGCCCAGTTTCTCTGCAGCCCGCGGAGAATCGATGGAGGCGACGCTTCCATCGATGAAAATCTCCCCGGAGTCTGCCGGCTGCGCCCCCGCCAGGATTTTCATCAGCGTCGATTTGCCCGCGCCGTTCTCACCGACCAGCGCGAGAACTTCGCCGGCGTTGAGCTGCAGCGTCACGCCGTCCAACGCACGCACGCCGGGAAACGATTTCCCGATGTCGCGCATTTCAAGCAGTGAGGCTTGATTCAGGGCTGCGATTTCGCGGCGTCCGCCTTCGTAAACGTTCCCACCGGCACGTCGACTTTCGCCGGCACCTTTTTCCCGGTGAAATAGGAGTGGATGACGTCGATCGTGTCTTTGCCGATGGTATCGGGATGCTGCACGGCGTCACCGTAAATCTGTCCGTTCGCGATAGCGGTGCGCGCCTCGGGCGTCGCATCGTAACCGATAACCGCAATATTCGAAAGGCCCGCGGCGCGAACGGCCGTTACCGCACCCAGCGCCGAATCGTCGTTGATCCCGAACACGCCCTTGAGGTCTTTGTGCGCCTGCAAAATGTCGCCCATGTCGGAGTTGGCTTTGTCGCGCGTTCCGCCGGAATCGACTTCGGCCACGACTTTCACGCCCGGACAGTGCTGGGCAAGCGCCATTTTGAATCCCTTGACGCGATCTTGGACGCTGGTTACTTCGGGCTCGTCTAAGATTGCAACGGACCCCGAATGCACCGCCTGACACATCAGCATTCCGGCTTGCTGGCCGCCTTGGACGTTGTCCGAAGCAACGTGCGAGACGACTTTACCTTGTTTACTGATGCTGGCGATGTCGGCCGTAAAAACCGGGATGCCGGCGGTATTGGCCTCGGTGATCGCGCTGCCGATGGCTTGCGAATCGTACGGCGTCAGCACGATCGCATCGACCTTCTTCGAAATGAAATCCTCGACTTGCGACTGCTGTTTGGCGCTGTCGCGATTGGCGTCGACGAACAGCAGGCGGTAGCCGTAGCGTTTGGCCTCGTCCTGCATCCCTGCTTCCATCTGCTGGTAAAACTGCGCTTCCAAATCTTGAATGGAAACGCCGATCGTCTTTGAAGCGGCGCTCGCGCCGCCCGGCCCCGAAGTCGACGAGGTCTTCGTGGACGTCGTTTGCGTCGTTTTGGAACCCGAATTCGAAGAGCAGGCGGTGAGGACGGCAGCCAAAGATGCGATGCCGAGCAGCAGGCCGAGGTTCTTCAACGTTGGCGACTCCTTTGAAAGCGTTCGGGCGAGGGTTAACTGCGCGGTGGCGGAGCGCCTTCGTTGCCGCACCTATCCACAAGTGCACGGCGCGGGCCTGTGAGCGATGTGGAGAACTTGGTTCATCAACGCTTGCGCCCTCGCTTCGAGGGCCGCCAGCACGGCGTAGTCCGAGGCGGTCGGCGCGGCATCCGCGCGCGCGACCCCTGCTGCTACGTAGGAGATCTTGCCGTACACCTGCTGCGGATAGCGGAGCGCGTCTTCACCTTCGGTGACCTCTGGCTCGTAAATCTCGTGGAGAAGCGCATCGATCTCCGCGGCCTTGGGGCCCCCTTTGGCTTTAGCGGCGTTGAGCCGATCGATCGTGGCGGTGAGCTGGGCCAGATCCTTGCGCGCGCGCTGCAAAAACGCGAGTTGGGCGCGAAGCGCCGGCATGGTCGCGTGCGAGCGGGGATCGAGCCGCACCTCCAGGCTGCCGGTCTGCACTTGTGTCCCGGCGACCACGCGAACCGTATAGCGTCCGGGCAGGACCAGCGGTCCGTTGAAACCGGCAGCGCCCCACGGCACGTAGTTCTTGACCGGTTTGAGATCCTCGTACGTCAGGTCCCACCACACGCGATTGATGCCGGCGGTGGCCTTCTGCATTTTGAGGGTGCGTATCACGTGCGCACCTTCAAGAATTTCCACCCGCGCATTCTTCGGCGCTTCTTTGAAATACACGTTGACGTCGGCGCCATATTGCGGATTGTCTCCGCCCCAATTCGAAGGGTTGAAACCGCCGATTTGCCAGCGGTACGCCGGTCGGACCGTAAACAGATGCAGCGGCTGCGCAGCGACGGCGGCCGTCAATTCTTGCAACGGATGCAAATCATCGAGAATCCAAATGCCGCGGCCATGAGTGCCCACGACGAGATCGTCTTGCTGCGGCTGCACGGTGAAGTCGTAGACCGGCGCAACCGGCAGATTCGTGTTAAGCGATATCCAATGCACGCCATCATCGTACGAGAGCCAGAGCCCGGTTTCGGTGCCGGCGTAGAGCATGCCACGGCGCCGCGGATCGGCTTTAACCATGCGCGCGTAACTGTCTTGCGGAAGCGTCGCCGCAACGTCGATCCAGTGCGCACCGCCATCGGTGGTCTTGTACAGATGCGGCGTTCGATTTCCTGATTTGTGGTAATCGGCGACCATGTACGCGCTCGCCGGATCGAACGGCGAAGGATCGACGTAATCGATACGAGCCCAGGTTCCCGCAGCATCGCCGCGCAGTTGCGCGGGCGTAACGTTTCTCCAGTGTGCGCCGCCGTCGCGCGTAAGCCAAACATAACCGTCGTCGGTTCCGGCCCACAGCATTCCCGCGTGCAGCGGGGATTCAGCAATCGTGAACACCGTGTCGTAGTATTCCACGCTGGTATTGTCGCGCGTAAGCCCGCCGGAAAACTGCTGCAGCGCCTTGTCGTTGCGCGTGAGATCGCCGCTGATGGCGCGCCAGTTCACGCCGCCGTCGTCGGTTTGAAAGACCTTGTTGCCGCCCATGTATACGCCGATGAGGGTGTTCGGGCGAAATTGCAAGCGGCGCAGTCCACTGAAAGCGATATTTCAGATCGGCCGCAGGCCAGCCCATCGCGTCTTCCGGCCAAACGTCGATCTCCCGCGCCTGCTGCGTACGCCGATCGTACTGCGTTACCGCGCCTTGATAGCCGTCGCCGTAGATCAGATTTGAATCGGCTCGGTCGAAAACGATCCAGCCGCTTTCGCCTCCGCCTGCGCTAAACCAATCGTCATCGGGTATCCCGCCGAAGCGTAAGTCTGTTGCTCGGCCCGCATGCGCTTCCCGCGTCCTGCGTTTCAGAGCACACCGTATATGGATTGCGCCGGTCCGTATCGACGTGATAGGCCTGAGAGGTCACGACCGGAGCGCTCGTCCAGCCCTGCGGTGCACCGGTTGTATATTGAATGCCGCCGTCGTCGCCGGCGATCATCCGGTGCGAATCTTTCGGATCGATCCACAACGAATGGTAATCGCCGCCGCGCGTGCCGTGCATCGTTTTCGCGGTTTTGCCCCCATCGGTGGACTGCCACATTTGCACCGACATGAAATACAGACGGTTTGCATCGTTCGGGTCAACGCTGAGCGTCGTGAAGTAAAACGGCCGCTGATCGATGCCGTGACTGCGGTTCACCAAGGTCCACGTCGCGCCCGAGTCGTCGCTGCGCCACAGCGTGCCTTCGCTGGACTCGATGAGCGCGTACACGCGTTTAGGATTGCTCGATGAAAAGGCCACGTCGATGCGGCCGGTCGTGCCGCTCGGCAGACCGTGTCCGCTCATGCGACTCCAATGCAAACCGCCGTCGCTGCTTTCGTAAAGGCCGTCGTGCGGACCGCCGCTGTTCAGGTGATACGGCGTGCGCCACGCTTCCCACATTCCGGCGATGAGATGATTGCGATTTGCCGGGTCGATTGCGATCGCCGATGCGCCGGTACGCGAATCTTCGTACAGCAGCCGCTTCCACGTTTTGCCGCCGTCGCCGGTGCCGTAGATTCCGCGCGCGTCATTCGCGCGATAAAAATCGCCCGAGACCGCGACGAAGACCCGATTGGGATCGTTCGAATCGATCGCGATGCGCGCGATCGAACCGCTCTGGTCAAGGCCCAGATGCTGCCACGTTTTGCCCGCGTCGTTCGACCGGTACATGCCGCGACCGAACGCGATGTCGTTTCGCAAGTTGGGCTCCCCCGTACCGGCATACACGATGTTCGCATCGGACGGCGCGAGGGCGACCGCGCCGATCGAACTGACGGCCTGACTGTTGAAAACCGAGTCCCAGCTGGCGCCGCCGTCGGTGGATTTGAACAAGCCGCCGAGTCCGCCCCCGTAGTACGTTCGCGGATCGCCCGGCACGCCGGCGACCGTATCGATGCGCCCGCTCAAGGGACCGATTTGGCGAAAGTGCAGCGAGGAAAACAGCGCAGGCGAAATCGTCACCAGCAGTACGGCAAACAGGTTCATAATGCGGGCTTTCGCAATCCGAGCCGCATTCCTAGCCTAGCGTATCGAGAGCAGCGTCGTGATAGCGCAACGGAGGTAGACGGTGATCTCTCTTGCGTTTTCCGCCGCGATGCTGGGCATCGATGGGTACGTCGTGCGCGTTGAAGCGGACAGTTCGCCGGGCTCGCCGTCGTGTGCAATCATCGGCCTGCCCGACCGCGCGCTGGCCGAAGCGCGGGACCGTGTGCGCGCGGCGATTTTCAATTCGGGCTTCGCCTATCCCGCCGGGCGGCTCTTGGTCAACCTCTCACCCGCCGACGTGCGCAAGGAAGGTCCGTCGTTCGATCTGCCGATCGCACTCGCGCTCATGGCCATCGACGAGCAGATCGATCGGCTTGCGCTGCAGAACTTCTGCGCGCTCGGAGAACTGGCGTTGGACGGCACGCTTCGGCCGGTTCACGGCATCTTGCCGATGGTGCTTGGCGCTCGCAACGCCGGATTCACGCGCCTCATCGTTCCACTACCGAACGCGGATGAAGCTGCGCTGGTCGAAGGCATCGATCTCTATGCCGTGGATTCGCTGCAATCCGCCGTGGCAGTCGTACTCGGGAACGGAATGAAGTGGCGCAAAGCCGCCGCCGCGCCGTTGCGCGTTTCAAGCGATGACGTAACGTATGGCGATTTTGCCGACGTGCGCGGTCAAAGCGGCGCAAAGCGCGCACTTGAAATTGCGGCGGCGGGCGGTCATAACGTGTTGTTCGTCGGGCCGCCAGGATGCGGGAAAACGATGCTGGCGCGGCGGCTTCCTTCGATATTGCCGCCCATGTCAAGCGCGCAGGCGCTGGAAGTAACAAAGATTTACAGCGTAGCGGGATTGCTTGGCGCGCAGCCCGGTATCGTACGCGCGCGGCCGTTTCGATTTCCACACCACACGATCAGCCAAGTTGCGCTCGTCGGCGGCGGAAGCGCGGTCAAACCGGGCGAGATCAGCTTAGCGCATCACGGCGTGCTGTTTCTCGATGAACTTCCGGAATTTACGCGCACCGCGATCGAGGTCATGCGGCAACCGCTCGAGGAAGGCGTGGTCACGATTGCGCGCGCCGCCGGTACGTTTACGTATCCCGCGCGCTTCATGCTCGTTGCTTCGATGAACCCGTGCCCATGCGGGTATCGCGGAACGCGCAGTGCGGAATGCCGCTGCGACGATGCTGCCGTCGCGAAGTACGTTTCCAAACTTTCCGGGCCGCTGCTGGATCGCATCGATCTGCAAATCGAAGTTTCGCGCGTTCCGTTCGACGACATGGTCAAGCAGGAAACGGCGGATCGTTCTGCAGCCATCCGCGCCCGCGTCGTGGCCGCGCGTGAGCTGCAGCGTGAACGCTTTGCGGGAACGCCGCTCAACTGCAACGCCGACATCCCGGGGAACGCGGTGCGCGCGTACTGCAGTTTAGACGGCAACGCGATGCAGCTGCTGGCGCACGCCAGTTCTCGGCGGCAATTCTCGGCTCGCGCGCTGGATCGCATCGCTCGCGCGGCACGCACGATTGCGGATCTCGCCGCCAGCGAACGCATCGCGAGCGAGCATGTTGCCGAAGCGATTCACTACCGTAGCTTGGAACGGCTGGACACGCGTGCCGCATGATTCCATGCATCCGTCAGACGCCGTGCGCTCTCTTGAGTGTCGCATGCCGTTCGCATCTGGCTGCCTCGTATGGAACGTGCTATGCTGTAGCCCCCAATCGTCCGGCTTTGTCCGGAGGAGTAATTAATGTTTATTCAGGTCGTCCACGAAATCGCCGACGCCCAGCGATGGAATCAGCTCGCTGCGGAATTCGAAAAACAGGGCACGCCGCCGGGCTTCACGCTTCACACGAGCGTAACCGCAGCGGATCGCAGCCGCGCGTTTTGCCTTTGGGAAGGCAAATCGATCCAGACCCTATCCGAAATACTGGATCCGCTGACCGCACCCGCCGCTCACAATCGTTACTATGAAATCGCCGCCCAGGCTCCGGCGACGGTTCTGCCCGGCGTCGTTGCCTCCGCATAGGAGGTCCGACGTGCTCGCCTAGCGACCTCCGCTCGAAAATTCGAGCATCCGCAGGCTGGCGCAGTACGAGATTTGTCTGTGCCAGCGCTGCGCGGTAAGCTCTGCGTTCTTTAGCCCGGTTCCAGCGTTCCGCCGCGATTGACGATGTGCGATGATCCCGGATCGGCATCATCGGCCGGCGGACAGTCAGCGCAGCGTTCTTCCGATTCGGCGGCATCCACTGCCAGCGGGGTGCCGCAGGTAGTGCAGCGGCGTTTGTAGGCTTTATGGCTTTCGCCGCGATCGTGTTCCAGTCGCATTGCCCGTTTGTACCCGTCTTGGGCCGTCGATAATGATGGAAATAAAATGATTTACGTCGGCACCAGCGGCTGGGTGTACGCTGACTGGCGCGAGCGCTTCTACCCCAAAGGCGTACCGGCGAGGAACCGGCTTTCGTACTACGCGCAGCGGTTCGACACGGTCGAACTCAACGCGACGACGTATCGTCTGCCCAAACCCGACCAAGTTCAGAAATGGTGCGATGCCGTTCCGGCGCACTTCAAGTACACCGTCAAGCTCAGCCGCCTGATTACGCACCGTCGCGACCTGCCGGAGCGCCTCGATACGTTCATCGAAAATTATTTTTCAAGAGCCGCATGTTTTGAGCGTGAGAAACTGGCGCAGATTCTCGTGCAGTTTCCGCCATATCTGGAGCGCGACGACGAACGGCTGGAAGCGTTCTTGCAAAAGCTTCCGCCGGGGTACCGCTACGTGATCGAATTCCGCAACAAGACGTGGTTCGCGCCGCAGGTGCGGACGTTGCTCGAACGGCGAGCGATGGCATTCTGCGTGCACGACTATCCGAAGATGCGGGTTCCGCGATGGGTCACGAACGAGAAACTTGCGTACGTGCGTCTCCACGGATACACGGGGCTGTACGTCGGTTCGTATCCGAAGCGCGTGCTGAAGCGTTGGGCCGGCGTGATCGAAGAGCTGGCGGCGCAAGCGCGCGATGTGTACGTGTATTTTAACAACGATACCGCGGCGGCGGCGCCGCATGACGCGCAGGTGTTAAAGGCGCTTTTGGGAGATGCGCGTGCCCTCGACAAGCTCGGGCGTCGTTCGACAGGCTCACGATGACACATCGCCGCTCACGATGACACATCGCCGCTTACGATGACATTGCCGCTCGCGATGACATATCCGCTCGCGATGACAAAGCAAGGCGCAACGCTTTGGCCGGCCGCCAGGTTGTGGAATTAGAGCGCAAGAACCGCATAGTCTGCGGCGGCAATTGCGGATATCATGAAGCCATGAACACTACAGAAAGAGCGGCGATGTACCGCGCGCTGGTACGGCGCGATGCTTCGCACGACGGCAAAATGTATTATGCGGTGCGCACCACGGGCGTCTATTGCCGTCCGAGCTGCAGCAGCCGTACTCCGCTGGAAAAGAACGTCGAATTTTTCCAATCGGCGGCTGCGGCAAAGCTCGACGGATATCGGGCGTGCAAACGGTGCAAGCCGGACGAAAGTTCGCAGCTCGTGGACCCGCGACTGCTGGCGGTTTGCCGCCGAATCGAACGCGCGGAAAGCGCGCCGTCGCTGCAGCAGCTTGCCGACGCGGCAGGATTGAGCCCCTTTCACCTTCAGCGCCGCTTCAAAGCGACGATCGGCGTATCGCCGCGCCAGTACGCCGACATGGTAAAGCGGACGCGGCTGCGCAGCAAGCTGAAACAGACCAACTCCGTTACAAGCGCGATCTACGATGCTGGTTTTGCGTCCGCTTCGCAGGCGTACGATCCGGCACGCGCGGGCCTTGGGATGACGCCTTCGAATTTTCGCGCCGGAGGCAAAAACGCGCGCATCGTTTTTGCCGTCACGGGCACATCCTTCGGAAATGTGCTCGTTGCCGCGACCGCGCGCGGCATCTGCCGCGTCGACATCGGTGAAGATGCAGCCTGCGCTCGAGTGCAAATTGCGCTCGGAATTTCCTCGCGCGTCGATCGAGCGCGAAGACGATACGCTTGAATCTACGCTTTCGTTGATCGTCCGCTACCTATGCGGCAGTGCGCCGTGGCCGCATTTACCCCTCGAGGTGCGCGCGACCGCGTTTCAGGCGCGCGTGTGGGAAGCGCTGCGCTCTATCAAACCGGGGACGACCATGACGTATCGCGAGCTCAGCGATCGCAATCGGTTCGCCGCAAGCCGCGCGCGCCGTGGCACACGCCTGCGCGTCAAACCCGGTGGCCCTGCTCATACCGTGTCACCGGATCGTTCCGCAGACCGGCGGTGTCGGCGGCTATCGCTGGGAACCTTCGCGCAAGCGGCGGTTGCTCGAACTTGAACGCGCTCGAACCTAATCGCTTGCACGAACGCGCGAAAACGCTGGAGGAGGAGCTGCTGCGTGACGGCTACGCGCATGTCGAGCGCCTGCTCGAACCGGACGAATGCCGCGCGATCGAGCAACTCTTTGCGCGCGAGGAGCTGTTTCGTTCGCGCATCGTGATGGAACGGCACGGCTACGGCAAAGGCGAATACAAATACTTTGCGTATCCGCTCCCGGAACCGATCGCCGCACTGCGAGCGCAGGCATACACCGTGCTCGCGCCGATCGCGAATCGTTGGAACGAAGCACTCGGCAAGGACGAGCGGTATCCGGAATCGGTGCAGCAATTCTTGGAGTTTTGCATCGCACACGGTCAAAGCCGTCCAACCGCGTTACTGCTGCGTTATCGCGCCGGCGATTACAATTGCCTGCATCAGGACACATACGGCGAAATCGCGTTTCCATTTCAGATGACGATCTTCTTAAGCGAGCGCCTCGCATACGCCGGCGGCGAATTCGTCATGGTCGAACAGCGCCCGCGCCGTCAGAGCCGCCCAATCGTTCTGCGTCCGCAAATCGGCGATGCGATCGTTTTTCCAAACCGGTACCGGCCGGTGCGCCGCAATCACGGTATGTATCGAACCGCATTCAAGCACGGCGTAAGTCAAGTCGTCGGGGGAGAGCGCGTGACGCTGGGGATCATCTTCCACGACGCCCAATAAGCGCGACGCACCGGCCGTAACGTGCATCATCCTTGCCGCCGGACGCTCACGGCGGTTCAACGGCAACAAACTGCTGCAGACGGTGAACGGCATGACGCTGCTCGAACGGGCGGTTGCGGCGTGCGCTCAGTACGAGCGCATCGTCGTGTGCTCGCCGGCAGCGATCGCAACCTCCGCCCTGCGCGGCAGCATCACGATCCTGAACGAGTATCCCGAACGCGGAATGTCCTATTCGCTGCAGCTTGCGAATTCAATCGCCGATGTGACGCATCGCATCGCCGTGCTGCCGGCCGATCTCGCGCTGATCGAGCCGCAGCACGTGCGATCGATCGTCGAGGCGAGCGGCTCGGCAGACGTAACGTTTCCGCTGCGAACTGACGGCACGCCGGGACACCCCGTCATTTTCTCAACGCGCGCACGCGCGGGGATCGCAGCGCTTGGGTACGGCAGCGCGATTAGCGCACTGCGGGATCGCGCAGATCTGACGCGCTCGCCGGTTCCGATCGATCAGGCGTGGCCGTATCGGGACGTGGATTATGAATCGGACCTGCGCAATCTTTGAGCGCGCCGGCGCTTCGGCCGTTCTGCACGGCAATGATTTCCGCCAGCATCGCGACTGCCGTTTCATGGGGCGTACTCGAGCCGAGGTCGAGCCCTGCGGGCGCGTGAAGCCGAGCGACCTGTGCGGCTGAAACGCCCGCCTGTGCCAGCCGTTCCAAGCGATTCTGCTGCGTGCGCCGGCTTCCGATAGCGCCGACGTAATACGCCGCAGAGCTGAGCGCTCGCGCCAGAAATTCTCCGTCGTACCGCGTGTCGTGCGAGAGCAGCAGGATGGCCGTGCGGTCGTGGATCGGCAGCCCGTTCAGCACTTCGTCGGGCCAGCCGCACCGGCAATCGGCGCCCGGATAGTCCGCGTCCGCCACAAACGCCGGCCTCGGATCGATAATCGTAACGGAATATCCAAGCGGTTTGCACAGCTGCGCAATTGCGCGCGCATACTCGTTGGCGCCGGCGACGATCAGGTTCGTCGTTGCCGGTGTTTCCCCGAAATCCGCCGGCAATGCGTCGCTGCGAACTTCCTCGATGCGAACGTCGATGCTCCCGCCGCACAGCAGTGAAACGCCCGCCAGATCGTCCCCGTCGGAGGCGAAGCTCGTTTCAATCGGCGCGCCTTTTGCGAAAACGTCTTGCGCGAGATTGACGATCGCGCTTTCGACGCAGCCGGTGCTGATCGTGCCGAACGCTTGGGCATCGTCGGTTACCGCCATCATGGTTCCGGCGGTAAAGGGCGCCGAACCGCGCACCGAGATCACCGTCGCCACGGCAACGCGTCGTCCATCCTGCAGCCAGCCGCAAACGCGCGTTTTGAGATCGCTCATGCCAGCAGCTTTTCCGGCGTAATGGGCAGGTCGCGCACGCGAATTCCGGTGGCGTGATACACCGCGTTCGCAACGGCCGCCGCAGCTCCGGTGATGCCGACTTCGCCAATGCCTTTGACGTGCGCGGGATTGACGTGCGCATCGTCGGCCGGCGGCATGACGATTTCCACGTCCGGAATGTCCGCATTGGTCGGAACCAAATATTCCGAAAGATTCGCATTCATAATGCGACCGCTACGCAGATCGTACCGCGTTTTTTCGAACAGCGCCATGCTGATGCCCCAAACGATGGAGCCCAGATACTGGCTGCGCGCGGTTTTTTCGTTCAAAATGCGACCGCCGTCGAATGCGGCGACGTAGCGGGTCACGCGCACGATGCCTAAATCGGGATCGACGGCGACTTGCGCGAAATGCGCGCCGAAGGACTGCTCGGCGTACGCCTCTTCTTCCTCGGTCGGCTGCGAGGTCAGGGTGACATCGATACCAGACGCCGGAATGCGTCCGCCCGCTGCAGCGAGGCGCTTGCGCAGTTCCCTCGCCGCTTCCACGACGGCAGAGCCGACGCTGGCGGCAGTTTGAGAACCCGCGGCGAGCGGCGCTTCGGGGAGCGCGGTATCGCCGAATTCGAACCTCACGCCTTCGAACGGAACATCGAGAATTTCGGCCGCCAGTTGCGCGAACACCGTGGGCGAGCCCGTACCCTGTTCGATGGTGCCGCTCTGAACGATGACCGACCCGTCGGGCTGCATCGCGATCCGAACGCTCGCGGCGCTGCGGAAGCTTCCGCGCGAAGCCGTCGCCATCCCCATGCCCACTAGCATCCGTCCGTCGCGCATCGATCGTACCTGCGGGTTGCGCTGCGGCCAATTGAATTTTTCCGCTGCGAGGCGATAGCACGTCAACAGGTTCTTGCTGGTGTACGGCTTTCCCGAATCGGGATTGTTTTCCGAGTAATTGCGCACGCGCAGTTCCAGCGGATCGATATTCAGCTCGTACGCCAGTTCGTCCATCGCCGATTCCATCGCAAACGATCCCGTCGACTCGCCGGGGCCGCGCTGATAGGTCGGCTTGCTGATGTTCAAGCGGCGCAGCTCATGCGACATGGCGTAATTCGCAACCGCGTAGAGATCGCGGCTGAAAACGCCGCACGCTTCCACGAACTCGTCCGCAACGCTGGTTTCGGCGGTAACGTCATGCACCACCGATTGCAGCACGCCGGACCGATCGGCTCCGAGCGACATCGTTTGCTCGGTTTGCGGACGATGACCGACCCAGCCGAACATCTGCGGTCGCGTTGCGAGTAATTTAACGGGACGATTGACGAGCCTCGCAGCCATCGCGGCCAGCGCAACGTGCGACCACGGCTGCCCTTTGCTCCCGAAAGCGCCGCCGACGAATGGGACTTTCACGCGGATGTATTTCGGATCGATGCCAAAGATCGCGGCGATGCGCCGCCGCACGCCGAAAGCCCACTGCGTCGAATCGTGCAGCGTCAGAAACTCGCCGTCCCAATGCGCTACCGTACCGTGCGGTTCGAGCGGGTTATGATGCTCGGTCGGCGTCCGATATGTTTGCCGTACGCGCACCGGCGCCGCGCTGAACGCGGGCTCTGCGCAGCCGCGCCGGCGGTTCGAGGGCTCACCGAAGATCCGTTCCGGCACGTAGGTCTGCCCCGCATCCAGATGGGTAACGGGATGCTCGCCCGCGTACTCGACGTGAACCGTACCCGCCGCGTGAAACGCCTGCGCGAAGGTGTCCGCAATCACGACTGCCACCGGCTGCCGATCGAACTGCACGTCCGTATTCTGAAGCAGAAAGAGCAGCGAGTCGTTTTCGCCGGTCTTTTTCGGATTGACGCGCGGCGCGTTGCGATGCGTCATGATCTCGATAACGCCGTCCGCCGCTCGCGCTGTGCTATCGTCGATAGAAACGATGCGGCCGTTAGCAATCGTGCTCGTCACGACGACGGCGTGCAGCATGCCGGGGAGATGGAGATCTCCGGTGTAAACCGCTTTTCCCGTAACTTTCTGCGGCCCTTCGACGCGGCTGCGCGGCGCGCCGATCAACGGCTGCGTCACGACGCGGCGACCGTTTCCAGCGCGCGCGTCAAAGTGCGCTGCGCCAGCGAAATTTTAAAATCGTTCTCTCCGTAGCCGCGAGCGCTCGAAAGCGCGGCGTGCGCGGCTTTCTCGAACGTTTCACGAACCGCTGCAGCGCCGCGCAGCGCGGCTTCTGCTTCACGCGAACGCCACGGAATCGTAGCGATTCCGCCGAGCGCGACGCGGCAATCGCGAACGACGCCCTCGCCGACATCCAGCGCAACAGCCGCGGAGGCAAGCGCAAAATCGTACTCGGCGCGATCGCGCACTTTCAAATAGATCGACCGGCTGCCGAACGCGAGCAACGGCAACGACACGCCGGCGATCAGTTCGTCCTCGCGAAGCGCCGTTTCGATATGCGGCGTGCTGCCCGGCAAGCGGTAAAATTCGCCGATGGGAATGGCGCGCTCGCCCTGGCTGCCGGCGACCTGTACGACCGCGTCGATTGCGGTCAACGCGACGGCGAGATCCGATGCGTGCGTCGCGATGCAGCGATCGCTCGTGCCGAGCACGGCCTCCTTGCGGTTCGTTCCGCCGAGCGCGCCGCAACCCGATCCGGGCGAACGTTTGTTGCACGGCGTCGCGACGTTGCGAAAGTATTGGCAGCGGGTGCGCTGTAACAGATTCCCGCCGATCGATGCCATGTTACGCAGCTGCGGCGATGCGCTTTGTTCCAACGCCTGCGCCACCAGCGGGAATGCGGCCCGAAGCTTCGCATTCGCTGCGACGTCCGCCATGCGCGCGAGCGCTCCGATGTGCAGCGCGTCCGTAGCGCGCTCGATCGAACGCAGCGGGATCGCGTTGATGTCGATCAGAAGCGAAGGTGACTCCACACCCTCGTTCATGAAATCGAGCAGGTTGGTCCCGCCCGCGATGAAGCGGGCATCGCGCCTGCCGCGAACGGCGGCGAGCGCGGCTTGCGCATCAGCGGCTCGTACGAATTGAAAAACGTTCACTACGTCTGCTGCGCTTCGAGCACCGCATCGACGATATGCGGATAACAGCCGCAGCGGCAGATGTTGCCGCTCATCTCGCGACGCACCGTTTCGCGATCGAGATCGACGCGCTCGCTCAGCAGCGCCACGGCCGAAACGATCTGCCCGGACGTGCAGTATCCGCATTGGAAAGCGTCCTTGTCGATGAACGCCTGCTGCACCGGATGCAGCTGACCTTTGCCGATGCCTTCGATGGTGGTAACTTCATCGTGCTGGTGCATGATCGCCAGCGTCAAACACGAGTTGATGCGCCGGCCGTTGACCAGCACCGTGCACGCGCCGCACGTGCCTTGATCGCAGCCTTTTTTGGTGCCCGTTAAAGCAAGCTCGTCGCGAAGCGCGTCGAGCAGCGTCACGCGTGGTTCGATCGCGATCGTTCGGCGTTCACCGTTGACGGTGAGGACCACCGGCGTCGCGCCGGGGCCTTGAATGGCTGCCGCTTGGGCAGCATGCGTTGAAGCCATGTTCGCCTGCGTTACCAGCGCGCAGGCGCCGGTGCCTGCCAGGCGATGAAGGCGACGCTTACGCCGCCATGATGCGCGAGGTTAGCGGCAGTTGACGATCGCGAGCGCCCACCCGGTCGCGGTGCGGGTGCGCACGAGATAGCCGCGCGAAGTGCGGTCGAAGACCTGGTAACCTGCGCGCAGTGCGGAAACGAGTGACGGGAACACGGGCAGATTCGACATGTGCGATACCTCTCGCTCACACATATCGGCGCGGCGCCGGGCCGGTACACCGCATTTTCGCGCTTTTTACAAAACGGGCGCCTTCTGCGTGGGAACGACGGCCGAATGCGCCTCGACCAGCGGCGCCAGTTCCAGCGCGCCGAGCTTCAGATCCGTTTTGTAGGCGCAATACAATTGAAACGGCAGTTGCCTCTGCAAATCGTTCCAATACCGCTCCAATTCGATCGCGTCCGCCGCGTCGCCGCGCTGCCAAAGCGTGTCGACCATGTCGCCGTATGCGCGGATTCGCCGCGAACGGCTGCGGGATGCAAGTTCGCGCAGCGGCGCACCGACGACCGCTTCGAACCTCTCGCAGCTCAGCCGGCCGTTTTCGTATAAACGGTCCAGCGTTCGCTCCGAATCGAACGTCACGAATCGCGTCGGGTCCAGGCCGGCGCGCAAGGCTTCCAACGCCGCGAGAATTGCGTCGCGCCGCACTTGATGCGTGATCAACACCGCGCAGTCCCCGCTCTCGAGCGCCTCTGCGGCGTATGCAGCGATCCTGCGCACCAAGGCGCGCTCGTCAGCGCCATAAAACTCGACGAGATGCTCCAACGCCATCCCAGAGGTGCTCCTACGCCCTCGCCACCGGCGCAGCAGGCAACAATGCCGGCAAACGCTCCGCGGAAAGAAAGCGTCGAGTTCTTCAATCGAAAACTGGAGTCCGCTTACGAACGACCCGAAGATCGCGTAGCGCGCGCTTGCTTCGTCGAAACGCATCTCGTAGATCAGCTTTTTGAAAACGAGCGGATCGTCCGCATAGAGATCGACGCCCCACTCGTAATCGTCGAAGCCGATGGAGCCGGAAATCACTTGCGTGACCAAGCCGTGAAACGAGCGCCCGATGCGTCCGTGGTCGAGCATCAGTTTGGCGCGCTGCTCGAACGGCAGCGTGTACCAGTTGTCGTCCCCGCTGCGCTTTTTGTCCATCGGGTAAAAGCAAGCGTATCGCCGCTGGGGAATGCGCGCCCGCAAACGCTGCGCGTTGCGCGGCTGGCGTTCTTGCTCGGAAAGCAGCTCGTCGAACGCTGCGTTCCACTCCGGCGAAAAACGCTTGAGCCCGCGTTCTTGCAGCTGCGCGTGAATCCGTCCCGTCGCTTCGTACAAGCCGAGTTCCAAAATGGAGACGTACGAGGCGCGCGGTTCTACGTAGTCGCGCAATTCGCAGCGGTCGAACGCAGTCTGCGCCTGGGCCAGCCCTTCGTAACCGGCGGCGTAGTGCGTGAGCATCAAGTCGGCTTTATGGCCGACCACTTGCGCTAGCGCGGTGTCCCGCTCGCCTTCGCGAAGCGGAATGAGGGCGCCGACCGCTTCGCGCGTGATGCGCTCGCGCGTTGGAGCATCCAGCCGCGTCCACCGGCACCGGTCGAAGGCGAACATGCGGTGAAGAATCCACCAGCCTTCAATCGTTTCGTTGACGTCCGGATGCTTCAAGAAGTCCCTCGCGCGAGCGCCTTGACGCGTTTGACTTCGGCTTCAACCTCAGCCGCGAGCGTGTCGGGGCGTTCCCGATATTTCGCCCACAGCTGAGGCATGTGCGCGATATCCTCGAGCACGCGGGAGTACACGGCGTTGACCGGCGTCGGGACGTGATGATCGCGGCCGGCGCATGCGACCGCACCGTTGAGGTAATCCACTTCGCTTTGCGGCTTGCCGTTGCGCAAATCGATGAGCAGCGAGGGCGGTTTGGTTCCACGCGCGCCCGCGACGCGCTTGGCCAGCAAGCGCCGCGCGATGGGGCTGGGAAGCGTCGCAATGCCCTGCAGCGCGCGTAGCGGGTAACGCGGCAGATCGACCGGCGTAATGTCCATCGCCTGCATGACCGCGCGCACCTCGCGAATAGCGCGAATCTCCAGCGTAAAGATTTCTTCGAAGTGCACGAGGCGGTTGGGCAGCACGTTCAAAATCGCGCAGCTGGCGTTCGCAACCACGTTGAGCGCCAGTTTCGACCACTTCAGCGCGCGCCAGTCGGCGACGACCTGCGTGCGTAGGCCGGAGCTCGAAAGCGTGGCGACGAGCCAGTTATACGCGTTTTTGCCCAGCGGCGAGACCGCAAAGCCGCCGGCCTTCCGCTCACGCGGCGCGCCGTTCATCGGTTTGGCGCGCTCGACCGGCACGGTGAGCGCTGCGGCGACGACGTTGTCCGCACCGAATGCGGCCGCCAGCTTCTCTTCGTTGCCCACGCCGTTTTGCGGCGTCACGAAAACGCATTTTTCCGGATAACGAATCGCCGCGCGCAGCGTTTCGACCGCGCCGTCGGTATCGTAACTCTTCGTCGCAACGATCGCTACGTCGGCATCGACCGGCGTTACGGCCGAAAGTTCGCGCGGCGCGAACGTCACGCTGACGTTGATGGATTGCAGCAACTGCGCGAGATACGTCCCGACAGCGCCGGCGCCGACGATGTACACGTTCACGATTGCAATCCCGTGCTGCCGAATCCGCGGTCCGCCCGCGCGCTGGCCGGCAAATCATCGCTTTCGACGAAGCGCGCTTTCGAAACCGGAGCCACGACCAGTTGGGCGATGCGATCGCCGCGATGGATCACGTAGGGTTCGTTTCCCAGATTGGCCAGGATGACGCGCAGCGGACCGCGGTAGTCGGCATCGATGGTGCCGGGCGAATTCAAACAAGTGATGCCGTTATGCAGCGCAAGACCGCTGCGGGGACGCACCTGCGCCTCGAATCCGGCCGGCAGCGCGATCGCGAACCCCGTCGGAACCGACGCTCTGGCACCCGGCTGCAGCGTCAAACGTTCGTCGACCGCCGCGACCAAATCGGCGCCGGCGGCTTCAACACTCATGTACGAAGGCAGCGGAAGGCCTTCCCCTTCGGGAAGGCGCCGGATTCGCACGAAACACTCTTCGATGGGCGCGGGCATGGGCAGCAGCTATTTGGAGAGCAGCGTCGCCAATTCTTCTTGAAAGCTTTCGACGTCGCGGAACTGGCGATACA
The DNA here is from genome assembly GCA_963795465.1 of Vulcanimicrobiota bacterium. Taxonomy (GTDB): domain Bacteria; phylum Vulcanimicrobiota; class Vulcanimicrobiia; order Vulcanimicrobiales; family Vulcanimicrobiaceae; genus CAWCHT01. Next base: position 2,122,393 of record CAWCHT010000002.1, read on the forward strand.
CGCTGGCAAAACGAATGTAGGCCACTTTGTCGAGCGCGCGCAGCGCCTCCATCAACTTCTCGCCGATCGTCGTCGAGGGAACCTCGCTTTCCCCGCGCGCGAACAAGGCGCGTTCCAAGTCGGCCGCGACCGCTTCCATTTGGCTTTCGGAAACCGGCCGCTTTTCACACGCCCGGCGCAGACCGGCCAAAATCTTCTCGCGGCTGAAATGCTCGCGGCGGCCGTCCTTCTTCACGACGAACAAGCGCGGCGCTTCCATGCGCTCGTAAGTGGTGAAGCGATGCTTGCAGCGCAGATCCAAGCATTCGCGCCGCCGGCGGACGACGTTCTCGTCGTCGCGTGAATCGACGACGCGCGTCTCGCTCTTGCGGCAGGTCGGGCAAATCAACGTTCACAGCTTCCGGGCGAGCCGGGTCCGGGCCCGGCACCCACATGTAGTGGGCAATCCCATTATAGGGCACTACGCACACGGGAGGCAAAAACGACGCTGCCGGAGAGCAGCGCTCACCGGCGGCTTATGCCCGTCCGCGGCTCTGGGCGAAAGTCAGGTTGCCGCACCGATCTTGAACATCTTCGTCCCGCATTCGGGGCATTTGCCCTCGGTTGCCGGACGGCCGTTCTTCATCGTGATTTGAACCGCGTCCTTAATCTGCCGCTTGGTCTTGCACTTCACACAGTAGGCTTCAGCTGCCACGTTTGTTCCTCCGGAGTCGAGCCCTGGGGTCAGGTTGGGGCGCTGTATTCCCAGGCACCCTTCACTTTCCCCCCGGTAGACCTGCCCGGGCCGCCTTGGCGGGCCGGAACGCGGGCGTGAAGGAAACACGGTGGATTTGCCTGTTTGCCTGCCGTTCGAGGCTTTCGCGGAGCTGCGGCCCGAGCGGCAGATGCCGCCGCTCTTCGAGCGGCTGTGGGTTCGCGGCTCTCTGGACGGCCTTCGCAAACCGACGATTGCGGTCGTCGGCACCCGCGCTGCGAGCGCCTACGGCAGGGCGTTGGCGGCGCGTTTCTGCGCCGACTTCGCGGCCGCGGGATGCTGCGTCATCTCGGGTCTTGCCCTTGGCATTGACGCTGCCGCGCACGTGGGCACACTGCAGGCAGGAGGGGTGACCGTGGGCGTCCTGGGAGGCGGTCACGACTGCTTCTTTCCCAAACGCAACCGCGGCCTGGCCGAGCGCATGGTGCGGCAGAACGGCGCCGTGCTTTCGCCCTTTCCGCCCGATGCAGCGGCGTATCCCTCGCAGTTCTTGCAGCGCAACGGCGTGGTCGCCGCCCTTTCCGACGCGGTCGTCGTGATCGAGGCGCCGGCGCGCAGCGGCGCGCTCAACACTGCCGGCTGGGCAGCGGCGCGGATTCCGGTGTTTGCGGTGCCCGGCAACGTCGATCGCGCGCACGTCGCCGGCTGCCACGCCCTTATCCGGGACGGAGCCATCCTGGCGCGCAGTGCGCACGACGTGCTCGCAGACCTGCGCATCGCATCGCCGGCGCAAGCGGCTACCCCAGGGCGGTCGGCTGCGCGCGAACGCAGCGATCCCCTCGAGCGAACGCTTCTGGCGCGAATGAGCGAAGGAGAATGCTCGCTGGAGGAATTGATTGCGCACAACCCCGCGGGTACGGCCGGCGTGCTCGCCGCGCTTTCCGTCCTGGAATTGTCGGGCGAAATCGAAGCCCGGCCCGGGCAACGCTACAGCTTGCGCTGACGCAATGCCAAACTGATGCGACGGCCGATCGGCCGATCGACCTTGGGAATGTGATGCTCCCAGAATTCCTGCGCGCGCCCGCTCATGACGAACAAGCTTCCCGGATCCAAATCGCACGAGAATGTCCGGCGCGGACGCTTCTTGCTGCGCACCCACATCGAGCGCGTCGCACCCAGACTCACGACGGCGATGACCGGAAACGGAACGAGCTCTTCGCGGTGATCGTTGTGCCAAGCCACGCTGTCGTTGCCGTCACGATAGAGCTGCGCCGAAATGGACGTAAAGCGCGTATCCAAAAACGCTTCCACGCGCTCGTGGACGCGGCGAAGCTGCTCCGGACGCTCCTGCTCGGGCAGAAAACGCGCGATGAGCCGCGGCACGCCGACGGTGCGGTCGTACATCCACATCGTCTCGCTCGACCACGGCAGCTGCTCGAGCAGCTGCGCGAACAGCTGCGCGCTCTCCTCGGCGCAGAAAACGCCGGGATAATAGGCGATGCGGCCGGTCCCATCGTCGACGAACGCCCGTTCCAGCGCGCCGAACAAGTCGATCTGCTGAGCCATTATCGCTAAAAACACGGAGGCGCGAGCGGCCGTTGCGAACAACGCGGCGTGCTTTTGCGCTTGGTTGCCGTCGGCAAAATTCGCGAGTCCTACGTCGCGGCGGCGTGCGGAGACTTCAGCCGGCGGCTGGCGCCGTACTACACGCTTGAAACGCGCGAAATCAAAGCCTCGGCATTGGGCGATCCCGCGCTCGCGGCGCGCGAAGAATCGCAGCGCATTCTGCGCTCGATCGGAAGCGACGATCGCGTGTGGCTTTTGGACGGCACCGGCACGCAGTTTTCGAGCGTCGAACTCAGCCGGGCCATACAGGGAGAAACTCACGCGGGCGCGCGGCGCATCGTCTTTTGCATCGGCGGCGCCTTCGGCTCCTCACCGGCCTTGCGCGAGCGGGCCGACGTCGTCTGGTCGCTTTCGAAACTGACGTTTTTGCACGAATGGGCGCGCATGATCGTGCTCGAGCAGCTCTATCGCTCCGCAAAGATCATGCGCGGCGAACCGTATCATCACTAGCAAGAGCGCCATCTGCGTCGAAAGCGTTTGCCGATGCCGCCCGTCGCCGCCGATCAGCTGCTTCCGGAAGACGCGCTTTCGCTGTTTCGCTCCGCACTGAAGGATGCGATCGGCAAGCGTTTTCCGGCCGCCGATGATGCTCCCATTGCATTCGAGGCTCCGCGCCGCGCCGAATTCGGAGATTTTGCAACGAACGCGGCCTTTGCGCTTGCGCGTGCTGCGCGCAAACCCCCGCAAGAGCTGGCCGCCATTTTAGCCTGCGGCCGTTTACGAAGAACGTCCGCAGCTGCGCGAGCTGTTTACCGACGTATCGGCAGCGGCGGGATTCATCAACGTGCGTTTGGCGCCCGCGGCGTGGCAAGCGCTCGTGCGGCAAATCTTGCGCGACGGTGCGGCGTTCGGGAAGTCGCAGCCGCGCGGCGAGCGCATTTCGCTGGAATTCGGGAGCGCGAATCCCACCGGTCCGCTGGTCGTCGTGCAGGGGCGCACTTGCAGCATCGGCGCAACGCTCGCCAACGCGATGCGCTACTGCGGATACGACGTTTTCATCGAGTGGATCATCAACGATGCGGGATACCAGCTGGAAACGCTGGCGCGTTCGCTCTACGCGCGTTACCGTCAGACATTCGATCCGCAGTACCCGTTGCCGGACGACGGCTATCCCGGCGAGTATCTGGTGCGGATTGCGCAGGAGGTAGCGCAGCGCGAGGGGACACGCTGGGTGCAAGCCGATGAAACGCACTGGCTGGCGCACTTCGGCAAATATGCGCGCGACGTGCTCGTCGCGCAGCAGCGCAGCACCGTCGAGCGTTTTCGCGTTCACTTCGATCTCTGGCAAAGCGAGCGCGAACTGCATGAGAGCGGCAGAATTGCGGCGGGTATCGAACGTTTGAGCGGCGCGGGCAATACGTACGATAAAGAGGGCGCGCTGTTTTTCGCAGCGACGCGCTTCGGCGACGACAAGGATCGCGTGCTCATTCGCAGCGACGGGCGTCCGACGTATCTTGCCAACGACGTGGCGTATCACTACGAGAAGCTGCAGCGCGCCGACAAAGTGGTGGACATCTTGGGACCCGATCACCACGGCTACATCGGGCGGCTCAAGGGCTTGGCCGAAGCGCTCGGTTATACGCGCGATCATCTCGAAGTGCTGATCGCACAGCAGATTACGCTGATGCGCGCGGGCGAAATCGTAAGCATGAGTAAACGCGCCGGGCACATCGTGACGCTGGACGACATTCTGGACGAAGTCGGCGTCGACGCGGCGCGGTTCTTCTTCATCATGCTCGCACCGGAATCGCCGCTCACGTTCGATCTCGAACTGGCCAAGGAGCAATCCAACGAAAATCCCGTGTATTACGTGCAGTACGGTCACGCGCGCATCGCCTCAGTGTTGAAAAACGCCGACCGCAGCGAGGTCTCGCAGGCATCGTCGGCGCCGCTCGACGCGCTGACGCATCCGGCCGAACTCGCCCTGGCGCGCCGGCTGGCAGAGATGCCGCGCATCGTACGCAACGTGGTGGAACAATTAGCGCCGCATCGGCTGGCCCGCTACGCGCGGGACATCGCTGCGGACTTTCATCAGTTCTATCACGAGTGCAGAATCCTGACGCAGGATCCGCAGCAACGACTCGCGCGCCTAGCGCTCTGCATGGCGACGCAGCGCGTGCTCGCGAGCACGCTGGAGATGATCGGCGTCAGCGCTCCGCAGTCGATGTAAGCAGCGCCGCCGTTTCAATCGGCGGTTCCACGGGCAACGCCACGATATCCGGCAGCGGCTCGTCGACGGAATCGATCTGTCCGTGCAGCCACGGACCCAGAAAATATCGCCAAATCAGCTTGGCAATCGCCGCCGCCGGAATGCCCAAGATCAACCCCGGCAGTCCGAAGAGCTCGCCGCCGGCAAAGACGGCGAACATCACCGCTATCGGCGAGACGCCGACGGTGCCGCCCATGATTTTCGGAACCAGGACGCTGTCGCTGATGCGCGCCATCAGAAACATGATCGCCTGCACGTAGACGATCATGAACACGCCTTGCGGCGCGGAGAGCGCAAGCGCAAGCAACTGCGCGATCAGCATGCCGATGATCGGAATGGCATAACCGATCGCGCTGATAATGCCGATGAGCAGCGCAAATTTGAAGCCGACGACCGCCGTCAGCGCGGCGATGACGATTCCGGTGATGCCGCTGACGATGACTTGCCCCGCGATGTATCCGCCGAAGACGCCGACCGCCTCGGTGGAGAGTTTGCGCGCCGTAGCGCGTTTGCTCGGCGGAAAGAATCCGGCAAAGCCTTCGACGAGTTGGCGGTGATTCAGCAGGAAGAAAAACGAGAGAATGAGCGCCGAGAACGCTACGAACAAGCCGGTTGCCAAATTGAGTGCGAGCGCGCCCAGCGAGGTGACGGTAAGCGTGAGAATGTCGGCGATCCGCTGCGCGCCCAGGCGCTGCACGTCCAAAAAGCGGGTCGGGATGTTGGCCTCGGGAAACCGGGCGCGCATCACTTGCTCGACGTGCACGATCCAGCCTTGCATCGTCTGCAAATATGCCGGCGCGCTCGAAACCAGCACCTGCACTTGATCGAACGTCATCGGCGCGATGACGACCAACACTACGATGGTGAGCACGATCAGCGCAAAGTAAATCAGCGCGATTGCCCAAACGCGCGGAATGCGATAACGCTCCAACCGGTTTGCCATCGGATGGACGGCGGACGCGACGAACGCCCCGATGAGAAACACCGCGATGGTCTTGGGAATGCGGGTTGCAAACCACAACGCGATCGCGAGCAGGACGACGGTGGCAACGGTGAGCCAAACGCGCCGGCGCGCCGGGGGGTCTACAGCCGTTTGCACAGCAGCCGCCGCTCCGTGAGGTATCCCGCCGCCTCGTACAAGGCGCGCGCCGCGGCGTTGTCCTCGGTTACCATCAGTCCCATATACGGCAATCCCCGGCGGCGAGCCTCATCTTCCGCCGCTTCCAACAGGCGTCTCCCTATACCGTTTCGGCGCGCGTGTTGTTCCACCGCCATGTAGACGACGAAGCCCTGCGGCATCCGCGTCACCTCATCGGGCATCGTGTCGAGCATGATGACGAATCCCACGCGGCGTTCCTGCCGCAGCGCCACGTACACGACCCGCGACTGCTTGAAGACGAACTCCAGCAACCCTTCGTAGCTTGCCTCGAGCATGGCGTCGTTGTAATTGCGGAACGCGGCGACGCTGTCGCGCATGGTGCGTTTCCCCAGGTCTTCGATGAATTCACGGTCGGCGGCGCCGCCTTCGCGCACGACGACCTCGCCGCTCACGCCGCCGCAGTCCACTGCGGCAGCAGCTGCTCCAGCACGTCCACCAGCAGCTGATTTTCGGCGTGCGAACCGATCGTGATCCGCAGATAATACGGTAATCCCAGGGCGTCGCCCGATCGGACGATGATGCCGCGGCGCAGCAGATCGTCGTACGCGCGTGAGGCTTCGACGGGAACGCGTAGGGCGTAAAAATTCGCCTGCGTGGGATACGCTCGCAAACCCAGCCGTTCCAACTGCCCGTACACGAACGCTTTCCCTTGCTCGTTCGAGGCGATGCTGGCCCGAACGAAGGCATCGTCGTCGAGCGCGCCGGCCGCACCCAGTGCGGCGGGACGCGAGACGTTGAACGGCAGCCGGACGCGATCGAGCCATCCGATCGTCTTCGCATCGCTGAAACCATATCCGAAGCGGAGCGAAGCCAAGCCGTAAATTTTCGACATCGTGCGCAAGACGATCGTGTTCGGACGTTCGGCAACGACGCGCGCGGCATCGAACGTTTCGGCACCCATGTATTCGCGATAAGCTTGATCGACCAGCAGCGTTACGGTTTGCGGAATTTCGGCAAGGAGCTTGCGCCAATGCTGCGGGTCCAGCGCCGTGCCGGTCGGGTTGTTCGGGTCGCACACGATCATCAGCTTCGTACTAGGGGTCACCGCCGCAAGCAGCGCGTCGACGTCGTGAAGGCCGTCGCGCAGCGGCACTTCGATCGGCGTCGCTCCCTGCAGCGCGCAGGCGATCGGGTACAGCAGAAAACTGGGCGAAGCCATGATCGCCTCGTCACCCGATTCCAGCAGCGTTTCGCAGACGATGTTGACCAGCTCGTTGCTGCCGTGTCCGAGCACGACGTTATCCCACCGCAATCCATACGCAGCGGCAATGCGTTCGCGCAGTTCGGAAAACGTATCGTCCAAGTACAGGTGCAGCCGATCGATCCGGCGCAGCGCCTGCATCGCTTTAGGAGAGCTGCCCAGCGGGTTTTCGTTGGAAGCCAGCTTGACGATATGCTGCAGGTTCAGCGCGCGCCGCACTTCGTCGATCGTTTTGCCGGGCACGTAGGGCTGCAATTTGTGCAGAATTGAGCGGGTCACGGCGTGAAAGAGCCCGAGCCGACGTGAATCGCGCGCCCTCCGACGAAAATGGCCCCGGCGCCCCCGTTTTGCTCGATGCGAGCGTGCAGTACGCTGCGCCGGCCCATTTTTTCGCCCTGCACGCTGACGTACGCGCCGCTTCGGGGCTCGAGCGCTCCGTGCGAGCGCAGATACGCGTACAGCGGACCGACGGCGCTCCCGGTCGCCGGATCTTCGGCGATGCCCGACATCGGCGCGAACATGCGTCCGTACGTGCCATCCGGCGTTTGTGCGAACAGGTAGATGCCGCTGATCGCGCGCTCGTCATCGATGATGCGGCGCAGCACCGAACTCTCGAGCGCCGCATCGTCGACGGCCGCGGGATCGCGCAGCGCAACATACACGAACGGATTGCCGGCAGAAGCGATTTGCGGCGGAAGATCGTCGCGTAGGCGATCGGGCCGCAGGCCGAGCATCGCTGCCACGTCGGTGCGATCCAATCGTCGCTCCAGCGTCACGGGCGGCGTTTTCAGCCACGCGATCGTCGCACCCGCGCTGCGTTCCACTTGAACCTCGACCTCACCGATGCGCTCCTTCAAGACGAACGCGGTGACGCCGTCGGGCACCCATCGTAAAACGTCGGAAATGGCAATCGTCGCCCCGATAGTCGGATGGCCTGCAAACGGCATTTCGCGCCCGGGCGTGAAGATGCGCACGACGGCCGGTGAACGATCCTCGCCCGTACGCATCAGGAAGATGCTTTCCGCCAGATTCAATTCCTTGGCCAGAGTTTGCATCGTCGTCTCGCCGACGGTTTCGCCATGGGGAAACACCGCAAGTTGGTTGCCTTGAAACGGCGCTTCGGCGAAAACGTCGAAAAGCAGATACTCGAACATCACGCGTTCCTTTGCCGGCGCGAACCGGGATCGTCGATCGCTTCGTTTCGCGCACATTGCGGACAGTCTTGCGGCTCGTGCGATACGATGGGCATTTGCAGCAAAGCGTGAACGCGAACGCCCAGATCGACCTGCGAGCGTTCGACGATGACGCCCACGCCCACGACGAGCGCTCCGCTCGCGCGCACGACTTCGAGAACCTCTTTAACGGAACCGCCGGTGGTGACGACGTCCTCGACCACCAGCACCCTGTCCGACGGTTCGAGCCGGAAACCGCGGCGTAACACCGGCTGCCCGTCTTGCTTCTCGACGAAGATCGCTTTCGTCCCGAGCGCACGCGCGACTTCGTATCCCAGAATGACGCCGCCGACTGCTGCGCTCACGACGACGCTGGGTGTATCCGCCGCAAAGGCGCGCGCGATCTCGCCGGCGACCGGTTCCACCAGCGCAGGGTCTTCCAGAATGCGAAATTTCTGCACGAACCGATCGCTGTGCCGTCCGGAGCTCAAGCGAAAATGGCCGTCCAGCAGCGCGCCGCGCTGTTTTAGTTCCCGTTCCAGATCCATCGCGTGCATCGTTCCTTCAGCCGTCCGAATGCAGTTCGTGCTGCAGCGCTCGAGCAGCGGCCAGGGGCGTTTGCGACTGCGTGATCGGCCTGCCGACGACGATGTAATCCGCTCTCGCGTGGACCGCCTGCGCCGGCGTGGCCGCGCGCTTTTGATCCGCCGCAGGCGATCCGGACGGCCGAATCCCCGGAGTCAACGTTAGAAAGTGTTCGCCTAGCGCAGCTTTGATTGCGGGCGATTCGTGTACGCTGCAGACCACGCCCGAACAGCCCGCATCGCGCGCAAGGCGCGCCAGACGCAGCGCGTTCTCCAACGCATCGCCGTGAAGTCCGACCTGCGCGAGGTCGCGATCGTCCATGCTGGTTAGAATCGTGACCGCGAAGACGTGCGGCGGCGTCATATGCAGATCGGCGGCACGCTCGCGGGCGGCTTCGACCGTCGCGCGGATCATGCCGGCGCCTCCCAAAGCGTGGACGTTGAGGATGTGCGTCCCATGGCGAATCAACGCTTTTGCCGCGGCGGCCGCCGTGCGCGGAATGTCGTGCAGCTTCGCGTCGATGAAGTGTCGCACGTCGCGCGCCTCCATGTGCGCGAAAAGCCGCTCGCCGTAGCCGTACAGCGATTCCAGACCGATCTTGTAAATCGGATCCAGCTCGTACAGCTCGTCGACGAGCTGCTCGGCTCTATCGGGCGATGGCACGTCGAGCGCGACGACCAGCTGCGGCCGACGAACGAAATCTGCGCTCAGCCTTCGTCGCCTCCGTACTGAAACGCGCTAGCGAATCCGGAATTCGCTTTTCCGACAATCTGCGCAAGGCTGCGCAAATCGCGCGCGGCTAAGTATTCTCGCAGTTCGGCGACGATGCGCAGCGGAATGCGCGGATCGGTAAAGTTAGCCGTACCGATCCCGATCGCGCTCGCACCAGCCAAAAAAAACTCCAGCGCGTCGGTGAGGGTTTCTATTCCGCCTTGGCCGACGATCGGAATGTTCACCGCTCGCGCGACTTCGTACACCGCAAGGACCGCAATCGGCCGAATCGCCGGCCCGGAAAGTCCCCCCGTGACGTTGCCAAGACGCGGTTTCCACGCTTCTACGTCGATGGCCATCCCGCGCACCGTATTGATGACCGCAAGCGCGTCGGCGCCGGCGGCTTCGGCTTCGCGTGCGATGTGCGCAATGTCGGTAACGTTTGGCGAAAGCTTTACGATCAGCGGCTTATCGGTGACGCTACGCACTGCGCGCACGACCTGCGCGGTCAGATTCGGATCGCAGGCAAAGGTTTCGCCTTCCGCGGCAACGTTCGGACACGAAATATTAACTTCGAGCGCGGCGATCTCGGCGCGCGCGCACAACCGCTGCGCGACGTACGCGTAATCGTCGACGGAAAAGGCCGCCACGCTGCCGATCAGCGGACACGGGCGCGATGCGTACTTGGGAATCTCATGCTCCAGATACCAATCGATTCCGGGATTTTGCAGACCGATCGCGTTGAGCAATCCCGCCGGGGTCTGCACCAGCCGCGGCGTCGCGTTTCCCAAGCGCGGCAAGCGCGTCACGCTTTTGAGCACGACGGCTCCGATGCCGCGCAAGTCGACGAACGGCGCAAATTCTTCACCGGAACCGTAGCAGCCGCTGCCCATCAACGTCGGAAGCGGCAAGTGCAGTTTGCCGATGCGCGCGCTCAGGTCCACGCCGGCGCTCACCATTGCAGCTCGTGCGCCCAAAACACCGGCCCTTCTTTGCAGATTCGCGCCTGCACCACGTCGCTTCCGCCGGCGCTCGCGGGCGGGAAGCTCGGCGCCTGCGCGCTGGAACGCAGCAGCGGAACCACGCAGCCCCAGCACCCTCCCACGCCGCAGGCGAACGTTTCTTCGAGCGAGAGCTCGGCGGGAACGTTCATGCGCTTTGCGGCGTCCGCGGCCGCGCGCAGCATCGGCGACGGCCCGCACCCCAAAATCAATTCAGGCGCGTCCGCTTGTGAGAGCGCCTGCGTGACGTAGCCGTGAAAGCCGAACGAACCGTCGTCCGTCGCGCAGATCACTTCGCAGCCTTCGCGCGCGAAGCGCTCCTTTTCGACAAGTAATTCGGCGGTTCGCGCGCCATAGAACAGCCGCACGCGCTTCGCCGTTCGCACTAGCGCCTGGGCCGGAAGCAGTACGGACGCAATTCCTACGCCCCCTGCGACGATTGCCACGTCCTGCGCATCGGCCAATGTGAAACCATTACCGAGGGGACCAACGAGTGCAAGACGATCGCCCAGATGCAGTTCGGCAAGTTCGCGAGTTCGCGGGCCGCAGACGAAAAACAAAATGCTGGCGCGCTCCCCTTGCGCTTCGTAGATGCCGAGCGCGGTGGCGGCGCGTTCACCGCCCGGCGGAATCGCCATGACGAACTGGCCCGGGCGCGTCACGGAAACCAATTCGGGAGCGTAAAAACCAATGAGAAACACGTCGGGCGCAAGTTGCGTTCTATCCAGCACTCGGGTTTCGTGGACCGGCATCGCACAACGGCTTTCTCGGCACAAAAAAGACATCTTTCCCGAACAAAATTTTTAAACGAAACTGCGACATAAGACTGAACTTCTTCCACCGCTCAACCGTTATAGGGTATAGGTAAGACAAAAATCGGAAAGGAGGGTCCACAAAACATGGCAGGTCTCATGGTCTTTAAATCGTTAGCCGACGCGCTTCGAGCGGGCTATCAGGTATACGACCGCACTTCGGACGGCTATCTTGTCCGCACGAGAACTGCAGCTGGATGGGCAATAGCCCTGGTCAGTTGCAAGTGAACCCTCCTTCGCAGGGATAGCGCAAAAAAAAAGACCGCCGGTTCCGACCGACGGTTTTTTCTTTGCGCAACGTTACGGCCTCGGTTCGGGCGGGCGCGGAGGCTTTTCGAGCTCCACGGTATTTCCCGGACGCCATCCGTAGGGACCCTGAGGCGCCTGCGGCGTTGCGTTGAAGGGTGCCGACTCGTATTCCGGAGCGCCTTTCGGTGCACCGGGCGGCGGCGGACCTGAAGGCGGACAGAAGCCGAGCGGGCCGATGCGCGCGCCGCCGAGCAGCGCGATGATGACTTGCGCGATCCCCACGAACAGCGGAATGAGTCCGCCTAAGAGCCACGGGCCCGGCCGCCCGGGATTGATGAAGGAAAGGCCGATGAAGAGCGCGAGGCCGCACATGCCCACGCTGATGCCTTTGCGCAAGGCCCGGTCTGCCTGCCATTGGCCGTAGCCGTACGGGTCGTAACCGTTCGCAGGCGCGTAGCCGGGATGGTCGCTCCAATCTCGAGCGGCGCGTTTGGCCCATCGCGGGTCCGGCGGCGCAAGCCCTCGCTGAATCATCGCCATGCGTTCTTGGTGGGAGTAGTAGCGATGCGCGATGAGGTATGCAATCGGCATCCCGAAGACGACCAGAACCGACACCACCGCGACCAGGCTTTCATTGCTTTCCATGCCTCATGTACGGCAGTGCGCTTCCGGTGTTTCACGGTCCCGGTCCATCTTGCAACAGCCTGAAACAGGAAGACTGCCCCGCGCGTATGAGGAGTGTGGCAGCGGCACTCATGGAGGCTCCTCCGATCGATTCGGTGCAAGGCGCGCGAACCCAGAGCGACGACGACCGTGCGTTGGTGGAGGCTGCGCTCGGGGGCCGGCCCGATGCGTTCGGCGCTTTGGTCGAGCGGTACGATCGCGCCGTCTATCATCTGGCGTACCGCACGATGCGCGACCGCGAGGAAGCGAGTGAAGTGGCTCAGGAAACCTTCTTCAAAGCGTATCGCAGCCTGCGCACCTTCAAGCCCGGTTCGAAATTTTCGACCTGGATTTTCGCGATCGCCTACCATGCCTGCTGCGACCGCCTCGCGCGACGGAAGCGTTATTCGAACGAAGAAATTACCGACCGTGCCGACTCCACCCCCGGACCCGAAGCACAGGCAGTCGCCGCCGACGAAGCGCAGCGCCTGCGCGCGGCGGTGGAAGCGCTTCCGGAAAAGTACCGCACGGTCATAACGTTGTATCATTTGCAAGGGCGCCAGTACGATGAAATCGCCGGCGTTCTGGACATACCGCTGGGGACGGTCAAAACGCATCTTTTTCGCGCGAAGGAACTTTTGCGAAAGGCCCTGAGCGAACAGCGAACCGGAGTAACCGAGTGATGAAGCAGTACGACACCGACGACGAACTCGAACGAGCGCTCTGGGAACTTCCGCTGGAGCAGCCTCCCGCGGATCTGCGGACCTCGATTTTGGCCGCTACGATCTATCGCCCTGCTCCGGTCAGCAGCGCTTGGGACCTTTGGGCGGCGGCGGTGCTGTGCGCGTTGCTGACGTGGCTGCTGCTGCTGGTGGCCCGCGGGGGCCAAGGCGCCGCAGTTTCCAACATCTCGCTTTACGTGCACGACGCCCTCAAAGCGTTTGCCGCGCCCGCGACGCTGTTTTGGATTTGCGTCGGCGGCGGCGTCGCGCTGTGGATTTCTCAGTTGAATTTAACCGTCGGAACGGGGGCCGCGCGAGCAAGCCGTCGATAATTATGGTATGGAAAGCGCGCAGCGCCCGTACCGCGTGTTGGTGGTCGAAGACGACGCCGCAATCAGCCGCGTCCTGCAGCTGGAATTAGAGCATGAAGGCTATGTGGTCGAAGTTGCGCATGACGGCCTAACGGGTCTGGAACGCGCGCTGAAAGAGCCCGACCTCGTCGTCTTGGATTTGATGCTCCCGCGTATGGACGGCATCGAAGTCTGCAAACGGGTGCGTGCGAAGAGCCGCGTGCCGATCATCATGCTCACGGCCAAAGATCGCGTGCCGGACCGCGTGGCGGGGTTGGACATGGGCGCGGACGACTACCTGACCAAGCCGTTTTCGACCGAAGAGCTGCTGGCGCGCATTCGGGCGCGGCTGCGCGAAAAAGAACCCGCGAAAAGCGTTCTGACGTATCGCGATCTCGTCATGGATCGCGACCGGCACGAAGTTTCGCGCGCCGGCAAGCCGATAAACCTGACGGCCAAAGAATACGCGCTTTTGGAATATCTGCTGCTGCACCGGAACAAAGTGCATTCTCGCGACGAGTTGTTCAACGGCGTCTGGGGAAGCGATTTCCTGGGCGACTCGAACCTCATCGACGTCTACATTCGCTATCTGCGCGGCAAGATCGACGAGGCGTTCGACGATAAATTGATCGTGACCGTCCGCGGCGTCGGCTACACGATTAAAGACTGAGCCCGGCACAATTGTGAATTCGCTGCGCGCGCGGATCGCAAGTTCCTACGCGCTGGTGCTCCTCGTCGTCATCGTGGCGCTCGGCATCGCGGTCACGCTGCGGTTCGAAAACATTCTGCATGCGCAGGCGCAGGAGCACTTGGCCAGCACGCTGCAGGACATCGCTCACGCGACCACTCCGGGCCCCATGTCGTTCGGGTTCAACGAAAGCGACGCGCTGCTGGCGCTGGAGAATCCCGACAATTTGGAACGCTGGGCGTCGACGACCACGTTCGTGGAAGTCGACGATCTGCGCGGCTACACCATCTCGAAAAGCTTCAACATGGGCGCGATTCCGACGTTCGGGCAGTCGGGGGTGACCGCAGCGAAACCCTCTTCTATTCGCGAGGAAACGATCGACGGCAGGCCGTTTCTGATCGCGGCAGCGCTGCTCGTAAGCGGAAACACCGGGCTCATCGTGCAGACGGCCGAGCCGCTCGATCAGCTGTATCGAACCTTCCGGCAGACGGAGCTTTCCATCGTTGTCATCCTGGTCATCGCGATGCTCGCGGTCGTCGTGCTTTCTTATCTGGTTGCTTCCGAAGTCACCACGCCGATCAACCAGCTCGCACAAGCAATGCGCGAAATCGGCTCGGAAGCGCTCAGCCGGCGCTTACGCTGGCGCGGACGGCAAGATGAAGTCGGCGCGCTCGCACTCGCCTTCGACGATTTACTTTCCCGGCTGGAAGAGGCGTTCGCGCGCGAACGGCAATTCATATCGGACGCATCGCACGAGTTGAAGACGCCGCTCACGTCGATAAACGCCAACGCCCAGATGCTGATGCGCTGGGGCGATCGCGACGAGGCGATCCGGCGCGAGAGTTTGGAAACGATCGTGGCCGAAAGCGCTTCGCTCGCCGCATTGGTGAACGGCATGCTGACGCTGGCTAAAGCCGACTCCGGCGATGCGATTCCAAAAGAGCCCCTTTTACTCTCCGCAGCCGCGCGCGAGGCCGTAAGCGCAACCGCGCAACGCGCCTCGGAAAAAGGGTTGGCGCTGCATTTGGAAGCCGCGGACCCTGCGCCCATCGTGGAAGCGGACGCCGCGCTGATCCGGCAGATGATCGCCAACCTGATCGACAACGCGATTAAATTCACCGATGCGGGCACGGTAACGGTGCGCGTTTTGCAACGCGGCGACGAGGCCGTCGTAGAAGTACAAGACACCGGCGCAGGCATCGCGCCCGAAGAACTGACGCTGATTTTCGATCGGTTTTATCGAGCGGACAAATCGCGTTCGCGCGTGGTTCCCGGAACGGGATTGGGTCTGGCAATCGTCCGTTCCATCGCGCGGGTGCACGGTGGAACCGTGGAGGCCGAGCGGCCCGCCGCGGGCGGAAGCCTTTTTCGCATTCGCTTGCCGCGGATTCATTGAATTCTCATGGCCCGCCCGGCGCGCGCCTCATACAATACGAAGGTGAACGGGAATCGTCTGGGCCGGCTTGCCGCGGCGACGGCGCTGTGGGCCGTCGTCTTCAGCATCGTTCCCGCGCGCGCGCAAACCGCGAGCAACGTTCCCGTCGACGTGCAAAATGCGCCGGTCGTGCGCGTGCAGATGCGTTCGGGAAGCCTGACCATACGCACGTGGGATCGCTCGCAAGTGCTGGTGACGTCGACGAATCCCGCGCAAGTGCGCCACTTCGGTCCGCGCGCGGTCGAGCGCGCGCTGCGCGGCGGCGATATCCCGATCTTCGCAACCACCGTTGCTTCGCCGCGCGGGCCGATTACGTTGCCGCCGGAAGAATTCTCCGTCGCACCGCTTTCGCAAACGCCGCACGACGGCGTCGTGGTTTTCGGCGGCGAAGGCGCGACGATGACCGTTACGGTGCCCTCGAATACTGCTTTGATCGTCGCGATGGTTGGACGCGGGCGCCTGAGTTTGTCGGACTATCGCAGCGGCGCGTTCGTAACGCGCGTGCACGCCGGCGGGCTCGCGTTGACCAACGTCGGCGGGGACGGCTATGCGGAAGTGGCGCGCGGCGTTCTCTTTGCGCGGCGTTCGGCGTTCAACCGCATCCGCGCCCGCACCGGCATGGGGAACATCATTTTTGAAAGCTGCAACGCGCGGCAAATCGAGGTCAGCAGTATTCTGGGGAGCATCGCTTACGACAACGGCACGTTTGCGCCCGGCTTAGCGCGGTTCGAAACCCAGGACGGCAACATTGCGCTGGGCATTGCGGCGGGCGCGCAGATCGGCGCACACAGCGCCAGCGGTCAAATTTACTCGACGTTCGGGAAAAGCGGCGCGGGCAGCAATGGCACCGACGCGCAGGTGATCGCGGGCGGCGGAGGCCCGGTCGTTACCGCAAGTTCGGAGCATGGCGCGGTGTATCTGTACGACGGCGCGTTCGCATCGCGGCCGCGACTGCAGCGGCAATGGCGCCCGCTGGGCAAAATCTTCAAAGCAAAAACTTCCGCAAGACGGCCATATCCAGCTTGAACGTGTGCTGGCGAAGAACGGCTTCTTCGCGATAGCCGCACCGTTCGAAAAAGGTTTGCGCCGCGCTCTTGTGCGGCACGAGCGCGCTGACTTTGTGGCAGTTGTAGTAGTTTGCCGTATCGGCCGCCGTCTGCAGCAGCGACCGTCCGATTCCACGCCGCCGAAACTGCGGAGCAACGATGATTCGTTCCATCTGCGCGAGCGATGCGGCGATGCGAATCTGAACGATGCCGACGGTTTGCGTTTCTTCTACGGCCGCAAAGTCGTGCGGCTGCTCGTGCCAAACGACGCTGAAATCGTAGAGCGTTCTGAGCGCCTCTCTTTCGGTCCGGCGCACGAATTCCATGGCCGCTTCCGGCTGCACGCGGATGATCTCAACCGGCAACGGCTGCCAGTTCCGTATCCACGTCCAGGCGCATGCCATCGTGAGCGGCGATGACGCGCATACCGAGTTCGTCTTCCAATTCGCCGGCGAGCCTTGCCGGATCTTGTTCGAGCATCTTGGTGCCGAAGTGCTGCATCACCGCAATGCGCGGACGGACGGTGCGGAAGATCTCGCGCGCGTGGTCGAACGTCAAGTGATCGACGTCCATGGCATCGCGAAACCGCAAGACGTTGACGATGAGCACGTCCGGTTTTTGCGCTGCGTAGTCTTCGGCCAAACCGTTGAAAGAGCGGCCGCAGGGCAGATACGAAACCGTGCGTCCTTCGAACGTCATGTGCAGGCCGTACGTTTCGACGGCGTGCATGTGCCGTATCGACGTGCGCACTTGCACCTGTCCAATCGCGTAGGGGCCGCCGCGTTCTTGCGCAATGTCGACCCGCTCCAGAAATCGCTGCGCGTACGGAAACACCACCGGCTCGCCCTCTAGTGCATCGCGCGGCGCCAGTAACACGCCGCGCCGCGCAAAGCCACCCAACGTCATCGCTTCGATCATCACGTTCACGTCGCCCGAGTGATCGAGATGTTTATGCGAAAGGATGATTCCGGCCAGTTCCCGCGGGTTGCACGGCGGAACGCAGGAGAGCGCGCGCACGAGCGCTCCCGGCCCCGGGTCGACGTGAATCTGCGTGCTGCCGAAACGCATCCACATGCCGCCGGACGCCCGGAACTGCCGCGCAACGACGAAGCGCGCTCCGCCCGTACCGAGAAACAGTACCTCCAACACGGTGCTGCGATTCGGATTCGGGCGGAGCGGTTACTCCCGCTTAGCTCAGAAGGCGCCGGTGCTGTTGGGCGAACCTAATCCGGTTTGCGCCGAGTAGGCTGAACCCAAGTTGTTGAACGCCTTTGCGCGTTGGTAAAGAAACGCGGGGGTGACTTCGGACGGGTTGGCCGCCAGCGCGATTGCGCCCGCGACCAGCGGCGTCGAGACGCTGGTGCCGCCGTACACTGCCCATCCACCTACGTTGCCGTACGTATCGTAGACTGCAACGCCGGTTGCCGGATCGGCAACGGCGGAGACATCCGCGGTGCCCCGAGTCGTGCACGGCGAGAGCACCTGCCACGACGGTTTACTGACATACGCGCTGCAGCCGTACCCCGCGAGCGCCCATGCCGTTTCGGTCCAGTTGCGTCCGCTGGCGTTCGTGGTATGCATCAGCGAAGTGCCGCCGACGGCAATCACCGTCGGATCCGCTGCCGGCCATGAGACGCTCTGGCCCGAGTCGCCGGAGCCTGCGGTAATCGGAATACCGCTGTGCGTGAAGATCGCGTCGAAGCTCAGATATGCGGACATCAATTGGCTCTCCGTGAGCGACCAACTATTACTGATGACGGTTGGCTTGAGCGCCACCGCTTCAAGCAAAGCGGACACGATGTCGTTGGTTTGGTCTGAATTTGCTTCGACGAGCTCGATCGAACAGTTCGGGCACGCCGCCGACGCCATGTCAACGTCGATCGAGGATTCCGCCGCCCAGCCCGGATCGGCCTTGGGCAGTTTTCCGGCGCCGGTTTGATTGACTTTGTGCAAACATCCGCTCGCGCTGCTGCAAGCGGGAAGGCCGAACTTTGCTCGATACACCGCAAGGTCGCTTTCCGCATTCGGGTTGTCATACGGTATGACGATTGCGACCGTATGCCCGTGGCCTGCGGAAGCCGACGGCAGCGCATAGGCGCTTTGCAAATCGGCGGGATGGTAGCCCGCAATTTGCGACGGTAAGAGCTTCGAGGAATTAGGAACCGATGGTATGGCCAAGTCGCGCTTGCCGTGGCAGCGCGCACCGCCCTCAAAAGTGCACGTCGGCTGCGTATTGGCAGACGTACCGATGGCAATTGCATGCATCGAAGACTGTGTCGCAGTCATATTTGCGGCGGGAGGCATTGAGCCGCCGCTGCAGCCGGCGCACAGCAGTAATGCGGCGGCGAGAAACGCTAAACTCCGTGACATTGGAAATCCCCCTCCATGGCTGCGAAAACGCAGCACGCCCAATCTACAGCCAACCGAGCGCAAGTTCATCAGCCGAAAGGCCTACTTTACGGAAAAGAAATGGGAACCTCGCGTACGCTTTACCGCATGAGCGCGATGAGCGCCTGAACGATTTCGGGATCGAACTGCGATCCCGCGCCGCTCACGAGTTCGTCGATTGCGACGGACGGTAGAATCGGGGGCCGGTACGGGCGCCGGCCGATCATCGCGTTAAAGGCGTCCGCGACGGCCACAACGCGAGCCACCATCGGAATGCGATCGCCGGACAGGCCATCCGGATACCCGGAGCCGTTGATTCGTTCGTGGTGATGGCGAATTGCCGGAATCAAGTCGAGGAGAAAAGGCTTGGAACGCGCGAGTTCTTCGCCTTGCGTCACGTGGCTTTTCATAATGGCCCACTCCTCGTCGCTCAGTGCGCGAGGCGCCTCGAGAATCTCGGTCGGAATGCGGAGCTTGCCGACGTCGTGCACGAGCCCGGCGCGCGTCAAGAGTGTGGTCGACGCTGCGTCGAAATGCAGTTGTCGCGCAAGACGCGAGCACCAATTTGCCACCGCGCGCGAATGTTCGGCCGAAAGAGAATCATGACGGTCGAGCTGCGTCATCACCAGATTGATGAACGCATCGACTTCGTTGAGTTCTTCGACCGCCTCAGCGGTGCGCTCGGAGAGCGGCGCAACCGTCGTAAAGACTCGGTCGAGAATCGCAGCCAGATGCGCGGCGACGGTGCACTCGCCCCCGAGCGTCGCGGACCGGGTTGCGAGCGCTGCGACGACCGAAGGCACGCCGACGAGAACCTCGCGCCCGGGCGCGGCCGGAAAATCGCCGATTCGCTCGAGCCAACCCCAAAACGGCTCGAAGTCGGCGTCGTTTTCGGCGGTGATCAGGCGTCGTAGGAAGTCGTCCGCATACACGTCTGCCGCCACGGTCCACCGCGACGGCGATCCGAGCCGAACGGCCATTTCTGCCGCGACCGCCTCACGCGCATCGGCCAACGCCTCGCACAGCGCGTACGCGTCACGCTGCGTCAATACATCGATTGCAGTTGCGTTCATGGTAACGCTGCGGTGCTGTAAGCACGCACCGGAAAAGGCAGCCGGCCGAAAAGCGCGGCGAAACCGCCAAGAATCCAGACTGCACATCCGATCGAGCGCCGTTCCAACGCTTGCCGCCTCGGCGTTGCCGTGCATGCGCTCGTGAATGGCGGCTGCGCCCTCGATCAATGCGGCTAACCGCGGCGCGTTGACGCTCATGTCACGCCCTACTTGAAGGTGCGACCGAGCTTCGATTTCCAGGTCGAGCAGATCGCAGGCGAGCGCGAGAAAAGCGTGCGCGCGCGCTGCCTTTTGGCTGCGCTCTTCAACGGATGCCAAATGCTGCCGCGATGCTTCAATTTCTTCGCGCGCGCTGGAACTGCGGCCGGCCGCGGCCGCGTAGAGTGCGACTTGCGCGTGGCGCAGCGCTAGGAAATCGTCGCCAATCTGCTGTGCAGCGCTCGGCGCGAGCAAAAAGTACGCGCGTTCGAACTCGCCGGACCACGCCATCTGCAGCGCCCGGCTCGGAAGAAATCCATCGGAGGTTACCAGACGCTCGTAATGCAAATCGAACGCGCGCAACGAACGCAGCAGCCGCTCAATACGTTCGTCGCGCTTACGCTCGACCTCCAGTTCGAGCATTGCAAGCACCGCATACTGCTGAAACTCCACGTTGCCGCTCAGCACGCTGCACTGCGAGAGCTGGTCCAGATAAAAGAGCGCGGCGCGCACGTCTTCGCGCTCCTGTGCGATGACGTTGAGAACGGAGCAGCAGCCTATGGCAACGACGTACTCTCGCGCCGAGAGCGCCAGCTCGAGCGCATGCTGCGCGAGTTGCGATGCGCGCGCGTGGTCCTTGCCCGCGTACAGCGTGACGAACGCGGCACGAGCATGAATGAGCCCGCGAATTTTGGGATCGTCGATGCCCTCGCACTGGCGCAGCGCAATCTCGGCCTGGCCCCCTGCCGGAGCCAGTTTGTCTTGCATGACGTATGCTTGCGCAAGCGCAGCGCGAATCATCGCCTCCTGCGCCTGCGATGCCGGACCGGTATCGAGCAATGCCTCAAAGATTGCGCTGCAGTCGGACCGGTTACGGCGTGAGAGATCGCAGCCGTAGAGGTATTGAATTTTCGATTTCACCTCGCCGTCCGCGGCCTCGATTGCGTGCAGAAAAAGTGATTCCGAGGTGTCGAAGCGTCCGGCGCGCGACTCGGCGGAGGCTTTGAGCGCGAGCACGACGGGGCTGCGCGAAAATCGATGTTCGCCCAGCGATCGCACCGCACGATCCAAAACGTCGCCGGATTGCCGCTCGGCGATCGTCAAGCCCTCCCGCGCAAGCAGCGCTGCCACCGATTCGGGGCTGTCGTACCGCACGTACAGCTCCAGCGCGGCGCGCAAGGCTCCGGCGCGCTCGAGGGCGGCGCCGGCTTCTCGCACGGCTTGCGCGAGTTCAAAATCGCCGCTGCGAACGAAAAACTCCGTGCCGAATCTTCGGAATCCGCGATGGTAGCGGAACCGATTGCCGCCAATATCGAAAAGAAATGGAAAACGCCCGTACAGACGCGCCATCTGCGTTCGAGCATCATCGATTCCCAGTTCACGCAAGACGGTCGCATCGCATTCGTTGAGCACGATCGTGCGTCGAATCAACGCGCTTTCGTCGAAGCTGAAGCTCGCGCACGCGTGCTCCAGCCAACGTTCGTAGCTTCTTCATCGCTTACGGCCGAGCCGGGGCCGCTGCGTCCCGCGGCACGCCAAGCAACGCCGAGCGGCCAGCCGCCGAACGCTGCGTACAGCGGCGATTCGCTTGGGCGAACCCGAAGGGCCGCGCAATCGATGGGGACGTTCATGATGCCGCGTGCCATCCACGACGCGACCGGCAAGCTGCCCACGGTCCGCGAAGTCAAAACCCACCGCAGGTGCGGCTGCGCACGGATCAGATCGTCGATCAAGCGCAGGACGTCGGACTGCTCGTCGATCGTTTCCAAGCCGTCGAGCACGATCGTCGCTTCCACGCTGCTCAGATGTGACGACATCCAAGCCGCAAGCGCTGCGACGCGATCCGATTGCAGCGGCAAGCGTTCCAGCAGCGCGGTGAACGACAACGCAGGGCCGTCGGTGAGATGGCTGAGCGCGTCCGCCAGTCCCCAAACGAACCCTAAAAGGTCCCGATGCTCTTCATCGACCGATACGAGCGCGCTGCGCGCAGGCTCGCCGGCTAAGATTGCGGCCGCGATCTCGGATTTGCCCCAACACGCAGGAGCGACGACGAGCGTCACCTGTCTTCCCGCCTCTCGAATGCGTTCGGTAAGGCGTTGGCCCCACTGACCGATCAGCGGCCAGCGGTCGTCGGAAGTTAGGAGCATCGGCGTTTGCCGGTGCCGCGCCGGGTTTTACGCGAAACCCTCGAAGCGTTGTCGACGTTCACTTCTTCTGATCATCGGACTGCGTACTTCGAAGGTCACGCGTCTTTACGCGTACTTAACGCGCCTCAAATCATGGCTAACGTACCGAAGCGTCCTTGGAGAATTTTTTCGGATGGGCGGCTGAGCCAACGTTCCAAAACGGTTGCGTAAACGCTGCGGAAGTCCGTTTGAAAGCGCAGGTTGCCCATGTTGGAATTCGTCAGGTCCGGATAGGCGCCGTAGATGCCGCCCTTGACGCCGCCGCCGATCAAAAACAGCGGCGATGCTTCGCCGTGGTCCGTTCCGCGGCTCGCGTTCTCGGCGATGCGGCGCCCGAATTCCGAAAACGTCATCGTAAGAACGCGGCGATCGTTTCCGTGGGCGCCCAAGTCGTCGTAAAATGCCTTCATCGCATCGGAAAGTTGCTCCAGCAGCCGATCCTGCGTTGCCTTTTGGCCGACATGCGTGTCGAAGGAACCGTGCTGCACGTAGAGCACGCGCGTACCGATGCCGCTGCCGATGATTTGCGCCGCCAGCGAAAGGCTGCGCCCCAGCGGCGTCGACGGATACGAGCCGGCAGGTTTATATTTGGCAATCAGCTTCGGAAGTTCTTCCGAGCCTTTCTGCGCATGATCTTCGATTTCGGCGACGTGCGCCAAGTACGGCGAGGTGAACGGCAAACCGTCGCTCACCAATTTCGCATACGTCGCGCGCGCAGCGCTGTTGCGATCGCCGATTAAGCCGTAGCCGTTGACTTGCGCGATCGCCGGTACGTCGGTGCGGTCGGCGACGAGCGCCTCCGGCAACACTTGAGCGACCGCGACGCCGTTGAACAAATTGTTCTTGGGCAGATTCGCTTCGTCCAAATACCGTCCGAGCCAGCCGGTATGTTCGTACCGCTCCGGCACGGCCGTTTGCCAAATCTCGGTCGAGCGAAAATGCGAATGGTCCGGGTCGGGATAACCGACGCCTTGTACGACCGCGACCATGCCTTTGTCGTACATGCCTTTGAAGGAACGCATGTTCGGATTGAAGCCGATGCGGTTGTCGATCGCCAGCACGTCGCTTTGTGCGACCGCAATGCTCGGGCGCAGCTGATAATACTGGGAATCGCCGTGCGGCACGACGCAGTTCAGCCCGTCGTTTCCGCCCTGTAAATTCACCAGCACGAGCACGCGATCGTTCGCGCCGGGCAGCCCCGGCAGCGGCGTATCGGCAAGAGCGCGCGCAAAGACGTGGTCGGTGCTGCCGACCACGACCAGGCCGCTCACCGCGCCGATCAAAAATTTACCTCTGCGCATGGTCCTTGTCCCTTAATTCAGTTGATAGGCCGGCATGGCCATCGTCAGATACGCGGCTCCGCGAACGCGTTCTTGAAAGTTTTCGCCCGAGAGCATCCCGAGCGCCGAGGTGTTGATGCCGTTGAGATAGTTGCCCAATTGCGCGATCGCTTTGGAGGAGGCGTCGCCGAAAAGAATCGTGTTCACCAGTTCGTACGCGGTTTGCGAAGCTTTGAGCGGCATCCGCGCGAGCCAGCTCTGCTCCAAAGACGGCGAGTTGACGAGCGAGGCGACGAAGTTGGCGCGCGCGATCGCAGTCTGACTCGTGAGCCAATTGTCGCCGCCTGGCCAGCCGGCAACGTTCGGCGGATAAAACAATACCTGCCCCATTTGCGCCAGCGCGCGCTGCGCGGTGAAATCTACCTCTTGCAAACCGAACGCGTTATAGGTGCCGACGACGAATTCGACCGGGCTTTTCACCAGCGCGCGATACGCGCGTTGCGAGTAGAACACTTGACTGCGCAGCAACGTCGAAATCACCGGCCGCAGTTCGTAGTCGTTCTTGCGGATGAGCGCCGCGACTTCGTTCACGAGCGCCGGTTCGGGATCGTTGTAGACGAAATAATTCAGCAAGCTGTTCGCGAAGAACGCCGCGCACTGCGGTTGGTCGAAGATGATGTCGACCACGTCGCGGCCGGTCCAATTCCCGGTGCGCCCGAGAAAGGTTTTCGGGCCGTCGTCGTGACGACGGGCGACGAACTGCGCTTTGCCCGCGCGCCGATTGACGACCCAGCCGCTCCACGCTCGCGCCCCTTGGCGCACGTCCTCTTCGCTGTAGTGATTGACGCCCAACGTGAACAGTTCCATGAGTTCGCGCGCGTAGTTTTCGTTCGGATGCTGCGCAACGTTGGTGCCGTTGTCCAAGTAGAGCAGCATCGCCGGGTCGATTGAAACCTGCCACGTCAATTCGCGAAGATTGCCCAATGCGTTGTCCCGGAACAGCTGGTTTTGATTGAACGCCATGACCGGGCCTACGCCTTTTTGAACGGCTGCGGTCGTGTAGTGACCGTGAAAGTAGAGCGCCATCTTCTCTTGCAGCGGGTTCGGCGTCGCCAGCATCCCGTTCAGCCACCAATGCTGCAAAGAAAGGATCGACCGGACTTCGCTGCGGCGAATGTCCTTGGCCATTTGGCGCACCGTCATATCCTTGGCGCCCATGGAGCGTCGCGCGAGCAGCAGACTGAATCAGCTGCGGGCGCGGGTCGTAGAGATCGCTTGGCGCGGCAATTCCCGGCGACTGAAAGTGCACTAGCGCGTCGACCGCCGCGTGCATCGACATGCCGGCATAGCGTTGGAGCTGCGCCGGAGAAGCGCCGAACCCGGCGCGACGCAGCAAATGCGCAGCCAGCCGCGGATTCCACGGACCGGCATACGGGCGCAGCGCCGTCGCGGCATCCACATTTCCCGCGGGCCGGTTCATGCCCGCAACGTCCGTTTGCAACACCAGCGCGGAAGCCATAGCCTCAGTGTAACGAAACGGCCGCCCCGAAGGTGTTAATGCCGGATGAAACCGCGGCCGGATGCGCGAAGCCGCCCTCGGTGACTGCTCTGGAGAACCGGCCCGACCACCGTAGCGAGGGCTACGCGCAGAATTTCGAACGCATGTCGGGCTTGGTGGAGGAGTTGCGAGCCTCCCTTACCGCTGCGCGAGCCGGCGGCGGCCCCCAAGCGACGGCAAAGCATCGCAAGCGCGGAAAGCTGACGGCGCGCGAGCGCGTCGACCGGCTCGTCGATCCGGGCTCGGATTTCTTGGAATTCTCCGCGCTTGCGGCGGGCGGCATGTACGGCGACGACGCTCCTGCGGCCGGGCTGCTGACGGGCATCGGCATCGTCGAAGGGCAGCACTGCGTCATCGTCGCCAACGATGCGACGGTCAAGGGCGGCACGTACTACCCGATGACGGTCAAGAAACATCTTCGCGCTCAAGAGATCGCCGAGCAAAACCACTTGCCGTGCATCTACCTCGTCGACTCGGGCGGCGCGTTTTTGCCGCTGCAGGCCGACGTGTTTCCCGACCGCGATCACTTCGGGCGCATCTTTTACAACCAGGCGCGAATGTCGGGCAAGAACATCCCGCAGATCGCGGCCGTCATGGGCTCCTGCACCGCCGGCGGCGCGTACGTTCCGGCGATGTCGGATGAAGCGATTATCGTCAAAGGCAGCGGCACTATTTTTTTAGGCGGCCCTCCGCTGGTTAAAGCCGCAACCGGCGAAGAGGTAAGCGCAGAAGAACTCGGCGGCGCCGACGTGCATACGCGCATCTCCGGCGTTGCGGATCACTTCGCGCTGAACGACGAACATGCGCTGGCATTACTACGCCGCACGGTTGCGAATTTGCATCGCGAACTGCCCCGGCAGTGGGATACATCGCCGCCGCGCGCGCCGAAACTGGATCCGCGCGAGATGTACGGCATCATCCCGGCCGACAGCCGAGTCGGTTACGACGTGCGCGAAATCATTTTGCGGCTGGTGGACGATTCGGATTTCCATGAATTCAAGAGCCGCTACGGCACGACGCTGGTGACCGGGTTCGCGCGGATCGAAGGACACCCCGTCGGCATCCTCGCGAACAACGGCATTCTGTTCAGCGAGAGCGCGCTCAAAGGCGCGCACTTCATCGAGCTGTGCGTGCAGCGCGGAACGCCGTTGCTGTTCTTGCAGAACATCACCGGGTTCATGGTGGGCAGGCAGTACGAAAACGGCGGCATCGCCAAAGACGGCGCGAAACTCGTGACCGCGGTTGCGTGCGCCGAAGTGCCGAAGTTCACGGTCGTCATCGGCGGCAGCTTCGGCGCGGGCAATTACGGCATGTGCGGACGCGCGTATTCTCCGCGGCAACTCTGGATGTGGCCGAATGCGCGCATATCGGTAATGGGCGGAGCGCAGGCGGCCAGCGTGCTTTCTACGGTGAAGGGAGATTTGTCCGCCGATGAAAAGGCGAAATTCGAGCGTCCGATTCTCGACAAGTACGAACACGAAGGCAGTCCGTATTACTCGACGGCTCGGCTTTGGGACGACGGGATCATCGATCCGCTCGACACGCGCAAAGTGCTTTCCATCGGGCTGGACGCCGCAGCGCACGCTCCGATTCCACGCACGAACTACGGCGTTTTCCGGATGTAGCCGCGCGCGGGCGGTGCGATGAGCTCCGAGTGGGTCACCGCAATCGCTACCGCGGGCACCTTTTTGGTCATTGCCGCGTCGGCAATTGCAGCGCTGGTGCAGGCTGAGGCATACCCGCGGCAGCAATCAAATCATCGCGCTGACGGAATGCCGCGAAACGCTGGAGTCGCAGGAGTTTCAAGATGCGCGCCAATTCATCGCTGCGGAGCTTCCGCGGCTGATGGCGGATCCCGAAATCCAGCGCAAATTGGAAACGGGATTTGCGTTGAACGAACTGCGCGGAGCGGTCTACATCGCCAATTTCTTCGAATCGATGGGCGCCTTCGTCCGCTTCGACATCATCGATCGCGCGATCGCGTGCGACCTCTGGAGCGGCGTGGTCGTCGCGTGCTGGAAAGCGTTGCTCCCGCTCATTCGAATCGGAAAGCGGCGCGACCCCGGCCTTTGGGAAAATTTCGAGTACCTCACGGTACTTTGCGAAGACTTCATCAAGCGGCATCCCACGTCGTACCCGGTAGGAATGCGGCGCATGCCGCTTGACGATCGTTCGTAACGGCGCCGTCTCCGTCGCAGCCGCTTACGCGCTGATGTGCTGCATTTGGGGCACGACTTGGTTCGGAATAAAAATCAGCCTGCACTACGTTCCGCCGATCGCCGGAGCCGGGCTGCGTTTCATCATCGCCGGCATCGCGATGTTTGCGCTCGCCGCCGCACTCCGCCGCTACGGCCGGGGCGCCGTTCGCGCGCAGCCCGTACCGTGGAAGCTCGTCGTCGTCTTGGCTACGTTCTTGTTCGGACTGAACTATATCCTCACGTACACCGCCGAGACGCATTTGAGCTCCGGTATTACCGCGGTGCTGTTCGGCGTGCTGCCGTTTTTCATGTTCGGCTTCGGTCATTACCTCATCGGCGAGCGCACCGTGCCGCTGACGTGGGCCGGCGCGGTTCTGGCGTTCGCGGGTGTCGGCGTGATCTCGCTGAACGCGCACGTGCACGGTTCGATATGGTACGCGCTCGCCGCGGTCGGAGCCGCAGGTTCGTCAGCCTTCGCCAACGTGTACGCCAAGCGCCATGCCCAGAACGATCCGTTGGTCACGCTCCCCCCGTCGATGTCGATCGCCGGAATCGCGATGTCGATCGTTGGTTTCTGCACGGAGCACGTCGACGTGCACCGCGCGTTTTCGCTTTCCTCATGGGGTGCGCTGTTGTACCTTGCGCTCGCGGGAAGCGGCCTTGCGTTTTTCCTGAACCTCTGGCTGCTGCAGCGGATAGCGGCCGGGATCGTCGGGCTTTCCTCGCTGATCATTCCGGTTATCGCCGTGGTCGTCGGCGTGAGGATCGGCGGCGAATCCTTCGGTTACAAAGAAGGCGCCGGTGCCGCGCTGGTCATTGCCGGCGTTTGGATCGCGTTCAGCGCTGCGCCGAAGTCCCCGGCGACAGCGAGAAATATGCCGGCTTGACGCTCCAGCGTCCGTTCGCATAGGTGAGCATCGCTGATGCATGTGGCTTGGTAGGGCAGCACAACGCCGCCTTGGCTGAATAATACGGACCGGTGAGCCGCACTGCGGAGAGGCCGCTGCTCTTTACGATTTCTGCGTGCAAGTCGCATGGGTTTTTCACGACGGCTTGCGGCGAAACGCTGCCGCTGCCGTTGCTGCCGAAGACCGCGACGCTCGCCTCTCCGCAATCGGCGCCGGTTTGGTGCGACCACGCAACAACGTCTTGAACGCCCGACTGCTGCAATTCCGCCGGACCGACGATGCGCAGGTCTTGCGCCGGAAAATACATCGGCGCGCCCTGCGCCTTCACGACTTTCGCAAGCAAGACGGCTCCCGCATTCGGTAACCGATAGGCCAGCGCCAATCCATCCGCAGCGGGTTTATAGAACGAAAGATACCACTGATACGCGGGGCTGCCGCCGGCGTTTTTGCCTGCAAGCGTCCGGCTTGCAACGACATGCCAGCCGGAATTCATGGCTTCACCGGTGAGATACGCGGTGACGTTCTGCACGATTTGCCCGGGCGGGCGATCCCGGTATGCCGGTTGAGCAAAAGCTGCGGCCGCACAAAGTGCGGACAGCCCGAACGCCAGAACTAAATCCCTGCGTACCATTCGTAGCCCTGATCCTCCCAATATCCGCCTTTGCCCGAGCCGATTGCGTTCAAACTTGCAACGACCTCGATTCGGCGCACCCACTTCGCGCTCTTGTAGCCGAGTTGCGTCGGAATTTTCAGGCGCACCGGCGCCCCGCGGTCGGGCGTAATCGCTTCACCGTTTTGACGCAAGGCGAGCAACGTTTGCGGATGCGCCGCCTGCTCCATGCTCAAACTTTCGTAATACGGCGTTCCGTCGGCGTCGCTATCGAAGCTGTGAAAAACGACGTACCGCGCCGCTCGATGCGGCCCCGCAAGCGCTACCACGTCTCCAAGGCGCGGGCCTTCCCACTGCGCGACCGCGCTCCAACCCTCGACGCAGTCGTGCCGCGTGATCTCGCGCACGTTGGCGAGCGCGTGCAACTGCGCAAGCGACAGCGCTTGTGGACGGCCCACCAAACCGTCGACGACGAGCCTGTATGACCGAAAGCTGCCGCGCGCCAGCGACGGATAGATTCCGCTGCTCGGCGTATCGAGCGAATTGAGGGGAAAATTGGCGGAGATGTCGGCCGCCGTGTAGAGCTTCGCGTAGCCGCGCGTTCCGATGACGCGCTGATTCAGCGCTTCGGCACTCTCGAGCGCGTTGTGAAACCCGTGGTTTTCGTTCAGCTTGTTCGAGATCGGCCCGCAAGCGCCGAGCATTGCAGTCAAACTCGTTGCGATAAACATGCCGCGCTTCATTTCATACGCCTCACACGCCGGTCCCGTCGTGAACGCCCAAACGATAGTAGCCGGTGACCATCGAACGCAAATGATTCACCAGACCCGTCGTCAGCACCAGCACCAAATGGGTTGCAAAGAATCCGATGAGCGCAATCATCGCGGCGAAATGCCAAAGCCGCGCGTATTGCCTGCCGCCGAAGAGATGAACCAGCCACGGCGCCCATGCGTCGAACCCGGGCGAGAGCGCCAGTCCGGTCAAAATCAGCAGCGGTGCGAGGATGAAGAGCACGAAGGTGTACGCCGTTTTTTGCAGCGGGTTGTATTTTCCATGCGCGGGCGGCTCCTTTCGCAGTCGCAAATAATACAGCTGCATCGGTACGATTTTCGGAACGTCGCTCGGCCGCAGAATCAATTCGCGAATTCCGGGACGCCGGATTCCCCATGCTAGATACACGACGCCGCCGGCGAGCATGATCCAAGCGAAGAAGAAATGCCATCGGCGGCCGTCGGCAAGATCTTGGTAGCCCGGAATCGTAAGCAAGCCCGGAAACGCGCGCGCGGTTTGGCCGCCCATTCCATCGCCCGTCCATCCCAGCCAG
Organism: Vulcanimicrobiota bacterium; assembly: GCA_963795465.1. Taxonomy (GTDB): domain Bacteria; phylum Vulcanimicrobiota; class Vulcanimicrobiia; order Vulcanimicrobiales; family Vulcanimicrobiaceae; genus CAWCHT01. Next base: position 2,152,439 of record CAWCHT010000002.1, read on the forward strand.
CCCGTGGTGGTAAACGTCTTTCCGAAGATCGTGACCGTGCCGGCGCCTTGCGCGGGCGAACGCACCGCAAGGACGCGCCGTCCGGGATCGGTTTTGTCCGATGCGTCCAAGTACGGGGCGGCGTTGAAGATTTGGAGTCCGCTGCCGACGAGCGCGAGAAACGCCAGGAAAAATACCCAGTGCGTCATCCGCGTGACCGCTGAGTGGCGGTAAACGACCTTGCGCCCCATCATATCCGTAGTGTAACGCTTTTCGAGGCGCGCGTGGATGTATGCTGCGCTTGGCAACCGAATCGGGCGCCATGGCCAACGACCCCCAGGTGCTCCATCGCTCGCAAACCGGCCCCATCGCGACCGTTCGCTTGAACCGGCCGCAGGTGCGCAACGCGTTTAACGCGGCGCTCATCGCGGAGATTTCGCGCGCGTTCGACGAACTCTCGCACGATCCGGCCGTGCGCGCGATCGTCTTGTCCGGCGAAGGTCCGGTCTTTTGCGGGGGCGCCGACATCAACTGGATGCGCGCATCGCTCGATTTGACCCGCGATGAAAATGTGGCGGACGCCCGCGTGATGTCGCAGATGTTTCGCGCGATCGATCGCTGCCCCAAACCGGTAATCGGACGAGTGCACGGCGCGGCGTTGGGAGGGGGCGCCGGATTAGCGGCGGTCTGCGACGTAGTCATCGCGGGCGCGGAAACGGTTTTCGGGTTTACCGAGGTAAAACTGGGCATCATTCCGGCGGTCATCTCGCCGTTCGTTCTGGCCAAAATCGGCGCATCGAACGCGCGCGCGCTCTTTCTAACCGGCGAGCGTTTCGACGCGAAGCGCGCGCATCACATCGGCTTGGTTCACGAAGTCGTCGTAGCCGACACGTTGGACGTCTGCATAGAACGCGTCGTCGAAGAGATTCTCACCGCAGGTCCGCAAGCGATCGCTGCGGCAAAAGCGATGATTGCGCGCGTGCGCGAATGCGGGTACGACGAATCGCAGGACGTAACGGCAAACGCCATCGCCGCGCAACGCACCACGGCTGAAGGCCAAGAAGGACTGCGCGCGTTTTTGGAACGCCGCAAAGCCGCGTGGATCGCATGATTTCACGCTTGCTGATCGCCAACCGCGGCGAGATCGCGGTTCGCGTAGCGCGCGCAGCACGAGAACTGGGCATTGCACCGCTCGGGATCTACTCCGATGCCGACGCGCGCGCATATCATGTCGAATTCATGGAGGAAACGCGCTGCGTCGGCGCGGCGCCCGCGTCGCAATCGTATTTGAACGTCGAAGCGATCGTTGAAGCGGCTAAAGCCATGCATGCCGAGGCCGTTCATCCCGGCTACGGGTTTCTTTCCGAACGCGCCCAATTCGCGCAAGCAATCCGCGATGCCGGCATGATCTTCGTCGGCCCCTCGCCCGAATCGATGGCCGCGATGGGCAGCAAAATCGAAGCAAAACGCCGCGTTCGGGAGTTTTCGGTTCCGGTCGTTCCCGGCTACGACGGCGGCGATCAAGCACGGGCGACGCTTCGAAACCATGCCGCGGAAATCGGCTTTCCGCTGCTGATAAAAGCGAGCGCCGGCGGCGGCGGGCGCGGCATGCGCGTCGTCGAATCGATTGACGGGTTCGACGAAGCGCTCGAAGCCGCCAAACGCGAAGCAGCGGCGGCGTTCGGCGACGATGCGGTGCTGCTCGAACGGTATCTCGCGCGTCCGCGGCACATCGAGTTTCAAGTCCTCGCAGACGCGCACGGAACGGTCATTCATCTGGGCGAACGCGAATGTTCCATTCAGCGCCGCCACCAGAAAATCGTCGAGGAAGCACCCTCCGTTGCGCTGTCACCGGCATTGCGCGCCGAAATGGGTCAAGCGGCGGTGCGGGCGGCCCAATCCGCCGGTTATGTCAACGCGGGAACGTGCGAGTTCATGCTCGACCAAGACGGACGCTATTACTTTCTGGAAATGAACACGCGCCTTCAGGTAGAGCATCCGGTGACCGAACTGACGTACGGCGTCGATCTGGTGCACTGGCAATTGCGCATCGCAAGCGGAGAGCGCTTGACGATCGCGCAAGAGGACGTCCGGCCGCGCGGATGGTCCATCGAAACGCGCATCTACGCCGAAGATCCGGCGAACCACATGCTGCCGTCCGTCGGAACGATTTCGGCATGGGAGCCCCCCGAGGGTCCCGGCATTCGAGTCGATGCGGGCGTCGAACGCGGCAGCGACGTGTCGGTGTATTACGATCCGATGCTCGCGAAACTGATCGTATGGGGCGAGGATCGCACGATGGCGATCGATCGCTTGACCACGGCGCTGGAACATTTTCGCATCGACGGCATTCGCTCGAATATCCCGCTGCTTTCGTGGATCGCGCGCGACGATGCTTATCGCAAGGGAGACACGACGACGGCGTTTCTCTCCGAGCGCTTGGACGAATCGATCTTTCACGTAAGCAGCGAGCTCTCGCCGCAGCGGCTGGCTGCGGCCGCTGCGGAGTTGCTGCGCGGCGGTGCGGCTCCATGGCGCCTGGGCGGCGTGGGCATGCCCCTCCGTCTGCAAATCGACGGGCAGGTCTGCGCGCTTGAAGCCGCGGCAACGGCAGACCCGAACGTGTACGTGATTTCGGGCGATTACAACGGCGAAGTTCGTATCGACCGCGCTGCGCCGGGGAACGATCGCATCGAATACGCCGCGCCGCCGAGCTTGGAATCGGGCAGCCACGGACCACAGGGCGCAAGCAGCGGGCGCATCGTCTCGCCGATGCCGGGAAAGATCGCGAAAATTTCCGTAAGCCAAGGTCAGAGCGTTGCCGCTCGCGAGCTGCTCATCGTGTTGGAAGCAATGAAGATGGAACACCGAATCGAAGCGCCGGACGATGGCACGGTGCGCGAAATTCACGTCCGCGACGGCGACATCGTCGCTGCCGGAGCTCCGCTGGTAGAAATAGCATGAGGGTGGTGAGGGCATGAGCCTTCCGAGATTTGTCCGGGTCTGCGAGATGGGCGCCCGCGACGGCCTGCAAAACGAGCACGCCGTCATTGCGGCGGGGGATAAAATCCGGTACATCGATCTGCTTTCCGAATCCGGCTTGCCGCTCATCGAAGCAACCTCGTTCGTCAGTCCGAAGGCCGTTCCGCAACTCGCCGACGCGCAAGAAGTGTTCACCGGCATCCGCAAACGCCCGGGGACTAGATATCTCGTGCTCACGCCCAACGTCAAAGGGCTCGAACGGGCGAAAGCCGCCGGCGCGGATGCCGTCGCCGTCTTTACGGCAGGCTTCGGAAACCTTCACCAAGCGGAACATCAACATGAGCATCGCGCAATCGATTGAGGTGTTCCGCAACGTCGTGCGCAACGCCAAGGAAAATGCGATCTGGGTTCGCGGTTACGTTTCGACCGCGTTCGGTTCGCCGTTCGGCGATCGCGTGGAGCCGGAGAACGTGGCCGAAGTGGCTCGCACGCTGATCGAAATGGGGTGCGACGAGATTTCGATCGGCGATACGATCGGCGTGGGCGTGCCCAGCCAAGTCGACGAACTCATGCCGCTGTTGCTGCGCGATATTCCGGTTACCAAGATCGCGTTCCATTTCCACGACACGCGCGGTACGGCGCTGGCCAACGTCTACGCCGCGCTGCAGCATGGCATCGAGATCTTCGATTCCAGCAGCGGCGGTTTGGGCGGCTGTCCGTACGCGCCGGGCGCAACCGGGAATCTGGGTACGGAAGATCTGCTGTATATGCTGCACGGCATGGGGATCGAAACCGGCGTGGACTTGCAGAAAGTTCGCGCCGCTTCGCGCTTCATTTCCGGCGTGCTCCATCACGAATTGACGAGCAAAGCGTATCAGGCGATGGAGCGCGCGGTGGCAGCGTGCTGATTCTGCGGGCCGGCGTGCTGTATGACGGCACGCTCGCCCGGCCTCGCCGCAACGTGGATATCGTCATCGAAGGCGAGTTGGTCCGCGAGTTGCGCGACGCAACCGGGGATTGCGATCGGCAAGCGGCCTGCATTACGCCCGGACTGGTCAACGCGCACGCGCACGTAGAGATGTCCGGCGAGCCCGATCCGATGAGCGTCATCGCAAGCACCGACCCGATGCAGCGTGTTTATCGTGCTGCGGAAAACGCTCGCAAATCACTCATGGCCGGCGTAACGACCGTGCGCGATTTGGGCGGCTCGCACCGCATCGCGATCGAACTTCGCGAGGCGATCGATCGCGGCGGGTTGCCCGGCCCGCGCATGCGCGCCGCCGGCAACGTGCTGTGCATGACCGGCGGCCACGGCTGGCCGGTTGGGCGCGCCGTCGACGGGCCATGGGATGCGCGCAAAGCCGTCAGAGAGCAGCGGCTCGCCGGTGCGGACTGCATCAAACTCATCGCGACCGGCGGCGTTCTCACCAAAGGCGCCGTTCCCGGTCTTGCGCAGCTCACGCCGGAAGAGATGACCGCAGCCTGCACCGAGGCGCATCGCCACGGGCTGACGGTGGGCGCGCATGCGATCGGAACGCAGGGAATTCGCGATGCGCTTCGCAGCGGCGTCGATTCCATCGAACACGGCCACATGCTGGACGACGAAGCGATCGCGCTCTTCAAAGAACGCAACGCATATCTTGTGCCGACGCTGATGGCGCCGACGCTGCATTTTGGATCATGCGCAGCACGGCGGCCAGCCCGACTTCGTGGTGCGCAAAGCGCGCGACGTCAACGAGCACATGATCGTGAACATCCGCCGCGCCTTCGAAAACGGCGTAAAAATCGCCGGCGGATCGGACGCCGGCACGCCGTTCAATCTGCACGAAGACTACGCCGGTGAAGTGCTGCTGATGCGTGATTTACTCGGCATGACGCCACAGCAGGCGCTCAACGCGGCGACTGCGGTCGCCGCCGAGCTCGTCGGTCTGCATCGCGGGATGCTGCAGCCTGGGCAGCCCGCAGATTTGCTGCTGCTCGATGCGGACATCGACGATGATTTAACGACGCTTTCCCGGCCGTCTGCAGTGTTCAAAGCCGGTTCGCCGGTTTGAACGCGGCCGATCTCACCGGTCTGCGGGTTGCCGTTTTAGCGCCGATCACGTGGCCTACGCCGCCGCCCGGTTACGGACCGTGGGAACAAATCGCGTTCAACATTGCCGAGGGCATGCGGCATCGCGGACTCGACGTAACGCTCTTTGCAACCGGAAATTCGCAGTTTTCGGGCCGGGTCGAATCGGTCGTGCCGGTGGGCTGCGCGGAAGATCCCGATCTCAATGCCAACGTCTTCACCGCGCTGCATATCGGCAAGCTGATGGAGCAGGCCGGCCGCTTCGATCTCATCCATAACAATTTCGACTGGAAGCCGATGACGTACGCTTTGGGGACGACGGCTCCGCCGATGCTGACGACCGTGCACGGATTCTCCAGCCCGCAGATTTTGGCCGCGTACTATGCGTGCGCGCGCCGCAGTTTTTACGTTTCGATTTCAAATGCCGATCGCGATCCCGGATTACGCTATCTGGCGACGACGTACAACGGCATCGATGCGAGCGAATTTCCGTTCAACGCCGAGCCGGGAAAATATCTGGTGTTTCTCGGGCGTTTCCACCCGGAAAAAGGGACGCATTTGGCGATCGAGATCGCGCGCCGCAGCGGAATGCCGCTGAAGATCGCCGCGATTCCGCAAGATGAAGCGTACTTCGCGACCATGGTGGAGCCGCATATCGACGGAACGCAAATTCAGTTTTTGGGTGAGGTGCGCCGACGCGCGCGATCGGAGTTGCTCGGCAACGCGCTGGCGCTGGTGCACATGACTACGCGGCCCGAGCGCTTCGGGTTGACGATGGTTGAAGCGATGGCATGCGGCACGCCGGTGCTGGGCGCGAATATGGGATCGATCCCCGAGATCGTCGTCGACGGGCAGACGGGCTTCGTGTGCGATTCGGTCGATGCAGCCGTTGCAAAAGTGCCGCTGCTCGCGTCGATCGATCGACGCGCTTGCCGCGCGCGCGTCGAAGCCGAATTCACCGTCGAACGGATGATCGACCGCTATTTGCACGCATACGCGGCGGCGGTCGAACAGCGGCTGCCTTCGCCTGCGAGCGCGCAGCAGCAGCGTTGGCGCGACCACGATTGGTGGGACCGGCCGATGGCGTATACGGAAATTCCGTCGAAACCGGCGTCATTACATTTCGACAGGCTAGGGCAGCTTGGCACCGAAGCGTTCATCTCCGATTCACGCGCGGGTAGGATACTAAGGGCTTCTCCCCGTTACCGAAAGGAATTGCCGTGCCGCTTTTGCCGTTCGTACCGCCGCAGTCCGTCACCACGACGGCCGCCCACGGATTCGACTACGTTACCGTGGACGCCGTTCGTCGGCGCGTCTATGCCGCTCACGGCGGCAACAACTCGCTGCTCGTCGTCGACGCCGACAGCGGCAAAGTGCTCGGGCAAGTGAAGGTCGGTCCGATGGCCGGCGTCGCGGTGGATCCGGAAAGCGGCCACGTGTATACGGGCGACGGCGCCGACCGAGCGATTTCCGAAGTCGACCCGGTAACGATGACGCAGGTGCATCGAGTCAACGTCAACGGCCCCGTCGATGCTCTTGCCTACGATCCGCAGTATCATCGCATCTACGCCGACGAAGACGACGGCACGCATATGTTCGTGATCGACGCGCGGGCATTCAAGCAGATCGCGAGCATCGTTCTTCCCGGGCACAAACCGGAATTTCTTGCGATCGACCCGAAAACGCATGAAGTCTATCAAAACATCGCGACCAACAGCGAGATTGCGGTGATCGATCCGAAGACGCTGACGGTGACGCGTACGATCCCCACGCCCGACGTCACGAACAATCACCCGCTGCAGTTCGACGAGCAAAACCGCCAGCTGATCGTTGCCGGAGAAAACGGAGTGCTCAGCGTGTACAGCACGTACGGAAAGCGCGTGGCGACCGCGTCGATTCCCAAACGCGTCGACCAGTGCAGCCTGGACCAAGAACGCCAAACCCTGGCATGCGCGGCGGACAGCAGCATCGTCCTGTACGCGATCGCACCGGATCGCGCCCCGCAAATGCTGGCGCAACTGCCCGTCGGAACGCACATGCACACGATCGGCGTCGATGCGAAGACAGGACGGTTTTGGGCCGTGTGGGGATCGCCGGCAGGCGATTTCGTTCAAGGCTTCACGTACAAGCAACAATAACGCGGTTCAGTCTCCGCCGCCGGCCGGCGCGAGCAACGCAAAGCCGCCTTGCGCCGCAATCACTTCGCCGGCACGAAGTCCCGAACCAATCAGCGCGCGCGTGCCGTCTTCGCGATCGACGCGCACCGTGCGCTCGGCAAACTTGATTTGCCCCTGCCGATCGCGCTGCTGTACGAAGACCAGCGTCTCTCCACTCTGCGGATCTTGCACGATCGCGCTTTGCGGAATCACGATGCCGCGATCGGTCCCGATGTCGATGGTGGCTTGAATCGCGCTGCCGGCCGGGGCGCCGTTCGGAATGCCGCGCACGACCACGGTTGCCGACTGCGTCGCCGGATCGAGCGCGGGCGAGACGCCGCTCACCGTGCCGCGGCTGCGCAATTGCGTGCCCGGTATGGAGAGCGTTACCGGATATCCCGCATGCACGCGCGCCGCATCGGAAGCGGCCAGCTGCAGCGTCACGTCGGTTGAAGCCGCCGGCCCAAGCGCAATCACGGGCGTCGTCGTATCGACGGCTTCTCCGGGGCGTTTGTAGATTGCGGAAACGACACCGTCGGAAGGTGCGCGCAGCGTGCCGTTTGCCAAATCGCGCTGCGCGAGCGCCGCGCGATCCTGCGCGCTCTGCGCCTGCGCGCCGGCCCCGCTTATTTGCGCGCGCGCCCCCGCCGCGTCCGCGCGATCCTGAGCGAGCCTGCGCGTTTGCCGCTTGCACGTCTTTGAGCGCCGCGACGCCCGCCGCATACAGCGCTTGTTCTCGGCGAAGCGCCGCTTCATCGACCCCAATTTTCGTCGTCGTGCGATCGACCGCGCTTTGTCGCGCGTTTGCCGCCGCCGCGCGCGCATCCGCTTGTGCTTGCGCTGCCGCCAGCGATAATCCGCTGGTATCGAGCTGCGCGAGCGGCGCTCCGGCGGCAACCCGCTGCCCGATGTGAACGTCAATGGTTTGCACTATCCCCGGTTCCGCGAACGAGAGTTTCGTCTGCGTGCCCGCCGGCGCGCCGGTACGGCCGACGCCGCTCACGCGTTCGACGTACGTTCCAAAGCCAACCGTGGCAACCGCGACCGACGGCTTTACTCGTTGCGAGTTCGAGGCTTCATGCGCGCCGCACCCCGCAAGGACGCACACTCCGAGGAACGCAGCGAACCCGCGCATCATGGTCCGATTTGCTCTTGGAGCGTCGCGGCCGCCTGCGCCTTCGCGTAGAGTGCCGACAATTCGGTCAACGCGGCTTGCAAATAGGTTCGTCGCGCGTCGGCGATGTCCAAGCTGGAACTCGCGCCGTTGCGATAACCGATTTCGGTCGCCCGCAACTCTTGCTGCGCGGCGACGCGCGCCGCCGTAGCCGAACGCAACGCCTGCACGCTTTCATCGTACGTGCGGGCCGCAGCGCTCACCTGGACGGTAATTTGCCGTCGAATTGCGTCTTCTTTGAACTGCGCTTGCGCTAAACGCGCGCGTTCGGCGAGCGCGCGGTCGCGCGATGTATGCGAAATCGGCAGGCTGACGTTGACGTTCGCCGACGGACCGTGCACGAGCACTCCGGAATCCACGCCGCGAGTATACCCCGCACTCAGCGTTACTGCCGGCAAAACACCGCGCTCGGCCACCCGAACCGCAGCTTCTTCGGCTTGCACCGATTGCTGCGCGGAAAACAGATCGGCGCGTCGAGCCGTCGCGCGCGCGACGGCCGCTTGCGGCGTCAACGGCGTAATGGATTGCGACGGCGCAGCGGTGAGGTTTGCAAGTGCCGCTTGGGTTTGTCCCGTTTCTACGGCGAGCGCATCCCGGGCATTTGCAAGGTCGACCCGCGCGGCAGCTAACGTCGCCTGCGCGTTCGCCAGCGCAACTTGCGCGCGAACGACGTCAAGCCGTGGAGCATCGCCGGCGCGGTACCGCAATTGCGCTGCGCGAAGATCCGAACCCGCGCCCTGCCGATCTTGCTGCCGTAAGTCGACCGTTGCGACGGCTTTCAGCGCGTCGTAGTACTGGCCGATGACTTTTATGCGTTCCGCGCGCTGAGCATCCAGCAGATCGAATTGCGCCGACTGCAAAGTGTAGTACGCTTCACGGACCTGCGGCGCATACGCCCAATAATCGCCGAGAACGATTTGTCCGCCGAGCGTCGTCAAGCGTTGCGCAGTCGTATTGCCGGCGTTCCCGCCTTGCGGCGCCAGCGCGTAGTTTGCAGTGAGGGCCGGCGCCGCGATGCCGCGCGCCGCTGCCAGCAGCGCTTCATTCTCCGTCACGCGCGCGCGAGCTTGCGCAACGTCGGGCGAGATCGCGGCCGCCTTCTGCAGCGCCGCACCGAGCGGCAAGCCTGCAAATTCGCGCGGCGCCGAAATGAGCGCGCCCAGCAGCAACGTTGCGATCATGCGACTTGGCGTTTTCCGGTGATGCCGGCGTACAACACCGGGATGACGATGAGCGTAAAGGCGGTCGCGGTTGAAAGACCGCCGATAACGGCGATTGCCAGCGGCTGCTCCATTGCCGAGCCGGCACCGATGCCGAACGCAAGCGGCAACAGACCGCCGATTGCCGCAAACGTCGTCATCACGATGGGACGCAGACGCGTGCGGCCGGCGGCAACCAGTGCTTCTTCGACTCCGGCACCTTCAAGACGCCGGCGATTCGCGACGTCGATCAGCAAAATCCCATTCTTGACGATCAATCCGACGAGCAGCAGCAATCCCATGAACGAGGAGACGTTGAACGGCGTTCGAGTGACGAACAATCCGAGCGCGACGCCGATGAGCGCAAGCGGAATTGCCGTTAAAATCACGAGCGGCAGGCGGAACGATCGAAACGTCGCAAGCATGAGAAAATACACGAGCACGACGGCGATAGCGATCGCTTCGACGAACTCGCGGAACGATTGCTGCTGCGCCTCGTACGCGCCGCCGATCGCAGCCGAGTAGCCGGGCGGAAATGCCGTCGAGGCAAGCACGCGGCGCACGCCGGCAATGACTGCGGAAAGACTCGTGCCTGCGTAGTTGGCCGTGACGATCATGACGCGCTCGCCGTTGATCTCCGTGATGTCGCTCGAAAGCCGGTTTGCTTGCGGCTGCGCCAGGCTGCCGAGTGCAACCAGGCCCGCGGACGTAGGGAGCAGCGTCGAATCCAAGCTCGACTGATTGTTCGCCAGCGAAACGCGCACGGGAATCAGATTCAGATTGCCGGCGACGCTGGTCGCAACGTCGCCTTGGGTGGCCGCCTGCAGCGCGCTTCCGAGATCGCTTGCGGTGATGTTCAAAGCCGCTAAACGAGCGCCGCTCGGCGCAACGCGAAGCGTGGGGTCGTCGTACGTGACGCCCGAAAACGCATCGGCTAAGCCCGGTACGTTCGACATTCGCTGCGTCAGCGAAGTGGCGAGATCAATCAGCGTTTGTTGATCGGTGCCGCGCAAGGTAATCTCGATCGGCGCCCGCGCGCCCGACATGTCGTTGATCATGTCTTCAAGGATTTGATGAAAATCAAGCTGTGCGGCGGGGACCGCAGCGGAAAATTCGTCGCGCAAACGATCGCTCACGACTTCGTACGGCGCCCTGCTGCCGGCGGGCTTTAGGCGAACGCGGATCGTTCCGGCGCGCACTTGTGTCGGTGAATAGCCGTTCGTATCGATGCCGGTAAAGCGGCCCACCGATGCAACGGCGGGATCACGCAGCGCGATGCGCTCCATGGTCGTCGCTGCAGCGTCGCTTGCGCTCAGGGTAGTTCCCACGGGCATCGAGTAGGCGACTTCGAATTGGCCCTCGTCCAAGCGCGGCAAAAAATCACTCGGCAGCCGCGTAAGCAGCGCCACGGTAACGATCAGCACGGCGGCGGAGGCGCCGTAAATCAGCGGCCGGCGGACAAGCGTCCAACGCAAGAACGGCTCGTAGTGCGCCAGTGCGCGCGCGATGAGTCCGGTATCTTCCTTGCTTTGCGCATCTTCTCGAATCAGCCACGATGCGATGAGCGGCGTAACGAACAGCGCCAATCCCAAAGAAACGACGAGCGCCGAGCCGAGCGTCAGGGCGAGCGCGCGAAAGAAAAAGCCGCTGACGCCGGTCAGCAGCAGCAACGGCACGAAGACGACCACGGTCGTAAACGTTGACGCCGCCATCGGCGATGCCAGCTCGCCCATCGATACGATGATGACCTGCGAGCGCGGCATCGCCGGATTGCGGTGCATGTTACGAGCGATATTTTCGATCACGACGATGGCGTCGTCGATGATCAGGCCAACCGCGACCGCCAAGCCGCCGACGCTCATCAAGTTCAGCGTTTGGCCGAGGCGGCTCATGACGAAGACCGCGATCGACATGGCGATGGGGATGATGATCGCCGCCACCGCCGTAACGCGAAAGTCGCGCAGGAACAACAGGATCACCAAAACGGCGAGCGCTGCGCCGATTAGAATAGCGTCGCGCAAGCTCTTTTGGGACGCCACGACGAGATCGGTCTGATCCCAGTAGCGCGCAACGGCAACGCCTGCCGGCAACCGCGGCGCGATGGCGTTCATGCGCGTTTTGATTGCGCCGGCCATCTTCACCGCATCGGCGCCGGGCAATCCGAAGAAGTTGATTGCAACCGCGTGCTGCGCATCGTAGCTGACCTGCGACGTCAGCGGCGCTACGCCGAGCGTTACGGTGCCGAGGTCGCCAATTTGAACCGGTGCCTGGTTGGCACCCGTAACGACGATGCGAGCGATCGCGTCGGGGCTTTTGATGCCGGAATCCAGCACGACGACATTGCGCTGATAGTATTGCTGCGCGATGCCGAGCGCATTGACCGTGTTCGCATCGGCGATCGCTTTGGCAACTTGATCGGTGCTCAAACCGTGCGCGCTGAGCGCCGCCGGATCCAGCGTGACGTGGTATTCGCGCTGCGGGCCGCCGACCAGCAGCATACGGGCGAGGCCCGGAACTCCGTAAAATTGCGGAAGCAGCGATTGCTGCGCCAACTCGCGCAGCAACGTTTGCGAAAGATTTGCCGAGGTAAGTGCGTACGAAACGACCGGTTCGCTGTTCGGATTGACGACGACGGCGCTCAAATTCGTATCGGGGGGAAGCGCGGCGCGGGTCTGCTCCATCGCCTGATTGACGTACTGCAGATCGAAGCGCACGTCGGTTTTCGGATCGAACGTAACAAGCAGTTCGGCGCTGCCCTGTTCCGAGGTTGCCTTAACGTTCGTAACGGACGGCAAACCCAAAAACGCGCGCTGCAGCGGCGCTGCGACCGCAATGCGGACTTGATCCGGCGGCAGGTTGCCCGCATCGGCGACCACGTCGATGCGAGCAAACGACATGTTCGGAAAAATGCCGGCGGGCGTGGTAAGGTACGCCCACACGCCTAAGCCGGTGAGCACCACCACGACGAACGCGATCGTCTTTCGGTGGGCCAGGCCGGTTCGCGCGAGATTCAACGCCCGCTGCGGCGACGGAACAAAATGCGCACAGCCGTACGGTACGGGCTAATGATGACGGCTACGTGAACGAGGCCGCATGACGAACCGCAGTCGAACCGCGGCGCCTCCGCCGGGATTGTTTTCCAGACGCATCGTGCCGCCGAGGGCCCGCACACTGGCCCGCGCGATTGCCAGGCCGAGCCCGCTGCCGCCTTGAGCGCGATGAGCATCGCCGCGCCAAAACCGCTCCAGCGCGTGATTTAAAGCGTCCTTGGAGAATCCGGGACCATCGTCGCTCACGCGAATCTCGGCGGCATTTCCGGCGCGAAGCGTCTGCAGTTCGACGCGCCCGCGTTCCGGCGCATATTTCACGGCGTTGTGCGCGATTGCCAGCACGGCTCGTTCCAGCGCATCCGCATCGGCAACGATTTCGACCTGGTCCTGGGCGAGCACGTCGATCGCCGCGCCTTTAGCGGCCGCTGCCGGCCCAAGCCGCTGCGCGATCCGCTGCAGTATCGGCGCAATAGCGACGGGCTGCCGATTGAACCGGCCGCTTTCCGCGCGCGCGGCGGAGAGCAGATCTTCAATCAGCGCTTCCATGCGATCCGCCTCGGCGGCAATGGCTTCGATTGCGCCGCGATACGCCGGCGCATCGCGCTGCTTTTTCAGCGCCAAATCCGCTTCCGCACGAATGACCGCCAGCGGAGCGCGCAGTTCGTGCGACGCGTCGGCGGTAAAACGGCGTTGGCGCGCAAAAGCATCTTCCAGCGCGCGCTGCGTCACCGCTGCGCCTGCAATGAGCGCAAAGATCGCAATGATCGCAGCCGCGACCACAAACGCAATTGCGGCCCCACGATCGGTTTGCGCGATGAGATCGCTCGAACTCCAGACGACGACGCTGCCGGCGACGGTGCCGTCGTCTTGCACCGGCAGCACGTAGGCGCGCGCCGCATTTTGCCCGACGCCTATCGTATAGTACCGCGCTTCACGCGGTGGAAGGCGCAGGATGGCGGCGGGTGGCTTTATCACGCTCGAAAGATGCACATTGCCCGCGAGATCGCGCACGATCGCCTGGTCGCCGGATCCGATGAGCGTCAGAAATTGCCGGCGGTCGTCTTCGTCGTCGACGATCTTGCCGTCGTGTACGTCGTTGAGCGACGCCGCCGCGCGAGCGCTCGTATTCAAACGCGCATCGAGCGTCGAGCGCAGCGTTCGATCGATCGCCGCAACCGCCGCGGCGGCAAAGAGCAGCAGCGCAATCAGCAGAACCGCCGCATACGTCGCCGACAGTCGCGATCGCAGCGTCATCGCGCGCCGAAGCGGTAGCCCGCCCCGCGAACCGTATGCAGCAGCTGCGGCTCGCCGCCTGCGGTTAATTTCGAGCGCAGCCGGCTCGCGTAAACGTCGACGACGTTCAACGTCGTTTCGCTTTCGCGGTCGAACAACGCATCTTCGATCATCCTTCGCGTGATGAGGCGGTCCGCATTGCGCATGAAATATTCCAGGAATGCGGATTCGCGCGCCGTCAGTTCGATAGCGCGCTGCGCTCTTCTCGCGCGGCGAGCCCGCAAATCGAAGATCAAATCCGCAACGCGCAGTTCCGCATCGAGCGATTCGGAGGTGTCGCGCCGCACGATGCTGCGCAGCCGCGCTTCCAGCTCGCCGAACACGAACGGCTTGCGAAGATAATCGTCCGCGCCTGCATCCAAGCCTTCGATGACGTCGTCCGGCGTGTCCCGCGAGGTGAGAATAAGCACCGGCGTTCGAACGTGCTTCTCTCGCAGGAGCCGCACCACGCTCAACCCATCGCGCTTGGGAAGATTGACGTCTAAAACCACGGCGTCGTAGCCGCCTTCGCCGGCCCACTGCGCGCCGTCATCGCCGTCGCGCGCCACGTCGACGATATGCCCCGCTTCACTCAAGCCACGCTGCAGCACGTCGCACAATCGCGCGTCGTCTTCAACGACGAGGAGGCGCATCGCTCCAATGCAGCAACTCGCGGGCGCGCTGCGCCCGTTCGATGTCCGCCTGCGAGGGCGGACCGTCGACCAGCATCGTAAAGTGTCCCATCTTGCGGCGGTTGACCGCATGCCGTTTTCCGTACATGTGCAGCACGATCGTCGGATCGCTCAGCAATTCGGATTCGCCGGTGAGGTAATTTCCGGTTCCCTCGCCTAAAATATTCACCATGACGGCGCTGCGCAGCAACTGCGGCGGCGAGAGCGGAAGGCCGCAGATCGCGCGCACGTGCTGCTCGTACTGCGAGCATTGCGTCGCGTCAATCGTGTAATGTCCGCTGTTGTGGGGACGGGGTGCGATTTCGTTGAGCAGCACTCGGCCATCGTCGAGCACGAAAAATTCGACGCAGAACGTGCCGACGATCTGCAGCGCCTCACCGATGCGCTGTGCGTACGTTTTTGCGGTGACCGCGCATTCGGCGGGCACACGCGCCGGCACGATCGAAAGCGCAAGGATACCGTCGTCGTGATGGTTTTCGGCCGGCGGATACGCGACGATCGTGCCCGCTTCGTCGCGCGTACAGACGACGCTGACTTCGCTCGTAAATGAAACGAACCGCTCGCAAATCAGTTCCGCGCCGCCGGACTGCTCCCACGCAGCGCGAGCTTCTTCCACCGTGCCGGCTCGCCATTGCCCTTTTCCGTCGTAACCGCCCCGCACGGTTTTCAAAACCGCAGGAAAGCCGACGCGCTCTGCGGCTCGCTGCAAATCCGATTCCGCCGAAATTGCCTCGAACGGCGCAACGGGAATGCCGCACGCGTTCGCCTGCCGCTTTTCCAGCAGCCGGTTTTGGGTCACGCGCAGCACGGAACTTGCCGGCGCGACTTCAAAGTTCTTGCGTTCCAGCCGCTCTATCGACTCGATCGCTATGTTTTCGAATTCGTACGTGACGATGTCGGTGCGGCGTCCCAAGTCGTCGACCGCATCCATGTCGTCGTAGGCTGCGACGATCTGTTCGTCGGCCACTTGACCGCACGGCGAACGCGGCTGCGGATCGAGCGTAATGACGTCGTAGCCCATGCGTTTCGCATCGAGCACCAGCATGCGTCCGAGTTGTCCGCCGCCGATGACTCCGATCGTTTGGATCAAGAGCGAAGTCCTAGTGTGCTGCTGCGGAAGTTCGTTGCAAAAGATCGTGATGCATTTTTTTGTCGATTCGAGGCGCGAGGAGGGCGCAACGCCGTAGCGTTGTAACCGAGGAGCAACGAAGAAGCGCGGAAAAAGGCGCACGATATTTTGTAACGGGACTTCCGGAGCAGCACACTATATTTTGGTGGAAACGACTTCGTCGTGCATGCGCTGCGCATGCTTTTCCAGGCGCTGCGCGATTCCGGCATCGTGCAACGCCAGAATGCGGGCCGCGAGAAGGGCGGCGTTTTCAGCGTTGCCGATCGCAACGGTTGCAACGGGAACGCCGCGAGGCATTTGTACGATCGACAGCAGCGAATCGAGCCCACTGAGCGCCTGCGACTGCACCGGCACGCCGATAACCGGCAGCGATGTTCGCGCGGCCGTCATGCCGGGCAAGTGCGCGGCGCCGCCGGCTCCGGCTATGATCACTTTGATGCCGCGCTGCGCTGCCCGCTCGGCATAGTCGAACATCTCTTTGGGCGTGCGATGCGCGGACACGACCTGCATTTCGTGCGGGATGCCCAGAGCCGCGAGCATATCCCGCGCCGCGCGCATCGTTTCCATGTCGGAGACGCTGCCCATGATGATTCCGACGAGCGGTTGTTCCGAAGCCATTGCGCGCCTGCTTCGACGCAACGAGCATGGCAAGCCTGTGAGGCGGGAACAAGACGCCCATGAGCTCCTTTCTGCTTGGGATCAACTATTGGCCCCGCCGCAGCGCGATGTACATGTGGGAGCGCTTCGACCTGGGCGAAATCCGCGAGGATATGGCGCGGATTCGTTCGCTTGGTTTGAACGTCGTGCGCTTCTTCATCATGTGGGACGATTTTCAGCCGCAAGCCGATGAAATGAATCGCGCAATGCTCGAGCGCTTCGATCAGTTCATCGATGCGGTTGCAAACTCCGGTTTGCGCGCGATGCCGACGTTTTTCACCGGCCATATGAGCGGGGTGAATTATCTGCCGCGGTGGGCGCTCGATCCGCAGCGGCCGCACGGCAGATTTCGCACCTTCGGAAGCGGAATGCAGCAGTACCCGTGGGGATGCGGCAATTTTTATACCGGAGAGCTGCTGCAAGCATCGCGTCTGCACGTGCGCGCGATAGCGGAACGTTGCCGCGGACACGAAGCGCTGTACTTATGGGACTTGGGAAACGAATTCAGCAACGTGCGCTCCGCCGATTCACCGGCGCAGGCCGCGCAGTGGTCGGCGCAGACTCACCGACGATTTGTTCGAACTCTCCGGCGTTGCGGTGAGCGCAGGCAACCACGCCGAAGATTTGACCGACGATCGCGGCATCCGTCCGTCGTCGTTCTGCAAGCCATTCGTCTGCGCGGTGATGCACGGATATTCGGTTTATAGCGCATTTGCGCGCAGCCGCACCGATCCCGACGTGGTTCCGTTCTTATGCCGGTTGTGGCAATCGATGTCGGCAAAGCCGGTGCTTTTCAACGAATTCGGCAACCCGACGTGTCCGGTAAACACCGTTTCGCCGTACGACCGGCAGCCGCTGCCCGGAGAGCCGCCGGCCGACAAGGCGCATCTTCCGCCCAATGCGGCGCCGTATGCGTGCCTCACCGAAGACGAAATGGCACGGTACTGTTACGAGGTGCTCGATCGGCTGCACCGCAGCGGCGCGATCGGCGCGTTCTGGTGGAATTGGGCCGACTACGCAAAGGAACTCGAAGATACGCCGCCGTTCGATCAGGCCGAACACGAGCTGCATTTCGGCATCATTCGAAACGACGGCGAATGGAAGCCGGTCGCGCAAACGCTCAAGCGTTTCGCCGCCGAAGCGCGCAGCGTCGCTGCGTTGCCGCCGCCGATAGCGCGCGAAGCCGACTGGTACGGAAACATGAACGAAGCCTACCACCAGTCCGTATACGAGCAGTATTTGCAGACGTTGCCCGCATCCGATGCGCTCGCGTAAAGTCGTAGCGGTCACCGGCGCGGGCTCCGGCATCGGGCGCGAGATTGCACTCCAGGCCGCGCGCAAAGGGTACGCGGTGCTGGCCGTTTCCAAGAACACCACGCATGCGCAAAGCGTGGCGGACGAGATCGCGAACGACGGCGGAACGTGCGTGTCGATTGCGGCCGACGTCACGCAGGCCGATGCACCTTCACGCATCGTCACTGCCGCGCAGATTCGATTCGGCGCGCTGCACGTCGTCATCAACAACGCGGGGTTTGCTACGGCCGGAGCGCTGCTCGAGCAAAACGACGGCGCGATCGACGCGCAGTGGGAGGTGCATGTCGCGGCACCGCTGCGGATCGCGCGTGCCGCGCTGCCGATGCTGCGCGAAAGCCATGGTCAACTCATGTTCGTGGGTTCAGGTTTGGCGCGCGTACCCGCACCATTTTACGGCGCATATTGCGCGGCAAAAGCGGCGGTGCGCGCGGCCGCAACGCAGCTGCGCCGCGAGCTGCACGGAAGCGGAATCGCGGTAACGTACGTCGATCCGGGATCCGTGCGAACGGAATTTGCGCAAACTGCGGGCATTCCGCCGTACGGTCCGAGATGGGCGTCGGTCGAGGCGCCGCGAGTTGCGGGGAGTATCGTACGCGCGATCGAAACGCGTCCCGCGGTGGTGAACGCCGTGCCGATGCATACCTTTTTTGCGGCGCTTGGCGAATGGTTTCCGCGCGCTTCCGATCGCGCGCTTGCCTCGCGCGTCGCCAATCCGCCTGAGAACCGCGCGCCGATTCCAACGCCGGCGCCGCAGCCGCAGCCGGCGCCTTCACCGCAACCAGAGCTGCAGGCGCAGCCAAATGAATTTGAGGCGGCGTTGCAGCCGGTAGCGCGACGCCTGGAACGCGTCAAACTATCGCGGGAGTTCTTGGCCGAATTGCTGCGCACCGGAGAAGACGTGCAATTGGGTGATGCGGCGATGCGCTGGGCGGGAATGCCGAATAAAAACGAACGCGCTGCGATGTCGGAAGCGCTGGAAGCGCTGACGCAAGGCGGCTTTCTGCAGAAAACGGGCGAGGAAACATGGCGAGTCGTGCGTACGCCGTCCTAACCTGCGCTCTGGCGCTGCTCGCAGCGAGCACCGTTGCTTCGCCGGTACGCGAGCAGAACGGCGTGTTTGCGCTCTTCGCCGGTAAGCAGCAGATCGCGGCGCGCATGCGCCGCATCGGCAACGACGAGGTCGACCTGGTGCAAGTGCATCCGAACGGAACGCCGGTGACTGCCTATGTTTCGGTTGCCGGTGCGCTGATTCACGTGTTCGTCGTGCGCGACGATTTCAAAAAAATGCTGCACGTCCATCCGCGCGTGCTCGGCAACGGTCATTTTTCCGTGGCGTTTATGCCGGATCGCGATCATCGATACTATGCGTTCGTCGATTCCTTTCCGGCAGGTACCGACGAGCAGGCGTTTCGTTTTACGCTGCAGAGCGGTTCGCCGCCGCATCACCTCGATACCACGCTGCAGCGCCCTTCGGCAACCCAGCGCGTCGGGCCGTACACCGTTTCGCTTTCTAGTGCACGGCTTGTCGCTCGTACGCCGGTAACGCTTACCGTATCAGTACGGCACGGCTCGCGCATCGTTACCCCGCGCAAAGGGCAGACGTTTCAAACGGTTGCCGCAATAGTCAATACGAGCACGTTGCAGTACATCAGCGTTTACGAAGGGCACTCCGGCGGGTTACTGTATCCCGGCGAATACGATCGGCCGCAGCTGACGCTGCCGGCATTGCCCGCCGGGATCTACCGGCTTTGGCTGGAGCTGCGGCTTGGCGGAAAATCGACTTTCGCCGCGTTTACACTCGCTGCGCAATAGCGGCGCGCGTGTATTTGACCGCAATCGCGGCGAAGAAAAGGACGGTGGCTACCAGAACGATCGTCGCGCCGCTCGAGCTCGCCAGATAATACGAGAGGTACAAGCCGCCGACCGCGCACAATGCACCGAAAACTGCCGACAGCGCCATCATCGTCGAAAATCGGCTCGTGAGTTGATATGCGGCCGCCGCGGGCGTGACCAGCAATGCCGCAACCAGCACAATGCCCACCGCCTGCAGCGAAATTATTATGGTCAGCGCAAGCAAGACCAGCAGCGCGTACTCGACTGCCGGCGCATTGATGCCGCTGGCCTGAGCGACGACCGGATCGAACGAGGTGTAAAGCAGCGAACGGTACATCAGCGCGGTGACGACGATGACCAAAAGCCCGAGCGCGACGATCATCCACAAGTCGCGCGGGCTCACCGAGAGAATGTCGCCGAAGAGAAAGCTCTGCAAGTCGATGGAATACGAACGCTGGCGACTCATGATGAAAATGCCGAACGCAAAAGCTCCGGTGAAGAGCACGCCTATAGCGGTATCGAGCGCGACGCGGCCACGCCGGTGCACGAAGCCAATGCCCAACGCGGTAACGACCGCGACGGCCCCGGCGCCCACGTAAAAGTCGATCCCGCGCAAATACGCGATGACGATGCCCGCAAACGACGCATGAGCGATGCCGTCGCCGATAAACGAGAGGCGGCGCAGCACGACATACGTGCCCATCGCCGAACACAGCGTCCCGACGAGCAGCGCGCTGACGAACGCGCGCTGCATGAACGCGTACCGGAACGGTTCGCTCAGGTGCTCCATCAGTCGACGCGCATGTGGCCATGCGTGTGCGTGTGCTCGCGAATCGCGGCATAGGCGCCCGAAGCCAGCACATCGCGCGGCGTGCCGATCGCCAGTACGCGACGATCCAGCACCATCAAACGGTCGAACCACTCCGGCGCGCGATCCAAATCGTGCGTCGCCATAACGACGGGCATGGCGTCCGCCACCAAGTCGCGCACGATTTCGCGCAGCGACTCTTCGGTGCTCGCATCGACGCCGGTCGTCGGCTCGTCCAGCAGTAAGAGTTTGGGCTGCTGCGCAATGGCGCGTGCAACGAAGACGCGCTGCTGCTGGCCTCCCGAAAGCGCGGAGATATGCCGGTGCGCGAGCGGCTGCATCTTCACAAAATCCAACGCCCGCATCACCGCCTTGCGATCGGCGTAGTTGAAACGGCCGAACATGCCGAGTCGTGGAAACCGCCCCATCGCGACGACGTCGTACACCGTTGCGGGAAAGCTCCAGTCGACGGCTTCGATTTGCGGCACGTACGCGATCGTGCCGGCCGGAAGGGACCGCGGCGCTTTTCCAAGGACTTGCACGTCGCCGGCGGTCGGCAGCAGCAAGCCGGCAATCGTTTTCAGCAGCGTCGATTTGCCCGAACCGTTCGGGCCGACGATTCCGAGCGCCTCGCCGAAACCCACGGCGAAGCTCGCGCCGTCCAGCGCCAAAACGCGTTCGTAGCGAACGACGAGATCGCGCACCGCGACCGCATCGGTCACTTCAGCGCCTGAACGATGACGTTGGTGTCATACGTGAGCATGCTGATGTAGTCGTGAACGCGCGGGTCGTTACCGATGGAATCGTCGTACAAATCGGTAACGACGTGGATGCCGGCGCTTTTTGCCAGCGTCTGCGCCAGCTTCGGACTGTATTCGGGCTCGGAAAAGACGGCGCGCACATTGTACCGGCGTGCCAAATCCACGAGATGCGCGATGTACTGCGGATTCGGGTCCTGTCCCGGAGACAGTTCGATCACGCCCACCGTGCGAATGCCGAACCGGCGGTTATAGTAATCGAAAGCGTTGTGAAAGATGATCATCGCCCGGCGGTTCGGCGGTATCGTATCGATGCGCTTGGTGATGAAGGTTTGCAGCGCCGCTAAGCGCGCATCATAGGCGCGCGCGTTAGAGGTAAATTCGGCCTTGTGCGCCGGATCGATCGAATCTAGGGTATCGCGGATTCTCCCGACGTACGCGGTGGCGAGCACGGGGTCCATCCAGAGATGCGGATTGTGGTCGATGTGCGGCAGCGCGTCGGAAAGCACGACGATGCGCATGTTGCGGTTGCCGGAGTTTTGAATCGTTTGCTGCAGCCATGCCTCGATGCCTAACCCGTTCTGCACGACGAGTTGCGCTTTACTCAGCGTGGCGATGTCTTGCGGAGCGGGCTGATAATCTTCCGGCGACGCGCCGACCGGCACCAAATTCTGCACGGAAACGTAGCGCCCACCGACGCCTTCAACAAGCGAATTTAACGTTGAAAAGGTAGTAACGACCGACACAACGCCACCGCCTTTGTCATGCTGACCCTGTCGAAGCACGGCCGTACCCTTGCCATGCTGAGCCTGTCGAAGCACGGCCCCACTTTTGTCATGCTGAGCCTGTCGAAGCACGGCCCCCGCCTTGTCATGCTGAGCCTGTCGAAGCACGGCCGAGCTCGTCGAGGCCTGACACCCCCCCAGCAAAAAGCACGCAACCACAGCCAGCACACTTACGCGCACGACGCGCAACGTCCGAAAAACTCCATCTCGTGGTCATCGAGACGGAAACCGTGATGCGCTCGCAGGTCCTCTGCGAAGCGCTCCATCGCCTCACACGCGACCTCATCCACGCGCCCGCATTTACGGCAAATCGCATGATGATGATGCGTGGGAGCGCAACGAACGTAGGTAGCTTCCCCATGCTCATCGACGCGCGAGCTAGCCTCACCCTTGGTTTCAAGCAGATCAAGCGTACGATACACCGTCGACAGCGCGACCTTGTATCGCGCTTTCCTCAGAAGCGAATGGACCTCAGCGGCGCTGAGGTATCGCCGCTCACGCTGGAGGATTGCGGAAATGCGCTCCCTAGGCTTGGTTATATACTCGGCTCGCACGCCAGTACAATTTGCGAACCATTTCCAGAATCATTCTCAGATTGCAAATTCTGCTGGAGGCTGAATCGCCTGTTTCGTATAATGAGCCGCGTTGCCGCGTGGCGTGGGGATGTAGCTGAGCTGGTAGAGCACTTGCTTCGCATGTAAGGGGTCAGGAGTTCGAGTCTCCTCATCTCCACCACGTCAAAACCCGCATCCCGTAAGGGTTTGCGGGTTTTTCTTTGACGCGGCTGACCGAAGCGATCGGCCGCATTTACGACAATCGTACGACAACTGGGTTCGAGGGCCGCAAAGATTTGGTCCGCCGTCTGCGCAACGCGGCGCCCGGTATGGTTGAAGAGATGGCCGTATCTCTCGAACATCATCCGCGTGTCCGCGTGCCCCAAACTGCCGGCGATCGCGAGCGGGTCTTCGCCCGCCTCGATGAGCAGCGAGTTCGCGGTGTGGCGCAGGCTGTGGAACGTGACGTCCGGGCACTCCGCTTGCTTCAGCAGCGGTTTGAACACACGCCGGATAAAATTGCTCTTGCGCAACGGCCCGCCGTCGGCCGACGTGAACACGAAGCCCTGATCGGCCTGGCGTTCCGCCTGGTGCGCACGGAGCGCGTTGAGGGCCAGCGCCGGAAGATAGATCACGCGCCGTGACTTCGTGGTCTTGGGTTCGGAACGCACGAGCTTGCCGTCGAGGTCTTCGGTGAGCGTCGCGCGGACGGAGACCGTTCCCGCGTCGAAGTCCAAGTCGGCCCACAACAACGCGAAGATCTCGCCCTGCCGCATCCCCGTGGTGATCGCGAGCGCAAAGAGCGCGCGCTCCTGCATGTCGCGAGCGGCGCCGAGCAGTTGCATCACCTTCTGGCCGTCGAGCACGACCACCTCCGGCCGCTTCGGCTTCGGAGTCGGGACCGTGCTGCAGGATTGCGGCCGATCTTCTCCTCGCGAAGCGCCACATTCAACGCACTTGATAGCGTAACAAGCGCCGTTCGCTGCGTGGTCGCGCCAACAGCGTCATCTTTCCAACGGCGAACCAGAAACCGAATGTCATCCGATGTGAACTCGACGAGCGATCGCGCGCCAATGTGCGGAACGATGTGCTTGATAATGAGATGTTTGCGGAGTTGTAGGTGTTCGGCCGAATGACAAGCGCGTCGAGCCAGGCGGTCAGGTACGCCGCGAGCGTCATGTCGCTCTTCGATTGAAGCGTCGTGCCATGCTGATCGCGGTACTCACGCATCAAGTCGGCGACAGCGTTCCGTGTCTTTCCGTAGAAGGATTTGCGAACAACCGATCCGTCCGGAGCCTTGAGTGTAAGCTTCGCCTCAAACGTGCCGTTGTTGCGCCGGCAGATACTGCCCTCGCCGTCCGCGCGCTTCCCCATTATGAAGCTCTTCCGTTCAAGACGACCGCTGCGGAGTCTTTTCACAAGCTGCTGGACTGCGCGGTACTCGATACGGCGATGGCCGGTCTTCGTCTCGACACGTAAGGAAGCAAGCCGCGCTTCATCAGATCGTACACTTTCGTTTTGTGGTAGCCAAGCAACTTGCATGTCTCTCGCACTGTCAAGAGAATGGGCAGCGCCCTTACAGCGTCACCGGCAGAATCAGGGAGAGTATGCAAAGCATCTCCAGAGCCTGGCGAGCTCTTCGTCAAGGTTGTTCGCGGCGGCGGCCAATGCACGATCGATCCGTTGGAC
>CAWCHT010000003.1:0-137700 GCA_963795465.1 Vulcanimicrobiota bacterium
GACCAAATCGCCAAGCACCTCTACATCACTTCGTCAACTGTTCAAGATCATATCAAAAGCATGCTTGAAAAAACTGCAAGCGGCAACCGAAGCGAACTGATCGCCCGCGTGCTGGGCTGGGAGGCTACGCCAAGCGGCCCGCACGGCTTGGTCCATCCGGCTGAAGGTTCGGCCGAAAGCGGCCCGTTTGCGGCGATCGTTGCGTCAGTAACGTTCAGCTTTTGGTACGAACCGTTTCCAATCAGACGACTAACGGCCACACTCCGAAGTTCGGATAGAGGTATCCGTTGCCCCCAGTACGGCGCGATCCCGTAGTAGCCGTAATACGAGATTTCCAGAAATCGTTCGCCGGGCGATCAACGATGTTAACTTTCGGGAGATGGGCTCGCGCAAGTCCTGGGCAAGGCCGAACCGCCACAAGCACTCGACAAAGTCGCTCCGTAAAACGCGGCGCGCGAAGCCCGGCATACGGATTCACGAGAGCGGATCGCGCCTGAGCAGCGCTTTCGCTTCGGCGATGCGAGCCGCATGCGCGCGGCAGATGCTGCATTCGAGTGCATCGACGCGGCATTCGCTGCGGTGAGCATCCCGCGCAGCTCGGCGGATCGCAAGCTCATACGCGGCATGGATGAATGCCGGCGTGAGCCCAGGGACGCGGTCCCGGCCGCTAACCGGGACCGCATGCTCTTCCATTACTTGCCCTCGGCGCTACCAGCAGCCGCGACTTCGAACTCTTCGCCGCACTCGACGCAGGCGGCGCGAGCGGGGTCGTCCTCGTACGGCTCGACCTCGTCGTGGAGGCAGATCTCATCTTCTCCCTCGTCGATGCGGCTCGGCGTCACGTTCTTGGGGCCGAGCGGATCGTCGATTACGTTGTAGCCGGTGAGGACCGATTCGTCGAGACCCTTGCGCCCGATCGTGCCGCCCATGCCGACGTAGTCGCGCTCCTCGACCGGCGCGAACAGCTCCAGTGCGCGCTCGGTGGCGAGATGCGAGCTGAGTTCGCCGATGATGTCGCCGAGCTGTTTCGTGAACTTCGAGACCTTCGGTTCGCTTTCGGTGCCGTACTTGAACTGGCGTGCGGCGATCGCGGCGAAACGGCTCTGCATGTGCTGCAGATCGCGCAGCAGCGTGTGGTCGATCCGGTCGGCGCGGCCGTACTCCGTCTCAAACTGACGGATGCGTTCCTCGCGCTGCGCGCGTGCGTCGTGGTAGAGCTCTTGCGCACGCTCCTTGAGCTTGCGGTTTGCCTCCGAACGCGAAATCGTCGGAAGGGCCGGCGCCTCGACTGTTGCTAGCGCGGTTCCGTTCGAACCTGGTTTGTGCTTTCCGTTCGAGCTTGGCTTGCGGTTTCTAGGCATCTCTTTCTCCTGTTGCGGTGATGAGGATATGAAAAGCACCGCGGCGCAGGTTGCAGAGCGCCGCAGTGCCGATGTGCTTAGCGTCGCTTTTTACGCGGCGCGGTTTGCACGGGGCGCGGCCAGCTTGTAGCCGACTCCGTGAACGGTGATGATGAGCCGCGGCGAAGGCGGCTCGTCGAGCAGGCGACGGATACGCGCGACGTGGACGTCGACGGTCCGTTCGTCGCCTTCGAACTCGCGCGGCCACACGAGGTCGAGCAGATGCACGCGTGAGAACACCTGGCCGGGATGCCGCGCGAGGACTTCGAGCAGACCGAACTCGCGCGGTTTCAGGTCGAGCTCTCGTCCCTGGTAGTGAGCCGTGCGCTGCATCGGATTGACGACGAGTCCGCCGACGGCGATCGGCTGCGGCGCAATGGCGAGAGCGCTGATTTGCGCTCCACGATGAATTGTGTAGCCGGCCCGCTCGAACATGAGCACGGCTTGCCGTACGCATTCGAAACGCAGCGGATTGTCGTCGCGATAGGTGGCGTCGGCGATCGCACGGACCTCGTCGTCTCGCAGCGATCGCGTCGTGAGTCTGCTATGCGACTCGGCAGCGTCGCTTAGGACATCTGCAAACGTTGTGATCATCGGGCATCTCCGATCTGGGCGAACAAAAGCGGAGAGCCCGCCGGTGTGGCGAGCTCTCGTTAAAGGTGATGCGCGTAGCTGCTGCTATGCGGCGTTGCGCCGACGACCCCGGCGGGCTTGCGCGCGCGCCTCGAACTCGGACGCGTCGAACGCCGCAGGCTCCTGATCGGGTTGCTCAACGTCGTCGAGCGGATGCACGCCGAGAACGCGGCGCACGGCATAGCCCGCTGCGAGAAGCTTGGACGCTTCGGCGCGATCGAGGTCGTCGATCGCCAGCGGCTTCTCGGCTGGATCGAAACCCCATGCGAGTGCGCCGGTGCCATCCGTCACCATCGTTTGCAGAGCCTCGCGCATCGCGATCGTTGGGCGCGTGACGCGGTATAGTTCAGCTGCGGCGTTTGCGTGATCGCTCGCATCGTGAAACATCCATTCGGAAGTGACCGGATTCCACTCGCCGCCGTTGGCTTTCATCGCTGCGCGGCAGTACACGGTGCGTTCGTCTTTGATCGTAAACAGTTGAGACATCTTCGATTCTCCTTTCGCGCTCGAGGCGCTCGCCGTTGATGGGTCCGGCTAAGCCGCGACCGGCGAGGCGCGCAAGGACGGAGCGAAGCGGAGAGGCGTGGACCGGAACGCAGTGAGGACCGGAAGCCGGTCCTTGCGCGCATCGACGGGCGTGGCTAGGAACCCATCCTCAACGGCGAGAGGCTCGGGCGTGAAAGGTAGTGCATTATCCCGGTCCTCTAACCGAAGCACGCAGGTCAGCGCGCCTAATGTTTAGTCGGCTAGTCCATGGCTTTCCGAAAAAACCGCGCGGCCTTGAGTCGCGCTCCCTTCTCTCTTACGGCGCCGAGAACATCCCATGACATCGATCTCGTCCTTCCGTGTGTGCATGACGTTGCGATGTCAGGGTTGGCTCCATGCCCAGCCCGATCATGGTGACTTCGAGCGCCTTGATTGCGCGGGCATTGTACTTGGTGTCAAGCACGAGGAAGTACATTTTCGGTCGTCCGTGGTGTTCCGCGAGAATCTCGTTATACTTCTCGATTTTGTGAGGCTGAAAGCATTCGGACGAAAAGCCGCGTATCGTGTGGCCGACATAGTATGGGTATTCAGACTCCCCGCGCCGTTGCCAACGTGAATACGTAAACACCAACGTCGTCTCCGCAACCGTTGATCTCGAAGAACGCCTCGATAACGTCCCTGACGATGCGCCGACCGTTCTTGAGTTTCTTTACCGGCAGTTCAAACGGCCCGTAGGGAATGAACGTCGCCATGTATCGGACGTTTGGCTTGCGAGTCGAGCAAATCCCCCGGGCAGGCCGAAGTCGGCACGCCCCCGGGGGATTCCAAAAACCCAGGAAACCGGTTAAACTATATCCCAGGATGCCAGCAAACCAGGACGATGTGGTAAAGGCCACTTTTGACATCTCCCGCGCCGCCAAAAAGCGGCTCGCGGACCTCAAGAACGACCTCAAGTACGTCCGCTCGGTTCCGGCCACAGAGAAATCCATCGTCGAAATCCTAATCGAACAGGCCGACCCCGCTGCCCTCGCTCAGGCATTACGGCGTAAGGCCAAACGGGCTCGCTGACGATATGGCAGCGAGCACGGACGAGCAACCCATCCGGCCTTTTCCGCCAAACGGAGTGCAACTGGTGTTCGACTTCGCAAATCAAGACGTACTCTTTAGCATCAAGCCTAACTACGCTGACAAAATTCTCGAAGGTAGCAAGACCGTCGAGCTGCGTCGGCGATTCACCAACTCGGAGGTTGTCGGGGCGCTGGCGTTCATCTACTCGACGTCGCCGGTGCGCGAGTTAGTCGGCTATGCCCGTATTCGCGACTGCGTCGCTTGCGCGTTAGCGACATCTGGCGAGAGTACCGTAACGCGGCCGGCATCGACAAGGCAGACTTCGATTCCTATTTCGAGGGAACACAGGAAGGCTACGTCATCGTACTCGATGAGCCGACGCGCCTAACGGACGGCGTGCCGATCGCGGTTCTGCGCGAGCGGTTCGGCTTCGTTGCACCGCAGTCGTTCCGATATGTGCCGCACGAATATCATTCTTTGATACGGAGTGCCTGAAGCCACGCACAAACCATCGTTCTGCGCCGACACGAATATCATCATCGGCCTTGAGGACGACAAACCGGTGGCGGAAGCCTTCGCGCGGTTCAGCCAGTTATGCTCCGCGCACAGCGTACGCATCTTCGTACACGAGGCGTCCCTGCAGGACGTAGCACGCGACAAAAACATCACGCGGCGGAAGATCACGGAATCAAAAATCGAAAAGTTTGAGGTGCTGCGGGGCGTACCAACTCCTAGCCAGTCCGAACTCGAGCGACGATTCGGCGCCATCGTCAAGCACAATGACCTGATAGACTGTACGCTGCTATTCGCCCTCGAACAGCGCGTCGTCGCGTTTCTTGTGACGCAAGACGCCGGCCTGCAGAAGCGAGCAACAGGGCACGGACTAGGCGGACGGGTGTTCACAGTCGAGGAGGCCGTCGAATGGCTGCGCCAGGCCTACGAGCCCAAGAACGTCGTTCTCCCGTATATCGAGGAACGCTATTGCTATGAGATTTCGTCGGACGACCCGATCTTTGACACCCTGCGCGCAGACTACCCGCCATTCGACGCTTGGTTTAGAGACAAGTGCGTCGCGACGCACCGCAAGTGCTGGCGGCTCGCAGTCGGAGGGGAGACAGCCGGCCTTCTGATCTGGAAGAATGAAGAGCGCGGCGATACGACCGCCACGTTCGCCGGCGACCGAATACTGAAGATTTGCACATTCACGGTTTCGGATCGTTATCTTGGAGAGAAATTCGGCGAGCCACTGCTCAAACAAGTTCTATGGTTCGCGCAACGTAACCGATACCAAGTCGCGTACGTGACAGTCTATCCGCATCACGTCACGCTAATATCGCTACTTGAGGAGTTTGGCTTTCGCCGAACCTTAGGCAACGCAAGCCTCGGCGAAGAACTACAGTACGAGAAAGCTATGGGATCGGGGCCGGTAGCTGACCTTGGTTCGCCGCTGGCACTTGACCGCGAGCACTATCCAAGATTCGTCGACGACGCGCGTGTACGAATTCTCTGCGTCCCGATTAGACCAGCTTATCACCGCCTACTGTTTCCAGAAAAGGCCGAAATGGTGCGCCCAACCTTGTTCGGTGTTACGGACGCAACGCGGGCACCCGGCAACACGATACGCAAAGTGTATCTCTGTCGTTCGACAATCAGGAAGGTGTCGCCGGGAGACGTTCTACTCTTCTACATGTCCAAGGATCCGGAATATTTATACTCCCAGACAATGGCAAGCGTCGGCGTTGTCGTGGACGTTGAGCAGACCTGCGATATCGATGAGCTGTTCAGGATGACCGCGAAGCGTTCCGTCTATCCCGATGACGAACTTCGCGCGATCCTGGCAGAAAAGGAAACACCGCTGAAAGTTATTGATTTTCTGCTCGTGGGTCACTTCGACGCGCCAGCGCCTTTGAAGGAGTGAAGGCGATCGGCGTACTCAACGCACCGCCCCAGTCCATCGTCGAAGTAGATCGCGCTGCATACGGGCGACTAGGGGTCTACGAACGTCTCGGCTTCGCCGGAACGGCATAACCCAGCGTGCTGTCGCTCACCGGCATTTGCTCGTAGCGGTTGTCCGCATACCGGGCGCGGGTTCCTAAGAAGCGATCTCCCGGGTAGGCTTCAGAAAATCCCAGACAGTCTCGGCGAATCCGGCAACATCATCGGTCCGCTGCTCAAAGCGCCGGCGGTGTTCCCAGTCGCCATTCGTCCAGAACGAAACGGCGACAACGTCCCTACGGCCGCTAATCGTCTCGCAGGTCACCCACGGATAAGGACCCATCCAGTACTGATACCACTGAGCCGTTCCCGGAGCCATAAACGGATGCGGCACGCGCATCGGGTTCTCGCCGCGCAGCATGCTCGCGGTACGGTTCCGATCGAGCGCGGTATCCACGCTACGTGCCCATTCTTCAAACCAATCGTGCTGCTCGTCGTGTCCGTGGTCCTCATCGGGCAGATTCGGAATATCGGCGACGACCTTCCCGTCCTTGATCGTCCACGTCGCAACGAACGGCTGCCAGTTGCGCCACACGATGAGCGCGACCCTGGAGAACGGACCGATGTCGTCCACCGGATTCTCCGCCAAATCGTAGACGAACTCGCCGCCACCGGTCTGTTTAATGTCAATAACGAGCCAATCCGTCTTATCCGGATACTCCTGAACATCCGTAGCCTTTTGGGCGAGTCTATCCCGCATAACATACGACAAACTGGTACGACCGGGCATGAAGCGCGAGGACGACACCTGTAGCGGAATCTGGTCCGGGCGAACGCGTTCACCGACCATGACGGTCGCGTGATACTTAGCGAGCGTTTTTCCGACCGACGCCGCAATGGCGATCGTCTGACTGTGCGGCAAGCTGTCGAAATACCCGTTCGCTATCAATTTCAAAATCTCGCGCTTCATGTTCTGAGCCTCCGACTTGCCGACATGATCACCGGGACAGTCCTCCGTCAACGCCGCGATCGGTCCAACATGCGTCGCGGTGTGATGGATTGTGAGGATAATCGTCAGATTACCTAGCGCCTGTTGAATCGAAGGATCCTTTGCGATGGCATCGAGCGTCCAGTATTGCACGAGGCTCGCTGAATCACGCTGGCAACCAGGCTGTCCTATGGTGTGCTCGATACTCACTACGTGGTCATTCGGAAGCGTTACCTCGGAGTCCGGACGTTCCCTCAAGTGAATATTGGAACCGTCGTAACCGCACGCCACCAACACGTTCGCGATGGTAATGGCCTCCACGGTCTTCTGCTGGCGTTCGATCGGAGACATCGTTTTTGGAAGACCGAGATCGTTAGGAAGATCGCCGATCCGCACGCTCTCGAGCTTCACGTTCACAACACGATCGTATAGGAAGCCGTTCCAGGCCGCGAAGGCGTGGTCGTTATGGAGCAGATGCTCGATACTGTGAATTAACATCACATGACTGTCTCATGGCCCGCATCGGGATTGTGTCTTAAGAGATTATGCGAAGCGCAGATTGGCCCGCTGGCGAGGCAGGAAACCTCATTTTAGCGGAGCCGATGCGGCACCTTCTGGCTTTGCGCGGAGGCGGCGAAGGTCAGGACCTGAGTTCAGATACGTCTTGCTCTTCGGCGCTGGTGTAGGCTGACGGCGCCATCGCCCGGGGCGCGATTCAGCATTTGCATGAACGAGATGACGACTTCCGCACCATTGTGCTTTTCGCCACTCTTCGATTCGTAGGGACGAATCGACAAGCGGCCTTCGACGAGGACAGGCATGCCTTTCTTCAGGTACGTGTTGCTCGTCTCGGCGAGCTTGTCCCACGCCACGATGTCAATGTAATCGACGGCATCGCTTTGGTTTGTTCTACGATTGACGGCGATCGTGAAGTTCGTAACAGGCGATCCGCTTTGCACGTACCGGATATCCGGATCGCGGACGAGGTTGCCTGCGAGGATAATGCGATTGTAGTTTCCCATCGCTTTCTCTCCTTTGCGCTCAGGGGGCCGCTAGATGATAGGAAGCGAATTGCCAGCACGCGATCGCGAACGCAAGGGCGATAGAGGCGCGAACCGCAGCCTGCGAGGACCGCAAGCCGTCCCTTGCGTCCGCGTGCAAGCGTGTGGCATGCTGAACAATCATTCCAGCGGCACCTCGTTCGAAGGAAAATGCAAGTCCACATACTCATCCGCGAGCTGTCCGAGGGACTTTCTTTCGCGGCGCGCGTGTTCGCGGAGAAGTGCGAGCTTCGAGGGCTCGATTGTCGTCGTGATGCGCACGCGTCGCGGGCGTCCGAGCTTTGGACGGCCTGGGTGCGCATGGGCCGCCGTCCGCGCTGACGGCTTCGCGATCGTCAGGACGCATCAGGAAGCTCCCGTGCGTAGTCATCAAAAACGTCGGCCAGCGTCATGCCGTGTTTCGTAAGCACTTCGCGCGTTCGTTGAGCGATCAACGTCTGCACGTAGACACGAACTTCGGAGCCGATTACCGGACGGCCAATGCGGGCCGTTTGCGCTGGCTCCTGCGTTCGCGCGGCATGGTGGCTGCTTGACACCGCTTTCGAAGCCCTGCGGCGACGTCTGCCACGCGACCCACCGAGCCGGACGTTGACATCGCGGCGCATCAGCTCGGCAATCGATGGCTCATGCTCGTCATCGTCAACGTCGCGAATGTCATCGTCGGGTATTGCTGGAAGGCTGACGATGATGCGGCCCTTATGATCGATCTGTACCCCGCGATCTCGCAGCCAGTCGAGTTGATTGTCGTAGGCCATCTTTACGCGCTCCTCTGCTCGCCGGCGCAGCCGGCACCAACGTTCATGCTTCACGCTCGATGCGCAAGAGAAGCGCCATCGCCTCGATCTCGTTCAGCGCGCCGATTTGGTCCGAACGACCTTTGGTGGCGGCGCGAACTAGGCGGGCTACCTCGTCGGCGCAAATATTGCGACGTTCAAAAGCGCAATGCAAATGGTGGCGTTGTTCGTCGGAGAGCGGCGCGGCGGTTGTGATCATCCGCGTGAGCATGCGGTCGATGAGGTGCTTGCGCATCGCATCGATCTCGCCGCGATATGCGCGCGTGAGCTCGACATGCTCCTCCTGGACCCAGCGAAGGCGTTTCTCGGTGAAGCGGATTGCGGAGCGGAGCTGCTCGTCATTCAGTTGCGAGTAGTCGCGCGCATATGCGGAAGGGCCGGGACGGCCGTCAGAATCCATACGAACCTTGCCTGAATGTACTCGTAGGCAAGGGGCGCTGGCGACTCAGGGAGCCGAGGAGCCAAGGGAAGCGTGCCTCCCAAGACCTCGACCCGGAGAGGCACTGCGTGCTCTTACCTCCTGCCAGATAATCATAGCAAAGTCTTGATTAACGTCAATAGAAAACTATTGACTTCTTATGGTATCCTAATCCCGTGGCAGTTGCGAGTTTCAGCAAACGCTTCAAAGAGCTTGTCCGGGGTCTGAACGATACCCAGCTCGGCTATGTCCTTGGCGTTTCTGCGGACGCGGCCCGCAAGATGCGGAGCGGCGACATCAAGAGCCTGAAGCTTCAGGCGGCGCTGCGGCTGGCGCGCGAGCTCAAGGTCTCCCCTTGGTATCTTGCCGGCGAACCGGAGCCCGCTATGCCGCTGGCGGCTCATCCTCCGGAGGAAAGTCGAGGCCGGCGTAAAGGTCGGAAGACCGGTCAGGCTCTGGATCAGGCTCAACTCGAAACGGCAGAGAGTGCCCTCCTATTGCACGATGAGGTAGTCGAACTACGCGCTCGGGTTCGTCGCCTCGAAGCCGCAGTCGAAGAATTGCAATCGCGCGCAGCAGCTTCGTCCTCGCCGTAGCGAGGCGGTCGTTCGGTCCTCCGTCCATGCCTCGTCTTTCCGATCGAATTCACCCGAGCGACCGGACGGGAGCTTGTCATTGCGATCCCTCCTTCTGCTCGCTTGGCTTTGCTCGTTACCTTGAATAACGTACAGGCATAGAAAATGTTACATGCGCTTGGTCGTCTCGTAAACGCGAATGCGGCGCATTCTGGTCGATTCTCACCGCGTTTTCAACAATGAGCGCTCCATCGCTAAGGTGCACGCGCCACCGAGGCTAGGGCATGCTTGCAAGCATGCCCGCGAGAGCGACGCCAGGGTACAGACCGCGCGAATTCAAAGGACGATGGTCGAATGACAAAGAGCGACAACACAATTCCGGAAGCGATACTGCAACACGCGGCGCGAAGCGGCACAATTACGAGCGACTGGTTACGCTACGACGACTGGATGTCAACGCAACCAGGCAGCGGGCGTGTTACAATCGGCGCCGCCGATCGTGAGAATGGAAATGACTCCCCATTCACGTTGAGCTGCCTTATGCCGAACGATACATCTCTGCGGGCAGGCGCCCTTGCATCGCCCGAATGGGACCTTGATCAGGACGAGATATTGCGGGCAGTGCTTGATCGTGGATTGGGCAATGATCCAGACGAGAATGACATTGAAGCCGTCCCATTCACCTTTAATCGGTCATTCCCGGATCGGAAGGGTGAACTCGATATCGTTCAAGCGTTCGCCCTGCATCATGCTGCTTACAGGGAGGGCAACGAGCTTCGATTCGTAGATGGCGATGGGAATCGTCATACGCTCGCTTGGTTTTTCGTGGTTAATGGCATCGAACTGATCGAGGCGGACGAGCACCTGTTACGCAGTTTCTTGCGCGATCTGAACGCTGCGCTCATTCGCTATCACGATCATCACCGCTTCGACCAGAATCGCGGTGGATCGGAACATCGGGACGAGTTTACGCACGTTAGTGCCACCGCAAATTATAGAATTATTCACGTGACTGAAGCTAAGCACGGAATGGGACTCCTGCGCGGAAAGGACATCATCGAGCCCTACGCGCCGGCGTCGGTTGCGCGGGAAGATCCTCTCGCTTTTATCATTGGCCTAAGCGATGGCGGAGAACCAATTGAGGTCACATGCGATCCCGATGGACTAAGTAATTTGTTTACCGACCGAGGCACGGTAAATTTTCTGACCGACACATTCTTCCGCCGCGGTGTCCTTGACCGATACTATGACGATGCCAATGATTTCAGCGTCGAGAACAGCACCGTAACACGGAATGGAATCTGGTCGATATCGTACGCTGTAACAGATGACGGACTCATCCACGTTCACCTTGGCGATCTATCTCGACTACCAACTGAGCATCAGCACCACTGGCGCGCATACAACGTCGTCTCATATGGCGGCATTCCCGAGGATCGGTTCCGCCGCGATTTCCTCGGGGAGTGGACCGAATCGAATGATCCGATCGCCGGACTCAAGCAAGTCTCTCTCAACTTCAAGACGCAACAAGTCAGAGGTACGGAGAGCCGGTCATCCATAGTTTGAAGGCTGAAGATGCGCATTTTCTTTCCTCTCTACGCGTTCCCGCGACCGACGATTGGCGAGAATTCGATGCGCAATTGCTGAATATTACGAAACCGACGAGTGACAGCATCAACGTCAAGCTGTTGCGACAGCTGGTCCGTATGCTGGAGAAGGCGATGACAAACGAACTCCCATTGGACTTTTCGAAGCTTGGCTAAAGTCTCTTGGTGTAGAGGAGGCCGACGCAGTTGCAAGCGCAGCGGCGCTCCGCAGCGCGCAGACCCTTCGCTCGGAAAGTAGCGCGCATCGAAAGGGAAGCGATCTGGAAAAGACAATCAGAAAACTCGGGTTTGGCGACGTACAGCGCAGTCGAATTATTCAGGGGTTAGCCCAGGGAATTAGCGGCGCGCTAACCACCGCGATCGGCGCATTGTGAGTTTCAGCCTATTCGACTACCTACCGCCGTGGGTCGAGTGGATAGCGGATTGGAGGATCATGAGGGCCGTCGACCTGTCGGGTAGGTCTTCTCTGTCTCTGGCCGCCCGGGCGGTCCAACCTTACGACAACACTTACGACAATTGGAGCGGAAACCGGCGGAAATCGCGGACGCTGGCGGACGCCTGGATCGCGCAAAACGCCCTTATTCTAAAGGCGAAATCGAGCTATTTCTTCGGCTTCTTACGGGCGCGCGGTTTTGCACTTTTTTTGCTTCGCATGTAAGGGGTCAGCGGTTCGAGTCCGCTCATCTCCAAAAAGGACGCAAAACCCGCATCAAAATTAATGATGCGGGTTTTGGTATTCCGTCTTAGGCGCCTTCGTGGCATTGCCCGTCAATTGCGCACCGTCCTGTCCACGCTTTGTCCAACTTTGCAGTGGCCCAGCGATGATTCAAAAGGCCACCTCGGTAGGTTCTGCATCGCCACGCGTAGGCTAGGTGCCAAACTGCCGGCAAGTGCAGCGTACCTCGAAGAGCCAAGCAAGCGTATGCGTAATCTCGGATCGGCGTGGGTTGAAGAGTTAAAAGAGCGTGTCGAAATCGACGCCGCTGGTTCGACGTATCCGTAGAACACCAACCAAATAGGGAGAACCACCATGCGATTCATGGTTCAGGTACGAGCCAACGAACAGACGGAAGCCGGCGTGCTGCCCAGCGCCGACCTTTTGGACAAGATGGGACGCTTCAACGACGAGCTCACCAAGGCAGGCGTGATGCTGGCGGCCGATGGGCTGCGAGACTCAAGCAAAGGCGCGCGGATCAGCTTTGCCGGGAGCAAGCCCACCATCACCGACGGCCCATTCACCGAGACGAAAGAACTCATCGCCGGCTTCTGGATCGTGCAAGCGAAGTCGAAAGAAGAAGTTATCGAGCGCTTCAAGCATGCGCCAATGCTTGACGGCGACGTTTTGGAGATTCGCCAAATTTTCGAGGCTGGAAGATTTTGCGGAGGTGCAATGATGAGAAGTTCTTTCGATCTGGTCATTCGATTCCGCGACCAAGCAGCAGCCGACGCCCCAACAGATGCAGCAAATGGGCGAACTCATCGTCGAGATGAAAAGCAAAGGCGTGCTGATCGATACCGGCGGCGCGATGGAGGGTTCGCTCGAACTGCGCTACTCGCGTAAGAACGGCAAGGACTCCGTCACGGATGGCCCATTCACCGAGGCGAAAGAGGTGGTTGGCGGTTATGCGCTCTTCGAAGTCGGCAATCGCGACGAGGCACTCGCGTTCACGCGCCGCTTCTTGGACGTGGCGGGCGATGGCACATGCGAGTTGCACGAAGTGACCTCTGCTTAACCAAGAAACCCTCGATGCAATTTGGCGCATCGAATCGCCTAAACTGATCGGCGGTCTTACGCGCATGTTGCGCGACGTTGATCGGGCCGAGGAAGTCGCGCAGGATGCGTTCGTTGCGGCGCTTACGCAGTGGCCGCAAGAGGGTGTCCCGCGCAATCCCGGCGCGTGGCTGATGACGACGGCAAAACGCCGCGCCGTCGATGCGATTCGTCGCGACAAAACCCTGGAGGGCAAGACGGCGGGCATCGTTCGCGACTTGCAAGCGCAAGACGGCGGATCGGAATTCGACACCGTGTATGAAGAAATCAACGACGACGTTCTGCGCCTGATGTTCGTGGCATGCCATCCGGTGCTCTCCGCACAAGCGCGAGTTGCATTGACGCTGCGCCTCATCGGCGGATTGACCACGGCGGAGATCGCCCGCGCGTTTCTTACCTCAGAGCCGACCATCGCGCAGCGCATCGTCCGTGCAAAACGTGCGCTGACCGAAGCGCGCGTTCCGTTCGAAGTGCCGAGCGGGCACGGAGCGTACGCAACGCTTGGCGTCGGTACTCGAAGCGATCTATCTCATCTTCAACGAAGGCTACGCCGCGACAGCCGGCGAGGACGTGCTGCGCCCGGGACTGGTCGAAGATGCGCTGCGCGTCGGGCGTATTCTGGCCGGGCTCATGCCGGATGAACCGGACGTGCACGGCCTCGTTGCACTCATGGAGTTGCAAGCTTCACGCATGCGCGCACGCATAACAGCAAGCGGCGAGCCGATTTTGTTGCTCGATCAAGATCGCGGCAAATGGAATCGTCTACTCATCACGCGCGGGCTTCAATTCACTCGCGCGCGCGCAAGAGCTCGGCGGCACGTTGGGTCCATACGCGTTGCAGGCGGCGATCGCTGCGTGCCATGCGCGTGCAGCGACGCCGCAGGAAACCGATTGGCGCGCCATCGCCGCGCTCTACGATGCGCTCGCGCAAATCTTGCCTTCGCCGGTCGTTGAGCTCAACCGCGCCGTTGCGGTCGGCATGGCGTTCGGACCGAGCGCCGGTCTAGAAATTGCCGATTCCTTGCTCGAAGAGCCTGCGCTCAAAACGTACCATCTGCTGCCGAGCGTCCGGGCGGACTTACTGCAGAAGCTCGGCCGCTTCAGTGAAGCGTCGGCCGAATTTCGCCGGGCGGCCGAGCTGGCCCAAAATGTGCGTGACCGGAAATTTTTGCTCGAACGCGCAGCCGCGTGTCGATTTTAGGCGGCGCCGTTCGACGTCCTTAAAGAACAGGAGGACGGTACATGAACATTGCTGCAACCATCGCTCGGATACTACTGGGCGTACTCTTTGTCGTCGCCGGCGTCATGCCGTTCATCATGAGCAACCCGCCGGCGCTGCCGGGCCTTGCGGGCGAATTCAACCGCGTGTTTTTCGCCTCGCATTGGGCGCAGTTCATCGGAGCAGCGCAAATCATCATCGGCGTGCTCCTGTTGATCAACCGCTTCATCCCCATTGCTTTGATTATGCTCGCCGCATTTCTCTACAACAGCTTTGCATTTCATCTCACGATGGCGCAAAGCGCCTTACCGGCACCCTTTATCGTGCTCGTCCTGTGGCTGATTATTGCGGCGCAATATCGCTCGCGGCTTGCTCTTTTGAGATAGGACGTTAAGGGCAATCGTCAAGTAAAGATTGGAAGATTTTTTGCGGCGTCGTTCATCGGCAAGAGCGCGTCCCGCTGCCGCGCCACGAATGCGACCCCGTTCTCCTGCAAGATCGTCGAAATCCAGCTCACGTCACGTGACGGCAGCGAGCCAAATGCGAGTACCGGCTGAGCACGGCCGATTTCGGCACGATACCGCACGCCGTAATCGAAGAGTTGACCCATTCCATAACGCATGCGGTCGACCGCCGCACTTGAAACGTTGAGACTCTTCGCCTCGACCAGCAACCGCCGTTCGTCAAAAGATGCCAGCAGATCGACGTTGTTATTGAACAGGCACGTCCCGTTACGCCGCTCGACCATCGTCTTCACAAGCTTGAGCGTATCTTGGTGGTCGCCGCGAGCCCGCTCTTGCAGCGACGCCACCTCGAAGATGTCAATCGCCGTTCCGCTCGGCCGGTACCCTGTGCCGTCGGGAACTTCCATCAGCGGTCGGAATGGGTCGCGCGGCATTTCCATCGTTCCATCAGGAAGGACTAAACCGCTCAGAACTTCGTCTATCGTCGGAGCAGCATGCCAAAGTGCGCCCGTCAATCCTGCCGCGTCGAGGATTCTATGGTAGTCGAGATCGTCGATGTAACGAACGGATCGGCCTTGAAACGCATTCCGACTGGTAAATGTCGACTCATACATGCGGTTCTGCGAATCGACATGCGCCACCGGCATCGCGAATCGAATCGGCTTCCTGATTCCTACGAAACGGTGATTCGAATCACCCGGATCGGTCCACCAGTCGCTAAGCTCGCCGCACCCAAAGTAAGCGCTAGCCTCGCTGGACTTCGCGTCCCTTGAGGGCCGGTAGTAAACAAATCTTTCACCGCCGTGGATTTGGTCGAAATACTGCCTCGGGTAATGATAGACGCAGAATTCCGTATCCTTGTACTTAGGATCGTCTCGCCACGCGCGCTGCATAAGAACGAGCGGCATGACAATAGTTCTTCGAGTGCTTGTCGCCGCTCTCCCACTGACCCATCAGATTGATGATCAGTTTGAGGAGACGCGCAAACGTTCGAGACTAACCTATTGCGGTAGCGGCGAGGTAACTTGCCACTGCGAATTCGGTTGCAGCAATAGGAAATTCATGCTCGGCGGCCCCGTGCTGTCGCCTAACAGGCATGGATTGTTTGAGCCGCCTTCGACGCTGATTTCCGTAGAGGCGCCTCCGGCGAGCGACGGCGTCACACTATCCCAAGCACCCGTTTGCGTGTTATGCAACGCAAGACCGGACGCCATCACTGGAGCGACGGAAGGGCACGGCCCTGCAGCAGCATACGGCTCTATGATTGACCAGCCGAATGCGTCGGCTTGGTAAGAGCCGATTGCCGGCGCGGAGATTATGATGTCGTATCGATGCTTCGAAAAGTTATACAGAATCGAATACCAGCGCGACGTGCCGGTTATCTGCTGGTCCGGCGTGAAAATCTCGGATACGTACATCTGCCGGCGTTGCGGGCCTCGTCGAACGTACTCCGAGACAAACTGCGCGTTCACGTTTGCGTCGAATATGAACGTTGGGCTGCTTAAACAGAAATTGAACACGGTGAAGTGCGCCGTTTCCCCTGCGGCGGTGCTATTGTAGTACGAACTATTCTCTAGGCAGCTGCTCCACGCGGGATGCATGGTCGGGGCAAAGATCTGTTCCTCGCCGGTAACGCCGCTCGTCGGATACGGGAACGGCTTTTGCAAGGCTTCGTACGCGGTTTGAAGACCGAAGAACGCGTTGTACGGCGGCGCGCTTCCGAACAAAAACACGCCCTCACCTTCATGATCGTTGTAACCAGCGGTGGCATACCGGTGCGCCAGCATGCGCCGCGGGATATCGACTTGCGATATCGTGTTCGGCAGATCGGTCTGGCCGAGCAACGAGAGCGGCGACGATGGATCGAACGGCGTCGGCGCCGGAGCTGCTGCTATGGGCACATCAGCCGGAGCGGCGGTGTAGATCGGTGTCGGCGTGGGCGTTGGCCGCGGCGTCGGTTTCTTCGTCGGGCAACCGCAGGGATGCGTCGTCGGTGACGGCGTGGGCGTTGGGATGCGCGGCGGCGGAGATGACGCCCTGGACGTTGGTCTTGCCGTCGGCGCGCTGCCTCCGCCGGAGGTAGGCGCGTTGCCGATGAGCGACCCCGATGAGCCGCCGCCGCACGCACTCAAAGCAATGCTGGCCGCGCCCAATGCGACAAGCAGCCGGACTCGTGAACGAACGTCCGCGTGTTTCATCGGCTATCGCAAGTTTAGAGCTCGCATAAAAATAAGTCGATAGGGCCGTTTTGCTCTAACCCGTTTGCGCAAACTCGCTTGCCGGCTGCGCTAGCGAGCTGCGGACGATGTGGGGGCGAACGGCGGTCAGCATCGTTTTGCTTACCAACGCGAGAATCGGCGTTGTTTGAGATTTATTATTGCGGTCCAGGCGATTAACGCTGATGACGAGCGATGCATTAAGACTTTGCGACGTAATACATATCGGTGCTGAATCCATTGATCGTTCCTGAATGGCCGCAGAAGCCGCTGCCTAGGAATATGAGGTGTTGCGCAAATTGAGCGGGGACGCCTTGACTGTTCGGCGGCCTGAAGTGCGCTTTCAGGCGCGCAATCGATCTCAATTCATCCGCTAACGGCGGAGCCGATTTGAGCGGAGGGCGCCGGAATCCCGCTGCGCATCCGCAGCAGATCGCCAATTGTAATCCGAGCGGCATTGGGAAACTGCGGATACCATCGCGCTATGGGATCGCTTTTATGGAGCAATCCTCTATCGATAAGTACCAAAACGGCGGTCGCTGCGAATGGCTTGGTAATACTGGCGATACGAAACGGCTGATCTTCCGCTCGCGGCATACGCGTTTTGAGGTTCGCATATCCACTGACGAACGTGAACCTGCCCTTTCCGGGAACGGAGACTTCGATCGCGACGCTGGGGAGGTTAGCGCGCTTAACGATCTCCACGAGCTGCGAATCAAGACGCCGTGCGACGGTCGAGGGAAACAGCGTATTCGACGTTGAGGTAGCGGTCGAAGGTACAGCGGAAGCCGCGAGCGTGCTGAGCAGCACCGAAAACACAAGAGCAAGACCAGCCATAGCGTCGGCGCTTTCCCTCTGCCGCTTTGTTTCCTCGTTGGTTCGGCGGTCAAGGGGCTGGCGCAACATGGCTGAATCAGTCGGCATGACGCAGGTAGAGCCGGCACAACACGCACAAACCGAACAACGGTTGCCCTCATACCACATTTCGGCCGACCGGCTCGGCATGGGTGCGAGCTTCGGGAACAGCGCGTTGTGGGTCAATACGAAGAATACCGGCGATATCGAGCGCGTCTTTTCGGTAGCAGCCGGCGTGACG
Source organism: Vulcanimicrobiota bacterium (assembly GCA_963795465.1). GTDB lineage: Bacteria > Vulcanimicrobiota > Vulcanimicrobiia > Vulcanimicrobiales > Vulcanimicrobiaceae > CAWCHT01. The sequence continues at coordinate 17,732 of CAWCHT010000003.1, forward strand.
GCGATCGGATCGATCTCGCTGCGGTATGGTTTGGTGGGGCGTCCGCTTCGTGAACTGTGGATGGACCGATCGCACGATCCCAGCGAGCGGATTTACACCGCGCTCGGCGTCGACTATGCCGGCGTTCAATTCGAGATACATCCGGCCTATCAACGTCGCAAGTTTACGCTGGTCGGAATCATTAAGGTTCGTGAAACGACGTTTCTGCCGCTTCTGGACGATCGGCTTGCAAAAGAAGATCCGCCCATTTTGTATCAGCACGTTTCCGTGCAGAACACGAGCGATGCCGAACAACATCTGCGCGTGCTGGGATTTGCGCGTTTGCGCGGCGATACCACCGACGACGTGACCGCGGACTACGATCCCGACCTGTTCGGATTGCTCGCAACGAACGCGGGCGCTCCGGATCTCGTGCGCGTCTTCGCGATGACGGAAAAACCGAGCGCGTACGAGACCAGCTTCGACTTCGGTGCGGTCTATAACACTTCGCACATGCATCCGCTGACGAACTCGGTCGCCGCCAAAGGCGACGTCTTGGGAAGTTTGCAATTTGAATTCACGCTGCAGCCCGGAGAACGGCGCAATTTTGCGTTCAAAACAGCCGTGTACAACGCCGGGCTCGAGCGCGCGCGGCAAGACTTTCAAGCGACGATTTCGGGACGCGATGCCTTAGGCGAAACGCTCGCGAACTTGCAAAACGTTCTCCATCGCGGGGAAGTCATTACGCCGGACGCGGTGATCAACGACGGCGCGCTGTGGAGTAAAGTCAACATGCGGCGCGTCATGGCAAACTACCCGACGGGCTGGCTCTTTACCAACGACCCGGGCGTCATGTCGAACGTCGTGTGCCGCGATTGCGCCTGGTTCGTCTACGGCTGCGATTACTTCATGCCGCAATTTTCGCGTTCGCTGTTGGAGAAATGGTCGGCGCTCCAATATCCGAACGGCAAGCTGCCCGAGTTCGTCCACGCGCTGAGCGACGTTGTCGAAGACGACGGCCTAAACATCAATGACGACACCCCGCTGCACATTTTGGCGGCGAACCATCATTACCGCAGCACCGGGGACATCGACTGGCTGCGCACGATCTATCCCTCGCTGGCAAAGGCCGGAAAGTACATCATCTCGCAGATGGACGATCGCGATCTCGTCTTCTGCACGGCCGACGATCCTCGCGGCAACGTTTGGGCGATCGCGAGCTGGCGCAACATCATTCCGAACTACAAAATCAACGGCGCGGTCACCGAGATCAACGCGGAGTGCATTTCAGCGCTGCGCTCCTTGGCACACCTCGCCGAGCGCATTCCGGGCAGCGAAGCGGATGCGTCGCTTTTTCTGAGTGCTTCGGCGCGCATACAAGCGGCGATGCAGCGCTATTTGATCAACCCCGAGAACGGTTTGTTCTACTTGAACATCGATGTGCGTGGTGAGGCTCATACCGACGTCACCGGCGATCAAGTGTTTCCGGTCATGTTCCAGGCGTGCGACGGCGAAACGGGGTTTCGCATCGTCAGCCGGCTGAACTCACCGGATTTTTGGACCGACGCCGGACTGCGAACGGCATCGTCCTTAGATCCGCGGTACGATCCGGCAGCCGTCGCCGGTTTGACCGGCGGAGTATGGCCGGGGCTGACCTGGTGGTACGCCTTTGCGGCCGCTGCATATCACCCGGAATTCATGGTGAAGGCGCTGCGATCGTCGTTCGAACATTACGCGCGCGATCCGCGGCAGTACAACACGGTGCCGGGACAGTTCAGCGAATGGTTCGACGGCGAGTCGCTCACGAATCGCGGCATGCGTTTGAGCCCGTGGGAACCGCCGCGTTTTCTGTGGGCGGCGATCGAAGGCGTCTGCGGCTTCACGCTCACCGGCGACCTTCCGAAGATCATGCCGCTCATTCCGGCAAACTGGAAGTGGCTGGCGTTGCGGCGCGTTCCGTATCACGGAGCAGAGGTGAGTGATTTTACCGTCCGCACGCGCGGCGCGCTGCACATTTTTACTACCTGCGAAATCGATACCGAACACGCGCATTCAGTCTATACAAGCGACATTTCGGACAAAGTGCCGCTTTTCTCGCGCACTGCGCGCGTCGTTGCGTTCGAACGCGAGCACGACGTCGTCGTCATCGTGGGAAACGTCGGAAATCAAACCATCAACGTTCCTTTAGACTTTTCGTGCATTTTAGAACAAAAGGCGAAGTATCATACTCGTGTGTATAATTCCGAGCGCGACGACTGGGAAGACAATCAGGTTCTAGCGCGCGAAGAGATTTGTGACGTAACGGCGACCGTCGAAAGCCAGGGATACCGCGTGCTGCACTTCACCCGCGTGGACGACTAAGCTTCGGCAAAAAACGCTTGCAGGCAAGCGGCAGCCACGATTCGGCCTCGGTGCGCGGCGAAAGGCAAACTCTGCACGTTCGCGTGCGCACTGGTTGCTTTTCCCGTGAGGTAGCATCGTGAATTTTGCCATACGCGCTCCTATCGTCGTCGGCGCTGCACTGACGGCGCTCGTTGCACTCGCCGCTTGCGCCGGCCACGGAACCGGATCGCCAAGTAGCGCACTGCTCCCGCAAGTCAAGGGCCGCAGCGTCGCGCAGGATTCTTCGGCGCACGGCGTTCGCAGCGGTATGGCGCGCATCGCCACGGCCGAAAGCCGCTCGACAAATTCAGAACGCACAACGATGTCGCAGGTCGGCTCCTCGCAACCCGCCACCGCCGAGCCGCCGGTTCAGCGACCTAACGAAACGCCGTGCGTCGTCAACCTTTTCTCGCATCTGCAATTTACGAATTTCACCTCTCCGACGTTCACGTACACGCCGCCCGCGGCATGCCCGGGACCATGGGCAAAAGTCGTGCTCGATGCGGACTTCAACGTGACCGCGGGGCGACAATTCGATCGCACCGGTTCGATTTGGATTGCGGGCACGAACGTCTACTTCGGAACGACGGCCGAACCGCGGGCGACCGTGAGCCCGTCGTGGCACGTGGAGCGCGACGTGACCGATCTGAGCGCGATCTTTCGCAAATCCTCGACCGGCGAAGTGGTGCTGGGAAACATCGTCAACGGCACGTACACCGGAATCATCTCGGCTAGTTCCAAATTGGAATTTTATCCGGCGAGCGCGCGCTATCCGGCGCGCATCGTTGCCGACGCGGTCTATCCGCTCTCCGGCGGCCCGCTGGGCGATAACCAGTACATCACCACGCAGCAGCAGCCGCTGACGGCAACGTATACCTTTCCGCAGAACGTGCGTGAGGCATATCTCGACGTGTACCTCCAGGCGCAGATCGGCGATGAGTTTTGGTATTCGTGCTTTCCCAACGACTTAGCGCAGCAAATTCCAAACTGCGGCAACACCGCGTTTCGCGAAGGCGACGTTGCCATCGACGGACGGCCTGCCGGCATCGCACCGGTCTACCCGTGGATTTTCACCGGCGGCCTGGACCCATATCTTTGGCGGCCGATTCCGGGCGTCGAAACGTTCGATTTCCGGCCGTATCGTGTGAATCTCACGCCGTTTGCGGCGGTGCTCAGCGATGGTCAGCCGCACACGGTTACCGTCAACGTCTTCAACAACGGAAACTATTTCGCCGCCAACGGTGCGCTGCTGGTGTATCGCGATCACGGCGCGGCGCACGTTACCGGCGGCATCATCAGCGATCCGACCGCACTCTATCCTTCCCCCGTCGTAAAGAACGACGTGACGTTTAACGCGCAGGGGCTAGGCACCGGCAAAGTCAGCGTCACTTCGGTGCACCCCGTCTTTATCGACGGGTATGCCAATACATCGCAGGGACGCGTTGAAACGCAGGTGCGCCAGCGCGTTTCGTTCAGCAACGTGCAGCAAATCGCGGCGAACACCGCCGGCACGCTCTTCGATCAGAACATCCAGCAGCAAACGACCGTCGACTCCGACACGCTGACGCTCGGGCGCGGCATTCACCGCATCGTACACCAAAGCAAACGCTGGCCGCTGTCGCTGGTTTACGACTTCACCGCAAATCCGGACGGCAGTGCCGTGCAGTTCGTTTCGGTCAAACAGGGCAAAATCGAAACGCGCCTGGCAAGCGGCGATGCAGATCCGCGCGACGATCGCGGTCTATGGCAGGGCGGCGGTTTCGAATCGTTCCTTTCAAATACCGTGGAATCGACCGATACCCTCAACTTCGCCGCCGACGGGACCTACGCGCCATCGAAGGGCAAGAGCCGTCAAACCTACATTCAAGGGAACAATCGCGGCTATTGCTATGCCAAGACGATCACGTCGGCGAACTACGTGCTTACCGGACAGTTCGGCGGTTTCTGCTTCGGTTTCTAACAAACCGCGAGCGCTACTTTAGAAAAGGAACGTTTCCGGGCGTCATGATGCGAGCGATATCGCGAAAGATCGCATTCGCGACGCCCGGGAACGGTTTCTCACGCTGGAACGTCACCCAGGCAACGATCGTAATGCGCTGCGACGGGAAGTAGTACGCCGCAGTGTTATAGCCCGGTAGACCACCCGTGTACCCGAGCCAGCCGGCGCTGCAGCCGATGCCCAAGCCGAATGAAAGATTGCCTTCACCGGTGGGGATGCAATCTAACCGCTCGCGCTGCGTCGCGGCTGCGTTCGTCTTTCCGGTGACGTAGAGTTTGACCCAGCGCTTCATATCGGCCATGTCCGAAATCATTTCACCGGCCGATCCCATCATCGAGACGGGGATCGTGCCGCTGACGTCTTCCCAATTTCCTTGCTTGGTGAGAGCGTAGCCGTGCGCCCAAGGCGCAGGCATCGCTTGCGTCGCCGGATAGCTGGTCTGCGTCAAGCGGAACGGCCGCAGTAAACGCGTGCGAATTTGATTGCCGATGCGGTCCTTGGTCACCGCTTCGATGACGAGGCCCAGCAGCAGATAGTTGGTATTGCTATAGCGATAGCCTTTGCCCGGGGGAAAGTACGGCTTCTGTTTCACGGCCCAGCCGATCACGGTGCGCGGGTCAAACGTCATGTTGGGCGTGACGTTCATGTGGTTGAATTGCGGCGTATCGTACGCTTCGAACAAGCCGCTACGCATTTGGCACATCTGCCGAATCGTAATGTTGCGCGCGTTCGGAACCGTAACGCCCAGGCGAAACTTGCTCAGCGGGTCGTCCAGGTGCAGCTTTCCTTCGTCGACGAGTTGCAGCAGCACGCTGATCACGAACGTTTTCGTGTTGCTTCCGATTCGAAAGTGATCGTCCGGCGTCAGGCGCCGGTGCGTCGAAATGTCGGAATATCCGAAAGCGTGAACGTAACTGTCGCCGTTGCCGTCCCATACGCCGACCAAAACGGCGGGCACCGGCGTTCGCCCACCATAGGCTTTGCGTTCTTTCGCAACGGCTTGCGCGATCGCGGTTTGAACGTTCGGACTGCCGGCCGACACCGGTGTTGCAGCGTGACCAGCCTTGCGTAACGGCGCAAAGCGTAAGAAGAAACACCGCGGCAGTAAATATAAGGCGCATCGGCAACGTCATTGCGCCAGAAAGCCGAAAAGCCTTCGCGTCAGCTCAGAAAGCCGGCGATAAAGAATCCGATGCCCACCAGTGAGGCGCCGCCGGCGAGGAGCAGCAGCACTTTCGTGCGCATCAGCGCCGTTATCGATGCGAACACGATGGAGACCTGGAAAAGCGTCGCCGCCACGGCCGCGTTTTCGTATTTGGCGATGAAGCGCTGCGACTCCGACGAGTACGCGTCGGACTGCGTTTCCATGTTTTGAGCTTTCTTGAGAACCATTTCGGCTTCGGAAGTCTGCTGCGCCATTCGCGTGCGCATGCTCTGCGCGCCCGGATTTTTGGCGATCCCGCTGTCGAGCAGCGCCTGATTCAACTCGATCTTGATGCGTTTGGACTCGTAGTAATTGTATTGATCCGCGGCGCGCGATTGGTACAGCAACGCTTCATTCTTCTGCGCGAGTCCGGAGATGGAACTGTGATGCGCAAACAGCGTCGCGAGCGCAGCGAACACAGCGAGGACCGCGGTGATGACGGGAACCACTTTGCCGCCGGCGGCGATTTGATCGGTGCGCTGGGCAATGTCGCGCATGACGTGCGCAGCATTGAATTCCGTCATTGCGCACGCACTTACGCGTACTGAATCGAAACGATTTCCAGCGCGATGTTCCCCGCAGGCCGCTCCCACACCACGCGGTCGCCGGCGCGGCGATCGATAAGCGCCTGCGCGAGCGGCGAGAGCCAGCTGATGGTGCCGTGAGCGGGATCCCCTTCATCTTCGCCGACGATGCGGTAGCTTTGCTGTTTGCCGTCCGGCTGTCGCACGGTGACGTTGGCGCCGAAACGCGCAACGTCTGTCGGCTGCTCTAGCGGATTCACCACAACCGCTTCTTCCAGGCGGCTTTGCGCCTCTTCGACTTCGCGCGCGTTATTGCCGGCTTGCGCTTGCGCGAGCCGCTGCTGGAGATGGTCGTATCCCGCCGGCGTCACATAGTACGGGTGTTGCCGCTGCGGGCGAGGCGCCACGATGTCGGAATCGCCGTCGTCCTCTTTCACGAATGCGCGACTCACGGTGAGGTATCGTATACCCGCTTTTCAGGGGAAAACGACGGCGGCTCCTTGGATGCGGTCCTCGCGCAACGCAGCCAGCGCGCGGGCACCGTCGCGAAGCGGAAAGTCGACGGTGTGCGAGCGGATGCGATGCTCGGCGGCCAGGGCTAAAAAATCGCGAGCGTCTTGGCGCGTCATGTTCGTCACGCTGCGTATTTGACGCTCGCCCCACAGCAGCCCGTCGTAGTCGAACTGCGGAAAGCGATCCAAGTGAATGGCATTGATCGCTAAAACGCCGCCTTTGCGCAAAGCCGACAACGCTGCAATCGCAACGTCGCCCGACGGCGCAAACGTAATCGCGCGATCCAGCGGCACGGGAGGCGCCTCCCTCGCATCTCCGATCCACGCGGCGCCGAGTTCCTTCGCGAACGCGCGGTGCGCTTCGCCTCGCGTCGCAACGTACGCCTCGCAGTTCCACGCCTGCAGCACTTGCAGCGCAAGATGCGCCGACGCGCCGAATCCGTACAGTCCGACGCGTTCGCCCGGCTCGACGCCCGCTACGCGTAGTGCACGAAAGCCGATGACGCCGGCGCAGAGCAACGGCGCCGCGTGCGCATCGCTCATCGTTTCGGGAATCGGAAACGCAAAATCCGCGCGAACTCGGGCGTACTGCGCAAACCCGCCGTCGCGATCGTAACCGGTAAACCGTGGCTCGTCGCAAAGATTTTCTCTGCCGCTGCGGCAAAACGTACACGTTCCATCGACGCCGCCTAGCCACGACACGCCGAATCGCCGGTTCGTCCGGCTCATCGACGCCGACGATTTGATGGCCCGGAACGACGCTGTCTCTGTGCGGCGGCAACTCTTCGTCGATGACGTGCAAGTCGGTTCGGCACACGGCGCATGCGCGCACGCGCAGCAGCAGCTCGCCCTTTTCGATCGTCGGTACGTCGCGTTCTTCCAGCCGAATTTCACCGCGGCTGCCGGCGTGATGAACGAGCGCTTTCATCGCGCTGCTGCGACGAGCCACGTCGCATACGCCGCAATGCCGAAAACGATGTAGGTTACGTAGTCGGTGAAGATGCCGGTATGCAGCGCGCGCAGCAGCTTGAGCGGTGGACCCAAAACCGGATTGAGCATCTTTGGTAGCCGGCCGCGAAATAATCCCAGGAATGCCGCGATAACGCGCCGCCGCCGTTACGCTCAGATTCACCGCCAAGTCTTCCGCAGTGATGTGCACGGGCGGCGTCGGCGGGAGTGCCGTATGCACGTTGTGCAGTACCGCCGCAACGTAATACCCCCGGTCGACGAACGCTTGCGCGGCGGCGCGAACGCCGGACGAGAGCCACGCGCTGGTCCCCGCCCACACCGCGATTGCGAGCAGCAGCAGCGGTGCCGCCAAATCGCTCCACGGCAGGCGATCCAGGCTTTCACCCTCGCATTCCGTCGTTTCTTCGCGCGGCGAAAAACCCGTGTGCTGCGCCTTGCCGATTCCCCATGTGATGTGAATGCCGGCGCGCAACACCGCTCCGGCGTCGATGGTGGAAGCGAACGCCATGAACATCGCGACGGCGAACAATCCCTGATCTTTCATCGCCGGGTCGTAGAACGCTTTTGCGCCGAAGATCGCCAGCGGCGGCGCTCCGGCCAGCGCCAGACCGAAGAGCAAAAAGAGCGCGCTGTTGAGCGGCGTCTGAGCGCCTTTTCCGCCCAGCACACCTTCATCGAGCGATTTGAAGCGGTTCAAGTAATTGCCCGCGCACAGGAACAAGCCGCTTTTGATCAGCCCGTGCGCCACGATGAATGCCGCCACCGCCGCCGCGCCGGCTGCATTGAACAGGCCAATAGCAGCGACGAACATTCCCGAGTGGCTCACCGTGGAGAACGCGAGCAGCCGCTTCAGGTGGCGCTGCGAATATGCCAGGATCGCTCCGATGAACGCGGTCGCAATTCCGACGCCTATGAACAGCGCTTTAATTTCGTGCGCGTGCGGCGATAACGCGCCGGAAAAAACGGTCCAATAGATGCGCGCCACGCCGTAGAGAGCGAGTTGCACCATGATTCCCGAAAACAGCACGCATACCGGCGTCGGCGCAACGGCATGCGCGTCGTCGAGCCAAAAGTGAAACGGCGCGACCGAACCCTTGACGAAGTATCCGCACACGATCAGCGCAAAACCGGTCAGCACCAGACCGTCCGGAGGCGTTTGCGCGAGCACTTGCCCGAGCTGCGCCAAATTGAGCGCATCGGTGCGGCCGTAAATGAGCGCGATTCCGAGCAAAACGACGAATCCGGCGATCGTGTTCGTGACGGCAAGATTGATCGCGCCTTCGATCGATTCGGCTTCTTCGATCTTGTGTGCGGTCAGCGCAATGGCCGCCGCGGTCATCAGTTCGAACCAGACGAACATGTTGAAGATGTCGCCGGTGAGCGCGTAGCCGCACATCGCGGCCAAAAATGCCAAGAGCAACGAGTGAAACAGCGTTCCGACGATATCGAATGCTTGCCAGGTGTACATGGTCGCCACGAAGACCAGCAATGCGACGAAACAAGCCAAGCCGGCGCCGATCGGATCGACGGTGAAGCTGATCCCGATTGCCAAGCCGTGATGCGGCGTCCAGCCGCCCATCCAGTGAACGACCGCTCCGCTCTGCGCGGTGTAGAACGCAAGCGCGGCGCTCATTCCGACGACGGCGAGCGCAGCAACCGATGCGATCGCGCACGTCAGGAAGCGCGGCATGGATTTTGAAAACGGCGTGATCGCTGCGGCGGCGATCAACGGCACCGCAACGCACAACGGCGCAAGCGATGAGGCCGCGGCGCCGCTCATCCGCGCATCGGCCGCAAGTCTTTGGGGTCGATGGTGCCCTTACGCCGGTGAATTTGCAGCGTCAGCGCCAGCAAGAGCGCCGTCACGGTTGCGCCGACGACGATGTCGGTCAGCGTGAGTGCCTGCACGATCGGATCGACCGAAGGGCGAGCCGGGCGGATTGGTCTTGGAGAAAATCGGCGCGCCGGCTTTCGCGTGGAAGCCGATTGAAAGCAGCAGGACGTACGTCGACGACTGCACGACCGTGATGCAGAGAATGGTGTGAATCAGGTTGCGGCTCTGCGAGATGCCGAAGCAGCCGATGAAAAACAGCCAGAAAGCGATGGCATAGGGAAAGTAGAGCGTCCAATGATTCATGCGTCCGGCTCTTCCTCGCTGCGCGTTTGGTGCAAAAACACCAGCATCAGGATGACGAAACCGCTGCCGATCTCGATGTAGACCGCCGCGTTGATCAAATAGACTAAGCCGCCCGAAACGATCGCGCCCGTTTGCCCGGTGTACAACACGTTTTTCAGGAACGCGCCGGCCGATGCCAGCATCGCGACGCCGAGCAGCGCATAAGCGGCCGCGCCCAGCGCTTTAAGCGAGTTGAAAAGCTCGCGCTTGGCGACGATGACGAACGCTGCGTAACCGACGCCCAAATACACGCACGCGATGGCGCTTCCCAGAACCGCGCCGCCCTGAAAACCGCCGCCCGGCGTAACGGTCGTATGTGCCGCAACGTTCATCGACATTGCCACCAAGAACGCCGCCAGGCCCGTCGGCATCCACCGTACCGCGCCGGTGGGGCCGCGGAATTCGGGCAGTTCCTTCGGCTCCGCGTGATCTTCGGCATGCCCGTGCAATGCGCTGAGCATGAACAGCACCCCGATGACGGAGGTGAAGAATATAAATTCCTCGCCGAGCGTGTCGAAGCCGCGGTAATCGAAATTGACCGCGGTCGCGACGTTGTCGATGCTGCGTTCCAGCGTGGCGACGCTGAGCAGATACGATGAATACGCGCCGCTGAGAACTGCCGAACGGCGAAAGTCCCGTGGCGCCGTACAGCAATACCCCGAACGCGACGGCCGCAAAAGCGATGAACGCTGCTCCCCGCGCGCGATCGCTCACGGTACGTTGCCCGTCCGCATCATCGTAACCAGCACCATGAGGGGAATGAGGAGCGTTCCGACCGTCAGTTCGGAGAGTGCAACATCGGGCGCGTGCAGCACGAAGAACAGCAGCGTCATCAAGCCGCCGTACATGGAATAGATAAAGAGCTGATTGATCGGTCTTCGGCTGAACACGATGGCCCCGCCGACGAATGCGACCATGAGGTATAGCACGATTTCGAGCAGGCTCATCGGCGCGGATTTCGGCGGTGCTCGGCAACCGCAATCGCGTGCGTGGTGACGGGCGCTCCGATCATTAGGACGACGGTGAGCACCGCCATCTTCACGGTCGACTGTCCGGCGGGAATATCAATCAGCACCGCGATCATCGCCAGAATCGGCGCGAGCACGTTCGCCACGCCCGCGCAGTGCAGTGCAGCGAGATTGTTTTTGCTGCGCACGACGCCCACGGCCGCAACGATCGTGAACAGCGCGGCCACGGCCAGCACGACCGCCACGGCGATTTGGCGCGCCACTACAGCCAGCGCTCCAAGAAGTGCGCGTATGCGAAGCCGCCGCCGATGCTGAGCAGTCCTACGGCGATCCCCAATTCGGCAAACGCTTCGGTCGCAAACGCAATCGACAGCAGCACCAGCATCAGCGCTGCGATTAGCGCGGTCAGGCTGAAGCCCGATCAACCGGCGCACCGTGTCTTTGGAAATGACGACGTATCCGGCGATAGCCAGCGGTATCAGCAGCAACTCCACGCCGAAGAGCAGACCGTCGAAGGAACTGACGCTCACAGCGGCCACTCCCGCGATTCTGCAGGCTGCGGACTTGCTACCAATTTGTGGATCACCAGTTCGCCACGCAAATCCACGTCGGCAACCATCGAATTGGGCGCGGCGTTGATCCCGAAGATCACCAACGCTTCGCGCCCCATGGTGAGCGGATCGCGGCGATCGCCGGGATCGTATGCAACGCGCATCATGTAGCCTTCCAAATTGCCGCCCGATACGATGGTGCCCACGATGCGGCGGCTTACGAGCAGAGCGTCCGCAATCATGCGCGCCGGGACGGCCGCCAGCCGGCGAACCCAGCGCAGTTTGACGCGAACGTCGGGATCGCCGTTGCGCAGTGCGGTGGATACGACGATCACCGCAAAGACTGCTATGATTGCGCCCGCGATAATCTCGCTGCCGTTCTGCGTCAAAACGGTAATAACGTACGCAGCAAAGACCGCAAACCACCACAGCAGCCACCGCATTGACAGCCGTATACCGCAGGGACGGGTTTTTTACACGGCGCAGGAATGTGTTATGAACCTCGAGGCCGCGCTGAACTATCACGGAAAACACGGGCCTCAGGCACTGCTGATCCGGCAAGGCAACACGACAACCCTCGAACAGTACGATCGCGGCTTTGCGGCGCAGATGCCGCATGCACTCTTTAGCGGCACGAAAAGCTTTTGGGGAGTCGCCGCACTGCAAGCGTGCGCCGAAGGTCTGTTCACGCTCGACCAGGCGGTATGGCACGGCGCGTCGGTTCGCGAGCTGCTGAACCTTACGGCCGGCGTGCCGTTCGGCGGTCTGGGCGCGTCTGTTCCTACTTACGAAAAAGCGCTCTCCACGCCGCCCAAAGCCCTTCCCGGCGCAACCTTCACGTACGGCGGCATCGCGCTCCAGATATTCGGCGCATTCTTCGCAGAGCGGCTGCAGCCGCTTCAATTGACCCCTCACGACTTTTTGCACCGGCGCGTATTGGATCGCAACGGCATTGCGGTCGCCTCTTGGCGAACGCTGCGCGACGGAACTAAGCCGCTTCCGACCGGCGCATTTTTGACGGCCGGCAATTGGGCACGATATGGAGCCTACGTTCTGCGCGAATGCGCACAGTACGCCGAGTGTTTTCGCGGATCGGCTGCTAACCCGCGCTACGGTCTGGGCTGGTGGCTGGCCACCCCGGATTCTCCGCGCGATCTCTTTTACGCCAGCGGATCGGGGGGACAGGCACTCTACGTTGCGCCCTCACAGCAGTTGGTCGCGGTGCGTTTTGGAAACGCAGGCTCGTTCAATCACGCGACGTTTTTGAAACGGCTTTTCGGTTAGGCGAGATCTTCCAGCCGGCGATTGTTCGTGTGCATTCCGAGCGTCGCAATTGCCAACGCGGCGATTGCCATCGCCAGCGCGATAACGCAAAACGCGCCGAGCGCGCCGTACGCACGCAGCGTTGCTGCAATGATAAAGCCGACGAAAATCGAGCTGAACCGGCTCCAAGCATAGACGAACCCGACGGATTGCGCGCGAATGTGCGTGGGATACTGCTCTGCTTGATAGGCGTGAAACGCGCACGAAAACCACGCGTTGGCGAGCGTGACGAAGATTCCCAACAGCACAATCGCCGCCGCCGTGCGCGCCTGCGCGAATGCGAGCCCTCCGGCGGCAATGGCGATGCAGAGACCGACGATTTGCCATTTTCGCTGCCATCGATCGGCAAACCGCATCGCGAGCAGCGGGCCGGCCGGATTGACGATTGCGATGATGAACGCGTATTCCAGCGACTTGGTAAACGTCACGCCGTGCGCCGCAACGAAGATCGGCACCCACGACGTGAAGCCGTAAAATCCGATCGTCTGCGCCAAATTGAAGACGACCAACATCACGGTGCGCGAACGATACGGAGCGCTCCAAATAGCGCTCCAGGCATGCGCGATCCCCGCAGGCCTGCCGCTGCTGCGCGCGTGTGTCCAGCGTGACGACTCGGGCAAACCGGCGCGCACGAACCACACCGCGATTGCGCCCAGCGAGCCGATGAGTACGACGAAGCGCCACCCCGCGATTCCAAGCGGATGATGCGGCACCAGCAGGTACGCCGCCAGGGCCGCCACCGGAATCGCGAGATAGCCGATGAACTGCGAGAACGCAATCCAATATCCGCGCTGCTCTTTGGGCGCCAACTCGGAAACGTACGTGTCGATGGTGATGAGCTGCACGCCGATCCCGATGCCCGCGATGAATCGCCACGCATCGATCGCGACGGCGCTGCCGGCAAACGCCATGACGAACGTTGCGGCGGAGTACCACAGCAGGGAATACGTGAACGCCGCTTTGCGGCCCAGGTGATCCGAAACCCAGCTGAACAGCAGCGTGCCGACGAACATTCCCGCAAAACCGGCGCCGATGAAACTGGCGAAGGCGCGAAAGACGAACGGCGAGGGTGAGGTCGCGCACGAACAAACCGCCGCTTATCAGCCCCAGCGAAATGTACGCCGTCATGAACAAGTCGTACAGTTCGAACCATCCGCCGACGGATATGCGCAGCACAACGCCGCGCATGATGCTACCGGATCCCGGCCGTTCGCAGCTGCGATTCCAGCGGATCGTACACGTTCTTCACGTAGGCGCGGTATTGAGCAACCGCGCTTGCGAATTCGGTGTCGAAACGCTTGGCATATTCGAGCAACGCCGCGGTCGGCGGTTGCGGGCCGCCGAAGCCCGAGCGCGGGACGTCTTCACGCAACTGGCCCGGATATTGAATCGAATCTTCGTCGTTTTGATAGTTGGCGGTAAACTTGCTGAAGATTGCGTTCTGCGCGCTTTGCGCGGCGGTAACTTTTGCGAGCAGTGCGGTGTTGCCGTTCTTGCCGAGCGCCGTTTGCGCCGTTTTCAAAACTTTCCGCTGCGCGTCGATGTCGTTGAGAATCGTGTCGATCCGTCCTTGAACGGCGAAGTACTTCTTGGAAAATTCGTAGGCTTGCGCCAGCTGCGCACGCGTGTACGGGCTATGCGGATCGGCCTGCACCTGGAAGATTTGCGCGTACGTGCGGCCGTTTAAGGTGATGCGGGCGGCATACATCCCCGGCAAAACGAGCGCGCCGACTTGCGGTCCGCGAAATTGCCGCGCGGTGCCGTTCCATTGCGGCGGTCCGTCCTCGCGGAAATTCCAAACGACGCGATTGATGCCGGCCTCATTAGGCACGCCTGCTCCGGCGCCGGGCCCGCGCATTTCTTCTTCTTGGGCTGCAGCTGCGCCGGGTTTTTGTTTGAGAGCGGCTTTGATCCGCCGTATAACATGGCCGCGCGCATCGAGGATTTCAATCGAAGGCGCCTGCGTCTGCGGCGATCGCTGGTAAAAATCGATGATTGCACCGGCCGGCGGGTTTTCGCCGGCAAAGCGCGTGTAGAGCCCTTCATCGTTACTGTGCGTGTCGTACTCGTACGCGGTGCGCGGTTTGAACAGCATCGCGCCCGAACGCTCCGCGCCGCGGCAGCTCTTGAATCGCGGTGAGGTCGTCGAGAATCCACAGATCGCGCCCGTGCGTTGCGATGGCGAGATCGTTGAACTCGGGCTGTTCGCGAATGTCGCGCACCGATACGGTGCGGCAAGTTCAGTTTGAAGTTGGACCAAAGAGCGCCGCCGTCGTACGAAATCCACAGACCGTTTTCCGTGCCGGCGAAGAGCAGTGAGCGATTGCGTTTGTCCGGCGCGCACGGAGCGCACCCACTGATCGCTCGGCAAGCCATCGGTGATCCGCGACCAGGTCTTGCCGTAGTCGTGCGTGACGAACAAGATACGGCGCGTAGTCTCCGGAACGATGCCGATCGACGTTCGCGTAAGCGGTAGCGGCATCGAACGGTGAAGGCGCGACGCTTTCCACGCGGCCGTACGGCGGCACGCCCGGAATCGTATGTTTGCTCCACCGTGCGCCGCCGTCGGTGGTCACCGCGATGACGCCGTCATCCGATCCCGTCCAAATCACGCCGGCTTTGACCGGCGATCCTTCGATGTCCAGCAGGTTGTCGGAGAATTCCGCGCTCGAAACGTCGAGCGCCAGCGGTCCGCCCGAAGGCTGCTGATGCGCCTTGACGTTGAGCGTCAGATCGGGGCTGATCGCGCGCCAGTGCAGGCCGCGATCGCTCGATTGAAACACGACGTTGCCGCCGAGCCACAACAGGTGCGGGTTCCACGGAGCAAACGCGATCGGCGAATCCCAATTGAACCGGTACTTGCGCGCGAAGAGCTGAAAATCGTACCGGTTGAAGTCGAAGTACGGCTGCGACGAAGCGGCTGGTTTGCGTGGTCTTGTCGTAGTCCGCGATGCGTCCGGTTTGCAGATCGGTCAAAATATGATTCGGATTGGCCGGATCGGGAACCGCCCACATGCCGTCGCCGCCGATGACGTTCTGCCAATTTTCGTCGAGGATGCCTTCGGGATTTTTCGAGTTGCTCGGAGCGCAGAAGGCGTTGTTGTCCTGCAGCGGAGCGCAGACCCAGTACGGGTTTTCGTGCTCCGAGAGGCCGACGTGATACACTTCGCCCGATCGGCACGTTGCGCGAGAACATCCAATTCTTTCCGCCGTCGAGCGTGAGCGCATAGCCGCCGTCTTCACCGGTCATCATGCGGTTGGGATCGTTCGGCGCAATCCACATCGCGTGGTAGTCCACGTGCACGTCCGGCGCGATCGCTTTGAACGTGCGGCCGCCGTCTTTGCTCTCCGCAAGCTGCTCGGAGACGGCGTACACGTGGTTTTCATCTTTGGGATCGACGTTGAAGTGGGTGAAATAAAACGGACGTTGATCGACGAGCGTATTCGCCGAAACCATCGTCCAGTTCGTTCCGCCGTCGTCGCTGCGCCACAGAATGCCGCCTTTGGCTTCGATAACCGCATAAATGCGCCGCGAATCGCTGGGTGCAATTGCGACGGCGCTGCGCCCCATGTAACCGGTCGGCAAACCGTGCCCGCTCAAACGCGTCCACGTCTGCCGCCGTCCGAGGAACGCCAAATGCCGTCGTCCGGCCCTCCGCTGTGGAACGTCCACGGCTCGCGCCGGAATTGCCAGATGCTTGCGTACAGGATCGCGGGATCGTTCGGATCCATCGCGAGCTCGGCCGCGCCGCTTTGCGGGCCGACGTACAACGTTTTCGTCCACGTCTTGCCGGCATCGTCGGTGACGTACACGCCGCGATCGGTGCTGTCCCGAAACGGATCTCCGAATGCGCCGACGATCACGTGGCTGGGATTTTTCGGATCCACCAGGATGCGCGAAATATGGCGCGTCGCTTGAAGTCCCATGTTGGTCCAGGTTTTGCCGCCATCCGACGTTTTGTAGACGCCGTCGCCGTACGTAACGTCGTTGCGCGGATTCGATTCACCGGTGCCGGCCCAAACGACGTTCTCGTTCGTCGGATCGATCGTCACCGCTCCGATCGCCGATACCGGTTCGTGTTCGAAAACCGCCGTCCACGTCGCGCCGCCGTTGATCGATTTCCAAACCCCTCCGCCCGCGGATCCGATGTAGTACAGACTGCGGATCGGCTGCAGTGCCCGCCACCGCGGCCACGCGCCCACCGGCGACTGCTGGTCCCACCGAGCGCCACTTCAAGTGCATGACGGCGGCTTCGTCGGCAGCGCGTGCGGCGCTCGGCGCCAGCGTTGCCCCCAGCGCCGCGGCGATTGTCCAAACGAAAAACCGGCTCTTCATGGCCTCACCTCGGAGATATCCGGAGTTTTCAATCCGGCCGAACGCAGTCCCGCGTCGATTGGCGCGAGCGTTCGCACGTACGCGTTATAGCGCTGCACGGCGGCGCGATAGGCAACGTCGACGCGCTGTCCGTAATTGATGACGGCCGGCGTTAGAACGCCCTGAGCGAAAAAACCCAGACCCTGCATGTCTTCGCGCAGCGCGCCCGGCCGCTGGATCGAGTCTTCGTCGTTGTGATAGTCCGCCGTCAGCGTGCTGAAGATGCTTTGCCGGGCATTCAACGCCTGAGTGATGCTGCTCTGCAGCCGCGCATTGCCGGCCACCTTCGCGTTGCCTTTAGCGGCGGTCAGTTCTTTTTTGACTGAGTCGAGCGCGTTGAGCATCGTGTCGACGATGGAAAACTCGCGCAAGAACTTTCTTCCGAACGCATACGTCCGTTCGAACTGCGCCTGCGTGAAAATCGTGCGCGGGTCGGCCTTGACCACAAAACGTTTCGTTTGCGTGCTTGCGCCGACGGCCATGCGCACGTAGTACGTACCGGGCGGCACTCCGGGACCTTCGTTCGGCCCTTGATACGCCTCTTTTGCGGCGCCGTACCATTTCACCGGACCGTCGATTTGGAAATCCCAAACGTAGGTGTTGATGCCGGCTTTGTTGCCGACATACGGCTCCTCTTTGCCGGCGACTTTGTGCGTGCCGCGCACCGTGCGAATGACGTGCCGGCCGGCGTCCAAAATCTGCACCTGCGGCGCCGCTTTGCGCGGCGCGGATTGGTAGAACGCCACCACCGCTCCGTACGGCGGATTCTGCCCCGTATAGTCGGTGTACGTGCCTTCGTCGTCGGAATGCAAATTGTACTCGTACGCCGTGCGCGGCGCGATGAGGAACGGCGCCTGCGCTGCGGAACCGCTGAGCGCCTGCAGCGGGCGCACGTCGTCCATGATATAGAGCGATCGCCCGTGCGTCGCGATCATCAGGTCGTCCCACGCGGGCTGGATTCGAATGTCGCGCACGGAGACGGTCGGCAAGTTGTTGCGGAAATCATGCCACGAGTTGCCGCCGTCGAACGAAATCCACATGCCCGCTTCGGTGCCGGCGTACAGCAGACGCGGATTGTGCGTATCCTGGCGGACGGAGCGCACGTATTGATTTTGCGGCAAATTGCTCACGATCGACGTCCAGTGCGCGCCGAAATCGTGCGTGACGAAAACGTACGGTTTGAAGTCGCCGGAACGATGCCGGTCGATGTTCACGTACGCGGTTCCGTCGCTGATCGTGGAAGGCGCGACCGTCTCGACGCGGCCGTACGGCGGAACGCCGGCCGGCGTCACGTTACGCCAGTGCGCGCCGCCGTCGCGCGAGAGTTGCACCAGACCGTCGTCCGTGCCGACCCAAATCTCGCCGGCTCGCCGCGTGGAGCCCTCGATATAGATGATCGTGTCGGAATATTCCGCGCCGGAAACGTCGTGAACGAGCGGTCCGCCCGAGGGCTGCTGATGCGACTTGAGGTTGAGGGTCAGATCCGGACTGACCACTTTCCAATGGTACCCGCGATCGGTGGTTTGAAAGAGTACGTTGGCGCCGACCCACGCCACGTGTCCGTTCCAGGGCGCGAACGCGATCGGCGAATCCCAGTTGAAACGGTATTTCGCGAGCGAGAGATTGTAGTTCGCCAGCGAACGCGCGATGTACGGCATCGCGAAAATCGTGTCTTTGGTCTGCTTGTTGTAGACGGTGACGACGCCGTTTTCGGAGTCCGCCCACTCCCAATTGGGATCGAGCGGATCCGGAACCGCCCACTCGCCGTCGCCGCCCGCCACGGAAATCCAATACTTGTTCAGCAGTCCCGAAGGATCGAGCGAATTCGACGGTCCGCACCAGCCGTTGTTGTCTTGCCATCCGCCGCAAACCCAGTACGGGTTTTCGTTGGAGTAGCCGATGTGGTAGACCTCGCCGATCGGAATGTTGCGATCGAAGAACCAGTGTTCGCCGCCGTCGACGGTGCGCGCGATGCCGCCGTCTTCGCCGACGATCAGCCGCTTGGGATCGTTCGGCGCAATCCAGATCGCGTGGTAGTCGACGTGAACTTGCTGCGCGATCTCTTTGAATTTCTTGCCGCCGTCGGTTGAAACCGCGAGCATCTCGGAAACCGCGTACACTTTGTTCGGGATCTTTCGGATCGACGGCGATGTGGGAGAAATAGAACGGGCGCTGATCGACCAGCGTATCGTTGCTGGTCATCGTCCACGTCGCGCCGGCGTCGTCGGAGCGCCACAGAATGCCTTGCCGCGACTCAATCAGCGCGTACACCCGTTTGCCGTCGCTCGGCGAAACCGCTAGACCGATGCGTCCGGTGATTCCCGTGGGGAGGCCGTGACCCGTGAGTTTGGTCCACGTCGTTCCGCCGTCGGTGGATTTGTAGAGTCCGTCGTCCGGGCCGCCGCTTTCGAACGTCCACGGCACGCGCTTGAAGTGCCAAATCCCGGCGTAGACGATGCTCGGATTGTGCACGTCCATGGCCAGATCCGATGCCCCGCTCTGCCGGCTGACGAACAGCGTCTTGCTCCAGGTCTTCCCGCCGTCGCGCGTCACGAAAACGCCGCGCTCGTCGCTGGGTCCGAAGACGTCGCCGAGAACGCCGACGATGACGTGATTGGAATCGTTCGGATCGATCAGAATGCGTGAAATATGGCGCGAGCCGGCAAGGCCGACGTTGTTCCACGTTTTCCCGCCGTCGGTGCTCTTATACACTCCATCGCCGTAGCTGACGTCGTTGCGCGGATTCGATTCACCGGTTCCGGCCCAGACGACCTCGTTATTGTTGGGATCGATCGCTACCGCGCCGATCGCTGCAACTTTTTCTTTTTCAAACACCGGCTGCCACGTCTCGGCGCCGTCGGACGATTTCCAGACGCCGCCTCCGGCGGAACCGATGTAATACAAGTTCGGATCGCTCGCCGAACCGGCGACCGCCGCAACGCGCCCGCCGGGCAGCGCCGGCCCGATTTCACGCCACTGCATGTTCGACCAGGGCGGACCGGGCGTCGGAGTCGGACTCGGCGTCGGCGTTACTTTTGCCGGTTTGGGCGGCGTTTCGTGTTTCGGTTTCGGCGCGGGCGGAGCGATCGACGGTGCCGCAGACGGCGCCGGAGGTGAAGTTTGCTGGGCAACCGCCGGTGCTGAAACGACGGCAGCTACGGCGAGCGCAAACAACAAAGACACGCGTCGCATCGTATGTGTACTTCCTCCACTATTCGTTCTACGGCGCGAGTTTGGTTTGGTTCATATCGCCGCTTTCCTTTGCGTCAAGCGGCGGAAAACGTGCGTGCAAACGCCGAACCGGCGAAGGCGGCGGCAATGCCGATGCAGACGCTGCCAACCGCATAGCCCAATGCCAGCAATTCGGCACGTTCGCGCAGCAGATTCATTGCGTCGAACGAAAAGGTAGAAAAGGTCGTGTAGCCGCCGAGTATGCCCGTCATCAAAAAGACGCGCGCGACCGGCGAGCCGGCGAACGCGCGCGTCTGCGTAATTTCCGCGACCAATCCGATGATGAAGCTGCCGGTGACGTTGACGATCAGCGTTGCCCATGGAAATCCCGGGCCCATTCGTTGCGTCACCGCGAACGTGACGATGTAGCGAAGCAGCGATCCGATGCCGCCGCCCAGCGCTACGGCGAGCAGCGATTGCCAGCCGATCAAGCCGTGCCGGCTTTATAATGGATCACGTCGACGGTTTCGAGCGTCACCAGACCCTCACTCACCATCTCGTCCAAAATCGGCATGAACGCGCGCACGCGCTCTTCCGTGTCGACGATTTCGATCAGAACCGGCAGATCGGTCGAAAGATCGAAGACGCGCGCCGCGTGTACCACCGAGTGACCGCCGAATCCCTCGATGCCCTTGAACACCGTCGCGCCGGACAAGCCGAATTTGCGCGCGGCTTCAACGATAGCCGTGTACAAGGGCTGCGAGCCGCGCCGATCGCTCTCGCCGATGAAGATGCGCACCAACTTGCCCGCGCCGGAAAGTTTCACGATTCAGCGCAAATGGTGCGCGCGGGGCTGCGCGGTATTCGATCGCTCGTATGCCGGCACGTTGACGTGATAGGCCCACCACTGCGAAAAGGCGATGGCGGCGCACATGATCGCAAAAAATACAATGATGCCCAGCCCCCAAGCCCGTTTGGCGGCGGGCGCCATGCTGGAATAGCGGCTCATCGCGCTCGCGACTTCCGGATTTTCCACAAGGGACCTTCCGGCGCAGCGCGTATCCCCGCACGATGCGACGCTGCATTTCCGCACTTTTCGCGGGACTTGGAATCGCGGCAATTACCCTTTTGCCGCTTCGCGCCCCGGCCGCCCAGGCTGCGCAAGCAAATAACCCGCTGGCGGTGCACGCCTACGCGGGCGTTCTGCACAAGTTCAATCCTGAAATGCCGCGCTGGCAAAGACAGGACTTGGCAAAGCATTTGCTCATCAACGCCAATCGCTGGCGTCTGGACGCGAACATTCTGGTGGCGCTGGTCAGTGTGGAATCGTCGTGGCATACGCATGCCGTCTCTCGAGTCGGCGCTTTCGGCTTGGGCCAGCTGATGCCGGGCACCGCTGCGCTGCTGCGCGTCAACGCGCACGACCCTTATCAAAACCTGCAAGGCGCCGCGCGCTATCTCCAAGGGCTGCTGCGGCGCTTCGCCCATCGCCCGAACCGGTACGAGCTCGCATTTGCGGCGTACAACGCGGGCCCGAAAGCGGTCGAGCGGTACGGCGGAATTCCGCCGTATTCCGAAACGCAGCGGTATGTCGTCAAGGTGATGTCCGCGTGGCGGCGCGTCGCGAACCGTCGTTCATATTCCGCTGCGTAAAGCGCTGGGACACACGGATGCAATCGCGCTACGAAGCGTCTCTCCCGACGTTTCGTATTGGGCGGGGACGCACTAGCCCGCTTCGAGGAGGAGACGGTCGACGGCGATCGCCGCCTCGCGCGCATCGCCGATTAAAATCGCGGTCGCGCCTGCACTACGCGCGGCCTGCTCGTCGCTGGGCTTGTCGCCGATGACGACGCAGCGGGATGCGTCGACGCGCATGAGCGCTGCGGCATCGAAAATCATCTTCGGCAGCGGCTTGCGGCACGCGCAGTGCTCGGAGGGGCCGTGCGGACAGTACACCCAAGCATCGAACGGGCCGAGCAGTTCTTCGATGCGATGGTTCACCGCTTCAACCTGTTCGCGTGTAATGAAGCCGCGCGCGATGCCGCTTTGATTCGAAACGACGCCCAACCGGATGCCGGCGCGGCGTAGTCTTTCGAGCGCGAGCTTTCATTCCGGGCGCTGCTCGCACAGCGTCAGGATCGCCGTTATACGGCACGTCGACGACCAGCGTTCCGTCGCGATCGAAAATCACTCCCTGGGGTTTAGCAAGCATCTACACCGCAAACAAAGCGACTGCTGCAAGCCCCATCAGCGCGAAGGTCACCCACGCCCATGCATTTGCGGCAAGCGAATTGCGCCAGCGGCCCATCATGCCGGCGTTGTTGGCGATCCTGATGATCAGCAGGATCAACGGAACGGATACCACGCCGTTCAGCACTGCGGACCAGTACAACGCGCGAATCGGATCGACGTGCACGAACGGCATGAGCATGCCGATGATCACGCCCGCGCCGAGCACAGCGTAAAACCGCGGCGCGCGCCGCGGTTCCTCATCCAGACCGGCGCGGCGAAACGCGAGCATTTCGGCGGCGACGTACGCCGACGAACCGGCCAGCGCCGGAATTGCGAGCAACCCGGTTCCAACCATGCCGAGCATGAACAGCAGATACGCGGCGTTACCCGCGAGCGGACGCAGCGCCTCGGCTGCGTCTTGCGCCGTTTGAATACTGGTTTTTCCGTGCGCGAAGAGCGTAAGCGCGGTCGTCGTAATGATGAAGAACATCACCGCGTTCGAAAGCACCATGCCGACGTTCACGTCGAAATGCGCGTGGCGGATTTCTTCGTCCGTAGCGCCGCGCCGATCGACGATCGTCGCTCGGCCTTCCGCTTTTTCTTCTTCAACTTCGAGCGCGGATTGCCAAAAAAACAGATACGGCGTAATCGTCGTTCCAAGCACGCCCATGGCGGTGGTGATCCACGTGCGGTTCAAGTGCACTTCCGGAACGACGAGGTGGCGCAGCACCTCTCCCCAGCGCGGATGAATGATGAAGGCGGTCACGATATACGCGAACAGCGTGAGCGTGAGATATTTCAAGAACGAAGCGATGCGCCGGTACGAGAGATACACCAGTCCCGCAAGCAAAAAGATCGCAAAGAACGCGTCCCATACAAGCGCCGGAACACCCGCGATGACCAGGTGCGCCGACGCCGCCATTCCGGCAAAGTCCGCTCCGACGTTGAAGGTGTTCGCAAGGATCACCGCGGCGCCAATCGCGTACGCGAGCGGAACCGGAACGGTTTTGCGAATGTTCGCCGCGAGCCCGATTCCGGTTACCATTCCGACGCGCGCGCACATCCCTTGCACCACCGCCATCATCGGCGTGGTCAGAAGGGCAAGCCATAACATAGAAAAGCCGGTGGATGCACCGGCTACGGAATACGTCGAAATTCCCGAGGGGTCGTCGTCGGCCGCTCCCGTGATAAGGCCGGGCCCCATCGTCAGCAAACGCTTCCAGAGCGCGGCCGAAGCGGTCGCGACGTCGGGTCCTTCGATTCGCGGCCGGGGTCGAGGCCTTGCTTTGACGCCCATCTGACAGCCTAGTACCCGCCTTCCGAAAAAATAATTCCAATGCGGCTTTTCGAGCGGTACCACTCGAATCACCGCATCGTGACGGGGGGCAACGAGTACGTCTTACGAAACGGGGGCTCGCGGCGCGTCCACGTAAAGTTCTGAACCGGCCTCGACGAACTCGCGCGACTTCTGCGCCATGCCGGACTCGGCGTACTCGCGCACTTCCTGCGTGATCTTCATCGAACAGAAATGCGGGCCGCACATCGAGCAGAAGTGCGCGACCTTTGCGCCCTGCGCAGGAAGCGTTTCGTCGTGGAACTCGCGGGCCGTCTGCGGATCGAGCGAGAGATTGAATTGATCTTCCCAACGGAACTCGAACCGCGCTTTGCTCAAAACGTCGTCCCAGTGATGCGCGCCGGGATGGCCTTTGGCTACATCGGCGGCGTGCGCCGCGATTTTGTACGCGATCACGCCGTCTTTCACGTCCTTTTTGTTCGGCAGTCCCAAGTGCTCTTTCGGCGTGACGTAGCACAGCATGGCAGTGCCGAACCAGCCGATCATCGCCGCGCCGATGGCGCTGGTGATGTGATCGTAACCGGGCGCGACGTCGGTCACCAGCGGGCCGAGCGTGTAGAACGGCGCTTCCCGGCACACTTCCAACTGCTTGTCCATGTTCTCTTTGATCAAGTGCATCGGCACGTGACCGGGGCCCTCGATCATTACCTGCACGTCATGCTTCCACGCGATCCCGGTCAGCTCGCCCAGCGTCTCCAACTCGCCGAACTGCGCGGCATCGTTGGCATCGGCGGTGCAGCCGGGGCGCAGACCGTCGCCCAGCGAAAAGGCAACGTCGTAGGCTTTCATGATTTCGCAGATTTCATCGAAGTGGGTGTAAAGGAAATTTTCTTGGTGATGCGCGAGACACCACTTGGCCAAAATGGAACCGCCGCGCGAAACGATTCCCGTCACGCGCCGCGCCGTCAGCGGAACGTAACGCAGCAGTACGCCGGCATGAATCGTAAAATAATCCACGCCCTGTTCGGCTTGTTCGATCAGCGTGTCGCGATAGAGCTCCCAGGTGAGTTCTTCCGCTTTGCCGCCGACTTTTTCGAGTGCCTGATAAATCGGAACGGTCCCAATAGGCACCGGCGAGTTGCGCAGAATCCATTCCCGCGTCTCGTGAATGTTTTTTCCGGTGGAAAGGTCCATGACCGTGTCGGCGCCCCAGCGCGTCGCCCACGTCATTTTCTCCACTTCTTCTTCAATGGACGAACTGACGGCGGAGTTGCCGATGTTCGCATTGATTTTGACCAAGAACCGCCGGCCGATAATCATCGGTTCCGTTTCCGGATGATTGACGTTGGCCGGAATGATGGCGCGGCCGCGGGCAACTTCATCGCGTACCAAATCGGGGGAGACACCCTCTCTGATTGCGATGAACTCCATCTCCGGCGTGATCGTTCCGCGACGCGCGTAATGCATCTGCGTGACGTTTGCGCCTGACTTTGCGCGTCGGGCTTGGCGTTTCGTGCCAAACCGCACTGCATCCAGCTCGGGCATGGCATCGCGTCCACGCCGGTACAGCAACGTCGGTTTATCGAGCGGCTCGGTATCGCCGCGATCCAGAATCCACTGCAAGCGCAGTGATTGCAAACCGCGATGCACGTCCGTTTCGATCGCGGGATCGGTGTAGGGACCGCTCGTGTCGTACAGCACGTGTGCCGTTCCGTCGCTTAGCGCAATTTCACGCATCGGAACGCGAATCGAGGGGTCGCCGCCGAAAGCGTAGATCTTTCGCGCTGCGCTTTTGGCGAGCGGCTCTGCAATGGTCATCGAAACGAACTCCCTTCCTACGCCGGCATTACCCGGATCAGGTTACAAGCGGTCGGCCGAAGGCCCTCTCAGCTTCCGATACCGGATCAGCTCCCGCGTGAAGCTTTCTCTACCCGTTTTTTATCGTAAGTACGCGACGCTGGCGGCAGCTCAGGCTGCAATCGGTGCCGCGGCAATTTTTGCGCGCTTCGCTTTGAGCGGCTCATCGCCGCTGGCTGTCGCAGCGATCCGGCTGTCCATCGCCGCGAGCGTGCTGTTGCTGCTCTCGGCAGTCGCGCGGCGCAATGAATCGATTGCGCCGCGCCACCGAGTGCGCTTCATTCTGGCCGGAGTCGCCCTCGCAGCGCATTTTGCCGCCTGGATTTGGTCGCTCGAGTACACGAGCGTGGCGATTTCAACGCTGCTGGTCAGCACGAGCCCGATCTGGACGGCGCTGTACGATCGTTTTTATCGAAATCAACGCTTCTCGGCGATCGCGTGGGCTGCTTTTGCGGCAGGCGCTTGCGGTTTAGGACTCATCGTCGCGTTCTCGGCCACGCCGCCGCCGATTCCGGGCCACCACGTTTTTGGCGATGGGCTCGCCCTCACCGGAGCGGTTGCCATCGCGTGCTATTTCTTGTTGATTCGCGACGTGCGTCCGCTGTATCGAACGCGCGCAATCGTGACGCAGACGTACAGACTGGGCGGCATTGGTGCTCGTCGCGTGCGCCGCGATTGCGCGCGAATCGCCGCCGAGCTTTTCCGCAACGCAGGCATGGGGCGGCATCGCGGCGATGGCGATTTGCTCGCAATTATTCGGCCATACCGCGCTCAACGCGTCCTTGCGCTGGTTTTCAGCCAGCGCGGTGGCGTTTTCGACGGTTTTGGAACCGGTCATCGCAGCAATTCTGGCCTGGCTGATTTTCGGAGAAAGATTGAGCGCCGCGGCGCTCGCCGGCGGCCTGCTTGTGCTGGCCGCAATCGGCGCGTTTTTAAACGAAGAGAGGCGGAGTGCACCACTTCTTGGATTGGACCAGTCCAAACGCAAGGAAATGGATGGCCCAGCCGAAAGGTCGAGCGTATGAGCATCACGAGCAACGCTGCTCCGGCGGCAGGCCAAAACGGCGCCGCGACCTCCATGCAGCCGGACCCGCAAGAAACGCGCGAATGGGTGGAGGCTATCGAAGGCGTGCTTCGGCACGAAGGACCGGCGCGCGCGCAAGAACTGATCGGCGCAATCGTCGATGCCGCGCAGCGGGGCGGCGCTCATGTTTCGCTTGGACAATCGACGCCGTACATCAACACGATTCCGCCCTCGGAGCAGCCGCCGCTGGCCGGAAACGACGACCTGGAGACGCGCATCCGCCACTACGTGCGCTGGAACGCGATGGCGATGGTCGCTCGCGCCAACAAAGAATCTTCCGAACTGGGCGGCCACGTCGCGAGCTTCGCCTCGTCGGCGACGCTTTACAACGTCGGATTCAATCACTTTTTTCGCGCGCAGACCGATTCGTTCGGCGGCGATCTGATCTTCATGCAAGGACATTCGGCGCCGGGATTTTACGCGCGCGCTTTCATCGAAGGGCGCATCAGCGAAGAGCAGCTCGAGCACTTCCGTCGTGAAGTCGACGGCAAGGGATTATCGTCGTATCCGCATCCTTGGCTCATGCCCGATTTTTGGCAATTCCCTACCGTATCGATGGGCCTTGGGCCGATTATGTCGATCTACCAAGCGCGGTTCATGCGCTATTTGGACGATCGCGCAATCATCGACGCCGGCGATCGCAAAGTCTGGGCGTTTTTGGGCGACGGCGAAACCGACGAACCCGAATCGCTGGGCGCAATATCGCTTGCAGGCAGAGAAAAACTCGACAATCTCATTTGGGTGATCAACTGTAACCTGCAGCGTTTGGACGGACCCGTCCGCGGCAACGGCAAGATCATTCAAGAGCTCGAAACCGTTTTCAAAGGCGCCGGCTGGAACGTCATCAAAGTGATTTGGGGCAGCGGCTGGGACTCGCTGCTCGCGCGCGATCACACCGGCAAACTGGTTGCGTTGATGAACGAGTGCGTGGACGGCGACTATCAAACGTTCAAGTCGCGTGACGGCAAATACGTGCGCGACAACTTCTTCGGCCGGTATCCCGAAACGCTGGAGCTGGTCGCGCACATGAGCGATCAAGACATTTGGGCGCTCTCGCGCGGCGGCCACGATCCGCGAAAGGTGTACGCTGCCTACAAAGCCGCGTTGGACCACACCGGCCAGCCGACGGTCATTTTGGCAAAAACGATCAAAGGCTACGGCATGGGCGAGTCCGGGGAAGCGCAAAACATCGCGCACCAGGCGAAGAAGATGAAAGTGGAATCGATGCGCAAGTTCCGCGATCGCTTTCATTTGCCGATTCCGGACGAGCAAGTCGACAAACTGCACTTCGTTCGTCCTGCGGAAGACAGTCCCGAGATGCAGTACCTGCGCGAGATGGTGGAGCGGCGCGGCCACATTCCGACGCGCCGCCGGCGTTCCGTTTCGCTGCCCGTTCCCGAACGTTCGGCATTCGAGGCCCATTTCAAAGGCACCGGCGAACGCGAAATATCGACGACGATGGCGTTCGTGCGGATCTTCACCACGCTCGTCAAAGACAAAGTCTTGGGGCCGAAGATCGTTCCGATCGTCGCCGACGAATCGCGCACCTTCGGCATGGAAGGTCTCTTCCGGCAGCTGGGGATCTACTCGTCCGTCGGTCAGCTCTACCATCCGCAAGATGCCGACCAGCTGATGTGGTATCGCGAAGATCGGCAGGGCCAGATATTGCAGGAAGGCATCAACGAAGCCGGAGCGATCTCCTCGTGGATTTCCGCCGGAACCTCGTATTCCAATCACAACGTTCCCATGATTCCGTTTTACATCTTCTATTCGATGTTCGGCTTTCAGCGCGTCGGCGATTTGGCGTGGGCAGCGGCGGATTCGCGCACGCGCGGCTTTTTGCTGGGCGGGACGTTGGGCCGCACCACCCTCAACGGCGAGGGATTGCAGCACGAAGACGGGCACAGTCAAGTCATTGCATCGGTGATCCCGAACTGCGTTTCCTACGATCCGACGTACGGCTACGAAGTCGCGATTATCGTGCAAGACGGATTGCGGCGAATGTACGCCGAGCAAGAAGACGTGTATTACTACATCACGCTGCTCAACGAGAACTATCGCCATCCCGACATGCCCGAAGGCGCCGAAGAAGGCATCTTAAAGGGCATATATCTGCTGCGCGAAGCTGAGGCGATGCAAGGCGCGCCGCGCGTCCAGCTGCTCGGCTCGGGCGCTATCCTGCGCGAGGTAGAAGCCGCCGCGGTGCTGCTGCGCGACGATTTCAACGTCGCAGCCGACGTTTGGAGCGTCACGAGCTTCAACGAATTGCGGCGCGAGGGCATCGACGCGCAACGCTGGAACTTGCTTCATCCGACGCAGACGCCGCGCATGCCGTTCGTTACCGCGCGCTTGAGCGAGCGCGAGGGACCGATCGTCGCCTCGACCGACTACGTTCGTACGTTCGCGGACCAGATTCGTCCGTACATTCCTGCCGGGCCGGATGCGGCGATGCGCCGGTACGTTACATTGGGAACCGACGGCTTCGGCCGCAGCGATTTGCGCCGCCGGCTGCGCCGGTTTTTCGAAGTCGATCGCCATTACGTCGCGCTGGCGGCGCTCAAAGCGCTTGCGGACGACGCACGCATCGATAGCTCGGCGGCGCTCAAGGCCATCGAGAAATACGACATCGATCCCGCAAAGCCCAACCCGGTGACGGTCTAGCGGTGACACAGCTTTTGGACGTGCGCGTGCCGGACATCGGCGATTTCAAAGACGTTCCGGTCATCGAAGTGTTGGTCAAGCCGGGCGATGCTGTTAAAGCCAACGATTCGTTGATTACGCTGGAATCGGAAAAAGCAGCGATGGAGGTCCCTTCGCCGGGCGAGGGCATCGTCGAGCACGTGAGCGTCAACGTCGGCGACAAAGTGAGCGAAGGCACCGTCATCGTTCAACTCTCTACGCAGGAAACGGCGCAACCGCAAAAAGATTCGCTCGTCGATTTACGGGTGCCGGACATCGGCGATTTCAAAGACATTCCGGTCATCGACGTGCTCGTTCGGCCTGGTGATGAAATCGCCAAAGACGCCGCGCTGATCGTGCTCGAATCGGAAAAGGCGACCATGGAAGTGCCGGCGCAGGCCGCCGGGACGCTTGCGGAAATCAAAGTAAAGCCGGGCGACAAAGTCTCGCAAGGCAGTTTGATTGCAACTTTGCATGCGCGCGCAAATGCGCCGCGCAGCGAAACCGTCGTATCTGCGACGCCCGCCGCAACGCCTGCGGCACCGCCCCACGCGCCGCCGTCCGCAACGGTTTCGACTGCGCCGCCTGCGGCGAGCGCGAGCGGTAATGGTACCGTTCATGCCAGCCCGTCCATCCGCCGGTTTGCGCGGGAACTGGGCGTCGAACTACATCGCGTGCCCGCGAGCGGGCCGAACGGGCGTATCACGCGCGACAACGTCGAGAACTTCGTCAAGCGCGCCTTGCAAAACGGCGGAACCGGCGTCGCGGCAAACGCCGGCATCGCAACCGCGCCATGGCCGTCGGTCGATTTTGCGCAGTACGGCGAGATCGAACGAGTGCAGCTTTCGCGCATAAAAAAAATCTCCGGACCGAATTTGCACCGCAACTGGGTGATGATTCCGCACGTCACCCAAAACGACGACGCCGACGTGACGGATTTGGAGGCACTGCGCAAGCAAGTCAACGCCGAAGCCGGTCCAAACGGGGCGAAGCTCACGATGCTGACGTTCTTGATTGCCGGCTGCCTTGCAGCGCTCAAAAAATTTCCCGATTTCAACAGACTCGCTCGACGGCGACGAACTGGTGCGCAAAAAGTATTACCATATCGGATTTGCGGCCGACACGCCGGGCGGACTGCTCGTTCCGGTGGTGCGCGACGCGGATAAGAAAACTTTGACGGAATTAGCACACGAGACAGCGCAGCTCGCGCGCTCGGCCCGCGAAGGCAAACTTTCGCCTGCGCAGATGCAGGGCGGAACGTTCACGATTTCCAGTTTGGGCAGCATCGGCGGAACATACTTTACGCCCATCATCAATGCGCCCGAGGTCGCCATTCTCGGCGCGTGCCGCGCGGCGATGCGTCCGGTGTGGGACGGTCATCAGTTCATTCCGCGGCTCATTCAGCCGCTTTCACTTTCCTACGATCATCGCGTCATCGACGGCGCGGCGGCTGCTCGCTTTACGGCATACCTCGGGTCCGTGTTAAGCGATTTGCGCCGAGCGTTGCTCTAAACTTAACCCCGTACCGCGGGCGGCAGCGCGCGGCATGTCGATAGTACAGTTCTATGGAGCCGTACGACGGAATCGTCAGGCTGGCGGCGAGCGCCTGCGACATGCCGATGGCGACGATTGCGCTGGTCGAACGCGAGCGCGCGCGCTTCAAAGCCAGCGTCGGGGCAACGTGCGCGGAAGATACTTCCGCTGCATTTTTCATTGCTCGCGCAAACGCTTGCAGCCGAAGATATTTTCTGCGTTGAAAATGCGCATGAGGATGCGCGCTTTTCTCAGAGCCCGGTCGTCGTTTCCGGACCGCGAATCTGCTCGTACGCGGGCATCGCGCTGCGCGCTGCCGATGCTTCGGTCGTTGGGATCCTCGCTGTAGCGGATGCGCAGCCGCGCGAGTTTTCCGCTGAGCAACGCGATGCGCTGCGCGATTTCGGAACGATCACCTCGGCAATCGTCGTCTCGACGCGCGAGCTGGCGTTGCGCCGCTTGATGTCAAGGGCGGTCGAAGAAGCGATGGACTTCGTCATCCTCACCGATGCCTCGCGGCCCTCGCAAGGCGGACCCTTCATCGAGTACATCAACGCCTCGCTGCTGCATGCGCTTGGCTATACCGCCGACGAAGTCGAAGGCGCGCCGTATTCGCATTTATTTTCTTCGGGCAACGATCCGGCAACGCTGGAATCGATCGCGCAGAACATCGAATTGGCCAAAGACAACGAAAAAGAAGTGCGCCTGAAGCGCAAAGACGGCAGCACGTTATGGGCGGAGTTTGCCGGACGGCCACTCATTGGACCCGATGGTCAAGCCACGCACTGGGTCTCCGTGGGACGCGACATCTCCTCGAATCGCCAAACGCTCACGCAGATGGCCGCGTTGGTGAACGCGATCGACACCGTCGCGGAGCCCGTCGAGATCTACACGCGGGAAAACGGCGAGTACGCGCTGGCGTTTCAAAATGCGGCGGCAGACGAAGGTTTTTCCGAGCGCGTCGATCGGATGCTCGCAGACCCTTCCAATCGCGAACGGCTGAATCGCGGCAAAGGCGTGGTCGCGGTGGAAGAGCGCATCGTTCTGCGGCCTTGCGGCGCAGGGGAGAGCATTATCTGCGTTCGCCGCAAGCCCGCGCGCACGACTATCGGCCGGTCATCCTAATTTTGCGAGCGGCGTAACTGACGCAGCACGTACTGCAAAATACCGCCGTGCCGATAATACTCCGCCTCGTCCGGCGTGTCGATGCGCAGCAGCGCTTTGAACTCAGCGCTCCGGCCCTGCGGGTGGTTTGCTCGAACGTGAACTTGCATTCCGGGCGTTATTCCGGCCTGGATTCCCGTGATGTCGAACGTTTCTTCGCCGCTTAATCCGTAGGCGGCGCGATCGGCTCCCGCTTCGAATTCCAGCGGCAAGAATCCCCATGCCGATGAGGTTGCTGCGGTGGATCCGTTCGAACGACTGCGCAAGAACGGCGCGGATGCCAAGAAGTGCCGGACCTTTCGCCGCCCAATCCCGTGAAGAGCCGGAACCGTATTCCTTGCCGGCAAGAACGATCAGCGGCGTACCGTCATGCTTGTATTTCATCGCAGCATCGAAAATCGTCAGCTGCTCGCCGGCCGGAAGATATCGCGTGAAGCCGCCTTCGACGCCGGGCACGAGCTGGTTGCGCAAGCGCACGTTGGCGAATGTTCCGCGGACCATCACCTCGTGATTGCCGCGCCGCGCGCCGTACGAATTGAAATCGGCCGGCTGCACTCCCCGCTCCATCAGGTATTTCGCAGCGGCGCCGGCGCGCGAAATGTTTCCGGCAGGAGAGATGTGATCCGTCGTCACGCTGTCTCCCAAAACCGCCAAAGCGCGCGCCCCCAGAATGTCCGCAAGCGGCTTGGGCTCCGCGCTCATCGCTTCGAAATACGGCGGATGCTTGACGTATTCGGATGTCGCATCCCACGCATACCGCTCGCCTTGCGGAACGTCGAGCTGCGACCAGTTCTCGTCGCCGCGAAAAACATCCGCATAGTTTGATTTGAACATCTCGGCGGTGATCGACGATGCGAGAACGTCGGAAATTTCCGCGTTGCTCGGCCATATTTCTTTCAAGTAAACCGGCTGTCCGTCAGCTGCCTCACCCAGCGGCTCGCTGGTGAGATCGATGTCCATGCGCCCCGCAAGCGCATACGCAACGACCAGCGGAGGGGATGCGAGATAATTCGCACGCACTTGCGGATGAATGCGGCCCTCGAAGTTGCGATTGCCGGAAAGCACGGCCGCGACGATCGAGTCGTCACGCGCAACGGCCTGCGCCACGTGCTCGGGCAGCGGACCGCTGTTGCCGATGCACGTCGTGCAGCCGTATCCCACCAGATTAAAACCCAAATCGTCCAGATAGCGCTGCAAGCCGGACTTCGCAAGATAGTCCGTCACGACTTTGGATCCGGGCGCAAGTGAGGTTTTCACCCACGGCTTTTGTTTGAGCCCGCGCTGCAACGCATTGCGCGCGAGCAGTCCGGCGCCGATGAGCACCGATGGGTTGCTCGTATTCGTGCACGATGTGATTGCGGCGATCACGACGGAACCGTCGGCGACTTCCGCTTTGCCGTTGGGCGCGTTGCCGTTTCGCGCCGCAGCCCATTCGCTCAGCGCGACGTTGAACGTCTGCTTAACGTCCGCGAGCGCCACGCGATCTTGCGGACGCCGCGGCCCGGCAACGCTGGGCGTAACCGAATTCAAATCGAGTTCGAGCGTGTCGGTGAACTGCGGATCGGGCGTTTCGTCGGTGCGGAACATGGTTTGCGCTTTGGCATACGCTTCCACCAACGCAACGTGCTCGGGTGCGCGGCCCGTCAAGCGCAGATAGTCCAACGTCTGCGCGTCGATCGGAAAGATCGCGCAGGTCGAACCGTACTCCGGCGACATGTTGCCGATCGTCACGCGATCCGCAACGCTCAGATTCGAAAGGCCGCTGCCGTAAAATTCGACGAATTTGCCGACGACGCCGTGCTTGCGCAGCATCTGCGTGACCGTCAGCACCAAGTCGGTCGCGGTAACGCCTTCGCGCAAGTCGCCGTGCAACTTGAAGCCGACAACGTCGGGAATCAACATCGTTACCGGTTGACCGAGCATCGCTGCTTCCGCTTCGATGCCGCCGACGCCCCATGCCAGCACGCCCAAGCCGTTGACCATCGTCGTGTGCGAGTCGGTTCCGACGACGGTATCCGGATACGCGAGCGGTTCTTTGCCGCCGCTTTCGTCGTTTGCGCCGAAAACGACGCGCGCCAAAAATTCGATGTTGACTTGGTGCACGATGCCGGTGTCGGGCGGAACGACGCGGAAGTTATCGAGCGCACTCTGTCCCCACTTCAAAAACGCATACCGCTCGCGATTGCGTTGGAATTCCACTTGCGCGTTCGTCTTGAACGCATCGGGTGAACCGAACGCATCGATCTGCACCGAATGATCGATGACCAGCTCGACCGGCTGCAGTGCATTGATGGCGCGAGGATCGCCGCCCATCGCCGCCATCGCATCGCGCATAGCGGCCAAATCAACCACTGCCGGAACGCCGGTAAAATCTTGTAAGAGCACGCGCGCGGGCCGGTACGCAATCTCTCTGCCGGCGCGATCGCGGCCGCTCCAGCCGGCGAGTGCGCGTACGTCCTCCGCTTTGACCGAGCGCCCGTCTTCGAAGCGCAGCAGGTTCTCGAGCAGAATTTTTATCGAAAACGGCAGCGTTTCGAGCTTGGCGTGTCCGCATTCTTGCAGAGCGGGAAGCCGGAAATAGCGGTAGGAGCGATCGCCGGCGCGGAGCGTCGTCAGCGCGCGGAAAGAGTCGGCGGAGCCTTGATTCATTGCGTAACGATGATTCGCGGCTCGCCGTCGCCGTAGCCTTCGATGCGCAAGCCGCTGTGCCCCGAGAGCAAGCGCCAGAGCGGATCGCCAAGCAAACGCATGCGCCAGTCCGAGAGATCCAGCAACGCGTCGAACTCCTCGCGCGAGGGCGGTGCCGCGCGCGCCACCCGTTCGAGCAGCGCCCGCGGCGCCAGCAGGCTGGGCGGCAGGTCGTTGGCGCGCGCAATTTCGGCCACGACCACGCTCATCAGCGAGGCGAGCGTCTCACGCGCCATGCCGAGGGGACGCGAAAAACGCGCCGGCAAATCCGCTTCCGGTATCGCCTCGCCGCGCCGCACAGCCTCGACGATCTGCGGTCCGAGCGAACGCCGAGCGCCGGCCTCGAGCCGGCGCAACTGCGAGAGGGCCTCGACGCGTTGCGGACGCATCGTCGCGATGCCGGCGACAACGTCGTCCGGCACGATAAATTTCAGCGGCAGATCGCGCTCGCGCGCGAGGCGATCGCGTAGTTTAACGAGCTCCGATAAAACGCCCAGTTCGCGCCGGCTCATGCGGTTCGCACCGGGGATGCGGCCGTACATGCGGCGCTCCTCGGTGCGGTAGCGCTCCACGTCGGCGAGCTGACGGCACTCCTGCACGGCCCAGTCGTAACGACCCTTCTCGCGCAACCGCGCCGAGAGTGCGTCGTGCATTTCGAATAAGTGCGCAACGTCGTCGACGAGATACTCCAATTGTTCGCTTGAAAAGGGCCGCGCGGACCAATCGCTGACGGTTTGCGATTTTTTCAGGCGAACGCCGCACAGTTCGCGCACGAGATCGGCAAGCGAAATGGCTAGGCCGAACCCCAAAAACGCGGCCGCAACTTGGCAGTCGAAAACGTTTTGCGGAACCTGGTCGAAGCGGTCCGCGAAAATCTTCAGATCGCTGCTGAGCGCATGTCCGATCACGGTCGTCTGCGTCAGCGCTTGCGCCAGCGGTGAAAGATCGCGTACCGCAAGCGGATCGATCACGGCGTACCCGTCTTCAAAGGCGAGCTGAATCACCATCAGGCGCGCGGTGTACGTGCGCTCGTTGTGAAATTCGGTATCCAAGCCGACGCGCGGCGCAGCGGCCACCCGTTCGCACGCGCGCGTTAGCGCTGCGTCGTCGCTCACCATCTGCGCAGCGATCATGGCTGCGGCCCGATTGGCGGCGGAGTCGCGCGATGATGCCGGCGGAAACGCCAGTGCGGACGGTGGTGCAAAATATACATGTGCGCCGTGTGCTCGTATCCATGAATTGCCGCGACCGCGCGGTCGCCGAAGATCGCCAAGATCGTGCACACCGGAATGGCGACGACCGACATGCACAAAATGTGAATCCAGACCGGAACGCGGAAAGCCGCTGCGCTCGCGGTGGCGACCGTTCCTCCAAAGCCCGGAATGATTCGCACCGAGATCAAGAACATCGGCGAGCCGATGCGAAAGCGTTTGACCCACGGCGGTAAGCGGGCTATCGCCGCTTCCAAATCCATCAGCTTGCTCGCGTGGCGGTTGACCCAGTACCCGATCGCGCCAGCGATGACGATGCCGATGGCGTTGATGATCGAACCCCAAAATGGTCCGAACACCGCGCCGTTCATGACCGCCAGCGCATCGGTCACCGAGAACGGCGCAGCTGCCACCAGCGCAAAAACGAGCGTCGCGACCGGGACCGCGACGCGCGGGCCGATCGATCGAATGTAATGTTCGATGTGCGGCTGGTAACGAATGACGAATGCGGCGAGCGCAAACGAGAAGGCCAGCAGCCCGATTCCCGCAATCCGGCGGCCTACTGCACGCAAGCGAGTATCGGGCGGCTGCGATCCGTCATGACCGCCGTAATGCGCCGTCGGGTTTTCCGCTTCCGTTTTTTCGACGGTCGGGATAGCGGCGGTCGTCGCCGCTGCAATTGAGGCGGGTGGCCCTATGCACTCGGGACGCATCGGCACTGTTTGCGTTGCGGCGTCACGGGTACGATGCTGGGGTCTGAAGAGAGGGATTACTCAAAGGACAAACACCGGTTTTGGGAGCTGAGCCTGCCGCCCGGTGCGTGAAATGCAAAGGCCACGCGGATCGCGTGGCCTTCTGCATTTCAGTTTCGCGAAGCTTCCACTTGCGAAATCATCGGGCGGTACCGCGAATCGTTCGTCGCCGCAGTAGAAAACCAGGCGTCCAAAATCGATTTCGCGACCGGTATCGACGTGCAGCGCAAACTGAGCGCCAACACGTTCGCGTCGTTCCACGTGCGCGCGCCTTGCGCCGTCTCGGCATCGTTGCAAAGCGCAGCTCGGATACCCGGTACCTTATTTGCCGCAATGCTCACGCCGGTGCCCGTCCAACAGCACACGATGCCGGTCTCGCACCGGCCTTGCGCCACCGCTTGCGCGACGCGCCGTCCGACGCTGGGCCAATCGGAAGGTTCCCCGGGCTGCAGCGCGCCGACCAGCACCACCTCGTGACCGCGCTCTAGCAATTCGCGCTCCAGCGAACGCGTCAGTTCGGTCGCCTCATCGCTGCCGAGCGCAATCGTCATGGCGACCTAGGGCACGTTGCGGACGACGATCATGTCCGCATTGAGCGAGCCGTCGGCGTTCGGCCTGCCGCGCACGTCGACCAAGTCGCCGCTCTTAATCGTGTAACCGCGCGGATTGATGACCGTCCCGCGATGCAAACGAATGTCGCGATAGCGATTCAGCTGCATGCGCAGTTGCATGTCGTAACCGCGATAATACGTCACGGTACCGTACGATTCGGTGTCGCTCCAGCCGAATGCCGATTTGACGATGTTGCCGAGTGCGTTGATCGCGTCTTGTTCGACGCCTGCCGGTACGCTCGGAACCGGATTCGGTGCCGCGGTTGGAACCGGCGTGGGCGCCGGCGCAGTTTGCGCGCCCGCACAAACGCCGCAAAGCGCGAACAGGGCGGCTGTAAACGGCGCGACGAAATGCGTCTTCATACAGGAAGAACGGTACCCTCCTGCACGAGGTTCCACTTGGTTCGTTTGGCAGCCACGGTCATGCTGGTCCGCCCCGAGGCAGACGGATTCGAAGTTTTCATGCTGCGTCGTAGTGAGGCAAGCCATTTCGTTCCCGACGTTTACGTTTTCCCCGGCGGCGCGGTCGAACCCCAGGACGCCACGGAGCGGGCATTCGCTC
The DNA here is from genome assembly GCA_963795465.1 of Vulcanimicrobiota bacterium. Classification (GTDB taxonomy): domain Bacteria; phylum Vulcanimicrobiota; class Vulcanimicrobiia; order Vulcanimicrobiales; family Vulcanimicrobiaceae; genus CAWCHT01. Next base: position 55,532 of record CAWCHT010000003.1, read on the forward strand.
GAACTCGCGGCATCGATGCGGACGCCTTGAAAACCCAATTTCGCGCCGAATGCGCCCCGACGTTTCCGGCGCCGTTCGGCACGCCGGAGCAAAGCGAAGCGGCCGGGCTGCTGATTGCCGCGATCCGGGAGCTGTACGAAGAGACCGGCGTTCTTTTCGCCTGCACCGCTTCTGGCGAAACGGTCTCCTGGGCAACGCTGGGAAACGCTGCAGAGCGACTGAGCGCGGCGCGCGTGCAAGTCCATGCTGGAACGCTGACGTTTGCGAGTTTGCTGGAAGAACTCGATCTCTACGCGGACGCGAGAACGCTTACGCTGTTCTCACACTGGATTACGCCGCCGGTGTTTCCACGCCGGTACAACGCCCATTTTTTCCTCGCCGAAGCGCCGCCGCACCAAGTAGCGGTCGCCGATGCACTGGAAACGCACGACGGTTTGTGGATCGCGCCCGCACAGGCGCTGCGAAAAAGCGAGCTCGGCGAGCTGCGCATGGTGTATCCGACGATTAAGCACTTGGAACGCCTCGCGCAATTCGGCAACGTGGCGCAGCTGCTGCAGTTCGCCTGCACCAAAACCATTTACAGCATCATGCCGGACACGCCGGCGCAGCGCGAGTTTTCGTTACCGTCCGATCTCGAATTCGCGTGGTAAATTCGGGCATCGCCTTGGTGCGGGCTCCGAACCCCTCGCCGATGACGCTAAGCGGCACCAACAGTTACCTTATCGACTGCGGGGACGCAGCGGCAGTGTGCATCGATCCGGGTCCGGCGATCGAATCGCACGTTCAAGCACTGCTGGACTGCGCCGAACGTCTGCGCGCGAAGATCGCGCTGATTTGCCTCACGCATGCGCATCCCGATCACGCGCCTGCCGCGAGCCTGCTGCGCAGTTCCGCGGGTGCACCGGTTGCGGCGCATGCTTCAAGCGGTGCCGCGCACCAGCGCGAATTGCGCGACGGCGAGGTTTTGCAGATCGGACGGCGTCGAATCCGCGTCATCGCAACGCCCGGGCATACGGCCGACCATCTTACCTTTTACGAAGAGCGCGATCGCGCGCTCTTTACCGGCGATCTCGTGTTGGGCGAGGGCTACGTCGTCATCGCGCCGCCGGGAGGCGACATGCGCGCGTATCAGCACTCGCTGCAGCGGGTGGCCGATGAAGCGGGCGATGCGCACATTTTGTATGGTGGGCACGGGGAACCGGTGAACGATCCGCAAGCCAAACTGCGCGATTATATCGAACATCGCCGGCAGCGCGAAACGGAAATCCTGGCGGCGTTGAGCGACGGTCCCAAAACGATTCCTGCGCTCGTTTCACGCATTTACAGCGGCACCAACTCCGCGCTGTGGCCGGCCGCGGCGCGTCAGATCCTTGCATACCTGATTGCGCTCGAACGCGAAGGCGTCGTGCACTCCGAAGACGCCGCGCGGACGATGACGCCGCAAGAAGCGGCGCTGCTCAATCCGCGATGGGAAGCGCTGGTCGGAAAAGAACACGTCGAACGTCGTTCGCGAGGAATTGGGCGCACTGCTTACGCTCGAGGGCATTCGCATGTACGCATTAGCAATCTAGACTCACCAATGCCGTGCTGCGCCGTGGAACCGCTGGTTCCGGTACTCGCACAGATCCGCACACGCGAATTATGGTACGCGCAGTACGATTTTGCCGAATTGCTGCGCTTCGTTTAAGCGCTGCGCTGCATCGACCGCCTCGCGCATGTCGTAGACCCGATCGATCACGGGCGTGATGCCGTGATCGGCGACGAAGTGCAGCATCGCGCGAAAGTCGGCCGGGCTGCCCATCGACGTACCGCGAATGTCGAGCTGATTCCAAAAAACCGGAAACATTTTCACCGGCGCATCACCGGCGGTTCCGCCGTACGTAACGACGCGGCCGCCGGGCCGCACCAGGGTGACCGACTTGGCGAAGCTCTCGCCGCCGGCGGAATCGATTGCCATATCGATCGGGCCGGCCAGGTTGCGAACGGATTTATGCCAATGCGAATCTTGCGCGTAGTTGACGGTCACATCTGCTCCCAGCGCTCGGGCGCGCTCGAGCTTGGCATCGCTGCTTGAACTAACCACCACGCGGGCGCCGATCGCTTTGGCGAACAGCAGCGCAAAGGTCTGCACGCCGCCGCCGATGCCGGTGATGAGGACGGTTTCACCCGAGCGCAGCTCGCCGCGGGAGCAAACAGCCCGAAACGCGGTGACCCCGGCCAGCGGCAGCGCGGCCGCCTGTTCGTGGGAGAGATGGGCCGGCGCAGGGTGCACGTTTTCCGCCGGAACGCGAACGTGCTGCGCAAACGTGCCGTCGAGCGGCATCCCCAAAATGGTGGCCTCGCTGCGCCAGACGCGTTCGTCGGAGCCCCAGCCGATGGTGGGATCGATGATAACCGGTTTGCCGTCGGCCTCGCCGGTGCCGTCGGCGCCCAGGGTGCAGGGCAGCCGCAGATTCGGATAGAGGCCCTGAGTGATGAAGACGTCGCGATGATTCAGCGCAGCGGCACGCACCCGTACCACTGTTTCGCCCGGCCGCGGTTCCGGCACCGCGACCTCGTCAATGCGTAAGCCCGCCGGACCCCCGATATCGTGAATGCGCAAAGCCAGCATCGGCGCGATCTTTCAGCCTCGCTGATTTGGTCCTTTCCCGGCGGGAAAGCACGCTGCCCATGGCAAAATTGATTTAGCCATGGAGCGCTGCGTTGTCTCGCTGCTGAACACACAATTCGAGGCGCCCGATCCGCTGCTCACCGGGCCTGGAGTGGCCCGTTGGTGGCTGCCGGCGGCGCCGTCCAGCGCGACGATGGTTAAAGGCGCCGCCAAGCCGCGCTTCGACGCGGCACTGGCGCGGGAACTGCGAGCGTTGCGAGGCCAAATTGAAACCGGCCTCGCGCAGGGAAAGCCGCCGCAAACCCGTTTCAGCGGATCCGCTGCCCACGACGCCATCCTGTTTGCGGTCGCGCACGCCGCCGTATCCCTGTGGGAGCGCGGCGAGATGGAGCGCGTACGGCGCTGCTGCGCCGGCGACTGCGGGGCATTTTTCTTCGATCGCACCAAAAACGCGTCGCGCCGCTGGTGCAGCCTGCGATGTATGGAGCGGGCGCGCAGTCCGCGGCGGCGTAAAGTAGTGAAGTGAACTTCAACGCCTTCTTCAAAGGCTTGGCGCGCGTTACAAAAACGTTCTCGCTCGAGGCCGGGCCGCTTCGCGCGACGGGCGTTCCGGCGGTTCTCATCGGGGTAACGGGGATCGTGCTTGCGGCCGGCACGGCGAACGCTCTGGCTCACCACGCCGAACGGCTGCCTGAAACCCTTCGTGAAGCGCGGGCGTTGGCACAAACGCTGCGCGCCGACAAGCCGCAGTCTGCGCTCCTAAAATGATCGACAACGCATCTTTGACGGCTTTGATCCGCACGCAGCTTCCGGACGCATCGGTCGACATCGTCGATCGAACCGGAACGATGGATCACTTCAACGTCACGGTCCGCTCCGGCGGTTTCGCCGGAAAGACGCTCATCGAACAACATCAGCTCGTGTATTCTGCACTCAAACCCGCGCTCAAAGACGGCCGCGTGCACGCCGTCGAACTCAAAACGCTGCTTCCCGACGAGGAAAGAACGAATTATGAACGACCACCTTCGTGAAGAAATCGACCGCGAGATCGCGGCAAACACCATTCTGGTCTACGGCAAAGGCACCAAAGCCATGCCGCGCTGCGGATTTACGCTGGAAACGATCGAGTTTTTCGACCGGTTCGGCTATCCGTTCGAAGTCGTCGACGTTTTGGAAAACCAGCCCAAGCGCGACGCGCTTTCCGAAATGACCAATTGGCCGACGCTGCCCAAGGTTTTCATCGCGGGTAAATTCTACGGCGATACCGACATTTTAGGGCCGATGGCGGAGAAGGGCGAACTCGCGCACATTTTGCAAGAGACCTTCGGAAACGCCGGCCAGCCGAAGACGACGATCTCGCTGCACTGACGGGCTGCTGCGGTGTTCACGACGCTGATTTCGGTCGACGATCTCGCCGCGCATTTAACCGATGCGAAGTGGGTGACGATCGACTGCAGGCACCTGCTGCAAGACTTCGGTGCAGGACGCAGATTGTACGATGCCGCGCACATACCCGGAGCTTTCTTCGCCTCGGGCGAGGACGACCTCGCAGGTCCCAAAACGGGAAAAAACGGCCGGCATCCGCTGCCGGATCCGGACCGTTTTGCCGCATACTTGCGCGAACTCGGCGTCAACGACGACACGCAAATCGTCGCGTACGATGCCGGCTCCGACATGTTCGCGGCACGCCTGTGGTTTCTGAGCCGGTATATCGGCCACGATGCGGTCGCCGTGCTCGACGGCGGTTTCGCCGCCTGGACCGCGATGGGAAAAGCAATCAGCGCGCAAGAACCGCCTCGCCCGCGCAACGGCACCATCGGCGCGCACGTTCGTTCGCAATTGGCGGTCGATGCCGACGACGTTCTGGCAGCGCTCGAAAACCGCAGCTTCACATTGATCGACGCGCGCGGCGCGGATCGATTCGCCGGGCGAAACGAAACGGTCGATCCGGTCGCCGGACACATTCCCGGCGCGATCAACCGTCCGTTTCGAGAAAACTTCGCCGGACCGCTGGGACAATGGAAATCGCGCGAACATTTGCGCGCTGAGTTCGAAGCGCTGGGAATGCCCCCCGAACGCATCGTGCATCAATGCGGTTCGGGCGTCTCGGCGGCGGTCAACCTGCTCGCGATGGAGCACGCCGATCTTTCCGGAGCGCGAATCTATCCTGGTTCCTGGAGCGAGTGGTGCGCCGACCCGGCGCGGCCGATGCAGACTTCGAAGAGCTAGTGGCCTAGCGCCGCTGCGGCGGCGGAACCGCGAACGGTTTGACGACATCCCGGGCGGGTGAAGCCATCAGCCGGTCGACTTCGGCTTGCGTGGGCTCTTGCGAATAATCGCGCACCGCGTCGACGAAGCAATAAAATCCAAACGGTTGATCCGCCCGATTCACGAACTGATGCAGCTGTAGGGGCGCAACGTACACCACGTCGTTCGGTCCGATTTCGTGAACGCGATCGTCGACGACGGCGTATCCGAAACCGCGTTTCACGATGACGAAATGTTCGTGTTCGTGTTTCTCCAAGCGCGAAACGGCGCCCGGTTCAAGTTCGAAGTAGCGCAGTTCTTTCGAAGGTCCGGGCTCACTGGGATCCGCTTTGCGCGAGCCCACGATGGTGTGGCGCTGCACGCCGACCGCGGCGCCGGGACGATAGCCTTCGACCGGCACGTTTTCCCAGCCGCTTCCGGTCGCGCGCACCACGCGAGCCCCATTTGTCTGCCTCATCTTCGCGATAATAGCACGTCAGACGCGGCGCCGCTGTCGCGCGAGTCGCACGATGACGGCAGCGATGGCAAGAAGGATGACCACGATAACCAGCGCTATCACGGCGCGTAGCACGTCCACCCGCCGCTGATCGCCGGCGCATCCGGCGTACTTTGCGCCGGCATTGCTTTGCGCGCACCAGTAGGCGCGCCATGGCGGCGTGCCGTATGCGCGCGAGGCGCCGGTCAGCGAGGCGAGCCATTTGTTGCGCACTGCGTCGTCGTCGGCGATGCGACGATGCGCCTGTGCTAGCCTGTGCCGCCGTAAAGCCGGCCACGCCGTACGCGCGATCGAAGTCGAAAAGTTGCGACCAGCCGCCGCCGGCCAAATCGTCGGAATACATGCGGTAGTTTTTCAGCGTGCCGTCGGCCGCCACTTCCAGCGTGAGAAAAGATGGGTTCGTTGAATAAATCGGCGAGATAGCCGGCGCGATCAGCATCGGCACGCCGCCCAGCAGCCGGAAATCGCTGCGGTGCATATGGCCGCCGAGCAAAAAGTCGATCCGGTTCGCGTGCGAGCGCATGACGCTTTCGAAGCGTCTGGTCAGGTCCGGCCGAGTAAACGGAACGACCAAAAAACGGTGCGTCAGAAGCGTCGAAGAGGGATCGACGCCCGGCGGTATGTGAAACATGATCACGCTGCGCCCGCGCCGCTCGTCCAGCGAACGGGAAAGCCACTGCACGAGCTTGCCCGGCATGGCGTTTCCCGCGCGCGAGCACGGGCGAAAAACGAACGACCAGTACACGTCGTCGAGCACGATTGCCTGCGAATTCGCAATCGGTAGACGCGCGATATATGAACCGTCACGTGAAAAATCCCGTGCAAAGTTCGGCGAGCCCGCCCCGCGATTCACGAGGGGAGCCCACATTCGCGCGATTCGCGCCAGGTACGGCGTATCGGGCGCGGTCCGGTAATCCCCGCACGGATCGTCGTTGTTGCCCATTGCAATAAGGAATTGCGCGTCCGGAAACGCGCGCGCGAACGATCGTTCGATCCGCTGCATCGTCATCTCGGCCGCCGCCGGAACGCTGCGCAAACCGGCATCATGAACTTTGGCGGCGAAGCCGTGCGCCAAAAAATCGCCGTCGATCATCACGATGCGGGGGTTCGGCGCCGCGGCTTTCATTCGCGCTATCGCCGAATCGAACAGCGCCCAATTGCTGTCTTGCTGATAATACGCCGGAGTCGGGCTGCGGTCGAACGGATTGACATGCAAATCGCTCACCACGAGCCACTGCTGGGTCAAAGCGAGGATGATGGCGAACGGCACGTGCATGCGGTACTGGTTGTTCAAGAGTGAGCCGCACGCCTACAGCTTCGATCGCTTGCGCGGCGATCGAACGACGCCTTGGAGCGGCGTGCGAAATTTTCAGGCTCGCAACAACATGCTCGAAATGCGTTTGGGCGACCTTGGCTTCTTCTACCATTCGAGCATCGCGCAGCCTGCGGCCGTGGGCATCGTCGAAGTGGTCAAAGAAGCCTATCCCGACTTTACGGCATGGGAAAAAGGCGGCGAGTATTTCGATCCGCGCAGTCCCAGCGGCAAACCGATCTGGCAGATGGTCGACGTTGCCTACGTCGAACCGCTGACGCATCCCGTTACGCTGACGCGCATGCGCGCCGAACCGCGTCTGATGGGAATGGAGCTTCTCAAAAAAGGCCAGCGGCTATCCGTGCAGCCCGTTATGCCGCGCGAATGGGCTATCGTCATGGAATTGAGCCGTACCGCGCCGTGATATACGCGGCAGAGCGCTACAACGCTTGCAGCTGCGTGAGAAAGACCTGCTGCGAGTTTACCGGCATCCGTCCATCCGCCGCGCACCGATGATAGCTCCCGTCGGGTTCTAGTTCGCGCGTTTTCACGTTGTCCGCGGCGACGATTGCGAGAATTTGACCGTAAATGGTTTCGGCCAATAACGGATCCAGCACGGGCACCATCAATTCGACGCGGCGGTCGAGGTTGCGCCCCATCCAATCCGCCGACCCGATAAAGATTTCGCGCTCGCCGCCGTTTTCGAATGCGACGATGCGCGAATGTTCCAAAAACCGTCCGACGAGGCTGCGGACGCGAATCGTTTGACTCACTCCAGGGACGCCGGGGCGCACGACGCACATGCCCCGCACGAAAAGATCGACAGGCACGCCGGCTTGCGAAGCGCGGTAGAGCGCGCGCGTCATTTCGCCGTCGGTCACCGCGTTGATTTTAGCGCGAATGCCGCTGCGCCGGCCCGCCCGTGCGTGCTCCGTTTCACGCTCGATGAGTTCGGTGAGTTCGCGCCGCAGATTGACGGGGGCTACCAGCAAATCTTCGTAATCCGTGATCTTCGAAAACCCGGTGAGTGCGTTAAAAAGCTGCGTGACGTTCGACGCCGAGTTCCGGCCGGCACGTGAACAAGCTGAGATCGGTATACAGCCGGGCTGTTTTTTCGTTGTAGTTGCCGGTGCCGAAATGCATGTATCGCCGAATGCCGTCATCCTCTTCTCGCACGACCAGCGTGGCTTTCGCGTGGGTTTTCACACCGGCAAAGCCATAGACGACGTGGACGCCGGCGCGTTCCAGGCGGCGCGCCCATTCGATGTTATTTTCTTCGTCGAACCGCGCTTTGAGTTCGATGAGCACCGCAACTTGCTTTTCGTTTTCGGCCGCATCGAGCAGGGCGCGCACGATCGGTGAATTTTTACCCGAGGTGCGGTAGAGGGTCGCTTTGATCGCAAGCACGCGCTCGTCTTCGGCGGCTTGCCGCATGAACTGGATCACCGGATCGAACGATTCGTAGGGGTGATGCAGCAGGATGTCGCTTTCGCGAATCGCGCCGAACATATCGGTGACGCCGATCAGCCGCTTGGGGATCGCGGGAGTAAACGGAGGATCGTGCAGATGAGCGTGATGCGGCAGGTTTACGATCGTCAGCAGCGATTCGAGCCCCATCAAACCGTCGATTTCGTACGCATCCGTTGCGCCGAGCTGCAGCGCTTCCAGCAGCAAATCGCGGATGTACTCCGGCATTCCGCGCTCGATTTCCAGACGGACCGGTTCGCCGAAGCGGCGCTTCTGCAATTCCGACTCGATGGCTTGCAGCAAGTCGTCGGCTTCGTCTTCCTGCAGATCCAAATCGGCGTCGCGCGTGACGCGAAACAAATACGACTCCCGCACTTCCATGCCCGGAAAGAGCGCCTGCAGGTGGTGAGCGATCAAGTCTTCCAGCGTTACGAACCACTGCTCGCCTTCGGGCACCGGCTCCACCGCGACGAGCCTCGGCAACGTCTGCGGAATCTTGACGCGGGCGAAGTGCAGTTCAACGCCTTCGGAGGTAAATTCTTCCAGTTCGACGGCGAGCGAAAGCGAGAGATTGGAGATGTACGGAAACGGATGCCCTTGATCGACTGCAAGCGGCGTGAGCACGGGAAAGACGCGATCGTCAAACGTACGCTCGAGAGCCGCGCGCTGCTCTTCGTTCAGGTCGGCATACGCTTTCAACTTGATGCCGTGCTCGGCCAGCGCGGGCAACAACGTTGCATTGAGCAGATGCATCTGCCGGCCAAGCGAAATGCGCAGCCGTTCCGATATCGCCACCAGATGCTCCGAGGGGATCCGGCCGTCTTCGGAACGGCGGAAGACTTGCGCTTCGATCTGCTGTTTGAGCGCGGCGACGCGGATCATGAAGTATTCGTCGAGATTCGTACCGTAGATCGCGACGAATTTCACCCGTTCGATCAGCGGCGTGCGGTCGTCGAGCGCTTCTTCCAGCACCCGATCGTTGAATTCGAGCCAAGAGAGTTCCCGACTGATATAGAGGGAGGGGTCGTCAAGCGCGATCGCGGCCGCCGGAGCGTCCGGGGCGCGCATTTCCGTTCGGGAGAGCATAAAGTCTAAGCGCGCTTCGCCGCCGAACGAGGAAAATCCAGGAAGCATCGGCGACTTCCCCGGCGTGGACTGGACGGACCTCGGCGCGCATGCGGTCACGTACGTCATTCTCGTCGCGGCGGCGCTGGCTGCCGGTACGGCTGCGGGACTGATTTTGGGCACGTTCGCGTCGCACGTGCCCGCAACGCGGGCTTTGCTTCTGGCGGTCGGCAACGTCGGACGGGTCGTTCCGAGTCTTGCAATCCTGACGTTCATGCTGCCGGCATTCGGCGTCGGCTTTTTGCCGGCGTTCGTCGCGCTTGCTCTGCTCGCGAGCGCGCCGGTGCTCATCAACACCGATCTGGCCTTTCGCAGCGTACCGCTCCCCGTCATCGACGCCGCGCGCGGCATGGGCATGACGGCGCTGCAGCAACTTTTTGCAGTCGAATGGCCGGTGGCGTTTCCGATTGCCTTTGCCGGCATTCGCACCGCCGCAACGGAAGTCGTCGCCAGCGCCGTTCTCGCATCGTTCATCGGAGCGGGCGGATTGGGCGAGTACATCACCACCGGGCTGCAGGCCAATCAGCCGGAACGTTTGTGGACGGGCGTCGCGGCGATCGGCGTCATCGCACTCTTTGCCGAATTCGCGCTTGGCTTCGTGCAGGCGCATGTGGGAGAACCAACGTGACGCTCAGCCGGAAACGCTCCATTGCGATCATCGGCGCAGCTCTGGTTCTGCCGAAGTGCGCTTCGAACAACTCCGGTGCGGTACGCGTCGGCTCGAAGAACTTCGGCGAAAACATCATCGTCGGCGAGGTCTACGCTGCAGCGCTGCAACGAGCCGGAATCGCGGTCGAGCGGCGCATGAACTTAGGCAGCACGCAAATCGCAACGGAAGCGCTGCGCCGCGGCGACATCGATCTCTATCCCGAATACACCGGTACCGGTTTAATCGACGTGCTGCACGGTGCGCCGATCCGCAACGCGCAAACACTTTTTGCGACGGTGAAAGCGGCGTACGACAAGCAGTTCGCCTTGACGTGGCTCGACCCTTCGCCGGCAAACGATTCGCAAGGCTTAGCGGTCAAACAGCTTCCCGGCATAACGACGCTTTCCCAGTGCGCTCCCGCGGCGACGCGATTGCGGTTGGCCGCAATTCCGGAATTCGTATCGCGCGCCGATGCGCTGCCCGGTTTGCAAAAGTATTACGGCGGCTTCCGTTTCAAAGAAGTGCGTACGTATGAAATCGGCCTGCAGTACGATGCGCTGCTGCGCGGTGATGCCGACGTTGCGACCGCGTTCACGACGGACTCGCAAATCCAAACCGACCATTTGCGGCTGCTGCAGGACGACCGTCACTTTTGGCCCGCGTACAACATCGCGCCGGTCGTGCGCAATGCCGCGCTTACGCGCAAGCCGGAGATCGCGCGCGTTCTCAATCGCATTTCGCCGCTGCTCACCGACGCGGTCGTGCGGGAGTTCAATTACGCATTCAACGTGCAGAAGGCGGACCCGGCGGACATCGCCGCACAGTTTATCAAGGACCATCCCGCCTGAACGGCGTTCGGTTCGACGACGTCAGCGTCCGGTATCCCGGCGAACAGCGCAACGCCGTCGACGGCGTGACGCTCGAGGTGCCTGCCGGTGAGTTTACCGTTGTCTTGGGACCGTCGGGATGCGGCAAAAGCACACTCCTGCGTACCGTGAATCGTTTGGTGGTGCCGCAGTCCGGTACGGTGTATATCGACGATGCAAATACTGCCGATGCGGATCCCGTATCGCTGCGCCGGCGCATCGGCTACGTCATTCAAGCCGTCGGACTTTTTGCGCACATGACGATCGCGCAGAACATCGCGGTCATTCCCTCATTGCTGCGCTGGGATCGCGCTCGCATCGATGCGCGGGTGAGCGAACTGCTTGAACTGGTAGGCCTTGATCCGGCACGCTATAAGCACCGCCGGCCGCGCGAACTTTCCGGCGGGGAACAACAGCGCGTCGGCGTTGCCCGCGCACTTGCCGGTGAGCCGCCGGTCATGCTGATGGACGAACCGTTCGGGGCCGTCGATGCGATCGTTCGCGGTACGCTGCAAGACGAAATCACTCGCATCGCCGCGCGGTTGAAAACGACGATTTTTTTCGTTACGCATGACGTTGACGAAGCGTTGCGGCTTGCCGATCGCATCGTCGTCATGCGTGACGGCAAGGTGGAGCAGCACGATACGCCGCTCGGAATCTTGACCGCTCCCGCGACGCCGTACGTCGAGCAACTGCTGGACACACACGATGCCGTTCGGCGCCTCTCGTTGCTGCACGCAGCCGATGCTGCCGAGCAGCGTAACGAACCTGCTGACGGGCGTATCGACGGGGACGCCACGCTTCGCGACGCGCTCAACGAATTTCTTACGGGCGCGCGGGTGCTGGCGGTGGAACGCTCCGGCGTTCGGCTTGGCGTTCTCTCCTTCGACGACGTACGAAAAGCGCTGCGAGAACCCATGTGAACTATTTCGCGCGGCACCTCGGGCAAATCGGAATGTTGACGTTGCAGCACGTGGAGCTCGTCTTTGCGGGGCTTGTGCTGGCGCTCGTGGTCGCGGTGCCGTTAGGCATCGTGGCGGCGCGCGCACGGCGCGGCGGAAGCATCATCTTCGGCATCACGGGAATCGTGTACGTTATTCCTTCGCTGGCGCTGCTGGCCATCGCGGTGAATTACCTCGGGTTAGGCGCGGTCCCGGTCGTGCTTATCTTGGCGGCGTACGCGCAGTTTATTCTGGTTCGTGCGATCGCGACCGCATTGAGGGCGGTGCCGCCTGCGCAAAGCGATGCCGCGCGCGGCATCGGAATGTCCGCAGCGCAGCAGTTTTGGCGCGTCGAATTGCCGCTTGCGACGCCGGTGATCATCGGCGGACTTCGTCTGGCGAGCGTTGCGCTCATCGCGATCGCGACGCTCGGCGGTTACGTCGGTGCGGGCGGGCTAGGCAACGACATATTTTTGGGTCTGCAGCGCAAATACGTCGACGAAACACTGGCCGGCAGCATTCCCGCCGCGCTATTGGCGATCGTCGTCGACGCGCTCTACCGCCTAGCGGAATCTCGGGCGCGCGCGCGCTTTCAATAGTGCAGGTAATGCGCCAGCCATTGGTCCTCGATATGCAAACGCTCGACACGGTGAACCGGCGCGCCGGAGCGTGAGAGATCGTGGTTTTCGCCCGGCACGTCGACGTACACCGCGTCGCGGCCCAGAATCTTCAGCGCGTTGAATTCCTGCAGGCTCTGATCGACCGGCGTGCGGATGTCCTCCGACGAATGCAGGATCAGCACCGGCGTGCGAACGCGTTCGACGTACGTAAGCGGCGATTCGGCGGCATTGTTGCTCTTCGGATCCCATGGATTGCCGAAGCCGTAGGCGTTGAAGAGACCGAACGCATTGTTGGAGGCGAGATCCGCCGCAAGCTGTTCGCTGGTAAGGTTGCTAACGGCGCGCTCGGCGATCGCGGCCTTGTAACGATTGGTGTGTCCGATCACCCACAGAGTGGCGTATCCGCCGTAACTCCCGCCGCTGACGGCGAGCCGCGACGGATCGACGCTGGACCGGCGGACCGCTGCATCCATGACGCGTTGCACGTCGTCGAACATCGCCTCGCCCCAATGGCCGTTGAGCGCCGCTTCAAAGGCATACCCATGCCCGACGCTTCCGCGCGGATCCGAAAACACCACGTTGTAGCCGCGTCCTGCCCAATATTGCAGTTCGTGAAAGAAGGTCTGTCCGAACTGCGTTTGCGGACCACCGTGGATGTCGAGCAGCGTCGGCCGCCTAGCCGAGCTCGCGCCGATTGCGGGCATGAACCATGCCTGCACGGGAAAACCCGCATCGTCGGTAATCGTGAACTGCTGCGGCTGCGAAAGTTGCACGCGCGACAAATACGCGCGATTCATCGCCGTCAGTTGCCGGCTGCGTCCGGTGCGCAAATCCATAACGTAGACATCGCGCAGATGCGTGAAATCGGATCGCGTATACGCTACATATCGCCCGGCGCGATCCATCGTGCATTCCGCCGATTCGCCGCTGCCGGTCAGTTTGCCGACGTTGCCCGTGCGCGGGTCAAGGCGAACCAAAGCGCTGTAGCCCGGTTCGTCCGCATCGGAAATGACAAACCGATCGCTCGGAGCGAAAAACGGTCCGCATAGTCCGCCCGGTTCGCCCATGTCGGCGAGCACGGTGTCTCCGAATTGAACCGTATTTTTCGGCACGATCGTTCGCGCGTTGCCGCCGCTGGGCGCCGAACGCATCCAAGCGGGAAACGCCGCCGGATTCGCTACGTTCGGAATGGCCGTCCAGATGTGCCCGGAACGATCGTAACCGAGCAGATACGCGGTTTGCACGCTGAAGCGATGCATCGCTCCGCCGGCAGCCGGAATCGTGTAGACATTATTCGGGCCCCCGCTCGGCGTATCGTACCGTAACGAGTCGAACGCGATGGTGCGATCGTCCGGGGACCACTGCGGATTGCCCTCGGACCAACGCATGCCGCGCGTGAGCGCGCGCGCGCCGGTTCCGTTCGCATTCATCACCCAAATATGCGCGTGGTGGTCGTAGGTGTAACCCTGGCCGTTGTTTTCGAAGTGCATTTGCCGAATGATGCGCACGTCGCTCGTACGCTGCTTCTTGTCCGGAGTGAAACCGGCGGCTTTGAAATCGACGTAAGCCGGGTGCGGCGGATCGACCGTTTCCGACGCGAACGCGATTCGCTTGCCGTCATTCGAATACACGGGGCCGAATGCACCTTGGCTTTGATGCGTGAGCTGCCGCGCCGTTCCGCCGCCCGGCGCGATCGCGAAGATCTGCGGATGCTCGCCTTTCTTCGACGGCGCGCGAACGAACGCGATCGTTCGGCCGTCGGGGGACCATACCGGCCCGGAATCACGGCCGGTCCGCGTCAAGCGTGCGGGAACGCCGCCTGAAACCCTAACGATATACAGGTCGGAATCGTAGCGGTTCTTCGGTCCGTTCGCGCGCGAAACCACGAACACGACTCGAGAGCCGTCGGGCGAAATTTGCGGTGCCGATACGAACGCAATCTTGAAGAGATCTTCAGCCGCAACGGGGCGCGCGGCCGCCGGAGCCGGAGCTGCAGCAAAAACCTGCAGCACAAAAACGGCGCTGCAGAGAGCAGAGAATCGAGCCTTCATCGTACGACTATAGCACGAACAGGTTGACGCTAAAGCGCTTTTTCGCGTCGAGCCATGCGCGTTCCAAATGCATGCCTGCTGCTTGCCCGAGAGCGGCAATTTCCTCGCACGAGTATTTGTACGAAGACTCGGTGTGGATCGTTTCCCCGGCTTTGAAGTTCACTGTCAAATCGATGGCATCGATGCGGACCGTTTGCGGGTCGCCGGCTTGCAGGTACGACCGAACCGCACCACCGTTTTCCGGCTCGTACCGGGCGACGTGCGTGAAACGATCGAGATCGAACGTACCGCCCAGTTCGCGATTGATGCGCGCGAGCACGTTCTTATTGAACGCTGCCGTGACCCCGGTCGGGTCGTCGTACGCGGCCTTCAGCACGCGCGGATCCTTTTTCAGATCGGCTCCGAGCAGCAATGCGTCCCCGGGCTTGAGCGATGCGGCTATTCCCGAAAGGAGGCGGCGAGCTTGCAATGGTTCGTAATTGCCGATGTTCGAACCCATGAAGAGCACCATCGTGCGCCCTTCGCGGCGCAGCGCGGCAGTGCCCAAAATCGAAAAGTAGTCGGCTGCATACGCCGTTACGGTCAGGGCGGGATAGGCGCCCACAAGCGTTTGCGCCGAGGCGCGAAGCGCTTCGGCCGAGATGTCGATGGGAGAATAGCGCAGCGTGCGCTGAATGCGCAGCGCTTCTTCGATGAGGATGCGCGTTTTGATCGCGCTGCCGCTCCCCAGCTCGATGAATTCGATGGGGTTGCCGACACCGCGAACCATCTCCCAGCCCCATTGGCGCAGAATTTCGGTTTCGGCTCGCGTAAGGTAGTATTCAGGAAGAACGGTGATTGCATCGAACAGCGCCGAGCCCAGCTCGTCGTAAAAATATTTCGACGAAAGCGATTTAGGGCTGCGTGACAAACCCGCGCGCACGTCGTCCGCGAATGAAGGGCTGTGCCGCGGCGCCGGACCCGTAACGATTGATAGCCGGTCCGACGCGGTCGTGGTCGCGCTCATGTGGGTGCCTCCTACCCGAAAAACGCCCGCAAACACCCCGCAGATGCAGCTGCTGCGGCGAGGCGCAGGTGCGAGCAAGGGCGCCGGAGGATTCGGCAGCATGATCAGCCAGGATGTTGCAATTCCCGTCGACGGTCAACAGATGGCCGCGTATCTTGCGCGCCCCGAAGAAGCATCGGGACCGCACCCCGCCGTTATCGTGCTGCAAGAAGTGTTCGGCTTCACCCCCGAGGTCAAGCGGGTGACGGAATTGCTGCCCAGCATCGGCTACGCCGGCCTTGCTATCAATTATTATCACCGCACGCATCCCAACATCAGCGAACCCTATACCGAGGACGGAAACCGCAATGCGTTTGCGGCCGCAACGCAAACGAGCGCGCAAAATATCGTGCGCGACGTGGAAGCCGCTGCGCAATGGCTCAACGCGCAGCCGTTCGTCAAGCCCGGCAAAATCGCGACGATTGGATTCGGATTCGGGGGAACCGCCGCATTCGTTTCCTCATCGCTGCGCGACCTGTGCGGCGCGGTGTGCTTTTATCCCATCTCCATCGCGACGCCGATGCCCAGCGGCGGCGAACCGCCGCTGGATCATGCCGCGCAGGTCGGCGTTCCGCTGTTGATGATCTTCGGCGAAAAAGATTATTACGTGCCGCGTCACAACATGGATCGCATTTCAAGCGTGCTGACTGCGGCAGGCAAAGAGTTTCGCATGCAGATCTACCCGGACGTGGGTCACTCGTTTTTCCGGCACGGCCGCCCGGAAGCGATCGTCGAACAGCAGCGGTATTCAGACGAAGCGGTCGCTCACGCCGTCGCCGATTCATGGAATTTGGTTCGCGCGTTCCTGCAGGACGCGTTCAACCGGACGCGGCAGCCGCAAGCCGCGACCGGCGATAGCCGTACGCCGCATACACCGCCGCTCCGACAATAAACCAAAGCGCGAATCGTTTCCACGTAAGCGGCGAAAGCCCGGAGATCAGATACGCGCACGCCGCCGCGCCGGCGATCGCAAACATCGGCGCAAGCGGCGCGCGAAACGGTCGAGGGGCTTGCGGCGCGACCACGCGCAGCACCAGAACGCCGGCGCAAACGATGCCGAACGCAACGAGCGTTCCGATGTTCACCAGTTCAAGCAGCGCCGAAAGCGGGAGCATCGCCGCCAAGATCGCGACGATCGTTCCGGTCAGCATGGTCATGCCGGCCGGCGTGCGAAATCGCCGATGAATGCGCGCGACGCCCGGCGGAAGCATTCGATCGCGCGCCATGACGTAAAAGATGCGAATTTGCCCGAGCAGCGAGGTGACCATCACCGTCGTATTTCCGGCCACGCCGCCCAGCGCCACAATCCAGTATGCCGCTCGCGGCGCATGCGCGGCACCGACCGCATCGAGCATCGCCGCGCCTTCGCTCAGCCTGCGCGGCCGGCATTGCGGCAACGGTAAAAAATGCCAAGCCCATGTACAGCACGACGCCTACCACCAGCGAGAGCAAGATACCGATCGGAACGTCCCGCACCGGATTGCGCGCTTCTTCGGATGCGACGGTTACCGTATCAAAACCGATGTACGCGAAGAACACCAGCGCCGTACCGGTCAAAACGCCGTGCCAGCCGTGCGGTGCAAACGGCTGCAGATTCGCGCCGCGCAGTGCTGAGACTACCGCACCGAAAAAGACGAGCATCGTGAAAATTTGAAAAAGAACCAACGCCGCGTTGACGCCGGCGGATTCACGAATGCCGACGGCGACCAAAACCGCGATGAACACCGTGATGAGTGCGGCGATCACGTCGAATTGCGGATGCGCGCCGAACGCATTGCCGCTTTGCAGCCACTGCGGCAAATGCCATCCGAGGTTGCCGAAAAGGTGCTGAAAATAATCGGACCATGATGATGCGGTCGGCGCCACGGACAAGCCGTATTCCAAAATCAAGTCCCAACCGATGACCCAGGCGATGAATTCGCCGAGCGTCGCATACGCATATGTGTAGGCGCTGCCCGCGACCGGAACCATCGAGGCAAACTCGGCGTAGCACAGCGCAACGCAGACGCTGACGAGCCCGGAAAAGGCGTACGCGACGATGACTGCAGGTCCGGCGGCATGCGCGCCCGCGCCGATGGTCGGAAAAATTCCGCCGAGCATGGTGCCCAGACCAATCGCGGTAAGCGCGGGCCACCCCAGCGCGCGTCGCAGGGTAGGGCCGTGGCCTGGCGGCGTCGTCCACGCGAGCGGCTGACGCGCGAGGAGGCGCCGCACCAACGCGTTCACCTTTTCATTTTTTGGGACAGATGGAATGCAGTGCCGCTTCCGCCTGAACGTCCGCGCTCATCGTTGCCGGACGAATGTACAAAACTGCGTATTTCGAAGTGCCGATGGTCGTCGTAACGCCTTCGACGCGTTCGTTGACATGGCGCGTGCCGCTTGTACCCTGACCGACTCCGGTAAAGTAATCGCCGGGCTGGGATCCGCAGAGCGTGATCGTTTGATGCTTCAGTTGGCTCATCGATCGCGTGCCGGCGAGATTTTGCGAGTCTTCCAGGCGCATGTTTCGATCGCCGCGCACCAGCATGATGATTTGACGATCGCCCTCGCTGCTGCCGGTCATCCACAGTTGAAAATGACCGAGCACGCCCGGCGAAGACTTCCACCCGTTCGGTGCGGTGAAATTGAACGTTCCGAAGCCGGACTGCTGCACGCGGCTAACGCGATAATGCCGAGCGTCAGCAAAGAAAGGAGTCGCTTACTCATGCACGGTGTATTGGCGCTCGTAGCCTGCAATCTTTGCCCACCTATCGGCGATGTCGTCGATGTATGCGCGCGTTTCCGGATACGGCGGGATACCGTGATATGCATCGACGGCGCCCGGACCCGCATTGTATGCGGCAAGCGCGGCGGCAAGCGGGTTCGGATAGGCTGCGTACTGCCGCACATAGCCGGAGAGAAGCCGCGCGGAGCCCGCTATCGCGTCGAACGGATCGAAGGGATCGACGCCTGCGCCTTGCGCGGTCGAGAGCATGAACTGCGCGATGCCGACGGCACCTGCGCTTGAAACGGCTCTGGGATCGAATGCCGATTCCTGCAGCAACGTCGCGGCGAGGAATTCCGGCGGAATGCCGTAGGTTCGCGCCGCATCGACCGTTGTGCCGGCGAGCAATAACGCGTCGACCGGATTCAACCGCGGATTCGTGCGCAAAGCGGCGCGCGTCACGGCCAGCGTGGCGCTCGAAGTGCGCGGGCCGTCACGCAGCAGGCGCATGCCGGCGATCGAGGGAGCGTACGCAGGCGCCCGCCAGCTGAGGCTTCGTTCACGATCACGGGTATGTACGGCGGGACAGGCGCGCGGCGAGTCGGCGGCGCGGCGGAACACCGGACGCAAAAGGAGAGTAGAGCTGCCCATGCCAGCCGTTGCAGCGCTGATCGTTTTGATCGCCGGCGATTGCGGTTCAACGTTTTTGTATCACGTACCGCAGCACGCGTGGTTTCGGCTGCATTTGCGCACACATCACGACAGGCGGCGTTCCTACGCCGACCACGCCGTCCTTTCGATGGATCCGGGGGTCCTGCTCGACGGCGCGCTGGGGGCGATACCGTACGTTTTGGCAGCAGTCTTGGTGTGGCGTGTTTCCTGGCAAGGAGCGCTCGCCGGGCTTGCGGTAGGGCAGGCGCATGTTTGGTGGCGCCATAGCTGCGAATTGGGTTGGAAAACGCCGGCGGCGCTCAGGCGCTTGCTTCACGCGCTCTGGATCGTGCTTCCCGAGGACCATGATGGGCATCACCGAAACCCCAACGTCGAGTTCGGCGACATCTTTCGCTTTTACGATGCCCCCGCCCGGGCGCTTCTGGCCGCACTCGCTGCAACGAAACCACGCGCATGTTCGCGTTCCACCGGCATGACGAGGTAAGCACGGTTTGGCCAAACGAGCGCTTTTTTTAATTTCCGACACCGGCGGCGGACACCGCAGCGCAGCCAATGCGATTACCGCCGCTCTGGACGAAATTCGAGAGCCGTTCGCTTTCGACCATCGCGTCGACGACGTGGCCGCCCACTGCTCGTTTCCGCTCACGCAGCTGGGCTGGGGATACTCGGCCGCCCTGCGGTATGCTCCGCCGGTTTACGGCGCGCTCTACTACGCAACCAACGGCCGCCGCCGCTATAAGGCGCTCGTGCGTTTCTGCGAGCCGCTTTACCGCGAACGTTTGCGCGATTTGTTTTTGCAGTATCAGCCCAACGTCATCGTTTCGGTACATCCCCTGCTCAATCACGCTGCACTGCGCGCCCGCGCCGATGCGCACATGCGGCACATTCCCATCGTCACCGTCATCACGGATCTTGGAAAGGTGCACGAATCGTGGCTGACGCCGGAAGCCGACGCCGTTGTCGTTCCGGCTCGCGAAGTGTATGAACGTGCGCTTTCACGCGGCGTGCCGCTCTCGCGCCTGCGCATGCTGGGACAGCCGATTCATCCGAAATTCGATGACGTCGCGGGAAGCAAAAAAGAGCTGCGCGCGATATTGGATTTGCCGCGCGGCCGGTTTGTCACACTCCTGATGGCCGGCGGCGAAGGCGGCGGAAAACTGATGACCGCGGCGATGGCCCTGGCCAAAGCGCGCCTACCGATGCATTTGGTCGTGGTCTGCGGCCGCAACGAAACGCTGCGCGCAAAACTGGACGATCTGGCGACAGCGCTGCCTACGCCAATGAGCGTGTTGGGGTTCACCGATAAAATTCCCGAGTTGATGCACGCTGCCGATCTGCTCGTCACCAAAGCCGGACCGGGAACCCTGGCCGAAGCCAACGCCGCGCAGTTGCCGGTGGTGGTGTACGACTACGTTCCCGGACAAGAACGGGGCAACGTCGAGTTCGTCCGGCACAACGGCATCGGCGAGGTTGCCATCAACAGCACCGCTGAAGTGGTGCTTGCGGTCACGCGGCTTGTGAAGAATCAACAGTTGCTGGCATCGATGCGGCGCAATCAAGAGATCGTCGCTCCGAAACGCAGACTCGCGTCGCATCGCCGCGCTGATCGCACAAATGGCCAACGCGCATACAATTCCGTCGGACGACGAATACGTGCCGCTGCCCGAAGCGATTTCGCTTTAGCATGGACGACATCGAGGTTCGCAATTGCCCCGCCTGCGGCCACCCCGCACACGCGCATCACGGCCATCATTGCACCGCTTGCGAAGAGCGCGGCGAAACGTGCGCGGCGATGGAGCCCGGCGTGGAGAGCCCGGGCGGCTAACACGCTACTCCGGAGTACCGATGCGGCGCCGTGCCGAACATGCACGTATGGATGACGCGTTTGAAGCCGGCGGTGCTAAACTCACTCGGTGCGCGTGAGCCTGGCGGAAATGTCGAGCAACAGCGGTCGCGGCGCAAATTTTGCAGCAAAAGCGGCGACCGCGTTGAGCGTTCCCGGAATGACGACTGCCTTGCCTGCCATCATGCCGTTGAACCCCGCTCGGGCTACGCCGGACGCGTCGGCACGAACGGTACGCATCAGCGGCGACGACTCCATCTTCGCGCGCGCCTGAAACCCCGTGGCCGTTGCTCCGGGACACAAACAGGTGACGGTAACGCCGCTGCTGCGCACTTCATGCGCCACCGCTTGCGAAAATGAAAGCACGAACGCCTTCGCGGCATAGTACACCGCCATGTTTGGCCCCGGAAGAAATGCCGCCGTCGAGGCGACGTTCAAGATTTTGCCGCTGCCCCGCTCGAGCATCGCGGGCAAATACAACCGCGTGAGCTGCACGAGCGTCGCAACGTCGAGCTGCACTTCTTCGGTGATGTCGTTCAAACCAATACGCGCGAACGTGCCGTTGTTGGCAAAACCGGCGTTGTTCACCAGTACGCTGCAACTCGGCACGCGGGAAAACAGATCTCGCGCCGCCCCGCTCGTCGCTAAATCCATGGCGTGCACTTCGACGCGCACGCCGAACCGCTCGTGCAATTCGCCGGCGACGGTTTGCAACCGCTGCGCAGAACGCGCCACCAAGGCCAAATCATATCCCGCTTGCGCAAGCAGACGCGCGAACTCGAGGCCAATGCCGCCGGATGCTCCCGTAACGATCGCCGGTTCAGCCCGCATGCCCGGTCGTTAGGCCTCCGCGAAACGCCATCGTCGCTGCGCCGACTTGCCCGGCGTCATTGCCGAGCTGCGCAATGACGATCTGCGTCGTGCGCTTGGGCACCATCACGGTCAGTTCGTCGACCCGCCCACTAATGGCGTCGAGCATGAAGTCCCCCGCCGTGCTTACGCCGCCGCCGATTGCGATGAGCTCCGGATTCACGAAGGCAATGAGATTGGCGATTCCAAGCGCTAAATCCGACGTGTACCGTTTCCAAGCGGCAAGCGCATGCGCATCTCCGGCCTGCGCACCGCGCCGAATCGCCTTCGAGCCGAGCTTTTCCGGATTCTTCAAGAGCAGGGTGCTGCGCGGAAACGACGGCGCAACGGCAAACGCATGACGCATCAATCCGGTGCCGGAAGCCTGCGCCTCAAAACAGCCGATTTTGCCGCAACCGCAAACGAACCCGTCGGTCGGCCGAATTTGGTGATGTCCGAATTCGCCGGCGCCGGCACGGTTCCCGATGAGCAGCTCGCCGCCGGAAACGATGCCGCCGCCGATGCCGGTTCCTAACGTGAGCAGCGCGAAATTCATCGTGTTCTTTCCGCTGCCGAACGTGAACTCTCCGAGCGTCGCGCAGCGCGCGTCGTTCGCGACGAAAATAGGAACGCCGAATTTGGTGCGCAGACGCTCGCCCAGCGGGACATTCGTCCATTCAAAGTTGGGCGAATACAACACGGCGCCGCTTTTCGGATCGATGTTGCCCGGCGAGCCGATGCCGATGCCGACTAAATCTTTGTCTCGCACCTCTTTGAGCGCGGTACCGATGACCGACTCCAAGGAATCGATGACGGCGTCGAACGTCCGATCCGAGATGTCCTGCTCGTGTTGAGCGACGATCTTTCCGTCTTCCTGCACGATCGCCGCGGTCGTGTGCGACCCGCCGAGATCGACGCCGATTGCCTTGCGCACGTTTTCTTTTCGCCTCCCGCGGGCTCTTTCTGTTCCCCTGCCGAAGCCCCTACGCGCCATGGAAACCATCGACCTCATCGCCTTGCGAAACTATTCGCGTGAAACCGCGCAGCCGACGCATCCGGAGCTGCTCGACGCTCGCCCAATCGAGCGCGTAAAGAAAATCGAGATCGACGAAGAGCACATCACCGTAACGTACAACCAGGACATCGCGCGCTATTACAACGCCAACGAAGTCACGCAGCGCGAATGGGAATACAAGTACAACGACGATCCCGAAATGGTCGCGGCGATCGCGCGCGTCATCGACGTGGCCCGCAAACATCACAAAGATATGCCGGAAAACATCGCCTGCCCGCCCGGATGCGCCGAATGCTGCAGCGGCTACGAGCCGTTCGTGAGCCGCGCCGACGTGGACCGCATCGCCCAGTATTTGGGCATGTCGTCCAGAGATGTGCTCGACGAATATATCGTCAAGCGACGCTCCGCCGACGGCTACTACGTCGGCTGGCTGCGCAAGGTAACCGACGACGTTGCGGATCAGTGCGTCTTTTTGAAAGAAGCGCGTCCGGGGCGGTATTACTGCGGCATCTACGAAGCGCGCCCCGGCGACTGCCGCGACTTCACGCCGATCGGCTGCCAAGACGTGAACGAGAACATCCCGCACGGCGCCACGCTGAAGATCGGGCCGCCGTTTCAGCCGCGTCGCAAAAGCCTGCGAAGGGGAACCAGGACGCGCTGATAATGATGCGGGCAAAGGAGAAGCGATGTTCGCACGCCGTTTTTTGTTCATTCCGCTGGCAGCGCTCGCGTTCTGCGGCGCGACGCCGCACGTCTACGATGCAATGCAATGGCGGCTCATCGGACCGTTTCGCGGCGGGCGCACCGTGGCGGTTTCCGGCGTGCCTTCGCAACGCGGCGTCTTCTACATGGCACCGACGGACGGCGGCGTTTGGAAAAGCACCGATTACGGCCGAACATGGCAACCGATCTTCGAATATCAAGACACCGGCTCAGTCGGAGCGCTCGCGGTTGCGCCGAGCGATCCGCAGATTGTCTACGTGGGCTCGGGAGAAGGTTTGCGGCGGCCCGACCTTTCGGTCGGCGACGGCATCTACAAATCCAGCGACGCCGGAAAAACATGGACGCATTTGGGGTTGCGCGACGGTCAGCAAATCAATGCACTTGCCGTAGATCCCCGCAATCCGAATCGCGTTTTCGCCGCGGTCATGGGTCATCCGTACGGACCAAACGCGCAGCGCGGCCTGTATCGCAGTTTGGACGGCGGAGCTAACTGGACCAAGGTGCTCGGCACCGACGGCGACACCGGCGCCTCGACCGTCGTGATCGATCCGAACGATCCGAATGTCCTTTATGCGAATCTGTGGGCATCGCGCAATCCGCCCTGGCGGCTCGCGGATATTTTACAGCTCTACGATCGAGGCGGCCTGTTCAAATCGTCCGACGGCGGCACGACATGGACGCAGCTCAAAAGCGGTTTGCCCAGCGGGATGGGACGCGCGGGCATCGCCGTTGCAAAGTCCGATTCACACCGCGTGTACGCGTGGGTGAACGAAGCGACGAGCTGCGGCATCTATCGCTCGAGTGATGCCGGCGCAAGCTTTGTCAAAGTCGATGGTGAAGATCGGATCTGCGGGCGCGGCGACGATTTTTCCGGCATCGCCGTGGACCCGGTCGATCCCGACGAAGTGTACGTCACCAACACGACGACGTATCGTTCGAGCAACGGCGGCGCGAGTTGGACCGGCATCAAAGGCGCTCCGGGAGGCGACGATTATCACACGGTCTGGATCGATCCGTCGGATCGGAATATCATCGTCCTCGGCGCGGATCAAGGCGCGACGCTTTCCGTCAACGGCGGCGAAACCTGGAGTCTTGGTACAATCAACCCTCGGCGCAGTTCTATCACGTCATCACGGACGATCGCTTTCCCTATTGGGTATTCGGCGGCCAGCAGGAAAGCGGAAGCGCCGAAGTCGCGAGCCGCTCCGAAGACGGCGCGATTTGGATTCGCTACTGGCATCCCGTCGGCGCGCAGGAATACGCGTACATCGCTCCGGATCCGCTTCACCCGAACATCATTTACGGCGCCGGCGCCGGCACGGTCTCGCGCTACGACGAGCGCACGCAGCAAACGCAAACGGTATCGCCCTTGTACGGCGGCCGCTTTTTCGTGCAAGAGTTTCGCTACAACCGCACCAACCCGCTGATTTTCAGTCCGGTCGACAAACGCACGCTGTATCTCGGTTCCAACGTGGTTTTCGCAACCACCGATGGAGGCCGCCGCTGGCGCATCATCAGTCCCGATCTCACGCGCAAGCATCCCGGAGTCCCGGCGAATCTGGGTGCGTTTGCACGCGTGAAAGCCGCCGCGGAGGAGCGCGGCGTCGTTTATAGCCTAGCGCCGTCTTATCGCGATCGGCGCGTTCTGTGGGCCGGAACGGACGACGGACTCGTGTGGATGACCGCGGACCGCGGAGCGCAATGGCGCAACGTGACACCGCCGGAGATGACGAGTTGGAGCAAAGTGACGCAGATCGACGCGTCACATTTCGACTCCCAAACGGCGTACGTCTCGGTAAGCCGCTTTCGCCTCGACGATCCGGCGCCGTATATCTATCGCACGCATGACGCGGGGCGGCACTGGACGCGCATAACGAACGGGCTGCCCAACGATGCTCCGGTGAACACCGTACGTGAAGATCCGCTGCGCCGCGGCCTGCTCTTTGCCGGCACGGAACGCACAGTCTACGTATCGTTCGACGACGGCGGCCATTGGGATTCACTGCAGCGAAATCTGCCCTCGACCTCGATTCGCGACTTGATCGTGCACGGCAACAACGTCGTCGTGGGAACGCACGGGCGATCGTTCTGGATCCTCGACGACATTGCGCCGCTGCGTCAACGAACCGCCGATTCGCTTGCGAGCGTGACGTTGTTCAAACCGGCGGACGCGTACCGTCTTCGCCGCGACACGTGGACGGATACGCCGCTTCCGCCTGAAGAACCGGCGGGAAAAAACCCGCCGGACGGCGCGATCTTCGATTATTACCTTCCCTCTGCCGCATCTTCGGTGACGATCGCAATTACCGACGCGGCCGGCAGCCTCGTTCGGCGTTACAGCAACAACGACGTGCCGCCGCCGGTCAACCCCGAAATTACCGTGCCTACCTACTGGGTAGCGCCGGCGCGCATCCCGAGCGCCGCTTCCGGAATGCATCGTTTCGTGTGGAACTACCGGTATGCCGATCCGCTCGCCATCGCGTACGATTATCCTATCTCGGCCATCGTGCACGACACGCCGCGCGTGCCGCAAGGCGTGCTTGCGCGTCCGGGAACCTATCACGTGACGCTGACCGTGGACGGACGGCACTTCACGCAGAGCTTTGCGTTGCGAATGGATCCACGAGTCCCGATCGCTCGTGCCGGGCTGCAAGCGCAGTTCGAGGTCGCATCGCGCATCGTTTCGTTGATGAACGCGGCTTACGCGCGCAAGGCAAATGCGCGATACGCCCGGCTCAACATGCAGCTCTCACAGACTGCTTGACGTTGCTGAAGGCGCCGACGCCGCGCCCGCGCCCGCGCTATTGCAGGCGGTAGATGCAATCGCAAGACAATTGCAGCGCCCATGAGCAATTCCGTATCGCGTTTCGGTGAACCGGCCGAGCACGAACTGCCGGAAGACATCCGTGAGATCTACGAACGGAACCGCGCGAAGATCGGTTTCGTTCCCAACGTGTTTCGCGCGTATGCGCGACGCCCCGAGCACTTTCGCGCGTTCATGGCGTATCACGACGTACTTATGAAAGGGCCGTCGAATCTTTCGCGCGCGGAGCGGGAAGCGATCGTCGTCGCGGTTTCCTCAGAAAATCGCTGTCAGTACTGCATGGTCGCGCACGGCGCCGCACTGCGAGTGCTCGGGAAAAATCCTATTCAAGCCGAGCAGATCGCCAACAACTGGAGGACGGCGAATTTGCCGCCCCGGCTTGCCTCGATGCTGGCGTTTGCCTCGCGCGTGAACGAGCCGCAATTTGCGGCGACGGAACATGAAATCGACGAGCTGCATCTGGCCGGATTCGGCGATGACGACATTTGGGACATCGCCGCAGTTGCTTCATTCTTCGGCTTTTCGAACAAGATGGCCGGAGTAATGGATTTGCGCCCGAACGAAGAGTTTTATCGCATGGGACGCGGCGCGCCGCCGACATGACGCCGGCGCGCGGGCGCATGCCGTGGGTAGCCGTAACGGCCGGAGTGCTTACGGTCGTTTCACCGTTCGTCGTGGGCCCCGGCACGCCGTTCGCGCAGTGGGATATCGGCATCACCGGTGCCGTTATGACGCTGGCCGCGCTCGCGCAACCTTCGCGCGGCCTGAAGCGCCGTCACCGTGGCGCCTTAGCAGGCGTGAACATTTTGGGCGGCGTGTGGCTGTTCATTTCGTCGACCTGGATGACCGGAGATTCCGCAATAATCTGGAGCAACATCGCGCTGGGCACGATTGCAATCGTTACCGCGCTCGTATCACTTTCGAACGAACGACGCTCACGATAGCGGCAGCGGCTGCGCTCGGCGGCGAGTCTGCGAACACGTTCGCGATGATCGCGATCCATCCGATCAGCCCGAAAACGGCGCCGCGCGCGGCCAACCCTGCGTCGTCGCGCAAAAGCGCAGCGATCACGACCGCGACGGCGAGTTGAAGGGCTAAGAACGAATACCACGACAGCCGCGATTCCAGCAGCGCCTGCGGCGGCGTTTCATCCTCATCGCCGCGATACACGGTTGCGAGTAAACGGATTCCGATGTGATACATGTGGGCGTTGACGAATTGTCCGATCCATCCCATGAGCAGCGCGAAAACATACGCGCCGCCCCAAGGCTTGCCCGCCAGTACGCCGCCGCCCAATGCCAGCGCCGCCAGCAACCACGCGATTCCCGACACGACGAACGCTTGCGGCGGCCGATGCGGATTCTCTGCGCGCCGAATGATGTCGAGCACGTCGAACGCGTACCCGAGTGCCGCAGCCGCAAAGAGGCTTCCCCCGATCCAAGCGCACGGCGCGTTCGGTAACGCCAGCCCGATCGCGAGCAGTGGCACGCCGATCGCGCAGCATCCGCCCACGAGTACGTGCATCCGCGCAATGCGCGTGCGCACGCCGGTAATCGGCCGCAGCGTGCGCATCGAAACGCCGAATATCAGCAGCGACAGCCACCCCAGCGTTCCCACGATTGCATGTGCGCCCGGCAGCGCCGCAAAAAACGCCGGCACCGCGATGCCGGCGAGCATGAAACCCAATGCCAATCCCAAGAGCGCCGTCAGCCCGAGGAACGCAAACGTACCGCCAAACGCGCGGGCGACGGCGCGTTCCACGCGGCGATCTTCACCCTCGGCAGCGAGCGCGTCGCCAATCGTCGCAAATGCACCGGCCAAGTACGTGAACAGGGCGAGTGCGGTCACGACTGCGCCGGCCGCGATAAGGTTTCCGCCGCGAAAAAATCCCAAGACCAGCAGCGCGACGCCGGCGGCAAAGGCGGCAATCGACCAACGCGAAACGGTTTGCCATCGCCAGGGCGAATCGATGAAGGCGGGGAGCGCATGCAGCAAGATCGCGAGCGCGGCCATCGTTACCCAACCAAGCGCAACGGTGTGAATCCACGCGAAGCCGTAAAACGGATTGCGTAAATTCTGACTCCACGCCGCGACAAACAAGAGCACCCAGCTCGCGCCATGGGCCGCCTGCGCGCACACAAGCGCCGCCGGCGGAATCCAATGGCGACGCGCGAACACCGGCGTTACGACGACAAAATTCGAGCGAAGCGTTCCGCGTCGACGTTGCCGCCGCTGATCAGGACGCCGACGGATCGGTTCTTTACCGGGAACTTGTCAAACAGGACGGCGGCGAGCGCCGCGCCGCCGCTCGGCTCGACTACGATCTTCATGCGTTCGAACGCAAAGCGCATCGCCTCGCGCAATTCGTCGTCACTCACCGTAACGATCCCGCGCGCGTACTCGCGTACGATCGCGAAAGTGAGTTCTCCAGGTGATTGCGTCTGCAGGCCGTCGGCAATCGTGATCGGCACGTCGATATGAACAGGCTCTCCGGCTTGTAGCGATTGCTGAAAATCGTTGCCGTCTTGCGGTTCCACGCCGTAGAGCTCGATTTGAGGAGCGAGGGCGTGAGCGGCAACGGCGATGCCCGAAAGCAGACCGCCGCCGCCGACCGGCGCTGCAATCGCGTCCAATCCGCTCACTTCTTCCAGCAGCTCGAGGCCCGCGGTTCCTTGGCCCGCGATGATCTCGGCGTCGTCAAACGGCGGAACGAGCGTGGCGCCGCGCTCGTCGCAGATCTGCTGCGCGATCTCGGCGCGATGCGAGCGCAGCCGGTCGTACAACACGATTTCCGCCCCGTAACCGCGCGTGGCTTCGACTTTTGCGCGCGGCGCGTCGGCGGGCATCACGATGACCGCGGGGATATCCAACAACCGGCACGCGAGCGCAACACCTTGCGCGTGATTGCCGCTTGAAAACGCGACGACGCCGGCTTTGCGCTCCGGCTCGCCGAGCTGCACGATGCGGTTGTACGCGCCGCGAAACTTGAACGCGCCCATGCGCTGAAAATTTTCGCACTTGAGATAAACGCGAGCGCCGGTGCGCTCGTTCAGCAAGCGCGACGTGAGCACAGGGGTGCGATTGACGACGCCGTGCAGCCGCTTGCCGGCAGCGCGAACGTTCTCGAGCGTTACGTGGTCAGCGCAGAGACCGGCGCGGCGTGTATCCACCAATATTGCACCTTTCCGTCCGAACCGACTTTCATCTTCTCGCGATAAGCGCGATTGGCGAACTTAACGTTGAAGCAGACGTAGACGCTTCCCCCGCACCAGGCCGCCGTCGATTGCTTCAGGCCCTCGTACTTGCCCTGTCCGCTCAGCTCGTCGGAAAGCTCGGCAACCCTGACGCGCGTGATCTCGCCTTTGATTGCAGGATCGAAATCGCCCATCACGGGCGACATGTTGTTGTCGATCACCGCCCGCGTGATGCGGTCGGCTTCACGCTCGTCGCGATTTTGCCCGCTGCATGCCGCCAGGATCGTGCAAGCCAGCAGGACCGTAACCCATCGCCTCATCCGGTCTGAACGAACCTTTCTCCGCGCAGCTCTTGCTCCGAATCCTGCGATGGATCGGTGAATCGCAGGCCCGGGTTCCATTCCTCCGCCAAACGAAGACTCCATTCGGATTCGAACAATGCCAGCGCGCGTCCATCCCAGTCTTCAACCAACTTCGCATTCGTGGGTAATTGCACGCGTGAGGCGCTCTCTTCGGGCGCGATCCGGCGCGCCAGCGCGTAGGGCAGCGCCGTAAACGCCGTCTTGACGTTGTACTCCGTCTCGAGCCGGTATTTTACGACTTCGAATTGCAGCGCGCCGACGGCTGCCAATATCGGCTCGGTGCGCGTCGAGCCGTACGGATACATCACTTGAATGGCCCCCTCTTCGCGCAGCTGCGCGACGCCTTTACCGAACGATTTGTACGCCGACGTATCGATACTGCGGACCGACGCAAAATGTTCCGGCGTGAACGAGGGAATCGGCTCGAATTGCATGCCGGCGCCGGGTATGCCGCTTTCGCTGAGCGAGTCGCCGATCGCGAAGACGCCGGGATTCGCCAGACCCACCACGTCGCCCGCATAAGCGGCATCGAGCGATTCGCGATCGCCGGCAAAAAGCCGCATCGCTCGCGAGAGCCGCACGTCTTTTCCCGTTCGCGCGTTGCGCACGGTCATGTCCCGCTCGAATTCCCCCGAACAGACGCGCACGAATGCGACTCGATCCCGGTGGCGCGGATCCATGTTGGCTTGAATTTTGAACACGAATCCGGAAAACGCTTCGCAGTCCGGCGCAACGAACTGCTCGTGCGGCGCGATTACCCGCCGGGGCTGCGGCATCGGCGCGAGCGCGGTAAAGCGATCCAGGAACAGCTGCACGCCGAAGTTCGTCACCGCGCTGCCGAAGAACGTGGGCGTTACGTCGCCGCGCAGCATCGCCGCCGGATCGAAGCCGGCGCCCGCGCCCTCCAAAAGGTCCAATTCTTCGCGAAATTGCGCCAGCGAACGTTCGTCCAGGATTTCGCGCAGCTCCGGATCGTTTACGTCGGCGAGTTGTACCTGCGCGCGTTTTGCGCCGTGAGCGCTGCGTTCGAAAAGATGCACCTCGCGGGTCCGGCGGTCGTACACGCCGCGAAACGACGGCCCGTTTCCAAGCGGCCAATTCATCGGATAAGCGCTGATTCCCAATACGCTTTCCAGTTCGTCCAGCAAATCGAGGGGCTCGCGGCTGGGGCGGTCCATTTTGTTGATGAACGTGAAGAGCGGGATACGCCGGGCTCTGCAGATCGCGAACAGCTTTTTCGTCTGCGGTTCAACGCCTTTAGCCGCATCGATCAGCATGACCGCGCTGTCCGCGGCAAGCAGCGTGCGATACGTGTCTTCGCCGAAATCCTGGTGACCCGGCGTATCGAGCAGGTTGATCGTGTAGCCTTCGTACGGAAACTGCAGCACGGTCGACGTAATCGAAATGCCGCGCTGCTTTTCCAGTTCCATCCAATCGCTGGTGGCGGCGCGCTGCGCGCGACGCGCTGAAACCTGCCCGGCGGTTTGGATGGCGCCGCCGTACAACAGCAGCTTTTCCGTGAGCGTCGTCTTGCCGGCGTCGGGATGCGAAATAATGGCGAACGTCCGCCGCTTGCGCACCTGTTCTTCGATTTCGTTCACAGCCGTATCGGTCCCGAAGCTCCCGCGACTTGATACACCCGCAACTCGTAGCCCCCTTCCAGCCCGCGCAAAAGTGCGATTTTCGTGCCGGCGCCGTTTACGTACACGCGCGCCGGCGGCGGAATGCGCATGCGATCGACACCGCGCTGCACGTACACCGCCTCACCGCGCACGCGCAGCACGCAGTCCGCGTACCGCAGGGCGCGCGCCTGCGCGCTTAGCACCATGTGGCCGCCCGAAGGCAGGTGCGCCAACACATACGACAGCGGACCGGTCGTTTTGCTGAGCTGCGTAAAGCATTCCGGCAACGCGGAGAGCGCCCACGGAGCATCACCGCTGAAGCTGCCGGCTTTGCGCGCGGAAAGCGGCGGCTTCTGAACGGGTTTCGGCGGGACGGTGGCATAAACCGAAGCGATTTTCAAGCGAAGCCGATCGCGATTGGCAAAGCCGGCCACAATCGCAACGCCCATCACGACGATGACCGCCGCGATTACGTAATATCTAAGCAGCGCTTTCGGCCGGTTCCTCTGCGCCGCTCGATTCGCCGAGGATCATGCGCGCCGCGCCGATCGACCAGTCCGCCATCCCATAATAAAAGTCGAAAGTACGCGGTCCGAGATCGGGGCGCGGATCGATGCCGGTGGGAAACACGACGTTGTCGACGATGCCGCGCAGTTCGTACGGCGATTCCGGACAAAGCAGCGGCTCCGGCGATCGATACAGCACTTTATCCGGCCGCTGGAGGTCGTGAATCACCATTCCGGCGCAGTAGCGCAGCTTTGGTTTGGTGCCCGAATCGTCGACGACGTCCACGGCATGAAACAGCGACATCCAGCCTTCGCTGATGCGCACCGGCGGCGTGCCTGCGCCGATTTTGAGCGATCCCCAACGATCGTCCGGCGAGAGCACCAGCGTGCTCTCCGCAACCTCGAGCAACTTCGTGCGATCGGAGAGCACCGGTTCGAGCGGTACATACGCGATGCGAATCGATTCACGATCCGCAAACGGCATGCGCTCGATCATCGGAATCGCCGCGCGTCCGTCGACGGCGGAAAGATGAAGCATCGGGCGATGATAAATCGCCAGCGATCGCACGCCGCCGGGCGAGAGCACGGGTTCGGGGAACATCGCGGCGTCTTTGTCGTCGCCGATGTGCATTCCGGGTTTCTCGAAGTGCAGCAACCCGAGTCGCTCCCAAAGCACCGCATCTTCCGAAATCGCGACGGCAATGCGCGGGCCCTGCGGACCGAAAGCCGTATATGTCATGACGTACCGGTCGATCGCGGGAACGAACGTGACGCGAGGATCCTCGCAGCCGTATCCGGGATGCGGCCGCAGTTCGTACGGCGCGTGGGGCTGCAGCGCGAAGCCGTCGCGCGTGAACGCGAACGTCTGCCCTTGACGGCGTCCGCGAACCAAACCGACGCGCGAAATATTCGCCTCGGCAACGTCACGAGGATACAGCAGCAGCTCGCCGTCCCGCGTTCGCGCGGAGGCGGGATTGAGGGTGCCTTCAGCTTCGCTCGCATCGCCGCTGGGCTCGAGTACCGGTCCCAAGCGTTCTACGCGAACTTCGAAAGAGAGCGCTTCGTGTGCAGTCATCAATTCTGTAGTGAAACGCCGTCGGCGCGCGCGCGGTTTCCAAGCGCCGTAACGATTTCGTGGGGCAGCAGTCCGCACCGTGACGCAAACTGATCCAAGTCGGTCGCCGCGTTCAGAAGGGCGACCTCGCCGCAGTCGGGGCTCACGCGCGAGGCCCGCACGGTAACGTATTGCATGCCAACCGATAAGATATCGTCAGCACCGGCCAGAGCCTTAGGCAAACCGTCGGCATACCCGCATCGCGCCGTTGCGAGGGTTTCCCCCATCCGCAGCATCGTACCCCCATATCCGACCGATGTCCCGGCCGAAGGTCGCTCCAAGCGAACGACGGGCGCCTGCAGGCGAAGCGCGCAGCACACGCCCTCCAGCGGCGCGCCGCCGGTCGCGCCGAACAATCCGATACCTACCCGCACCGCTCCCCCACATGCGCCCTCTGCCGCCAAGACGAAGGTGCTCGCGAAATCCGTGGCAGCCACGGTAACGCCGTTTTCACGTAAAACCGCTTGGGCGCGAGCGAAATCCTCGCGGTGGCGGGCTCGATGTTCCCAATCGGTGACATGCGTCCACAATTCGACGCGCGCTTTCGTTTGGGCGAGCTGCGGAGCAAGGTCGCGCAGTTCCGCGAGCGTCAGACCGCTGAAAGACGCGGCGGGGCGAAGGCCGATCCGCACGTGCAGCGGCGCTCTCGAGGCAGCCAGCACTTGGCGCGCAATTTCGAATTCGACCGCTGAATCGAGCGTGGGCATCGCGTTCGCGTGCAAAACTTCCGCAAGCCGATCGGTCGGCACGCTACTCAAAACGATGGCACGCTTGGGCGTATAACGCCGAAGCTCGTTCAGTTCATCCGCATCGGCAACGCAATAGGCATCGGCAACCGATTCCAGCGCCCGTACCATGCGCGCGATGCCCCAACCGTATCCATCGGCTTTGACGACTGCGTACAACTGCGTGCCGGCGATCCTTCGCCACACGCGCGCATTGTTTTGCACCGCCGCTTCATCGAGCGCGATCTCGGGCCTCACGGCAGCGTCGTGGAGGCGATCGGAGCATCCGAGGGCGTGACCACTTGTACGGTGATGCCGCGCCGGTACACCGAATTCGGAACGATCCACAGCGTAAACGTGCGATAGCGGTCCGACGGTTCGCCGCCGTCCGCCGGCGGCTGTTCGAAAGCGACGACGCGCACGCCGTCGGGATTAGCGCGGATCGATTCGATGATTTGTTTGTAACCGCTGCGATCGTGCGGCCCCATCAGCAGCACGACGCCGAACTCGTTGCGAAAACGAACCGGAGCGTGAATGCCGAAGCGTTCCAGGGAAGCCGTATCGCGGACGACCGCGATTTCGGTCCCGCCGTTTGCCGTGGTCGTGCCTTGACGCAGGGTCTGCACTCGCACTTCGCGGCAGCCTGCAAGCATCAGCAGAGCAAGCAGGGCCCATAGGTGCTTCACCCGGCGGGGCGTTCGAGGAGTTGTCACGTGGCGCCCTCCGGGTGCATTCTAGTGGTGAACGACATAGGGAGACCCCATGTTTGCGCCTTTTTTCGTGATCGCAGTTTTGACGGCACCGACGCCGCAACCGTCCGCCTCTCCCGCTCTGAAAACGATTGCGACCGTGCGCGCTTCCGCCCGCTGTGCAGAAATCATCACCCACGCGAACAGCGCGATCGGCAGCACGCTCGATGACGATCTGGTCATTTCCAAAACCATCACGACGCTGCGCCTCATCAATCTCGACGACGGTAACGTGATTCATCGCCGGAACGGCTTCGGCGCTTTGGGCGATCTTGCCAAAACGCTGATGATGCAGGCGCGCGCAGCCGACGACGAAGTCAAGCGTCTGCGCGACGTCGCAGCGCGCAGCAAAGATTCCCAGGAAGGCAAAGACTTGAAAAGTTTTGCCGACGAACTTGGGGGAGCGCTCTGGCGGCAGCAAAAGATCGCGCGCGACTTGAACGGCTTTCTGGCGTACGAAGATTTTCACGAACTCGCGCAGCCGAGCGAAGCGGAGAAGTCGATGAACCAGTCGTTGTTCGGCGTCGACGATCCGCAAGCAGAAGCTCCCACCGATTTCCAAATTCGTTCCCGCAACGGCGTTCCGTGGTCGCCCATGCATCCTCAGATGGGACACGATCCGAACGAGCCGACCGCAACGCAGTACGCGAAAGCTGCAGCTAGTGACTTTCAGAGCCGGATCCCCGACATCGTGCTGGATGAAAATCATGCTGCAAGCCACGTCGACGGCGCGCTGGCCGGCTGCGCCGGACAGTAGCGCGGCGTAATCACAGCGACAAAGTCATTGCCCCGGCGCATTCGTCCGGGCTAACATTTTAGCGTGAAGATTCTCGCGCGGCTGAGCCTAGCGGCTGTAGTCGTGGCGTACGGCGAAGTCATGCTGGGCAGCTGGACGCGCATCAACGGCGCGGGAATGACCTGCCCGGACTATCCGCTTTGCCACGGTGAATTCATTCCTTCCATGGGAGGCGGGACCGTTTGGGAATGGACTCACCGCTTGACCGCGGCGCTTCTCTCGCTGCTCGTTTTAGCCGTGTTGGTTTGTGCCTGGCGTTTGCGGGCGACCGAACGGTTCGTTGCGCCGGCCGCGGGTGTCATCGGCTCGCTGTTCGTTCTGCAGGTGTTTTTGGGCGCCGCGACCGTCCATCTTTCGAACAGTCCCTTGTCCGTGGTTTGGCACTGGGGTACTGCTATGGCGTTCGTCGCCTCCCTCGCGGCGACGGCGATCTTCGCGTTGGCCGCACAGCAGCGTCGTACGCCGCAGGCCGTGGGCAGATCGGCCGGCACGTTGGCGCCGTGCATTCTTTCGGCCACGGCGGCGATCGCATTCGCGACCATGTGCATCGGCGCGTACGTCAGCTCGAGCGGCGCGGGTTTGGCATGCCTTGACATTCCCGGCTGCGCCGGCAGCGTGGTAGTGCACACCGAAGGGCAATACGTTCAAATGCTGCACCGTTTCGTTGCCGCGGCTTGCTTACTGGCAGCGACGGCTTCATTTGCCCTCGTGTGGATCGCCCGAACAGGACCGCGGGTGCGCATTGCGACAACGTTGGGCCTTGGACTCGTTTTTGTGCAAGTACTCTTGGGGCTGCTCAACGTCGCGCTGCGATTGCCGCTCGACCTACGTGAAGCGCACGCCGGAAATGCCGCGCTGGTATTTTTAGCGTTCGTTTGCGCCGCCGCGTTCGCGCTGCTGGAAGAGCGTTTCAGTGGAGAGATTCATGAGCAGTACGCTCGCGCGCGTTGAATCGGGCTCCGCTGCAGCAGCGCCGGTAGCGGCTTCGCCCATTGCGGCGCTCTTCGCGCGCGCACTCGATTACTACGATCTCGGCAAACCGCGCATCATGTATTTACTGCTCGTGACCACCGCGGCCGCCATGGTGATGGCGCAACGCGGCGTTCCGTCGTGGCCGCTCGTTGCCTGGACGCTGGTAGCCGGGGCCCTTGCGGCGATGTCGGCCGGAACGCTCAACTGCATCTACGACGTCGACATCGATCGCGTCATGCGGCGAACCGCGTCGCGCCCTCTGCCTGCCGGACGGATCTCGATCTTTGCGGCTACGACGCATGCCTGCGTAATGGGCATTATCTCGTTTGCGATCTTTTATTTGCGCGTCGGCCATTTGGCGGCGTGGCTTTCGCTTGCCGGAAACGTGTACTACGTCGTCATCTATACGATGCTCCTCAAGCGCCGCACGCCGCAGAATATCGTGATCGGCGGCGCAGCAGGTGCGATTCCTCCACTCGTGGGCTGGGCTGCCGTAACGCACGGCATCGGCGGACCGGCGCTTGGGCTTTTCGCCATCATCTTTCTGTGGACCCCGCCGCATTTTTGGGCGCTTGCGCTGATGACCGAAACGGACTATCACAAAGCGCGCATCCCGATGCTGCCGAACGTACGCGGCGAACGCCGCACCAAGCACGAAATCGTTGCATACGGGATCGCGTTGACGATTGCATCGCTGCTGCTCGTCTATCCGCTGCACGTCATGGGCTTGATTTACGCGGGTGCCGCGCTCGCGCTCGGAGCGGTGTTGTTGTTCGACGCCGTAGCGGTGTTGCGCGATCCCGGCAAGGCCGCGGCGCGGCGCCTGTTCGCGTTTTCGCTCGCATATCTCGCCTTCATGTGCGCGTTCATGGTGATCGACCGGATTATTTAGGATCTCACGTTGCGCATTCGCGAGGCTCGGTGATGGCTGAAGCGACGGCCACGATCGCAGGCCACAAACTCAACCGCTCGGTGCTTCCGCTTTTGCTTACGCTCGGTCTGGGCGTGTTCTTGGGCGCGCTGGACGTGAGCGTGCTCGCCCCCGCCCTTCCGGCACTGGGCAAACAATTCGCAGTTGCGATCGGCGATCTGTCGTGGGTTTTCACGCTGTACCTGCTGGTCAATATCGTCGGAATCGCAGTAATGAGCACGCTTGCCGATCGCTACGGCCGGCGGCCGATTTACATTGCGTGCATCGCGATCTTCGTTGCCGGAAGCGCGCTCGCGCTCGTTTCGCGCGATTACACGACGTTTCTGATTGCGCGCGCGATTCAGGCGTTTGGAGCCGGCGGAATTTTCCCCGTCGCAACGGCGGCCATCGGCGACGTCGTGCCGGCGCAGCGGCGCGGGACAGCGCTCGGCTTGGTCGCGGCGACGTGGGGAGTGGCTGCCGTCATCGGGCCGATCTACGGCGGATTGGTTTCGCATTACGCTTCATGGCGCTGGATCTTCGTTCCGAATTTCCCGATCGCGGCGGTGGTGCTGCTCTTGGCGGTGCGCCACGTTCCGGTCAACGCTCCGCACCGGCGGGGTCCGCTCGACGTGCCGGGGCTGCTGCTGCTGGCGATCGGACTGCTGTTTTTGATGTACGGCATTACCGGACTTCACGCGGTGACGATCGTCTTTGGGATATTCGTTTTGGCCGGCTTTTGGTTATGGGAACGCAGCGCGCGCTTTCCGGTGATCCCGCCGGCGCTCTTCGCCAATGCGCAGTCTGCAAAAACTTTCGCGTTGGAGATCGTCATCGGCGCGCTGGAAGGATCGCTGTTTTTCGTTCCCGCGGTCATCGTCGGCGCGCAGCATTTGACGTATGCAACCGCAGGCGCCGTAGCGGCGGTAGGCGCGTTCATTTTCGTGCTCGTCATACCGGGCTCGGGACGCGCTCTCGATCGCGTGGGCAGTCGCGACGTGCTGATTGCGGGCACGCTCTTCACCGAAATCGGTCTGGTAATTTTCGCGCTGGGGTATCACTCGCTGGCACTTTCGCTCGTCGCGATGATCGTCGCGGGCGTCGGTTTCGGCGCGCTTCTCGGAGCGCCGACGCGCTACATCGTAACGAATGAAACGGCGCAAAACACGCGTGCCACCGCCATCGGCTTATTGAGCCAGTTTTTGATCATCGGGCAAATTCTGGGCGGATCGCTCGCCGGGGGAATTATGGGAAACGCGCTTTCCGATACGGCAGCCTATCGCAACACGTACCTCGCGTTCGCAGCGCTCGCACTGGTTGCGTTGTTCGTCACGGCGACGCTGCGTTCGCGCCGTTTGGAACGGGCCGCCGCCTAACAGGCCGGCGAACGCGCGCGTGATCGACGAGGTCCTCAACCAACCGCCGCCGCTTGTCGATTACAACGTCTTCTCGACGGATCGCGCGCTGATCGAGTCGCTCGAAAGTCACGGCGCCCCGGTCGATCGCTCCGAACTTTCGACGCTGGGCGAACTGGCCGGAAGTTCGCAAGCGATGCAGTGGGCTAGAAACGCAAACGAAAATCCGCCGAAACTGCGCACGCACGATCGCTACGGCCGGCGCATCGACGAGGTGGAATACCATCCGCACTATCATGCGCTGATGGATGCAGGAACCAGCGCCGGCCTTCACGGCTGCGCTTGGAAAAGCAGCGATGCGTTTGCGCATACAATGCGCGCCGCCAAATTCTACGTGTGGGCGCAGCTCGAGGCCGGACACGGCTGTCCGCTTTCGATGACGTATGCAGCGGTTCCGGTCCTGCGCACGGCTCCGCACATCTGCACGCTCTGGGATCCGCCGCTCACGCGGGCGGCGTACGAGCCGCAGTTGCTTCCAATAGCGCGTAAATCGGCGGCATTGTGCGGCATGGCGATGACCGAGAAGCAAGGCGGCTCCGACGTTCGCTCCAATCGCACACGCGCGAGGTTCGTTCAAACGAGCGCTCTCGGCGATGAGTACCGCATTGCCGGACACAAATGGTTTTGCTCGGCGCCGATGAGCGACGCTTTCCTCATCTTGGCGCAGGCCGACGAGGGGTTGACGTGCTTTCTGACGGCGCGCGTGCTGCCCGACGGGACGCGCAATCGCTTTTTCATTCAGCGCCTCAAAGACAAACTCGGCAACCGCTCCAACGCCTCCGCGGAGATCGAGTTCGACGAAGCGACGGCGGTAAGCGTGGGCGAACCCGGACGCGGCGTGCAGACCATCGTGGAGATGGTGAATTACACGCGGTTGGATTGCATGAACGGCTCGGCGGCACTGATGCGGCAAGCAACGGCGCAGGCGATCCACCACGCGACGTTCCGGCATGCTTTCGGTAAAGCGCTCGTGGATCAGCCGCTCATGCAGTGCGTGCTCGCCGATCTCGCGCTGGAATCGCAGGCTGCAGTAGCACTGCTGCTGCGCGTTGCGCGCGCGGTGGATTTCGCGCTGCGCGATCCCGGCGAGGCGCTGCTCAAACGCTTGGGCACGGCGCTGGGCAAATACGTCGTATGCAAACGCGCTCCGCTCGTGGTGGGCGAAGCGCTGGAATGTTTAGGCGGAAACGGATACGTCGAAGAATCGGTGATGCCGCGACTGTATCGCGAAGCGCCGCTCAACTCGATCTGGGAAGGCTCCGGAAACGTCAACGCGCTCGACGTTCTTCGGGTGCTGCACCGCCATCCCGAAACGCTCGACGCCTTTCTCGCTGAAATCGAGCCGGTTTCGAGCGACGCACGGATAAAAGCGTTTGCACGCGATACCGCGGCGCAGGCGCGCGACGGCGGCGGCGATCCGGCGCGGGCGCGGCTTGTTGCCGAGCGGATCACGCTGCTTTGGCAAGCCGCGCTGCTTTCGCGAAACCCGCGCAGCGCCTCGGCAGAGGCGTTCATCGATTCGCGCATTGCCGGCCATTGGGGACGCTCCCTCGGCACGCTGGCCCCTTCGCGCAACCTCGCGGAAATCGTGCAACGAGCTTCGCCTTCGGGCGAAAGTGGAATATACTGACAAGACCCCATGAAGTCTGCGAAAGGTCGTAAGGCGAGACTCGTTGGTCTCGCGTCCGTGGACGCCCCGTGAGCGCCGCATCGTTTGGCGGGGACTGACGGGCCGGATGTCGATCGCCATCGAGCCGCTGATCTGCGCCTTGTTTTTTGCAGGGCTGACGTACGGCGTCATCTGGCGAGCACGCGTTACCAAACCGCACGATCTGTGGATACTCTCGCCGATCTTCGGGTTCATTGCCGTGGGCTTTGCGGTCTATTTCGTCGGCGTCATGGTGGCCCCGCTCATCGCCTACGTGCAGACATACCGCCCAATCCACAAGCTCGACGGCTACGTGCGCTATCGCGGGCCCGATGACTACTCCGACGTCGGCAGCACCGGATACGTTGCCGTGCTTTTCGAGGATGAAGGCATGTGCTGCGAATGGGAATGCTACGGCATGAAAAAGCTTCCGTCGCTCACGCTGCCCGCGCACGTCGAGTTTTCGGAATTCGGCGGCATCCACAAAATCGACGGCAACTCTACCGGCGTTCTGCCGGACACGGATCTGCCGCTGCTGGCAATCGGCATCGCGAACAGGCGCGACTAAATCGATGCGGCCAATCGCGCCGCACGCACGCTACGGTTTGTAGCTGCCGTTCAGCGGAATACGCAGCGATTTGGTCGACGGCCAATTATGGCCGTAGGTCGAATAACCGATCGTCACGGCGCCCATGCCGAAAATACACAGGATGCCGACGATTGCCGCGATGCGCACAACCATCGGGGTACCGCGGCTCGTCGGGACGCCGCGTTCGTCTAACGGATCGTACATT
The DNA here is from genome assembly GCA_963795465.1 of Vulcanimicrobiota bacterium. Lineage (GTDB taxonomy): Bacteria > Vulcanimicrobiota > Vulcanimicrobiia > Vulcanimicrobiales > Vulcanimicrobiaceae > CAWCHT01. Next base: position 96,420 of record CAWCHT010000003.1, read on the forward strand.
AGATCTCCACACCTTTGCCGGCGAGCACGTTGACGCTCGCCAAGATCGCCAGAAACGCTCCCAGCGCCAGCAGCGCGAGCATCATTTTGAACACTTGATTTTCCAGGCCCTTGCTCTTCCAGTCGTTGCGCAGCGCGATTGCCGCGAGGAAAAACACGACGATGCCGAAGGCGAGCGCGAGCGCGCGTTCGACATGAGCCAGATTTGCATTCATGCTTCGCCGTCTCCTAAAGCAAGTAAAAGATAGAAAACAGCACGACCCAGATGACGTCGACGAAATGCCAGTACAGCGTACCGAGCGTCAGCCCCGTGTATTTCTGGAACGTGTACTTGCCTTGCACCGCTTGCAGCAACAGCACCGTCAAGTAGATGATGCCGCAAAAAACGTGAAAGCCGTGCATGCCGGTCAGCGTAAAGAAAGAAGCGCCGAAAATGCCGCTGCTGCCCCAGCCGACCGCGAGTTTGCCGTATTCGATGATTTGACCGGTCAAGAACATCGCGCCCAGGCAGATCGTCGCGACCAGCCAGTTCGCGAACTTCATGAAGTTCTCGTGCTTCCAGTTCTCGAGCGCGAAGTGCATCGTCGCGCCGGATCCGAACAGGATGACCGAGTTGATCGCTGCGAGCGCCAGATCGAGCTTCGGCGCGCCCGGCGGCGGCCAGCCTTGCCCGGTGTTGCGCAGGTACAGATACGCGAAAATGAACGACGAGAACAGCACCAAGTCGCTCACCATGAACAGCAGGAAGCCCTGAACGCGCAGTTCGCGCGTCTCGACGTAGAGCTGATCCGGCTCCTCGTGATGACGGCCGACGATGCCGGCTTGCGAGACGCTGGCTACCGCCATGCTAATGCACCGCGGCCGGTATGGGCGGCGGTGAATCGCTCAGTTCTTCTTCTAATCCGCGGTACGGCAGCGGCTCGGCGAAATCGTACGGCGTCCCGAAGACCGATGGAATGTGCTTGAAGTTGTAGTAGTTCGGCGGCGAGGGAATTTGCCACTCCAGCGTACGCGCGCCCCAAGGATTGTGGCCGGCGCGTTTTCCGTTCTTCATGCTCCACAGAATATTGATCACGATCAGCAGGATCGCCAGCGTCATCAGGAATGAGGCGATCGACTCGAATTGATTGAGCGACTGGAACTGCGGATCGTACACCGCCGTGCGCCGCGGCTGGCCCCACAATCCGTTCCAGTGCATCGGCAGAAACGTGCCGTTCATGCCGGCGAAGAACAGCCAGAACGACCACTTTCCGAGCGTTTCATTCATGAACCGCCCGGTCATCTTCGGATACCAGAAGAACAAGCCGGCAAAAACGCCCATCAAGCTGCCGCCTACGAGCACGTAGTGGAAATGCGCGACGATAAAATACGTGCCGTGCGCGTGCAGGTCGAACGGAACGGCCGCCAGCCACACGCCGGTGATCCCGCCCAGCGTAAAGAGCGCGATGAATCCCACCGCGAACAGCATCGCGGTCGTAAACCGGATGACGCCCGCAAACAGCGTCGTCGTCCACGAGAAAATCTTGATGCCGGTCGGAATGGCGATAACCATGGTCAGCACCATGAACGGCAATTGAAGCGCCGGCGCCATGCCCGAAGTGAACATGTGGTGCGCCCAAACCATGAATCCCAGAATCGCAATCGCGCACGAGGAGAACGCGATCATCTTGTAGCCGAAGATCGGCTTGCGGGCAAACGTCGGTATCACTTCGGAGAGGATGCCGAACGCCGGCAGAATCATGATGTACACTGCCGGATGCGAGTAGAACCAGAACATGTGCTGCCAGAGCAGCGGGCTGCCGCCATGAGTCGGGTCGAAAAACGGAACGTTGAATTCGCGCTGAATGAAGAGCGCTGCAAGCGCCGCGCCCAGGGCCGTCGTTGCGATCATCAGCAGCGGGGCGGTCGCGAACTGTCCCCATACGAACAGCGGCATGCGTGTGAAGGTCATTCCGGGAGCGCGCATCTTGAGGATCGTCACGACGAAGTTAATGCCGGTCATCGTCGAACTCACCCCGACCAAAAAGATCGCGGCGCACCACATGGACGTACCGGCTTGTCCCTGCAGCGACATCGGCGGATACTCGGTCCAGCCGGCCGACGGCGCACCCATTAGGAACGAGGCGTACAGCATCAGCCCCGCGACCGGAAAAATCCAGAAGCTAATCATATTGAGCCAGGGAAACGCTACGTCGCGTGCGCCGATTTGCAGCGGAAAGACGAAGTTGCCGAAGCCGCCCGTCAGCATTGGAATGACGACCAGCCACACCATCGTCGAGCCGTGAATGGAGTACACTTCATTGTAGGTGTCGGGCGTCATGAACCCGCCGTTCGCCCTCATCAGTTGAACGCGAATGAGCTCCGCGAGCATACCACCCAAAATCATGAAGATTCCAGCGGTAATCATGTATTGGATTCCGATGATTTTGTGATCGATCGAGAAGACGTACTTGCGTATGAAGCCCTGTGGTTCGGGATGAATGTGGTCGGCGATGCCGCCCGAGTGTACCGCTGCTACTGCCATTGATGCTCCGCTTTGAATGGACTTACTATTTTATGGAGTTGAGGAATGCAACTAAATTGGCGATGTCTTTGTCCGAGAGGCCGTTGGCCGTTTGATTCGGCATCACGCCCATCGGGCCGCTGAAACCATGCTGGAGAATCTGCGCAACGTCTTGCGGTGTCGCCTTCTCGCCGTTGACCAAATTCGGATGCGCGGGGTCATGCAAAACGCCTTTCAGACCCGGACCCACGATCTTCTGCTCGAACGGCCCCATTGCGTGGCAAGCCGAACACTTTTGCGAGAACAACGCCTTGCCCGCGGCTGCGCTTCCGGAAGACAAAGCGATCGCCTGAGCCGAAGCAACCTGCACCGCGTCGCTGACGTTGGCGTTGGCTTTTTGCGCCGAATCATACCAAGTCTTGTACTTCTGCGGCGGATCGATGTAGACGTATGCCGGATCGTTGGTCGTTCCGCTGCGCATGTCGCCGTGGAACGTGCCGCAGAACTCGGTGCAGACCAGCTCGTATTTTCCGACGCGCGTCGGCGTGAACACCAGCGTATTGATGAGGCCCGGAACCATGTCGGCTTTCAACCGCATGTCCGGAATCCAAAACGAGTGGATAACGTCATACGAAGAGACGTGCAGCGTCACCGGCTGGCCGACCGGCAGATGCATCTCTTTGACTTCGCCGTGGATGCCGGGGTAACGGAACGTGTAGAACCACTGATGTCCCAGGCCTTCGACGACGAGCGTATTGCCTTGCGCATTCACCGGCTCGATTTCCAAAAAGAGTTTGACGCTGACGATCGCGAGCGCGATGACGAACGCCGTGGGGATGAGCGTCCACCACAATTCCAGCTTGTGGTTGTCGTGGATCTGCAGCCCAATGGCATCGTCGGGCTGAGACGCGCGCCGGCGATAACGAATCGAGAAATAGAGCAGATACCCGAGCACCATGATGAACAGTGCGGTGCCCGAGGCAGCCAAGAACCGGAACAGCAGGTCGATCTGCGCCGCCCGATCCACCGCTTCGGGCATGACTTGCTGAATCGGCGCGTAAGTCCAAAAGAAGATCGCGATCAGCCCGAGCACGACGATAACCGCGGTGATGGTCCAAAAACCGCGATCCAGGTGCACGGCGGGGTCTCTGTTTTCTTGCAAGCTCTATCCCCAAAGGCCAGAACGAGTCGGGGCTGTATTTGACTATAGGGAAAACCGTCCTACGCGACCACGACTTTCCCCAAAATGACGCGTTCGCCGCAGCGTTATGTTTCGCGCAACGCGCTAGCGTAGCGCTCGACCAGCCATTGCGTATTCGTTATGGCCGTACCGACCACGACGGCGTCGGCACCGGCGCGCATCGCTTCCGCGGCCTGAGCCGGGCTATGCACGCCGCCTTCGCAGACGACGAAGCCTGCGCCGAGACGGCTGAACTCGGCGACCAAGCCGAGCGCCGGCAGGACGTGTCCGTCGCTTTCCTTTGTATAACCGCAGAGCGTCGTCGCAAGGGCGTCCGCTCCGGCCCGCAACGCGCCGGCGCCGTCATTCGGCATTGCGCAATCGGCCATCGCCGCTTTGCCGCCCGCGTGAATCGCCTCGACCAGATCCTGCACCTGGATGCCGCGGGGACGCGCGCGATCGGTCGCGTCAAAGGCAATGACGTCGACGCCGGATTGCAGCAATTCGCGAACCTCGTCGAGCGTGGAGGTAATGTACGGTTCGTAACCGGGATGCGGCCGCTTGATGATGCCGAAAATCGGGATGCCGACGCGCTCGCGAACGGCCCGCACGTTGGCAACCCCTTCGATGCGAACGGCCGCGGCGCCGCCGTCCTGCGCGGCACGCGCCAGTGCCGCGAGCACGGCCGGGTCGTCCAGCGCCGAGCCCGTGGAGGCCTGAACCGAAACGATGAGCGCTCCGCGCAGTCGCTTCAGCACACCGCTCACCCGCGAATCTCCGGTACCGGCACGCCGGCGGCGCGATACGCCAGCAGCAACGCTCCGATTGCGGCATCGTACCGCGCGGGCACTATCCGCGCCCCGGGAATTTCAGCTTGCACCCGGTCGCGGACCGCATCGTGCAGCCCGCGATTTGCGAACAAACCACCGCAAAGCGCGAGCGTTGCGTGCCGGAGTTGCGCCCACTCGAGGGCCGTGCGCGCGAGCCGAACGATTGCCGCAGCCGCCTGGTTCAGATAATGTACGCCGTCATTACGCTGCGGCGAGGGGTGGGCAAGCACAACGGGAGCAAACGCGGCAAGCTGCGCACGATCGATCGTTCCGGTATAGAACGAACGCGCAAGCTCGCGCAGCGAATCGACATCGAAATGACGCAGCGCCGTCTGAATGAGATCGTTTTCGTTTTGCCGATCCTCATCGCGCATCGCATCGGCAAGCGCCGAGCGCGCGATCCAAAACGCGCTGCCCTCGTCGCCGAACAGATATCCCCAGCCGCCGGCCATCATCCGGTGACCCGCCGCATTCACCGCGTAGGCGACCGAACCGGTTCCCGCGACGACAATCGCTCCGGGTTCACCGCCCAAAGCTCCGGCGTGCGCGACCGGCGCGTCGTGCTCGAGAATCAGGACGTCGGCCGGAAGCTGCGGATGCGCTCCGTACACGCGGCCTTCGTATCCGCTTACTCCGGCGACGATGCTTGCGAAACGAATGCCGGCGCTGAGGCCCGCATCCCTCAGCGCGGCGCGCAGCGCCGCATCCAACGCATCGCGCAAGCGCGTCGAATCGGGGCCCTGATCGACCTCGTCGGCCGGCCCGGCTTTACCGCGTCCGGCGATTCGGCCGCGTTCGTCCGCGATCACCGCGGACGTCGCGGTTTGGCCGCCGTCGATGCCCGCATAGTAGCGCACCGGTTACAGTAGCCGGCGTGCGAAGTGGTCCGCCGCCGCTTCGCGTTGCGCGCGCGCCGGAATGCGCACGATTTCGCCGCAGTGCTCGCGATGGTGATAGAGCTCGTGAGCGACGGCGCGCGCAGCAAAGCGCTCGCGTTCGTCCTCGGGCAGCCTGGTAAGTATGCGCGAGTTGACACGGATGATGGGACCCTGCGGATCGTATTCGGAGTAGAGCCTCGCATCACCCCACGCACCGAGATCTTCGTAGCGAACTTCGACTCCATAACGCGCGAGCAGCGCTGCAATTGCGGGCGTCATCGCTCCAGCAAAACGCCGTCTTCTTCAAGCGCGCTGCGCAGCCGCTCGGCGTCGACCGCACGCAGCGGCGTGCCGCTTTTCGTCGCCAGAGCGGCCGCGGTACCGGCGGCTTGTCCCAGCGTCATAACGGTGGGCGTCAATCGCGTCGATGCGAGCGCTTCGTGCGTGGTCGAAATGCAACGTCCGGCAACCAATAGGCGGTCGACGGACTGCGGCACCAGGCAGCGATACGGAATCTCGTAGCTTTCGCCCGGTGCAAGCCGCTGCGTCAGCGTACCGGTTCCGGCCGGGTTGTGAATATCGATCGGATAAGCGCTGCGTGCAACCGCGTCGGGAAACTTGCGCGCGTTCAGCACGTCGTCACGCGTCAACGTGTACTCGCCAACGATACGGCGGGACTCACGCACGCCGATCTGCGCGCCCGTGGCGGCTAAACGCGCGTCAGCGAATCCCGGGACGCGCCGGCGAAAGAACTCCAGCAGCTGCATCACCTGACCGCGCGCTTCGACTTCTGCGCGCGTAAGATCGTCGGGATTCAACGGATCGATGTCGATCACGCGCGTCATGTTCACCGTCACTTCATCCGCATACGGAGTGATGAAGAACGAGACGACTTCACGCGGTATCGCAACTTCGCCGTTTGCCAGCGCTTGATTCCAGAGGTCGTTCAATCCGGCAACGGCCGTCAGCGTGTCGGCGGTGCGTTCGTGGGTTTTCAGCGACGTGCGCATCTGGTCGGGATGCGCGCGCAGATACTGCGCGGTCTGCCCGAGATCGACGTGGCTCAGCCGAAACATCAGGCTTGCAGGCTGCACGCGCCCGCGCGCGTCTCCCTGCTGCGTGCGCACGCCCGCGGAATCGGCGAGGTACGCATCGGCCGTTGCGTCGATGGTCGCCGCAGCGCGATACTGACGTTCACCGCCGACCGTTGCGAACGTTGCGCCCGCAACTGCCGCCGCGCCGTCGTCCGGCGGCTGCATCAGCGCGCGCAAAAAGTACGAGTGCAGCAACAGCTGCACGCCGGCTTCACGCATCATCTCGAACAGCAGCGCTTTATGGATTTCCGGATCGAACGGGGTGATCGTCGAAACGTAATCGGACGAATCGGGCAGATGTCCGGGGGATCCGCCGTTGCGCTGCAGGCGCTCTACGATCTCTTGCGCGATACCGCCGACGATGCGCTTGCTTCCGGAATGAAACGTCATCCACGGCCCGACCATCGCAGCGGTTGCGGTGCCCCCGAGAAAGCCGTAGCGCTCGACAAGCAACGTGCTTGCGCCGCGGCGAGCTGCAGCGAGCGCCGCCGCGCAGCCTGCGTTTCCTCCGCCGACGACCAGTACGTCGAATGTGCGAATCATGCGTTCGGCGTTTCGACGCGCGTCGTGCTTGTCCGGCAGGCGTTCGCATCACTAAAACAAAAGCGCGACCCTTCAAGATGTACACGCAATCGGCGAAATACTACGACGCGCTCTATCACTCGCTGGGAAAAGGCTACGCGCAGGAAGCGGAGCGCATCGACCGGATCGTGAAAGAGCGTTGCCGCTCGGGCGGCAACGCGCTGCTCGAACGTCGGCTGCGGCACCGGAAAACACATTCAGGCGCTGAGCGAGCGGTATGAATGCGAAGGACTGGACGTCGATCGCACGATGCTGGATTTGGCGCGCGAACGCAACCCCGGCGTGGCGTTTCATTTGGGCGACATGATCGGCTTCAATCTGGGAAAGCGCTTCGACGTCATCACGTCGCTGTTCGGATCGATCGGCTACGCGCCCAACATCGCTCGGCTGGAACAAACGCTCGCGACGTTTGCCCGGCACCTCAAACCGGGCGGCGTCATGATCGTCGAACCGTGGGTCAGGCCGGAAGATTGGAGAGACGGTCAGGTCAACGCGCTGTTCGTCGACGAACCGGAACTGAAGGTCGCACGCATGAGCGTGGCGCGGCGCGATGCGAATACCTCGATTCTGAACTTTCACTACATGGTCGCTTCGCGCGACGGCATTCGCACGTTTACGGAACCGCATCGGCTGACGCTCTTTACGGGCGAGCAGTACGCCGAGGCTTTTCGCAAGGCCGGATTGTTTTACGAATACGACCAGAACGGCTTGACGCCGGGCCGCGGTCTCTACGTCGCCTTCTCGCGGCCGGCATAGCAGCCCAGCCGACCAGGGACGCCCCCGGCAAGAAGGTAATTGAGCGGTTTAATGCTGATGCAACGCGTAAAGCCGCTCGCGACCATACTGGCCGAGGGCGCCGATAAAGAAAACGGGCTGCGCCGCTCGCTGGGACCTTGGGCACTGACGGCGATGGGAATCGGCGCCATCATCGGGACCGGAATTTTCGTCCTTACCGGCGTCGCCTCGGCGACTCGCGCCGGCCCGTCGATTACGATTTCGTTCGTCGTCGCCGGCATCGTCAGCGCGCTCGCGGCGCTGTGCTACGCGGAAGTCTCCAGCAAGATTCCGATTTCCGGCAGCGCCTACACGTACACCTACGCGACGCTCGGCGAATTTTTGGCCTGGATTATCGGCTGGGACTTAGTTTTGGAATACGCGCTCGGCGCGGCGACCGTAAGCATCGGCTGGTCGGGATATTTCGCCAACATCCTCAACCAAATCGGCCTGCACATTCCCGCGCAGTGGGCGAACGGTCCGCACTGGGGCCTGGCCGGTCAAGCCGGCGTGTCGGGCATTGCGAATTTGCCGGCAGCCGGAATCATTCTCATCATCACGGCGCTGCTTGCGCGCGGCACCAAAGAGTCGGGAACCGTCAACGCGATCATCGTCGCCATAAAACTGATCATCGTCCTGTTCTTCATCATCGTCGGCGTGCAGCACATCACCGGGGCAAACTACAGTTTGCCTGCCGGACCGCAGACGAATCTGGGCGGGTATTTTCCGTTCGGCATCGGCGGAATGCTGGGCGGTGCGGCGTTCATTTTCTTTGCATACATCGGCTTTGATGCGGTCTCGACGACCGCCGAAGAAGCCAAAAATCCGGGCCGCGATTTGCCGTTCGGCATCATCATGAGCTTGCTGATCTGCACCGTGCTGTACATCATCGTCGTCGCGATCCTGAACGGAATGGTGCCGTTTTACAAACTCAACGTTGCGTTCCCGGTGGCGTTCGCGATGAATTACGTGCATCTGGCCTGGGCGAGCATCATCATCTCGCTGGGAGCGATTGCCGGCCTTACGACGGTTTTGCTGGTCATGATGTTCGGCCAGAGCCGCATCTTCTACGCGATGTCGCGCGACGGACTGATTCCGCCCTCGTTTACGCGCGTTCACCCCACGTGGCGCACGCCGATCTTCTCGACGGTGTTTTTCGGCATCTGCATCGCCGCCATCGCTGCGTTTACGCCGATCAACATCGTGGGATCGCTCACCAACATGGGCACGCTCGCCGCGTTCATACTGGTGTCGATTGCCGTTCCGATTCTTCGCCGGCGCCACCCCGATCTGCTCGGCGCTTTCACCGTGCCCTTTGGGCCATACGTTATTCCGGTGCTGTCCGCAGTTACCGCGCTTGGGCTGATCTACTATCTGCGCGTCGGCAATCCGGAAATTTACGGCATTCCCATCGTGTGGTTCTGGTTCGTGGTGTGGCTGCTGATCGGCTTGGTATTCTATTTTGCGTACGGCCGGCGCAAGAGCACCGTTGCGCTTCAACAGAGCGAAGGTCTGGCCGCAATTCAGCCGCGTGTGAATTGATGGTTCGGCTTGGTGAGGCATCCGGCCTAACGCTTCTGCGCTAGGCCGACCTACCGTGCCGCGCGCATTCGTGGCATCCTAAATCTACAATGCAGGGGGAAGGCGCCAGCAGCATGACAGCTCCGGCATCTGCAGCGCCGGCTCTATCACATCTGCTCGAGTCCGGCACGGAATACGCAACGGTATCGGTAGTGATTCGCAGCCTTGGACGGCGAGCTCGAGCGGCAACGCTCAAACGCGCGGTGCATTCCGTCTTATCGCAACAGGACGTGCGAGCGGAATGCATCGTGATTTTCAACGGCGGCCACTACGATCGCAACCTGGTCGCCTGGACGATGCGTCAGGACCGTACGCGGACCGTCGTTTTGGACGAGGCCGACAAGTCCGCGGCAACGTTTGCCGGCAGGTCGTTCGTGCGGGGCGAATTTTTTTGTTTTCTCGACGACGACGATGAGTCTGCTTGCGGGCGGCTTAGCCGCGAGCGCCGCGCTGATGCGGCATCATCCGGAAATCGACTGTCTGGCGACCAACGGCTATTACGTCGACGCGAGCGGCTCCCGACCGTTTTTTGAGCATCCGGAGCTGCTGCAGGACATCGACTATGCACAGTCGCTGCTGCTCTCGCGCAACTGGCTCGCATCGTGCGGCGGAATGTTTCGCACGCGCAGCGTCGCTCCGGTATATTTTCATGGATTGCCGCCGCACCGCGAGTGGACGGCGATCGCGTTCCGTATCGCAACACAGACTGAACGTACGCTTCGAGAACATCCCAACTTTCCGCGTGCACAGCATGCCGCAATCGCAGTCGAAAACCGACGGCTACATTGCGGCGGCTGCCGGCATCCATGCGGATCTCCTGCGTTCGGCTCGCAATGCGCAGCACCGTCACCTTCTCCAGCGCAATCTTCAAAGCGCATATCGAACGATGTGTTCGCACTATCGCCGGCGCGCAAAGTTCGGTTTAGCATGGAAAGCCTATGCGCGCGCGGTTTTCATGCCGACGGGATGGCGGTATTTTCCGTACGCCGTCCTCCTGCTGCTGCGCTCCACGAAGCCCGCGTCCGCCTTCCCGGGATGGCCGCTCTGGAAGTTGCTGCGCCGGGTCGTCCGGAATCCCAAAAAATATTTTCGCTCGTCGTTTTGGATCCCGATGCTGCGCACCCAATGGTTCCGCTTGCGGCATGCGTGCGTCTATTCGGTGCCGTTTCTCATGCGCAGCCTGGTGCGCAAGCCGCTGCGTATCTACGTCTTTCCGGAACGAATGAACCGCTATTTGCTTGCTGAGACGTACGTGGCGTGGAAAGTCTTCGCTGCATCGGATCTGCGTATTACGTCCGATCCGGCCGGCGCGGATCTGGCAATCGCTTGGCACCCTTCAACCCAATACGAACTAGATGCGGCGCAGGTCGCCTCGCTGCAGCGAACGATGCGGGTCCTCAACGCGCGCTGCACCGACATTCAAAAGTCGACCGTCGATCGCCACTTTGAAGCGGTTTTCGGTTATTCTCTGGAGGTCGACCCGCGCACGCACGCCGGTCCGCTCGTGCGCAAGTCGCAGAAGAACGGCGCTCACGACGGCGAAATCGTGGAAGGTCCACTAGCGCATGTCGATCCGGGCTACGTGTATCAGCGTTTGGTTTGCTGCCGCCTCCCCAAGGGCATCGTAGAGTGGCGCGTCTTTATCGTCGGCGCTCGCGTCGTAGCGACGTACCGGCTCTACGCGCGGCCCGAGAACCGCTTTGCACCCAGGAAGAACCCGGAGATGACGACGGTAGAAGCATCGTTCAACCCGCAAGAACTCACAAACATCCATCGTTTCTGCGTGAGTATCGGCTTGGATTTCGGCGTCGTCGACGTTTTGCGCGATCAGGACGACGACCGCATCTACATTTGCGACTGCAACCCCACCGCGACCGGCCCCGTTGCGACCTTCCCGCTGCGTCACCGTTTGCGCGTCGTACGCGTGATCTCGCAAGCGTTTCACCAGGAATACCTGAGCGCCGGCGCTCGCAGCGAAGCGATCGCACAGCAGACCTCCGCCCTCAACGGTACCGCATGACCGCTGCCGCGCCCAGCGACTTTTCGAAGAAGACGTTCAAGACGTTTCTGCTGCGCGTGCTCACGCAGCTGTTTGCCATTGGCGCCGGGATCATTATCGCGCGCAGCTTAGGACCCGCCGGAAAAGGCTACTACACCTACGCTGCTGCGGTATTGACGCTGCTGGTAACCCTCGGGGGCGGAGCTTCGGCGGCAGTCGCGCGTCAATACGGACGCATGAAAGTGCCCAGCGGCGTGGTGTACTCCGCCATGGTGCGTTACTTCTTCATCGTCGTCGTGCCGGCATCGGCGGTGCTGGTCGCGGTCGCATTGATCGTTCATCAGCCGGTGCTGCTCGCTCCGGCGTTCGCGTTTCCGTTCGCCTACGTCAATCAAGTCTCGATCGCATTTTCGCTCGCCGACGGCGACGTTAATTTGGCGAACATTCAAGGCTTGACGGTTGCCGCCGCGCTCACGATCGTTGCAGCCGTGCTTTGCTACGGTTTCCACCTTGGCGTGACAGCGATCTTGACCGGTTGGATCGGTATCACCGCGGCCGTTTGCGCGTACTCACTGGCGCGCATCGACAAGTACGCGCATAATTTTGGATGCCGTGAGGAGCGCAACCGCGCATTTCGCGAGCAGACTCAATTCGGCGCCCGCGTCACGTTCAATCAGCTTCTCGCCTTGCTCAACTATCAAGTCGACATTTTCATTATCATGGCGCTGCTCGGTCATGCTTCACTCGGCAAATATTCCGTCGCGGTCGGTTTGGGCGCAATGATGTGGCAGCTGAGCCGACCGTTGACGGTTACCTCTTATGGTTCGATTACCAGCGGTTCGCCGCAAGAAGCCGCCCGTATGACTGTTCTGTGCGTCCGGCACGCCATCTTCAACGTTGGAGCTGCGTGCATGGTCCTGGCAGTACTCGGGCCTTGGATTATTCGACTGGTCTATGGACCCGCATTCGGCGCTTCGGGAGTCGTACTTCAGGTGCTGCTGCCGGGCGTAATCGCTTACTGTACCGTTCCATTCTTCTCGCAATACTTTACGCTGCAACTCGGCAAGCCCGGAATAAACACCGCCGTCATCGGCGGGTCAACGTTGATCTGCGCCACGATCACGATCCTGCTCATTCACCGCTTCGGCATCGTTGCGGGGGCGATCGGCACGTCGGTTTCGTACACCGCCGCATTTTTCAGCTTGTTGCGTCATCTTCTGTCGCGAAGCCGGCGTCGCTCCGCAATCGCTGGTTGCCTTCAGCGGCACGGATCTGCAGCACTACCGCGTGCTGGCGATGTGGATTCTGTCGCCTATGCTTGCCCGGCGCGGCGGTTGATTTCAGCGGTCAGCGCGGCGGACGTTACGCCGTGCGCGCCACCGTCAGGATGACCACGGAAGCGTCGCCCCGGCGGCCGGCGAGCTCTTCCTTCGCAAGGGCCAGCGCTTGCGGCGCTGCCGAAAGACCGCTGAAGTCGGCGATGCGCGCGCCGTGCAGCACGTAGATATCGGGCAGCGCTCGTCCTACGTCACCGAACTCGGTCGCGCTTTCGATGGCAGCCTGCAGAGCGCCGTCGGCGTGGGCGGCATCCGTCTGCAGCGTCACGGCATCGCGCAGCGCTAACCGTCCGACGCCCGTGCGATCCAGCACGCGCACGTCGCGGACGCTGCGCCGTCGCAAACGCTGCGCGAACGAACGCGCGGCTTCAAAAACGGTGAGCCGGTCGGTGGCAGCGATCACGTGCACTTCTTCCGGCGGCGTCCGCAGCAGGCGCGCAGCGCTCTGCAGCAACTGCGCATCGCTTTGCTCGGCCGAAGCAGCGCTTTCCGCAATTTCCGTTGCGCCCGACGCCGCCGCACGCACGATATTGCGCTGTGGATCGATGTCGATCGCCACTTGCACCCGTTCGGGCGAAGCTCCGGCGGCGATGACCGCGTCCTGCGCCTCGCGCCGGATGCGGATGATATCGTCCGGAGACGGATCGACGATCGTTCTTTCGACGACTTCGCGCACCAGCGCCAAAGCGACGCCTATCGGTGAGATGACTTCGGCGTCGCGCGCCAGCCGAAAATCGAGATTCATTTTTTTCGCAGCGTACGGTACGAGCGCGGCCGCTCCGCCGCCGCCGCCGACGATCGCCAGCGTGTCGCGCTCCAACGCATAGTCGGCGATGAGTTCCTCGATTGCCGCAATGACTTTGGCGGCCGCAATGTCAAGCGTGCGCCGGGCGAGATCTTCCGCCGACGTGTGCAGATGCGCAGCCAGAACCGTAAAGCCAATCTTTGCCGCTTCGGCATCGCCGCGCGCAAAGGCGGAATCCGGAACGTAGCCAAGCATGTTGGCCGCGCACGTCGGCGTCAGCGCGACGCGCGTTCCGTCACGGGCGACGAGCATTGCATAATCGCTCGGATCGTGGGCGGTCGGCCGAATCTTCTCGACGCGCGCGCCCGCAAGCAGCTGCGCGCCGGTAAACGCCGCGTACTGCAAGCCTGCTATGTGCGCGGATCGCGGCCCCACGTCGACCACGCCGCCGCTGTCGATGCGCAGCATGCTGCCGCCGGCGATTGGGAGCGTTCGCACGTCGAGCGTTCGCAACATCGTGCGGTGGCCTCCGACGCGCGCGGGGCGCATCTGCGGCATGCCGGCGCGGATAGCCGAGCAATCGGCGCTGGTGCCTCCGACTTCGATGAAGATGCCGTCGGTGACGTTCTCGTGCAGCAACGCTCCGGCAACGCCCGCCGCAGGTCCGGAAAGCATGGTCAGAATCGGGCGACGTTCCATCTCGCGAACGTCCATGACGCCCCCGTCGCTGCGCATGACCATGAGCGGCGATGCAATGCCGGCGCCGCGCACGGCATTTTCGGTCAGGCGCGCGGTGCGCACCATGCGCGGGAGAATCGCGGCGTTGAGCGCAGCCGTCCGCGTTCGCGCGCGCAGACCGTACATCGTGCTCACTTCGTGGCCGCCCGTTGCAAATAGCCCACGTTCCCGCGCGTACCGCACGGCGCGTTCTTCGACTTGCGGACGATCCACGGAAAACGGCGCCGACACCGCAATTGCTTGCGCGCCGCCGGCCTGCAAGCGATCGATTTGCTCGCGAGCGTTCGCATCATCGCGCGAGGGAGCGAACGCAAAACGCACGCGGAACGCGACCTGCGGCGCTAAGTCGAAGCGCGGAAAGCGCATTTGCCGTCGCGCCAGCGCAGCGATGCCCGCAACCATTCCCAACACCCCGACATCCGCAACGTCGCCTTCCAGCAACGCGTTCGTCGCTTGCGTCGTCGAGTGCGCGATGAACGCGACTTCGTGCGGGTCAATGTCGCTCCGCTCGAACAAGGCCTCGATGCCGGCCTTTATTCCCTGCGCGACTCCGTCCGCAGCGGTATGCGTCGTCGGAACTTTAATGCGGGCAATGACGCTGCGGTTTTGCGCGTCCACTGCCACGACGTCCGTAAAGGTGCCGCCAACGTCGATTCCCAGACGCAGCGTACGCAGACTCACGATGTGAACGGCTCTCCCAATTGCACCTCGATCGTTTGCCCCGAACGCTGCAGCTCGTACGAGTGCGGCTTACCGTCATATGCACGCGCTTGCGTTTGGAACGTCCCGTACTGCCACCAGTACAAACCGTCCAGCTTTTGCACCACGTCGCCGGAACGCATTCCTGCGACATACGCCGGACCTCCGGCCCGCACGTATGCGCGCATGTTTCCGTCTTCCGTTTTGTACAACGCGTAAAAGTATGCGGGAGCATCGCCGTCGGCATACGCCAGCCCTTGCAGCAAAAGATGCGACCAGCGCTGAGGATGCGCCGCCGCCCATTCGCGCATGCGGGAAACGCCTTGCACGGCAAGCACTTGGGCATCGTGCTCCCCCGGATGGGAAAAGACGGCGTGGTCGTGCCATTCGCCGACTTCCCAGCCGCCGCAATCCGACAGGCGAACGCCAACGTCTACGTCGATGCCTTCGATCAGCGAGAACCGCGTGGAGCTGAGTTCAACGAAGGCTGCATACGGCTTGCGGGCGCAGTCGCCGATATTCGGATTTGTCGAAAACGCATACGCGCGCGCCGGCGGTGCATTCATCGCGCGAACGGCGGCAGTTACCGAAGCGCGCGCGTCCGGCGAACCATCGTCGCCGACGGCAATGCGGTACGCGGCTGCGGGATCGACGAACAAGCCCGGTGCCGTTGCGGCTTGCGCTCGCGCGACGAGCGCGCCGAAGGGATGCATGCCGAACAGGCTCGGCGCGGCGAAAACGATGGCGATGCAGGCGGCAGTTGCAACCGCGACTTGATACGGCAGCGTGCGTTTGGTGATCTCGACGATGGGAACGCCGGTGAAGTTCGCAACCCACACGTTTTGCGTGTTCGTCGGATCGCACACGTTCTGCACTTGAACGACCGCCATTACCGCTGCCACCAATACGACGGGCGCCAGGACGTGCGCCGAAAGCAGCACGGTAAAGATCGCGATACCCACGCCGAAGGGGTTCAGCGGTCCCCGATACAGCACCAGCGGACTGAGCAGTCCGAAAACGACGATGAAGACCAACGGCGTACGCAGCGCGCTGTTCGCCAGCGGATGCATCGCGCTCACGAATTGCGGCAGCTGCGTTGCGGTGAGCAGCATGCCGATGCCGATGAACAGGACGATGGCGGGTGCGACGTCTTCCACGCCGCGAATGACCGCTGCCGCGAGCGTGCGAATTGCGCCCGTCGGCCGCGTCGTCAGCGCGCCGTACACGGCAGCAACGATGAATGCGACGATCGCATCGAGCCGAAAAACAAAGTACAGCACGATTGGTAAAATCGGCGTTATCAGCGCGAACCAAGGCGTTCCCGCCGAAACCGCTTGTTCTGGTGCAGGCTCCGCCCAGGTGGCATAGGCACGCGAGCGCGTGAACGCGATCCCGGCATAGCTGAGCAACGCGATCGCATCGATCGCCGCCAGCACGATGGCATAGCCGTACATCTGCTGCTGATTGACGCCGAACAGCTGGGTGTAAAACTTCCAGTTGACGATGTTGAAAATGAATCCGAGCGCAAACGCCATCAAGAACAGCGTCGCGGCAATTTTTCTGGGAACGCCTACCGTCATCATAATCGGCAAAACGACGGAGCCGACCATGATGATCGCGCCCAGACCGCTCAGCGTCACGAATAATATCGCAACGATCGCGCACAGCAGCAGCGCAAGCACCATCGGGCGTTCGCCGCCGAACTCCGCCGCAAAGTTGACGATGGTTTTCGCTATGCCCGTATCCAGCGTAACGCGCGCGAGCATCGCGCCGACGATGACGGTCACGTACACGGGCGCCAACCTCGGCGCGCCGTTTACGATGAGTGCCGCCACTCCCACGGGAGGCACGCCGGCCGCAAACGCCATGACGACGGCCATCGCCGGAACGGCCAGAAGTGCGGGCAGGCGGCGCGTGTACATCAGCGCGGCAAAAACCAGAAAGACTGCGAGAACCAGCAGCCCCGAACTCATTGAATGATGTCGGGCAGCGGCGTCAACGTTTTGTCGCGAGCGTATCGAAGCGTCGCATTGTAAACGCGATCCGCTCGCTCGATGTTGCGCTGTGCCGCCAGGTGGTACCGCTCGAGGTTCGATTGCAAGTGGCTTTCGCGATTTTCATAGCGCCACGCAGCCGCGTAAAGCGGCGCCAGTTCTTCGTAACCGTCGCGCAGCTCCCAAAACCAGTATTTCGTCCATGCAAGCCCGCGAGAACTCGGCGCGTAATACGCGCGTATCTCCCCGGCCGCTTGAAACTTGCGCCCGATGAAGTCGTCCTTGCGCGCGGCCAACAACATCACGCGCGCCGCATTGCGATGCAGCGGCGGCTGCGCTCGCAGCAGATGCTGTTCGACCTGCTCGGCTTCGGTGCGCATCGCATTGACGTCGACGCTCGCCATATGGGCGGCAGCGGCGGGATCGAACGGATCGACCCACAGCAGGTAGTCACTAGTAAAATCGTATGCATCCGCCATGCGCGTTTGGATGTCGGCCAAACGCCGTACGTCCTCGCCGTAGGCCGGATCGCTGCTGCCGAAAAACACCGGCGCAAAATCGGTGCGGAAGCGATTGGGATCAACGTCGCCGCTTTCCCAAGCCGCGGCCGCGGCATACAGCACGGGATACCACGTCGCTTCGAACAGCGACTCGCCGTCGTCATGCCAAACCGTCTGAAACAGCCCGACCACATGCGCGCGTTTCGCTTCGTCGATGAAGGTGCGCTCGTTCGCTAGGGCCGTGTTGACGTCGGGAAAGTTTTGATTCCAGTTGCTGTCGCCCGGCGCCACCATTTGATCGAAACCGCCGCTTGCAATGAGCGAAATATAGCGTGCGAACGAACGATCGGCGCCGTAATGCCAGTTGACGATGACCGCGTTCTTCGGGATCAGCGGCATGATGGCGGGATCGTTCTCGATGCCGTCGCTCCACAGCATGATTCGCGCACCCGAAGGTTTGAGGATATCGTTCATCGCGCGCACGTGCGCCGCGTACACTTGCGCCAAGCCTTGCGCCTTTACCATTTGCGCGCTGCGGCCCAGGCCCAGCGTCGACGTTTCATCCGAGCCGATGTGAAAGAACGGCGGATGCGGAATCGCTGACAGCTCGTCCTCGATGACTTGCTGCACGTACGTCGCGGAAAGTTCCGACGCAGGGCTCAGCAAAAACCCGTGCGGAAGCTCCCCAGCGGGCGCGTAGCGTTCCAGGCGCAGCGTGTTGTGCATATGCGCGAAGGTTTGCTGCTCGGGAATGAACGTCACGTGAAAACGCGCGCAGTATTCCGCCAGTTCGCGCAGCTGCGCCGGCGTGATTCCGTCGAGTGGAGCGGGCAGCGGGTTGCGCGGATCGACGAATACGTGCTCCATATAGGGCGAATACGCGTTCATTTTAAACGCCGCAATCGTACGGATGCGTTCCTTGAAATACCGCATCGTCGGGAGCGGCCCGCGCGAGACGTCATCGGAAAGCACGCGCCAGCGAAGCGCCGGTCTATCGCTGATTCGCACGCACGGCATCTCCCAATGGCCGCCGTTTCTTTCAGGCAGCTGCGCGAGGGTCATCGCCGCGTAAAACGCACCGTCGCCGTCGGCTGATTCGATCGTGACGCTGCCGTCGCCGCGCGTGGTGAGCCGGTATCCCTGCGCCGGAAGGGCGGCATGCAGCGTGCGAATATCCGAGGCGCCGGCAACGCGGCGCAGCATCGGCACTCCGAGCGCGCTCCAGCGTTCGTTGATTTCTTCCAATGCGGCTTCATCGAAACCGGCATCGACGCGCAGACGCCGCGCGATCGCGAACGGGCGTGCGCAGCTTTGCGGTGCAATCGATTCGGGACGCGGGATGAGGTGCAGTCCGGCGACGAGCGCTGCGGCGGCAATCATCCCTTCATCATCACGGCGTCGCGCTCGTTGAAAGCGGCTTCCACGCGCTGCAGGATGGAGGGCAGTTGATCGCCCGAGATGCCGTCCAGCGCGCTCGCAGCGGCGGTCAACGCTGCATCGGCAGCTTGCAGGTGCGCGATGCGCTCCGCAGACGCATCGTTGTCGAACGCTTGAAATGCCGGCTGATTGAAAAACTCGCAGCGCAGCAACAGCCGCTCGTAACAGTTACGATCGTGCGGCGACAGCTGCTCTAAGGCGCTGCCCGGAAGGTTCGACAAACGTTCACCGACCAGCGCGCGGAGCCGCTCATCCGCGAGGCGGCGCTGCGCTTGCTGCTGATAATCCACGTGCGCGACCTACGACGGGCGGGGGGCGACTCCCCCGTGAAGCGCCGCGCTGCCTGCCGGTATCATCTAGGAGGACTCCTGCGCCGTTATTATAGCCGGAGGACCGTTGTGGGGAAGCGAAACCGAGACGCGTGGAAGACGCGGAGAGGCTCATGGCGGGCGTGCGCGCGCGCGATGCGGCCGCTTTTGAAGCGCTTTACGACGGGTATCATCGCCTCGTCTACGGGATCGCGTACCGCATGCTGGGTGAGGTGGCCGGCGCTGAAGACATTACGCAAGCCGTTTTCCTCAAAATATGGAGTGCTCCGGAACGGTTCGTTTCCGGAAATTTCGCCGGATGGATTGCACGTATCACGCGAAATCGCGCGCTTGACGCTTTGCGCGCCAAGTCGCGCACCGACGTCGAACTGCCCGAGCAACAACCGGATGAAGAACCGATGGAAAACGCCGCGTTCGCCGCGATCGATGCAGCGCAAGTGCGAAGCGCTCTCAACCAGCTGCCTTCGGAACAGCGCGAACTCATCGAGATGGGATTTTTCGGCGGCATCACGCACGAAGAACTGGCCAAACGCACCGGCATTCCGCTGGGCACCATCAAAACGCGTATCAGAACCGGACTTTACCGCTTGCGCGCCGCGCTTCAAGGAATCGTAGCGGTATGAATTCGCACGACGCGATGCTTGACGATGTTGCCGTGTACGCGCTGGGCGCGATGCCCGCAGATCAAGCGCAGGCGGTTCGTGCCCATATGCTGACTTGCGCGCAATGCCGCGAAGAGTACGCGCTGCTTCGTCCGGCTGCGGCAGCACTGGGACGTTCGGCGGAAGCTTGCGTGGACGCGTCGACCGCTGCGGATTCCGTCGCTCCGCCCAGCGCGCTGCTCAAAAAGCGGATCATGCGGCAAATTCGTCCCAACGTCGGCGAGCTGAAAGCCGTTCGTCCGATCGTGTGGCCGGCGTACGCGGTCGCTGCCGCCTGTTTGATAGCGGCGCTCATTACCGGCATTGCGAACATTTCGCTCGGTTCGAGTCTGCGCCAAGCGCAAAATGAGCTCGCTCAAGTCAACGCGCACAACATCGCGATCACGCAGCAGCTGGCGCATCAGCGCACGGCGGTTGCGGATCTCATCGCACCGCAATCCGTGCACTACGCGGTAAACGGTGGGGAAGTGGTTCGCAACGGATCGCGGCTGTATATTGCGATGAACGCGTTGCCGGCGCCGCCGAAAGGCAAAGTCTATCAGGCTTGGACGCTCCATACCGGCGCACGGACGATGTCGCCGTCGGTGACGTTCGTTCCGAATCATAATGGCGTTGCGGTCGTCCCGTTGCCGGTCAACGCTGCAAGCGTGGCCGCAGTAGCGGTCAGCGTCGAACCCGACGGCGGCAGCCGTCAACCTACCAGCAAACCCTCGTTCGTGCTGAAATTCGGTTGATGCAGCCCGGCGCGCAGCGTCTCGTGGCGGGACACGAGCGCGCCGCGCTGGAGTTCCTGGATCGAGCGCCGTACGAAAACGTCTTCCTGTCGTGGCTCATCTCATCGGAACGCTCGTCCGCTACGCGCTCGGCGATCTATGTCTATCGCGACCGGCATGCGCGCATCGGCGGTGTCGCGTTCTTTGGCCGGCAAGTCGTTCTCGCGGTGCAGAGCGATGATGCGATCGCGACGTTTGCGCAAACTGCGCCGGTGTATCGGTTCGAACGAATGGTCGTCGCGCCGCGACCGGTCGTCGAGCGCTACTGGCAACTCGTGCGTTCGTGGCACGCTCCGCCGCGATTGGTTCGCGAAAGCCAACCCGTGATGGCCGTGACGCGCAGCGAGCTGCGTGGAGATTCGGAGGCGATGATGGTGCGCCGCGCGCGGCCTTCGGAGTGGCAAACGGTTGCCTCGAATTCGGCCTTGATGATCGAACACGAGCTCCAGTACGATCCGCGCAAGTTCACTCAGGAATTCAATACCAACGTGCGCGCCATGATCGAGCGCGGCTTCTGGTGGGTTGGGGAACGCGACGGTGAGCTCGTGTTCTTTTGCAATGCGGGGCCGCGCAGCGATAAAACGCTGCAGCTGCAAGGAATCTGGACGCCGGCGGCGATGCGCCGGCGAGGATATGCAACTGCCGCGCTACACGGCATTTGCGACGAACTGCTGCATGAGGCTCCGTCGCTCAGCTTGTACGTCAACGGCTTCAATACCGAGGCGATCGCGCTGTACGAGCGCGTCGGCTTTCGGCAAGTCAGCGAGTTTGCGACGCTGCTGTTCTAAAGCGAACCGTTATACGCGAGTGAGCGGCTTGTAGCGCACGCGATGCGGACGCGCGGCGTCCTCGCCCAACCGCTGAATTTTGTTTGCTTCGTATTCGTGATAATTGCCTTCGTAAAAGTAGATGCTCGAATCGTTTTCAAACGCCAAAATATGCGTTGCGATCCGATCCAGGAACCAGCGATCGTGGCTAACCACGAGCACGGTGCCGGCAAATTCGCTCAGCGCGTCTTCGAGCGCGCGCAGCGTTTCCACGTCCAGATCGTTCGAAGGTTCGTCCAGCAGCAAGACGTTTGCGCCGCTGAGCAGCGTTTTTGCTAAATGCAGGCGGCCGCGTTCACCGCCGGAAAGATTGCCGACGACTTTCTGCTGATCCGCGCCCTTGAAATTGAAGCGGCTGAGGTAGGCGCGCGAGGGCATCTCGAAACGGCCGACGGCAACCAGGTCCAAGCCGCCGCTGACGTCTTCAAAGACGGTTTTGGCGTTTTCCAGCGATTCCCGGGTCTGCTCGACGATCGCGAGCTTCACCGTGGGGCCGATCATGATGTCTCCGGCGTCAGGCTGCTCGCGCCCGGCGATCATGCGGAACAGCGTAGTTTTGCCCGCGCCGTTGGGTCCGATGATGCCGACGATGGCGCCCGCCGGAATGCGAAAAGAAACGTCGTCCATGAGCAGCCGCTCACCGTAGGCTTTTCGAACGTTGTTGAACTCGATGACGCGATCGCCTAGGCGCTCCGCAACGGGAATGAAAATTT
This sequence comes from Vulcanimicrobiota bacterium, assembly GCA_963795465.1. GTDB lineage: Bacteria > Vulcanimicrobiota > Vulcanimicrobiia > Vulcanimicrobiales > Vulcanimicrobiaceae > CAWCHT01. The sequence continues at coordinate 118,594 of CAWCHT010000003.1, forward strand.
CTTGCGTTTCGTTGCGACGCTGGTATTCGTAGCTCGAAAGCTCTTCAAAGCGCGTGAGCCGGCTTTTGTTTTTGGACTGGCGGCCGCGAGCGGCAGAACGTACCCATTCTAATTCGCGTTTGATCGTTTTCTGGCGTGCGCTTTCCGCAGCTTCTTCCCCAGCGAGCCGTGAGTGCTTCTGCTCGAGCCACGAACTGTAGTTACCTTTCCACGGTATGCCGCGCCCGCGGTCCAGTTCGAGGATCCATTCGGCGACGTTATCGAGAAAATATCGATCGTGGGTGACGGCGACGACGGTGCCGGGAAAGCGTTGCAGAAACTGCTCGAGCCATTCAACACTTTCGGCGTCGAGATGATTCGTGGGTTCGTCGAGCAGCAGCATGTCGGGGTTCGAAAGCAACAGCCGGCAGAGCGCGACGCGCCGCTTTTCACCGCCGGAAAGCGGACCGATTTTCGCATCCCATGGCGGCAGGCGCAGAGCATCGGCCGCTATCTCGAGCTGAAGCTCGGCGTTGTCGCTGTCCTGCGCGGAGAGGGTGGCTTCGAGCCGAGCCTGCTCTTCGGCCAGCTTATCGAAGTCCGCATTGGGATCACCGTAAGCCGCATACACTTCTTCCAGACGCTGGCGCGCAGCAAAGACGCCCGTCATTGCCTGCTGAACCGTTTCCCGAACCGCCATGTCCGCATCGAGCTGCGGTTCTTGCGGTAAGAAGCCGATGCGGATGCCGGGCATCGCTTTCGCTTCGCCGTCGAACTCGGTGTCGACGCCCGCCATGATGCGCAGCAGCGACGATTTGCCTGCACCGTTGAGGCCGAGCACGCCGATTTTAGCACCGGGAAAAAAACTCAGCGAAATGTCTTTAAGAATATCGCGTTTGGGCGGCACGGTTTTGCCCACGCGGTACATTTGGTACACATAGTCGGCCATGCCGAACCTTTACCCGGAGTTCGAAGAAGGCGTGTGCGAAGCGGCGATGCGGGTAACATGAAGTATGCTCGGTTTGCTGGTGGTTGCCGGGTTGCTCGTGCCGGCTCTGGCATGCTGGCTCATCCTGCGCTCACGGCGCGGCTCCGGCGCCGGCTACGGCGGTGACTATGATGATGCACCGTTGAATCCGGTTCCGTTACGCGAATATACAACAACCGGCGACTTAGAGTTTCCGAACCCCCCGCCCGGCTACACTTCAGGAAACTCTTCCGCGCGACTAAGCGGCAGCGGTACGGAATGCAACGATAGCGCTAGAAGCGTGCCGCCGAAGTCTCGCCCGTATCTCGCAGCGGGCTCCGCGTTGCGATTGCGAGCGCTGTGGCTACCACCACCGGTGTAGCAAAAAGCGCTATCGCAGCGGCGATGGCGCCGAAAATGAACTGTCCTTGTTCAACCAGCAGACCGGCACATACGCCGGCAACAATGAAGACAAGGAGGTACATTCGGGTCCGGCGCACGGCGGCCGGATTCCAACCGCGGAACGGCCCACGCGCGACGGGCATAAAAGCGGTAGCTCGACGCTTGCGTGGCCCTTTCCGTTCTAGTCGTGGAAGAACCACTAAACGACCGTACCCCAACATGGCGAAGATTACGACGCAGAATGCCGCGTATCCAATCCCAGCATTGCGCACGCCTTCGTCATGCCAGTCTAGTCCCGACGCGACTCCGGCCACCGCGGCAAGCATGAGCGCCCATTGGACAGGGTTAGAATTAAGAAAGTCATAACGCCAGTGCTTGTGGAGCCGGCGTTGCACGGCCCATAAGATACAGCCGATAAGGCTCAGTGCTGTTATTATATCAGCACCGGTTTGGAACCAGGCCCATACCATGCTCCATTATACTACGTGGAGCCTCTGCCGTGTCAGGTATTCCGCGATGGTTCCGTGTCCATACCTGTCGGCACTGCGCTTTGCATCCCAGGTGTACGGCTAACTCCGCGGGGCCAGCGCATTGCGCAAGATATTTTGGACGACGCTGCTTTTTGCATCAGCGTAGTCTTGCATGTACTTCCATTCTTGCGCGGCCAGTTCGCGCTTGCAGGTTGCATAGCAATCGCGATCATGCGGATGCGAGCGCAGATGATCGCGGAACGCCAGCATTCGAGTAAGTTCCTCGCAACCAGCGCTGAAGACGTGGAGGTTAATATCGGTGCGCGAGAACAATCGGTGTGCGTACCAGTCCGGTTCGCGGATGCGTAATGCGTAGCCGCCGGCCTCGAGGAAACGCTTTGAACACGACAGTAGCGCGATCGTGGCGTGAATTCACTACAGGCCTTGGTCGCTCTCTCTGATGCAGATCCGAACGTCCGGCGAACGTACAGCGAGTACTGGACAGGGCGCTTCAGAAAGCAGCGCCGCGGTTAGAACTCGATTGCGGCGGATCTGCCACCGCGCGCCCGAAGGCCGGAAATCAATGGCGTCGAACAACCTCGCCGCATGCGAAATTTGCGCTCTATTGTCGTGTTACTCGCGGCCGTAGTGCTTGCTGCGGCCGTGCCGGCAAAGGCGACGCCGCTTGCGGGGCTGCACTATCTTGTTGGCGCGTGGACCTGCACATACCGGGCGGGGGCGGCACGCTTCCCTTACGATGCAACGTTCACTTATGATCTAGACGGGCACACGTTGCGACAGATTGATTCGTGGTCGAGCGGCGGCGGTGAAGAGTTGCTCGCGTATGACGCACATCACGGCTGGACCGCCGTCATTATCGACGACCATGGAACCGCAACAATTCTGCGCGCCCCGGGCAGCGATCCAAACCACATCGCGTACCGAAGCGTTTATCCCGATGTAAGCATCGCTGAAAGGTTCGATCGCGTCTCGGCGACGGAGTACACGCTGCACGCAACGGTGCGCTCGCGTGGCAAGACGACGGCGTCCGTCGATACGTGCTTGCGCCGCCCGCGTTAGCGCCGCGCAGCTCCTATGTTTGCATGACGAAAGCGACGTAGTGACCGTTCGCAGCAATAATCCGTCGAAACTTGCAGCTGCAATCGTAACCGACCCCGACATGAATCTGGAGTTCTGCTCAAGATCGCAAGCGAGCTGCTCGGGCACGCCCCGGAATCAGCATCACGGCAAACATGTACACTCACGTCGTCGACGAGCAGCGCCGTACGGCTGCGAGTCTGCTCGACATCCACCTCGACGAAACCGTTCGGAGTACCTGGCCCGGGCGCGCGGTGTAGCCAACGGCGTAGCGAGTAGCATGTCGGCAAATCCAAGAACAAATACGGTGGGAAGTGATGGTGGCGGGAAAGTGTAGGAATCGAACCTACCAACCGCCTTGCGACGGCCTCAGCGGTTTTGAAGACCGTGCGGGCCACCAGACCCGTACTCTCCCATATCGGGGACTTGTTAGCCCTCAATTTCTCTGCGCGTGCAAGCGTATCTTCCCCCCGAATTCCCAGCGAAGTAACTCTGTCACAGTTTGCGATCAACCCACTCGACAGTCATGTCATCGCTAAGATTCAAAGGGGCGCCGCGAACGGGAAGTTCACCGGGTGAAGATTAAGACGCTATTCGAAAACCACATGGCCGTTCCCATAATCGAAACCGGGCGTTTACACTTGCGGGCACACCGTTATGAGGATCTCGCGGCCTGTGCTTCTCTGTGGGCGGATCCAGCGGTGACGGAGTACATTGGCGGAAGAGCCGCAACTCTTCAAGAGTCGTGGTTTAAGATGTTGCGATACGCCGGCCTATGGGAGCTTCTGGGATACGGCTACTGGGCCGTGGAAGAACGTGAAACCGGCTCGTACATCGGCGAGCTGGGCTTTGCGGACTTCAAGCGCGACATGCAGCCGTCACTCGGCGATATGCCGGAGGCCGGTTGGGCATTCGTTGCTGCGGCGCACGGAAAGGGCTACGCAACGGAAGCGCTGCGGGCGGTCGTTGAATGGGGCGATCGCAACGTGAAAGCGCCGATCACCGCGTGCATCATCGGCGAACGAAACGTTGCTTCGCTTCGCGTCGCCGAAAAGGTGGGGTACGTAAAATTTGCGGCGACGTTGAGCTTCGCTGAACCCACGATCATTTTCACAAGAAAGAAACGCTAAGGTCCGAGCTTTCTTTTGTGCGCAGCGGCGTACTGCTTTCGTGTGCTCGCTAGAATTTTCGCCGTCGCCGTTCGTCTGACGGTAAGGCTCACGCGCGGCGTTTGCAGGGCGATGCCGCTTTTCTTCGCAAGCAGCTCTGCCGAAGTAACGATCCCGCGGGCGATGAGCCCTCGACCACCCTCGTTCTCACTTGCGAATATGAAAATTGTGTCGCCTTCGCAAATGTGTTTGCCGTCGTACATCGTCTTTTGCGCGGCAAACGCGAACCTGGTCGCACGGGGAACGCGAACCTCGGCCTTGAGCGCGAATGGCATGCTACTTGATCGTGATCATCCACTCGATACCGTATCGATCGGTCAGCATCCCGAACGTACCGCCCCAGAACGTTTCGTTCAGCGGCATCGTTACTTCGCCCCCTTGGGAAAGCGCGGTGAACACGCGCTCACCTTCGGCGCGATCCAACGTCGCAAGCGAGAGTGAGATATTCCCATCCTGCGGGTCGTACGCTTTTTCTGCGCGGCCATCGGATGCCATGAACGAAAAGTTAGGCCCCTTAAAGTCCGCGTGCATGATCTTGGTACGAAACCCCTCGTCGACTTGTTCCGCCATTGGGGAGCCCTCGAAGCGATTCAGCTCGTACTCGCCGCCAAGCGCGCTCTTGTAAAACTCGAGCGCCTCTTCGCAGCGCCCATAGAAGCAGAGATACGGTTCTAACTGCATAGCCCGCTCTTCACCGCACGCCTGTGGAGTACTCTTAGCGCAGAGTGTAAAGCCGGCGTTTAGGCGCGGGGACCCCATCGGCGCCGTCGAAAAACCTCTCGTGGCAGTCCGTCAAGAATCGCATGAAGGCCGGACGCTGCAGCGGCTCTTCGAAATTACGCAAGACATCCGACACGCCGAAGACATCGCGCCGGCACTGTATTCCATCGGCCGCGGGCTCTCCGAGCTCTACGGCTGGCGGTACGTTTCGATCGTAGCCTCCGACGCACCGGGCGGCGAAATGTACCGCCGAGTAATCATTGGCTTTCCGCAGGAGACGATCAACGCGCGCCTGGGTGAACACGTTGCGCGCGATGCGATCGTGCAGCTGCTGCTTTCGGAATACGAAGTCGTTCCGCATTGCTTTTACATACCGGCGGAACGGCGGCAGCCATGGGCGTACAACCTCTATACGGCGGAGACGCCTGCAGACTCGCCGCGAAACGGCGCCGGCACATGGCACGAACACGATTCGCTGACGCTGGTGTTAGCCGATCGAAGCGGCGAAATGCTCGGGTACATTTCGGTCGACGGCCCGCTCGACGGCCGAGTACCATCGCGTGAAACGCTGCGCGAGATGCAACTGTTCGTGAATCTCTTAGGGCTGGCTTTGGCAAACGCTCGAGGGATCGCCGCTGAAGTGGAGCGCAGCCACGTGCTCGAGCAGACCTCGCGCGCGCAAAGTGATTTCTTCAGCATCGTCGCCCATGAAGTGCGATCGCCGCTGGCTGCGATCCAAGGTGCAACCGCACTGCTCGACTCACATTTCGATTCACTCGAAAAGGAGCGCCGCGAGGAGCTGCTTGGAGTTTTGAGTTCGTCCACTGCGCGGCTGTCCGCTATCTTTGAAGATTTCTTGCTGCTTTCCCGGATGGACGCCGGCAAACTGACGCTGCGGACGGAAAGCGTCGATCCGATCCTCCTCGTGGAAGAGTCCGTTGCGGGCATGCAAAGCCAGCACGCCGATCGCGACTTTCGCATCTTGTATTTAGCGCCGCTGCCGAATATTCGCGCCGATGACGGCCGCGTCGTGCAAGTGCTCACGAACATGCTTTCCAACGCGGCCAAATACTCCAATCCGAAATCCGTTATCGCAGTAGAGATAAAGCCGTACGACGACCGGGTGAGCTTCGCCGTCAAAAACGACGGCCCGGGAATCCCCGAAGGCGAACGGCAGAAGGTCTTCACGCGCTTCGGCAGGCTTGGCGGCGACAGCGACTCCTCGATTGGCTTAGGGCTGTATATCTGCTCGGAGCTGGTCAGCCTCATGGGCGGGACAATCGGGTACGACAGCGACCCGAATAAAGTCACGACCTTCTGGTTCGCGCTTCCGCGCGCATAGCGACGGGTTCGGTAGCCCTGCGCGGCCGTTTATGGTAAAACTCGACAGGTGAAAACCCGCCCCGACATCCGTAACGTGGCAATCATCGCACACGTCGATCACGGAAAGACCACGCTCGTCGATGCGATGCTCAAACAAAGCGGCGTATTCCGCGAAGGCCAGCATGTCGAAAGCCGCGTGATGGACTCCAACCCGCTCGAACGCGAGCGCGGCATCACGATTTTGGCCAAGAACACCGCGATCCGCCACGGCTCGGTAAAGTTCAATATCGTCGACACTCCCGGCCATGCCGACTTCGGCGGCGAAGTCGAGCGCGTGCTGCAGATGGTACAGGGAGTGCTCCTCCTGGTCGACGCGGCCGAAGGCGTCATGCCGCAGACCCGCTTCGTCCTGCGCAAAGCGCTCGAGCTGGATCTGAAAGCGATCGTGGTCGTCAATAAAATCGATCGCAAGGACGCGCGTCCCACCGAAGTGGTCAACGAAGTGTTCGATCTCTTCATCGAGTTGGGCGCAAGCGACGAGCAGGCCGACTTTCCGGTAATCTTCACCAACGCCAAAGCCGGTATCGCGAGGCGCGCGCTTGAGGATTCCGATTCGGACCTTGAACCGCTCTTTACGATTATCTGCGACCGCATCCCCGAAGCGCCGGCCGAAGACGGCGGATTCCAGATGCTGATTTCAGCGATCGATCACAACAACTACGTCGGGCGCATCGGCATCGGCCGCGTCTTTCGCGGCAGCGCGCGGGTCAACGCGCCGATCGCCAAAGTTTCTCGCGATGCAAGCGTGGAGCGAGGGCTGCGCCTAACGAAACTGCTGACGTTTCAAGGTTTGGAACGCGTTGAAGTGGAGGCAGCGACCGCCGGCGATATCGTCTGCGTCTCCGGCATCGAAGGTTTGAACATCGGCGATACGATCGCCGACGTCGCCGCCGCCGAAGGCGTGCACGCGGTAGCGGTCGACGAACCGACCGTTTCGATGTTTTTCAGCGTCAACAACTCGCCGTTCGCCGGAAAAGAAGGAAAATACCTGACCTCGCGCCAGATTCGCGCGCGCCTCATGGGCGAACTCGAGTCGAACGTGGCGCTGCGCGTCGCGGATACGGATTCAGCCGATACGTTCGAAGTGCGCGGCCGCGGTGAGCTCCATCTTTCGATTCTGATTGAGACGATGCGCCGCGAAGGGTACGAGCTGCAAGTTTCCAAGCCGCAAGTGATCGTCGCCGAGCGCGACGGCAAAAAATGGGAACCGGTTGAATACGTCGTCGTCGACGTACCATCGGAATACGAGGGTCCGGTCATCGAAGCGCTCGGAAAACGTAAAGCGACGATGTCGAATATGATCAACGTCGCAGATTCCCGCCGTCTGGAATACACGATGCCGACTCGCGCCATTTTCGGCTTGCGCGGCGAATTGCTGACGCTCACGCGCGGCACGGCCGTGATGTCGCATACCTACTACGATCATCAGGAATGGCAAGGCGATCTTCCCGGCCGCAACGTCGGAGCGCTGGTCGCAAGCGATACCGGCAGAACGACCGGCTACGCCCTCATGGGCGTCGAACAGCGGGGGCGCTTTTTCGTCGCACCTGGCGTCAACGTCTACGAAGGCATGGTCGTCGGGCGCGCCAACGACGACAAAGACGTCGCGCTCAACGTCGTGCGCGAGAAAAACTCACGAACATGCGCGCGGCCGGATCGGATGAAAACGTGAAGTTGCCGCCGCCCGAAGACCTTTCGCTGGAACGCGCGATCGAATTCATCGAAGACGACGAACTGGTCGAAATCACGCCGAAATCGATCCGCGTGCGCAAGCGTCTACTCGATGAGGGCGATCGGCTGCGGGCCCGCAAACGCGAACTGAGCAGAACCTAACGCGTCCGGTTGGGAGGCACCATGCTTCAAACGCTCAACACCGTGGCAGCAATCGGCACGTTTGTGGTCATCGCTGCAACGGCAATCGCCGCGGTGATTCAGCTTCGCCATCTGCGCGCCGGCAATCAGCTGGAAGGCTTGCTCACCGTGCTCGCACGCGTCGAGGACGCGAGCTTCAACGCATGGCTCACCGATACGCAGCGGCAACTCTCCACGCTGCTCGCCGATCCGGCCTACGTGCAAAGCGTCATCGACAACACGTTCGATCGCAGCGTTGCGTGGCTTCAGCTCGGAAACTCGTACGATTGGGTCGGAAGTCTGGTCAAAAACCGGCTCATCCCGGTCGATGCATTCCTGGACGTATACTCTTTTCGCGTCGCGCAGGCGTAGGAGCTGATGGAGCCCATAATCGTGCTGGCCCGGCACAATGCAGGCAACGCCATCTGGGAGAACTTCGAATATCTCTACGTGAATGCCCGCGCGTGGAACCGAAAGCACATCGACGGCAATTACCCAAAGCATATGCCGCACGCAAAGCTGCCGGCTTTCGAAGCGCTGTTCCCTTCGCGCGGAGGACTGTTACACTAAGACCGGTTCGCCCGCAGCTTCGGCACGGAACGTCAGCTCGCCGGAGATGTCGTTGTAATCGACGACGACCTTCTGTCCCTCGCGCACGTCATCGGCCAAAATTTTCCGGCCCAGCGGCGTTTCCAGTTCCTTTTGAATTGCGCGCTTGAGCGGACGTGCTCCGTACACCGGGTCATAACCGGACCTAACCAGATGCCGCTTTGCCGCATCGGTCAGGTCGAGTTCGATGCGCCGCTCGGCCAGGCGATGGCGAACGCGGCGCAACTGAATTTCGATGATTTGCGCCAGTTCGTCTTCGGTGAGCGCGTGAAAGACGATCACTTCGTCAACGCGGTTGAGAAATTCCGGGCGGAAATGCTGGCGCAATTCGTCCAGCACCGTCGCGCGCATGACCGCGTATTCGGCGCCGCCCAGATCGCCTTTGTAATCGAGAATCCGGTGGCTTCCGACGTTGGACGTCATGATGACGATCGTATTGCGGAAGTCGACCGTGTGACCCTGGCCATCCGTTAAACGGCCGTCGTCGAGAATCTGCAAAAAGACGTTGAAAACGTCGGGATGCGCTTTCTCGATCTCATCGAACAGAATGACGCTGTACGGCCGGCGGCGCACCAGCTCGGTGAGCTGGCCGCCCTCTTCGAAACCGACGTATCCCGGCGGTGCCCCGAGTAACCTGGCCACGGTGTGCTTTTCCTGGTACTCGGACATGTCGATGCGGATCATCGCGCGCTCGTCGTCGAACAGATATTCCGCCAGCGCGCGCGCAAGTTCGGTTTTGCCGACGCCGGTTGGACCGAGGAAAATGAACGATCCAATCGGTCGATTCGGATCGGCCAATCCCGAACGCGATCGCACGACTGCCTCGGCTACGGCCGTCACCGCTTCGTCTTGGCCGATGACGCGCCGATGAAGCTCTTCATCCAGGTGCAGCAGCTTTTGCACTTCACCCTCGAGCAATTTGGTCACCGGAACGCCGGTCCAGCGGCTGATCACCTCCGCGATGTCTTCTTCGTCGACTTCCTCTTTTGAAAGCCGCGTGTGACCGTCGCGAGCGCTCAAGCGCTGCTCGCCTTCCTGAAGTTGCTTTTCGAGTATCCGCGAGCTTGCCGTAACGCAGTTCGGCAACGCGATTGAGATCGTACTGGCGCTCCGCCTGTTCAATCTGCACTTTCGTCTGCTCGATCTGCTCGCGAATTTCGCGCAGCCGCGCGGCCGCGGTCTTTTCCGTCTGCCAGCGCGCCTGCAGTCTCCATTTGATCTTCACGCAGGTCCGCCAGTTCTTTTTCCAGCTGCTCGAGACGATGGCGGCTGGCCTTGTCGCTTTCCTTGCGCAGCGCTTCGCGCTCGATTTCGAGCTGCATGACGCGCCGTGTCAGTTCGTCGAGCTCTTGCGGCATGGAGTCGATCTCGGTGCGCAGTTTCGCGGCCGCTTCGTCGACCAGATCGATCGCTTTATCGGGCAAAAAGCGGTCGCTGATATACCGGTTCGAAAGCGTGGCGGCAGCCACGAGCGCGGAGTCTTTGATGCGAACACCATGGTGCGCTTCGTACTTCTCTTTCAGGCCGCGCAAAATCGAAATCGTGTCTTCGACGCTCGGCTGACCAACGAAGACCGGCTGGAAGCGCCGTTCCAGCGCGGCGTCTTTCTCGACGTACTTGCGATACTCGTCGAGCGTCGTGGCGCCGATCATGTGCAGCTCGCCGCGCGCGAGCATCGGCTTGAGCAAATTGCCCGCGTCCATGGCGCCCTCGGCTTTGCCCGCGCCGACGACGGTGTGCAACTCATCGACGAACAAAAGGATCTGCCCCTCGGAATTTTGCACGTCTTTGAGCACGGCCTTGAGCCGCTCTTCGAATTCGCCGCGATACTTCGCACCGGCGATCAACGCACCCATGTCGAGCGCGACGATTCGCTTGTCTTTCAAACCTTCGGGCACGTCGCGCCGTACGATGCGCTGCGCGAGCCCTTCGACGATGGCCGTCTTGCCGACGCCGGGATCGCCGATGAGCACCGGGTTGTTTTTGGTGCGCCGTGACAGCACTTGAATGACGCGTCGAATTTCGTCGTCGCGACCGATAACCGGATCCAATTTCCCGCGCTCTGCTTCGACCGTCAGATCGCGCCCGTACCGCTCCAGACTCTTATAGGTGCCTTCCGGGTTTTGCGTCGTGACGCGCTGGTTGCCGCGCACCGCGCGTAGCGCGACCAGCAATTTGTCGCGCGTCAAACCACTCTCGCGCAGCAACTTGCCGACGGCGCTGTTGCTCTGCGTCATCGCGAGCAGCAAATGCTCGACCGAAACGTAGTCGTCTTGCAACTGTTTGGCGTCTGACTCGGCTTGCGAAAAGAGTCGGGTGAGATCCGGCGATACCGTAACCGTCGCTTGATCGGCGTTCGCACCGGTCAGCCGTGGCAGCCGCGAGATCGCGTCGTTGACTTTATTCGAAAGGCTCTTGAGATCGGCACCGGCTTCGCGAACGATGTCCGGCGCGATACCGCGATCCTGATCGAGCAACGCGGCGAGCAAATGCTCCGGCGTGGTTTGCGTATGATGTTCGTTCAGAGCAAGCGTATAGGCAGCGTTGAGCGCGTCTTGGACGCGTTCAGTCATTCGATCCGCATTCATAGGTACAACCGTTTCAACAGCAGAAACGCCCTCTCGAGTTTCGCGCCGAACGCCTGCTCGAGCGCTTTATGCCGAAGGCTCGGATATCTTCGCGTATTCGTCGTTTGCGCGTCGATTTGCTTGTGGTGCGCGAAGCATTCGCAGGTCCTCGCTGCGCACCGTGACGCCCCGCGCATCAAACCATTCAAGCAAAGGGACGGCATATTTTCGCGACGTGCCGACGAGGTCGCGAAACTGCGCCATCGTCATGGCTGCGTTCCGTTCGAAAAACCGTTCCATGCGTGCGCGAATCGCGGCAATCTGCGAGCCTCGATAGACCTCATCCCCGATTTTCACGATGACACCGGTTGCGATCAGCGTATCGAACGCCCTTGCGATTCCCGGAACGCGCGAAGCGCGCACGCTCTTGACGAGCGCATCGAGCGGCGCCGGAACGAGCGATCCGTTCGCTCCCGAACCGAGCGCTTCGCGAAAAAACTGCTCCTGGGCGTCGCTCAAGTGCGGTATAAAATCCGGCGCACTGAAATAGCCCGCACGCTGCCGTATGCGGCCCTCGTCCGCAAACGCGGAAAGGATGCGCAGCAGCAGCGCTTCGTCAACGGCTAACGCGCGCGCCAGCGCAAGCGATGTCGCGCCCAGCGCCCACGGTTCGCCGCGATGCTGCTCCTGCAAGAACTCCAGCGCGCCGGCGAGGATGTTTTCGGCAAATTGCGCATCGACGAAAGCGGCGGGCCGCTGCACGCGTACGATTTCACCGCGCCCGGCAAGCCGATCCAACGCCGGCGCGAGCGCATCTTCGCGCAGGTTGGTTTCGCGCGCAATCTCCGCAGCGGTCATCGCGGTTCGGCGCGAATGCAACACCGCAAGCGCCGCGGTTTCCGCTGTTGAGGCGCTGTCGGAAACATGGTGCGCTGCCGCAGGCGCGTGCAGCCGGCCGCCGCCCAGCACATTTTTCGGCGAAAGGCGGCGAACGACGAATGCGGCGCCGGGATACGCGACTGTCGGACGCTGTAGCAAGAGCGTGGCATTCACGCTTTGCGCAGTGTGGGGTGTTTGCTCGAAAACGAGCGTGCCCAGAATTTCCGCAGAGCCGATGTACGCACGCACGGCGTTGCGCCTGCGCAGCAGCGCTAGGGCATCCGCGGCAGGCGTAAACGTTACCGCAAACGCTTGGGCCGCCGAGAATTGCGGCGCAACGAGCATCTCGCCGCGAGCGATGTCTCGCGCGCCGACCGCGGGGATGTTGACGGCAACCCGGGCGCCGCCCTCGACGCGTTCGCGTTTTTCGCCGAAGCTCTGCAGGCTGCGCACGCGAACGTTTCGCTGCGAGGGCTGCAGGGTCAGCGTGTCCCCCACGGCGATGCGGCCTTGCATGAGCGTTCCGGTGACGATGGTTCCGTGTCCGGGCAATGCGAAGACGCGGTCCACCGGCAAATACGCCGGCGCATCCGGATCGCGCGCAGGCAGGGCGCGCAAACGCTGACGAATCGCTTCGCGCAAAATCTCCATGTTCGCTGCGGTACGGCTGGAGACCGCAATGATCGATGCATCTCGCGCGATCGTTCCCTGCAGCTGCGTTTCGATTCGCTTGCAGGCGGCGCCGGCTTCCCCGGAGGCAAGCACATCAATCTTCGTTACGACGACGATGATGTCGCGCACGTTGAGATACTGAAGAATCTGCAAATGCTCGAACGTTTGCGGCATAACGCCCTCGCCGGCGTCAACGACCAGCAGCAGCAACTCCATGCCGGCTGCGCCCGCCAGCATGTTGTGCAGAAAACGTTCGTGACCGGGCACGTCGACGATTCCTGCCTCCGTTCCGTCGTCGAAGCGTAAGTGCGCGAAGCCGAGATCGAGCGTCATACCACGCAATTGCTCTTCCAGCCAGCGGTCCGGATTGGTCCCGGTCAGCGCGTTGACCAGCGCGGATTTTCCGTGATCGACGTGCCCGGCGGTGCCGATGATGTGCATGATGCTATATCGCGCGCAGCGCCGCGATGACGCCCTCGTCCTGTTCCGGAAAAATCGTTCGCAAGTCGAGCAAAAGCGAATCTTTTTCGATGCGCGACACGATCGGCGGATTGAGCGCGCGCAAACGTGATGCCGTCGCGTTCACGCTGTCTTGCACCGGAAGGCGAATAGCAATCGATGTAATGCTGCTGTCCGGGAGCGCGCCGGCGCCGACGTAGGCCTGCGTATCGACCGCGCTCGAACCTACAACCTGCCGGCAGTAGCGGTCGGCGCGAGCTTGCAACTCTTGCAGCGTTGCGCCCAGCATGCGAAACAGCGGAATGCGCTGCCAGCCCTCGCCCACATACAAGCGCAGCGTTTCCGCGAGAGCCGCGAGGGTCACCTTATCGACGCGCAGAGCGCGGATGAGCGGGTTGGAACGAAGGCGACCGATCAGCGCGGCATTTCCCACGATGATTCCGGCTTGCGGTCCACCGAGCAGCTTGTCGGCCGAAAACGCGACCAGATCGATCCCGTCGGCGATTGCATCCTGCACCATTCGTTCTTTTCGCAGCCCATAGCGGCTCAAATCGACGAGTGCGCCGCTGCCCAAGTCTTCAACGACCGGAACGCCGCAGCGGCGTCCCAGCGCGGACAGTCCGCGCGGGAGCCACGTCGTGGGTGAAGCCCGAGATGTAGTAATTCGAGGTATGCGAACGTAGAATGAGCGCGGTATTCGGCGTGAGCGCGGGTTCGAAATCGGCGAGGTACACCTTGTTCGTCGCTCCGACTTCAACCAGCTGCGCGCCGCTGCGTTCCAGTACGTCCGGAAGACGAAAGCCGCCCCCGATTTCGATGAGTTGCGAGCGGCACACGACGACTTCACGCTTTTTCGCCAGCGTATCGAGAATGAGCAGAACGGCGGCCGCGCAATTGTTGACGACGAGCGCATCCTGCGCTCCCGTGAGCTGCGTAAGAAAACCGCTAGCGCGCGAATATCTCGAATCGCGCGATCCGCGCGCCAGGTCGTATTCCAAATTCGAATATCCGGCGGCGATCGCGCGCGCAGCATCGAGCGCGGGCTGCGCAAGCGGTGCGCGACCCAGGTTCGTGTGCAGGACGATTCCCGTTCCGTTGACGACCGGAACGAGCAGCTGCGCGCCGGCGGCGCTCAATCGGGTCAGCGCCGCCGCACTGAGCGCCTCGAACGACGGCACCCCGCCGGCAGATTCGGCGCGCGCGGCGGCCAGCGCCGCGGTCACGTGTTCCTTCACCGCCGCCGGGCCCAGTAAATGCGAAAACGCTTGGAAGCGCGGGTCCGAAAGAAAGCGGTGCACCGGCGGAATTGCGCGCGCACCGCAGCCCGCGTCCCGCACGCTCTCCGCTTTCACGGAAAAGTTAGGCCACGTGCTTGCTCAGCATCGATGCGATCTGTTGCTCCGAGACGTAGCCGACGATGCGGTCGACGGGCTTGCCGCCCTTGAACAAAATCAAGCACGGGATGCCGGATACTTGGTATTCGCCGGCTAGGTTCGGATTGTCGTCGGTGTTGAGCTTGACGAACTTGGCCCGGCCGGCGTGCGAGGAGGCAATCTTCTCAACCACGGGCCCGAGCATCTTACACGGTCCGCACCACGGCGCCCAAAAATCGACCAGAACCGGCTGGTTGGAACCGAGCACCTCCTGCTGAAAATTCGTTTGCGATACGTCGGCTAAAGCACTCATGCTGTTCGTAAACTCTCCTTCACGAGATTCAAACCTGCGCTGCGAACCGCTGGTTTCAGGGTTCGAGCGCTTCCCCGGTGATGTCGGTAATTTGTTTTGCTTGTTTGCCCAAATTCGTGATGGCGATCACTTCGTCGCCTTCACCCATACGCTGCAGGCGCACGCCTTTGGTCGACCGGCCCGCTTTGCGAATGTCCGATACACGCAGCCGGATGACTTGGTTGGACGAGGTCATCATCAAGATCTCGTCTTCGGGGGCGACCAAGATTTGATCGATGACTTTGCCGATGTCCTCGCGCTCCTTTGCGAACGCTTTGACGCCTTTACCGCCGCGCGACGTGTGACGGTAGTCGTCGATTGGCGTGCGTTTGCCGAACGCTTTGGTCGTAACGAGCAGCACTTCGCGGCGCTTCTCTTCCAGCACGTCCATCGCAACGATCGCATCGCCGCGCTCGAGCGTCATCCCCTTCACGCCGCGGGCGTTGCGTCCCATCGGGCGCACGTCCTTCTCGTTAAAATGCACCGCCATTCCTTGGACCGTGCCCAAAATGATGTCGCGCGTTCCGTCGGACAGATCGACCGCCAGCAACTCGTCGCCTTCATCGAGATTGATGGCGTTCAACCCGTTGCGGCGCACGTTGGAGAATTCCGCTAGCGGGGTCTTCTTGATGACCCCGTTCTTCGTCACCATCACCATGAAGCGGTCGCCGCCGAAATGATGCACCGGGAAGACCGCGGTAACGGACTCGCCCGGCGGCAACGTCAACAGGTTGACCAGCGCCGTCCCGCGCGCTTGGCGCGTCGTATCCGGTATCTCGAAACCGCGCAGGCGATACGCGCGCCCCTTATTGGTGAAGAACAGCACGTGATCGTGGGTCTTGGTGATGAAGAAGTTGGTGACAACGTCTTCGCGCTTGAGGTTCGCGATGCCGACGACGCCGCGTCCGCCCCGGTTTTGCGTCTTGAACGTATCGACGGAAACGCGCTTGATGTAGCCGCCGACGGTGTACGTGACGACCACGTCGACATTCGGGATCAGCGCTTCGACCGAGAATTCGTCTTCGGCCGGCACGATGTCCGTGCGGCGCTCGTCGCCGAACTTCTTTTTTATGTCCGCGATTTCGCTTTTCACGATACCGGAGATCCGGCGCGGACTGCGCAGAATGTCCTGCAATTCGGCGATCAGCTTGATCAGCTCGGCATATTCGTCCTCGATCTTTTGCCGTTCCAGGCCGACGAGCGTGCGCAAACGCATATCGACGATCGCGCTGGCCTGCACGTCGGAAAGGCTGAAGCGCACCGTCAGCTTTTGGCGCGCTTCTTCGGTGGTCTGGCTGCCGCGCACGATCTCGATGACTTCGTCGATGTTGTCGAGCGCAATGCGGTAGCCTTCGAGCAGGTGCGCGCGCTCTTCGGCTTTGCGCAGATCGTACTGCGTGCGTTTGGTAACGACGTCCTTGCGATGCGCGATGTAATGCTCGAGCAGTTGCTTGAGCGAAAGCACCTGCGGTTCGATTGGGACCGTGCCGTCCGCACGCGGTTCGCCGGCCGGCACCAGCGCCAGCATGTTGAACCCGAAGCTTGATTGCAAAGGCGTGTGCTTGTAGAGGCTGGTTGAGCACGACTTTCGGCGTGGCAGTCTTCTGCAACTCGACGACGACGCGCATGCCTTTGCGATTCGACTCGTCGTGCAACGCGGAGATTCCCTGGATTCGCTTCTCCGCGTGCGCTTCGGCAATTGCCTCGACGATGCGGCTCTTGTAAACCTGATACGGAATCTCCGTGATGATGATGCGGTGCCGTCCGCGGTCTTCGACGATTTCGGCTTTGCCGCGAATCGCGATGGAGCCGCGGCCCGTCTTGTACGCTTCGCGAATCGCTTCTTGGCCCACGATGATGCCGCCGGTGGGAAAGTCCGGGCCGGTAACGATATCGCACAGCGCGTCGTCGGTAATCTGTGGGTCGTCGATGAGCGCAGCAATCGCATCGCTGATCTCGGTGAGGTTGTGCGGCGGGATATTGGTGGCCATTCCGACGGCGATGCCGCTGGAACCGTTGAGCAGCAGACTGCGGCAGTTTGCCGGGCAGAACGCTGGGCTCCGTGCCCTGATTGTCGAAGTTGGGAACGAAGGCGACCGTCTCTTTGTCGATGTCGCTGAGCACTTCGAGCGAAGGCCGCGCCAAGCGGCCTTCGGTATACCGGTACGCAGCCGGCGGATCGGGATCGATCGATCCGAAATTCCCGTGCCCGTCGACGAGCGGATAGCGCAGCGTAAAGTCCTGCGCCATGCGAACCAGCGCGTCGTACACCGAGCCGTCGCCGTGCGGGTGAAAGGTTTTCAGGACCTCGCCGATGATTCCGGCGCACTTGCGGTGCTGCTTGGTCGGGTCCATCCCCATTTCGCGCATCGCGAACAGGATGCGGCGCTGCACCGGTTTGAGGCCGTCGCGAACGTCCGGCAGCGCCCGCGAGGCAATAACCGACATCGCATACGAGAGATAGCTCTCCCGCATTTCGTCTTCGACGTTTATCTTCGAAATCAGATCGTTGTTCATCAGGAAACGGCGCTCGGGCGAAGAACTCTCGCGTTTTTCACGGAGTTTTATCTTCGCCAAACCGATGGATCGAACATTTCAAAACGAGCAAGAGTTTCGTGCTTTTGCCGAAGAATTCGCGCAAACGCTGCAGCCCGGCGACGTCGTCGCGCTTTCGGGACCGCTCGGAGCGGGAAAGACGACGTTCGTGAAAGCTGCGGTCGCGCGGCGCTGCGGCGACGACGTTGCAAGGAGTCCGACTTTTACGTTTTGGCACCGCTATGACGGCACTCCGCCGATCGACCATCTCGATTTGTATCGCATCGACGATCCGCGGGAAGTGCGCGAACTCGGACTGGAAGACGCGTTCGCGGGGACCTCCATCGTGATGGTCGAGTGGTGGCAAAACGCAGCCGAACTGCTGCCCCCGGCACGCTACGAAATCGAAATCGAAGGAACCGCCGAACTGCCCCGCCGGGTGCGAGTCCGCCGCAATGGGAATACCGCTTGATCGTTTTGGGGCTCGACGGTGCGCTGGGCGGCTTTTCCGCCGCGCTCTACGACTCGGTCGCGGACCGCTGCCTGCGCACCGAATTCATCGCCGGCACCGCTGCGCTGGAAGCCGGGCTCGGCGCCGTCGCCGAGGTACTGCGATCCGCGCCGCACGGCGTTCCCGATCGTCTCGCCGTCGGGATCGGCCCGGGCGGGTTCACCGGCGCGCGCATCGCGGTCAGCCTATGCCAAGGCGCTCGCTCAAAGCTGGCGGCTGCCGCTCATGGGCGTGGACTCATTCGACATCTTCGAGCTCTCGCCGCAAACGCCCCAGCGCGATCCGCTCCTGACCGTCGTACACGGACGAACCGGCGTCGTCGCAGCGCGCTTGACCGCCGGTCAAACCCGAAGGCGCGCCGCCGGGTACGTAAACGACGTGGTGAACGAGCTTTGCGGGCCGTCTGCGCCGGCGGACCTCTGGGTGACGGGCGATGCGGAGGACGTGCTCGCCGCGCTCGGCGAACGCGGCTGGAACGTGCGCGTACAACCTTCGGCAGTCGTTCCCGCAGCGCTGGCCGCAGCTCGAATCGGAGCGCAGCGGGAACCGTCGCTCGTTATTCACGAAGTGCGCGTTGATTACGGCGATTAGAACGCCGTTGCACCCGTCGTGAAACTGGAACCGAAATCCGGACGCCTCGGCGGCGACGCTCCGTTGCGCATCGACGCGATGGTTGACGGCGACATCAAAGACGTACTTCACATCGAACACCAATCGTTTTCAACGACATGGCCTTCGAACGCGTTCTACCAAGAGCTGCACGAAAACAAACTCGCGCACTATTACGTCGGCCGCGCCGGAGACCAAATCGTCGCGTACGGCGGCATTTGGGTGATCCTGGAAGACTCGCACATCACCACGATCGCGGTCACGCCTCCTTCGCGCGGGCGCCGGTACGGCGAACACATGCTGCTGCATCTGTTGGACCGCGCAATCGAACGCGGCGCCTCTTGGATGACGCTGGAGGTTCGTGAAAGCAACGCCGTAGCGCAAGCGCTCTACCGGAAATATGGATTCACGACGGTGTCGACGCGCAAGGGATACTACAGCGACAACAACGAGAACGCGCTGGTCATGTGGGCGGGAAATTTGAAGAGCGAAATCTACAAAA